>JACKJF010000008.1 GCA_020638095.1 Hyphomicrobiaceae bacterium | reverse complement strand
GCGGATCTCGCCGAATGTCAGCGTCTTTGCCGGTGAACCCAATGGCGATCCGCTCGGGCATTACCTGCGATCGCTTCGCCTCATGCGAAACGAACTGCCCGAAGATGTCCTGGTTTTGGCCGGACACCGGCGGCCGTTCATCGGCCTTCATGCCCGTTGCACCGAGCTGGAGGATCACCACGAGGAACGCTGCGACCGGATCCGGGAGGCCTGTGCGGCCGACCCCCATTCGGTGGCCGACCTTGTGCCGGTTCTGTTTCCGCGCGAGCTGGACGCGCACCAGATGAGTTTCGCCTTCACCGAGACACTTGCACATGTGAACCGGCTGGTGCGCCGCGGTGAAATCGAAACAGTCCAGCAGGGGGAGAGACTGGTCAGCGTCCTCAAGCCGGCCCGGTAGCGCGCCTGTCAGCGATGCGCGCTATGGGAAAAAATGGCGCACCCGACAGGATTCGAACCTGTGACCTCTGCCTTCGGAGCGGGCATTTAGGTGTTTTTCGCACTGTTCCCAAACATGGCCATATTTGGAAAATACCATTATAATCATGATGTTAGAGCAATATCACGATTGACGGCTTTGGACTGAGATTTCCGACTTTTCGCTGATTTTGCTTCCGTATTGCTTCCGTGCGGGACCGCTGCCATGCCGAAAATTTCCAAGCGTCTGATCGACCAGAGCCCGCCAGGTGCGAAGGATTATTTCCTGTGGTGTGACGAGCTGAAAGGCTTTGGTGTTCGCGTCTTTGCGACCGGCCAGAAGTCATTCCTGATCCAGTATCGCGACGAAAACAATCGGACGCGCCGATACACGATTGGCCGCTATGGTCACCTTACTCCCGACCAGGCGCGCACAGAGGCGATGAAGAAACTCGGTGAAGTTCGGATGGGGCAAAACCCATCCGAACAGAAACGGCAAAAAAGAGCCGACATGACCATCGCCGAGTTGTGCGATCAGTACATGGATGACATCTGTGCCGGTCGATATCTTACCCGTTTCAACCGGCCCAAGAAGGCAACCACGATCGCCACGGATGTCGGCCGTATCGAGACCCATATCCGCCCGCTAATCGGCAAACTTCCAGTAGCATCACTGGACCGCCGAACAGTGGAGCGGTTCGTCATCGACATCCGGGAAGGAAAGACCAAGCGCAACATCAGGTCCGGCAAAAAGCGTGGGCGCTCCATTGTCTCTGGTGGCGGCGGAACAGCGCGCCGGACCGTTGCGCTTCTCAGTGGCATGATGACCTATGCTCGCGACATGGGATTGTGCGAAGCCAATCCTTGCCATGGCATCAGGTGCGGCGTCGATCAGAAGCGGACGCGGTTCTTCCGGCCTCAGGAATATGAAGCATTGGGACGGGCGATGGTTGAATTGGAGGCAGAAGGGATCAGTTCTGTTGCCATCAACGCAATCCGGTTATTGACGCTTACGGGATGTCGCGTCGGCGAAGTGCGGTTGCTCAAGCGCCGGGAGATCGATGAGCATTGCGGCTGCTTCAGGTTGGAAGACTCGAAGACTGGCGCGCAAATTCGGCCAATCGGCTCGGCTGCCTTTGCGCTGATCAGTTCGCTTCCAAGTGACCGTTCATCTGAATTCCTGTTTCCGGCGGTCAGGGGTAACGGCGCGTATGATGGTCTGCGCAAAATTTGGATCCAGATTTGCCAACGCGCCGAAATCGAAGGTGCCGTAATGCACACGCTCCGCCACAGCTATGCCTCAGTCGCGGCTGAGCTCAACTATTCCGACGCTACAATTGCTGCGATGCTAGGACACAGCCTTGGCACGGTCACCAGTCGATATACGCATTTTGTGGACGAGGTGCTAAGAGCCAGCGCGGATCGTGTGAGCAAGGAAATCGATTGCCGAATGAAGGCATATTCACCCTAAAAAACCAAGAATGTCAGCGAATTGACTTCATTTTCTTATTGGTGATCGGTTCGACTCTTTGTAACGCCGGGTGCGGATGGGGCTTTTTCTTAAATCTTAAGACCGGCAAATGGGCGTCAATTTCTCTGGTTTCGATCAAGTTAGAGATTCCTTTGGTTGTATCGATACTGCGTCCTCACGCACTCCGCGCTCAATTGGCGTCTACCGGGGGCTGCCGGAATTGTTTCCGGTTGCCTAAAAATTTTTTGCCCTAATACGAGCGGCACCAATTTGCGCAATGTCGCGCGTTTTTCATGTTGCGATTGAGTTGTTAAGCAAACATATCGTCTGCTTCTGTCTCGCGGAGGAATTAGCGCGTCGATTGCCAAGGTTTACCCAACACCGACATTCTGGCTTTAACACAATTCGTAAGCATGAAGCTTTACATTAATGGTGCGACGGCAGCGGTAACCGCCTATGATTGCTCGTGGGTGAATGTGGAGGCGAATTGTCGATTCATGCGGGATGTGTTCACCCCAATTCCTCATAGCGGCTGAAGACCGTTCCGGAACCGTCACGAGCAATCAGCATGACCTCATAGGCCTCGCGTTCCTCTTCCGGCCCCATGCCGGGAGAGCCGTAAGGCATGCCTGGCACAGCCAGTCCGATGGCATCCGGCCGTTCGGTCAAGAGGCGTCGGATATCGGCGGCGGGCACGTGACCTTCGAGGACATAGCTGTCGATCATGCCGGTATGGCAGGAAATCATGCTCTGCGGCACCCCGACCTCGGATTTGTAGGTCATCAGGAGGGTGCCATAGCGTTCCTCCTCGGTCACGCTAAACCCTTCGTCGCGCAGGTAAGCGATCCAGGCATTGCAGCATTCGCACCCGGTTCCCTTGACGACATGAATGGCGCTTGTCTGGGCCCAGGCTGAAGTGGTCCCCAGCGCGGCGGTGACCAAGCCTGACACTATCAATGCTCGACGGGAAAATCGGATCTCTCGGGTCATTGTCCTACTCCGTTGCTTGTATGGTTTACGCCGGGGCCACCGGTTCCCTTTCGGCAGGTCACTGCATGGCCCTGCGGATCTTCGGCACCGCGAAGCGGCGGTCCTCGTGGTAGTCGATGATGCTCGCAAAGCGGCCATCGGCGCGAAACAGGAACACGCCAGCCGTGTGATCCATGGTGTAGTCGTCCTCACGCGGAACCTTCTCGAACCGGGCACGAAACCCCGATGCTGCCCGTCCGATCTCGGACAAAGTTCCGGTCAGACCAACGATGCGTGGGTCGAAATGCGAGAGGTAGTCGGCCAGAACTTCGGGCGAGTCACGCTCGGGATCGACGGTTATGAGCGATACGTTCAGCCGGTCGGCATCGGGGCCGAGATCGTCCAGCCATCCTGAAATGTCGCTCAGAGTGGTCGGACAGACGTCGGGGCACCACGTGAAGCCGAAGAAGACCATCGTTGGCCTGCCAATCCAGTCGGCTGGCCGCACCCGCTCGCCGCCATGGCTGATCAGATCGAAGTCCATTTCGGAAATCGGCACGGGCAGAAGGTCAGCCGACGACGACACGGCGCCACTGCTTCGCCACCAGCCGAGACCGAGGGTGAAGGCTAGCGCGCCGAGCCCTCCGCCAATGCCAAGAATTACTGCCCGTCGGTTTCGCAATCTGGTCCCTCCACGCGCAAGGACAGCACTTCAGCATTCACCGTAACGTCGCCTGCCACCTCGAATGTCAGGGTGACCGGGAAAGTCTCACCCTCCTTCAGCGCCGCAGTCAGACCCATCAGCATCCCATGATAGCCGCCTGGGGCAAGCTGCACGGTCTGACCTGCCGGCAGCGGGATCGACATCGCATGCGGCATCGAGGCGACTCCGTCCGTCACGGTGGTTTCATGCAGCATCGGCCTGCCGGCAGCCGGGGTCGAAATGGCGACAAGGGCGTCATCGGATGCACCGTCGTTGGTAATTGCGACATAGAAGACCGCCGGACGGCCCGCGCCGATGGTCGCGCGGGACCATGGGTTGGCTATGCTGAGATCACCAAATGTCGTGCTTTCGCAGGCTATTGCCGGGGACGCGGCCATCAGAATGAGGGTGGAAATGATCTGGGTCTTCATCGCGATCACAATCTCGATCTCAGGTCTGCAAGGATTTCTGCGGCGGGAGTGCCGTAGCTGAACTGCCGTAGCCATTCGCCGTCGGGTCCGACCAGATATAGCGCCGGGCTGTGGGACATTGAATACCCGTCCGGGGCGGTCGTGTCATCCTGACGCTCGTAGTGGATGTAGAAACTGTCCGCAGCCGCCCGCGTTTGTGTGTCGTCACCGGCCAGTCCCAGAATGGATGGGTGGAAGGCGCCGGTGAACTCCGCAAGTCCGAGCGCCCGATCCCGTACGGGATCGACCGAGATGAACAAGGGTTGCACATTGGCAGCCTGGTCGCCGAGGTCGTCCATGACCTGCGCCACCTCGGCCAGCGTCGTCGGACAGACGTCGGGACAATTGGTAAAGCCGAAGAAGACCAGCAGGTACTTGCCCTCAAAATCCGCTTGCGTCCGAAGCTGCCCTTCTGCGTCCGGCAGAGCAAAGGTCGGACGAAACGGCGCTTGTTCACCGACAGATGGACCGCGATCCTGAGAGAATTGCCATAACCCGAATGCCAGCGTGGCAAAAGCGGCGGCGGACCAGAGTATTTTCTGCAGGGTTCTCAATTGCATCGTCTTTGGCGCTCTTCTCTTTGCACTGGCTAGACCCTCTAGCGGCTATAGCTGCAACCCCTCGCCAGGAAGATCACGCAAGTTTGAGCGGCGATCAGAGGGCGACTCGCCGCCCACCCTGCAACGAGAGACAGGAAACGTCTGTCCACACGTCAGATCTTGATCAAGGCTGCCGTCGCATACATGAAGGCAATCCCGCCGAGGAAACCGCCAAGGACTGCGGGAGAAAACAGCGCCGCTTGCCGATCCGCGTTCTGGCGCAAAAGATAGGCGGTGACCTCGACCATGACCTGAAGGATCGCGCCCACCCCGACGGCAAGCGCCAGGGCCGACCATTGCGGCGCATAGGCAAGACTTCCCGCCCACATGCCAAGGATGGCCGGTCCCCCGGCGAGGAGGGTCAGAGCTGCGAAGGTCCAGAGGGCCGGGCGAGCCCGCAGCATCGGCGCCGCGATGCCGATGCCTTCGGTGACATTGTGCAGCGCAAAGCCGAGGACGAGGAAGGTTCCCAATCCCGCCGATCCGGCCGCGAAGGCCCCGCCGATTGCCAGCCCCTCGCCGAAGTTGTGCAGCCCGATCCCGAGGGCGATGAAGAAGGCGAGCGCGATCCCTTCGGGACTGCCGCGCCATCGCCCGACCGCCATCAGCATTAGGAAACTCGCAAGAGCCGCGAGCCAGACCAGGGCAGACCCCTGGAACAGGGCCGCTGCCTCGGCCGCCAACTCCAGTGCCTCCGATGTCATGTCGATAAGAAGGAAGGCCAGAAGGCCCACCGTGAGCGCGAGAAGGAAATTCATCCCGCGCCGCCCGACGCCTCTCATGGCGGGATAGAACATCAGGCCGAGCGCCACCGGCAGAAGCCCGACGACGGCCCCGACGACCGCCTGCAGCCGAATTTGACTGCCGGTGGCCCGGGGCGTCGAGACGGCGACGGCGATCTCGTGTCCAAAGGTCGCGCCGGTGTTGGTCAACAGGTTGACGTGATGGGCCTCGCCGTGGACCCAAGGATAGGGAATGCGCAGCCAGACCACGCCGCCCCGCGCGATCGGCCCCGGAGGATCCTGTCGGAAGTCCCAATAGGCGTCATCCACCGCGACCTGGGCGATCACCATGTCCTCCGAGCCGCCCGCGCGCACCAGGAGCGCGATCCCCGAACCATCGAGAATGGTGCGCTCGACCGTCAGCGCCTCGACCGGTGGCGCACCGTTGTTGAAGCCGCGCAACGGATCGAGCGAGGCGATCCAGACGAAGGCGCCCAGCATCGCGGCAAGCGGCACCGCGACCAGCAGCAGCCGGGTGAGGGGCGAGCGGGTGGGATGGCTCTGCTCGCTCATGCGCCGGGTTCCCTCACGTCGAACATGCCGACCCAGCCGAGTTCTGTGAATTCGGCCTGATGGGCGTGGAACATGTAGAGGCCGTCCTCATGGTCGGCGAAACTGAACTCGAGGATCCCGCGCTGCGCCTGGCATTGCATGATCACATCGACCGTGCGCAGGGTCGGCGTCAGCGTTGTGCCTGTGTCGTAGTAGTCGAAGAAATTCGCGTGCAGGTGGAACGAGTTGATCGGGTCGAACTCGGTCGCGTTCATCAGGTAGACGCGCACCGGGCGCGACTTGTCGATCCGGATCGGCTCGTTCATGTAGATCTGACCGACCGTGTTCACGGCGTAGATCTCGTTCTCGCCGTCGAAATTGGTGTCGAAGGCGTTCATCACCATCGCCAGCTCCTGCCAGCGCGCGTTTTCCGGGCTGCCAAGGACGCGGGACGCCGCGACGGAGGCAAGCGCGGGAACGGTCTGACGAGCCGGGTCTGGGTCGATCACGAAGAGGCCGTACATGCCCTTGTGCATGTGCCGTTTCAGCGGCAGGGCGTGGCAGTGGTAGAGGTGACAGCCAAAGGGCCTGGCGTCGAACTCGTAGATGAATTCCTCGCCGGGCCCGATCAGCCCGGCGCCGGGGACACCATCCATGCGGGCCGAGTGGATGCCGTGAAAGTGCATGGAATGCGGGTGCGATCCGAGGTTTCGGAACACGATCCGCAGCCGCTCGCCCTCGCGCGCTCTTAATGCCGGCCCGGGCACGCGACCGTTGAACGTCCAGGCCGGAAAGAACACTCTCGGCGCGATCTCGATCTCACGGTCAGAGGCGTCGACCTCGAAGGTCCGCAAGGTCCGGCCGTCGGGAAGGATTTTGGTGCGTCCGGTGTCCCAGTCGGTCAGCATCGCGGTCGGTTCGAAGCCGTTCCGGGCGTGGTCGACTTGGCCTACGGTCGTCATGCTGCCATGCGCCATGTCGCCGCTCGGGGCAGTGTAGGGATCGGTGGGCGTGGACATGTCGTGCCCCGCCATCGGGTCCGGCGGGGATTGCGACCGCGCTCGGCCCGCCGCGACAGCAGCTCCCCCCGCCGCGGCCAGTCCGCCGACGAGCAGTGCACGACGGGATGCCGAGACCGACGCCCAGTCACTGTTGTCTGGAGCGTGGGCTCTGTCGTGATCTCGTTTTTCGTTTTCGGAGGTCATGGACGTTGTCTCGTTCGGCCGCGCAGATACACACGACATGGCGTAAAAAGTTAGCTTCGGCTAATAATCATTGCAAAGACTTTACGAGTCAATCGGGTTCGTGCGAAAGTAAAGTATGTCGACCGACGAAAACCTAGCATCAGAACACCAGGAATCCGAAGCTCGCCCTGCCGAAGCCCGGGTGGAAGCCTTCATTGGCGTTCGAGAGGCGCGGCGCAGCGAAGTAGCCGAAGACTATGTCGAGCTGATCGCAGAGCTTATTCATGAGCAAGGCGAAGCGCGGCCCGTCGACATCGCGGCACGAATGGGGGTGACGGCGCCGACGGTTGCTAAAACGCTCGGCCGCCTGGCCCGTGACGGTCTGATCACGCGCGCCAAGTATCGCTCGGTGTTTCTGACCGAGGAGGGGCGCGCTCTCGCCAAGGAATGCCGCGAGCGGCACGAGATCGTCCTTCGCTTCCTCTTGCGCCTGGGGCTTGACCCGGAAACCGCTGAACGCGATGCCGAGGGGATCGAGCATCACGTCAGCCAGCGCACGCTTGCGCTGTTTTCGGACTTTGCCGACCGCAACTGACGCCCGTGTCAGGAATTCTCCACGGCGAAGCGGACTTCAGCGATCAGGCTGTCGGGGCTGAAGTTCTCCAGCCGTTTCTCGTTCACATAGAATGTCGGTGTCTGGCGAATCCCCAGAGCCTCGACGTCGGCAGAGTCCTGATTGAGCGTGCCGGTTATGCCCGGAAACAGCCTGTCGCTTTCGGCCCTTTCGACATCGAGGCCGGCAGCGGCAGCTATCTCCCAGGCAACGTCCATTTGAGGCGAACCGTGTACCGCCCAGCCTGGCTGCTGTTCGAGCAGGGCATCAAGAACCGGCTCGAACCTGTCCTGCATGCGCGCGGCCTCGAGGATGCGCACAGCCTCGTCCGAGCCTTCGTGAAACACCGTATAGCGCAACACCACCCGAACCTGCGTCGGGAACTGACGGCGGATTTCCTGAACCACTGGATGGTAAGCGCGGCAGGCCTCGCAGGAAGGGTCGAAGAACTCAATAAGCGTCACCGGAGCGTCCGCAGGGCCGAAAGTCGGAGAGTAGGGGCGGACAAGCAATGTCGGGTCCGCGGCCGGCGTCTCCCCTGCGGCCGCTTCTGCTTCGGCCCTGCGGCGACGTTTCATCAGAAAAGCTCCTCCCCCGAAAGCGGCAAGGCCGAGGGCAGAGGCCCCGATCAAGAGAGCACGACGGTTCATAGGCGGTTTCCTTTCGGCAGGATGAGACAGATCAGGATCGCGGAAAACGCGATCAGTGAGAGGTAGGGGATCGGGATGCTCAAGATCGCCTGCGCCTGATCGGTGCAGGACGGTCCGTCCCTTGTGCAGGGAGCAACGCTTTGCGGAATCCATCCTGCATAGAGGCCAGAATGCCAAATGGCCAGCGCCATGCCGGCTAGAGTCAACGTCAGGCTGTAGGGCCTTGCCATCCCATCGCCACGCCAGAGCGACAGGCCGAGGATTGGCACCAGCGGGAACATCGCGATGCGCTGATACCAGCAAAGCGTGCAGGGCATCTGCCCCAGCACTTCGCCGATGAAAAGCGCGCCAAGCGTCGCAGCCATTGCGATCAGGAACGCGACCGTGATGAGAAGCTCGTCGCGGTTCAGCCGCTGGGATTCAGGGTCGGTCAACAACAGGCTCCTTTCGGCCGCGTGACGGAAAAGAGGCGACAAGGATGCAGAGCGCACCCAAGGTTATCGCGATATCCGCACCATTGAACGTGGGCCAGTGCCAGTCACGCCAGTAGAGATCGAGAAAATCAGTGACGGCGCCCTGCCGCAGCCGGTCGATGATGTTGCCGAGCGCCCCGCCAACCACCAGCGCCAGCCCGCCCCGCTCCAATGGGTGGCGGGCACGGAAGGCCATCACGGCGAAGATCAACGTCAAGACGCCGGTCAGAGCTGCCATCAGGACCGGTCTGCCAGCCATGACGCCCGACAGCATGCCGAAGCTCGCACCCTCATTGAAGCCGAGCGTCAGGTTGAAGCCGGGAAGAACCGGCACCACCTCGCCACGCGAAAGCAAGGACAGCGCTGCGGCTTTTGTCAGTTGATCGGCCAACGTGGCCAAGCCGATCAGCGCCATAACCCATCGCATGTTCATTTGGCACCCATACGGCGAAGACCGATCCAGCGCGGGACCGAAGCGGCGTAGCGTTCATACTCCTGGCCAAGAGATTGGCGCAGGGCAGCTTCCTCGCTGCGAATCTGACTGGTGGCCGACCAAAGGAACAGAAGTGCCGCAAGGATTGTAGGGGCCGAAGGCACTGCGAGCGCGACGCCAGCCAGCAGAGCGGCCTGCCCAACGAATGTTGGGTTGCGGCTGAAGCGGAAGAGTCCGCTCGAAACCAGATCTCCGGTTGCGCCAGCCTGGACACCAACCCGCCAGGACGTACCCATCGATACCTGTGCGACAATCGCAAGTAGCGCTCCGCCACAGGCCAGGCCAACCCCTGCAAGCCCGATCAACGGGAAGCGTCCCGCGGTCCAGAGCGGGTCAAGCTTGTGAAGGCCTGGAAAGGCCAACCACGCGATTGGGCCGAGGAAGGAGAGCACAAAGGCCGCGCGAAATCCCGCCGCGGCCCAGCGGTCCCTTCCGCGTGCCGTCCCAAACAGCCAGACCGATCGTCCCGCAGCTTGTGAGATACGCGCGTTGCCCCAGAAAAAGCAGGCGAGATAGGCAATAAAAAGCCCGAGCGCGGCCCAACCGAACCAGTTGATCATGTCAGCATTCCGTCTGTTCGAAGTGGTGCGAAAAGCCCAGGAACCGGGCCGTTTGGGCTTTGTAAATCTCGAACTGCGCACCATGTGATTTCAGCAGGTTGCGCTCCTCGAGAAAGATCGCAGCGACATAGAAGCCAGCCCACACAGCCAGTGCAGCAAGGATCGGCGGCGTCGGGAACGCCAGTGCCCAGCCGATCTGCCCTGCCCAGGTCGCGACGTAGATCGGGTTTCGGCTGTAGCGGAACCAGCCGCCGCGCCGGAGTGGCCCGTCCTCGCCGAAGGCCGTGGTCCAGCCCAGTTGCAGCGTTGCAAGCACGGCGACACCGAAACCCGCGATCATGAGCGCCGCCCCGACAGCAAAGCATGCTGTCCCGAGCTCGGGCGCAGCACGCGTGGCCGAGAGGATCGTCAAGGCGACCAGGCCCCAGAACAGGCACCGGAATGGCCAGATGAAGCCAGCGTAGGCGCTGCCCTTTCGATCTGCAGGCGGCCAGAAACCCATGGTTTCGTCCTGCAACGCTAGTAGCGCGCGCATGAGCAGCCAAACTCCGGCAACGAAAGGTACCCATTGAACATATGCACTCAGGTCTGACATCCGCCGTCAGCCTTCCCGTTCCGGGTTGAACCGCAGGAGCCGCAGCGCATTCAGCGTCACCAGAACCGTCGCGCCGGTATCGGCGAGGATCGCGATCCAGAGGCCGGTGACGCCGATCACGGAGGTGACGAGGAAGACGGCCTTGAGCCCGAGCGCGATGGTGACGTTCTGCCTGATGTTTGCCATCGCGCCGCGCGCAAGACGGATCTTGCCCGGAATGTCCGTGACCCGGTCGCGCAGGATCGCCGCATCGGCGGTCTCGAGTGCCACGTCGGTGCCCGATCCCATCGCGACGCCGACGCTTGCCTGTTTCAGCGCCGGCGCATCGTTGATGCCGTCGCCGATCATCATCACGCCGCCATCGGCGCTCATTTCGCGGATCGCTCGGAGCTTGTCCTCGGGCATCAAATCGGCCTGGAACTCTAGGCCAAGCCGGCCGGCGATGGCGGCGGCCGTGCGCGGGTTGTCGCCAGTCAGGATCATCGGAGCGACGCCAAGCCGTTTCAGCTGTGCCACGGCTTCGGCCGCATCGGCGCGTGGCTCGTCGCGCATGGCGATCAGGCCCAAAGGCTGCTTCTCGCGGAACACCGCCACGGCGGTCTTGCCCTCATCCTCGAACCTGGTCGCCATCCGAACGCCAGCCCCGTCGAGCCCGCCATTCTCGCTGGCATGGCGCGGCGAGGCGACCCAGGCGGGAGCGCCGGCGACCTCGGCCGTGACGCCCTTGCCCATCAGCGCCCGCGCGTCCTTCGACGGGAGGGCTGCAACCCCCACCTCCTTCGCCCTGTTCAGAATCGCGACGGCGAGAGGATGGCTCGACCCGGTCTCGACCCCCGCGGCGACGGCCAGAAGCTCGGCTTCTGTGGTCGTGCCGAACGGCATCACATCTGTCACAGCCGGGCGCCCATGGGTCAGCGTGCCGGTCTTGTCGAAGGCGATGCGTTTGACCGATGCCGCGGCCTCGATCACCGCGCCGCCCTTCATCAAGAGCCCGCGCCGCGCCCCGGTCGACAGGGCCGAGGCGATCGAGGCCGGAACCGAGATCACCAGCGCGCAGGGGCAGCCGATCAGCAGCAGCGCCAGCCCGCGATAGACCCAGGTGTCCCAAGGCTGACCGAAGGCCAGAGGCGGCACCAGCACGACCAGGGTCGCGACCGCGACGATGGCCGGCATGTACCAGCGGCTGAACCGGTCGATGAAGCGCTCGGTCGGCGCGCGCGCCTCCTCGGCCTCTTCGACCAGCCGGATGATCCGGGAAATGGTATTGTCCTCGGCCGCTTTCGTCACCGTCACCCGCAACGCCGCCTCGGTGTTGATCGACCCGGCAAAGACCGCATCGCCCGGCCCCTTGGTCACCGGGACGCTCTCACCCGTGACGGGGCTGTCGTCGACCCCCGACGTGCCCTCGGCGATCTCGCCATCCGCCGGCACGCGGTCGCCGGGCCGCACCAGAACGGTCTGTCCCACGCTCAGGCTCGCCGCGGCCACCTCTCGTGTGCTGTCTCCCACCACGAGAAGAGCGGTCTTCGGCACGAGGTTCGCGAGCGCCCGGATCCCGTCCCGCGCCTTGCCGGCCGCGACGCCCTCCAGCACTTCGCCCACAGCGAAGAGAAACACGACCAGCGCCGCTTCTTCGGCCGCGTCGATGAAGAGCGCGCCAATGGCCGCGAGCGTCATCAGGCTTTCGATGGTGAAGGGCTGGCCCAGACGCAACGCGGCGAAAGCGCGGCGCGCCACCGGTGCCACACCGATCAGGCAGGCCACGACGAAGGGCCATTGTCCGACGGTCGGGACCAACAGTTCGGCGATCCAGGCCAGCCCAAGCAGGAAAGCCGTGAAAATGACCAGCTTGCCCTTGCTGGTCTCGTACCATCGCTTCCCCCGGTCTGCCGGGTCGTCGTGAACGTGACCCGGGCTGCCGTGACCGATGTCCCGGGATCTACCAGAGCCATCGGACGCATGGTCGTGGTCGGCGTGGTCGTCACCGCCGTGGTCGGGTGCGCTTGCGCCGGGCAAGACAAATTCCCTTTTCGCGTCGGCGCCGCGTGGCGCGATTCTATAGCCAAGCGACTTGACGACGCTTTCGACCTTGTCGCGTCCGGTCTGTGCTTCATCCAGCGTCATGCGCAACCGCTCGGACATCAGACCGACCTCGACATTGCTGACGCCGGGCAGCCGCCCGACCGCGTCCTTGACCTTGGTTACACAGGACCCGCAATCCATCCCCGAGACGGTCCAGTCGCAGGTGGTGTTGTTCTCTCGGTTCGTCATTACGGTCCTCTTCAACGGGCGATTGATTTCATCGAATCAGATATCTAATGTCTCTAGCAACTATAGCTTCAAGGGAAATCTGATGCTGACCATCGGAAAGCTCGGGGCAAAGGCGGGGGTCAAGGTGCCGACGATCCGCTATTACGAGCAAATCGGCCTTTTGCCCGAGGCCGAGCGCAGCGCCGGCAATCAACGGCTCTATGGCTCGAAGGCACTCGAAAGGCTTGCCTTCATCCGGCACGCGCGCGACCTGGGGTTCACGCTCGAGGCGATCCGCGACCTTCTCAGCCTTTCCGACAACCCTGATCAATCCTGCGCCGCCGCAGATGCCATCGCAAAGGCACAGCTTCTCGAAGTCGAAAATCGCCTTGCGCGGTTGACAGCCCTCAAGGCCGAGCTTGAACGCATGGTGGTGCAATGCGCGGGCGGCAGGATCGCCGACTGCCGGGTCATCGAGGTACTCGGTGACCATTCGCTTTGCGCCACGGACCATCTGCATCCCGAGACCGAGGAGACACCATGAACGTTCCGGCGACGCTCGCAATCTACGGCGGGGCTGCTCTGGCCGAGATCGCCGGTTGCTTTGCCTTCTGGTCCTGGATGCGACAGGGCGCCGGCGCGATCTGGCTATTGCCGGGGATGGTCAGTCTTGCCGTATTCGCGTGGCTCCTGACGCTGGCACCCGCCGAATTCGCGGGGCGCGCCTATGCAGCCTATGGCGGGGTCTACATTCTTGCGTCGCTCTCCTGGCTTTGGGTCGCCGAAGGACGCCGTCCGGATATCTGGGATCTCGCAGGCGGAACCGTTTGCCTGATCGGCGCCGCGATCATCCTGTTCGCGCCGAGGACGATCGGAAATTGAGGCGGCTATAAACCGAGTTTTCATGGCGGAAACTCGAACCGCAACGAATTTGTGATTTTCCTTTTAAAAATTTCGTATGGAGCTTCCTCTCCATTAATCTGAAGTCGATGGAAGTGAACAGCCTTTTCCGTTTGACCCTCCTTGTCGGTCTTCTTTTTGCATCGCTTGGCGGTTCCCATGCCGCGAATGCGGAAACGATGATAGTTGTGGAAAGCGAACAGGCCCTCCTCATTTCCGGCGGGCACGATGACATTCAGGTCAAGAGCGATAAAAGTCATTGTCCGGATGAAATCGACGAGTCCGTGCAAACCAACCCTGGCTCGGGTTGCTGTATCGCTGCGTGCAATGCGTTCCAGCTGTCCGAACCCGTGATTTCGACTTTTCATCGCCTGCCAATCCAGATATTGGTCCCGTCGATGGTCCAATCTGCCGAAGGTTTGAAGCCGGAGAGCGTTTACCGACCTCCCCAAGCCTAAGCGACGCGTTGATCTGCTTGGCCTGCTGCCGGTTTCGTGGACACCGAGATAAGGTGTTTAACGGAACAGGAGAATGGGAATGGGAAGAAGGAAGTTCAGCCGCGAGTTCAAGCTTGAGGCGGTTAGATTGATCAAGGATCGGGGCGTATCGGTCGCGCAAGCGTCCCGGGATCTGGACATTCACGAGAATGTGTTGCGCAAGTGGATTGCGGCTTTTGGGGCCGATCCGCAGCATGCGTTTCCCGGCCATGGCCAGATGAAGCCGGAGCAACTGGAGATAGACCGGTTGCGCAAGTAAGTCGCCAAGCTGAAGGCGGAGCGCGGCATCCTGAAAAAGGCGGCGGCCTACTTCGCGAGGGAAGTGACATGAAGTTCGCTTTTATCGCGAGGCACCGGGGCATCTGGCCGGTGGCATGGCTGTGCGCGGCGCTGGATGTCTCCCGTTCGAGCTTTCATGCCTGGCTGAACCGCAGCCCCAGTGCGCGTGGTCGCAACGATGAGGCGTTGGTGACGGCGATCGACTGCAGCTTCAAGAGCAGTGATCGCACCTACGGCGCACGTCGCGGCCGTCGTCGACCTGTTCTCGCGGCGCGTCGTCGGTTGGGCCATGAAAGCCGAGATGACGGCGGGGCTCGTGACCGACGCCCTCATCATGGCTATCTGGCGCAGAGGAAGGCCCGACAGCCTGCTGCACCACAGCGACCAGGGCAGCCAGTATACAAGCGAGCAATTCCAGCGGCTGATGGCCGATCAGGCCATCACCTCTTCGATTAGCCGGTCGGGCAATGTCTGGGACAATGCGGCGATGGAGAGCTTCTTCTCGTCGCTCAAGACCGAGCGGACGGCCCGCAAGCTCTACAGGACGAGGGATGACGCCAGGGCGGATGTGTTCGATTACATCGAGCGCTTTTACAATCCGCGGCGAAGGCACTCGACACTGGGGGCTATCTGAGCCCTGTCGAGTTCGAGGAACGCGCCATGCTAGCTTAACTGCGTGTCCGAAAAACCGGCAGCAGGCCACGGAGCCTGATCTGCCAAAGGCCCGGAGCGTGAAGGTCGTCATGGAAGGGGGGCCATGGGCGGTTTCGTCGACTTCACCTACAATGGCAAGCGACTTGAAGGTGAAGATACCCCGCATACCAAACAGGCATGGGCGTTCAACGGCGTCGCAAATCTTTCCGAAAAGCCGCTGTTTCAGGCCAAAAGCGGCGAAACCATTGTAATCGAGACCGTCAATCAAACCGGTTGGGTCCATGCCATGCATATACACGGCCATCATTTCCGGATCATCTCGCGAGGTGACAGCTTAGTCGATGAAGGTAAGCCGTGGCGGGACACTTTTTTGGTGGGCCCAGAGCAGACGACAAAGATTGCCTTTGTCGCGGATAATCCCGGCAAAAGGCTTTATCATTGCCATATGCTTGAGCACGCAGCGGCCGGCATGACGACGTGGTTTGAAGTCATCTGAGTTCTCAGTGGAAAATAAATTGGAAGGGCATTATAGTTTTTTCATGCGCAAGTTGTTGTCATTGCTCATGTTTGTCATGCTGGTCTTCGGGGCATTTTTGCCGCCGACAGCGCAAACGCATGCGGGCGGGCCTATTTCAATCAGTACGGCGCATGACAATATGGAGATTGCCGATCTTGCGGCCTCCATGAAGTGTTGTCAGAAATCCGAGACGGGCATGGATCACAGGGCAGGCAATTGCGGGATGGATTGCCACTATCTGCCAGTGTTCCTGGCAAGTCAGCCATCGCCCGTCATGGCAAACGTGCGTAGCACGGCCCATTCAGGACTTCAGCGACAGCCAGTCTATTTTCCGCTGCGCCCTCCCATTTCAATCTGAGTTGTTTTTCACCGCCGCTTTAGGCGTCAACAAACACTTTCGATTGAGAGGGAAACATGCTTTCCAAACGCAGTTTCATGCTGGGCCTGGCGGCCTCGGCACTTTCGCCAGCATCAATGGCAAGGGCACACAAGCGCCCGTTCAAGCTTGATCCGCGGTTCGAGCCGCAGACCGTTCGCTTTTCCGGATAC
>JACKJF010000007.1 GCA_020638095.1 Hyphomicrobiaceae bacterium | reverse complement strand
CAATCTCAAGGTGGTCGCGGTGCTCTGCCTTTTCGGCTTGGCACAGGTACTGTTTTATTATGAGACCGCACGCTACGGACATCTTATCTATGCCGATCGGGCAGGGGTGGCGCTAATCGTCATGCTCATCCAGATCATTGGCGGTCGGGTGGTGCCGAGTTTCACCATCAACTGGCTCAGGAGGCGCGGTGGAGATGTTTTGTCCCGGCCTTTTGGCCGCTTTGATCAATTGGTGATGGTCTTGAGCGGGCTGGCACTTGCCGCCTGGGTCATGCTGCCCCTTTACGAAGCGGCGGAGTGGGCGGTCGGTAATCTTCTGCTGATCGCCGGCGGGCTGAACCTTGTCCGGCAATGGCGCTGGCATCCATGGCCCACCTGGCGGGAGCCATTGGTCGCCATTCTGCATATGGCCTTTTTCTCGGTCGGGGCGGGTTACCTGCTGGCCGGTTATGCTGCGCTTTCCGGCGACTACGGCGCTTGGACCGCCGCGCTACACTGCTGGACGATCGGCAGTATCGGCGGCATGACCCTGGCGATGATGACCCGCGCCAGCCGGGGCCATGCCGGGTATGAACTGACCGCGCCGCCCACGACGGTTGTGATCTACGTCCTGATTGTAGTGGCCGCGCTTGCCCGGATCTGGGCCGCGCTTGCCCCCGAACTGACTATGGTCCTGATCCCCATGGCCGGATTGGCGTGGGTTTTCGCCTTCGCCGGGTTCGCGATGTTCTATGGACCAATGCTGCTCAAAAGACGCCGGGAGGTGCATTGACGGCTGAGATTGTTCTCGCCGATGGCCAGCCCAATCCCGTTCAGAGTGGTTTGACGATCACAAGGACAACTATGACAAGGACGGCTGCGATCACAAGCTCGGTCGAATGCTTTAGGACAGATAGCAACGGTGGGGCCTGACCCGGCTCGGCTAGGCGTCGAATGCGGCCGGACTGCATGCCGTGGATGGCCGAGACAACCAGCACCAGAACAAGCTTGATCATCAGCCAGGCATCCGGGAACCAACCCCCCATCACCATGACTATCCCGCCAAACAACCAGGCCAGTACCATGGAAGGTAATGTGACGCGAAAATCCCAGCGCCGTATCCATCCGGCCAGCTGCGTCCTTCCCGGTCCGGTGTCCTTCGCAAGGTAGGACAGGAGTACCCCGTTCAAAAGCACGCCACCGAGCCAGATGATGATTGCTGTCACGTGCAAAGCTTTTGCCAGCGTGTAGGTATCCATCTTTAGCCCTTACCCTTGTCCTTCAAACGACGAGACAGGTGCCGGTCGTTGAAGAAACCGCCAAAGGGCACGAAGGCAAAAGCCATCATCTTCAGGCTTTCGCCGACACGCAGTCCGCCATATCCGAATGCGTTGAACAGCATCCAGGCAAACAGCAGAAACGCAATGCCGTGAATGGTGCCGGCAATCGAGACGGCAATAGGAAAGCCCAGCCAATACTTGAGCGGCATGGCGATGAAAAACAGTGTCAGCAGTGTCACGGCTTCGAACCGCGAAGCGAGGCGCAACCCGCGCCGCTGATCGCTCGGCATTTCTGCAGTCACTTCGAAGCCACCCGGTTTTCGCACTTCAGATAACATCGTTCAGTTTTAGGCTGCTATAACACCAGTGCGACCAATCGTGGCAAAATAGAAGCTGCACACCATAAAACGAGAAGTCCTTCTTCTGCTGAATAAGGGATATCTAGGCAATTTCGCTGATCACACCGTAGCCCGAAAAAGCCTCTGCTAATATCTACGTATTGACCTCCCACAACCATTACGTGCGTGTGTTAGGGTAAGGAGCAGAGCTGTAAACTTGGGGTGCGGTAGACAAACCTACCTGGCGATCACGGAAACGTGAACGCTAAAAAAATGTAGAAAAATCATAAGCTTATAACAATGACGGTATTTCTGACGGTATACGGAACCTGCCGTCAAAAAAAGAAAATAAACTCAGATAGTTACGCCATCATGAAATGATGGAGTGGGAGTGAGCAGCGACCCGAAGGGGCAAATCAGTCCGGCGGACTGATTTGAGCTGCGAACGCCCGCAGCCAGCGAAGCGCGGCAAAGGGCCAGTCCGCGCGTTTTACGCCCGAGGCCCGTGGTCGAGGGCAACGCGACCCGAGGGGCAAATCAGTCCAGTGGACTGATTTGAGCTGCGAACGCCCGCAGCCAGCGAAGCGCGGCGAAGGGCCAGTCCGCGCGTTTTACACCCGAGGCTGTTGGCCGAGCGCCATCCTCACCCCTTCATGCGCATCCGGTTGACCAGCAGGTCGTCGCCCAAAATCCGGTCTTTCATCGCTTCAAGTTCGCTCACATCCCACGTGGCGCTGAGATAGCGTCCCCGGGCCCAGTCGGCCTTGCCGGACGTGAGCCAGACGACGAACGTAGCCGCAAGGTCCGGGTCGTCAATCAGAAAGGCATGCATGTTCTCTGGCATGTTGCGCCCGAGTTCGGTGTCAACACCACCCGGATGAATGGCGAAACACTTGACGCCGTCATCGCCATGATCGACCTCGACGAATTCGCAGAGGCGGTTGATGGCGTGTTTCGAGGTCTGATAGTCCGACGCCCCCGGCGTCAGCAACTGCGCGCCGATCGATGACAGAAGGATGAGGTGTCCGCCGCTTCGGCCCTCGGCGGCCCGCTTTCGCGCCGACTCGATGAGGTGGGGCATGGCAAACCGCGTCACGAGGTAAGCACCTTTGACGTTCACCTCCCAGTTCCGCCACCAGCTGTCCGGGTCGCTTTCGCCGATCTTGATCCAGTTCTCCAGATAGCCCGCGTTCGCGTCTGCCACGTCGATGCCGCCGAACCGCGCCACGCAGTCTGCAACCGCCGCTTCCATTTCCGATGTGCTGGTCACGTCGCACACCATGTGGGCGCATTCGGTACTGGGGTTGGCCGATCTGACCAGCGCCTCGGTCTCTTCGAGCGCGGCCTTCGACCTTGCCACCAGATAGACCGCCCTGGCCCCGGCCTCGGCGAAGGCGATTGCCGTCGCCCGGCCGATGCCACGCGAAGCGCCGGTGATGAAAACCACCTTGCCGTCGGCGCTATGGCTCAAGGCCGTCTTTGGGTCGATCGCGTCATATCTTTCATGGCGCGCGGTCAGGTCCAGGAACTGGGTTTGAATTGACGACATGGTTCAAAATCCTTCCAATCTACAGTCAACGTGCCGCCCAATTCACGCGAGGACATCATCGGTGGCGGCCCGAAAGCCTGAATAGCTGCCCAGCGATACTCTCGCCTGCCAGTTTCTCCGATTGATCTGCCAAATCCTCCATTTGTTCGTATTTTTGAGTGCCTCACTCGATTGCGTCTGCTAGACCTTGCGGCAGGAGAACGAGCCCATGACCCTCAACCATCTGATCGAATTGAGCGAAAAATATGCCCTATCCCAGGAGACTCAGTCGGAACTGCCGGGAATTGCCGTTCTTCGCCGGGACCGGCCAAGCGGCATCGAGGCGTCGATCTATCGTCCGGTGATCTGCCTGATCCTTCGTGGTGCAAAAGTCACGTCAATCGGCGAACAGGCGGCGAGCGTGAGGGCCGGCGATGCGCTTCTTGTCAGTCACGACCTCCCGGTCGTCTCACGGATCACGGAAGCCAGCCGCGAGACGCCGTATCTCGCCCTGATCCTTGCGCTCGACCTTGGCTTGTTGCGCGGCCTTTATGAAACCGTCGGTGAGAACCTGCTCCCCGAGGAAAAAGCCCGTTCGATTTCGGTTGGCCGCGCGGATCCGATCTGGAGCGAACCCCTTGAACGCTATCTTGCACTGCTGGACAAACCGCTCGACCAGAAGGTCCTGGGCCCGGCGCTGCTGCGGGAAATCCACTACCGCCTCTTGCAGTCGCCCATGGGCGGCATGTTGCGCAATCTCCTGGCGGTCGACAGTCATGCGAGCCGGATCGGCCGGGCAATAATCCAGATTGGCAGAAACTATCGGTCGCCGCTCGCCGTCACCGATCTCGCCCGGACCGCCGGCATGAGCGCTTCCTCGTTTCACGACCATTTCCGAGCGATTACCGGAACGACGCCGCTTCAATACGTGAAAGACCTGCGCCTCATCGAAGCCCAGCGGCTTTTGAACGCCGAAGGCCGGTCCGTCGCCGACGCGGCCTTCGCCGTGGGCTACGAAAGCCCGACCCATTTCAGCCGGGACTATAGCCGCAAGTTCAACCGCCCCCCGAGCCACGAGGGCGACACACGAACCTTGGCAGCGGGCGCTGCCGCGTGATCGCCGTCAAATGCCGCGGATTTTACTCAGCCGGCGGTTCCCAGAGTTCGACCTGGTTGCCTTCCGGATCGGAAATGCGCGCAAACCGACCTACTTCCGGGCTGTTCCATGCGGGGTCAGTCTTCACGTCGATGCCTGCGGCCTGAAGACTGGCGATCAGGCCGTCGAGGTCCGAGACGCGGAAATTGATCATCCACTGCTTGGCTTCGGGCCAGTAGTCCGTGGTCTTCTTGAAGGGCATGAACACCATCGGCCCGGCCTCAGTGTCCCAGTGGAACTGGCCTTCGACGCCGACGCCGAGATGAACCCTGTACCATTCCGTCAGCGCATCCGGGTTCTCGGCCCGAAAGAAAACGCCACCAATACCAACCGCCGCCATGTGTCCCTCCAGTGCGAAAACGATCGGCGGACCTTAGCACCGGCATCGCCGCCGCCAAGCGCAAGTTGATGAAGTCCGATCACAATTTCGATGTGCCCGCCTACCAGGTGCTCGTCAGTTCGACGTCCTGAAGCCGGACGAAGGTATAGCCGCGATCCATCAGAAGCTTGATGCCCTCGACCACGCCGGCACCCGCGTCGCGGGTGGGCTGATTGATGTGTGAAAGAATGACATCACCATCCCCGGCGCCAGCGACAAGGCCTTTCGCCTGAGCGGCCGATGCCGTCGCGCCCCAGTCGCCGCTGAGGGAATAGCCGCCGACCCGATAGCCGAGCCCCGTTATGAGATCGAGCGCATCGCGCGAATAGAGCGCCGTTGCGTCGCGGTAGAATTGCGGATTGACCCCAAGCGCCTGCCGGATGCTGAAGGCGCCGCCCTCGACCTCCTCAACAACGGCAGCCGCAGTTCCCGCCGGCGTAATTCCGTAGGGCTTCTCGCTGCCGATGACCGCCGGCACGTGGTTGGCGCCATGATCCTCGAATTCGAACAGGTCGGCATTGGCGCGCATCAGGGCCACGGCCTCGGGATTGTTGGCGATCCATCGCCCCGTCAAAAACATCGTTGCCGGAATGCGGTTCTCGATGAGAAAGCCAAGTATGCGCATGTCAGTCTGCCCGGTACAGGCGTCAAACGTCAGCGCAACACGCGGGGAGCCGGGCGAGGGCGTCGAAATGCGGAGTTTGGGTTCCACCAGTGCCGTCTCCGCCAGCGCGGCGGTCGGCAGCGCTGTTGCGACCGCCAGAGCGGGCAAGAGACTGAGAAGTCGGCGTCGGGCAAATCTTTCGGCGCAAACGAGGCACATGGGCCATTTTACCATGGCCTTTTCGCTGATGCGATGCCCTCACGCTTTCGTCACAGCGGGCGCATGAACACAAAAAAGGCACCGCCCGCGATGAGCGCAAAACCCACCAGATGGTTGAAGGTTAAGTTTTCACCGAGATAGGTCACTGAAAAGACCGAAAAGACGATGAGGGTAATGACTTCCTGCATGGTCTTCAGTTCTGCCGCCGAATAGACCTGATGGCCGATGCGGTTGGCCGGAACCGCCAGCCAGTACTCGAAAAACGCGATGCCCCATGAGGCGAGCACGACGATCCAAAGTGCCTGGTTGGGAAATTTGAGGTGACCGTACCAGGCAAAGGTCATGAAGAGGTTGGAAGCAGTCAGCAACAAGATCGGTGCGATCGCGGGAAAGTTGATGGACATTTGAACCCCGAAACTGGGAATCGCCACATGCGACCCCGCCGGGGATGCGATTGGTGGAGAGAACTTGTGCGCCGTCAATCCGCCCGGCGCGGTATCGACAGCCGTGCGACCGCAGGGTGGAACCAGGTGACGCACAGGTTGTCAAATCGGGTGAATGTGCGCTACTCGCACCGTCGCGAGTGTGGGAACCGGCCGCGGGCGCGGCGCGGGAAAGTCAAAGGCTCCGAGAACCAATGGCCGACCGTGAGTCGATGCAGGTTGATGTGGTGATTGTCGGCGCCGGCCCCGCGGGGCTCAGCGCCGCCATTCGCCTGAAACAGAATGCGCGGAAGGCGGGACAGGACCTTTCCGTCATCGTTCTCGAAAAGGCGGCCGAGATTGGCGGGCATATCCTTTCCGGCGCGGTGATTGACCCGATCGGGCTTGCCGAACTCTTCCCCGATTGGCGGGAAAGGGGCGCGCCGCTCAACACGCCGGTCACCTCCGACCGTTTCCGTTATTTTACCAAATCGCGCGCCTTCGATTTCCCAATGGCCCTGCTGCCGCCGCTCTTTTCCAATGAGGGTTGCTACATAGCGAGCCTTGGCGATCTCTGCCGGTGGTTGGGCGATGAGGCGGCCGCACTCGGGATCGACATTTTTCCGGGCTTTGCCGCCGCCGATCTGCTGGTCGACAGGAACGGTGCGGTCACTGGCGTCGTCACCGGCGATATTGGCCGTGGCCGCAATGGCGAGGAGAAACCTGGCTTCGCTCAAGGCATGGAACTTCAGGCCCGATATACGCTGATCGCTGAGGGTGCGCGGGGTTCGCTGGCAAAGAAGGCCATCGCGCGCTTCGGGCTGGATCGCGGCAGCGACCCGCAGAAATATGGCCTTGGGATCAAGGAAATCTGGCAGGTCGCACCCGACCGTCATCGCGAAGGCCATGTCGAACACGTGCTTGGCTGGCCGCTTGATGACGAGACCGGCGGCGGCGGGTTTGTCTACCACATGTCCGATGACCGCGTGATTGTAGGCCATGTGACCCATCTCAATTACGCGAACCCCCATCTGTCGCCCTTCGACGAGTTCCAGCGTTTAAAGACCCATCCGGAAATGCGCAAGTTGCTTGAGGGTGGCCAGCGCCTTGCCTTCGGCGCCCGCGCCATGACTTCGGGTGGTTGGCAGTCTGTGCCCGAGCTTGCGTTCCCGGGGGGCGCATTGATCGGCTGTTCGGCCGGGTTCATGAACCTGCCGCGCATCAAGGGCTCGCACACCGCAATTCTGTCGGCGATCGGGATGGCTGACCTTTTGAGCGACGCTTTGGGGGCGGGACGTGGGAATGACCTGATCGAGGGCGCGAGAGAAAAGGTTCTCTCCGGCGCCATTCGCAACGAACTCCACCCGGTGCGCAATGCCAAACCACTTCTCGGCCGCTTCGGCACGCTGACCGGTACGCTACTTTCCGGCTTCGATCTCTGGACGCAGAGCCTGCTGAAAATCAGCCCGTTCGGCACCCTCCACCACAAGCACGCCGATAGCGAAACACTGGTGCCCGCCGCGAACGCCCATCAGATCCTTTACCCGAAGCCCGACGGCAAACTGACCTTCGACCGTACCTCTTCCGTCTATCTGGCCAATATCGGGCACGACGAAGACCAGCCGGTGCACCTGAAACTGGCGGACCCGTCTGTGCCTATCCGCTCCAACCTGCCGCTTTATGACGAACCCGCCCGCTTTTACTGCCCGGCCGGAGTGTACGAGGTTGTCAAGGATGCGTCGGGCATGCCGTCCTTTCGCATCAACGCCGCCAACTGCGTGCACTGCAAGACCTGCGATATCAAGGATCCGGCCCAGAACATCACCTGGACCCCGCCCGAAGGCGGATCGGGACCCAACTATCGCGGCATGTAGCGACCCTCGTCCGAGTTGATTGTGACGCGCGTTGGTGGTTTGATCGCGCCGCAGCGCAGGAGGCCGCAATGATCTGGTACATCCTTGGATTGATCGTCTTTTTCGGTGTGCATCACACCCGCCAGGTTGTGCCAAACGTCCGCGATCAAGCCATTGCGCGCTTCGGTCTGCAGGGCTGGAAGGGCATCTACGCGCTCCTCAGCTTCGTCGGCATCGCACTTATTGTCATCGGCTGGATGCAATGGCGTCTCGACGCGCCGGACGTCTATATCCAGCCGGATTGGGGACACTACGTCACCGAAACGCTGGTTCTCATCGCCTTCATTCTTCTGTCGGCCGCCAGCGCTCCGACGGGGCACATCAAGCAATGGGTCATCCACCCGATGCTGATCGGCATCATTCTCTGGTCGCTCGGCCACCTGTTCGCCAACGGCGATCTGGCGTCAGTTCTGCTCTGGGGTGTTTTCATTCTCTCGTCGCTTTGGCACATCGCCGCCGCCGAACGCCGGGGCGACCCGCATCCCAAAGCCAAAGGCTGGCAGGGCGACATTGCCGCCGTCGCCATTGGGCTGATCCTCTACTTCGTCTTCGGCTACTGGCTTCACGGGTTGCTTTTCGGCGTCTCGCCTTTCTGAAACCCGAGTTTCCCCTCGATTTTTTCGAGGTGACGGTGTAGCAGCGGGGTCCCGCATGTCTCCAATTGGATATTGGAATGAAGACCTCGCCGCTCGCTCCTGAAAAACTGCCACATCTCGCCCCGATCGAAGGTGTCGAAATCGGCACGACCGCCGCCGGCATCCGCTACAAGGGCCGCGAAGACGTGATGGTCATGCGATTTGCAGCGGCTAGCCAGATCGCCGGAGTTTTCACCAAGTCGACCACTGCCGGGCCTCCGGTTCAATGGTGCCGGGCCCATCTCGCCGGTGGCGAGGTCGGCGCCATCGTCGTCAATTCTGGCAATTCCAACGTCTTCACCGGAGCGCCGGGCCACGATTTCGTCCACCAGACTGTTGCGGCGGCCGCGTCGGCCCTCAGCGTTTCGCCGGAAACGGTATTCGTCAGTTCCACCGGCGTAATCGGTGAATTGCCACCGGTTGACCGCATGGTGGCGGGCGTTGATGCAGCGTCCGCGAACCTTTCTCCCGACAGCTGGGAAAAGGCCGCCCGCGCCATCATGACCACCGATACCTTCCCGAAAATGGCGACGCTGACCCGAACCATCGGCGGCGTCGATGTTACGTTCAACGGCATCGCCAAAGGGTCGGGCATGATCGCGCCGAACATGGCAACGATGCTGGTCTATCTCGCGACCGACGCCAATGTCGCGGCACCGGCGCTGCAGAGCGCGCTTTCCGACGCTGTGGAAACGACCTTTAACGCCATCACGGTTGATAGCGACACCTCGACGTCGGATACGCTGCTTCTGGTCGCCACCGGTCAGGCAAAGCACGCCCGCATCGCATCAGCAAAAGACCCGGACTACGCCGAAATCGCCGGAGCCGTGCACGCCATATGCCTCGAACTGGCGCATCTCGTCGTTCGTGACGGGGAGGGGGCGACCAAGTTCGCCGAAATCCGCGTGAGTGGCGCACGCGATGTTGCCGAAGCCAAGAAAGTCGCGATGTCGATCGCCAATTCTCCGCTGGTCAAGACGGCGCTTGCCGGCAGCGATCCCAACTGGGGCCGTATCATGATGGCCATTGGCAAGACCGACGTCGAAATCGACCAGACCAAGCTGACCCTTTCCATCGGCGGCATTCCGGTCGCCGCAAACGGCTCGATCGTACCTGGCTACAGCGAGGCTCTGGTTGCCGCCCACATGCGGTTGCCCGAAGTGATGATCGAAACCGGGCTTGGCAATGCTTCGCCGGGTCATTCCTTCACCGTCTGGACCTCTGACCTGACCCACGGCTACATCGACATCAACGTCGACTATCGTAGCTGACCTTCGACAATTGCATTCGGGTGGTTGCGCCACTATGTTGCGCCAACCGCCCGATCGACCCGGATTTCCCCATGACCGAAGAACGAATTTTCCAGGAAGTGACTGAGGAGCTGCGCTCGGAACGCATGCGCAATCTGTGGCGCCAATACGGGCCCTGGGTCATCGGCATCGCCATTCTCATCGTCCTCGGCGTGGCGGTCAACGAAGGCTGGCAATGGTATAAGTCCTCCGTTTCGGCGGCGTCCTCCGATAGGTTCTATTCGGCAATCGACGCGTTGGATGGCGGCGACATCGCGGACGCGCAGGCGCGCCTCAACGACACGATTGCCAATGGTTCTGACGGCTACCCGGACCTTGCCCGCTTTGGACAGGCCGCCATCCTGGCCGAGCAGGGCGACAAGCAGGCGGCGCTCACCGCCTACGATGCGCTCGCCACCAGCCTTTCCGATCCCGATCTCCGCGACCTTGCGGCGCTTCAGGCGGTGGCGTTGATGGTTGACGACGGCGACGTCGGTGCGGTTCAGACCCGGCTGATCGCCATGCTTGCGCCCGAAAATGCACTGCACAACGTGGCGCGCGAATTGTTGGCGCTCACCCAATACGCCGCCGGCGACAAACTCGCCGCCCACCGGACTCTGGCCGAAATCAAGTCCGATCCGCTTGCCGATCCCAATCAGTTGCAGCGCATCGAATTGTTCGACGGGCAGCTTGTTGCCGAAGGCGTGGCGGACGTTGCCGCGTCCTCCGACGCGACCAGCACACAGGATGCCGCATCGGTCGATCAGCCCGCCACCGACGCGACCGCTGCGCCGGCCGACGGCACGGTAAACTGACGCCCGCAGCCAAAGCTCTGGAAAGTCTGGGCGCATGTCCGTACGCGTAGCCATTGTTGGGCGCCCGAATGTCGGCAAGTCGACTCTGTTCAACCGGCTTGTCGGTAAGCGCTTGGCGCTCGTCGACGACCGGCCCGGCGTCACCCGCGACCGGCGCGAAGGCGAGGGGCGCATCGCGACGCTGACCTTCACCGTGATCGACACGGCCGGGTTTGAGGACGCAACCGACGATTCTCTCGAGGCCCGCATGCGCCGCCAGACGGAGGCCGCCATCGCCGAGGCCGATCTGGTTCTGTTCATGGTCGATGCCAGGGCCGGGATCACGCCCCTCGACGAACAGTTTGCCCAGGTGCTCCGCCGCGCCAACAAGCCCGTGCACCTTATGGCCAACAAGGCGGAGGGGCGGGCCAGCGAGGCCGGTCTTCTGGAGGCCTACGCGCTCGGTTTTGGCGAGCCGATCCCCCTCAGCGCCGAGCACGGTCTCGGCCTTTCCGACCTGCATGACATCATTCTTGACGCAATTGACGCGCGGCCAGTCGACGAACCGCTCGCCATCTCCGATCTGCTCATGCCGGAAACGGATGTCGATATCGATCCGGATGACGACACGGCGCCGCGCTGGGACCCGACGCGCCCGCTCAATCTCGCAATTGTGGGGCGGCCGAATGTCGGCAAGTCAACACTGATCAACACGCTGGTCGGCGAGGAGCGGCTGCTGACCGGACCGGAAGCCGGCATCACGCGAGACTCGATTATGGTCCCGTGGACCTGGCAGGGTCGCGACATTCGCCTTGTCGATACGGCCGGCATGCGCCGCCGCGCCAAGGTTCAGGAAAAACTCGAAAAACTGGCCGTAAGTGACTCTCTGCGCGCCATTCAATATGCCGAGATCGTCGTTTTGATGATCGACGCAACCCAGCCGTTCGAAAAGCAGGACCTGCAACTGGCCGACCTCATCGAACGCGAGGGGCGGGGTCTCGTCCTCGCCGTCAACAAGTGGGACCTGGTCAAGGACAAGAACTTTGCCTTGGCCGAACTCAAGGAGGCCTGCGAACGGCTGTTGCCTCAAGTTCGCGGTGTGCCGCTGGTCACGCTGTCGGGATTGCGCGGCACCAATATCGGCAAGCTGATGCAGGCGGTGCTCGACGTTGAAAAGCGCTGGAACACCCGCGTTTCGACCGCCCGGCTCAATCGTTGGCTCTCGGCCATGACCGAAGGCCATCCACCCCCGGCGGTGGCCGGCCGCCGTTTGAAAATCCGCTATGCCACGCAGATCAAGTCGCGACCGCCGACTTTTGTTCTGTTCTGCTCAAGGCCAGACGCCCTGCCGCAGTCGTACCTTCGCTACCTGACCAACGGCCTGCGCGAGACATTCGATATGCCGGGAACGCCCGTCCGGATCTGGGTTCGGGCCGGCGAGAACCCTTACGCCAAGACCAAAAAATGACCTAGAGCGGCCGTGTGCGGCCCTCGTCGTTGAGATCGACGATCATCCCGTTTTCCATGAATTCGGGGCCGATCGTATCAACAACGGCCTTGGCCACATCGCTTGGATGCGGCAGGCTTTTAGGGTCCTCGCCCGGAAAGGCCTTGGCCCGCATCTGGGTGCGAACGGCCCCCGGATAGATCACATTGGCCGTGGCCTTGGTCTGGGCCAATTCGCCCGCGTAGCTTTTGACGAGGGCGTTCACGGCCGCCTTGCTGGCCGAATAGAGAGCCCAGAACGGGCGGGCCGACTCGGCGGCGGCCGACGATAGGGCCACGAACCTGCCGGCATCGGATTGCCGCAACAACACATCAAGCGACCGGATAAGCCGGAAGATCGACGTGACGTTTAAGTCCATCACCGTTTCGACGTCCTTGGGTGGAATGTGCGAAACCGGGCTCAGGATACCGAGCGCCCCGGCATTGGCGATGATGCCATCGACTCGGCCCCAGCGCGCGTGAATGGCGCCGCCCAGCTGATCAATTCCCTCGCCATCGCGCAGGTCCGCCGGCACCAGGGTTGCCGAATTGCCCATCGCGCGAATTTCGTCGTCGAGATCTTCGAGCCCGCCGACCGTCCGCGCCACCGCGATCACATGCGCGCCGCGCGCAGCAGCTTCGCGGGCGGCGAAATAACCGATGCCGCGCGAAGCGCCCGTCACCACCACCACGCGGTCATGAAGGTCCTGCTTGACGTCTGTCATCAGATGGCTTCCCGCAGCATCGCCGCCTGCTTGGGGCGCGATCCGCTGACGCTTTCCCTGAGATCGGTCAAAGGCGTCGGATAATCGCCGGTGAAGCAGTGATCGGTGAACTGGGGCCTGAGGTCATTGCGGCTCACGCCATCGAGCGCGTCGTAAAGCCCGGCAATGCTTAGGAATTGCAGGGAATCCGCACCAATGAACCGGCGCATGTCGTCGAGATCGGGATACTGATTGGCCAGAAGTTTTTCCCGGTCCGGCGTGTCGATGCCGTAGAAATCGGGGTGGGTGATCGGGGGACTGGCGACCCGGAGATGCACTTCACGCGCACCGGCATCGCGCATCATCTGCACGATCTTGACCGATGTCGTGCCGCGAACAATCGAATCGTCGACGAGGACGACCCGCTTGCCATCGATCATCGCGCGATTGGCGGAATGTTTCAGCCGGACGCCGAGCGCGCGGATTGACTGGGTCGGCTCGATGAAGGTGCGCCCCACATAGTGGTTGCGGATGATGCCATATTCGAAGGGAATGCCCGACGCCTGCGAAAAGCCGAGTGCTGCCGGCACGCCCCCGTCCGGCACCGGAACCACCACGTCGGCGTCGACCGGCGCTTCGTTGGCAAGGTTCACGCCCGAACGTTTCCGCACGGCGTAGACGCTGCGGCCGCCGACGATCGAGTCGGGCCGGGCAAAATAGACATATTCGAACAGGCACAGCCGCTCGGGTCCGGCATTGGGCAGCATGTGCGAGCGAACGGAAATTGTGCCGTCGGAGTCCTGTTCGCAGATAACGACTTCGCCGGCCCTAACGTCGCGGACGAATTTGGCGCCGATGATTTCAAGAGCGCAGGTCTCCGAGGCAAAGACCGGGCGCCCGCCAAGATCGCCGAAGACCAGGGGCCGAATGCCGTTCGGGTCGCGCGCGCCGATCAGTTTGGTCCGCGTCAGCGCAACCATCGAATAGGCGCCTTCGACCTGCGAAATCGCTTCCACGAACCGGTCCGCCGAGTTGCGCGTCTTGGCTCGGGCAATCAGATGCAACACCACCTCGCTGTCCGAGGTCGACTGGCAGATCGCGCCCTGCTCGATGAGTTCGCGCCTGAGGTGCAACCCGTTCGTCAGGTTGCCGTTGTGGGCGATGGCGATGCCGCCGGCATTGAGCTCCGCGAAAAGCGGTTGCACGTTGCGCAGAATGGTTTCGCCCGTCGTCGAGTAGCGCACATGCCCGATAGCCGCGCGGCCGGTCAGTTGGTTGATGACGTCCGGCTGGGTGAAGTGATCGCCGACCAGCCCGAGATGCCGCTCCATGCGGAACCGGCCCTCGCCATAGGTCACGATGCCCGCTGCTTCCTGCCCGCGATGCTGCAGGGCATGGAGCCCGAGGGTTGTCAGCGCGGCCGCGTCGTCATGGCCGAGAATGCCGAACACGCCGCACTCCTCGCGCAGCGTATCGCCGTCAAGATCGAAAGGGTCGGAATCGATGTGTGCGCTATCGGACGAGGCCAATTCAGGCTCCTTTGGTTCGCACAACAGGCGAGGCGCACCGTCAGGCATTGGTGGCGGGCAATTCCACTTCGCCGGCATCGGTGCCGGGATCGAGTTCCGCCGGCGCCTCGGTGTCCACTTCTCCGCCCGCACCCTTGTGGATGATGTCATTGACCTGCTGTTCGAGATCGTCGGGCAGGGCGGCAATCAGCGTCTCGCCGAACGACTTGAGCATCGGCAGGCTGCGCGACTCCGAAGCCCAGCTCGGCAGGTTCGTGCCAAGCAGCCACTGGCCGAAAATGACGACCACGACCGCGATCAGAACGCCGCGCAAGGCGCCGAAGACAAATCCCAGCGTGCGGTCGAGCGGCCCGATCTTCGAATCAACGACAAAGTCGGCAATGCGCATGGTCAGCAGGTGCAGGATGATCAGCGACACAATAAAGCTGACCAGAACGGTCGTGATGTCGGCGACGATCTGTTCCGCGATGTAGCCGCGCGCGATCTCCGGATGCGCCTGCCACATCCAAACGGCGAAAAGCGCCGAGCCGGCCCAGGTCGCCAGCGAGAGAACTTCGCGGGTCAATCCACGTGCCGTTGCCAGGATCGCAGAAATGAAAACAAGAATTCCGACGCCAACGTCGAAGGCTGTCAGCATGTGTCCAACTCACCAGAACCAGAAGAAAATCGGCTCCGGTTTACCCGCAAACCGCGGCAATTCCAAGCTTCACGTGCGGCCTTTGCGCAACTTTGACCTGTTCGCTGCAGGGTCCTAGACCCATTCTTCGGCGGCAGGTGCGCGTGAAGGGCGTCCCCGTGCGGCGATTTTGCCGACAAGGTCCATCAGGCTCAAAAAGGCGTGGGACTGAATGTTTGCCGTGCCGTCAGCCTTGCCGGTCTGCCCGGTAAAGGCCTCGGAAAAGCCAAGCTTGGCAGCCTCCCTCAGGCGCAAACCGGAATGAACCACCGGCCGGACGCCACCTGAAAGGCTGATTTCACCGAAATAGACCGCATCGGCAGGAAGCGGCGAATCGGTCAGCGAAGAAATGAGCGCCGCTGCCACGGCAAGGTCCGCCGCCGGCTCCGAAATCTTAAGACCGCCCGCGACATTGAGATAGATATCGTTCGCGCCGATTCTGACGCCGCAGCGCGTTTCGAGCACCGCGACCACCATCGAGAGGCGGCTCGCGTCCCACCCGACAACTGCCCGGCGCGGCGTGCCGAGCGGCGAGGGCGAGACCAGCGCCTGAATTTCAACGAGCACTGGCCGCGTGCCTTCCATTCCGGCAAATACGGCCGAGCCCGAGGCGCCCTTGTCGCGCTGGTCGAGGAAAAGCGCGCTCGGATTGGCAACCTCGTTGAGGCCGTTCTGCTGCATTTCGAAAACGCCGATCTCGTCGGTCGCCCCGTAGCGGTTCTTGACCCCGCGAAGGATACGGAACGTGTGGCTGGCATCGCCTTCGAAATAGAGTACCGCGTCGACCATGTGCTCGACCACGCGGGGGCCGGCAATCTGCCCATCCTTGGTGACGTGTCCGACCAGCACGACCGACGCGCCGGACTTCTTGGCGAACCGGGTCATCGCCTGCGCGCTGGTGCGCACCTGCGTCACCGTTCCCGGCGCGCTGTCGACCCGGTCGGTCCAGAGCGTCTGGATGGAATCGATGATGACGAGGTCCGGCCCGCCCGAGGCCTCGAGCGTGGCAAGGATGGTCTGGACATTTGTTTCGCTCGCGAGCCTGACGCTGCAGTCGGCAACCCCGAGCCGCTCAGCCCGCATGCGCACCTGCGCAATCGCCTCTTCGCCAGAAATGTAGATGACGTTGGCGCCGGCCCGCGCCATCTCCGCCGCCGCCTGCAAAAGAAGTGTCGATTTCCCGATTCCCGGGTCGCCACCCACGAGAACCGCCGAACCGCGAACGAACCCGCCGCCGGTCACCCGGTCGAGTTCGCCAATCCCCGACGTGAAGCGCTGCGCCTCGGGCGTTTTCCCGGCAAGCGGCACAAGTTCGGCAGGCCGTCCGGCCGCCTTTGCCGCCTTCGGGCCTGCACCAACGCCGCCGTCTGTGACTTCCTCGACGATCGTATTCCATTCGCCGCAACCATCGCACCGCCCCTGCCACCGGGAGGTCACGGACCCGCAATTCTGACAGACGAAACTGGAACGGGAACGGGCCATCGGGCAAACCTCGGAATCGCCAACGCATTCGCAAGAAGACTGGCACAACCTTGCCAGCCAAACAAGAACAAAATGTGAACAAAAGATTTTTGGCGAGAGCCGGAACGGCCGACTAGACCGAGAATTCCGCGCCGTTTTCATCAACGTAGACGCGGGTATAGCGCCCGTTGAGCGAGGTTAGAAGTTCGTATGACAATGTGTTTCCGGCTTCCGCCGCGTCGTCGATCAGGCTGTTGGGCCCAAAGACCTCGACGAACTGGCCGGGCAGGGGAACATTCTGGCCAAGATCGGTGACGTCCACCACGGTCAGATCCATCGAAATCCGGCCCAACACCGGCAATTGCCGTCCGCCAAACCACATATGGGCACCCGGCTTGCCGTTCGAGGAGGAGAGGGAGCGGATATAGCCATCGGCATAGCCGCAGCCGATCACCGCCACCCGGCTGTCGCGGTTGAGCGTATAGGTCGCCCCATACCCCACCGTCTCGCCGGTCCTTGCCTCGTGCACCTGCAGCACCGGCATCTCGACTGTAACTGCCGGCGCCATCGGGTTCGGCCGTCCCTGCACCGCGCGGCCGCCATAGAGTGCCAATCCTGGCCGCACGATCTGGAAATGATTGTCACGTCCCGAAAGCGTGGCGGCCGAATTGGCCAGCGAGGCGGGGATGTCGGGAAACTGCGCCAGGAGCGACTGGAACAGGGCGCGCTGCGTGCGGTTCTTTTCGTGGTTTGGCTGGTCGGCGCAGGCGAGGTGGCTCATCACCATCTGCGGCAGATAGCCCGACTGTTCCATCATCGACCTGACGATCGAGACTTCCTGCAGGCGAAGCCCCAGCCGGTTCATCCCGGTGTCGAATTGAAATGCGGCGGGCAGGGCCTCTTCGGCGGCAATGCAGAGTTTCAGCCATTGGTCCAACTCGCCAAGGCTGTTGATCACCGGCATCAGCAGGTTGTCGGCGTAAAACTGCGCGGCACCGGCCGCCAGCCCGTTGAGCACGAATATGTGCGCGTCGGGCAGCGTGTGCCGCAAATCGATGCCTTCATCCGCATTGGCGACGAAAAAGAACCGCGCGCCCGCCTGCCAGAGGGCAGCACTCACCGGAACGAGCCCCGTTCCATAAGCGTCGGCCTTGACCACCGCCCCTGTCAGCGCCGTTCGCGAGACGGAATCCAGGCCCCGCCAGTTGCGCTGGATGGCGCCAAGGTCGATCTTCAGCCGTCCGCCGAACTGTCCCACATGCGCCGCCAAGTCTAGCCGTCCAGTCCGCTTGGCATGTAGTCGCGCGCGAGGTTGGTGAACCGGGTCAGCCGATCCTCGAAGGCGAGGTTCACCGTTCCCGTCGGTCCGTGTCGCTGCTTGCCGATGATGACTTCCGCGAGGCCGTGGATCTGTTCCATTTCGGCCTGCCAGCTCAGATGTTCAGGCGTGCCCTGCTTGGGCTCGCGGTTCTTGAGGTAATATTCCTCACGGTAGATGAAGAGCACAACGTCCGCGTCCTGTTCGATCGAGCCGGATTCGCGCAGGTCCGCCAGTTGCGGATGCTTGTCTTCACGCGACTCCACCTGTCGCGACAACTGGCTGAGGGCAACGATCGGAACTTCGAGTTCCTTGGCCAGCGCTTTGAGCGAGGTGGTAATTTCGGTCAGTTCCTGCACGCGGCTGTCATTGGCGCGCCGCGACGAGCCCGAGAGAAGCTGCAGGTAGTCGATGAAGAGAACGTCGAGGCCCTGTTGGCGCTTCAACCGCCGCGCCCGCGCCGCCAACTGCGACACGGAAAGCCCGCCCGTGTCATCGATGAAGAGTGGCACCTGCTGCATGCGCCGGCTCGTGTCCACGAGATCGGCAAACTGGCTCTCGTGAATATTGCCGCGCCTTATGTCCGACGACGAGACGCCCGATTGCTCGGAAAGAATGCGGGTCGCCAGCTGTTCCGCCGACATTTCGAGCGAAAAGAACCCGACCTTGCCGCCCTTCGCTGCCCGGATGCGTCCGTCGGCCAAGGTTTCCGGCACGAAGGACTTGGCGATATTGTAGGCGATGTTGGTGGCAAGCGATGTCTTGCCCATGGCGGGGCGGGCGGCGAGAATAATCAGGTCCGATTTCTGCAATCCGCCCATCTGCCGGTCGAGATCGGTCAGCCCCGTCGCCAGGCCCGACAGCCCCCCGTCGCGCCGATAGGCTTCGCCGGCAAGCTCGATCGCGGCCGTCAGTGCGGCGTTGAAACCCTGAAAGCCGCCATCGTAGCGGCCCTTTTCGGCAAGGTCGAAGAGCTGCTTCTCCGCGCTTTCGATAATGTTGGCGGGTGACGTCGCGACGTCGGCCTTGTAGGCCACATCGACCATCTCCTCGCCGATCTGGATCAGCGCCCGCTGCATCGCCAGGTCGTAAATCGACCTTCCGTAATCGTAGGCATTGATGACCGTGGTCGCCTGCGCCGCCAGCCGTGCCAGATATTGGGACACGCTGAGGTTCTCGATCAGGTCGTCGTCGAGGAAATGCTTCGCCGTAACCGGCGTCGCCGTTTTTCCTGCCCGAATCAGTTGCGCCAGAACGTCATAGATGTCGCGGTGAACGGGCTCGTAGAAATGAGCGGAATCGAGAAAGTCCGAAACCCGGTAAAAGGCCTCGTTGTTGACCAGAACAGCGCCCAGAAGTGCCTGTTCCGCCTCGATATTGTGCGGGGCGAGGCGATACTTGTCTTCGCTCTTGATGGGTTGAAGCTGGCGTGCCGCTTCCATGCTCAGAACTTCCCGTTGCGTCAGACGGCAAGGCCACGATAGCAGGCCCTGGCGCCGGCGCCGAAAAAATCAGCATTTGACGACATGGAACGCGGCCGCCCGCCGCGTGAATGCCCCCACGCCCCTCATGCCAAAATCGGCAACGTTTGTCGCCCGGTTTGGTAAATCAAATCTTAAATCCCCAATGACGCTGTGGAGATTGGGGATAAGTCGCCAACACGCGTCAGGACGGGTAGGGCGTGCCATCCTTGTGGGCGAAGACCCAACCCCCGTTCGGGTTGGCAACCGCGACCAGATCGTCGTTCGGATAGCTTGCCGAGTCGCCCTTCTGCCGGTCACCGATTTCGAGATAGGTCACGGGTGTGGACGTGTTGTTGACGAGGTGGTGGGCAACGCCCTTCGCCGGAAAACCGGCGCACATGCCCGGGCTGAGCCGAACGGTCCCCTGATCGGTCATGAGATCGGGTGTGCCTTCGAGCACATAGATGAACTCGTCCTGCACCTCGTGCCGGTGCATCAGCGCAGACTGGGCGCCGGGACGAAGGATCGTCAGGTTCACGCCGAAACTCGTGAGCCCGAACGCGTCGCCGAGTTGCCGCTTTTCGCGGCCCTCGACCCTTTTGGCAAATTCCGGCGGATAAACGGACTTTTTGGCGCGGGGTGCGACGTCGAGCGCGACGCGGGCGAGGTTGGCATCGGACATGAGAATCTCCACGAAATCGATTGGAGATTATTCCGCGACTGCACAAACAAAAAGGCCGGGCACTCAGGCCCGGCCCTAAATTATGCGGATGAAAGCGCGCTCAGGCGTCGTCGCCAGCGGCCTCTTCGGCCGGCTCGGTTGCTGCTTCGCCTTCAGTCGCCTCGGCTTCGGCCGTTTCGGCAACTTCTTCTTCGTCTTCGAAGCTGAGAACCGTCAGATCTTCGCCCTTGGCCTGGCGCTCGGCTTCGTCGTCGGACCTGGCCACGTTGACCTGAACGCGAACTTCGACTTCGGCGTGAAGGTTGAGCGCGACCGAATGGACACCCACCGTCTTGATCGGCAGGGCCAGATCAACCTGCGAACGGGCAACGTCAAAGCCCTTCGCGGCCAGTGCTTCGGAAATGTCACGCGACGAGACCGAACCGTAAAGCTGGCCGGTTTCGCCTGCCTGCCGAATCATGATCACCGTCGTGCCGTTGAGGCCCTGCGCAATGCCGGCCGCCGCGTCGCGACGTTCTTCATTGCGCTTTTCGATCACCGTGCGTTCGGCTTCGAACTTGGTGCGGTTCGCGGCGGTTGCGCGAAGCGCCTTGCCCTGCGGCAGAAGGAAGTTGCGCGCATAGCCGTCGCGCACATTGACCTCGTCGCCAATCGTTCCAAGACGACCGACGCGTTCGAGAAGAATGACGTGCATGTTTGTCTCCTTGATGCTGTCCCGACCCGTGCGCCCGTCATGCGCACGCGGTTAGGGACCCGGTTGCCCAGGTCCCAGCGAGAGGGAAGTTATTTGACCGCGAACGGCAGCAGGCCGATGAAGCGGGCGCGCTTGATGGCACGGGCCAGTTCACGCTGCTTCTTGGCCGAAACGGCGGTGATGCGGCTCGGCACGATCTTGCCGCGTTCCGAAATGTAACGCTGCAGCAGACGCGTGTCCTTGTAGTCGATGCGCGGTGCATTGGTGCCCGAGAAGGGGCAGGTCTTGCGGCGGCGCTGGAAAGGCCGGCGGGTGCGCTTGGTCGTCAGATCTTTGATGCTCATCTCTGATATCTCCTAACGCGGGCGCCGGTCGCCACGGTCACCGCGGTCGAAGCGATCCCCACGGTCGCCCCTGTCACCGCGATCGCCACGATCGTCGCGGTCGCGCTTCTGCATCATCACCGAGGGACCCTCTTCGAGTTCATCGACGCGGATCGTCATGAAGCGAAGAATGTCTTCATTGATGCCCATTTGCCGTTCCATTTCGGCAACCGCGGCGTGCGGCGCGTCGATGTTGAGCAGCGAGTAGTGGGCTTTGCGGTTCTTGCGAATGCGGTACGAGAGGCTCTTGACCCCCCAATACTCGTTCTTGGTCACCTTGCCGCCGTTGGATTCGAGCAGCTGAGTGAAGGCCGAGGTCAATTCCTCGACCTGCTGCGCGGAGACATCCTGCCGCGCAAGATAGATGTGTTCATAAAGAGCCATAAACGCCTTTATCCTTAGGGTTCGAGTTCACCGTCGCTGCCGGCGCAAAGCCTCTTTGAAACATCCCAAAGGCGTTCAAAGAATTCTCCGAAAGAGCGGGAACACGGGAGGAAGGTGGATGAAAATCCGCCAAATTGCCCAATAGACAACCCTCCGTTCAGCCCCCGGCCGAACGAGCGATGCGGCTTCCTAGTCGCAATCGGTTCGCGAATCAAGCTTCAAGTTGCCGCAAATCCGGGCGATTGCGCCTGATGCTGCGGACTCATTTTCACCGCATTTCGCCCGCATGTGCCTGCGCCGAACCAAACGAACGGATTCGGCATGCCGGAATTGGCTCCCAAGGGGAGGTCCGGCGCCAATCTCCCAACCCGGAACCTGCCGTCCCAAGGCCGTCGTGGCCCGCTTTGACGGTGCGCCTGTTCCCTTCGATGACGGAGACCAGATTGCTCTCTCACTTCCTTCGCCCGGCCGCGGCGATCCTTTTTGCCCTCAGCACCATTCCGGCAGCGTTTGCCGGCGATGTCAGCCCCGCCGGCAACTGGCAGTCGACGGGGGGCGAAGCCCGCTACAAGGTTTCGCTTTGCGGCGACGGCACCCAGCTTTGCGCCCGCCTGACATGGCTTAGCCCCGAAATGCGGACCGACCAAAATCTGGCCTATCTCAACAAGCTCGTCATCAACCGGGCAGAACTATCGGGCTCTAACGTCTGGGAAGGTACCGTCGTCTATGAGGGCGAAGAGATCGACGGCTCGGTCAAGCTCGTTTCATCTGACCTTCTCAAGGTCAGTGGATGTCGTCTCGTCCTCTGCCAGTCTCTCGTCTTCCAGCGCATCTGAACCCGTCGCTGCGTCTCCGGCTGCTTGACTTGCATGGATCGCGCGTTCAAAGCACGTTGAACGCGTCCGAACGGGCAAAAGACGGGGGAGTGGCTGGCCAATGACGATTCGCGCTTTTTGTTTTCCGGGCCAGGGCAGCCAGGCAGTCGGCATGGGCAAGGATCTGGCGGACGCCTTCCCGGAGGCTCGCGCGGTGTTCGACGAGGTTGACAGCGCGCTCGGCGAAAAGCTCTCGCAACTCATGTTCGAGGGGCCAGATGATACCCTTCGCCTCACCGAAAATGCTCAGCCGGCGCTGATGGCGGTCTCCATGGCCGTTGTCAAAGTGCTCGAAAGCCGGGGCGTATCTGTCGGAAATGACTCAGCCTTCGTCGCCGGGCATTCGCTCGGCGAATACTCCGCCCTCTGCGCCGCAGGCACCTTCTCGATTTCAGATGCTGCCCGCCTTTTGCGCACCCGCGGCCAGGCCATGCAGGCCGCCGTACCAGTGGGCAAGGGGGCGATGGCGGCCCTGCTCGGCCTGGAAATGGACGACGTCAGAAAGCTTGCTCAACAGGCAGGTCAGGGACAGGTCTGCGACGTTGCCAACGACAACTCGCCCGGTCAGGTCGTCGTGTCCGGCGATATTTCCGCCGTCGAACGCGCCGTTGAAATTGCCAAGGCCATGGGCGCCAAGCGCGCGCTGATGTTGCCGGTCAGCGCTCCCTTCCATTGTCAATTGATGCAAGCGGCCGCCGAAATCATGGAAGAAGCCCTTGCCGGCGTCGACATGAAGGCGCCCGTCGTGCCGGTCGTCGCCAATGTTCTGGCCCGACCCATCACCGACCCGAACGAAATCCGCCAGCGGCTCGTTGAGCAGGTCACCGGAATGGTCCGCTGGACCGAGTCCGTTGCCTGGCTGGCGAAGGAAGGCAAGGTCACGGAATGCGTTGAACTCGGTGCGGGCAAGGTGCTCGCCGGGCTCGTCAAGCGCATCGATGGCGCTCTCGAGGCGCGCTCGGTCGGAACCGCCGAAACGGTCGAAGCCTTCGCGGCTGTTGCCAGGGGCTGAATTCGAATCCAGAAACAAAGACTAGCGGGGAGGTTCTCATGTTCGATCTGAACGGACGCAAGGCGCTCGTCACGGGTGCAAGCGGTGGCATCGGCGGCGCCATTGCCAAGGCGCTGGCCGCGTCCGGCGCCGAAGTGGCCCTGAGCGGCACCCGCGTCGAGAAGCTTGAAGCGGTCGCCGCCGAAATTGCTGGCAAGTCCCATATCCTTCCCTGCAACCTTGCCGATCTGGCCGCCGTCGACGAGTTGGTTCCACAGGCGGTTGAAGCCCTCGGCGGGCTCGACATTCTCGTCAACAATGCCGGCATGACCCGCGATAACATTTTCATGCGCCTCAAGGATGAGGAATGGGATCAGGTTCTTGCAGTCAACCTCACCGCGACCTTTCATCTGTCCCGCGCCGCGCTCCGGCCCATGATGCGCCAGAAATACGGCCGCATCATCCAGATCAGCTCGGTCGTCGGCGTCATCGGCAACCCCGGCCAGGGCAACTATGCCGCTTCGAAGGCAGGCATCATCGGCATGTCCAAGTCGCTCGCCTACGAAGTTGCCTCGCGCAACATAACGGTCAACTCCATCGCGCCAGGATTCATCGCCTCGGCCATGACCGACGAACTCAACGAAAAGCAGCACGAGGCGATCCTCGGTCAGATCGCTTCGGGCCGCCTCGGCACCGCAGACGAAGTTGCAGCAGCGGCGGTGTTCCTTGCCTCCGAAGAGGCCGCCTACATCACCGGCCACACGCTGAATATCAATGGCGGCATGGTCATGCTCTGAGAGCATGGCCGGGTTTCTGAGGCTGTCTGGCCAAAGCCATGCCTTTGTGCTAGGAGGCGCCCCGATTTGCGGGCGGGACAACTCCTGGCACCGGCTTGCCAGACGCAAGAAAATGGTTGATTGAAGAATTGATCGGCCATATGCGGCGCGGGGAGGAGCGTTATTCGGACACCACCGAAACGTTTCCGCAATCGTGAACACGGCCAAATGTGTAAAGAAGGAAAAAAAGCATGAGCGATATCGAAGATCGCGTTCGCAAGATTGTTGTGGAGCATCTGAACGTGGATGCCGACAAGGTCACCGAAAAGGCAAGCTTCATCGATGATCTGGGCGCGGACTCGCTCGACCAGGTTGAACTGGTTATGGCCTTCGAGGAAGAGTTCTCGGTGGAAATTCCCGATGACGCCGCAGAAACCATCCAGACGTTTGGCGACGCCGTGTCGTTCCTGACCAAGGCAACCGCCTCCTGATCGCATTACGGCACAGGGTATTTCTCTGATGGACCTGCGCCGCGTCGTCGTTACCGGAATGGGTTATGTTGGGCCGCTTGGCGTCGGAATCGACGCTGTGTGGCCCAAATTGCTTGCGGGCCAGAGCGGCGCCGAGCACATATCCGATTTTCAGGTCGACGACCTGGCCTGCCAGATCGCCTGCCGCATTCCCTTTGGCCCCACTGACGAGGGCAAGTTCAATCCTGACGACTGGATGGAACCGAAGGAGCAGCGCAAGGTCGACCCGTTCATCATGTATGGCATGGCCGCCGCGACCCAGGCCCTGACCCATTCAGGTTATCAGCCCAGAACCACGGAAGAGCACGACCGCACCGGCGTGCTCATTGGCTCGGGCATCGGCGGCATCGGGGGCATTTTCGAAACCTCCATCACGCTGCATGAGCGCGGTCCGCGCCGCATCAGCCCGTTCTTCATACCCGGGCGCCTGATCAACCTCGTTTCCGGCTATGTGTCGATCAAGCACGGTTTACGCGGACCCAACCATTCGGTGGTCACCGCCTGCTCGACTGGTTCGCACGCAATTGGCGATGCGGCACGGCTGATCGCGCTGGGCGATGCCGATGTCATGCTGGCGGGCGGGGCTGAATCTCCGGTCAACCGCCTGTCGCTCGCCGGCTTCGCCGCTGCCCGGGCACTTTCGACCGGCTTCAACGATCAGCCCGAAAAGGCGTCTCGCCCCTACGACAAGGACCGCGACGGCTTTGTCATGGGAGAGGGCGCCGGCGTTGTCGTTCTTGAAACGCTTGACGCCGCCAGGGCGCGCGGCGCGACCATTTACGCCGAAATTGCCGGATACGGCCTCAGCGGCGACGCCCACCATATCACCGCACCTGCGGAAGATGGCAACGGTGGCTATCGCTCCATGCAGGCGGCGCTGAAACGGGCCGGCATCGCGCCGTCCGATATTCAATACGTCAACGCCCACGGCACCTCGACGCCATTGGGCGACGAGATTGAATTGGGCGCAGTTACCCGATTGATGGGCGAACACGCCCCGAACCTCGTCATGTCCTCGACCAAGTCGGCGGTCGGGCACCTGCTTGGCGCGGCTGGTGCAGTCGAGGCGATCTTCTCCATGCTTGCCATGCGCGACGGCATTTGCCCGCCGACGATCAATCTCGACAATCCGTCGGTCGAAACCGCGATCAATCTGGCCCCGCACAAACCCGTCAAGCGCGACATCGAATTCGCCCTGTCCAATTCCTTTGGATTTGGCGGAACCAACGCCTCGCTGATCTTTCGCAAGGTCCAATAAGCTGCCATAAATCGGCACTTGACCGGGAGCATGGCTGCGCCCGGCTGCATCGCGGGGAGAGTTATGGCCAAAAAGAGAAACAAGCGGCGGCGCAACGGTCTGCTCGACGGTCTTAACGCGCTTCTCTCGCTGTTTCTGCTTGTCGTCCTTGTGGCTGCCGGTGTGGCCCTTTTCGGCATCCAGCGTTTCTATGCCGAAGGGCCGGGCGGCGAGGACACGACCTTCAGCGTGCCGCGTGGCGCCTCGCTGTCGACCATCTCCGAAAGCCTGACCGACCAGGGTCTCGTCGCGGATTCGTGGACCTTCCGCATTGGAACCCTGCTCAACCGCAAGCAGGGCGCCCTCAAGGCGGGTGAGTTCCGCATCACCGCCCATGCATCCATGGCGGAAATCCTCAGGGAACTGACCGAAGGCAAGGCAATCACCTATTCCGTGACCATTCCCGAGGGGTGGACGTCGTGGGAAGTCGTGCAGCGCATCAATGCCAAGGAAAACCTGACGGGCGAGATCACTGACATCCCAGCCGAGGGCACGCTGATGCCCAACACCTACTCGTTTGAACGCGATCAGGATCGCCAGGTCATCCTCGACCAGATGGAAAAGGCAATGACCGACGCCTTGATCGAAGTCTGGGCCAACCGCGATCCCGATTTGCCGCTCGCAAGCCCCGAGGAACTGCTGACACTCGCCTCTATCGTCGAACGGGAAACCGGCGTTGCGAGCGAACGCCCCATGGTCGCTGCCGTCTTCGTCAATCGGCTGAAGAAGCACATGCGCCTTCAGTCCGATCCGACCATCATGTACGGCATCACCCAGGGGCAGGGCCCACTCGGGCGCGGGCTCACGCGCTCCGAAATCGACCGCGAAACGCCTTACAATACCTATCAGATCGACGGGCTGCCGCCCGGACCGATCTGCAACCCCGGCCTCGACGCGCTTGAAGCCGTCGCCAACCCCGCCAAGAGCGACGCCATCTATTTCGTGGCAGCAGGTGTTTCGCCTGACCAAGGTCACGTTTTCGCCACCACTCTGGATGAGCATAACCGCAACGTCGCGGCCTATCGCCGGGCTGTCGCCGAATATGAGGCCCAACAGGCCGCTGCGGCAGCCGCCGCAGAACAGGCGGGAAGTGATGGGCAGGAAACTCCGCCCGCAGACGAAGCGGCGCCCGCCGACGGAACGGCGCCAAGCAACTAGGTCCGGGGCGGTTGCTCCCTGGCCAGCAAGGGGAGCAACGATCACGATGTCCAATGCTGTGGCCAGCATGACCGGCTATGCGCGCACCATGGGCGCCGCGCAGGGCTGCAATTTTCAGTGCGAACTCAAGTCGGTCAATGGCCGGGGCCTCGATCTTAAGCTTCGCCTCGCCAATGGCCTCGACGCCATCGAAAGCGATGCGCGCCGCGTCCTTTCCCGACACCTGTCGCGCGGCTCTGTGACCCTGAACGTCACTCTGTCGCGTGAGCATGGCGGGGCCGAGATTGGCGTCAACCAGCAGGCGCTGGGCGCCGTGCTCGATGCGCTCGACACGCTGGCCGGGCGCATCGAAACCGACCGCCCCCGGCTCGACGGCATTCTCAATCTCAAGGGCGTACTCGAGGCCCGCGAAACCCAATTGAGTGAGGAAGCGGAAAAGAACCTGCACGCCGCCATTCTTAACAGCGTCGAAACCTGCGCCGAAGCATTGGTCCGGGTGCGCGCGGAAGAAGGCTCGGAACTCAAGTCCATAATTCTGCGTTCGATTGACGAGATCGAGCGGCTGACCAAGCTCGCTCTCGAACATCCAAGCCGCAAGCGCGAGGTCTTCATCGAGCGCATCCGTAAGCAGATCAAGGACCTGACCGACGCCTCGGCCGGCTTGTCGGAAGAGCGGTTGCACCAGGAGGCGCTGCTTCTGGCAACCAAGGCCGACATCCAGGAGGAACTCGATCGCCTTCAGGCGCACGTCGTGGCGGCCAGGAAGCTTGTTGGCGAGGGCGGACCGATTGGCCGCAAGCTTGATTTTCTCGCGCAGGAGTTCAACCGCGAGGCAAACACGCTCTGTTCGAAGAGTCACGCGGTGGAACTCACCGCCGTCGGACTTGACCTCAAGGCGGTCATCGACCAGTTACGGGAGCAGGTGCAGAATCTCGAATAGGCGCTTGCGCCGGGGGTGGGGCGGAATGGCAGTCAACAAGCGGCGCGGGGTCATGCTGGTGATTGCGTCGCCGTCGGGCGCCGGCAAGTCCTCGACCACGCGGCGAATGCTGGCCGAGAATCCAAATCTCTCCATGTCGGTCTCGGTGACCACCAGGCCCCGGCGCAACGGCGAGGTCGACGGGGTCGACTACTATTTCATTTCGGTTGACGAATTTCGCCGCATGCAGGCGGCCGGCGAACTGCTCGAAAGCGCCGAGGTGCATGGCAATTTCTACGGGACCCCGGCGGCTAGGGTCGATGAGCTCATTTCCGAGGGCCGCGACATCGTTTTCGACATAGACTATCAGGGCACCCAGCAGCTTTACGAAAAACGCCGCGCCGACATGGTGACGGTGTTCCTGCTGCCGCCTTCCATTCCTGAACTCAAATCACGGCTCGAAACGCGCGCGCTTGACGACGGCGACGTCATCATGCGCCGCCTGCGAAACGCCCGCATCGAAATCGAGCACTGGGCTGAATACGATTTTGTTCTGGTCAATCACAACCTTGACGATACTTGCCGCAAGGTGACTGCCATTCTCGAAGTCGCAACGCTGGCCCGGACGCGCCAGACGAATTTAAGCGGACTTGTCAGGGAGTTGCAGGCGCAGATTGATTCAATCTGAAAAGCTCTGACGCAATCGGCCGACAATTTCCGCCAGATCGAGAAACTGTTCAGGCGTGAGCTCTTCGGCGCGCTCGGTGCCTTTCAGCCCCGCCTCGGCCAGCATGGCTTCCACCGGCGCGCCGGTGGCCTTGAGGCTTTGGCGAAGCATTTTTCGCCGCTGACCAAATGCTGCACGCGTGACCGCTTCGAAAAGACCGAGGGGAACTGCGCGGGCGGTCTTCGCGGGCACCAGTTGCACGATCGAGGACGTGACCTTTGGCGGAGGCGTGAATGCCGCCGGTGAAACGTCAAAAAGTTTTCGCCGTTCGGTCTTCCAGGCGCAAAGAACGCTTAATCGTCCATAGGCCTTGCTGCCGGGCGCGGCACAGATCCGGTCGGCGACTTCACGCTGGAACATCAGCGTCAGGCTCTCGAACCGTCCTGGCCAATCCGGATGCGTCAACCAGCCGGTCAACAGGGGAGTGGCGACGTTGTAGGGCAGGTTGGCGACAATCTTGATCGGCGCATCCGAGAGCGAGGCAACATCAATCTCGAGGGCGTCCGCTTCAATGATCCTGACTGCTCCCGGCGCGACAGCCGCAATCGCCTCAAGCGCCGGCCGCACGCGCGGGTCGCGTTCGACGACAATCAGATCCGTCGCGCCGGCCATCAGCAAGGCGCGCGTCAGCCCGCCCGGCCCCGGGCCGATTTCGACGACCGTCGAAGACGAAAGATCACCCGCCGACCGGGCAATTCGTCCGGTCAGATTGAGGTCAAAAAGGAAATTCTGGCCGAGTTCCTTGCGCGCCGAAAGTCCGAGCTCGGCGATGATCTCCCTGAGGGGAGGCAGGTCAGCGACCCCGCTCATGCGCCGCGTCCGCCAAGCTCCGAGGCGAGACGGATCGCCTGCAGCATGCTCGCGGCGCTGCCTTTTCCGGTTCCGGCCAGTTCGAATGCCGTTCCGTGATCGGGCGACGTGCGGACGAATGGCAGCCCGAGGGTGATGTTGACCGCTCGATCAAACGCGATGGTCTTGATCGGGATCAGGGCCTGGTCGTGATACATGGCCACGACACAGTCGAACCGTTCCCAGTTTTTCGGAACGAACAGCGTGTCGGCGGGCAGGGGACCTGTGACGTCAAACCCGAGCGACCGCAGGATCGAAATCGCCGGCGCAATTTCCCGCGCGTCTTCGCTGCCCATCAAACCATCTTCACCGGCATGCGGGTTGAGCCCGCTTACGCCGATTTTCGGTGTTTGAATGCCGAAGCGTTGCTGGAGTTCTGCGGCCAGAAGCTGCACGCACTCGACCACCAGATCGGTTCGAATGAGGTCCGGAACGTCGCGCAAGGGAATGTGGATGGTTAGCGGCACGACCCGGTGTTTCCGGTCGGCCAGCATCATCAGCACGCGCGGGGGCGTTCCGCCGGGGGCTGCCAAGGCGGCGAGATATTCGGTGTGCCCGGGATAGGGAAAGCCCGCCAGTTGCAGCACCGCCTTGTTGATCGGCGCCGTGACAAGCGCGCTGCAAAGCCCCTGCATCACCGCATCGACCCCGCGGGCGATTGCGGTCGTCACGATGTCCGCGGTGGCGCTGGTCGGTTCGCCGGGCAGATCGGCGCATTCGCCGCCGAGATCAAAGACTGGCAGTTTTTCTGGAAATGCGTCAGCCGCCTCGCGGGCGAAACATTCAACGAATTCAATCTCGAGCCCGAGCCGCTCCGCGCGGGCTTCAAGAAATTGACGATGACCAAAGACGATGAACGGCTTCAGCCGGGTTTCCTGACGGAGGGCATAAAGCGACAACAACAGGTCCGGGCCGATGCCCGCCGGCTCTCCCATGCTGACGGCGAGCGGAAGGGGAGAGGCTGCCATTTCCCTAGCGCAGGATGATGTTGGCCTTGTCGCGCAGGTCCTTCAGGTAGGCGTCGGCGGCAGCCTGCAGCTGCTCGGTTCCCACTTCCTGACGGACTTCGCCGGTGACGAATGTCAGATCTCGCGCCTCGGTCTTGTCGCAGACCGCAAGCATCGAAACGCCGTTTTCGACCACACGCGGCTTGGTGATGCCGCCCACGCTCAAAGTGGCCAGTTCATTTGCCATTTCGTCGGGCAGTTGCGTGGCGTGACGGCGTCCAACGTCGACCACCGCCGCATCGGTATAGGAAAGGGAGAGCTGGACGGCAGAGTCGCAACCCTGAAAGCTTTGCCGGTACTTGTTTGCGTCGGCCATGCGGCGTGACTGTGTGACGTTGGAATTGCGCGGAATGATGAAACGGATTTCCTTCAGCACATAGTCGTAATTGTCTGCGTCCGTCAGCTTGGCGGCGGCCTGCTGCTCGAGCTCCACTTCGGAGAACTGAACGCGGCTGGCGATGACTGCCTGTGTGATCCGCTGCCAGGCGATCTGCGCCTTGAGGCGGTCGCGCAGAGTGCTGACCGCGACGCCGCTTTGCTGCAGCACGTTGCTGAGGTTGTCGGTGCTGATATTTAGGCTGCGCGCGATGTTGAGATAGGCCTGATCGACATCGGCGTTGGACACCGAAATGCCCAGCCGCGCCGCTTCCTGGATCTTGAGCTGTTCGTCGATCAGTTCGTCACGCGCCATCCGCATGCGCTCGTTGTCGCTGCCGCCCTTGCGCTCAAGGCTGAGGAGGCGCGCGCGCTGGGAGACCTGGGTGGTTGTGATCGCCTGATCGTTGACCGTTGCCGCGATTGAATCCGCCCGGGCGCTGGTGGCAACCGCAAGCAGCAGCAGAAAGATCGCCAGGAATCGGGTCGCCGCCTGATGAACGCGCATGTTACTTCCTCACAGCTTGGTCGGCCGCTTTTCGGTTCGAAATGCGGCCAATTTCGGGTGGCCTCGGTTGCCTCGGTGCCCGCCGGGCACCGGCTTGCCGATCACGGGCCCTTGAGATTGAGAATGACGCCGAACCTGTGGCTGAGATTGTTGGTCACGATATTGTGGCCGATGCGGTAATAGCCGCCGTAAATCAGATAATTGTCGTCATATTTGACTTCGGTGCGCAGGCTGGTCCAGTCGCTGGCGGCAAGGTCCCACGACCCGCCAACCTTTGCAGACCAATAGTCGGCGAACGGCACGCTTACCGAGCCGTCGACCGTCGCGCCGGCAATGTTCCACGCGCCTCGCACAACCACGGGTCTGTCGTCATAAAGCGGAACGGCAACCTTGGCAGAAACCACGTGTGTTGGCTTGGTGACACCGGCGGCCGGGTTCGCTGCTTCGTAATAATAGTTCGTGTCGAGCGTGAAGGCATCGAAGCGAAGCTGGGTGCCAATTCCGCCGCGCGTGACCATCGGAGTGGTCGGATCGACCTCGATCTTGCCCGCCACTTCGACTCCGCCGCCGAGATAGGCGTTCGCGCCGGCAACCAGATTGGAGGTCACCCCGCCAAGGCCGGTGCCCGGTCCAAGCAGTGTATGGTCAGTGATCGAAAAGGCGTTGAAGCCCGCGAGTTGATAGCTTTGTCCGCCGATCAGCCTCAGCCAGCTGCCGTCCTCAAAATTGGCCATGTACTGCCCGCCCAGATTGGCGCGCAGCCCGGTTTCCTGGCGGTCACTGCCGGAAAAGCGGTTGAAGCTGAACAAGTTGGTGTCTTCGAACTGGAAGCCCTGGGCATTATCGTTATTGATGCCCGGCATGCTCGTGCTTGAGCCGCGATAGTAGATCTGGGCAATCGGCTCAAACAGGTTCGTGTTGTCCCCGTCGATCGCGATCATCGGGAAACGAACGTCGAGCGCAGCAATCGGCGTCGCAGAGAAGAGCGTGGTTGCAACCGGGCTCAACGTGCTCGCGCCGTCATAGTAGGCGCCGTCGAGCTTCAGCCCGGCGCTTGGCGTCACCACCAGCCCGCCAGGTACAATCCACTGCTTGGACCAAAGGGCTTCTGCGCTGCCATGCACCTTATTGCCCATGTAGCCGTCGATATCGGTGAGAAGCCCGACTGTATGGACATCGTCTAGCCCGCGAGAAACACCGATCAAATCGCCGCTGATCCGGACGTTGCCCATTTCCTGCGGCAGGAACAGCATCTGCTCATAAGTCGCAAGCGGCAAGGTTGCGCCTTCCTGGCTTTGCTGAGCCGGCGTGACGTACGGGCCTTGTCTCAGGAATTCCTGCAGCCGCGCATCGAAGAAAATGTCTTCGCTCAGATGCTGAACGTAGGCATTGTTGATCGACCGATAGCCTTCGAGTTTGTAGTCGTGGGTGAAGTTTGGATCGCTGAACTTTTGGTACGACCAACCTGCCGACCAGTTTTCGATGGGTGTGAACCGACCGGAACCCTGTATCGCGCCACGCCACGAACGATTGCCGACCTGCGCGCCATAAGCTGCCGGATCGAATTGGTAAATTCCCGCGGCAAGAACGGAAACGCTGCCCATACCAAACCGGTGGGTGAAATCGCCGCTGAGCAGGCCGCCCTGCCGCGACATGACCTTCGGGGTCAGCCAGAGATCGCTGTCCGGCCCGAACGGTGTGAAGAACGGCACCGAAAGACTGAAGCCCTGCTTTTTCGTGTAGCCCGTGCGCGGCAACCGGAAGCCGGGCGATCTGGGGTCGGTCGGGTCGGGAAGCCAGTAGAAGGGAATGGTCGCAATCGGATGACCGAGGAGCACGATCGTCGGTTCCTCGACGTAAAGCGTCTTCTCTTCGCGGTTCAGAACCGCCCGCGCTGCATGCACGCTCCAGCCGATCGTATTTCCGTTTTCGTCCTGGCAGAGCCCGCACGGCGCATAGGTGCCGTCCTCGAACATTGCGACCGTCTGATCGCGATATTCCGCAGTCGTGCCTGTTATGAGCGCGCCGTTCGGCGTTTGCAGGCGCAGCGCATTGGCAAAAGCCAGCTTCATGTCGCCGGTCACCGAAATACGGTCACCGGTGTAGACGACTTCATCGGGGTCGCGAACGATCGCATGCCCGATAAGGACCAGATCGCCGGTCGTCCGATCATATTCGGCGCGGTCGGCATTGCCGAGCCAGCCCTGATAGGACATCTGCACGTTGCCGGTGGCGATCACCATGTTGGTGTCGGCGTCAAACGTCAGCGTATCGGCCTCGACCGCGATGTCCCCGATTTTCGAGGTTGGAAAATTGTCGAAGAAACCTTCGGGCAACAGGCGCCGGTGCGGACCGCTGTTGGGTTCCTGGGTGTCGATGCCGAAATAGGGGCCGAGTGTCTGCGCGCTTGCGGGTGCGGCGCTGCAAAGCGCGAGCGCCAATCCGCCCAGAATCCCGCCGAGCAGTAGTCTCAAAGATGCTGCGCGGCGCTGACGCATTACGCTCGCCCGTCTTCCTTGTGCAGCAGCACGCTCACTCCGATGAGCATGGACACTACCGCTGGTCCCCACGTCGCGTAGGTCGCATCCAACACACCCGACGAACCTGCCCTGTCGGCCATCTCGGTAATTACGAACACAACGAACCCCAGCACGATACCATAAATTATGGTTAGCCCGTAGTTATTGTCCCTTCGATAACCCGCGGTAAATGCAAACGCGATTAACAAAGAACCAACAAGCAACAGGGGCAGCGACAAGAGCTTGAAAAAGCGGGTCAATGCCGCGGCGCGCACCACTGGTTCAGTTATGCCATTCCTGAGCACAGTGACAAGTTCGTAGAAGGTGAAATCCTCGGTCGAACCGACGATGAGTCGCAAATCTGCAACGGTGCTTTGCGTGCGCAGCCGGTACTGGTCTTTCTCTTCGACCGACCCGTCGGCGTGCGTCAACTCGACCGTTTTCAACTCCCACCGGTTGCGGTCAAAATCGGCCCGCGCGGCGGTAATGCGCCGGATATCGGTCTGCCACAGCGGAAAGATGGTCACATTGCGCAAAACCTGCCCGCGCCGGAGCGACGACTTTGCCGTAAGGTAGTAGTTCCCGTCTGCCCCCGTCTGCGCCAGCCAGAGGTCGCTCGTTGACCGCGCGACGCCGCCACCAAGACCAGGCGGGGTCGGATTGACGTCGCGGTTGAACGAGGTCGAAACCGTCTCAAGGGCGAGCGTCACGATCAGCCCGAAGACGAAAACGAAAACAACCGGCCCGCGCATGATGCGCCAGATCGACATGCCCGTCGCCTTGACCACGACGAATTCGCGATGGTTCTGGAATTCCAGCAGGCCAACCACGCCGCCGATCAGAACCGTTACGGAAAGCGATTTGATCGCCCAGCGCGATGCCGAGGTGAGAATGGCGAGCCACGCATCCGCCTCGCCCGACGAAGCCGAGATTTTCTCGAAACGGCCCGTATCAAGGCTTTCTGACAAGAGGATCAGGCAAAAGAAGACCAGAACCACGCCCAGAATGCGGAGCGCCATGCGGCGGGTGATGAACCAGTCGAGGCGGCTCATGTTGCAGCCTTGACCGGGCTGGGCGCGGCCGCTCGGCGCGGCCAGAACCGGACCCCGAACGCGACGAGAGCCGCGGCAATCATCAGGCCAGGTCCGACATAATTGCCCCAAGGATTGCCGTCGGCGGCGAAGTTCGAAAGTGAACGTTCGGCAAAACAGGTCGCAAGAATGAGTAGTTCCGGCGGCACCCATCTCCGGCCACGGCGCGAGTTGGGGAACATCATCAGCGACGCCACGAGCAGGAACACGCCGACCATGCGGAGGGCTTCCGCATTTCTCTGCTGCAGCACCGCTATCACCGCCGGAACCATCCGCCCCCGGCTGAGCAGTTGAACCGTGCTGCGCTGTTTGATGTCATTTGCGGGGTTCTCGACTTCGGTCAGGCTGTTGACTTCGAGTTCGTAGCGCGAAAACGCGACCTCGGAATATTTGTCGTTTGAAGGCTGCGACTGCAGCGTGCCGTCGCGCAGGCTGAGCTGATAGATTCCGTCTTTCTTGATGACCACTGCCGTGTCCGCGATATAGGTCCGTCGGGTGTCGGCCCGCGTGTCGTCCGCAAAGAAGTTGGTGATCGTGCCGTCAGGCAGACGCGGACCGATGCGCACCACCACGCCGTCGGAGATTTCCGTAAACCGGCCGGGTGTGAGGTTCTCACCAACCAGCTCCGCCGCGATCTGCGCCTGCCATTCGACGGCCGACCGTTTCGAAACTGGCTCGCCCCAGTGCGCAAGAAACTCGACGGTCACGACGCCGATCAGGCTGAACCAGAACAGGGCTCCCCAAATGGCGGTGACCCGGTTTGTGATGTGGATCGTATGCAGCTCGCGCGAATTCTGAAGCGCCGAAAAGGCCCGCGCCAGCCCGATCGCCATGCAGATGTAGAGAATCTCGCGTGCCAGCGACGGCGTGGTCAAAAATGCCTGAGCCGCGAGCGTGAAAAGTCCCTGGCCCTTGGCGGTCACGAGGTCGAACAGCCGCAGCATGTTGGTCAGCCACACGAGGGTCGCGGCCACAAGGTAAAGGGCCACGGCATCGTGCAAAAACTGGACCAGCAGATAGCGCGACAAACGGCTCATGCAGCCAGTGAACATAGTGCGGCAGCGGGGTCAACCGGGCTTTCCGCCACCCCTGAACCGCACACGCTGCGCCGTTGACCTCGGCAAGTCCCTGGCGCACACTTTGACCCGGCTGCGTCCGGCCGTTCCAAATGAATCAGTCTCTCAGACATGACCGATATCCTCTTCTATCATCTGGAAAATC
>JACKJF010000006.1:50000-110967 GCA_020638095.1 Hyphomicrobiaceae bacterium | reverse complement strand
TTGAAGCGGAAGCCTTCGATCGAACCGATCAGATGGCCCTCGAGCGATACTTCGCCAGACTCGTTGATTTCGGGGTCTACCATGCTTCTGTCTCTGAGGTGGCGGAGCAAAACCGAAGTCCGCCGATCGACGAAACGCTGGACGAGGCGTTCGTGCAAAGCGTCGGATAAACGGTTCTCGATGTCGGATGTCTTTTCACGCCAATGGTTCGGGTCGTCTAGCCAGTCTTTCTTGTTGGCCACAAAAGTCCATGTTCTGATCTGCCTGATCCGATTGGACAAAGTGTCAATGTCACCATTCACATTGTCGCAAAAGCGTACCTGCTCGGCAATCCAGTCCTGCGAAATTTTTCCGCCGCCGAGTATGTCGGAAAAGATGGCCTTAATCAGGTCCGCGTGCAGCGCCGGCGAGATGTCGCGATAATCGGGGATCTGGCAGCATTGCCAGAGCAATTCAACCTCGGCGCGCGTGCGGGCGCGCCGCGCCTCGCCGCCGCGCATCAGGGCTTCGAGGGTTGTCTGGTCGATGACCGCCGGGATGCGGGTCAGCTTCTCGATGTCCGGCGTGACATTGAGGCTGTCGAGCAGGGCATCGGGCGATGCGAAATCGAGGCTGGAATTGCGCCACTGGATGACGCGCACGGCTTCGAAATCATGGGTTTGAAGCCGATCGACAGTCTCGTCGTCGAACGGATCGCAATGGCCCGTGACGCCAAAAGTGCCATCGGTCTTGTGGCGTCCGGCGCGGCCAGCGATCTGTCCGAGTTCGGCGGGGGTCAGGTGGCGGTGGGTCCGGCCGTCGAATTTCACATTGTCCGAAAAGGCGACATGGTGCACGTCGAGGTTCAGTCCCATGCCGATGGCGTCGGTCGCGACCAGAAAATCGACATCGCCGTTCTGGTAAAGTTCGACCTGGGCATTGCGGGTGCGCGGGGAGAGGGCGCCCATGACCACCGCGGCACCGCCGCGTTCGCGGCGCACCAGTTCGGCAATGGCATAGACCTCGTTCTGCGAGAAGGCGACGATGGCGGAGCGTTGCGGCTGGCGGGTGATCTTTTTCGAACCGGCATAGAAGAGGTTCGAAAGGCGCGGGCGCTCGATGATTTCGATGCCGGGCATCAGCGTGCGCAGGACCGGCGCCATGGTTGCGGCGCCGAGCAGCAGGGTCTCGTGCGCGCCACGGGCGTTGAGAATGCGGTCGGTGAAGACATGGCCGCGCGTGAGGTCGGTCGCGGTCTGGATTTCATCGACGGCCATGAAGTCGACCGGCACCGACAAGGGCATCGCCTCAACGGTTGCGACCCAATAGCGGGCCGTCGCCGGGACAATGCGTTCTTCGCCGGTCACCAGCGCCACGGCCTGCGGTCCGATCTGACCGGCGACGCGCTGATAGACCTCGCGGGCGAGCAGGCGCAGCGGCAGGCCGATCATGCCGGTGCGGTGGGCAAGCATGCGCTCGACGGCGAAATGGGTCTTGCCGGTATTGGTCGGGCCGAGCACGGCGCGGACGTTTGCGGTGGCGGGGGAAAAGGCAGGCATCGTGTTTCTCGGACGCGGCGGGACCGCAGGGCTAGTGTTTCAATGCGGCACGCATCCGGCAAGCTTTTCGCCGTTCAATTAACAATTGATACAAAGTGAGAACAAAGGGGGGGCGAATCGCTATGCCACTCAGGTTTTTGTTTTGTTCTTCACCACATATGGTGGCGGCGCGAGAGTGCAAGCCACTAGCACTTTCGGATCGAGGAAGCGGGGCGTCAGAACGAGCCAAATCCGGTTAGGCTTGATGAAGAACCGGTAAATTTGGCGACGAATCGGCGAAGTGTTAAAGCCTTCTGAACGCGTGCTTTTTCAAAAATTTTTGCCGATTCACAAACAGCGGTCCACGTCCCGGGCATGTGGGACTTGGCTGTTGGCAAAAAAGTTGATTGACGTTCCAATTCGGGACGGTCGGCTGGTGCGCCGGAGACCTGGACCATGTCACGTTTTGATGGAATCAAAACGCATGGCCTAAGTCTTTGTATTATCGCATGTTCGAACCGGAAAACCGCTGCGCACTTTTCCTGAACATGCTCTAAGCGGCGGCCCTATTGCGTGACGCTGAGACTGGTCAGAACCACGGAGAGGTCACCCATCGCAGTGCCGATCAGCACGCGGTAGGGAATGGCGGTGCCAGAGGTTCCAAGTGGTGCGTACCAGATGAGTATGCGGTCGGACTGGGCGAGATAGTTGGTGATCTCGCTCGTCTCGTAGTGTCCCGAGATCGGGGTGTAGTCGATCTGGCAGAGAACGACGGGACCCTGGTAGCCGGTGCGGGTCGAGGTCGCGGTTTCCTCGGCGGCGAAGCTGAGATTGAGGTCGAAGCGCTCGAAGCCGGTAAAGACGTGCAGGCGGCGATTGCACAGCGAGCGGTCGAAGCTGGCATTCTTGAGGATGAAGGCGCTGATGCCGTCGTTGACGCCGGTCAGTTGCGAGCGTTCGATCGGCACGAGATCATAGCGTGGCGGCAGGGGCGGATCGATGGTGAACGAGGTGACGTTGCTGTGCGAATAGGCGACGTTGACCTGGGTCGTGCCCTGATCGGTGCGGGTGGTCAACGAAAAGCTCTCACCCGAATATCCGGAACCGGACGTCGCGCCGGTGACCTTGACCGAGGCGGTGCCCCGGGCGACCAGCTGGCCGAGCCCCGCCACGTGGGCCTCGATATCGACGTCATAGTCGGCGCCACCATTGTCGAGCCCGACATCGAGCTGGGCGACGATATTGCCGGCGAGCGAAACGACATATTTGGCGGTGGCGTCAACCTCGGCGGCGTCTGCGGCCGGCATGCCCGCGAGCATGAAGCCGCCCAGCAATGCGGCGCCCCACGTCCGGGGCCGGAAATGTCGCCGCCAAACCGCTTTCATGCACCCAGTTCCTCGCTTCGTACGCCGCGAATCAGCCTGGGGCAGAGGTTGCATGGGGCAAAAGGCGGTTTCAAGGCGCGACCGGCCTGTTGCTGGCAGGCCCGGACTTGACGGACAAGGCCGGTTTGACTAAGGAGGCGCAGCTTTTTTCTGAAACGAAATCGCGTGCAATGCCGGGCAGTGAGCCCGCGCCGCGAAAGACATGGATGGATCGAACATGGCCCGCCGCTGCGAACTGACCGGAAAAGGCGTGATGTCTGGCAACAATGTCAGCCATGCGCTCAACCGCACCCGCCGCAAATTCCTGCCCAACCTGTGCAATGTCACGCTTCTGTCCGAGGCGCTCAACCGCCCGGTCAAGCTCAAGATTGCGGCCTCGACCCTGCGCACGGTCGAACATCGCGGCGGTCTCGATGCCTTTCTGCTCAAGGCCGACGATGCCGACCTGTCGCCGCGGGCGCTGGCGGTCAAGCACGAGCTGAAAGCGGCGCTCGCCGCCTGAAGCCCGTCTGGTCCCTGAAGCTTTCGAATTCGCGCGGTTGATCACTTCAATCGCGCGATTTTTCTTGCGGGTCCACTCCGCACAAACCGGGCGCTGGTCACATGCCGGTCTGCCCTGACGTAGATGGTTGCGTTTCCGTGCCTCTGATCCGGTTGCCGGACGGCCTGAAAGCGCGCCAATGAAGAGGTGCTGATCAGATGCGCGCTCGCTTTCTCGTGGCTGTCCTCGCGATGGTCCTTGTCGTCGTTTCCTCCAACTATCTTGTGCAGTTTCCGGTCCAGGGTTCGATCGGACCCGTCGATCTCTCGCAGATCCTGACCTGGGGTGCATTCACCTATCCGGTTGCCTTTCTGGTCAATGACCTGACCAACCGGCATTTCGGGCCGCGCTGGGCGCGCATTGTCGTCATTGTCGGCTTCGTCATTGCCGTCGCCTGGTCGAGCTATGTCGCGAGCCCCCGTATTGCCATCGCGTCGGGCTCGGCATTCCTGCTCGCGCAACTGCTCGATACGTCGATCTTCGATTTCCTGCGCCGCTCGCACTGGTGGCGGGCGCCGCTGATCTCGAGCCTCATCGGCTCGGTCATCGACACGGTCCTCTTCTTTGGCGTAGCCTTTTCGGTGACGTTCGGCTTCGTCGATCCGTGGTTTGGCTCTCCGGATGGATCGCTCGGGTTTGGCGTGCCGTTCCTCAGCATCGGGGGCGAAGTGCCGCTCTGGATGTCGCTGGCCGCGGGCGATTTCATCGTCAAGATGCTGGTCGCGCTGGTGCTCCTGGTGCCCTATGGCGCACTCAGGCGGATGATTTCGGACCGGTTCATCCGGCAGGCGGCTTGATCGGTTGCGGTCGTGGATCAGGTCTGGGATGGTGCGGGAAGCGGGCGGAGCCTGTCCGACGGTATGGCGGCGGATCCAAAGGGCTTCCGGCCGGAAAACCTAGTTGAAAACCTGAAGTCATGAGCAAAATTCTTGATAGGGGTCCCTTTTACCACGGCACAAAGGCCAACCTCGCGGTCGGCGATCTTTTGACGGCCGGGTTCAATTCGAACTATCGGCCAGACGTGGTGATGAACCATATCTACTTTACCGCCCTCGCCGATGGAGCGGGGCTGGCGGCAGCTCTGGCGGCGGGCGATGGGCCAGAGCGGGTCTATATTGTCGAGCCAACGGGTGATTTTGAAAACGATCCGAATGTCACCGATAAGAAACTTCCGGGAAATCCGACACGCTCGTATCGGAGCAGCGCGCCGCTAAAGATCGTGGGCGAGTTGCAGGACTGGTCAAGGCAGTCGCCTGAGGCTATCCGCGCCTGGCGCGAAAAACTGGTCAACGCCAGAGGCGAAATTCTGAACTGACCCGAGGTCAGGAGCGGATTCGCGAGGTCCCGGCTCGATGTCCGGGACGGTGCGGAGGACTAGGCCGTCATTGCGAGTGAGCGCATGTGAGCGTGACAATCCAGAATGGTGCTGGATTGCTCCGGCTTGCTCCGTCGCCTAAAGGCTCTCCGGCGGCAGCTCGAATTCGAGCCAGAGGGTGCGTTCCCAGTCATTGTAATTGTCGTCGGAGACGAGAACGATGCGGGTCGCGCCGCCCTCGGTCTGACGCACGCCGAGCCCCTCCATATTGTCGATGTCGCCGCCGGCGGCGGAGAGGATGATCTCGCCGCGCATGCGGGCGCCCGGCTTCACGTCGGCGGCCTTGATGCGACGGATCTGCATGGTGAAGGCGAGAAAGGCCGTGCCCCGTTCGAGCACGAGCAGGTCGCCGTCCGGCAGAAAGGCGCAATCGGTGGGTCTGAGGTCGGGCGACGCGACGAGGGTGATCGGGCCACGGTCGTTGTGGCCGAGCAGGTAGGCGGAGTGGTCGCCGTCATTGGTCATCGCCCCTTCGGTCAGGAGCAATGTCGAACCCGCGATCGGCGAGGCGGGCGGGGCGATGCAAACCGCCTCGAGGCTTTCATTGGTGCGAAGGTTCGAGAGCCAGTCGGGAATGACGACTTCGCGCGCCGCGCCGACCGGCTGGAAGTTCTCGATGGAGAAATCGGCGACGCGGGTCAGGTTTTCGAACCCGACCCGGATGGCGGCAGGCTGGCCGTCGCGCATGATGGTTTCGACCGCCTCGGCGTCGCGGCTGTAGTTTTCCGGCAGGTCGGCGCCGTGGGAATTGCGGATGCTGCTGATGTCGCCCTCGCGGATATTGGCGGGGGTGCCGTCGGGGCCGACCTCAAGGCGGCCGGTGACGAAGTAGCCCTTGTCTGAAACGGCGACAAAGCGGGTCGAATCCAGAAAGGTGATACCCGACAGGCCGCCGAATTCGGCCGGTCCGTCGAGCACGAGGCCGCCGCGCCAGATCAGGCCCTGAACCGGCATGCCCGGCGGCATGCCGTCGAACAGGGTCGTCGGGCGCGCGGTGATGAGGGCCGGCTGGGCGAGGGCGGGCAGGCCGAGGCCCGCAGCGAGCAAGACCGCCAGTGCCCTTTTGAGCATGGCCGTCACCCGGCGAGCCGGCGCCCGTGGCGCCGGCGCTCATGGGGCGGCTCTTCTTCGAAAAGAGAGGCGAGGTGGTCGGTGATCGCACCGGCCAGTTCCTCGGCGTCGAGCAGGGTTACCGCCCGGCGATAATAGCGGGTCACGTCATGGCCGATGCCGATGGCCACCAGCTGCACCGGCGAGCGCGTCTCGATGTCCTCGATGACGTTGCGCAGATGCGTTTCGAGATAATTCCCGGCATTGACCGACTGCGTGCTGTCGTCGACCGGCGCGCCGTCGGAAATGACCATCAATACCCGGCGCTGTTCGGACCTGCTCAACAGGCGCTTGTGGGCCCAGAGCAGGGCCTCGCCGTCGATATTTTCCTTCAGCAATCCTTCACGCATCATCAAGCCGAGATTCCGCCGGGCGTGGCGCCAAGGTTCGTCGGCAGATTTGTAGATAATATGGCGGATGTCGTTGAGCCGTCCGGGATTGGCCGGGCGGTTGGCCTCGAGCCAGGCCTCGCGCGACTTGCCGCCCTTCCAGGCTCTGGTGGTGAAGCCCAGTATCTCGACCTTGACGCCGCAGCGTTCGAGTGTGCGGGCGAGAATGTCGCCGCAGATGGCCGCGATGGTGATCGGACGGCCGCGCATCGAGCCGGAATTGTCGATGAGAAGGGTGACCACGGTGTCGCGGAATTCGGTGTCGCTCTCCATCTTGTAGGAGAGGCCCGAGGTCGGGTCGATGATGACGCGGCTGAGGCGCGCGGCATCGAGAATGCCTTCTTCGAGGTCGAACTGCCAGGCGCGGTTCTGCTGGGCGAGCAGGCGGCGCTGCAGCTTGTTGGCGAGACGTGCCACCGCGCCAGCAAGGTTTTCGAGCTGCTTGTCGAGCAGGGCGCGCAACTGCTCGAGTTCTTCGGGCGGGCAGAGGTCGCTGGCCGAGACGATTTCGTCGAAGGCCTGGGTGAAGATCTTGTAGTTGAGCTGGTTCGAGCCGAATTCGACCGGCCCCTGTTCCTGGGGCGGGGGTGGTTCCTCACCGCCGTCGACCATGTTCTCGTCGTCGAGCTCGGAGGTCTCGACATCCTCGACATCCGCCTCGCCTTCCTGGGGCTGGTCGCTTTTGGCGTCCATGTCCTCGGCCTCGGCGTCCTCGCTTTCGCCGTCGCCCTTCTGGGGCGTCGCCTCCTCGCGTTCGCCCGACGCGTCGGAATCGTCGCCCGTCTCCTCGTCGTCCTCGTTCATGTCCGAGAAGTCCATGTCGGCGACGAGGTCGAGGTCGCGCAACACGGTCTGGGCCGCCTTGGCGAATTCGTCCTGGTCCTCGAAGGCGGCGGCAAGGGCGTCGAGCGAACCTGCGGCCTTTTCCTCGATCTGCTTGTGCCAGAGATCGACGACCGCCTGGCCGCTTTTCGGAATCGGCAGGCCGGCCAGCTTTTGCCGCAGCATCAGCCCGAGCGCTTCGGCGAGCGGGGCATCTTCCTTCTCGGTGACATGGGCGAGCTTGGCGCGGAACAGGCGCTCCTCGAGCATTTCGCCGATATTGATCTTCATGCCGGCCATGCGGCGGCAGCCGAGCGCCTCGACCCGCGCCTGTTCCAGGGCGTCGAAGGCGGCGCGCGCTTCGGGGTCGTGCGGCGCCCGGCGGTTGTGGGTCTTGATGTCGTGGGCGGCAACCCGCATGGCCATGGCGTCGGCCTGGCCGCGGGCGACCATGATGTCGTGTTTGGTCGGAATGCGCGGCAGGTTGGCGAGCCGCACCTTGCCGGGCGTCATGATCGGGCGGTCGGAGGTGAAGGTCACCTCGAGCTCGGCATCCGCCCCGATGGTGCGCACGGTCGTGCCGACCGCGGCCTTGAACAGGGCGGCCGGGTCAGAAGCGGAATTGGGTTTTCTGGCCGGGGGCTGGGCCATCCACTACTCCAACTCAGGCGGAGATTGCCAGATTGGCGGCGCTTTCGGGCAGGTCGACACCAAAGACGCGCTGATAGAACTCGGCCACGACGGGGCGTTCGAGCTCGTCGCACTTGTTGAGGAAGGTCAGGCGGAAGGCCATGCCGACATCGCCGAAGATCTCGGCATTTTCCGCCCAGGTGATGACGGTGCGCGGGCTCATGACGGTCGAAAGGTCGCCATTGATGAAGGCAGCGCGGGTGAGGTCGGCGATGCGGACCATGTTGGAGACGATCTTCTGGCCCTCGGACGTCTGGTAGTGCTTGGCCTTGGCCAGAACGATATCGACTTCCTTTTCATGCGGCAGGTAGTTCAGCGTCACGACCAGCGACCAGCGGTCCATCTGACCCTGGTTGATCTGCTGGGTGCCGTGATAGAGGCCGGACGTGTCGCCCAGACCGATCGTGTTGGTGGTGGCGAACATGCGGAAGGCCGGGTGCGGGGTGATGACCCGGTTCTGATCAAGCAGGGTCAGGCGGCCGGACTGTTCGAGCACGCGCTGGATGACGAACATCACGTCCGGGCGGCCGGCGTCATATTCGTCGAAGACGAGGGCGATGTTGTTCTGCAGGGCCCAGGGCAGCATGCCGTCACGGAACTCGGTGATCTGAACCCCGTTGCGCACGACAATGGCGTCCTTGCCGACCAGATCGATGCGGCTCACATGGCTATCGAGATTGATGCGCACGAGCGGCCATTTCAGGCGCGCGGCAACCTGCTCGATATGGGTCGATTTGCCCGTGCCGTGGTATCCTTGGACCATGACGCGGCGGTTGAACTCGAAACCGGCAATAATCGCGGCAGTAGTGGCCGGATCGAACAAGTAGTCGGGGTCGATCGGGGGCACATACTCATTGACTTCGGAGTAACCCGAAACCATCACGTCGCTGTCGATGCCAAAAAGATCGCGCGCGCTGTATTTTGTGTCGGGCAGGTTCTTGTATTCGGTCATGTACTTTACACCAGCTCGGAGGCTGCTTTCGTCGATCGGTTCGTGAGTGAACGCGGTGGAGCGGTACGCCGGAATGGGTGGCGCAGGGCAAGGCCCTTCTAGCAATGTGGCGCGCGTTTGAACAATACCTAATTCGTCGCGGGGACGAGGTGTGACGGCGTCGCGCGGGGGCGGGACGGATGGACAAGGCCGAGGAGCGGCTGAAGTTTCAGCTCGAGATCAACCGGCGTCGTCAAACGAGCGGCGGCGGCATCGATTCCGGTCCGCCCTACCACGTGTCGGGCATCGACATGATGTACTTCATGGGCCGCTTCGACCCCCTGCTGATCCGGCGCATTCTTCCCCCCGAACTGGAGCCGGCGGGCACCGAGTGGGGAACGATTGCCATCTACAATGTTCAACGTGGGTGGGGTATGGCGCCCTTCACCGCTTTCATCATGGGGTTCGAGATCGCCGGAGACGCGCCGGTTGATGGCCAGCCCAGGCAGTACCTGCATAGTGGACTGTGCTCCGGGCGGGGCGGGGATATCCTCAGGTCGCGCTATAACGGCAATTACCTGCCGGGCTGGTCACGCCAGTATTCGGTGGATGGCCGCTTGATCGGGGAGGTGGGGCAAGACGAACAGATATTGATGCGCATGAGCGGGAACATCGCCGCCGGTGCGTTCAATCACTATTCGGGTACCAACCATTATGTTGGTCGCATGGCGGACGGCGCCTTGCATCAGTTTTCGGTGACCTTTACCGGCGAGTTCGCCGACCTGACGGAACAAAAGGTTGAATTCTTCGCCGGCGCCGAGGCCGTGTTGCGGGTCGCTCGGCCAATCGAATTCTATTGGACCGCCGCTTTGCGCAACGCCGCGTTCACGTTCAGCGTGCCGCGGGTCCTTGGTGCGACCGGATTGCCCGACGAGGACAATGACGGTGCGATGCTCCTCGTCGACATGTTCTCGCACATGGGGCGCGCGGCCATCGTTGTGGACCGGGAAGGGCATATCCGGCGCGTCAACAACCGCGCGGAGCTGCTCGTGCGGGAGTATCCCGAGGGTTCGGACTGGGTGGCCACCGGAAACCTCGGACCTGCATTGCGCGAGATTGTGCGCACGCTCGATGGGAGCGACGGCAATCAGGTCTCTCCGGCCACGGTGATCCCGTCGGTGAAGCTTGGCCGGTCCATCGTCGCGCAGGCGATGGCGCTCGACAAAGGCGTGTTTGGCGAGGGCAATGCGGTGGTTTTTCTCGATGATCCATCCGCCGCCCCCGAAACCATGCCCGTCGCGCCGGCGCTGAGGCTTATGGGTCTGACCGAGGCCGAGGCGAAGATTGCCGCGCTCGTCGGGGCGGGGCGCTCGCCGGCCGAAGCGGCCGGGGATCTGGAGCTTTCGGTCAACACGGTCCGCTCGGCGCTCAAGCTCATCTTCGACAAGCTCGGCATCGGGCGGCAGGCGGAACTGGCCAAGATCGTCACACGTCTTGAAAGCCGGGCGATTGCGTGAGGGGAGGGAGGGGACGGTCGAAGACGAACGGATGCTATTGCAGAAAGATATCATGAACGTCAGGCGGGAGCGAAGCCACAGTTTGGCGCTTGATCCGCCCTACCAGCTGACGGACATCGACATGATCTACATCATGTGCCGGTTCAAACCCGAGGCGGTGGCGCGTATCTTTCCGCCTGGTCTCAAACCCAACAAAAGCTGCTGGGGGCCGATCTCGGTTTATCAGGTCAATAGCGGCTGGGGCATCGCACCCTATTCGGCCTTCTTCATGGCCTTGGAAGTCGAAGGGTATGATTCCCCAGATGGTTCGCCGGCCATGTACATGCATTCCGGCCTTTATTCGGACCTTGGCGGCAAGGTCATGACCGAACGCTACAACTCCAATTTCCGTCTCGGACATGCGCGCCAGGGCCGCGAAGGGGATCGCGCTTGGGGTGAAGGTTATTTCGGCGATCAACTGGTGGCGCGTTTTGATGCGGATGTTACACGCGAAGAAGCCACACACCTGATGGGCATCCATCGCTATATCGGGCGCAACCCTGAAGGTGAGGGGTTCAATGTGTGGGCGATTTCATACGAAGCGGACTTCATTCCCATTGCGCCCCGATCAGTGGAATTTCTTCCAGGTGCAGAAAAACTTGTCCATCTGATTGAGCCCGAGGAGTTTGTCTGGCCGAGCTTGGTCCGCAATCTGACCATGACTATTCCTGCGCCTCAGAGACTTGGGGCGGAAAACGACAATCACAGCCGCGATGTCGAAGGGCTCGGACTGATCGAGATGTTCGCGCGCATGGGGCGGGGCGCGGCCATCGTCGATCCGTTCGGTCGACTCGTGCGCATGAACTCGGCTGCTTCACAATTGGTGGAATCGGGCCGGCTTCAAGTGGCGCACGGGCAGCTCAAATCCGTGCGGCAGGAAGAGGGCAAATCCCTTGACCTCATCATTCAGCACGCCGCGATGGCTCCGGGAGCCGTTTCCGAACAAATAAGCCTTAGATCGGCCGACGGCGAACGCTTTATCATTGCCCAAGCCATGGCGCTGGACGACACGGTCTCGGGGAGCGGCAAGCTTATCGTTTTTCTGGACGATCCGTCGGCAGACATCCGGCGAAACGCCATGGAGCCGCTCCGCCTTCTCGGGCTGACTGAGGCCGAGGCGAAGATTGCCGCGCTCGTCGGGGCGGGGCGTTCGCCGGCCGAAGCGGCCGGGGATCTCGAGCTTTCGGTCAACACGGTCCGCTCGGCGCTCAAGCTCATCTTCGACAAGCTCGGCATCGGGCGGCAGGCGGAACTGGCCAAGATCGTCACTCGTCTTGAAAGCCGGGCGATCGCGTGAGGGGAAACGTGTAAACCCGCGGGCTGAATTCGAATTCGGAATAGCCCTGGAGCGAACCGTCGGGGAAGCGTTTGGCGATGACGGCGCGAAAGCTGCCCTTGGCGCTGGCGTTGCGGTATTGGCCCGAGCCGCCGACAATCTCGGCGTCACCGTCGCAGGCGGCGATGGCGCCGGGCGGCGGCGGGGTGGGCGAACATTGCCACTTCACGAAGACCTGTTCGCCGTCGGGTGAAAAAAGGGTGCAAATGCCTTCCTGGGAGAGTTCGTGGCCGCGAAAGCCGGGACATTGCACCACGGCGTGCTGGAGCGGCGAGCCCTCATCGGTGAAAATGAGCGCGCCGGTGTAGGATCCGTAATAATCATGGCCCGAAGCGACGGTTGCCAAGGGAACACCGATGGCGAGCCAGGTGAAGGTCATTCCGTCCGCCGATGCGAGCGGGGTGGCGACCAGACGGGCAAAGCCGACGACAGACGTGGTGGCGGATTGCAGGAACATGGCCTGATCTTCGTGCATGTCAGAGGTCCCGAATTCTGGCGCATATGGGCGCGGGTCTTGTTGGCATGGCGTCGGGCAAATACGAGCAGGCGAATTTGGAAAAGTTAACGCATGTTATTCACAATTCCAATACACAACATAGTAAGAACAAATAACTGAATATTTGTCCCGCATCCCGGCACGGATAGCGCCGGGATGTGGTTTCCCCCCGGTCAGTAGGTCAGGTCGAAGCCGGTCAGGTCGGTATAACCTGCGGTTGTCCCGTCCGGATTGACTGCGACCGTGACGCCGAACATGTGCGCTGAACCAGACGCGGCGGCAAACTTGCCGGTTCCACCGACAAATTTGGCCGTGCCATCGCAGGCAGCAAGTCCGCCGGCTGGAGGAGCCGCAGCTTCACATGACCAGGTGAGAAAGAGTTGGTCCCCGGCCGCGTCGGTGGCGTTGCAGTAACCGGCGGCACTGACCCCGATATCATTGAAGCCGGGGCACTGGATGGCCGCGTGGTGCAGCGGCGAGGCTTCATCCTCGAACAGGTAGATGCCGGAAAAGGCGCCGACGAAGTAGGGATGATTGCCCGTCACCGTGTAAACCGTGCCGGTGGCGAGCCAGGGGAAGGTGGCGTTGCTGGTGATTTCACCGGCGGTCGCGCCATTGGCGGCAGCCGCGGCAAGGCCGAGTCCCAATGCGGCGATGCGAAGTCTGTTGGAAATGAATGTTTTCATGATGCTCCTCCTTTGCCACCCTGGTTGGGTGGACAGGAGCAGCATGAGCGCAACCTCGGCGCGGCGAACCCCACATATAGGGGGTATGGATCGGGATTTTTTCCGCCAGAGGGACCCGGTTTGGCTAAAGCGAGGCCACCTGGAGCATGTTCAGGAAAAGTGCGCAGCGGTTTTCCGGTTCGAACATGCGACAATCCAAAGACCTAGGCCATGCGTTTTGATTCCATCAAAACGCGAAATGGCCTAGCCCAGAAATCCCTTGGATTTGAGGTGGTTATAGGCGGTGATGATGGAACGAAGACGTTCTTCCGAGGCCTTGTCGCCGCCGTTGGCATCGGGGTGGTGCTTCTTGACGAGTTCCTTGTAGCGCTTGCGGATTTCCTCGGGCGTCGCGCGGTTTTCGAAGCCGAGCGATTCAAAGGCGCGCCGGTCGACCTCGACCATGCGCAGTTCGCGCTCGGTCATCGGCTTGTGGCGGTGGGTGCGCGAGGCGCGGGCGAAGAGGTTCAGCGGGTCGTTGAAGCGGGTGTCGTCGAACTTGCGCGAGCGCGCGGTCCGGGGCGCCGAGCGTGTGCGGGCCGAACCATTGGTCGATTGCTGCCAGGTCGGGCGGCCGCCGGTCTGGGCGTTGCGTTTGAGTTCGTCGCCGATCTCGCTGTCGTTCATCTCGGCGAAATAGTTGAAGGTGCGGTTATATTCGCGCACGTGCTCGGTGCAAAAATGGAAAAACTGACCCTCGGCGCCGCGGCCCTTGGGCGCGCGGTGCTCGGCAGGCTTTTCGCAGCCCTCCCACTCGCAGATCGGACCCTTGGGTTTGTCCTCGGGCTTCTGGCGCGGTTTGACGCGGATCGAATCAAAAAGGTTGGAAGCCAGCGCTTTAACTCCTAAATGCGGGTGACGCGTTTTCCAGACTCAAGGCCAATCATGACGCAGAACAGACAGCAGACCATTACCGAAACCCTCACCCGGGCCTTTTCACCCGACTATCTCGAAGTGATCGATGAATCGGGCCGCCACGCCGGACACGCCGGCGCCCGGCCGGAAGGACAGACTCACTATCGGGTCAAGATTTCGGCGCAGCATTTTGACGCCCTTGGCCGCGTTGCGCAACACCGTGCGGTGATGGACGCGCTCGAAAGCGAGTTTCGCTCCGGGCTGCACGCCCTTGCCATCGAGGTTTTGCCGCACGGTGAGGTCATTCGGCCACAGGTTGAGCAGCCAGAGGCGTAACGCGGACCTGGGTGATGCGGTTGCGCTGCTTGCGCACGATCTTGAAGCGGAAGCCGTGAAAGGTGAATTGCTGGCCCTGGTCGGGGATCACCTTGGCTTCGTGAATGATCAGTCCGGCGATGGTGGTCGCTTCCTCGTCGGGCAGCTCCCAGTCGAGCGAGCGGTTGAGATCGCGGATCGGCAATTGCCCGTCCACCAGGAACGAGCCGTCCGATTCCGGGGTCACGCCGGCGAGCACAACGTCGTGTTCGTCTGAGATGTCGCCGACAATCTCCTCGATCACGTCTTCGAGGGTAATGAGGCCCTGCACTTCCCCATACTCGTCAACGACGAGGGCAATGTGCTTCTTCTGGCGGAGGAACGCGTTGAGCTGGGACTGGACCGAGCGGGTCTCGGGCACGAACCAGGGCTTGGCGGCAAGTTTCTGGATGTTGATTTTCGAGAGATCGCCCTCGGCCTTGATCAGGGCGCGCAGCACGTCCTTGGCGTGGACGATGCCGATGATGTTCTCGATATTGCCGCGATAGAGCGGCATGCGCGTATAAGGGCTCTCGAGCACGTCCTCGACCAGTTCCTCGGTGCTGAGATCGGCGTCAAGCGCCACAATGCGCGTACGGTGAACCATGACGTCGTCCACTTCGAGCTCGGAAAAGCGGAAGACATTGTGGATGAATTCGGCCTGCGGTTCGGCGAGCTTGCCGTGTTCGGCGGAGACCTCGACGAGGCCTTCGATCTCGACGTCGCTCAGGATTTCCTGGTGACTGCCCTCCTTGACCCCGAACAGGGAGAGAATGCCGCGCGAGGCGGCGTTCAGGAGCCAGGTCAGCGGAAAGAAGATCACGTACGTGACGTGCAGCGGATAGGCGATCCAGAGTGAAACCGGCTCCGGTTCGCGGATGGCAAAGGTCTTGGGGACCTGTTCGCCGACGACGATATGGAGCGCGGAGAAGATCAAAAAGCCGGCGAGGAAGGCGATCAGGTGGATCAGGGCATCGTTGAGGCCGAGCGGCTCGAGAACGGGCAGCAGCAGGGCCGACACGGTCGGTTCGCCGACCCAGCCGAGACCGAGCGAGGCCATGGTGATGCCGAGCTGGCAGACGGCGAGATAGGCCTCGACGTTGAGAAGGATGCGCTTGGTCAGCGCGGCGCCGAAACGCCCTTCCTTGGCCATGGCGTCGATGCGGAAGCTCTTGGATTTGACCAGTGCGAATTCGGCGGCAACGTAAAAGGCGTTGGCGGCCAGAAGCAGAATGGCGATGAGAAGGCTGAGAACGGTATTGCTCATGGGCTCGGTTGGCGCATCGGCCGCGGTCGCGTGGCGGCGTCAGGCGTTTCGCATCTCCTCGAGAAAGGCTTCGACATCGGAACCGTCGACGTCGCGCTTGATGAAGGCCTTGCCGATGCCTTCGGTCAGAATGAAATTGAGCCGGCCGCGCGTGACCTTCTTGTCCTGATACATGAGTTCGAGCAATCGGGCGGTTTGCGGCAGGTCTCCGGGAATGTCCGATAATCTGGTGGGCAGGCCAGCGGCTTTCAAGTGGGCCTCGGTGCGCGATGCGTCCTGGCCGGGCGCGAGGCCGAGGCGGGCGGAATAAAGGTGCGCGAGGACCATGCCGATGGCGACACCCTCGCCATGGAGCAGCCGGTCGGAAAAACCCGTTGCCGCTTCGAGGGCGTGGCCGAACGTGTGGCCGAGATTGAGCAGGGCTCGCTGGCCGTGTTCGTGCTCGTCGGCGACGACGACGCGGGCCTTGGCGGCGCAGGACCTTGCAATCGCTTCGGCACGGGCGGGGCCGCCGTTCCGGATTTCCTTCAGGTTATGTTCGAGCCAGAAGAAGAAGTCCGCATCGTCGATCAAACCGTATTTGGCGACTTCGGCATAGCCGGCGGCGAACTGGCGCGGCGGCAGGGTCTTGAGGCTATCAAGATCGGCAAGAACGAGGGAGGGCTGATGGAAGGCGCCGATGAGGTTCTTGCCGTGCGGGGAATTGATGCCGGTCTTGCCGCCGACCGAGGAATCGACCTGGGCGAGAAGGCTGGTCGGCATCTGCACGAAGCGCATGCCGCGCCGGATGATCGCTGCGGCAAAACCGGCCAGGTCGCCGACCACGCCGCCCCCGAGCGCGAGGATGACGTCGTTGCGTTCGAGTCTGGCGGCCAACATGGCCTCGACCACCTCGCCGAGCCGCGAATAGCTTTTGGAGGCCTCGCCGGCCGGCACCATATGGGTTTCAAACCCCAGGCCTTCAGAGGTCAGAGAGGCTTCAAGTCTTGGTAGCTGCACCGAAGCGACATTGCTGTCGGTGACGATGCCGAAGCGTGCGCCAGGAAAGAGCGCGGCGAGTTTTTTGCCAGCCTGATCGAGCAAGCCAGGCCCGATTTCGATATCGTAGGCGCGCTCGCCGAGCGGCACGTTGACGGTCAGGGGTGCGGCGCTCATGCAGTTGCCACCTTTTCGTCGGCGTCGCCAAGCTGGGCCAAAAGCGCCTCGGCTATGCGGGTTGCGACCTGGTCCTGGGGCACGTCGGCGGAGGTCACGACAATGTCGGCTTCCTCGTATGTTGGGTATCGCTCCTCGATGAGCCGGGCCAGCGTGCCGCGCGGATCGGCGGTCTGCAGAAGCGGTCGCGTTGCCCGCCGCGAGACGCGTTCGAAGAGGAGGTCGAGGTCGGCCTTGATGAAAACGGAGACGGCGGATTGGCGGATGAGCTCACGCGTTTCGGCATTCATGAAGGCGCCGCCGCCGGTCGCGAGCACCTGTTCGGGCTCCTTGAGCAGGCGGGCGATGACACGCGCCTCGCCGGAGCGGAATTCAGCCTCGCCATGGGCGGCAAAAAAATCGGGGATCGACATGCCCGCCGCCTCTTCGATTTCGGCGTCGCTGTCGACAAAGGACCAGTCGAGCAGGGCCGCGAGCCGCCGCCCGACCGATGTCTTGCCTGCGCCCATCATGCCGATCAGCACCACGGGCCGCGCACCAAGAAGCGCCTTCAGCCGGGCGAGGTCGAGGTCGGGCGATGAGGCCGGTTTGGGGGCGGACAAGGAGGTCTCCAGAGCTTTTCCGGTTCAAGACTGCGGCGCCCGACTTGTCAAGCATTGCAGCTTGGGCCCGACCGGGGCGCTTGATCGGACCGGCCAATTGCGCCAAAAGACCAGGGCAAGAGGTGAACATGCCGTCGCTGATCCGGTTTCTCGTTGTATTGTTGTTCCTTGGCATTCTGGCCTTTGCCGGCATGCTGGCGCTTGTGGCCCTGGTCGAGCCCCGGGAAAAGGACGTGACCGTCAAGGTGCCGACCCAAGCCATCTTCAACCAGTCCGCTTGATCCATGGCCGGCACGGCCCACCTGATCGATGCCTTTCTCGAAATGATGAGCGCCGAACGGGGCGCGGCAAAGAACACGCTCCTCTCCTACCGGCGCGATCTAGAAGACTATTCCGGCTTTCTCGGAACGCGCGGCCGCGACGCGATGATCTCGGGCAAAACCGACATTTCCGCCTATCTGGCCGGGCTCAGCCACGAGGGGTTGGCGCCGAGTTCGATGGCAAGAAAGCTTTCGACGCTTCGCCAGTTTCACAAATTCCTTTGTGCCGACGAGTTTCGTTCTGACGACCCGACCGCAGGGGTGGCCAGCCCCAAGCCAAGGCGCGGCCTGCCCAAGATCCTTTCGCGCGACGAGGTCGACCGGCTCTTTCAGACGGCTGAAGGGGCCATCGGCAATGCCGATACCGAGGCGGCGCGAGAGGGCGCGCAGCGGTTCTACGTGCTGCTCGAATTGCTCTATGCGACCGGCATGCGCGTCAGCGAACTGATCTCGCTGCCACGGGCCGCGGTGATGCGCGACGCGCAATTCCTGTCGATTACCGGCAAGGGGTCGAAAGAACGGATCGTGCCGCTCAACGACCGCTCGCGCGACGCGGTGCGGGCCTATCTGCCTCACGTTCCGGCCGGACGGTTCCTCTTTCCGGCCAACAGCAAGGAAGGCCATCTCAGCCGGCAGGTCTTTGCCCGACACCTGAAAGACGTGGCGATCGCGGCCGGAATCAGTCCGTCGCGCGTCAGTCCGCATGTGCTCAGGCACGCCTTTGCCACTCATCTGCTCGAGGGCGGTGCCGATCTCAGGATCGTTCAGGCGCTTCTCGGACATGCCGACATTTCGACGACCCAGATCTATACACATGTGCTCGACGAACGTCTGAGGCAATTGCTGACCCAGCATCACCCCCTATCGGGCGCGTCGGAAGACTGAGGGAGACGCCCCTGAAAACCATGACTTTGTGCGCCGCTTGACTTTATTTGTCCGGCTCGCCACGTTCCCGCCACCTTTCGGTTCTTGACCCCGGCGCGGGTGAATGGGCACATTTGGGACGATGCAGGGCTATCTCGACTTTGAAAAACCGGTTGCCGAACTCCAGGGCAAGATCGATGAACTGACCAGTCTCGGTGAGACGGGCGGTGCGGTTTCGATTGAGGAGGAATTGGGGCGGCTGAAGTCGCGCGCCGACGATGCTCTGGCCGACATCTATTCGAAGCTCACGCCCTGGCAGAAGACGCTCGTCGCGCGCCATCCGCAGCGGCCGCATTTCCTCGACTATGTGCACGAGCTGATTTCGGAGTTCACGCCGCTGGCGGGCGACCGCAAGTTCGGCGAGGACGAGGCGATCCTTGCCGGGTTCGGCCGGTTCGACGGGCAGTCGGTGGCGATCATCGGGCTCGAAAAGGGCAACGACACGGAAACCCGTATCCGCCACAATTTCGGCAGTGCCCGGCCCGAAGGTTACCGCAAGGCCGTTCGCGTGATGGACATGGCTGACCGGTTCAACATTCCGGTTCTCAGCTTTGTCGATACGGCCGGCGCCTTTCCGGGCGTCGATGCCGAGGAACGGGGACAGGCCGAGGCGATCGCCCGTTCGACGGAAATGTGCCTCGCCATCGGTGTGCCGATGCTGGCCATCATCATCGGCGAGGGCGGGTCGGGCGGCGCCATCGCCATTGCCACGGCGAACCGCGTACTGATGCTGCAGCACTCCATCTATTCGGTGATTTCGCCGGAAGGCGGTGCCTCGATCCTCTTCAAGGATGCGGCCAAGGCCCCGGAAATGGCCATTGCCCAGAAGATCACGGCACAGGATCTGCTCGGGCTCAAGGTCATCGACGGGATCATATCGGAGCCGGTCGGCGGCGCGCACCGGCATCGGGAAAGCGTGATGAAGTCGACCAAGGTCGAGATTGCCAAATTTCTGGACGAATTCGCCAATATGTCGCGCGAGCAGATCATCGATCAGCGGGCCGACAAATACCTGCAGATCGGGCGGACTATCGGCTAGGCCTTCACAAGCTGATGAGCGGCATGGCCCCAGCGACAAAAAGGGTGCTAAACCTTCGCAGGGCAGGGATTTAAGGTTGCCTTAGCCATGATCGGCTAGGGTGGGACAACGAGAGCGTGTTCAGGAAAAGTGCGCAGCGGTTTTCCGGTTCGAACATGCGACACTACAAAGACCTGGACCATGCGTTTTGAGTCCATCAAAACGTAACATGGTCTTGGTGTTGCGAGGAATTCGAGGCGTGAAGTTCCCCAAGTCCATGCGGATTCTGGCCGGCGCGGGTCTGATCGCCCTTCTGGCTGCGTGCAGCGGCGGGCTGATCCAGGGCAGCGGACGCTCGCAGCAGCCGCTCAGTTCCTCGACGCTTGCCGCGCTTGGCTCCATGGGCTCCTCGCCGCAATCGGGAATGGTTGTGCGCATCTTCAAGGACGAGAAGGTTCTTGAAGTCTGGAAAGAGAAGCGCGACGGCACATACGGGCTCTTCAGGAGCTACGATATCTGCGCCTATTCGGGCGAATATGGCCCCAAGATTGCGGAGGGCGACCGGCAGGCGCCCGAGGGCTTCTATACGATCACGCCGGGCCTGATGAATCCCAATTCCAACTACTATCTCGCCTTCAATACCGGCTTTCCGAACAAGTTCGACCGGGCGCATGGGCGCACCGGCGCCAACCTCATGGTTCATGGTGCCTGTTCGTCACGGGGCTGCTATTCGATGACTGACGAGAATATTGCCGAGATCTATGCGCTTGCGCGTGAGAGCCTTGCGGGCGGCAACCATTCGTTCCAGGTGCAGGCCTTCCCCTTCCGCATGACGGGCGAAAATCTCGCGCAGTTCCACGACAGCGACAATCTCGCCTTCTGGCGCAACATCAAGGTTGGCTACGACCATTTCGAGGTGACGCACCGTCCGCCGGAATGGGACGTGTGCGGCGGCGAATATGTGTTCGACGCGCGGGCCGAAAACGGCCAGCCGCTCGATCCCCGGGCGCCATGCCCAACCCTCATCCGCGACCCGAATATCGAAGCGCAGGTCGCCGCGCGCGAGGCGAGTGACGAACGCGATTTCGAAGCCAAGGTCGCAAGCCTCGAAGAGGCGCAACAGCGCCAGGTCGAACAGGCGCAACGTCAGGCCGATCAGCAGGCCGCGGCTCAGGCGCGCGACGCAGCGGTCAAGGAAACGATGGACAATTTCGGTCAGTCGGTTGGCAACTTCTTCGGCGGCATTTTCGGCATGCAGTCGCAGCCGGCCCCGACCGACCTGATCCAGCCGCCCGTTGACGCGTCTGAGGCGCCGGTTCCGCAAGAGCCGCCCAACCGGGGCTGAGGCTGGGCGCTCCGTGACATGTGGCGCCGGCCGGCCATTCTTCTCGTCGCCGCGGTTGCCGCCATCACGGTCGTGTTGTTGCCGCTGGCGGCGGTGCTGCACGTCTGGCCTTTTGGAGCGCAGAAGATGAGCCAGTCCCAGGTGCGCAGGACCTATGACCGGGGTCCGCTGGTCGCTGCACTCGATGCGGGCGGTTTCCGGCTCGGCGATCCGGCCTATGTGCGCATTTTCAAGCAGGAGCGGCGGCTCGAGGTCTGGCTCAAGCCCCGGAACGAAACGCGCTACCGCCTCTTCCGGGCCTATGAGATCTGCAACTATTCGGGCGATCTTGGTCCGAAGCTTCAGGAAGGCGATCATCAGGCGCCCGAGGGGTTCTATGCCGTCTCAAAGGCGCAGCTGAACCCCAATTCGCGGCATCATCTCGCCTTCAACCTCGGGTTCCCGAACGCCTATGACCGGGCGCTGGAGCGCACCGGCTCATTCCTGATGGTGCATGGCGGCTGTTCGTCGGCGGGCTGCTATGCGGTGACCGACGAAAAGGTCGACGAGATCTATGCGATGGTCGAGGCGGCGCTTGCAGCAGGCCAGAAAGAGGTGCCGGTCCATGCCTTTCCCTTCGACATGACGGGTCAGGCGCTCGAGGCGCATCGCGGCAGCCGCTGGTACGGGTTCTGGCGCAACCTCAGCGCCGGATACGCGCTTTTCGCCGATACCGGCGTGCCGCCGGCAGCCGGAGCCTGCGACGGGCGCTATGTTTTTGGCGATGACCTGTCCTTGCCGGCCTGCACGCCGATTCGCGGCTGGCCGGAAGCCGACCGTCATACCGCATCCTGAACGGGCGATCGGGCAAATCCAGATGGCAAAAAGGCGGCCGCTTCCGGCCGCCCAGACTTTGGAGTGCTGCATGGGAGACGTTCGAACGTCTTCAATTTGCCTCCATCTTCTAGCGTCAAGGCGTGAAATCCTGCCTGCACTTTCCGCTAAAATTTTCCATAAATTCAATCATTTGCCAGATGAGTTCATTTTTCGCTTTACATAATTGAGTAGTTATATAATGGGATTGTTATGAACATGACCTCTGAACAGCTCGATCTGATCTACGGCGCCCTGGCGGACTCGACCCGCCGGGCCATGCTGGCCCGGCTCGCCGAGGGCGAAGCGAGTGTCAACGAACTTGCGGCGCCGTTCGACATCAGCCAGCCGGCGATATCGCGGCACATCAAGGTGCTCGAACAGGCCGGGCTGGTGACGCGGTCGCGGGCCGCGCAGAAACGCCCGGTCACGATCCGGCTGCAACCGCTCGAGGGCGCGGCCGACCATCTCGAAGGCTTGCGGCAGGCCTATGCCGCGAGCTTCGCGCGCCTCGATGCGCTGCTCGACCATCTCAAATCCATGCCCCGGCAAGAGGGCGACAACACTCCAAGGAAGGACAAATCATGAGTAAAATCACACCCTGTCTATGGTTCGACGGAACGGCGGAAAAGGCGGCGCTGCTGCACACATCACTGTTCGAGAATTCACGACTGATCTCGCCATCATCGCCGACACCCGAGGGCGGACATCCGCCGATGATGGTCGAATGGGAAATCAACGGCCAGCGCGTGCTCGGGCTCAATGGCGGCCCACACTATAAGCTCAACCCGGCCTTCTCGTTCATGGTCTCGGTCGACGGCCAGGACGAGGTCGACCGGCTCTGGGCGGGCCTCACGGCGAATGGCGGCAAGGAAAGCATGTGCGGCTGGCTCGAGGACCCCTACGGCATCAGTTTCCAGATCGTGCCGGTGCAGTTGATGCGCCTGATGAGCGATCCGGACCAGGACAAGGCGGGGCGCGTGCGCGACGCCATGTTCAAGATGAAAAAGATCATCGTTGCCGATCTCGAAGCGGCGCACCGGGGCTAGGAGACAGGTCATGAACGCGAACGATACGGCCTTCGAAGTCAGCCGGGATGGTGACCGGGCAGTGGTGACGAAGCGCACCTTCAACGCTCCGGTCGAGTTGCTCTGGCGCTGCTACACCGAGCCCGAACTGGTCAAGAAATGGCTATTGGGCCCACCGGGCTGGACCATGCCGGTCTGCGAAATGGATGTGCGCCCGGGCGGCAAATATCGCTACCGCTGGCGGAGCGAGGAGAACGGCTACGAGTTCGGCTTTCTCGGCGATTTCGTCTCAGTCGATGAAGGCCGGCAGATCGTTTCGAACGAACTGCCCGAGGACGCGCCCGAAATGTCGCCGGCGGTCAATACGATCGACTTCGTTGCCGACGGCGAGGGTGGCTCGGTGCTGGTCATGCATATGCAATATGCCGATGCCGCGACGTGCGAAGCGGCGGTTGCCACGGGCATGACCGACGGCATGGGCCTGAGTTTCGACGGGCTCGAGAAGCTGATGGACGGGCTCAAATAGCGGCCGCCCCGCCGTGCCCGGCCCCGGCTCGCTACCTAGTTGAGTGGGATGTCGAGCCGGGCGCCGGCGCCATAGGTTTGCGGGCCGGTGGACCAGAGACCGTCGTAAAACCCGTTGAAGTTGAGGCTTGCCCCGGCATCGAACCGAAGGTCGAGGCCGCCCTCGAAGCGGGCGGAAAGATCGCTGGTGGCGGCGCCCTTGGCGTTGATGGCATAGTTCCAGCTGCCGATCAGCCCGAGGCTCGGGGTGAAGTCGACCCCGTCGCCGGTTATGAGGTAGGAGACCTGCGGGCCGAAATTGAGGCTCGCTTCGCCGATCGTCTGTTCGGGAATGACATTGCCGAGGCCATCGACATAGCTTTGCTGCGTTTCGCCGTAATAGCTGCCGGCCAGTATCGGGGCGAAGGTGAAGTCGCCGAAATTGAAGTCACCCGTCAGTTTTGCCATGGCGAGCAGGCGGCTGGTGGTGAAGGTGTCCGTGAAGGTCCCGAGCGGATTGATCTGGTTGACCGAACCGCCTGCCTGCAGGGAAGCGTCGAAGATAAGATTGTCGTGCAGCCGGGTTGCGATATAGGGCCCGACCAGCACGCCAACTCCGTTGGTCGTGGCAATGGTCCCGCGTTGCGCCGTGGAATCGATCCCGGCCATCAGGCCGACGAGCAGGTCGGGATGGATCAGGTAGTCGGCGCCAAAGTGCAGGACGCCTGCATCGGCGTTGAGCGCGCCGGCGCTGGAATGGGACCATTGGCCGTCCACCCAGATGTCGAATGGAGAATAGGTCTCGCCGGTCCCGTCGGGGTTCTGAGTGACCCGCATCAGTTCGTTGAGCGCCGGATTGTCGAGCTGCCGGGCGCTGGTGGCAAAGCCGAGCACATAATTGTCGAGCGTGCCGGTCGCCATGTAGTTCATCGGCTGCTGGCTGCCGCCATGGCCACCGCTTCCGCGCATCAACCTTTGCACCAGGTCGGGCTGAGAGAGAATGATGTGGTTGGCGCGGCTGAACAGGAGATCTTCGATGGTCTGCTGCGTGTCGGCGGCGATGGTGTTTTTCACCACAATCTGGTCTGCCTTGGTGTTGAAGTTGCCGCTCGCATCCCTGGCGACCCGGGCAGGAACATCGATGATGACATTGCCCTTGCCGCTTGGGGTGATCTTGAGTGTGTAGGTCGCGGCGTTGATGCGCTTGAAATTGGACGTCGATCCATTGCGGACATTGACGTCGCCGCGCTGAAACCCGGTCACGGCTTCGTCGAACTTTATGGTGACGGTGAACGGATCAAGGTCGGTCAGACTTCTGGGTGCATTCTTGATTCTGACCGAGGGGCGGGTTTTGTCTTCGCCAACGTCGGTCACCGTTATGGTGATGGTCTGCGTGGTGCTCAGGGTACCACTGTCGGTGACAGTCACCTCCACGACATAGTCATTGTCCGTGTTGGCGTCAGTCGGGTTTTCGAAATCGGGTGCGGTCTTGAAGGTCAGTTCGCCAGTATTGGCGTCGATATCGAACAAGGCCTGATCGACGCCGCCAGCAATTGAATAGGTCAACGGCGTGGGCACCGCATCGTCTTCGGTGTCGGTGGCCGTCACTGTGGTGACCGTTGTCGTGTTCTCGTCGACATTTACCGTGTTGGAAGAAGTAATGGTCGGTGCGGTGTTGGACGAAGGGGCGGCGGGACAGTCGGAGTCCAGCGCATGCGCGTCAAAGCTGTCGACGAAGGCAATATAGATCCGGCTCAGGGTGCTGCCCACAGGGTTTGGAAGATAGGAGGGGGGCGGATTATAAATAGCAAAGTGTAACGGTCCCGCAGCCGGAACCCGTTGCACGGCAAGCGTGAAAGCCACGTCCGAAATGGTGCCCCCGACTGGCGCAGCACCGTTGCTCGAGTTTACGGCCACCACCAAACCGTTGTCATCAACCAGATAAGTCCAGAAAAGATCTTGATTAGAATTATCGTCCGTTTCCCCTGTGATTGAGGGAACGGTGATGGTGAAAGACGTTGCCGGCGCGCCGTTGCCGCAAGTGCCATCGCTGGCCCGCGTGACGTTGATCGAACCGGTCGCACTGAGTGCCATGGCAGGCGATGAAAGCGCCAACGCGCTGAATATGGCTGCGAAAATCGCAGCGACGCGCACCATCGCAAGCCGGTCGATGAGCCCCCGAACAACCCTCAAAATCGCGTCCCCTGCTCGGTGCGACCGCCTTCGGATCGCAAGTTTTTCCCCGGCCCTTAGACCAGACTGATTTCGGAGAACGGCAGCTCGCCCGACCGGACACGCACCCACGCACACAGGCGGCCGCGCCAGAACGCGCGGAAAGAAGCGGCCGGTCACAAGGCGGATGGTTTGCCCCGTCCCCCATGGCGCGAACGCGCCACACAACAAACGCGAGAATCGTCCCACACGATCTTCCCGCGTCCGCCGGGAAAAAGTTAAGCAAACATTAACGCTGCTGAAAAGCGAAAAGTTCCAACATTACTTGAAGATACAGCTTTGCGTTAACGGGCGCCCGGGCCCGCTTCACAACAGATTTGCCGACATCCGGGGCCGCTAGAACGCGCCGTGACAGTGCTTGAACTTCTTGCCTGATCCGCAGGGGCAGGGATCGTTGCGGCGGGTCTTGCGCATCTGCTCGTCGGTCAGCTGGATCTTCGAATAGTCCTTGTCACCGTCGATGGCGTCGACCACTTCATTCTCTCCGGTCACCGGATCAAGGTGCTGGGGGAACATTTGCGGCGGCTGCTGGGGCTGCGGCGGCTGGATCTGGATGTTGACGTGAGCCAGCTGGGCGGTGACCAGTTCGCGCATGGAATCGAGCATCTTCTGGAAGAGCTCGTAGGCTTCCTGCTTGTATTCGTTGAGCGGATCGCGCTGGGCGAGGCCGCGCCAGCCGACAACCTTGGACAGATGGTCGAGGGTGACGAGGTGTTCGCGCCAGAGACCGTCGACCGAATTGAGCAGGAACTGCTTTTCGACGTTGACCGGAATGGTTTCGGGATTGACCTGGCCGGCGGCGCGGGCGTCGGCGATCACCTTGGCCCATTTGCGGTCGACCATGTCGTCGGCGGCCTTGACCAGACGCTCGCGCACCATTTCCTCGTCGATATGTTCTTCCTTCGGCCAGTCGGCGATCGGAAGGTCGACATTGAGATAGGTCTTTGCCGCCTCCTGAAGCGCTTCTGCTTCCCACTGTTCGGGGTAGGAGCGTTGGGGAATGTGGCGGGAAATGATGTCGTCGACCATGTCGTGGCGCATCTGGGTGATGGTTTCGGTGACGTTGTCGTCGTCCATCAGTTCGAGGCGCTGTTCGAAAATGACCTTGCGTTGGTCATTCATGACATCATCATATTTGAGGATGTTCTTGCGGATGTCGAAGTTGCGGCCTTCGACCTTGGCCTGCGCGCGTTCGATGGCCTTGGTCACCCAGGGATGGGTAATGGATTCGCCTTCTTCGAGCCCGAGACGCACCAGCATGTTGTCCATGCCCTGTACCGGGAAGATGCGCATCAGGTCGTCCTGCAGCGAAATGAAGAATTTCGAGTGGCCGGGGTCGCCCTGGCGGCCAGAACGGCCGCGCAGCTGGTTGTCGATGCGCCGGCTTTCGTGCCGCTCGGTGCCGATCACGTAGAGGCCGCCCGCGTCGAGGGCCTTTTTCTTGTCCATCGAGATGGCTGCGTCGATTTCCTTGATGCGCTTGTCGCGCTCGGCGCCTTCAAGGCCCTCGGCCTCCTTGGCGATGCGCATGTCGCGGTTGCCGCCGAGCTGAATGTCGGTGCCGCGCCCGGCCATGTTGGTGGCGATGGTCACCGCGCCCGGCATGCCGGCATCGGCGATGATCTCGGCTTCCTGCTCGTGGTAGCGGGCATTGAGAACCTGAATGTTCCTGACGCCGATCTTGCGCAGAAGTTCGGCCAGTTCTTCCGACTTTTCGATCGAGGTGGTGCCCACAAGAACCGGCTGACCGCGCTCCTGGCACTCCTTGACCAGATCGGCGACGGCCTTGGTCTTTTCCGCGTAGGTGCGGAAGATCGCGTCGTCCTCGTCCAGGCGCACGACGGCCACGTTGGTCGGAATGGTTACGACTTCGAGCTTGTAGATGTCGTAGAATTCCTGCGCCTCGGTCGCAGCGGTACCGGTCATGCCTGCCAGGCGGCCGTATAGGCGGAAATAGTTCTGGAAGGTGATCGAGGCGAGCGTCTGGTTTTCCGGCTGGATATTGACGCTTTCCTTGGCCTCGAGAGCCTGGTGCAGGCCTTCGGAATAGCGCCGGCCCTGCATCATGCGACCAGTGAATTCGTCGATGATCACGACTTCGTCGTTGCGGACGATATAGTCCTTGTCGCGCTGGAAGAGCTTGTGCGCCCTCAGGGCCGAATTGACATGGTGCACGACCGAGACGTTCTCGGCGTCGTAGAGGTTGTCACCGCGCATCAGGTTCTCGGCGGCAAGCATTTCCTCGAGTTTTTCAACGCCCTTGTCGGTGAAGGTGGCGGAACGGGTCTTTTCGTCGAGTTCGTAGTCGTCGTCGGCGAGCGAGGGGATGAGCTTGTCGATCTTCATGTAGAGATCGGAACGGTCCTCGGCGGGCCCTGAAATGATCAGCGGCGTGCGCGCCTCGTCGATCAGGATCGAGTCCACTTCGTCGACGATCGCGTAATTGTGACCGCGCTGCACCATCTGGCCGCGCGACGACTTCATGTTGTCGCGCAGATAGTCGAAGCCCATTTCGTTATTGGTGCCATAGGTGATGTCGGCATCGTAGGCGAGCTTGCGCTGCTGGTCGGTGCGGCCCGGAACGATGACGCCAACGCTCATGCCGAGAAACTGGTAGATCTGGCCCATCCACTGGGCGTCGCGCTGGGCGAGATAGTCGTTGACGGTGACCACGTGCACGCCTTTGCCCGGCAGGGCGTTGAGATAGGCGGCGAGCGTCGCGACAAGGGTCTTGCCTTCACCGGTTCGCATCTCGGCGATGGCGCCATCGTTGAGCACCATGCCGCCGATCAGCTGAACATCGAAATGGCGCATGCCCAGAACGCGTTTGGAGGCTTCGCGCACGGTGGCAAAGGCCGGCACCAGCAGATCGTCCTTCTTGGCGCCCTTTTCGATCTCAGCCCGGAAGCCGGCGGTGCGGGCGCGCAGATCTTCGTCGCTCAGCTTTTCGAGCTCGGGCTCGAGGGCGTTGATGGCGCTGACCAGGGGCATGTATCGCTTGATGCGGCGGTCGTTGGACGAACCGAAAATCTTGCGGGCGAGGGTTGCGACAACCATGAAGGGGCCAATCTTTTGGAGCGGATGGAGGCTTGGCGATCCGGCTCGGACAAATTCCTCAATTCGGGCAGCCGTGAACGGCGCGCCGGACGCGCTGCGGGCGGCGACCGGACATGTAAGAGCGGGGTTCTGACTTGTCAACTTTGGCAAAATGGTCCAAAGGGCGGCGCTGAAGCCAGGTGGCAGACCCCATCACCGCATTGACACATTGCGGCGCGAAGAGGCGCCGGCGGCTGGCCTGCAATCGAGTTGGAGACCCGACATGACCCTTTTTCGTAGCGTGGCGAACCGCTTGCGCCTTTTCGTCGTGATCCTTGGCGCGCTGACCCTGCTTTCCGGCGTGGCGCAGGCCCAGCAGACGGGTGAAGCGGCCGACCCGGATACGGTCGTCGCCACCGTCGACGGCACCCCGATCACGGAAGCCGATATCGGGTTCGCTGCCGAGGATCTCGGGCAGGACCTGGCGCAGATTCCGGTCAATTCCCGCCGCGCCTACATTGTCGGCGTGCTCATCGACATGAAGCTGATGGCCAATGCCGCCAAGGCGCAGCATCTCGAGCAGACCGACGAATTTGCCCGCCGTTCCGAATATCTGACCGAACGGGCGCTTCGCCGCGCCTATTTCGTCGAAATCCTCAACAAGGCGGTGACCGACGATCAGGTCAAGGCGGCCTATGACGACTATATCGCCAAGGCGCCGCAGGATGAGGAAATCCGTGCGCGTCACATTCTCGTCAACACCGAGGACGAAGCCAAGGCGGTTCTGGACGAACTCAACAACGGCAAGGATTTCGCCGAGCTGGCGCAGGAAAAGAGCATCGATCCGGGCGCGGCCAATGGTGGCGATCTCGGCTATTTCACCCGTGGGCAGATGGTGCAGCCGTTCGAGGACGCCGCTTTCGCGCTCGAGGTCGGGCAGATCTCCGAGCCGATCCAGACCCAGTTCGGCTGGCATATCATCAAGCTCGAAGACCGCCGGCCCAAAGCCCCGCCGACGCTTGAGGAACTGGCGCCGCAAATCAGGCAGCAGCTTCTGATCGAAGCGTTCAACGGCGAAATCGCCGCGCTCAAGGACGGCGCCGATATCCAGGTGATCGATCCGCAGGCGGCAGGCGCGCTCAACTACTAGCGGGCAAACTACGGCGCGGCCTTTTGGACGCTGCAGCGTCTGGCGGGCCGGTCCGGGAGCATGGACGTGGCGCAACGCCCCTCGATATTGCAGCTCGAACAGACCTTTCTTGCCGCCTGGCCGGCAAGCGAGGACCGCTGGGATGGCGGCTGGGTCCGGCGCGCCTCGGGCGGCCACACCAAGCGGGCCAATTGCCTGCAATGCATGGATCCGGGCGATGCCGACCAGATTGCCAAACGCGTCTCGGATTATGTCGCCTGGGCAAGGGACCGCGATATCTCGCCGATTTTGCGGGTGACGCCGCTCTGCCATCCCGCCATTCCGGAAAAGCTGAAGGCGCTCGACTGGCAGGCGTTCGACCATTCCAGCGTCCTGACCGCGCCGACCGGCGCACACTTCGACAAGGACGCGCAATGCGAACTGGTCGATCCGACAGATGCGGAATGGCTTCAGAGCCAGATCGCCTTTTCCGGCTATCCGGACAGCCGCCGCCGCGAGCTTTCCGGCATGATCGCGCATATGCCGAAAGACAAAAGGGGCGTTCTGCTTCGCGATGAAGAGGGAATACCCGCGGCCTCAGGACTGATCGTTGCCGCCGACGGGGTTGGCGTCTATTTCAACATCGTCGTCCGGCCCGACCTTCGGGGCCAGGGCATCGGCAAGCGCATCATGAAATGCGCGATGCAGGCTTTGCGCAAGATGGGTGCCCATTGGTCGGCGCTGCAGGTGGTCGCCAGCAATGCAACGGCCATCAATCTTTACCGCGGCCTCGGGTTCGAAGAGCTCTATCAATACTACTATATGCGGCCGCCCGCCGAGGCGGCTTTGCCGGTTCAGGGTGCGGCGGAATGAGCGGCAGGCGCATGCTCCTCGTAGTTGCGGCGGCGCTTGTCGATCCGGACAATCGCGTGCTCATCGCGCAGCGACCGCTCGACAAGTCACTGGGAGGGTTGTGGGAATTCCCGGGCGGCAAGGTCGAGCCAGGCGAAACGCCCGAGGACGCGCTGATGCGCGAACTTCGCGAAGAGTTGGATGTGGAAACCAGGGCGGCGTGCCTTGCACCCCTGACCTTCGCCAGCCACACTTATGATGACTTTCACCTGCTGATGCCGCTATATGTGTGCCGCCGCTGGAGCGGGGTGCCGCGTGCGACCGAACATGCAGCGCTCAAATGGGTGAGGCCGAAGGACATGCGGGCCTACCCCATGCCGCCGGCAGACGAACCGCTGGTCGCGCATTTGTGCGATCTGTTGTGACGAGGACGCAATGGGCCTGAACCATCGGCGGGCATGGAATGTGTTCCGGTTTCTCCGGAGCGATCGCGGGGCCTCGGCGGTCGAATACGGGCTCCTGGTGGCCCTGATCGCCCTCGGCAGCCTCATCGCCTTTCAGGGCATGGGCAACGGGCTGGTCAGCCTGTTCGGCACTACCGAGAATGGTGCAGGTGCCCAGATCGAGAATGCCGCCTCAGCGGTCGACAACTGATCCGGCGGGCTTTCAACTCCTGTCCTTGAGAATTCTGGTGAGTGAAACTTCGGCGGAACCCGGCCGCAAGGGTTTCTGCTGGCTTTCGTGCGGCTTCCAGGCGCTGAGCCAGACAATTTCGAGCGTTGCCCGCACGCGACCGTCAGGGTCGCCGAACCGTGTCTCATAAGCCGCGATCGCCCGGGCGAGGTGGCCCGGTGTCACTAGGCCCGGCGCAGCGTTGCGCATGGGGTTCGACCCGCCAAGGGCCTTGATGTCCCGCATCAGGGCGAGCGGGTGGGCGTAGCGGATCGTGTGGGGTTCAAGATCGATGATGGGGAGGCCGAGCCTTGCCGCCTGCAGCAGGGCGCTGGCGTCGGCCATTTCGATCATAGGGGCAATGCGGAGGGCCGCGCCGCCGAAGCGCTCGGCGTCGGCCTCGATCCAGGCGTCACGAAGCTCGGTCAGGGTGTAGCCACCCAGAAAGGCGGCGACCAGCAGTCCGTCTGGGCGAAGCCGGTTGCCCAGCGTTCGCAAAAAGGCGGGTACATCGTTGGTGATGGCAAGGTCATAGAGGGAAATAACCAGATCGAAGTCGCCCGGAAGCTCATCGAACTCCCCGGTGCGGTCTCTGCCATCGAGGGTCGCGAAGCGGGTGGGTGCGATCGACTGGCTCACCGTCTCGATCCGGTCACGGCCCTGATGCGACAGCGGCGTAATGAGCAGCGCCTTTTCGAAGGTGCGCGTGACCGCATCGAGCCGTTCGATGAGATCGGTCCAGATCAGATCTGTGACGAAGTCGTCGACAGGGACCGGCAGGCGGCCAAGTTTTCTGGCGATTGCGGTGCGGTCGAAAAGCTCGGACTGGGACATGGTTCTCCTGACGCCGAAGCCATAGGCGGGTTTATCCGCATTGCCAAGCCGGCGGTGCCGCGCCTTGATTGCACCGGGGATACCGGGACATGGCGGACCAGGAAAACATCGGGACTGGAGCGGGCGCCTTGGGGCGTCTCTCCCGTTCCGCCGGCCGCCTGGTCGACTGGCTCTATCCGCCGCAATGCCTCTCCTGCGGCGCGCCGGTCGAGCGGGCGCCGTCGCTTTGTTCCCGTTGCTGGCCAAGGCTTTTGCGCATCAGCGAACCCATGTGCCCGGTGCTCGGCCTGCCGTTCCAATATGACCTGGGTCCGGGCGCGCTCAGCGCCGAAGCGATTGCCGATCCGCCGGAATTCGACTGGGCGCGTGCGGCGGTCGTCTACAATGAGGTGGCACAGCAACTTGTGTCGCGGCTCAAATATGCCGACCATCACGAACTCGTGCCGTTCATGGGCGGTCTGATGGGTGACGCGGTTGCAGCGAAACTCAAGCCGGGCGCCGTTCTGGTGCCGGTGCCGCTTCACCGGCGGCGGCAGTGGCAGCGCCGGTTCAACCAGTCGGCCCTACTGGCGAGGATGCTCGGCAAGAGGCTCGGCGTTCCGGTCGAAACCGCGCTCGCCTTTCGCACCCGCGCCACGCGGCGGCAGGTGGGGCTCAGCGCCCGGCAGCGGGTCGAGAATGTGCGGGGGGCGTTCCGCGCCGATCCGCAAAAAGCCGTGCAGTTTGCCGGGCGGCAGGTTATTCTTGTCGATGATGTGCTGACTACGGGATCAACGGTTGGCGCACTCTCCCGGGTTTTGCGCAAGGCCGGCATCGGCGAGATCGGCGTTGTCACCTTCGCGCGTGTTGTCATCGGGAATGGAAGCGATATATATTAGCAACAGCTAATTTATCACAGGTGCATCATGCCCGACGTCAAAGCCCGCGTGGAAATCTACACGACCCCGACCTGCCCCTATTGCATGGCGGCCAAGGCGCTGCTCGATGAGAAGCAGGTCAGGTTCGAGGAAACGAGCGTTCTCGATCCGGCGGTCCGCAGCCAGATGGTGCAGCGCGCCAGGGGCGGCTACACGGTGCCACAGATCTTCATCAATGGCGCGCATATCGGGGGCTATGACGACATGTCGGCGCTCGACCGGATGGGCAAGCTCGACCCGCTGCTCAGCCAGCCGGCTGCCTGATGGGCGCGCACCTGCGCATCGCGCTTGGTCAGATGCGTTCGGGCACCGATCCGGACGCCAATCTCGACGTGATTGCGGGCCTGGCGGCCGAAGCGAAGGCGGCAGGCGCCGCTTATCTGCAGGTGCCGGAAATGTCCGTCGGCTTTGCCGGCACTGCCACGGAACTTGCCAAAATCGCCTTGCCGCCGCGCGATAGTCACCAGATTGCCCGGCTGGCCGACATTGCCCGGCAGGTGGGCATCGTTCTTCATGCGGGCTCGCTTGCGGTTTCCAAGGGCGCGGGTCGCTACGCCAACCGCTCGCTGCTCTTCGGTCGGACGGGCGATCTTCTTGCGCAATATGACAAGATCCACCTTTTCGACGCGAACGTGCCGGGCGAAACCCGCGCCTATCGCGAAAGCGCGACCTATGATGCCGGCGTGGACCTGGTCACGGCCGACCTTCGGAGCGAGGGGATTGACGCCGTGCTCGGTCTTTCGATCTGTTTCGACGTCAGGTTCGGTAGCCAATACGTGGCACTCGCCGAACGCGGCGCCAACGTGCTTGCTGTGCCTGCCGCCTTTACCCAGCCGACCGGCGAAGCGCACTGGGAAGTGCTTTTGAGGGCGCGCGCGATCGAGACCGGCAGTTTCGTCATCGCCGCGGCCCAGGCCGGGCAGCATGAGAACGGGCGGGCGACGCACGGCCACTCGATGGTCGTTGATCCCTGGGGGCGGATTGTTGCGGAAAGGGCCGACCGCGAGCCGGGGCTGTTGCTGGCCGATCTCGACCTCGATCTCGTGCCGGACGCGCGGCGGCGGCTGCCGGTGCTGGACACGGACCGCGCACATTCGCTAAGCATTAACCATAAAGTGGCAGGATAGGATCGTCCGGCCCGGAGCACGTCGCACGTGCTTGATTGGTCCAGAAGGTGAGTTAGGCACGTGATTCAATTCACGCTCAGTTGCGAAAATCATCACAAGTTCGAGGCCTGGTTCAAGTCGGGCGAAGCCTTTGATGCGCAAACCAAACGCGGCGACGTGACCTGCCCGATCTGCGCCTCGCCAAAGGTCGAAAAGGCCCTGATGGCGCCTGCGGTCGCGATGCGGTCCAACCGCAAGGTTTCGCTTTCCGCCGGCCACCCGCAACAGGCCGAAATCCAGAAAAAGCTGCGCGAACTTCGCAGCAAGGTTCTGAGCGAGGCGGATTATGTCGGCGACAAGTTTGCCGAGGAAGCCCGCAAGATGCACGAGCAGGATGCCGAGCACCGCTCCATCTACGGCGAGGCGACGCCCGACGAGGTCGTGAGCCTGATCGAGGACGAGATCGACTTCATGCCGCTGCCCTCGCTGCCGGACGATCACAACTAGCTGTTCGCCAGCCGGCCAGGCCTCACCAGAACCCTTCGTGGCTTTTGGCGATCTCGCTTTCGAGTTCGGGAAATGGACCGCGCACGATGGTCTTGCGCTGCCCCGCCTCGAAGACGGCGCGGCAGGGCAGGTCCATGGTCAGGTTTTCCTCATTGGCGCCGGTCAGTTGCGCGAGGCGCTTTTCGGTCATGCCGTAGACGAGGGTGCCGACATTGGCCCAATAGGTCGAGCCGGCGCACATGGCGCAGGGCTCGAATGCCGTGTAGAGCGTGCAGGTTTCCAGAAAATCCGGTTCGTAGAGCATCGCCGCCTCGCGGGCGACGATGGTCTCGGCATGGCCGGGTCCCTTTTGATGCGAGAAATCGTTGCCCGCCTCGATCAGAACGTGCCCGGCGGCATCGACCAGAAGCGCACCGAACGGGTGATTGCCCGCGGCGCGGGCCTCGAGCCCCAGTTCGATGGAGCGGCGGAGAAAACGGATATCGTCAGCGTGGGCCAGGGTCATGAGATCACCAGTCGATAGGTTTGCCGTCGCGGAAGAAGCCGCCGTTCGGGCCGGACGCAGGCAGGGTTGCGGCCCAGACGATGCCGGCAATTCCCTGTTCGAGGCTGCGCGGTGCCGACTGGCCGCCCATGTTTGTGCGCACCCAGCCGGGGCACACGGAATTGACCTTGACGTCGCCACGTGCCTCAGAGCTGGCAATACGGGTTATGGCGTTCATTGCCGTCTTGGAAATTCGGTAGGCGACCGTGCCGCCGCCCATGCCGTTGAGGGCGCCCATACCGCTCGACAGATTGACGATGCGGCCATAGCCAGCCCCGTTCATCATCGGCAGGCCCTTCTGGATCATGCGATAGGCGCTCATCGCATTGTTGTTGATCGCGTCGAGCACGTCGGTTGCGGGCAATTCCGTAATCCGCCCGGGCAGGCCGGGATAGATGCGCCCGGCATTGTTGACCAGAATGTCGAGCCTGCCGAATTCGGCCTCAAGCCAGGCGAAAAGGCGATCGACCGATTGCTGGTCGGCGATGTCGAGTTCATGGGTGAAGACGGTGCCGTCCTTGTCGAGGTCCGCCTTTGCCGCGGCGAGCTTTTTGGCATCGCGGCCGGTGATGATCACGGCCATGCCCTGGCGCGCGAGGGCGCGGGCGGTTTCGAGCCCGAGGCCCTGGCTCGCGCCCGTGATCAGGGCAATTCTCGCCGAGCCAAGGGTCATTGCGCCGGCTTTTCGGCCAGAAGCATGTAGTTGACGCCCATGTCGCGCGATTTCGACCATTCGTTGTGAAGGGGCGAGAAGGTCACGCCGCACCGGTCCTTGATCTGAAGTCCTTCGCGCTTCAGCATCGAGGTGATTTCATCCTGGGTCAGGAACTTGGTGTAGGAATGGGTGCCCTTGGGCAGCCAGTTGAGCACATATTCCGCTCCGACAATGGCGAGGGCAAAGGCGCGGGCGGTGCGGTTGATCGTGGCGGTCAGCATCAGCCCGCCGGGTTTGACCAGGGCCGCGCAGCTTTTGAGAAAGAGCGGCACGTTGTCGACGTGCTCGACCACTTCCATATTGAGGACGATGTCGTATTTGTTGCCCGCCTTGACCATGTCCTCGGCGGTGGTGGCGCGATAGTCGATGGCCAGCCCCGACTGGGCGGAATGGGCCGAGGCAATGCCGATATTGCGCGCGGCGGCATCGATGCCGGTCACTTCGAAACCAAGCCTTGTCATCGGCTCACACAGCAAGCCGCCGCCGCAGCCGATATCGATCATGCTCAAACCCTCGAACGGGCGGCGCTTGGTGCCGTCGCGGCCGAAATGTTCGAGCGCAACCTCGCGGATATAGGCGAGGCGAACCGGGTTGAACTTGTGCAATGGCTTGAACTTGCCGCTCGGGTCCCACCACTGTTCGGCCATCGCGGCGAACTTGTCGAGCTCGGCCTGATTGACGGTGCTGATCGAGCTTTTGCTCGTGGTGCTCTTGGCGAGCGCGGTTTCGGACATGGGAATTCTCCCCTCATCTGGGCCGGTTTCGGGCCTTAAGCACATATGCGGCACCCGGTTGAAAGACGCAAGCAGATGTGGCAATGGGGCCGCCGGACCGGGTCCCCGGACCCGCTGCACCGGCTTTCAGGAAAGTATTGAAGTGGCGCGCATTGTCATGAAGTTTGGCGGCACCTCCGTCGCCGATATCGATCGCATCCGGCATGCGGCGCGCCATGTCAAACGCGAATTCGAGGCCGGGCACGAGGTTTGCGTCGTGGTTTCGGCCATGGCCGGGGTGACCAACCAGCTTGTCGCCTATTGCCAGTCCGCGGCGCCGCTGCACGATGCGCGCGAATATGACGCCGTGGTCTCGACCGGCGAACAGGTGACGGCCGGACTTATGGCCATCGTGCTGCAGGACATGGGCATCCCGGCGCGCTCCTTCTCGGGCTGGCAAGTTCCGATCAAGACCAATGACGTGCATGGCAGCGCCCGCATCACCGACATCGACGCGACGGATCTCGTGGCGCGCATGGGGGACGGGCAGGTCTGCGTCATCACCGGTTTTCAGGGCATTTCGGCCAATAACCGCATCACGACGCTCGGGCGCGGCGGGTCGGATACGAGTGCGGTTGCGGTGGCGGCGGCGGTTAAGGCCGACCGTTGCGACATCTATACCGACGTCGACGGGGTCTATACGACCGATCCGCGCATTGCACCCAAGGCGCGCAAAGTGCCGCGTATTTCCTTTGAGGAAATGCTCGAAATGGCAGCGCTCGGGGCCAAGGTGCTGCAGACGCGCTCGGTCGAGGTGGCCATGGCGCAGAAGGTCCGGCTGGTGGTGCGGTCGAGTTTCGACGATCCGGATGCCGACCAGGTCGTCAGCGACGATCCGTTCTATAATGGGCCGGGCACCATTGTGTGCGACGAGGATGAAATCATGGAAAAGCAGATTGTTTCGGGCGTGACGCTGGTCAAGTCGGAGGCCAAGATCACCCTGCGCGGGGTCGAGGATCATCCAGGTGTCGCCGCCGCCGTTTTCGGGGCGCTCGCCAAGGAGCAGATCGTCGTCGACATGATCGTGCAGAACGTCTCTGACGACGGCCTGACCACCGACATCACCTTCACCCTGCCCGACAGCGAATATGAAAAGGCGATCAAGGCGCTCGACAATGCGGGCGACGAACTCTCCTACCAGTCGATCTCGGGGTCCAAGGGCGGGGCCAAGGTTTCCGTGGTCGGGGTCGGCATGCGCAGCCATGCCGGTGTCGCCTCGTCCATGTTCAAGGCACTGGCCGACAAGGGCATCAACATCCAGCTGATCACCACGTCGGAGATCAAGACCTCGGTCCTGATCGACGAGGAATATGCCGAGCTTGCCGTGAGGGCCCTGCACACGTATTACGGTCTCGACAGGAAAGAGGCGTAGAATCACGCCCCAGCGGCGCGGTTCGGTTCCACAAGCGGGCAATTCGCCCATCGGGAAGCAATGACCACCAAGACGAGTGGTCCGCGGGTCCTGCTCCGGCAATTGCGCGAAACGATGGCCGAGCAGCTGGGCTCGCAGGACCGGCTGGACAAGATCGTTGACCTGATCGCCATGAACATGGGCGCCGAAGTGTGCTCGTTCTACGTCCTGCGCGATGACGGGGCGCTCGAACTTTTCGCCACGCATGGCCTCAAGCCCGAAGCGGTGCACATGACGACCCTGAGGCTTGGCGAGGGTCTCGTCGGCATCATCGCGGTCAGCGCCGAACCGCTGGCGCTTCAGGACGCGCCGGCCCATCCCGCTTTCGCCTACAAGCCGGAGACGGGCGAGGAGCGGTTCCACGGGTTTTTGGGCGTGCCGGTTCTCAAGGCCGGGCAGACGCTCGGGGTGCTCGTGGTGCAGAGCACGACCAAGAGAACCTATGGCGACGACGAGACCGAGGCGATGCTGACGACCGCCACGATTCTCGCGGAAATGCTGTCCACCACGGAATTCGACACGCTGATCAAGCCGGGTTCGGACATCGATCTCAGGCGTCCGCGCACGTTCGAGGGCAACGGCTTCTCGGAAGGGATCGCGCTCGGACAGGTGGTGCTGCACGATCCGCGCGTCGTGGTCAGGAATTTCGTGGCCGACGATACCGATGCAGAGAAGGCCCGGCTCGAATCCTCGATCGAGCGTATGCGCATGTCGATCGACGACATGTTCTCCCACGGCGACATGCAGGTCTCGTCCGACCATCGCGAGATTCTGGAAAGCTACCGGATGTTCGCCAATGACCGGGGCTGGCTGAGGCGCATGCTCGAGGCCGTCGAGGGTGGGCTGACGGCGGAAGCGGCGGTGGAGCGGGTGCAGAACGATACGCGGGCGCGCATGCTCCGGCAGACGGACCAGTATATCCGCGAACGCCTGCACGATCTCGACGATCTCGCCAACCGGCTCCTCAGGGTTCTGACCGGCGATGGCGACGGATTTCTCCACCGCGACCTGCCCGACGACGCGATTGTCGTGGCACGCAATATGGGGCCGGCGGAACTTCTCGAATATGACCGCGCCAAACTGCGCGGCATCGTGCTCGAAGAGGGCGCGACCACGGCGCATGTCTCGATCGTCGCGCGTTCGCTCGGCGTGGTCTGCGTCGGGCAGGCGGACAACATCGTCTCGATGTCGGAAAGCGGTGACGAGATCATCGTCGATGGCGCCGAGGGCGTGGTGCATCTGCGCCCGACGCCGGATGTCGAACAGATCTATGTCGAAAAGGTCCGCCTCAGCGCCAAGCGGCAGGAGCAGTATGCGGCCCTGCGCGACAAGCCGGCCGTGACCCGCGACGGGGTCCGGGTTTCCCTGCTGCACAATTCCGGGCTCGTGATGGACCTGCATGCGCTCGAAGAGACCGGGGCGGAAGGCGTCGGGCTCTTCCGCACGGAACTGCAATTCATGATCGCCTCGAAAATGCCCAGGCTGCAGGAGCAGGTCGATCTCTACCGCGAGGCGATGGACCGGTGCGGCGACCGGCCGATCGTCTTTCGGCTGCTCGATATCGGTGGCGACAAGGTAGTTCCCTACCTCCGTTCGGCGCCCGAGGAAAATCCGGCCATGGGCTGGCGGTCGCTCCGGCTGGCGCTCGACCGGCCTGGCCTGTTGCGTACCCAGGTCCGGGCCCTGCTGCAGGCTGCCAATGGCCGGCCGCTCAAGATTCTGGTGCCGATGGTCACCGAAACGCAGGAATTCCTCTCCTGCAAGCACGTGGTCCTGCGCGAGGTCGAGCGGCTGGCGCGCTCGGGCTTCGAGCGTCCGAAGAGCCTTGAGATCGGGGCGATGATCGAGGTGCCGTCGCTCCTCTTCGAGCTTGAAGACCTGCTGCCGCATTGCGATTTCATCTCGATCGGCTCGAACGATCTGGTGCAGTTCCTGACGGCAGCCGACCGGGCCAATCCGCGGGTTGCCTCCAACTACGATCCGATTGCCAAGCCGCGCCTGCGTGCCATCCGGCAGATTGTCCGGGCTGCCGACGCGCACCATGTGCCGCTGACCATGTGCGGCGAATTGGCTGGTCACCCGGTCGAGGCGCTGGCGCTGCTGGCGGTCGGCATGCGGCGGCTCAGCATGGGTCCGTCGTCGATCGGTCAGGTCAAGCACATGGTGCTTGAAACCGACCTCGGACCGGTTGCCGATGCCGTCAATGCCGCGCTCGACGGCAGCGAGCAGGTCAACATCAGGTCGCTTCTGACCGACATGGTCGGCAAGCAGAGCCTGCCCGCCTAGCCATTCACTTCAACTTTTGGGAGCGATGCGCATGGCGCGATTGCCCGACGACAAATTGTCCGCCCTCGAAGCGCATTTTCAGGGCATCGAAAACCAGATGGCCGCGAGCCCGGACCCGCAGGCCTATGTCAAACTCGCCAAGGAACACAAGGAGCTGAGCGAAGTGGTTGCGGCTATCCGTGACTATCGCAAGGTCGAGCGCAATCTCAAGGAGGCGCGGCGCCTGCTCTCGGGGCCGGACCATGAACTGCGCGAAATGGCGGAAATGGAGATCGAGGAACTCGAACCGAAGTTCGACGAACTGGTCGAACATATCCGGGTTCTGCTGCTTCCCAAGGATGCCGCCGACGACAAGAGTGTCATTCTCGAAGTCCGGGCCGGGACCGGTGGCGACGAAGCGGCGCTTTTTGCCGGCGATCTCTTCCGCATGTATTCGCGCTATGCGGAACTCCAGGGCTGGAAGGTCAACGTCATGGAGAAGAGCGACGGCGAAGTCGGGGGTTACAAGGAAATCATCGCCTCGGTTTCAGGCGAGGGCGCCTATGCCAAGCTCAAATTCGAATCCGGCGTACACCGGGTTCAGCGCGTGCCGGAAACCGAAGCGGGCGGGCGCATCCACACCTCGGCGGCGACGGTTGCGGTTCTTCCCGATGTCGAGGAGGTCGATGTCGAGATCCGTGCAGAGGATATTCGCATCGACACGATGCGTTCGTCGGGCGCCGGCGGCCAGCATGTGAACACGACCGACTCCGCCGTCCGGATCACGCATATTCCGAGCGGCATCGTGGTGACGGCTTCGGAAAAGAGCCAGCACCAGAACCGCGCGACGGCGATGAAGGTTCTGCGGGCGCGGCTTTACGAAGAGCAGAAGGAAGCCATGGACAAGGAGCGCTCGGACGCCCGAAAGATGCAGGTGGGGACCGGCGACCGCTCGGAACGCATCCGCACCTATAACTTCCCGCAGGGCCGGGTGACCGATCACCGTATCAACCTGACCCTTTACAAGCTCGAGCGCATCATTGCCGGCGACGAGCTCGGCGAACTGATCGAGGCGCTGATCACCGAGAACCAGGCGGCGCAGCTGGCGGCGATGGACGGGCTCGAGGCGTGACGCTCGAAAGCCTCTGGCGCGGGGCGGCGCGACAGTTGACGGAGGCCGGCATCGCCGGGGCCGACCGCGACGCGCAGCTTCTCCTGATGGCGGCGGCGGGGATCGACCAGACCAGGCTGGTTCTCGGCCGGGCAGAACCACCTTCCAGCGACGCGATCGCGGCTTATCAAGCCATGATCGCGCGGCGTCTCGGCGGCGAGCCGGTGGCGCGGATTGTCGGTCAGAAGCAATTCTATGGTCTCGATTTCCGGCTTGGTCCGGAAACGCTGGTTCCGCGTCCCGAAACGGAACTGCTTGTTGATCTCGGGGTCGCGTTCTGCAAGGGCCGGCCGAAACCGCACCTTCTTGATCTCGGCACGGGAACTGGCGCTATCCTCGTTACTCTTCTGGTTCAGCTGCCCGAAGCGACCGGCATCGGCGTCGACATCAGCGCCGGTGCGCTTTCGGTCGCGCGGGAGAATGCCATGCGGCATGGCGTGGCGGACCGGTCGGACTGGCGGCAGGGCTCATGGTTCGCGCCGGTCAGCGCAACGACCCGTTTCGATCTCATCGTCTCCAATCCGCCCTATATCGTGCGCGGCGTCTTGCCCGGCCTTTCCCGGGAAGTGCGGGAACACGATCCGATCGCCGCGCTTGATGGCGGCGAAGACGGGCTTGATGCCTACCGGGCAATTCTCGCGGATGCCGGGCGCCATCTTGCCGATGGCGGAATGCTGATCTTTGAGATCGGATATGACCAGGGTGAGGCGGTCACTGGTCTTTGCCGGAACGCCGGGTTTTCGCGCTGCCGCATCGAGCCCGATCTTGCCGGGCATGACCGGGTTCTGGTTGCGCGAATGTGACCCAAATGCCGCGGAAAGGGCGGGGAGAGCGGTCAGGCATACGTTTTTGCTTGGAAAAGTCCGCCAAAAGGTTTAGGACAATATTGCTGTCGGAGGTGATTTGAATCACCTTGAGATGACCATCCAATCATTCATGATGCAGGTTGCGCGGTGGGCGCAATACCGGGACCGGTAAAGGTTCCAATCCGATGAAGTGGTCACGGCCGGCACTTTAGGGGCCAAACAATGAAATGCCTGGCGGGTGCAGCCCCGGCAGGAAGGTGTGTGCGGGCCAGTAGCCAGCGCACTGGAGTGAGAACCATTCGCCAATGAGACCCAATCAACAAAGCAAGCGCTCCCGTGGGCGCGGCAATAATGGCCGCAAGAATACCAATCCGCTTTCGCGGTCCTATGAATCGAACGGGCCCGATGTCCGCATCCGCGGCAATGCCCAGACGATAGCCGAGAAATATGCGCAACTGGCGCGGGATGCGATGAGCGCCGGCGACTCGGTCGGGGCGGAAAACTACCTGCAGCATGCCGAGCACTATAACCGCATCATTCTGGCGGCCCAGGCGCAACAGCAGCAGCGGTTCGAATCCTATGGCGAGCAGCGCTCCGAGTTCAGCGGCGATGACGACGAGGACGAGGGCGAGGGCTTTGCCGGCGAAAGCAACGGTGCTCCGGCCGAGAGCGTTTCGGCCGATGCCGACGACGCGGCGGACGAGGGTGAAAACGAGGGTGATGGTGAGCGCCAGGCCGCACCGGCACCCCGGCGTGACCGGCGCCCGCGTCGGCGTCCGCGCAGCGACAATGGCGGCGAACAGGCGGGTGGCCAGGCCGACCCTTCGAAGGCGCCGCAGCCGAGCCTTTCCGATCTTCCCGCATTTCTGACCAACGGTGCCGACGCTCCGGCTGAGTAGCGAGAACCGGCGCGTTTCGCAAAATCGCTCCGGTGGAGCGATTTTAGGTTTGAGCGCGAGGGCAGGTGCCAGAGGCACCGGGTGCCCCGCAACCGATTGATGCGGAGCATCAAGCCGAAGCTCCGGTGGAGCTTCAGCAGGTTTCGAACGCCCGAAGCCTGTGGCTGAGGGCCAGCAAGCGACCACGCAGTGGGAGAATTGGTCCGGTGGACCAATTCTCGTTTCGAGCGCGAGGGCAGGTGCCGCTCAGCGCTGGGGGACGTAAGCGCGCAGGCGATTGCCGTCCGGATCGATGATCGTAAAGGTCTGGCCGAAGTCCAATTCGACCGGCGTCTGGATGACGATCCCGCCTTTTTCCGTCCAGTCGAGATAGGCCTTATCGAGCGCATTCCTGTCCGCGAAGGTGAAGCAAATGTCTGCGGAGGTTCCCTCGGTCGCGACGGCCGGGCTCACCGTATGTTTCGACCAGAGGCCGAAATTGGTGCCGCCTTCGAGAACGAACATGGCGAAGGTCGGGCTTTTCTCGACGGGCTCGACCCCGAGAATACGGGCGTAGAACGCGGCGCTGAGATAAACGTCGTGAACGTAGAAGATGACGAGGGCTGGTGCTTTCATTCTGGATCTCCTTGGTTTCGGGAGGTCCAGAATCGGACGCGTGCGAGCCAGATTCTGTCAGCAGAAGTCAGCAGTGGACGCCGCTGAGGTCTGGTGTTCCATCGCCTGATATGTGGAGCGCGTGAAATCGTGCGGCGCTCTTTTCTTTTCGTTCGAAGCTCCCATATGTCAGGCGAAGCGGAATGCCATCCTGTGGGTTCCGGCAAAAGCCAACGCTTCGGGACGTTCGATGCCGCGCCGCAATGGGCGCATGGGACGGGCCGCGAAAAGGAGAGTTGATAGATGAATATCGAGAAATATACCGAGCGTGCGCGCGGGTTCATTCAGAGCGCACAGACCCTGGCGCTCGGTCAGGGTCACCAGCAGTTCCAGCCCATTCACCTGCTCAAGGTTCTCATGGATGACGATCAGGGGCTTGCCTCGGGTCTCATCGAGCGCGCCGGCGGTGACGCCAAGGCGGTGCGCGCGGGGGTTGCGGCGGAACTGAAAAAGATCCCGGCCGTTTCGGGCGGGGATGGACAGATTTATCTCAGCCGCGAACTCGCCAAGCTTTTCGACACGGCGGAAAAGGCGGCGGAAAAGGCTGGCGATTCATTCGTGACGGTCGAGCGGCTGCTGCTCGCCATGGTCATCGAGTCTTCGACGGAGGCCGGCAAGGTCCTGACGAGTTCGGGGCTGACGGCCAACAAGCTCAACGAAGCGATCAACGAGATCCGCAAGGGCCGGACCGCCGACACGGCCTCGGCCGAGAACCAGTATGACGCGCTCAAGAAATATGCCCGCGACCTGACCGAGGATGCGCGGACGGGCAAGCTCGACCCGGTCATCGGCCGGGACGAGGAGATCCGCCGCACCATCCAGGTCCTTTCGCGCCGCACCAAGAACAATCCGGTGCTGATCGGTGAGCCCGGCGTTGGCAAGACCGCCATCGCCGAAGGCCTGGCGCTCAGGATAGTCAATGGCGACGTGCCGGAGAGCCTGAAGAACAAGAAGCTTCTGGCGCTCGATCTCGGTGCGATGATCGCCGGGGCGAAATATCGCGGCGAATTCGAGGAGCGGCTCAAGGGCGTGCTCAACGAGGTCACGGCGGCGGAAGGCCAGATCGTGCTTTTCATCGACGAGATGCACACGCTCGTGGGCGCCGGCAAGTCGGACGGGGCGATGGATGCCTCGAACCTTCTGAAGCCGGCTCTGGCGCGCGGTGAGCTTCACTGCGTCGGCGCAACGACGCTCGATGAATATCAGAAGCATGTCGAAAAGGATGCGGCCTTGGCCCGGCGTTTCCAGCCGGTTTTCGTCGACGAGCCGAGTGTCGAGGACACAATTTCGATCCTTCGCGGGCTCAAGGAAAAGTATGAACTCCACCACGGGGTCAAGGTCTCCGACTCGGCCCTCGTGTCGGCGGCGACCCTTTCGAACCGTTACATTGCCGACCGTTTCCTGCCGGACAAGGCGATCGACCTGATCGACGAGGCGGCGGCGCGGCTGCGCATGGAAGTCGATTCCAAGCCCGAGGAGCTCGACGAGCTCGACCGGCGCATTATCCAGCTCAAGATCGAGCGGGAAGCCCTGAAGAAGGAAACCGACGACGCCTCGAGGTCGCGGCTCGAAAAGCTCGAGGCCGAGCTTGCCGATCTTGAAGAGGAATCGGCGGCCCTGACCCAGACCTGGCTGGCCGAAAAAGAGCGGCTGGCCGGTGCCACGCGCGTCAAGGAAGAGCTCGACAAGGCCCGCGGCGAACTGGAACGTGCCCAGCGCGACGGCAATCTCGCCCGCGCCGGTGAGCTCGCCTATGGCGTGATTCCGGGCCTGCAGAAGCAGCTTGAGGCGGCCGAACTGGCCTCCGCCGAGGCGGCGAAAAAGGCCATGGTCGAAGAGGTGGTGACGCCCGATCACGTGGCCCAGATTGTCTCGCGCTGGACCGGCATTCCGGTCGACAAGATGCTTGAAGGCGAGCGCGAGAAGCTCCTCAGGATGGAGGAGATGCTCGGCAAGCGCGTCATCGGGCAGGAAGAGGCGGTCGAGGCCGTGTCGCGGTCCGTCCGGCGGGCCCGTGCGGGTCTGCAGGCGACCAACCGGCCCATCGGTTCGTTCCTGTTCCTCGGCCCGACCGGCGTCGGCAAGACCGAACTGACCAAGGCTCTGGCTGAGTTCCTCTTCGACGACGAGACGGCGATGGTCCGGCTCGACATGTCCGAGTTCATGGAGAAACATTCGGTTGCCCGCCTCATCGGCGCGCCTCCGGGCTATGTGGGCTATGACGAGGGCGGGGTTCTGACCGAGGCGGTTCGCCGCCGGCCCTATCAGGTCGTCCTGTTTGACGAGATCGAAAAGGCGCATCCTGACGTGTTCAACGTCCTGTTGCAGGTGCTCGACGATGGGCGTCTGACCGATGGTCAGGGCCGCACGGTCGATTTCCGCAACACGCTGATCATCATGACCTCGAACCTTGGGGCCGAATATCTGGCACAGCTCGGCGACGGCGAGGATGTCAATCTCGTCCGCGGCCGGGTCATGGATGCGGTCAAGGCGGCGTTCCGGCCCGAATTCCTCAACCGGATCGACGAGACGCTCCTCTTCCACCGGCTCGACCGCTCGCATATGGGCGCCATTGTCGATGTGCAGTTCGGCCTGTTGCAGAAGCTTTTGGCCGACCGCGACATCACCGCCTCCCTCAGCCCGGCGGCCCGCGAATGGCTCGCCAACGAGGGGTACGATCCGGCCTATGGCGCCCGGCCCCTGAAGCGGGTCATCCAGCGCCAGGTGCAGGACCGGCTGGCCGAAATGGTGCTCGGCGGCGACCTGGCCGACGGCATGCATGTCGAGATCGACGCCAACGATCAGGGCATCGTCATCCGGCCCGTCATCCAGGCCGAGATCGTCGAGCCGGGAGACGAAGAAGCGGCGTAGGGACTTTCCCACGCCCTTTCGTTCGAGCCCGGGCGGCGCAAGTCGCCCCACGCAGTACAAAGCCCTCACCCTGAGCTTGTCGAAGGGTGGGGGTTTTTTGTGCGCCACGCTCGCCCTTCAAGGGGAGTGTGGGCCCTCGTTTGTCCCATCGATCGCAAGTTCTGGACGTGGCCGAAACGGGCGGGCATGGTGGCGGCAAGGTGCGAAAACGGAGCCAGGGACGTGAAGTATCAGAGGCTTTATGCTGAGAGCGATGGGGAGAGCCGCTGGGCGGAAGTCGAGGTCGGGCTTGAAGAGCGGACATTCGCGCCGCCGGCCAAGGCCATCGAGATTTCCGAACCCGAACCGGCCAAACGGATGATGTTCCTGCGGCTCCGCGCGGGGTGGGACGAACCCATTCATCCGACGCCGGTCGCACAAAAGCTCATCTGTCTATCAGGCAAAGTCAGGGTGACGGCGAGCGACGGCACGTCTCGCGATATCGGTCCCGGTGATGTGTGGCACATGGAAGACCGGCACGGCAAAGGCCATCATACCAAAGTGATCGGTTCCGAAGATTTCGAATCCGTCATCGTGCAGTTCGAATGAGCCGGCGGGCCGGGTCTCGCCGTCATTGCGCGCGCAGCGAAGCAATCCCGAATGGCGAGTGTCGACGCAAACTTCCTGCATTGCCGCGCATCCTGACGGGTGCTTTCAATGACGGTGACAGTCTGCCCTCACCCTGAGCTTGTCGAAGGGTGGGGGCTTTTCCCTGTGCAATTTTTCACGCGCTGTCCCGGCCACCACGCCGGAACCTTTGCCAGGCGGGGCGCATGGTCCTGACCTCATTCTGAACAAGTCCTGTCCGCCTCGTCATGCTCGGGCTTGACCCGAGCATCCATTCTGCCACTCCCCTTGTGCTTTCGCTTGAGAAAAAGCGCCGGTCGCAACCTGCAACCCCGCGCTTGGACAGTTTCAATGGACCCTCGGGTCAAGCCCGAGGGTGACGGGTAAAAGTGGTGTGGTCATTGTGAGCATATTGAGGAGCGACATTGACCAAGGCGAACATACTTTTGTTACTTGTGACGAGCGGACTGATTCACCAATCCATTGGCAATACAAATGGCTATCGAAGATGCAATTCAACGAAGATATCCAAATCCGTATGAGTTGGATTTACGGGAAAAAGTCATCTCGGAATGCCACAGGTTTCTCGAGAGTGGCCTTGGAGACGCAAATTCCGAAAAACGTCTATGCGAGGAGAACGACGCTGCGTTTTGGCAACAGATGTCTGAAGTCCTTTTTGCGGTTCAGCTAAGGACGGCGGGCTTCTCCATCGCCCGTGAAAACTCGGGTCCAGACTTTCTTGTCGAGTATGAGGGCAAAAGGATTTGGATCGAAGTGATCTGCCCGGAACCTAAGGGTGTCCCACGGGATTGGCTCGAATTAAGAATCGGAGAGGTGACCAGCTTTCCTCATGAACAAATACTCTTGAGATATACAGCCGCAATAAAAGAGAAAGCAGAGCGACTAATCGGGTCGCCAGATCGAAATGAAGCAGGGTACATCGCCAAGGGTATCGTCAGGGAAGGTGACTATTACGTGATAGCCGTGAACGGTCGGCTGCTGAGACGTGGCCGCATGTCACAGCTAGAAGGTATCAGTGGCCATCCATTTGTGGTGGAAGCGACACTCGGCGTCGGACCGTACGAGATGACGTTCGACCACTCCTCTGACCAAGCGAAAACAATGGGAAATGGTGCTCGTCACTATGTCTTGAACTCAAATCGCAGCAGCGTTCCAACAAATGTATTCTTGGATGAAAGATACTCTGCTGTGAGCGGTGTCTGGGGCGCAGACAACGATGTCAAATTGCTGATCGGACTAAATCCGCCCACTGTGTTTGTGCCAAATCCACTAGCCTTAAATGAATTCGCGAACGGGTGGCGGCTCGCCGAAATGTCGTATGACGTGCAGGTCTCAGGCGACTACATTCGACTTACGCCCCGGGATCGGCGCGCCGTTTAGCGGTTGTCAAACCTTATCCCCCACCTTTCCATCCTCCCCTAAACTGACCCCCATCTCCCGCGCGGCGAAGGTGTCGACGAAATGCTTTGCGGGAGTGCCGGTTGGGGATGCGGGTCGCCGCATCGCCGGGTGGTGAAAGGGCAGGCCGGCTCTGGCGAGGAGTTGGACCTGTCCGGTTGTTCAGGCTGATGGCCCCTGCCGGGCCATCCAGCATCTGACGTCACAGAGTAACATGTGTTCGGGCACTGTGACGGGGCAGAAGATGCGGGCTGGAACGGGCGGACAAGCTCTTTTGTCATTCCCTCAAATGCCGGCATGCGTGGCGCAGTGCGCCTAATCATTTGCCGATACGACGGCACGTATAGGTGGATTGCGCCACGCATCGCCTTCAATCGTCTCCGTGCGGCTTTGAAGCCGGTGCGGCGGTTCGGCATGTCCTTTGTCGCGGTGCCGGGAAGCTGAAAACCGGTTCCCACTTTTCAGCGCACCGCTTGGCCGGTGGATTGCGCCACGCATCGCCTTCCAACCCATCCAAACGGCGTTGGAGCCGGCGTGACCGTTCAGCACAAATTTTGTCGCGGTGCCCAAGTCGTATGGCCCCATCCCATCCCATCGACCAAAAATTGCGGTTCAATTTGTCGAATCCCTTTTGCGCGATGCGTCACAGTCATGGCCGCGCCAGTGCGGCCTTTGTCGAAAGGGAGACAGAGATGGACAGGAACGTGACCCACGGCGCGCCGAGCTGGGTGGAATATAACGGCAAGAGCGCGGCGGCCCGCGCCTTCTACCAGAAGGTTCTGGGCTGGCAGATCAGCGACATGCAGATGGGCGGCGAAGGCGGGCCGTACGGCGTGATCAATGTCGGCGGCGAGCAGGTCGGCGGCATCAGCGGCATGGACATGGAGCATCCGGCCTGGGTGGTCTACATCACGGTCGACGATGTCGATGCACGGTTCAAGACGGCGGTCGGCGCCGGCGCAAAGGTTCTGATGGAGCCGTTCGACGTGCCGACGGTCGGGCGCATGTGCCACATCGCCGATCCGACCGGGGCGATGATCGCCTTTATCAGCTATTCGGGCTGAGGCGCGATGGCGGGTGGCGCCCGGTGGCGCCGCTCGCCCCAACAATCGCTCAGTACATCGAGCGGCGGTAGCTTTGTTCGAGATCGTCGTCGATGCGTTTCATTTCGTCCGGGTCGGTGGGGGCGCCCTTGGTCTGGTCGAGGATGATCTTTGAGAGGGTCGGCATGGTGCGCCGGTCCTGAAAACTGTCCGGGTTCCACAATTGCGCGCGGCGGAAGGCCTTGGCGCAGTGGATGAAGACCTCGTCGACCCTGACCAGGATGGCGAGCTTCGGCGTCCGGTCGTTGACGGTCATGGTCCCAAGAATCGCCGGGTCCGTGTTGAGTTCGGCCCGTCCGTTGACGCGCATGGTTTCGTCGAAGCCGGGAATGATGAACAAAAGCCCGACGCCGGGATTGACGACGATGTTGGCAAGGCTGTCGAGCCGGTTGTTGCCGGGCCGGTCGGGAATGGCGAGCCAGTTGGGGTCGAGGATTTTGACAAAGCCCGGCGGGTCGCCGCGCGGGCTGACATCGGCCCTGCCGTCCGCGCCCTCGGTGCCGAGCACGAGAAACGGCGCGCGGGCGATGAAATCGCTCGCGTGTTTGTCGAGCGCGGGAAGCGATTTGAGGCCCGCCAGTTCATGCACCGGCTGGAAAAGCCCACGCAGCGCTGCCTCGCTGGCGACGGCAAAGTCCGGGTTGGGAGTGAATGCGCTCATCGGCTCCTCCAGCGGATGGAATATTGAGGTACGTACCTCAAAATAGACTGAAGATAAATCCCCCGTCGGCCTATGATCAAACGAGCGCCGGAATGACGGCCCGGCGATTGGCGGGATAGTCGGCGAAAGTCCGGCGATACCAGCGGTGGTGGCTGACGGCGCGGGGGATGAGGTTGGCCGCGGTCCAGACGGCGAAGCTTAGCGCCGGCAGGTTCCAGCACATCAGGGCGAAGCCCCACCACTGGATGATTTCACCCATCAGGTTGGGGCAGGAGACCAGTTCGAAGAGGCCGCCGCGCGGTATCTTGTAACCCGTCTCGTCGCCTTTTCTGAGGCCGATCAGCCGGTTGTCGGACCACAGGTTGATGGCGGCGCCGGTGGCAAAGATGATCAGGCCGACGACGAAGCGCGGATCGGTGAGCCAGGTATCGGGATAGATTGCGCCGAACCAGCCGAAGTTGAGGCCATTGAGCCCGGCATTCATGATGTTGAAGGCGGCAGCGCTACCCACGATCATCAGGGGCATGGTCTTGCCGCGCGTGTGGGTGCGCCAGGGGAAGATCAGGCTGCGGTTGACATAGTGCGCGACCCAGAGGGCGAAGAAGATCCACATCGGGGCGGTCTTCATGTTGGGTCCGGCGAGAAAGAGTGCGGCAAAGATGACGAGCGAGACCACTTCCATCAGGCACCAGCCGAGCCGGTTGGAAATGGTTGGGCCCCAGTCGCTGCGCGCGTGGCGGCCATAGGGTGCGGTGACGAAGAACTGGACGGGAAAAAGAGCGATGCCGATGAGCATCCAGACGATGGCGGCTAGGTCGAGGCTGGTCATTGAGCGAGGTCCCTGGGAATCGGCGGCGACGGAGCGTCACACGAAAGCAACTGATTTCCAAACGAAAGCGCCCGAGGCATTGGATCGGACAGGGTTTCGAGAATGGCGCCCGCAGGCCGCGCATGCTAATCGCGCCGCATGAGCGAGCCTGAACCATTCGACATATTCCTCGTGGCGACGCCGGGCCTCGAGGCGCCGCTGTGCGAAGAAGCGCTGGCGGCAGGTTTCGGCAGCGCTTCAGTGACCGATGGCGGGGTCACATTCCGGGGCGGCTGGCCGGACGTGTGGCGGGCCAATCTCTCCCTGCGCGGGGCGACGCGGGTTCTGGCGCGCACCGCTTCGTTTCCGGCGCTGCATCTGGCCCAGCTCGACAAGCGGGCACGACGGGTTGATTGGGCCGCGGTGCTACGGCCCGACGTGCCCGTTCACGTCGAGGCGAGTTGCCGGAAATCGCGCATCTATCATGCGGGAGCGGCGGCCGAACGTGTGGCGCGGGCAATCGCCGAGACGCTTGGTGCGCCGATCGCCGAGGATGCGGCGATGAGGGTGCTCGTCAGGATCGATCGCGATCTTTGCACGATCAGCCTGGATACGACCGGCACGTCCCTGCACAAGCGCGGGTTCAAGGAGGGCGTGGCCAAGGCCCCAATGCGCGAAACCATGGCGGCGATGTTCCTGAGGCAGTGCGGCTATGACGGATCGGAACCGCTGCTCGACCCAATGTGCGGTTCGGGCACCTTCGTCATCGAGGCGGCCGAGATGGCTTTGGGTCTCAGGCCGGGGCGGGCGCGGGACTTTGCTTTCGAACAATTGGTCACATTCGATCCGGCGGCGTGGGCGGCGATGAAACAGGTCGGCAATCCGCGGCAGGTCGCACCTGCTTTCCACGGCAGCGATCGCGATGCCGGCGCCATCCGTCTGGCAGAGGAGAATGCTGCGCGGGCGGGGGTTGGCGAAATCTGCCGGTTCGCCCGCCGCGACATTGCGGACCTCGACCGCCCCGAGGGGCCCCCGGGCCTGGTCATCGTCAATCCGCCCTATGGCGCCCGAATCCTGGGCAAGACCAAGGCGCCGCTCCGGACGCTCTATGCCGACCTTGGTTCGGTCCTTCTAGCGAAGTTTTCCGGCTGGCGGGTGGGGCTGATCACGGCCGATCCGGACCTGGCACGGGCGACGCGGCTGCCGTTCACCGACCCGCTGCCGCCAGTCCTGCATGGCGGGATCCGAATTTCCCTTTACCGCACGGCGGCGCTCAAATGACCGAATTGCCTACCCGGAAGATCACCATCCGCGGGCTCGACCGAGCGGCAGATTTCGATGCGGTTGCGGGTGTCTTCGACAACGCTCAGGACTATGTCCGCCTCGAAGGTGGCGAGACGTCGGGACAGGCTCTTGCTGCGGACTTTTTTGACGAGTGGCCGGATTTCTTTCCTCCCGAGACGCGGGTCAATCTCGGCCTTTTTCTCGGCACCGACCTTGCCGGGATCATCGAGGCCGGCGGCGCGTGGCCGCAACCGGACGACGCCTATATCGGGCTGATGCTGTTCGCGCCGGCATTTCGCGGGCAGGGGCTTGGCGAGCGGTTCCTGGCCGCCTACCGGGACCTTGTCCTCGGACACGGCGCGACCCGTATCGTGCTCGGCGTGCTGCACAACAATCCGCGCGCCCGCGCCTTCTGGACGCGGCTCGGTTTTCAGGTCGACAAGGCGGACGTCACGGTGCGGCATGGCCGATTGGCCGACCGGCTGGCACTGAACATCAGCCAGCTCCCCAGCGTCGATGGGCCAGGCAGCTGAGCGCAACATTTCCCTCACTGCGGCAGCGCCGGAGTGGCGAAGGTCCGAATCCGGCGCGACCCGGCTACGGGTGCGTGCCGTAGACGCTGACCACGGCCTGGCCGCCGCCCAAAATCCGCTGGTAGGTCATGTCGATTGTGCGGATGGCACGCAACACGCCCGGCAGGAGAATGTAGCGGGTCGTGCCGCCATCTTCGATATAGGTGCGGACCGGAAGTGAGACCGATTGCCCATTCACGAAGTTGACCGAGAGGTCATAAAGCAGAATGCCATTGCCCGACACGGTCAGGCGGATATGGGTGAAAAGCCCCTGCAGCAAACCGACATAGATCGTATCGTGATCGGCCAGAAGATTGACCGTGCGCGTTCCGAGCAGAACTTCGGTTGCGGCGAGGGCGGGCAGGGTGGTCGCGGCCGCGGCGAGCGGGGCGAGGGCCATGCCCTTGAGTACGGTTCGTCTTTGCATCGGCGTCCTCCTTTACAAATTTGAACAGCCGTAATTGTTTCACTGCGAACCGGCAGAGGCAAGACAAAAGCGGTGGAGGGTTTCGCTAAAATGCGGCGAATTGCGCGACGGATTCGCTCTAGGCCGCGCCGGTCCGCTGCGGCATAAATGGTGGTAGCGGCGGCGTAAAGACCGCCGGGCAGAGGCCGAGAGTCCGGGAGGCGCGCATGGCTGATTTTATTGATGGGTCAGACGCAGGAGCACTGTCGCGGTTCGACCAGAACCTTTTCGATTTGCGTCTTGGCCGCTCCCGGGCCGACCTTTTCGAACCGCTGTCGCGGATTTATGGGCATCTCGGCAGCTATGATGCTTTCGCCAACCGCCTGACCGATTTGCTGCGCCGGCGATTTGCCGAACGGCCGGAGGCCTTGAAGCTTCGCGACCTCGAACGTGATCTCAATCCCGACTGGTTCCTCAGCCAGGAGATGATCGGTTATGTCTTTTACATCGACCTCTTCGCCGGCACCCTCAAGGGCGTGCTCGACCATGTCGATTATCTCAAGTCACTCGGGGTTACCTACGTTCATTTCATGCCCTGCCTGAAACCGAGGCCCGGCGACAGCGACGGCGGCTATTCGGTGATGGATTACCGCGAAATCAACCCGGCGCTCGGAACGATGGCGGATTTCGCCGAAGTCACTGCGGCGCTTCGCGCGGAGGGGATGAGCGTCTGCGTCGATCTGGTGCTCAACCACACCGCCAAGGAACATGACTGGGCGAAAAAGGCGCGGGCCGGCGATCCGCACTATCAGGCCTATCACCGCATGTTCGACAGCGACCTGGTGCCGCTTGAATACGAGGAAACGCTGCTCGAAATCTTCCCCGCGCATGCGCCGGGCAATTTCACCTTCTATCCGGGCATGGGCAAATGGGTGTGGACGACGTTCAACGAGCATCAGTGGGACCTCAACTGGGAGAACCCGGAGGTCTTTCTCGAGATCGTTGATATCATGCTTCATCTCGCCAACCAGGGCGCCGAGGTGTTGCGGCTCGATGCGGTGGCCTTCATGTGGAAGCAGATGGGCACCGACTGCCAGAATCTCGGCGAGGTGCACGACCTGCTGCAGGCTCTGCGCGCGGCGACGCGCATTGCGGCGCCGGCCATCATCCACAAGGAAGAGGCGATCGTCGCGCCGGAAAAGCTCGTGCCCTATCTCGGGGTCGGGCGGCACCGGGGCAAGGAGGGGAACCTTGCCTATCACAATTCGCTGATGGTGCAGTTCTGGTCGTCGCTGGCCGCCGGCGACACGCTTTTGATGAGCCACACGCTCGCGAAACATTTCCCCGAGCGTTTCCGCAATGCCAGTTTGGCGACCTATATTCGCTGCCACGACGATATCGGCTGGGCGATAACCGATGAGGATGCGGCGGCGGTGCCCAATATCGACGCGTTCAACCATCGCCGGTTCCTCGCCAATTTCTATGCGGGCACCTTCCCCGGCTCGTTCGCGCGCGGGGCCCTGTTCCAGGACAATCCGGAAACCGGCGACCGGCGCTCGTCGGGATCGTTCGCGAGCCTTGCCGGGCTCGAAACAGCACTCGAAGCGGGCGACGAAAAGGCTGTGGACCTCGCCGTGGCCCGCATTCTGATGGGCTTTGCGCTCATTGCCGGGTTCGGGGGCGTGCCGCTTCTTTACATGGGCGATGAACTCGGGCTCCTGAACGACGAGGCCTATCTTAAGGACCCGGCCAAGGCGCATGACAATCGCTGGATGCACCGGCCGAAAATGGACTGGTCGCTGGCGGCCAGGGCGGAAAAGGGAGAGGGGGTCGCGGGGCGGCTTCTGGCCGGGGTCCGGCGCATCATGGCGCAGCGGCGGGCAACCAGGGAACTGGCGGCGACGGTGCCGACGCATATCGTGCAATTGGGCAACCGGGCGGTTTTTGCCTTCACCCGGCCGGGTGACGAGCGAACGCTCGCCTGCCTGTTCAACTTCACGGCGAATATCCAGCCGGTCGATCTCGGACCACTGTTTGAGGCGGGCCTTTACGGGACCTACGATTTCCTCGGCGATCGCGTCCCGGACCTCCGCAGCGGCATCCTCTACCTCGCACCCTACGAGGCGGTGTGGCTGGGGTGAGGGGGAGGGGAAGGGCATGGCGACCAACCGAAGTCGTATCGGTGGAACAACGAACGTGATGGGCGCGAGACGAGGTTCAGGCGACGTCCAGCGCGCGCTCGACTGCTTCGACGTCCTTCTGGATCACCAGAAGATAGGCTCTGGCAACGCTGTCGGGCCGGGTGCGGCCCTGTTCGAGATCGCGCAGCCGACCCAGATTGAATCCGAATCGGGCTGCAAAAGCAGCCTGGGTGAGACCGGTTGCCTTGCGGATTGCCCTAATGTCGATCTCGTCGGGGATATGAGCAACGCCCATTCTGGTGTCACCTCGCGCAAACGCGACAGCGTCCTCAAGACCGGATTTGATCTTGTCGAATGCGTTTCTGGTCATTTTGACTGCCTCGTTTTCGTGTCTTTGGCGGCGTAGGTGTCGAACAGCACTTTGGTGAGATTGGACAATTCATTGCACTCAGATTTGGTCAGATTTGCCTTTTCGCCTTTTCCAAACACCGTCAGCAGGAAAACCGGCATGTCATTCCCACCAAACGCAGTGATGACGCGATAGCCGCCGCTTTTCCCCTTGCCCCGTCCACCTATGCGAAACTTGCGGCAGCCACCCGTTCCGCGGATGAGGTCGCCGATCTCAGGATTGGTCGCGACTTCATCGACAATCAGTCGCCGCCCAAAATCACCGATTCCGGCATCTTTGGCCGCCGCCAAATAGGCTCTGGTTTCGACGACGGTTTGCATCGAGAGATTCTACGGGACTTCCGTAGTCTGGTCAAGTTGACCTGAATAGGGCATTGCTTCGAGCGGTACGCTCGCGCGAGAATATGTTCCGTCCACGGTCTACGGACCAGGTGAACGTCTTTCAGACCACATCCCCGGGCCCTGGGCGGCGTTTGCGGCCGCTGAGCATGGCGCCGACGAGGTTCTCTTTGTGCCTGAGGCTGGCGACGACGACGCCACCGATATGAATGAAGACGAGAAGCACGAGAAGGTTGGCGGCGAGGTCATGCAGGCGCTGCATCAGGATGCTGCCCCAGAAGGCGTCGGTGGTCATCAGCCAGCCGGTTGTGGCGGTGGCGGCGAGCATGAGGATCAGCGCCAGGATCATGGCGCCGCCGGCCGGGTTGTGGCCGAGATAGCGGGCCTCGCGGCCGGTCAGGATGGACTTGAGGTAGGTGAGGATGGTCGCGGGCGGGCGGACGAACTGGTGGAAGCGCGCATAGTGCGTACCGATGATGCCCCAGGCGAGGCGGAAGGCGATCAGAGCCGCCGCGGCATAGCCGGCCCAATAGTGCAGGGCTTCGAGCTTGTTGGCGGTGAACCAGGCGATGGCGACGCTTGAAACGAGGCTCCAGTGAAAGAGCCGGACGGCCGGGTCCCAGACGGGCACCCGGTCATCGGTTGTGGTGGCCGGATCAGTTTTCACCGGCTTCGGCATTGTCGAGCATTTCGAGGGTTTCGGCGTTGAAGGCCATGTTGGCGCGGTTGCCGTTGGCATCGGTCGCGTAGACCTCGTAGCAGCCGTTTTCGACCTTGACCTGAAGGATATTGTAGCCCTCGTTCTTGAGCATGTCCTCTAGCGCCGACTGGGGCTGCCACTGGGCCGCGGGGGCGGTGGAACAGGTGGCGGCGGCATAGGCGGGGCTGGCCGCCAGAAGGGCGACAAGGCTGATGGCAAGAAGGCGAGTCATTGGGAATCTCCATGTTCGAATGACGCCTTCGATCTAGGCCCGCAAACTGACAGCGGCCTGACGCCCGACGAGAATTTCCTTCAGGCTCGCGTCAGGTTGGGGCGCGGTTGGCCGGGGTGAAATCCGGCTTGTCTTTGGCCACCCGCCCGCCCATCATCGGGCCAACGAAACGCGCGGCGGACAAAAACATGGACACGACTTTTCGCGATCTGCACCGGCCGGGGCAGCCATTCATTCTGGCCAATGCCTGGGACATTGGTTCGGCGCGCATGCTTGCCGCGCTCGGAGCGGAGGCGCTCGCCACTTCCTCGGCGGCGTTCGCCTTCACGCTGGGGTTGCCGGATGGCGGGGCCGGGCGCGACGCCTCGATCGCGCATGGCAAGGCGCTGGCCGACGCAACGCCCCTGCCGGTCAGCGGCGATTTCGAAAACGGGTTCGGCGACAGTCCGGAGATCGTCGCCGAAACGGTGCGTCTTGCGGCCGAGGCGGGACTGGCGGGCTGCTCGATCGAGGATACGGCAGGCGCGGGCCGCTCCTATGATTTTGCCGCGGCGGTGACCCGCATCGAGGCGGCGGCGGATGCGGCCCGCAAGGCCATAGCAGCGACGGGCAGGGATTTCGTGCTTCTGGCCCGGGCCGATGGCATGCTGGTCGGCACCTATGACAATGACGAAGCGATCCGGCGGCTCAGGGCCTTTTCCGCCGCGGGGGCCGACGCGCTCTACGCGCCGCTGCCGCCCGACATGGAAGCGCTCGCGGCCCAGTGCCGGGCGGTCGACAAGCCGGTCAACGGACTCTGCGCGGGTCTGTTCACCCACTATTCCCGGGCCGATTTCGCCAATGCGGGTGTGGCGCGGATCAGCCTCGGGTCGTCGCTGGCGCGGGCAACGCACAAGGTCATTCTCGATGCCGGCCGGGCCATGTTCGAGACGGGCGATTTTTCCCGGATGGGCGAGATTGTGCCGTCTTCGGTCGTCAACGGCATGCTCACCAGGTTCATGGGTTGAGGGGCCTAATGGGGGGGCTTGCGCGGGCCTTCGATCTGATCTAGAACAAAAAGAGAACAAGGACATCGTTATGAAGACCGAAGACGGCGGGCATACGACGAACTACTCCAACACGTTGATCGAAATCTCACCCGATTGCGGTGCGCTTTCGGCACGCGTGCCAACCAAGCCGGGCACTGTTGCCACGATGCAGTATGAGATGATTTCGCAGGCACCCTACGCCCATACCAGCGACGATGTGATCTTTGCGGTGCACGCTGCGCGCGCCGGGATCGCGCCGACGGAAGAAGCGCGGACGGAGTTCTATTCACGCGGGCAGGCCTGTCTGCGTTCGTCGCTTCTGGTCAAGTCCTACGGGTTCGGGGTTCACCATGACAAAGAGGGGCGCGTCGCGATCTTCGGCGTCGAGACGCCGCAATATCAGGATCTCGTTGCAGATCCGGGGGTAACCAAGGTTCCCGGCATGCGATCGAAAAGGAGGTAGGGGGCATGGGTCTCAGGATCGATTATGTGGAATTCGACAGCGCCGATATCGGCGCATCGACGGCGTTTTTCAGAAAGGCTTTCGGCTGGGGATTTGTCGACTACGGGCCCGAATATCAGGGCTTCGCCGATGCCGGGCTCGACGGCGGCATCGACGGGTCGGGCAGCGGCGCGCCAGGCAAGGCGCTGGTCATTTTGAAAGCCGATGATCTCGAAGCAGCGCTTGCGGCGGTGACCGGCGCGGGCGGCGACGTGGTGCGGCCGATCTATTCGTTTCCCGGCGGACGGCGGTTTCACTTCCGTGAGCCGGGCGGCAACGAACTGGCGGTCTGGAGCGAAAATTGAGCGGTGCGGCCTGCGGCGGGCCGGCTCTTAGTTCTGCACCGATGCGATCTTGATTTCAGGTTCGACGTCGCGGGCCATCAGGTCACGGATCTGCGAAACGGTCTGGGCGAACCGCGATTGTTCCGAGGCGGGCAGGGTGTTGGCACGCGGCAGACGCACCGACAGGGGATCGACCGGGTTGCCGTTGATGCGAATCTCGAAGTGCAGGTGCGGACCGGTCGAGTAGCCGGTTGAGCCGACATAGCCAATGACCTGACCCTGGCGCACGCGAACGCCCGGCGCCATGCCATCGGCATAGGCGCTCATATGGCCATAGGCGGTCTCATAGCCGTTGACGTGTTTGATCTTGATATAGCGGCCGTAACCGGAGACCCACTCGGCGCGTTCGATTACGCCGTCGCCGGAGGCATAGATGGGGGTGCCGTAGGGGGAGGCGAGATCGACGCCGGCATGCAACTGGCGGCGGCCTGAGATGGGGTGGATGCGCCAGCCGAAACGCGACGCGATGCGGGTGCCACCGCCCTGGAGCGGACGGCGGTTGAGGAAGCGCTTGCCGGTTTCGCCGTTTTCATCGAAGAAATCGACGTCGCCGTTGGCGCTCTGATAGCGGAAGAATTCCCGCTTGACGCCCGAAAGCGTGAGCCCGACATAGAGGAGCTGCTTGTCGCTGCCGTCGGCGGGGTCGGTTTGCAACAGTTCGATCGAATCGCCCGGAACGATGCGCTTGGTCAGGTCGAGATCGTAGGCGAACATGACGACGATGCGGTCGATGGTCAGGTCGGAAAGGCCGTACTTGCGGCCAGTCTCCCAGATCGAGCGATAAACCGAGGGCAGGTTGTTGACGTTGACTTCTTCGACGTCGTTCTCGGGGAAGGCAATCGCGGGCGGTTCCTGGCCGGAAACGTAGGCGCCCTGGTCCGTCAGTGCGGCAGTTGGCACGTAAGAGCCATCTCTATAAATAGAGGCGCGCAATGGAGTGAGTTTATCGCTTCCTTCAAATGGTCCAAACAGAATGCGCAGGTGGTCGCCGGCCTTGAGCATATCCTTGTCGGTCAAGCCCGGCAGGGCGCCGGTGATGGCGATGATCTGGCCTTCGGTCAGTCCGGCATTCGAAAGCGCGTCGCCGAGGGTCGTGGCGCTACGGATGGTGATGATGCGTTCGGAGGTGCCAAGACTCGAACCATCGGCCGACTGGGTCATCGGCACGGCGGTCACGTTTTCGGCGACCGACATCATCGAGAGCTCGTCGTCGGCATTCAGTTCGACGAGCGACGCGTTTTCCGTCGCATAACCGAGCGCGCTGTTGTCGCCGGGCACATAGGCATCTTCGAGAGTCAGACGGACGAACTCGGCGGCGACGTCGTCGCTGATTCCGGATTCGGGCGGCTTGTCGAACGTCATGGCGGCGTTCTTGACGACGATTTCGCCTTCAACTTCGGAGCCGTAGATGTCGGTCGAGACTTCCGGGGTCTCGGCCGCCGCGTTCTGGGACTGGGTGCGGTTCAGCAGGGCCACCGGATCATAGGCCGGTATGTCGTCGGCCAATTCGGTGGCGCTGGTGGCAAGCGTCGCCTTGATGCGGTCGAACGGCTGCTCGCGGATGCGCCAGACGCCATTGTCGTTGACCTTGATCGAGGCCTGAATGATCTGCCGGTCCGATTTGGTGGCGGTGACGGCAACGAGCCGGTCGGTTTTTTCGGATGTCGCCCTCTCGATGGCGGGACCATGATCGAAGGAGAGGGCATAGTAGGGGGTGGAAAACGTGTCCTTGCCCAGGAAGGCCATATATAAAGCCGCGCCCATAAGAAGGATCGAGGTGAGGCCGGTCATGACCGTGCCGGCCATCCAGGCGAAACTGAGCTCGCGTCCGCTCGGCACCGCGCCATCGGTCGACTGCACGGTCAGTGCGTCGCCGTCTTCGTAGCCTGCGGCCCGAAGCATGGCGGAATGCTGTCTACGCTG
>JACKJF010000006.1:0-45000 GCA_020638095.1 Hyphomicrobiaceae bacterium | reverse complement strand
AGTTTGACTGGGGCGGTCGCCTCCCAAAGAGTAACGGAGGCGCGCGATGGTAGGCTCAGACCGGTCGGAAATCGGTCGTCGAGTGTAATGGCACAAGCCTGCCTGACTGCGAGACTGACAAGTCGAGCAGAGACGAAAGTCGGTCATAGTGATCCGGTGGTCCCGCGTGGAAGGGCCATCGCTCAACGGATAAAAGGTACGCCGGGGATAACAGGCTGATACTGCCCAAGCGTCCATAGCGACGGCAGTGTTTGGCACCTCGATGTCGGCTCATCACATCCTGGGGCTGGAGCAGGTCCCAAGGGTATGGCTGTTCGCCATTTAAAGTGGTACGTGAGCTGGGTTTAGAACGTCGTGAGACAGTTCGGTCCCTATCTGCCGTGGGTGTTGGAATATTGAGAGGAGCTGCCCCTAGTACGAGAGGACCGGGGTGGACGAACCTCTGGTGGACCTGTTGTGGCGCCAGCTGCATTGCAGGGTAGCTAAGTTCGGACGGGATAACTGCTGAATGCATCTAAGCAGGAAGCCTCCCTCAAAACCAGTATTCCCTATCAGAGCCGTGGAAGACCACCACGTTGATAGGCCGGGTGTGGAAGCGCAGCAATGTGTGGAGCTAACCGGTACTAATAGCTCGATCGACTTGATCGTTCTCATTTACCTATGTCCGTAACGGCATTGGCAAAATGATCAGGCATCCGACAAACCAATTTCACAATTCATGTTCTTCGCCGATCTGGTGGCTATGGCGAAGCGCCCAGAACCCGATCCCATTCCGAACTCGAGTGTTAAATGCTTCAGCGCCGATGGTACTTTGTCTCAAGGCACGGGAGAGTAGGTCGCTGCCAGGTCTGCCAAGAACATGAATTCTCTTCGACTTTCGCTTCAAAGACGCCGCTTCGGAAACGAGGCGGCGTTTTTGTGTTTGAGGCTAGGCCATGAATAAAGCACAGAGAGCGATGTTGCGGTGCTCATGGGCAAGCAACCTCCGGCGATCCCCTTTTGTTATGAACCCGTCACGGAGTTTTGCCGGGTGGTTCGCCACCACTCAGCCAAGGCTTCGTGGTCTTCTTGCCTAAAATCAGTCCACCGGACTGATTTTGCCGCGTTGCGGCCGGTTCGAAGTCTGCCAAGAACATGAATTCTCTTCGACCTTCACTTCAAAAAACGCCGCTTCGGAAACGAGGCGGCGTTTTTGTATTTCCGGCGATCGGGATCTGCGTTCTAGACTCTGAGCAGCGTGCAACTCCGGGGCAATCACCGATCATCATGGCCAACGTTCATTTCGGGCCAATGTTCTGATTAGCTGACATTTATGACCGGCCGTGACAGGAAGTTGCCTGTTCAGGCCAGCGGCGGAAGGGCCATCCATGGTGCAGAAAACAATCGTCATTACTGGTGCTAGCGATGGCATCGGCGCCGCGGCGGCGGCGATGCTGGTCGCGCACGGGCATCGCGTCATCGTGGTTGGCCGCTCGCCCGAAAAGACAAGGGCTGTCGGTGAACGCATTGGTGCGCCGTATTTGTCGGCCGATTTCGGCCGGCTGGCCGACGTTCGCGCGCTCGCGGACAAGATTCTGGCGATCGCACCCCGGATTGATGTTCTTGCCAATAATGCGGGTGGGGTCTTCGGCAAACGGGAGGAGACGGAAGACGGCTTTGAACGGACGTTCCAGGTCAACCATCTTGCCCCGTTTCTTCTAACCATGCTGCTGCTGCCGCGCCTGATCGAAAGCCGCGCGAGCGTCATCCAGACTGCCAGCACCGGGGCAAGGCTGGTTGGCAAGGTCGATCTCGACGATCTTCAGTCAAAAAAGGGCTACTGGAACTTTCGCGCCTATGGCACGTCGAAGCTCGAGAATATCCTCTTCACCCGCGAACTCCACCACAGGTTTCACAGTCGGGGATTGTCGGCCGTTTCGTTTCATCCCGGCGTCATTGCGTCGAATTTCGGCAGTGGAAGCGGGGGTCTCGCTGGCCTCTTCATGGCCAACAAGTTCCTCTCGTCACTCTTTCTCGACACTCCGGAAAAGGGGGCAGGCCGCCTGGCTCGCTTCGCTGAGACGGAGCCAGACCGGGACTGGGTTTCCGGCGCCTATTATGAAGGTGACCGGCCTGCCCGGCGCGAAAACCCGCAAGGCCTTGACGCCGACCTTGCCCAGAAGCTTTGGGAGCAATCACTCAGTCTTCTGGGCTTACCTGAGTTTTCGGGCTGACAACAGCAGGCGTATCTGCCACTCGACCCCAGGTTTCGTGGCCTTCAGGTCTGAAATCGTTCCACTGGAACGATCGTGCCGGCGGTTCTGGCCACTCGACCGCAGGTCTCGTGTCAAATTGCTCCACCGGAGCAGTCCGCCGTTCAGGGCGGCTCCTGCCACTCGACCCTAGGTCTCGTGGCCTTCAGGTCTGAAATCGTCCCACTGGAACGATTTCACCCTCCGGGTCGACCTGAAGTGCGGCAAGTTGACACAGGCAACGGGCGCGCTATGTTCCCCCGCGCCGGCAATGGGCCGGTGGTGGGGGTTAAAATGCAGGAAATTACGACCGGAATCGCCTGGTGGGGCGTGATTGTGGGGGCCGTGGTGGCGTTCGTTGTCGGCTGGCTCTGGTATTCGCCGATGCTGTTCGGCAAGCAATGGGCTGCGGGCAACAATGTCGAATTGGGTTCGGCGGCCAATATGCCAATGGTCGCCATGGTGCTGCAGGCCGTCGGGCTGCTGCTGGTCAGCTGGTTCGTCGGTGTGACGGCGGTCGATAGCCATCTGTGGACCTTCATTCTGGCGGTTGTCGCGTTCGGCGTGCTGCAGGCCTCGGGCGGTCTTTTTGCCAAGAAGCCGCAGGCCGTGGTGCTGATCGATTTCGGCTACCTGGTCGCCGCCGCGATCGTGATGTTCATCGCCCAGATGATCTTCTGATCAAGCCCGAAAGGGCGCAAAGCGCCCGTCCAATGGGACTGTCAAGGCCGGCCGTGCCCGATACGGCCGGTCTTTTTTTGGCCCTACTGTGTCCGAAAAACTGGACACAATGTAAAAAATATCATACATAACCTTCAAACGTGAACCCTTTTGGAGGTTGAAATGAACGTCAATCAGAAACAGGCCGTAACTTGGCTCAGATTCGTCTATCCCGTTTGGGCCGTTGTCGGCATGGTCGGGATTCAAATCGTGCCGTCGGCCCTCATCATCGCCGGGGACCATGCTGCGTCGGGCGCTAACATTTCCGCCAACCTGCTGCTCTGGAATTCCGGGATCCTCGCCGCGCTCGTCACGCAGCTGTTGTTCGTGCTGGCGGTTCTGCTGCTCTATCTCGTCTTCGAGCCGGTCGACCGGATGAGTTCCATCCTGATGGTGGTTTTGGCGCTGGTCAGTGTGCCGATCGCGATGGTTGCGCCGGTCGGGCGGGCCGTGGCGGCCGGGCTTGCCGGCAGCAACCCGGACCTGATGCAGGTGTTCCTGGGCTTCGACCTTGAAGCCACCATCGTTGCCGAGATCTTCTGGGGGCTCTGGCTGTTTCCCCTTGGCTATCTTGTTGGAAAATCGGGATACTTTCCGAGAATCCTGGCCTATTTCCTCTATGCGGGCGGAATTGGCTATGTGCTCGGCGTGCTGCTTCACTACCTGATGCCCGGTGAAAACATCATCACGACGATCTGCGACGTGCTGGTTTTCGGCGAAGTCGTGTTCCTGCTCTGGCTGATCGTTTTTGGAGCGAAACTGCCTCAGAAGACATGAATGCCCGGCACGGTCGCGGGAAAACTATTGCCCGCGTGTGCCCAAACGGGGGCATTCCTCAACCGGCGGGCAGTCGGTCCGAACGCGCGACAGATTGGCTGCGATTTGCTGAGGGGAGCTGGTGGTCCCAAGAAAGAGGCAGGAGACGGGTAAGTTGCCGTGAGCGGCGCGCGCCTCGCGGCAAGCCTTTTCGGCGAGGGGCTGGTCGACGAAATTGTCGTCGATGTTCCCGGTCCTTGCAGGTGGAGGTTAAACCATGTTTCCGCAGAAGGGGCAAAGGTTCCCCTGTCACTCATCGAGAGCGAGACCCTGGCGTCCGGGGTCGTTGAAAGCCGTTACCCAGTCCGCGGCTGAGGGCATCGGTCAATCCACGGGTCGACGTAGCATGTGGCTTCTCTCCGCAGCGCATAAGGCCCCGCCTGCGGTTTGCTAAACCCCATTCCTGCGGCTCGCGCCACCGGCCGGCGTCATCCAAAAGATTCTTCTTGCTGACCGATCAATCGGTCAGTATAGTGATACTTGACGCTGACGGTCAAAGGCATCGGGTCTTGGCATCGGGTCTTGGCATCGGGTCTTGGCATCGGGTCTTGGCATCGGGTCTTGGCATCGGGTCTTGGCATCGGGTCTTGGCATCGGGTCTTGGGCCAGACGGGGTGCCCGTCCATGCGGCAGGAAGCTTACAGCAAGCCCGTTCGCAGCACATGCGCAACAAAGAAACAAGCAGGGGAGAAGAATGGCAAGAGGAACTGACACAAGAGACCGCATACTCGACGCAGCGGTCGGTTTGCTGGGAGAGATGGGCATCGAGGGCTTTTCGGCGGCCAATCTTGCGGCCGTGGCCGGGGTCAGCAAGGCCAACCTTTTTCATCACTTCGAAAACCTCGACCAGATCGTGCTCGAATCTTTTGAAAGGTTCGCGCTCAACCTGCCGATGCTGGCGCCCGACGAAGACATGACCCTGCGTGACTGGCTGGTCGGAATCGGCGATGCGGCCTTCGGTTTTGAAGAGGCGTCGGCCGACACGATGCGCGCCTATTTTCTCTTCATGGCCAAGGCCCTGTTCGACGAGCAACTGCGCAAGGTTGTTCTTGGGACTGTCGAACGCGGCAGCGCCATGATGGCCGACATCGTTCGCAAGCTTGCGCCCGCCGGCACCAGCGACCGGCAGGCAGAGGCGATCGGAAACCTGATTTTCATTACCGGGGATGGCATGGCGCTACACCTTTTCGCCTTCCCCGAACGGCGTCACCTGATCGCCGCGGCGTGGGGTGCGCTGGTCAATTCGATAGCGCCGGAAGCCTGAGGAACATCACATGAAAGCTCTTATCGTCGGGGCCGGAATTGCCGGCCTCGCTGCCTCGAAATTTCTCACTGATATCGGCTGGGAGGTCACGATCGTCGAAAAGGCGCGCGGTCCCCGCACATCCGGCTACATGATCGACTTTGCCGGGTCCGGCTACGACGCCGTGGAAAGAGCCGGCCTTCTGCCCCGATTCATTGCGAAACACCACCAAATCGACGCGGTCGAATATGTCGACACCAAGGGTCATACCCGCTCGATCATCGACTACAAGCTGACCCGCGAGACCATGCGTGGCCGGCTTCTGGCGCTGTTGCGCGGCGATATCGAACAGATCCTGCTCGATGCCCAATCAAAGGCTGTCGATATCCGCTATTCGATGTCGGTTGACGAGATCACCGACCACGGAGATTCGGTGGAAGCAGTCCTGACCGACGGCAGCCGCGTGACCGCCGACCTTCTGATTGGTGCGGATGGCATTCACAGCCATGTTCGCGGCCTCGTGTTCGGCCGGGAGGAGAACTATCTTCGCTATCTCGGCTACCATGTCAGCGCCTTCATGTTCGAAGATCCGGCGATATCGGCCGATCTTAGGGGCGGGTTCAAGATTCTGACGGTGCCCGACCGGCAGTTCGCGCTCTATGCGCTCGATGACGGGCGGCTGGCGACGTTCGACGCCCACAAGGATGCATCGCGGGAACGCCCGGCAAAGCCGGCCGCGCGGCTGCGCGAGGTCTATGGCGATCTCGGCTGGCACCTGCCAAGCGTGCTCGACCACGCCGATCATTGCGACGACATCTACTATGACTGGATCGCCCAGATCGAAATGGACCAGTGGCACAAGGGCCGGGTGGTTCTTGTCGGCGATAGCGCCTATGCGGTGTCGCTGCTGGCGGGACAGGGTGCTTCGATGGCGATCGGCGGCGCCTTCGTGCTGGCGCAGCTTCTTGCAAAAATGCCGGTGCCCGAGGCGCTCGCTTCGTTCGAGACGCGGCTTCACAAGGAGGTGCTTGAAAAGCAGGCGTCCGGCCGCAGGACGGCAAACTGGTTCGTGCCGCCGACAGAGTTTCACAACAAGGTTCGCGACGTCTTTCTCAATGCGACGCGGCTTCCCGGCCTCAGCTGGCTTTTGCGCAATTTCTTTGCGCCCAGCCTGAAAAGCGTCGTCAGGGAGTAGGTGCAACCTCGGTGAGGCGCATCCGGCTGCTGCTCGCCTGGAACAGAAGGGCGACCAGCACCGAGATCGCCGCCATGACGACCCACAGGACCAGTCCGCCAAAGGTGAAAAGCAGGAAGCCACCGACCAGCGGCGCCAGGGCGAAGCCGAAAATCTGGACGCTGGAGGCACCAACATAGGAGCCCTTCATGTCGTCAGGCGCCATGTGGTCGACGATGATGTTGAGGGTGGGAAAGAGTATGGCTTCGCCGACCGAGAGAACCAGCATGGCGCTCATCAGGGCCGGCGTTTCGGGCGGCAGGAGGCCGAAACCGAGAAAACCGAAGGTGAACAGAGCCACCCCGATCGCCGCACGGGTGAGGGGCGTCAGCCTTTCGGTGAGTTTCAGCAATGGAAACTGCAGGACGACAATGGTCAGCCCATTGGTCAGGATGAGGAGCGCGTAGGTCTCGGCAATGTCGCTTAGTCCGGCATGCCTGAGATATTGCAGCAGCCCGGCCTCGGTCTGGCCGTAGGCGAGGTTGCCGAGAAAGGCCGCAAGAACGAAAAGCAGAAAGACGTGGTCGCGGCTGAGAACCCCGATGACCTCACGCATGCGCAGGGCGGCGTTGGTGCTTTTGCGCGCCGGGCGTTCAATGCGGAAGATGATCGCGGCGGCAACGAAATAGCCGGCATAGACGAGCGCAACGAGCGCGAAGGCCGATTGCGTGCCGGTCGCGCCGATGGCGACCCCGGCCAGCGGCCCGATTGCCGCGCCGACATTGAGGCCGAAATAGCGAAGATGAAGGGCCATGTCCTTGGCCTTTCGATCCTCGATCATGTCGGTGAGAAGGGCGCGGCCGGGATTCTCGATGACCCCGCGCGCGACCGCCGCACCCATGGCGGCCAGCATGAAAAGCCAGAGGTCGCCGGTTACGGCCAGAAGAAGCATCGAGGCGACGTTGAGGGCGATGCCGACCAGCATCAGACGGCGCCGGCCGATCCGGTCCGAGAGGTAGCCGACATAAAAGCCGGCGAACACGCCGACGGTGATCGCGGTGGTCAGGAAGAGCCCGATCTCGAACTCATTGAGGCCGAAACGGTTGAAGAGAATCAGTGCCATGAACGGCCAGGACATAAAGAAGGTGAACCGGCTGGCGGCGGTCGCCAGAATGATCAGCCAGACCGTCTTGTTGAATTGCCGGATGCTGTCGAGCATCGCCTCACCCCATTGTCCCACCGGGGGACGCTAGACCATGGCACGATTTGATGGAATCAAAACGTATGGTCTAAGTCTTTGTATTGTCGCATGTTCGAACCGGAAAACCGCTGCGCACTTTTCCTGAACATGCTCTAGACGTGACCGGCTGATTTTGGAACAAAAAGTTCAAAAAAGCGGGCGTTGGCGCGGTCAGATCGCGGATGCGGCGAGTGTGACGTGCAGGTCGCGGAGTTCGGCCGAAAGGGCGAAATCGACATCGAGTTCGGGAGCCGGAGGATTGGGCCGGACCACTTTCAGGAGTGGCAGAATTGGTCCTGCATCGATGCCCAGATTCCTGGCGAGGCGCTCGATGGCCGGGCCCGGATCGTTGCAAAAGGCATCGTAGTCGAAAAGCCGAATCCGCGGGTCCCGGTGCGCGGCGAGATGGGTATGGGCGGCGCGCCAATAGCGGGCCCAATAATCGACGTGACGGCCGGTGAAAAGTTGCCATTCCGGGGCTTCGGGGAAAGCGAAAAGCCGGTGCAGCCGGCCGAATTCGAAATGGCCGAGATCGCGCATGTACCGTTCTGCAAAGCGGTCGTCGCCGTGGCGGCGCATGAAATTCTCGTCCTGCCGCATCAGCGAGGCGATGTGGGCAAAAGGATCGCGGAGGGGAACGATGACCAGCGCCTCCGGGTCGTGCCGGGTAAGCCAATCGAGGCGGGCAATATTGGCGTTATTCTTGGCGAGATAGCGGTGCGCCGGTCGGCCTTCGGCAGAAGCCCGGTTGTGCGCGAGGATCAATTTGGCCCGGTGCCGGCGATAGAAGGCCTCAAATTCGGGATGGTTCTCTTCGGCGCGCCAGAGGGCAATCGTGCGTTCGCCATAATGGGCCTGCCAGAAGGCACGCCAGAGGGCTTCCTCGAAGGCCTCGGCGCTGTCCTCGCTCACGTCCAGTCCGTCACCATGGGCGCGCTCGCGCACTTTGGCCCTCGTGGCGAAGCGGCGCGACCACGCCTGCCAGGTCAGCGGCGCGAAAAGAACCGGCATCTGCCGGTAGGTGTGGCTGGCAAAATCCGGATGCGCCGCCAGAAGTGTCAGCAAGAGCGTCGTTCCGGCACGGGGCATGGCGGTGATGTAAACCGAGCGACCCTGTTCAAGGGTGGCAATCGCGTCAGCGGATTTGCCGTCTTCCCTTTTGGAAAGATCGAGTTGCAGGCCGATATTGGCGAAGGCGAGACGGTGAAAGAGCCGGTCGAGCGCCGAATAGGCGGACGGGCCGGTCATGCGCGTCGGAAGAGGGCAAACGGCACGATGAAGAGGACGAGGGCCAGAACCATGAACGGCCAGGACATGAGGGTGTCGAACAGGGCCTGACCCTGCGGCTGGTCGAGGAGGTTGAGGCCGAGATAGGCGACAAGGACCGGCGACAGGCAGAAGCCGAGGCGGACAAAGAGCGAGGCGCCACCCCGAAAGAGGCCGACTGCAGCGGCGCGGGCAGCCCGTTCCTTTTCGTCGTCGCCGAGGTTTTTCGCCATCAGGCGGGCGGTGGCGCGGCCGGTTTCGTCGAGCATGGCACGGGCGACCCCGATGCTGCCAGACCGTTCGAAAAGCAGCGCCGAGAAGGCGAGTGCGACGATGGCGACAACGATCGCGAGCATTTGGTCAGGCCTCGGACTTGTCGGGTCCGGGTTGCGGCGCGGCGGGCTTGCCCCGGATGAGGCGCTTGAGCGGATACCAGATGAAGCCGGCCACGGCCATCACTGCCGCCGCGACGATGGCGAGGAGCGTGCCGATGGCAGAAAGCCCGGCGCCCGGACCGATATAGGCAAAAGCGGGTTCGGTGGCGATGAGGCCGAGAACAAGGGCAAGCGCGGCGAGCTTCGTCATTTCCTCACACCGGTCAGTGTTCAACAAGGCTTCCAGTATGAAAGCTCATGCTGAACAAATCGTAGAGGATGGCTTTCGTCCGGCCGTTTTCGGAGATGCCGGAACGCGTCGAGAGGTCCTGAAGATTGGCATAGGCTGCCAGGACGGCGCCGGATTTCGCATCCAGTTCAAGGGCTTGGCCAGCCTCGGAGAACACGGCAAGCAATCGTGAACCATCTTTGGAAATATCGATATGGCCGGCCCGGTTGGACACAATCGCGGCATATTCCGGGAGTGTCGCGGGATTGGGAAAGAGGGTCTTTTCGCCGCCGGTGACCAGATCGACGACGACAATTTCGGCGGGCATCTGCCCGTTGACCCTCGTGCCGGTGGTGCCGCCCCAATTGTCGAAAAGGACAACGTGCGTGCCGTCGAGAAAGCGTGCGGCGTGCTGCTGCAGAAAATTGCCGCGGACCAGATGGCGGATGGTGCCGGTCTTAACATCGAGGATGGCGAGCGCCGACAGGTTGCGGAGCGAGAGGAGCAGGTCGCCCTTTGCGGCGATGCCGGGGATGTCGATGGGCGCCACGTCCACGTTGTTGAGGTGCAGCCAGTCGCAGGGGTCGGAGGTTTCGCCGACGAACTGGATGAATGGTGACTTGAGGAAGGCATCGATCAGGTCGAAGGATGCGATGACGTTGCCGTTTGGGTCGAGGTGTTCGACGGCCGATAGCAACTGCGCATTGTCGGCACAGTCGAGATTGTCGAGGCCGGTTGCCGCTTCGATTTCGGCACGTACGTCGCCCAGTTTCAGAGTTGGCACCCATGCCGTCTGGTCGGGATTGAGATGGGCCCAATGGTGGGCATAGTCGAGGCGGAACCAGACCGGACTGCCGTCCGGTGCGATGCGGCCGACGCCGGTGCCATAGGGAAAGACGGCGCCATGGGCCTGAAAGGTAACGAGCAGATCGCCGTTGCCGTAGGCCGAGACGCCGATCGGCCGCGTGTTTCGTTTGGGATCGAAACCGAGGGATTCGTAAGTGTTCTCGACGGTTGGGTGAGCGTAGATCTGGTCGGGAAGGTAGGGCGCCGCATCGGTGATTTCGCCCGAAGAGGTCATCGTGACCGCGAGGCAGCCAAAGTCCGGACATAGGTCGAAGAACTGATTGAGACCGCCACCAACGAGAAAGGTCTCCCCAGCTGGACCGTCAGGCGTATCGGCGAACCGGTTTCCGATCGGTAGCGGGGTGTCGCTGACCTTTGCGACCTCACCCCAATAGGGCGGTGCGAATGCTTCGTCCCAGAGTGCGCGTGCCGTTTTGATCGCATCGTGGACTTGAGGCGATGGCGGCAGGCGCAACGTGGCCGCTGTCAGTCCCCAGCCGAGCCCCAGAAGGAACACAGCAAGGACAAAGAGCAATGCGGGAAGAGATTTCGACATCGGCAAACCGTGACCGGGCGGAGTTCCGCCCAGTCTAGCGAGTGCCGGTTATCGAACTATTGCGTGATGCGGGCGGCAACGATCTCGTTGGCGATCGCCTGAAAGACGCTGTCGAGTTCGCTCGGAGCGGTTGGGAAATAGGCGTGGCCGGTCGAGGTTGCACAGGTCTGCAGCATGGTCTTGACCGCGTTGTTGGGCGGGCTGAGGCCGATCGTATAGACGGTGATGCCCTCGGCTTTGGCGTTGGCGCAGCTTTCGAGCGTGCGGTTGTCCATTTCTGCCTCAAGCTGGGCGGTCGTCCAGCCAACCGCACCGAGACGGCCATTCCAGGGATAGCCATAGGCCGAGTACCAATCGGCGCCATTGATGTTGGAAGACGCTGCCGTGGTATTTTCGCCGTCGGTCATGATGATCATGACCTTGGAAAGATCGTCGTCATAGGCGCCGCCCTCGGTGAAAGGCTGGGTCGGGGATAGAACGCGGAATCCCCAGATGGTGCCCATATGGATGTTGGTGCCGCCGCCGGCGGACATGGCATTGATTTCGTCAATCACGTTTTGCTTGGTGTCGGTCAGCGGCAGGATTTCGGTCGAAGGGCAATCGTCGTTCGGCCCGGCGGTCGTTGTCACCGTATTCTGCGGCGAATATTTGCAGAGGCGCTCCTGGCGTTCGCGAACACTCAGACCCGATGGGTTGGCGCACGAATTGGTCGTGTCCGACATGTAATTGTTCGAATAGCCCCATGTGGTTGCGTCAAACGGGTTGTAGTCGCGCTCGTCGGGCATGAACAAAGGCGTGAACTGGGTGTTCTTGTTCGACGGAGTCGGCGCCGTGTCGTCGGTATCGAGGTGTTTGCCGGCGCCGGTTGAATAGTGGGCGCGGGCTTCGACACAGCCCATCCAGTCGATGCCGATCTGGTTGTAGAGCGACAGGCGGTTGACCGGGCCGGTATAGGCGGTCGCGTCGTTGTCGTCGCTATCGAAATTGTCGTTGCCGATGTCGTTTTGTCCGGCCACGTCCATCCAGGCGGCCGCGTTGTTGTGCTTGCCGACATTGACATAGGAGGTGAAGGGCACGACGCCCATCTTGACGTCATTGGTCGAGCTGACGGTTGCCATCAGCGTGTTGGTGGCGTTGATGGCCGCGGTCTTGAGGTTGGTCATGCGGGAGCTGAAAGCCATCGACCCGGAATTGTCGAGAACCAGAACGATTTCCTGATGGCTCGCTTTCTTGGTGACCTGCGAAGCGATGCGCGCCGTGATGTTGTTCACCCCGACGAGCGAAACGAAGTAGAGCGGAATATCGACCTTGGCCTGAAGGAAAAGAATGCCGTTTCCTTCGTTCTTGGTTGCCGTTTCGATGGTGATGGGCAGTCCGTTGACCGCGGCGATCTGGTTGATCAGGGTCTGGGCCTGGCTCTTGAGTTGGGCTTCGGTCTTGCTGAGAATGAGCGGCTGCAGGGCAAGGGTCGTCGTGTCGAGCGCCTGCTGCACGATGGCGCGGGTGTTCTGCACGTTGACGTAGTCGACCACGGCGCCCGCCGTGGCGGTCAGGGAGACCACCATGAGTCCGAACAGGGCGGCGAAGTAGCCATCCTCGTTCCGGGCGAACTTTTTCAGCAATGGTCGGAAAACGCGCATTTCCAAGCCTTCGAGACACAACTCGTCGAAGGGTAGCGGGAAAACTCTAAAGACTTTTTATCCGAACGGTCCTTCCTGCTGCGATCGTGGCTACCTCTGGTTAACCAAAGCGCCGCTGCGAACGTGCGGCGGGGCCGCACGTTGGGGTTGGTCAGGCGGTGCGGCGGCGGGAGACGTCGTCGGCAAGCCGGGTCAGTGCGGCTTCGGTGGCGGCCCAGTCGATGCAGGCGTCTGTGATCGACTGGCCGTAAGTCAGATCCGTGCCGAGCTTCAGGTCCTGGCGGCCGGCCGCGAGATTGGACTCGATCATCACACCGATGATGCGGCGGTCGCCCCCGGCGATCTGGCGGCCAACTTCCCCGAGCACGATCGGCTGGCGGTTGTGGTCCTTGGAGGAGTTGGCGTGGCTCGCATCGATCATGACAGAGAGCGGCAGACCTGCCTTGTCGAGCAGGGCGCATGCGGCGTCGATGCTTTCGGCGTCGTAGTTCGTGCCGCCGGTGCCACCGCGCAGGATGATGTGGCCATCGTCATTGCCTCTGGTGGCTGCGATTGCCGCTTCACCGGACTTGGTGACGGCGAGGAAATGATGCGGATGGCTTGCCGCACCCACGGCGTCGACGGCAATCTTGACGTCCCCGGAGGTGCCGTTCTTGAAGCCGATGGCGCAGGACGAACCTGACGCGAGTTCACGGTGGACCTGGCTTTCGGTGGTGCGGGCCCCGATGGCACCCCAGCTGACGAGGTCGGCAATATATTGCGGGGTCGTCATGTCGAGGAACTCGCAGCCGGCGGGAAGTCCGAGGGCATTGATGTCGTGCAGGAGACGGCGGGCGACTTTCAGCCCCTTGGTGATGTTGAAGGAGCCGTCAAGGTCGGGGTCGTTGATCAGGCCCTTCCAGCCGACAGTGGTGCGCGGCTTTTCGAAATAGACCCGCATGATAATTTCAAGATCGTCCGCGAGGTCTTCACGCAGCGCCATCAGGCGGCGGGCATAGTCGGTCGCCGCCGCTGGATCGTGAATGGAACAGGGCCCAACGATGACAATCAGCCGGTCGTCGAGATGATGCAGGATATTGTGCACCCGCGTGCGCGTGAACGAGACGAGGTCATAGACGTCATCGGTGCGCGGGGTCTCGGCCATGATGTCGAGAGGGGTGGGGATCGGGTAGATCGAGGCGATGCGCACGTCGTCGGTGGTCTGGCTCATCGGTTCTGCTCCTTGTTGGCTCTGGATCGGCTTGAGGCCCTCGGGGTCGCGGCCAACAAAAAAGCCGCTCCTTCGGGGCGGCTGGCGGGTTACTTGAAGTTTCGGGGTGGTTCAGATCAAACGAGACCCCTCTTCCGCCAGCGGCCGGGAACAGAAGGCGTACCAAAAGCAATAGGTGGTGGTTCGGGTCATGGGCGGGAATTAAACACGAAACGGGAAGGCTGTCACCCCCCAATCGGCCGCGCTGGCAGACGTCGGATTTCATCGATGTTGCGCCGGGCGAGACAGAGGCGCGGCGAGGGGTTAACGTGGTGTTCGCCAAAGCTGCACTGGTCGGACTTTGCCGTCCCACTATCTCAGGGACAAGTTCCAGCCGGCGCATCCGGCATGTCATGGAGGCATGAATGTCCATACGGCCTGTCCGCAAGACCAGCATGGCCCAGCCCACCATTGAGGGGGCGGGGGTCAATCTTCATCGCGCTTTCGGCTTTCATAATCCGCGCGAACTCGACCCGTTCCTGCTGTTCGACGATTTCCGCGGCGATGATCCGGAGGACTACCGCAAGGGGTTTCCCTGGCATCCACATCGCGGCATCGAGACGATTACCTATGTGCTAGCGGGAACCGTGGATCACGGCGACAGCCTCGGCAACCGGGGATCGCTTGGGGCCGGCGACGTGCAGTGGATGACGGCGGGGTCCGGCATCATGCATCAGGAAATGCCCAAGGGAAACGAGCGCGGCCAGATGCATGGCTTCCAGCTCTGGGCCAATCTGCCGGCCGCGATGAAGATGACCTCGCCGCGCTATCAGGACATTTCGGGAAGCGACATTCCTGAAATCGTCGACGATGATGGCACGGTCGTCAGGGTGGTGGTCGGCGATTTCTGGGGCAGAAAGGGCCCGGTCGATGGCATTGCCGCCGATCCGCAATATCTCGACATTTCAGTGCCGCCGGGGGTGAGGAAGTCATTCAAGGTCGATACCTACGCCAACACGTTCGCCTATGTTTTTGCCGGCTCCGGATCATTCCGCGACGCGTCGAAACCGATCGGGGTTCTGACCGAGAAGGAAATCGACGGCAGGGAAGTGCATGTGCGCGACCTCAGCGGTAACCGGACACTGGTCTATTTCGACACCGGCGACGAGGTGACCGTTCAGGCCTTTGACGAGGGCATCCGTTTTCTGCTGATTTCGGGCAAGCCGCTCAAGGAACCGGTCGCCTGGCACGGGCCGATCGTGATGAATACGCGCGAGGAGCTGATTGAGGCGGTGACAGACCTGCAGCGCGGCACCTTCATCCGCGAATCCGCTGCGGACTGGCATCGCTAGAAGCGATTCCAGGCGAAGTGGAAACCGGTTCGCCGGATCAGAAACGCAACGAGGCAAAGACCAGAACCAGCGGCGGTGAGCCCTTTCCCTGGGGTCGGGAATCGGATTGAGCTTCGGCCATGTCCGATTCCCATCTCCGCTATTCCGGCCTTGACCATGAGAGCCAGCGTGCCGCGCTCGAGGCGATCATCAGGCAAAGCCGGGTTCACATGGACCTGCTCGCAGGCCTCCGCGATCTCGGGCTTGCCGACTGGCTCCTGGTCTCCGGCATCATCTACAATTTCGTCTGGAACGTCCTGACAGGCCGCCCGGCATTTCACGGCGTGCGTGATGCCGATGTTTTCTATTTTGACGCGGCGGACCTCAGCTACGAAGCCGAAGACCGCCACATCAGGCAAGTCGAGCGCCAATTTGCGGGCTTTCCCGTGCCGGTGGAATTGCGCAATCAGGCGCGGGTCCATCTCTGGTACGGCGAGAAGTTTGGCGGGGCGTTTGCACCTCTTGCGAATTCGGCGGAGATGCTGGAACGGTTTGCAAGCAAGACGCATGCGGTCGGTTTGCGCCTCGATGCCGACGACCGGCTCGAGGTGGTGGCGCCGTTCGGGCTTGACGACATGTTCTCGTTCCGTGTCGTGCCCAACCATCGCTGCGCCAACGAGCGGGCACACACCGAAAAAGGCCGGCGCGCCCTTCACAATTGGCCCGAGATCATATTCGAGCCCTGGTGAGGACCATCCCACCGGCTTGATTTCGCCGCTAAAATGTCGGCAGACTTCCGCCCGGACGTGGCGCGGTGGTCAGGACGCCGCAAATGGGAGACGAAAATGACGTACGCATATGCGTTTCTGAGGACGCTGGCCTTGCCGCTGGGGCTTGGCGCGGTGATGGTTGCCGGATCGATCGGCGCAGCGATGGCGCAATCGCCACACGAAAAGTGCGCGACCGAGGCTGCGAGCCCCTATGAGTCGGGCTACGAGGGTGTGGGTGTCGACGCGGCCGAGATGAATGTCAACGATGCGATCGCGGCCTGCAAGGCGGCCCTTTCCGCATCTCCAACGGCAATCGAGGTCAAGGCCTGGCTCGGACGTGCCTACTATGTCGCCAACGACGTTCCCACGGCATTGCCCTATCTCCGGGAAGCGGCCGACGCCAACAATCCGGTGGCGCTGCAGATTCTCGGCGACATGATGATCACCGGCGAGGGCGTGCCCACGGACATGGAGGGCGGGGTGGCGCTTTTGCAGCGCGGCGCCGACCAGAACTATGCCCCGGCGCAGAATTCGCTCGGCCTGTCGTATGATTTCGGCGAGGGCGTCGATCAGGACTATAACAATGCATCCTACTACTACCTCGCGGCGGCCAAGAACGGACTGCCGCGCGCCATGTCCAATATCGGGCTGATGTATCAGGACGGGCTCGGCGTACCGCAGGACTATGTCGCGGCGGCGGCGTGGTTCCTCAAGGCCTCCGATGCCGGCGATGCGGCCGGCATGGTCAATCTCGGCAAGGTCTATCAGGACGGGCTCGGCGTGCCGCCCGACCCGCAAAAGGCCTTCCAGTACTACAAGATGGGCCATGAGGCGGGCGATCTCTACGGCACCAACAATCTCGGCTTCATGTACGAAACCGGATTGGGCGTGGAACAGAACCTCACCCTGGCAGTGCAGTACTATCAGGAAGCCGCCGACCAGGGCCTGGCACTGGCCGAGCACAATCTCGCGATCCTTTATGAGGATGGACGCGGGGTGAAACAGGACCTTGGCAAGGCCTTCGATCTTTATACGCAGGCGGCCGAGGCCGGCGAAACGCGGGCGCAGGTCAATCTCGGGCTGATGTATCTGGACGGACGCGGCACCGACGCAAACTACGACATGGCCTATTACTGGACCAACGAGGCCGCGCAGAGCGGCCATCCGGTGGCGATGAACAATATGGGCTATATCTACGAGAACGGCCTTGGGGTGACCAAAGACCTGCAGACAGCGCTGCAATGGTACCAGGCCTCGGCCGATGCCGGGTATCAGCCGGCGGCCGACGCCGTTTCGTCGCTGACCGAAATCATCCGCAATGGCGGTCAGGGCAAGAGCACCGGCAAGACCAAGGCAAAATAGGCCGGACTTGGCAACCAATTATGCGGGCCGTCCACGTGGGCGGCCCGTTGCTTTTGGCGCCTACTACTTTTCGTCGATATTGAGCCAGTCGAGCATGGTCCTGAGGTCGATCATGCGGTCGGCGGTCATCTGCAACTGGCAGCTTGAATAGAAGATGTTGCGGATAGAGCCATCCTGCCAGAATGTGTATTCGAAGTCGCAGCTGGCGTCGCGCCACGCGATCCATTTACGCTGGGTGTCGCGCAGTTGTTCAAAGAGCGCCGGTTCGAGGTTCTTCTGCAGCACCCTGTAATAGTCGTTGAGCTTCTGGTCCCACCAGAGGGTTTCGCGGCGGGTGCAATTGGTCATGCCGAGGGTCGAGGTGTTGGAAGGCGTCTCCCGCTGGCACGCCTCGGAAACGACGCCGATGCAGTTGGCGTAGGTGAGATGGATTTCGGCCGTCTCGTCCCAGGACTGATCGACGTTTGTCAGGCAAGCCTCGATGCGCTTGCCGTCGCCCGGCATGATCGCCTCGCCGTTTTCGAAGTCGTCGGCAATCGAAATGGTGGGGATCAGAAGTGCCAGGGCCATGGCGATTGGCGCGGCGAATTTTGCTTTCGGCATGTCGTCTCCTGCGAGTTTGCGTCGATTCATAGCTTGGTGGCAGAACCAATCCCAGCGATTTGTCTCGTGCCGGGTTCACGCGGTCCCCAAATGCTTGCGGTGCCGGCCGGTTGCCTGACAAGATCACCAACGCGGCGATGGGGCCGGTCCGGAGGTTTTGTTCATGTCACTCACCCTGATCGTGCTTCTGGTGCTGGTGCTCTATGTGTTTCAGATCTTCCTGCAGGAAGTCTCAGGTCATTGGACCAATCTTGGCGCGATTGTCGGCAATCGCGACACGGCGCCCGATTTGTCCCAAGTGGCCGCACGGCTGAACCGGGCGAAGAACAACATGCTCGAGGCGCTGCCGCTTTTTCTTGGGCTGTCGATGCTGGTTTTGGTGCGGGGTGGCGACACGACCATGGCCAGCTGGGCGGCAATGGGATTTCTCGTCGCCCGTATGCTTTACGTACCGGCCTATGTCAGCGGCCTGCCCTGGCTCCGCTCGATCATCTGGTTTGCGGGCATGGTTTCTTTGTTCGTGATGGCGCTGACTTTGCTCTGAGGCGCGCAGGGTCAACCGGCGCGGCGGAGCGTGAAACGGTAAAGCCAGACAACAAGAGCCATGTGTGTGAGAAGACCAAGAACCAGAATCGCCCAGAGCGGCAGGCCGGGCCGGCTGGCCGGATTGATCAGTTCACCGATCCAGAAACTCGGAACTGGCGCGGCAAGGTAGCGCCAGAGGGAGGGGACGAGGGCGAGAAGCGGGGCGATGGAGAAGAGATTGACCACCTTGGTCAGGGCAAGGCCTTCGACCTTGTTGCGGGCAAGGGCCGGGAAAACGAAGGCCATGCTGACGGCGAAAAGAGCAACAAGCAGCGCCATGAAAAGGATCAATGCCGGCCCGAGATGCGGTGTGAAGACAAAGCCGTTGACGACCGAAATGACGAAGGCGACGAGGATGGTCGCGACCGTCCGGTATTGAAGATAGGCGCCCTTGCCGAACGGGGTGATGTCGATGGCCAGAAGCGTTGCTTCGTCGCGGTCTTCGAGAAAGAGAAAGCCGGTGATCCAGCCGATGAGAATGGCTGGAAGCGTCATCAGCATGGGCGATGCCCAGAGAACCAGATCGGGGATGGCGAAAAGTCCCCGGGCCCAACCGTTGATCGCGTCGCGGAACGGCGGAATGAGGATGGTCGGCAGGATCGACATCACGATGCCGAAGATCAGGGTCGGGTCGCGGCCGGCATTGCGGGTGTCGGCGGCGAGCAAGGTGGTGAAGCGCTTCGGCGTCAGGCCGGTGGCGCGGGTCGTGCTTGGGGTCATGCTCATGAGCGTCCAAACTCCTCCTCGAGGCGATGGATGGCGAACCAGATGGCGAGGGCGGTTCCGGCCAGCGAAACGGCGAACAGGATAAGAAGGTCCGTCATCGTGTCGGTGCGGGCGCCGGTCGCATCCAGTATGAGACGGAACTCCGCTGTGGGCGGCCAAAGCATGGCCCATAACGGTAGATGGTCGAAAAAGGCGAAACCCGCGGGCAGCACGAACGGGGTGAATACGCCGGCTGCGCCCATAAGATACGAGGTCACGGTGCGGAAATAGAGCGCGGTCGGCACGCCGAGGGCGATGAACTGCACGGAAGTGATGGTTGCCGCGACGAGCAACAGGGCGTGGTCGACCGGGCCTGCAAAGAAGAACGAGAGAATGAGCACGGCCACGAGGGAAATGGCAGCGAGCGATATGGCCTTGGCGGAGAAATAATCGGTGGCGCTGACCGGGGTGACGCCGAGGGCCATGCGGGTGGACTGGCCTTTTTCCAGCATCATCAGGGCACCGAGGAAGAAGAAGCCGATGGCGGCGGGGTCGGAATAGATGATGATGGCCGGAAGCCAGTCGGGGAAATAGGGTGCGAGATAGATCAGCGCCAGCACGTAGAAGGCGATCACGAAACCATAGGCATAGTAGATGCCATAGCGCTGCTGCAGGCGGACCTCGAAACTGAGAAGGGTCGGCAGGGTGCTCATTGCGCTTCCCCAACCGTGGCACCACCGCCGGTCGCCTTGATGAAGACATCGTCAAGGCTCGCCTCGAGCGTGTGCATGGAGGCGATGCGGTCGGCCTCAAGCAGGGTTCTGAATTCGGCATTGGCGCCAAGGCCTTCCATGGAGAATTCGTGGCGGCTGATGGCGTCGCCGTCGCGGGCATCGACAGCGAGGTAGCGCCGGCCGAACTGGCGCTTGAGGTTGGCGGGTGTGCCGGTCACGGGAATGTGGCCGCCACTCAGGAAGCCGACCCGGTCGCAGACTTCGTCCGCCTCAGCCATGTTGTGGGTGGTCAAAAAGATGGTCTTGCCTTCGCCCTTGAGCCTCAGGATCAGTTCGCGCGTGACGCGGGCACGGGCCGGGTCCTGCCCGGTGGTCGGCTCATCGAGAAAGAGCAGTTCGGGATCGTGCAACAGTGCCCGGCAGAGGTTGAGCCGCATCTTCATTCCCTTGGAGAAGGTTTCGACGCGCTGGTCGGCGGCGTCCTGAAGATCGACAACGGCCAAAACCTCTTCGGGCTTCTTCGTCGGCCGGTCGTAAAGCGCGGCAAAGAGCGCAAGGTTTTCGCGGGCCGTGAGGCGCAGATAGAGCGTCGGCAGTTCAAAGCTGACGCCGATGCGTTCATAGATGGCGCGGCCGAGCGAGGCCACATCCTCGCCAAAGAGCCGGGCCGTGCCGGAAAAACCGGCGAGCAGGCCCATCAGAATCTTTTGGGTCGTCGACTTGCCGGCGCCCGAGGGGCCGAGCAGGCCATAGACTTCGCCCTTGCCGATTTCGAAGCCAAGATTTGTGAGGGTCGGGGCGGTGGCGCCCGGATAGGTAAAGCCGAGATTTTGGACGCTAATCATGATTTTTGTCCTTCAACGAGGCGGGCGACGAACATCTGGCGCAACAGCACCATGGCTGGCGCATAGATGCCGGCGCCCTTGAAGTGGTCTTCCTGCAGGGCGACCGAGAGCATGATCGCCAGAAGGATTTCGAGGGTTTGGGCGTCTGCGTGTGGCAGGCCGAACCGCGCCTGAAGCCGGGTGGCGACGTCAAGCATGAATTCGTGGTCGCGACGATTGTTCTCGGCAATGCGTTCGGGCGAGACCTTGCGCATCAGATGGCTGATTTCGCCGCGCTCGCGCACGACGCGCAGAACCGGATCGTCTTCGGTGCGGCTACGCATGAAATCGAAGAAGTGTCCGAGAACCGCCTCGGCGTCGCCGGTTTCGGCTTCGAGCATTTCGAGCATGTCGCGCTTGTGCACGGCGTCGCGCTCGTCGGCGATGGCCATGAAGAGGTCTTCCTTGGAGGGGAAGAAATTGTAGAACGAGCCCTTGGCGATGCCGATGTCGGCGCAGATGTCCTCGACACGCGCGGCCCGCACGCCGGTGCGGGCGAAGTGTTTCATCCCGGCGGCGCACAATTGCTCGCGGATGCGTTTCTTCTCCGATTGCGTAAAGGCTTTGGGCATGGGTTCGTGGTCGCGTCCGGGAAATCAAGGGTCGGCAAAGCGGGTGTCCGGACGCCAAGCTGACCTCGCAATAACAACAATGACTGAGTATGTCAAATGGTCATTGCTTGGAGAACGCCTTCCGGATTGGATGGGAAGGAACACCGAGTGCGGTCGGACCTGAATGGCTCAGGTCCCGCCTGGAGGGAGTGCCCCGGTCCCGCTGAAACCGAATGCTTCAAGTGCGGCCGGAACTGAACGGCCAAAATATCGCTGAAACTGCAGGGCAACGGGTTGGAATGGGCCGGGGAGTTGAAGACTAGGCCTTTGCCGAGAGGAAGGCCTCGAATGCCTGCTCGCCCTTGGCGGAAAAGATCACCGCGCGGCCCGCTGGATCACGTTTTGCCCAGCCGAGATCGACCATGCGGCTGAAGAGGGATCGGCCAAGGCTGCCGGCCAGGTGCGAAGTGCGCTCGCTCCAGTCGAGGCATTCGCGGCAGAGCGGTGCGCGAGCGCCGGCAAGGCCGTCGACGTCGATGCCGAAATCGACCATGACAGATTTGCCGAGGGGGGAGAGGCGGAGAGAATTTCCGGAACGGTCGAGATAGCCCAGACCGACAAAGCGGTCGAAGAGGCGGGTACCCATTTCGCCGGCCAGATGGTTGTAGCAGACGCGCGCCTTTTTCATCGCCCGGTCCTTCGGCCCGGTGCGGGTGCGCAGGTGCCCGCCATGGGCGGCCAGCCCCATCAGGCCCTCGAGCACCTTGGCCACTTCGTCGCTGGCGAGGGCGAAATATTTATGCCGCCCCTGCCGCCGCAGAATCAGGAGCCCGCCAGACACGAGCCGGGACAGGTGTGTACTTGCCGTCTGGGCGGTCACGCCGGCCTCGGATGCGAGCTCGCTCGCGGTCAGGGCCTTGCCCGCCATGAGCGCGGTCAGGATATTGGCGCGGGCCGGATCGCCGATGAGCGAAGCGATTCGGGCAATGTCAGGGCCTTCTTTCATAGTTCGATGCTAATCGAAGCATTGGCGCGGCGCAAATGCTAACAGGGTCCGGCGACATGAAGCGGGGCGGATGATGGACGATCAGCAGGGCAAAGTGGCCGAGTACGCACTGTTGGGGGTGCTCGCGCTGTTCTGGGGCTCATCGTACCTTTTCACCAAGATCGCCGTGACCGAAATCACGCCGATCACGTTGATCGCGCTTAGGGTCAGTGGTGCGGCGCTGTTCCTGTTCGTGGTGCTGGTGGTGCGCGGCCGGCGCCTGCCGCGCAGCGGGCGGGTCTGGGCGATGCTGGGCGTGCAGTCGCTGCTCAACAGCACGGTCGCCTGGACGATTCTGGCGTGGGGGCAGCAATATGTCGATGCCGGGCTGGCGAGCGTCCTCAATTCCACGTCGCCCATTTTCGTTTTTCTCTTCACAGCCCTGATCACGCGCCACGAGGTGCTGGGCGGGCGCAAGCTTGCCGGAGCCATTCTCGGACTTGGCGGCGTCATCATGATCGTCGGGATCGACTCGCTTGCGGGGCTTGGGCAGCAGGTTGCCGGGCAGCTCGCTTGCCTTGCCGGGGCGATGCTCTACGGCGCGGCGGCCATCTGGGGCCGGCGATTTTCGGAGGTCGGGGCGCTGGAAACGTCGCTCGGAACCATGCTCTTGGCGAGCCTTGTGCTCGTGCCGCTTGCCTTTGTCGTCGAGGATCCGCTGGCGCTGCATGTCAGTTTCAAGGCCATGGGCGCGGTGGCGGTTCTGGCCATTGTCTGCACTGGTGTGGCGCTTCTGATCTATTTCCGCCTGGTCCATACGCTCGGCTCGTTGGGGGTCGCGAGCCAGGCCTATCTTCGGGCGGGGATCGGTGTGGTGCTCGGCGCCCTGATCCTTGGCGAAGCGCCGGCCTGGCCAACCCTGATCGGGCTTGTGGCGGCGATCACCGGGGTGGCACTGATCAATTCGCCCCGCCGTGTTCGAACGTAGAGGCGGTTTGGACCAGCCCAAGAAATCTTCCTTGTATGAACGATAATGTTCTGGCAAGTCAGACGCATCACCCCGCCGGAGCGATTTTCTTGCCGCCCACCTGGCGCGAGCGCGCGCAGAGCCCTGAGACACGTACCTCGGCCTATTATTTCACCCTCTTCATGACCGCGGGGGTGGCGAATGCCTATGCCGGCATCTGGATGGCCGATCGCGGGCTCAGCGCCGACCAGATCGGGACCGTCTTCACCGCGCCCCTGCTCCTGCTTCTGCTTCTCAACCAGATCGTCGGGCGGGTTGCCGACCGGGCGAGCGACTGGCGGCAGACCATCCTGATCGGCGCGGCCATTTCGGGACTTGCCGGATTGGGGCTCTTCTGGTCGGACGGGTTCTGGCCACTGCTACTGGTCTGGGGTCTGGCCAATGTGGGCATTGGTGCGGTCATGCCGGTTACCGATGCGGCGACGATGCGGATGAGCCGGCGGCGAAAGTCGGAATATTCGACCATCCGTGCATGGGGCACGGCCGGCTATCTTCTTGCCATCGTGGTCACCGGGTTCGCCATCGCCCATTTCGGCGCGGTGGCGTTCGTGCCGCTGTTCGTGGCGGCGGGCTTCTGGCGCGCGGGCATGGCACAATTCCTGCCGCGGTTCCGGGCGGCAGATCCCTCGGAGGTGAAATCCGCCGGCGCCAGGCGGCTGATGAGCGTCATCCGGCCCTGGTTCATTTTGCCGATCATCGGCTGGTCGCTGGTTTTCGCGACACATCTGCTGCTCAACGGCTTTCAGTCGCTGCTTTTCGCCAAACAGGGCATTTCGACCGATGTGATTGGGCTTCTGATCGCGACGGGCGCCTTTTCGGAAGCGGTTCTGTTCTTCGTTTTCCGGCGCTTCGCGCAGCGGTTTCCGGCCCGCTATCTTCTGGTCTTTTCCGCGGCGATCACGGTTGTCAGGTGGGCGGCGATGAGCCTTTCGCCGGACGTGCCGCTGCTCTTCGGGCTGCAACTCCTGCACGGGTTCACCTTCGCGGTGGGGTTCATGGGGTCGGTCCGGTTTGTCGCCGATTGGACCTCAGAAGACATCGCCGCCGAGGCGCAGGGATTTTCCCAGACAATGCAGGGGGCGATCGGGGTCATCGCCACCTACAGTTTCGGCTGGCTGGCCGAACTTTACGGGGCACACGCCTACCTCGCGTCGGCGCTGCTTGCGGCGGCGGGCGGGCTATGCGTCATCCTCTCGCTGATGCTGAGAGGCGTGCGCACCGAGGCGGCGCACAAGCTCAGCCTCGAAGAGGCGTGATGATTGCAGCAGGCGGCCGCGCGGTGCTCAGAGCGTGCGTGGATATTGCTTGAAAATCGACTGAATGCCGTCGAGCACCTTGTCCGAAAGGGTCAATTCGGCGGCGGCAATGTTGGACTTGAGCTGCTCCATGCTGGTTGCGCCGATGATGACCGAAGTCATGAACGGCTTGGTCAGGCAGAAGGCGAGGGCCATCTGGCACACGTCCAAGCCATTGTTTTCGGCAAGCTCGATATAGGCGCGAATGGCAGGCTCGGTCAGCATGTTGTTGCGGTAGGCGCCGCCCGATATGGCGCCGCGCGTGCCCTCGGGCAGTGCGCCGTCCAGATATTTGCCGGACAGCGCCCCGGCGGCGAGCGGCGAATAGGCCAGAAGGCCGACATCTTCATGGTGGGCGAGTTCGGCCAGGTCCATGTCGTAATAGCGGCGAAGCAGGTTGTATTCGTTCTGGATGGTCACGATGCGCGGCAGGCCGTGCTGATCGGCGAATTTGAGATACTGCATGGTGCCCCAGGCGCTTTCGTTGCTGAGCCCGATGTGGCGGACCTTGCCCTCGGTGACCAATTCGCCCAGCGTTTCCATCACTTCCAGCATGTTGGGCAGAACGGCATCGCGGTCCTGGCCGGTCGGATCGTAAGCCCAGGAATTTTCAAAGTGATAGTGGCCGCGATTGGGCCAGTGCAGCTGGTAGAGATCGATATGGTCGGTCTGCAGCCGCCTCAGGCTTCCCTCGATTGCCTCGCGGATGGTGGCACGGGAAATGGGCGCGCCGTCGCGGATCCAGCGGGTGCCGTGGCCGGCGATCTTGGTGGCGACGATCCATTTGTCGCGATTGCCGGATTTCGCAAAATAGTTGCCGATGATCGTCTCGGTCTTGCCATAGGTCTCCGGCCGCGGCGGAATGGCGTAGAGCTCGGCCGTATCGAGGAAGTTGATGCCTTCGTCCAGGGCATGGGCCAATTGTTCATGGGCTTCCGCTTCGGAGTTCTGGCGGCCCCAGGTCATGGTTCCGAGGCAGATTTCAGAGACGGAAATATCGGTGCGGCCCAAGCGGTTGCGTTTCATCGGTGATCCATTCGTGCGGGGTTTCCCTTCGACACTAGTCACGCGTCCCGCAGCGTTCAAGCCGTCTCGAACGGAAGGCCCGACAGTGTCAAAAAAGTTTCAAAAAAGCCCGGGGCGGGGGGTTTGCAAGTGCGCAAATCCCCCCTATATAGGCCCCGCGCCCCTGGGGCGCTTCAATCCCATCGAGATTGAGTGTTTGCGCGGGACGCATGATCGCCTCGCGAAACAAAACGGACTTTGTCCGGCTGATATGGTGACGCGGGGTGGAGCAGCCCGGTAGCTCGTCAGGCTCATAACCTGAAGGTCGCAGGTTCAAATCCTGCCCCCGCAACCATCTTTACTTGCGATGACCCCGCCCCTCCGGCGGGGTTTTTGCTTTGCGTGGAAATCGTAAGGATTCCAGCAAGATCGCCCTGAACGTCGATCTCCACCTTGCCCTCGACCGGGGTCAGTACGATCTGGTCCACGAGCGAGCGCAGCGTGTCGGCCGCCTCGATCCGCTTACCCTCGTCTTCGTCCTGCAAGGCGTCGTAGAGCTGTTGGACCCGCTTGCGGTATTGCAGGGCCATGTTCGGGTGAAGAAGGGGCGGCGGCTCATCCGCTTGGGCGAGGAAGTTGTTCAGTTCGGCCTTGCGGCCTTCAAGCCGCTTCATGTCTTCCACGATGGCTTCGATTGGCCCGCCGGATTTGATCGCGGTCAGAAGCTTGGCCAGTTCGCGGTCGATCTTCTCGACCTCGGCCTCGGCTGAGACGATTTCCGCGCGGCCTTCCATGCGCAGGCGGTTCATCTCCTGCGTGAAGACTTCGCAGAAATGGGCGAAGAGTTCCGGATCGACGAGTTTGGTGCGCAGTGCGTTCAGCACGCGTGATTCCAGCTCGTCGCGGCGGATGTTGACCCGGTTGTCGCAGGTCCCCTTGTTGCGCGCCGTCGCACATCCGATCAGTGTCGCCGAGATCGCGGAATAGCCGCCACCACAGCAGGAACATTTGGTCAGCCCCGAGAAGAGGTATTTGGGGCGGCGACGGGTATTGATCCGCGAGAGATCGGCCTCGCCGTTGTCCTTCCGCGCGAGCTTGTTTTTCTCCTGTCGCGCCTTCACAGCGCTCCAGAGTTCGTCATCGAGAATGCGCAACTCCGGCGCCTCCTGGATGACCCATTCCTCTTCCGGGTTGGGGCGGGCCTGCCTCTTGCCGGTGTTCGGGTCTTTTACGAAGCGCTGCCGGTTCCAGACGATCTTGCCGATATACATCTCGTTGTTGAGGATGCCGTTGCCGCGCTTCGGGTTCCCGTTGATCGTGCTGAAGCCCCAGTCGCCGCCTGACGGAGCGGGAATGCCTTCCTTGTTCAGGGTGAAAGCGATGGTCTTAGCCGATTTGCCGGCCGCGTAGTCGCGGAAGATGCGGCGGACCACCTCGGCCTGGAACTCGTTGATGGTGCGATCGCCGCGGATCGGCTCGCCGTTCGCATCGAACTTCTTGACCACATCGTAGCCATAGGCATTGCCACCACCCGATTTGCCTGCCTCGACCCGGCCGCGCTGTCCGCGGCGGGTCTTGTCGGCCAGATCCTTCAGGAAGAGCGCATTCATTGTGCCCTTGAGCCCGACATGCAGGTGCGTCACCTCGCCTTCCGAGAGGGTGAACATCTTCACGTCGGCATAGGACATGCGCTTGAAGATGCCGGCGATATCTTCCTGGTCGCGGGAGAGGCGGTCCATCGCCTCGGCCAGGATCAGGTCGAAGCGGCCGCCCATAGCGTCGGCCATGAGCGCCTGAATGCCCGGCCGGATCAGCGAGGCGCCGGAGATCGCGTGGTCCGAATATTCCTCGACGATGTGCCAGCCCTGCTTTTCGGCATGGAGGCGGCACATACGGAACTGGTCGGCGATGGAAGCGTCGCGTTGATTGTCGGAAGAATAGCGGGCGTAGATCGCGACTTTCAAAACTTGGCTCCCATCCGTATCAGGAGGAGCGCTTCCTCCTTGGCCGTGACATCTTCACTTCCTCTGCATAGCACTCCTGCGCCGCCTGCCTCGCCAGGATGCCGACCAGACGCAGAAGGCGAGGGTCGGGATTGCCGCGTGGCGTAAACGTCAGCTCCGGCTCGTCCAGCAGCAAGGATTCGAGCAGCGCTTCGCGCTCTCCTCCTGTCATCTTTGCCGGGTTTCCTGGGGCTCGCAAGGTCATGACTTGCAGCATTCGCCCCGAGGGAAGCATAAGCAACGGAAATTGAAGGCGAATATTCGGCGGCAATTGGCGCGGGTGAGCGTACTATCGCGTAGCCCAGCGTGTCCTGGCGAGCCATGGCGTAGCAAAATAACCTATCGGAATCCCTCGCTGGCCCGGTCATCATTGGCCTCGTCGCCTCTCCTCATGAGGTCGTTGACTGTTGAGATAACCTTATCGTATTGTATTTAGCGATACAAGACGCTATATGCCGACCAAGGAGAATCGCCATGGCCAGCACCGCCGAACGCAAGGAATATCCGATCTCGATGCGCTTGCCCGAGGCGGATGTCGCAATGATCGATCGCGCCGCGAGCCTGCGCGGCCGCTCGCGCACCGACTTCGTGCGCGACGCCGCCGTGCGCGCGGCAGAGGAGGTTGTGATGGAACAGGGGCTGATCCGGATGAGCCCGGAAGGCTTCGCCCAACTCATGGACGTGCTGGCGCGTCCCGCTGCCCCGGTTCCGGAGATGGTGGAAGTGTTGAAGCGGCCCGCGCCATGGGAGCCCGGCTACGTGGCGAAGCGGTAAACTCTTGCTCCTTTCCGGTCCTGAACCGCTCTCCGCCGAACACGATGTGTCCGAGTTCTTCTGTGGCAAGCCGACGCTCGACCACTGGCTGAAGACGCGCGCCCTCTCCAATCAGCAGAAGGGCTTCACTGCCGTTCTTGTCGTTCATGAGGCCGGTCGCGTGGTCGGTTACTACGGCCTGGCGCCCACCGCCGTTGTGCCTTCGGTCTTGCCGCGTTCGATCCGGACGGGGCAGCCGCCCAACCCGGTCCCCTGCATGCTGCTAGGCCAGCTTGCGACCGATACGGGATGGGCAGGCTTGGGCATCGGGACCGGCCTTGTGAAGCACGCCCTTCAGCGCTGCGTTCAGGCCGCTTCGCTGATCGGCGGGCGGGCATTGATGGTCAACGCCGTCGACGGGGAAGCCGCCGAATTCTGGCGGCGGCGGGGCTTCGAGCTATCTAGGGACGATCCCCTGGTCCTGCTTCGCTCGATCAGCGACATCGCAGCCTCGCTCGGCGAGGGCGGCGGGTGAATACCTTGGAACCAAGATTACCGCTCCGCACGAATCAAACGCCCGGAACGGCAGGCGCGCGGATGTGCGGGGCTGCGCGGGCGTGCACCTCGTCATAAAGAGCAACCTCCCCGGGCATGGAAATCGTCACTGCCAAACCGAAGGGTATCGCTTCGTCAACGGGCGCGCCTTGATCGGGATCGCGCTGAACGATGAGGGGGATCGTCATGTTCGGGGTCACAACCGGCGCGTTTTCGCCGCTAAAGCAGCGAGAAAAGATGGTTCCCCGATTGCTCTGGTTTTCGTCCGGTTGCCGACCATGAGCAGAGACAGCCAGCGCATCCAGCTCAGCGGGCTTGAGTATCTTGAGCCGGCAACTGCGATAGCTCTTGCGGCCCGGCGATACCGGCGAGAACCAGGCGACCGTCGCAGAAAGGCTGTGGGGTCTGGCCTTGCCTCCGATCGCCAGAGGAACCGGAACATCGACTGTGACAGTACGATCCACCCCCAACAATCCTGTCGCAAAGAAGGTCGCCCGATCCGCGGCACAAGCTACAGCGTCGTCGGCGTCAACATAGCCATAGCCCATAAAGCGCCGGATATTGTCCTTCTGCTTCGGAGCCTGACCACGCCCCGTTGGGCCGAGCGTCGCCTTGATGAGATCTGCGGTGTCCCGGGGCCATTGGGCGGGATGCACCAGCAGCGCTTTCAACAGGACCGCGCGCTGCAAGGGCGAAAGCCGTAGAAACTCCTCGCCGTAGGTGGCCTCCAGCGCGTCATGAATTCGGTGACAGGTACGCGAAGCGAGGGCGGCCGCTGCACTCGTGCCATTCGTATAGCCGTCTAGATTTTCGCGGCCACCTCTTGGCGGGGCCGCAACCTTGAGGCCGGCCCCGCGCGAAGCGGCAGCCGGAACAACGTCGATATGGGCGTGGTTGCGCACAAACCGCATATGCTCGCGCGCGCCTGGCATCAGGATGTCCGGTTTGACCGAGCGGGCAAAGCCAGGTCCAAGGCTGCTCGACGGGTTTGCCATCAGGTGGTCGGGAAATGGATCGATCAATGCTCGCGCCAGCGCGCGATCTGCCGGAGCTACCGCGTCGACATTACCGCCTCCCACGGTGATGCCGTTCACTGTCTCGGCCGGCGATAGCAAGCGGCGCTCGGCCATGATTCCATGGAGAGCAGAGATCATGGACGTTGCGCGGTTCTGTCCATCCGCATCCTCATACTCCCTGACCGTCGCATAGGTGGTGATACCGAAGTGGGTGATCTGATTGCCGGCGCTCACGACGAACAGCAGACCGAGGCGATAGGCGAGCCGGTCAAGAAGCCGCGCCCAGGGTGAGAGCTGATTGTGAAACGGCCGGAATCGATTGCCCAGCGACAGGTTGACGATCACGACCCCGGGGCGCTGTTCGCGCAACCTCGTGACCGCCAAGTAGATGAGGTCCACCACCAGTCTGTCGCGCGGGAATGCGTCGCCGTTCCCCATCACGGGAATTACATGGATCTGCCGCGGCAGCCGCTCCTCATTGCGATTGAGGTCGCCATGGATGATGAGTGACGCCATCGCCGTACCATGCGCCCTGGATTCCACCAGAGCGTCTGGCTCAAGCTCGAACTGGTCATCGAGATCGACATGAGCTGCGAGTTGCCGATGAGCGCTCACCGGCACACCGTCCAGGAGAGCGAGAATCGGCTCACCCAGGGCTCGTTCCGCACCGTCGGCCGACGGGATTTCAGCCGGATCAGCGATTTCGACCGTTGTGGCTTCGGACTGGGGTCGGATGTGCATCACCGATTCCAGGCCGGCGATGCCTTCGATCCGCTGTTCGATGATTTCGCGGACCGCCCAAGCCGGAATGTCGGCGAGCAGAGCGTGGTACGAAATGTCCGGCAGGCGTGTCCGCGACACGATTGCGCCACCGCGAGCGACTATCGCGCGCGATGCTTCAGCCTCGCTCTCTCCAGCCGCCGCATCGTTCGATCTGAAGACGAGTTCGATTTCGACGCGGATGAGCTCGCCGTCCTCTCGGCCGTCGACGATGGTGGCAAGAAAGCTCCGGTCCGATGGATGCACCCGGTCGTTCGGTCCCCACGGACGCAAGTCCCGGAGGTGCTCGAACACGTTCCCCCAGGTCGTTTCGCCCCAGACCAGCTGCCCCGCCTGCCAACGACGCCAAAGGGATTCGAGATTCCGCAAAGCTGCCATGTCGGGGACAAGCAGATAGGCGAAGGGATGCTCATCCCCTTCGTCACCCTCAAGCTCTTCTTCATCCACAAGTTCCAGACCCGCGACCTGCTGGATGGCGGCGGCAAACGAACTTATGGAGCCGCGCACCTCAAAGACCAGTAGCCGCTCAGGGGCGAGACCGGCCGGATCTGCACGCAATTCAAGCGCGCCCTCTCCGCGCGCGAGGACTTCTGCGAGGCGCGTGAACTTTGGCCCGATCGCAGTCGTTTGGCGCTCTCTCGGAAACGCTGCTGGGGACGGAACAGGTCGGGGACGGCCTACAGGTCGGGGTTGATCAGCTCTTGGATTCAGTCTCAGGAGCGGTTTCGTTGGGTCGCTCGGCATTTATGATCTCTGGCGTGACGCGCGACGTCCACAGATCAAGTTCCACGCGCAATGCGTCATCAATCGAAACCTCCCCCAAACCCAAAATCTGACGCCGTCTCACATTCTGGCAAAAATCCAGCGCTTCGGCGTAGCTGACATTCCCAAGGCGGCCAGCGATCCTGCTGAGCGCCATTTTCGGCGCATCCGGCCAGCCCGATATGATCCGGTCCAGAAAGACGGTTATCTCGTTCTTCTTGGGTGCCGGAATTGCAAGGCGCATCTGAAAACGCCGCCAGACCGCCCGGTCCAGTAGCTCGCCATGATTGGTCGCGGCCACCACGATGACGTAGCTCGGGAGCTGGTCGAGTTGCATCAGCAGGAACGAGACCACACGCTTGATCTCACCCGTCTCGTGCGTATCGCCGCGCTCTTTGCCGATGGCATCGAACTCATCGAAAAACAGCACACTCGGGGTCGTTCTCACATAGTCGAAGAGCTTGCGAAGCCGCGCATTGGTCTCTCCGAGGTAGCTGCCGATCAGGGCGTCGTACCGAACCACGTAGAACGGAAGTCCCAGCCCCTCGGCGACCGCTTCGGCGAACGAGGTCTTGCCATTGCCGGGTGGACCGGAAAGGAGCACACGGTGACGCGGCTCATAGCCACTCGCCCGCAAAACATCTGCCCTGCGATGCTCCTCGACGAGCTGGCGGCCGCTTTCTCGCGCCGGCAGCGGGAGGAGCAGATCGTCCAGTTGGAGTCGGGGGGTGATTTCCAGAATGGCTTCGCGCCCGTTGGCGGCAGCCAGATGCGGCGAACTCGCGGTGAGAGCTGGCGGCGTAATCGGAACGGTCGACAAAGCTCGTTGCATGCGGTCTGCCACAATGAAATGCTTCTTCGCTCGTTCCTCGGCAACCATGGCTTCGGTGGTTGAGCGCAGCATCTCCTGATCGCCGGTGGCGCCGGCGCGAATTAAAGACACAAGAAGATCGCTACGCGCCATAGTAGCCTTTACTAACCCCCGACCTCGCGCCATTAAGTTTGTTCATGCTGAACAAACGTGGCTACAAATTTGCCTACCGATTACCGCATTCGGCAGCTACAACCCAGGGCGGGCTGAAGCGATTCAGTGGCATGAACACCTTAGCAGCCCTTCGACGTTTACGGAATCCCCCATTGACAACTCCCACCTCTTGGCAGGCCAGCCGCACTGTCGGGTCGATTCGTCAGCAGGTGACCGCTCTCGTCCTGGCGCTTTTCGCAGCGGCGTGCGGGCTGCCAGAACCAGCCGTAGCCCAGCCCCGGCCGCTGCTTGCCAAGTGCGTTCCCGGGCAGGCACGCGCTGTCGACGAATATTGCCTCGTCGATGGCGACACGATCTGGATCGATGGCGAGAAGCTGCGGATGGAAGGCTACGACACGCCGGAACCGCAAACCCAGATTTGCGGTGGCGACGCCGAGGTCGGGCTCGCTCACCGGGCCAGCGACCGCGTGATCGAGCTATTGAACTCGAATGACTGGACCGTCGAATATGGAGAGCCGGACAACACCGGCACCCGGACGCTGGTGACGATCAGAATCGGCGGGCGCGACATTGGCGACATCTTGATCGCCGAGAGGCTGGCCCGCTCCTGGCCCGATGGCGAAGAATGGTGGTGCAGGCGGTAAGCGTTCGCTTTCCGTTATGATCTATTATGAGAGCCGACCCGCAAGGCGCTCATCAAGAACCGGCTCGTCCCAGTTACGCGCCACACCGAGCCACTTGTCGATAACGGCCTGAAACTGGGGCTCTGCGAAGCAGGTCTGGAACGTGTAGAGCCGATTGACCACCTGGCGCATCAGGTCGCGCATCTCGTCGTCGTCGAACCGCGACACGGTTACCCAGGGGATGCGATTGCCGTCCGCGTCGATGACGAAGACATCGGAATAGTCTCCGGTCTTCGTGACCGGGACCGGCCCCGCATGCAGATCCTCCAGCATGCTGTTGCGGACGCAGATCATCGCCATCGCCTTGGCGAGCGTCGCCGCTAACTGTTCTTCTTCCTTCCGGCCCATTTTCGTCCTCCGGATCATTGTCAGAGGCCCGGCAACATGCCATCGGCGGCTGCGCTCGCTGGCGTCTCCGCGATCACCAGCCGCTCGTCGGGCAGCGGCCGTTGCAGGCCCTTCGCTTCCTTCCAGTCGGCGGTTAGCCAGGTCTCGACTTTGTCGCGGCTCGTCAGGATGACGGGCATGGCCTTCGGATGGATCGGTTTCACCACGCCATTGGCCTCGGTAGTCAGGAAGGCGAACAGCTGATGATTGCCCGGGCGCGGGGTGCGGTTCGATCCGCGGGTTCCGCGCCATGGCGTCCAGATTCCCGCGAAGAAGAACAGGGGCTGGGTCTCATCGAGGGCGAACCAGTGCAGCGGTTTGCGCTTCGTGACCGGATCGGGCTTTTGCCCATATTCGGAAAAGGCGGTGGCCGGGACCACGCAGCGATGCTCAACCCCGAGCCATTTGCGCCAATGGGGGCTGGCCGTGTTGCGGATATTGGTGACGCCGGTGTCCGGTGCGTCGCGGGACTTCAGATATTCGATGGGCGTCGGCATGCCCCAGGTCAGCGAAGCCAGTTCCCGCCCGCCGTCGGTGTTGCGCACAACTGGCGCTGGCCGGTCGGGAAAGACGTCGATCGACGGCTCGAGATTGCCGATGCTGTCATGGGTGGCGGCCACGAAATCCCGGATCGCCTGCTGATTGGTTATAATGCGATACAGGTTGCACATCGCCCCGCCACTCTCCTTGCGAATACTCTACGCCACCATAGGGCATCGCGCTCCGTCGATCACTTCCGGGGTGGCCGAGATTGACTCTCGACTCGCAAGAGAACAAATAAAGAACATAGCAACGGAATCGACCAGTGCAAAGCCCCGGAGACGCCATCCTCATATGCCCAACCGTGCCGACAGCCCAGCCATTGCCGACCTTCGGGCGCGCATCGCGCGGCTCGAAGGCGATGGCACGCGTCCGCACGAGGTGCTGCCCTTCGGGATCGCGCCGCTGGATCGCAAGCTGCCCGGTGGCGGGCTGGCGCTCGGCTGCCTCCATGAAGTCGCCGGAGGCGGCAACGGGGCGGTGGATGGCGCGGCTGCCGCCTGTTTCACGGCCGGGATCGCCGCCCGCACCACCGGCCAGGTGCTCTGGTGCGTGGCGCTCCAGGATCTCTTCGCACCGGGGCTGGAGCAGGCCGGATTGCCGCCCGGCCGGGTGATCTTCGTCGAAGCCGGAGACGACAAGGCCGTCCTGGCCTGCATGGAGGAGGGGCTGCGGCATGGCGGGCTGGGGGCGGTCGTCGGTGACGTCGCGCGCCTGCCGATGACCGCCTCGCGGCGGCTGCATCTCGCGGCGAAAGGCTCGGCGACGATTTGCATCGCGCTGCGCCGTTGGCGGCGGCAGGCGGAGGCCAGCGATTTCGGGCAGCCGACGGCGGCGATGACCCGCTGGCGGATCTCGGCGCTGCCGTCCTCGTCCCTTCCGGTTCCCGGCGTCGGGCGGCCGCGCTGGCTCGTTGAGTTGATCCGGGCGCGGGCGGGCGAATGTCTCGATATCGAACTGGAGGCGTGCGATGGCTCGGGTCATCTCTGTCTTCCTGCCGAACTGGCCGACAGACCGGTTGCGGCGGAAGGCGGGCGACGCAGCGCCGCCCGGTGAGGCGCCGCTGGTCATCGCCGGAAGGGAGAAGAACCGCCGGGTGGTGACGGCGGCCGATCCGGCCGCGCGGGCGCTCGGCCTGCGCGCCGGAATGCCTGTCACCAAGGCCCAGGCGATGGTGCCCGGCCTCCACATCGAGCCCGCCGACCCGCGGGCCGACCTGGACAGCCTCGAACGCCTCGCGCTCTGGGTGCTGCAACGCTTCTCACCTATCGTCGCCGCCGACGCGCCGGACGGGATCGTCATCGACGCGACCGGCGCCGACCATCTGCATGGCGGTGAGGCGGCCATGCTGGAGGCGCTGACCGGGCGGCTTGTCATGTCCGGCGTCACCGCCCGCGCAGCCATCGCCGATAGCTGGGGCGCGGCCCATGCGCTGGCGCGCTACGCGGCCGATCCGCTGTTTGTCACTCCTCCCGGCGAAACCATCCCAGGACTCGCACCGCTGCCGCTGCAAGCCCTGCGCCTGCCACCCGCGATCGCGGCGGGGCTGAACGACCTCGGCTTTGTCCGCATCGGCGACCTGATCGGGCAGCCGCGCGCGCCTCTGACCCGGCGCTTCGGCCCGGAGCTCTGCCGGCGTCTCGATCAGGCCCTGGGCGAGATCGCCGAACCCATCGAACCGATCCGGCCCGAGGAGCTGGTCTCGGTTCGCCGCGTCTTCGCAGAGCCCATCGGCGCCGCCGAGACCATCGCGCGCTATATTCGCAAGCTGGTCATGGCGCTCTGCGAGGCGCTCGAGGGGCGGGGTCTTGGCGCGCGCCGTCTCGACCTGCTCTGCCACCGGGTCGACAACCGGATCGAGACGGTGCGCATCGGCCTGGCCATGCCGGTGCGGGATCCCGCGCGCCTGACCCGGCTTCTCTGCGACAAGATCGAGACCATCGCGCCGGGCTTCGGCATCGAGATCATGTCGCTGACAGCCACCCTGGCCGAACCGCTGCCCTTGAAGCAGGCGGCCAGCAGCCTGATCGAGGAGACCGCGCCGGATCTCTCCGGCCTGATCGACACGCTGGCGAACCGGGTCGGCGCGCGGGCGGTCTATCGCTTCGCCCCGGTGGCGAGCGATGTGCCCGAACGCTCGGTCAGCCGCCTGCCAGCGCTTGCCGGGGATACGGGCGCGGGCTGGCCCGACCACTGGCCGCGCCCGTCGCGGCTTCTCGCCCGGCCGGAGCCGATCGAGACCATGGCGCTGCTGCCGGACCATCCCCCGAACTGGTTCTCCTGGAAGGGCGTGCGCCGCCGTGTCCGCCGGGCCGACGGCCCCGAGCGCATCTTCGGGGAATGGTGGAAACGCGATGCCGAGCGACAAGCGGTGCGGGACTATTTCCGGGTCGAGGACGATGCCGGCGAACGCTTCTGGATCTTCCGCTCCGGCGATGGCGAGGATGCCGCCACCGGCTCGCATCGCTGGTTCCTGCACGGGATTTTCGGATGAGCGCGCCCGCTTACGCCGAATTGCAGGTGACGTCGCATTTCTCCTTCCTGCGCGGCGCCTCCTCGGCCGAGGAGCTGTTCGCCGCGGCGGCCGCGATGGGGATCGAGGCGCTCGCCGTGACCGATCGCAACACGCTGGCCGGTATCGTGCGCGCCCATGAGGCGGCGAAGGAGGCGGGCGTGCGGCTGATCGTCGGCTGCCGCCTCGATCTCGTCTGCGGCATGTCGGTGCTGGTCTATCCGACCGACCGGGCGGCCTGGTCGCGGCTCTGCCGACTCCTGTCGCTGGGCAAGGGGCGGGCGGGCAAGGCGCGCTGTCATCTCGAATGGGACGATCTCACCGCCTATGGCGAAGGGCTGATCGCGGTCCTCGTGCCGGACCTTGCCGACGAGACCTGCGGTTTGCGCCTGAGGCGCCTGCGCGATGCCTTCGGCGATCGCGCCTATCTCGGCCTGACGCTGCGGCGGCGGCCCAATGACCAGATGCGCCTCTGGGAGCTGTCGACGCTCGCCGCGCGGATCGGCGTGCCCACCGTCGTGACCAATGACGTGCTCTTCCACGAACCCGGCCGCCGCATCCTGCAGGATGTCGTCACCGCGATCCGCCACAATGTCACCGTCGATGCGCTCGGCGCCCGGCGCGAGCGCCATGCCGACCGCTATCTGAAGCCGCCCGCCGAAATGCACCGGCTCTTCGCGCGCTGGCCCGAGGCTTTGGCCCGGACGCGTGAGATCGCGGATCGCTGCCGCTTCTCGCTCGACGAGCTGCGCTATCAATATCCCGAAGAGCGCGACGATCAGGCGCTGACCCCGCAGGAAACCCTGGAGCGGCTGACCTGGGAGGGCGCCGCACACCGCTATCCCGAGGGCGTGCCCGAGGAGGTGACCGCCGCGCTGGAGCATGAGCTGGCCCTGATCGGCAAGCTCGATTACGCGCCCTACTTCCTGACGGTGAACAGCATCGTCCGCTTCGCCCGGTCGCGCGGCATCCTCTGCCAGGGGCGCGGATCGGCGGCGAACTCGGCCGTCTGCTATGTGCTCGGCATCACCGCGATCGATCCCGGCCGCAACGATCTCCTGTTCGAGCGCTTCGTCTCCGAGGAGCGCCGCGAGCCGCCCGATATCGACGTGGATTTCGAGCATGAGCGGCGCGAGGAGGTGATCCAGTGGGTCTATGAGCATTACGGCCGCGAGCGCGCCGCTCTGACCGCCACCGTCATCCGCTATCGCTCCAAGGGCGCGCTGCGGGACGTGGGCAAGGCCCTGGGGCTTCCCGAAGACCTGATCCAGACGCTGTCCGGCCAGCTCTGGGGCGGGTCCGAGGCTGGTGTCACCGAGCAGCAGCTCCGCGATCTCAACCTCAATCCGGAGGATCGCCGGTTGCGCCTGACGCTCGAACTGGCCGCCCAGCTTCGCGGCGCGCCGCGGCATCTGTCGCAGCATCCGGGCGGTTTCGTGCTGACCCATGACCGGCTCGACGATCTCGTGCCCATCGAGCCCGCGGCGATGGAGGGGCGCCAGATCATCGAATGGGACAAGGACGATATCGACGCGCTGCGCTTCATGAAGGTCGATGTCCTGGCGCTCGGCATGCTGAGTTGCATGCGCCGGGGGCTGGACCTGCTGGCCGAGCACAAGGATATCCGCCTCGATCTGGCGTCGATCCCGGCCGAGGATCCGCGCACCTATGCGATGATCCGCAAGGCCGACACACTCGGCACCTTCCAGATCGAGAGCCGGGCGCAGATGTCCATGCTGCCGCGCCTGAAGCCCCGGACCTATTACGACCTGGTGGTGCAGGTCGCGATCGTGCGGCCGGGGCCGATCCAGGGCGATATGGTTCATCCCTATCTGCGCCGGCGCGAGGGCCTGGAAGAGGTCGACTATCCCCGGCCCGAGCTGGAGAAGGTGCTGGGCAAGACGCTCGGCGTGCCGCTGTTCCAGGAACAGGCGATGCGCGTTGCCATCGAATGCGCGGGCTTCACCGCGGGCGAGGCCGATCTCCTGCGCAAGAGCATGGCGACCTTCAAGCATACCGGCGGGGTCTCGAAGTTCCGCGACCGGCTGATCTCGGGGATGATCGCGCGCGGCTATGAGGAGGAGTTCGCGGCCCGGACCTTCCAGCAGCTCGAAGGCTTCGGCTCCTATGGTTTTCCCGAAAGCCATGCGGCGAGCTTCGCGCTGATCGCCTATGCCTCGGCCTGGCTCAAATGCTGGCATCCGGATGTCTTCTGCGCCGCGCTCCTCAACGCCCAGCCCATGGGCTTTTATGCGCCGGCCCAGATCGTGCGCGACGCGCGCGAGCATGGGGTGGAGGTCCGCCCGGTCTGCATCAATGCCTCCCGCTGGGATTGCACGCTGGAGCCGACCGGCGACGAAAGCCGTCTCGCGGTCCGTCTTGGACTGCGAATGGTCAAGGGCCTCGCCAATGCCCATGCCGCCGCCATCGTGGCGGCGCGGGGCGATGAGACGTTCACCTCGGTCGACGATCTCTGGCGGCGGGCCGGCGTTCCCGTCGCGGCGCTCGATCAGATCGCGGCGGCCGACGGATTCCGCCCGGCCTTCGGCCTCGCCCGGCGCGAGGCGCAATGGGCCATCAAGGGGCTGCGCGACGAGGAACTGCCGCTTTTCGCCGCCGCCTCGGAGCGCGAGGGACGGACCGTTCCGGAACTCGACGAGCCGGCGATCGCGCTGAGAGCGATGCCTGCTGGCCGCGAGGTGGTCGAGGATTATGGGCATATCGGCCTGTCGCTGCGTCGCCATCCGGTCTCCTTCCTGCGCGAGGACCTGGCGAGGCGCCGGATCGTCACCTGCGCCGAGGCGATGGCGGCCCGTGATCAGCGCTGGCTGGAGGCTGCCGGGATCGTGCTGGTGCGCCAACGCCCCGGTTCGGCCAATGGCGTCATGTTCATCACGCTCGAGGACGAGACCGGCATCGCCAATCTCGTCGTCTGGCAGAAGATTTTCGAGCGCTATCGCCGGGTCATTCTCTCATCGAGCATGATCGCCGTGCGGGGCCGCGTTCAGCGCGAGGGCGAGGTCGTGCATCTCGTCGCCCATCGGATCGTCGATCTGTCGCGGGATCTGGCGACTGTCGTGCAGCGCGAGGTGGCGACGGACGGGCAGCAGGGGCCGGGGGCCGGCGGTATCAGGGTGAAGGCGCGGGATTTTCGGTAAAGCCGGTGGCTTTGACAGAAGGCGGTATCGGTTCGAACCAACGAATCGGCCTGCCTCTCGGGGGTCACAAATCTTCTGGCCGGATCGACCATTCTGCGATTTCTCTATCGATCAATCGCCATTGCTCTAAAAGGTCGGCAAGGTCGGCGCTGTCTACGACCGCATGATCGAGGCCCTCGAATTGGTCACCGAGATATGTGGCGAGGCCCGCACCGCCTTCGTTGGCGAACCACACTCCGACCAGATCCGCGATTTCCTTCAACTGCCTGAGAGTCTTTTCGGCATCGCGAATGTCGAAATCACCAAGCTCCCTGTCCTGCCGACTTTGCTTGTTCCCGGCATGAGCAACATGCGAGTTAACGTGCTCGGCAATTCGATCAAGGCTGGCAAGCCGAGTTTCGATCTTCTCGAAGACCGTGTCCGAGATCAGATTGCTCGGGTTACGCTCTGACGCAGAAACGCCACTCAAAACATCGAAATGCCGATGCGCGGCCTCACTTTTCACGAGCTCCGGATCACCCCACACCGGACGCCCCTTCGCGGCGACGAGGTGGTCATGTTGTTCTTGATGCAGGCGATCGAGATCGTATTGCGCGTCAAGCACTTTCTCGACGTAGATTCTCCTGGTCAACCAGTTTTGGCTCGCTTTCACGTCGTTGACGACAGATCGGATCGAGTAAACTCCCTTGGGGCCATTGATCGGGGCCTTATCGAGAAGTCGGCGAGTGCCGAGAAGCAGGCTTGACCAGTATCCCTCGGAAACGAGATTGAACATCATCTGGTTAAGCGGGGGTCTCGAGCCTCTCTTCTCATTTGCAAGACGGACGATCCGAACCGTCGTGCGAAAGGCGGCGTAGTTCCAGAGCAGATCCTGAATGGTTCTGTGGATGCCCGTTGTCTCGTCGCGAAAAGCATCCCGCCACGTGGCGATGTGCTGGTCATGCTGCGTCATTAGTTTTCCAAGCCTGAGCGCCAAACTCACCTCATCATACCGGCAGACGCCAACACCGGCGACGGCTATTCGCTTCTGATTCTTCATTCGCGCGGGCTCTTTTTATTGTTCCCGCGAATAAACGCGCATCTTGCCGTGGGCCTGACGGGGGAAGGCCTTCCCCCTGGCCGGCACTATCGTTGCCGGCGCACCCCCTTCAGCGGGGAGACCCCGCAACGCCCCCTGAGAGGGAGAGTGCGGACGGGTTTTCCGTGACGGGTTGAGGGCTGGAGGAGTGGCCTCCGGCGCCCGTCGCGGAGATCATCCCGATGGCCAGACAGGACCGCGCCCGCCCAGGCGGCGCCCGCAGCAATCTCTATGACGACATCACCGACAAGATCATCGCCGAGCTGGAGGAAGGCCGGCTGCCCTGGGTCCAGCCCTGGGGGACGGCGGCGGCGAAGGCGCCGCTCGCCATGCCGAGGAATGCCGCGACCGCGCGGCAATATTCCGGCATCAATGTCCTGATCCTCTGGGGCGCCGTGGTCCAGCACGGCTATCCGACCCAGCATTGGCTCACCTTTCGGCAGGCGCTCTCGCTGGGCGGCAATGTCCGCAAGGGCGAGCGCGGCACCACCGTCGTCTATGCCGACCGATTCACGCCGGAGGACGAGAAACGTCGCGCCCAGGAAGCGGGCGAAGAAGCGAGCAGCATTCCGTTCCTGAAGCGCTTCACGGTCTTTAATGCCGCGCAATGCGAGGGTTTGCCTGAAGACATCGCCATCGAGGCGCCGCCACCGCCGCCCGGCATGATCGAGCCGCGGGTCGAGGCGCTGATCCGTGCCACCGGTATCGATTTCCGCATCGGCGGGGATCGCGCCTTCTATGTTCCGGCGCTCGACTACGTCCAGGTGCCGCCGCCGGCCGCCTATTTCGAACCGATCAACTGGCACAGGACGGCGCTCCACGAGATGGGTCACGCCACGGGCCATGCCTCGCGCCTGGGGCGGGATTTCTCGGGCAGCTTCGGCACGAAGAAATACGCCTTCGAGGAGCTGGTCGCCGAGATGAACGCGGCCTTCTGCTGCGCCTCGCTCGGCATCGTGCCGACCGTGCGCCACGCCGACTACATCGGCTCCTGGCTGGAGGTGCTGCGCGAGGACAACCGCGCCATCGTCCGCGCGGCCTCGCAGGCGAGCAAGGCCGCCGACTGGCTGCTCGCGCATCTGCCCGACGAGGACGGCGCTGAATCGATTGCGGCCTCGACCGAGCGGAGGGTGGCGGCATGATCCTCCTGACCCGTACACAGCGCGCGCAGCTCCTCGCCAATGGCCGGCAGCGCGGTGCCGATCACGTCCCCGTCGTGAAATTCTTCAATCCCTTCGGCGAGGGCGTCTGGCTCGCGACCGAACTGGATGAAGACGGCGACGTGATGTTCGGCCTGGCCGACATCGGCTGTCCCGAACTCGGAAGCTGGAGCTTCAGCGAGCTGGAATCGATCCGGCTGCCGTTCGGTATGGGCATCGAGCGCGACCTGCTCTTCACCGGCGATTTCCCGATCTCGGTCTGGGCCGACGCAGCCCGGGCCGCCGGCAGCATCCGCGGGGCCGAGCGCGTTCTCTACACCCGCGCTCGCGACGATGCCGGATCGACCCTGAAACCCGCCGAACCGCAAACCCGGGAATCCTGAGGTCCGGCTCTCAGGATTTGCGATCCCGCGCCGCTCTCTCCGAGGCAGAGGGCGGCGCTTCTCGCCGTGACGCGGTGAAAGTCCCGGCGCCCGGCCGGCTGCCCGTCGGGGACTACGAACATGACGCGACATCAGAGGAAACCCGCCATCGACCCGCAGCCTCTCCGGTTCTCGGCCCAGGAGCAGGCTGTCGTCTATGAAGCCCGCCAGATCCTGCTGCGCCACCTCAACCAGAACCCGGTTCTGTCCTCCTGGCAGGCGGTTCTGGACTATTGCGCCCTCACCATCCGCGGCGAGGTCGAGCGCTTCCACGTCCTCTATCTCGACCGGAAGAACCGGCTCATCTCGGACGAATGCCTCGCTATTGGCACGATCGATCATGTCCCGGTCTATCCGCGCGAGGTGCTGCGGCGCAGCCTGGCGCTCAACGCCTCCGCGCTGATCATCGTCCACAATCACCCGGCCGGCGATCCCGAACCCTCCGCCGCCGATCTCGCGATGACGAGGGAGATCCAGAAGGCCTGCGCGGCTCTGGGCGTGACGCTGCATGACCACATCATCACCGGCGCCGGCCGGGAGACCAGCCTGCGCGCCCGAGGCGAGATCTGATGGTCATGGGAATTGCGCCGGCGCGGGGCCGGGAGAGTGAAAGGAGGGATGGGGAGTTCGCGACGGGCTGGTTGCCGGAGAGAGAGGCTCCCCGGCGTCCGTCATGGAGTGAAGAACATGGCTACTGCCGTTCAGAAGATCACCCTGTCGTCCTCGCGCGACATCCCCTTCAACAAGCTCGTGCTCTCCCAGTCGAACGTCAGGCGCGTGAAGGCCGGCGTCTCGGTCGAGGAACTCGCCGAGTCCATCGTCCGGCGCGGCCTGATCCAGTCGCTGCATGTCCGGCCGGTGGTCGATGCCGAGGGCAAGGAGACCGGCATGTTCGAGGTGCCCGCCGGCGGCCGCCGCTACCGGGCGCTGGAACTGCTGGTGAAGCAGAAGCGCCTCAACAAGACCGCCCCGGTGCCCTGTGTCGTGTCGGAGGCCGGCGCCGGCATCCTGATCGACGAGGTGTCGCTCGCCGAGAATGTCGAGCGCGCGCCGCTGCATCCGCTCGACCAGTTCCGCGCCTTCCAGGCCATGGGCGAGAAGGGCATGACCGAGGAGGAAATCGCGGCGGCCTTCTTCGTCGACGTCAAGGTCGTGAAGCAGCGCCTGCGCCTGGCCTCGGTCTCTCCCGCGCTGCTCGACATCTATGCCGAGGACGGCATGACCCTCGAACAGCTCATGGCCTTCACCGTCTCGGAGGACCATGCGCGCCAGCAGCAGGTCTGGGAGGCGATCAAGGACGGCTGGCAGAAGGAACCCTATTACATCCGCCGCCTGATGACCGAGACCACGGTCAGGGCATCGGACAAGCGGGCGGCATTCGTCGGCATCGCGGCCTATGAAGATGCGGGCGGCTATGTGCTCCGCGATCTCTTCCAGTCCGACGATGGCGGCTGGCTTCAGGACGCCGTCCTGCTCGACCGTCTCGTCAGCGAGAAGCTCAAGGCCGAGGCCGAGACCGTCGCCGCCGAGGGCTGGAACTGGATCGAGATCGCCGTGACCTTTCCCTATGGTCATGACCACGAATTGCGGGAACTCGTCGGCGCCACGGTCGATCTGACCGAGGAGGAACGCGCGACCCGCGAAGCGCTGCGCGACGAATACGACCGGCTCGAGGCCGAATATGCCGAGGCCGACGAGCTTCCCGACGAGGTCGACCAGCGCCTCGGTGAGATCGAAGAGGCGCTGGAGGCCTTCGATCGCCGTCCCATGACCTATGCGCCCGAGCAGATGGCCCGGGCCGGCGCCTTCGTCAGCATCGACTCCGATGGAACGCTGCTGGTCGAGCGCGGCTATGTCCGTCCCGAGGACGAGGCGACGGCCGAGCCCGAGGGCGACGATGGTTCCAAGGTTCCGGGCACGGCGACCGAGGGCGATCAGCCGGCTGGCGTCCAGCGCGCCGTGATCACGGCTGGCGGATCCCCCACCGAGGCAGACGAGGAGGAGGATGAGGTCGAGGCGATCCGGCCGCTACCCGATCGCCTGGTCAGCGAACTGACTGCGCATCGTACACTGGCGCTCCAAGATGCCGTGGCGATGAATCCCCATGTCGCCATGACCGCGCTTTTGCACCGGCTGGTCACGGACAGTTTCCTCCCGCATTCCACGCGGGGTTGCATCGAGGCCCAGGTCCGCGATGTGCATTTCCCGGCGCAGGCCGAGGATCTGCGCGACAGCGCCTCGGCGCGGGCGGTGGCCGAGCGGCACGAACGCTGGGGCGATCATATCCCCGCAGATGACGCAGCGCTCTGGGACTGGCTGGTCGATCTCGACGACGACTCCCGCAAGGAGCTTCTCGCCCATTGCGTGAGCTTCGGCGTCAACGCGCTCTACGAGAAGCCGAACCCCTATGGCGGCATGGGAGTCAGCCAGCACGGCCTTGACGTGCGGCTGGCGCAGGCCGACCGGCTGGCGCGAGCAACCGGACTCGACATGGTGGCGGTGGGCTGGCGGCCGACGGTCGCGAACTATCTGGGCCGCGTGACCAAGCCGCGCATTCTCGAAGCTGTGCGCGAGGGGGCGGGCGAACGGGCGGCCGAGCTTATCGACCACCTTAAGAAGGGCGACATGGCGAAGGAGGCTGAGCGCCTGCTCGCGGAAACCGGCTGGCTGCCGGAGCCGCTGCGCATGATCGACCCCAGCGCCGAGACCGACGCTATGGCCTCCGCCGATGTCGAGGCCGACGACCTGCCGGAGTTCCTGGCAGGTGATGGCGAGGATGAAGACCTCGTCGAGGAGGAGGAGCAGCACATGGTCGCCGCTGAATGACCTCCGCCTGCGGGGTCGG
>JACKJF010000005.1 GCA_020638095.1 Hyphomicrobiaceae bacterium | reverse complement strand
GACGACAGCGCCGGCGGCAAATTCGCCATCGACGCAACCACCGGCGTCGTGACGGTGGCGGGCGCCATTGACCGCGAGGCGGCTGCGACCCAGACGATCATAGTCCGTGCCACTTCGGCCGACGGGTCGTCGTCCACGCAATCCTATACGATCAATATCAGCGACCAGAATGAGTTCGCCGTCTCCTCGATCTCGGACACCAACGCTGCCTCGAACGCGGTTACTGAAAACGCCGCCATTGGCACAACCGTCGGCATCACCGCCTTCGCTTCGGACGCTGACGCGACGACCAACACCGTCACCTACTCGCTCTCCAACTCGGCCGGTGGCAAGTTCGCCATCGATGCCAATACCGGTGTCGTGACCGTAGCCGGAGCCATTGACCGCGAGGCGGGCGCAACCCAGACCATCACCGTCGTTGCGACCTCCCAGGATGGCTCGACCAGTTCGCAGTCCTATACGATCAACATCAACGACCAGAACGAGTTTTCGGTCTCCTCGATCTCGGACACCAACGCTGCCTCGAACACGGTTGCGGAAAACGCGACCGTCGGGACAACGGTTGGAATCACGGCTCACGCCACCGACGCTGACGCGACCACCAACACCGTGACCTACACCCTCGACGACAGCGCGGGCGGCAAGTTCGCGATCAATTCCTCGACCGGTGTTGTAACGGTTGCCGGTGCGCTCGACTATGAAACGGCGCATTCGCACAACATCACCGTTCGTGCGACGTCAGCCGACGGCTCCTCCAGCACCCAGACCTACACGATCGGCGTCACCAATGTGAACGAAGCGCCGACCGACATGGAGTTTTCCGGGAGCCATTCGGTCGCCGAGAACACGGTGCTCAGCACCAACAACGGTGACAATGACCAGTATGCCGTGAAATCGAATTTCACAGACTTCCCGACCTCCGCCATCACGTTCGAGGTCGTCATGAATGCGCTATATGCCAACATTCATGTCAACGGCAGCCCGATCGTTTCCTACGAGGCGAATTCAAACCCGAACGAGTTCACCATTCTCGCCCGCGCTTCGGACTACTCGGCCAACCCCAACGGTATTTCGATCTACATCAACAACACCGTTCTCGAGGTTCCGAACCTCGCCACCAGTCTCTATGACGGAACTGACCACCGCTTTTCAGTGAGCTGGGACAGCTCAAGCGGTGCGTTGAAGATCTACATCGACGGCAGCGTGAGCTATTCGACGACCTTCCAGCAGGGTGCGCCGCTGACCGCCGGCGGTACGCTGATCTTCGGTCAGGAGCAGGATTCGGTCGGCGGCAGCTTCAATACCGACCAGATTTTCGTCGGCACGATGGATGACATCCGCATCTTTTCGGACGTGCGCACGGCGACGGAAATCGCCGACAACTGGGACAACCCGATTTCCAGCCCGTCGTCCGAACAGGGCCTCGTCGCCAACTGGCAGATGACGGACAATGGAAGCGGCCTGATCGAAGACCTTGCCGGCAACCACGACATGACCCTGTCCGGCGGCGCTACGCTCATCGACGACACCTACATCTCCAAAGGAACGATCGTTGCGGACGTCTCGTCCGTGGTCGATCCCGATTCCGGCGACACCTTCACCTACTCGCTCGTCAGCAATGGCGGCGGCAAGTACACGATCGACAGCGCGACGGGAGAAATCTCGCTGGTCACCGGGCACAACTTCTCTTCGGTCAATAGCCAGACGCTGACCGTCAAGGTCACCGATTCCGGCGGCCTGACCTATCAGGAAAATGTCGGGATCATTCTCGGATCGCATTCATCCGACACGATAACCGGCACCTCCGGCTCCGACATAATTTATGCCGGTGACGCCAACGACGGCGTTGCCGCCTACAGCAACGCCGTTTCGGTCACCAACAATAGCTTTGAAACCCAGGCGCTCAACGACGGCACGTCCGTAGCGGGTGCGCCCACGAACTGGACCGGGTCCGGCACGATCGGCGTGCGCGACACGACATCGAGTGAAATTTCGGGCGGAACCGGCGACAATGCCGCCTATATCGACGACAACTCGTGGATCAAGCAGACGCTCAGCACCAACTTCAACGCCACCAACGACTATTCGGTTTCGATGAAGGTTGGCACGCTCGCCGGCTCGACCACGACGCCCTATGTCATCAATCTCTACGCCGGTACTCACCTGATCGGCACCTATTCCGCTTCGGTCACCAGCGCCGGTGCCTATCAGACCATCAATTTCACCGTCGATGGCGCCCCCTACTCGGCCTATAACGGCCAGGCCCTCTCGATCGAAATTGCCAAGACATCGACCACCGGCGGCAAGATCTATGTCGACAACGTCCAGATCAGCGAAGACGTGCCGGCAGTCGTCGCGCACGACACGATCGACGGTGGCGCGGGCAATGACACGATCTATGGCGGCAATGCCGATGACACGCTGACCGGCGGTACCGGCAACGATCACCTTTATGGTGGTGCAGGCAGCGACACGCTGACCGGCGGGTCGGGCAACGATACGATTGACGGCGGTTCAGGGACCGACAAGGCCGTTTATTCAGGCAATCGCGCCGACTACAACGTCACCTTCGACGGAACCAGTTTCACCATCACCGACACGAGAGCCAGTTCGCCCGAAGGCACGGATACGGTGACAAATGTCGAGAACTTCCAGTTCGCCGACGGAACGGTCACGGCGCAAAACCTCATCCCCAACGTTGCACCGACGGACATGACCTTCGCCGCTGACTCGACGTTCATGGATAGCAGGGTCGGCGCCGGCCTTGACGTCAACGGGTCCGGGTCCGGGCTGGTTGCGGCTTCCGGAATGGACATCGACAACCAGACGCAGTTCACCGTCGAACTGAAGGTAAACTTCGCTTCGATTCCGTCGTCCGGATATGGCGGCGACCTTTTCAGCCAATGCGATTCCTGGGACCAGAATGGCTGCTTCTTGAACATCTATGACGGCCAGATCGGCTACAACCAGTATAGCGGCGGCAATTGGCAGGGCGGCGCCTATTCGGCCGCAAACATCCTGACCCCCGGCGTCAACTATACGATCTCGCTGGTGGTCAACAGCGGCACCGCAACAATCTACGTCAACGGCACTCAGGTCGCGTCCGGTTCGGTACCCTCGCCCATGGTCAATTCGTCCTCGCCCATGTCGTTCCTGAACAACGCCGACGCAACGGTGACCGAAATCCGCGTCTGGGATCCGGCGCTGACCCAGGCCCAGATCCAGTCGAACCTCAACGCCGACCTGACGACGGGGTCACAAACAGGCCTCATGGGTCTTTACACCTTCGACGAAGGATCGGGATCAACCGTCTACGATCACACGTCCGGGGGCCATAACCTTACGCTGAACCCGGCGGATGAGGCCTGGATCCCTGGGACAGACATTGCCGCGGGCTCGGTCATCGGCTCGGTCGACACGGTCACGGACCTCACCTATGGAGATACCCACACCTTTGCCCTGACCGATGACGCGGGCGGCAAGTTTGCCATCGACGCCAATACAGGCGAAATCTCCATCGTCGCCGATCACCACACGACTTCGGTCTATTCCGACACGATCACTATCCGCACGACCGACTCGCATGGCGCCACCTATTCGGAGACCGTTGGCGTGGTCATCGGCACCGACGGCAACAACACCCTGACCGGCACCGCGGGTTCGGATATCATCCAGGCCGGCGACGGCAATGACACGGTCAGCGCCGGAGCGGGCGACGACTATGTCATTCTTGGTGCGGGCGACGATACGTTTGACACGACCAGCGGCACCTCCGATGACAATGACGGCAACGACTATGTCGATGGCGGTGACGGCAACGACACCCTTTGGGGTGGCGGCGGCAACGATACGCTGATCGGCGGTGCGGGTACCGACACCATCTACGGTGAAAAAGGCAACGACACGATGTATGGCGACGCCGGCAATGACACGTTCGTCATTCAGGCCGGCGATGGCAATGACACCATCTACGGTGGCGCCGGCGGCGGTTGGACTGACCAGATCACCCTGACCGGCATGGATGGCGCCGTGACCATCAACGGCAACGTCGTCGACGGCAATGGCTGGACCATGACCCTCGATTCCGGCTCGTCGATCGTCTCGCAGAGCGGCGAAAGCCTGACCCTCAGCAACGACGCCTCGGGCACGATCGTCTTCGACGACGGCGCAATCGCCACGTTCCACGAAATCGAACGCATCAACTGGTAGGCTAAACCAACGGCAATCCATGCCTCCGCGCATGGATTGCCACGGCCTGATCGGCGGTTAAGTCCCAGTTTACCTTAACGCATTACTCTCGACAGTGAGTTCGAGTGTGGTGTCGCGGGTTTGCCCGCGACTGAGGATGCGTGCATGCGTAACTTTCGCGCAGATTGGCGGATAAGGCGGGACCCCCACGTCCTCGCCGCATCTGTCGTCCTCAACCTGCTCACATTCGCACTCCCCCTGATGATGCTGCAGATCTACGACCGCATCATTCCCCGCAAAGGCTTTGAATCCCTCACAGTTCTCGCCATCGGCGTGGTTGTGGCCATCGCACTCGAACTCACCATGCGCGTTGCCCGTACCCAGCTCATGTCGCTAGCCGGAGATGCCTTTGCCAGAAAGACGCACGAGCGGATCTTCAATCGACTGCTCAAATCCGACCTCGCTTCAGTCGAAAAGGACACGCCCGGAGTGCACCTCGACCGCATCTCAAGCATCGACCGGGTCCGCGAATTCCGCTTTGGCGAAACCGCCATGGCAGCACTTGACCTGCCCTTTGCCTTCATCTTCCTTGTCGTTATCGGCCTCATCGCCCCGCCACTCGCGGTTCTCGTCACGGCGCTGCTGCTCGTGAGCATGTTCATCATGGGTCGGCTTCAGTCCCACGCCGCCGAACTTGGCGAACGCAAGCATGAAGTCGACCGGCGCCGCTTTTCCTACCTGATCGAGGTGATATCCAATATCGAGGCGGTCAAGAGCCTCAATATCGAAGCCTTCATGGAGCGCCGCTATGAGCGCCTGATGGCGACCACCGCCGCAATCGGTGCCGAGGCGACGGAACGGGCCAACTATGCCCAGGCCGTAACCGGCGCCATCGGTCAGTATACGCCTGCCTTTGTTGCCGGGATTGGCGCGATCTTCGTGATCGAGCAGTGGATTACCGTTGGCGCCCTTGCCGCGGTAACGCTTCTGGCCTCACGCATCGTGCAGCCCGTGCTGCGGCTCAGCGCGCTCAAATCGAGCGATGACGATGTGCGCCGGGCCGAACGCGAGATCGAGGAATTCCTCAATGCCCCTGACACGGCGCTTGGCGCGGCGGCGTGCCAGCAACTCGACCTTCTTGAGTTGAAGAACATCTCGGTCCTCAGGTCTGGCAGCGCCAGCCCCATGTTTGACGGTCTCAACCTCACTCTGAAGCGCGGCGAAATCATCGTTCTGGACGGCACCAACGGCTCCGGCCGTTCATCGCTTTTGTGGCTGATCATGGGCTATTTCCAGCCGAACGGCGGTCAGGTTCTGGTCAACGGGCGTCCCATGCGTGACTTCATGCCCGCTTCGCTCCGCCGCCGCATCGCCTATCTGCCGAGCCAGCCCAGGATGCTGGCGGGAACGGTTCTGGACAACATGACCAACTTCCAGCCGGAGCTGTTCGCCGACGACGCGTTCGAGGTCGCGGAGGCCCTGGGGCTCGCCGACTATTTCGCCAAGCACCAGGAAGGCCTCAACACCCGCGTCGGCCACGGTCTTGATGCCGGCCTGCCGACCTCGGTCAGCCAGCGTGTTCCCCTGGTTGGTGCACTTGTTGGGCACCCGGACCTGATCCTTTTCGACGAGGCCAACGCCAACCTCGACATGCAGGGTGACCAGCGGCTGCTCGCCTATCTCTCATCGCTGAAAGGCCGCGCCGCCATCATCATGGTCACCCAGCGGCCGTCCTATCAGCGGATCGCCGACCGGCACTATATGCTGCGCGACGGCAAACTTGTTGAGGTTCAGCCGGAATTCCCGGCCGCGAACGCCCCGCAAGTTCAGCAGGGGCAAAGCGCATGACAACGCCAGTCATCCCCGCAGCAGCGGCCGTCGCGCCACAAACCGCCCCGTCCCCGATTGACGCCCGGGCGCTCGACCAGCGCCTGCGGTCGGCCTTCGAAAACCAGCAGGGCGCGGAGCGCCGCCGCCAGCTTGCCTTCGCTGCCCTTCGTGAAGGCCTGGTCGCGGGTCAGTTCGGCGGCTTGCCGCAGAACAACGATGCCGCGCACGCGCTTCTCGGAATGCTCGACAAGGTGAACTGGCCATGCTCGGTCGACCAGTTCGCCCGGGCCATGCCGCATTTCCCCGAACGCTTCGGGATTATCGAAATCCGTGAGGTCCTCGCCCGGCTGGGATTTTCAAGCAATGCCCGCTTTGTCTCGCCGGCGCAGATCGCGCCGCGCGATCTGCCTGCCCTGCTCGTCCATGAAAGCTCGGTCTCGATTCTCGAGGCCGATCAAAAGGGCAAGATTTTCGCGACCGACCCAAAGACCGGCCAGCGCCGCAAGGTCAAATGGACCCGCGATCTTTCCCTGGTCTCGTTTGCCCCGGTCGCGGATGGCGACGCCAAGGCAGGCCCGCCAAAATCCTGGCTGGCCGAAACACTTCGCCGCTTCGGACCCGAAGTCCTTCAACTGCTCGGCCTGACCCTCTTCATCAATCTGATGGTCCTTGCAACCTCGTTCGCGGTCATGTCGATCTACGACAAGGTGATCCCTGTCGGTGCGTTTGACACGTTGACCGCGATCGCCATCGCGCTTGGCATGGCGGTGATGTTCGAACTCAGGTTCCGCGGGCTCAAATCGCGCCTGATCGGGCGCACAACCGGCCGGCTTGAATTCCTGATGGGAACGGCGGTCTTTTCCAAACTGATCACCCTGCCCGTCTCGATGATCACCAACACGCCGGTTGCCGATCAGATCTCGCGGCTGAAACAATTCGAAACGGTACGCGATCTCTTTTCCGGGCCCTTCGTCGCTGTCGTTCTCGAAGTGCCGTTCATCATCGGTTTCATGATCGGGCTTTTTGCCGTCGCCGGGCCGCTCGGTTTCGTGCCGTTGATCCTGATGGTCGTTTACGCCGTGGTCGGCTTCCTGCTCGTCGGTCCGATCCGCCGCCAGAACGAACGGTCGGGCAAGCGCCAGCGCGAGCACTATCAGCAGACGATGGAAACGGTTTCGAACCTCCGCCAGATCCGCAGCTTCGGTTGCGAGGACGTGTGGCTCGACCGTCTGCGCCAGACGACTGCCGACGCCTCCGCCGCGCGGCGCAAGGCCGGCCTGTCGCAGCGCTTTCTCTCGACCCTTTCAACCGCAGCCGTACCCGTCGCCGGCGCTTCGACAGTTGTGACCGGCGCCGTGCTCGTCATCAACGGCGACATGACGGTCGGCATGTTGATCGGCGCCATGATCATCGTCTGGCGCGTTCTCGCCCCCATCCAGCAGCTGTTTCTGATGTTCACCCGCTACACCGAGATCGCGCAGATGGTGAACCAGATTGACCAGATGATGCGCCTGCCCTCGACCGAGACGGCCAGCGAAACGCCGATGAAGCGCCGCTTCGAGGGGGACGTGACCTTCGACCGGGTGAGCTTCCGCTATCAGGGTGCCAATGACTCGTCTCTGATGGGGATAAGTTTCACCATCAGCCCGGGCGAACTGATCGCCATCGAGGGCGCCTCGGGCGCCGGCAAGACAACCGTCCTCCGGCTCATTCTCGACCTTTACCGCCCGCAGTCCGGCACCATCCATGTCGACGGCATCAACGTTCGTCAGATCGCGCCGACCGAACTGCGCGCCGCCATTGGCTACGTTCCGCAAAAGCCCGCCCTTTTTCACGGCACCATCGCGCAGAACCTGCGCCTTGCCGCGCCTGGCGCGAGCGACGACGACCTCCGGCGCGCCTGCGACGAAGTCGGCATTCTCGAGGCCGTCCAGCAGCTGCCCAAGGGGCTCGACACCCTGCTCGATCACGCCCGTCAGGAAACGCTTCCCGGCGGCTTCCGCCAGGCGCTGTCGATCGCCCAGGCGCTGTTGCGCGAACCCAAGATCCTTCTGCTTGACGAGCCGGCCAAGACCCTCGACCATTCGCTCGAGCAGGCCTTTCTCAATTGCCTCGACCAGCGCCGCGGCCGAACGACCATCATCATGGTTTCGCATCGCCCGAGCCACATTCGCCTCGCCGACCGCATTCTCAAACTGGACCGCGGCGCGATGGTTTCGTTCGATCCACCTCAAGCACCGAAAATGGCAGGATAGGTAAATGAGTACCGCCACGAACAGTGCACAAGCCATAAGGGCTTCCGCCAAGATCAAGCCTCAGAAGCGGCCGCGACGCGATGCCGGCGCCGACGCGAAGGCACGTGCCGAGGCGGCCGATCTCGCCTATGGCAACCTCATCGAGGAATATCACGATCCGCGCGTCTCCAAGCTCGCCATCCGCGCGACCGGCCTTGCCCTGCTCGGTTTTCTGATCTGGGCGACAATCACGCCAATTCATGAACTGGCCACCGGCCAGGGCAAGATCATTCCCGCCGGCTACGTTCAGAACGTCCAGCACCCCGAAGGCGGGGCCGTGGCGGAAGTCTTTGTGCAGGAAGGTCAGGCGGTTGCCGCCGGCGATCCCATCCTGAGGCTCGACGACGTGGCGCTGAAGGCCGAACTGGGCAAGGCCCAGTCGCACCTCGAATTCCTGCGGCTGGCCATCCAGCGCCAGTCCCTCATTTCGACCGGCAATGCCCAGGACTGGAACACGTCAGACCAGGCCCGATTCGAGGAGCTTCGCAACAGCCAGCAGTCTGCGTCGACCGCCAGTATCGAATACCGCGACGCGCAGTTGCAGGTCATCCAGGCCGAACTTGACATGAAGACCGCCGATGTCAGCTCACTGACGGACCGGGTGGCAAACAAGCAGCAGGAACTCGACATCGTCACCCAGCAACTGGCGGACTATGAAAAGGCCGTGGAGAGCGGTGCCATCAGCCGCCGCCAGCGCGACGACGTTCTGCGCGAAAAGCTCGGTGTCGAATCCGACCTTTCCCAGCTCAACGGCCAGCTTGAACTGTCGAGGGCCGCGGTGCAGGAAGCTGAGGCGCGCATGACCGAGCTTCAGGCCCAGTTCCGCCAGGACGCCGTCAGCCAGATCGCCGACCTCGAAGGCCAGAAGGCTGAGGCCGAAGAACTGGTGACCCAACTTCAGGATCGTCTTGCGCGCACCGTTGTCCGCGCGCCGGTCGCCGGGCGCGTCAACAATCTCGGGGCCCGCAACCCGGGGCAGGTCATCCAGCCCGGCGAGCTCGTGGCCGAGATCGTGCCGGAACATTCCGCTGTATTTGCCGAAATCCAGGTGGCACCCGACCAGATCGGCTACATCGCCGAAGGCATGCATGCCAACGTCAAGGTTCTGACCTATGACTTTGCCCGGTTCGGCGGCCTCGACGGCACGATCGTCGAAGTCTCACCGAACTCCATCGCCAACTATGAAGGTCAGTACTTCTATCGCGTCAGGATCGAGCTCGCCGCCAACTATGTCGGCGATCCGGCGTCCGGGCGGCAGGTAACGCCGGGCATGTCGGTTGTCGCCGACATCAAGCTCGGGGACAAATCGGTGCTGAGCTACCTCTTAAAGCCCCTGCGCGCCATCTCCGACCGCGCCTTCTCGGAACGCTGACGGTTCAGCACCGTCAGTCCGTCAGGTGAATTTGCGGAAGAGACGCGTCTCGTCGAAAAGCTTTTCGAGCACCTGCATCCGGGTCTGGGTCTCTGCCCAGGTCCGGTTCTGCACCGCAGCGATCAGCGCCTCGACAATGAGCATCAGGACCACATTGGAATCCCAGGCAGAGGGCGCCTCGATCCGGGCATTGAACACATAGTCCGCCTGGCTCGAAACCGGCGAACCCCAAAAGTCGGTGAAGAGAATGATGACCACCTTCCGCGTCTTGGCCATCTGTGCCAGCCGCTCCAGGTCGTGCTCGTAGCGACGAATGTCGAAGAGACACAGAAGGTCGCCCTCGCGCATCTCCAGAACGAAATGTGGCCAGGTCCCCGCGTGTGCCGACAACAGGCTGACATCGGTGCGCATGACCTGCATATGCGTGAAAAGATAGTCAGCCAGCGAATGGGTGATGCGTCCGCCCACCACATGAAGCCGCCGCTTGGGGTCGGACATGAGATTGACGACCTTGTCGAATATCGAGGGGTCAATCTGGCTGAGACTTTGCCTCAGATTGTCCATCGCCGCATCGGCGAAACGATTGAGCATATGCGTGTCGGGTGCGTCTTCCGCCCAGCGGTCATGCTTGGCGATCGGGTTGGAGATCGCCGCCTCAAGCTCGCTTCGAAGGTGCGTCTGGAGCTCTTGAAATCCCGAAAAGCCAAGCTTCTTGGCCATGCGCACGATGGTCGGCGTCGAGACCTTGGCCGCCTGCGCCAGCACGGTGATGCTGCCAAGACCGGAGACCGGATAGTTGGCGAGCATTGTGCTTGCCAATTGCCGTTCCGCCCGCGTCAATTCGGCGAATTTCCGGCGAATGCGTTCCGAGACCGGCAGTTCCCCGCCCGCAGTCACATCGCCCTCCTCTGGTCCGCATTCCGGCCTCCCGTGGGGAGCCGGACCGCTTCGTTTTCGCCCCGCTGAAACGATCTGTCCACAAATTTTTCGCCCGAAACAAATATTTCACAATCCGCTTGACTGTGACGCCGATAACGAAAAAGCTGACCTTACCGCTTTTGGGGGGCAACCGAATGCTGGTACGGGACACGTCAAGCGCAGTGAGGCGGCCGCCGGAAACCCTGGCGGTTCTGAATGCGTCTGGCGCTGCTCCTCTGGTTCTGGTCTGCGAACACGCTTCCAATTTCATTCCCGCGGAATTGCATGACCTCGGCGTCGACGAAACCGTTCGGCTCAGCCATGTCGCATGGGACCCGGGTGCGCTTGGCGTCGCAACCGGACTTTCCCGGCTGCTAGATGCTCCGCTTCTGGTGCAAAACGTTTCCCGCCTGGTCTACGATTGCAACCGGCCGCCCAGCGAGCCGAGCGCTGTCCCGGAAAAGAGCGAAATCTACACCATTCCCGGTAACGAAGCTTTGGCTCCTGCCGAGCGCGACCTTCGCGCCGCACGCTATTACGAGCCCTTTCGCCACGAGCTGATGGACCTGCTCGACACTGCAATCGCCCGCCACGGCGCGCCGCTGCTGGCCACCATCCATTCTTTCACTCCAGTTTACTTCGGCCAGCCGCGCGCCGTTGAAATCGGTATCCTCCACGACGAAGACGCGCGGCTGGCTGACTTTCTGTTGAACGCCTTCACCGCTGCGGGACATTGGAACTGCCAACGCAACCAGCCCTATGGGCCATCCGACGGCGTGACCCATACGCTGCGCGAGCACGCTCTTCCGCGCGGCCTTGCCAACGTCATGATCGAGATCCGCAACGATCTCATCGCCACGGCTGAAGCACAGGAGAAAATGGGCGCCATGCTCGCCGGTCACCTCGCCTCCGCCATCGATCAATTCACAGAAACCAGAGAAGAGGTCACCCATTGACCGCGACTGAGCCATCAAGGCGCCGACCCGGCTGGAGCGTCATTTTCCATGCCTAAGCCGATCGTTGCCTATGTCCGCATCATCGACGCGATCAGCCACCGGGTTGGACGTTTCGCCATCTATCTCGTCTTTGCCATGATGGCCGTTCTGCTCTGGTCGTCGATCTCGAAGACCTTCTTCACCCCCTCGCTGTGGACGGTGGAGATGGCCCAGTTCATCCTCGTCGCCTACTACGTGCTCGGCGGCCCCTATTCCATGCAGCAGGCCGACGACTCCCACGTGCGCATGGACCTTTTCTATGGAACATGGTCGCCCAAGACCAAGGCTTGGATGGACGCGTTCACGGTCGTTTGCCTGATGTTCTTCCTCGTGGTTCTGCTCTATGGCGCCTTCGGATCGACCGCCTATTCGCTGGGCTATTACGGCCTCGAACCCTTCCGCTTCTTCTGGGATCTTCTGGTCGCCTTCGTCACCGGCGGGCCCGACGCCGCCTCCCACGTCCTCGGCACGCTCGAACGCTCACCGACGGCCTGGCGGCCGTTCCTCTGGCCGGTCAAGGTCATCATGGTCCTCGGCTTCGTCCTCATGCTGCTGCAGGCCATCGCCGAATTCTTCAAGGACATCGCGCGCATCCGCGGGGAAAAGCTCTAATGTCCTACGAGTTCATCGCCATCTTCATGTTCCTGTCGATGATGCTGCTGCTTTTTACCGGGCAGCGGGTGTTCGGTGCCATCGGCGCGGTGGCCTCGATTTCGGCGGTCGCGCTCTGGGGTGTCGGCGGCATCGATATCCCGTTCACTGCCGCCATCGGCCTGATGAACTGGTATCCGCTTCTGACCCTGCCAATGTTCATTCTGATGGGCTATGTCCTGTCCGAAAGCCGCATCGCCGACGACCTCTACCGCATGTTCCATGTGTGGATGGGTCCGGTCCCGGGCGGGCTTGCCATCGGCACCATTCTTTTGATGGTGCTGATCTCCGCGATGAACGGCTTGTCGGTCGCCGGCATGGCTATCGGCACCACCATCGCCCTGCCGGAGCTTTTGCGCCGCGGCTACGACAAGATCATGGTCACCGGCGTCATCCAGGCCGGTTCGTCCCTTGGCATCCTCGTGCCGCCCTCGGTGGTTCTGGTCCTTTATTCGATGATCGCCCGCCAGCCGGTCAGCCAGCTCTGGCTTGCCGGCATCATGCCGGGCCTGATGATGGCCGGGCTCTTCATCGTCTATATCTATATCCGCTGCCTCATTCAGCCCGACCTCGGGCCGATGCTCTCGAAGGAAGAGCGCAACATCCCGATGTCCGAAAAGTTGAAGCTTCTGAGCGCGGGCATCCTGCCGATCGTCATCTTCTTCGCCATGATGATCCCCTTCGTGAACGGCTGGACGTCACTGACCGAAAGCTCCGCCATTGGCGCCATTGCCGCCATCGTTGCGGCAGTTGTGCGCGGACGCATGAACAAGGAAGTCTTTGAGAACTCGGTCCGCAAGACCCTCCTCATCTCCTGCATGTTCATGTGGATCATTCTGGCCGCCCTCGGTTTCGGCGCCGTGTTCGACGGGCTCGGTGCGGTCAAGGCGATCGAGGGACTGTTCGTCGGTCAGTTGCACCTGTCGCCCTGGGTCATCCTGATCATCATGCAGCTGACCTTCATCATCATGGGCACCTTCCTCGATGACACGGCCATGCTGGTCATCGTCGCACCGCTTTACATCCCGCTGGTCCGGGTCCTCGGCTTCGATCTCATCTGGTACGGCGTGCTCTACACGATCACCACCCAGATCGCCTACATGACCCCGCCCTTCGGCTACAATCTCTTCCTGATGCGCGCCATGGCGCCACCGGAAATCAGCATCCGGGACATTTACCGGTCCATTTTTCCCTTCGTCGGCGTGATGATCCTGGCCCTCGCCATCGTCATGGCCTTCCCCGAAATCGCACTGTGGCTTCCGCACAATGTCTATTCGAACTAGTCGCAAATTGCCGGAAGCACGTGGGACAGGTCCGGGCCTTTTCCGGACCGAACGGGCGCTTTGCCCAAAAACCGTCGAAACACAAGGAGACGTCAAATGACTTCGAGACGCGACTTTTTGAAAAAGGCAGGTCTTGGCGCCGCCGCCGGAACCAGCGTGCTTGCTGCGCCTGCCGTCAAGGCCCAGTCGACCATCCGCTGGCGGCTGCAGACTTATGCGGGTCCGGCCCTGTCGGAACACGTCGTCAAACCGGCCATCGATAGTTTCAACAAGATTGCCGGCGACGAGATGCAGATCGAGCTCTACACCGCCGACTCACTGGTGCCGACCGGTGAACTTTTCCGTGCCATGCAGCGCGGTACCATCGACGCGGTCCAGTCCGACGACGATTCCATGGCCTCGCCGACCGAAGTGACCGTGTTCGGCGGCTACTTCCCCTTCGCCACCCGCTATTCCCTCGACGTGCCGGTTCTGTTCAATCAGTTCGGCCTCAAGGAAATCTGGGAAGCCGAATATGAGAAGGTCGGCGTCAAGCACATTTCCGCCGGCTCATGGGACCCCTGCCACTTCAACACCAAGGAACCGATCCGCTCGCTCGCCGATCTGCAGGGCAAGCGCGTCTATACCTTCCCGACCGCTGGCCGCTTCATGGCCCAGTTCGGCGTGGTGCCGGTCAACGTGCCCTATGAAGACGCCGAAGTCGCCGTTCAGACCGGCGAACTCGACGGCATCGCCTGGTCGGGCATCACCGAGGACTATACGGTTGGTTGGGCCAACGTGACCCCCTACTTCCTGACCAACAACATTTCCGGCGCATGGATTGGCCACTTCTTCGCCAATATGGACCGCTGGAACGAAGTTCCCGAACACCTTCAGGAACTCCTCAAGGTCTGCATGGATTCCTCGCACTACTATCGCCAGTGGTGGTATTGGGGTGGTGAATCCTCGCTGCGCGTGAACGGCCAGAAGATGGAACTCACCTCGATCCCCGACAGCGAGTGGGCAACCGTCGAAGACGCCGCCCACAAGTTCTGGGACGAAATCGCCGCCGAGTCCGAAACCAAGGCCAAGGTCGTCGAAATCTTCAAGAACTACAACGCGCTGATGGTAAAGGCCGGCCGGCCCTATCGCTACTCCTGATATCCGGTCGCCTGAAATTCGGCCCGCCCTTTCGGGGCGGGCCGTCATGCATGAACGAAACGGCAGGGCAACAAAATGGCAGGCAAACTCACGCTCGACGAACTCAAGACGGCTGTTGCAGCGGGCGAAATCGACACGGTCATCGCAGCGGAAATCGACATGCAGGGCCGCCTGATGGGCAAGCGCTTCCACGCCGAATATTTCGTCGACAGCGCCTACAAGGAAACCCACTCCTGCAACTACCTGCTGGCCGTCGACATGGAGATGGAGCCGGTTCCCGGCTACAAGTCGGCCAGTTGGGAAAAGGGCTATGGCGACTATGTCATGAAGCCCGATCTCAACACACTTCGGCGCATCCCCTGGGCCGAGAAAACCGCATTGGTTCTCACCGACATTCTCGACCACCACACGCACGAAGACGTGTCCATTTCCCCGCGCGCGATCCTCAAGAAGCAACTGGCGCGCCTCGACGCGATGGGTCTCGTGGCAATGGCCGCGACCGAGCTTGAATTCTACGTGTTCCGTGAGAGTTTCGATGACGCCCGCCATCTTGGCTATCGCGACCTGACCCCCATCTCCGCCTATAACGAAGACTACCACATCTTCCAGACCGCCAAGGAAGAGCACATCATGCGGGCCCTCAGGAACGGGCTCAACGATGCCGACGTTCCGGTCGAAAACACCAAGGGCGAGGCCGATGCGGGCCAGGCCGAAGTCAACGTCCGCTATGCCGATGCCCTGACCATGGCCGACCGCCACACGATCGTGAAGCTGGCGACCAAGGAAATCGCCTGGCAGCAGGGCCATGCCGTCAGCTTCATGGCGAAGTGGAACTACAAGATGGCGGGCTCGTCCTCCCACATTCATCAGTCGCTCTGGACCAGGGACGGCAAGCCCGCGTTCAACGATCCTGCAGCCAAGCACGGCATGTCGGATATGATGCGCCACTACCTTGCCGGACTTCTGAAGCACGCCGAGGCGACAACGCTCTTTCTTGCGCCCAACATCAATTCCTACAAGCGGTTTGCCGCCGGCACCTTTGCGCCGACCAAGATTGTCTGGTCCATGGACAACCGCACGGCCGGCTATCGGGTCTGCGGCGAAGACTCCAAGGGCGTGCGCGTCGAATGCCGCATCGGCGGCGCCGACCTCAATCCCTATCTCGCCCTTGCCGGCCAGATTGCCGCCGGTATCGACGGAATCGAAAACAAACTCGAACTTGAACCCGTGTTTCAGGGCGACGCCTATACCACCGCCGGAATCCGCGACATTCCGCGCACCCTCCGGGACGCTGCAAAGGCCTTCTCAGAGTCGCAAATGATGCGTAAATCACTGGGTGATGATGTCGTGGATCACTATGTCCACGCAGCCGAATGGGAACAGTTCGAATACGACCGCCGGGTCACCGATTGGGAAGTGAAACGCGGATTCGAACGTTCCTGATTTTCCTGGGAAACCAAAGATGACCGACCTCAAATGCATTTCACCGATCGACGGATCGGTATTCGCCACGCGCCCCGCAATGAGCGCAGACGCCGTCAATACCCGCCTCGCCACCATGCGTCGGGCACAGAAGGCCTGGGCGGCCCGGCCGCTTGCCGAGCGCGTCGATCTGGTTCGCGCGGGCGTCGCGGCTCTCGGTGCCATGAACGATGAAGTCGTGCCCGAACTCGCCCACATGATGGGCCGCCCGGTCAGGTACGGCGGTGAATTCGGAGGGGTCAACGAGCGCACCCAGTACATGGCCTCAATCGCCGCCGACGCTCTGAAGCCGATCGTCGCCGAGGATTCGGATCATTTCGAACGCCGCATCGCCTTCGAGCCGCACGGAATCGTGCTTGTCATCGCACCCTGGAACTATCCCTACCTCACCGCGATCAACACCATCGTACCCGCGCTGATCGCCGGCAATGCCGTCGCCATCAAGCACGCGACCCAGACCCTTCTCGTCGGCGAACGCATCGTTCGCGCCTTCATCGAAGCCGGCGTGCCCGACGACGTTTTCGTCAACCTCTTCCTCGATCACCCGACAACCGAAGCCCTGATCGGCGCCCGCGCCTTCGATTTCATCAATTTCACCGGCTCCGTCGCCGGCGGCGCGGCGATGGAGCGCTACGCGGCGGGAACCTTCACCCCGCTCGGTCTCGAACTTGGTGGCAAGGATCCTGGCTATGTCTGCGACGATGCCGATATCGACTGGGCCGTCGACGTGCTGCTCGACGGCGCTCTCTATAATGCCGGCCAGTGCTGCTGCGGCATCGAACGCATTTACGTAGCCGAAAAGCACTTCGACCGCTTCGTCGAAGGCGCCGTCGCCTGGACCAACAAGCTCAAGCTTGGCAACCCGCTCGACCCCGAAACCTCCATCGGACCCATGGCCAATGCGCGCTTTGCCGAAGAAGTTCGCGCCCAGACCCGCGAAGCCATCGAAATGGGCGCCAAGCCGCTGATCGAAAAGCAGAACTATCCCGCGGACACGGGTTCCGGCACCTACCTCATGCCGCAGCTTCTGGTCAATGTGAACCACCAGATGCGCGTCATGCAGGATGAAAGTTTCGGCCCGGTCGTCGGCATCATGCCGGTCAAGAACGACGAAGAGGCCATCGCCCTGATGAACGACAGCCGCTACGGCCTGACCGCCTCGATCTGGACCAACGACGCCAAACGCGCCGCCCGCATCGGCGAACAGATTGAAACCGGTACCGTGTTCATGAACCGTGCAGACTATCTTGACCCGGCCCTCTGCTGGACCGGCTGCAAGGAAACCGGGCGAGGCGGTACCCTGTCCATCGTCGGTTTCCGCAACCTGACCCGTCCCAAATCCTATCACCTGAGAAAGAAAGCCTGAGGCGAACATGCAGCTCGTCGCGAACTGGTCCTACCCGACCGCCATCCGTTTCGGCGCAGGCCGCATTTCAGAACTGGCCGACGCCTGCAAGGCCGCCGGCATCACGCGGCCGCTTCTGGTCACCGACCGGGGCCTCGCCAGTCTCCCCATCACCCAGAACGCCCTCGACATCCTCGAAAAGGCGGGACTTGGCCGCGCCATGTTCTCGGAAGTCGATCCCAACCCCAACGAACTCAATCTCGAGGCGGGCCTCAAGGTCTATTGGGACGGGCATCACGACGGCGTTGTGGCCTTTGGCGGCGGCTCCGGCCTCGATCTCGGCAAGCTCATCGCCTTCATGTCCGGTCAGATTCTGCCCGTCTGGGATTTCGAGGATATTGGTGACTGGTGGACCCGCGCCGAGGCCAGCAAGATCGCCCCGATCGTCGCCGTGCCAACCACCGCCGGCACGGGCTCTGAAGTCGGACGCGCCGGGGTGCTGACCAATTCCGAAACCCACGTCAAGAAGATCATCTTCCACCCCAAACTCTTGCCCACAGTGACCATTTGCGATCCTGAACTGACAACGGGCATGCCCAAGGTCATAACCGTCGGCACGGGCATGGACGCTTTTGCCCACTGTCTCGAGGCCTATTGCTCGCCCTTCTATCACCCGATGAGCCAGGGCATCGCGCTTGAAGGCATGCGTCTCGTCAAGCAGAACCTGCCGCGTGTCGTGGCCGATTCGATGAATATCGAGGCACGCGCCCACATGATGAGCGCCGCCGCTATGGGCGCCGTCGCCTTCCAGAAAGGACTCGGGGCCATTCATGCGCTCTCGCACCCGATCGGGGCCGTCTACAACACCCACCACGGCATGACCAACGCCGTCGTCATGCCGCCCGTCCTGAAGTTCAATCGCAGCGAGATCGAAACCCGCATCGGCCGCGCCGCGGCCTATCTCGGCATTCCCGGCGGGTTCGACGGGTTCTATCAGTTCGTTGTCCGGTTCCGGGCCGATCTCGGTGTGCCCAACACCTTGACCGATCTCGGGGTCGGCAATGATCGCATCGACGAGTTGAGCGCCATGGCGATGGAAGACCCGTCGGTCGGCGGCAACCCGCGCAAGATGACCCTTGAAAACACGAAGCAATTATTTGCAGACTGTTTCTGAGGGCCATCGGCCTGCCTGCTGAGCGATACGGCATGAGGCCATGCGCATACTCGACACGCACCTGCACCTGATCTATCCGGACCGTTTCAGCTATCCTTGGCTCAGCGGTGTGCCGAAGCTTAATCGTGCCTGGTCGGTCGAAAGCTACTTCGCCGAAGCCGCCAATCTGGGCATTGAGCACGCCCTTCACATGGAGGTCGACGCGGCCGAAACTGACATGGTGGCGGAAACCCAATTCGTCACGAAACTCGACCCACGGGTGACTGGCGCAATCGCCGCCGCCCGCCCCGAGAACGGGGACTTCGAGACCCATGTAGAGGGCCTGCTGCAAAACCCAATGGTGCGCGGCATCCGGCGCATTCTTCATCAGTCTCCGGATGAACTCTCACAGACCGAAAGATTTCGCGCCAACCTGCGCCGCCTCGGCGAACTGGGGCTGAGTTTCGATCTCTGCCTCCTGGCGCGGCAATTGTGGATTGCCAGAAACCTGGTCGACGCCGCGCCGGACACCCGGTTCATTCTCGACCATTGCGGCAATCCAGACGTTGCCGGCGGCACCTCGGTCAACTGGCATGACGACATTGCCGATCTTGCCAAACGGCCCAACCTCGCAGTCAAGATTTCCGGCATCGTCACCAATGCCAGGGCCGATTGGACCGTCAACGATATCCGGCCATACGTGGAGCATCTGATTGCTTCGTTCGGCTGGGATCGAGTCGTCTGGGGATCCGACCATCCCGTGGTCACGCTCGCCTCGAACCTCACCGGCTGGGTCGAAGCGAGCCGGGAGCTCGTCAGACACGAATCCAACGACAATCAGTCGAAGCTCTTTCACCGCAACGCCGAACGCATCTATCGCGTGGAGGTCTGACGGAAGAAAGGGGCAGCCCGCCGGCCGCCCCCTTCCAGGCTTGAGACGCCCAACTCATCAGGCCCGGACTTCCTGGCGCTGGAACACCACATAGGCGCCGGTGAAAAGCAGCACCATCGCGGCGAACAGGCCCGAAATCTGCGGCCAGATGATCAGGATCGATTGCAGGGTAGGAAGCGGGGCCCCGACCAGGGCACCCTGCAATTGCGACATGAAGACCGGCCCGACGCTGCGCGATGCGGGGTCGAGCAGCATCTGCGAGATTTCGCCGTAAAGAACCGACGGCGAAATGCGCGCCAGGGCCTGCTGCGTCTCGTACTGGCTGAGAAGCGTCATCGGGTTGGTTGGATCGAGTGGAGAAATGACGCTCGCCGCAAACGGTGTGATCATCGACCAGAAGATCGAAAAGACCAGCCACACCGACAGGGCCGCCAGTGCGGACGTCGCCGGCGTCTTGATCACCGTCGAAAAGGCCAGCGCCAGCGCCAGCCACACCCCGGTATAGACAAGCGTGACCGCAAGATAGGCGAGGCCCCGCCCGACATCGGCACCCGAAGGCGGCAGGCCGAGCATCAAGATTCCGAGCCCGACCATCAGCAGCCAGAGCGTCAGAAGCGCGATGGCCAGAACCAGCATGCCGCCGAGAAACTTCCCGAACAGAACGGCATCCCGGTAGATGGGTTGGGCGAGGATGCGGCTCATCGTTCGCTTGCCGAACTCACCATTGATCCCGTCGAACCCGAGTGCAATCGCCACCAGCGGCAAAAGAAAACCGAGAAAGCTGGCGAAAGACGGCAGGGGGTCACGGGCTGTGGTCAAAAGTTTGAGGAAGAGGAACGGATCCTCCGCCGTCGTGACCCTGATCTGCCCGATTGCGGCCCAGACCGAACCCGCCGCGGTCAGAAGCACCAGCAGCATGATGAGATGCATGCGGGCGCTCGTCATGTGATCGGCGGCTTCCTTGATGGCAATCGTTCCGACCCCTTTGAGGGGCGAACCTTCACGCTTCATGGCTGACCTCCTTGAAGAACAGGTTATAGGCTTCGCTGAGCGACACCCGGTGCGCATCGAGATTTTTCAGCGCCCCGCCCGCTTCGACGATCCGTTTCGCGAGCTCTGCGCGGATGTCGCGTGCTGCCGTAATGTGCCAGCCCGTGCCGTCCGGCTTGACCTGGTTGACATCCTCCAATCCGCCGATCAGCGCCCCCACATCGGCGCCGTCTGCTGCGACGTCGATGTGGAAGGCCCCGTCCGTGACCTGTTGCGCCAGCGCCTCGACGGTTCCGACGAACCCCACCCTGCCCCGGTTGAAGAGGGCGACACGGGTGCAGATCGACTGAACCACGTCGAGCAGGTGCGACGACAGGATCACGGTCATTCCATCGGCTGAGAACTCGCGGATCAGCCCGAGAAGTTCATCTGTCGATTGCGGGTCAAGACCCGAAGTCGGCTCGTCGAGAATGGCCACCCTTGTCTCGCGCATCAGCAGCTCGGCCAGGCCGAGCCGCTGCCGCATCCCGCGCGAGTAGGTGCCAACCCGTCTATCCGCTGCGGCGCTCAGGTGGACGCGGTCAAGCGCCGCCGCGATTCTTGTCCTGGCTTCGGCGGGGTTGAACCCGCCGAGCCTGGCCGTGAACATCAAATTCTCACGGCCGGTAAGCGTGTCGTAAAAGCCGACAGCATCGGGCAGATAGCCGACATCGCTTTTCACCTTGAGCGGCTCACGCAGGGGATTTCTCCCCAACACGCGCACCTCTCCGGCGCTTGGCTCGGTCAGACCCAAAAGCATGAGGATCGTTGTGGTCTTGCCCGCCCCGTTGGGACCGAGCAGACCCAGAACCTCGCCTTCGGTCAGCGTCAGGTCGACACCGTCGACAACGGTCGACTTGCCATAACGCTTGACGAGTCCATGAGCTTCGATAACCGGCTCGCTCATCGTCTTCCGTACCTCAGCACGGCCAGAACCAGAACGATCACGGCGACGCCGATCACCCCGAGACCGACAATGCCCCAGAGGGTTGAGGTCTCGACCGTTGTGCGGAACGAGGCGGTGGTACTGTCTTCATCGGCGCTCGCCCGCAACGAGACCATGTAGTCACCGGCAATGCCCTTTTCGCTCGGCATGATCGAAACGACGACGTCCTGCGATCCGCCTGCTGGAAGCGCCTGGAGGCTCGACGGTTCGAACTCGACCTTCCAGCCCGTCGGCGCCGTGGCACTGAGCTTGACGTTGCTCGCCGGTGCGCCACCGGTATTGGTCAAAGTGAAGGGAAAGGTCTTGGCCTCGCCCGCAACTGCCGTTCCACTGAGCCGCCCCTGCGGTCCGTCGAGCGAGAGGCTCGGCGTACCGGTAATTTCCATGACAAGATCGGCGGCGGCCGTCACGTCACCGGCAAGGGTCGCCACATGGACGGGATAGTCGCCTGCCTGCGCGTCGTGCGCGGGCGTGACTTCCATCGTGATGTTTTCGCTCGAGCCTGCCTTGACCGGGAGACCCGTAATCTCGTCGGAACCATAGCCTTTCTTGAACGTCACATGGAAACCGTCCGGCACGTCTGCGCCGAGGTTGAACATCGCGTCTTCGTAGCCGTTATTGGTCAGTTTCAACTTGAAGCTGAACTTCGAGGTTGCCGTGCCGCGAAGGCCAGGCAGCTCTGGCTCGAGCGTCGCGCCCGTATCGGAAATTGCCGCGACGGAAATATTCATCGGCAGGTTCAATTGCCCGCCATCATATTTGGCGGTCATCTGCACCGGGTAGCTGTTGCCGGCCGCGCCCGCCGGTGCGGTGAGTTCGAGTTTCAGGTCGGCTTTTTCTCCCGGCGCGGTCATGGCCGACTGAACGTCGAACCCGTTCGCCTTGAGCGAATAGGTCCAGCCGTCGGGGACACCGGTCAGCGCCAATGCAGCCAGATGTGGGACCATCGTTTCATTGTCGATGGAGAAGGGAATGGTCACGCTTTTGCCGGCCGGAATGGTCAGGTCGGGAGAAGGTGTGGTCAGCCAGTAACCGTGCGCCTGCATCGCCTGCGCCGGGCTGGTGGTCTGGGTCGTGTCGGTTTGGGCATAGGCGGCAGGCCCGGCAAAAAGTGCGCAGGCCAACAGTGCGCCCCAAATCAAATGGGTACGTTGGGTCATCTGTTCCTCAGGTGTGAAGATTGATCGGGAATCTGCCAATGGCGGCCTGGGGGCTCTTCAGGCCCCAGCCATCGTCCCGGCCGCTAGGTGCGCGATTGGTGTCGTTGCGTTAGACGACCGCGCTCTGGCGGCGGGCGGATGCCGCCTTGGCCGGCGGAGGTGCCCGCCCGTCCGTGAAATGGTGCAGCAACCGGGCATGCAGCCGCATGGCGTGACCGTTTGCAGGGCCCGGGAGAAGCCCGGTCATGACCAGTAGCGCCATGGCGGTTGCCAACACCGCGAAGACATCAGGGAGGGAAGGCTCACCCGCGCTCAGCACGGGATCCGGACCGCCGCTGCTGTCCGGGCCGTTCGCAACGGCAAAATGATTGTCAGACCCGAGATCGTCGGACGCGCCGGCGAGGGCGTCGGGCATGATCCAGCCCGCGGACATGGCGGCGAGCCACAGGGCCGCCGCCCACACTCTCAGAGAAGTTTTTCCATCCGTTGCGATCGACATGGCCGCAAACCCGGTGCCTCCGGAGCGCCGGCTCCGTATTTCAAGTGAGGCGATGGCACGGCCCAATTGCGGCAACTTTTTGAACGTTTGGCCACATTACCGAATGTTCATTTCGCCGAAAGGCTGAGGAAAGGTTGGTGGCGAAGGCCCCGCAGAAATCGCCGTCGCAAGTCCGGAAATGATGCGCTTGTTGGCGGCAAGAAGCCTGTATCGGGCTTTTTTCCCTCTGTTCAACATTCCGGATAGCTGATCTGGATCAAGTTTGGCTACCTGGAAACATGCCATCGATTAGAAGTTTGGATGCTATCTCGGGTTCTTTATGCGCGTAACCACCAAGACGAACATCGCCGTACGGACCCTGATGTTCTGCGCCGTGAACGCCAACCGGACCGTCCGGAAATCCGAAATCGCCAAGGCCTGCAACGCCTCCGAGAACCATCTGGCGCAAGTGATCAATCTGCTTGCACAGAAAGGTTATCTCGTCACCCGACGCGGACGTGGCGGCGGACTTGAACTCGGCCGCGAACCGGAGGACATTGCCGTCGGTCAGGTCTTTCGCGACGTCGAGGAGGGCGCGCCCTTCGCCGAGTGCTTCAACCCCAAGACCAACACCTGTCCGCTGATCGATTGCTGCAAGCTTCGCCTCGCCTTCGAACGGGCCCTCGACGCCTTTTTCGACGAACTCGACAGCGTATCGCTGACAGACCTTGTTTCCGACAACCGGCAGCTTGAATCACTTCTGTCGATGGCAAACGGCATTGCATCACGCAACGCCGCCGATTGCGCTGCCCCCGCAAACTGACCGGCGGCGCGCCTCTCGCCAGCATGCCGCCTTCAGACTTTACGCGCCGAACCCCTGCAGAACCTTGATGTAGTTGGCCCGCTCATAGGCTTCGGGATTGTCGATCTTGGCGTGACTCAGTGTGCCGCGAATGGCGCCGGGACCGTCAAGACCGCGCGACGAGAGCCAGTCCCACAATCCGTCGCTCAGCACTTCCATATGCCCAAGCCCGTGCCGCAGCAGCGACGAGGTCGTCATCACCACGTCGGCTCCCGCCAAGAGGTATTTGACCACATCCTCGGCCCGGTCGACCCCGGTCGTCGCCGCCAGCGACGCGTTGATCCGCCCGGCCAGAACCCCGATCCACAGGAGCGGCAACCGCATCTCATAGGCGTGCGATAGTTCGAGGCTCGTCTCGACGCTGAGGCTCATCGGATCGATGTCCGGCTCATAAAAGCGGTTGAACATGACAAGGCCCTTGGCACCCGCCGCCACAAGTTCGCCTGCCATGTGTGCCGGGGAGCTGAAATAGGGTCCGATCTTGACGGCTACGGGGATGCCGACCGCCGACGTCACGGCCGAAACGATGTCGGAGTAGCGCCGTTCGACTTCCCGTCCGCTAAGGGCCGGATCGGAGGGCACGAAAAAGACATTGAGCTCGATGGCCGCCGCACCGGCACTTTCGATGTCACGTGCATAATCGACCCATCCGCTCGGCGTCACGCCGTTAAGGCTTGCGATCAGCGGAATATCGAGCTCCTTGGCGGCCTTCTCGACCAGGTTGAGATGGTCAGATGTGTCGAACGCATAGGCCGTTTGTGCCGGAAAGTAGCTCAAAGCCTCGCCGAAACTCTCCGCCCCATGTTCGATCAGCTGGTCGAGCAGTTCCTGCTCGCGAACGATCTGCTCCTCGAACATCGAAGGCAGCACGACCGCCCCGGCACCATAGTCCTGCAATTGTTTCAGGTTGTCGAGGTGGCGGTTGAGCGGGCTGGCGCTCGCGACCAGCGGGCTTTTGAGATCGAGACCGAGATATTTGGTTCCAAGATCCATGTCTGCCTCCTCAGAGCCGGCTGGCCGCGCCCATGGCGCGCGACGCGTCCGGTCCCGCATCCATGCGGGCGAACTCTTCATAGGTGTGGTACTTGTCGTTGATCAGTGCCTGCGCTTCCTTGAGCAACGCCGCCGCTTCCTCGGGCCTTGAGGCGGCAAGAGCGCTGTAGCGCAGCTCGTTGTAGGCATAGTCCTTGAACGGCAGCGTCGGCCGCGGCGAATCGAGCCGGAACGGCGCCTCCCCGACCTCGCGCAGCGCTGGGTCATAGCGCAGAAGCGGCCAGTAACCGCTCGCCACCGCCTTGTCCTGCTGGCTGAGCCCCTGCCTGAGGTCAAAGCCATGCGCGATGCAATGCGAATAGGCGAGGATCAGCGACGTGCCCTCATAGGCCTCGGCCTCGCGGAATGCCTGCAGCGTCTGCTGCGGATTGGCGCCCATCGCCACCTGGGCGACGTAGACATTGCCATAGGCGATGGCTTGCAGCGCCATGTCCTTGCGCGGGGTGCGCTTGCCCGCCGCCGCGAACTTGGCGATGGCCCCGAGCGGCGTCGCTTTGGACGCCTGCCCACCGGTATTCGAATAGACCTCGGTATCCATCACCAGAATGTTGACGTTGCGCCCGCTGGCCAGCACGTGATCGAGCCCGCCATAGCCGATATCGTAGGCCCAGCCATCGCCGCCAACGATCCAGACGCTGCGCCGGACCAGGTGATCGACCACGGACATCAGATGTTCGGCCGTCTCGTTGCCCTTCATTGCGAGGAGCTTGACCTTGAGTTCGGCCACCCGCTCGCGCTGAGACCTGATCTCGGACTCGCGGATCTGCGGTGCATCAAGAATGGCGGTCACAAGGCCTTCACCCACCTGCGCGGCAAGTTGCTTGAGCAAAGACTGCGCCGTCGCCAGGTGCTTGTCCGCCGCGAGCCGGAACCCGAGCCCGAATTCGGCATTGTCCTCAAAAAGTGAATTCGACCAGGCCGGTCCACGGCCCTCCGAATTCTTCGTCCAGGGCGTCACCGGCAGGTTGCCGCCATAGATCGACGAGCAGCCCGTGGCATTGGCCACCATCAGCCGGTCGCCGAAAAGTTGTGACAAAAGCTTGACATAGGGCGTCTCGCCGCAACCCGCACAGGCCCCCGAAAACTCGAACAGCGGCTCGAGAAACTGCACCCCGCGCACGTTGGCGAAATCGACCCGCGCCCGGTCGTTGACCGGAAGTTTTTCGAAAAAGGCGATGTTCTCGCGCTCGGGTTCGACCAGGCCCGCCTTGTCATGAAGGTTGATCGCCTTGATCCCCGGCTCGACCGGGCTCTTGGCCGGACAGGCCTCGACGCACAGTCCGCAACCCGTGCAATCCTCGACATAGAATTGCAGCGAAAAGCGCGCATCCGGATATCCGCGCGCATTGACGGCCGCCGACTTGAACGTCTCCGGCGCACCATCGAGTTTAGCCTCGTCGTAATACTTGGCGCGGATCACCCCATGCGGGCAGACAAAACTGCACTGCCCGCATTGAATGCAGAGATCCTGCCGCCAGACTGGCACTTCCTCGGCGATATTGCGCTTTTCCCAGGCCGCCGTGCCCGACGGAAAGGTGCCATCGACCGGCATCTTTGAAACCGGAATATCGTCGCCAACCCCCTCCATCATCCGCGCCGTCACTTCGCGCACGAAATCCGGCGCGCTGGCCGGAACGATCGGCGGCCGCTCGAACGCGCTCGACGCGCTTGCCGGCACCGCGACCTGGTGCAACCGCTCGATCGCACCGTCGACGGCGGCGAAGTTCTTCTCCACCACCTGCCGGCCCTTGCGCGAATAGGTCTTTTTGATCGCCTGCTTGATCTTCTCGATCGCTTCGTCTCGCGGCAACACGCCGGAAAGCGCAAAGAAGCACGTCTGCAGGATCGTATTGGTGCGCGAACCAAGACCGACCTCGCGCGCCGCCGCGGTCGCATCGATCACGTAGAAACTCAGTTTCTTGCCGATGATCGCTTTCTGCACGGCATTGGGCAGCTGGTCCCACACCTCGTCCGGGCCGTAGGGGCTGTTCAGGAGAAAGGTGGCGCCTGGCGCCGCAAGCTTCAGAACATCCGTTTTCATCAGGAAGTGAAACTGATGGCAGGCGACGAAATTGGCGGAATGAATGAGGTAGGGCGAGCGGATCGGGTCCGGCCCGAACCTCAGGTGTGAAACCGTCTGCGCACCGGACTTGTGGGAATCGTAGACGAAATAACCCTGGGCAAAGCGCCCGGCATCCTCGGCAATGATCTTGACGCTGTTCTTGTTGGCCCCGACCGTCCCGTCGGCCCCAAGCCCGTAAAACACGGCCCGAACCACCTCGTTCGGCTCGATCTCGTAGCTCGTGTCGACGGCGAGGCTGGTGTGGGTCACGTCATCGTTGATGCCGACCGTGAACCCGTTCTTCGCAATTCCGGCTTCGAGCGCATCGAACACGGCCTTCGCCTGAGCCGGGTCGAAATCCTTCGAACTAAGGCCGTAGCGCCCCCCGATTACCCGCGGCATGGCTGGCCAGTCACCGTTGGCGACCGCATCGTTCAATCCCGCGATTACATCGAGATAAAGCGGTTCGCCCGTCGCGCCCGGCTCCTTGGTCCGGTCGAGCACCGCGATCTTCTTCACCGATTTAGGCAGCACGTCGAGAAGGTGCCTGACCGAGAACGGCCGGAACAGGTGGACGGCAATCACGCCGACCTTCTGACCCTTCCGGTTAAGGTCGGTCACCGTGTCGCGCACCACGTCGACGCCCGAGCCCATGGCGATGATCACTCGTTCCGCGTCCGGCCCCCCGAAATAGTCGAATGGCCGGTAGCGGCGCCCCGTCAACCCGCCGAACTGTTCCATCGCCTCGACGACGATCTCCGGCACGCGGGCATAGAACTGATTGGTCGCTTCGCGGCCCTGGAAGAACACGTCCGGATTCTGTGCCGTGCCGCGCACCACAGGATGGTCGGGATTGAGCGCCCGGTCCCGGTGCGCTCTGACGAGCCTGTCATCGATCATCGCGCGGATATGGTCATCGCCGACCAGGGTCAGCGTATTGACCTCGTGGCTGGTGCGGAACCCGTCGAAGAAATTGATGAACGGCACGCGTGACTTCAGCGTCGCGGCCTGCGCGATCAACGCCATGTCATGCGCTTCCTGCACCGAGTCCGAGGCGAGCATGGCAAAGCCCGTTTGCCGGACCGCCATGACGTCGGAATGGTCCCCGAAGATCGAAAGCGCCGACGTCGCGATCGACCGCGCCGCCACGTGAAAAACCGCCGGCGTCAGTTCGCCCGCGATCTTGAACATGTTCGGGATCATCAGCATCAGGCCCTGCGACGCGGTGAACGTCGTCGTCATCGCCCCGGCCTGCAGTGAACCATGCACCGCGCCGGCCGCGCCGGCCTCGCTCTGCATTTCCTGAATGACCGGGATGTTGCCCCAGATGTTGGTGATGCCGCGCGCCGTCCATTCATCCGCCAGTTCCGCCATCGGCGAAGACGGTGTGATCGGATAGATTGCGCAGACTTCGTTGACCCGATAGGCGACGTGCGCGACCGCGCTGTTGCCGTCCAAGGTGGCCTGGATGCCCTGATTGTCAGACATTTGCGCCAACCTCCGCAATCATGTCGATGGCATGGCACGGGCACTGCTCGAAGCAGGTTGCACAGCCGGTGCACTTGTCATAGTCGAATTTGTAGCGCCGGCCGGGTCCGAGCTTGATGATTGCCTCCTCAGGACACGCCGCATAGCAATTGTCGCATTCGTAGCAGTCGCCGCACGAATAGCAGCGCTGGGCCTCGTAGCGCGCCTCCGCCTCGCTGAGACCGGCGATGATCTCGTCGAATCCCTCAAGGCGCTTCGCCGCCTCCATCTCACGCTGCTTGCGCGACGCGGCATCGGAATAAACGGGCAGATGCAGCTTGTCGAACGTGACGACGTCGGCGGGCTCTTCCATCCCCATTTCCTGCCCGCGCAGCCAGGAATCGATGTTGCGCGCGGCCCGCTTGCCATGGCCGGTCGCAATCGTCACCGATTGCTGCCCCGGCACCATGTCGCCGCCAGCGAAAATGCCGTCGGCCCCGGTCATCAGATCAGGCCCGACCTCGATCGATCCACCGGGCGTGAACACGATGCCCGGCACATTGTGCAGAAAGCCGCTGTCGGTCTGCTGACCGAGCGCCAGGACCACGGCGTCGGCCGACAGCGTGTCGAATTCGCCGGTCGGCTGCGGCCGTCCGTTCGCGTCAATCTCCATGCGCTCAACCGTCAGGTCCGAGCCCGAAATTTCCTTGATCGTCGTCAGCCAGCGGATCTTGACGCCTTCCTCAATGGCCTCGTCCGCTTCGAATGCGTGGGCCGGCATGTGCTCACGGTCGCGCCGGTAAACGATCAGCGTTTCCGAGGCACCCAGCCGCTTGGCGGTTCGCGCCGCATCCATCGCCGTGTTGCCGCCGCCATAGACGACGACCCGGCGCCCGAGAAGCGGCGGATGACCCTCGCTCGTCTCGTGCAACAGGTTGACCGCGTCGAACACCTTGGCCGCATCGCGCGCCGGAATGTCGACACGTTTTCCCAAGCCGGCTCCGATCGCAATGAAGACGGCATCGAACCCGCCTTCTTTCTTTTCGGCCATCAGGTCAGTGACCTTGTGATTGGTCACGATCTTGACCCCGAGCGCCTCGATCCGCGCCACGTCGCTCGCCAACTCCGCGCGCGGCATGCGATAGGCTGGAATGCCGAAATGCATCATGCCGCCGGCCACTGGACCGGCCTCGTGAATTTCGACCTCGTGCCCCAGCCGCGCCAGGTGATAGGCCGCTGACAATCCGCTCGGCCCGGCACCGATGACGAGCACTTTCTTGCCGCTTGGCGGCCGCACCGCCTTGAACTGCCAGTTTTCGGCGGTTGCCAGGTCTCCGAGGAAACGCTCGACGGCGTGAATGGACACCGGCGAGTCGACCTCGCCGCGATTGCATCCCGATTCGCACGGGTGATAGCAGACCCGCCCATGCACCGCCGGCATCGGGTTCTGCGCCACAAGAATTTCCCACGCAGTGCGATAGTTGCCGGCCTGGGCCTCCGAGAGCCAGCCGCGGATGTCCTCGCCCGCCGGACAGGCATTCGAGCAGGGCGGCGTCAATTCGACATAAAGGGGCTTCCGGTGGCGGACAGGCCCTGCGCTGCTGGAATGTGTGAGGTCGACTGCGGGCGTGAAATCGGGAACCCGGGTACTCATTGTAACGCAACCTCCGCACCGTTGGTCTGCGGCCATGGAGTACGTTCAACGCGAACCTTCAATGACATGCGTCAAATCGGCGGTGGCAAAGTGTCGGAATTGCCGCACCGGCGCACCATGGTTGCGATCACTCTAGCCCCGACATGCGACCTTGGCTATGCCGTAGAATGACGGCGGAGGAAGGGATGCGGGTGACGCAGATCACCGCCGGTTTATACCGGCGTCCCGGCAAACTCCTAGTCGGCGACGCGCTAGGCCCGGCTGCCGCCACGCCGCCGATTGCGGACATAGGGCAGAAAGAACAGATAGAGCCCGCTTGCCATGAGAATGAAAAGAGGCGGCAAAGGCAGGTAATAGAGCATGCTGGTCGTGTCCTGTCCCGTTGCCGCCGCGTAGGACGCCAAGAGCACGCAGACGATGAAGATGATCGACAGCCAGCGATGCGTCTGACGGATGAAATTGCTCCAGTTCATGATTGGCTCCTTTGGCCGGACGGATTGTTGGTATTCGATCTCGCGAGCAGCTCATCGAGTTTGACGAGGAAGGCCTGCCAGCCGAGTATTGCCCCGCCGAAGGCCTGCCGCTGTTCAGGCCGGAACCCTGACTGCTCCATGCGCAACTGAGTGCCTTTCGCCGTGGGTGTCAGGGTGAAGGTCACAACGCTTTCGAGAGCGAAGTTCGGGTCGTCGCTGCCGAAATTCCATGAATAGGAGAGAACACGGTTGGGCTCGACCGCGAGGACTTCGCAGCCGAGCACCCCGCCCCAGTCGGCCCGAAAGGCGAATTGATGCCCGACCCGAGGGGCGAAATCGTTCTTCATCAGCCATTCTTCGATCAGGTGCGGTTGCGTGAGCGCCCTCCAGAGCTTCTCCGGCGGATAGGCAAACTCGCGTTCGACCGTAACGGTGCGGGTCTCGCTCATTGATCCATCCTCTTGAGCAGGTCTTCGAGGCTGTCGAAGCGCGCCTCCCAGAACCCGGCCATCTCCCTAGTCCAGTCGAGTATCGGCGCCAGCGACGCCGGCGTAGCGCGGAAATGGGTTTGGCGTCCCTCATGCCGGTCGCTCACCAGGCCCGCCCGCCTGAGCACGCCCAGATGCTTGGATACCGCGGGCTGGGAAACCCCGGCGGCATCCGTCAGAGCGCCAACAGTTTGTTCGCCCTCCCGGCAGAGCTGCTCGAAAATGGCCCGGCGCGTCGGATCGCCGAGGGACTTGAAAATCAGGCTTTGCGTGTCGGTCATGGCAATTCATAACTGTTTGGCTATTGGTTGACTCATAACCATCTGGCTATGCGATTGTCAATCCTGATCTCTGCAAAACCGCTTGACTCGTTTTGGAACGATCTAATAGAATTTGGAACGTTCCGAAGTTGGTAAATTAATGTTCTCCGCCCGCGTCCGTCTCGATCATCAGTGTCCGCGAGTTCTTCGATGAGCAAGGTCGTAACTGCAGCCGAGGCCGCCGCACACATTGGCAGCGAAGCGGTTGTTACCGTGTCCTCATCGTCGTCGCTCGGCTGTCCGGACGCGGTCCTTGCCGCCCTTGGCAAGCGATTCGAAACCGAGGGCGCGCCGCGCAACCTAACCATGCTGCACCCCATCGCCGCCGGGGACATGTACGGGGTCAAGGGCATCGATCACATCGCCAGGGACGGGTTGGTCAAGAAGGTTCTGGCGGGCTCCTACCCGTCAGGGCCGTCGAGCCTCGAAATGCCCGAAATCTGGAAGATGATCACCGAGGATCGCATTGCCGCCTACAACGTGCCGTCCGGCATCATGTTCGACATGCACCGCGAGGCGGCGGCGCGCCGGCCCGGCGTTCTGACCACCGTCGGGCTCGAAACCTTCGTTGACCCGATCCGCGAAGGCTGCGCCATGAACGCGCGCGGCGCGGCGGAACCGATCGTCTCCCGCGTCGAATTCAATGGCCAGACCTGGCTTCATTTCCCAAACATCTATCCGGATGTCTGCATCCTTCGCGCCACTACCGCCGACGAACGCGGCAACCTGACTTATGAGCACGAGGGCGCTTATCTCGGCGGGCTCGAACAGGCCATCGCCACCCGCAACAATGGCGGCCTGGTGATTGCACAGGTCGAGCGCGTGACGGCGGCGGGCAGCCTTCGGCCCCACGACGTGCGCGTGCCCGCCCATCTCGTCGATTTTGTCGTCATCGACCCCGATCAGAAGCAGACCTGCGAAACGCCATACGATCCGGCGATTTCGGGACAGATCATGCGGCCCTGGTCGAGTTTTCATCTCGCCGCACACGGTATCGAAAAGGTCATCGCCCGCCGCGCCGCGCGCGAACTGAGGGCGGGCATGACGGCCAATCTCGGCTTCGGCATTTCCGCCATGGTGCCGCGTATCCTGCTCGAAGAGGGCCATCCTGAAGCGGTGACCTGGGCCATTGAACAGGGCGCTGTCGGCGGCATGCCCCTGACCGGATTTGCCTTCGGCTGCGCCTCGAACGCCGATGGCTTCGTCCCCTCACCGCAGCAATTCATCTATTTCCAGGGTGCCGGCTTCGACATCACCTTTCTGTCGTTCCTCGAGGTCGATGTGGAGGGCAATGTCAACGTCTCCAAACTCGGCAAGAAGCCTTATCTTACTGCCGGATGCGGCGGCTTCGTCGATATCACTGCGCATGCCCGAAAGATCGTATTCTCAGGTTGGTTCGAGGCCGGAGCCGACATTGAATTGAGCGAAACCGGCATTCGGGTGCGCCGGCCCGGCAAGTTCACCAAGATGGTCGAAGCGGTCGAGCACGTGACCTTCGCCGGTGCCCGTGCGCGCGCGCAGGGACAGGACGTTCTCTACGTGACCGAACGCTGCGTGATGCAGCTCGGAGACAAGGGCCTCGTCGCCACGGAAATCATGCCCGGTATCGACCCCGCCACCGACATCGTCGCAGCGTCGCATGGCCGCGTCTCTGTTGCGGGAAACGCCACGACGATGCCACTCTCCCTTCTGTCCGAAGCGCCGATGGGATGGGCACCATGAGCCGGATCCACCTCGAATTCAGCGGCCGAATTGCGGAAATGAGGCTCGACAATCCCGCCAAGCTCAACGCCCTGACCGTCGGCATGATGGCCGAACTCGCCGCGCATCTCGAGGTGGTGGAGCGCCGCCCCGACATCGCCTGCGTCTTGCTCACAGCCGAAGGCGAACGCGGGTTCTGCACCGGGGCAGACATCAACGCCTGGGGCGACCTCACGCCCCTGGAATTCGCCCGCCACTGGGTCCGCGACGGCCACCGGCTTTTTGACCGGCTGGCCCGGCTCTCGAAGCCAACCATCGCGGTTCTGAATGGACATGCGTTCGGCGGTGGCCTAGAGCTCGCCGCCGCTTGCGATATCCGCGTGATGGCGCCCAAGGCAACCCTCGCCCTGCCTGAAGCCGGTGTCGGCATTGTGCCGGGCTGGTCGGGCACCCAGCGGCTTGCGAGGCTTCTCCCGGAACCCGTGATCAAGGAAATGGCGCTTTTCGGCCGCCGCATTCCTGCGGAACGGGCACTGGCACTCGGCTTCGTAGCGGAGGTTTCCGACGATCCCCGCACGGCGGCGCTGGCCATTGCGGAAAAGGCTGCAACACTGTCGCCCCGCGCCGTCGAAATCGCCAAGTCCATGATCCATGCCGGGGCCGGCGAAGATGCTTCGGCCATGATCGAGGCACTCGGAAGCGCCGCGATCGCCGCCACCGCCGACCGCAACGAAGGGGTTGCCGCCTTCCGCGAAAAACGCAAACCAGAGTTCCCGGGAACTTGACCATGACCGAACTGACGATCATCTCGGCGTCGAGCGCCGCCCTGCCCAGGGAGCCATTCCTGGGGCGCCATTTCATCGGTGGCGAATGGCGCGACAGCCCTGCGGGCGAAACCTACGACCGTCTCTCGCCGGCCCACGGGGTCCATGTCAGTCGCTCGGCACTTGGCGCCGCTTCCGATGCCGAAGCTGCAATCGTTGCAGCCCGCAAGGCATTCGACAGTGGTGTCTGGAGCCGTATTCCCGGCAAGGCGCGAGCGCTTGTTTTGCTCAGGGTCGCCGACCTCATCGAAGAGAATGTCGAGCGCATGGCCCTGATCGAGACGCTCGAAACGGGCAAGCCGATCACCCAGTCGCGCAATGAAGTCTCTGGCGCGGCCGATCTCTGGCGCTACGCAGCGGCACTGGCCCGAACCGTCCATGGCGACAGCCACAATACCCTTGGCGACGACATGCTCGGTATTGTCCTCAAGGAGCCGATCGGCGTCGTCTCGATCATCACGCCGTGGAATTTCCCGTTCTGGATCCTCAGCCAGAAGCTTCCCTTCGCCCTCGCCGCCGGCTGCACGACCGTCGTCAAACCGTCCGAGATGACCCCCTCGACCACGGTCATGCTCGGCGAGTTGCTGGTCGAAGCCGGTCTGCCCGCCGGCGTGGTCAACATCGTCCTCGGCTACGGGGGAGATGTGGGCTCGCTGATGACCACCCACGACGCGGTCGACATGGTCACCTTCACCGGCTCGACGCTGGTGGGCAAGACGATTTCGGCGGCGGCGTCGAAAACGCTCAAGAAGGTTGCACTCGAACTCGGCGGTAAGAACCCGCAGGTCATCTTTCCCGACGCCGATATTGAAAGCGCCGCCGATGCGGTGACCTTTGGAATCTATTTCAACACCGGCCAATGCTGCAATTCGGGCAGCCGGATCATCGTTCACGAGGACATTGCCGACGAGATCACCGAGCGCGTCGTCGCCCTGTCGAAGAAGGTCGCCTTCGGCGATCCGCTCGATCCGAAAACCCAGGTAGGGGCGATCATCACCACCCAGCATCAGGGCAAGATCGATGACTATGTCCGCGCCGCCGTCGCGGCCGGTGCCGAAATCGCGCTGGGCGGCGGGCCGCTGGTGGTTCCGGGACTTGGCGGACAATTCTATCAGCCGACGGTTCTTCGCGGCGTGACCCCGGAAATGGCGATTGCGCGTGAAGAGGTTTTCGGACCGGTTCTGTCGGTTCTCACGTTCCGCACGCTCGACGAAGCCATCGCGCTGACCAACGATGCGACCTATGGCCTTTCAGCCGGCATCTGGAGCGAAAACGTCCATACCTGTCTTGAATTCTGCCGTCGGGCGCAAGCAGGCACCGTCTGGACCAACACCTGGATGGATGGTTTTCCCGAACTGACGTTCGGCGGCATGAAGCAATCGGGCGCAGGCCGCGAAATCGGCAAATACGGATTCGAGGAATTCCTCGAAATCAAGACGCTTGCCATGCGTGTCGGCCGCACGCGTGACAACTGGGTCCGGGACTGAGGCCGCCGATGAGCAGCCCGGATATCGTCATTATCGGTTCGGGAATGGGCGGGGCCACGGCTGCCGCGGGCCTTGCCGGTTCCGGTGCGCGTGTGACCATCCTCGAAAAGGGCCACCAGCTACCCGACACACCCGAAACACGGGACGCGCGGGCGATTTTCCAGCGCGGCTACTTCCGCCCCAACGTCATGTGGCGTGACAAGGACGGCGCCTTCTTCAATCCGGGCAATTACAACTACATCGGCGGCAACACCAAGTTCTACGGCGCGGTTCTGTTTCGCTACCGCAGGGAAGACTTCGGCGAACTGGAATTTGCCGAGGGTGGCGTTTCGCCCGCCTGGCCCTTTGCATACGAGGAACTTGAGCCCTGGTATTCAAAGGCGGAACAGCTCTATCAGGCGCGCGGCAGTGTTGGCGATGATGCCACCGAGCCCCGGCATTCGCTGCCCTACCCGCATCCGCCGGTTCCCGACGAAGCGGCAATCGCCAAAGTGCGCGAGCGCCTGAAATCTGCGGGCCTGCATCCGGCGAGCCTGCCGCTCGGCGTCGACATCGACCGCTGGCTGACGCGCGCGCAGACACCCTTCGATGCGTTTCCCGATGCGCGCACCGGCAAGATGGACGCCGAGACCTGTGGGCTGGCCACCGCGTTACGAGACCCGGACATCACGCTCGAATCCGGGGCCGAAGTGATCCGGCTCGAAACCGGCGAGGCCAATCGCATCTCGGCGATCGTCTATCGTCAGAACGGCGAAGAGAAGCGCCTGTCGCCGAAGATCGTCATCCTCTCGGCCGGCGCGGTGCACTCGGCGCTCATGCTGCTGAAGTCGGTCGATGGTCGCAATCCCAACGGCCTTGCGAATTCGTCCGACCAGGTCGGCCGGAACTTCATGAACCACAACGCGACCTTCATGCTCGCCATCGATCCGTTCACGATCAACGACTCCGTCTATCAGAAGACCCTTCACTTCAACGATTTCTACTTTGACGATGGCAAAGGCAGCGGGCCATTGGGGCAGGTGCAACTGCTCGGCAAAGTCTCCGCCCCGATCCTCAAGTCGCGCGTTTCATGGCTGCCCGAAATCCTGTTGCACCAGATCAGCCGCCGCTCGGTTGACTGGTATCTTGTGAGCGAAGACCTGCCCCGGCCCGAAAGCCGGGTCCGTTGGGACGGCGACACGATTGTTCTTGAATGGATTCCCTCCAACATGAAGGCTCACGAAAAGCTGGTGGCCGTCACGAGGGAACGCATGCGTGCGGCAGGGTATCCGATCATTCTCAGCCAGTTGGTCGATGGCCGCTTGCCCTCCCACCAATGCGGTACTGTCCGCATGGGCAACGATCCGGCAACTTCCCCGCTCGATCCCTGGTGCCGCGCCTACGATCACCAGAACCTCTTCGTCATCGATGCCGCCTGCCTGCCCACATCCGCAGCCGTCAATCCGTCGCTGACCATTGCCGCCCAGGCCCTGCGCGCGGCCCGGCATATTCGTGACAGGGAGCTTGCCGCATGACCAGGCGCTATGACTTCATCATCGTTGGTGGTGGTTCGGCCGGCTCGGTTCTCGCGTCAAGGCTGAGCGAAAACCCGAAGGCCAGCGTTCTTCTGCTCGAGGCAGGCCCGCGCGACTGGCACCCCTTCTACAAGATGCCGGCAGGCTTTGCCAAAATGACCAAGGGCATCGGTTCGTGGGGCTGGTACACCGTGCCGCAAAAACACATGAACGACATGGTCATCCGCTTCACCCAGGCAAAGGTCCTCGGTGGCGGTTCGACCATCAATGCCCAGATCTACACCCGCGGCAACCCGCTCGACTACGACGAGTGGCGCCAGATGGGCTGCACCGGCTGGGGCTATGACGACGTCCTGCCCTATTTCCGCAAGTCCGAGGACAACGACACCTACGACAACCAGTTCCACGGCAAGGGCGGCCCGCTCGGGGTCAGCCAGCCTGCGGCACCGCTGCCGATCTGCGAAGCCTATTTCGAAGCCGCCAGTCAGATCGGCATCCCCCGGAACTACGACGTGGCCGGCGAAACCCAGGAGGGGGTGGGCTACTATCAGCTGACCCAGCGCGACGCGCGCCGGTCGTCTGCCTCAGTCGCCTTCCTGAACCCGGTGCGCAACCGTCCGAACCTCACCATTCGCACCGGCGATGAGGTGAGGCGGGTGATCGTCGAGAACGGGCGGGCCGTCGGCGTCGACATCATCGGCGAAGGCAACATTTATGCAGATGCCGAGGTCATCGTCTCTTCCGGTGCGATCGGCACACCGCGCCTGCTTCAGCTTTCCGGGATCGGGCCTGCCGATCATCTGACCGATCTTGGCATCGATGTCGTATTCGACCAGCCGCAGGTCGGCGCCAACCTGCAGGACCATCTCGACCTCTTCGTCATCGCCGAATGTACCGGCCCCCACACCTATGACCGCCTTGCAAAACCGTTCTGGTCCGCGGTCGCGGGGCTGCAATATCTCGTCGAGCGCAAGGGGCCGGTTGCCTCTTCGCTGTTCGAAACCGGAGGTTTCTGGTACGCCGAAGAAAGCGCGCGATCCCCGGACATACAGTTTCACCTCGGCCTTGGTTCGGGCATCGAAGCCGGCGTCGCCGCGATGAAACATGGCGGCGTCACCCTCAATTCGGCCTATCTGCGACCGCGTTCGCGCGGCACCGTGCGCCTCGCCTCGGCGGATCCGGCGGAGGCGCCGCTGATCGACCCCAACTATTGGGCCGACCCGCATGACCGCGACATGGCGATCAAGGGCCTGAAGATCGCGCGCGAGATCATGCGGCAGGATGCGCTGAAACCCTTCGTGAAACAGGAAGTCCTGCCGGGACCGGACATCCGGACCGACGAAGACTATTTCAGCTACGCCTGTGCCAATGCCAAGACCGACCACCATCCCGCCGGCACCTGCAGGATGGGCGCGGACGATGCCGCCGTGGTCGACCCGGAACTCAAGTTTCGGGGGATTGACGGGCTTCGGATCGTCGATGCCTCGATCATGCCGACGCTCGTCTCGTCCAACACCAATGCCACCGCCATCATGATCGGCGAAAAGGGCGCCGACATGATCCGCACGACCCACGGAGTCTGACATGATCCGACATATCGTCCTCATCCGCTTCCGGCCCGAAATCAGCGAGGACGAGATCGGCGCACTTTGGGCCGAACTGCGGGAAATCGACGGCAAGATTCCGGGCCTGCTCGATATCAAGGCCGGACGCTCCGAAAGCCCGGAAAAAATCGAACGCGGCTACATGCACGGCTTTATGGTCGACTTCAGCAGCTGGGAAGGTCTCGCCGCCTACCAGGCCCATCCCGAACACAAGAAATTCGGCGCAAGGCTGGTCGCATCGGCCGCCGGCGGACTTGACGGCCTTTTGGTCTTTGACCTGGCTACACCCGGCGAGGGAACAAACTGACATGCCAAGGGCCGCGCGAAGACCGACCATCGTCGACGTGGCGCAAAAGGCCGGCGTTTCGAAGTCGACCGTCAGCCTGGTCCTGCAGCAAAGCCCGTTGGTGCGTGCCGAAACGCGCACGCAGGTTCGCGAGGCAATGGCTGACCTCGGATACGTCTACAACCGCGCGGCCGCCAACCTCAGAAGCGCCAATGCCGGTCTCATCGGGCTGGTGATCAATGATCTCCGCAATCCGTTCTTCGCCCAGTTCGCGATTTCGCTGCAAATGGCGCTCTCCGCCCGGGGCTACGCAGCCGTCATCGCCAACACCGACGAGGATCCAAACCTGCAGGCGCAGGTCGTCGAGGCGATGATCGAGCATGGGGTTTCGGCGGTCATCCTCTCTTCCGCCTACGGCGGTGATGACGGCGTATTCGAAGCGCTGAACCGCGCCGCAATCCCCACCATGCAGGTTTTGCGCAAGATGGCAGGACAAATCACCGGCTTTCCGTTCGCCTCGCCCGATTATCGCGAAGGTGGCCGTCTCGCCACCACACACCTGCTCGATCAGGGTGCAAAGAAGATTGCCTTTGTCGGCGGGCTCGAGGGGCGAAGCGTGACCGAGGAACGTCTGTCCGGCTATCTGTCTGTCCTCGACGCCCGTGCCATGGAGCCGTTGATCCTGACAGGCCGGTCGTCGCGCGGCTTCGGGCGCGAAATGGCCCGAAAACTTGAGGATGATTACCCCGACGTCGACGGGGTGCTGTGCTTCAACGATCAGGTCGCGCTTGGTCTCCTGTCAGGATGTGCCGAGATTGGCCGCCGGGTCGGAACGGATTTCAAGGTGGTTGGCTTTGACGACGTCGAAGAGGCGGCCGAAGCCTGGCCGGCGCTGACGTCGGTTCATTGCGATATTGCCGGCTTTGGCAGCTCGACCGCGGAAACCGTTCTCGACTGGCTCGAAAACGGCATGGTGCCCAAAACCGAAACACGGACACCGGTTACCCTGATCGTGCGCGATTCAAGTGCCGGCACAAACTGACGGTGCGCCTAAAGGCTGGCGCGCAAAGGAGATGAAATGAACGAAATCAGGGTCGCGATTCTGGGTGCATCGGGCTGGATGGGCAAGGTTCACACCATGGCCTTCGAAACCTTTCCGCACTTCTTCGGCACCGCCAATGGCGTGGCTCGTATCGCCGCACTGGTAACCCGCAACGAGCAGGCGGCGCGTGAATTCGCCGTGACCGTTCCCGGCGCCAAAATCCTGAGCGACTGGCAGGCGGCCGTCGCCGATCCGGATGTGGACCTTGTCGATATCTGCCTGCCCGACAACATGCACTACGAGGTCGCCAAGGCCGCACTCTTGGCGGGCAAGCATGTGCTTTGCGAAAAGCCCTTGGCCGACACCGCCGCCGAAGCGCGCGAACTGGCCGATATTGCCAAGGTCAAAGGCGTCATCACCCGGGTCGGGCACGCCTTTCCGCGCAATCCGGTGCACGATCTTGCCAGAGACATCATCGAAGCGGGCGAAATCGGTGACATCACCATGTTTCGGGGCTGTCAGCACGTGGACGTGTTCGGCGACCCCATGGCCCCGTTCATGTGGCGGGCCGATGGCGCCCTCGCCCCGACCGGCATTGTCGGTGACACGGGCTCGCACGTCTTCAGCTTCATGGAGTTTCTGGTGGGGCGGGTCGGTTCGCTGATCGCCGAGAATTCGATCTTCACAAGATCGCGACCCACCGCAGATGGAGGCACGGCCGAGGTCACCAATCCCGACGCTACGAACGTCATCTGCCGCTTTGAAAACGGCGCCACCGGCCTCGTCGACTTCAGCCGCGTCGCGACAGGCCGAAAATTCATGCAGACCTACGAAATCTACGGCACCAGGGGTTCCCTCGCCTTCAACTATGACGAGATCAACCGGCTGCGTTTCTATTCCAACGCCGATGCCAATGGCCGCCGGGGCTTCCGCGAAATTGATGTCGGGCCGGAATATGCCAACTACAGGGCCTTCCTGCCCCTCCCCAACTTCGCCCTCGGCTACAACGAAACCAAGATCATCGAGGCGATGGAAGTCGTGCGTTCCATCGTGACCAACACCCCGTCCTGGCCGACCTTCGAGTCCGGCCATCACATCACCCAGATCGTCGACGCGTGCATGGAAAGCTCGCGCCTGAAACGCTGGGTCGATATTCCGAAAAGCTGATTTTGGCGTGAGCCCGTCCGTCATAGAGCCATGACCCGCAAGATTCCTCAGCACATTCTGGACGGCCTGACCGACGTTGCAATGCCGCGCCTGCCGGCAGAACCGCGTGCGTCCGAGCGTGCGACCGTCGCAGATCTGGTGATCCCCGTCTATCGGAGTGCCTGCCTTGTTGTGGGCAGCGGCGCGGCGGGACTTCGGGCTGCGGTGGAACTGAAACGGCGCGGCGTCGACGTAACCGTTGCGACCCAGAGTGCCTGGGGTGGCACGTCGGCATGTTCCGGATCTGACAAGCAGACACTTCACACCGCCAACACGGCCGACCAGGGCGACAACTATCGGTCTATGGCGGATGCCATTCGCGCCGGCGGCGCGATGAATGAGGATATCGCCTATATCGAGGCGGTCGGATCAGCGAGAATGATGGCAAGCCTTCAATATCTTGGGCTGCCGCTGCCCCAGGACCGCTTCGGTGGAACCCTGCGCTACCAGACCGACCACGACGAGGTTGGCCGCGCCACAAGCTGCGGGCCGCGCACATCGCGGCTGATGGTCAAGGTGCTCGCCGAAGAGGCGATCAGGCTTGGCGTCCCCGTCTTCAACCACACAATCGCCGTGCGCATCCTCACCGAGGGCACGGGCAAAAGCCGGCGCGCCGTAGGCGTTCTCGCAATGCGGGGCAAGGACCGCTCTGACGCAAACCCGCTTGGCTTGGCGGCCTTTTCCTGCTCGGCTCTGGTGCTTGCCGCTGGAGGGCCGGGGGAACTCTATCGCGACAGCGTTTATCCCAAAGGCTGTTTCGGATCGCTTGGCCTTGCCGCGGAAGCTGGAATGGAACTGGTCAACCTGACCGAAAGCCAATTCGGCATCGGCACGAGACGGGAGGGTTTTCCGTGGAACCTCTCCGGCACCTACGTGCAGGCCATTCCTCACATCTATTCGCTCGACCAGGCCGGACGCGAACATCACTTCCTCGCGGGCTACTACCGGACGACGCAGGAGTTGGCGTCGAACATCTTCCGCAAGGGCTATCAATGGCCGTTCCATGCCACGCGGATGCTCGATTTCGGTTCGAGTCTGGTCGATCTCGCCATATGGCGCGAGACCCAGGCCGGCCGTCGGGTTTTCATGGACTTCAACCGCAATCCCCTCGCGGTCCCCGGCGACCAGCCCTTCAGTTTCGACCGGCTTGACGATGACGTGCGCAACTATCTCGGCCAAGCCGGCGCGACGGGAAGCCTGCCGATCGATCGCCTCAGGCACATGAACCCGCTCGCGATCGAACTTTACCGCCGCTACAAGATCGACATCACAAAGAACCCCCTCGAATTCGCCGTCAATAACCAGCACATGAATGGCGGCATAGCTGTTGATACCTGGGGACGGTCAAGCCTTGCGGGCTGCTATGCGATCGGCGAGGCGGCGGGCACCCACGGTGTCACCCGGCCGGGCGGCGCGGCGCTCAATGCAGGCCAGGTCTTCGGCACCCGCGCCGCCGAGCATATCGCAGCGAGCGAAGCCGCCAGGCCGGAAGCCGCAGCCGCTGTTCACGCCGCGATTGGTCCGGCGATCCAGTCTGCCCTAGGCATTCTAAACGCTACGAGTGCGCTGACCGTCCGGTCGGTCCGGTCCGAAGTTCAGTCGCGCATGAGCGACAGCGCCGGCATGATCTGTTCGGCAGATGGCATCGAAACCGCCCTTGCAGATGCGCAAGCGCTCAATCGCCGGATTGGTGACGAGGGCATTTCCGTCGACCGCCCCGCCGAGGCGGCCCGCGCCATCCAGTGGCGGCAATTGGCATTGGCGTCCGAAGCGGTTCTCGCTGCCCTCGCCCACTATGTCTCCGGAGGTGGCGGCAGCCGTGGTGCCCGCGCCATTCTCGATAGCGCCGGCGCGGTCGCCCCGGTTGGACCCCAGGGGCCAATCGAGGAACTGCGCTTTCGCGAGGAACATGTTGCGCAGAGGGACGAACAGATCGTCGTCCAGATGACGGATGGCAAGTTCGAGGTGTCGACGCGGCAGCTACCCAAACGCGAAGAAGATTCGAGGCCATTTTTCGAACGCGACTGGCCTGACTGGCTGACCGGCGCCGTTTTCGACCTGGACAGGACGCAGCGCAGACAATGATCCGGTTCACATCCACCAAAGTCGTGGCGGTCGGCGAAGCAATGATCGAAATGTCACCCACCGGTGATGGGCTGTTCCGGCTGGGTTTTGCTGGCGACACGTTCAACACCCTTTGGCAGGTCGCGCAGCTGGTCGGCGATCGCGGCCGCGCTGGAATGGTCACCCGTCTGGGCACGGACGCACTTTCCAGCCGGTTTGTCGCCGAAATGGAGACCGACGGTCTTGACCTTTCGGGCATTGCCCGCGACCCGGCGCGAACGATGGGCCTCTATCTCATCGAACTCGATGGCGTCGAACGCAGCTTTCACTACTGGCGGAAAGATTCAGCCGCGCGCCACCTCGCCGACGATCCCGCACTGCTCGCAGCGTACCTTTTGGGTGCGGGTCTCATCCATGTATCCGGGATCACCCTCGCCATTCTCACGCCCGAAACGCGGCAAAACCTTTTGCAGGCATTGGTCGATGCCCGGCGGGCCGGGGCCATTCTCTGCTTCGACCCGAATTATCGTCCGCGACTTTGGGCATCGCCGGGCGACACGCGTGACGCGGTATCGCAAATCCTGGCAATCACCGATATCGCGCTTCCAAGCTTTGACGACGAAGCCGCCCTCTGGGGCGATGCAACGCCAGCGGAAACAATCGCCCGGTTGGCCAGCCAGGGCGTCAAGGAGATAGTCGTCAAGAATGGCGCCTCGCCGATGCATGTCCTGACCGATGCGGGGGAAGACATCTGCGGCGTGCCACCGGTCAGCGGCATTCGCGACACGAGCGGCGCGGGTGACGGCTTCAACGCCGGCTATCTCGCTGCACGATTTCTCGGCGCCGCGCCAGAACAGGCCATAATGGCAGGGCAACGGGTTTCAGCCGAAGTCATCCGCACGTTCGGCGCGCGTGCGGACCGCGAGGCCATTCGTGCGCTTGCCCAAAAGATCATGCCCTGAAGCCTTGTTTGATCGCCGCTTATGCCGGCGGGCGGGAGGTAGACGACCTGACGATCAGCGCCGGCTCAAATATCCTGTTTGCCTGGGGCGCGGCGTTCTTCTTGTCGACAATGTCCAGTAGGCGCTCGATCGAGGCGCGTGCCATCTCCCTTACTGGCGTCGAAACAACCGTTGGTTGCGGGTCCATCAGCGCCGCCATCTCGAAATCGTCAATCCCGACCACCGAGAGATCGCGCGGCACCGCGAGCCCGAGATCGCGTGCCGCCAGCAGAACCCCGAGCGTCGTCATGTTGGACACTGCGACAAGCGCGGTTGGCCGTGGGGCGGCGTAGAGAACCTTTTTGGCGGCCGTCCGGGCCTGCTCCATGTCGAATTCACCACGTCCGATCCAAGATCGGTCGCAGGCAAGTCCGTTCTGCGCCAGGGCCTGCGTGAAGCCCAATTGGCGGTCGTCGCTCGTGGCAAGCCCCGGTATGCCGACAATCATGCCGATGTGTTTGTGGCCGAGCCCGATCAGATGCTCCGCGGCCAGCCGACCCGCCGCCGCATTGTCCGACTTGACGACGTCAAACGGCAATCCTTCGACCTGCATGTCGAGCAGAACCGTCGGCACATTGATCTGATCGATGAGCGCGGCGCCATGGCCCGCGTCCGAGCGGGTCGGAATAAGGATGAGCCCGGCAACCCGCTGAACCCGCATCATTGTAAGAACCTGGCTCTCACGTCTGGGATCCTGTCCGGACGAATAGACCATCGACGTATATCCGGCGCGCAGACAGACATTTTCGACCTCGCGCGCGACCATGGCGAAATGCGGATTGGCAATGTTCGGGACCACAAGACCGATCAGACGTGACCGCCCGGACCTGAGACTCCGCGCCGCAGCGTGCGGTGTGTAACCCGTTTTGGCGATCGCGGCCTGCACGCGGTCGATCACGTCCTGGCTGACCGGCGCCGAGCGGTTGAGTACCGCCGACACGGTCGAAATGGCCACGCCCGCCTGCCTCGCCACATCCTTGATGGTCGCCAAATGACCGGTCCCTTGCCTTGAACTCCCTTCTGTGCAATATACGAAACGTTTCGACTACGAAAGGCAATTCGGGCGCACCCTTGGGGTCGCCCAAAAAATCGGAACAGGGTCGAAACGTTTCGAGTGGAAACATCCGCAAGTGGCGCCACGGCGTCGAGGGAGGAAAATATGGGACTGAAAACCGGGGCCGCCATTGCCGGCCTTTTGGCCTTTGCCGCTTTCGGTGCGGTTTCGGCCGCCAGCGCGCAGGACAATTCGATCATCTTTCTCGCGGGTCCGAGTTCGGATCCGTTCTGGAGCGCCGTGCAACAGGGCTTCGATACCGCCGTCAGCGAACTTGGCGTCGACGCGCAATATAGCGCCCCGCCCGATTTCAATGACATCGTGCCGAACTATACCCGCCTCTTCGAGGCCGCGATCGGCCGCAAGCCCGGCGCCATCGTCGTCGGCGATTTCTTCCCCGATCCAACCGATCCCTTGATCGAACAGGCGATCGACGAAGGCATCGCCATCATCATCTACAATTCCGGGCGCGACAGTTTCCGCAAGCTCGGCGCCGTCACGTTCATTGGCGAAGATTCCTACCTGATGGGCAAGCGCGGTGGTGAACGGGCGGCCGCAGCCGGCGTCACGAACGGCATCTGCATCAACCAGATCGCCGCCAACCCGGTGCTCGAACAGCGCTGCCAGGGCTATATCGACGCCGTCACCGAAGGCGGCGGTACGGCCAAAATGGTTACACTGCCCTCCGAAGATATCGGCAACGACCAGAAGGTGACTTCGTCGATTGCGGCGCTGCTGCAGGCTGATCCAACCATCGACGGCGTCATGACCCTTGGTGCCGCGCCTGGCGTCAACGCCGTTTCTGCGGCCGCAGAATTCCCCGATCGCGACATCTTCCTCGGCACGCTCGATCTCAGCACGCCGGTTCTCGAAGCGATCAAGGCCGGCGATCTTGCCTTCACCATGGACCAGCAGCCATTCCTGCAGGGCTATTACGGCGTGCTCTTCGCGCACCAGTTCCTCGAATACGGCATGGCTCCGGCTGAACCCGTCACCACTGGCCCGCTGGTCATCGATCAGTCCAATGTCGACAAGGTTCTCGAAGTCGGTAAGGTTCATCCGGGCGCACGCGGCGCAAGCTGATCCTGGCACGTGAACCAGGGGATCGCCACCTCCCAGGGCGGTCCCCATCGGGGTGAAAGATGACAATCGAGACTTCCCCAGCGGCCAGGCCATCGGCCCCCGGCCGGATTTTCGCGGCCAGCTGGTTCGGACCGCTCCTAGCCGCCATTCTCATGTATCTGTTCTTCGCCGTGACGGGTGGTGGCAAGGGATTCCTGACCGTCTCGGGAACAGCCGGCTGGCTCAACACCGCCGCCGAACTCGGCATCATCGCCATCCCCATCGGCCTTCTGATGATCGCGGGAGAATTCGACCTCTCAACTGGCTCCGTCGTCGGCGCCGCGTCAATCATCGTCGCCGTTGGCACCGGCTTTTATGGCCTGCCCATTGCCCTGACGGCCAGTGCCGCCGTTCTGCTTGGCATCGGCGTTGGCTCGTTCAATGCCTTCCTGGTTAACCGGACGCGCCTGCCCTCCTTCATTGTGACCCTCGCTTCGAATTTCCTGCTTGCCGGGTCAGCGCTTGGCCTCAGCCGCCTTATCGCCGGGTCATCCAACGTCTCGCTCAAGGATGCAGGATTCCTGGAACCCGTACTTGCCACCAAAGCTTACGGCTTCAACATATCCATCGTCTGGTGGTTGCTCGAGGCCCTTCTCGGCATCTGGGTTCTTCAACAAACCCGGCTCGGCAACTGGATTTTCGCGACCGGCGGCAACCTCGACGGTGCCCGCCGCGCCGGCGTGCCGGTCAGCCGCGTCAAGCTCACCCTGTTCATCTGGACCAGCGTCAGCGCCGCTTTCGTCGGAACCCTGCAGGCAGTGGCCTACAATTCGGGAAATGCCGTTTCCGGACAGGGCTATGTGTTTCAGACCGCCATCGCCGCCGTCATCGGCGGGGTACTGCTGACAGGCGGGTTCGGCTCGGTTCCCGGCATTGTCTTCGGCACCATGATCTACGGCATCGTCAGTCTCGGGCTCTTTTACACCGGTTGGCCGACCGACTGGCTCGCAACCTTCATTGGCGGTTTGCTGGTTGTCGCGGTCCTCACCAACAATCTACTGCGCGAAGCAGCCCTCCGCCGCGGGAGGGGCAGGTCATGAACCAGCCACTTATGCGCCTTCAGGGCGTTTCCTGCGCCTTCGGCAACAATCTCGCGCTCGATAGCGTCAGCATCGAAGTGCAGCCGGGCGAGATCACATGCCTTCTCGGCGACAATGGCGCCGGCAAATCGACCCTCATCAAGATCATGTCCGGGGTGCAAAGGCCGACCGGCGGAACAATCGAGTTCGAAGGCCGGCCGGTCCGCTTCGAGTCGCCGCGTGATGCCCAGCTTCTCGGCATCGGCACCGTCCATCAGGACGTCGGTCTGATCCCGTTGATTTCGGTCGCTCGCAATTTCTTTCTTGGCAGCGAGCCGACAATTGGCTGGGGACCCTTCCGCCGTCTCGACCATGGCGCGGCACGCCGTATCGCTCTGGAGCAGATTGCCGAAATGGGCATTCGCCGCGTTCACGATGCCGACCAGCTCGTCGGCACCATGTCGGGCGGCGAACGCCAGGCCCTGGCCATTGCCCGCGCTCTCTATTTCGGTGCGCGGCTGCTCATTCTCGATGAGCCGACGGCCGCCCTTGGGGTGAAGGAGGCCGCCATCGTGATCGACCAGATCAAGCGGGCCCGCGCCAAGGGTGTGGCGCTCGTGTTCATCACCCACAATGCGACCCACGCCATGGCGGTTGGCGATCGCTTCACGGTGCTCATGCACGGACGTGTCGCAGCGCAGTTTCTAAAGGGGGAAAAGACTCGGGAACAGGTGCTCGACCTGATGGCGGGCGGCGAACAATATACCGCGATGGAACTGGCAGACTGATCATGGTCTGGCGCGACCTCGAGGCGGTCGATCCGCAATTCGTCTATCGGGGCGACCGAAGCCGCTACGTCCGCTTCCCGCTCGGCGGCATCGGGTCCGGTGGCTTGGCCATTTCGGGTTCGGGTCGCCTCGTTGACTGGTCGATCCGCAACCGGCCTGCGCTTGGCAGCTACAATGGCTATTCCCACTTTGCTATCAAGGCCGAACGCGATGGCGAACTGCTCGATGCACGCATCCTCAACGGCCCCTATGACGACAACCCTTCAGGCGGTTTTGGGATGCGGGACGCATTCGACGGCTTCGGTCACGGCGCCATGCGCCAAAGCCTTGCAGGCCTGCCGCATTTCGCCAGAACCTGTTTTTATGGCCGATTTCCCGCTGCCGACCTGACCTTCGCCGATCCGCACTTTCCCGGCGAGATCCGGCTGACGGCCTTCTCGCCCTTCATCCCGCACGACGAGCGCACGAGCTCCCTGCCCGTCGCCATGTTCGAATTCGAACTGGTCAACAAAGCCGATCATTCCATCGACTACACCATCGCCGGAACACTGGGGAACTGCGGCGACAATCCCGGCGGGCACGCATTCGCTTCGGAAGAAGGCATCTCAACAATTACCTTGGGAGACGCCACAACCGCCTCGCCCGGAAGTCTTGCCGGCGATTTGACCATTGCCACCGACGCCGTCGAGACCGGGCATCAGAATTATCATTTCCGCGGACAGTGGTTCGACGATTTGACCGTCTTCTGGAAGGATTTCGCCAGGCCCGGCCCCCTGCCCGCACGCCACTACGCGACGCCGCGCCCTTCCGCCCATATGGGCCGGCTACCCGAGCACGCGACGCTCACCGGCAAGGTGACGATCGCGCCCGGTGCGTCAGCGACCATGCGCTTCGTCATCGCCTGGAACTTTCCGGAAGGCGACATTCATTGGGCATTTCGCGACCGGCCCGACGGCGCCTCGCGTCCCGGTGAGACGCCACACTGGCGCAACTACTACGCAACCCAATGGCAGAATTCCGCCGACTCCGCCCGCGCGGCGCTCCGCGGCTTTGCCGACCTCAAGTCGCGCACCCTCGCGTTTCGTGATGCGCTGTTCGGCTCCTCGGCACCTGCCCCGATCATCGATGCGGCATCGGCGACCCTTGCCCTTCTGCGAACAGCGACAGTGATCCGCCTCGAAGACGGCGCGCTCTGGGCCTGGGAGGGGCAGCATCGCCTCTCGGGCTCATGCGAGGGCTCATGCACTCATGTCTGGAATTACCAGCAAGCGCTGAGCAATCTCTTTCCCGCCCTTGAACGCACGCTTCGTGATACTGAGTGGGCCTTCAACCAGCTTCCATCCGGCGGGCTGACCTTTCGCCAAAAGCTGCCCCTCGGTTCGGGCTTTGACGTTATCGGCCCCTGCGCCGACGGCCATTTTGGCGCAATCATCAAGACCTATCGCGACTGGCGGGTTTCCGGCGACACGGAATGGCTTCGCCGCCTCTGGCCCAATGTCCGCAAAGCCGTCGAATATGCCTGGTCCCCCGACAATCCCGACCTCTGGGATCCCGGCGAGACCGGCATTCTGTCGGGACGCCAGCACCAGACCCTCGACATGGAACTGTTCGGACCCAATTCCTGGCTCGCTTCGTTCTACGTCGCCGCGCTTTTCGCCGCCGCAGGCATGGCTGAGGTCGTCGGTGACAAAGACTTTGCAGAAAAGTGCGAACGGCTCGGCAGCGCCGGCGCCCGGTTCATCGATGAAACACTCTTCAACGGCCGCTATTACATTCAAGCCGTCGATCTTGATGACAGGGACGTGCTCAAACCTTTCGAAACGTCCGCCAGTCCCGGCGTTCTGACCGATGGGTTCGCGGCGACTTACTGGTCCGACGAACACGCCGAACTCAAGTACCAGGCGGCCGGGGGATGTCTTGCCGATCAGATTCTTGGACAATGGCACGCCGATCTGGTCGGCCTTGGCGGGTTCCTCGATTCTGAAAAGGTCCGAACGGCCCTGCTCTCGGTCTATCGTGAGAACTTCGTGCGCAACATGGGCGATATGCCCAATCCATGCCGCGTCTTCGCCTTCGAGGACGAAGCGGGTCTCGTCATTGCCACCTATCCGGAGGGTGTCCGCCAGCCCGTGGTTCCAATTCCCTATGCCGAAGAATGCTGGACCGGCATCGAATATGCGGCCGCTTCCCACATGATCATGCGCGGGCTTGTTGACGAGGGCCTTGATATCGTTACTGCAGTACGCCGCCGCTACGACGGTATGCGCCGCAATCCCTTCAACGAAATCGAGTGCGGATCCTATTATTCCCGGTCTATGTCCGCCTGGCAGTTGGTCAATGCCTGGAGCGGCTTTCGCGCCGACCAGGTCGACCGCACGCTCCATTTTGCCCCCGTCAAGGAGGGCGACCTCACCCTTTTCTGGTCGGCTGGCCAGGCGTGGGGCCAGCTCATCCGCCGCGGAGGCGAAATTGAACTTCGCGTCCTCGGCGGCAAGCTCGATATCGACAGGGTGATCGTGGATGGCGTCGAGGTCGCCTGGACGCTGAGTTGAACCCTCCGATCACCGCTCTTGGGACGCGGTCCTTTCGGCGGCGCGGCTGGCCATCTCGCCTGCCGCCAGTTCGATAATCTCCGAGGTGATTTCTTCCTGCCGCACCTGCCGCTGCCGCGCCTGTAACTCCGACAGTTGCCGGTCGATCTGGCTGCGCGCGGCGGCCATTGCCTGCATGCGTGCTTCATTTTCAGCCGCGAACGCGTGCAGCGTCGCATGGCAGAGCCGCGAATGGATATAGTCGGCCGTCAACTGATCGAGAAGCAGCTCGGGTGCGAGATAGGTCAGCGGCGGCGGGGCCTGCACCGCCGTTTTGAAAACAGACGCGTCGAGCGGGAACAGCCGGTCGCGCACCACCTCGCCGGCAGTTCCGGGCAGCCAGCGCTGAAACACGGCTTCGAGCTCGGTGATCTCGCCTGACGCGATCCGGCTGTAGAGCGCTTCGGCGATCTGGTTGGCGACACGCGGTGCGTTGCCCGATTGCTGTGGCTGGGCCGTGTACCAGTCCGCGGCCACTCCCCGCTCAAGCGCAATGGCGCGACCCCGGCTTCCAACGAAAAAGATAAGCGCGCCGTCGGACTCGCCGGCGATTTCGTCCAGCACCCGCTGGCTGTAGGCGCCGGCAAATCCCTGTTCGGCCCCGAATACGACCAATGCCCGCCGCGCCCTGCCCCTCGGAGGAATGTCCCGCCCGTCTCCGTCGAGCGACAGGACCCGGCCGATCGCCGCTTTCAGAATGTTGGCATAGGAGTCGACCGCGGTGAGCTGCCCACGCGCTTGCTGCGCCCGAACCGCCGCGATGCCCCGCATGGCGTTGACCACCGCGCCCAACTGCCGGATACCATCGATACGCGCCGTAATTTCGACCAACCGGTCAGTCATTTGCGATCCGTCCCGGCGTCAGGCGCCATGCCCCTGACCTGTGCCTCGATCTCATGCATCAACCGGTCTTTCGCCTCGCCATCGAGCGCCCCCGTCGCCTCGATCGAAGCTACGGCCTCGCCTGCCCCTGCATCGATCGCACCCGGCAGCGCGGCCCGGAAGGCCGGAATGGCGGACTCGGGCAGCCCATCCAGCTGGCCGGTCTGCACCGCAAGTACCAGCGCCACTTCATCAGCGAGGCGCAGCGGCATGTGCTGCCCCTGGCTGAGAATGGCGCGGATGCGCGCGCCGCGCGTCAGCTGCGCCCGCACCCTCGTGTCGGGCATGCCGCCAAAGCGGGTGAACATTTCGAGCTCCAGAAACTGCGCATAGTCGAGCCTCAGGGTCTCGGCGACCTCTCGCAGTGCCCGCGCCTGCGTCTTGCCGCCGACCCGGCTGACACTGGTTCCCGCATCGACGGCCGGTTTCTGACCCTCGTGGAAGAGCTTGGTGTTGAGCACGATCTGACCGTCGGTGATCGAGATCAGATTGGTCGGGATATAGGCACTGAGATTGCCCGCATCGGTCTCGGCGACGGGCAAGGCCGTCAGCGAGCCGCCGCCTTTTTCCGCCGAAAGCTTGGCCGCCCGTTCGAGAAGCCGCGCGTGAATGTGAAACACGTCGCCCGGATAGGCCTCGCGGCCCGGTGGCTGGCGCGTCAATAACCCGATTTCACGGTGGCTTGCAGCATGCTTGCTCAAATCGTCGATGACGATCAGGGCATGTTGTCCGTGATCGCGGAAATGCTCGGCCATCGTCATGCCGGCAAATGGCGCAATCCATTGCAGCCCCGGTGAGGCCGAGGCCTCGGCCACCATAAAAATGCAGCGCTCCGGTGCGCCATAGGTCTCCACCGCTTCAATAACCCGCCGGACGCTCGACGACTTCTGCCCAACAGCGACGTAAACGCAGATGATGTCGCTCGACCTTTGACTGATGATCGTGTCGATGGCGATGGTCGTCTTGCCCGTCGCCCGGTCACCGATAATGAGTTCCCGCTGCCCTCGCCCAAGCGCAAAGAGCGTATCGATGACCAATAGCCCGGTCTGCACCGGCTCGGTGACCAGCTCGCGATCGATGATGGCCGGAGCGGGCCGCTCGATCGGCAGATATTCGCGGCCGGCAATGGGACCCTTTCCGTCGATCGGCCGGCCAAGTGGATCGACAACCCGCCCAAGAAGCTCTTTGCCGACGGGCACGCGCACCACGTCGCCCGAACCACGTACCGCGTCTCCTGCCCGAACACTGTCGGCACCATCGAACAGAACACAGCCGATGCGGCTTTCATCGAGCGTCTGCGCGAAACCTGTTTGTTCACCTTCGAAATGGAGAAGTTCATCGAGCCTGACCTCGGGCAAGCCCGAAATCAGCGCGATTCCATCCCCGACTTCCTCGACCTGTCCGACTTCCTCGACCCGCGGCCTGAGGGTGGCGTCTGAAACCTTTCGGCGCGCGGTCCGAAGCCAGTCGTCGGCAAGGGCATCAGGCTTTTTCGCCATCATCGAGCTCCTCGAGAATGGCGCGAAGGTCGGCGCGCCAGCTGCTTTCTGCCACGAAATTCGGACCACTGACCGACACGCCGCCGATCAGGCCCGGCTCAACCGAAAACGACAGCGGATTGTCGGTCCGGAGCGCCGCACCGATCTTCTGTTGGAACTTTTTGCGCCGCGCCGTCGTCAGGTTTGATGGGGTGGAAATTGTCAATTCGGCACCGCTTTCTGCCGCCGCCTTGCGAACCGGTTCGGAAAGCTTTTCGAGATCGGACACCAGCCAGTCGAGGAAAGCATCCTCGATCGTAGCACCGTCGAGCCGGCCAACCAGCCGCCCGGCAATGTCGACAGCCAGCGCCGAGGCGCGGCGGGCCCAGGCCGCCTCGGCCTTTTTGGCCAGCCTGTCGAGATCGGCCCTGGCTGCCGCTTCGAGGTGATCGGACTGTTTGTGCGCTTCTTCGAGAATTGCCGAGCGCGCCTTTTCGGCATCCACTCTGGCCTCGGCCAGTATCGCCGCGCGTTCCTTGGCGAACCCGGCGCGGGTCTTCTCGATGCCGGCATGCAGAGCCTCCGCCTCGCTGCGCGCCGCCTCCGCATCGTCAAGCAGCTTTTTCGCAGCCGCTTCCCGCTCGGCGATGATCCCTGCCACCGGCTTCCAGAAAAACCGGGCCAGAAGCCAGACCAGTACGATCACGTTGATCGTCTGAAGCGCCAATGTCCACCAGTCGATGGCCATGACGCATCAGTTCAGGAACGGGTTGGCGAACAGCAGCAGCAGGGCGACCACGAGGCAGTAGATCGCCATGGTCTCGATCATGGCCAGCCCCACAAAGAGCGTGCGCGACACCGTGTTGGCCGATTCCGGTTGCCGGGCGATTGCGTCCATGGCCGCGGCAACCGCGCGCCCCTCGGCAAGCGCCGGACCGATTGCTCCAGCCGAAACTGCTATCGTGGCGCCAGCGACGCTGACGATTTCAACCCAGTTCATGACGAACTCCCGTTTTCCGTTGGCGGCGTTTGCGATTTTCCCTCGCTGACCGCGCCGGCGATGAACACCAGTGCCAGTATGGCAAAGATATAGGCCTGAATGGCGCCGGTGAGCATTTCGAGCGCCATGAAGGGGATCGGCACCAGAAGCCCCGCCAGCGACAAAACGATGCCAACCACGAAAACCCCGCTCATGACATTGCCGAAAAGACGCACAAGCAGCGAAAAGGTGCGGGTGAGGCTTTCGACGAAATTGAGTGGAAGCATCAATGGGTTGGGCAAGGCAAAACTCTTCAGATAGCCCCAGACTCCCGAGGCTTTCACTCCGAACCACACGATGGCGCAAAAGACAATGAGTGCCAGCGCCGCATCCGTTTCGATGGCTGCGGTCGGCGGCTCCACCCCCGGCACGAGCGACGCCCAGTTGGCGAGAAGGATGAACAAAAAGAGCGTACCGATCAGCGCGCGATAAGGGGAAGGGTCGGCGCGCATCGTGTCGCGGATCTGACCATCGACCGTCGCCACGATCAGTTCCAGCACCGCCTGCAACCGGCCCGGAACTCTCTTGAGATTCCTTGTGAGCAGGATCGAAAGACCGACCATCAGGATCATCAGGCCCCAGGTCACGACCACGGCATGGGTGATCGGTATGGGGCCGATCATGAACCACGCAACGCTTCTCAGTGGCGATTCCATGCCTCTTCACCCTTCATGCGCCGAACTGTGATGAACCGCCCGACCAGGAGTCCGCCGAAAACCGCACCGAGCGCCAGAAATCCGCAGAGGCTGGCAAGCAGGAGCACGCCGGCCAGAAGCGCAAGTCGACCGACCCCGGCACCGATTGCGAGCCACGGCCGGTCGCGTTCGATCATCAGCCGCACGCCGGTGCCGATCATCCGGAAATAGACGATGCCCAACCCAAATCCCAAAAGTGCTGCGACCGGCAGCGACAGCCAGAGTGGGAAACTGTCAAAGAACTCGCGCATCATTGCCCGTTCATCCAGCGCCAGGCCGACCATCCGCCGAGCACCGCCCCGCCGAGCAGCAGCGATGCGGTGAAAAGGATGTGGCTTTGAAACATGTGGTCGAGCCAGCGTCCGACAAACGTGCCGATCAGGGTTGGCACCACCACCATGCCGCCGAGCACCCCGATTTGCGCGAGGCTCTGGGCCACGCTCGCCTCGCCTTCGCGCAATTCGCGTTTCTTACGTTGCTCGCGCCGCCGCACGGTTTTCGCCAGCGGATCGTCTTTGTCCGGCATGGTCATGGCATGAACCCGCCTCCCCCCGCGCCGTCCGGACGCAAGTGACGCATGATCTGCCGGATGGCGATCAGCTGCAACCTGGTGCTCTCGACGCGGCTGTGACGCTCCTCTTCAATTTCGGTGTGAAACCGCTCGAGAATGGTCGGCTCGAGCGCTTCGAGCGTGTCGCCCCGCACCGCCTCTCGCGTTGCCAGCGCAATGTCGTTGCCGCCGGATACCGTCAGCACGCCGTTGCGCACCGCGCAGAAGCGATTGATTCCCTTTTTGTCGGTCCAGCGCACCACCGACACTGAAAGCGTGGTCAGAAAATCGACATGCCCGGGCTGGATGCCGAAACTGCCGGACGCGTCTTCGGCCTGGAACGCGGTCAGGCCATCGACATCGACCACCACTTCGAGCGGGGTTGTGATGCGGAGCCTCATGCCCGCACCTCCTGGCGCACCTTCCCCTCTTTCTGGCGTGCCTCGTCAATGGTGCCGACCATATAGAGCGAGCTTTCGGCCCAGTCGTCCGCTTCCCCGTCAAGGATCGCCCGGCATCCCTTGAGCGTCTCAACGACGGGCACATTGCGCCCCGCCATTCCGGTGAAGGCCTCGGTGACCATGAATGGCTGCGTCAGGAACCGCTGCAGGCGGCGCGCTCGGGCAACGACCTTCCGGTCGGCGGCGCTCAGTTCCTCGACCCCGAGCAGCGAAATGATGTCTTCGAGGTCCTTGAACCGCGCCAGCACCTCGCGCACCTGTTCGGCGATTCTGTAATGCTCTTCGCCCACCATCAGCGGATCGAGCAGGATCGAATTCGAGGCCAGCGGATCGACCGCAGGATAGAACCCCTGCGCTGCAAGGCTCCGCGACAGAACGATCTGGCTATCCATATGCGCCGAGATCGCCGTCACGGCCGGATCGGTGAAATCGTCGGCTGGCACATAGACCGCCTGGATCGAGGTCACCGCCGTTCCGGACACCGAGGCGATGCGCTCCTCGAGCTCAGCGACCTCGGTGGCCAGCGTCGGCTGATAGCCAACCCGCGATGGCAGGCGCCCGAGCAGGCTCGAAATCTCGCTGCCCGCCTGCACGAAGCGGAAAATGTTGTCCATCAGCAAAAGGACGTTCTGGTGTCTGGTGTCACGGAAATATTCCGCGATCGTCAGCGCCGTCAGAGGCACGCGCCAGCGCGCGCCCGGGGGCTCGTTCATCTGCCCGTAAACCAGCACCGTGCGTTCAAGAACACCCGACTCCCGCATGTCCTTCAGGAGCTCATGGCCCTCGCGCGATCGCTCGCCGACCCCGGCAAAAACCGAAATGCCCTTGTATTTCTCGACCATGGCGCGGATCAGTTCCATCACCAGCACAGTCTTGCCCACGCCAGCGCCGCCGAACATGGCCGCCTTGCCGCCCTGCGCCAGGGGCGACAACAGGTCGATGATCTTGATGCCGGTCTGGAAAATGTCGGTCGAGGCGGTTTCGTCTTCGAGCCGGGGCGGCCTTGCGTGAATGCCCCGCCGGGGCGTCGCTGGGGGGAACGGAGCCCCGTGGTCGCCCGCCTGCCCGGTCACATCGATCAGGCGCCCCAGAACCGCCTCGCCGACCGGCACCGTTACCGGCCCGCCGGTGGCCTCAACCGCCGTCCCACGCGCCAGCCCCGCCGTCGCATGAAGCGAAATGCACCGCACCACCTCGGCATCGAGATGGCCATGCACTTCGAGCATCAGCGGCTCGCCCCGGTCCCACAAGACATTGAGCGCGGTATTGACCGGCGGCAGGTCGCCCCCCTCGAACCGCACATCGACGACGGGTCCACGCACGCTGACTATGATGCCTGTTCGCATGTCCTGCACGCCAACCGCCCGGAGCCGCATTGCACCTTCAGCAGTTTAAGCACGACCCAACCCGAAGCGCTACCGATCCGGCAAATCCTGCGCGCATCTGCCGCTTCGCGGTCGACCTCTTGCAACTCGAGCGCAGAACCGAGTCCAATACTCAAAACACTGCCGACACGAGAAGTGGAAGTCGAAGCTTCGGAAGAGAAAACGCGGACATTTTGCGTTGGCACCCGGTAGGTCCATGCTCCCGCGCCAATTTGAGGCACAAAAGTAGAATTATACTGATCTGCATCTCATATTTCAGATTTGATTGACGAAATCAAATTAATACAATCACACGCGATTCGCGTCGTTGAGGATTATTCGAATTTTTGCCAAGACCGTGCCAACAACTGTAGGGAAAAGTCCGTATAATATTGATATCACAAAGTAGCCGCTTCCTGGTCTATAAATCCCTGTGAAATCTCCGTCCCGATATAGATATACGTCTCCATCAAAAGTCGTTGCGACAATAATTAGAAAATATATCAACAATAATAGTAGCGGCCGCCACAGTTCCGTCTCATTGTCAGAGAATTTAAAATTTCTGAAGAAAAGTAACGAATACGCCGCCGAAATTGGGGTAAAAACGACTACAAAAACAAATCCAAGCAATATCAATGAAGTTGTCGAACATGACTCTTTGACTAAATTGCTGCCGGATAATATCTCACCATTACTGGTCAGGGACCAGTCCAGTAAAAATATGTATGATCGAAATATACTAAAATATTCGGAGATCTTGCATAACTCGTTCGGAGCAAACCCCGCAAGCGCCGCCAACCCTCCCCACAGCGTGAATGAGAACAGTTCAAACACATTGGAATAGTAGAAGCGCCTGGAAAGAAATTTAATTCTCACTTTTATTACCTCGAGGCCAAGAGCAACCCGGTCATCTGGTTCAAGTTGGCATGTTGTTCGCCCTTTTTACTCTCATTTAAGATGAGTCGCAGACTGCTCGTGCTCGTCAACATTGACCGTTTGTGGCGCTTGAATTTTTCACGGAGACTTCTCACGATCAAACAAAATTCCATTCGGACTGACACTCAGGATGCTTACCCGATCCGGATGCGAAAGGTCGGGTCTGCGGTGCTTGGAGTGGCATAGGCAGGTCTATGCGCGAAAGCCTCACGCATTTCCCGTCTGAACCGAATTGATTTACACCAGCTCTATTTCCTCTACTTCATTACGACGTATGTCGAGCGACAACGAGAGTCTCCCCCATCAGGCGATTGATAAGTCCGTAATGCCTAAACCGCAGGGCTTGCATGTGACATGCGGCGGCACTCGATCGCCAAGATACAAGCGCTTTCGGCGCGATCGACCCTGTAGGCCGATGAGCGGCAGTGTCCACGGTCGCAATCGTGTGCCTTCTAAACCTCAATGGGATTGCCTGTGCGCCTCCGGTGGCGTGCGAGTAGGAGTAACGCGCCATGGCTTCGTTGCGGAGGTCTCCGGCGCCCATTCCGACTCAACAATGTCCGCTGAAAACAGCTTGAAGGCGTAGCGGAGGAGGGACTCGAACCCCAGAAACGCGGATCAATACTCCGCCGCTCTATCCAACTGAACTACTCCGCCCCGAAGGGATGCCGCGGCGCTCCCAAAACCGTCAGGACCAAAATTCTTTTGGAAACAGACCTACGATGCCTCAGGAATCGCAAGTTTGAGCCATTATTGCTTTATCACGGTCCTTCCCGATAGAATCAAAAGTAATTGTGATATTGCAAACACAATAAGCGCTATTGCTGCGCAACACCGCCGTGCTCATCAACAGTATCACCAAATTGATCAAATTCAGAGTAAAGCGAATTATCTGGCATAATATCTAATTTCCTTCGAGTATTTGTAAAACCATTGCGCTTGCGGCATCCCGCGACATGCCCGAGACAATCCGCGGATCGGTATGAATACGCCAGAGTTGCCAATCCAATTCAGTCGGTCGCCGATGGGCCTCATCATCGCTAAATATTGACGGGGCCCCAGGAGGGAAATCCTTCGCGATCCCGAAGGATTGCATTATTTCTTCATAGAGACACGATTCAACCTCCGGCCCGGTTTCGATCCATGCAATTGCGGTTCCGATATTTTTGGGTTGAACTGGATCGACTTGCGACGCAGTGGCGCAAAACGGCAAATTGCCTGCCTCGGCGGCGGCAAACATGTCGAATAGCGCCGGCAATTGGGCCGCGGCGGCGGACACCGGGCCTTCCAGTTCATGTCTTGAGCCAATATAGATCAGCAACGAATTGGCCCAATCCGATTTGGGGTCATTCCGATCCAAGGGCAGATTTCTCTGCACGAAGTCGCGAACGCCCTCTTTGTCGAGGGCGATGATTGGCGGACCTGAATTGCGTAGGCTTATTTCTTCTACAACAGCCCGAAGTTGCTCGAATGCCCAGTCAATCCCCACGGATGGCTTCGGGAGAAGAACAACAAACACGGGGGAAACCGAGTTTCTCTTGAAAATCGCATCCCCCGAAAACGACGGATCGACCGGCCATTCCGAACCGAAAGCCAAGTAGGTATAGTAGTCAGCGATTTGTTGCGGCGAATATGCTTCGGACGAATTGCCATCGAGCGCCACCGCCTGGCTAGGCCAACCGAGCATCACAGCAAAAAACAGAGCGAAGAAGACAAGCTTCAGCAGAAAAAGGTGGGTCTTGTCCGGCTCGATGCCGGAAACGCCGCGCACATAGCTTTCGTCAGCGCTCTTCGGCTTCGCCCGGTCCAAAAGTGAATTGGGATTGTCGACCTGCCTTCGATAGGCTTTGAGGCATTTCTCATGAGAAAATGCCAAGTGGCCGCAGCGGCTTTCAGGATGGCATTCGCGCACCAACCCTAAGAGGCGCAGCTCATCATCTTGCGACTGCGCCCGAACCCGTCGGAACGACTGTTTTTGATCGAAACCGCGCTGGGCGGTTGCATCGCATTTCGAAAACGCAGCTTCAGTCACGTCCGCGACCACCCGTTGTGGCAGCCACATCCGGATCCACTTCGGCCGGTAGGCCATCGCGGCCAACAAACCCCGCTTGACGTCTGCAGGCTTGTGCGAGCCAACCCACGTAGTTTTCACAACCTGCCGTTTTCCAGGCGCTCCAACTCGGACAGACCACGTGGCCAATCATTAACTTTTGTTAACTTTCCAAAAATCTCACGCCACCGCATTGCGTTCAAGCGAAATTCCATTCGGACTGACACTCAGGATAGTTACCCTATGCGGCTGCGGACGTTTGCATCTTGGGGGGGTAATTGGGGCGGATCTGAACTGCTCGCGATAAAGTGGTCACGCGCATTTCCACGCGCAATCGAAGTGCCTGACACCAACTCGACTTCAGTGCGACAAGCGCCGAGAAGAGTCTCCACCATCAGGCGATTGACAAGTCTATTGTGCCTGAACCGCAGGACTTGCTTGCGGCCTGACGCGGCACCCCATCGCCAAGATACAAGCGCTTTCGGCGCGATCGACCCTATAGGCCGACGAGCGGCAGTGTCCACGGTCGCAATCGTGTGCCCTTCTAAACCTCGATGGGATTGCCTGTGCGCCTCCGGGTGGCGGCGAGTAGGAGTACCCGCCATGACTTCGTTGCCGGGGTCTCCGGCGCCCATTCCGACACACCAATGTCCGGTGAAAGCCACTTGAAATGGTAGCGGAGGAGGGACTCGAACCCCCGACACGCGGATTATGATTCCGCTGCTCTAACCAGCTGAGCTACTCCGCCCCGAAGGGATACCGCGGCGGCGAACCGGGCGGCGGCGCCGCGTTGAAGGCGGCGTCAAAGCGTGCCCCTATTAGGTGTGGGCCATTTGCCTGTCAAGCGCCAAGCCTGGCCCGGCCCGGCTCACCGCAGAACAGGATCGTTGGTCAGCCGCATATGCGCCGCCGACAATCCGCACACCCGCACGCTGGCGTCCACCGCCTTGCCCGCGCTCGGTCATGTCCGGGGGATGGATGCAGTCGCGCAGCCAAGGCACGGATCGAGCAGGCGCCCGAGCCCGTCCGGAAGCATATTGTGGGCAGTTTGCTCCGGGTTCACCAGCATGGAAATGCGCTGCGACAAGGACCTGGAATTTGATCGGACATTGCACCAGAGCCGCGTCGCATGCGCAATCGCTCGCACGCACCGCACCAATGGGATTTCGGGACGAACCAACCCCAAAACCAGAACCCGGCCGCGTTGGCGGCCGGGCTCAAATGCGCAGGCAAGGGATCTACTCCGCGCTCAATCCCTTGGCGAGATCGACGAGCGACAGGAACTCGGCCCGGTACCCGTCGGCATCTTCGCCGCGTGCGCCGGCGGCGAGATCGCGGATCTGGTCCCAGCTCATCCGGTCGACAAAGACATTGTGCCGCAGCTTCTGCCCAAACGAGGCAACGGCCACCGCGAACCGCGTATTGGCATCGGCCGCCGCAAGGCTGTCGACCTCGAGGTCCTTCGTGATTGGCATGTCGATCAGGTGGCTCGTGTCTTCATCCGGCAGCTTGTAGCGAAGCTTGAAGAAGCCGAGCTCGTTGCTGTCGCCGGCGGGAGCGGCCGTGGCCTCTTCGTTGCTGTAGCGCAGCGGATCGACCAGAACGCTCGGCGAACCGACCGGGGTCAATTCGTAAATCGCGGTCACGCTCGCCCCCGCGCCCACATCGCCGGCATCGACCTTGTCGTTGTTGAAATCCTCGCGGTTGAGCGCCCGGGTCTCGTAGCCGATCAGCCGGTACTCGGCGATCTCGGCAGGGTTGAACTCGACCTGGATCTTCACGTCCTTGGCAATCGGCACCAATGTCGTTGCGATATTGTCGACCAGAACCGTGCGCGCTTCCCTCAGCGTATCGATATAGTAGGCCGCACCGTTGCCGTTCTGCGCCAGCGCCTGCATGATCCCGTCATTGAGGTTGCCGCTGCCGAAGCCAAGGACCGAGAGGAATGTGCCCTCGTCGCGCTTCTGGGCGATGAAATCGGTCAGTGCCGAGGGGTCCGACAGGCCGACGTTGAAATCGCCGTCGGTCGCAAGGATCACCTGGTTGACCCCATCATCGATATGGGCGTCTTCAGCCAACTGGTAGGCGAGTTCGATCCCCTCGGCGCCGGCCGTCGAGCCGCCCGCAGAAAGCGAACGCAGTGCAGCAAGAATCTTGCGCTTTTCGCTTGCCGGCGTCGGGTCCAGCACCGTGCCCGCCGAACCGGCATAGGCAACGATCGAGACCTTGTCGTCCGGACCGAGCGCATCGAGCATCATCGAGAAGCTCTTGATGAGAAGCGGCAGCTTGTCCGGTTCGTCCATCGACCCCGACGTATCGATGAGGAAGACGAGATTGGCAGCCGGCCGCTCACCCGCCGGAATTTCGAAGCCCTGCACCCCGATTCTCAGCAAATGCTTGCCCGCATCCCACGGGCTCGGCACGATCTGCATGTCGGTGGCAAACGGCACGCTGGCGTCGGTCGGCAGCGGATAGTCGTAGGAGAAATAGTTGATCAGTTCTTCGACCCGAACGGCATCCGCCTGCGGCAGGTAACCCTGATTGAGCGCCTGGCGCACATAGGCGTAGGAGGCCTTGTCGACATCGATCGAAAAGGTCGAAACCGGCTCCGCAACGACCACCTTGACGCCTGAATCGTCGAAACTGGTGAACTGGTCGCCCGTCCCTTCCGGCGCCACGATATAGCCCGGCGCCTGCGCCGGGGCGCTCGCCGCCGCGTCATAGGCGGATTCTCCCGAAACCGCGATATTGCCGATCGCCTGTTCGCGCATGAGGTCGGGGGCAACGATACCGGTCATCTTGCTCGCTGGCGGCGAAACCGGCATCGGCGAAGGTTCGGCGAGCGGCCTTTCCTCGGCCAGGGAGAATTCATCCCGCTCGGCGGCATCCGCAACACTCTGGTTGTTGGTCACTTCGGTCGCGACTGTTCCGCCGGCGTCCTGGCGGCCGCGCGCATCCTCGACCGGCAGGTTAAGGTCGACTGGCGCCCGGGGGCCGACGGCGATCGGGGTCAGGGCGGTATTCTGATACAAAAAATAACCGAGCGGCAGCAGCACAAGGCCGGTGACGACAGCAGTCAGAGCATGACGGTTTTCCATGGCGAAGAGTCCTTTCATCCAATCCATGATGGATGTGGGACGCTTCGCGCCGGCCGATCCTTGGGTCGTCGCTGCATTTTTTTCCGCCTGAGCCGAATCGAACGCATCGAGCGCAAGGTGCAGCGCCCGCTCGCGCGCTTCATCTGAGCGCCGGGGCGGCTCGATTTCGCTGAGCTTCTTGAGCTTGTCTTCCTGCATGTTCATCTCACAAAAGCGCCCTCAACGCCTTTTTTGCCTCATGCACGTGCCAACTGACCGTGCTCTCCGAACAGCCGAGAATGGCGGCCGCCTCGGCGTGGCTCTTTTCTTCCGCATAGACCAGAAGCACCGAATCCGCCTGGCGCGGCGGCAACTGCCGTACGGCCTGCCAAAGCGCCTCCCGCTCGAGATCGGCATCGGCAGAACGCGGATCGGCGACTTCGGTTTCACCGATATCGACGGTATTCGGGCTGCGGCCCGCCGACCGGTGTTGGTCCCGCGCCGCGTTCAAGACCAGCCGATAAAGCCATGTCCGAAACCGCGACCGGCCCTCGAACTGCCCGACCGTCCGCGCGAGCTTGATGCAAAGATCCTGCGTCAGGTCTTCCGCCTGCTCCTGGTTGCCGAGCCAACGGTAGGCGACCCGGAAAATGAAGTCGTATTCCCGATCCAGCAGTTCGGAAAAAGCCAGGCGGTCGCCCAGAGCCGCACGCTTGGCGAGTTCTGCGCTAAGCTCCGGCGCCTTCGCCGGATCCATCGCAATTTCCGCTGTCGCCTCGGCGTCCACCCTGGCTCCTCAGGATCGTTTCACCCATTGGACGCAGCAATTGCGCCAATCCTTGGGTCGAGGTTGGAAAATAGTAACGCCAGCCGCCGCCGGGGATCACGCAGCAACGCTGGCGGGGATGGCCTCGGCGATGAACCCGCCACCAAGAACCCGGGCCGGCGCACCTTCCCTGTCGGGCTCGTCGTAAAAGACGCAGGCCTGACCGGGCGACACGCCATATTCGCCGGCAATCAGGGTCACGAACACATCGTCGCCCCTTAATGTCAGAACGGCGTCCTGCGGCGCGCGCGTCGAGCGAACCTTGGCCAGCACCGGTACTCCGTTGCCACCAGCTGCATCGCCGAGCGGCAGGTCCCCGAGCCAGTTCACGTCCCTCAGGCGCACGGTGTGGGTTCGCAAGGCTTCATAGGGTCCAACGATGACCTTGTTGCCCCGCACATCTATCCGCACTACGTAAAGCGGCTCACCCGCCGCGATGCCAAGTCCCCGCCGCTGCCCGACCGTATAGTGAGCAACGCCGCGATGCCGCCCAAGAACGCGGCCATCAGTATGAACTACATCGCCTTCCTCAAGCGCCTCGGGATGAAACCGCCGCACAACCTCGGCATACGAGCCTTCCGGCACAAAGCAGATATCCTGGCTTTCCGACTTATCGGCAACCTCAAGCCCCATTTCGTGGGCAAGTTCCCGCGTCTCCGCCTTGGTCTTGCCGCCAAGTGGAAAACGCAGGAAGTCAAGCTGTGCGGGCGTGGTTGCAAAAAGGAAATAGGACTGATCCTTGTCCACATCCTCTGGCCGGAAAAGGCGTCTGTGCCCGTCAACCAGCCGCGACTGAATGTAATGCCCGGTCGCGAGTACGTCCGCCTCGAGGTCCCGCGCGACCGACATCAGATCGTCGAACTTGACCGTCTGATTGCAGGCGATGCAAGGCACCGGCGTCTCGCCGGCCGCGTAGGCCTCGGCGAAGGGGTCGATCACCTTTTCCCGGAACCGCTCTTCATAATCGAGCACGTAGTGGGGAATACCAAGCGCGTCAGCGGCGTTGCGTGCGTCGTGAATGTCCTGGCCTGCACAGCAGGCGCCCTTGCGGTGGGTCGCGGCGCCATGGTCATAGAGCTGCAGCGTGACGCCAATCACCTCGTAGCCTTCGCGCGCCAGAAGCCCGGCAACAACCGACGAATCGACGCCCCCGGACATCGCGACGACGACGCGCGTATCCGCCACCGGCTTGGCGATATCGAGGGAGTTCAGCATGATCCATCCTGCAAGGGTCAAGGTCGAGCGGATGCCGGGTTCTATCGCCTCGCTGTCCCCGCCGCAAGCCGATCGCGACCCGGCAGAAACTGCCCACCCGGGACCTCAAGTGGACAAAATTGCAGGTCCGGCTCGGCCTGACGCCTGCTCATGCAAACCATCAATGGATTGAAAAAGCCCGCGAATTCGTCACCAACGCCAATTGGCAAGCTCCTTGCAAGGACTCTTGCGAATTCGTGCGCCCAAAAGGAATCCGTCGTGGCGGTCGATGCGGTCAACAATGCGATAAACATCCGGTCCGGTGATGGGCCCGGTCGCAATGCGCGCTCACAGACAAATGGTGGCAACGCATTTGGAAGTCTGATCGATATCGCCTCGCAAATCGTCAAAGCCGCCAGCCAGAACCACGGGTCGAACGCAACCCCGGTACCGGATACGTCTCAGACAGCAACCCAGTCCCTGTCCATCAAGGTCGGAAACCTCAAGCTTGGTGGCGACGAAGAGGTCAATCTCGACGACATTTCCCAACTGATCGATCAGCTGACCGGCACCGGCGACGGTGGCACGCCAGACCTTCAGGCGCTTGCCGGGCTTGCCGACACGCTCGTGCAATATCTCGACAAGCTACTCGGCAAGGGCGACGGGGCGCCGGTCAATGCAGCAGGCGAAAAACCCGGTTCCGCCGATTTCGAACAGGCCCTCGCCCTCACCCGCAAGTTCCTCGACCAGTTGCAGGCGCTTGGTGCCAAGGACGGCACCGGCCTTGGCGACGATTTCAAGAAGTTCCTCGACGAACTCCAGTCCCGCCTGGCCAACATCAACGATGCGGAACCGGCGCGGGCGCAACTTCGTCAAACGCTCGGAGATCTCGGTTTCGCGCGCGATGGTCTGAAGGACCTCACCGGCACCAGCCCGACCAGCGCTGAGGTCGCCGCGCTGATGCGGAGTCAGAACCAGCAGAAGCAGGCAGAACTCGCTCAGAAAAGCGGCGTCGATACTGGCAACCCGCATACTGCAAAGCCCGGCACCCCGGCGGCGGCGGCAACGCTTGAGGCGGCCAGGGAAGCATTGAAGCCGATCTCGGGCGCCGACGCTTCGCAACTCGGCAAGGCCAACGACCAGCCTGCGGCACTTCAGGCGGTCAACCCGAACCCTGCTGCCGGTACCGGCGTTCAGTCTTCGTCCTTCTCGGCAGCGCTCGATGGCCAGTCGACGCCGGACGGCCCGCGCATCAATATTCCGGCCATGGCCTACGAAATCACGAGGCACGTGCAGGCAGGCCTCAACCGCTTCCAGATCCGGCTCGACCCGCCCGAACTCGGCCGCATCGATGTGAGAATGGATGTCGATCATCATGGCGCGCTCAGCGCGCGCCTGACCGTTGAACGGCCGGAAACGCTGGACCTCCTTTATCGCGATGCGCGTTCGCTTGAACGGGCGCTGCAGCAATCGGGGCTCGATGCCGGCAAGACCAACCTGCAATTCGCGCTCAAGCAGAACCCGTTTGCCGGCCAGAACGGCGGCTCGGGTTTCGGGCAGAGCGCCTTTGGCGACGGCCCGGCCCAGCAGGGCCCGGCAACTGCCGAGACCGAAGCAGAAGTTCCTGCAGCAATTCTTCAAACCTACCGCGGCTGGGCCAGCCCCGGCGGCCTCAATCTCGTGGTCTAGGAGAAAACCATGTCCGTCAGCGGCATTTCCACCACAAGCAGCACAACGTCGACTTCGACCACCGATCGCCCGACGATTGCGGAAAATTTTGACACGTTCCTGTCGCTCTTGACCACTCAGCTCAAGAACCAGAACCCGCTCGATCCGCTCGACACCAATCAGTTCACCCAGCAGATGGTGCAGTTCACCTCGGTCGAACAGCAGCTCAAGACCAACGACTACCTGAAGGCCCTGACCCTCTCGACCGCGACCCGAACCTCGGCCGAGGCCGTCTCGTTCATCGGCAAGAAGGTCAGCGCCTCCGGCTCGACCAGCGAACTGATAGGCGGCTCGGCCACCTGGTCGTTCGACGCGGCCCGCGACGCGCCGAACTCGGTCATCACCATCAACGACGCGAACGGCAACACCGTTTTCACCGACACCACCAACATTTCCATGGGCCAGGGCAACTACACCTGGGACGGCCGCGACAGTTCAGGACATCAGGTGCCCGACGGCACCTATTCGATCACCATCGATGCCCGCGACGATCATGGCTATATTCCCGTCTCGACGCAGATGAGCGGCACCGTCACCGGCGTCGACCTTTCAGGCGACGAGCCCTATCTCGTTATCGGCCAGTCGAAAATTCCGGTCTCATCGGTCACGACCGTCGGTCTCAGCTGATCTCCAAAACTCGTGGAAATTTCCTGCCGCCGCAGGGGCCGGTCCGGACCGGTCGCTTGCGCGGCCTAGTCATTTGAATTTGCTGGCAAAGCAGAATCAAACTCTTAACCACCTGTAACCAGTCACTTAGGCAAATTTTAAGTTGATGGGGCTAAAGTGGCTCCATCTATGGTCAGGTTGAGTAGAGAGTAAAATGACCGTACACATGCGCCCCCGGGTGAAATACGTCATCGGACCGGATGGAAGTCCGTTGACCATTGCCGACCTGCCCTCCGCCAACACCCGCCGCTGGGTCATTCGCCGCAAGGCCGAAGTGGTTGCGGCCGTACGTGGCGGTCTTCTCAGTCTCGAGGAAGCCTGCGACCGCTACAAGCTTAGCGTCGATGAGTTCCTCAACTGGCAGGCTTCGATCGACAAGCACGGTCTCGCCGGCCTCCGCACCACCTGGATTCAGCACTACCGCGAAACCTGATCCGGTCCGGAATTTTTTCAGCAGTCCCATGCAGCATGGACACCCCGGTGCCGCAACGGCGGTTTCGGGGTGTTCGTGTATTCGGGCTTCAGGGCGTGGCCGGCATCATCCACGGCGCTGCGGCGGGACGCTGCAAGAGACGGCCGAGATAGGCCAGTGAATTGGGCATCTCGGGCACGTCGCCGTCGATCATGGTCCAGCGGTAGACCTGTAGTCCGATCGATATGTCGGCCAGCGTAAAACCATCTCCGATGATGAAAGGCCGCCCGTCCGCCAGTGTGTTTTCGAGAATATTCATGTGGCGCGTCCAGCCCGCGAGCGACTGTTTGATCCGCTCCGGATCATCCCATCCGGCGATCTTTCTCACCCGCGCCATGACCGCATAGGTCGCCGATGGCGAAAGGTCGCTCCCCTGCCAGTCGAGCCACTGGTTCATCAGTGCCCGCGCCTCAATATCGGCGGGCACCGGTCCCCTGCCTTCGCGTTCGACCAGATAGCGCATGATCGCGTGGCTCTCCCAAAGCACGAAGTCGCCGTCGATCAGTACCGGCACGAACGCATTGGGATTGAGCGCCAGAAATTCCGCAACGTTGGGATCGCGATCGGGACGCCCCCAAACTTCGTGTTCATAGTCCAGCCCAAGTTCCGCGGCGAGCCACAGCACTTTGCGCACATTGATTGAGGTCTTCCGGCCCAGAATCTTCATCTGTGTCCCCTGGTCAACGCTTCCCTGCGATCGAACTTTCAGCAGATTCGCAAGATGCAACAGTCGATTAACAACTTGTTTACCAAGAGCTAGGTAAATTTTGCCCACCTTGCGTTTTGGCCCGGATTCCGGGCACCGAATCGGGTTGGGCACCACGGGATGAACCAGATAACTGCAATGCTGAACCGACTGGGGCTGGCGCGCATCGCGGCGATGGGCGTCGTGACCATCATGCTTCTGGGCTTTTTCGCCTTTCTCATCTTCCGCGTTACCGCGCCCCAGATGGCGCCGCTCTATTCCGGTCTGTCCTTCGATGATTCGGCGGCAATTGTTGCCGAGTTGCAGTCGAGCGGCGTGCCCTACGAACTGCGCGGTGACGGCGAAACCATCCTCGTTCCGCGCGATCAGATCACTTCCGTGCGCATGACCCTTGCAGGCAGCGGCCTGCCGACCAACGGCCAGATCGGTTACGAGATCTTCGATCAGCAGTCGACGCTGGGCGCCACGTCCTTCGTGCAGGACGTCAACCTCATCCGCGCGCTCGAGGGTGAACTGGCCCGCACCATCACCTCTCTTGCCCAGGTCAAGACCGCCCGCGTCCATCTCGTTCTGCCCAAGCGCGAGCTCTTCCGCCGTGAGCGTCAGGACCCGACCGCCTCGGTCACCCTGGGCATTCGTGGCGCGCTCAACGCGTCCGAAATCCGCGCCATTCAGCACATCATCGCCTCGGCCGTCGAAGGCATGGACCCCAATGCCGTCTCGGTCATCGACGATTCGGGCCGGCTTCTGGCTTCCGGCAACACCGATACCGCCAACGGCGTTGTTGGCACCGATCTCGATGAACGGACCGTCGCCGTTGAAACCCGCCTGAAGAACGCCATCGAGGACCTTTTGACCAACGTGGTCGGAGCCGGCCGCGCCCGCGTTCAGGTCACCGCCGAACTCGAAACGACCCGCTCGACCAAATCGTCAGAGACCTTTGATCCGAACGGTCAGGTCGTCCGATCCTCCCAGACCCGCGATCTCGCCAATTCATCCACGGGCGAGACGCCGAGCGGCCAGGTCAGCGTTGGCCAGGACCTGCCGAACGCCAACCAGTCGACCGCAACTCCCGGCGCGGCGACCGACCAGTCGAAGACCACCGAAGAAACGGTCAATTACGAAATCTCCAAGGAAACCCAGACCGACATTTCCGAGGCCGGATCGATCAAACGCCTCTCGGTCGCCGTGGTCGTCGATGGCATCTATGTCTCCGATGCCAACGGCAATTCGACCTATCAACCGCGCACCGCGCAAGAAATCGACCAGATCAACAATCTCGTCCGGTCCGCCATGGGCTTTGACGAAACCCGCGGCGACCAGCTGCAGGTCGTCAATCTCCAGTTCGCCGAGCGTCCCGATCTCGTCACAGCCGGCACGTCCGAGCCCAGCCTTTTCGACTTCACCAGGGACGACCTGATGTCAGCCGCCGAAATGGCCGTCACCGCGCTCATCGGCCTAGCGCTCATCTTCTTCGTCATGCGTCCGCTGGTCAGAAAAGTTTTGACGCCGGAGGATACGCTCGCCCTGCCCGAACCCACCATGCGGCCGGTTTCGACCGAAGAGGCGCTGACCGAAGTCATGCACGTACCCGACGATCCCGAGAAGAAAGCCATGATGGACGCCGCCAAGCGTCAGGGCGCGGCCCACGCCCGCACCATTGAAACGGTCGGCAGCCTCGTTTCCGAAAATCCGCGCCAATCCTCCGTCATCGTACGTGACTGGCTGACCGAGGCGGCATGATGGCAGTGGCCGAAGTCAGCTCCGCGCGCGAAACCATGAAAGGCGGCCTTGTCGTCGGTGGCGACGCCAAGCAGCGCCAGCTGACCGGCATGGAAAAGGCCGCCGTGCTGCTGCTCGCCCTCGGCCCGGACCATGGCAAGCCGATTTTCGACGAGTTGGACGAAATCGAGATCCGCACCCTGTCGCGCGCAATGGTCCAGCTCGGGCCGATCACCCAGACCATGCTCGACGAGTTGCTGATCGAATTCGTGACCCAGGTCTCGTCCAACGGGTCGATCTCCGGCAACACCGAAACCACGGAACGCCTGCTGCTCTCCTTCCTGCCGCACGACCGGGTCGACGCCATCATGGAAGAAATCCGCGGGCCGGCCGGCCGCACGATCTGGGAGAAGCTTTCCAACGTTCAGGAAGACGTGCTCGCCGCCTACCTGCGTAACGAATATCCGCAAACCGTCGCCGTGGTGCTCTCCAAGCTTTCGACCGAACATGCCAGCCGCCTGCTGGCCGTGTTCCCCGAGGAACTGGCCATGGACGTGGTGCAGCGCATGCTGACCCTCGATCCGGTGCAGAAAGATATTCTCGAAAAGATCGAACTGACCCTGCGCGCCGAGTTCATGTCGACGCTGGCGACCACCAAGCGACGCGACAGCCATGAGCAGATGGCCGACATCTTCAATTCGTTCGACCGCCAGACCGAAACTCGCTTCATGACCACGCTCGAAGAGAAGAATCGCGAAGCCGCCGACCGGATCAAGGAACTCATGTTCACCTTTGACGATCTGGTCAAACTCGAACCCAACGCCATCCAGTCGGTGTTGCAGGCGATCGACAAGAAGGTGCTCACCCTTGCGCTCAAGGGCGCTTCCGACGAGGCCAAGGAGAAGTTTTTCGCCAACATGTCGGCGCGCGCCGCCAAGATGGCCAAGGACGACATGGAAGCCATGGGTCCAGTCCGCCTGAGCGACGTCGATGAAGCGCAGAGCCAGTTGGTCAATACCGCCAAGGACATGGCGGCGCGTGGCGAGATCGTCATTTCCAAGGGCAAGGGCAAAGAGGAGATGATCATCTAGATGACCTCCATTGCCCCCCAGAAATTCCGCTTCGACCTCGACTTCGCCGCGAGCGGCGCCAAGCGCCAGAAAGTCATCGCCGAGGCGGAACTCGATCGGCTGCTTGCCGAAGCCGAGGCGCGTGGTCATGCGCGCGGCCTCAAGGAGGGCCAGACCTCGGCGCTTGCCGAGGCGGCCCGGGGACTTGAGGCGGCGGCTACAGGCCTCGTTGCCCGCGCAGGCGAGGCCGTCAACCGTTCCGACGCACGCCTCGCCGAAATCACCGCCGATGCAACCAACCTCGCCGTCGCCGTCGCCCGCAAGCTGGCCGGTGCCCTGATCGAACGCCACCCGATTGAGGAAATCGGCACCCTGCTCCGCGAATGCCTGCTCTCGCTCGACAACGCGCCGCACCTGGTTATCCGCTGTCACCCCGATCTCGCCGACGAAATCCGCACGCTCGCTGAAAATCAGATCGCCACTTCCGGTTTCACCGGACGGCTGGTCATCATGGGTGAGCCCGAGATCGGACTGGCCGACGCCCGCTTCGAGTGGGTCGACGGCGGTCTCGTACGCGACCTTGGACAGATCAACGCAGAAATCGACGCAAGGGTCGCTGCGTTCCTGGGCCCCGATGCGAAGTCATTGTCTCTCAACACCGCCGTGGATCCGGAAGCAATGTCGATCGTCGCGGCCTCCGATGACCCTGACGATCGCCTCCTAACCAGCGAGAACCAAGATGGCTGATAAAGACTCGCCCTCCTTCGAGGACATTTCCCTGCAGGAAATGGAAGCGCCTGACGCCGGCACGCCAGAACCCGACGGCCAGCATACCGCCGCCGATCTCGAGGCCGTTTTCGACGTTCCCGTGCGCGTTTCCGTCGTCCTCGGCCGTTCGAAGATTCCGATTTCCGAACTGCTGAAACTCGATGTCGGCACTGTGGTCGAACTCGACCGGCAGGTGGGTGAAGCCATCGACATCATGGTCAACGACCGGCTCGTCGCCCGCGGGGAAATCGTTCTCGTCGAAAACCGGCTCGGCGTCACCATGACTGAAATCATCAAGGCAGGCTGAGGGACACAATATGCGACTTCTGATTGTTGGAGCCCTCGAAGGTCAACTGAGCGAAGCGACCAAGCTCGCCATGCAGGGCGGCGCCAAGGTGGCGCACGCGCCCTCGGTCGACATTGCCCTCGCCGCCCTTCGCGCCGGCAAGGGCGCCGACCTGCTGCTCGTCGACGTGATGAGCGACATTCCGCGCCTCATTTCCTCGCTTGAAGCTGAACGCATTCACGTTCCACTCGTCGCCTGCGGCACAGAGAGCAACGCCGCAGCCGCCGTCAATGCCATTCGCGCCGGCGCCAAGGAATATATCCCCCTTCCCCCCGATGCCGAGCTCATTGCCGCCGTCATCGCCGCCGTTGCCCGCGAAAGCAACGATTTCCTCTTCCGCGATCCGGCCATGGCCCGCGTCGTCAAGCTTGCGGACCAGATCGCCACCTCCGACGCCTCGGTTCTGATCACCGGCGAAAGCGGCACCGGCAAGGAGGTGATGGCCAAATATCTTCACGCCCGGTCGAAGCGCGCGGGCCAGCCGTTCATTTCAGTCAACTGCGCCGCCATCCCCGAAGCGTTGCTCGAATCCGAACTCTTCGGGCACGAGAAGGGAGCCTTTACCGGCGCTGTGGGCCGGCGCATCGGCAAGTTTGAGGAAGCCGACGGCGGCACCCTGCTGCTCGACGAAATTTCGGAAATGGACGTGCGGCTTCAGGCCAAGCTTCTCCGCGCCATTCAGGAAAGGGTCATCGATCGGGTGGGCGGAACCAAACCCGTGCCGGTCAACATCCGCATTCTCGCCACCTCCAACCGCGATCTCGGCCAGGCCGTACGCGATGGTTCGTTTCGCGAAGACCTTTTGTTCCGCCTCAACGTCGTCAACCTTCGCCTGCCCGCCCTCCGCGACCGGCCAGAGGACATTGCCGCCCTCGCCGCGCACTTCGTCACTAAATATGCCGCTGCCAACGGCCTCAGCGAACGGCGCCTCACTGAAGATGCCCAGCGCGAGCTCCGCCGGGCACCGTGGCCAGGCAACGTGCGCGAGCTCGAAAACACGCTCCACCGCGCCGTTCTTCTTTCATCGAGCGACACGATCGAGGCGGCCGATATTCTCCTGCCGGACGGGTCGGGCCTTGTCGATGCCAGCCGTAACTCGCTCGCAGCGGAAGCGGTCATGGCCGCCAACGCCGTCGCCCAGTCGCTGGTTGGCCGCACCGTTGCCGACGTCGAGCGCGACCTGATTCTTGATACGCTCGATCACTGCCTCGGCAACCGCACTCATGCCGCCAACATTCTCGGCATTTCGATCCGCACCCTCAGGAACAAACTCAACCAATATGCCGACGAGGGCGCCTTCATTCCCGCCCCCGGCGAACAGCGGCCCAACGCGGCGTGAGGGAGTAGCTCAGCTTGGTCGACATTTCAGGCAGCGACGGCGCCGGCAACCGCATTGCGGGTTCGTTCCGCATTCCCTCGCTTCGCGAAATCGGCAACCTCTTGCGTCAGGGCGACATCGCTCTGGCGCTTGCGGTCATGGGCATCATCGTCGTGCTCATTCTGCCAATGCCGTCCGTACTTCTGGACGTCTTGCTCGCGGTGTCGATCGTCTTTTCCGTGCTCATCCTGATGACGTCGCTCTTCATCCACAAGCCGCTCGAATTTTCCGCCTTCCCGACCGTTCTTCTGATCGCGGCAATGCTGCGCCTCGCGCTCAACCTCGCCTCGACACGCCTGATTCTTGCTGACGGCCACAACGGCACCTCCGCTGCCGGCCACGTCATCGAGGCCTTCGGCAATTTCGTGATGCGCGGCAACTTCATCATCGGCATCATCGTCTTCGCCATCCTGCTGATCGTCAACTTCGTCGTCATCACCAAGGGTTCGGGCCGCATCGCCGAAGTTGCCGCCCGCTTCAACCTCGATGCCATGCCCGGCAAGCAGATGGCCATCGACGCCGACCTCTCCGCCGGCCTGATCGACGAATCCGAGGCCAAGCGCCGCCGCCGGGAACTGGAAGACGAAAGTTCGTTCTTCGGCGCCATGGACGGCGCCAGCAAGTTCGTGCGCGGCGACGCAATCGCCGGCCTGTTGATCACCTTCATCAACATCATCGGCGGCATCGTCATCGGCACGGTGCAGATGGGCCTGAGCTTCCAGGACGCATCGAACAACTACACGCTTCTGACCGTTGGTGACGGACTCGTTTCGCAGATCCCGGCGCTCATCGTCTCGACCGCTGCCGGTCTGCTCGTGTCCAAAGCGGGGCTCTCAGGCAGCGCCAACCAGGCCCTCGGCACGCAATTCACCCGCTATCCCCGCGCCCTCGGCATGTCTTCGGCGGTGATGACTGTCATGGCCTTCCTGCCCGGCATGCCGATGCTGCCCTTCCTCGCCCTCGCCGGCCTCGCCGGATATCTGTCGTTCCGCGCCAGCCGCACCAAAGTCGAAGCCGCTGAGAAGCAGAAGGCCGAGGAAGTCCAGAAACAGACGGAAGCCGCCGCCAAGCCGAAGGACGAACCGGTCGCCCAGAATCTCAAGATGGACGAGCTCAAGCTTGAACTGGGCTACGGCATTCTTTCCCTCGTGCGTGACGACGAGAACGGGCAGGACCGGCTGACCGAACAGATCAAGGCGCTCCGCCGTCAGCTGGCGCTCGATCTCGGCTTCCTCATGCCGCCCGTCCGCATTCTCGACAACATGCAGATCGATTCGAGTTCCTACTCGATCAAGATCAAGGAGATCGAAGCTGGCGGCGGCACCGTGTTCCCGGATCAGCTGATGGTCATGGACCCGGCCGGCAAACGCATCAACCTGCCCGGTCACCACACGACCGAGCCCGCCTTCGGCCTGCCCGCCACCTGGATCGATCCTGCCCTTCGCGACGAAGCCCAGGTGCGGGGACTGACCATCATCGACCCGGCAACCGTGATCTCGACCCATCTGACCGAGGTCCTCAAGGCGAACGTCGCTGACCTCCTCTCATACGCCAATGTGCAGACGCTTCTGTCCGGGCTCAGCGACAGCGAAAAGAAGCTCGTCGACGATCTCGTGCCCGGCCAGATCTCGATTTCCGGCATTCAGCGCGTGCTGCAGGCGCTTCTCAACGAGCGCATTTCCATCCGCGACCTGCCCACCATTCTCGAGGGAATTGCCGAGGTCGCAGGCAGCGGACACAGCACCAAGGCGATCGCCGAACATGTGCGAGCCCGCCTCGCGCGCCAGCTCTGCGCTGCCAATGCCGCTCCGGACGGCACGCTGCCGCTGCTCACGCTCAGCCCGCAATGGGAGCGCGACTTCCATGAATCGATGGTTGGCGAAGGCGAGAACCGTCACCTCGCCATGGCGCCATCCAAGCTTCAGGATTTTATCCGCGCCACCCACGAGGCGTTCGAGAACGCCGCCCAACTCGGGGAATTGCCCGTCCTCATCACCTCGCCCTCGATCCGCCCGCAGGTCCGCGCCATCATCGAGCGCTTCCGCCCGCAGACGGTTGTCATGAGCCAGAACGAGGTTCATCCCCGCGCCAAGCTCAAGACGGTCGGAGCGATCTAGATCGCCACCGACGGACTCGGCTGAGAAAGGACAAGCCGCACTCCGGTCGCGATCAGCCACAGTGACAGAGCCAGGAAGCCCAGTGTGGTGATCAGTCCATAGGGTCCCGTATCGCCCCCCAAAACAAGCGCAAGCCCCTCACCCGTTCCGGCCGCGATCAGGATCGCGGCCAGCGCGGCCAAACCCGGCAGCCAGTTGCCCACCAGTCCACCGCGCGGCCGCCACTGCGCCACCGCTCCGAACAACAGGAACAGAACGGTCATCAGCTGGCCCAGATGCTCACCAATCGCCACCCCGCCATAGGCGTTCAACACCGCAAACGTGGTTTCGACCGCCGGTTGCCCGCCTGAACCGGCCGGGTTGCCTGCTGCCGCGGCCAGAACTGGCGCCACGAACACCCAGCGGGCCAGACCGACGCCCTGCAAAGCACCCGCCAGCGACCCGGTGATCGCAAATCCGAGCCCGATCGCGTTGAGTGGCTTTTCCCCATGCAGTGCACCGGCAAGTAGCGGCGCCAGCGGAACCAGAAACAGGGCTGAAAGGGCAAAACCGTACCAGACCAGAATGAGAGCCGGGCCACCCGCGACGAATTGCGTGAGCACCTCCGCTGCCGGTTGTCTCAGAACGGCCGGATAATTGAACATCACGGCGAGACAGCCATAGGCGAGGTTGAACAGAACCGCGAGGCTGATCGCCCCCGCTCCCACCAGCTTTCGTGAATTTTGCATTCCGCTTCCTCTTTTGTCACCACTTGGTGACAAACGGATATCACCATATAGTGACAATGTCGAGACCGGTGAGGAAACTTAGTTGGCAGCGCCTGAAACATCCCGCACCCCGGCTCCGCGCCGCAACCGGCCCGAGACCGAAAAAGCCTTTGTTTCTGCAGGGCTGCTTCTCCTCGAAAAAGAGGGGCTATTGGCGCTCGGCGTCAACGCCGTCGCGCGAGCGGCCGGACACGACAAGCAGCTGCTCTACCGCTATTTTGGAAGCTGGGACGATTACCTGTCGCTTCTCGGGCGCGAACTGGCAAAAAGGTTTACCAGTGCCCTCGACGCCAGACTGTCTGCTGGCGAACCGCAAACCGCCTCCGCTCTGCTCCGCGGTTTCGCCCATGCGCTGATTGACATCTACCGGACCGATCCGCTGCTACGTCAGCTCATCTTGTGGGAACTGCAGCAACCCGCATCGCAGGTGGCACCGCTGGTCGACGCGCGCTCCGCAGCGTTCCGTTCCTGGATCGAACTGCACCGCGACCTGTTGCCGACAAGGGATAAGATCGATCTGCCAGCGTTCAACGCCCTGATCATCGCGGCGATCAGCCATCTTTGTTTCGTCGCCGGGATCAATGGCGTTTACGCCGGCCTTCCCCTTGCTTCGGAGAGTGATTGGGAGCGCCTCGCCGCCATCATCGACCTGGTTGTCGTCCGGACCATTCCCGAATGACCGGCCCGCTTCCTCAGTGGAAAATGAAATCAGCCTTGTCGAGATTGGCCAGTTGAACGTTCCTGAGGGTCAAAATGTCGCCGTTCAGCCCGTCGAGAACGACATCCTTGCCAACCTGGGTCAGGTGGTGATGCTTGAGATCGTTCCATCCGGTGACCGATCCTAGACCACTGATGTCGATGATATCGTGCGCCGCGCCCGTCGCGTGAAAGTCCAAGACCGTGTCGTGTTCCCAACCGGTCTTGAAGACGAAGGTATCAACCTGCTTGCCGCCTTTCAGCGTGTCGTCACCCAGTCGGCCCTCGAGTGAATTCTGGCCCCTGTTACCCATGATCAGGTTGTCGGCCGAATTGCCCCGGCCGGTCAGGTTCTGCTTTCCCGTCAGCGTCAGGTCTTCGAGAAACTGGTTTGAAAACAGCGAATAGGAAATCGACGATTTGACAAGGTCATGACCCTGGGTCGCCCCGGCTTCCTGAACCAGATCGCCCGCCGAATTGACGACATAGGTGTCGTTTCCGTAACCACCGACCATCACGTCGTCGCCGCCGCGTCCCATCAGCACATCGTTGCCGGCGTGACCGATGATCGTTTCGTTCCAGCGCGTTCCGGCAAGCACGTCTGCGCCCGAACCGCCCTCGACATCGGGCATGAACACGCGTTGGAAGACGCCCAGTTTGTCGCCGTCCTGCCCGTAACTTTCCCAGGTCACAATCCACCCGCCATTGCCAAGCGCGGTGACAATGGGGTTTTGCTGGATATCGGCAACCGTCACGTTCACGACCGTTTCGGTACCGACCTTGTGGCCGTCAGCGTCGAACCGCTGCTGCACGATGCCGGTCGCGTCGCCGTCGACATGTTCGCTTTTCCACGCAACAACCCAGCCGCCGTCGCTGAGCGCCGCGACCGATGAATTGGCCTGAACGCCGGTGATCGTGGTGTGCACCTGCGTTTCCGGTCCCATCGCCACGCCGTCCCTGTCGTAGCGTTGCTGGTAGATGCCGAAACTGTCTCCGTCCTGACCGTTGCTGTTCCAGGTCACGACCCAGCCGCCGTCATCGAGTGCGGCAACGGCGGCGTCAGACTGGTCCGAAGCCGTGTAGGTGTTGACCAGCACATCACCGGTAATTGGCGTGCCGGAAGCATCGTAGCGGGTCTGGTAGACGCCGACGCTGCTGCCGTCCTGCAGAAAGCTTTCCCACACGACAACCCAGCCGCCGTCGGCCAGAACGACGATGCCATCAACGTTCTGGTTGTTGGTCGTGTTGACGTTGATTTCGGTTTCGATCCCGACCGCATTCCCGTCCGCGTCGAAGCGCTGAAGAAACGCGCCGACGCTCGCATCCGGATCCTGCAGGGAATCCCAGGCGGCGATCCATCCCCCGTCGGCAAGCGCAACGAGATGCGGCGCAACCTGTCCACCCGCCGTGGTCGTGTTGATGAGCGTCTCGGACCCGACAAGTCCACCACTCGCATCGAACCGCTGGAAGTAGGTTCCATAGCCCGAACCGTCCTGCAGGTTGCTTTTCCAGGCGACGACCCAGCCGCCATCGGCCAGCGCGCAGGTTTCGGAATCGAGTTGCCAGTCGGTCGTGGTCGTGTTGACCCGCTGTTCCGCGCCGACCTTGGCGCCCGTCGCGTCAAAGCGCTGCTGATAGATGCCCCAGTCATTGCCGTGATTGTCGGCGAAACTGTCCCAGGTGACGACCCAGCCACCCCCGGCAAGTGCGGTGACGCTGATTTCGTTTTGGTCGTCGACCGTTCGAGTGTTGACCTGGACTTCCGTCTGGCCGGTTGCGTGAGACGACATTCTTACCCCCGTTTGGCAAAGCGCCGCTTCTCATGGACGCGGCACAGCGCGCCGCGGTTCAAACTATTTCGGCCGCGTGGATCAGAAATGGAAATCGGCGGCCGTGAGGTTGCCAATCTGCACGTTCTTGAGGGTCAAGACGTCACCTCCCAACCCGTCGATCACCACATTGTTTCCAACTTGAGTCATGTGGTGTTTGGTCAAGTCCTTGAAGCCAGTGACGGAGGCAAGACCCTGAAGATCGATCACGTCGTGCGTTGGCCCGAGCGCATGGAAATCAAGCACCGTGTCGTGGTCCCAGCCGGTCTTGAACACGAATGTGTCTGCCTTGCCGCCACCTTTGAGCACGTCATTGCCCTGTTGCCCGTCGAGCGTGTTCGCGCCCTTGTTGCCAACGATCCGGTTGTTGATCGCGTTGCCCGTACCGTTGATGTTTGCGGTTCCAAGCAAGGTGAGATTTTCGACAAAGACGTCCGAGGTCATGTCGAAGCTGATCATCGATTTGATCAGGTCCCGCCCCTGCGCCGAGCCCCCCTCCTGCACGTCGTCGTCGGCCGAACGGATGATGTAGGTATCGTTGCCGAACCCGCCGACCAGAATGTCGCCGCCGCCCTTGCCGTCGAGAACGTCGTTTCCGCCAAACCCGAAAATGCTTTCGCTGAAGTGGGTTCCGTTAAGAACATCCTTGTTCGCGGTGCCCTCGATATCGGCGACGAAAACCCGCTGGTAGATGCCGGTGCTGGAGCCATCGTCACTGGCCCATGTCACGACCCACCCGCCATCGGCACGCGCCTCGATCTGCGGCCGCGTGACCGTTGAAAGGGGCGTTGCGTTGACTCGGGTTTCGCCGCCGATTTCGTTGCCGTGGGCGTCATACCGCTGGACGACAACGTCGAAGCCTCCGTCAAACGAGAGGCCGGTCCAGGAAACGACCCAACCGCCGTCGGCGAGCGATGTCACGTCGGACGCGTACTGAGCTCCGGTCGTGTAGGAATTGACCTGCGTTTCACCGCCCACCGGATGCCCGTCCCGGTCATAGCGCTGCATATAGACGCCGTAGAGGTCGCCGTCCTGCAGGTTGCTGTCCCAGACCACGACAAATCCACCATCCGCCAGCGCGGCGACGGACGGATCCTGCTGCTTGTCGTTCGTGGTAGTGTTGACCTGGGTCTCGTTCCCTACCGCGACGCCGTTTGCAGCATAGCGCTGCATGTAGACCCCGTAGAACGATCCGTCCTGGGCGTAGGACATCCAGACGTCGACCCAGCCACCATCGATCAATCCTGCCGAGTCGGGGTTTTCCTGCCCGGAAAGCGTCGTGGTGTTGACCGGCGTTTCGGATCCGCTCGGGTTGCCGTTCGCATCGAATTTCTGCTGATAGATGCCGTAGCTGCTCGTGTCCTGGCTGGCACTTTCCCACGACGTGACCCAGCCGCCGCCGCTGAGCGCCGTGATTGCGGGTTCCGACTGGCCAAGCGTCGTATAGGTATTGACCTGCGTTTCGCTGCCAACCAGAGCGCCGGTCTTGTCGAAACGCTGCTGGAAGATCCCGTAGCCGTCAGTGTCCGCCGCAGAATCTGCCCAGGCAATGACGAAACCACCGTCGGCCAGAGCAGCGATGGCGGGTGAGAGCTGGCTCCCCGTCGTCGTGCTGTTGACGATGGTCTCATTGCCGACCGTGGCGCCGTTCTTGTTGTAGTGCTGGAAATAAACGCCGTACCCCGACCCATCCTGAAGATCGCTGGCCCAGGCGACCACCCAGCCGCCATCGGCAAGCGTTGCCACCACGGGGGTGATCTGGTCATTGGTCGTGAACGTGTTGACGAGAAACTCGCCCTGCGCGGTTGCGTTGGAACTCATGTCGAGGCGTCCATGTTTCGAGAGATTGCGATTTGGCGCGCTGTTCAGCGTCGGCGAAAATTGAGATCGTCGACGGACCAGCCAGGACGCAGGTCTGCTTGACGACAGCAACCTGCTAGAAGGCGCGACCGGCAACTGACAGTCCCGCCGGGCGATTTGGCGCGATCTGGGAAGTCTTTGGCAGAATCTGGGAAGCCCGGAGAGGATTAGCCCTGCAACAGTCCGGCGTCGCGATATCGTGCGGGCGATATGCCGAAACGATCCGCGAAGGCCCGATAGAAGGTCGAAAGCGAATAGAATCCGCTGGCTGAGGCGACCTCCTCAACCGAGAAGTCCGGTCGCCGCATGAGAAGCCCCTGTGCATGCGAAACCCGCGCCTCAAGAATGCACATGCTCACGCTGGTCCCCTCACGCTCGAACAGGGCATAAAGGCGCCTCGCCGAAATGCCGATCGCATGTGCGACCAATTGCACGTTCAGGCGCGGATCGGTGCAATGCGACCGGATGTAAAGCCTCGCCTGAAGTACGCGCGCGTCGGCCAGCGATTGTCCGATTGTCTGATCGGCTTCCGGATGAAGTCCGTAGGCGACCGAAACGAGGTGCGTAGCCACGTCGGACAGTCCCTCGTCCCGTCGTTGATCGCCGGCTTCCGTTTGGTAGAGGCTTTGCCCCAGGGCCCGCAGCATGGTCGTCAGCGGGTCGCTCGGCGTGAGGTAGCGCGGGGAAAACCTCGGCACGCGGCCAAGGTATTTTTCAAGGCGGTCCCGCGGCACGAAAATGCTGAGTTCGCTACTTGAATTCGGACCCCACACATCGTGCTCGGCATCGATGTCGTAAACGATCACGTCGCCGCGCCGCGCCACAAGCTGGTTGTCGCCAAATGACTGGATGACAGGCGCCGAACTGTGCGGAATACCCACAGTCACAAAGTTCTTTTCGGCGCGTGAAATCGAACGCGACGTCCGCTTCAACTTGTAGGGCGTGGCGGCGTGCCGCGTGACCGTGACATCGCCGATGAAACTTGCCTCGATCTGTCCGGAAAAGACCGTTTCGGAATGGTCCAGTTCTTCGGCATCAATGGGAAAGAAGTCGGCGCCGATCGTGTCGACCCAATAGGAAAATCGTTCTTTGGGCGCCACGCGCTCCGTGTCGATGACAATCATTCGGCCAGAACTCCCCCGGGGCCGTGCAAGTCGCTCGCGCAAACGGCCCCGGGCCTGCGCAAAAGTACATGTCAAATGTGATTGGGAGAAGCAGGAACTTGTCCGAAAGGTTGACGCCCCACAACCAGCATTCTTGAAGTTGAGACGTCCGGGGAACTCGGGTGGTTCACTCTACTTTCGATCCATTCGGCGATGCGGCCGAGTGGCCGCCCAGCATCGACACCCGTATCTTGCCCGCATCAGCAGCCGGGCACCGAGACGCTGAGGCCGCCGAGCGAGGTTTCCTTGTAGCGGCTATCCATATCGCGGCCGGTCACCCGCATCGTCTCGATGCAGGCGTCGAGCGAGACCAGATGCGTGCCGTCGCCCGCAAGTGCCAGCGAAGCGGCAGCCACCGCCTTGACCGCACCCATTCCGTTGCGCTCGATGCACGGCACTTGAACCAGTCCCCGGATCGGATCGCACGTCATGCCGAGATGGTGTTCAAGGGCGATCTCCGCTGCATTCTCGACCTGCGCCGGGGTGCCGCCCATTGCGGCGCAAATGCCCGCCGCCGCCATCGCCGAAGCCGATCCGATCTCGCCCTGGCAGCCAACTTCAGCTCCTGAAATCGAGGCATTGAACTTGATCAGGCCACCGATGGCGGCCGCCGTCAGAAGCATGTCGGGAATGTGTGCCGGCTCCGCGCCGGGCACATGATCGAGATAGTAGCGGAAGGTCGCCGGGATGACCCCGGCCGCGCCATTGGTCGGCGCCGTCACCACCTTGCCGCCGGCCGCATTTTCCTCGTTGACCGCCATGGCATAGGCAGCGAGCCAATCCATCGCCCCGTGGAGGGGGACCTGGTTGACGCCAAAACTTGCCCGGAGCTTCGAGGCAACCGACTTGGCCCGCCGCGGGACGTTGAGCCCTCCGGGCAGGATCCCCTCGCCATCGAGCCCACGCCCGATGCACTCGTCCATCGCGGCCCAGATTCGCATCAGGTCGCGGTCGATATCGCGATCCGGCGCATAGGCCATTTCGTTCTGCCGTTTCATCCCGGCAACACTGAGCCCGCTCTGCGCGGCCATTTCGAGCATCTGCGCCGACGATTTGAAGCCGAACGGCACGCCCGGAAACTCCTGAAGCACCGTGTCACGCGAGATCATCTCACTGGCGGTCAGCACGAATCCGCCCCCGACCGAGCAATAGGTCTCCTCGACCACGATCCGCCCGTCCGGGGCCACCAGCCGCATCTGCATCTCGTTGGCGTGAAACCGAGGTTTGCTGGCGCGATCCTCGACGATTGCGGCGTCAGGATCGACAAAGATGCGTCGGCCATCGTCAAGTTCGACATGGTGCTCGGCCGCAATCCGTTCGAGCAGGGCGCCTGCCTTCTGGCGATCAAACGTGCTTGGACGCATGCCGCCCCAGCCGATCAACACGGCCGAATGGGTGCGGTGCCCAAACCCGGTATAGGCCAGCGACCCGAGCAGGATGCAGACCAGCCGGGCATCCGCCGTCGCAACCGGATCGAGTCCCGCCACGCGCCTGCGAAAATCTCGTGCCGCCCGCATCGGGCCCATGGTGTGCGACGACGACGGACCAACGCTGATCTTGAACACGTCGAAAACGCTGATGAACATGCCCACCTCTGCGTCAACGATGCCGCGCCCCGCAGGCGGCGTCAATTCCCGCCGCTGGCATGCAATCGCGGTGCGATTTGCGCCAAATCAATGTCGTTTTTGGAATGCCGGGCAAGTTGCCGCCACCGTTCCGGATTTGGAGGACAAAATGTTGAGACTGGCTGGCATGGTTTATCTGTTGGTGGCCCCGGTTCTGATGGGCGTGGCGGTCACCGCCATTCTGACGATGGACCTGCACACCTATGACGGCAACGCCATGATGTGGGCTGGCATTGGCGGCGCCGTGGTGGGCCTTCCCGTCGCCTGGCTGATTGCCGCGAGACTGAACCGCGCGCTCAGGAAAAGCTGACCAGCCGCAGGTTGGGGCGAAAGGCCGCCCGGCGGTTGGTGGTGCTCAAAGGGATGTTGGGCACCGGAACAACGTGCCGGGTATTGCCTTAGCAAAGACCAAAAGCCGCGCGAACATCTGTGTCCGGCGGCGACAAATTTGCTTTGGCTTTTGGGATCAGCGGAGGTACCGCATCCGTCCCAGTTCGTCCATTTCGGCCTGCTCCGCCTTGGCGACAGCGGCATCGGCCCGCTGATGTTCGCGCTCGGTGAGCAGTTCGACCTTTTTGAGATCTTCGACCGCCTCGGCAAGCGCATCCTGAGCGCTTTCGAGCTGGCCCTTCATGTCCGTGGCCGAATTGCGCAGATTGTCCCGGCGCAGCAGAGCGGCTTTGGCGAAGGTCGAGTAGGCGAAATGGGCGGAATCCGAAATACCGGTCTTCTGGTGCTCCAGCTCGATCTGCTGATCGAGCTCATCCGCCATCCGTTCAAAGTCCGCGATCATCATTTCGATCTGCGACACAGCGCGCCGCTTTTCGTCGACCTGGAACTTCTTGAGCCGGATAAGGCTCTCATTGCGCGACTTCATGACTTGTACTCCTTACCCAATCAAGTCGTCTTCCCCTGAAGCATGCGCGGCTCGTCGTCCCCAACAATCGCCTTGAGACGGGCATAGCCCTCTTCCAGCGATGTCCGTTCCCCCTGTTGCTGGCTCAAAAACGCCTCCAGCTCAGGGTTCTTGGCGATAGCCCGGTCCACCTTTGCGTCCGATCCCTTGCGATACGCCCCCAAACGGATCAGTTCCTCCATGTCGGAAAAGACCGACAGAAGGTCCCGCGCCTTCTGCAGCATGGGCCTGTGTTCGACAGGCACGCATGCCGGCATCGTGCGGGAGACAGACCTCAGAACATTGACGGCCGGGTAGCGACCCCGTTCGGCAATGGCCCGCTCCATGACAATATGCCCATCCAGAATCCCGCGTACGGCATCCGCAATCGGCTCATTGTGGTCATCACCTTCCACCAAAACGGTAAATAGTCCGGTAACAGAGCCTGAGTTTCTAAGGCCCGGTCCCGCCCGTTCCAGCAGTCGCGGCAGCTCAGAAAAGACGGTCGGCGGATAACCCTTGGCCGTCGGCGGCTCACCGATGGCCAGGCCGATCTCGCGTTGCGCCTGGGCAAAGCGGGTCAGGCTGTCCATCATGCAGAGGACCCGCTTGCCCTGATCGCGGAAATACTCAGCGAGGGTCAGGGTCAGGTAGGCTGCCTGCCGTCGCATCAACGCGGACTCGTCCGATGTCGCGACAATCACGACCGCGCGCCGCAGGCCCTCTTCGCCCAGTTGCTCGGTGATGAATTCCCGAACCTCCCGGCCCCGCTCGCCGATCAGGCCGATCACCGCCACGTCGCTCTTCGTGTTGCGCGCCAGCATCGACATGAGCACCGATTTGCCGACACCCGAACCGGCAAAGATGCCGAGCCGTTGACCCTCGCAGACGGTCGTGAATGTGTTGAGCGCCCTGACCCCTAGATCGAGCGGGTCACCAACCGCGTCCCGCTTGTGAGCAGGCAATGGCGAACGCCTCAGGGAACAGGCCGTGTCGCCCTGGCGCGGCGCGGGCTTGTCGTCGATCGGGCGTCCCGACGCATCGAGCACCCGCCCGAGCCAGTCATTGCTGGGGTAGACCGCGCCGTCATGCTGGGCGAAGACCGCCTTGCAGCCGAGACGCACGCCCTCGACCGAACCGAATGGCAGGCAGAGCGCATGTCCATCGCGGAACCCGATGATTTCCGATTCAAGTTTGCGCTCGCCGCGCGTCTCGATGATCACCCGCCCGCCGACGCGCAGCTCCTGAACCGGCCCGACCACCTCGATCAACAGGCCCTGCACGGTCTTGACCCGGCCGAAGACCTCAAAATCATCGATCGCATCGATTTCGGAAATCAGCGATTTCATCCGGTTCCTCGAAAACCTCGTCGGCGAAACGAATCACTTTCGCCATGATGGTAACCGATCGTTAAGTTTGTTCGTCTACGGGTGACAATCGGGTTAATTTTTTCTGAAGCGCGCCTGCGCGCCTGACCCAACTTTCCAGCCACATTTTCAAGAGTCGAAAGAGTCGGATAAAACTCTTTCTTAAAGCTTTTTCTTAAGAAGAATGAACTAAATTAACCTAGCAAAATCAATGGCTTAACTCTTCAATAACTTAATTTTCCAGGCGTATTGCCTACCTGAATCAACATTTGTTAACTAATTCACCGTACGCTGAATCGCATCCAGTAGGAAACGGACCGCCACGCGGCGCATGGGTGGTGGTCCCCATGGTTCCAGCGAGGAACTGAACGACTTAAGGGGATTGTCATGCGAGTACTCTTGATTGAGGACGACAGCGCAACAGCACAAAGCATCGAACTGATGCTCAAATCCGAGAGCTTCAACGTCTACACCACCGATCTGGGTGAAGAAGGCGTCGATCTCGGAAAGCTTTATGACTACGATATCATTCTTCTCGACCTCAACCTGCCGGATATGAGCGGTTACGAGGTCCTTCGCTCCCTCAGGGTCGCGAAAATCCAGACCCCCATTCTCATTCTTTCCGGCCTGGCCGGAATTGAAGACAAGGTCCGCGGTCTTGGCTTCGGTGCCGACGACTACATGACCAAGCCCTTCCACAAGGACGAACTGGTCGCCCGCATCCACGCCATTGTCCGCCGCTCAAAGGGTCACGCCCAGTCGGTCATCCAGACCGGCGATCTCTCGGTCAACCTCGACACCAAGACGGTCGAAGTCGGTGGCCAGCGTGTCCACCTGACCGGCAAGGAATACCAGATGCTCGAGCTGCTCTCGCTGCGCAAGGGCACGACGCTGACCAAGGAAATGTTCCTCAACCACCTTTACGGCGGCATGGACGAACCCGAACTCAAGATCATCGACGTCTTCATCTGCAAGCTGCGCAAGAAGCTGTCGGTCGCAACCGGCGGGACCAACTACATCGAGACCGTCTGGGGTCGCGGCTATGTGCTGCGCGAGCCGGACGAAAACGAAATCGCCCAGTCCGCCTGACGTTCGCCACCGCATTCAAAGAAAAACCCCGCTCCGGCGGGGTTTTTGTTTTCGTCAGTTTGGCCCGCGCTCCGCACGCATGACGAGAGGTCAGATCATGATGTCCGCGTCATCCAGATCCGCCATGCCAATCCCCTTCACGACGATTTCGGTGCCATGCAAAACGAATTGCACGCTGGTCGAGGTCAGTGCAGAAAAATGGTTGAGCGCGTTGGCCTTGCTGGAAAAATTGAATGCGGAAAGATCGAGCTGATCGAAATCGTTGGTGAAAGCAAACACCGTGTCGTGGGAACCGTCATCGGCGAAGACAAACCGGTCATTGGCACCGTTCCCGTAAAGTTTGTCGTTACCCCTCTGACCGAAAAGAACATCGGCGCCGTTGCCACCGCGGATCACGTCGTCGCCGTTCCCACCCCGCAGATTGTCCCCGCCGCTTCCGCCGAATATCTTGTCGGCCCCGGAGCGCCCGGATATTTTGTTCACCGCGTCATTTCCGATGAGCCTGTCATTGCCTGAACCGCCAACAGCGTTCTCGATGACGACACCATTGGCGATGGTGAACCCGCCATGCACGCCTTTGGCGGTCGAGAGCGCACCGCCCGCCAATTCGTGGTCGCTGAGGTTGAGCGTCGCCGCCCGCAGGTCGATCGTGACGTTTTTGTTGCCGTCGAACTCGAACGTGTCGGTACCGCCGGCATCCCAGATCGACTTGTAGTATGTACCCTTCTTGTCGGACGTCGGCAGGTAATAGGTGTTGTTGCCGGCATGATACGACATGTTGGCGCCATAGAGCTCCTGCAGCATCGCTATGTCGAATGCGCCAAGCACGCCGTAGCCATATTTATGCGGCGTCCAGCCAGTTGTTTCCGTGCCGCTCGCGGTCTTGAGCCCGTGCGCGCCACCGGCATCGTTGTAGCTCATCACGGTATAGACGTTCTGGTTGAGATTGTATTTTCCAAGGCTGCTGGAATTCGTCACACCCGGAAATTTCGCATAGGAATCATGCGGATGCGCGAGCCCCATATTGTGCAGGAACTCGTGGATGACGGTGATGTAATCGTAGCTCCCGTAGGTGAATGCGAGCTTCGGGTCGACCGCCGTGCGCGAATTCACGAAGACGCCGCGATAGCTCGCATCGGTGATCGCGTAGGAATAGCCGAGATTGCCGTCATTGGCCTTGTAGGACCAGAACTCGATGTCGGCGCTGCCGTTGACCTCGGTGAAGCTCACCCCGCAGACATGGCTGACATCGGCGATCGCCTTGTGAATCGCCTGCGACAGTCCGTTCGACCAATCCCCCGTCCTCTCGCCCGGCGGCTTCGCGCCAACATTAAGATCGTAGGTCAGGCTGGTGGTGCTCCAGATCGAAAAATTGGCGCCGTTCTTGAAAGCAACGCCCGACAGAAACGGGTTCCCCTGAATATCAGAGGTCTGGGTCGCGTTCGTCTGGTCTTCAAATGCCAAGGCCATAGCAGACTATCCGATCTGAGTTTCGGCGGGCGGGTGGAATCGAGCCAGTTCAGCACAAACCGAAGGACATGCGTTTGATTCCTTCGCAACAATAAGATGTAAATTGTGCGCGATTAAGACCAAAACTGGACCGGGTCGCAATGCCGCAATTTGACGAGACCCCGATTCCGCCGCTTCATCCCGATGAACCGAGCGTGTCGCCCGCCCTGGTGCGAAAGCTCCTTGAGGCTCAGTTTCCCGACATTGACGGTCTGCCGGTTCGTCATATCGATGCCGGGGGGCGCGGAATGCGCCTTGTTCCGCGTCGGCGACGAGTTCTCACTCCGTCTTCCGCGCCGCGCGGGAGCAGATTGCGCCTTCGATGACGAACTCCGGCACATGCCCGGTCTTGCCGGCAAATTGCCGCTCGCCATTCCCGCGCCGCTGGCCATCGGTGACCCGGGGTCGGGCTATCCATATCGCTTCATGCTGTCGCGCTGGATTCGCGGACATGACGCCTTCCGCAAGCCGCCCCGCGACCTCCTGGACGCGGCCGACAGGCTGGCGGGCTTTCTCACCACCCTGCACGGCCTTACACCCGACGTGCCGGTGGTAGCCCGAACCGATCTTGGCGCGCGCGGCTGCGCACTCTCAGCCCGTCACGAGGGCACCCTGGCGTTCATCGATGATTGCGCCAATAGGGGCTTCATCGAACCCGAGCAACTCCAAAGGCTATGGCAACTGGCGATCGATGCGCCTGAACATAACGGGCCGCCACGTTTCATTCACGGCGACATCCACGCGGGCAACCTGCTTGTACATAATGGCGCGCTGACCGCCGTCATCGATTTCGGTGAGCTGAAAAGAGGCGATCCGGCGGTCGACCTGCAGGTTGCGTGGAATCTTCTGGACCAGCCGGCCCGCCGCCGGTTCCGCAGACTGATGAACGCGGATGACGCCGAATGGCGGCGCGGCATGGGTTGGGCAGTTTCGGTCGCACTGGTCGCCCTGCCCTACTATGTCGGCCGCAACCCGCTGATGGAATTCGTCGCCCGGCATAGTCTCAGGGAAGCGCAATCGGATCTCGCCGACGGCGAGCTCTAAAAGAGCGCCGCTGCAAAAAGGAGCCCGGATCAGGCGCGAAGCCGTTCCGCGGCCCCGCCACCCGCCGGGCAGTAAAGACCGCGCTGCCCGTCGGCGCGCACGAACTTTTCCGTATGACCGATCATCGTCTCGGCCGCCCCGAGCACCAGGAAACCATCCTGCCGCAGAAGGCCACCGAGACCGTCCAGCACCTTGCGCTTCGTCTCGTTGTTGAAATAAATCAGAACGTTACGGCAATAGATCACGTCTTGCGGCCCGACCTGCGACATCGGCCCCATGAGATTGAGTTCCGCGAAGCGGACCATGTCGCGCACCTCTTTTGAAATCCGCCAACTGGTGCCCTCCTGAGTAAAATGATCCATCAGCATCTGAACCGGCAGGCCCCGCTGAACCTCGAACTGCGAATAAAGCCCCTCCCGCGCTCGCTCGAGCGCGCTCGGCGATATGTCGGTGCCGACGATTTCAACCTTTCGACCAGCAAGCAGACGCCGGTGCTTGAGCACCAGCATGGCGAGCGAATAGGGCTCCTGTCCGGTGGAGGCGGCAGCACACCAGATGCGCAGGCGGCTGTCCGCCGGACGCCGCGCCGCCAGCGCGGGGAGTATGACCTCCTCAAAAAGCGTGAAGGGTGTCTTGTCGCGAAAGAAGAAGGTCTCGTTGGTCGTCAGCGCATCGACGACGTCGCGCTGAACCGAGAGCGGCGCCACTGCGAGCCCGCGCGCCAGCGCCGCGATCGTCTCGAACCCGTGTTTGCCTGCAATCGAACCGAGCCGGCTTTCGATCAGATAGGCCTTGGATTCGTTCAGAACGATCCCCGACTGCTTGAGGGCGAAATCGCTGATGAGTTTCATCTCCGCGTCGTTCATGAAAGGCTCCTTGCCCCGATCAGGTTTGAAATCCGGCCCGCGATCTTTTCGAGAGGCAGGATTTCCGCAGCCGCACCGATCTGGGCGGTCGTGCCCGGCATACCCCAGACGACGCTGGTTGCCTCGTCCTGCACCAGAACCGTGCCGCCCCGGTCAGCGATCGCGACCGCGCCACGCGCGCCATCCGACCCCATGCCGGTCAGCACGGTGCTGAGCACAGCAGGGCCGAAAATTATGGCGGCGCTTTCGAACAAGGGATCGACGGCCGGCCGGCAATGGTTGATCGGCGGCCCCTCATCGAGCGCCAGGCGCGTATCCGCTCCGACCCGCTGCAACCGCATGTGAAATCCTCCCGGCGCCACATAGATGCGGCCGGGAAGGAGCAGTTCGTTCTGCCGTGCCTCGCCGCCGTCGATGCCCGCCGCTTCGCTGAGTTTTTCCGCCAGCAACGCCGTGAACGTTGGCGGCATGTGCTGCACGACGAGAACCGGAAAGCGGGACAGACGGCCGCGAAGTCCCGAAAAGACCTTGCCCAGCGCGGAAGGACCGCCGGTCGAGGAACCGAATAGCAGAACACGCGGTTGCGTCGGCGACACCTTACGGAGCGAAAACCGTGTGCCCGGCGCCGGAATAGGCAGCCAACCCGAGCGTTGCAGAGACGCCTCGGCCACATGGGGACGATCGATGGTACCGAGCCCCTCGATCTTGCGCAAAAGCTCTGCCTTGAACTCGTCCCGAGCCGCGTTGCCGTCGCGGACAAACGAAGGCTTGGCAATATAGTCGGTGGCGCCGAGTTGCAGCGCCCTGAGGGAAATCTGGGCATTGCGGTTCGTCAGCGTCGAGGCCATCACGACCTTGGCGCCGGGTGCTAGCCGAATGAGGTGCGGCAGCGCCGTGGTGCCGTCCATGACCGGCATTTCGATGTCGAGAATGATGATGTCGGGCGCTGCCACCCGGACCAGATCGATCGCGATCTGACCGTTTTGCGCCGTCGCCACCACCTCGACACCGTCGAGATGATCGAGCCAGTTGCGCATCATGCCGCGCACAACGGCCGAATCCTCGACGAGCATGACCCGGGTTCGCGCGACGGACCCCGCGTGCTGAAGCACTGCGCCCATGGCGCACCTCCGATTTGGTGAAAGAGCCTTCGCGGGCGAAACGCCCGTTCGGCGATCGGTTCAGCTTGCGGCGCGCGTGCGGCCTTAGCTCAGTCCGATTTCCTGAAACTTCGACTCGATGATCTCGCGATCGAACGGCTTCATGATGTATTCGTTGGCGCCCGCTTTCATCGCCATGGCGATGTGCCCGACATCGTTTTCGGTCGTGCAGAAAACGACCTTTGGTTTCTGACCGCCATCATAGGCCCGCAGGCGCTTGAGGAATTCGAGCCCGCTCATGACCGGCATGTTCCAGTCGAGCAGAATGACATCAGGCATTTCGGCCTGGCATTTCTCGAATGCCTCCTGGCCGTCCTCCGCCTCGTCGATAATCATTTCCAAGTCTTCCAGAATGCGCCGTGCGACTTTGCGCACCACGCTGGAATCATCGACAATCAGACAGGATTGCATCGCTCGTTCCTTTCCGCTCCATCCTCAAGCCGCATCCTTGCGCAACAGGTCCTCGATCAGCGCGTCGATATCGAGGATCACCAGAAGCTCGGCTTCGAGCTTGAATGTCCCCTGGCTGACGTCGGACCAGGCCGCGCAAAGGTTGATGGGATTGGGTTCCAATTCCGCATCGGCGAGCGTGACGACTTCGCCAACACTATCGGTCAAAAGTCCGTATGATTCGTTAGCGTGCAGCACCCCCGCCGCCGGCCGTTCTGCGATCGTCCGGTTGACCGGATCGACACCGAGAATCTTCGCCAGATCGATCATCGTCACGATGCGTCCGCGCAGGTTGAGCACGCCCGCAATCTGCGCCCGCGCCAGGGGAACTGGCGTGAAATTGTCCGGAATGAAAACGTCCTGCACCTTTTCGATCGGCAGGCCGAACATCTGCCCGCCGAGCCGGATCGTCACATACTGGCTATGGCCGCCGCGCGGGCGGACCGGCTTTGCTCCGCTCATGCCGCAGCCTCGAATTCGCCTGATTGCAGCGCGTTGCGGATCGCCAGCATCAGCCCCTTCCGGTCGAACTTGGCGACATACGCACTGATGCCCGCCTCAGCGGCACGCGCCTCGGCCTCCGGTCCCGTGAACGCCGTCAGCGCCACGATCGGAACGTGGGCGGTCTGCGCCCGGTCCCTGATCATGCGGGCAAGGGTGAACCCATCCATGTTCGGCATTTCGATATCCGTGACGACGAGATCGAATTCCTCCCCGGCGCGGATCAGTTCATAGGCATCGAACCCGTCCTCGACCACCTTGACGTCATAGCCGGCGCCCATCAGCACCGGAACGATCATGTTCCGGAAAAAGGGCGCGTCTTCCGCGTAAAGCAGTCGCGCCGGTCCGCGCTGCGCGCGGGCCTTGCGGTCGAACCAGTCGGCATAGGCTAGGGGCAGGTAGTAGCCTACGTCGAGAATCTCGGTTGCGCGGCCGGCGATGATGGCGCTCCCCTGGAAGCCAGGACGGCCAGACTGCACCTGAAGATCGAGCACGTCCTCGACAATGTCGATAATCCGGTCGACCATGAGCCCCATCGACCTTTCGCCCTCGGAAAACACGAGCATCGGCAGGCGTCCGTTCGGCTTGAGCGCTGCACCCTCCTCGACCTGAATGAGGGGCATGAGCCGCCCGCGGTATTGAACCATGTTGCGTCCGCCATTGCGCTCGACATCGGCCACGTCGAATTCCTCGAGCCGCGTGACCAGCGAGAGCGGCACCGCCTTGGGTCCGTCGCCCCCCGCCTCGAACACCAGTAGCGACAGTGTGGCCGCGCCCGCCTCCGTTTCGGCCGGAGCCTCTTCGTCGCTCCGGTCGAGACGGGTCTGACCCACGGCCTGTGCCACCCCGTTCGGGTCGATGATCATGATCACAGACCCGTCGCCCATGATCGTGTTGCCCGAAAACATCGGCACGTTCTTGAGCATGCCGGAGACCGGCTTCACCACGATTTCCTCTGTATGAAAGACCTCGTCGACGACAATACCGAAGGCCTGCGCCCCGACTTTGGCCACAACGACGAAATCACTTCCGGAAGCCCGCCGCGGCCCTTCGTCGTTTGTTTCTCCCGCCAGACGCAACAGTTCGGTCAGCCGGACAATGGGCAACAGCGTATTCCGAAGCCTCAGAACTTCCGCATCCTTGAGCATTTCGATCCGGTTGGGACCCGCGGCACTCGCCCGCACCAGTTCGGTCACGGCGAGTTGCGGAATGGCGAACCGGCTGCCGCCCGCCGCAACGATCAGCGCGGGGATGATCGCCAGAGTCAGCGGAATCTTGATGCGCACGATCGTGCCCTTGCCTTCGGTCGATTGAAGGTCGATCGAGCCGCCGATCAGTTCGATATTAGTCCTGACCACATCCATGCCGACGCCACGTCCCGAGACCGATGTGACCTTTTCCGCCGTCGAAAAGCCGGCATGGAAAATCAGCTTGTGCACCTGCGCTTCCGACATGGCTTCGAGTTCCGCCACCGTCACGATGCCCTTGTCGAGTGCCTTTTCCCTGAGCCGCGTGGTGTTGAGGCCTTTGCCGTCATCTGCGATTTCGATGATGATCTGCCCGCCCTCATGATAGGCGGCGACGCGGATCGTGCCCGTCTCCGGCTTGCCCGCCGCCCGCCGGACCTCGGGTGTCTCGATGCCGTGATCGGCGGAGTTGCGGACCATATGCGTCAGCGGATCGCGGATCAGCTCCAGAACCTGCCGGTCGAGCTCGGTTTCGGCGCCACTCATCTGCAGATCGATCGGCTTGCCGAGCTCGTGGGCGAGGTCCCGCACGATCCGCGGCAGCTTTCCCCAGGCATTGCCAATCGGCTGCATGCGGGTCTGCATCACGCCTTCCTGCAGCTCGGCCGTCACGTTCGAAAGGCGTTGCAACGGCGTATTGAACTCGCTTTCCGTGTGCCGGCGCGAGATTTCGAGCAGTTGGTTTCGCGTCAGCACCAACTCCGACACCATGTTCATCAGGTTTTCGATAGTCTGCACGTTGACCCGGATCGTCTGACTGGCAACCGACGCTTCATTCTTCTTGCCGGCATCGGCATCCGGCTTCTCGTCCGGCTTGGGTTTCTCGGGCAGTTTGAGCTCGGGGCCTTCGGCCTTCGCAAACGCATCTTCGAGTTCAGCCAGCGAGACCTCGCCAGGCTTCAGCGGCCGGCCCATCGGTCCCGCGCTCAGGTCCATTTCTGCGTCAGGATCGCTTGCCTGGTCCATCGCCGCGATCACCGACGGCGCCTCAGGCATTTCGTCGGCCACCTCGTCCGGCGCATCGGCAATGTCCGCTTTGTCGGTGTCCGCCGCCACGACCTCGATCTCGGCCAGCGCCAGAAGCACATCGATCAGGTCGTCATCGTCTCCGTCGGGTTCCTTCTGGGTTTCCTCGAGCGCGGCGAGGATCGTTTTGATCCGGTCGATACTCTTGAGAATCTCGGTGACGCCGGCGTCCGTGACAAGTGCACCGTCGCGATAGTGGCCCATCAAGGTCTCGGCCGCATGGGCGAGCCTTTCGAGCCGCGGCAGGCCGAGAAATCCGCAGGTACCTTTGATCGTGTGCACCAGACGAAAGACATTGCCGAGAATTTCGGAATTGTTCGGCTCGCGCTCGAACCGCACGAGCTCGGTGTCGACCACCTCAAGACTCTCGAAAGTCTCGGTCAGAAATTCCGCAAGCAGGTCGTCCATTCCGCGCGCAATCCACCCTTTCGGCCCAACTGAGCCAAAAGCCTGCGGTCGGCGCTGTTAATGAATGCTTGCCGTTGACCCTTCCACGTATTCGTACGTAAGGGTTTGATCCGAAAGGAAATTACGAGAGCATATTCAGGAGTTGAGCGGCATCTGCATCGGTCCGGTGGATCGATGCGCCGCGAGACGCGCAGCGGTTTTCCGGTTCGAACATGCGATAATACAAAGACTTAGACCACGCGTTTTGATTCCATCAAAACGCGGCATGGTCTAGTTTGAAGTCGCAATGATTGAAAAGGTCGAGCCGTCAAGTTTGATGGCGACATCCATGCCGGTCAGCCGCGCCAGAACGCCGGTGTAGAAGGGCTGGATACCCCGCGCATCGACGCCTTCTGCGGGGTTGCCGGCCACGAGTTCTTCAACGCCGTTTGGAATGAGCGTCTTCTGCTTGAGCTCGGGGTCCGAGGTCGAGACTATGGAGATCGTCTCCTTCTCCGGCTCACCCGCAAGCGCAACGCTGACCTTTCCGCCGCGCGGCACCGAATCCGCCGCGATCAGGAGCATGTTCATCATCAGCTTGCCGCGGTTCTTGGCCACCATGACCGGGGTGATCTGCCAGTCGAGTTCCGGCTTGATCGTCTCGAACAGCACATTGGCGACCCGCTCGCACTCACGCGTGTCAAACTGCGTTCCGGCGGTCGACGATGCCCCGTAAGCGAGCCGCGCATATTCTAGCTTGGCCAACGCCTGCTTCGACGCATTGGCGATGAGGTCCTGCGCAATGTCCCGCATCTCGACCTGAGACGGATCGGTCAGCGCCTGCAGACCGTTGCCGATTGCGCCAACCGGGTTGATAAGGTCGTGGCAAACCCGCGAACAGAGCATTGAGGCGAGATCGTTCGCGCTGAGGTCGATAATGTCGGTCATTTGTTCCGCCGCTGGTCGAATCAGTGGCTAAACATGGCGCGCAAATCCCCTAGCGGCAACCGCGTCCCGGCCATTTCAAACAGCCGATGCCTGCCACGGACCTAGTTCGGCACCAGCCCCTCGCGCAGACGCGCCCAGTTCTCGCGGGCATCGAGCCGCGCCGAGTTCCTGACCGACTCGAAAGCCACCCGGTTTCCCGCCGAATAGAAGAGAAAAAGCTCGTCATCGAGAACGAGATAGATCAGCGGATCGCCCTGCGAGAGATATCCGCGCGCCATGCTCATCGCTCCGTGTCCACCGAACTGCGGCGCGTAATATTCCGGAGCGCGCTTGAAATTCTCGAGATTGGCGTTTGATGCGAAGTACCAGGAAACGCCCTGCCAGTAATATTCGAAGGCCGAACTTCCCTTTTCGGGATCGGCTTCGGTAAAATACGACACCGGATCATAGCCGCTCAGCGCCACGCCGGTCAGCGGATCGGTCAGGTAGGGCCCAATCAGAGGCGTGTCGAGATTGACCGGATCGGGTGCCTTTGGCGGAGCGCCGAACGGCTCCCATGTCGGTTTTTCGGGCTCTGCCGGCGCATCGGGAACGGTCTCTGCCGCGCCGTCACCCGCACCTTCGCCGGCTGCCGCCTGGTCGGCCGGCATCTCCGCGCTTGTGGTGTCAGGCTGGCTTGCGTCACCTGCGGGCGGCACTGCGTTCGGGTCAGTTTGCGCTGCATCAGTCGGGGCGGGGTTTGCCGCATCGGACTGCGCCAACGCGCCTGAACTCCACGCAAGCACGAGCGCAAGCAAAAGCGCGCCGCCGGCGTTCCGCAGCGGGCCGGTTATCGTGAAGAATTGTTTACCGCTTTGCCGCATGATCGCCGCTATCGCGTGCCAGAGCCCGTTTTGGAATTTGCCAGAGTCTAGGGCCGAAAAATGAGGCTTTGGTAAAACCCGGCCTGGCGCCCTTCACTTAGCCATCAGGACCCAAAATGCCCCAGCCACTCGCTAAAATCGCCGCCATCTTCGGCTTCGTCCTTGCGCTCTGCCTCGCACCGGCCGCCGCCAGCGCCCAAGGTTCGGTTTCCGACACCTATTCGTCCGACGAACTGATCACCACCGGCCACCAGTTCTTCGGTGCCGTGTCCGAGGGCCTGGCATCCCTTGTCGAGCGCGCCGTCTCCCAATTCGGCGAACCCAATGCCTACATTCTCGGGCAGGAAGGGTCGGGTGCACTGCTTCTTGGCGGGCGCTACGGGGAAGGCACGATGTATACCCGCAATGTCGGCGAGCACCCCATGTTCTGGCAGGGTCCGAGCGTCGGTTTCGACATTGGTGGCGATGGCAGCCGCGTCATGATGCTCGTCTACAATCTGCCATCGGTCGACGCGATTTTTGACCGCTATCCCGGCGTCGCCGGCACAGCCTATGTCGTCGGCGGCTTTGGCATGACCGTCCTCAAGCGCAACAATGTGGTCATCGTGCCCATTCGCGCCGGTGTCGGCGCCCGCCTTGGCATCAATGTCGGCTACCTGAAGTTCACCACCGAACCGACCTGGAACCCTTTCTAGGGGACAACCTGGCCACCTGACTGGCCGACTCCACCCGGAATCGCCGCCTTTTGCGACCCGGGCGCAATTTCGCGCTTTGTCTTAAGGTTAATCTTTGCTTAAGTTGGCCGGGGGGCCAAACCGGTGGCATGATGCGGCAATTGCGTGCCACCCGGATGAAGAGGTTGCCATGGTCATCGAAAATTCGATGTATTTCGTGCTCGGCTTTCTGGCCGCGGCACTTCTCGCGTTGATGATCGTACCCTCGATCTGGCAGCGCGCCGTGCGCCTGACCAAGAAACGCATCGAAGCCGCAACCCCGATGACCATGTCCGAATATCGCGCCGACAAGGACCAGTTGCGCGCCGAATTCGCCCTTTCGACCCGCCGCCTCGAAATGAATGTCGAGGCCCTGCGCAAACGCCTTGCCGACCAGATTTCCGAGGTCAACCGCAAGAAAGGCGAACAGGCCCAGTTGCGCGCCGACCGCGACGAGCAGCTGGTGATCGTGCGCGAGCTCGAGGAACGCGAAGCGCAGTTGCGCCGCCGCATTCTCGACCTCGAAAAGGAAGGAACCGACCTTGCCCAGCGCCTGCGCATGAAGGATCGCGACCTCGACCGCAAGGTCACCGAACTCGAGCGCTACCGCAATTCCGGCGGCGCCATTTCGGCCGACGAGATCGACGAATTGCTTGGCGCGCTTGAACGTGAACGTGCCCGCTCCGAACGGCTCGAAGAGCAGGTCCACTCCCTCATTTCGCAGATGGAAGCCCACGACACGGAAACCGCGTCGGCGCATCTGCAGATTTCCGAACTCCGCAAGAGTCTGGCCGACCGCGACGACAAGATCGACAGCGAGTCGACCTCGCTGATGGAAGCCGAGGCCCGCATCGCGAGCGCCGAGTCACGGCTGACCGCCTTGCTCGAAGAAACGCACTCGATGGTCGAAATCGAGGAAACCAAGAACGGCCAACTGCTCGCCGAAAAGCTTTCCCTCGAAGAGGAGCTCGAAGCCCTGCGTGAAAAGATCGTCGGGGTCGAATCCGCCATTCTCAACGAATGGGACGACGAACGCGTGGAGCAGAGCCATCTCCGCGAGCGCCTCAACGACATCGCCTCTGACGTGTCGCGTCTGGTCTTCTCGGTGGACGAGGAAGCCGGAGAAAACGACGGTGCGAGCCTTTTTGATCGCGTGAGACGGTTCGCCGACACGATCGAAGACGACCACCCGGCGGCACCCGATTTCGCTACGGTCGATGACGCCGACGGTGAAGGCGGCCGGCTCTCCGAACGCATGCAGGCGCTCAAGGACCTGCACGCCCGCTGAGGGCTATTCGGAGACGGCAGGAACGTCTTTCACAACCGCCCCGGTTCGCAGATCGATGACCCGCATGCCGCTTCCGGCCTGGCCGCGATAAACAACCAGCAGGAAATTGCCGTCCGGGGTCGTTGAGACCAGCTCCGCACCTGCGGGAAGCGAGATTTCCGCGAGCTCATAGCGCGCCGCGCTCCCGCCATCGTCCTTCGTGACCCGCAAAAACAGCGTGACCGCTATGGACACGAAACCAATCAACAGGATAGCGACAAAGATGACGAAGAAGCGCCGCGCCCGCTGCAGCAACTGGCGTGCCTCGGGACTGAGCTCCTGCTGGTCTTCTCTTTGTTCGGACATGGAGACTTCTCTTTGATGGCCGCGTTTGTGGGCGACGAGGACGAATTCGAATTCGAGGCGACCGGGGCCGATGACGGCACGCGCCTGGACGTTCTTCTGGCCAAGGCCTGCCCGGACATCAGCCGATCGCGCCTCAAGGCCCTCATCCTTGACGGAGAAGTCTTTGTCAACGGCGACAATGCCATCCCGCCCAAGCTGAGGATCAAGACCGGCGACCTCATATCGCTTACTCTGCCCCCACCGGTCGACGCTCTGCCCGAGCCGCAGGACATCCCGCTATCCGTGCTTTATGAAGACGATGACCTGATCGTTATCGACAAACCCGCCGGCATGGTCGTTCATCCCGCTCCCGGTGCACCCGACCACACCCTGGTCAACGCCCTCCTCTTTCATTGCGGTGACAGCCTCAAGGGCATTGGCGGGGTCAAACGGCCGGGCATCGTCCACCGGCTCGACAAGGAAACCACGGGGGTCATGGTCGCGGCCAAGACCGAACAGGCCCATAACCATCTTGCCGCCCAGTTCGCCGACCATGGCCTCAACGGTCCCCTGCGCCGGGCCTACACCGCCTATGTCTGGGGTTTTCACCAGCGCTTTGCCGGAACCATCGACGCGCCGATTGGCCGCGATCCCGCAAACCGCCTGAAGCAAGCCATCCGCCAGACCGGCCGCCACGCGGTCACCCATTTTCAGACGATTGCCCGTTTCGGCGGCGAGGGCTGGCAAATGGGCAAGCTCGAATGCCGCCTCGAAACCGGCCGCACGCACCAGATTCGCGTGCACATGGCCCATGTGGGGCATCCTGTCGTCGCCGATCCGCTCTATGCCTCGGGTTTTCAGACCAAGTCGCGCCGGTTGCCTGATCCCCTCAGATCCATCGTCGACGGTTTGGGCCGTCAGGCCCTGCATGCCGCCGAACTCGGATTCGAACATCCATCGACGGGCGAGTTCATGCTGTTCGAGGCGCCCCTGCCCGCAGATCTGCAGGCTCTGGACGGCGCGCTGGTGCCATTTTCGCTGGTAAACCCTGCCTGAATCGGCGCCGATTTGCATTCATCGTAAAACTACGATAAACAAAGCGTGACCCGGCCCGGTCATTTTTGCGTCGCATTGGTCTGGAACCCTCGCCAAACGGACCTATATTCTGGTCTCGTTTTCGGAATGCGGGCCAGTTCGGGCGCAGACGACCGGAACGTAGCCTTGAAACGGCGCCGCCTTTGGGCCGCTTCGGGGAGGGACGAAAGGCACATCCATGGCGCAGCAATCCAACCTACCCATGCTGACGAGCGACAATGGCCTGTCGCGCTATCTGCAGGAAATCCGCAAGTTCCCGATGCTGGAACCGGACGAGGAATTCATGCTCGCCAAGCGCTATCACGAGCATGGCGACGCCGAAGCCGCGCAGAAGATGATCACGTCGCACCTCCGGCTCGTGGCCAAGATCGCCATGGGCTATCGCGGCTATGGCCTGCCCATTTCCGAAGTCATTTCCGAGGGCAATGTTGGCCTCATGCATGCGGTCAAGCGTTTCGACCCCGACAAGGGATTCCGGCTCGCGACCTACGCCATGTGGTGGATACGCGCCTCGATCCAGGAATATGTCCTGCGCTCCTGGTCTCTGGTCAAGATTGGCACGACCGCCGCCCAGAAGCGGCTCTTCTTCAATCTCCGCAAGGTCAAGGGCCAGATCGCGGCGCTCGACGACGGTGCGCTCCACCCCGATCAGGTCAAGCAGATCGCCAAGACGCTGCACGTGAGCGAAGCCGATGTCGTTTCGATGAACGAACGGCTGAGCGGCGATGCCTCGCTCAATGCGCCGATGCGCGCCGATGAAGGCAGTTCTGAATGGCAGGATTGGCTGGTCGACGACACACCGGACCAGGAAGAAACCCTGGGTGAAAGCGAAGAGTATGCCGAGCGCATGGCCATGCTGACCAAGGCCCTTGACGTTCTCAACGAACGCGAAAAGGCGATCTTCCTTGCCCGGCGTCTCGAGGAAAACCCCACGACCCTAGAAGATCTGGCCCAGCAATATGGCGTCTCGCGAGAGCGCATCCGCCAGATCGAAGTCCGGGCCTTCGAAAAGGTTCAGGAAAAGATGCGCGCGCTCGCCGCCGGCTCGGTGCGACATCTCGATTACGAGGACGCCTGACCGATTCAGGCCACTCGGCTTTCCAGTATCGCCTTGATTGACCGCAGATCGGCCTGGTTGGCCTTGTTCATCTGCGCGATCATCAGAGGAGCGGTAAGCGCGGCGAAGCCACTGACATCGCCGCGATTGCCGAGCACCATTTCCGTGTGTCCCCCGCCAAGGTCCCGGAACGCGTAGCGCGTTTCCATCGGGAATGGCCCTTCCGCCGTCCGCATGACGAATAGATCAGACTTGAAATCCGTCACTTCGTATGTGTAGGCCAGCCGCTGCCCGAGAAATTGCGCGACGAACGCCAGGCGCGACCCGACCGCCAGCGGCGGGGCACTTTTCCATTCCACCGACCTGATGTTCTTGTACCATTCCGGTGCATTGTCCGGGTCGACGGCATAGGCCGCCACCTTGGCCATCGGCCGGTTGATCACAATGGCATTTTCGACGTCGACCCTCATCTGGTGTTGCTCCATTGACAGGTGACCAAATAGTAACATATCGTCATGCCGTGGAAAAGATCTTTGCCGCCCTTGCCGATCCTACGCGGCTCGCAGCCGTCGAGGCGCTGCGGGACCGGGACGGTCAGACCCTCGGCGAACTTCAGGCGCTGTTCCCGCACCTGTCGCGTTTCGGGGTCATGAAGCACCTGAAAGTGCTCGAGGACGCAGAGGTTATTTCCACGCGAAAATCGGGCCGGTTCCGCTACCACTATTTGAACCCGGTCGCGTTTCAATCGGTCGCCGACCACTTTGTTTCGCGCCTCGCCGCGCCCTATGCGCGGGGTCTGGTTGCCCTGAAGTCGCAATTGGAAACCAAGGACACCACAATGCCAGCACCCCGCCATCAGATGGTCACCATCATCAAGACCTCGCCCGAGCGCCTCTGGACCGCGCTTACCTCACCCAACGAGACCGTGCACTATTTCTTCGGTCTGAAAATCTCGGACAAACTCGATGTCGGCTCGCACATCGCCCTGTCGACAAAGGATGGAGAGGCCAAGGTATCGGGCCGCGTGACCGCGTTCGATCCGCCGCGGAAGTTTGCCTATACGTTCACGGGTGATCGCAACGACGACGGCAGTCGCGACCCAGAAAGCCTCGTCACCTTCGAGATCGAACCCATGGGTGACGCCTGCCGCGTGACCATGATCCACGACGGATTCGGGGCCGAAAACCTGACATTCCGCAACACCGGTATGGGCTGGCCCATCGTTCTGTCGGGTCTCAAGACCTATCTCGAAACCGGTCAGGAACTCAGCGTCGCCGTCTAGACCGCGACCGGCCGGGACCTAGCTGCGTGACCGGCCGGGCGTTCCGCCCTGCGGCGGAGGCGGTGCTGGAGGCGTCTCGATTTCCGAGACGCCGGCATCATCGCCGGTTGCACCTTCCTGACCCGACTGGCCCTCGACCCGCCCAAGACCACGCGGCGCTTCGATCCGTTCTTCCTCGTCCTTGCGGCGCGTGGAATTGTAGACCTTGGTCGTCACATCTCCGCACGACGAGCACGTAAAGGTCTCGGTGACCTCGTAGATCTCCTCGACATAGGTGGTCACCTTGGTCGACCCGTCCGGTTGCGCCTCCCGATCCATCTTGTTTTCGCTGGAGGTCAGAACGTCCTGTCGGCCGGTACGTGAGATCGAATAGACCGCCCCGCACTTCGCGCAGGCGGCGCCTTTCGACCTTGAGGTGAAATTCCAGCGGAAGAGGCCAAATCCCGCGAGCGCGCCGGCGACCGCCCCGCCGCCGATCCGCACCATGTCGCCCTGACTGCCGAGGAGCCAGTAGCCCAGCAGTCCGACAATAACGAAGCCAATGACGCCGAATATCATCGCACCATTGCGGATCGACTGTTTCATCGCCTGCTGGTTTTGATCGAGATCGGTCATGGTTGCCCCCTTTTTTCGAAGATTGGGCCAGGCGCCCTCAAAGATCAACCGCTTCGCGCCGGGTCGCTAGCCCGCCAACTCGGTCACAAAGCGCATCAAGTGCCGTTTGTCGACAATGAGCAGCCACACGCCTCCGCCGGGCTCCGGCACGATGGACACATCACCGCCAAGCGCGGTGTTCGAGGTGCCCGTCCTTACGCCCGGCGCAAGGGTCAGGCCGTCGAGCGGATAGTAGAGGCCTTCGGAGCGGGCAAAACTGACGGCCATCAGCGGATGGACCGATATCCTCTCCCCCGCCTCGGCGTAAAAGCCAAACGGACCGGAAAAGGAAATCGCGATATCCTCTTCGCCAACGAGGACGATCCGCCGGTCGCTGCCGTGGCGCGCCACCGCATCGAGCGCCGCAAGCGTATGATCGAACCGGCGGCCCGTCACGCCGAGCGCGACCGTCACGGGAGCCGATGTCGAATAGAGGCACTTTTCGAAATCGGTCGTTTCCTGCTCCGCGATGCGGATCAGCCGCGTCCGCCCCTCCCAGCTATCCGCGTGCTTGAGCGAATCCATGTCGCCGATCACCGCCACGGGGACAACCTGCGCATCGCGCGCCGCATCGGCCCCGCCATCGGCTCCAACAATCACCGCTTCGGCATCCTGAAGCATCAGCAGGTCGCGCCGGTCAAACCCCGCACCGCCGACAATGACAAGTGGCCCGTCGCATGAAAGCGCCGGCTCTGCCGCACGTTTCGAACCCGATTGCACTTCCGCCGTGCTCCCTATAGTCTCGGCCCATCTCGCTGGGGTGTTTCGCCGCGAGGCGAAGCTGAGACTTTACCCATTGAACCTGAACCAGATCATGCTGGCGGAGGAAGTTCGAGATGGCAAGCGCCCTTTAGGCAGTTGCGATTTCTTCCCCGCGCACATGACCGACCGGAGATCGACATGTCGCGCCTTCTCGCAGCATTGGCCATTGCGGCCGTCACCCTGGCCGCGCCGGCCCACGCGGGCGACAAGCCCACCCTCACCGTTTACACCTATGACGCATTCGCCGCGGACTGGGGACCCGGTCCGCTACTGAAACAAGGCTTCGAAGCGACCTGTGGCTGCACCCTCGAATTCGTCGCCGCCGACAGTTCCATTGGCGCGCTGCGCCGGGTTCAGCTCGAAGGCAGCACGACCCGGGCCGATATCGTCCTTGGTCTCGACACAGCAACCGTCGAGGAAGCCCGCGCAACCGGGCTGTTTACCGACCATTCGGTCAATACTTCAGAGCTCTCCGTTCCCGGTGGATGGAACGCACCCGACTTCGTGCCGTTCGACTATGGCTATTTCGCTTTCGTCTACCGCACGGCCGACCTGCCTCAGCCACCGAAGAATTTCGACGAACTGATGAACCTGCCGGACACGTTCAAGATCGTCATCGAAGACCCGCGCACGGCAACCCCGGGACTTGGCCTGGTGTTTTGGGTCAAGGCCGTCTTTGGCGACAGCGCCAGGGAGGCCTGGTCGCGCCTTGCGCCGCATGTGGTCACCATGACAGCCGACTGGTCGACCGCCTACAATCTCTTCCTTCAGGGCGAAGCCGACATGGTGCTCTCCTACACGACGTCGCCCGCCTATCATCGCATCGCCGAAAGCGACAATTCCTACGCGGCAGCCCAGTTTGACGAAGGCAATTATCTCCAGATCGAAGTTGCAGGGATCTTGAAATCGTCCCCGCATGCCGAACTCGCCAACGCCTTTCTCAGCTATCTGACCTCCGAGGCCGGACAAAAGATCATCCCGACGGCCAACTGGATGTATCCCGCGCTCCCGATCGACCTTCCGGAAGGATTTGACCCGCTGCCCGCCGAGACCCTTCTCCTGCCCGACGATCAGGTGGCGGCCAACGCGACGAACTGGATCGCCGAAATGCTGGCGGCGTTCAGGTAGTTCCGGAACGTGGCGACGATCTCCAACAGGCAGGCCATGGGCTGGATCGTTGGAACGGCGATCCTTTTGTTCATCATTGCCCTGTTCGTCGCCCTCTTTTCTGCGCCCGCCAATGAAGCCGCGCCCGAAATCGACATGGCCAGCCTGCTGAGCATGAGTCTGGTGCAAGCGTCTCTCTCGACATTGGCGGCAACCGCATCGGGTACTGCCATGGCCATCGCGCTCAACCGTCTGGACTTTCCGGGACGAAGCCTCGTCATTTCCGTCCTTTCCTCTGCCATCGTCGCCCCGGCAATCGCGGTCGGCATCGGCCTCCTCGCGATCTGGGGCCGCGCTGGAATTGTGGCCGACCTGTTCGCCGCTTTCGGCGGCAAGTGGACCGGATCGATTTTCGGCTTGCACGGAACAGTCCTTGCGCACGCGGTTCTCGATGCGCCGCTCGTTGCCCGCATCCTGGTCGACCGGCTCGACGCCATTCCACCCGAACGGCAAAAGCTCGGCCAGTCACTCGGGCTGAAGCCCCTGTCGCGCATCCGGCTACTCGATTGGCCCGCCATGGCACCCGCCCTGCCTGGCGCAATCGGTCTCGTCTTCCTTCTCTGCTTCACCAGCTTCCCGGTCGTGCTGCTACTTGGTGGCGGCCCGGCCAACCAGACCTTTGAGGTCGCCATTTACGGCGCCGTACGCCAGAGCTTCGATCTCGGCGGCGCGGCGCGGCTGGCCCTCGTCCAGATGGCCGTGTGCATGGCTCTCGTCGTCCCCATTCTTTTGCTCGCCCCGCAATTCGGACAGACGTCTGCTGGCCGCAGGCATGTCTGGAAGCCGGGTGGAACCGAGCGCGCCATCGCGATGCTGATCGTTCTTGCGGGGCTGATCCTTTACGTCACACCGCTTCTCGCTCCCCTATTTCGCGGCCTCGAAAATGGTGGTCTCTCGCATGTCTTCGCGTCGGACTCATTCTGGCGTGCGCTCATAACCAGCCTTGGCGTTGGCACGTTGAGTGCCTGTTTGACGACGCTGATTGCCCTGCTGCTCGCCCGGGCCGCGGCTGCATCACGTTCCAAGACGAGCCGCGCGGCATTGATGCTTCCGGCCTATGCCTATCTTCTGACACCGGCGGTGGTGATTTCGCTCGGGCTTTTTCTCATCGTTCGCAGTCTCGGGCTCGCTGCGGAAAATGCCGCCCCGTTCGCGCTGGTGACCGGCAGCGTTCTACTTTCCCTGCCCTTCGCCCTCTCCGCCTTGGCCCCCGCCACCGCCACAATCGAATCCCGCTACGGCAAGGTGCTCGAAAGCCTCGCCCCTTCGGCACTCACCCGCTGGCGGCTCGTCGAATGGCCGCTTCTCCGCACTGCCATTGGAACGGTTCTCGCCATGGCCTTCTGCTTTTCGCTCGGCGACCTCGGCATCGTTGCGCTGTTCGGCACCGAACATCTCGCAACCCTGCCCTGGGCGATCAACCGCGCCCTCGGCGCCTATCGCACCAATGATGCCGCCGCCATGACCGCTATTCTGCTAGTGATCAACTTCGCGGTTTTTCTGGTGTTGCCCAAACTGGTCGCGGGAAGAAATCGCAATGCTTGAGGTCGATCAGGTCCGTTTCACCTATCCCAAGGGAACCGAGACATTTCACTATGCCCTGACCGCCGGACCGGGCACGATCAGCATCATCTCCGGCCCGTCAGGCAGCGGTAAATCGACCCTTTTCGATCTGATCGCCGGTTTCGCAATGCCGATGTCAGGCGATATTCGCCTGTCGGGCACATCGCTTTTGCCGATGCGGGTGGCGGACCGGCCCGTGTCGATCCTGTTTCAGTCGAACAATCTCTTCGACCACCTGACCGCCCGTCAGAACGTCGCGCTCGGCGCGAGGCGCGGCGCAAAGGAAGTTGGGAAACTGGCAGACGATGCGCTTGGGCGAATGGGTCTTCTCGGCTTCGCCGGCCAGGCCGCCAGCCGGCTATCGGGTGGCCAGAAACAGCGCGTCGCCCTTGCCCGCACACTGCTGCGCGACCGGCCGGTCCTGCTTCTCGACGAGCCTTTTGCCGCACTCGACCCGGCGCTTGCCGACGAGATGCGCACGCTGATCCACAATCTGACGCGCGACAGGAACTGGATCACGCTCGTGATCAGTCATCTCGAAACGGCTGACGGCGGCTTTGCCGATCAGCGCTTCGAAATGCGGGACGGAACGCTCCGGCCTTTGGCCTAGTTCGAACTCTGTTGCGCCGCTGCGGCGTCCCAGGCGGCAAACACGTCGTTGAAGAGCTGCTGTGCCGCATCGTCCTTTTCAAGCGTCACGATCGCCTGCCGGCCCGTACCATAGATGAGCGCCAGATCCATCCACTTGTCGTCGCGCATCAGGGGCACGTTGTTCTTGACGTCCTGATCCGAGGAACTGAGCGCAAAAAGGAACATGTTCTCGAAAATCCGTGCCGGCGCTCCCACAAGCGCCTTGCCCGGCACAAGTTCCTCATTCTTGAAGAGAATGCCGCCAAAGCTTGCGATCGAGCCGCCAACAAACGTGTCGGATGTCTTGAATTCGATTTCGAACAGATGGCTTGCGGGCAGGGTCGGATCGGCATTGCGGCGGATGAGCACCTGAACGCTGAGATTGCGGGCCGGAATCGTCGCCTTGCCGATCAGGGTCGGTGCGCCAAGTTCATCAACGCCACGCTCCCAACTCACCGTGCCCGAATAGGGCACCGCCCCGGTCTGGCCGGTCGAGGAGGCCTCGAGCAGCAGCGACTGCGCTCCGGTGCTGGTCGCATCGGCTGTGGTGCTGTCGATCGCCGGATCGGCCGCCCGCTCGTCGGTCGAAACCAGCCGGTCCTCGCCCCCGTTCGTCTGGTCGGTCGCCGCTGACGTCTGTTCGCTCACCAGCCGGTCTTCCGCGGGCGTGGTTTCGTCGGTCACCGCATTGGCCTGGTCGGCTGGTTGAACGGCGTTCGTATTGGTCGCGGTATTGCCGGGTCCCGCCTCATTGTCGGCCGGCGCCGCCGCATTGTTCGCATCGGCCGTCGCGACCGCCTGATTCTTGCCACCAAAAATATCATCGAGCGGAATATAGCCTTCCCGCCAGGCCCAGAACGTGCCGCCGCCAACCAGGAGCAGTAGCACCACGGCAATCACGAGGAAAATGGTCAGCGCGTTCCCGCCGCCCTCTTCGTCATCGCTCGAAAGTACATCGTCATCGCCCGCCAGCGCGGCCCGGCTCGCGGCACGGCCTTTGCCGCCCTTGACTTCGCGCTCCGCCGTCAACGGCAGGTCGTCATCGTGTTCGACCATCGGTTCGTCGTCGTCGGTCCGGTCTTCGTCCTGTTCGCCGCGTGCCTCGCGATCGAGAATCTGGATGGCACGATCGACAACCGACTGTGCTTCGCGCTCTTCATCGTCCATGTCGATGGAAACCGACTGGTCGAGTTCGACCTCGCGCACCTGCGACATGGCTGTTCCCACAACACCCTCGGCCGCAGGCCGTTTCGCTCCGCCATTGGCGCCAGCCTGCGCGTTGCGGATCAATTCCTCGGCACTCGGCTTCTTGATCCTGGGATCGGAAGCGGGGACCGGCGGCAGATTGAGGTTGGGCGCCGCCACTGGCGCCTCCTCGACCTCGGGTGCCGCACTAGTGTCTTCAAATTCGGCCGCTTCGTCGGTCCCATCGTCGACGAGGGTTTCGGATTCGCTGTCGAAGTGATGAGCGTGCGGTGCGGGCGTCGGGCTGACGCTTTCGGGGCGGGCCATCTGCGCCTCGGCGACCGCGCGCGGCAATCCGGGACGGCCCATGCCGCTGTAACGGCCATCGGCCGGGACCGGCGGATCATTCCGCCGGTTGGTATCAGCCCGCGCAATGATTGCGTCGATCGCTCCGGCCTGTTCGTCATAAGCGGGACCGCTCGGCTGGGCCTTCGGCGCGCTTGGCTGGACCGGTGCCTTGGCAACGGCCGGGGCCGGCTCAGGCTCCGGCATCGGCTCGGGCTCTTCCGCAGCCACGTCGTCGGGCAAATCCTCGATCGGTTCCGGCTCCTCGACCGGCTCCGGCTCCGGTGCGGGCTCGGCCATCTGGACCGGCGTCATTTCGCTGATCCCGTCCGCCCCGCGCGGCCTGACCTGCGGCGCCTGGGGCGCGGAAGACATCGGGGGTTCGTCGTCAAGCTGGCGGAATCCGCCGAGAATGTTCTCGGTCGCCCGCTGTTCGACCTGACGGATGCAATCTTCGAGTTCCAGCCGGTGCTGGGTGATTTCCCGGGCCGGCAAAGGCGGAGTCAAACCCCTGAGCTGGGTCACGAGTGCCTTGCGCGCCCGTTCGTAAACCTCGCGCCGCGCAGCACCATTGTTTTCGGGCAAAGCCGAAATCGCTTTGCTCAACAACTCCTGGTAGTTCGCCATGCCCTGTACGTACTCACTTTCCGCAAAGTGGTGTTTTAACAGAAAATATCAGTCTTGAAACGGGTCGGTTACCAATATGGTATCCAGCCGCTCCGGACTGGTCGACAAAATGGCAATCGGACAGCCTGTCAACTCTTCGACATAGCGGACATATTTGACCGCCTGTGCCGGCAAATCTGACCAGCTGCGCGCGCCCTTGGTCGTTTCCTTCCACCCTTCGAGCGTTTCGTAGATCGGTTTCACCCGCGCCTGGGCGCCCATGCCGGCGGGCAGATAATCGATCCGTTCCCCGTCGAGGTCATAGGCCACGCAGACTTTGATTTCGTCCAGCCCGTCCAACACATCAAGTTTGGTGAAAGCAAGGCCGTTGATCCCCGAAACGATGGCTGTCTGGCGCACCAGCACCGCATCGAACCAGCCGCAACGGCGCTTCCGCCCGGTATTGACCCCCCATTCATGGCCGGTCGCGCCGAGATATTCGCCGATTTCGTCGGTCAGTTCGCTCGGGAAGGGCCCCTCGCCCACCCGCGTTGTGTAGGCTTTCGTGATTCCGAGCACGAAGCCGAGCGCCCGGGGTCCAAGCCCTGAGCCCGCGGCCGCCTGCCCGGCCACGACGTTGGACGAGGTCACGAACGGATAGGTGCCGTGGTCGTTGTCGAGCAAAGCCCCCTGCGCACCCTCGAACAGGATGCGCGCACCCTTCTTGCGCTGTTCGTCGAGCACGCGCCAGACCTGACCGGCATAGGGCAGGATCTGATCGGCCACCTGATCGAGTTCGTCGTAAATGTCCGTGGCGGAAAACTCGGCGAGCCCCATCCCGCGCCTGAGCGCGTTGTGATGACCCAGCAGCCGCTCGATCTTATCCATCAGAACCCCGCGGTCCTGCAGATCGATCAGCCGGATCGACCGCCGGCCGACCTTGTCTTCATAGGCGGGACCAATTCCGCGTTTGGTCGTACCAATCTTAAGGCCGGAATTGGAGTTTTCCCTCAGCGCATCGAGCTCGCGGTGCAGCGACAGGATCAGCGGCGCATTTTCGGCAATCACCAGATTGTCCGGGCTGATGTCGAGCCCCTGACCGCGAAGTTTTGCCAGCTCTTCGACGAAATGGTGCGGATCGACCACGACGCCATTGCCGATCACCGAAAGCTTGCCACCGCGCACGACCCCTGAAGGAATGAGCGCCGTCTTGTAGCTCACTCCGTCGACCACCAGCGTGTGCCCGGCATTGTGGCCGCCCTGATAACGCACCACCACGTCGGCCCGCTCGCTTAGCCAGTCGACGATCTTGCCCTTGCCCTCATCGCCCCATTGCGAGCCGACGACCACCACATTCGCCATTTGAACTTCCCTCGACTGCCCCGTCCGGACTCGTGCCGGGCAAACCGGTTTCACCCGGCGCGGATTGCTGATATGTCGCCAAGGCCCCTAACACAAGTGCCGCCGGCGCGGCCATTTGCTCCAAAGGTCGAAAGCCCGATGTCATCGTCGCCAGAAGCTCGAACAGAGCACAAGGGCTGGGCTCACCTACTGCTCGATCATCCCTACGTTCTTCTGGTTCTCGCCCCGGTTTTCTGGGGCGGCAACATCACCGCCGGAAAGCTCGCCGTCGGTCAGATCGCGCCCGAAATGCTCGTCCTCGGCCGCTGGGTGGGCGCCACGCTGATCCTTTTGCCCTTCGCGTGGAACAATGTCGTTCGCGACTGGTCAAAGGTGGTCCCGGGGCTGCCCGCGCTCATCTTTTACGGCGCGCTCGGTTTTGCCGGCTTCAACATGGCCATGTATACCGCTGCCGCCTACACCGCTGCGGTCAACGCCTCCATCGAACAGGCGGCCATTCCGGTTCTGGTCCTTATCGGCAATTTCCTGATCTTTGCCGTCCGGCCGCGCCTTCTGCAGATCGTTGGTCTCATCCTGACGATCGTCGGCGTGATCTGGGTCGCGACCCACGGCGAACCCGCCCGGCTTCTGCATCTCGATGTCAATTTCGGCGACGCCCTGGTACTGCTCGCCTGCCTCTTTTATGCGGCCTATTCGCTGACGCTGCGCTATCGGCCCGACATATCCTGGGTGAGCTTCATCTTCGTCACGGCGCTTTCAGCCCTTGCCGCCTCGCTGGTCTTTACCGCGTTCAGCCCGGGTGGGATCAGCGGAACAATGCCGAAGGTGGCTGAAATCACACCCATGGGCTGGGCCTGTCTTGCCTATGTGATGATCTTCCCCTCGATCCTTGCCCAGCTCTGCTACGCCCGCGGTCTGCACTTCGTTGGACCGAACCGGGCCTCGATCTTCATTAATCTGCTGCCGCTGACCGGCACCATCCTGTCCGTCCTGATCATCGGCGAACGGCTCGAATCCTTTCACCTCGTGGCGGCAGTCCTCGTCATTGCCGGCATCGTTCTGGCAGAATTCTCCGTGCGGCGGGCCAAATGAGCGCCGCTGACGCGGAGACCCGGCTACTAAAGCTTGAAGAAACGGTCGCCGATCAGACGCGCCAGATCGATGAGTTGAACGAAGTCATCACCGATCAGTGGAAGCTGATCGAAAAGCTTCAGCGTGATCTCAAGCGGCTCGACGCTGAAATTGCCGAAATCGAATCGGGCGATGCCGAACGCGGACGGGCGACCAAGCCCCCGCACTACTAAGGGTTCGTTAAGGCCTTCGGCAAAACCCCAACCACGCTCAGACCTTCGCCCGGCAATCGCGGTGCAAAGCTCGGACCTTGGTCTGACCCCGGTTTCGCCTAGGTCCGGTTCGGCCACGCAACAGTCCGCGGACTCTGTTCAAGCGCAAATCGGCCGCTCATCCTCCTCTCATGTCTGGCGGCATCCAAAAAACCAAACTCACGAGGAATGACATGAACACCACCAAATCCCGCAAACTGCTCACTGGCGTATCCCTTGCCGCCATGGCCCTGACGATTGCCTTTGTTCCCGTCAACCTGGCAATGAACAACGGACAGCTGGTTCTCACGCCGGCCGCCGCCTTCGCCAAGGACAACGAACGCGACCATGAAGGTTCGGGCAAGAACAATGACCACCGTGGCAATCAGAACGGCAACAACCACCGCAACGGCAAGGACAATGGCGGCAACCGCAACGGCAATGGCGGCGGCGACGATGACGAAGGTGACGACGATCACGGCGGCAACGACCACGTCAGCGGCAACGACCACGTCAGCGGCAACGACCACGTCAGCGGCAACGACCATGGCGGCAATGACGATCATGGCGGCATGAACGGCGGCGGCAATGACGACGACGAGTCTGACGACGACAACGGCAGCGATGATGACAATGGCGGCGACGACGATAACGGCGGCATCACTGGTTTCAATCCGTCGAATGGCGGCACGCCGACCGTCGGTGACTTCCTGGCGGCGCTCAACAACGGCGCGACCGTGGTCAGTGCCAGCTCCAACGGCGGCAACATCGAAGTCGTCTATTCGGATGGCTGGAAGGAAGAAATCAGCAACGGCGTCTACGAGTTGCAGGACCCGAATGGCAACACCATTGCCCATCGCACGGCGTCGCAGCCCGACATCGACCGGCTGACCGCTCTCGTCTGATCCATCTCCCAAGCGAGACCGCGCACCCGAACCCAGTTCGGGTGCGTGTTTTTTGGTGCAGGCGGTCCCGCACCGAACCGGACCTGTAGTCACGGGCACTCCGCAGCGAATGGGACCAAGGTCCGACCTGGTCGCGCAGAGGTCCGCGGACGCTTTTCAACGGAGCTCGGGAGCGTCATGGTCAAGGCAAGCCATACGGCAAACCAATCAAGTTCGAAGAGGAAGACATGACCAGGCTCCCGGCACTCAAAGGGTTGATCTCGGGACTGCCGCTCACCCTGCTGGCCGCTACACTGATCATCGCACCGGTCTCGGTTCACCTCGAAAACGGTCAACTGACGATTGAGCCGGCCTCCGCGGCAGCCAAGGAAAGCGACGGCAAAGACCGCAGCGGCAAGGATGACGGCAAGGACGACGACGGCAAAGATGATGGCGGCAAAGATGATGGCGGAAAGGATCACGGCGGCAACGGCGGTGGCGATCACAGCGGCCCCGGTGGAGGTGGCGGAGGCGACGACGACAATCATTCCGGCGGCAACAGCCGGGACATGTTCGCCGGCGACAATCGTCCCGCGAGCCTCGGCGACTTCATCCGCGCCCTCAACAACGGCAGCGCCATTGTGAGCGTGACGGCGAACGGCAACGATATCCAGATCGTCTACTCGGATGGATGGAAGGAACAGATCGCCAGCGGCGTCTACGAAATCGTCAACCCGGACGGCACGGCAATCGTTCACCGCCCGGCCAATTCCAACGACGTAGCCCGTTTGAGTTCGGTCCTCTAACCGCCCCCAGACCCAGAGACCGAATTCAACAGCACCCGGCACGCCCCTGCCGGGTGCTTTTGCTTTGAAATTCGGAAAATCGATCGTGAGACGGCGAAGCCGTCAGGCGCCCCATTCTTCGCGCGCCAGAACCGCCGCTTCTACCCGGTTGCGCACTTCGAGCTTCGACAGGACATGGGTCATGTGATGCTTGACCGTCTTTTCCATGAGATCGAGCCGAAGGGCGATCTCCTTGTTGGAAAGCCCTTCGGAGACGAGCTTGAGGATTTCGCGTTCTCGATCGGTCAGGGTATCGAACCGCGACCCTTTTCGCCCGCCGCCTTTTTGGAGGGCCACCAGCACGCGAGCCGCAAGTGAAGGGGCGACATAGGTCTGGCCCGACGCGACGTTGCGCACGATGCTGACCAGCTCGGCCCCACCCACGCCCTTGAGCACATAGCCCTTGGCGCCCGCGTCAAGCGCGCTGAGCACGTCCCGGTCATCTTCGGAGGCCGTCAGCATGACGACCTGCGCCTCCGGATCGGCGTCAAGAATGCGCGCGAGAGCCGAATGGCCGCCACCAGCCATCGAGATGTCGAGCAGAACAACGTCTGGCCTCAGTTCAGCGGCCAGGCGCACCGCTTCGTCTGCCGATTCCCCGGTCGCAACGACCGAAAGATCGTCCTCGGAATCGAGCGTCCTGGCGACGCCATCGCGGTAGAGCGGATGATCGTCGACGACGATCAGGCGAAATGGCTGGCTCACGCATGGCCTCCCTGGTGATGATGAACCTGCATCGACAATATCGCGCGGCTCCCTGAAATGGCGAATTCGAACTTCCCGCCGAGTGTTTCGATCCGTTCCTTGAGCCCCATCAGGCCAAGTCCGGTATGCGGCTGGTCTGGTAAGGTTTTGTCTGTCGCGCCCGCGAGGTTGCTCACGGTGGCCGACAGCAGGGCGTCGGTATTTTTCACAACGACCGCTTGTTCCCTACCGCCGCCATGCCGGTAAGCATTGTTGAGCCCTTCCTGCAGGAAGCGATAGAGGCCTATTTTCAGATGAGGCGGCAGATCCGGACCGCTGTCGGAAACGTCCAACGCGACTTTGGTTCTGGTGCGGGCCATGTGGCTATCCACGACCTGATCGACAATTTCCGCCAACTTCTGGCGCTCGATGTCGGGCAGGCTGAGGCCTTTGCAGATGTCGCGGATTTCCTGCATCGCCTTTTGCAGTCCCGAAACGATTTGCCCGCCTTCTTCCGCCGCCTTGTCGCCAAGCTTGGCGATGGGCAGCGCTCCAATTCTGAGCGCAGCAACCCCGATCAGTTGCGCTGGCCCGTCGTGAAGGTCGGCACTGACCCGGCGCAGCTGCTGTTCGGTGAGTTCCACCGCCCGTCCACTCGCCCGCTGCGTGCGCTCGAGAAGCGTCTGGTTTTCGGCAAGCGCCGCTTCGATCGATCGCCGCTGGCGGGCGATCAGAACGGACCCGGAATGAACGATGCCGAGCAGGAGCAAAGCCATGCCGAGCGTCACGCCACCAACCACCAGCCAGCTCTTTTGCCGGGCGGCGGCCATGCTTGACGCGAGATCGGTTGCATCCGCGTAGAACTCGATGACTGCGATCACGTCGCCCTGCCAGCTCTCCCGGATCGGTGAATAGACTTCGAGCAACGGGATGCCGAGCGAGGCAAGATCCGCGCTTTCAGGCGAACTGAGTTGATTGAATTCGGCGCGAATATTACCTGCCGCCGCCTCGGACAGGCCGGGGGTCACATCGAATTTCCGGCCGACGAGCTTGATATCGTTGGAATAGGCAATGGTTCCGTCAAGCTTCCAGATTTTGACCGACACGATGCGTTGCTGGAACGTCGCCTGCTGGAACACTTCATCGAGCGCCCGCGTCGGACCGATCGAAAGGCTTTCGCTCGTTGTCAGTTCCTGCGCCAAGGGCGCCACGAAACTGTCGATCAAAAGCGCCGTGGTCGCCCCGGCATTGTCGATCACGCCTTCTTCGATCTGTTCGACCACCCATAGCCCGATCACGGTCATGCCCAAAAGCATGACCGGGGCAAGCGCGATGCCGAAGCGCTGCGTCAGACTGAGACGTCGCCAGAATGCAAGAATCGAAACTCTCCAGCCCGTTTTCGAAAATCATAGGCCGGAGGCGGTTTGCCGCCAATCGGACTTTTGGCCAACCGGGTCCGGCAAAGGTCCGATTGCTCAGACGTTTTCCTCGACACCGATCCCGAGTTTGCCAAGTTCGTCAAAAAACGTCGGACAGGTTTTCGACACGCAGCCGGGGTCCTTGAGTTCGACCCCTTCGCCCGCGACGCCAATGACCGACAAGGCCATCGCCATCCGATGATCCTCGAACGTATCGAGTGAGGCGAAGCGGGGCGTGCCGGGATGGATCACCATGCCGTCCGTCCGCTCCTCAACCTCGATCCCGAGCTTTGGGAGTGACTGGCACATGGCTGAAATGCGGTCGCTTTCATGGTGCCGGATGTGCGCGACATTGGTGATCGTGATCGGTGCGTCGGCGAACGGCGCCATCGCGGCCAGGGTCAGCGACGCGTCAGACAGGGGCCGCATGTCCATCTCGAACCCGCCCCGGATTGGCCCTGACATGCGGATGCGCGTCGAGGTCTCTCCGCGCGTGACCTCTGCGCCCATCAGTTCGAGAATGGCGTGGAAGGCATAGTCCGGCTGGCGCGTATGTTCGCCGATATTGCTGAGCGTGATGTCGCCCCCGGTCGCAACCGCGAGCGCCGAGAAATAGGTCGCCGTCGACGCATCGGCCTCGACCACGAGATCCTTGCCGCGATAGGTCTGCGGCGCAACCTCGAACCGGGTCATCGCCTCGTCGAAGGCGACCTCGACCCCGAAATGCGCCATCGTGTCGAGCGTGATCCGCACATAGTCGGACTGCACAATGCCGCCGGTCACGTTGAGCTTGAGGCCCTTTTCGCTTTGCGCCGCGCCCAGCAGCATGCCCGAGATGAACTGGCTCGAAACATTGCCCGACATGGTGATTTCTCCGCCAGAGAAACTGCCGCCGTGAAAGACTGCCGGATAACAGTTGGCTTCGCCGCTGAATTCGATTGCGCCACCGCCCGACTTGAGCGCGTCAAACAGCGGACCGACCGGCCGCTTGCTCATCTGCGCAGAGGCGGTGACCTCGAAACGGCCTTCCTCTCCCGCAAGCAGAAACGGCGGCAGGAAGCGTGCGACGGTGCCGGCCGAACCGACATGAAGCCTCGCCGTTGCCGGCCGCTTGCGTCCGATCCCAACAACCCGCGCCTTCGTGCCGTCGAAAGCCACATCTGCGCCCAGTTGGGTCAGCGACCAGCCGCACCAGAAGATGTCGTCCGACCGCAATAGTCCGGTGAGCTCGGTCTCGCCTTCCGCCATGGCCGCGAGAATCAATGCCCGGTTCGAAACCGATTTCGAACCGGGAACGGTGATTGTACCCCGCAATGGCCCGCGATACGGCAGAACCCGCATCGCATCCACGCCCTTGAGCGCCGTCCATGGGCTCTCCGCGTCGAAGGGCTCTTTCGGCTCGAGCACCTCGCGCATCAGAATTTCAGCGCCTTGGCCTGGACAACGCCCGGAATGGCGGCAATCCGCCTTAATTGCTCGGGAGTGATTTCGCTGTCGACGTTCAGCAACGCGATCGCGTCGCCACCCTGTTCCAGACGACCGAGGTTGAAGTTGGCGATATTGATGTCGAGTTCGCCGAGTAGCGTGCCCAGCCGACCGATAAAGCCCGGCTTGTCCTCATTGGTGATGTAGAGCATGTGGGGGCTGAGTTCAGCCTCCATATTGATGCCCTTGACCTGAATGAGCCGCGGCAGACCCTTGGAAAAGACCGTGCCGGCAACCCCGCGCTTTTGCCGTTCGGTTTCGACCGTCACCCGGATGTAGTTTTCATAGGCACCGGTCTGTTCGCGCGTCACCGTCTCGACATTGATGCCGCGATCCTTGGCGATCGCCGCCGCCGAGACCATGTTGACGTCGCCAAGCAGCGGCCGGAGAAGGCCCGCCAGGGCCGCCGCCGTCATCGGCTTGGTATTCATGTTGGCCACATCGCCCTGATATTCGATCGAAACACCCTCGACCGCCGTTTCGGTCAGCTGGCCGGCAAATGAGCCGAGCACTTCGGCAAGCTTGACGAACGGGGTCAGGATCGGCGCCTCTTCGGCGCTGATCGAGGGGAAGTTGAGCGCATTGGTGATCTCGCCGGTATTGAGATAGGCGGCAATCTGCTCGGCCACCTGCAGGGCGACATTCTCCTGGGCCTCGGTCGTCGACGCCCCGAGATGCGGCGTGCAGATGACGTTCGGCATCAAAAACAGCGGATTGTCATTGGCTGGCTCGACCTCGAACACGTCAAGCGCCGCCCCCGCGACCTGACCCGATTCGAGGGCCGCCTTCAGCGCCGCCTCGTCGATCAGCCCGCCGCGCGCACAATTGATGATCCTCACGCCCTTCTTGGTCTTGGCGAGAGTCTTTGCGTTCAGGATGTTGCGTGTGGCATCGATCAGCGGCGTGTGGAGCGTGATGAAATCGGCCCGCGCCAGAAGCTCGTCGAGTTCGACCTTTTCGACCCCGAGCTCCATCGCCCGTTCCGGGGAGAGGAACGGATCGTAGGCGATGACCTTCATCTGAAGTCCCTGCGCCCGGTTGGCGACGATCGAGCCGATATTGCCGCAGCCAATCAGGCCAAGGGTCTTGTTGGTCACCTCAACGCCCATGAAGCGGTTCTTCTCCCACTTCGAGGCGCGGGTCGACGCGTCGGCCTCCGGAATCTGCCGGGCCAGCGCCATCATCATGGTGATGGCATGTTCAGCCGTCGTGATCGAATTGCCGAAAGGCGTGTTCATCACGATGATGCCCTTGGAGGTCGCCGCCGGAATGTCCACATTGTCGACCCCGATCCCCGCGCGACCGATAACCCGGAGATTGTCCGCGGCCGCGATCACCTTCTCGGTCACCTTGGTCGCTGACCGAATGGCCAGTCCGTCATACTGGCCGATGATTTCGAGGAGCTTGTCCTTGTCCTTGCCGACGTCCGGCAGATAGTCGACCTCGACGCCATTGTCCTTGAAGATCTGAACCGCGGTGGGGCTCAGCTGATCCGAAACGAGTACTTTTGCCATTTGGTGTGGTCCTTGAGAATTTTGCCGATTTTAGTCCCCTCATTCGGCCCTTTGGGCCACCTTCTCCCGCAAGGGGAGAAGGACAGGGGTACGTTGGTCCGGGTCAACCCTCTCCCTACGGGAGAGAGGGTGGTTGCATCAGCAACCGGGTGAAGGGATCAGAGCGCCGCCTTCTGGGTGGCGAAGGCAAAGTCGAGCCATGCCGTGAGCTTTTCGAGATCGGATGACTCGACCGTCGAGCCGCACCAGATGCGAAGGCCCGGAGGCGCGTCGCGATAAGCGCCGATATCATAGGCAACCCCGGCCTTGTCGAGCTGACCGACGAGCGCCTTGGCGAACGCCGCCCGCTTTTCTTCGTCAAGCGCGGCAACCGCCGGATCGACGATCGAGAGACAGACCGATGTGTTCGACCGCGTCTCGGGCACCTTCGGCAGGAAATCGGCCCAGCCGGCGCGCGCGACCCAATCGGCGATGACCTTCGTGTTGGCATCGGCCCGGGCCTGCAGACCCCTAAGGCCGCCAACCGTCTTGGCCCATTCCATGGCGTCGACCGCATCTTCGATCGCGAGCATCGAGATCGTATTGATCGTCGCACCCTCGAAAATGTCGGCCATGAGCTTGCCGCCCTTGGTCATGCGGAAAATCTTCGGCAATGGCCGGTCGGGGGTGAACGTCTCGAGCCGTTCGACCGCGCGCGGCGACAGGATCAGCATGCCATGTGCCGCCTCGCCGCCCAGCACTTTCTGCCAGGAATAGGTGACGACATCGAGCTTTGAGAAATCGAGATCCTGCGCAAAAACCGCCGAGGTCGCATCGCAGATCGTCAGGCCTTCGCGGTCCGCCGGAATCCAGTCCGCATTCGGAACCCGGACACCCGAGGTTGTGCCGTTCCAGGTGAAGACCACGTCACGGGCGAAATCGACTTCGCCGAGGTCCGGCAATTCGCCATATCCCGCCTTGAGCACCCGCACGTCGGAGAGCTTGAGCTGCTTTTGCACATCGGTGACCCAGCCGGCTCCGAAACTCTCCCATGTCAGCATGTCGACGCCACGGGCACCGAGCATTGACCAGAGCACCATCTCGACCGCGCCGGTATCGGATGCCGGCACGATGCCGACCAGATAGTCATCCGGCAGCGCCAGCAATTCACGCGTCAGGGACAAGAGCTTTTCGATCCGCGCCTTGGCCGGCTTGGAGCGGTGCGAACGGCCCACCAGTGCACCCGAAAGCGCGTCGAGCGTCCAGCCGGGACGTTTCGAACAGGGACCTGAAGAGAAGTTGGGATTAACCGGTTTCACCGCCGGTGCGGTCAAAATATCTGTCATGTCATCCATCCTTACAGATGGGCGTCCCTCGTTGGGGAGGGATGGCCCGGGCGTCGGATACGCCTGTTCAGATTTGGCGTCAAATGAATTTCATGCGACAGTTCGCCGTCGAACAGAGGGCAATATGGCAGACGACAAGATCGAAGTTCAGAACGTCAATTCACCCGGACGGGTGACCCGCGTCGACCGCGCCAAATATGAGGCGATGTGCGCTGCCATCAAAAAGGCCCTGCCGAATTCGGCGCCCGGCCTCACGCAGTCCGAGAGCATTCTGGCAGCCAAGAAATACCTGCCCAACGACCTGTTTCCCGGCGGAGACAAGGCCGGCTGGTGGTTCAAATGCGTTCAGCTCGACATGGAGGCAAAGGGCACGCTGGTGCGCGAGAAAACCAAACCGCTCCGCTGGCACCTGCCCGGCTAGACGCCCGCCACCACCTTCCGCACCACCCATTTGTGCTTGCCGATCATCCTCTCCTTCTCGAAGCCCTCCCGTTCGAAGCTCGATAGCGCACCGTTGAAAAGGAAGGAGCCGGAGACTTTCCGGCCAGCGGTGTCTTCGGGATAGCCCTCGACCACGCCGCCGCCGGCCTTGGCAATCATGTCGAGCGCGCCTCTAAGCCCCGCCGCCGCGACGCCCTTGCCGCGATGGCCCTTGCCGACGAAAAAGCAGGTAATTCGCCAGTCTGGCAAAGAGACAAGATCGGCGTCGTAGGCCTTCTTGTTCTTGATGCGCGGCAATTCTGTTGGCGAGCCATATTGGCACCAACCGACACAAGCGTCGCCGTCGAACACCAGAGCGGAATGGGTCGAGCCGTTCTGCACGCGCTCAAGCTTGGCCTGCCTGCTCACGTCGGTATTACTGCCCCACCCGGGTTGAACGGAGTGGAACCCCAGGCACCAGCACCCGCCCCAGACGCCGTTGTTGGCTTCAACGAGCGCGGCAAATGCGGGCCACGATTCTTCAACGAGCGGCTTGACACTGAGCGAGGTCATGACCGGCACTTTCAGCCAGTGCGGCCCCGCCGTCAAACCCTTCTAGAACCCGCCGAAATGAGCGCCGAGGAAATAGGGCCAGACGATAAGGCCCAGAACGCCCTGCCAGAATCCGAGTTTCAGAAAACCGATGGAAAAAAGCCAACCGGCAAACCAGAGCAGGCCCGCAGACCCGTTTTGAACGATAACCTTGCGATCCATTTCCGTCCCCTTTCACTGTTCGTGACCTATGTGGGAACCCTTGCGATCAGATGCAAGATTTCGCCGATTGCTCCCTTGTCTTGCAGGATTTGAGCGGCAATTCTCCGGCCGATTGAAGGAGAATCAAACCCATGGCGCCCCGCAAACCGCGTGCTCCGACCGTTCTTGGCATTGAAGCCGCACGCAACATCTGGATCGCCGCCCAACGGCTGAATGAGGAAGCGCCCTTCGGTTCCGGCCCGGAGGCGGTGCACCGGGCCGTGAGCCATCTCGGCTATGTGCAGATCGATACGATCAACATCGTCGAGCGCTGCCATCACCATATTCTTTTCAGCCGCATCCCCGCCTACCGCCGTGCCGATCTGCATGCCGCCCAGTCGGAGCAAAAAACCCTCTTCGAATATTGGACCCACGCCCTCGCCTATCTGCCGATCGAAGCCTTCCCCTACTATGCGCGCAACATGCGCGCCCACCGCACCGACCCCCAGGGCTGGGGCGGCCGGTCCAATGCTTACTACCTTCGCAAGGTCCTGAAGCGCATCGAAGAAGAAGGCCCGCTTTCCAGCGCCGATTTCCAGAACGACCGGCTCGTCGAAAAAGCCCATCTCTGGGCCTCGCGGAAACCCTCCAAGAACGCGCTCCAGTCCGGCTTTTATTCGGGCCGCCTCGCCATCGCCCGCCGCAAGGGCATCAACCGCTACTATGACCTGATGGAACGCCATTTCGGCTGGGAGAAACTGCCCAAGCCCGCAACCCGGCTGCAGAAACGTGACTACGAAATCGACCGGGCCCTGACGGCCCAAGGCTTTGTCAGCCTCGATTCGATCTGTCACCTGACGCCCGCCAAGAAGCCTGAGATCGAAGAGCGCATTGAGCGGCGCGTCAAGCGCCGGGACCTTGTCGAATGCCGCCTCGAGGGTGACGACAAGACCCGGTTCTTCGTGTCGCCCGTCTTGCTCAACCAGGCGCCGGAGATTCATCCCGGCCGCGCCCACATCCTCTCGCCCTTTGATCCGCTGATCATCCAGCGCAAGCGCACCAGCGCCGTCTTCGGCCATGATCACATTTTCGAGGCCTATCTGCCCGCCGAAAAGCGCCAATGGGGCTATTTCACCCTGCCGGTCCTGGTTGGCAACCGCATTGTCGCCGGACTCGACCTCAAGGCCGACCGCCCCTCCCAAACCCTTCAGATCAATGCCTGGCACTGGTTCGCCGAGGCGCGGCCCGAAACCGACAAACCGCTGATCGAAGCGGCATTGGACCGCTTTTCGGCTTTTCAGTTCGGCGACTGAGCCCTCTCAGGCCCCGCGCCCGGCCCGCTCGATCAGGCTCAGCGCCGCCACGGGGTTACGCTCCTTGTGGCCGGAAATCATGAAGAGGAACACGTCACGGCCCGCGCCCGCGCTGTCTTTCGGATCGGCGGCATAGGTGAGACCGTCGGGCGCTTCGCCTTTTGCCCAACGCTTGGCGACAGCCGCCAGTTGCGTGAGATCGGTGTCAGGATAGCCGAGCGGTTCGCTGTCGCGTGACGTCTGCCAGCGCGCATAGACGAACGGCGCCGTCAGATCTGCGATTTGCGGATAGGTTTCATGCGCGGCCACCACGATCGCGACACGATATTTTCGCGCCAATGCCACGAATTCCGCCGTGGCAAAACTCTCGTGCCGTACCTCGACCGCGTGCCGCAGCGGAACACCGTTCGCGTCGGGCGGCAATAGCCTGAGAAAACACTCAAAATTCTCGGCTTCGAACTTTTTCGTGTCCATGAACTGCCAGTTAATTGGCCCGAGTTTCGACCCCAGCCGGTCGATGCCGGAATTGACGAACCGCTCCACCGACGGCGCGCCTTCGCCAAGGTCGCGCCGGTTGGTCGCGAACATCGGCCCCTTGAGCGTGAAGACGAAATCGTCGGGAACCTGATCCGCCCACTTGGCGAACGTGTCGGGCTTCATTGAACTGCGATAAGTGGCGTTCACCTCGATGGCGGTCAGTTTTGAACCCGCGTAGCTCAGTTCCTTTGATTGCGACAGGCCCGGCGGATAGAAGACGCCATTGCGCCACGGCACGAAGTTCCAGCCGCCAACGCCTATCCCGATCCGCCCCATGTCCCGGCCTCCAGCCGTTCGCCCGAACACCCAGATTGCCTCAGCAGAGGCGTTCAACGCAATCAAACAAAAGGGCGGCGCGTAAAGGCGCCGCCCTGACCAGAAATGCTTGTCGAAACGCTGCTAGAAGCGATAGCGCAGCGTGCCGCGGATCTCGTTGATCCAGTTGTTGTTGATGACGTAGGCATTGGCGATGTTGGCCGGCTGGTTCATCACCTTGTTCATGTAGATGCCACGATAGCCGACATCGGCGACCATGTTGCCCATGTCGTAGGTGACACCAGCCATGACCGCGCCAGCCGCCTCGAGCGAGGTGCCCCAGGCCTGCAGCACGCCGCCACCGGTATAGACTTCCGAGTAGTTCTTGGCCGCGCCAAGACCCGCACCGACATAGGCGCCCCAGCCGCCACCGACGGAAGCTCCGCCGTCGAGCATGAAGTCATAGTAGGCGTTGGCCATCACCAGGCCCGAGCGCAGATTGACCGTGTTGCCAGTCGTTGCCGTCAGACCGTTGATATGGAGATAATCGAGCGTGATGTCCGCGCGCAGCCCGTCACCGGTTTCATAGCCGACACCGACACCACCATCGAGACCGTAGCCCGGTGCATTGAACGTCGCGACGCAGGCGCAATACTGACCATTGACGGCAGTCCAGATATCGCCGCCGATCGAACCGCGCAGGTAGAACGAGCCGCCAAGGCCGTAATCGACCGGCGGAATGTCGGGAACATAAACGGGTGGGTAGGGCGTGAGGTCAGCAGCGAATGCGGGCGACATCGCTACGCTGGCAAACGCCGCAAGCGTCAGTGCGGTCAGTTTACGCATGGTACAAGTTCCTTTCTGGTCGCGAATCTGGTCAACGTCCGGCGTCCCCCGGACACCTTCAATCGCAATTAACCTAACCGCTTAACCCTAATTTTTTGGAAACGGCCGCTTCAGGCTTTGTTAAGCAACGCAACGCCCGCCGCCCGGAGCGGCAGTCCATTGGTTGGCTCGAATTTGGGAGTTGACCGTCGAGTGAAGCGGGTCAGGCGACCTTGCGGATGGCGCTCGCAATATCGCGGACGACGGCGGCGATCAGCGATTCATCCTCGCCCTGCCCCATCACCCGGATCACCGGCTCGGTTCCCGACTTGCGGATCAATAGCCGGCCCTTGGCGCCGAGCCGTTCCTCGGATTCACGGATGACCTGCCTGACCAGAGTATCGCCAAGCGGATCGGACCCTTTGAACTTGACCGATTGCATGAGCTGCGGCACCCGCTCGAACTTGCGGCAGACCTCGGAAACGGGTTTGCCCTCGGCCTGCACCACGAGCATGAGTTGCAGCGCCGCCACCAGTCCGTCGCCCGTCGTGGTGAAATCGCTGAGAATGATGTGGCCGGACTGCTCGCCACCAACATTGAATCCGTTGGCCCGCATGCTTTCGAGCACGTAACGGTCGCCGACCTGGGTCCGGTCCATGTTGAGCCCAAGACCCGCGAGGAAACTCTCGAGCCCCATGTTGGACATGACCGTCGCGGCGATACCGCCGCCGGTCAGAAGTCCGCGCGCGTGCCAGCTTTCAGCGATCACCGCCATCAGCTGGTCACCGTCGACGATTTCGCCCTTCTCGTCGACGATGATCACACGATCCGCATCGCCATCGAGCGCAATGCCGATGTCGGCCCTGACTTCCCGGACCTTGTGCGACAGGGCTTCAGGCGCGGTCGAACCGCATTTGTCGTTGATATTGAACCCGTCCGGGCTGACCCCGATCGGCACGACCTCTGCGCCAAGTTCCCAAAGCGCCTCCGGCGCAACTTTGTAGGCGGCGCCGTTGGCGCAGTCGATCACCACCCTGAGGCCGGTAAAATCGGTGTTCCGCGGCAGCGTGCGTTTCGCATATTCGATGTAGCGGGTGCGCGCCTCTTCGATGCGCTTGGCACGCCCGATATCGCGCCCGACCGCTAGCCGGGGATGAAGGTCAGAATTGATCAGATCTTCGATGTCCTGTTCGACCTTGTCGGAAAGCTTGTTGCCGTCCGACTTGAAGAGCTTGATGCCGTTATCGTCGAAGAGATTGTGTGAAGCGGAAATCATCACCCCGAGATCGGCGCGCATCGAGCGCGTCAGCATGGCGACCGCCGGGGTCGGCATCGGCCCCATCAGGAAGACGTCCATGCCGACGGCCGTGAACCCAGCCGTCAGCGCGTTCTCGATCATGTAGCCCGAGCGCCGCGTGTCCTTGCCGATGACGACACGGTGACGGTGATCGCCGTGCTTGAACGCCAGTCCCGTTGCCATGCCGACCTTGAGCGCCAGATCCGGCGTCAGCTTCTCGCCGTTGACCAGCCCCCGAATGCCATCGGTACCGAAATAATGCCGTGCCATGTCCCGCCCCGCGCGCGAAATTAGTCGCGATTCAAATCAAACGCAGACAATTTACCGCAATGATGATGGCAAAGCGAAGGCGAAGCCCGATCACCCTTAACGCAAGCTCAAAGCCTATTCGCCGCGAAGAGCGAGGAAACGGTAGGTGTTGGCCTTGCGGAAATTGTCCGGCGAGCGATAGTCCGCCTTGAGCCGCATCTGCATGCGGTCGCGCGCATCCTTCGAGGTGAAGAGCTTGTATCCGGTTCCGGCGAGCCAGTGGAGAATTGGGCGTGTGCGCCTCAACGTGCCGCTGATCTGAGTGACGAGAGGCGAAACGAACCCGCGATAGAATTGCTGGTCGATCTCCATCGTCGGTGCAACCTTGGCGGTGACGTCCTCGTCCCGCGCCACGGCCAGGCCAAGCTTTGGCAGCATGTCGAAAAACGCGGTGATCTTGTGCCCGCTGCCAGGCGCCAGTTCGCCGTTGTAGGACTGGCCCCGAAAGCAGTCGGCGACAATGATCACGCCGCCTTGCGCCAGCAACGCCTTCGCCTTTGGCAGCGACTGGCCGAGCGGAATATATTGAAAGCTCTCGGAAAAGAGCACCACGTCGAATTTGCGGTCCGTCTCAAAATTTTCAAACGTGCAATGGTGCACTCGACCGGCAGGGAGCTTGGTCTCGCCGTCCTCGGCCTGCACCCGGCTTGGGGTGATCATGTCGACCTCGTAGCCCTTCGAGGTCAGGAGTTTCGCCATCTCGCCGGTACCCCCGCCGACGTCGAGCACGGTCTTGGGCGCGGGCGGAAAGAACGAGAGCAGAAGGTCGACATAGCGCTCCTGCGCCATCCGCATGTTGGGCACCGAAACGCGCTCGCCCGGCTCCCACATCCCGTAGTGGAGCCAGGGCGTGTCGGCAAAGGTCTTCGCCATATAGACGTAGGCGTCGAGGCTTTCGTTCTGGGTATCGATCTTGCGCGCCAAGGTTTTCGTCCGTTCAGATTGGTCCGGCACGTCATAGCGATTTGTTGGCGCTGCGGCCACCTGAAATTGGCCAGCGCAAATCGTCCGTCCGGCTAGGTGCGGCTGCTTTTCGCCGCCGCCGATGCGGTCCTGCGCCGGTCGAGTGCCGCTTCGGGCCAGAGCGACTTCATGTCGTAAAAGACCTCGAATGCCGGAACATCCGGCGGCAGCTGAACCCACGGCAGCTTCGTCCGGGTGAAGATATGGACGTCCGGTCGGATTTGCGATGGGTCGTCGAGCGTGCCGGCGCGCAGGAAACTCAGATATCCGCGCGCACCATAATCGCTCCAGAGAACGGTCAGACAGTCCCCACAGCGATAGACGAGGTGCGGCTTCCCGCTTTCCGTCGGAAACGACGTTTCAATGACCTCACCCACCGTCAGCCGGATGCGGTCGGTCTCGATCAGCCCGTTGATGACGAAGGCGCTGCCGGTCTGCCGCTGGCAATCGAGACAGTGGCAGCAATGGGTAAACATCGGCTCTGACGCGAGTTCGTAGCGGATGCCGCCGCACGCACAGCGGCCGGTCAGACTGGACATTCGGAACCTCCCTTGAAACAGCCTTCATGCAATCATCCCATTGGGGAGCGGGAACACCAAACACAAAAAAAGCCGCCCCGAAGAGCGGCTTTTCGAATTGCTGCAGCAGAGATCAGCCTTCCGGTTGCGGCTCCATGCCGTCGGTCCCGGCCTCGGGTGGCTTGCGGGTCTGCTTGCCGGCCACAGGCACGCCGGTGCCCTTCGGCTTGTCCATATCGTCGCCCGTGTCGCGCACCGGCGGCTTGCCGTTCATCAGGTCACGGATCTCGTCGCCCGAAAGCGTCTCGAACTCGATGAGCGCATTGGCGATCAGGTGAAGCTCGTCCATGTTCTCGCGAATCACCCGCTGCGCCGTTTCATAGCCTTCTTCGACAAAGCGCTTGATTTCGGCATCGACCAGCTGCTGGGTCTCGTCCGACATCGTTGCGCCCACCTGGCCCATGCTGCGCCCAAGGAACACCTCTTCCTGCGCATCGCCGTAAAGCAGCGGGCCGAGCTTGTCGGACATGCCGAACTGCATGGCCATGGCCTTGGCCAGACTTGTCGCCATCTTGATGTCGGCCGAGGCGCCCGACGTTACCTTTTCGTGCCCGAAAATCTCTTCTTCGGCCACACGCCCGCCCATGGCGACCGCAAGGTCGGCGTGGCATTTCTGCCGGGTCAGCGACACCTGATCCTTTTCCGGCAGGCGCATGACCATGCCGAGCGCCCGTCCGCGTGGCACGATCGTCGCCTTGTGGATCGGGTCGGACCCCTGCATCTTGAGGGCGAGCAGCGCATGGCCGGCCTCGTGATAGGCGGTCAGCTTCTTTTCCTCTTCGGAAATCGCGAGCGTCCGGCGCTCGGCGCCCATCATCAGCTTGTCTTTGGCGTCCTCGAACTCGTTCATGGTGACGAAGCGCTTGTTGCGCCGCGCCGCCAGAAGTGCCGCCTCGTTGACGAGGTTCATCAAATCCGCGCCAGAGAACCCGGGCGTGCCGCGCGCCAGCACCTTGAGGTTGACGTCGGGCGCCAAAGGCACCTTGCGCACGTGGACCTTCAAAATCTTTTCGCGGCCGGAAACGTCGGGGTTGGCCACCACCACCTGCCGGTCGAAACGGCCCGGGCGCAGCAGTGCCGGATCGAGCACGTCGGGCCGGTTGGTCGCTGCGATCAGGATGATGCCCTCGTTGGCCTCGAACCCGTCCATCTCGACGAGCAGCTGGTTGAGCGTCTGTTCGCGCTCGTCATTGCCACCGCCAAGGCCCGCGCCGCGATGCCGGCCAACCGCATCGATTTCGTCGATGAAGATGATGCAGGGCGCATTCTTCTTGGCCTGCTCGAACATGTCACGGACGCGCGATGCGCCGACGCCGACGAACATTTCAACGAAGTCGGAACCAGAAATCGTGAAGAACGGTACCGAGGCCTCGCCCGCCACCGAGCGCGCCAGCAGCGTCTTGCCGGTGCCCGGAGGACCGACCAGCAGCACGCCGCGCGGAATGCGTCCGCCAAGGCGCTGAAACTTGCCTGGATCTTTCAGGAATTCGACGATCTCTTCGAGGTCCTGCTTTGCTTCATCGACACCGGCAACGTCCTCGAACGTCACCTTGCCCTGTGCCTCGGTCAGAAGCCGCGCCCGCGACTTGCCGAAGCCCATCGCGCCGCCGCGTCCGCCACCCTGCATCTGCCGGATGAAGAAGAACCAGACCCCGATGATCACCAGGAAAGGCAGCCAGGAGCTCAGAAGGATCGACCAGAACGGGCTCGATTCGGCATCCGCGGCGCGAATGTCGACGCCCTTGCCCTCGAGCCGGCTGACGATGTCGGTATTGGGCGGTACCACGGTCTCGAAGCGTCCGCCGGTCGTCGTGATGCCGGAAACGTGGCTGTCGGTGATGGTCACGCTGCGCACATTGCCCTGATCGACGTCTTCGACGAACTGCGAATAGGACAATTCGCTGCTCGACACATTGCGCGTCGTATTCTGAAACACCTGAAACAGCCCCATCAGCGTGAAAACCATCACAGCGAAGATGAGGAGATTGCGGAAGTTGGCGTTCATCTCGATTTCCTGTTGGGGCGGGCACCACAAAGCCCGCCGTGTCCGGTGGCCTTTATTGCTCCCCATGTAGGAGCACACCACCATCCGTACAAGTCCAGCTTGACCCTAGCGTTAAGCGGTCAGTCGCGCCGCACCGGGCGAACCCGAAGCACCCGAACTATTCCTGAGAATAAGTCCAATTTACCGTCGGTTCCACAAAAAGTGACGGATCGTGCGACAATGTGCCCACGCCAAGCAAGGTTCCAGCATCGTCGCGGACGGCCGGTGCCGACCGCAACCGCGCCATATTGTGCCGCACGGGCGCGCCCACGAACGCTTCAAGCTCGCTTCGCTTCATGCCATCGAGGGGCGCAATTTTCATGCGTTTGCTCGCGGACCGGTTTTCGAAACGGAAACGACCATCCCAGATCGTTGCTTGACCAGCTTCCAATGACTGTGCTCGCGGCAAACCACGTCCGCATTCGCGAACCAGACTGATTTCGCTTTGAGTTCTTTCGACCCAGCAGCCGCCGAGCGAAGTGCCCCGAAAGACGTCCTGTGCAAGACGCAGTGTGAGGTCTTCGATCTGGTTCAGGTCCGGCTGATCAGTCTCTCCGCCGCAATCCGCGATCGCCCGGAACAGAACGCGCAGGCGCAATTCTTCGGGAAGGTCATCAAAACCGGCCCGTTTGATTGCGCCAATTCCAAAAGGATCAATCCTGCGAAGTTTTCGATCCGCCGCTTCCGTCAACGTGGCGAGCGCCTGATCCGCGCGCCGCATCCGCTGCCCGAAGAGCCTCAGGGATTCCTCATCGAGGTTGCGCATTCTGAGCTCGGGCATAATGCTGCGCCAGCGGGGTCGCTCGAACTTCTCGTCGAAATTGCTGGGGTCGATGACTGGCCGCAATCCTGCCCGTTTCACGATCAGTTCCAGCCGCTCTTTGCTGAAACCCAGAAGCGGCCGGCCCACGACCACGTCGAAAAGGCGGGTCATTTTGGGCATCCCGGCCAACCCGCCAAGACCGCTCTTGTGCGCAAGCCGCATCAGAATTGTCTCGGCCTGATCGCCGGAATGATGCCCGGTAAGAAGAATCTCGGCGCCGCGTTCCTTCATCGCCTGGCCAATCAGCTGATATCGCGCGGCACGCGCCTTGGCTTGGACGCCTTTCGCCGGCTTTTCACCGGTCCATTTCAGGGGCACGAAGTCGAGATTGCACCTTTTGGCGATTTCCCCAACCTGCTCGACCTCCCCGGCACTCTCGGGCCGCAACCCGTGATCGACTGAAAAGACCACCAATCTTGAACGCCGCCCGCGTGTCCAATGTTCGGCCAGCATGAGCAGAGCGAGGCTGTCCGCTCCGCCCGAAACCGCCAGTCCAATCTTCGAATATCGATCAAATCCTGCGAAAATGTCGTCCAGGTTCAGCCGAAGCGCAACGACATCGTTTTTGCTCAGCACTGCGCCTGCGCCATTTCCTGGGTCACCCGGTCGGAAAATGCGTTGCCCATGTTCGGATAGCGCTTGAGCACTTCCGAAAACGTCCGGCAGGCCGTGTCATGTTCGCCCGCGCCATTGAGGGCGACACCGAGTTTCAGCAATAGGTCGGGTGCCCGCGTACTCGACTGGTATTTCTGATAACCGTCGAAAAAGACTTCCGCCGCCTGCTCATAGGCGCCCTTTTGCAGAAGGCTCTCGCCGAGCCAGTTGCTCGCATCGGGCGCGCGCTGATCGTTCGGGAACAGTTGCACGAACTGTTGGAACTGCGCGATGGCGAAGTCGTAGTCGCCCTGCTGCACCGCGTCGAACCCGGCCTGGAATTGCGCATCGGCATCACCGTCGGTCACAAGCTTTCCCGGATCGAAATCGAGCTGCAGAGCCTGCCCCTGTCCAAGCGTGCCGCCGTTGAAGGTAATGCCGGCATTGTCGGGCAGGGTCAGGACCAGAGGCTGGCCGCCAAGCGGCGCGGTTTCAAGATCACCATCCATCGGCTGATCGATGGTGCCGAGCAGGGGATCCTGCGAATCCCCAAGCCCGTCACCCCCGCCAAGGTCGATGGCGCCGCCAGTGTCTTGTGCCGTGGGCTGTTCCGGCTGTTGAGGCGCGGGTCCGCCAAGGTTCGTGGCACTGGATTGGTCAGTTGATTGGGTCTGCGGCGACTCCCCGGACGGCATCGCGCCGCCGGATTGAGTCACCGCATCAGTTTTTCCCAGCGCATCCTCCAGCTGCTTGAACCGGAAATCATTGTCTTCGTTCATCCGCTCGATCTGCTCATAGACCTGGGTCATCTGGAACTGCACGCCTTCGACCTGACCGGTCAGGGTGCGCATCTGCTCCTCGAGTTGCTGCACGCGAAGATTGAGCGCCGCAAGATCTCGCGACGCCTGCGCCACCAGCACCCCCTGATCGGTAACGACCGGACCCTGCCCGATGACGCCGCCGGAGAGGCCCTTAAGCCCGTTGGTCAGCGTCAGCGTCTGCTGTTCGAGAATGGACAGGCGGCTTGAAAGGTCCGCGTTGCCTTCCGCATCGACAAGTGCCGGCATGGCCACACTTGCCAGAAGCACCGCGGCAAAAAGGCCAAGCCGTCGGACTTTGCCCTGGAAAATCTGAGGCACGTCTTTCTCCCTTGATTGGGGCCAGGCGGGGCCCGGCCGGTTGCACCCGTTCACCTCGCCTCTAGCGGCCGATCTTGTCAATTTCTTGTGTGGATGGATTTGCGCCGGTCGCGCGTGGGCGCAAAGAAACGCCGGGGTCGATACGCTGACCCCGGCGCCCAGTGCCTCCAGAACTCTGAAGACTAAATTACTGCAGCACGGTCACCGCACGACGGTTCTGCGACCAGCACGATATGTCGTTACAGATGGCGACCGGCCGTTCCTTGCCGAACGAACGGGAGTCGATGCGGTTGGCCGCAACGCCCTTGGAAACGAGATAGTTGACCACGGCAGCGGCGCGGCGGGCACCAAGCGCGATATTGTATTCGCGGGTGCCGCGCTCGTCGGCATGGCCCTCGATCATTACCCGATACTGAGTGTAGCGGGTGAGCCATGCGGCCTGCTTGTTGAGCGTGTCGATGGCCTGCGGCGACAGGACCGAAGAATCGGTGTCGAAGAACACCCGATCCCCGACCGTCACCAGAAATTCCTGCTGGCTGCCCGGCGTTGCCGCGCCGCCTGTGCCGTCACCCGGCGTGCGCGCACACGCGGCAAGTCCCACGACCAGCAGAACCGCGATCAGCGCTTTGAAATAGACATACGTACGGGTCATGACACTCATGCCGCAAACTCCTGAGGAAACCGTCCCGGTCCTTATAGCTTGATCAACCTTAAATAGCGGTTCTCAAGCACGCTTAATGATCGATGAATTGACCGCCAATTGCGGCCAAATTGTAACCCTTCCGGGCTCAACTGAGCAGCGGCGACCATGCCGGGTCCGAAGCAAAGGTCTCGGTCGGGACCTGCAGCGGATTGCGCCCCCAGATATCGACCGTGTTGAGCCGCGGCCCGTCGTTCCCGCCCGGATCCGAGAAATACATGATCACCCGGCCGTTCGGCGCCCAGGTCGGGCCCTCGGCATGAAAGCTCGACACCAGAATGCGTTCGCCCGACCCGTCCGGTTTCATTGTGCCGATCTGGAACTGGCCGCCCGACTGGCGCGTGAAGGCGATGAGGTCGCCCGTCGGCGCCCAGACCGGCGTCGAATAGGTCCCTTCGCCATAGGAAATCCGCTGCGCACCGCCGCCTCCCGCACCCATGATGTAGATCTGCTGGGTGCCGCCGCGATCGGATTCGAAGGCCAGATATTGCCCGTCCGGCGAAAAACTCGCCGACGTGTCGATCGCCGCGCCCGAGGTCAGCTGCGAGGGCCGGTTGCCGCCTAGCGGAACGGAATAGAGGTTGGTCGTGCCCTGGTTCTCGATCGAGAAAACGATGGCCCGCCCATCCGGCGAAAAACGTGGGGAAAAGGTTAGCGGGCCGAAATTGCCCAGCCGCTGCTGCCGGCCCGAAGCGAGGTCGAGCAGATAGACCTGCGCCTTGCCATCCTCGAAGTTGATATAGGCCAGAAGTTGCTGGTTGGGCGAGAAGCGCGGCGTCAAAACCAGCGACCGCCCCTCTGTCAGGTACTGCGCGTTGGCGCCGTCATAGTCCATCACCGCCAGCCGCTTGGTCCGGTTGGCCCTTGGGCCGCTTTCAGCCACGTAGACGATACGGGTATCGAAGTAACCGCCCTCGCCGGTCAGCGCCGTATAGATCGCGTCGGAAACGATATGGGCGATGCGCCGCCAGCTATTGGGGTCTGTCGAATAGGACTGGCCGACAACCTGCGCCTGCGCCGCAGTGTCCCAAACGCGCACGGACGACTGGATCTGTCCGCCCTGTTCCACCTGGCCCATGACCAGCGCCAAGGCACCCGTCGCCGCCCATGAAGCAAACTGCGGTGTCGCATTCACGTCGCCCACCTGCTGCGGCATTGCCGCCGGATCGACCGGCGCAAACAGGCCAGACCGCCTGAGATTGGCGCGGATAATGTCCGTCACCTGCCGGCCGAAAGCGGGATCGCTCGATTGAAAGTCCGGAATCGCCACGGGCAGCGGCGTGAATTCGGCGCCCGACACGACGATGCGCACAAGAGCGCTGGCTGGTGAAATCATGGCAGCACCAGCGAGGCCCGCGAGCCCCAGTTTCAGAACGTCGCGGCGTTTGGGCAGCAGAAGTGATTGCAAAGACGTGTTCCCCAGAACCAATTGAAATTCCTCTTAACCAAGATGGTATGTGTGGGCCAAGGCAATAAAATGGCGGAGTGGCGCCTCACGCAATTCTTCTTCGCACGAGAAGAGGATGCCACGGTTTTTGTCGAACCGGAACGCCTCTCCGTGCTGATGCCTGAACTGTTCAATCAAAGTCGTCTGACAGGGAACAAAAAGCCCGAATCCAGATCCCCTGTCGGGCCGTTCCCACGCGGCAAGCCGGATTGTCGTTCCACTGCGTGGCGAATGGGTCAGATACGCCATCTCGCCCCACCTGAGGGTTTCGGCCACCGAACCAACCTCCTCGCGCGCCGCCGCCTCCTCGAATATCCAGCCGCGCATTCTCCCAAGAGCGCCCTTGAACGCTTCCGGCGCGCGTTCGAATACCGCCGCAACATCGCCGGGCATGTCCGGCAGCACCGGCACGGGCTTGGTCTGGACCTTCGCCATCACCCTACCTCAGATCGCTGGCGCGGAAGGTGACGTCGACCTGCTTCCATTCCGCATATTTGGCGGCCGGCAGGCGATAGGGCCCGCACTGCATCACGGCGCGCTGTGCGGCGCGGGCAATCGAACCTCCCATGCTCGAGTTCGGCGCTTCGGCGATGCTCGGCGTTCCGGCAACCGAGCCGTCCTGATTGAGGTTGACCAGAAGGCGGACCTCGATTCCGGACTCGATCTCGCCGGGCAGAAGCCGCCAGCACGAGCGCATCTGGGCCGCAAGCGCATCTTCTTCGGCACGCGTCAGCGTTGCCGACTGACCGGTATTTGACCCAAGGCTCTGCTGGCCGCCTTCGCCGGTCACCCCGCCGCGCGTTTCCTCGGTGTTGACCACCGCCGACTGCTGCTGTGCCTGCTGCTGGCGCGCCTGCTCCTGCTGCTGGGCAAATTGCTGGCGTTTCTGGGCGATGTTGGTGGGCCGTGCCGCCGGTGTCACCGGCTGAGGTTGCTCCTCGACCGGTTGGGGTTCGGGCTGGGGCTCGGGTGTCGGCTCCGGCGTCGGCGCCGGCTCAGGCTGGGGGGCAGGCTGCGGCTCGGGTTGCGGTTCGGGAACAGGCTGCGGTTCTGGCTGCGGCGTCACGTCGGGCAAGGGTTGCGGCTCCGGTTCGGGGGCCGGCGTTGGCGCCGTCTGTTCGGTAGGTGCCGGGGTCGGCGTGTCGGCTTCCTGCGGTGTCGCCTGATCTTCCTGGGTATTGCCGGTCCGCTCGGCCAGTTGTGCCGGTTCCGGCGAATCAACGATTGAGGGCGCCTGGGTCTCGATGACTTCGGACGTGAGGCTGCCCGCACGGATATTGGCGAATTCGCTCAGGGGAATGATATCGACCGCGATCGATTCGACCTGCTCAGGTTCAAGCGGCTGCGAGAGTTGCAGCCCGATAAGGGCAAAAAACAGAAGGACCGCATGCGCGATCACCGAAACGGTGAACCCGGCCCTCATCCCTCATTGTCCCTGAACCGGCGCCGTGATCAGCCCGATTTGCGTGTAGCCGGCTCCTGACAGAAGCCCCATGACCTGCATGACCGTGCCATAATCGGCCGACGCGTCGCCGCGGACATAGATGCGTTCGTCAGTGCCGTTTTCGGCCTGCGCCGTGACCTGGTCGATCAGGGTCGCCGGATCGATCAACTGATCGCCAATATAGACCTTACCCTCGGCATCGACGCTGATCGTGATCGGTTTGGATTCGGTGTTGAGCGAACGCGCCTGGGTTTCCGGCAGATCGATCGGCACGCCGACCGTCAGAAGCGGCGCGGCGACCATGAAAACGATCAATAGCACCAGCATCACGTCCACGAGCGGCGTGACGTTGATATCGCTCATCGGCTGGGCGCGCCCGCGCCGGCCGCGACGTCCGCGTCCCGAAGATCCACCGCGACCGGAGGTTGCCATGCCCATGGATTACTGGCCGCCCTGCTGGGGACGCTGCTTGCGCTCACGTGCATCGAGTTGTCGCGAGAGGATTGTCGCGAACTCATCGGCAAACCCATCCATGCGCCCGATGAACTTGTTCGCGTCAGAGGAAAACTTGTTGTAGGCGACAACGGCCGGAATGGCGGCCAGAAGCCCAAGCGCGGTTGCGAACAGCGCCTCGGCGATACCCGGCGCCACCACCGCCAGATTGGTGCTTTTCGACGCCGCGATCGAAAAGAACGAATTCATGATGCCCCAGACCGTGCCGAAAAGCCCGACAAACGGCGAGGCGGAGCCCACGGTCGCCAGAAAGCCAAGCCGCTTCTCGAGCGTCTCCGATTCCCGGGCGATCGCCACGTCGAGGACCTTCTCGAGACGTGCCTGCACCCCAATGAACGAGGAGGCGCCCTGTTCGTGGCTGCGCTTCCATTCCTTCATCGCCGCAACGAAAATTGCCGCCAAACCGGCTGAACCGCGATCGGACAGCGACTGGTACAATTGCTCAAGCGACTGGCCAGACCAGAACACCTGTTCGAACCGATTCATGTCGCGCTTGGTGCGCGCATAGAGCTGGATCTTGTCGACAATGATTGCCCAGCACCAGATCGACGCGAACAGCAGCCCGAGCATGACCAGCTTGACCACCCAGTCCGCATTCAGGAACAGCGCGAGAATTGAAAAATCGGTTTGCGCAACCGCACCCGCGGTGTCGAGACCTTCCATCAGACTTCCCCATTTCCCCGGCGACCATCCGCCGGAGCCGAACCATGACCCGTACCGGCTACCCAAGGCTGGCCAGTGCGTGTCAAATTTGTCAATTTTAAGAGGTGAACGCCCACAATCCGGCCCTACCGACGGCCTTATAGCGCCCTGTCACATTTATGGTTTCTGAGTGGTTAAGGGTGGTTCAGGCCACTCACGCTTTGCGCGTTTGCCATGCCACAATGACTGAACTCAGCAGCATGACTGCCGCGACCGGCGCCCAGATCATGCGTTCGCCCGCACTGGGTGTAATGAGGTTGACAAAGAGCGCCACCGCACTGAACCCAACCACCAGCCACATCGCGTATCGGGGAAAGGTGAACCGCAGCCGGTTGAGAAGAGCGGCCGCCTGCGCCACGACTGTTCCGAGCAGCAGCAGGATCAGCACATTGACCAGCGAAACCACCCGTATCGCGGGAGGAAGCTGTCCGGGAAACTGCCCGCCGAGCGCAAAGTCTCCCCATGGTGCACCGCCTACCAGCGCCAGCTGGAAGAGGACGATCACAACCGTCAGGACCAGATAGACCCACCCTGCCCATTTCACCATCACATCTCGCTCCCGCCTCTGCGCATGGATATCTAGATGGGGAGCAAAGCGGCAAAGAAAAGGTCCACGGATCGCCGAATGGCCGTCTGACCAGAACGTTGGAACTTCAATGGTGCGTGCCCGACCCGGCCATGCGCAATCTGATATCGGTGGGCAAGCGTTTCGGCTTTCCGTCGGGACCGACAAGGACCACCTCGACCTCGCCGCGCGTGATCTGGTCCTGCACCCGGAAAATCGACTGTTCGAGCACCATGCGCACGCCGGTCAGATCCTTGACATGGCTGACGACCACCAGTTCGTCATCGATATGCGCCGGTGCGAGGTAGGTCACGTCGAGCCGCCGGACGACGAAGAAGAGCCCGTCGCGCACCAGCTCCGAATGGTGGATGCCGAGCTGCCGAAGGTATTCCGTGCGGGCCCGCTCCATAAACTGCACAAAGGCGGCGTGGTAGACGTTGCCGGAAAAATCTGTGTCCTCGTAATAGACACGCACGTTGAAAACCGATTTTGCCACGCTTCCCTCCGGTCGGGATGAACTGCTGCACAATGGCCAAGCGCATCCTTTGTTCCAGATCAAGGTCCGGGTTAACGAATTCTTACACCTTGAAGCTGGTGCACGACGAAGGAGGCCCAGAATGAACGAGAAAGAGCTTCAAGCCTGGTCATCCCTTACCGCCGCAGAACAGATCGAACTGCGTGCGGACTATCAGCAAGAACTGGAACATCAGCCCCTGACCTGTTCGCTCGACGAAAAGGTCGAGCGCTTTTCGAGCTGGCTCGCTCATCGCGGCATCAGTTTCGGGACGGAAGACCTGCAGCGGCGCAAGTCGATCTGAAGAATGGCGCCGGCGCTATCGCGCGATGTAGCGGTCGCGGCGATGGTTGACCGCCAGAAAGACATTGAGAACAACGGCGCCCAGCACCGAATAGGCGACGAGGTCTGGTGGCGCGACAAAAAGCGCCGTGCCGAAAACCGTGAGATCGAACAGGAATAGGGTCACACCCGCTCGAACCCCGGTCATGTCTTCGATCCAGACGGCAAGAATGGTCACGCCGCCGACGCTCGACCGGTGCCGGAGCACGCCCAGCAACCCGAACCCGACCAGAACACCCCCCAGAACCGCCCCGAACGCCGGTTCGATGAATGCAATGCTGACCCAGCGAGACTCGGCTTCAAGCAGAACTGAAAGAAGTGTCACCGCCAGCACTGTTTTGACGGTGAAGCCCCAGCCGAGCCGCCAGATTGCCAGCGCGTAAAACGGCAGGTTGAGCACAAAGAAATTCACGCCAACTGGCCAGCCCGCCGCATAGTGCAGCACCAGCGACCAGCCGGCGATGCCTGACGTGATCAGCCCTAACTGCTGGAAAAGTGTGATCCCGAACGAAATCAGCAGAACTGAAAAGGCGATTCCCTGCGCATCTTCCCACGGGCTGTGATGGGTTGCAGTGGAGGTCCAGTCACCGAACCAGCCGGGCAGGTGCGCTCGCGCAGCCTGCGCGGTTGCTTTTCGTCCAGATTCCTGCGGGTCGGGCACCGGCTCCCGATCAGCCTCGCTCATTCCGATTTCTCAAAATGTCAGCACCGCTGACTTACTTATCGGAAACCAGGGAACCTGTCACGCGTCAGGTGCACCGAATGGCGAGGTCAGCCTTCCTCCCCTTCATTAAAAAGGCTCGCCTGGACGCCCGAAAAGCCTTGCGGCACGCCTCGTCCCAAATGCTGGAACGCCGTCGCCGTCAGCATGCGTCCGCGCGGCGTGCGCTGGATGAAACCCTGCTGCAAGAGATAAGGTTCGACAATGTCCTCGATCGCATCGCGCGGCTCGGAAAGCGCCGCTGCGATGGTTTCAATCCCGACCGGTCCGCCGCCATAGTGATCGGCAATGAGATCGAGATAACGCCGATCCATCATGTCGAGCCCGCGCCGGTCGACATCGAGCCGCAGCAAGGCTTTGTCGGCTATCCCCGCATCAACCTCTGACGCGCCATCGACAAGGGCGAAATCGATCACCCGCCGCAGCAGCCGCCCGGCAATGCGCGGCGTGCCGCGCGAACGCTTGGCAACCTCCATCGCGCCTTCCTGAGTCATGCCGACGCCGAGAAGCCGTGCCCCGCGCGTAACGATCAGCACCAGTTCCTCGGGGGTGTAGAAATTGAGCCGCACCGGAATGCCGAACCGGTCGCGAAGGGGCGTGGTCAGAAGCCCGGCCCGCGTCGTCGCGCCGATCAGGGTGAAACGGCTGAGATCGATCCTGACCGACCGTGCCGCCGGCCCTTCGCCGATGATGAGGTCGAGCTGGAAATCTTCCATCGCCGGATAGAGCACCTCCTCCACCGCCGGGTTGAGCCGGTGGATTTCATCGATGAAAAGCACGTCGCGATCTTCGAGATTGGTCAGAAGCGCGGCGAGGTCCCCCGCCTTGGCGATCACCGGTCCGGACGTCGCCCGGAACCCGACCCCCAGTTCCCGCGCCACGATCTGCGCCAGTGTCGTCTTGCCAAGCCCCGGCGGCCCGACGAACAGCACATGGTCGAGCGCCGAGCCGCGCTGCTTTGCCGCCTCGATGAAAACCTGCAAATTGGCCCGCGCCGCCTCCTGCCCGACGAACTGGTCGAACCCTGTCGGCCTCAGCGACACGTCCACTTCACCATCCCGATCGGCAGCGGCGTTGGTGAAAGAAGTCATGTCGTCAATTCCATCATGCCCGGCACCGCACTGGCAGCGGCCTTGTCGAAAGTGAGCGTGACCGAGCAGCCGTTGGCCTGGTTGATTTGCGCGATGAGAGAGTCAGCAAAATCGCCTCCAGTCGCCCTGGCTTCAAGCAGAGCTTGCTGTACCAGTTCCTGGTCTCCAATTGTGAACTCGCGAAATTCGAATAGTCGATCAAAAAGCTCCAGAATCGATTTGGCCTCAATCAAATAGCCGCGTCGTAGAACCCAGTGAAGTTCGGCCAAGACCAACGAATTGATGAAAAGCTCCCCATCGGAAGCGCCTTCGATCAGATCCTTTGCCGTCTGGAACTGCCCCGGGTCGTCCCCGGTGAAGAACCTCACCAGAACATTTGTATCAACGCCCAGCACGAATGCGCTCTTCGTCTTTTGCAAGATGCTCAGCAATGGCGTCGTCGATTTCCTCCAACGTCAATGGTTTCATGCCCGGCTTGTGCAAGATGCCGGCCAAATCCGCAGCATTGCGCGTTTTCGGAATGAGCACGTAGCGACCGTCCACTTTGACGAATCCAATGCGATCGCCGGCGTGAAGATTGAGATCTTCCCGAACGTCTTTTGGAAGGGTCATTTGACCTTTGGTCGTGAGCTTGGCGTACTGCATTCTTACATTCCAAAAAATTTCTTACACTTTCAAAATAGTAAGGAAACAATGAAAATGCAAGGCAGTTATGATGAAGCGCCCCTTCGGTTCACGAGCTCAACTCCCTCAGCCCCAGCCGGATGAGCTTTTCGGTCGGCGTGTCTTCGCCTTCCTTTTTGACTACGCGCGCAATGGCGCCCGAGGCCTGCTGGCTCGAATAGCCGAGATTGGTCAGCGCCGAGACCGCATCCGCTATGTTGCCAGAAGCCAGACCCTCGCCGAGCGCCGATTGCAGCCCCAAAACGCCCGCATCGATGGCACCGACGCTGGGCACCTTGCCCTTGAGTTCTGTGACAATCCTTTGCGCCAGCTTCGGTCCGACGCCATTGGCCCGCCCGACCATCGCCTTGTCCTGCAACGCGATGGCGCTCGAAAGCTCGGAGGGCGAAAGGACCGAGAGAATGGCGAGCGCCACCCTTGCACCCACCCCCTGCACTTCGGTCAGCGTGTTGAACCAGACTTTCTCGGCCTCAGTCGCAAATCCGTAGAGTCGGATCAGGTCTTCGCGCACGATCATCTCGATCTCGATGCGCACCGCCTCGCCGACGCCCGGGAGCGATTGCAGCGTGCGCGCCGAACAGAAGGCTTCGTAACAGACGCCGTTGACGTCGATCAGCACGAAATCGTCGCCCAGTGCCTCGACCAGACCCTTGAGCCGCCCGATCATGCGCTTTTTCTTTCGAGCGCTTTGCGTCCCCGATGATGCGCATGGCAGATGGCAATGGCGAGCGCATCGGCCGCGTCCGCGCTTTTGAAGTCTGCGCCCGGCAGAAGCGTCTTGACCATCAGCTGCACCTGGTTCTTGTCGGCATGACCGGTGCCGACCACGGATTTCTTTATGAGATTGGCCGCATATTCGCCGACCACCAGTCCCTTGTGCGCCGGCGCCAGAACGGCAATTCCCCGCGCCTGCCCGAGATGAAGGGCCGAGCGCGCGCCAGGGGAAACAAACGTTTCTTCCACCGCCGCCTCGTCGGGCGTCCATTGCACAATGATGTCGATCAGCCCTTCGAAGAGAAGGTTGAGCCGTTGCGGCAGGTCGAGGCTGACGTCGGGCGTGATCGCCCCCGTCGCAACAAATCGCAACCGGTTGCCCGAGCTTTCGATCAGCCCCCAGCCGGTACGCCGAAGGCCCGGATCGATCCCAAGAATGCGAATCGTCTCGTTCATGCCGAACAAACTAGCAACACCCATCCCGCCACGCTAGCGTGGCGCGCCCACCCACTTCGATTCGTTCCCGATGTTTGCCGATCTGCCCGCTCCGCCGACGCTCGCATTCCTTTTGGCCGTTGCTGCCATTGCCGGATATGTGCGCGGCTATGCGGGTTTTGGTGCCGGCCTTCTTTTCATGCCAACTGCCTCGGCATTGATCGGTCCGCAACTGGCGGTCGCGGCGTTCTTTCTGACCGACGAAATCATCGCGCTACCGCTGATCCCGAACGCATTGCGAAAAGCGCACTGGCCAACGGTCCTGCCGGCACTCCTCTTCGCCGCCATCGCCATCCCGCTTGGCACTTGGACGCTTCTGAGCGTCGATCCCGTCCCGCTGCGCTGGGCTGCCGCGCTGATGATTTTCGCCATGCTGGCCCTGCTTGTGTCGGGCTGGCGCTACCACGGCCAGCCGCACTTCGCGGCCTCGGCCGGGGTTGGCTTTCTGTCCGGTTTTCTCGGTGGTCTCTTTCAGATTTCCGGTCCACCGGTCGTAACCTATTGGATGAGCGGACCTTTTGCGCCGCCCGTCGTTCGCGCCAACCTGATCAGCTTCTTCGCCATCGCATCGATATCAACGGCAATTTCGTATTGGTTTGGCGGCGTTTTCACGCTCAGGGCACTAAGCCTGACATTGATCCTGACCCCGGTCTACGGTTTTGCCATTTGGCTCGGCGCGCGAAGGTTCACGGGTACTTCGGAAACAACCTTCCGGCGCATCGCCTACGCCCTGATCGCCATTTCGGCGATCAGCAGCCTGCCCGTTCTGGATTCCATCCTGCGCGGCTAGACCCGGTTCCGCCCGCAAGCGGTCAGTCGCCAAGCATCTTTTCAATCCGCCGGTCCGGCACCAGCCAGATGGCGGCGGCGAGCCACAAAATGCACATGGCAATGATCGGGCTTAGAAACGCCGAACCAATGGCAACCGCGTAGATGGCAGGCGAATAGCGCCCCTTCCAGTCTCCACCGACCGCTCGCCCGAGCTTTGAGTCAGGTCCCTGCGAACGGATGATGACGGTCTGGAGAATGTAATAGGAGACCCCGGCGCACAACAGCACCACCGAATAGGCAATGACCGGCCATTGTGCGAAACCGCTTTCGCCCGACCAGGCCGTGGCGAACGGCACTAGCGATAGCCAGAACAGAAGCAGGTTGTTGGCCCACAGGATGCCACCATTCACCCGGTCGACCATGTGCAGCATATGGTGGTGATTGTTCCAGTAGATCGCGAGGTACACAAAGCTGAGCACGTAGCTCAGAAGGTGCGGCCAAACTTCAATGAGCGCGTGCAACTCTGCCGAGTGCGGCACCTTGAGTTCGAGCACCATAATGGTGATCAGAATGGCGATCACCGCATCGGAATAGGCTTCCATCCGGGTCCGGGTCATGCGCTAACCGGCGAGCCTTTCCATGTCTTCGTCGCTCATCTCGACATTGGTATAGACGTTCTGCACGTCGTCATCGTCTTCAAGATTGGCCACCAGCTTGAACAGGCTCTCACCCTTCTCGCCGTCGACCGGGGCGGGCACGGACGGCTTCCAGATCGGGTTGACCGATTCCGCCTCGCCAAGCGCGCTTTCAAGCGCCGCCGAAACCTCGCCAATATCTTCAAAGGCACAATAGATCGTATGGCCGCTCTCGTCGGATTCGACATCCTCCGCGCCCGCCTCGATCGCCGCCATCATGACCGTATCCGCATCGCCTGCGTCAGCGCCGTAAACGATCTCGCCGACGCGCTCGAACATGAAGCCGACCGACCCCGTTTCGCCCAGCGTCCCGCCGGCCTTCGAAAAGATCGACCGGACATTGGAGGCCGTGCGATTGCGGTTGTCGGTCAGTGCCTCGACGATCACCGCGACCCCGCCGGGACCGTAGCCTTCGTAGCGGATTTCCTCGTAATCGTCTCCGCCGGCGTCCGCAGCGCGATTGATCGCGCGCTGGATATTGTCCTTGGGCATCGATTGCGCCCTGGCATTGTTGACCGCAAGGCGCAGGCGCGGATTCATATCCGGGTCCGCGACGCCCATCTTGGCGGCGACGGTGATTTCCTTGGAAAGCTTGGAGAACAGTTTCGACCGCGCCGCATCCTGACGGCCCTTGCGGTGCATGATGTTCTTGAATTGTGAGTGGCCGGCCATAAGAACCTCTGTAACAGCCTGTTATGCGGGATTTTGTGGCGCCTATATAGGCAAAAGCAAATCGCCGGTCAAAGGGGATAAGATGGCCGAAATCAAAGTCAAACTGCCGCAAACCGGCGGCTGCCAATGCGGTGCAGTCCGCTATGAGCTGAGCGGCATGCCGCTGACTTTCTATCTTTGCCACTGCACCGAATGTCAGAAACAATCGTCCTCGGCCTTTGGAGAATCTCTTCGCGTCCGATCGGCCGACCTCAGGATCGATGGACAGATGGCCGAGCGTCTGCGCACCTCGCCCGAGGGCAAGTCGGTGCTTGGCAGGTTCTGTCTCAAATGTGGTACGCGCCTCTTTCACAGCCGTCCCGGTTATGGCGAAACGCTCAACATCAAGGCCGGAACCCTCGACGATACGAGCTGGCTCAAACCCGCCGGCCACATCTGGACGGATTCGAAGCAGAGCTGGTTTGAGATCGGCCCGGGCGAACTGAGCTATCCCCGCCAGCCCGAAAACGATCATGCGCTAATTGCCAGGTGGAAAAAATTCACTTCAATTTCCGAATGATTGGGTTGAACCTTCGCCCAAATGGCCACTAGATTGACCTATCGAAAAGTATTTTTGGACCACAGTATGTTTTTCTCAAGACTTGTAGTGCCAATTAGCTGGCTCGCATTTTTGTTTGGAATAGCTATCATTTCTGTAGGGTTCTGGATCGCACAAGTTGATGACCCTGCGGTGCGGGAACAGATGGCGACTCGATATTTCAATCTGAAATCCTCAGGTGAAGTCATAGACCGTGGGCTACTGATTGCGTTTGTGGGCGTTGTATTAGGCACGCTTGGCGAAATCGCGAGAAAGCTGCGATAGTAGCTGAATTCCAAGTTCAAGCGACTGCCGCGTGGAAGTCACTGCTTAATAACATACGCACAACGTTTCTACGAAAACTTGGCACTTGAACCCAGCCCGCAAAGACTGGTTGGACGGACAGTGTTTTCGCACTATCGGGCGAAGCGCCGCACCAGAACCGGCAGCGTCGTGACGGCCACGACCCCTTCGATAGCCGCCACCTCGTCGCGGATCGCCTGCACCCGCGCCGCGTCGGAGGCGGCAATATCGAGCACCAGATCGACGTCACCGCCCACCGAATCGCACGAGACGATTTCGGAAATGTGCTCGAGCCTCGGCGGAACAATCGCACATTGGCGGGAAGCCGTGGTGACGATCATCAGTGCCCGGTGCGGCCGGAGCGATGGTGCAGTGCGGATCGTGAAGCCTTCGATGATGCCGTCGCGCACCAGCCGCGCGATCCTTTCCTTGACCGCAGATATGGAAAGACCAACCGCCGCCCCGAGCGATTTAAGCGGCATGCGGCTGTCCCGCCGCAAAAGGTCGACCAGGGCTTCGTCTTTTGCATCCATGCGTCAAACCGCAAATTATGCGGTCCCATCCGGAAATTTTGCGATGGCGCGGCGCTCGCTGCGCGGCCAGCTTCGCCGCAACCACAATGGACACGACAATGCTCGAAATCAGACCCAATTGCGAGATCTGCGACAAGGACCTGCCTCCGGATTCGCGCGAGGCGCGCATCTGCTCGCACGAATGCACCTATTGCGCCGACTGCGCCGAGACCATTCTGCATGATGTCTGCCCCAATTGCGGTGGCGGCCTCTGCCCGCGCCCAATCCGGCCAGCAACCGAATGGCGCCCCGGCGAACATCTTGGGGCTCATCCCGCCAATTCCAGACGCCGGCACACAAAGTGGAGCCGCGCGGAAATCGCGGAAATCGTCGAGAGGCTGAGAGGAATTCCCCCGCATCTCCGCTGACCGCGGGCGGGTCTCAAAAGTCCGGAATAACCTGCTGCAGGCTTCCACCGATCCGCAGCGGCGCGATCCTTGAGCAAAGCCCCGTGGCCGGATCGGTCTCGATCATCACGCCGCAAAGCGTGGCTTCCCCCGAAGCGGGCTCGAAGCGGCCATTGCTGAGGCCCGTCAGGAAGCGGTTGAGCGGCTCCTCGACCTCCATGCCGATGACGCTGTCATAGTCTCCGCACATGCCCGCGTCGCTCATCAATCCCGTACCGCTGCCAAGAATACGGTGGTCGGCCGTCGGAATGTGCGTGTGGGTGCCCACGACCAGCGACACTTTGCCGTCGAGAAACTGGCCCATGGCCTGCATTTCCGAAGTCGCCTCGGCATGAAAATCCACCAGAATCGCGTCCGCCACCGTGCCAAGCGGACAGTCGGCGACCGCCAGTTCCACGGCACGAAACGGGTCATCGCTCGGCCGCATGAAGGTGCGGCCCATGGCGTTGATCACCAGAATTCTTTGCCCGCCCGCAGTCTCGATAAGCGTCGCTCCCCGGCCCGGCGTACCCGCGCCCCAGTTGAGCGGCCGAACGACCCTTTCCTCGCGCGCCAGATAGGTTAGCGCGTCCCGCTGGTCGAACGCATGGTCGCCGAGCGTCACCACGTCGGCTCCAGCCTCGATGAGACCCCGGTAGTGTTCCTCGGTCAATCCGCGCCCGTGGCTGGCATTCTCGCCGTTGACCACCACGGCGTCGGGTTTGAGGTCGCGCCGGATTTGCGGCAGGCGTTCGGCGACGGCGTCGCGCCCCGCCTTTCCCATCACATCGCCGAGAAACAGAATGCGCAAATCAGGAATGGTCCTTGCCGGTTACGTGCACGGGCCCCTTTTCCGTTATGATCAGGTCCAGGGGAACGTCGTGCGCCTCCGCCTCGATACGCCCGACTTCCTGCATGGCAAAGGCGTAGCCGACGGTCATTGGCTTGGTCGCCATGGCAGCGATGGTACGATCATAAAAACCCTTGCCCCAGCCGAGCCTGTGTCCGTGCCGGTCGAAACCAAGCAGCGGCACCACCACGATATCGGGTTTAACGACGTTGCGACTCAGGGGAATTTTCGTGCCGAACAGCCCGTCCCTGAGGCCCGCGAACGAACCGTTCCATTCGAGGAAGGCCATCGGTTCCTCGCCGAGCACGACCGGCAATGCCGCCCGCCCGCCCTGCCCGGCAACGACCGGAAACAAAGCGCTTCCGTCGATTTCACTGCCAATGGGAATGAACAGCGCCACCGTCTTGCCTGCGCAGGAAACGTGCCGCGCAAAAGCGTTCGCTGCCGCCTTGCTGCCGGCAATACGATAGGCTTCGGTCAATGCGTCCCGTTGATTCTTGATGCGCTGCCGAAGCGCTTGTTTTTGTTCAGACGCAGGTTCTTTGCCCAATGCCTGCTTGCCTCCCCGAAAATTTCGGTGCCGCCCTGGCCGTGGGAATTTGGATCCCGGGTACCTACAAACGTAGGTGGGCGCCGTGTGAAAGAGCCCAGGGGCTCAATCGGGGACAGCTCCCTTAAGGATCGGTAAGGCCCCGAGGGTATGCAAATAATCCTGCACGGGCCGGGCAGCCCTCGCTATATAGACCCCCTGTCGCACCGCTCAAGGCCAAAACTGGCGGCAACCACACGATTTGGTCCAAATCAAATCCGGTCAGGACGTTGCTATCCTCCTCATCTATGTCTGGGGCGGCAAATGAAAACGGACATGAAAATGCTCCCGACCGCCCTGTGGTTCGTTGAAATGTATCTGTCGCGCAACTTCGAGCTTTCCGCCGCGGCCGAAGCCTGCGGCGTCAGTCCCGAACACCTGACGCGAGCATTCGGGCAGGCGTTCGGCACGCCTTTGATGACTTACGCCCGAAAGCGCAAACTTTCCGAGGCCGCCATCCGGCTCGCCAGTGAAAACGAAAGCGTGCTCAATATCGCCCTCGACGTCGGCTACGGCTCGAGCGAAGCCTTCGCCCGGGCCTTCCGCTCCGAATTTGCCGTAACGCCCCAGGCCGTGCGGTCGTCACGAACAACGGCAGACCTCAACCTGACGGAGCCCCTGACCATGAACTCAGCCACATTGCCCGACCTTGAAGCGCCTCGGCTAGTCGCCCGCCCCGCCTTCCGCATCGCCGGACTGAAAAAGAGGTTCACCTATGACGAACGCACCGGCATCCCAAACCTCTGGGAAAAGTTCATTCCGCATCTGGGCGCCATCGACGACCAGACCGGTGGCCAGACGTTCGGCCTTTGCTCTGATTTCGATGAAACTGCGTTCGACTATTTTGTCGCCGTCGAGATTGCGGCAGGCACCGAACCGGGCGGCGGCCTGACGGTTTTCGACGTCCCGGCACAAACTTACCTGGTCTTCACGCATAAGGGACACGTTTCCGGCATATCGGCGACCATGGGCGCGGCCGTGGCGAAAGGCGTTCCGAACGCCGGCAGGACCCAGACCAACGGCCCGAACTTCGAGCTTTACGGTGACAGGTTCAACCCGCTGACCGGGCTGGGCGAAGTCGAAATCTGGCTGCCGGTCGAGGACTGAGGCGCGCGCCTACTGCCCGAGCGCCGTTTCGTCGATCACCACCGCGACCGCTTCGATCTTTCGTGCGGTTTCCGCGAGCTTGCGCGCGAACTGGGCCTCTTGCGCCGCGGCGTCCCGGATCGTGCGGTCGCGCTCCGCTTCGATTCCGGCGATGGACTGGTAGACTTCCTCTAGCCGGCGTTCGAGCTCGGCCATTTCGTCGAGCACGGCGATCCCGGCCATGACCGTCAGCCGGTTGTCGCCGATTTCGCCAAAGGCGCCCTTGAACTGCTCGACCTTCTGGTCGAACCGTTGCGCCAACGCGGTCAGATGCCCTTCCTGGCCCTCTTCGCAGGCCATGCGGTACTTGCGGCCGTTGATTTCGACGCTGACCTCAGCCATCGCTTTCCTCCGCCGCCGTCATCACCGTACGCACTCTGTCCATCGCCTCAACCAGGCGCCGCGACACATCGCCGGCGGCCTTGTCGAGTTTGTCCGCCCGCATCTGCTGCTGCCTCAGCTCGTTGGCAAGCCGAGACCGGTCCGCCTCAAGCTTGCCGACGTCTTCCTCGATCCGATGAAGCGACCTTACCCGGCCATTCAGGCTTCTGAGGCTTGCCTCGAGCCGCGTCAGTGCGGCATTGACCCGCGCTTCGGCCTGCGCGTAGGGCTCGTCGGGCTTGTCGTCGTCCATCGGCCAGCCTTGTTTTGCCAAAATGCATTCAGCGTCTTCGATTCCGTCCGCATTCAAACGGTAAGCCCGGCACTTTGCAATATCGCGCCTGAACTCTCCCCAGCCCTTGGCTGCAATTGACTTGGAAATGCGACCTGTTTAAGTCATCGGTCCGTCGAAAGGCGGCGCAAAGGGCGCAGTGCCGCAGTGACCAGTCCACCTTCGCCGCCGCCTCAATCCACCGGCGGCCCAACCGATCCGGACCCATCCCGATGACCAATTCTCCAAAGCACACCGGCATGGCCAATGCCATACGCGCGCTCTCGCTCGCGAGCGTCGAACGCGCCGCGTCCGGCCATCTCGGCCTGCCCCTGGGCGGAGCCGACATGGCGACCGTGCTTTTCTCGAAATTCCTGAAGTTCGATCCCCAGCACCCCGCCTGGCCCGACCGGGACCGCTTCGTCCTGAGCGCGGGTCATGGCTCGATGCTGCTTTATTCGGCGCTCCATCTCCTCGGCTATGAGGATATGACGATCGACGAGCTGAGAAATTTCCGTCAGCTCGGCTCGAAAACCGCCGGCCATCCCGAATACGGTCATGCCGCCGGCATCGAGACAACCACCGGGCCCCTCGGCCAGGGCTTCGCCAATGCGGTTGGCATGGCCATTGCCGAAGCGCACCTGCGCAAGGAGTTCGGCGAAACCCTCGTCAATCACCGCACCTATGTCATCGCCGGCGATGGCTGCCTCGAAGAGGGGATCAGCCATGAAGCAGCGGCGCTCGCGGGCCACCTGAAGCTCAGCCGCCTGATCGTTCTTTGGGACGACAACGGCATCACCATCGACGGCCCCGTCTCGCTTGCCGACAGCACCGATCAACCGGCGCGGTTCCGCGCCTATGGCTGGAATGTCGACGAGATCGACGGCATGGACGCCGAAGCGGTCTCTGTGGCCCTGGCCAAGGCCCAGAAGGCCGACCGCCCGACCTTCATCGCCTGCAAGACCATCGCCGGATTCGGCGCGCCAACCCGCGCGGGCAAGGCCAAAGCCCATGGCGGCCCCTACGGCAAGGAAGAGGCGGACGGCATTCTCGAGGCCATTGGCTGGACTGCCGAGCCCTACGAAATTCCAGAAGACATTCTCGACAACTGGCGCCTTGCCGGGCTCCGGTCGGCCAAGGTCCGCGCCGACTGGGAAGAGCGGCTGGCCAAGGCAGATCCAGACATCCGCGCCGATTTCGAACGGCGCGTGAAAGGCGCGCTGCCCGTCAGGCTTGAGCCGGCCATCTCTGAACTCAAGCAGTCCCTTGCGGCAAATCCACCCAAGGCCGCGACCCGCAAGGCGAGCCAGATGGCGCTCGAGGCAATCAACGCCGTGACGCCTGAAACCATCGGCGGCTCCGCCGATCTCAACGGCTCCAACCTCACCAAGACCTCGACCTTCGAGGATTTCCAGGCCGATGCCCGTCAGGGCCGCTTCATCAATTTCGGCGTCCGCGAACACGCCATGGCCGCCGCCGCCAACGGCATCGCGCTTCATGGTGGCCTCATTCCCTATGTCGGCGGCTTCTTCATCTTCTCCGATTATTCCCGCCCGTCGATGCGCCTCGCCGCGCTCATGGGCATCCGCTCGATCTACGTGATGACGCACGATTCGATCGGAGTCGGCGAAGACGGCCCGACCCACCAGCCGGTCGAGCAGCTCGCCTCGTTCCGCGCCATGCCCAACATGCGCGTCTTCCGTCCGGCCGACGCCACCGAAACCGCCGAGTGCTGGCAACTGGCGCTTGAACGGCGCAAGGGCCCATCGATTCTCGCCCTTTCGCGTCAGGACTCGCCGGCGGTGCGCACGAAATTCGACCGCGAGAATTTGAGCGCCCGCGGCGGCTACGTTCTCGCCGGCGGTGACGACACCGACGCAACGATCATCGCGACCGGCACCGAAGTCGCGGTCGCCCTTGGGGCCCGCGCCGAGCTTGAAAAGCAGGGCGTCTCGACCCGCGTCGTCTCCATGCCCTGCGTCGAATTGTTTCTTGAACAATCGGCCGACTACCGCAAATCTGTGATCGGTGAGTCCGGTGCGCTCGTCGCCGTTGAGGCGGGAGCAATCCTCGGCTGGGATCGTTTGCTACAGGGCAAGGGCAAGTTCGTCGGCATGTCCAGTTTCGGCGCCAGCGCCCCCGCGTCCGTTCTCTACGAACATTTCGGCATTACGCCAAAGGCGGTTGTTGAAGCCGTCACATCGCAATTGTAAGAGACGCCGGAAGCGTCTCGCTCGCCCTGGGGCACCGGGGCGCAATCAAGGAGCAGAAAATGGCAGTTCGCGTTGCAATCAACGGTTTTGGGCGCATTGGCCGCAATGTGGTGCGCGCCATCTACGAATCGGGCCGCAAGGACATCGATGTGGTCGCCGTGAACGATCTCGGCCCGGTCGAAACCAATGCCCACCTCATGCGCTACGACTCCGTCCATGGCCGCTTCCCGCGCGCCGTCGACGTCAAGGGCGACACGATTCACATCGAGGGTGGTGACAGCTTCAAGGTGCTCGCCGAGCGCGACCCGACAAAGCTCCCCTGGAAGGAGCTTGGGGTTGACATCGCCATGGAATGCACCGGCATCTTCACCGCGCGCGACAAGGCGGCCATGCATCTCGATGCCGGCGCCAAGCGCGTCCTCGTGTCCGCGCCGTCGGACGGCGCCGACCTGACGGTCGTCTACGGCGTAAACCACGACAAGATCGACGCCAGCCAGAAGGTCATTTCCAATGCCTCCTGCACCACCAACTGCCTTGCGCCGCTGGTCAAAGTGCTCAACGACGAGTTCGGCATCGAACGCGGCATGATGACCACCATTCACTCCTATACCGGTGATCAGCCGACCCTCGACACGATGCACAAGGACCTCTATCGCGCCCGTGCCGCGGCGCTGAGCCAGATCCCGACCTCGACCGGTGCCGCCAAGGCCATCGGCCTCGTCATTCCGGCCCTCAAGGGCAAGCTCGACGGCATTTCGGTCCGCGTGCCGACCCCGAATGTCTCGCTGGTGGATTTCAAGTTCATCGCTTCGAAGTCGGTCACCAAGGACGACATCAACAACGCGCTGATCGCCGCCTCCGACGGCGCCCTCAAGGGCATTCTCGGTGTAACTCATCACCCCAACGTTTCGATCGACTTCAACCACGATCCGCATTCTTCGACCGTCGCCCTCGACCAGACCAAGGTCATGGACGGTACCCTTGTTTCAGTCCTGAGCTGGTACGACAACGAATGGGGCTTCTCCAACCGCATGGGCGACACCGCCGTCGCGATCGCGAAGACCCTCTAGCGCTTCATCGCGAACCGAACCCAAGGCCCGCCCATCGGCGGGCCTTTCATTTGCGCGCTTGCGGGGCGCAAATCCATTGTGCATGGTTCAGCATGCGGTCGCACTCAACGCGATGACCGCTCTTCGCGAGGCCCACGATGGATGTCACAATCATCATTTATGTAGTGCTGGCCATATTCGCCGCGTTCATGGCGGTTGCGGCGGTCGTGGTCTGGCGGACGCGCAAAGAGCCCGGCACCGGCCCCAGAAGCGACCGGCCGCACGACTTCGGCTCCGATCGCATGGACAATTTCTGATCTCGCCGCAAAAGACCGGCGCACAGCGGCGTTGTGAAGCGGACACCGCCGCTTTCATCGCAAGACCGGTATTGCTATAGCAGCCGCACCGCATCCGGAGGCCCAAAATGACCGCATTCAAGACCCTCGATGACCTCGATCTTTCCGGCAAGCGCGTCCTCGTGCGCGTCGACGTCAATGTGCCCGTTGCCGATGGCAAGGTGACCGATACGACCCGCATCGAACGTATCGTTCCGACGCTGAACGATATCTTCGCCAAGGGTGGTCAGCCGGTACTCCTCGCCCATTTCGGCCGTCCAAAAGGCAAGGTGGTCCCGGAAATGTCTTTGCGGATTGTGGTCGATGATCTGGCGCGTCTGTCCGGCCGCAGCGTCACTTTCGTCGAAACCGATTGGAATGACGTGACGGGCGCGAAAACCGCCATCGCCGCCGCGCCGCGCGCCAATATCATCGTTCTCGAGAATACCCGCTTCCACGACGGCGAAGAAAAGAACGATCCCGACCTCATTGCCCGCATGGCGAGCCTTGGCGACGCCTATGTGAACGACGCATTTTCCGCCGCCCACCGCGCCCACGCCTCGACCACCGGCCTTGCCCACGTTCTCCCGAGCGCAGCCGGCCGGCTGATGGAAGCCGAGTTGCACGCGCTCGAATCCGGCCTCGGCAATCCCGCGCGCCCGGTCATCGCCCTTGTCGGCGGCGCCAAGGTGTCGACCAAGATGGACCTACTCGAAAACCTCATCACCAAGGTCGACATGCTCGTCATCGGCGGCGGCATGGCCAACACCTTTCTCTTCGCCCAAGGCCACGATGTCGGCGCTTCCCTTTGCGAAAAGGACTTGGCCGACACAGCGCTCCGCGTCATCGCCAAGGCGGCATCGGGCGGCTGCGAGATCATCCTGCCGGTCGATGCCGTGGTGGCCAAGGAGTTCAAGGCCAATGCCGCGAACCGCACCGTTGGACTCGATCAGGTCGCATCCGACGACATGATCCTCGACGTGGGTCCCAAATCCGTCGATGCTATCGACGCGGCCCTCGCCAAGGCAAAAACCCTGGTCTGGAACGGCCCGTTGGGTGCGTTCGAAATCGCACCTTTCGATCGCGGTACGGTCGCAGCGGCTCAGGCCGCCGCACGCCTGACCAAATCGGGTGCCCTGGTTTCGGTCGCGGGCGGCGGCGACACGGTCGCGGCCCTCGCGCATGCCGGCGTCAAGGACGAATTCTCCTACGTTTCGACGGCGGGCGGCGCCTTCCTCGAATGGATGGAAGGCAAGGTTCTCCCCGGCGTCGACGCCCTGATGCATTAATGGCTGGGGCCACATGGCCCCATTCATCATGTCGCCAAAATTGACCGTCATGTGCGGCGGGATCGTGCTCATATGAGACGGTTTGGTTTCGGGGTCGGAAGCTCTTGCAGTTTTTGTTGTTCTGTCCGCGTTTCGCGTCGCCGGAAGACGCCACGTCGCTCGCATCGCTGCTCGATCGGGTGGACGTTGCCGCGCTCGTCCTCCTGCGCGACGACGCCGAGACCGAAGATGCTTACGCAGCGCGCATTCGTCCGCTGATCGATACCGTCCAGTCCCGCGACTGCGCGGCGCTCCTTGATGGTCTGCCCGGTCTTGTCAAGCCGCTCGGCGCCGACGGGGTTCACATGACCTCCGGCCAGCGTGGCTTCACTGATGCGATCGCGACGCTCAAGCCCGACTTTATTGTCGGCGCCGGCGACGTGCATTCGCACCATGAGGCAATGCTTCGTGGCGAGGCCGGTGCCGATTACCTTCTCTTCGGCGACCCACGATCGGCGCCGTCGGCGGCAGATATCGCCGATGCGGAATGGTGGGCGGAAACATTCGAGATCGACGCCGCCATCGTCGCCGATCCCGAAGATCCTGAACCCGCCATGGCCACGGGCGCCGAGTTCATCGCCTTTGGCCCGGCTCTCTGGGAGCTTCCCGACCCCGATCGCCTTCTCGTCGCCCTGCACAAGAAGGCGTCGAAATGAGCTGGGCGAAACTCGGTCTCATCCTCATTTCAACCGTTTTTGTCGTCGCGCAGTGCGGCCCAACGGTCGCCCAGCAGTCCGACGCCGAGGTCATATCTGACAACGTGCTCGGGCCGCGCCTGCCGGTGGACCTCGCCTATGGCGCATTCCAGCGCGGGCAATACCTGACGGCGCTCTCGCTCGCCCTCGATCGCGCCGAGGAAGACCGTGGCGATGCGGCCGCCGAAACCCTGATCGCCCGCATCTATGAAGAAGGCCTCGGCGTGCCGCAGAACTATCAGCTCGCCGCCTCCTGGTATGCAATCGCCGCGGAAAACGGCGACGCCAATGCCGCGTTTGCCCTTGCGGTCCTCTACCAGAACGGCGCCGGCATTCCGCGCAATCGCCAGAAAGCCGCCGAGTTGTTCGTGAAGGCCGCCGATCAGGGTCACATCGAGGCCATGTACAACGTCGCGTTGTTGCACGTCGAAGGCCGCTATGCCGACCCGAGCCTCACGAAAGCCGCCGAACTGATGAAAAAGGCCGCCGATCTCGGCCTCGCCCAGGCGCAATACGATTACGGCACCATGCTCATTCAGGGCGCGGGCACCTTCCCCGATCCGGTCGAAGGCGCGCGCCAGATCGGCCTCGCCGCAGAAAAGGGCCTGCCCGATGCCGAGGTCGACTATGCGACCATGCTCTATCTCGGCCAGGGCGTACCGCGTGACCGGGTCGCCGCCGCGCTCTGGTATGGCCGTGCCGCGAGCCTTGGCAATGCCGTCGCCCAGAACCGCCTCGCCAAGCTTCTGGCCGCCGGCGAAAACATCGAAAAAGACCCCGAAACCGCCGCCATGTACCGCGCCCTCGCCCGCCGCCAGGGCCTCAACGATCCGCAGACCGACCAGCTTCTTGCCGGCGTTCCCGCCGACATCATCGCCCGCGGCGAGGAACGCGCCCGCTACTGGCCCGGCGATGTGCCGACCGAAGGTGAAACGCCGGATCTTCTGCCCTCGTCCAACGACGATGCCATGCACGCCGCGATGCAGCAGCTCATCGATCAGGGCATGATCGATGAGGCGCTGATGCTGCCCGTTGACCCCGCCGCTGCCGATCAGGCGGCCCCGCCGGCTAGCGACCCTGCCGAAAGCGCCCCTCAGCCGCCGGACACACCCACCCAGCAATAGCCCGCCCCTTGCCTTGGCCCCCAATCTGAGGCATTAGCGCGCCACCATTTCCGCCGGGCCACGGCCCGCGATCAACGAGCGACAGAATGAAAATCAACGGCAACGAAATCCGCATCGGCAACGTCATCATGCACCAGGACCGGCTCTGGGTCGCGGTCAAGACCCAGCACGTCATGCCCGGCAAGGGCGGCGCCTTCGCCCAGGTGGAACTCAAGTCCATCATCGGCAACACCAAGCTCAACGAACGCTTCCGCTCCGCCGAAACCGTCGAGCGCGTTCAGCTTGAGCAAAAGGACTTCCAATACCTCTATTCGCAGGACGACATGCTCGTCTTCATGGATACCGACACCTACGAACAGCTTGAGCTGCAGACCGATTTCGTCGGCGAGCGCGCCCACTTCCTGCAGGACGGCATGATGGTCACTGTGGAAATGTATGAGGGCACGCCCCTCGGCATCTCCCTGCCCCAGCACGTCACCCTCGAAGTCACCGAGACCGAACCGGTCGTCAAAGGCCAGACTGCGGCCAACTCCTTCAAGCCGGCAGTTCTCGAAAATGGCGTCAAGACCATGGTGCCACCCTTTGTCGGGGTCGGGGAAAAGATCGTGGTCGCGACCGAAGACGTCACCTATGTCCGCCGCGCGGACTAGGCACGCAGCAAACCCAACCCCTCCGTCATTGCGGGGAGTGTCGGCGACGAAACAATCCAGCATCTGATCAAACCATCAATTCTGGATCGCCGTGCCCGCCAGACGGGCCCGCAACGACGAAGTAGAGCGTTCGCGACGCGCAAACAGAAAGTCCTTCCATGCCCGGCTCGGCCCTTCTCAACATCATGCTCCGGGCCGCCGAAAAGGCGGGCAGGTCGCTCGTCCACGATTTCGGCGAGGTCGAAAACCTCCAGATCAGCGTCAAGGGCCCCGCCGATTTCGTCTCCAACGCCGACCGGCGCGCCGAGGACATCGTCCGCGACGAGTTGCTGAAGGCCCGCCCCACCTATTCCTTCCTGATGGAGGAAGGCGGCGAGATCAAAGGCACCGACGGCCAGCACCGCTGGATCGTCGACCCGCTCGACGGCACCACCAACTTTCTCCACTCGATCCCGCTCTTTGCCTGCGCCATCGCCCTCGAGCGCAATGGCGAAATCGTCGCCTCGGTCATCCACAACCCGGTGATGAGCGAGACCTTCACCGCCGAAAAGGGCGGCGGCGCCTGGCTCAACGACCGCAAGCGCCTGCGCGTCTCCGGCCGTAAGCACCTTGCCGATTGCGTCGCCGTCACCGGCATCAAGCTGACCGGCACCGACCGCGACGCCCTGCAGATCAAGCAGGTCGCCCACGTCAACCCCGCCGTCTCCGGCATCCGCCGCTCCGGCTCCGCCTCGACCGACCTCGCCTGGCTCGCCGCCGGGCGGTTCGACCTCTACTGGGAAGACGGTCTCAAGCCCTGGGACGTCGCCCCCGGCCTGCTGCTCGTCCGCGAGGCCGGCGGCATCGTCACCGACTATGCCGGCAAATACGAAAGCACCTGGAACGGCCAGGTGGTCGCCGGCAACCTCACCGTCCAGCCGCTCCTGCTCAAGGCCCTGCAGGCGGTCAAATAGGTTTTTGGCGCCCTCGCGGTTCGCACGGCGCATTACGCGCCACCTCTCGTCATTCCGGCGAAGGTTGGAATCCATTGGACCTCTCCCCTCGTCCTTCGACAGGCTCTGGATGAGGGGAGAAACAGATGCGGGTGCCCCGAAATCCCTCGCGGTGAGCCTCTGAAGTCTCGTGCGATTCCGCCCGCTCTTCATCCTGAGCCCGTCAAAGGACGAGGAGCAGAACGCCAGCAAATGCCCAACGCCCATCGCCGCCCTTGGAGAGACCCGGGGCCTTCTGCATCGAGGTTCCGGCTCTCCGCCCTGCTGCGGCCGGGACAGCCCGAGCAACTCTCCTCCGTCATTGCGAGCGGGCTCCAGCGAGCCCGCGCGGCAATCCAGCAAAGACTGACACCGCGAAGATTCTGGATTGTTTCGTCGCCAGCGCTCCTCGCAATGACAGCGACTTTCACATCGCGCCGCGCCACAGCGATTTGCCTGCTTGAAGAAGCCGCCTTGGCCCTCGGCCATAGGCCTCGGGCGTTCGCAAGTTTTGGTCGAGCCGCCGGCTCGACCAATTGGCGCGAAGCGCCAACCACTTGTTCACTTGCCACACCCCCACCGCCTCATTAGTGTCGCATAAACCCTGTTGAATCAGCCCGATTGAGCCGTTGCGACCCGAATGAGCGACCGATACGACCCGTTTCTGCTGAACTCGCCCGCCGTCTATCTGGTCAAGATGATCATCTTCCTCATTCTGGTGGGGATGATCGGCGCCATCATCACCCCGCAACTGGTCACCGCCTTCTGGTCGAACCCGTTCATCAACGGCCTGATCATCTTCGTGCTCGTGGTCGGCATTCTCTTAAGCTTCCGCCAGGTCATCCGCCTGTTCCCCGAGGTGCGCTGGGTCAATTCGCTGCAGTCGGGCGACCTTCGCCATGCCGGCGAGCCGACCCTTCTCGGCCCCATCGCCACCATTTTGCGCAACCGCATGGGCGAGGCGGTGATCACCCCCGCCGCGCTCCGCTCGCTGCTCGATTCGGTCGGCTTCCGCCTCGACGAGGCGCGCGAAACCAGCCGCTACATGACCGCGCTTCTGGTCTTTCTCGGCCTGCTCGGCACCTTTTACGGCCTTCTCCAGACGGTGACTTCGGTCGCCGGCGTCATCCAGCAGCTCGACGTTTCGACCGGCGACACGGCGACGGTTTTCTCCAACCTCAAGGACGGGCTGCAGAGCCCCCTCGGCGGCATGGGCACCGCCTTTGCCTCGTCGCTTTTCGGCCTTTCCGGCTCGCTGGTGCTCGGCTTTCTCGACCTGCAGACGGGCCAGGCGCAGAACCAGTTTGCCATGGAGCTTGAAGACTGGATGAGCTCGATGGCCGAGTTCGACCATCCGGTCACCCAGATGCAGGCCCATGGCCTCGGCATCGCCAACGAGGAAATGGCCGCCGTGTTCGAGCGGCTGGGCAATTCCATGCAGCGCACCGACAGTTCGCAGAACGCCATCCGTGCCATGGCGGAACTGGCCCGCGGCATCGACGGGCTGGTCAAGCATATCCGCGCCGAGCAGGAGGATTTGCGCCGCCACATCGTCTCCCAGGGCGAGACCAACAAGAAGCTCCGCGAACTCATCGAGGCCATGATGCGCGAAGGCGACGGCCAGGACCGGCATTGATGGGGACCCGCTAGATGGCGATGCTGCGCGGGCGACGGGTTGAAGGGGTCAGCTACTGGCCAAGCTATGTGGACGCCATGTCCTCGCTGCTTCTGGTCATCATCTTCTTGCTGACCCTCTTCATGATCACCCAGTTTTTCCTCAGCCAGGAAATCCTCGGCAAGGACACCGCCCTTAGCCGCCTCAACAACCAGATCGCCGAGCTGACTGACCTGCTGCAGCTCGAGCGCGCCAATTCGTCCGACCTCGAATCGACCATCGCCACCCTGACCGCGACCCTCAACTCGACCGAAAGCCAGCGCGACACGCTGCAGGCGCAGCTGGCCGGCATTGGCGGCGGGCTCGGCGACCGCGATGCCCAGATCGCCGCACTCAACGACGAACTGACCAACCAGCAGCAGCTCTCCGACGAGGCCCAGTCGCAGGTGGCACTGCTCAACCAGCAGCTGGCGGCTCTGCGCACCCAGATCGGCGCCCTCGAACAGGCGCTCGAAGCCTCCGAAACCCGCGACACCGAAAGCCGCACCCGCATCGCCGATCTCGGCCGGCGCCTCAACCTTGCCCTCGCCCAGCGCGTTCAGGATTTGAGCCGCTACCGCTCCGATTTCTTTGGCCGCCTGCGCGAGATCCTGCAGGACCGGGCCGACGTACGCGTGGTCGGCGACCGCTTCGTCTTCCAGTCCGAGGTTCTGTTCCAGGCGGGCCAGGCGACCATTTCCGACGCGGGCAAGGAAGAGATCGCCAAGGTCGGTGAGGCCATCCTCCAGCTCGAGCAGGAAATCCCGCCCGAGATCAACTGGGTGCTCCGCATCGATGGCCACACCGACAAGCGGCCGATCTCGACCCCGCAATTCCCCTCCAACTGGGAGCTTTCCGCCGCCCGCGCCATCGCCGTCGCCAAGCTTCTGGTCGACCAGGGCGTCTCGCCCAACCGCCTCGTCGCCGCCGGCTTCGGCGAATTCCAGCCGATCGATCCGGCCGACACCGAAGAAGCCTACCGCAAGAACCGCCGCATCGAATTCAAGCTTACGGAGTGAAGCATTGGTTCGCGCGAAGCGTGAATTCGCGCGTCCGGTGGACGCGTGAAAGATGTTGAACGCGAGGGCAGGCGCCGCAGGCACCGGGCGCCCCGCCAGCGGAAACCGGCACCCCCGAGGGTGCAAAATCGCGCCGGTGGCGCGATTTTAGGTGCGAACGCCCGAAGCCTGTGGCTGAGGGCTAGACAAGCGAGAGGCGGCCCGGAGGGACAAATCGTTCCAGCGGAACGATTTGAGCCTGGAGCGCGCCGAGCGACGCCGCAAGTCGCAACAAGATTCGCGCGACCGGTTGGCCCTCATGGTGAGCCTGTCGAACCACGAGGGCTTCGACAGGCCCGGGACGTGGCCGAAAGCAAGCCTCTACTCTGCCGCCGAAGCCTCGAACTGCAGCTTGGCGAGTTCGGCGTAACGCCCGCCCTGCTTCATCAGTTCGGCATGCGTGCCCTCGGCGATCAGCGCGCCGCCATCGAGCACGAGGATCCGGTCCGCGTCGCGGATCGTCGCGAGCCGGTGGGCGATGACGAGGGTCGTCCGCCCCTCCATGAGCCGTTCGAGCGCCAACTGAACCAGCCGCTCCGACTGGGCATCGAGTGCGCTCGTCGCCTCGTCGAGCAGAAGGATCGGCGCATCCTTGAGTAGCGCGCGGGCAATGGCGATGCGCTGTTTCTGCCCGCCCGAAAGCATGACCCCGCGTTCGCCGACAATCGTGTCATAGCCGCTTGGCAGCGCCCCGACAAACTCGTCGACCAGTGCCGCCTTTCCCGCCGTGATGATCTCCTCCATCGTGGCTTCGGGTTTGCCGAAACGGATATTGTCGGCCACCGTCCCGGCAAAGATCGTCGACTCCTGCTCCACATAGGCAAAGCGCCGGCGAAGGTCGCGCGGATGGAGGTCGAGAATGTCGACGCCGTCCACCCGGACCGTGCCCTTTGTCGGATCGTAGAAACGCTGCAGCAGGGCAAAGACCGTCGATTTTCCCGCCCCCGATGGTCCAACGATGGCAACCGTCTCGCCCTTGGCGACGGAAAAGGACACGTCGCGCAAGACTACTTCATGTCCGCGCGTCAAATAGGAAAAGCCGACATGTTCGAACCGGACCGTGCCGAGCGGCGGCTCGGGCAGCGGCACCGGATGCTCGGCAATCTTCATGCGGGACGGCGTATTGAGAATCTCGATCAGCCGCTCGGTCGCCCCGGCAACCGTCTGTAGCGTGCCCATGATTTCCGAAACACTCATCAGCGACGTCGAAGCCATGAAGGCATAGATGAGGAACTGCGCCAATTGGCCCGCGGTCACCGATCCGTCGAAGACAGACTTCGCCCCCCACCACAGCAGGAGCACAATCGCACCGGTGGCAACGAATGTGACCACCGCGATCAGAACCGACCGGGCCCTCAACCGAACGACCTCGGCGCCATAGCTTGCCTCGGCGTGCCGGTCGAAAACCTCCGCCTGTGCCGCCTCCTGGGTGAAGGCCTTGACCGTCTTGGTCGAGCTCAGGACCTCGGTCGCCATGGCCGAAAGGTCGGCCAGCGCGTCCTGAGTTCGCCGCGACATTTTTCTCAGGCGTCGCGCAAAATAAAGGATGGGGAAAACCAGCAAGGGGATCGCGACCATAACCCCTAGCGCCAGCTGCCAGTTCGTCAGGAACATCAGAACCAGCGATCCGATGAAAAGGACGGTCGAACGTAGCGCCAGCGTTGCGCTCGAACCGATGGCTCCCCGCACCGTCGCCACGTCGCCATTGAGCCGCGAGGTCAGTTCGCCGGTCCGGTGCGTATCGAAAAAGGTCGAGTCGAGTTCGAGCAGATGGTTGAACACGGCAGTCCGGATATCGGTCAGAACCCGTTCGCCAATGATCGAAATGAAATAGAAGCGCGCGCCGCCCGCCACGGCCGAAACCGCCGCAACCAGAAGGATCAGCCAGCCATAGCCGGCAACCTGTTCGAGGTTCTGCTCGATGAAGCCCTGGTCCACCAGCCCGCGCGCCATGACCGGAATGAACAATTGCGACATGGCCGCAACCAGGAGGAAAAGCAGCGTCAACCCGAGCCGCACGGGGTAGCGCAGCACGTAGGGCAAAAGCTGCCGAAGCGGTTTGAGATTGTCGGCAGGCTTGTCGGATTCCGAGAGAAGGCGCAGGCCGGGCTTGGCTGGTTCGGCGGTGCTCGTATCGGCCATTTCAATCGCGCTCCGAAGCAATGGCGCCTAGATAGGCGCTGCACCGCCCAAGCGCAACCGCCGCCAGGCCGCCCCAAGCATCTGACCGCCCCTTGCATTTGGCAGCCTTTTGCGTATACAACCCGGCCACGAACCTGAAGAGGCCCGACGGACGCCCATCGCGTCCGCTTTTGTTTGGCCCGAAACCTCAGGCGGCGCTTGGCCGCTGACCCGCGAGACAGACCGATGAAAAAAGACATTCATCCCGACTATCACGCCATCAAGGTGGTGATGACCGACGGCACCGAATATGAAACCCGTTCGACCTACGGCAAGGCCGGCGACACGCTGAAGCTCGACATCGACCCCAAGACCCACCCGGCCTGGACCGGCGGCTCGGGCCATCTGATCGACCGCGGCGGCCGCGTCTCGCGCTTCAAGGAAAAGTTTGCCGGTATTCTGGGTTCGTAGGAACCGCGGCACCGCGACGAATTTCAAAGCCCGGCCTTGCGCCGGGCTTTTGCTTCAGCCAGGCACTCAGTCCTTGTCCTGCCCGAACGCCGCTTTGAGCCGCGCCAGTTGCGCGCCGATGCTGCCAGGCAACGCCTCGGTTTCCGCCGTCAACGCACCAGGCCCGCCGCGATCGGCCCTGTCGATGCGCTTGACCCGCACGAAAATGCGGTCGCCCTTTTCGACATAGTCGCGGAATCGCTCAGGGAGTTCGTCCCACCCGGGCCCGCCTCGTTTTGCCGGCTCGGCGGAAAAGGCGACCTTGGTCTTTTCATTGCGTGCATGTTCGGCGGTGATTTCGCCTTCATTGACCGCACGCTGCAGCAACAGCCACGACGCCAGTTGCATCAGCCGCGTCGTCAGCCGCATCGATTCGGAGGCGTAGACCAGCGCCGCTTCGCGCGGCAGGTGCCGGCTTTCGGCGCGGCCCGCGCCATCGAGATAGGCCGCCACATCCTCGATCAGCGCCATGCCCTCGGCATAAAGCGCGCGAAAATTCTCCGAGGCGACAAGCCGCGGCGCAAAGGCGATTGGTTGGTTCGGTTTGGACGATTCGTCGGACATAGGGCTCGAATGGTCAGCTATTCTCTGAAAAAGTCTAGCTCAATCGGCGGCTTGCGTCACCACGCCGGCCTCGAAATGGTCTCGGGCGGTTAATGGTCCGGAGCGGGAAATCGCCCGCCCCAAAAAGAAAAAAGAGCCGCAAGATACGGCTCTCGAAGTTAACAGGGAGGCGTCAAACAGAGGGAGAAACCGCTCTGATGAAATCCAGGACAACTGGATGTGATAACCTTAACCAAATCGGGTTAATTGAAGGTTAACGGGAGTCACTTTCTTAACCCTGCCCCCTAAGTCGCCATAAAGGTAAATCGTTTCGACCGCCTCAGAGCTTGAAGAAGCTGTCGGCATCGGCCCGCGACTGGCCCTTCTTTCCGATCTCCGCCTCGATGCGCGCGGCCTCTTCGTGGATGGCGGCCAGCAATTCCCTGAGTGCATCGACCGACAGGCTTTCGAGCGAGCTGCCAAGTTCAAAACCGATCCGCTTCTTCTTCTCGTCCTCGTCCATCGCCGCCCCGGTCTCAAATCCCCGAATGATTGCAAGTCTAGTGCGCGTGTCGCATTGTGCAAGCGCCGCCCGGGAGACCTTCCATGACCAATTTTCCAAAAATGCGCGCCGTCGAAGTTGCCGGCCCCGGCGGACCGGATGTGATGTCGGTCGGCGACGTGCCAAGGCCGGCAGCGCAGGAAGGCGAGGTCGTCATTCGTGTCGTCGCGGCAGGCGTGAACCGCGCGGACATTCTGCAACGCCAGGGACTTTATCCGGCTCCCAGGGGCGCAACCGGGATCCTAGGGCTCGAGGTCGCCGGGATCATCGAAGAAGCCGGGCGCGGCGTCGGCGCGTTCTCGGCCGGCGACCGGGTCGTCGCCCTGACCAACGGCGGCGGCTATGCTGAATTTGTTTCCGTCCCCGCCGGTCAGGTCCTGCCGCTACCCCAGACCTGTTCATTTGAGGAAGGCGCGGCCCTGCCCGAAACCCTCTTCACCGTGCAACAAACCCTGATCGACCGCGCCGGATTGAAAGAAGGCGAAACCGTTCTCGTCCATGCCGGGGCGAGCGGCATTGGTGGCGCGGCCATCCAGTTGGCCCGCCTGAGAGGCGCGATCCCCTTTTGCACCGTCTCGACCGAGGAAAAGGCCCGCTATGCCCTCGGTCTTGGCGCCGAGGCCGCCATCGTGCACCTCAAGGATGATTTCGAGGTTCGAATCAAGGAGCTGACCGGCAAGCGCGGCGTCGACAAGGTGCTCGACATTGTCGGCGGCGACTTCGCCGAACGAAATCTCAGGGTCCTCGCCCGCCACGGCACGCTGATCATTCTTGCACTGATGGGCGGCGGCGATGCCGAGATCAATTTCAGCCACGTGCTGGTCAAGAACCTGACCATTTTCGGCTCGACCCTTCGATCGCAGCCGCCCGAGGTGAAGGCGGCGATCGCTACCCATCTCAAGGAACAGGTCTGGCCGCATATCAACGCCGGGCGCTACCGTTTCCCGCGCATTCGCGTCTTTGCCCTTGGCGAGGTGGTCGAAGCGCACCGGGCCATGGAGCGCCATACCCACTTCGGCAAGATCGTTCTTCAGGTCGACCCCGACCTAAAGCCCTGAACCTGACCGGCGGAGTGGACAAAAGATCCGAACCCGCCTATATCAATGCCTAATTCCCCTCCAGCACAAGCACGAGGCGGGCGCTCCGGCGGATAACCGGGCGCACCCAGAGGAGACCAGTATGAACCAGACCCTTCTGATGCCCAAGGCCACGGCCGTGTGGCTGATCGACAATACCGCGCTGACCTTTGATCAGATCGCCCATTTCTGCGCGCTGCATCCGCTTGAAGTTCAGGGCATCGCCGATGGCGACGTCGCCGGCGGCATCATGGGTGTGAACCCCATTTCCAACGGCCAGTTGACCCGCGACGAGATCGCCAGGGGCGAGAAAGATCCCGAATATCGGCTGCAACTGTCCGACAGCAAAGTCATCGTTCCGGAGGCCAAGCGCCGTGGCCCGCGCTATACGCCGATTTCCCGGCGCAACGAGCGGCCCAATGCCATCAAGTGGCTGGTGCGCAACCATCCCGAACTCAAGGATGCGCAGATCATCCGTCTTGTCGGCACCACCAAGTCGACCATCGACGCGGTGCGCGAAGGCACCCATTGGAACAATGCAAACCTCACCATGGCCGATCCGGTGACCCTTGGCCTTTGCAGCCAGATCGAGCTCGATTACGAGGTCAAGCGCGCCAATCGCGGAACCGGTGTCGGCGACGAGGCAGAAACCGGCACGCGGCTCCTGTCGGCCGAAGAAGCCCTGCAGACCGCCGCCGAGGCCCGTGGCGACACGACGGAACGGGAAGAACGGCACACGGTTGAGTCGGTCTTTTCCTCTTCCGATACCGAATACGACGCCGACTCGGTCTTTTCCGGCCTCAAGTCGCTGAAGCGCGGTCTTGAGGATCAGGAGGATTCCGCCTCCTGATCAAGGCCCGGGCGTCGTTCTGGCGCCCCCGCCCGGAACCCGAACCAAATGCCGATCGACCCCGCCTTCTGGTCCGTCGTGGCCCTTGCCGCGATCGTGGTCGGACTGTCAAAGTCCGGCCTGATGAACTCCCTCGGCATGATCGGGGTGCCGGTTCTGACCTTTGTCATGCCGGCGCGGGAAGCCGCGGGCATGATGTTGCCGGTGCTTTTGTGCATGGACGCGGTCGCCTTCTATTCCTATCGCAAGGAATTCGACCGCCGCATCCTGATGCTCGTCCTGCCCGGTGCCATTGCCGGCATCGCCATCGGCTGGGCTTTGTTTTCGGTGATTTCCGACGAGGTGGTGACCCTGGTTCTTGGCATCATCACCCTGGTCTTCGTGCTCGATGCCTGGTTGCCGCTGAGAAAGAAGCTCGAAGGCCTGCCGCCGTCGCGCGCCTGGGGCGCTTTCTGGGGTGGGATCGCCGGGTTCACCAGCTTCATCTCCCACGCGGGCGGTCCGCCCTATCAGATCTACACGCTCCCGCGAAAAATGGAGCCGCGCATCTACGCCGGCACCTCGGTCTGGTTCTTCACCATCGTCAATCTCTTCAAGCTCATCCCCTATTTCGCGCTGGGGCAGATCAGCCTGTCGAGCCTTGAGATTTCAGCCGTCGCCGCACCCATCGGCATCCTCGCGGTGCTTGGCGGCATCTGGCTTGTTCACCGGATTTCGGTGAAATCGTTCTACCAGATCGCCTATGGCCTGATGTTTCTGGTTTCGCTCAAACTCATCTATGACGGCGCCATCGGAACGTTTGGCCTCTAGCCCAAATGAAAACGGCTTCCGGGTCGCCGGAAGCCGCTTCAATGAAACGATTGGTTCTGGGACTAATGTCGGTCCTCGCCTTCAAGCCGCGCCATTTCGTCCTTCAACTCAAGCTTCCGCCGTTTCAACTCGCGGACCTTGAGGTCATCATAACTGGGATGCTGCAACTCCTGGGCAATTTGCTTTTCCAACTGCTCATGACGCTCAACGAGCGCATTGAGATGGGAAAGTGTCGACATGAACAAACTCCCTTGCTGTGCTTCGAACAGATCGAGAATGACACCAAACTGTCATATTGTCGATTGGGGCGAATGCGGGGATGGGGAAAAGTGCGGCGACCTGATAAAGAATGCGTAAACAATCTCCCAACATCCTGTAGACTGGATCCGGGAGCGAATTGCGGCGTAAATGTTCGACCTTTCTGAAGAGCAAAAAGCTGAGCTTGGGCTGAAGCTGGCGACCAAGCGGCAGGAGCATGCCGATCTCGATGCGGCGATCCACATGCTCGAACAATTCCCGGGCGCGGACCGCATGATGATCCAGCGGCTGAAGAAGAAGAAGCTGAAGCTCAAGGACGAGATCATCCGCCTCGAGGACCTCGTTACCCCCGACATCATTGCCTGAGGGGTCGGGTGGCAGCGCTTGCCGCGCCCCGCCAATTCGGCTACACGCCAAACCATTGTTCCGGAGCTTTCGATGATCGAAACGCCCCCTGTCGCCATTGTCATGGGCAGCCAGTCCGACTGGCCGACCATGCGCGCCGCCGCCGAAACGCTTGAAGAACTCAAGATCGAGTACGAGGCGCGCATCGTTTCGGCCCACCGCACGCCAGAGCGCATGTACGAATTCGCGCAATCGGCCAAGGAAATGGGATTCAAGGTCATTATCGCCGGTGCCGGCGGCGCAGCCCACCTGCCCGGCATGATAGCGGCACTGACCACCCTTCCGGTCTTTGGCGTGCCGGTACAGAGCCGTGCCCTCTCCGGTCAGGATTCCCTGCTGTCAATCGTCCAGATGCCCGCCGGCATTCCCGTCGGCACCCTCGCCATCGGTGAGGCCGGTGCAAAGAATGCGGCGCTTCTTGCCGCGGCGGTGCTTGCGCTGAGCGACCCAGAGGTCGATGCGGCCCTGACCGAATTCCGCGAGCAGAACACCGATTCCGTGCCGCAATTCCCCAGCGACGAGTAGCGATGCTGGAACGGCGGACCATCGGCATTCTCGGCGGCGGCCAGCTCGGACGCATGCTTGCCCTTGCCGCCTCGCGACTGGGTTTCAGGGCCCATATCTACTGTCCCGACCCGCAAAGCCCGGCCTTCGACGTGACCCGATGGCACACCTGCGCGGCCTATGAAGACGTAGGCGCACTGGCGCAATTTGCCGGCGCGGTCGATCTCGTGACATACGAATTCGAGAACATTCCCGACGCGACCGTCGATTTCCTCGCGGCCCGCAAGCCGCTCTTTCCAAGTGCCGAGGCGCTACGCATTTCTCAGGACCGGATTCTCGAGAAATCGTTCCTCGCCGGCCTCACCAGTGTTGCACCGTTTCGAAAGGTCGAGACCCGCGAAGAACTTGATCAGGCGATTGCCGCGATCGGGCTTCCCGCCGTCCTCAAGACCACCCGCTTTGGCTATGACGGAAAAGGCCAGCGCATCATCCGCGTGGCATCCGATGCCGAAAGCGCCTTTTCAGAACTTGAGGGCCAGATCCTCATTCTTGAGGGCTTCATCGATTTCACCCACGAGATTTCGGTGATCGTCGCGCGCTCGGCTTCGGGCGAAACGGCAACCTACGACCCCGCCGAGAACGTGCACCGGAACCACATTCTCGACACGTCGACCGTTCCCGCCTCGGTGTCCCACGAGACCGCTGCGCGCGCGCGCCAGGTCGCGGTCGAGATCGTCAGCGAGCTCGACTATGTCGGCGTCATGGGCGTCGAATTCTTCGTCAGCAAGTACAAGGAAATGCCAAAGCTTCTGGTCAACGAGATTGCGCCGCGGGTTCACAATTCCGGCCACTGGACCGAAGCGGTCTGCGTCGCCGATCAGTTCGAACAGCATATCCGCGCCATCACCGGCCTGCCGCTGGGCGATACGACCCGGCTGGCCGACGTGCAGATGAAGAACCTGCTCGGTTCCGAAATCGAGTCGATTTTCGATGGCGCGCAGGATCTCCGCCAACCGCACGACTATGGCAAGCACGAGCCGAAACCCGGCCGCAAGATGGGTCACATCAACCGCATTCTGGGACGGTAACGCCCGCGTTTTCTGGAATTTTTCCTTGGTGCAGGTGTGGACTTTTCACTGCTCGTCTGTTAGAGCGCGCGCAATCGTCGCCGGAGTTACGGCGATTTTTCGTTTACCCGAAAGAAATTCTGAAAGGCGTGGCCCACGTGCAAGTAGTCGTTCGTGACAACAATGTCGATCAAGCCCTCAAGGCGCTGAAGAAGAAGCTGCAGCGTGAAGGCGTGTTCCGCGAGATGAAGCTGCGCAACTACTACGAAAAGCCGTCCGTCAAGAAGGCCCGTCAGAAAGCCGAAGCGGTGCGCCGCGCCCGCAAGCTTGCGCGCAAGAAAATGCAGCGCGAAGGTCTTCTGTAGGATCCGTCGATGATTTGATGCAAACGCCGCGGAAAACTGCGGCGTTTTGTTTTTTGACCCGCGAAGTCAAAGTTGTATTTTCGCCCTAATTGCGTGCATTCCCCAAGCGGAACCAAACGGAGAATTCCAATGAAAAAACTCATCGCCGCCATTGCCCTTGCTGCTGCCGCCCTCGTTCCGGCGGTTGCCTCCGCCTCCGACCATATCCAGGTCGGACGCCTGAGCTGCATTGTCGAACCGGGCATCGGCCTGCTGTTCGGCTCGCGCAAGGATATGACCTGCACCTTCCACCCCAATTCGGGGCCGGACCACACCTTTAGCGGCCAGATCACCAAGATCGGCCTCGACGTCGGTATCACCGAGCGCACCCGCATCGAGTGGCTCGTTTTCACCGCCGGCGACAACAATTTCGAAGCCGACGCCCTGGCCGGCCGCTATGTCGGCGCAAGCGCCGAAGCCTCTCTGGTTGTCGGTGGCGGCGCCAACTGGCTGATCGGTGGCGACAAGGACTCCTTCATGCTGCAACCCTGGTCGGGTCAGGCCCAGATCGGCCTCAACCTCGCCGTCGGTCTGACGGGCCTGCGCCTCAACTGAGCGCCAGATCACCGGAAGAAGATATCAAGGCCGCCCAACGGGCGGCCTTTTGATTTTTCGATGGGTCGGCCTCAGGCGCTTTTCGCGTCCTCGGTGCCAAGCTCCATCATCTTTTTGAGCGCCGCGTCAAAGAAGGCGTCCGGCTGCGCGCCGTTGGCGGAAAAATGCCGGTCAAACAGAAAGACCGGAACCGCATTGACCCCGATACCGATCGCCTCCTGCGCCATCCGTTCGACGGCCGCGATGTTTTCCGGAACGGAAATGGCGGTGCGGATCACTTCCTCGGCAAGCCCGTGCCGCGTACCGATCTCGACCAGAACCTCGTCTGAACTGATGTCTTCGCCTTCGAGATAACAGGCACGGCCGAGATCCATGGCGATCGCATGCTGCACCCGCATGCCACGCGCCAGCTGGATAAGCACCTGCGCCTTTTGCGAGGGATACCGCCAGATCTGCTTGCGCATGTCGACTTCGAGGCCGGATTTCCGGGCCTCGGACTCGATCCGGTCCCAGGCTTCGTCGGGCGCCCTGCCATACTTGCGCGTCAGCATCTCGACCACGTCTTCGCCCTCCTCGGGCGTGTTGGGATCGAGTAGAAAAGCCTGATGCACGATTTCGACGCTGTCCTGAAGCCCGGCGCGCTCGATGGCCCGGTCGAGCCGGTAAAGCCCGAGCAGGCACCAGGGGCACACGGGGTCATCGAAGACGACGATCTGCGGCAACCGCTCCGCGCCGGCGTCGTTCTGCGTGTTCATCGCGATCACGCCCCGGCGCCGGGAATGTTGAAAAGCCAGCGCACGCCGTTCCTGTCGATCAGCATGCCGAAGGTCGCGCCCCAGGGTGCGGCCATCAGTGGCTGAAGGACCGTGGCGCCCTCGCTGAGGGCCGCCCACCGCGCCTCGAGTTCCGGCTTGTCCGTAGCCTCTCCGCCAATCGCAAGGCTGATCGACAGTCCGTTGACCAGGTCGCTCGCATCGAAGGCGTCCGAAGCCATCAGTCCGGCCTTGTCGCCGATCCTGAGATCGGCATGCATGACGCCGTCAGCCAGTTCCGGCCTCGGCGCGCCGCCCATGTCCTTGAACAGCGTCACGTCGAGCGCGCCACCGAGAACTGATTGATACCAGGCCATGACGTCCTTCGTCGTGCCGTCGAAGTTGAGATAGGGCGTGATCGAGATGGTCATGCTGCGCCTCCTTGCCGGTTCGGCCCATGTAAGCATGAAGGCGCGGGCCGCCAAAGCAAAAAGGGCGGCCCAAAGGCCGCCCTCGCATTCAATTGATCGGCCTAGTGCGCCAGTGCCTTGACGATGTCCTCGGTCATCTTCTTGGCGTCGCCGAAAAGCATCATCGTATTGTCACGGAAGAACAATTCGTTCTGCACGCCGGCATAGCCCGCCGACATCGAGCGCTTGACGAACAACACCGTGCCTGCATTCTCGACGTCGAGAACCGGCATGCCGTAGATCGGCGAGGACTTGTCCGTCTTGGCCGCGGGGTTGGTCACGTCATTGGCGCCGATGACATAGGCGACATCGGTCTGGGCGAACTCCGAATTGATGTCCTCGAGCTCGAAAACCTCGTCATAGGGCACGTTGGCTTCTGCCAGAAGCACGTTCATGTGCCCCGGCATGCGTCCCGCCACCGGGTGGATCGCATATTTGACCTCGACCCCCTTGGCCTTGAGCGCATCGGCCATTTCGCGAACCGCATGCTGGGCCTGCGCCACCGCCATGCCATAGCCCGGAACGATGATGACCTTCGAAGCATTCGCCATCATGAAGGCCGCATCGTCCGCCGAGCCGGCCTTGACCGGACGCGTTTCTTCTTCGGCGGAAGCCGAAGAGGTATCACCGCCAAAGCCGCCGAGAATGACCGAGATGAAGGAGCGATTCATCGCCCGGCACATGATGTAGGAAAGGATCGCGCCCGACGAACCGACGAGCGCACCCGTGATGATCAGCGCCGTGTTGCCGAGGGTGAAGCCAATGCCTGCCGCCGCCCAGCCCGAATAGGAGTTGAGCATCGAGACCACGACCGGCATGTCCGCTCCGCCGATCGGGATGATCATCAGCCCGCCAAGCACCAGCGAGAGGATGGTGATCAGCCAGAAGAGCCAGGGATTGGCGGTGACCGCGAACTGCCAGACGAAATAGACCAGCACCAGAGCGATCAAGATATGGATCAGGTGGCGCATCGGCAGGATGATCGGCTTGCCCGACATGTTGCCGTTGAGCTTGGCAAAGGCAATGACCGAGCCGGTAAAGGTGAAGGCGCCGATGGCGACGCCAAGGCTCATTTCGATGAGCGCCTGCGTGTGGATATGCCCCTCGGAAATGATGCCGAACGCGGCAGGGTCGTAGAGCGCCGCCGCCGCGACGAACACGGCAGCAAGACCGACCAGCGAGTGGAACGCAGCCACCAGTTGCGGCATTTCGGTCATCGCGATCCGCCGCGCGATCACCGCGCCGAACGACCCGCCGATGCCGAGCCCGAGAACGATTAGGAGCCATGAAATGAAATCGTTGGGCGAGGCGACCATCAGCGTCGTGACGATGGCGATCGCCATGCCGACCATGCCGAGATAGTTGCCGCGCCGCGACGACGCCGGATGGCTGAGGCCCCTCAGCGCCAGGATGAACAGCACCCCGGCGACGAGATAGAGAACGGCTGCCAGATTTGCGGAAATCATCGGGTCAACCCTTCTTCTTGTACATGGCGAGCATGCGCTGGGTCACGAGGAACCCGCCGAATATGTTCACGCTCGCAAGGATGAGGGCGATGAAACCGAAGAATTTCGATACCCAGTTCGACCCTTCGACAAAGTGGACACCGACCGCCAGAAGTGCGCCAACAACGATGACCGAGGAAATCGCGTTCGTGACGCTCATCAGCGGTGTGTGCAGCGCCGGGGTGACGCTCCAGACCACGAAATAGCCGACGAAGATCGCCAGCACGAAAATCGCCAGTCGGAAAACGAACGGATCGACCGCACCACCCGAAGCCGCCGACGCCATTGCGCCCGCCGCGTCGGCAACCTGTTCTGCTGTGTGCTCCATTTATGCGTCTCCCGTCTTTTTCGTCGTACGCCGGGTTGCGGCCGGTTTTGCCGCGGATTTCTTTGCCGCTGCTGGCTTGGCTGCGGCAGCAGGCTTGCTGGCCGGTGACTTGGCGGTCGCGGCTTTCGCTGCGGCAGGTTTGGCCGCTGGCGTCTTCTTTGCCGCAGCAGACTTGGCGGCCGGTGCGGGTTCGGCCGCCTTCGGCGCCGCAATCCGTTCGTTGACGATCTTGCCGTCGCGGGTCAGGACCGTCGCCTTGACCAGCTCGTCATCCCAATTGACCGCGAGTTTCTTTTCCGCCTTGTCGACCAGCGTATCGACGAAGGTCAGAAGGTTGCGCGCATAAAGCGCCGAAGCTGAGGCCGGGATGCGGCCCTGAACGTTCGTGTGTCCGATAATGGTCACGCCGTTATGGGAAATGACCTTGCCCGGTTGGGTCAGTTCGCAGTTGCCGCCGCGTTCGGCAGCAAGATCGACGATCACCGAACCCGGCGCCATCGACTCGACCATTGCCTTTGAAATCAGTTTCGGCGCCGGCCGGCCCGGAATGAGCGCGGTGGTGATGACAATGTCCTGCTTGGTAATGTGGTTGGCAACGAGTTCCGCCTGCGCCGCCTGTTCTTCCTTGGTCAGTTCACGGGCATAGCCGCCCTGACCCGAAGCATCTTTCAGCGACTCGACGAAGATAAACTTCGCCCCGAGCGACTCGACCTGTTCGCCCGCCGCTGCGCGCACGTCAGTTGCGGTCACCTGCGCCCCGAGCCGCCGCGCCGTGGCGATCGCCTGCAGCCCGGCAACGCCAGCGCCCATGACGAAGACCTTGGCCGGATGAACCGTGCCCGCCGCCGTCATCATCATCGGCAGCGCCCGGTCGAACGCCGAAGCGCCGTCGATCACGCCCTGATAGCCGGCAAGGTTGGCCTGCGAACTGAGGATGTCCATCGACTGCGCGCGCGTGATGCGCGGCATGAATTCCATGGCGATGGCGGCATAGCCGGCCTTGGCCAGCGCCTCGACATCCTTTTCGTTGCCGAACGGATCCATCGTGCCGATCACCAGCGCGCCCTTGGCCGCGCCGCTGAGCGATGCCGCCGCCGGACGCCGGACGCAAAGAACGATCTCCGCGCCCTTCACCGCTGCCGCTCGGCTCGTCGCGAGCTTGGCCCCCGCCTTTTCATAGGCCGCATCGACAAAGCGCGATTTGTCTCCGGCTCCCTTTTCGATCGTCACCTCGGCCCCGAGCGCGATGAACTTGGTCACCGTCTCCGGGCTTGCGGCGACACGCGACTCGTCGGCCGCCGTTTCGCGCAAGACTGCAATTTTCATGGATGGCCCCGCTTTGGCATGTCGCCGGATGCGGGCGGCCCAGACCGGGTCGCCCGGATTGCCCCGAAAGGCTTAGGGATGAACAACGATGTAGAGGAACACCATCAGGATCGCGAGACCGGCAATGGCCCACTTGGTAATGTTGATGAAATTGTGCCAGGTCTTCTTCTGTTCTTCCCAGGCCGGATTGGTGTTTTCAGCCATTCTCTTCCCTTTCGGTTTCGCCAGTCTTTTACGCGGTCTGCGTTGCTTCGAGTTCGTCGATCAGACCCTCGATCATCGAGAGACCGAGCGACCAGAAACCGGGATCCTTTGCATCGAGCCCAAACGGGGCCAGAAGCTCTGAATGATGTTTCGATCCGCCCGCTTTCAGAAGCTCGAAATAGCGCTCCGCAAAACCTTCGCTCGCCCTCTCATACTGGGCATAAAGCGAATTCACAAGGCAGTCGCCGAACGCATAGGCATAGACATAGAACGGCGAATGGATGAAGTGCGGAATATAGGCCCAGAAGGTCTCGTATCCCTCATTGAGCCGGATCGAGGGCCCAAGGCTCTCCTCGGCGATTTCGATCCACATTTGGTTGATTTCCTCGGTGCGCAATTCGCCCTCGCGGCGCGCCGTGTGCACCTTGCGCTCAAACGTATAGAAGGCGATCTGGCGCACGACCGTGTTGAGCATGTCCTCGACCTTGCCCGACAGGAGCGAGAACCGCTGTTTCGGATCGGTGGTCTTTTCGAGGAGCGACCGGAAGGTCAGCATCTCGCCGAAAACACTGGCAGTCTCCGCCAGCGTCAGCGGCGTCCGCGCCATCAGCGGTCCCTGCGCTCGCGACAGAACCTGATGCACGCCGTGCCCGAGTTCATGGGCGAGGGTCATCACGTCGCGCGTCTTGCCCATATAATTGAGCATCAGATAGGGGTGCGCGCTTGGCACAGTCGGATGCGCAAACGCCCCCGGCGCCTTGCCCGGCCGGACCGGCGCATCGATCCATCCGCCCTTGCCGTCAAAGAACGGCTGGGCGATCTCAGCGAGGTGCGGCGAGAAGCGGCCGTAGGCTTCGAGCACCATTGAACGGGCGCTTTGCCAGTCGAAAATTCGGTCGTCGGCATTGGGCAGCGGCGCATTGCGGTCCCAGGCTTCGAGCTTTTCCTTGCCGAACCATTTTGCCTTCATGCCGTAATAGCGATGGCTCAGACGCGGATAGGCGGCACGCACCGCCTGTTCAAGCGCATCGACCACTTCGCGTTCGACCGAATTGGCCAGGTGCCGGCTGTCGGCGATATCCTCGTAGCCGCGCCAGCGGTCCGAGATTTCCTTGTCCTTGGCCAGAACGTTGGTGATGTGCGTGAAAAGCCGCTTGTTTGTATCGAGCACGCTGGCAATCGCGCGAAAAGCGCTTTCCCGCTTCTTCTCGTTGCGGTCTGATAGGAATGTCAGCGTCGGTTCGAGCGACAGTTCCTCGTTGTCGACCTGAAATTTCAGCGAGGCCATGGTCTCGTCGAAAAGCCGGTTCCAGGCCCCGCGCCCGGTGACGGATTTGTCGAGAAACAGCTCCTCGACCCGGTCTTCGAGCTGATAGGGCCGTGCCTTGCGCAATTCCTCGAACCAGTACTTGTAACGCATCAGCCCGGCATCGGCTGCAATCGCGTGGTCAAGGACTTGATCATCGATGCGGTTGAGTTCGAGCTCGAAAAAGATCAGGTGGGCGCTGAGATCGGTCAGTGCCTGTTGCACGTCGCCGAGAAACTTGGCCCGGTCCGGATCGCCCGTATTGAGGACGTAATTGAGATAGGCGTAGGACCCGATCCGGCCCGTCACGTCCCCAAGTTCCTCATAGCGGCGTATCACATCGAGCAGCGCTCCCGATGTCGCCGTCGCCTCGAGCTTTCCCTTGAAATCGGCCTCGAAGGACTCGGCCAGCGCCTTGGCCTTTGCGACATCTGCCTGGCAGTTCTGGTTGGAGGGCTCCGGATAAAGATCTGTCAGATCCCAGCCCGGCATGTCGCCAAGATCGGACTTGCCGGATTTGGCGGCGTCGGCGGGCGCGAAAAGCTTGGTCATGGTCGTTCCCTGATTTGTCTGGGCACCCATTTAGGGCACGTACGCCGACTTGGCCAGAGCGACCGACGCCCGATCACGGGGACGGGCCCGGTGATGACGACGGATCAGGTGCCATTCCACACCAGCATCTTTGTCCCCTTCACTCAGGTAATTCGGCAAAGCGTTTGCCGCCCTGTCTTAAGCCCCTGTTAATGGCCGCTTTCTAGCTTGGGTCAAAATGAGACAGAGGCGATTCGGCACCTTGCCCGATTGCCCAAGCCCGCGCTTGGACCCATGCCAAAAGTTCTGATCGTCGACGACGACCCGATCCAGCTTCGCCTGACGGCCAACATCGCCGAGAAGGATGGATTCTCGACGGTCACCGCAACCGATGGGACAAAAGCGCTCGACATCCTCCGCGCGGACAAGTCGATTGGCGCCATGGTGCTCGACCTGGTCATGCCCGACCTCGACGGCATGGGCGTGCTGTCCGCTCTGCGCTCCGAAAATATTGCCGTGCCCACGATTGTTCAGACGGCCCACTCTTCGCTCGACAGCGTGATCTCGGCCATGCGCCAGGGTGCCATCGATTTCTTCGTCAAGCCCGTCGCTCCGGAACGTCTGCTCGTTTCGCTGCGCAACGCGCTCAAGCTCAGCGAACTCGAAAGCTGCGTGCGCAACGACCGCAACCGCCGCGAAGGCAAGGTCAAACTGTCCGATATCATTTCGGTCAGCCCGGCCATGCTCCGCGTCTTCGATCTCGCCCGCAAGGCGGCGCGCTCGACCATTCCCGTGATGATCGAGGGCGAATCCGGGGTCGGCAAGGAAATCGTCGCCCGCGCCATCCAGGGATCGTCGGACCGGGCCGGCAGGCCGTTCGTCACGGTCAACTGCGGGGCCATTCCCCGCGACCTTGTCGAATCCGTGCTCTTTGGCCATGTGAAAGGCGCCTTTACCGGTGCCACAAATGATCAGACCGGCAAGTTCGAAGAGGCCCATGGCGGCACCCTCTTTCTCGACGAAATCGGCGAGCTGCCGCTCGACGCCCAGGTCAAACTCCTTCGCGCGGTGCAGGAAGGCGAGGTCGAGCCGGTCGGCGCGGCAAAACCAAAAAAGGTCGATGTCCGCATCATCTCGGCCACCAACCGGCGTCTGCTCAACCTCACCGGCGCCGGCCGTTTCCGCGAAGATCTCTACTACCGCCTCAATGTCTTCCCCATCTACGTGCCGCCCCTGCGCGACCGGCGCGAGGATATTCTGCCGCTGGCGGCCCATTTTATCGCCCGCCTCGGGGCCGAGGCGGGACGATCCATCGCCGGTCTCAGCGACAATGCCCGCGATCTCCTCATGAAATACGACTGGCCCGGCAATGTGCGCCAGCTCGAAAACACCATCTACCGTGCCATCGTGCTGAGGGACGGTGGCTACCTGCGCACTGCGGACTTTCCGCAGATACATGCCGCCCTCAACGGGACCGAACGCATCCGCACCGAATTGCAGGACGAAACGCCACAAGCGCCGGTTCATATCGACGCAGTGCCGGCTTTGACGACGCCGGCTCAACTTCCTGCGGTGGCGCCAAGGGACCGCTTTTTCGATGATGAGGGAGACATCGCTTCGCTTGCCGCCATCGAACGCGACTTGATCGTCACCGCCCTTGCCCACCACAACGGCCACATGACCGACGTGGCGCGGGCGCTCGGTATTGGAAGGTCGACCCTCTATCGCAAACTGCGCGAATACGGTCTTGAAGGCGAGCCCGGCGTTGCTGCGGCCTGACGGCCACAAGGTGCCGAAAATCGGCGCTTTGCGCGCCGCGTTCACGAAAATGTCATGGGCAAATCAGCCAAATTTCACTATTTTCGAGGAAGTATTGCGGACGAAGCGCCGGTAGAGGGTTTTGCCGGCCTTTTGCTTTTGACAGAGGTTCTCCCTTGACGCGGGTTTTCACCATGACGCTTTCCGGCAAATTCCTTTCGGCAGTCGCGCCGGCTCTGATCGGTCTGGCCCTTCTGGCCCACCCGGCCGCGGCGCAGGAAAAGGTCACGATCGATGGTGTCGAGGCCGAACGCGTCGTCATCGCCCCGCCGCTCAACCCGCTCGCGCTCAGCATCAAGAAGGGTCTGGCCGAAGCCTATGCCGCCGCTAACCCGGAATCGACCGCCTATGAGCAGGCGCAGAAACTCTATTTCTTTTACGGTGGCCGGCATTTCGAGCCGCTCTGGCTGACGACCGGCGCCGACGGCAAGGTTGCCTTTTCGCCCAACGCTGAAAAGATCATCGACGTCTTCAAGGACTCCTATCTCGAGGGCCTGCGCCCCGACGATTATCTGACCGCCGATCTGTCGCTCGATGCCGACATGTCAGATCCCGAAGCGGTCGCGCGGCTTGAAACCGCCTTTTCCGCCGCCGCGATCAAATACGCGCAGAACGCCTATGGCGGCCGCGTCCGTCCGGCATCGGTTTCGGCCAATATCGACATCCGCGCGCCTCAGATCGATGGTGCATCCTTCCTTCTCGATCTTGCTGCCTCAGATACGCCGGACCAGATGCTCCGGGACCTTTCACCCAACGGTCCCGAATTCCTCGCGCTCAAGAAGCTCCTCGCCCAGCACTATGCCGGCACCATCGAGAAGGTCGTGTCGATCCCCTCTGGTCCGCTTTTGAAGCCCGGCATGAGCGACGACCGCGTGCCGTTGCTTCGCGAACGGCTCGAACTCGAACCTGTCGAGGACTCGGTCCTTTACGATGACGCGCTTGTCGCGGCCGTTGAGAGTTTCCAGGAACAGCGCGGCCTGACCGTCGACGGCGTCATCGGGCCGGCAACCGTTGCCGCCTTCAACGGCGGTGGCGCGGTGCCGATCGCCGATATTGTCGCCAACATGGAACGCTGGCGCTGGATGCCGCGCGACCTCGGCGAGTTCAACGTCTTCGTCAACATCCCCGAATTCCGGCTCTATATCTACGACAAGGGCGAGGTCGCCTACACGACCCGCGTCGTTGTCGGCCAGACGACCCACCAGACGCCGATCTTCAACGATGAGATCGAACACATCGTCATGAACCCCTACTGGAACGTGCCGCCATCGATCGCCTCCAACGAGATCGCGCCGATCCTGCAGTCGAACCCCGGCTACATTTCCTCGCACAATATGGAACTTCTGTCGGGCGGCCGGGTCATCAACGCCTCGGCGGTCGACTGGTCGACCACCTCGATCAACAATTTCCGCATTCGCCAGAAGCCGGGCGGCGCCAATGCCCTGGGGCAGGTCAAATTCCTTTTCCCCAACAGCCACGACGTCTATCTGCACGACACGCCCTCCAAGTCGCTGTTCTCGCGGTCGAGCCGCGCCTTCAGCCATGGCTGCGTGCGCGTGCAGAACCCGATGGATTTCGCCGATGCGCTACTCGCCCACGAGCCGGTGCTGACCCTCGCCGCGCTTGAAAGCGAACGCGGATCGAGCGAGCGCTGGAACAATCTCGAAAACCATGTGCCGGTGCACCTCGCCTATTTCACCCTCTGGGTGGACGAGAACGGCAATGTTCAGTCCTTCCCTGACATTTATGGGCACAACGCCAGGCTGATCCGGCTGCTCGACGCGGACGCCTGATCGACCCCATTTCCGGCGGCGGGTGACGCGATGTCGCGGCCTTCGGGGCCGTCGCGAAGCCTGCTCGCGCCTTGCTTTGGCCTCTATTGACGCCTATCTCCGATAAAGCGTGAGCATTGGGGCGTTAGAACTCTGTTAGTGTTAACAGTTTCTCATCTGATGCAGCCTATTCTAAGGTGTTATATGCCAGTTTCTGGCAAGCATCGGGACCATTAGGGTGACGGCACGTATCAAAGCCATGGGGCCGCTTCAGCGCGCGAGCTTGCTGCTTGCCGCGCTTCTGGCTCTTTTCGGCTTTGCCGCCCCCGCCTCGGCCGAAGACCGGACCCTTTATCTCTACTACACGCATACCGGCGAGACCGCGAAGATCACCTTCCGCCGCGACGGCCGCTACGATCAGGCAGGCCTCAATGAACTCAACCATTTCCTTCGCGACTGGCGCCGCAACGAAACCATCAAGATGGACCCGGCTCTCTTCGATCTGGTCTGGTCGGTTTATCAGGAGGTCGGCGCGACCGAGCCAATCCACGTCGTGTCGGCCTACCGCGCGCCAGAAACCAACGAAATGCTGCGGTCGCGCCCCGGCAGCGGCGTCGCCGAGAATTCCCGCCACACGATGGGCATGGCGATGGATTTCTTCATTCCCGGCATTCCGCTCAGCAAGCTCCGCGAAGTCGCGATGAAGCACCAGGTCGGCGGTGTCGGCTACTACCCGACTTCCGGCTCGCCCTTCGTTCATCTCGATACCGGCAACGTGCGGGCCTGGCCGCGCATGACGACCGCGCAACTCCGTCAGCTCTTCCCCGACGGCAAGACGCTGCACCTTGGCGCCGATGGCACCATTCTTTCGCAGTCAGGCCGCCAATATGCCGCGGCCCAGTGGCAGCAATGCCATTCCGTTCCGTGTATCGACGGCGTCGCCAATACCCAGGTCAACACCGGCAACGGCCGGGGTCTGCTCGATCTCTTCTTCGGCACGACCGGCGGATCGCAGGACATCCAGGTCGCCAACAATGCGCCCGTCCAGCGTCAGGTCACCACTGTTCAGGTTGCCCCGCCTGTCCCCGCCAGCCGCTCCGATCTCGTCGATCTCCGCCAGTCGCTCGAACCGCCCATTCCCGCCGAGATGCCTCAGGCAATCCTCGTCGCCATGCGCACCACCGATCAGGTCGTACCCAATGCGGCACCGATCGCGACGACGCTTTCTAACGACGCGCTCGACGCCATCGAGACCGGCGGCAATGCCCCGGCGGCGCGCCTGTTGATGAGCAATCCCGCGCCGGAGGCCGGACTTCTGTCCGCCTACGCACCGACGGGCGACCCCGAACCCGATGCCCAGCGCGCCCTGCAGATGCTGATCGAACGCCGCGACGCCGCCCAGCAGAATGGTGTCGAAACGGTCAATCCCGCTGATATCCTGCTGCGCGGCACCATCACCACGGCCTCGCTCGGCCCGACCGCCAATATTGGCGTCAACCAGTCCGAGCCGCCGGCGCTCGACCTCTTTACCTCGACCTTTGAAGCACTCAACCGCAACACCGACCGCAACCTGATGCCAATGTTGCAGACGGCGGCCCTGCAACAGCAGACCGGCTATGACCTGATGGCCGTGGAGCCGCGCCGGGTGACGCTGGTAGAGCCGGATCTCGGCCATGTCGATCAGGCCTTTGTTGCTCCGGTCAGCCTCGACAGCAACCAGTTCGCCGTCCTCTTCCAGCCTGATCAGGGCGATTTCAGCCCGATGACCGAACTTGGCCCGCACACAGGCCTCGTCCGCTTTACCAGCCTCGCACCGGGCTGGCTGCCGGCCAATCATTTCGCCCGCATCGCGCCGGTCTTCCACACCGCGCTGTGACGATCTGCGGGTTGCAATGCCCAATTGAAGTGCTAGGTTCTGGCACTTCTCGTTCAAGGACTTGGCGTGGCCATTTCATCCCCTGAAACCCCCCTTCTCGACGGCATCAAGACGCCATCCGACCTTCGCCGGCTGAGTGACCCGGAACTGCGCCAGGTTGCCGACGAACTGCGCGCGGAAGTCATCGATGCAGTTTCGATGACCGGGGGCCACCTTGGAGCGGGCCTTGGCGTCGTTGAGCTGACCGTTGCGCTGCATGCGGTTTTCGACACGCCCAACGACCGCCTGATCTGGGATGTCGGCCACCAGGCCTATCCGCACAAGGTCCTGACCGGACGCCGGGACCGGATCCGCACGCTGCGGCAAAAGGACGGGCTTTCCGGTTTCACCCGCCGCGCCGAAAGCGACTATGACCCGTTCGGTGCCGGCCATTCCTCGACCTCAATTTCGGCCGGGCTTGGCATGGCGGTCGCCTCGGCGCTCAAGGGCGAAAACCGCAACGTCATTGCCGTCATCGGCGATGGCGCCATGTCTGCGGGTATGGCTTATGAAGCGATGAACAATGCCGGCGCCATGGACGCGCGCCTCATCGTCATTCTCAACGACAACGACATGTCGATCGCGCCGCCGACCGGGGCGATGAGCGCCTATCTGGCGCGGCTCGTCTCCGGTCCCGCCTATCGCGGCCTCCGCGACAAGGCAAAATCGATCGCCGACCACCTGCCCCGCTTCTTCAAGGAGAAGGCCCGCAAGACCGAAGAATTTGCCCGTTCCTTCCTGACCGGCGGTACGATGTTCGAAGAGATGGGGTTCTACTATGTCGGCCCGATCGACGGGCACAATCTCGACCATCTGCTGCCTGTCCTTCGAAATGTGCGCGATGCCCAATCGGGCCCGATTCTCGTTCATGTCGTGACCAAGAAGGGCAAGGGCTACGACCCCGCGGAAAGCGCCGCCGACAAGTATCACGGCGTCTCACGCTTCAACGTCATTACCGGCGCGCAGGCAAAGCCCAAATCGAACGCGCCGAGCTACACGTCCGTGTTCGCCAAAAGTCTGATCGCCGAAGCCAAACGCGATCCCGATATCGTGGCGATCACCGCCGCCATGCCAGCCGGAACCGGCCTCGACAAGTTCGCTGAAATCTTTCCCGAGCGTGCATTCGATGTCGGCATTGCCGAACAGCATGCCGTTACCTTCGCGGCGGGCCTCGCGACCGAAGGCCTGAAGCCGTTCTGCGCCATCTATTCGACCTTCCTGCAGCGCGGCTACGATCAGATCGTTCACGATGTCGCCTTGCAGAACCTGCCGGTGCGCTTCGCCATCGACCGGGCAGGCTATGTCGGCGCGGATGGTGCGACCCATGTCGGCGGATTCGACACCGCCTATCTCGGCACCCTGCCCAACATGGTGCTGATGGCGCCCGCCGACGAAGCCGAACTCGTCCATATGGTCGCAACCGCTGCCGCCTATGATATGGGACCCATCGCCTTCCGCTTTCCGCGCGGCGACGGTGTCGGGGTCGACATGCCGGCAAAGGGCGAGGTCCTGCCGATCGGCAAGGGCCGCATTGTCCGCAACGGGTCGACCATCGCGATCCTCAACTACGGCACCCGCCTTGCCGAATGCGTCGCCGCGGCGGAGATGCTGCAGGCCCAGGGCCTGACACCGACGGTCGCCGACGCCCGCTTCGCCAAGCCGCTCGACAACGATCTCATCGCTGACCTTGCCCGCACCCACGACGTGCTGATCACCGTCGAAGAAGGCGCAGTTGGCGGGTTCGGCGCCTTTGTCGCCGACTTTCTGGCCAACATGGGCGCCTTTGACCACGGCCTGATCTTCCGCACCCTGCACCTTCCCGACGAGAACTACGAACAGGCGAGCCAGTCCGAACAATATGCCGAAGCCGGTCTCGACCGCGCCGGCATCGTCAAGACGGTGCGCGACGCCCTGGCACATAGCCAGAAGGCCCTGCCTCGCGCGGCCCGCGACGCCGACCCCGCCTGAGCCTCCAAGCCGGCCTCCGCTCTCCCGCATTCGTTTCCCAATCGCCTGCCGGCCCCGTGGCGCGGCGTGACTGGGGTTCCGTACCAACTCGCTCCTCTCGAACAGGCACACGGCCCGAAATCACTTTGCAAAGAATATTTTGCAAAATATTCTTTGCAATGTTAATGCTGGGATGACGTGAAGGAGGCGCCATGCCCCGCTCCCGCAAAACCGGCATTCAGCGCGAAATATCGCGGATCGCTCCCGACCCGACCGCCCTGAAGGCACTCGTGCATCCTGAAAGGCTGAGAATGCTCGGCCTGCTGCGCATCGAAGGGCCGGCAACGGCGACAATGATTGCCCGGCGCATGGGCCTGAGTTCCGGCTCGACCTCCTATCACCTTCGACAGCTGGCCCGCTTCGGCTTCATCGAAACCGCCGAGGACCTTGGTGACCGCCGCGACCGTTGGTGGCGCGCGGCCCATGACATGACGCAATACGACAATGCCGAACTTTCGGGTGACGATCTCGAAGCCGGTCTGGCGATGACCCAGGCAATCATTTCGTCCCATGCGCGCCAAATGCAGAGCGCCCTCGAAACCTATCGCGCCCTGCCCACCGAGTGGCGCCGGGCTTCGACCGCGAGTGACTACCTGTTCTCCCTCACCGCCGCCGACGCCGAGACTCTGATCGGCAAACTCGAAAATCTCCTGATGGAAGAGATGCGCAAGTCGCCGCCGTCCGAACATGAAGCCGATCGGGGCAAAAAGCGTTTCACCATCCTGCTGCATGCCTTTCCGTTCCAGGAACTGGTCATTGCGCCCGGACCGGAAGCGCAAGAATGACCACGCCGCGCCGATCCTTCCTCGCGCTTGTTCTGGCCGAAACGCTCTCGCTATCGGGTACGCGCCTGTCGATGATTGCCATTCCATGGCTGGTTCTGACGACCACCGGCGACCCCATGGCAACCGGCATCGTGGTCTTTGCCGAAATGCTGCCCTATGTCGTCGCCAAGGCGCTCGGCGGACCGCTGATCGACCGGCTGGGTGCCCGCCGGGTCGCCGCCTTCGGCGACCTCGGCTCGCTGCTCGCTGTCGCCGCGATTCCGGCCTTACAGCTTGGCGGCTGGCTTGGCCTCTATGCGCTCGCGCCGCTGGTCGCCCTGATGGGAGCCTTGCGCGGTCCCGCCGATGCCGCCAAGCAATCTCTCATCCCCTACGTTGCCAAGGCCGGGAACCTGCCGCTCGAACTGGTGACCGGCGTCATGGCGACAATCGAGCGCCTCGCCGGCGCCATCGGCGCGGCCGTTGCCGGCGCACTCGTCGCTCTGATCGGACCCGCCGCCGCACTCCTCGTCAATGCGGCAACCTTCTTTGGCTCGGCGCTGATCGTCTGGCTTCTGATTGCCGCTCCGCGACCGTCGCTACCGGAACAGGCCGACAGTACGCGCGGCAGTTATCTCGCTGACTTCCTGACCGGCTGGCAGTTTATGATCCGCGATGCGGTTCTGGTCGGCATTGTTCTCATGGTTGCGGCGACCAACCTTCTCGATCAGGGATATGTGACCGTACTCCTGCCGGTCTGGGCCAACGTCACGGGCTACGGGCCGGCTGTTCTCGGACTGCTGCTCGGCACTTTCTCCGCCGCAGCAGTCGGAGGAGCGGCCATCGCAACGGGCCTTGCGGAACGGCTGCCGCGTCTGACGGTCTACACCCTCGCCTTCCTCATCGCAGGCTTTCCACGCTTTCTTGTCTTCGTGCTGGGCGCACCGCTTTGGAGCATCTTCGGCATCGCCGCCATCGCGGGCTTCGCCTCGGGCTTTCTCAACCCGATCCTCGGCGCCGTCATTTTCGAGCGCATTCCGGAAAGACTGGTCGGACGTGTGAGTTCGCTCGTCACCGCCCTGACCTGGGTGACGATGCCGTTCGGCGGCCTTGTGGCCGGCGCCTTGATCGCCGGCATCGGCCTTTCCAACGCCTTCGCCGTTTGCGGGATCGCCTACCTTGCCACCACCATGATGCCGTTGACGGTCAGGAGCTTTCGCGCCTTTGCCGAACGTCCGGAAACTGCCGAGCCCGAAGCCGGCGAATGACTATTCGCTGTCAGCGGCCATCTGCGCGGCCATGCCGAGCGCGTGAAGGTAGGTATCGAGAATGGCTTCCCGTTCGAGCCGCTCGTTGGTGTCCTGCTTGCGGATCTTGACGACCTGGCGCATCACCTTCGTGTCGAATCCGTTGCCCTTGGCCTCGGCATAGACCTCGCGGATATCGTCGGCGATCGCCTTCTTTTCCTCTTCCAGCCGCTCGATTCGTTCAATGAACGCCTTGAGCTGGTTCGGTGCCATTCCGCCGCTCGCCATGACCGCTACTCCGCCTGATGCAACTGGCACGTTCAACCCCAGCGGTCTCGCTCTGGCAAGGCCCGGCGCCGACTTATCCCCGGCAAGCGACCGCCCAACCTTGGACGCAATGCATGGCTAGCAAACGAGCCATTCGGTCAGGCCCATTGACTTAATGGGCCTGCTTGCGCATGACACGGAACGAAAATGACCCAGCTTCGCTTCCCGAACGCGTTCCGCACCGGTGCGGCCATCGCGCCCATTCTTGCGGCGCTGGTGTTCATGCTGCTGGCAACCCTGCCCGCGCGCGCCGATCTGCGCGTCTGCAACCAGACCGCCAACCCGGTTTCGGTTGCGCTCGGATACAAGTCCGAACGTGGCTGGCAGTCGGAGGGTTGGTGGATCGCCAACCCCGATGACTGCGCCGTAGTGGTGCTCGGTGACTTGCAGCGGCGCTACTATTATCTCTACGCAGTGGACGATATCGGCGGCGGCACCTGGGAAGGCACGGCCTTCATGTGCACCCAGAATGAAAGCTTCACAATTATCGGTGTAGAAGACTGCCTGGCGCGCGGCTACGAGCGCACCGGATTCTTCGAGGCCGACACGGGCGAAAAGGGCGAGAATGGCGGCGAAAACACCAGCTGGACCTTTCAGCTGACCGACGCCAACGCGCCAGGAGGCCTGGCGCCCGGAGGCGACGTGCCGCCCGGAGCCGGTGCGCCAACCGAACTCGACGTACCGCCGGAGGGCGATCTTCCACCCGATACCGGCGAAAGTGATGAGAACATGCAATGAAATTTCCCCGCCGCGTCAAGATTCTGGCCACGCTCGGTCCCGCCTCCAACAATGACGGCATGGTGCGCCGTCTGGTTGAAGCCGGCGCCAACGTGTTCCGCATCAACATGAGCCATTCGAGCCACGACCTTCTGCGCGAAACCGTCGCCCGCATTCGCCGGGTGGAGGCCGAGCTTGGCCGGCCCTTGGGGATTCTGGTCGATCTTCAGGGACCCAAGATCCGGGTCGGCATGTTTGCCAACGGCGCCGCCGAACTGACCGACGGACAAACATTCGTGCTCGACCGCGATCCCGCCCTTGGCGACGTGACGCGCGTGCAACTCCCCCACCCTGAAATATTCGACGCCGTTTCCGTGGGTCACCGCCTGCTCCTCGACGACGGCAAGATTTCACTCAGGATCACCGATGCAACCTCGGACAAGATCGTGACGACGGTCGTTCATGGCGGACCGCTTTCCAACAAGAAAGGCGTTTCAGTCCCCGACTCTCTCCTCAATCTCTCGGCCATGACCGAAAAGGACCGTGCCGATCTTGACGCCGCTCTGGACGAAGAGATCGACTGGGTGGCCCTAAGCTTCGTGCAGCGCCCCGAGGATGTGATGGATGTCCGCAAGGTCGTGCGCGGCCGCGCCGGCGTGATGGCCAAGATCGAAAAGCCCCAGGCGATTCAACGCCTTGAAGATATCGTCAAGCTCTGTGACGCCTTCATGATCGCCCGTGGCGACCTGGGTGTGGAAATGCCGCTCGAACAGGTGCCAGGCCTGCAGAAGCGCATGATTCGCATGGCCCGCCGTTTCGGCAAACCGGTCGTGGTTGCGACCCAGATGCTCGAATCGATGATCCACTCGCCGGTTCCGACCCGCGCTGAAGTCTCCGACGTCTCGATCGCCGTGTTCGAAGGCGCGGACGCCATCATGCTGTCGGCCGAATCTGCCGCTGGCGATTTCCCCATCGAGGCGGTCGAGACCATGAATCGGGTTGCGCTCGCCGTCGAACACGACGTCAACTACCAGTCGATCATCCGGGCTCAGCAGCACAATCCCGAACCGACCGCCGCCGATGCCATCGCCGCGGCGACCCGCCAGGTCGCCGAGACCCTCGATCTCGCGGCCATCTGCACCTACACCTCATCGGGTTCGACCGGCCTGCGCGCGGCGCGCGAGCGGCCCGCCAAGCCGATCATGGTGCTCTCGCCCGAGCTTCGCACCGTTCGCCGCCTCAGCCTCGTCTGGGGACTTTACTGCTATGTCATGCCCGACCCCGAAGATGTCGAGGACATGGTGGCCCGCGCCTGCGCCATCGCCGCTGATGCGGGGTTCGCCGAACGCGGCGAACGCATCGCCATCACCGCCGGCGTGCCGTTCGGCACACCGGGCACCACCAACATGCTGCGCATCGCCTATATCGGCGGACAATAAAAAGGCGCGCCCCAGGAGGGCGCGCCATATCAAGCGAGGTTTGTGAACTCAGCCTAGGCGCTTTTCCGCCGCCGCGACGTGGCGTTTGACCGCCACGAAACTGTCCGGCGTCACCGAGATCGAATCGATGCCGCATTCGACGAGGAACTCGGCGAACTGCGGATGATCGCTCGGACCCTGTCCGCATAGCCCGACCTTGGCTCCCGCCTTGTGGGCTTCGCGCATGACGTTGCTGATCATCCATTCGACCGCCGGATCCTGCTCATCGAAGAGCGACGCCAGGTCTTCGGAATCGCGGTCGACGCCGAGGGTCAGCTGCGTCAGGTCGTTCGAGCCGATCGAGAACCCGTCAAAGCGTTTGGCGAACGCGTCTGCCAGTACAACGTTGGCCGGGATTTCGCACATCACATAGACCTTGAGCCCATTCTCCCCGCGCTTGAGGCCATTCTCGGCCATCACTTCGAGCACCCGGTCCGCCTCGTGCGTCGACCGGCAGAAGGGGATCATCATGATAATGTTGTTGAAACCCATCTCGTCGCGGGCCCGTTTGATCGCCTTGCATTCGAGCGCGAACCCGTCGCGGTACTTCGGCGAATAGTAGCGCGAGGCACCGCGGAACCCGATCATCGGGTTCTCTTCCTTGGGTTCGAATTGCGCGCCGCCCAGAAGACCCGCATACTCGTTGGTCTTGAAGTCGCTCATCCGGACGATGACCGGGTTGGGATAGGCCGCCGCCCCAAGGCGCGCGAGGCCGCGCGAGAGCTTGTCGACAAAATAGGCCGGCTTGTCGGGATAGCCTTTGGTCAGTTCCTCGATCTCGGCCCGTGCCGCTTCGTTGTGGACCTCATCAAACTTGATCAGGGCCATCGGATGGACCTTGATATGGTTGTTGATGACGAATTCCATGCGCGCGAGGCCGACGCCATCGCTCGGGATGCGCCACCAGCGGAAGGCCGCACCCGGATTGGCAAGGTTGAACATGACCTTGGTCTTGGTCTCGGGAATATCGCTGAGCTGGATATCCTCGATCTTGACCTCGGCGATGCCCGCATAAACGAAGCCCTCATCGCCCTCGCCGCACGACATTGTCACTTCCTGCTCGGTGTGAAGCACATGTGTCGCGTTGCCTGTTCCAACGATGGCCGGCGTTCCCAGTTCGCGCGACACGATGGCCGCATGCGACGTGCGCCCGCCATGGTCGGTGATGATGCCCGCCGCCTTCTTCATGATCGGCACCCAGTCGGGGTCGGTCGTGCTGGTGACGAGGATCGAGCCTTCGATGAACTGGTCAATGTCCTTGACGTCTTCGATGACGCAGACCCGTCCGGCGACCGCCGCCGCGCCAACGCTGAGGCCGGTGGTCAGGACTTCGCGCTTTCCGGCAATCGAATAGGACTGCAGCACAGCGCCGGTCTTGCGCGACTGCACCGTTTCAGGCCGTGCCTGCACGATGAAGAGTTCGCCGGTCACGCCGTCCTTGGCCCATTCCATGTCCATCGGGCAGCCATAGTGATTCTCGATCTCCACCGCCCAGCGCGCGAGATGCAGGATATCCTTGTCATCAAGCACAAATTTCGCCCGTTCGGCCTTCGAGGTCGGCACGTTCTTGACTGGCCGGTCGCTCTCGGTCGCATAGATCATCTTGATCTTTTTGGCGCCGAGCCGCTTTTCGACGATCGGCGACAGGCTTTTGTTTTCAAGCAGCGGCTTGAACACGACGAACTCGTCCGGATCGACCGCGCCCTGCACCACGTTCTCGCCAAGGCCCCACGCTGCGTTGATCACCACGACCTTGTCGAACCCGGTTTCCGTGTCGATCGAGAACATGACGCCTGATCCGCCAATGTCCGAGCGGACCATCATCTGCACGCCGATCGACAGGGCAACCTTGAGATGGTCGAACCCCTTGGTCGTGCGATAGGAGATCGCGCGGTCGGTAAAGAGCGATGCGTAGCAGCGCCGGCAGGCTTCAAGCAGTTCCGCGTCGCCCTTGACGTTGAGGTAGGTTTCCTGCTGACCGGCAAAGCTCGCGTCGGGCAGGTCTTCCGCGGTCGCGCTCGACCGCACTGCCACGTCCGGATTGTCGCGTCCGGCGCGCCGGGCAAGCTCCTTGTAGGCGGCAAGAATGTCGGCCTTGAGATTTTCCGGCCACGGCTTCTTGAGGAAGGCCTTGCGGATCGTCGCACCCGCTTCGTGAAGAACGATATGCCCGGCTTCGAGTTCCGCAAGGGTATCGCGAATGACCTCGCCGAGGCCGCTGTCCTTCACGAACTGCCAATAGGCATCTGACGTCGTGGCAAAGCCACCCGGCACCTTGACGCCCCGTGCATCGAGCGTGCTGACCATTTCTCCGAGCGAAGAGTTCTTGCCGCCGACAGCGGCCACGTCTTTGCGTCGAAGGTCTTCGAACCACATGATTGTCGCTGACATTTTCTGCTCCTCAGTGAATTGCCCATTGATGTTGGAAGACTGATACACCCGGTTATCGGCGCGCGAATGATCCTGATCAAGCCGGGTGAAAATGCGATGACGCTAAGGTCGGAAAGTCCATCGGGGCCCATCAAACAACGTTCGTCCGGCGCGCGCAACGCCCAAACCGATTGCCTCGCCGCAACCGGCCCGATAGGGTCCCCAAAATCTTAGGAGTTGCCCATGTCCCTCCCCCCGCAAGAGCTGGAGCGTCTGCTCGCGCATGTCGACGCCAACCTCGGGGAGAGCCTTGATCGCTGGTTCGCGCTTCTGCGCATTCCTTCGATTTCGACCGATCCGGCCTACGCTCCCCAATGCCGGGCGGCAGCGGATTGGCTGGCCGCCATGCTCGGTGAACTCGGCTTCGACGCGGCGGTGCGCGACACCGATGGCAACCCGATGGTCGTCGGCCACCGTCGCAAACCGGACGGCCTCAACGCCGTCTTTTACGGCCATTACGACGTGCAGCCGGTCGACCCGCTCGGCCTCTGGGCTTCCGACCCGTTTGAGCCTGTTCTCGCGGAGCGGGAAAACGGTGAGAAGTTCGTGCGCGCCCGCGGCGCCGCCGACGACAAGGGTCTCGTCATGACCTTCGTCGAAGCCTGCCGCGCCTTTCTCAACCTCACCGGCGATCTGCCGATCGGCCTTTCCTTCCTCATCGAGGGAGAGGAGGAGTCGGCGAGCCGGAGCTTTGCACCCTTCGTTACCGCGAACGCCGCCGAGTTCGAAGCGGACCTCGCGCTCGTCTGTGACACCGGCATGTGGGACAAGTCGACGCCTGCCATCGTTACCTCGTTACGGGGCCTCGTTGCCGAGGACGTGGAGATCACCTGCGCCAGCCGCGATCTCCATTCCGGCGGCTACGGATCGGCCGCGCGCAACCCAAACCAGGTGATTGCCGATATCATCGCCAGTCTCAGAAACCCGGATGGCAGTGTCGCCGTGGAAGGGTTCTACGACGACGTGCGGGAGGTGCCGCCCGAGATCGTCGAAATGTGGAACAAGCTCGATTTCGACGGGACGGAGTTTCTCGCTTCGGTCGGCCTGACGACCCCCGCCGGCGAAAAGGGCCGCACGGTCTTCGAACAGATCAATGCCCGGCCGACCTGCGAGATCAACGGTATTTCCGGCGGATATGCCGGACCCGGCTTCAAGACGGTGATCCCGTCCAAGGCCAACGCCAAGATCTCGTTCCGTCTCGTGGCCGATCAGGATCCGCACAAGGTGCGCGATGCGTTCCGCAAACATGTCCGCGACCGGCTGCCGCCGGACTGTACGGTCAAGTTCGAAGAACATGGAGCGGCAGCGGCGGTCGCCGTGCCCTATTCCGGTCCCCATATCGACAAGGCCCGCCAGGCGCTCATGGATGAATGGGGCACCGAGCCGGTGCTCCATGGGGGTGGCGGGTCCATCCCGGCGGTTGAAACGATCAAGAAAGTGCTCGGCCTCGACGCGCTGATGATCGGCTTTAGCCGGAAAGATGACGCAGTTCACTCACCCAATGAGAAGCTCGACCTCGAGAGCTTCCACAAGGGCATCCGGTCCTGGGTCAGGATTCTCGCCGCGCTTGGCTGAGGCACAAAAAGAAAGCCCGCCAGTTGGCGGGCTGTTCGTTCAGGTCAACGCAAATGCGCGCATCAGCCCTGGCGGGCTTTGAAGCGCTTGTTGACCTTGTTGATGATGTAGTAGCGGCCGCGACGGCGCACGAGCTTGTTGGCACGATGCCGGCCCATAAGCGCCCGGAGCGAATTCTTGATCTTCATGCCCAACCTCGAAGGTAAACAGAAAAAGGGGCGCCAAGCGCCCACAAAAGTAGCGCTGTCATAGGGCCAGATGCCCGGCTTGTCAACGCCGCTTCGCGCCAACTCGTGGGACATTCGGGTTATCGCTTCGGGTTATTGCTTAGCCCGCCATTTACCCCGTCCCGACCCGAAGTTTCGTAGATTCTCGCGATCCTTCAGGTTCGACGCAATGCTGGACATGTCGCAACTATCGGTACTCGTCGCCGATCCATCACCGCATATGGTCAAGATCTTTCGCGCCATGCTGCGCGGCTTCGGCATGTCCCGCATTACCGAAGCAACCGATGGCGCATTGGCCCTCGAAGCGTTCAAGGCCAATCTCATCGACATCGCCATCGTCGACTATGCCCTGACCACGATTACCGGCGTCGAGTTGACCGAATTGCTCCGCGCCGACGAGAAGGGCGCGAACCGCTTCGTGCCGATCATTATGGTCTCGGCGTATACCGAGAAATGGCGGGTCGTCGAATGCCGGGACGCTGGCGCCACCGAATTCCTGCGCAAGCCTTTCAGCGCCCGCGATCTCTACGAACGCGTATTGGAAGTCATCGAACACCCGCGGCCCTTCGTGCGCTCGGCCCACTATTTCGGACCCGACCGGCGCCGCCATGACGCCACCGCCTATAACGGAGATGAACGTCGTTCCGGAATGATTGTGCCGGCCGGCGGACCGGATGATGACGAGGCCCAGCTGACCGAACAGAAAGACATCGACGCGCTGTTTGCGTGAGCCGCACTTTCAAAGGACCTGCGGCCGATGCCGCCTAGTCGAGCGGAAAGTGGCAGGCGACTTCGTGAGTGCCCTCGATTGCCCGGAGAACCGGCTTTTCCTTAGAGCAGATGTCCTGAACCCTTGGACAGCGGGTGCGGAACACGCAACCTGACGGCGGGTTGATCGGCGACGGCAGTTCGCCTTTGATCAGCTCGACTTCGCGATTGCGCTCGACCTCCGGATCGGGGATCGGCACCGCCGAAATCAGGAGCTGCGTATAGGGATGGCGCGGATGCATGTAGAGCTCGTCACCGTTCGACATTTCAACCGCATTGCCGAGATAGAGCACCAGCACCCGGTCGGAAATGTGTTTGACCACACTGAGATCGTGCGCGATGAAAATCAGCGATATGCCGAGATCCTTCTGCAGCCGGGTCAGAAGGTTGATGACCTGCGCCTGGATCGAAACATCGAGCGCCGAAACGGGTTCGTCGCAAATGATGAGTTTGGGTTCGAGCACAAGCGCCCGCGCGATGCCGATGCGCTGGCACTGGCCGCCCGAAAATTCGTGCGGATACCGGTTGATCTGGTTGGGCAGGAGCCCGACCTTTTCCATCATCGCCTGCACCCGCGCCTTGATCTCGCGGGGTTTGAGATCGCGCAGATGAGTCTTGAGCGGCTCGGCGATGATTTCACCGATTGTCATGCGCGGATCGAGCGAGGCCAGCGGGTCTTGAAAGATCATCTGGATTTCGCGGCGAAGCGGCCGCATCCGGTCAACCGGCAGCCCCAGAATATCCTTGCCGAACCAGACGACCCGGCCGGACTCGGATGGCACCATGGAAATGATCGCCCGCGCCAGGGTCGACTTGCCACAGCCGGACTCGCCGACGATACCGAGCGTCTCACCTTTCTTCAGATCGAAACTGACGCCGTCCACCGCCTTCAGGCGCAGCGGTTTCGTCCACAGCATCGCGCCTTCCGGCTTGACGTTGAAATAGACTTTGAGCTGGTCGACGCTCAGAAGGGTCTCGGCGCTACTCATTGCAAATCCTCGAAGGCGACGTGGCAGGCGCGCAGCCGGTCATCCTGGAACCGGACCAGGTCCGGCATGGTCTCGGCACATTCCGGCCGCCGGTAGGGGCAGCGCGGCTCGAATGGGCATCCCCGGACATCCAGCATCATGTTGGGCGGATTGCCTGGAATGGTGTGAAGCTGTTCGCCGTCCGTGTCGAGACGCGGAAGGGCGCTGAGCAGGCCCTTGGTGTAGGGCTGGGCCGGCGACTTGAAGAGATCGACCGTCCGCCCGTACTCGAGCACCCGGCCGCCATAGAGAACCAGCGTGTTCTCGCAACTGCCCGCCACCACAGCCAGATCGTGGGTGATAAGAATGATGGCCGTGCCGAATTCCTTCTGGATTTCGTTGAGCAGGTGCATGATCTGCGCCTGCACGGTCACATCCAGCGCCGTCGTCGGCTCGTCGGCGATCAGGAGTTTCGGATGGCACAGAAGCGACATCGCGATCATGATGCGCTGGCGCATGCCGCCGGAACATTCGTGCGGATAGCGCCGGATCACGCTGCGCGCGTCCGGGATCTTGACCGCGTCGAGCATGCGGAGCGACTCCGTATAGGCCGCAGACTTGCTCATGCCCTTGTGCAGCACCAGAACCTCGGTCATCTGCTCCGACACGCGCATGTAGGGATTGAGCGAGGTCATCGGGTCCTGGAAGATCATCGCAATGTCGTTGGCCCGGACCTTGTTGAGATCGGACGGCGACAGCGACAAGAGGTTGCGCTCTTCGAACAGGACCTCGCCGCGCGCCCGGCCGTTGTCGGCCAGAAGGCCCATGGCCGCGAAAACGATCTGCGACTTGCCCGAGCCGCTTTCGCCGACAATCGCCAGTGTTTCGCCCTTGCTGATGTCGAAACTGACATCGGTTACTGCGTGCACCGTGCCATCGGGCGTCGAGAAATCGACGAAGAGGTTGCGTACTTTCAGAAGACTCACAGGCGCAACGCTCCTTAGCGGTCCTTGGGATCGAGCGCGTCGCGAAGACCGTCGCCGATGAAATAGAAACTGAAGAGTGAAATCACGAAGAAGAACAGCGGGAACGCGAGCTGCCACAGCGTTCCGTACTGGATGGTCGAAGCGCCTTGAGAAATCAACGCGCCCCAGCTCGTGTTCGGTTCCTGAACGCCAAGCCCGAGAAACGAAATGAAGCTTTCGGTCAGGATCATCTCCGGCACGAGCAGTGTCGCGTAGACGGCAACCACGCCCAGAAGGTTGGGCACGATGTGGCGGAAGATGATGGTGAACGGATGAACGCCCGTCACCAGCGCCGCCTCGACAAATTCCTTGTTCTTGATGCTGAGCGTTTGCCCGCGAACGATACGCGCCATGCCGAGCCAGCTGACGAGCCCGATGCCGACGAAGAGCATGAGCACCGACCGGCCGAAAACCATCAGCAGCAGAATGAGGATGAACATGTAGGGAATGGCGAGAAGGATATCGACCGTGCGCATCATCGCACTGTCGACGCGCCCGCCGAAATAGCCCGCGACCGCCCCGTAGAACGTGCCGACCAGAACCGCGATGCCGGCACCGATGATGCCGACGAGGAGCGACACCTGCGTGCCCTGGATCACGCGCGAGTAGAGGTCACGCCCGAGATCGTCGGTTCCGAAGAAATGGCCGGTTTCGAACGAAGGAATGCCCTTGGTCGGAACCTGACCAAGAACGCTCCAGTCGATCTCTTCATTGCTCCACACGGCGAAGTAAGGCCCGATGAAGGTGAAGAGCACCACCGCCGCGAGAACGATGAGGCTGGCAAAGGCCGCCTTGTTCTTGAAGAAGCGGCGGAACGCGTCCTGCCAGAGCGAACGTCCCTTGATCTCGTTGACCGTTGTCAGGCGTTCGGAGAAATCCTGCATTTTCTGGTCTGCAATGGCCATCTGCGTCTCCTAGAGCCGGATTTTCGGGTCGATCCAGGCGTAAAGAATGTCCGCCAGCATGTTGAAGACGATGGTCAGCACCCCGTAAAGGATGGTGATCCCCATCATCGTCGAATAGTCGCGCGACGTCGCCGAATTGACGAACATCTGCCCCATGCCGCCGGTCGAGAAATAGACATCAACGACCACCGAGCCGGTGATCATGCCGACAAAGGCCGGCGCCAGATAGGAAATGACCGGCAATAGTGACGGTTTGAACGCGTGTTTCCAGATCACCGTGTTGGCCGGCAGGCCCTTGGCCCGCGCCGTGCGGATGAAATTGGAATGCAGCACCTCGAGCATCGAACTTCGGGTGATGCGCGCAATCGAAGCCATGAACGACGTGGACAGGGCAATCACCGGCATGACCGGATAGGGCCACTGCCCGCCATTCCAGCCTCCACCAGGCAGCCAGTGAAGCCCGAGCGTGAAAACGAGAACCAGGATCGGCGCCAGCACGAAGTTCGGCAGAACCTGCGCACCGATCGAGACGCCAACCGCAAGATAGTCGAGCCAGCTATTGTGGTTGACCGCCGCGGCGACGCCGAGCGACACGCCGACCACGACCGCAACCAGAAAGCTCCAGATGCCGTAGGTGAAGGTCACCGGAAAACCCTGGGCGATGATGTCGTTGACCGTACGGGTCTTGAAGATCATCGACGGACCGAAATCGAACTTTGTGACGATGTCCCAGATATAGTTCCACAGCTGCACGATCAGCGGCTTGTCGAGACCGTATTTGGCATTGAGGTTGGCGAGAACCTCAGGCGGCACGCCGCGTTCCGAATTGAACGGTCCGCCCGGCGCCGCGTGCATGAGAAAGAATGAGATCGCGATCAGAATGAGCAAGGTCGGGATGGCGATCCCGATGCGTCTGATGACAAAATTGATCATGTGCCCCTGAATCCAATCAGCATAACCGAATGCCGCTTCCGGCGCATTACGCGGGAACCGGCACCAGGGTCCGAATTAATTTGAGAAACTGCGCTTGGCGCATTTCCGACGCTTCGAATGGTGATGCACCCGCGACGAAACGCGGGTGCATCGAGCTCATCGGGTTACTTCGCGAGCCGGTACAGGTCCTTGGAGTACCAGTTCTGCTCGACATTGCCGAGCGGCCAGGACTGGGCAAGGCCCGGATCGATCATGAAGCTCGTCGCATAGTGATAGACCGGAATGATCGGCATATCTTCGGCGATGATCTGCTCAACCTTCTCGTAGTTCGGGTTGGGATCGGTCATCGTCTTGGCTTCCGCCATCAGGGCGTCAACCTCGGCATTCGAATACTTGCCATCGTTCTGGCCGGAATCGGTCCGGACCAGATCAAGGAAGGTCGAGGCTTCGTTATAGTCGCCGCACCAACCGGACCGGCCAACGTCAAAGTTGCCGTTGCGCAGTTCGGAGAAGTAGGTCTGGCCTTCCATGTTGACCAGCGTGGCGTCAACGCCGAGTTTGGTCTTCCACATCTGGGCAACCACGGTCGCGATCTGCTTGTGGGCTTCGGACGTGTTGTAGTTGAGGTTGAAGGTCAGCGGATGATCCGGACCGAAGCCTGCGGCCGCCATCAGCTCCTTGGCCTTGGCGTCGCGTTCGTCCTGGGTCATTTCACCAAACGGAACAGACGGGGGCGTAAAGCCAGCGGTCGCAGCCGGGGTGAACGTGTAGGCCGGGAACTGGCCACCCTGCAGGATCTGGTCGGTGATCACGTTGCGGTCGAGCGCATAGCTCAGAGCCTGACGGACGCGAACGTCCTTGAGGGCTTCCGGACCCGTCGGGCCTTCATTGTACCAGTAGTAATAGGTGCAAAGGCGCGGCGCGGACATGGCCGAATCCGGATATTCCGCCTTCAGGGTCGGGAACTGGCCGGTCGGCACTTCGGTGCGGTCCACTTCGCCGGCTTTCCAGCGGGCGAGCGCGACGTTTTCGTCGTTGATGATCAGCGACGTGGTCTTGGTGATGACGGTATTGGCGTCATCCCAGTATTTCGGGTTGCGTTCGCGAACCAGACGCTCGTTCGGAACGTGCTCGGTCAGAACATACGCACCGTTGCCAACGATATGCTCGGGCAGGGTCCAGTCGTCGCCAAACTCGTCGATGACCCACTTCGGCACCGGGAAGGTCGAGGCGTTCACCGTGGTCTTGGTGAAGTACGGGGTCGGCTGCTCGAGCGTGACCTGAAGCGTGTGATCGTCGATCGCCTTCACGCCGAGGTCGTCAAGCGGCATATCGCCGGCGGTGACCGCATCGCCATTCTTCAGGCCCATGATGGTCACGTACCACTGGTAGGGAGAACCGGTTGCCGGATCGGCGAGACGCTTCCAGGCATATTCGAAATCGGCGGCGGTAACGGGATGACCGTCGGACCACATCGCCTCGGGACGCAGGTGGAACGTATAAACCGTCTTGTCGTCGCTGACATCATAGCTCAGCGCCACGCCCGGAACCAGATTACCGTCGGCATCCTGGTTGAACAGGCCTTCGAACAGGTCGCGCTCGACGCCGGCCGCATCCACGGTCTCGCTGAGCTGCGGGTCGATCGCGTCGAACTCGCTGAGGACGCGCATCGTGAATGTCTGGTTGTCGGCAAGCGTCGCACCGGCCGGAACCATGGCCGCCTGGGCACTGAGGCCGAACAGCGCAATGCTGGCGACACCGAGGGCAAAGGCAGACGTACGGATAAGGGTATGCTTCATAAAACCACTCTCCCTTGGGTTTTTTCTCATGATTTGGCGATGATATGCCCATCGCCGTTCGCGTGGCCAGACGGGGGTCTGGCCTTGGTCGCCTAACTAGGCATGACCAAAACCTTTTGGCAAGCTCCTTGACGTTTACGTCCGTTCAACAATGGCCGCGACACCCATGCCGCCTGCCGTGCAGACCGAAATCAGCGCCCGCTGTTTGTCCTTCGCGTTCAACAGTTTGGCCGTATGTCCGAGGATGCGCGCGCCCGTCGCCGCAAAGGGATGCCCATAGGCAAGGCTCGAGCCGTAAACGTTAATTTTGGAAATAGGTATCTTGCCCAGAACCTTGTCCCGCCCGAGAACCTCTTTGCTGTAGCGCCGGTCGGTCCAGGCCTTGAGCGTTGCCAGCACCTGCGCGGCGAAGGCTTCGTGAATTTCGAAGAGATCGAAGTCGGCAAAGCCGAGGCCCGTGCGCTTCAGCATATCGGAAACGGCAATGGTCGGCGCCATCAGCAAACCGTCTCCGCCGGCAAAATTGTTGGCCCCGACCTGGCCGGTGCTGAGATAGGCAAGGATCGGCAGTCCCCGTTCCTTCGCCCAGTCTTCCGAAGCCAGAAGCGCGGCAGAAGCGCCGTCGGTCAGCGGCGTCGAATTTGCCGCTGTCAGCGTCCCCTGCCCCGATCGCCGGTCGAATGCCGGCTTCATCGTTGCCATCTTCTCGAGCGTCGTGTCGGCGCGCACGTTGTTGTCGCGCAGCACCCCCTCCGCCGGAACCAGCAGGTCGTCGTGGAACCCGGCATCATAGGCTGCGGTAGCGTTCTGGTGGCTGCGCAGGGCGAACTCGTCCTGTTCCTCGCGGGTGATGCCCCATTCGCGCGCCATCAGCTCACAATGTTCGCCCATGGAAAGGCCAGTGCGAGGCTCGGCGACAGAGGGTGCAACCGGCCTCAGTTCGCCAAATGAAAAGCCCTTGAACGTTCCCAGCTTCTGGCCCGTGGTCCGGGCCCGGCTGAGGTCGATCATCCGGTGGGCGAACTTGTCGCCAAGAACGAGCGGACTGTCCGAAACCGTGTCGACGCCGCAGGCAATGCCGCTGTCGATTTCGCCGGTTGCGATCTTGCCGGCAAGGCTGAGCGCCGCCTGGAGCGACGTGCCGCAGGCGATTTGCATGGTCGTGCCGGGCGTTGTCGGCGACAGATCCGCATCGAGCAATGCCTCGCGCGCCAGATTGAAATCGCGGCTATGTCCAAGAACCGCGCCGCCCATCACCTCGCCGACGCGCTGGCCCTTAAGGCCGAACTTCTCCACAAGTCCGCCGATCGCAGTGCCGAGCAGCGACAGATTGGATTGGTCCGCATAGCCCGTATAGGCGCGGCAGAACGGCGTGCGCGCACTGCCAACGATCGCGACCCGGCGCAAGGAACGATATTCACTCATCTTCTCTTCCTCACGCCTTTCCGTCTTTGCGCGCCTGCAGCGGTCCGCCAAGGAACGGAGCGAAGCCGGTTCCGAGGATCACGCCGATATCCGCGAGATCGGCGCTGGCGACGACCCTGTCCGCAACGCAGGTCTCGCATGTGTCGACCAGCGGCTTCACCAAGTCGCGTCCGAGCGCCACGAGATCGGGATGATCGGGTGCCTGACCCTTGCGCGCTTTGCCGTCGACCCAGCGGTAAAAACCCTGCCCGGTCTTGCGCCCGAGATCGCCCGCAGCGATGAGCCGCGCCGCACGGCCGCCCTCACGGATCGGCTGGCTGAGCTCCTTGGCCACGCTCGCGGCAACGTCGAGCCCCACAACGTCCATGAGCTCGATCGGCCCCATCGGCATGCCGAACGCCACCGCGGCCTTGTCGAGGAGTTCAGGGCTTTCCCCGTCCTCGACCCGGTGCACCGCCCCGAGCAGGTAGGGCATCAGCACCCGATTGACGAGGAAGCCCGGCACGCTTTTAACCACGACCGGCGACTTGCCGATGGCAAGCGCGAACGAGGCACCCATCTGGATCGACGCATCGGTATTAAGCGTCGAGCGGATGACCTCGACCAGCGGCAACTGCGCCACCGGATTGAAGAAGTGGAGGCCGATCAGCCTTGACTTGTCCTTGAGAACTTCAGCGATGCGTTCGAGTTCGATCGATGACGTATTGGTCGCGAGAATCGCGGTCGGCTTGGCCCGCTTCTCCGCATCGGCGAATATCTTTTGCTTGATGTCGAGCCGCTCGACCACCGCTTCGATGATCACGTCGGCACGGGCGATGCCGTTGCCCGCAATGTCCGGAATAAGACGGCTGACCGCTGCGTCGATCAGAGTCTTCTTCCTGAGCCGCTTGGCGAAAAGCTTCTTGGCCCGGTCGAGTGCCGGCTTGATGCGCTCCATGTCGAGGTCCTGAAGCGTGACTTCCATGCCGCGATAGGCGCACCAGGCCGCGATGTCGCCACCCATCACCCCGGCGCCCACCACATGCACGCGCCCGAACTTGGGCTTGCTGCCGCGAACGCCCTGCTTCTTCAGCCCTTCGGAGAGGAAGAACACCCGCCGGAGATTGCGCGCCGTGTCCGACGCCATCAGCGGCACGAACCGGTCGATCTCGCCGGCCCGCATCGCCTTTGGATCATCACCCGTTTCGCGGAAAAGATCGATCAGCGAGAACGGAGCGGGATAATGGTCGCGGTTGACCTTCTTGGCGGTCTCGGTCTCGAGCTTGTTGGCGACATAGCTGCGCACCGGTCCCCAACCCATGATGGTCTTCGTCCATCCGGCCGGCTTTGACCGCTTGTTGGTCTGGATGGCCTTGCGCGCTTCCCAGCGCAGCTGGTCCTTGTGTCTGACGAGCTTGTCGACGAGCCCCATGCCGCGCGCCGCGCCGGCGGAGAAATTCCGCCCGGTCAGCATGGCCTGCATGGCCTGAACCGGCCCGGCCTGGCGCACCGAACGGCCCGTACCGCCAAAACCGGGGAAGAGCCCGAGCTTGACTTCCGGAAAACCGATCTTGGTCTTCTCGTCATTGACTGCGATGCGATAGTGGCACGCGAGCGCGATCTCGAGCCCGCCCCCCAGCGCAAACCCGTGAATGCCGCAAACGAACGGAACCTTGAGGCTTTCGATCCGGTCGAACAGCGCATGCGTGCGTTTGAGCGCGTTCGGCAGGACGGCCGGATCGGCCATCTGGTCGAACTCGGAAATGTCCGCACCGGCAACGAAACCGCTCGGCTTGTCACTGAGCAGGGCAACACCCGCCAGCTGGTTGAGCGCGACCATCTCCTCGATCCGCCCGATCAGCTTCTCAAGTTCAATGATCGTCGCGGTGCCAAGCGTATTGACCGGCGAATCCGGCGTATCGATCGTCAGCCAGCCGATCCGTTCGAAATCGACCTGGAATTTCCAGAATTTGAGGTTGCTCAGGATCGGGTCTTTGGCCCCCGATGCAACCTTGGGTTCGGCGTCCGCCACGAGAATCTCCCTCAAATCCGCTCCAGCGGTCTATTCCGCCGCTTCGGTCTTTTGTCCCGAGGCGCGCAGGGTGCCCTGACGCGCCAGAGCATCGGGTGCAAATTCATCGACCTGCACCACGCGGTCCGTCGCCTCGTCGGCAAGCCTCAGGAACCCGGCCTCTTCATGCGTCAGGATGCCCTTGGTCACCGCGTCGGTAATGGCGTCGCGGTCGAGCCGGCGATCGATCTCGCCCTTCTTCAGCGCCCGGATGAACTTCTTCTCGATCTCGGCAACGCGTGTGACCTTCTGCAGCGCATCCTCGAGAAGGCCAAACGGGTCGCTCGGATCCTCGGAAACGAAAACGCCTCTTGTCATGCGGTCGCGATGGGCCGAAGGCTGCAGCATCGCCTTGACCAGCTCATAATTGCGCGCATCCGTTTCCGGCCGGGCATGGTGGCCGAACGGAAAGATCAGCGCCCGCATCGCGAACTTGAAGAACGGGTTCGGGAAATTATCGAGCACTTCGGCCATTGCCCTCTCGATCGAGGCGATCGCGTCCCGCACCACCGCTTCGGCGACCGGCCGGTCTTCGGCCAGCTTGCCGTCATCCTCGAAACGCTTCAGCGTCGCCGACCAGAGATAGAGGTCGCTGAGAATATCGGCCATCCGCCCGGACAGGGCCTGGCGCGACTTGAGTTCACCGCCCAGCACCACCGCCGTCCAGTCGGCCAGAAGCGCAAAGCTCTGCGCATAGCGGTCGAAACGCCTGTAGGCCCATGTCAGTTCGTGACTGACAGGTGCCTTGTTGAACGCGCCACCGGTCACCGCCTGGAAAAAGCTGCCCGTGATGTTGGCGAGCATGAAACCAACATGGCCGGCAAAGGCCCTGTCAAAGGCAATGAGTCCGGCCCGCTTGTCCTTGTTCTGCGCGGCGGCGATTTCCGCATAAAGATAGGGATGGGCGCGAAGCACACCCTGCGCGAACGTGATGAGCGTGCGCGTGAGGATATTCGCGCCTTCGACAGTGATCGCCACCGGAGTCAGCAGATAGCCGCTCAGCAGATAGTTGTGCGGACCTTCCTGAATGGCCCGTCCGCCATGAATGTCGAACGCGTCGTTGAGCGCTTCGCGCATTGCTTCGGTCGCACGGTATTTAAGGAGCGCCGAAACCACGGAGGGCTTCTGTCCCTCATCGACCATCGTCGCCGTCAGCTGCCGCCCCGCCTCGATGCGGTAGGCGCTCTTGATCATCCGGGCCATCGGCTCGGCGACGCCTTCCATCAGGCCAACCGGAATACCGAACTGACGCCGGACGCGGGCATAGGCCGAAGTCGCGCGCAACACTTGCCGGACGGAGACGGAACCGACCGCCGGCAGTGAAATCGCCCGGCCTGTCGAAAGACATTCCATCAGCATCCGCCAGCCCTGCCCGGCATAGCCCTGGCCGCCGATCAGATAGTCGAGCGGAATGAAGACGTCCTTGCCGCGCACCGGACCGTTGAGGAACGGCTGGCGCACCGGGAAGTGCCGCCGCCCGATATCCATGCCCGGATGGTCGGACGGAATGAGGGCGAGCGTGATTCCGACATCTTCGCCCTTGCCGAGGTGGTTTTCGGGGTCGTGCAGATAAAAGGCCAGCCCCGCCAGCGTCGCGACAGGCGAAAGGGTGATGTAGCGCTTGTCGAAATTGAGCAGCACGCCGAGCACGCGCTCGCCATTGAACTTGCCATAGGTCACAACGCCGACATCGCGCATGCCCGCCGCGTCGGAACCCGAATTCGGACCGGTCAGGGCAAAGCACGGAATTTCGCGGCCGTCCGCAAGCCGGGAGAGATATTTCTCCTTCTGCGCGTCGGTCCCGTATTTCTCGAGCAGTTCGCCAGGCCCGAGCGAATTCGGAACCATCACGGTGATGCCGGCCGATCCCGAACGGCTGCCGATCTTCGAGACGATCTGCGACTGCGCCTGGGCTGAAAATCCAAGCCCGCCATGTTCCTTGGAAATCAGCATGCCGAAGAACTTGTTCTTCTTCATGAAGTCCCAGACCTCGGGAGAGAGGTCGGCGAGGTTGTGCCGGAACTCCCAGTCATCGATCATCCGGCAGAGTTCTTCGGTCGGCCCATCGAGAAAGGCCTGTTCCTCAGCCGTCAGCTTGCCGCTTCCGATCGCCATGAGCTTCTGCCAGTCGGGGCGGCCCGAGAAGATTTCGGCGTCCCAGCCCACCGTGCCCGCATCGAGCGCTTCCTGTTCCGTGCGCGAAACCCTGGGAAGGATCGAGCGCACCGCATTGAGCGCCGGACCCGTCAGCACCAGCCGACGCAGCACGGGAATGGAGAGAAGTCCAAGCACGACGGGCAGGAACAGGGCTGCAGTCCAGGCCAGCCAGCCACTCGATCCGGTGACCAGCATCGCAATTGTGCCGAGCGCCAGGAACACCGCCGCCCACAGCCAAGCCGGCGTGACGAAATAGGCCAGCACCACCACTGCGATCGCATAAGCGAGAAAGATCAGAATGCCCATGGTTGAACTCCTTTCAGCCAACCGGATGCCTGCCGCGAACAGCCGGACGCCGATTGCCACACATTGACGTATACGTCAACCATTTACCGTCGGATTAACGTCGGCCTGCGCGCCGCCGCGACGCACTCATAAGGTAAACCTCGCATGACCGTCGCGCAATCGGCAGGCCCCGGAATCCCGGCAAAACCTCTGTCAGCGAATTGACGCTATCGTCAAAACAATGAAATAGTTTCGTGTGTTTCGCGTCGGTGGGAGGACGGCTGAAATGACGGTGACCATCGTGCGTCCGGACGAGGCTGGGTCCGCGACCGAACAGACCCTGTCGATCCCGTTTGCGGCCGAGGGCTATCGCCCCTGGGTCGCCAACTACCCGGACGGCATCAAATGGAATGTGCCGATCCGCATAACCCCCATTCACGAAAGGGTCCTTGCGGCATGCGACCGGGTGCCGGACGCGCCGGCCATGGACTTCCTTGGCGCCGTCACTGACTACAAGACGCTCAAGCGCCAGATCCTCGCCTTCGCCGGTGCGCTGCAGAACGAATATGACGTCACTCACGGCACGCGCGTGGCACTGCTTCTGCCGAACACGCCCTTCTATCCGGTTGCCTATTATGCGCTGCTGCTGCTCGGCGCCGTCGTGGTCAACTGCAACCCGCTCTATTCGCTCGACGAGCTGTCCCACATTGCCGGCAACGCGGGTGCCGACATCATGGTGACGCTCGACCTTGCCCAGGTCTTCGAGAAGGCCGAAGCCCTCGTTGCCCGTGGCCATATCCAGAAAGTGATCGTTTGCAGCTTTCCGAGCGCCCTGCCCGTGGTCAAGCGCACGCTCTTCACCATCGCCAAGCGCCGCGACCTCGCCGATATCGGCGCCTCCCCGATCAAGGACCGCATCCGCTGGTTCGACAAACTCATCGACCTCGGCATCATGCCGGCGCCGGCTGAGATCGACCCGATCAATGACATCGCGGTTCAGCAATATACCGGCGGCACCACCGGCCTGCCCAAGGGCGCCATGCTCACCCATGCCAACGTCGCCGCGAATGTCGACCAGATCGACAAGTGGGGCTGCGGCGTTTTCTACGCGCCCTCCAAGGTCGTCGCCATCCTGCCGTTCTTCCACATCTTCGCGATGACGGTGTGCATGAACGTGCCACTGAGCAACGGCATCGAAACCATCATGCTGCCCCGCTTCGACATCAAGGCGTTCCACGAGCTCATGCAGCGCAAGCGGCCGAACATCCTGCCCTCGGTACCGACCCTGTTGCACGCCATCGCCAACAGCCGCCACACGCGGCCCGAAATGATCGCCTCGCTCGAACTGGCCATTTCCGGCGGGGCCCCGCTGCCCGGCGAAACCCGCATCGATTTCGCCAAAGTGTCGCCCGCCCTTCTTGCCGAAGGCTACGGGCTCACCGAATGTTCGCCCGTCGTCTGCTGCGCCGCACTGCGCGTGCCCTCCAAGCCAATGTCGATCGGCATGCCCTTACCCGGCACCGACATCCAGTTCCGCGATCTCGACGATCCCTCAAAGGAGGTCCCCCCAGGCCAGCGCGGTGAACTCGTCGTCAAGGGTGCGCAGGTCATGGCCGGCTATTTCAACAATCCGGCTGCCACAGATGACGCCATGTCGAACGGCTTTTTCCGCACGGGCGATGTCGGTTATGTCGATGAAGACGGCTACGTGTTCCTCGTCGACCGGATCAAGGATTTGATCCTCTGCTCCGGCTTTAACGTCTATCCGCGCAATATCGAGGAGGCGCTTCTGCGCCACGATGCGGTCGACGAGGTCAACGTGATCGGCGTCAAGGACGAATATCGCGGCGAAGCCCCCGTCGCCTTCATCAAACTCAAGCCGGGCATGACCGCGACCGCGGCGGAAATGAAATCGTTTCTGTCCGAACTGATATCGAAGATCGAAATGCCGCGTGATTTCATCTTCAAGGACGAATTGCCCAAGACGCTGATCGGCAAACTGTCTAAGAAGGAGCTGCGCGAGGAATATGCGCAGATGATCGCGTCGAGACAATCGGATGACCAGAATGCCCAATAGCGAAAAGTCGCTCTATTCCATCGCGGAGCTGGCGCGGGAATTTGCCATTTCCACCCGCACCATCCGCTTCTACGAGGCCAAGGGCCTGATCGCCCCGAACCGCGTCGGCGGCACCCGTGTCTTTTCGCGCCGCGACCGCGCCCGCCTGATGCTGATCCTTCGGGGCAAGCGGCTCGGTTTTTCGCTCAGGGAAATCTCGGATTATCTCGGTCTATACGATGCGGATCCGGCGCAGAAATCCCAGGTCGAACTGCTGCACAACCTGGTGAGCCAGCGCCTCGACAAGCTCGAGCAGCAGCAGCGCGACCTGACCACGACCATCCGCGAACTTCGCGAAATCCGCCAGCAGGCCGAAGACCAGCTGGCCGACGCCCGGAAGCCCGCCCGCAGCGCCTGAAACCAGCGAAAAGTTCTATTCCGGCAGAGCCAGAAGCGACCGCTCGGCAATATGCGCCGTCACGTTGGCGCCGCGCACCGGAATGAGCGCGCTCTGATCGTTGAAAAGATCCATCTCGGTCTCGATGCCGCCGGCCTCGAACCGGACGCGGATGATGGCCCCGAGAAAGTTGACGGAGAGGACCGTACCGCTGAGCGTCAGTTCTCCCGCCCCGCCTTCGCCGAGCGACAAGGCCTCGGGCCGGAATGCCACGGACACATGGTCTCCTGATTTGGCGCCCGCGGGGAAGGTCTTCGGACTGACGACGTCTTTGCCGAGGCGAACGGACTTGGCGCCCGCATCGGCAACCTCGCCCTTGAGCACGTTAAGCGATCCGACGAACTTCGCCACGAATCCGGTTTGCGGCGAATCGTAGATGTCCTGCGGTACGCCAACCTGTTCGACCCGGCCCGCATTGATCACCACGATCCGGTCCGAAATCGAAAGCGCCTCTTCCTGATCGTGGGTGACGAACAGCGTCGCGATGCCGAGTTCACGCTGGATATCGCGGATCTGATCGCGCAGCGACACGCGGATTTTCGCGTCGAGGGCCGATAGCGGCTCGTCGAGAAGCAGCATGCGCGGCCGCGGCGCGAGCGCACGCGCCAGAGCGACACGCTGTTGTTGACCACCGCTGAGCTCGAACGGAAAGCGCTTTTCGAAACCCTTGAGCCCGACAATGTCGAGCATTTCATCGACGCGCTTTGCCATGTCGGCACTGCTGGCGCCAGCGACCTTGAGCCCGAAGCCCACATTGGCCGCGACATTCATGTTCGGAAACAGCGCATAGGACTGAAAGACCATGCCGACATTGCGCTGCCGCGCCGACAGGTCGGTGATGTCTTCGCCGCCAAGGAAAATGCGTCCCGCGCTCGGCTTTTCGAAACCGGCGACCATCCTCAGGATCGTCGTCTTGCCGCAACCGGACGGGCCAAGCAGCGAAACGAACTCGCCGGCACCGAATTCGAGGTCGACGCCATGCACCACTTTGGTCGCGCCGAAACTCTTTTCGATGCCCGACAGTTTCAGAAAGCCGTCGCTCACGCCTCGCTCCTTGCCGGTTGGGTTTTCGGGGCAAAGCGGCTGAGCAACTGGATGAGCCCCATCGCGCCCCAGGTCAGTATGAAGGAAATGATCGCCAGCGCCGCCGGCTCATAGGCCCGGTTGGCGCCGATCAGTTGCAGATAGGGCCCGAAAGCCGGCCGGCCAAGCAGCGACGCGATGACGAATTCGCCCATGACGATGGCAAAGGTCAGAAACGCGCCGCTGAGAATGGCGATCAGGATGTTGGGCAGAATGATACGCGTGATGATCGTGAGCTGGCTAGCCCCGAGAATCGTCGCGGCCTCGCTGATCGTTCCGACATCGATGGCCCTGAGACCCGTATCGACGGCGCGGTACATGAGCGGCAGGCTGAGCGTTGCATAGCCGAAGATCAGCAGCAGGTCCGTCCCGAGGGCCGAGCCAGTGAACGGCAGGATCGACGAGGAATTATAGAGCCGGATATAGCCGAAGACGAGAATGATCGGTGGCACGATCAGCGGCATCAGCGTCAGGAATTCGAGAATGGGCCGGAGCTGCGGCAGCTTCAGCCTGACGTAATAGGCCGCCGGCACGACCACGATGACCCCGACGATGATGGTGAAAAGCCCGATCAGCGCCGAATAGCCGAAGGTCGCCTGGAAATTCGGATCGGCAAAGACGACGGCATAGGCGTCCCACGTATAGGCGCCGCGCCGCATCCTCAACGAAAACTCGAACGTCGCGATCAGCGGCAAAAGGAAATAGGCCGCACCCAGAAGGAAAGTGATCCACGACCAGAACCGCGCGCCCTTCATTTCAGCCACCTTTCAGCCCGCGTCCGGACGACCAGGTAGATGATGTTGGCAAAGGCGGTGATGATGACCATGCCGAGCGCCATGGCCGAACCGAGGCCCGGTGAATGGAGCACGTCGCCGCGGATTTGCGCGTAAAGCAGGATGGGAACGATATTGAGCGACGACCCTGTCAGCGCATAGGCGGTAGCAATGGCTCCGAACGCATTGGCAAAGAGCAGCGAGAAAGTGCCCAGAAGGTTGGGCCAGAGCACCGGCAGCCCCACATAGCGCCAGAACTGCATCCGCGACGCGCCAAGCGTGTCGGCCGCCTCGGTCCATTCGCGCTTGAGCCCGTCAATGGCCGGCGCAACGATGACCACCATCAGTGGAATCTGGAAATAGAGGTAGGTGAGCGTCAGCCCCCAGAAGCTGAGTATGTTGAACCCCGACCGGTAGATGTCGAAACCGACCAGCGTTTTGAGCAGCACCGTGACAAGGCCCAGCCGCCCAAGGGTCGCCAGAAAGGCGAAGGCCAGCGGCACGCCGGCGAAGTTGGAGGCAACGCCCGAAAAGGTCATGACGGCCGAACGGAACCCGCGCGGCAGCCCGCCGCGAATGACCGCGAGCGCGATCGCGAGCCCGACCAGGGCACCGATGGCCGCCGAGGCGAACGAGACCCGGATCGAAATCCAGTAGGCGCTCATGATCTGCGGCTGAAAAAGCGCGACGATGTTGCCGAAGGTGAACTGGCCGTTTTCGTCGACGAAGGCGTTGACGAACAGATAGGAGGTCGGCGCCACGAGGAACATCAGCGCGAAAAGGATGAACGGTGTCACCCCGACCAGTTCGGGCCTCAGAAATCGCGGCCAGGAAAAGCCCTTGCCCGGCACGGTGGAAACCGCGCCGGACAGGGAATTGCTGGAAGAACCCTCGGAAGGGTTATTGGACATTGGCGCCCACGACGCTGTCCCAGCTGCCCGTGACTGTCGTCTTGTTGGCGTCAAGTTCGTCAAGGCTCGGGAACACGGCGATCTTGTAGGCGTCTGCCGGCGGCAGCGCATCGAGCACGGCCTGCGGGATCATGCTGTCAGCCGAAAGCGCATTGAAGCGCGCCGGATGGCAATAGCCCTCGAGGAAGCTCAGCTGGCCCTCGTCCGAATAGATGAAGTCGAGCCAGAGCTTGCCCGCATTCGGATGCGGCGCATAGGCCGAAACCGCCTGGGCATAGACACCGGCCAGAACGCCGGTCTTCGGCACCACGACTTCGATCGGCGGATTGCCGTTGAGCGTGGCACGGTCGGCCAGGGCGTTATAGTCCCAGCGGATGACGATCGGGGTCGTGCCCTGGGCGATCGATGCAGCCTTGCCGATGACCGGCACGAAATTGCCCGCATCGTTGAGCTTCTTGAAGAAGTCGAGGCCGGCCATCGGCGCGTCCATGGCGTTGCCGCCGCTCGCCGAAAGACCTGCGGCATAGACGCCGAGAATGGCCTGAGCCGACGAACGCGGATCACCCGCCAGGGCAACCGAGTTGGCATATTCGGGCTTGAGGAGATCCGACCAGTCCTGCGGAACGTTCGTTACCAGATCGGTGTTCACTTCGAACGCCATCACGCCGTAATAGCCGCCGTACCAGTAACCCTCGCTGTCAGCCACCGAGAACTGGTCCATGTGATCGACCATATAGGGCTGGAACAGGCCTTCCGCCTTGCCCGACGGACCGAAGGCCAGACCCACGTCCACCACGTCCGGTGCCTGCGGGCCCATATTGCCCATATTGGCGCGGATCGCCTCGATTTCGTCGGCCGAGCCCGCGTCCGGGTTGAGCTCGTTGACCTGGATTTCCGGATAAAGTGCCTTGAACTTGTCAATGGTCGCGCCATAGCCGCACCAGTCGTGCGGCAGGGCGATCACGGTGAGCTGGCCTTCGGCCTTTGCCGCAGCGATCAGCTCGGCCGACGCCGCATACGCCGCGTTTACCGAAGCCAGCATCGCCAGCGACGATACGCTGACGCCCAGAAGTTTCGTGATTTTCATGGTTTCTCTTCCCTGATTGAGGCCCCCCGGTCGCATGGGACCAAGGTTGGGCCGACCAGATGCTAGTTTTACGAATGATTTATGACAAGCGCTAAGGTGAGCGAAAGCGGCAAGCGGCCATGTCGTAACCAGCGATCTCGGCGGAGACCGTGACCCGGAGCCTCATCCATCAGCCATTGAAACCGGCAAACTCCACCTCGATCGCAAACCTCGACGCCGTCAGGATTACTCCGAACGCGCCGGCAAATTGCACCACGCACGCGGACAACCACAGGACGCATCCCGGATTTCCAACGAGCTCAAATCAAGTCCGTTTGTATTGGCTGCACCCACCTTCGCACTTTTCGAAGGCAAACTTTCGTTGCGCAAAGTGCTGCCTTTCAGCTTCAGCGTCCCGAAAGCCACATACTACGATTTCCAAACAATCCGGGTTATGTTCGAGCAGATCATCCAGCGCCGTAACAAGCTGTTCGTCGTCGTTGTCCATCAATGGGTAGTAGAACAATGTCAGGTTCGCGGAACTTGATTGCCAATGCACTTCCGCAATTTGTCTGTTGGTTGGAATGTCAATGGCCCAAACTGCGCCTGCAGCAAGCCAAGACCGCACCACCGAATCCTCCATCGGTCCACCAGCTAAAAAAACTCGTCTCATATCACTCTCCCATAAACGCAACAGATTAGATTGGTAGAGTCATTCGAATTGCACCACATAACTTCCGCTGGGATTTTTGTTTCCGGAGAGTGGATAGTTTTCCACGAACAGGGAAACTCGAGCGTTTTGAATTTTGGACATTAGGGCATCAGAAATTCTTCCATCAAGGTCACAGGGCTCGCCGAATGCCACTACCCAGATTTCGGCACTCACTTTTTTTTCAAGAATCAAATCTAGAGCATCATGACTACTGCAAATTCTGTCATATAAATCATCAACTATATCAACGGACTTAAGCGTGTTTTCTGCTTCGAAATCAACTGTACAAGTGTAGTACAAATTCTCTGAGCCTGCCTTTATTATTGGACGGCTCAATACGAGATCATTTCCAAATTTCCTTGCCAGCTCAAGAATGCTCGATTCGAATCCCCAAAACCGAGCGCTCACCTTCACATTCATTCAGATTTTCCCCACTAGTCGTTCAAGTTTCCAATGCACTCGTCGCCGAAGTAAATATCACCTGTTTCCAGATCGAAGGTACAGTTATCATTTGGGCGCAGCCCAGCGTTTTTTTGGCATCGTGGAGGGCGTCGCTTGCTTCGGTGGGATCCAACCCAAGTGCTACGCAGGCGTAAGGAAAGCTCTTGGTGGTCGCCAACCCGCCCGGGTCCACCTTTTGAAGCGGATCATTCGTCACATAGGCATAGCGGGAGATGCCTGCCCCGAGACCGAGCGGATCGGGCTGAGTGTAGCGGCCTGTTTTCGGGTCGTATTGCCGGTGCCAATTGTAGTAGATGCCAGACTCTTCCGGAAAGCGTTAGCCGGGGACTTGCAAGTGGTCCGTCGAACGCGCTGCTCCGGCGGACCGATCAATTGTCACCAGGCGAACTTGTGGGTGTCAGACAAGCTTGGGATGCAAATAGACTTCGCAAAGTTCCCCACCCGGGGTAACCCCAAAGACGACGTTCGGTGAAGGACTCCCAAAGCGAGTAGCTTCGTGCTGGGCATCTTGAATTCTTAGCCAGCCACTTTTGACGTCAAAAACTACGTCCGAATCTCTGAAATTTACTAGAGGCCATCCAACGTTCTTTTTCAGACCCATTGTGCTCGAAAGCGAAACAAGGCAATCGTCAAAACGCGGCTGATTGACCACGCTTGCTTTCCACGAGTTTCTTGGGCAGAACCCCCAAATTGAAGTGAAATATCCAAGTTCATTGAAGTCAATACTCAGGTCTCTAATCATTAAGGTGAAATATGCGTCACCTGCTATGTTCTCGGAATTTATCGAAAAATCTTCTTCGACATACCTGACTGTCGCTTCCGGTTTTTCCCAAATTCGTTGGTCCAGTTTTAGCTTCACGACCGCACCTTCTCATCACTAGTGCCCAAATTGAAGATGTACAATCCTGTCACCCGGGGCCACCACGAGTTGAAACACCCCGGAACTTCCATTGAAGGTGCCAGGAACGTCAAAACGCAAGCCACCCGTTCCGCCCGGGTCTGGAACCCCCGTCCCTGTGCCTATGATCTCAAGTGCGAGCAACGTAGAAATATACGGACGGTCAGCATGCCCCAAAACGGTATCGCTGTAGCTCAGTTCCGCAACACGCACAGCTTCAGCGTTGTCGTTGGCTGGCCGACACATCGCTACATCAATTTCGCTGGGAGCCACGGTCGACGCTGACACAGAATACTTAAGATGGTTTTGAGCCGTGAGACTCTCGGTCGGGTTCACATACATCCCTTTCGAGTCCACCTTTTGAAGCGGATCATTCAACACATAGGCATAGCGTGAGATGCCCGCTTCGAGGCCAAGCGGATCAGGCTGCGCGACGCGGCAAAAAAGAGGCACAGCCGCCGCGCAATTGCCTAGAGGATCAGGTCACCGCCGCCCAATTGGGACTTGTGGAAATTGTCGATGATGACTTTGCCGCTGCTCCCCAGGGCCGCCATGTCGATTTCAAGTCCGGTACCGACATTTGAGGCGGCGGCCAAGACCTGAGCCCGGGTCACGTGATAGGCTGAAAAATCGAGCTTGTCGGCACCGTCCTGAAAATCCATGACCCGCGTCTTGCCCTCGCCGCTCGCGGTGAAATTGAACGTGAAGGCATCTTTGCCGGCTCCGCCGAACAGTTTGTTCTTGCCGTTGCCGCCGTTCAAGATGTCATTGCCACCATTGCCGCGCAGCACGTCGTTGCCCTGTGCCCCCTCGAAATCATCTGCGAACTTGCCACCCGTCAGCGTGTCATTGCCAGCCTGCCCGAATACTGTCCCGGTCGCGCGGCCGTTGCCAGAAGCGATATAGGCATCTTTTCCACCCGCCAGGAGGACGTCACCATCCATGAGACCCGAATTCAGGATGGTCATATCGCCAAGGTTGCCCCCGCCATCGAAGGCGTGCCCGGATCCGGACCGAATGGTTCCGGAATTTGTCAAAGTCAGATCCTCATCGCCTCTGATCTTGAACCCGGTGCCGAAAACGTCGATGAGTCCGGAATTGGTGACCGTGGTTCCAAGGCTTGGCACGGCGGATGTCGCCTGGATATCGATGCCAGACGCACCATAGATCTCCCCCCGGTTTTCGATGGTGGAACTGCTGGCGTGCAATTCGAAAGCCGCCCCGCTTCCCCCGATCAAACTGCCTTGGGAGCCAATCAGAACATTGAAAAACGCATCAACGGAGGCATTGTCGCCAATCTGCAGGGCAAGCGTGTTGCCGGCAACGGTCCCGAATATTCTGAGGACTTGCCCGCTGCCCGTGGCCGTAACAGCCACCACGTCGGTGCTCATCACGAAACCCGATTTGCCGATGAGAAGATCGTCCGATGCTCCGAGGGCAAAACGGATCCCGGCCCCCGTCACCGAACTATTGGTACCCTGCAAAGTCATCTGGTCCTCCCATCTGTCAGCGCGCGGGCGACACCGCTTCGCGCCTCACATTTGGCACCAAATAGGGAAAAATAAAGAGGAATTAGCGCTCTGGGATCAAAATGAAAGGCGGTGGAGGGGTCTGGTGGGTGTGACAGGGATTGAACCTGTGACCCCTGCCGTGTGAAGGCAGTGCTCTCCCGCTGAGCTACACACCCGACCGGAAGCGCCGCCGGAAGTTGGGAACCGTTTGTTCGGTTCAGCGGCGCAACAATCGAAACGGCCTCGGTTCCACATACTGAACCCGGGGCCAAAAGGATGGTGGGCGTGACTGGGATTGAACCAGTGACCCCTACGATGTCAACGTAGTGCTCTCCCGCTGAGCTACACGCCCATCCACTCCGAACTGCCCGAAGGCCCGCCCGAAGCGAAGGCGATAGACCACAAAAGCGGTCCGCCGGTCAAGGGGTGCAGAAGGATTGTGGAACGGGTGGAAGTCCGGGGCCGATTACGCCGCCAGGAGCCGCTCGACCTCGTTGACCAGATCTTTGAGATGAAACGGCTTGGAAAGGACCGAGGCTTCCTTTGGCGCGTCACTGTCGGGGTTGAGCGCCACCGCCGCAAAACCGGTGATGAACATGACCTTGAGGTCCGGATCGAGCTCCGTCGCCCGCCGGGCGAGTTCGATCCCGTCCATTTCCGGCATGACGATGTCGCTCAAAAGCAGCGAAAACGGTTCTTCGCGCAAGCGCTCATAGGCCGACCGGCCATTGTCGAACGAGACCACGTCATAGCCGGCATTCTTGAGCGCCCGTGTCAGGAACTGACGCATGTCGGCATCGTCTTCCGCCAGCAATATCCGCTTCATTCCATCCTCCGGCGCCGCAAAGGTCCGGTGTGGACCCGGCTGGCCAAATCACGCAACTAAGGGAGATATATGGACAAAGACCGGGGCGCAAGGCAATCTGGCCTCAGAACAATTTGATTTGTTTCAACCGCAAACGCTGAGGGAGTGGGCGTGCAATCGGACTTCGAGGACGTTCCAGCATTCGAGACCGTGCGTCCGCGGCGTCAGATCGCACCGCTGGTTTTCAACTCCGCCCATTCCGGCACCCACTATCCCGATCGCTTCCTCAAGCTGATCCGGCTCGACCGCATGTCGATCCGTCAGTCCGAAGATACCCATGTCGATGAACTGTTCGGCCGCGCGCCCAATCTGGGTGCCCTGTTCCTCAGGGCCTGCTTTCCGCGCGCCTATCTCGACGTCAACCGCGAGCCCTACGAACTCGACCCGCAAATGTTCGACGAGGCCCTGCCCCAGCACCTCAAGACCGACTCGCCGCGCGTTGCCGCCGGCCTTGGCACCCTTGCCCGCGTGGTGGCCGAGAACAAGCCGATTTATCGCGAACCCCTAAGTTTTGCCGACGCGCAAATGCGCATCGAGGGCATTTACCGGCCCTATCACGCAACCCTGCAGAAGCTCCTCGGCGAAACGCTCAACCGCTTTGGCGTTGCCATCCTGATTGATTGCCATTCCATGCCGAAACTGACCGGCACGACCCGGGGTGCAACACCCGACGTAGTTCTGGGCGATCGCTTCGGGGCGACTTGCGATCGGGCCATTGTCAACGAGATCGAGAACTTCTTCACCGAGGCGGGACTCAACGTGGTGCGCAACAAGCCCTATGCCGGAGGCTACATCACCCGCTCCTACGGCAAGCCCGATTTCGCCATTCATGCACTGCAGATCGAGATCAGCCGGCACCTTTACATGAGCGAGGAAACGCGCCTGAAGTCCGCCAATTTCAACGCGGTCAAGGACGTGATCGACCGGCTGGTTCATCACCTGGCCCGGCTCGACTATTCGCTTTTCGCCCAGAGACGGCTGGCCGCCGAATGACCCTTCCCGCCGATCTCGACCTCAGCCGCGTCGAGGCGACCCTGCGCGCCGCCGCCGCCGCCGCCGCAAGGGAAACCCTGCCCCGCTTCCGCACCCCGCTTGCCGTCGACAACAAATATGCGGTGGGCTTCGACCCGGTCACCGAGGCGGACCGCAATGCCGAACTCGCCATTCGCGAGGTCATCGCCGCCGCCTTCCCCGAGCACAATATCGTGGGCGAGGAACACCCCTCCGAAGAAACCGGCAGTCCGTTCACCTGGACCATCGATCCGATCGACGGCACCCGCGCCTTCATTGCCGGCCTGCCGGTCTGGGGTACGCTGATCGGCGTTTCATATGAGGGAAAAAACTTCGCGGGCCTCATGTCCCAGCCCTTCACCGGCGAAATCTTTCTTGGCATGCCCGGCCGGTCAACCTGGGAGCGGGGCACAGAAATACGCGTGCTTCGGACCCGCCCGACACGTGATCTCGGTCAGTCGATACTCTTCACCACGACGCCGGCCCTTTTTGCCGGTGACGCAGAAGCGCGCTATCTCAGACTCGAGCGCGCGGTCATGCTCGCCCGTTACGGCTGCGACTGCTATGCGTTCTGTCTTGTCGCTGCCGGCCACATCGATCTGGTGATTGAGGCGGGGCTGAAGCCGTACGACGTGGCCGCACTTATCCCCATTGTCGAGAATGCCGGTGGCATGTTCAGGACGGTCGAAGGGAAAGCGGCGGACCAGGGCGGCGACGTAATCGTTGCGGCAAATGAAGAACTGCTGCAGGCGGCGCGCGCAATCTACAACGCGAACTGACCGCAAGTTCCGGGGGCGGTCGTCAGCTGCTCTGTTCGGTCACGAAGGCGTCGAACGCCGCAAAGACCTGACCCCGGATCGCGTCGTTCTCCATGAACATTTCGTGCCGCGCCCGGGCGATGACTGCGTGACGGCCCGTCCGGAGGCGCAGTCCGAGATGCTCGATTGCCGGGGTCGAAACCACTTCATCGCGCGCCGCCGCCAGCATGAGCAGGGGCACATTGACCCGGTCCGGAAAGTCCGGCGCGGCCATACGCGCCGAGGTGCGCGCCACCGCCGCAGCCCACCGGATTGTGGGATTGTTGACCACCAGCTCCGGCATCGCCTCGAGCACATGCACGCTGCGCATGTAGCGTTCGAAATCCGAAGTCAGCGGATTGCCGGGGAAAAGTTCGTGATGTGGCGTCCGGAAGTCGCCCGGCAAAGGCAACTGTCCGAGCCCGGCAAAGCACATGGCTTCGAAAAGCGTGGCCATGCCGGCAGCGCTGAGCGGCATGCCGGGCACCCCGATCAATGGGGCGCAAAGGAACATCCTGTCGAACATCATCCGGTCGCGGGCCGCTGCCATCAGCGCGACCATTCCGCCGGTCGAATGCGCCACGAGAAAATGCGGCGGGGCGCAGTCAGGCAAAAGGATATTGGAGTGAAAGGTGGCCAGATCGGTCCAGTAGTCTTCGACCCGCTGCGCGAACCCGAGGCGCGGATTGGAAATCAGCCGGTCCGACCCGCCCTGTCCGCGCCAGTCGAAGGTCGCCACCATGAACCCGCGCTTCTGGAAGTCCTGGATCGTCTCGTAATACTTCTCGATGAATTCGGTGCGCCCGTGCAGCAGGCAGATCGTGCCGCGCACCGGCCCGTCGGTCCTGGGAAAAACCGCATAGCGCAACTTCACCTTGTCGCCGGTCTCGACATAACCGCCCCGCATGCCCTCGGGGGTCGGGTTCTGCGGCACGTTGGCAAAACGCGGCCCGTTCTGATCGACAATGATCGCCACCTTGGCCTCCAGCTCGTCTCGAATGGCTGGCATTCCATAGGCGGCAAAGGCCATTCCCGCAATCTCCCCGGCAATAAAAAGGACCGGCAGGAGATTGTCCTGCCGGTCCGTCGATCGGGCGCCAGCATGCGGGGGGCGGAGGATACCGGTGCCCAAAGTGCCGGAATGAGATCTTCTGAAGCGTCCTCGGCGGCACGTTTCGATCAATAGTGGCCGGGCCCTGAACCGGATCGGAACCGTCCGTTCATATGCCGTTCACCGGGGAGAAGCGGGGCCTTGAATTCGCGGTCGGGCTTCCTAAATCACTGTTGCCGGCTGGGATGAGCCAGCGGCCATGCGATCCGGGCAGCCTTTGAGGGGTCCACAGGAGGTCGTGTGAAGGCATCGCACTGTCCAAGAGGAAGAGCACAATGCAAACCTATGATTTTTCACCCTTCTATCGTTCAACCGTCGGTTTCGACCGCCTCTTCAACCGTCTCGACAATCTGGTCGGGCAGGAGGCCAAGTCCTATCCGCCCTACAATATCGAACGCATCGATGACGACAGCTGGCGGGTGACCGTCGCTGTGGCCGGTTTCACCGCCGACGACATCGAGATCGAGGTCAAGGAAAACAACCTGACCGTCAAGGGCGCCAGGAAGACCGACACCAGTGACGAAGGTCGCCAGTTCCTGCATCGCGGCATTGCCGAACGCAGCTTCGAGCTCCGCTATCAGCTCGGCGACTATGTCGAGGTGGTCAAGGCCAACCTCGAACACGGACTTCTGGACATCGAGTTGAAGCGCGAAGTGCCTGAAAGCAAGAAGGCCCGCCGCATCGACATCAAGTCCACCGGTACCGGGCAGACGATCGAGGACCAGTCCTCGGTCAACTAAGGCCCGAAGGTTCCGATCCCGGCTGCGGTCTCTCCCCCCAACGGCGCGCCGGGACCGGGATCGGGTTTCATCCGAGGCGCAATCCGTCAAACGGGTTGCGCCTTTTTCATGCGTCCTGCCGGGCCGCCCCGCGCTTGCAGCCCGGGTCAAAATCTGGCAATCTCTGAATAAATAGGACAGTGCTATTGTCCCAATTGAACCTTCCGGCGAAAGCGTGTAAGGTGAGGTATTCCATGTCACGGCGCCCGGCTTGAACGTCGCCAGGGTCACGAGCATGGACCGGTGACGGAGGCGTCCCGGAACGAGTGGCCAGCAGCGCCTCCAAGGACTGCGAAGCCCACTCCCAGAACATGAACGTGCCGCGCGTTCGAGCCGTACCTGGTACGACCCGCATGGGCGGCATGTCCCAAACCTTGGGCCCTCGGGCTGGGAAAAGGAGGCGTGACATGGTTGATCGGATCGAATCGCAGGGGGCCGTGGCCTCGAACGCAATGTCACACGCCATTGCCAAATCGACCGGTTTCCGCACGCGCCCTGCGGCCCAGGGCCTCTATGACCCGCGCAACGAGCACGATTCCTGCGGCGTTGGCATGATCGCCAACATCAACAATGTGGCGAGCCACGCCGTTGTCGAAAATGGCCTCGAAATGCTGGTCAACCTCACCCATCGCGGCGCTGTCGGTGCTGACCCGCTCATGGGCGACGGTGCCGGCATGCTGCTGCAGATTCCGCATGCCTTTTTCAAGAAGAGCGTCGATTTCGACCTGCCTGCGCCCGGCAAGTACGCTGTTGCCATGGTTTTCTTTCCGCGCGACGACATGCTCCGCGCCCGTTGCGACGCCGCCATTCTGTCAGTGCTCGATGCGGAAGATCTCGAACTCCTGGGCCGCCGCACCGTTCCCTTCGATCAGACCGGCCAGTCCGAGCTCGTCATCGCCGCGCAGCCGCATATCGAACAGCTCTTCATTGCCTGTCCCGACGGGCTCGACATCGACACGTTCGAACGCGACCTGCTGATCGCCCGCAAGGTGATTTCGAACGTCATCGTGCAGGACGTGCCCGAAGCCAACAAGGACGACGGCTTTTACATCGTCTCCCTGTCGGCCCGCACTATTGTCTACAAGGGCATGTTTCTCGCCTATCAGCTCGGCGCCTTTTATCCCGATCTCCACGACCCGGATTTCGAGACGGCGATGGTCATTGTCCACCAGCGCTTCTCGACCAATACCTTCCCGAGCTGGAAGCTCGCCCATCCCTATCGCATGACCGCCCACAATGGCGAGATCAACACCATCCGTGGCAACGTCAACTGGATGGCGGCCCGTCAGGCATCGGTCGAATCGGAGCTCTACGGCGACGACATTTCGAAGCTCTGGCCGATTTCCTATGAAGGCCAGTCGGATACGGCCTGCTTTGACAACGCCATCGAATTCCTGCTGCGCGGCGGCTACGAATTGCCCCACGCCGCCATGATGCTCGTGCCCGAGGCCTGGGCCGGCAATCCGCTGATGGATGAGACCCGGCGTGCCTTTTACGAATACCATGCCGCGCTGATGGAGCCCTGGGACGGGCCCGCCGCGCTCGTCATGTCGGATGGCAAGCATATCGTTGCGACCCTCGACCGCAATGGCCTGAGGCCGTCGCGTTATTACGTGACCAAGGATGGCTTCGTCATTCTCGCCTCCGAGGCGGGCACGCTCAAGATCGATGAGGCCAACATCGCCGAAAAGTGGCGCCTGCAGCCCGGCAGGATGCTGGTCATCGACCTCGAACAGAAGCGCATCATCGCCGACGAGGAAATCAAGAACCGCCTCGCGACCGCAAATCCCTACGCCCAATGGCTCGGACGCACCCAGATCGTCCTGGAGGAACTGCCGCCCGTCGAACCGCGCGCACCCAAGACCTGGGAAAGCCTGCTCGACCGCCAGCAGGCCTTCGCCTATTCGCAGGAAGACATTAAGCTTCTGATGATGCCGATGGCCACGACCGGGCAGGAAGCGACCGGCTCGATGGGCACGGACACCCCGATTTCCGTGCTCTCCAACAAGCCGAAGCTTCTCTACACCTATTTCAAGCAGAACTTCGCCCAGGTCACCAACCCGCCCATCGACCCGATCCGCGAGGAATCGGTGATGAGCCTCGTCTCCTTCATCGGTCCGCGCCCGAACCTCTTCGATCTTGAAGGCCTGTCGGAGGTCAAGCGCCTCGAGGTGCGCCAGCCGATCCTGACCAATGAGGATCTCGAAAAGATCCGCACCATCGGCGACATTGCCGACAACCAGTTCCGTACCGTCACTCTCGACATCACCTACTCCGCCTACAAGGGCGCCGAGGGAATGAAGGATGCACTCGATGCCCTCTGCGCCAAGGCAGAAACCGGCGTGCGGCAGGGTTTCAACATCATCATTCTGTCCGACCGGTTGGTCAGTGCTGACCGGATCGCCATTCCCGCCCTTCTGGCGACCGCGGCGGTGCACCATCACCTGATCCGCAAGGGACTGAGAACCTCGTCGGGTCTCGTCATCGAGACCGGCGAAGCGCGTGAAATCCACCATTTTGCCGTTCTGGCCGGCTACGGCGCCGAGGCCATCAACCCCTATCTCGCCTTCGAAACGCTGACCTCGCTGCACGCCGAGGGCAAGTTCCCGGCGGAGGTCGATGCCCATGAAGTCGTTCACCGCTACATCAAGTCGGTTGGCAAAGGCCTTCTGAAGGTCATGTCCAAGATGGGCATTTCGACCTACCAGTCCTATTGCGGCGCCCAGATTTTCGACGCGATCGGTCTCTCATCCGAATTCATCGACGAATATTTCTTCGGCACGGCAAGCTCGATCGAGGGTGCGGGACTGGCCGAAATCGCCGAGGAGACGACGCGCCGCCATTCGCTCGCCTTCGGCAACGACGAAGTTTTGAAGCGCACCCTTGAAGTCGGCGGCGAATATGCCTTCCGCACGCGCGGCGAGGCCCATACCTGGTCGCCGACCGCCGTGGCCAACCTGCAGCATGCCGTGCGCACACACGACGAAAGCCCTGAGGGGGCTCAGGCATCGTTCGACGCCTTCACCTCCGAGATCAACGAGCGGGCTGAAAACCTGCACGCCATCCGGTCGCTTTTCGACATCAAGCCGCTTGGCCCGTCTGTGCCGCTGAGCGAAGTCGAGCCGGCAGCGGAAATCGTCCGGCGCTTTTCGACCGGGGCCATGAGCTTCGGCTCGATTTCCCGCGAGGCCCACACGGCGCTTGCCATCGCCATGAACCGCATCGGCGGCAAGTCCAACACCGGCGAAGGCGGCGAGGAAGCCGATCGCTACCTGCCCCTGCCGGACGGCACGAAGAACCCCGAGCGCTCGGCCATCAAGCAGGTTGCCTCGGGCCGCTTTGGCGTGACCACCGAGTATCTGGTCAGTGCCGACATGATCCAGATTAAGGTCGCGCAGGGCGCCAAGCCCGGCGAAGGCGGACAATTGCCCGGCCACAAGGTCGACTGGGTAATCGCCAAGACCCGCCACTCGACCCCCGGCGTCGGCCTGATTTCGCCCCCGCCGCACCACGACATCTATTCGATCGAGGATCTGGCCCAGCTGATCTTCGACCTGAAGAACACCAACCCCGCCGCCGACATCTCGGTCAAGCTCGTCTCCGAGGTCGGGGTCGGCACGGTTGCCGCGGGCGTCGCCAAGTGCAAGGCCGACCACATCACCATTTCCGGCTACGATGGCGGCACGGGCGCCTCGCCCCTCACCTCGATCAAGCATGCCGGCAGCCCCTGGGAAATCGGCCTCGCCGAAACCCACCAGACGCTGGTGATGAACCGCCTGCGTTCACGCGTCGCCCTTCAGGTCGACGGCGGTTTGAGAACCGGTCGCGACGTGCTGATCGGTGCGCTTCTGGGCGCCGACGAGTTCGGCTTCTCGACCGCGCCGCTGATCGCCGCCGGTTGTCTGATGATGCGCAAGTGCCACCTCAACACCTGCCCGGTCGGCATCGCGACGCAGGACCCGGTCTTGAGAAAGCGCTTCAAGGGCACGCCCGAACACGTGGTCAACTACCTGTTCTTCGTCGCCGAGGACCTCCGCAAGCTCATGGCCGAAATGGGCGCGCGCACGCTCAACGAACTTGTCGGCCGCTCGGACCTCCTCGACCAGGCACGCATGATCGACCATTGGAAGTCCAAGGGCTTGGATTTCTCCAAGCTCTTCTTCAAGCCGGCGCCGATTGGCGGCGACACGATCTACCATTCCGAGCGGCAGAAGCACGATATCGCCGAGGTCCTCGACCGCGAGCTCATCGAGCGGGCGACGGACGCCATCGAGAATGGCAATCCGATCCAGATCGAGATGCCTATCCGCTCCAAGAACCGCTCAACCGGAGCAATGCTCTCGGGCGAATTGGTCAAGAAGCATGGTCATGCCGGTCTGCCGGAAGACACCATTTCGGTCCGCTTCAAGGGCACGGCCGGCCAGGCCTTCGGCGCCTTCCTTGCCTCTGGTGTCTCGTTCGACCTCGAAGGCGACGCCAACGACTATGTCGGCAAGGGTCTTTGCGGCGGCCGCATTGTCGTTCGTCCACCTTCAGACGCCAGGATCGTTCCGCATGAATCGATCATCGTCGGCAACACGGTCCTTTATGGCGCCATTTCCGGCGAATGCTACTTCCGCGGCGTGGCCGGCGAACGTTTTGCCGTGCGCAACTCCGGCGCCCTCGCCGTGGTCGAAGGCACCGGCGATCATGGCTGCGAATATATGACCGGCGGCGTGGTCGTCGTCATCGGCAAGACCGGCCGCAACTTCGCCGCCGGCATGTCGGGCGGCGTGGCCTACGTGCTCGATGAGGACGGCAGCTTCCGCACCCGTTGCAACCTTGCCATGGTCGATCTGGAGCCGGTGACCGAGGAGGAAACCCTCATGCGCCGTTTCCACCACCACGGCGGCGATCTCGAATGGCACGGACGCGTCAACATTTCCGGCGACATGACCCGGTATGACGCCGAGCGCCTGCACCAGATCATTTCCCGGCACCTGCACTATACGGGCTCCAACCATGCCCGCACGATCCTCGACAACTGGACCGATTATCGGCCCAAGTTCGTCAAGGTCATGCCGGTCGAATATGCCCGCGCCATCCGCGAAATGAACGACAAGAAGCGCGGCGGCGCCCGCCACGTGGCCGCCGAATAGCGCCCGCGACGACGAGGATCAGCAAGAATGGGTAAAGTCACAGGTTTCCTGGAAATGGATCGCGAGCAGCCGAGCTATGAGCCGGCTTCCGACCGCATTCGTCATTTCCACGAATTCACCATTCCCATGAGCCAGGCGCGCGTGCGCGACCAGGCGGCCCGCTGCATGGATTGCGGCATTCCCTATTGCCACGGCGATCAGGGCTGCCCGGTCGACAACCAGATCCCCGACTGGAACGACCTGGTCTACAATGCCGACTGGGAGGAAGCGGCGCGCAACCTCCACTCGACCAACAATTTCCCTGAATTCACCGGCCGTGTCTGCCCCGCGCCCTGCGAGGAGGCCTGCACCCTCAACCTCGAAGACATTCCGGTCGCGATCAAGACGGTCGAGCAGACCATCGCCGACCGCGCCATCGCCAATGGCTGGATCAAGCCGGCGCCCGCGACCACCCGCACCGGCAAGAAAGTCGCGGTCGTCGGCTCCGGCCCCGCCGGAATGGCTGCGGCCCAGCAACTCGCCCGTGCCGGACACGATGTTCACGTCTATGAACGCGAACCCAAGGCCGGCGGACTTCTTCGTTATGGCATTCCCGACTTCAAGATGGAAAAGCACCATATCGACTTCCGCGTGCGGCAGCTCGAAGCCGAGGGCGTTGAATTCCACTACAACGAGAATATCGGCGTCACCCGGACCCTCAACGACCTTCAGGACAATCATGACGCCGTGCTTCTGACCGGGGGCGCCGAAGAGCCGCGCGAAGTTGGCTGCGGCGGCATCGATCTCATCGGCGTTCACTACGCCATGCCCTACCTCGTCCAGCAAAACCGGCTGCTCGGCGGCGAGCCGGTTGACGAGGCGCTGATCTCGGCGGCCGGCAAGCATGTCGTCGTCATCGGCGGCGGCGACACGGCGTCGGACTGTATCGGCACAGCATTCCGCCAGGGTGCCATCAAGGTGACCCAGCTCGACATCCGGCCGCGCCCGCCGGAAAAGGAAGACAAGATGACGACCTGGCCGAACTGGGCCGTCAAGATGCGCACCTCATCCTCGCAGGCCGAGGGCGCAATCCGCGAATTCCAGGCAGGCACGCTCGACCTTGTCGGCAATGCCAATGGTCACGTCACCCACGTCCACTGCGCCAAGGTCGATATCAAGCGCAAGCCGATCGACGACCAGCATTTCCACCTGCGTGCCGATCTGGTGCTGATGGCCATCGGCTTTTCGCGGCCGGTGCACGAAGGCATGCTCGAACAACTCGGTGCCGATTTCGACAAGCGCGGCAATCTTTTGGCCAATACCAGCAACTACCGGACCTCGAAGCCGGGCGTTTACACCGCCGGCGACATGCGTCGCGGCCAGTCGCTCGTGGTCTGGGCCATACGCGAGGGGCGTCAGGCCGCCCGCTCGATCGATATCGACCTGATGGGCAAGACCAACCTGCCGCGCTGACAAGGACGGTGCAGTTCGATCCTAAAGGATCACCATCGTTCCGATCTCGACAACGCGGCCGGTCGGCAGGCGGAAATAGCTCGTTGCGTCGGCGGAATTGCGCGCCAGCCAGATATAGAGCCGGTCCTGCCAGACCGGCATGCCGGTATTCTTCGAAGGGACAAGCGTTCGCCGCGACAGGAAGAACGAGGTCGACATGATGTCGAATTTGAGCCCGTACTTGCGGCATTCGCCGAGCCCGCGCGGCACGTTCGGGTCTTCCATATAGCCGTAGCGCAGAAGAACCTTGGAGAAGTGCGGGCTGAAACTTTCGATGATCACCCGCTCGTCGGCCCCAAGGCGCGGCCGTTGCGCCGTCTCGACCGTCAGCATGACATTCTGCTGGTGCAGGACCTTGTAGTGTTTCAGCGAGTGAAGCAGCGCCGTCGGCGCGCTCTGCGGGTCGCTGGTCAGAAACACCGCCGTGCCCTCGACAATATGCGGCATGTGCCGTTCGAGTGAGTTGGTCAGCGTTTCGAGCGGCACTTCGGCCTTGCGGCTCTTCTCGAAAAGAAGCCGGCTGCCCCGCGTCCAGGTGACGATAATCAGCAGCATCACCGAGGCGATCATCACCGAGACCCAGCCGCCATCGAAGAATTTCGTAAGGTTCGACACAAGGAACATCACGTCGACAATGACGAAGATGGCCGTAAGTCCGCCGACCACCCATTGCGGCCAGCGCCAGCGCCTCAGCATGACAACGCCGAGAAGGAACGAGGTCATCAGCATCTCGCCGGTAATCGAAATGCCGTAGGCCGAGGCGATGCCGTCCGAAGAACCGAAACCGAGGACCAGAAGCAGCACACCGGCGAGCATCAATATGTTGACGTTGGGCATGAAGATCTGGCCCGACTGCGCGGCAGACGTGTGCACCACGTTCATGCGCGGCAGAAGGTTGAGTTGGATCGCCTGCCGCGTGAGGGAGAACGCGCCAGATATGACCGCCTGGCTCGCGATAACCGTCGCAATGGTCGCAAGGATGACGAGCGGCAGCGCCATGCGCTCGTCGACCATTTCAAAGAGCGGCAGACCCACCGGCCGGTGGCTGCCGATGATATAGGCGCCCTGCCCGAAATAGTTGAGCAACAGGCACGGAAAGACCACGAAGAACCAGGCGTAAAGGATCGGCTTCCGGCCGAAATGCCCGAGATCGACATAAAGCGCCTCGGCGCCGGTGACGGCGAGGAATGCCGCCCCGATGACCGCCAGAGCGACGTCGGGATGAACCGAAATGAAGTGCACCCCCTCGAGCGGATTGAGCGCCCGGAAAATGTGCCAGGAATCCGCCAGATGTTCGATCCCGATATAGCCGAGGGTCAGAAACCAGATCAGCGTCAGCGGCCCGAAGATGCGCGACACCGCACCCGTACCGAACTGCTGGATGGAAAAGAGTCCGATCAGGATGCCCATCGTGATCGGCACGATGAAGTGGTCGATCTGCGGCGCCGCGACGTCGAGCCCTTCGACCGCGGAGAGCACCGAAATGGCCGGGGTGATGATCGAATCGCCGAAGAATAGCGATGCGCCGACCATGCCGAGCCCCAGAACCAGCGGCTTCCAGTTGCCTGCCACGCGCCGGGCCAATGTCATGATCGAAAGCGTGCCGCCTTCACCGTTATTGTCGGCCCTGAGAACAAAGATCGCATATTTGAGCGTCACGATCAGCGTGATCGCCCAGGCGATGATCGAGAGCGCGCCAATCACGTCCGCTTCGCTCGGGATCATTTCCCCCGCGGCGGCACGCACGGTTTCACGTAGCGCATAGATCGGGCTGGTACCGATATCGCCGTAAACGACGCCAATGGCCCCAAGCGCCAGAGCTAGCGTCGAAGCCTTCTTGTGCGGCATTTCTGCCGACTCGATATCGATTTGTTCGGAGATCGCCACTTAGCCCCAAACCGGACAAGGCCGGCTTGTTCAGCCCTTTGTTTGCCAAATGTGGGCGGGGTTCTACTCCTTTGGGACTCAAAAGCAACCCAAAACCGCCCGGCCGATTTTGCCTCGGTCAGCCCTGCCTATTCGGGCATTGGACCTTCGACCTCGTCCGCATTGTCGTCGGTCGGCGCGATCCCCACCCCGAACGCATCGGCCCGGCCTTCAGGTGCGGCAACAAGATCTTCGAGACTGAAAAGCGGTCCCGGTTTGACGTCAGGGCTGGCTACCACAAGTTCGGTGGCGCGTGGCGGCGCGTTGTTGAGCGGCATGATCGCGCCGGCGACTTCGAGCAGCCGGATCTGCCCCTGTCCCTGGAACGGCGGCCTTAATAGCGTTGCCGCATCAGTGCCATCCAGCGGATCGGCCACCTCGATGCTGACCGCCCCGCCACGATAGTAGCGCCTGAGCGTCTGGTTCACGTAAAAGGCAACCTTGTCAGATCCGGCGTTGGAGAAGTGTATGCCGTCGCTTTTGCGCATCCTGACAGTCTGCCCGTTGATGTCCGGACCATCCTCGGAATAGTTTCCGAGCTCATCGGTGAACCGTTCGTAGATATCGACAAAGTCGGCTCCGCTGCCCGCGACCGCCAGCCGTTGCAGCGAGGATATTTCGCTGATCGCCTGGGAGTAGGAATGCGATCGCATCGGCGGCAGGCCGACCCAGAGCACCGGTTTTCCGGCCGCCCGGAACTGCGTCAGAAACGTGTTGAGTCGCGCCGAGTATTCGGTCTTCCACTCTTCGCTGAGTGGCTGGTTGCGCCCGATCGCCTGGCGGTCGTTGATCCCGAGGATGACCACCGCGATATCGAAACTGTCCGCGTCAAGCTCGGCCTTGAGCGCCGCGTTCCAGTCGTAGTAGTCGTCGCGCACGAACCCGGACGACCCGACGCCCTTGTCGATGACGATGAGATTGGGGTCTTCCGCGTAGTATCGCTCAAGCGCCTTGGCGAGATCGATGGCGAGCGAGTCGCCGATGACCATCAGCCGGGTGGCGTTCTCGTTCTTGTTGATTGCCGGTGCGGCGATCACGGTGACCGAAGGCGACGGCCTCGCGGGCTGGGTGATCGCTTGCGGCGCCGCGGGCTGCTGGGGCTGTGCCTGTTGCTGGTTGTTCTGGTTGCCGAAAAGAAGATCGAAAAGGGTCGTCCGCTTCTGCGCCAGCGCGGGCCCGCCCGTGATGGCCAAAACCACCGCGACGGTAATCAGAAGTCCGGCAATATTCCGCAACGCCACCCTCATTCCGACCGCGCTAATCCCCATTTCCGGCTGAACGATGGCAGGCTCATTGTCCAACCGCCTGCTGCAACAGCCGATAGCTCTCAAGGGTGATGAACCCATCCGCCGGCAATCCGATTCGGGACTGGAAGAACTGGTAGGCGCGTTGGCTGACCGGACCGATGCGTCCGTCAACGTCGCCAGTATAGAAACCGAGATCCTTCAGCCATTGCTGAATGGCAACGCGCTGTGCCCGGTTGGGAAATTGTGTGGCGCGCGGCCATGACTGCACGAAGGTTCCCCCGCCCTTGAGCCTGTCGGTCAGGTGCGCCACGGATAGCGCATAGGAATCAGAGAAATTGTAGTCCTTGAGCACCAGATAGTTCTTTGTCATCAGGAATTTCGGCCCGGAAAGACCCGCCGGAAGATAGAGGAAGACGGGAAGGTCGGGGTTCGAGAACTGCCGTCCGGCGACGCGTTTGACCCCGCGGTCGGCAAAGAATGAAATTGGCCGCATCTCCTCTCGCGTCGCAAGAAGCAGATCGAACCCTGGCGGCAATTCGACTTCGAAACCCCAGTCGACGCCGGGCACGTAGCCGAACGATCGCAGCAGCTCGGCGCTCGTCGCCAGCGCGTCGGCAAGCGAGTGATGCGGGTCGATCCTGCCGTCGCCATCTCCATCCGTCCCGAATTTCAGGATCACGCCGGGATTGACCTGCAGGTGCCCGATCGCACCGGCCCATGACCCGACCAGTTGCTGGGACACCATCCCGCTACGCTGCAAAAGAGTCAGCGCCGCGATCAGTTCCGCCTCGTCCGCCGCCACCCGCCCGCGCTCGGCATAAACGAGGTTGGCCAGTGACGGGATGATCGGCTTGATCAGCGATCCATTGTCCAGAACCGAACCATAATCGGTCTCGATGCCCCAGATCGCCGCGAGGATGTAGGGATCGACGCCGTACCGCCCGCCAATCCGCGAAAAGAGATCGCGATTGGCCTCGAATGCCCGTTGGCCGCGCGCGATCCGGCCCGAGCTGACTCGCTGGTCGAGATAGTCCCAAATCGGCGTGGTGAATTCCGGCTGGCCGGCGATGCGCGCGCCAATGGCCGGATCGAAATGAACGTCTGCCATGGCGGCGCGGTAGACGTCGCGCGATATGCCTGCTGCCATCGCCTTTTGTTCGAACGAAGCGATGAATTGTCGGAACCCGGCTTCCTGCGCCATGGCCGTCGCAGCAAGAAACAGCCACAACCAGAGAACGGCACTCGCGAGCGTTCCGTGCCGGGCCGCAATCGCAATGCCTCGGCCCACCCCTCGCGGCATCTAGCGGTTCCGTACCAGAAGCCGCTTTTCCCAACCGAGCGCATGCTCGACGATCTGGTCGAGATCCTCATGCCGGGGTGTCCAGTCGAGCTCGGACCGGATTCTGTCAGCCGCCGCGACAATGGCCGGCGGGTCGCCCACGCGGCGTGGTGCTTCCCGAACGTCGAAATCAACACCCGACACCGCCTTGACCGTGTCGATGACTTCGCGAACCGAATAGCCGCGCCCATAGCCGCAATTGAGCGTGTAGCTTTCGCCGCTTTCCCGCATGCGGTCGAGCAGCGCTGCGTGGGCATCAGCCAGATCGCTGACATGGATATAGTCGCGAACGCAGGTGCCATCCGGCGTCGGATAATCGCTGCCGAACAGCTGCATGTGATCGCGAAGGCCAAGCGCGGTCTGCGCCGCGACCTTGATGAGATGCGTCGCCACGGGCGTCGACTGGCCCGACCGCATCTCGGGGTCGGCCCCCGCAACATTGAAATAGCGCAGAATGCCGAAGCGCAGGCCGTGCGCCTTTTCGACATCCTCGAGCATCATTTCGGTCATCAATTTCGACCGGCCATACGGAGAGATCGGATCGAGACGCGCCGTTTCGCCGACCGGTTCGAGCCCGGTCATGCCATAGACGGCGGCCGTCGACGAGAAGACGAAACGCTTGACCCCGCCCCTCACCGCCGCCTCGATCAGGTTGCGCGAATTGCCCGTATTGTTGCGGTAGTATTTGAGCGGATCGGTGACGCTTTCGGGCACGACGATCGAACCGGCGAAATGCACGATCTCGTCGACGCCATGTTCGGCGATCAGCCGCGACACCAGTTCCGGATCGCCCACCGATCCCCTGACTAGAACCGCGTCCGGATGAACGGCCCAGTCAAAGCCCGTCGACAGGTCGTCGAGCACGACGACGGCCGCGCCATCATCGATCAGCCTCAGAACCATGTGGCTGCCGATATAACCTGCGCCACCGGTGACCAAAACTGTCATTTGCTCTCCTTCTGGCCTCCCGGGAGGTTGAATTCCGCCAGCCCTTCTGTAAACACGCTCGCAGCGCGTTTCCATGCGCCTTCTAACAGGAATAGGTGTCGAGGCAATGACCGCAAAACTTCGCGTCGCCGTTTTTCCGGTTGCCGGCCTTGGCACCCGCTTCCTGCCGGCGACCAAAGCCATGCCCAAGGAAATGCTGACCGTGGTCGATCGGCCGGTCATCCAGTACGCCGTGGACGAGGCCAAGCAAGCCGGCATCGAGCACTTCGTCTTCGTCACCGGCCGGAACAAGAGCGTCATCGAGGACCATTTCGACCGCCAGTTCGAACTCGAACACACGCTCGAGCAGCGCGGCAAGACCGAAGCGCTGCAATTGCTGCAGGCCGACTTGCCACAACCGGGAAAGACCAGCTTTACCCGCCAGCAGGAACCGCTCGGTCTTGGCCATGCCGTGTGGTGCGCGCGCGAACTCGTCGGCGACGAGCCGTTCGCACTGCTGCTTCCCGACATGATCTTCAAATCCGAGCAGGGCGTCCTCGCCCAGATGATCGCGGCCTACGAACAGCATGGCGGCAACGTGCTCGCGGTCGAGGAAGTCGCCCCGGAGGATGTCAGTTCTTACGGTGTGGTCGGCCGTGGCGAAGGCCCGGACGAGGGGTTCGAGATCACCCAGATGGTCGAAAAGCCGAAACAGGCGGATGCACCATCGAACCTCATTATTTCCGGCCGCTACATTCTGCAGCCCGAGGTTTTCGAACTTCTCGAGAATCAGGCCAAGGGCGCGGGAAACGAAATCCAGATCACCGACGCCATGCAGGGCCTGCTCGGCAAACAGCGATTTACCGGTGTCAAATACAAAGGCACCGCGTTCGACTGCGGTTCGAAGGTCGGTTTCCTGAGCGCCAACGTTGCCTTCGCCCTTGAGCGGCAGGATATCGCGGTCGAGTTCCTGCACGAACTCAACCAGATCATTCGGGCCGCGAAACGGTAATCCCCGCCGAGATCGTATGCGAATATTTGAGCGGGCCGACCGCCCTATCGACGGCGTTGTAGGCGTAGTCGGCGGTTACCGCCGCATAGTGGTTGAGCTGGTATGACGCACCGAGGCCCGTTGAATAGGTGAAATCGCCGGGCAGGCCCGACACGGGCGCCGTCCAGCCGGCGGCGAAGTTGGCCGTCATGCCGAACTGGCTGCTGAGCTTGACCCCAACATTGCCGTCAATCGCGTAATCAACCGACGCCACCACTCCGGTATCGGGGTCGCCCGGATTGATGGTCGTGCTGAGCCCTAGCCCGGCGGTCACGCCTTCCGGCGGCGCAAAGTCGACGCTGAGCGCATAGGTCTGCGCGCCGATATCGGTGAGTCCCGGATCGTCGAAATTTGCCCAAGTGTAGCCGGTCGACGCTTCAAGCGTGAAGCTGTCCTGCCAGGTCGCCGCCACGCCACCGCGCAGCGAATAATTGGTCTGGTCGAGCTTCATGCCCGTTGATTGCGGCGCTTTGTCGTAGATCGATCGGCCCGCGCCGAGCTCGACAAATGGCGCGACGATGGGCGTGACCTGGAACGATGCGCGAAGATTTGCTCCGCCGCTATAGAAGGACAGGTCCGCATTGTCTTCGACTGTACCGTTTTTGAGATAGGTTGGGGTGAGCTGCGTCCGCCCCAGATCGCCCGTAAGATCAAGCCCCAGCTGACCGAACTGGCGCGCAACACCGGCGCTGACCGAGCCGTCATAGGTGATCGGCATGACCGAAATGCTTTTCGGCACGCCGGGTGCGTTCGCATCGTCCTGCGACACGTCGAGATTCGCCGAGAAGCTGGCGCTCGTCACCCGGTCGAGCGCATAGGCCAGATCAACGCCCGAATGAAGCTGATCGACGCGCGCCAGTTGCAGGTTGGACGTGACGCCTTCGAATCCTGCATTGGCCGAAAGGTCCATCCGGTCGCCGCCATAGGTGAGGGTCACGTCCGGGGTCAGGACGAGACTTTGCTGCGGCTTCATGTTTCCGGTCGCATAGGACCCCCTGAGCCCGACGCTCCAGTCGATATTGGCTGGCGGATGAAGCGTGTCGAAACCGCCATAGCTTGCCGCTGGCAGGAAGTCCGGAGCAGCATTCTGCTCATCAGGCACAATGGGTTGCGTCGGGGCCGGTACGGCGATCCATGCGGCCGGATGTCCGTTTTCAAGCTGGATCGGCTGCTCGGCCGGCGCCATGGCTTGCGGCTGGGTCACAACTGCGGGACTGGTTTCAACCACATACGGCGCCAACGACACCGGCATCGGCGCCATAGGAGCCTGGTAGATCGGCGCCGATACGGTTTGCATCGCCGGCGCCTGCGCCGGGGGAGCAACCGCAACGGGCACGGGTGCGACTGGCACCTGAACGGGTGGAGCCACCGGGGGCGAGGTGAGCGAAAAATGTGACGTGAGCATCGGATTGTTAGTCTGCGATCCGTCGCCGAAACCGAAATGATCGAAGCCCGAAGCCGTCCCGGCCGCGATGAGCGTCAAAAGCCCCGCCACGCTGCCTGCCATTCCGCGGCAGAGCCAGAGGCGCTTTGCTAACGGAAGTTCGGCCAAGAGAATGCCCATGTGGAAGGTAAAACGATTCTTAAGATTCTGGCATTCTATGGTTAATCAACCGTTGCCGCGCAGCACCGGTTAACGGAGGATTTACCAAGCCGCTTAACGCCAAATTTGCCCTCGCGACTGCATCCTTCACCCCGAAATCGATTCAAGCATTTTCGGGGTACATCGTGGATCTCGCCACCATATTGGGCATGCTTCTGGGCGCCGGTTTTATCGTCTACGCCATCATGATGGGTGGCTCGTTCAGCCAGTTCATCGACGTCGGCTCGATCCTGATCGTGATCGGCGGCGGTATCGCTGCAACACTCATTCGTTTCCCTCTATCCGGTGTCATGAGCGCCATGGTCGTCGGCGGCAAGGTTGCCTTCACCCACAAGAAGGCCGAACCCCGCGATATCATCGACTCCGTCGTCGAAATGGGCGACATCGTGCGCAAGTCCGGGCCCCTCGGCCTTGAAGGCGTCGAGCTTGATGAGCCCAACCTCAAGAAGGGCGCACAGATGATCGCCGATGGCTACGATCCAGGCTTCATCCGCGAATCCATGGAACTTGCCCGCGATCAGTACCTCACCCGGCTCCAGGAAGGCCGTCGTGTCTTCAAGTCGCTGGGCGACGCCGCGCCCGCCTTCGGCATGATCGGAACGCTCGTCGGCCTGGTGCAGATGCTCGCCAACATGGACGATCCCTCGACCATCGGTCCGGCCATGGCCATCGCCCTGCTGACGACGCTTTATGGCGCCGTTATCGCCAACCTGATCTGTCTGCCGGTGGCTGACAAGCTCGCCGCCAAGGAGGGTGTCGAAGAGGTCAACCAGACGCTGATCATCGACGGCATCATGGCCGTGCGCGACGGCAAGAGCCCGGCGCTGATCCGCGAAATGCTGATCGCCTACATGCCCGAAAGCCAGCAGGCCAAACTTCTGGCCGACGCCGAAGCCGCCTAACCCCGCCGGAACGGAACGGACGCCATGGCCACCAAGAAAGCCGAAGCCGGAAACTCCATCCCCGAATGGCTGGTGACCTTTGCCGACCTCATGTCGATTCTGGTGTGCTTTTTCGTTCTGCTGATTTCCTTTTCCATCCAGGACAAGGAAAAGCTTCAGGTCGTGGCCGGTTCGGTCAAGGACGCCTTCGGCGTGATCGAAGAACAGTCCAAAGCCGGCATTGTCGAGCGCGACGGCAACCCGCAGCGCGACTATGTCAAGGAACTGGCACAGAGCCAGACCCAGAACGACACCGATTTCGCGACCCAGAGCCACGACGAGGCCAAGAACCAGGGACCCGAGGCCAACACCTACAATATCGAGCGCAACAACGTGGAAATGCCCAACCATTTCTCGCTGGCCGCCGCGACCCTGAAACAGGCTTGGCAGGACCTGCCCGACATCACCTCGGTCTCCGACAACCTCATCGTCCAGGAAACCAACGAGGGCCTCAACATCGTCATCGCCGACCAGGAAGGCCGGCCGATGTTCCCCGAAAACTCGAAATTCCCCTACGAGGTCACCCGCAAGGCCATCGCGGCGATCGCCCCGATCCTCGAACAATTGCCCAACCAGATTCGCATCACCGGTCACACGGCCGCTGGCGCCACCTATCCGAACCCGCGTTACGGTCCGTGGGAACTTTCCTCGGATCGCGCCAATGTCGTGCGCGGCATTCTGGAAGAATTCGGCCTCAGCCCCGACAAGGTCCACTCGGTTGTCGGGCGCGCCGACGCGGAACCCTTCTTCCCCAACAATCCCTATCTCGCCGCCAACCAGCGGGTTTCGATTCTGGTGATGAAGGAAGACCCGCCGGTCCCGCCCGAGATGCGGCTCTAGTTGCGGCTCGTCCCTGCCAGATAATCGCGGCCGCGATCGGTCACCACGATCATCTGCCCCGGCCCGTCCTGCGCCTCGCGGCGCACATAGCCAAGATCGACCGCGTCCTCCCAGATGGTCAGGCGCGGGCACGAGGTTCGCCAGGCATCCATGACATCGGCATAAGGGCGCGGCCTTTCGGCGATCCACGACACGAGATCGCGGATCAGCGGACCGGTCACGTCGACGTCGCTCACGCGACCTCCACCCGGCCTTCGTCATTGGCTGACTTGACCTCAAGCAGGTTGCCCTTGAACCCGGTCACCTCGACCAGATGCCCGGCCGGCAGGTCCGGACCGGTCACACGCCAGACGCTCTCGCCGAGCTCCATGCGCCCGACCCGTCCGACGATCGGTTCGCTGAGAAAGCCGCGCTGACCAACCATTCGTGCAGCACGCTGGTTAAGGTGCGGCCGGTCGCTGGTCGCCGGCATCCGCCCGCGGATGGCAAGCCAGCCGGCAAGTCCGCCGATGCTGAGCACCCCGAAAACTGCCCATTGCAGCGGCCAGTCTGAACTGGGCACCGCAAAGGCGAAGATGCCGGTCACGAGGCCCGCCAGTCCGAACCAGACAAACACGCCGCCGGGCACGACCAGTTCGAGTGCAAGCAAAACGACGCCCGCCACCAGCCACGACCATCCGCCGTAAGACGCAATCAGATTGATCAGGTCCATGTTCCGCGCTCCTTGCTCGACCGCATCCGATCAGGTGCTGGGCGGGCGGCCCGAGCCGCCGCGGCGCGCATTCTGGTTGTCCAGCGCATCCTTGGCCAGTTCGGCAATGCCGCCGATCGCCCCGATGACGTTTGATGCCTCGAGCGGCATCAGGACCAGCTTCTGGTTGGGCGACCGGGCAATACTCTCGAGCGCTTTGACATAGTTGTTGGCGACGAAATAGTTGATCGCCTGCACGTCACCCTCGGAAATCGCCTTGGAAACGACCGCGGTCGCGTTGGCTTCCGCCTCTGCCGAACGTTCGCGCGCCTCGGCGTCCCGGAACGCGGCCTCGCGCCGGCCTTCGGCTTCGAGAACCTGAGACTGTTTGAGACCCTCCGCCTCGAGAATGGCGGCCTGGCGCCGGCCTTCAGCTTCAAGAATGGTCGCGCGCTTGTCACGCTCGGCCTTCATCTGCCGGGCCATTGAATCGACCAGATCCTTGGGCGGATCGATGTCCTTGATCTCGATACGGGACGCCTTGACACCCCAGGGTTCGACCGCCGCGTCGACCACGCGCAGCAGACGCGCATTGATCTCGTCGCGGTTGGACAAGAGTTCGTCGAGATCCATCGAACCCATCACGGTACGGATGTTGGTCATGGTCAGGTTGAGGATGGCGTTTTCGAGACCCGACACTTCGTAGGCCGCCGAAGCCGCATCGATCACCTGATAGAAAGTGATGCCGTTGACTGTGACCGTGGCGTTGTCGCGGGTGATGACCTCCTGGTGGGGAACGTCAAGCACCTGTTCCATCATGTTCAGTTTCTTGCCTATGCCATCGATGAACGGAACGATGAGGCTAAGGCCGGGCTTGAGCGTGCGCGTATAGCGCCCGAACCGCTCGACCGTGTAATTGTAGCCCTGCGGGACGATCTTGGCGCCCGCAAAGACCACCAGAATCAGAAGCACGCCAATTGCGATCAGCGTAATGCTCAAGCCGTCCATATCGCCCTCCCGGTTGCGAAATGATGATCCTATTTAGGTACGCATCCGGGCCTTGGCAATCTCCCCGGGCGCCGGTTCCGCTCATATCCAGCCGGAAAGTTCGCGCCGGCTGATCGCCTCGATGACCTGCATGGCCTCGTCGCTGTCGTTAAGGCACGAGAGATAAGCAAACTTGTCGCCGCCGGCATCCATGAAGGTCTCGCGCCCGGCAATCGCCAGTTCCTCGAGCGTTTCAAGACAATCGACCGAAAAGGCCGGTGCGAGGATGGCAATCTTGCGCACGCCCTTTTCGGGTAGGCTTTTAAGGGTTTCGTCTGTATAGGGTTTCAGCCATTCCGCCGGCCCGAAACGCGACTGGAAGCTGACGACGAACCGGTCATGCGGCAGCTTCATTTCCGCCGCGAGGAGCCGCGTCGTCTTGATGCATTGGCAATGATAGGGGTCACCCGCCTTCAGATAATCCTCCGGCATGCCGTGATACGAGGTGATGATTTTGTCCGGCTCGAAGTCGAGCCCTGCCAGCTGGCGCGAAACGCTGGCCGCTAGCGCCTTGATATAGGCCGGATCGTCGAAATAGGCCGGCACAGTGCGAACAGCCGGTTGCCAGCGCATCGTTTTCAGAACATCGAACGCCTTGTCGTTCGCCGTCGCCGTCGTTGGCGCCGAATATTGCGGATAAAGCGGAAAAAGCAGGATGCGGTCGCATCCCTTCTCCTTCAGGGCCTTGATCCGCTCCTCGGTCGACGGATTGCCATAGCGCATGGCGAAATCGACGATGACATCGGATTTGGCGAAGCGTTTGGCCAGTTTTTCGGCCTGGGCTTTTCCGATCAGGCGAAGCGGACTGTCGCCGCGCTCATAGTCCCAGATCTTGCGATAGGTCGCACCGCTTTTCTGCGGACGGGTGTTGAGGATGATGAGGTTGAGAATGAACCACCAGATGATCCGCGGCGTCTCGATGACCCTTTTGTCCCACAGGAATTCCCCGAGATAGCGCCGCATGGACCAGTAGTCCGTGTCGTCGGGCGTCCCGAGATTAAGGAGCAGAACTCCAACCTTTTTCGGCGGAACGGATGGATGATCGGCGGGCTTTTTGGGGATTGAAGGAATGGACGGCATTGCTCGGATATCGCTTGGAACCCGCGCAACTTAATCGAACCGCACTGCAACACAAGCCGTCGATCCCTGGTCAGAAACGTCAGCGCTTCTGCCGCTTTTGGCCAATTGGTTAACAAAAACGTTGCTTTGGCAAATCTGTCATCTAAGGTCTCTATACGCTTGCGGGCGTAATCAACCAAACTGGTGAGGCTCAAATGACGAACAAGCTGAAAGCACTTCTGCTCGGCTCGGTCGCCTTCGCGTCGGTGGCAACGACCGCCGTGCGCGCTGAAGAGGTCAAACTGACCCTTCTGTTGGTGTCCGATCTCTATGAAATGGCAGTGGACAAGGATCGGGGCGGCTTTTCGCGCGCCGCTGCGGTGGCGCGGGACGAACGCGCCAACGATGAAAATGTCCTCTACATTCACGCCGGCGACGCCATTTCCCCGTCGCTCTTTTCCGGCTTCGATCAGGGCGAACACGTGATCGACCTGCTCAACATGGAGCCGCCCGACATCTTCGTTCCGGGCAACCACGAATACGACTTCGGCAAGGACATCTTTCTCAAGCGCATGGGCGACCTGAAGTCCGAGAAGCTGGCCGCGAACCTTCGCGAGGCTGACGGCTCGGTGGTTCCAGGCTTTGCCGACAACGAGATTTTCGACTTCAATGGTCTGAAGGTTGGCGTCGTTGGCCTAACCGCCGAAGATTCGCCGGTCAAGTCGAGCCCCGGCGATCTGAAGATCTCTGGCGTCATGCCCACCCTGGAGGCCCAGTCGGCGCTTTTGCGTGAAGCGGGAGCCGATATCGTCGTCGCAGTCGCCCACGCGGGCGTGCAGCTTGACGAACAGATGCTGACCAGCGGCCTCGCCGACATCATCCTCTCGGGTGACGACCACACGCTGCATCTTTATGACATCGGCACCTCCATTCTGGCCGAGGCCCAGTCCGACGCCTACAAGATGGTGGCCATCGATATCGATGCCATGATCGAGGGAACCGGCGAGGACCGCAAGTTCTCCTGGGGCGTCGACTATCGCATCATCGACACGGCCAACTACGCCGTGCCCGACGACTTTGCCCAGAAGGTTGCAAGCCTGCAGGCCGAGCTCGACAACGAACTCAACGTGCCAGTCGGCATCGTCACCACGCCGCTCGACAGCCGGCGCGCCATGGTTCGTTCGCAGGAAACCGCCATCGGTGACCTGATCGCGGATGCCATGCGGGACGCGGTTCAGGCGGACGTGGCAATCACCAACGGCGGCGGTATCCGCGCCGACCGCGAATATGACGCGAACTATCAGATCACCCGCAAGGAGATCCTGACCGAACTTCCCTTCGGCAACCTCACGCTGAAACTTGAAGTCACCGGCGCGGATATTCTGGCGGCTCTGGAAAACGGCCTGCAGGCGGCGCCTGAAGCCATCGGCCGCTTCCCGCAGATCTCGGGCATGACCGTGGTCTACGATCCATCCAAGGATGCCGGATCGCGCGTCGTCTCGGTCAAGGTCGGCGACGCCGATCTCGACCTGAACGCGACCTACTCGCTCGCCACCAACGACTTCATGGCGCGCGGCGGCGACGGCTATTCGATGTTCGTCGGCAAGCCCGTCCTCTTCTCGATGACGGATGCCAAGCTGATGGCCAACGACGTGATGGCCTACATCCGCAAGATGGGCTCGGTTGCCCCGACCATCGAGGGCCGTATCACGACCGGCATGTAAAACCGCCGGTCTGCAAAAATCCCGAACGCCCCGCGGACCTCCGCGGGGCGTTTTGATTTGGAGCAGGTTCACGAAAAGTGCAAAGCGGGTTTCCGGTTCGACCCTGCGACAAAATAAGGACTCAGGACCCGCGCTCTCATCGGCGAGGACGCAGGTCTAAATATTGGCGAGGAGAAAAAGGAGCCCGAAAGCGAACACCAGGACGGCTCCGAAAAGCTCGACCCACCAGGTAAGTGGCCCAACCCAGCTTGCCCTGCCGCCAAGGCGCTGCGTGAGTTGCTTGATCGCGACGGCAAAGCCCGCGAGCAGTGAAACCGTGATGCCCGTCCCTAGGCCCATCAGCAAGGTCGCGACGATACCCGCCAGAAAGAGCCCCTGACTGAGCGAAAAGACCAGAACCACCAGCGCTCCCGAACATGGCCGGGCCCCAACCGACAACACGACGCCCGCCATCTCCCAGAACGACCCGCCGGTCTGTCGCGCCGTGACGACATGATGGTCCTCATGCCCGTGCGCGTGATCTGCATGATCATGGCCATGATGGCCATGCGCCTCGTGATGGTGATGACCAAGGCCGAACACGTGCCGGACGATGAGCCAGAGCCCCATCAGCGTAACCATTGCATAGGCACCAATAACGAGGACCTGCGTAGCCCCGCTCATCGCGACACTGGTCATCTGCAACAGGAGCGCGGCGACCAGCACGAACGAAATGGCGACCAACGACTGGACCAGCGAGGCGGCAAAGCTCATGGCGACGCCGCGCAGCAGCTGCTGCTCGGTCGCCAGCACATAGGAAGATATCACCACCTTGCCGTGACCCGGCCCGGCCGCGTGAAAAACCCCGTAAAGAAAGCTCAACAGGCCCAAAACCCAGAAAGCGCTGCCATTGTCCTTCATGTCCGCGAGCGCCCCGGTCAGGGCTTTGTACATTTCGAGCTGGAGATTGTAGACGGCAAGAAGGATGCCCTGGCGCGGAATGGGCAGACCCTTTTCCACCGCCGGCTGGGCAAAGGGGACGGTCGCGGGAGCCGTTGCCGGTGCGGCGGCAAGCTGGGTCGCCGCGTCGAGTGCCGTCGCCGCGACGGCTGGCGGCGCATCCCCGCATTGCACGCGGATCTTGTAGCTTGAATTCCGGACCGCGACCTTGAGGTCGGGCGGCAGCTGCGTTACGTCCGGCGGCAGATCGTAAAGCCGGTCCAGCACGTCCTGCGGCAGGGGCGTGGGCGGCGCCAGAGACTCGCTGCAATCCGCCGGCGCGTTGACCAGGACCACCGGGTCGGTCAGCACGTAATCGAACGCCGTGTAGAATTCAGGATCGTAGACGGCGACATCGAAAGGCTCGTTGGGAGTGACCGGCGTCGCGAGGTTGAGGGTGAAATCCATCACCAGCCCGTCCGGCCGGTCCTCCATATGGGCTTTGTGCGCATCTTCAAGCGCGATGTCGTGATCACCCTGCCCCGCAAACGTGTAGTAGTCGTAATGCGACAGGCCCTCGAGATAGGTAGTCGTCAGGTCTGTCATCTCGTCGCTCGAGACCTCGCCGTCCGAATTAACGTCGAGACCCTGAACCGACCAGGCCGAAAAGGCCTGATCGAATGTCCACAGATGCCGGAGCGAGACCACCTGCCCCTGATCGTTGAACTGGATGAATGTCTGCGAGAGAATCCAGAGGTGCGGATGGGCAAGGCCGGGCGCCACGGTCGAACCGGTCAACACCATGAAGCCCAGAAGGAAAACGAGTATCTGGCGCAATTGCCTGCCTGTCAGGTGAGGGACCGTTCCGCGAACCAGTCGCTCAGGTGATCGATAAAGGCGCGTACCTTGGCAGGCAGATGCTGGCGGTGCGGATAAACCGCCTGCAACCCGAGTTCATCGCCGAACTGGTCCTCGAGCAGGTGCAGCAACGTTCCCGCCTGGATCGGTTCGCGGGCGAGGTAGCCGGGCAAGATGGCGTAACCAAGACCAGCGATTGCCGCCTCGCGCACCGCGACGGGCGAGTTGACCCGCACCCGCCCCGAAACCTGGATCGTCAGCGGCTGGCCGTTCACCTTGAAACGCCACCCATTGGGCGAAGAGAGATTGGAATCGATGATGCACGGCCGGGTGCGCAACTGCTCGGGATGGGTCAGCGGCCCCAGCCTCTCGACCAGCGCCGGGCTTGCACAAAGAACCAGCGTGGTCGTTGCGATCTTGCGCGCGATCAGCGACGAATCCGGCATATCGGAAATGCGAAGCGCCACGTCGACTCCCTCGGCCACGAGGTCGATCTTGCGGTCTTCAAGCCTGAGATCGAGGCTGACCTTGTCGTAGGTATTAAGGAACGAATAGATCGCCGGTGCGAGGTTCGTTTCCCCATAGTTGCGCGGCGCCGATACCCGCAACAGCCCCTGCGGCACGCTCGTCTGCTCGGCCACCGAATTGTCGAGATCGTCGAGCCGCTGCAACAGGTCGCGCACGTCGCGATAATAGGCTTCGCCCGCCTCGGTCATCGAGAGTTTGCGGGTGGTCCGGTTGAGGAGCCTGACCCCGAGATGGTCCTCGAGGTCGGTCACGTATTTGCTCAACAGCGCCTTCGATCGTCCGTGCAGCCGCGCCGCCGCCGAAAACCCGTCTGCATCAACCACCTGAACGAAAGCCCTGATCCGCGCCAGATCCTGCACCGCGACCCTCCACCCAACTCCGGCGACCCAACCACGATTAACGACGAATCGCGAGCCTGTTCGACCTTGGCAAACAAATGCCGTAAGTCTGATCGCTCAAAGGCAACAATGTAAAGGTGCCTGCGCGGTGAAAGCCAGTTCCGGCCAAGCCAATCGGTCGGCCGTCGATCGTTCCGCCATGTTGAAGCTCATCATGGCGGGTCAGGTCGCGCGCCGGAGAACCCTGGAGCCTTTGCGCTTTTTCGATCTCGAACCGGGCGATGACGCCGTACTCTTCGCCCTCGATGCCGCAACGCCGATCAGCGACCCCGATCTCGCCGAACTGACCGGGCAATCCCTGCGCGACCTGCTGGCCCGCCTGCAGCGGTTGACGCGATTGGGTCTCGTCACCCGTGACGACGCCACCACCCTTTCGCCATCCGGTCAGGATGTCGCTGCGAACCTCGTTCTTCACTGGCAGCGGCTCGACGCCCGGCTCCTTGCCGGCGTGAAGAAAAAGCACCGCCGACGCTTTCTCCGCCTACTCGACCGGATGATCGGCTCCGGCCTCCTTTGAGCCGGCGTCAGGAGCGCTTGGGGCCTTCGGCGCCGCCACCTCTTCGACCACCATCGAAAGATCGAGCGCCGTCGATTTGAAGATCACGAAAATGGGCTTGCCGGCTTCAAGTCTCAGGTCCTTGGCCGTCTGTGCCATGACCAGAGCGGCAATCTTTTCGCCCTCGATATCGATCCGCACCAAGACCTGGCCGTTGTGAAGTTTTTCAAGGGCATTGATCCGTCCCGCGAGCGAATTGCGCGCGCTGAGCTGGCGTCCGGGCAGCGGCGAAAGCACCACGTCGCGGGCCCAGAGCCTGAGATAGACCCGGTCGCCGACGCTGAAATTTCCCGCCGGCGCATCGACCGTCTGGCCTCCGACCCGGACGCGCGCAAGGCCCGACGATTCGAGCGCCGCGACCTCGCCCGAGATCAGCGAACTTGTCGCGGCTTCATGGGCGTCCGCCGGCAGATCTGCGGCCCGTTGACCGGGTCGCTCCAGGTCGACATTTGGCGCCATTCCGCCAAGCACTTCCTCCGCCGTTCCCGACGAGATGACCTCACCGGCCGAGAGGTGCACGAACGACTGTGCCAGCCGTGCCGCCTCGTCGAAGGCGTGGGTCACGAAGAGAACGGGAACTCTCACCTCTGGAAGAACGCGCGCCAGCCGGTTCAAGAGTTCGCGCCGCGAAACCTGATCAAGGCCGGTAAAAGGCTCGTCGAGCAGCAGGACCTTTGGCTTGCCGGCCAGGGCACGGGCCAGCATGACCCTTTGTTTTTCGCCGCCCGACAGCGAGGCGACCGGCCTCAGCATCAACGGCTCCACCCCGGTCAGGCGGACGACCTCTTCATAGCTTTGCTCATCACGAAGGCCGAGTTCGACATTGGCAAGCACGTCCATGTGGCTCAGGAGCCGCGGATGCTGAAACATCATGCCGACCTGCCGGTGCCGCACATCGCGTTCGGTGCCCGACGCCGAATCGAACCAGATCTGATTGCCGAGCCGGATCGAACCTCCGTCGGGCCGATCGAGACCCGCGATCAGGCGCAAAAGCGTCGATTTGCCAGCACCCGACGGACCGAGAATGGCAGTGACCCCCACGTCGAAGGTGAGCTTTACATCGAGCGTGAACCCGGAAAGCTTGCGCCGGACATCGACCTCAAGCATGGCCATGCTCCCGGCGGCGGCGGTCGAACCGCGCCACCAGCCATTCCGAAAGCCCAGCGGCGATCAGCGAAATCAGGATGGATATGCCGCAAAGGGTCCAGACGATCCCCTCGCTCCCGATCGACTGCAGCGCGGTGTAGACGGCAAGCGAAAGGGTGCGCGTTTCGCCAGGAATGTTGGCGACAAAGGTGATGGTCGCGCCGAACTCGCCAAGCGCCTTGGCAAAGCCGAGTACGAGCCCCGCGGCCAGCCCCGGCCAGATGAGCGGCAGGTCGAGTTTCATGAACCGGCTGACCCGCCCGTGCCCGGCAACCCTGAGCGCTTCATGAAGGTCCGGATCGACGGCCTCGAGCGCAACCCTGAGAGGCCGGATGATCATCGGCAGCGCCACCAGCGCAGCCGCGAGCGCCGCGCCCGTCCAGCGGAAGGCGAGGTCGATCCCGATCGAATGAAGAAAGGCCCCGAGCGGCCCGTGCGGTCCGAACAGTACCAGAAGGACATAGCCGGTAACAACTGGCGGCATAACCAGCGGCAGGAGGGTGACGGCGCTCAGCACCCATTTTCCCGGAAAGTCGAAGCGCGCCAGAATGAAGGCGACGGGCACGGCAACGAGGCCCGCCCCGGCCATTCCAACCAGCGCCACCCGCAGGCTGATCAGCAGGGTTTCAAGAAGGTCGATCGTCATGAGGTCTGGATCACTCGGCCGGCGGATGCGCCGCCAATCCCAGCATGCCCGGAGCCGTTCTGTCCACCTCGCTCGCGCATTTGGGTAAAGGCGGGAGCATCGTCACGGGTCCAAGGGTTGGCCCCTGCGGCCGATCCGTGCCAGACTGCCCTTTCAAGACAAAGGAGCGGCATATGAAACGGCCATGGTTCGCCCTTCCGGGCCTTGCGACCCTCGCGATTTTGTCCGCTGCGCTCAGCATCGGTCCCGCTTCGGCCCATGATCTTTCCCTGACGATTGACGCCTGCACCTGCAATGCCGCCTGCTACACCGACGAGGTGCAGGACCTACAGTGTTCGGGCAACCTTGCCCAGTTCAAGTCGAGCGGCCTGCCGGACCCAAGCCAGCCGCTAATGACCGGCATCGAAGGGTCCAACCAGCAATTCCCCGCCATCCACCACCACCAGACCGAAATCACGCTGAGTCCGCAACTCGCCGCCCAACCAACCGAGACAGTTGAAGGTGCCATTGGTGTGGCCGTCAACGGCGTTCCCATCTTCAGCCCGGACACACAAGGCCCCATCCAGCCGGATACCGGCCGTCCCGTCAGCGCGCTTGCGGCCGGTGAGCTCGACGAATGCGGCGGTCACGCAGGCCGTGGCGACGACTACCATTATCACACGGCACCCAAATGCCTGATCGAGGAACTGGGTGAAGAAAAGGTCGAAGTCCTCAAGCAGCCGATCGGCTATGCCATGGACGGATTTCCCATTCTCGCGCTTGGCTGGTTCGACAGCGCCAACGATATCGAAGACCAGCTCGACGGATGCCGCGGTGCGACCGACGCCAACGGGCTTTATTTCTACAACGTCAAGCACGAGGCCGACTGGGACGTGATCGACTGCTATTCAGGCGTGCTGCAAAGAGGGTTCGGCCGCGACGATTGGACCGCCCGCAAGGACATGTTCGGCGGCGAGATGGTCGGCTCGCCGGTCAAGTTCAACATCGATTCCTACCAGTACCTGACCTCGGGAACCGATGCCTGCCACGTGATGACGGGAACAATGACCGACCTGCAGGTGCTCAATACTGACCAAACAGTCGGTCGGCTCAGCGGGCAAAGGGGCACGCTATTCTACTGCAACCCGAACTGCTACGGCCAGTTCTTCGAAGCTGACGAAATCGCCGGCGTGCCAGGCCGAACCATGTATTTCGAACGGCCGGTCAGCAATTGCCCCGCCGTGCTCGGGCTCGACGCCCTGCCAATGTTCACGCCCTATGAGGGGCCGGCCCAGACGCGAAAGGGACCGCCGCCGACCGGTTGAAATCAGTCAGTTGCCGTCCGGACTTGTGCCTGTTTGAAATCCGAAACGCGTCAACACCTCAACCGCTTCGGGACTTTCCAGAAAGGCGAAGAACTGATCGGATGTCGCGCTGTCTGGCGTGACCTCAACCCCCCAATAGCGGATCGGCGCGTGGCTTTCCTGAGGAAAGGTCGCAACGATCCTAACGCTTGGGTCGACGGCGTCTGTGGCATAGACAATTCCGAACGGCGCCGCACCGGTCGCAACGAAATTGAGCGCGCCGCGCACATCGCCCGCCGGAGCGAGATGATCTTGAAGCGTCGGCCATTCGCCGAGATACTCGAGCGCCTCCCGTGCATAGATACCAGCCGGAACGTGCGCGGGATCGCCAAGCGCCAGCCGGCCGTCGCCAAGCGCGTCGGCAATGTCACCTATATCGACCGTTCCCTCAAAATCCCGGGGCGCAATCAGAACCAGCGCGTTGCCGAAAAGGTCCTGCGGTTCGGCGCCAACGGTCAAAGCAACCTGATCCGCATAATCCTTGTTGGCCGAAATGAACGCGTCAGCGGGGGCGCCCGCCAGAATCTGCGCTGCAAGCGTCGACGAGGATCCGGTAACGAGAACCACTTCGGCGCCGCTCATTGCCTTGAAGTCACCCGCCAGTTCCCCGAGCACATCGACAAGGCTCGCCGCCGCAAAAATGGTCGCCCGGCTGCCGTCAGCCGCATGGGCCGAAGCACCGAGTGCGGCGATCAGAAAAAGGCTAGCGGCCCAGCTGCGTCGCATCACCGGCAAGCGTCTCGATCCGGCCGAAATCCCGCGCCGCGAGCGCGTCCGCCGGCAATACCCAGCTGCCGCCGACGCAAACTACGTTGGACAGCGACAGGTAGTCCATGGCGTTCTTGGTGCTGATGCCGCCCGTCGGACAGAAGACCAGTTCCGGAAGCGGCGACTGGAATGCCTTGAGAACCGGCGCGCCACCAAGAGCTTCGGCCGGAAAGAATTTCAGAAACGTATAGCCCGCTTCCGCTGCAACCATCGCCTCGGTCGGGGAACCGATGCCCGGCAGAAGCGGGATCGCCATGCCCTCAGCCGCCTCGAGCAGGCGAGGCGTCGCTCCCGGCGACACCATGAACTGGCAGCCCGCATCGACCGATTGCCGCATATGCTCGGCGCTCCGGACCGTGCCCGACCCGACCACTGCCCCCGGCACCCCCGCCATCGCCGCCATGACCTTGAGCGCATTTGGCGTTCTCAGCGTCACTTCGAGAACGTTGAGACCGCCACTGACCAGCGCTTCCGCCGCCGGCCGTGCGAGCTCCACATCGTCGAGAATGATCACCGGGATCACCCGCGCCTTCTTGACCGTTTCGATCAACTTTTCTGCATGTTGCGCCATGGTGCGCCTATTTTAAGCCAGAGTTCGTCCGATCGGGCTTAGCACTTGGCTTGATTGAAATGAACCGCAAAAAACCCTACATGGTGGCGCGGCTGAAACGGTTTGGCCCGTTTCCCAACGAAAGGGCGCATCATGGTGCAGTTGATCAACGCCGTAACCCCGATCGCGGATGCGCGGGCCATCCTCGCCGATACTTACGATCTGACCTTCACCAAGGCGGTTGAAAAGGAAACCGCGCCGATCTTCAATCAGGTCAAATCCAAGATCGCCGAGGTCGAATGGCCCTTCTTTGCGCCGCTGATCCTGCAGATCAACCGGCTGAAAAAGGAAAAGGATGCGGTCATCCTTGCCCACAATTACCAGACGCCGCAAATCTATCACGGCATCGCCGATGTCGTCGGCGACAGCCTGCAATTGGCCATCGAGGCGACCAAGGTCAGCCAGTCGACCATCGTTCAGTGCGGCGTGCACTTCATGGCCGAAACGTCCAAGCTCCTGAACCCGGAGAAGACGGTCCTCATTCCCGACAGCCGCGCCGGCTGTTCGCTCGCCTCCTCGATCACCGCCGAGGATGTGCTCGCCATGCGCGCCCAATATCCCAGCGCCCCTGTCGTGACCTACGTGAACACTTCCGCCGCCGTCAAAGCCCTGACCGATGTCTGCTGCACCTCGTCCAACGCGCTCGACATCGTCAACGGCGTCGAGGGCGACACCGTCATCATGATCCCCGACCAGTACCTGGCCCAGAACACCGCCAAGAAGACGAAAAAGAAGATCATCACCTGGGCCGGCGCCTGCGAGGTGCATGAAACCTTCACCGCCGCCGACATCGCCGAATTGCGCGCCGCCTATCCCAACGCCAAGATCATTGCCCACCCCGAATGCCCGCCCGACGTCATCGACGCGGTCGACTATGCCGGGTCCACGGCAGGCATGATCAACTGGGTCAAGACCGAGAAGCCGCCCAAGGTCGTCATGGTCACCGAATGCTCGATGTCCGACAATGTGGCGAGCGAAACGACCGGCGTCGAGTTCCTCCGCGGCTGCAACATCTGCCCGCACATGAAACGCATCAACCTCGAAAACGTCCTCTGGTCGCTCCATACCGGCACCGAGGAGGTCACGGTCCCCGAAGAGATCATCGCCCCTGCCCGCGCCTCGGTCGAACGCATGATCGAGATGAGCCGCAAGGGGGATTGAG
>JACKJF010000004.1 GCA_020638095.1 Hyphomicrobiaceae bacterium | reverse complement strand
CCGGAATGCCCGGCCGATCAGAACGGGCTTTGCGTCAGCATCTGGATGGAACTGGCGGAATTGTCGATCAGACGCGGCAGGTGCGCCATGTCTTCCAGGATTCGCACGCAGTAGGACGAGAAATTGCGGTCGCGGCAAAGAGTTGCCGACGTTCCCGGCTCGACGGAGACAGAGGAAATGCGGTTGTCCCAGCCGACCAGAACGAGGTCGGGGAGCACGTTTCCGGAATCGAGGCAGAGGCTGTGGCCGGAGAAATTGGCGCCGTCATAGAAGCAGATGGTTCCGTCGACCGCGCGTCCGTCGATGAAGCGGGGACCCTGCAAAAGTTCGCCGGCATGTTGGCCGAACGAGACGTTTTCCTTGGAAATCCAGCCACCTTCGTCGTCGATCAGGCACCAGAGGCCTGAGCAGCGGGTGACGATCACGTCCTGTTCGGCGGTGACCGAGCCCGTTACAGGATAGGCCGCACCTGGGCCGCCATACAGGCTGGCATCACGAATAACGTGGGCGGTCGAGCCAAGGCTCATGGCGGTTGCGGGTGACCCCAGACCGAGAGCCACAACAAAAAGCAACAAAGCTGCAAATATCGTCTCAATACGCATGCTGAAATCCCCGTTCCGCCCACCCAAGCTAGCCGCTCAGGCATCGGGTTGAAAGGCAAAAGTTGCAGACCGGGAAGATTCGAAGGGCGGTGGCGGCGGGTCTGTGGCCCAACATCAACAGGTCACGGGCGCGCGCGCTCAGTATTGCGTGCGGTAGGACGATATCTGGTGATTGAGAAAGCCGTTCAACGTGGGGACGGATTCGGCGTAGGTTTCGCAGAAGCCGTTGAAGAACCAGTCGCGGCAGACCGTAATCGTGGCGCCGGCTTCGAGCTGAATCGAGGAAATCTTGTCGTTCCAATAGCCGGTCATCTGCTCGTCTTCCGTTCCCGCAGCTATGCAGCCGTGATTGCCCGAAAAATCGGCGCCCGCATAAAAGCAGATCTTGGGTACGGTTGTGTTTGGCTGGGGTGCGCTTGTTGGTTCGGGCGTGGCGTCGGCCGTATTGTCTGGCAGTTGGGCGTTGGGGTCCTGGATCAGATAGTTGGCGCTAACCCAGCCGTCCGGACCGTCATGTTCGACAAAGCACCAGCCGTCCTTGCATTCGGTGATGTTGACTACTTCGCCGCCGTCGAGCGTGTCGACGCGGTTGTAGCTCGTCGACGGGCCGGAGCGGACATTGACCGGCGACTTTGCGGTTCCGGGAATGGCGAACGCTCCGCTGGCCATAAGCGTCCAGGCAAAGCTGGCGATTGCGACACTGAGGACCGTTCTGGTTTTCGAAGACGTCTTGTGCATGTTTGCCTGGCGCCGGGGGCTTCCCCAATGTCAAACGCCGCCCTGAGGGCGGCGTTTGGCCTGTTGCGGGACCTTTTTATTCCCAGGTCCGGTAGGTCAGGTTCATTGTCGTCCCGACATAAGAGTCGAGACGGATGGTCGCCGTCCTGCCGGCATTGGTCTTCACGCAGATCACCGTGCCCGGATCGATAAGGCCGAGCGATATCCGCGTGTCGCTGAACGTCTCGCCCTGACAGGCAAGGTATCCGCGCGGCGCGCCGCTGCCCATCGAGAGCTTGGCGCCGTTGATCGGCGTCAGGTACTTCTGGATCGGGTTGACGGCCTCGAACCAGATATCGGCACTCGCGGCACCAACCGTTCCGTTGTCCAGATTGGCCTGGAAGGTCTGCTGCAGCGCGATCGTGCCCTGCGAGCGGATTGCCGGCACAACCGGTGCCGGAGGCGTGGCCGGCGAAATGCGGATCGACGAGGCGCGATTGTCGGCGGCACCGAGGAGCGGCCGGTCGGCATCGATGTCGATGCAGGTTCCGCCGAAGAAGGCGTTGTCGCACATCTTGACCACGATGGCGCCATTCAGCTTCACCGACGAAATTGTGTCGTTGAACGCCGCGCCAAGGGTCGGCAAGTCGCCGATGCCGTTGCAGAACTCGGCGCCGGCATAGTTGTTGCCCGTGTAGAAACAGGCAGTGTTGGCGGCCGGGGTCGGCGTGGGTGTGGGCGTCGGGGTTGGCGGCGGGGGCGTCGGGGCGCCCGGGCAGACGAGATTGAAATGCGGCCCGTCAGATCCGACTGTGACCTCGAAGCGGCAGCCGCCGCCTGGCGTTGGCGTCGGCGTGGGCGTTGGAGTCGGCGTCGGCGGTGTCATGTTGGTCAAGTAGGTCTTTGACACCCATCCATCGGGCCCGTCCTGGTCGACATAGCACCAGCCAGAGGTCGTGCATTCGACGACATTGACGAGTTCGTTGGCGGACAGCTGGTCGAGAACCGAGAATTCGGTGCCGGGACCGGTGCGCACGTTGAGCGCGACATTGGCCTTGGCCGGGTAAGCTTCAGCCGAGGTCGCAAGGCCGGCGAATGCGGCGGCAACAAGCGTCGCCTGGGCCAAAAGTCTGAACATCTTCATGGTCGAGTCCCCTCAGAAAGAGCAATCAAGCAGAAAACGGATAGGCGGTCCGGCCTGAACGCCAAGTGAATGGTGCATTTAAGATCGACTGCGCTTCTTGCACAAGAGCGTGCCCGTTTCATGGCAGACGAAAAGGCCCGCCTCAAATGAGGCGGGCCTTTCGCGGACGCCGAACCGCGGTCAGTTGGTGCGGAACGACGAAACCTTGTCGTTCAGATAGGATCCGAGCTGTGCCTCGGAGTGCGTCAGCGTGCGGCAGAAACCGGAATAGTTGATTCCAGTGCAAAGCGTGATCTGGGCGCCTGCCTCAACCCGGACCGACGAAATCTGGTCGTTCCAGTTGCCGAGGTTGGCATAGTTGGAACCAGGGTTCGGGCAGAACTGCGACCCGGTGTAGCCAGCGCCGGAATAGACGCAGACCCGCGGCAGAATGTGGGTCGGGGTGCCGAAAGTGCCGCCAATGGTGATGGTCAAGCCACCGCTGGTGATGGTGTGCGGCGCGGGAACGACCGGCTGCGGCTGCGGGGTGATCGGCTGCGGCTGGGGCACAGGCTGCACCGTCACGCCGAACTGCAGATAGCTGGCCGACACCCAACCGTCGGGACCGGAATGGGTGACATAGCACCAGTTGTTGGAGGCGCACTGGGTGACCTGCACATTTTCGTGCGCATAGAGGGTGTCAAGCACCTGATAATCGGTTCCCGGTCCGATGCGGACGTTGAGCGGAACCTTTGCGGAGGCCCAGACAGGCGTTGAATCCGCCTGAGAGGGGGTGGCGAACGCCGAGAGCGCGAGTGCGGCCAAAGCCGCGAGGCCAAGCGATCCGGCCCTCAGAATAAGAGACTTATACATGGGATAGACCTTTCCTTTGATGGCTTGCCCAATCGGACGCCATTGATAGCTCATGCCCTAGCCCTCGATGGCTGAACGCAACCTGAACGGTTAAGCAAAAGTTAAGCCGGACCGCAGTTGACGGCTGGCGGGCGAAGCGGCTTAATCGGCAGTGACGCGGACCATTCCGGAGAGGCATGATGAAAACCCTACATACCGCATTGCGGCGATTTTTGCTGTTGTTCGGGGTTTTTTTGGCGCTTGCGGGAGCGGGTCTGGCGCAGGAGCGCGTGATGATCGTGCTCGACGGTTCCGGGTCGATGTGGGGACAGATCGATGGTGTGCCGAAACTGACGATTGCACGTGACGTATTGCACAAGGTGCTGCCGACCGTACCGGCCACGACCGAACTCGGGCTCGTTGCCTACGGGCACCGCGAGAAGGGCAACTGCGCGGATATTGAACTGGTGGTGCCGCCCGCGACCGGAACGGCAGACGCCATTGCGACCGCCGCGGACAACATGAAGTTTCTCGGCAAGACGCCGCTTTCGGACGCGGTGCAGTTCGCGGCTGAGCAGTTGCGCTATACCGAGGACAAGGCAACCGTGGTGCTGATCACGGACGGGATCGAGACCTGCGATGCCGATCCGTGCGCGCTCGGCAAGGCACTCGAAGAACAGGGCATCGATTTCACCGTCCATGTGGTCGGATTCGGGCTTTCGGCGGAAGAAGGTGCGCAGGTTGCGTGCCTCGCTGAAAATACCGGCGGACTTTATCTTCAGGCAGACAATCCGGACGAGTTGACCACCGCGCTCGAGGAAACGGTGGTTGCGGCGCCACCACCCAGTTTCCGATTCGAAGCGGTCGATCAGGACGGCAACGTTCTTCAGAACCGTCCGCTCGATTGGCGAATCATCGGGTCGGACGGAAACGAAGTTGCCTCGGCGGCGGGCCGGTCCGATGTTTCAAGTCCGCTTGCGCCGGGTGATTATCAGGTCCTCGTCAGCGGCGAAGAGGTTAGCGGCGGGCTCGAGTTCAGCATTGCCGACGGCGACGGCTCGCGAACCTTCGACGTGCCAGTGGAACTTCAGATGCTGCATGCCGCCCTCAAGGCGCCCAAACAGGTGGCCCAGGGTGCGCAGTTCGAGGTGACCTGGGAAGGTCCGAACGAAGGCGGCGACTATGTCACGATCGTCGAGACGGGAGCCCGTGAAGGCGCCTATGGCAGCTATGCCTATACGGTCAACGGGAACCCGGCCGAGGTGACAGCGGCGGCCGAACCGGGCACCTATGAGGTGCGCTATGTTTATGGCGCAACGGACAAGACCCTTGCGTCGGTACCGATCGAAGTGGTGGCCGCCGACGTTTCGGTGAGTGCGCCGGAATCTGTCGGCGAAGGTGCAACGTTCGAGGTCAACTGGACCGGTCCGGCGAACAATGGCGACTACATCACGATCGTTCCGATCGGCGCGGACGAGGGCGCCTATCTCGACTATGCCTACGCGGTGAACGGCAACCCCTCGAACATTGTCGCGCCGGAAGAGGCGGGCGATTACGAAGTCCGCTATGTGCTCGGGGAAGGGGACAAGACCCTCGCGGCGGCGGCAATCAAGGTCGGGCCGGTTTCGGGCGGCATCGTCGCGCCGGAGAGCGTGATGGGCGGTGCCGCGTTCGAAGTATCCTGGAAAGGTCCCAACAATGATCGTGACTATATCACGATCGTCAAAGAAGGTGCCGACGAGGGTTCCTATACCGATTATTTCTACACCAAGAATGCCAATCCGGGCGAATTGACTGCTCCGGATGGCACCGGCGCCTATGAAGTGCGCTACGTCATGGGCGGCTCAAACCGGACGCTTGCGAGCAAGACAATCGAGCTGACAGCGCCGGAGGGCACGCTGGACGTTTCGGGCGAGGCCCGCGCGGGCGGGCGCATATCCGTCAACTGGACCGGTCCGAACGGGCCGGGCGACTATGTTACCGTCGTGCCGCTCGGGGCGGACGAGGGCGCCTATACCGATTATTTCTACACCAAGAATGCCAATCCGGGCGAGATCAACCTGCCCGAGACGCCGGGCCGATACGAAGTGCGTTACGTGCTCAACGTATCGAACCGAACCCTCGTTTCCGTGCCAATCAGCGTGAAGTAGGAGATCTGGCTCGTGCCGACCATTGTTGAACAGCCGCGCCTCAACATCAAAGCGCCTGACTTCAGTCTTCCGGCGACGGACGGGCGCATCTATCAGCTGTCCGACATCATGGGACCGAAGGGCGCGGTGGTCGTCTTCATCTGCAACCACTGCCCCTATGTCCGGGCCATTACCGACCGGCTTGTCGCGGCTGCGGAGGATCTCAAGGGCGACGGCATCGGTTTCGTGGCGATCAATTCCAACGACGCCGATGCCTATCCGGACGACTCGTTCGATCATATGGCGGAATTCGCTGCAGAACGCGGTTTCACGTTTCCCTATCTTTGGGATGAAAGCCAGACAGTCGCGAAGGACTACGAGGCGGTCTGCACCCCCGACTTTTTCGGCCTGAATCAGGACGGGGTGGTCGTTTATCGCGGCCGTCTCGACGAAGGGCGCAAGGATCCCCCGCCGCCCGCTGCGCGGCGCGAGCTGGTCGAAGCCATGCGCGAGGTTGCGATGACCGGGGCGGCGCCGGAGGTGCAAATCCCTTCGGTCGGCTGTTCGATCAAGTGGAAAGGCGAATAGGGACTTCCCGGCCTCTGCCTTTAAGATCAAGAACGTAGCGGACGCGGCCGGCTGTCATTTCCAAGCGCCACGTAAACAAAAGTCCCTTCGGTTACCCGGTCCCGCGGGCCGCCGCTGGCGCGAAGGGCCCAGGCCTCGATGCCAAGAGTAATCGAGGTCGTGCCGGTTTTGACGAGCCGCGTATAAACGCAAAGCACGTCTCCGACCTTGACGGGTGCGATGAAGGTCATGGCCGTGACGGCGACTGTCACCACGCGCCCGCCGGCAATTTTTCGCGCGGCGACACCACCGGCAATGTCCATCTGCGAGAGAACCCAGCCGCCGAAAATGTCGCCCGACGGATTGGTATCGGCGGGCATGGCGAGCGTGCGGATCGTCAGGTCGCCGTGGGGTTCGGGGCCGGTCGCTTCGGGCATGATCAGTCGTCGTCCAGAAGGGCGCCGATCAGGTCGGCACCGCTATGCTGCATGCCCGCTTCGGCAAACGGCAGCTTGGGGGCGTCCGCGCCCGCAAGTGGCCAGCGGCCGGTCGCTTCTTCCCAGTGCTTGCGGCAGAGGGAGACATAGACGTCCCGGCCGATCGAGACCTGATCGCCCTTCGTGAGGACGTTACCCTTTTCGTCCATGCGCACGACCATGGTTGCTTTCGAGCCGCATTCGCAAATGGTGCGGACCTCGCGCATCACATCGGCGATGGCGAGGAGTTCGCGTGATCCTTCAAAGAGATTGCCCTGGAAGTCGGTTCTGAGACCGTAGCACATGACGGGAATGCGCAGGCGGTCGGCGACGCGCGCGAGCTGCCAGACCTGGTCCCTCGTCAGGAACTGCGCTTCATCGACAAAAACGCAATGGAGTGGGCCGTTCTCGAGACGGAGCGACACCTGTTCATAAAGGTCGTCCTCGCGGCCGTAGAGTTCGGCGGGCGCCGAAATGCCGATGCGCGAGGAAATCGATTTTTTGTCGAGTTCGGCATAAAGCGAGGAGGTGTAGAGCAGGGTATTCATGCCGCGTTCGCGGTAATTGTGCGAGGCCTGCAGCAGGATCGTCGACTTGCCGGCGTTCATCGCAGCGTAGGAAAAATAGAGTTTGGCCATGGCTCCGCCGACTCATCTCGTCACCGGGAAAGTCTAGTGTGGCGCCGGGGCGAGGCAAACATCCGCTTCCCCGCCATTAACAGCGCGGTGCGCAAAAAAATGGCCGCCACGAAGGCGACCATTCTTGCCATTGGCGTTTGGCAAATCGCATGCTGCCGGGGCTGGCGGCGTGAAACATGCGGAGGCAGTTTGGGGCTGCCGGGACGAGCAATGTTTGGGGGAACGCCCGTCGAGGATGAAGCTAGAATTGGCCCATGTCATTTTCGTGACGGGCGTTTTTTAGTTGGCGGCCTGTGGAAAACTTTCGAATCTCCCAACGGCTTCTTTGCGGGCTGCGGGTCTGCGGCCGCTTGTTTTGGCTGGGCGAGTGGCGCAGTGTGACCGGGCTTTGGCGAAGCGACGGAGAATTGGACGATGCCGTTTGAAGGTTTTCCGCGAGACGTCACGCGGTTCTTCGAGGGACTGCGCGCGAACAACAACAAGGAGTGGTTCAGCGCGCATGCCGATGACTATGAGCGGGCGGTGCGCATTCCGGCGCTGGCGCTGATTTCCGATCTTTCGGTCCCGCTGATGGACTTCGATCCGCCCCTGAAGGCGGAGCCCAAGGTCAATGGCTCGTTGCGGCGGATCAATCGGGACGTCAGGTTTTCGGCCGACAAGTCGCCCTACCAGACGCATCTTCACTTGATCTTCTGGGCCGGAGATCACCCCAATATGTCACCGGGCGTTCATATCATCATCGGCGCGAATGGGCTGGGATATGGCTGTGGGCAATGGGCGTTCGAGCCTGAGGGACTGGCGCGGCTTCGCAGAGCCTTCGAGTTAGACGATGGGGCTGCGTTCCGCTCAGCGCTCGCTTCAGCAGAAGGGGTTGGGGCCCGGCTCGATCCGCCGGAGCTGAGGCGCGTACCGGCGGGCTTCGATCCGCAAAGTCCGGTTGCCGACCTGCTGAAGCACAAGGGATTCGTGGTGCGGACCGGGGATATCGCGGTGCCCGAAGCGCTTCATGATGCGCGGGGTGTCGATTTCGTGCTCGACATTTGCCGGGCCCTCAATCCGGTCAACCGGTTTTTGATGGAGAATCTCAGGCCGGGAGATTGAATCGCGCCGGGAAACTTGCCACCATAAATCTGTTACAATTGTAAACTTAACCGGCAGGAAGCGGGTGGTTCTGCTGAGTTCCTGAAGGAAAAAGAATGGCTGGACGCATTTCAACCTTTTTGATGGCAGCGGCAATGGCGCTGCCAATGCTTTTTGTGCCGCAGGGCGGCTTTGCCGAAGACGCCCAGACCACGCCGGCGGCGGCGCCCGCCAGCGACCTCGGTCTTGGCGGCATCACCCCGGAGGGGCGCTGGGAGGCGTTCAATCACGAGTCGCGCTATGACGTGACCCTGTGCGGGGATGACGGGCAGCATATCTGCGCCAAGCTTATCTGGATTCAGCCGAGCAAGCTGAACAACCGCAACAAGCAGTATCTCGACAAGTGGGTGGTCTACGAAGCGCCGCGCAGCCAGCCCGTCGAGTGGAAGGGGACGATCAACGTCTACGGCACGGATTATTCGGGTACGGTCCGGATTCTGGCCTACGACAAACTGACCCTGACCGGCTGTCTCTATCTCATCCTCTGCGAGAACTACGATCTGTTCCGCGTCCGCAATCCTGACGGTACGCGTTACAAGGATACGCCAGAGTCGGATACCTGATTGCCGGCTGAAACCGAGAAGAATGCGCCGCCGTCAGGCGGCGTTTTTCTTTCTGGCCTCGGCAAATGCAGGCACGGTTTCGACCAGCACAATTGCGGTAAAGATCATCGCGGCACCAAGATATCCCATGGGGGTCAACCGCTCGCCCAGGACGACCGCGCCGCCGATGGCGGCGAAAAGGGCCTCGCCGGAGAGGATGATGGCGGCATTGGGCGAGGGCATGTGCATCTGGCCGATCGCCTGCAGCGTAAAGGCGATCGCGGTCGCAAAGAGCGCCGCATATCCGATTTCGAGCCAACCGGCGGCAATCGCGCCGATGGTCGGCGTTTCGAAGATGAAGGCGCCAACGAGGGCCATGACTCCACCCGCGAGGAACGAAACTGCCGATACAAAGACGGGCATGCCGGTCAGACGGGCCACGTAGCCGAGCATGAGCACATGCAGTGCCCAAAAGAACGAACAGGCGACGATGTAGATGTCGCCCTGGTTCAACTGGTCGAGCTTGCCTCCGTTGAGGATGAAGAGACCGGCAAGGGCCAGCGGCGCGCAGATCCAGACCATGATGTGGGGCCGCACACGGAACGCCACGAGAAGCACGAGGGGCACGAAGAAGACGTAGAGCCCGGTCAGAAATCCGCCATTGGTGGCTGTGGTCATGCGAAGACCGGTTTGCTGCAGCCATGAGCCAGCGAGAAAATTGAAGGCAACGGCGGCGACCATGCCCCAACCGCGCCAGTCGGGTTTTTTGGCGGCGCGGCGGAATTCAATGAGGGCGATCGGCAGAACGATGAGACCGCCCAGAAGATAGCGCACACCGACGAAGGTGAAGGGTCCCATATGGGTCATGGCGCTTTTCTGGGCGATGAAGGCAAAACCCCAGAACATGGTGGCGAGCGCAAGCAGAAGCGCGGCGGTGCGGCGAGTGATGGCCATGGTCGATTTCAGCCAGCAAGAACCGCATCAAGCGCGGCGATGGTCCGGTCGATGTCGCCGGGGCTCGTATAGTGTACGAATGAGAGCCGCAAAACGCCATGTTCGGGGTCGATGCCGAGTGCTTCGAGCGGACGCCAGGCATAAAAGTGCCCGCCGGCAGCCATGATGCCCTGTTTTGCCAGCACTGCGGCAAGCTCGCGGCCGGGACGCTCGTGGGAAAACGAGATTGTCGGGGCGCGGGGTTCCGGCGATGCCGGGCCGATCAGGCGGATATCGTTGCGGTTGCGCAGAAATTCGAGCAGGGGCGCCATCAGCGCCAGTTCCTGCGCACGCATGGCGTTGCGGGCAGCGGCATAGGGCGAGCCGGTGCCTTCGACTTTCACCATCGCGGCAACCTCTTGCAAATATTGGGAAATGCCGCCTGCAGCGCCGATCTGGGCATGGTCGGGGCCGGCCGGCGTCAGCCGGTAGCGCAGTTTTTTGTCGTTGAAGAAGTGGCCCTGATTGGGGAGGGTTCGGTTGAGGTCCGGATCTATGGCCATTACCCCAAGATGGGGTCCGTAGGTCTTGTAGGTGGAAAAGAGGTAGATATCCGCCCCGAGATCCTGCAGATCCGGAAGGCTGTGGGGAGCGTAAGAAACGCCGTCCACGACGCTGATCGCACCGCTCCGACGGACGAGGTCGCAGATTTCCCGTGCCGGATTGATCTCGCCAACAACGTTCGAGACGTGCGGAAATGCGACCAGACGCACCCGGTCGTCGAGCAGACGCTCAAGACCTGCCGGATCGAGATGGCCGGTCTCGGGGTCGATGGTCCATTCCCTGATTTCAAGGCCCTGACGGGCGAGTTTCCGCCACGCGCCGGTATTGGCTTCATGGTCCTGATCGGTCACGATGATGGCATCACCCGGCTGGAAGTATTCGGCAAAGGCCTTGCCCAGCACATAGGTGTTCAGGGACGTCGACGGGCCGAACTGAATCCAGTCAACCGGCAGGTTGAGCGCCGCGGCCATCAATTCATAGCTCTCGTCCATCATTTCGCCAGCGGCAATGGATGCCGGAAAGGCACCATAGGGCTGGACCTTGTGCGCGTGATAAAACCGCTCCAGCCGGTCGAGCACCTCGCGTGCAGGATAGGATCCGGCCGCATTGTCCATGAAGACCGTGCCGGCGAGACCTGGCTCGGCGAACGCGGGGAAGTGCTCACGGAGCGCTTTCGGATCAAGGGGGAGCGGCAGGGTGGGCATTGTGGCCTCGTCAGTGAGAGGCGGAATTCCTATCCGGTTCGTGGCACGGCTTCAACTCGGCGCGTGATGCAAAAAGAACCCCGGCCGAGGCCGGGGTCCAGGTCAGAACCGTTGCTGGAGATCAACGGTTGTCGCCACGGGGACGTGGCATCAGGTTCGCCAGCTGGTCGGCGGAAAGGCTTGCGAAGAACGCATTCGCACTCGGGATGACGGAGTCGATGGCGGTTGCCTCGGCCCGAAGATTGTCGGCCTTGAGTTGCAGCATGTCGGCGGGATTTGGGGTCGCGGGCGCGTCGCTTTCGGCCGGTGCTGCGTCACTCGGGGCCTGGCAGGCTGCAAGAAAAGCGTCCTGGGCCGCCTTGGCGGCGTCGGAATAGGCCTGGAACAGGGGTTTCTGGTCGTCGGTCAGGTCCGCGCGGTTTTCAATGCGGGTCAGCGCAGCGTCGATACGGTCCACGCCCTGATCGGAACAGACAAAGTCGATCTGAATGCTTCCGCCGTTGCCACCGCCACCCTTGTGGCCATTGCCCTTGTTGTTGCCGTTCTTGTTGCCGTGACCATTCTTGGCGGCCTGTGGCGCGGACCCGCCATCAGAACTTTGGGCGGCGGCCATGGTTGCGTTGCCGGCCATGGCCAGAGTCGCGGTGACGAGAAGGGCCGCGAGAGAAAGGGAAGTCCTCTTCATTTAGTGAACCTTGCATGCTGGGTTGGTTTGAGGTGAATGCCCCATCCACCACAATATCATGCCGTATTGCGCGCCGCTCTGACCATATTGTGAAACTTTGGTAAGCCAGGACAGATCGGATGATCGCGATTCCCTGACTTGAATTGGCCCCGGCCCCGGCAAAACCGGGACCGGAATTCTTGGCATTGCAGGCGATCAGCGATTGGCCATGCGGGGCTGCGGTGCAAGCTGGGCAAGCTGATCGGCCGTAAGGCTGTCGAAGAAGGCCGTTGCGCTCGGGATCACCGATTCAAGCGCCGACGCTTCGGCCTTGAGGTTGGTCGCGCGCAAGGTCAGGAGATCGACCGGCGTGGGCGCCGAGGTTTCGGTGGTGTTGTCCGCCGCCTTCAGGTCATCAACGGTCTGGCAGGCGTCGAGGTAGGTTGCCTGTGCGTCGGTCGCCGCCGTGAAGAAGGTGTCGAACAGCGCCTTCTGGTCGTCGGTAAGGTTGAGGCTTTCTTCCATATGGGTGAGCATCATCCCGATCCGCTCGGATCCCTGATCGGAGCAGGCGAGCACGGCAAACCGGCCGGTCGCGAAGCCGCCCATGCGGCCACCATTCATTCCCTGGCCGAAATTCTGGACCTGACCCTGCTGGCCCTGGCCCATACCGAAGCCCTGACCCTGCTGGCCCTGGCCCATACCGAAGCCCTGACCCTGCTGGCCCTGGCCCATGCCGAAGCCCTGACCCTGCTGGCCCTGACCCATGCCATAGCCGTAGCCATAACCCTGCGGACCCTGTCCGCCCCACTGGCCATCGTGGTCATGCATATGGTGCTGGCCGCCCCACATCTGACCCTGGCCGTTCTGGCCCCAGTTCTGGCCCTGGCCGTTCTGGCCCCAGTTCTGGCCCTGGCCGTTCGGACCCCACATCTGGCCCTGGCCATTGGGGCCCCACATCTGACCCTGGCCGTTCTGATTCCACATGGGGCCGGGGCCGTTCTGCGCATACATCTGGCCCTGCATGCCCTGACCCTGGTTCCACATAGGGCCGGGGCCGTTGGGCGAATAGGTCTGGGTCTGGTCGGCGTTCGCCTGGGGCGTGGCCGTTGTGTCGGCGTTCTGGGCCGAGGCGATGGAAATTCCGCCTGCGAGCGTCAGAACACCCGCCACAAAAAGTGCGGTGAGAGAAAGCGATGTCTTTTTCATCTGTCGAAACCTTGCATGGTGGGTTGGCAATGGGTGCAAGCACCCTGATGACACCCTAGAGAGATCAACCTTGCGGCCCGCTTTCCTGGCGATGAAGCTTTGGTAAGGCAGATTAACACTGGTTCATGTTGGCCGCAGAACCGGCCCCCCAAACCAAAAGAGCCGACCCGAAGGCCGGCCAAGTCGGGGGTTTGGACCCGGGTCAGCGCTCTTCGCGCTTCAGGTCTTTGGATGCGCTTGCATGCGCCCGGGCCAATTGCTCGGGCGACGGCAAGGCATTACGGGCCGTCTGTTTCCAAACGGCGATTACAAGGCTGAGCATGAGAATCGCGACCGGAATGAGTATGGCGAGCGCGCCGGCCGTGTCGGAAGGCAGGCTGCCGGTTGCGGCCGCGGTTGGCGAGGCGACGGCGACGCCGACAAGGCCGAGAAGGGCAAAGGCGGGCAGCGAGGACTTGATCCGGCGGGTCTTTAGCGGGGCAGGGCGCTTGGTCATTTCGGGTCGCTCCAAAAGGGACGCTTGATGCATGCGCGCCAAGTTGGGTCGCTTTTGGGTGGTCGGGTGGAAATGCAGAGGCAATTTCGCGGCGCGAATGTGGCGGGCAGAATGGGGATTGTCTCGGTGTTGCCCGATCGGTAGAGGACGCTCGAACGGGTGACAAACCTGTGCAGGGAGGATGGAATGGCATTTCTTTCGGAAGCGCTCGGACGGATCAAGCCATCGCCGACGGTCGGCATCACGCAGAAGGCGCGCGAGCTGAAACAGGCAGGTCGCGATGTCATTGCCCTCAGCGCGGGTGAACCCGATTTCGACACGCCGCAGCATATCAAGGATGCCGCAATCGAAGCCATTCAGTCGGGCAAGACGAAATATACGAACATCGAGGGGATCGCGGAACTGCGCGAAGCGGTCCGCGCCAAATTCAGGCGAGACAATTCTCTCGACGTGGCGATCGAGGAAACATTCGTCGCGACCGGCGGCAAGCAGGTGATCTTCAATGCGCTGATGGCGACGCTGAACCCCGGTGACGAGGTCGTTATTCCCGTGCCCTATTGGGTGAGCTATCCAGACATCGTGCTGCTCGCCGGCGGTACGCCGGTTTTCGCGCGCGCCGACGCTGGGTCCGGGTTCAAGCTCACGGCGGAAGAACTTGATAGACGTATCACGACCTCGACGAAGTGGCTGATCCTCAACTCGCCGTCAAATCCTTCCGGGGCGGCTTATTCGGCGGCGGAACTTCGCGAACTGGCCGATGTGCTGATGCGTCATCCGCAGGTTCATATCCTGACCGACGACATTTACGAGAAGCTGACCTACGAAGGCACGTTCGCGACGATCGCCGAGGTGGAACCAGCGCTCTATGGCCGGACGCTGACGCTCAACGGGGTGTCCAAAAGCCATGCAATGACGGGCTGGCGGATCGGCTATTGCGCGGCGCCCGTGCCGCTGGTCAAGGCGATGGCCAAACTGCAGAGTCAGTCGACAACGCATGCGAGTTCGATCTCGCAATGGGCATCGGTTGCCGCGCTCAACGGACCGGAGGATTTTCTCAAGGGCTGGCGGAAAAGCTTTGTCGACCGGCGCGACCGAATGGTTACTGGTCTCAACGCGATCGAAGGGGTTGAATGCCTGACGCCGCCGGGCGCCTTTTATGTTTTTCCCTCGATCGAGGGTCTGTTGGGGCGGAAAACGCCCAAAGGCCGGCCGGTCGAAACCGACGAGGACTTCGTCATGGGACTGATCGAAGAAGGGGGTGTGGCACTGGTCCACGGCGCGGCGTTCGGGCTTCCGGGTCATTTCCGCCTGTCTTACGCGGCGAGCATGACCGAGCTCGAGGCGGCGCTTGCCCGGATCGGCGATTTCTGCGCACAGCTGAGATAGGATTTGCTGCTCACGGCGCGCATCACGCGGTCGTGACAGTTTGTGCATTGCGGTTGTGTCGGCTGCGCAGCACCATCCGGCCAGTCAAATCAGCCAATCGTGCGAAAGGTCGGCCATGCTCATCAAGATCAGAAAAAGCTGGGAATTGCCGGAAAGCGCAGCGACACCCGAAGACGTCTACCTCAATCGGCGCCAACTGATGAAAGGCGCCGCGGGTGCGGCGATTGCTGGCTCGGTGCTGCCCTTTGCGGAAACGGCGCTGGCCGACACGGAGCGCGCAGAGCTGACCGCGCCGCGCAACACGGCCTATACGCTCGATCGCGCGCTGACGCCGGAAGACCTCAACATCACATACAATAATTTCTACGAATTCGGCTCGCAGAAGCAGATTTCGGATGCGGCCAACCGCGAGCTCAAGCCGCGCCCATGGCAGATCCAGATCGGCGGCATGGTCGATAATCCGATGACGCTCGACGTCGACGACCTGATCAAGAAGATGACGCTGGAGGAGCGGCTCTACCGCCACCGCTGCGTCGAAGCCTGGTCGATGACGGTGCCCTGGGTCGGGTTTCCGCTGCGGAAACTCGTTGAACTGGCGTCGCCAACCTCGTCGGCTAAGTATGTCCGAATGGAAACATTCGGCGACCCGAAGATGGCGAGCGGCATCGGTTCGCAGCCCTGGTATCCATGGCCCTATGTCGAGGGTGTGACCATGGAAGAGGCCATGAACGACCTGCCGTTCATGGTCGTTGGTGCTTATGGCAAAGTGCTGGCCAACCCGATGGGTGCGCCGATCCGGCTGCACCTGCCCTGGAAGTACGGGTTCAAAAGCATCAAGTCGATCGTCAAGTTCGATTTCGTCGCCGAACGTCCCAGAAGCTACTGGGAAGAGATCTCCGACGGCCGAGAGTACGGTTTCTGGGCCAACGTCAATCCCGAGGTGCCGCATCCGCGCTGGAGCCAGGCGACGGAACGAGTTCTGGGGACGGGCGAAGTGGTCCCGACCCAACTCTTCAACGGATATGCCGACGTGGTCGGCGGGCTTTATACCGGAATCACCGGCGAGAACCTCTACCGCTAGGCGAGCGGCGGAATCGAGATAGGCGGTCCCAGAGCCGCCTTTTTCCTTCAGATCAGAATGTCGCCGCCGTTGAGTTGGGGCATGTCGATGCCCTTCACGACGATTTCCGTGCCCTTGAACTGGAACTTGATCACGTCGTTGTGGTTCGAGCCGACCTCGTGAAACTTCGACAGGGCCTGGGCCTTGCTGGCGAAATGAAAGGCCTTCAGGTCGATCCGGTCGTGGTTGTTCTGAAAGTCGGTGACGGTGTTGACGTTCTGATACTTACCATAGACGAACGTGTCGTTGCCCTTGCCGCCGGTCGAGGTGTCGTGGCCTTTGCCGGCGATCAGGCGATCATTGCCATTCTCTCCCTTGAGGATGTCGTTCTGATTGCCGCCGTTGAGAATGTCGTTCTGGTTTCCGCCAAACAGCCGGTCGTTGCCGTTGTCGCCGAGGATCGTGTCGTTGCCACCACGGCCCTTGAGGATATCGCCACCGCCGCGGCCGCTCATCCAGTTGGCGCCGATCGTGTCGTTGATCGTTTCGCCTGAATTGGTGCCGAACAGTTGCGCCTTGAAGCGCTGGGCAAAAATGCCGTCACCATCGCCATCCGCCCCGGAAGCGTCATGCCAGGCAACCATGACCGCTCCGTTTTTCGAGACCGAAACGCTCGGCTGATTCTGACTTCCGCTGGCTCCCGAATTCACCAGAACCGGTCCGCCGATCTTCACGTTGTTGGCATCGAACCGCTGCAGGTAGATGTCGTAGGGGTCAGATCCGACATTGGCGGGCCAGACGACGACAAAGCCACCGTCGGGCGTGCCGATGATGGCGGAATCATAGGGATGCTGGCCGCCCGAGCCCTGGATTGGCGCAAATTCGGTGCCAACGCTAAAGAACCCCGGGCTGGTCTCCGAAATGCGCACCATGCGCAGCGACGTGTCGGTCGAGTCTCCGACTTCCGACCATGAAACAAGGAAATCGCCATTGGCGAGCGCCGTCACTGCCGGCGCGATCTTGGTATCCATGCGTGTGCCGAGTTCGATGGGCAGCCCGACGGCGATGCCGCTGGCATTGTAGACCTGAACGTTGATTGTCGCATTGCCTGAAACCACGTCCCGCCAGGCGACCACGTGCCCACCATCTGCACGTTGCGCGACGACCGGTTCCAGCGCGGCATCGGCCGAAGTGCTGCCGCCCGCGCGGATGGTGAATTCGGGAATGTCATAGTTTCCGTCGCTGTCGATGATGGCGCCCTGAATGCCGCGATCATCGGTTGCGCCATTGTTGTCGACGTTTATGCTATCAAATGCGACAAACCAGAAACCGTTGTTTGCGGCGGCGACGGCGGGGTTGTGCTGGGTTCCGTTGTTGATCGAGTTGACCTGCAACTGATTGACGACGAGCGTGTCCGCATTGCCGCCCGCGTCGTAGCGCTGGCTGAGAATCTTGTCGCCAGCACCGAGTGTCCAGGTCACGAGAAATCCGCCGTCGGAAAGCGCGGCGACACTCGCTTCCGTGCCTTCCGTCGTTCCAGAGCCAGTGTCGACCTGAAATTCCGAACCGAGTTTCTGCCCTGAAGCGCTAAACCGCTGGCCGACAATATGTTTCTCGGGCCCGGGGGCCGCGCTGGTCCAGATGGCGACGTAGGTGCCATTGGTCAGCGCCGCGAGCTGAACGTCCGACTGTGCGTTCGCGATGTTGGTGTTGACCTGAAATTCGCCACCGAGCTTGATTGGCCCCGCCATTCTGCCCTCCGATTATTCTGCCGTGCATTAGCGCAGGCGTGAAAAGTCGAAGGATGGTAGGGTGTTAGGCCGTCAGGTCTATCCTCCAAATGGGGTATTTTGGATTGTAACGGAGCCCGAAAAGGAAGACCCCGCCGGAGGGGAGTGGCGGGGTCTTCCAGAAAGATCCGGGCGAGCCCGAGGATCTTTGTTGCGGATCGCTGGCGGGGAGGAGGAGCGCCGGCAAATTCCGATATTGAGAACCTCGCCGATCGTGGCGTCCGCGACAATTGCCCATTCCACATGGGAGGCATGCACGCGACGCAAGGAGCGGCGGACAAAAAAAGGCTCCACACGAAGGTGGAGCCTCGAAACGGGCAAAGCCCGAATTTCCAGTTTGGATGGACACCAGAGGGAGGATTGGGCCATCCAGGGTGAGCACGGATTGAGGGAGGAGGAGATCAATCAGTGCTCGGGTCAGATTTCCGAAGTCCCGCTAGGAGGAGGAGAAGGGGACGCGTCCACCAGACAGTGACCAATATGCCTTTTTACCAAACGGTCAACAATAGGCGGCTGTTCATGGCAGCCATGCATCCAGCGCATGGTTCGGTGCTACCCCGAAGGCGTTCTGAACGCTCGCTGACGCCTGCGCCGGACGTGAAAATGGCCCCGATCGGGATTGCCGATCGGGGCCAGTTGCAGGGCTTGCGCCCTGCAGGAGGGACACCACAAGTGCCAGGAGGGACAGTGCACTTGCGTCGAAGCTGAACTTAGGAAGGGGCGGGTGAGTCCGCAAGGGGCGCTTCGGCCAGAATCGCCATTTCTGATATATGTCCAAAAGTGAATATATAAAGATTCCAGAGCCTTAGAGGCGGGTTTGGGCTCTATTGTCGCAGTTGGACCCAGTTGGCTAGTAGGACCACTTGCGGGCGCTTTCGACGAGAAAGTCGCGGAAAACGTGCACGCGCTTGGAGTTCTTCAAGGCCGGCGGATAGACGAAATAGGTGTCGAATTCCGGCAGGCGGATTTCAGGAAGAACGGCTTCGAGTTCGTCAGCGCCTTCGAGCACGTAGTCGGGCAGCATGGCGAGGCCGGTGCCGGCGCGCACCGCCTGCACCATTCCCGAAATCGCGTTGACGCGGAGCTGCGCCCGGCGCGGATCGTTGTCGGGCCGGCCGACTCGTTCGAGGAAATTGATGTCGCCAAGGTGCGACGGGGCCGGTTCACCGAAGGTGATTATGCGGTGCTGGTCGAGATCCTCGACCGACTGAGGCCTGCCGAACTGGTTGAAATAGGCGGAGGTTCCATAGATGTGGAAGTGGACGGTGAAGAGCTTGCGCTGGATCATGTCCGACTGGCTTGGCGGATGCAGGCGGATGGCGACGTCGGCCTCGCGCATGGCGAGGTCGAGGTCCGAATCGTTGAGCTTGATGTCGAGCTGGATCTTGGGGTGGAGGCTGGTGAACTCGTTGGCGCGGGCCGCGAGCCAGGTGGAACCGATGCCAACCGTCGTGGTGATCGAGAGGGGCCCGGAGGGTTCTTCCTGACTGTCGGAAATCTGACCTTCGACCGCCTGCAATTCGAAGTACATGCGGTGGACCGTGCCAAAGAGCTGTTCGCCGAGTTCGGTCAGCACAAGTCCCCGGGCGTGGCGGATGAAGAGCTTGATGCCGAGGCTTTCCTCAAGGGTCGAAATCTGCCGGGAGACCGCGGACTGGGACATGTTGAGCTTTTCGGCGGCGTGCGTGAAGCTTCCAGCTTCGGCGGCCGTGTGGAAAATGCGCAGCTTGTCCCAGTCGTGAAGGGGCATTATTCGGCGGCTTCCCGAACCTGCTGTTCGGCAAGGAAGCGTTCGGCCTCGAGCGCGGCCATGCATCCCATGCCCGCTGCGGTAACGGCCTGGCGATAGATGTCGTCGGTCACGTCGCCGGCGGCGTAGACGCCCGGAATGGCGGTCGCGGTGCTGTCGGGCGCGGTGACGAGATAGCCGCCGTGTTTGGTTTCGAGCTTGCCTTCGAAAAGGGACGTCGCCGGAGCGTGGCCGATGGCGACAAAGATGCCGTCAACATCCATCTCGGTGATTTCGCCGGTCTTGCGGTTGCGAAGCCTGGCTCCAGTGACCGAGCGCGGCATGCTGGTGCCCACGACGTCGGCCAGTTCGGTGTTCCACAGGACCTTGATCTTGGGATTGGCGAACAGGCGCTTCTGCATGATCTGCTCGGCGCGGAACTCGTCGCGGCGGTGAACCACGATGACCTCGGAGGCAAAGTTGGTGAGGAACAGGGCTTCTTCGACCGCGGTGTTGCCGCCGCCGATGACCAGGACCTTCTTGTCCCGGTAGAAGAAGCCGTCGCAGGTAGCGCAGGCGGAAACGCCGAAGCCCTTGAACTGGGCCTCGCTTTCGATGCCGATCCACTTGGCCTGGGCGCCGGTTGCAATGATCAGCGTGTCGGCGGTGTAGATCTGGCCGCCGTCGCCGGTAAGACGGAACGGCCGGACGTCGAGATCGACCTCGGTAATCAGGTCGCCGATGATCTTCGTGCCGACATTTTCGGCCTGGGCGCGCATCTGCTGCATGAGCCAGGGGCCGTCAATGGGATCGGCGAATCCGGGATAGTTCTCGACTTCGGTGGTGATGGTCAGCTGGCCGCCCGGCTGAAGGCCCTCGATGAGAATGGGTTCGAGCATGGCGCGGGCGGCGTAGATTGCGGCCGTGTAGCCGGCCGGGCCCGAACCGATGATGATCGTCTTTGCGTGCATGAATAGTCCTTTCGGCGCCAAAAGCGCGAACAGTTTGTCCAATTGACCCTAATTATGGGTCGCAGGGCCTGCCGTTCAAGCCGGGGCAGGTGACAGAAGCCGCAAGTGTTGCACTTTTCAACCACTCGGCCACGGTTGCACAAAAACTAGGCGTACTCTCCGTCACCAACAGGACGGAGCAGGGATGAGGCGTTCGGCGGCGCGATCCAACTACCGGGAGCGGTGGTTCGGTCGGGGCGGTGGCCGCTGGCGAGGCCTTTCAGACGAATTTCACGTCGATGATTTCATAGGACCGGGCGCCGCTAGGCGCCGCGACCTCAACCACGTCTCCCGTTTCCTTGCCAATCAACGCGCGGGCGATTGGCGAAGAAACGGAGACCTTGCCCACCTTCAGGTCGGCTTCGGGGTCTCCGACGATCTGGTAGGTCTTTTCTTCTTCGGTATCTTCGTCGACCAGTGAAACGGTTGCGCCGAACTTGACGCGGTCGCCGCTCAGTTTCCTGACGTCGATTATGTCGGCCAGCGCCAGAATGGATTCGAGTTCGAGAATGCGGCCTTCGTTGAGGCTCTGCTGCTCCTTGGCGGCGTGATATTCCGCATTTTCGCTGAGATCGCCGTGGGCGCGCGCCTCGGCAATGGCGGCGATGATGCGCGGCCGCTCGACTGCGACGCGATTGGCACGCTCGGCGCTGAGCCTGGCATGCCCTTCCGGGGTCATCGGGATCTTTTCCAAATCAATACTCCGGCCCGCTTCAACTTGGGTGTCGACCCAGACCGGAAGCGGGTTCTGCGACTCGATATCTGGCCGTGGTCAGGCGAGGTTGCTATGGACCATTGGTCCGGTCAAGCGGTGTGCGGCGAAGCACGTGCTTCGGAGCCAGGCACCAGCCCATTCCGCAAAACGCGGTCGGACGCGTTTTCGGACCGCAAATACATGCAGCGCGACGGGCTGTTGCCCGTCACGCGCGGGAGGCCGGTCTATTCCTCGATGCTGAGCTGGTCAGCGGCGAACTTGCCGGAACGCTTGTCCTGGACGAGTTCGTAGGTGACCTTCTGGCCTTCGTCGAGGCCCTTGAGGCCCGAGCGCTGAATGGCGGAAATATGGACGAACACGTCCGCGCCGCCTTCATCGGGTTGGATGAAGCCATAGCCCTTTTGGCCGTTGAACCACTTAACGGTGCCGGTTGCCATTGATGCAGTTGCCTTTCGCAGCAATCCCTTGGCGCCAAACCATTTGACGCCCCGAGGGGTAGATCGACGTCAAGGTAGTGAAGTCGTTGGGCGCGAAAGGATCGCGACGAAATCAGTCGCTTAAGTCATCGATGGGGAACAATAATAAGGCTTTGGCGAGGTTTCGACAATCCGTTTTGAAAAATGGCTTGAATCCGGACGTTCCCGCGTGATCGAAAACCGGTTGGCCCGCACGCGATGGCTCGGCTCGGGGGGGGCGCATGATTGCTGTCCGGCCGTCTCAAGGTGAGTGCGCACCACACGGACTGATCACAGTTTTGTCTCTACGGTGGACTGCCGGCCCGTTCTGGTTAATGATCGGTTTATGGCCACATGACTTGAACGGGCGGGCGGCCGCTCGGAGAGAGCGATGCCGGGTTTTGCCGGCATCTTCATGTAACGGCGCGTGTTTCCGCCATGGCGGGCGCGCCTTTCGCGTTGCGTAGGGAGTAACCGATGGCCAGTTTCACGATTTTTGGGGACGAAACCCTTTCTCAAATCCTCGATGATGGCGACAGCGGCATCGTTGGGCAGAACGGTGCACTGCTGGTTACGGGCGATGACGCCATTCTTGGTTCGGGCGTCAACTCGCTGCAGATCATCGGGTCTGTTTCGGCGCAGGATCCCTATGGATATGTCGACGGATTCTACTTCGACGGGGATGTCATGCTCGTCGGTTTGGCCCGGTCCGGCAGTCTTACGGCAAGCAGTACCGGCATCGACGCGGTGGTTTCGACTTTTGCTTCGATCGACAATGCTGGCGTGATTTCGGGTTTCGAAGACGCCATCTATGTGTGGGCGGCGGGCGGCGGTTCCGGGCCCGGGGGCAACGCACTGATCGAAATCAGCAATACAGGCGCGATTCTTGGCGGCTACAGCGCCGTTTCCGTCGAGCTCGAGGAAGGCAGCCGGGCGGTCATCCGGAACGCAGGCAAGATGGTCTCGGATGTAACGGCAATCGATGTCTGGATCACGCCCGCCATGATTCCGTTGACCAGTTCGCTGGCCAGCACCGCGCCAAACGGCGGCCTGCGCTTGTTCAACTCGGGTCAGATCATCAGTTCGCACGGACCGGCCGTGTGGGCAAGCGAGGGGCGTGACAAGGTCTACAATTCTGGCCTGATCGGTGGCGACGTCAACCTATCGCGGGGCAACGATCTTTATCAGGGCGAGGGTGGAAGGGTTTCCGGCTGGGTCGAAGGGCGCTCGGGCAACGATGTGCTGAAAGGCGGGGGCCATGCCGACCGGCTCGCCGGCGGAAGTGGGAATGATCATCTGAATGGCCGGGGAAGTGACGATCGTCTTGCCGGCGGCAGTGGCAGCGACGTCGTTGCTGGCGGGCGCGGAAATGATGCGCTTTTTGGCGGTGGCGGCGACGACCTGTTCGTTTTTGCGCTCCATTCGGGCAACGACACGGTCTTTGACTACTCGGACGGGATCGACCGGCTGAGTTTCCGTGCGTTCGGATTTCACTCGAAGGCCGAGGCTTTGTCGCACTTTTCGGACGTAGGAGGCGCGCACGACGATCGGGTTTCGTTCGACTTTAAGGGCACGCATATCCTGATCAAAGGCGCGGATCTCGCCGATATCGGCCATTCGGATCTTCTGGTCTAGCCACGACCGAAAGCGGGCCCAAGGCTGCCAAAATGCCGTTGCGGCGCGCGCCGGCATGGGTCAACCTTGGGCCGGTTGCAGGAGCAAGAGCCAAGATGACGTGGATCGCGCACGATTTCCGTTCCGACACGGTGACGAAGCCCAGCGAGGGTATGCGGCGGGCCATGGCCGAGGCCGAAGTCGGCGACGATGTCTACGGCGACGATCCGACCGTGAACCGGCTGCAGGAGACGCTGGCGGCGATGCTGGGGCGGGAGGCGGGGCTGTTCCTGCCGTCCGGAACCCAGTCCAACCTTGCCGCGCTGATGAGCCATTGCGGGCGCGGCGACGAATATATCGCCGGCATGGCGGCCCATTGCTATGTCAACGAAGCGGGCGGGGCGGCGGTGCTCGGGTCAATTCAACCGCAGCCCATTCCAAACGAGCCGGACGGGACACTTTCGCTGGAGGCGGTCGCTGCCGCGATCAAACCTGACGATATCCATTTCGCGCGTACCCGCCTGCTGGCGCTCGAAAACACGATCGGGGGCAAGGTTTTGCCCCTCGACTATATCGAAAAGGCCGAAGCGCTGGCGCGGCAGCATGGGCTCGGCATGCATCTCGACGGCGCGCGGCTATTCAATGCGGTGGTGGCGGGCGGTGTCAGTGCACAACAGATTGCCAGCCATTTCGATACGATTTCGGTCTGTCTGTCCAAAGGCCTCGGCGCGCCCCTTGGCTCGGTCCTCGTCGGACAACGTGATCTGATCGAGCGGGCGCGGCGCATCCGAAAGATGCTCGGCGGCGGCATGCGGCAGGCGGGAATTGTCGCCGCGGCGGGGCTTTATGCGCTCGAAAACAATATCGACCGGCTCGCCGAAGACCACGAAAACGCAAAACGGCTCGGCGAAGGGTTGTCGCAGTACCCTCAGCTCAAGGTCGAACCGGTTCAGACCAACATGGTGTTCGTGACAGTGGTCGAAGGTGATCCGCAGCGGTTCGACGACCAGTTGAGGGAAAACGGCATCGGCGTGCATTCGCGTTACGGCCATCAGCGTTGGGTTACGCATCTCGATGTCGGCAAGAAGGATATCGACGCCGCGCTTCAGGTCGTCGACGGACTTCTGACGCATTGGCCCGACGCCTGAACCCCAGAGTTCAGCCGTCACTCATTGCTCAAATCCGCCGCGCCAAGGCCGATTCGTGAATTGCTGGCGGTCAGCGGTGGCAGTAAATTCAGCCATTTCGCAATGAAGCGGAGGGGCTTCAAATGTCGGTCAATGCCATAGCGACTACCACCACCAGCGGGGCGGGAATCAGCCTTGATTCAAGTCTTTACGTTCCGCTGGGCGTTATCGTCTCGTATGATGGAGGCGCCGCAGTCTCCAGTATCCCCGGCGGCGACGGCTACAAGAACCGGGTTTATGTCGACGGAACGGTTGCCGCTTTCGGCGGGTCGGGTATTTCGCTCGCGCGGGATATCGCTGACCCAAACCACCTGGTGCAGGTCGGCGAGACCGGCATCGTCCGGTCGATGGCCGGCACGACATCGTCCTTCGCTGGCGTTGCCATAGCTGGGGAGCACACGATCGTCGACAATTCGGGCCTGATCGAAGGCACGACCGGCATATCGCTAACCACGGCGGCGAGCGCGTCCATCGCCAATTCCGGAACGATCTGGGGTCTTGGCGCCGACGCGATCCACCTTCAGGCGGCCACCGGCGCCGCCATCACAAACAGTGGCGCCCTATTCGGCGCCAATGGCATCCATTTCGCCAGTGGTGACGGGCGGATCGTGAACTCGGGCGAAATCCATGCCACCGCCACCGGCATTGACAACACAACCAATTCGACGGCCGCCACGACGCTGATCAACACAGGTTCGATCTTCGGAGGCGTCCATGCCATCGCGCTCGGGCTGACGGATGATGTCGTGAAGAACTTTGGCTTCATTTCCGGCGACCTGATGCTTGGTGGTGGTGCCGACACGTTTCGCGGCGGGCATGAACAGGTGGATGGCACAGTGAACGGTGAGGCCGGCGGCGACACGCTCTGGGGGAGCGCGGCGGATGACGATGTTCTGAGCGGTGGCGCCGACAATGACGTGTTTTCGGTCGGGATGGCGACGACACGCTTTCGGGCGATGCGGGCATCGACCACCTCTACGGTGGACGTGGCGATGACGGACTGACGGGTGGCGGAAGCCGGGACTATTTCCACTTCGGACGGAACCAGGGCGACGACACTGTGTTCGACTTCCAGGACCATACCGACAAACTCGATCTCAGCGCCTTCGGGTTCAAGACAGCGGCCCAGGCTCTATCGTTCTTCTTCGAAATCGGCAGTACAAACGACAACAAGGTAGGTTTCGAGGCCCACGGAACGTCGATCATTATTCTCGGACTTGATCTCAAAGATATTTCCGCATCGGACCTGATCATCTAGCTCAATTGCACTTGGATAGACGTCGCACCGGCACCTGAATCTGTGCCGGTCATTTGCCGATTTTTCAGATATCTTCGTCATATTTCCGCGGATTGCCGAGCCCGGGCGATGGGCTTTTTTTGCGGAGACAATTGATGACATTTCTGGCGGACGACACGTCGACAGTGCTGCTGGCCTCGGGCGACAGCTACTATCTCGGGCCCGACGGCACGATCCTGGTCAATGGGAATATCGGCGTCCTGCGCTCGGGAGGCAATTCCGCAGACGAGCTCACGCTTGTCGTGGAGGGGCGAGTCGTTGCGAACGTTACTGGCTTTGGGGCCAGTATCATGTCCGGCGTCAATTTTCTGACGGTCGGCGCCAGCGGGTCGATAACTGCCTTCGCGGACGGCAGCGCCGGAATCCGCTTCGATTCCGCCAGCGTGGCCGTCAACAACTGGGGCGTGATCAGCGGAGAGATTGGCGCCAAATTCACGGCGATGAACTCGGGTTCGGTTTACACGAGCGTGGTCAACAACTACGGCACGATTGCCAGCATTTCGGATGGCGATGGAATCTATCTGTCGAACACCAATGGCTTCACCATCGACAATCACGGCACTGTCAGCGGTGGCGTTTCGAGTGCAGGCATACATGTTGAAAAGACCGTCAACCCGACGGTCGCGACCATTCACAATTACGGAACGGTGAGCGGCGGCACGGGTGTGCTGGCAGACGGGGGGGCGATCCTTTCGCTGAGGAACGACGGACAGATCGGTGCAACATCTTCTGCCGACTATGGTGTCGATGGATCGGACAGCGGCGGGCTAACGATCAATAATCATGGCGTTATTTTTGGGGAATCCAGTGCCATTCTCGGGTCGTCCAGTGTCGATACCATCGTCAATTCGGGTCGTATCGAAGGCGCGGTGATGCTTGATGCCAACGATGATTTCTACACTGGCCGTGCGGGCGGATTTGCGTCATCCGTGCAGGGCGGCGCGGGGCTCGATACGCTGATCGGATCGGCGGCCGACGACCGGTTTTACGGTGACGCGGATTCCGACATGCTGCGCGGGGGCGCGGGTGACGACAGCCTGCACGGTGGCGCCGACGCGGACACGCTGGTGGGCGGCAAAGGTGATGACGATCTGTTCGGGGACGCGGGTGCCGACATTTTTGCCTTTGGGCGCAATGCCGGGGACGACTTCGTTCACGACTTCGAAGACGGAAGTGACAAGATTGATCTTCAGGGCTTCGGTTTTGCTACCAAGAAGCAGGCTCTCAGCCATTTTTTTGAAGTTGGCTCGGCGAACAACGACAAGGTCGGCTTCGAATTCAAGGGAACGTTCGTACTCATCAAAGGCGTTGATCTTGGCGATATCGGTGCTGGTGACCTGGTGATTTAGCTCGTTCTCCAGGTCATCCATACGCCGCCATCAGGGTCTGCCCGCGGGAAGCTCTCGGCGGGTTCGGTCGGCCGCGGCGCGAAGACGACTTCCCGTATTCTGGAAGCGCCGGGTTGATCGGCCGGGACTAATGGCACAATGTTGCCCGTCAAGAAGAGAGACGGGGCAGAACTTCGCGTGACCTCGTGACGTTGTTGGCGCTGAACGGGGGGTGAAGCGATGACTATTCAAACAGATACGACCAGCACGGTTTCGTTGGGTACTGGTGATACTCTTTATGTGCCGGCCGATGTCGGCGTGCTGGTGGCCACTGGCGATGCCATCAATATGACTAGTGCTTCCGAAGGCGATATCGACATTGTTGTCGATGGCACCATCGTTTCACAATCAAGCTACGGCCTGAATTTCCAGTCTACGGATACGGGCGCATTCGGTTTCAACTTTTTGATCGGAGTTGAAGGGGTCGTACGCGGCGACCCGGATTCGCACGCGGGCGTTAATGTCAGCCACCAATTCACATTCCTTTCGAATGCAGGTCAGATCAGCGGTAGCGATGCTGTAAAGCTCTCAAACAGTGATTTCAGCAGAATTGTCAATACCGGAGAAATTAATAGTCTCGCACAAAGAGGACTAAATTTGTCGGGTGATGCAAATCTGAACGTGTTTAACTCTGGAAATATTACGTCTGCGACCCACGTCGCCGTTTATTTTGGAGATTGCGAAATTGGAGTTTTACAGAACCACGGAAGCGTGAGCGGACATGTCGGAGTCATGGCGTATTCAAGCAATGGTCTGCAGGTCAACAATGCGGGCGTAATATCGGGTACTTCAAGTTCCGGCATGATATTCCAACTGGTTTCGAACGGGCTGATCACAAACAGTGGCAGTATCTCCGGCGTCGCGGGGATCAGTATTGCCGATTCTGTGGATTTGAAGATCATCAACTCTGGCGAAATTTCGGGAAGAGGAAGCGCCGCGGTCTCAGTGGACGCCAATTCGGCTGCAGTGAACATAATTAACAAGGGCGTCATGTCCGGCGCCGGGGGTGTCGCTATTTCGGGCAACGCACTTGATGATGTTGTCCGAAACAGTGGTGATATTTTCGGCGACATCAACCTCGGTGGTGGGGCAGACACATTCAATGGCCGTTTTGGGCGTGTGGACGGCACCGTTAGTGGGGATGCTGGAGATGACACGCTGATTGGAAGCCAAGTGGATGACGACGTCATCAATGGCGGGGCGGACAACGACACGATCAAGGGCCGCGCCGGCGATGACATAATTGGGGGCGATGCGGGGATCGACCATCTTTATGCCGGCAAGGGCAATGACGAACTAACCGGCGGTACGGAGCGGGACTTTTTCCACTTCGGCAGAAACCAGGACGACAACACCGTCACTGACTTCGAGGACGGAATAGACAAGCTGAATTTAGCGGCCTTCGGTTTCAGAACGAAGAGTCAGGCGCTGTCTCATTTTTTCGAGGTCGGCAATACGCACAACAACAAGGTTGGCTTTGAATTCAAGGGGACCTTCGTTCTGATCAATGGCGTCGACCTGCATGATATTGGTGCCGGCGATGTCGTCGTCTGAGACCTCCGGCACCACGTGATCCTGAGCTGAGCGGCGGTCGTGAGAGGACTTTGGTCGTGCTGCTAGAGATGGCGCGTGTCGGAGCGCCGCGACCGGTTCTGGCCCCGCCCGAACAGCGCTGCTCTATCGTTCGATGCTGCCGGTGCGGCGGATTTTCTTTTGCAGCAGCAGGATCGAGTAGAGCAGAGCCTCGGCGGTGGGCGGGCAGCCGGGAACATAGATATCGACGGGAATGATGCGGTCGCAACCCCGCACGACCGAATAGGAATAATGATAGTAGCCACCGCCATTGGCGCAGGAGCCCATGGAGATGACATAGCGCGGCTCGAGCATCTGGTCGTAGGCCTTGCGCAGGGCCGGGGCCATCTTGTTGGTCAGCGTCCCCGCAACGATCATGACGTCGGACTGGCGGGGTGAGCCGCGAAATGGGGTGCCGTAGCGGTCGAAATCGTAGCGCGGCGCGCCAAATTGCATCATTTCAACGGCGCAACAGGCCAGCCCGAAGGTCAGGATGTGCAATGAGCCCGTTCTGGCCCAGTTGATCAGGTCTTCGCTCGAGGTGACGAGGTATCCCTTGTCGGCCAATCCGTTCGAAAAGGCGGTGGCCGCATCGGGCATTGCGGGCTTCGCGCTGACGGAGGAAGGCATTTCGGATTCCAATCGTGATCGGCGCGCATTGTCGCACCCGGCTTCGCCACGATATAGAATGAAAACGACACTTTCGGCGCGCGAGTGGTAGTTGATCGAACACGGTTCAGGCTGGGGAATGACGGGCGATGGCCGCCGCGTGTCGGATCGGGAGCGCGGCTATCTGCTGTTGCCGCGACGGGCGCTGGCGGGGTGCATTGCCATGGCCGTCGTGCGGGACACGCGCGGCGTTGCCATGAGCGACGCGCAGCGGATCAGCCATTTTCCGCGATCACCCTATTGCGGTCTTTCCTGGATCAAGCAGGGCGAGGTCTTCGAACTCAGAAGGTCCGGCGGCCAAGTTCAATTTGAGAAATTGCCCGTGCTCTCGGTGAACGGGCACAGGCAACACCCCGCGACCATGTGGAGCCCGGCTGCTGCCTGTGGCGTTACGGTGGTCTTCTATCCAGAGGCATGGCAGGCGCTGACCGGCACATCGGCAGAGGCCATCGGTGAAAAGACCCAAGCGATGGACGACGTCCTCGCGCCGGATCTGGCCGAGATCGTGCGTGATGCGGCGCGGGTTGGCGAAGTTGGCGCGGGCTTTTTGCAGTTTCAGGACAGGTTGGAGCCGCTGTGGCGCCAACGCCGTCCACGGGACGGCATCAGTCCGGTCTGGTTCAAGGACTGGGCCGTCGCCCTGGCGATGCGCGCCGCCACTCTCGGCGCCGGAAAAAGCCTCAGGCAGCTGCAGCGCCGGGTAAAACGATGGTCAGGCTTTTCGCAACGCGATCTTGACCAGCAGGCGCGCGTCGAACAGCTGTTCGTGCGCTCGTTCGAGGAAGGAACCCGCGATCTGGCAGGTCTTGCCCAGGAATTCGGCTACGCCGACCAGGCCCATATGGGTCGGCAGGTTCGCAGGGTCACCGGCATGCCTCCGGCGCGGATCATGGAACTGATCGAGACCGAAGAAAGCTTCTGGTTCTACCGACTGCTTGGAGCGCGGCTCGCAGCAGAAGACGATCCGGTTGCAGCGATAACCGAGACCGATGGACTCTCAAGCCGCACGCGCTATGCCGCGAAATAATCCTGCACCGAGCGCACGGTGAGATCGCCCTCGCGGCAGGCGGATATGGCCGCGACGGCGGCGATGGCACCAGCAGTCGTCGTGTAATAGGGGATTTTGTCCATCAGCGCGGTGCGGCGGATGGAGCGGCTGTCGGAGACGGACTTCGATCCACCCGTCGTGTTGATGACGAGGTGAACATCGCCGTTCTTCATTTCGTCGACAACATTCGGCCGGCCTTCGAGCACCTTGTTGACCTTGCGGGCGGGGACGCCGTGTTCTTCGAGATGCCGCTGAGTGCCGCCGGTGGCGATGATCCTGAATCCCATGTCGTGGAGCTTCTTCATCGCCGGCGTGATCGCCTCCTTGTCTTCGTCGCGAACCGAGACGAAAACCGTGCCTTCGCGCGGCAACTGCGTGCCCGAGCCAAGCTGCGACTTGGCGAAGGCCATGGCAAAGCCGGTGTCGAGCCCGATGACTTCGCCGGTCGAACGCATTTCGGGGCCGAGCACCGGATCGACGCCGGGAAAACGGGCAAAGGGAAAGACCGCTTCCTTGACCGCGATGTGGCGAAGGTTCGGCTCGGTCAGGCCGAAGCTCTGCAACTTCTCTCCGGCCATGATGCGCGAGGCGATCTTGGCGATCGGCTGGCCGATGACCTTGGCGACGAACGGCACGGTGCGCGAGGCGCGGGGATTGACCTCGATGATGAAGATCGTCTGGCCCTGGACCGCGAATTGCACGTTCATCAGCCCGCCGACCTTGAGGGCGATCGCCAGTTCACGCGATTGCCGCTTGAGTTCGGCGATGATGGCCGGCGCGAGGTTGGCCGGGGGCAGGGAGCATGCGCTGTCGCCCGAATGGATGCCGGCTTCCTCGATATGCTCCATGATCCCGGCGACGAAGACATCGGTGCCATCGCTCAGGCAATCGACGTCGATCTCGGTTGCGCCCTGAAGATAGGCGTCGAAGAGAAGCGGGTTATCGGCGAGGACCGAGTTGATCTGACCGGTCTTGTCGTTGGGATATTTGGCACGGATTTCGTGAGGCACGAGTTCAGTCAGAGTCGACTGCACGTAGGATTCGAACATCTCCGGGCCGGTGACGATGGCCATAGCCCGGCCGCCAAGCACGTAGGACGGACGGATGACCAGCGGGAAACCGATCTTGTCGGCGACCATGCGCGCCTGTTCGAGCGAATAGGCGATGCCGTTCTGCGGCTGGTTGAGCTCCAACCGGTGCAAAAGCTTCATGAACCGGTCGCGGTCTTCGGCGAGGTCGATGGCGTCGGGCTGGGTGCCGAGAATGGGCACGCCGGCCTTTTCGACGGCTTCGGCGAGATTGAGCGGGGTCTGGCCGCCGAACTGAACGATGACGCCGTGCAGGGTGCCGCGCGATTTCTCGGTTTCGAGAATTTCGATCACGTCTTCCTCAGTCAGCGGCTCGAAATAGAGCCGGTCGGAGGTGTCGTAATCGGTCGAAACGGTCTCGGGGTTGCAGTTGACCATGATGGTCTCATAGCCCGCGTCCGACAGCGAGAAGGCGGCGTGGCAGCAGCAGTAATCGAATTCGATGCCTTGGCCGATGCGGTTGGGCCCGCCGCCGAGAATGACGACCTTCTTTTTGTCAGAGGGCAAGGCCTCGTCCGACACCGTGCCGGCGAACGGCATTTCGTAGGTCGAATACATGTAGGCGGTCGGGGCCGCGAATTCGGCGGCGCAGGTGTCGATACGCTTGTAGACGGGCCGGACGCCAAGTTCGCGCCGCAGGGAACGGACCTTGGAGCCGCTCGTGCCCGAAAGCTCGGCGAGCCGCGCGTCCGAAAAGCCCATCGATTTCAGCATGCGCAGGTTGTCGGCATCATCGGGCAGGCCGATTTCTCGGATCTTCTTTTCGGTTTCGACGATGGTGCGGATCTGCTCAAGAAACCAGGGATCGATCTTGCAGGCCTGAAACACCTGCTCATTGGTGAAACCGAGGCGCATGGCCTGGGCAACGTGCAGAATACGATCGGGCGTCGGTGTTCCGAGGGCGGCGCGGATGGCGTTCTTGTCTTCGCCTTCACCGAGGCCGGGGATGAGGATTTCATTCAGGCCAGTCAGACCCGTCTCGAGCGAGCGCAGGGCCTTCTGGAAGCTCTCGGCAAAGGTGCGGCCGATGGCCATGGCTTCACCGACCGACTTCATCGACGTGTTGAGAAGCGGTGCGGCGCCCGGGAATTTCTCGAAGGCGAAACGCGGGATTTTGGTCACGACGTAGTCGATGGTCGGCTCGAAACTGGCCGGGGTTGCGCCGCCGGTGATGTCGTTTTCGAGCTCGTCGAGCGTGTAGCCAACGGCGAGCCGCGCTGCGACCTTGGCAATGGGAAATCCGGTTGCCTTGGAAGCGAGGGCCGACGAACGCGACACGCGCGGGTTCATCTCGATGACGATCATGCGCCCGTCGGCCGGATTGATGGCGAACTGGACGTTCGAGCCGCCGGTTTCCACCCCGATCTCGCGCAGAACGGCGATCGAGGCGTCGCGCATGATCTGGTATTCCTTGTCGGTGAGGGTCAGGGCCGGGGCGACGGTGATGGAGTCGCCGGTATGAACCCCCATCGGGTCGACGTTTTCGATCGAGCAGATGATGATGCAATTGTCGGCCTTGTCGCGCACCACCTCCATCTCGAATTCCTTCCAGCCGAGGATGGATTCTTCGACGAGGACCTCGTTGGTGGGTGAGGCGTCAACGCCCGACAGGACGATGTCGTAGAGTTCTTCGAGCGTGTAGGCGATGCCGCCGCCGGTCCCACCAAGGGTGAAGGACGGCCGGACGATGGCGGGCAGCCCGGTAACGCGCGAGGCCTGCAGGGCCTGCAACTGCGCCGTGAGCCGGTGCTCTTCCCGGCGCATGCGTTCGCCCTTGGCCCAGTCGGCCTCGAATGCCGCAATTTCAGCCGAAGTCGCGCCTTGAGCGTTGAGCGCGTCGAGGCCGGCTTGGTGCTCGTCGGCAAAGCGCTGCTTCAACTCGGACGTGTTGACGAAGGCGGCCTTGGCGGTTTCGAGCCCGATCTTTTTCATCGCCTCGCGGAAAAGATCGCGGTCCTCAGCCTTGTCGATCGCTTCGGCGGTGGCGCCGATCATTTCGACGCCGAACCTGTCGAGCACGCCCATCTTTCTCAGGGTCAGCGCGCAGTTCAGCGCCGTCTGGCCGCCCATGGTGGGCAGCAGGGCGTCGGGCCGTTCCTTTTCGATGATCTTGGCGACCATTTCCGGCGTGATCGGTTCCATATAGGTCGCGTCGGCCAGATCCGGATCGGTCATGATGGTGGCCGGGTTCGAATTGATCAGGACGATGCGGTAGCCTTCGTCCTTCAGTGCCTTGACCGCCTGGGTGCCCGAATAGTCGAACTCGCAGGCCTGACCGATGATGATAGGCCCGGCGCCGATGATCATGATCGATTTGATGTCGGTGCGTTTGGGCATGAAGGTGCGGTCCAGTGGGCTGCGCAGCGCCGCCCGGCAGGCACCGAGTCGGCAGATTCGAACATTTCAGGCTAGGCCGGGCTTATAGGCACCAAGCGCCAAAAGAGAAAGGGGCTTTCGCCCCTTTTTTGACCGGACCGGTTGTGGCCGTTCCAGTGCATTTCAAGCGCCAAAACGGCTGCGACGACGGCGTCAGGCCCGCCCGAGCATGCGCATCAGCACGTTGGTGCGGAAGACGAAATGATGCATCATCGCCGCCGCGAAATGAATGAGAATGAGCGCCATCAGCACCCAGCGCGCCAGATTGTGGGTGACGCCGGCGGGTGCGAGGTGGAAGAACCACAGGGCGATGCCCGAGGCCGGCATGATGATGAGCAGCGCATAAAAGAGCCAGTGCGTCGCAAGTGCCAGGATCTTGAAAATCGACGACTCGGTTTCAGGTAGTGCCGGTGTGCCACGGGTCAGCCTGAGCCAGAGCCGCCACGCCACGAGAAGAAGCACGAGAATGCCCGCAACGACATGCGGGTTGACCAGAGGGACCTCCACGCCGTGCAGGCGATCCTGAAATGCCTGCTGGACGCCCTCATGCAGAACCAGCTGGAACAGCACGAGCAAAACGATGACCCAGTGCAAGATGATCTGGGTGCGCGAATAGGTGGTCGGGTTGTTCATTCTGATGTCCTTGAGTGTTGTCCAATTCACTGATATATAGCATGCTATGTTATTAGATAGCAAGCTATATAGTGGCCTTTGACCGGACGCCTTCCATCGGTTTTCTGACGAACCGGGCGGCCCGGCTGCTGGTGCGCGCGCTTGATGTGCGGCTTAGCGGGATCGGCATGCGCGCCGCGCATATGCCGGTCTTTATGGCGCTTTCGGGTGGGGACGCGCTGACGCAGAAGCAACTGGCCGCCTTTGCGGAGATTGAACAGCCGACCATGGCAGCGACATTGGCGCGAATGGAGGCGGCGGGGCTGATCGAGCGGGAGGTCGACCGCGCCGACCGCCGGTCGAGCCTTGTCCGGCTGTCGCAGGAGGGCCTCAGAAAGGGCGAATTGGTTCAAGCGATCGTTGAGGACATCACTGCGCTTGCGCAGAGCCGCTTCAACGAGGAAGAGGCCGTGGCCTATCGGGAATTGGTGGTCAAGATGATCGGCGCGCTGGAACAGGACCCGATGCGGGCGAGCATGGACGGCGCGGATACCACTCAGACTGGCCAGGCCGACTGAGGCGGCGACCTCTATTGCGACCCGAGTCCGGTCATGGGGCCTTTTCTGTGTTTGTGACAATTGAGCAACGGGTGACCGCGAGGTTGCGATGATCCGACCAAAATGTCGCACCCGTGCTTGGCAGACTCCGATTTCCGATCTATCGCATAGGTTCCCAATGCGACGCCGGAGGTTCAGATGACGAATTATCATGTCACACTTATGTGCGACGTCGTCTCTGCCTATGGCGGCTTTGCGGTTTCCGGGCTTCGAACGGCAACCCTCGCACCCTGAGTTTTCCCGCGCGGCGCGCGGCTGAACTCGATCCTCAGACTATTTTCGATTTTCAAGGCGCAGCCGATTTGCGCGCCTATTTGGGACCCGGCTGTCTTGCCGGGCAAAATGGTGACTTCAATGTCCAAATCCGTTCGCCAAAACGCCTTTTCGAAGGCAGCAAAGTTCACCTGGCATCACTGGCGGAGGCAAAAGCCCTGGCTGGTGCTGATGTTGACGGCCGGACTGGTCTCGACAGTCGCGGATTCGCTGGCTCCGGTTTTTGCCGGCAAGCTGGTGAACAATCTCGGCGACTTCGCCACCGACGCGGCCGGTGCGCGGAACGACGCGCTGGTCAACCTCGGGATCATTCTGGTGCTTGGCCTGATCATGGTTCTGTCCCGGGCGGCGGTGTTCACGGGGATCGTTCGTTTCTCTTTGCGCATGATGCCCGACATCGTGCACGAGGCGTTTCGAAAGGTGCAGCATCTGAGTTCGGACTGGCATGCAAACAGCTTTGCCGGGTCGACCGTCCGCAAGATCACGCGTGCCATGTGGGCGATGGACGGTCTGAATGACACGATCATTCTCGCCCTGTTCCCGAAATTCACGCTGCTGATCAGCGCCGCGACAATTTTGTTTCTGCATTGGCCGGTCATGGGACTGGTTGTCGGGCTTGGCTCAGCGATTTACGTGGTGATGGTCTCGGCGCTGATGACGGTCTACATCGCGCCGGCCGCCCAGCTTTCCAACGCCTGGGACACGCGGGTTGGTGGCGTTCTGGCCGATTCCGTGAGCTGCAACGCGGTGGTGAAAAGCTTTGCCGGCGAGGAGCGCGAGCAGGTCTTTGTTGCCAAAACCATGTCCAAATGGACGAAGCGAACGATGAGAACCTGGCTTCGCCACAACCATACGTTCGTCATTCAGTCGATGGCGATGTGGGCCTTCCGCGGCGCCATTCTGGGAACGGCCCTCGTTCTCGCGTGGAACGGGCAGGCCAATGCCGGCGACCTCGCCTTCGTGCTGACCCTTTTCTTCGTGGTGCAGGGCTACCTTCAGGACGTCGGCCAGCAGGTGCGGAACCTGCAGCGCACGGTCAATGAGATGGAGGAATTGATCGACATACACTCGGTGCCGCTCAGCGTTGCCGACAGGAAGGGGGCTGGTGCACTCAAGGTCAATGACGGCGAGATCCGCTTCGACCACGTTACCTTCCAGTATCAAGGCAAGGAAACGCCGCTCTACGAGGATTTTTCGATCACGATCCGGGCGGGCGAGCGGGTCGGCCTTGTCGGCCATTCGGGTTCGGGCAAAACGACCTTCGTCAAGCTGATCCAGCGTCTTTACGACATCAATGACGGGGCGATCCTGATCGACGGACAGGATATTGCCAATGTCACCCAGGCTTCGCTCAGGAGCCAGATTGCGCTGGTGCCGCAGGAGCCGATCCTCTTTCACCGCACGCTGGCGGACAATATCGCCTATGCCAGACCCGGTGCGACGATGAAGGAAATCGTTGCGGCGGCGAAGCTCGCCAATGCGCATGACTTCATCGAGGAACTGCCCAAGGGTTATGGCACACTGGTCGGCGAGCGCGGCATCAAGCTCTCGGGCGGCGAGAGGCAGCGGGTGGCGCTGGCGCGGGCTTTCCTTGCCGACGCGCCAATCCTCATCTTTGACGAAGCGACGTCGAGCCTTGATTCCGTTTCAGAACACCTGATTCAGCAGGCGGCCGAGCGGCTGATGAAAGGTAGGACGACGCTCGTGGTGGCGCACCGGCTGTCAACGGTCAAATCCATGGACAGGCTGCTGGTGTTTTCGAAGGGCGAAATCGTCGAAGAAGGCACGCATGCAACGCTGGTCGGACGCGAGAAGGGCATCTATCGCGGGCTTTACCAGCGGCAGGCGATGGAGCTGGTGAGTGGCGTGGCGGCTGAATAGCGGTCCGGACGCTAAGCTGGAATGTTTGCGTTCAGGCCTACAAATTTAGCGCCGGGCTACGACCCGTTCGTGAGTTTCGCCTAGGGAACGATGACAAAACTGCCGTCAAACTCACCCCAGTCGGCACTGGTGATTTCGTTGCGCGTCGACCCGAAATAGGCGGGAGCACCCGGCCAGATTTCGATGGTCACCGCGCCGCCGACCGCGGGGTCGATTACGCCGAGCTGGGCGCCCGCTGTGCAGATCGAAGAATCGTCGGTGTAAAGGCTGAACCCCCAGACGCTGCCGGTTGGTTCGCCGGGCGGGCAGGCGAAGGTTGCGCGCGAGCCGGTGAGTTCACGAAGGTTGGTGGCGCTGGTCGACCAATCGGCGGGCTCGCCAGACTGCGAGCCGGAACTGGGTGTGGTCTTGCCGTTTTTGCCCGATTTGGAAATGATCACGAAGCTGCCGTCGAATGGGCCCCAGTCCTGGCTGGAGACGCCGTTCTGGGTGCTGCCCGAATAGTTGGCTTCACCGGGGCGGATTTCGATGGTTACCTGACCGCCGGTCGCGGGCGTGATTGCTCCCGCATGGACCGCGGCCGAGCAGATCTGCGAATCATCGGTGTAGATGCCGGTTCCCCACACGCTGCTTGTAGCGTCGCCGCCCGGCGGGCAATTGACTGTGTATTGCACGCCAATGTTGCCGCGCCACCGCATCGCCTCCGAGCCCCAGTCGGTGGTCAAATCCACGTTTTGTGCCTGGCCAGGCGTCGAGGTGAGAAGCAACATGAGCGATGCGAGTGCTAGTTGCGAACCGCTGGATGTCGATTTTGGAAGCAATGAGCGCATTGAAATACTCCATCTTCGCGGATTGGGACGGGTTGGGCCAGTCTTGTGGCGAATCCCAACAATATGCAACGCGCAAAATGGCCGGGCGCAAGCCCGGCCATCCTGATTTTCGTAGGCGGACCTAAAGCGTGATGCGATAGATGCCGAAGCCGGCTTCGCTGGTTTCGCCCGTCGGCTCGATATTGACCGCGGTGACGTCGGCGACGTGGTCCGCTCCTTTCGGCCCGGTTTCGAAGAGAACCGTGGTACCGGCAACGGGTGCGAGCGACCAGTTGCTGTCGGCTTTCGGGTTGATCGTGCCTTCGGCCACGATGTAACGGACGATGACATCGCGGTTGGTGTCGGGACCGATGAAGATGATGGTCGAGCCGTCAGCGCCCGGGAAGTTGCCCCCACCGCCCGCGCGGTAGTTATTGGTCGCGACCACGAATTTCTGGGCCGGATCAATCGGCGCGCCATTGTACATCAGGTTGACGATGCGGCTGGCATCGGGGTTGAGGGTTTCCTTGCCGTCCGAGGAGTATTTGGACGGCTGGGTGATATCGATCTGGTAGGTCACCCCGTCGATCACGTCGAAATTGTAGGACGGGAAATCGGGATTGATCAGTGGAGCGTCGGACGAGCCGGCGGCAACCTGATTGAAAATGCCGGCGGAGCGTTCGAGCCAGTCCTTGACCTGAGCGCCGGTGATCAGCACCGCGCGGGTGGTATTTGGATAGAGGTAGAGGTCGGCCACGTTCTTGATGGCGACCGGACCGACGGGCACGTCGGTATAATAGTCCGGGCCGCCGCGACCACCAGCCTTGAAGGGTGCCGCTGCCGAAAGGATCGGGATCCCTTCCCATTCGGTGCCCTTCATCATCTGGGTCGTGTACCAGGTCTGGGCATTGGAGACGATCTGGACAGAGGGATCGTCGGCCACGAGCGCAAAGTAGGAATAGAGCGGCGCGGCGGTTTCGCCGACCGGGCGCCGGACATATTCGAGGGTTTCGTCGTGGGTCGACTGCACGGCGGCCAGAACCGTCGGCACGGATTCAACCAGCGCATGGTTCTTGCCATCGACGCGTTCGTAGATCGGGCGCGCCTCGGAAGTGTGGGAAACGATGGACCAATGATTGTTGTCCGACTTTTCCAGAAGCAGATCGATCAGGCCCATATGCGAGCCCCAGAAGCCGCCCATGACGGCGGGCTTGCCCATCAGGGTGCCGCTGGCATTGTCGATGCCGCCGCCATCAGCATAGGAGCCGCCGGGGAAGACGAGGTGATGGTGGCCGGTCATGACCGCATCGATGCCTTCGACACCGGCAACGTAAAGGGAGGCGTTTTCCATGCCTTCGCTATAGCCGTCGGCGGTGATGCCGGAGTGGGAGAGGGCGATGATGAGATCGGCGCCTTCTTCCTTCATCTGCGGCACATAGGCTTCGGCGGTCTGGACGATATCGCGGGTCATGACCTTGCCGTTCAGGTTTTCGCTGTCCCAGGTCATGATCTGGGGCGGCACGAAGCCGATGAAGCCGAGCTTTATCGTGTGCGTTTCGCCGGCGCCGTCGACGATCTGCTTTTCGACGATGCGGTAGGGGGCGATGAAGGTCTTGTCATCGCGCGGGTTGGCGGCAAGCGAGGTGCCGTTGACGAGGTTGGCGCAAACGAACGGGAAGTTGGCGCCGGACAGGGCTGTGGTCAGGAAGTCGAGCCCATAGTTGAATTCGTGGTTGCCGAGGGTCGAGACCTCATAGCCGAGCGTGTTCATGGCGGCCATCATCGGGTGCAACTGCCCGTCCTTGTAGCCGCGCTCATAGGCGACATAGTCGCCCATCGGATTGCCTTGAATCAAGTCGCCATTGTCGATGAGGATCGAGTTGCCGGCTTCGGCGCGGATCTGTTCGATGATCGCGGCGGTGCGGGCGAGGCCCATCGTGTCGTTGGGAGAGTCCGCATAATAATCGTAGGGGAAGATGGCGACGTGGATATCGGTCGTTTCCATCAGGCGCAGGTGGGCCTGGTTAGCGGCGGCGCGGGCCGCAAAGGGATGCAGCGCGATCAGCGCCGACGTGGCGGCGGTGCCGGCCAAAAAGGCACGGCGCGATAGCGGACGAAACAGGGTCATGAAACCTCTCCCGGTTCAGGTTGATCTCGATACGCGAACTTGATGACGCCGATGGCCGATGCGCGTCGATATTTCGGTCTGTCCCGAAAGTGTGCCAGCCGGATGGCCGTTCGGTGACGGTTTGGTGACGCGTCGCAGGTTTGACCACTTGGTCAAAGATTGCGTCCGACCCCGGCGCGAGTCAAAGGAAAAGATGGGTGAAGTCGAAACCTGAGGCCGGCACACCCGACAAGGGCCAAACGGAACCGTTTCCTATTGGCTGGCGCGTGTGGGCGTGGCAAACAGAGCGAACGCAACACGGAGCGGACAGATGAAGTGGCAGGGCCGGAAGCAATCGAGCCATATGGAAGACCGGCGGGGCGCGGGCGGGACCGGCGGCATGTTTCGCGGACCGTCGGGCGGTCCCGGCTTTCGCCTGCCCTCTGGTGGAACGCCGGGCGGTGCGATCAGCGGCGGCGGCATCGGGCTCATCGTCGTTGTCGTCATCGTCGGGCTGATGCTCGGGGTTAACCCGATGGACCTGCTCAGCGGTGGTGTGACACCGTCGCAATCACCGCAAACGCAAAACGCCCCATCCTCCAATGCGAACGAGGACCAGCTCTATCAATTCATGGCGGTCGTGGCGCAGGATACCGAGGACCTCTGGACGGAAGTCTTCAAGCAGAACAACATGACCTACACGCCGCCGACGATCGTCGTCTATTCGGGGCAAACCTCGGCAGGCTGCGGCGTGGCGCAGGCGTCGATGGGGCCATTCTACTGCCCGGCCGACCAGAACGTTTATCTCGATCTTAGCTTCTACGACCAGCTGCGCCGCCAGTTCGGCGCGCCGGGCGACTTTGCCCAGGCCTATGTGCTTGCCCATGAAATCGGCCATCACGTGCAGCAGCTGACAGGCGTTCTGCCCGAATTCAACCAGCGCCGCCAGCGCATGAGCGAGACCGATGCCAATGCCTATTCAGTGCGGATCGAACTGCAGGCCGATTGCTATGCAGGCATCTGGGCCAACTATGCCGGCAAGCAGAACCTGCTCGACAGCGGCGACGTCGAAGAGGCGCTGAATGCGGCCGAACAGATCGGCGACGACACGCTGCAGAAGAAGATGCAGGGCTTTGCCGTGCCTAAGACGTTCAACCACGGCACCTCGGAGCAGCGCAAACGCTGGTTCGGCATTGGTGCCCGCACCGGCGACGTCGGGCAGTGCGACACGCTTAACGCGCAGACACTTTAGCCTGCGGATGGGCGCCATCCATCCTTTGATGGATTGCGGTCTGCCGGCTGCTTAGGTCTATTGGCCCTTGTGCCAGCTCGAGATGAGCTGGGCACGGGACGATAGACCGAGGCGGGTGAGCACGGCATGCACATGATCCTTGACCGTCGAGACCTCAAGGCCGAGCGCGCGGGCGATCTGCTTGTTCGAACTGCCCCTGGCGATGTGCTCCGCCACTTCCTGCTGGTGCGGCGTCAGCAGGTTGGTGGCGACCCCAGGCATCGCCGGCGCGGCGACGACGACCGGCAAGCCCATACTCCGCGATGCGGCCACGTCGATCAAAATTTCGGTGCCGCCCGAAGCGATCTCGTGAAGCGGTTGCAGTGCTTCCCACGCGCCCGCCTCTCCGGCAGATCTGCTTATGCCGTTCATGGCGTCGGACAGGTGCCGGAGTTCGTGCTCGGTCAATCGTCGAACCATGGAGGAGTTCCCGATGGAAATGCCCGTTGAGATCAGCAATTTTTTCCTGTCCATGCAAGCTGGCGCGGCGGGCGCCAACAGTCTTGCGGAACGCTTTTCCAGCGATGCGATTTACGAAGAGCCGTTCACCGGGCAAATGCGGCGGCACGAGGGGCGCGACGCGGTGATGCGCGCGATGGCTTTGGGGTGGGAACAGCCGCTCGAGGATATGCAGATCCTGGTCGATTCAATCGCGGCTTCGGGGAATGAAATCGTGGTGCGCTGGACGTGCATTTCGCCATCGCTGCCGGGTGGACAAGGCCAGGGCACCAACCGCTTTCAGATGCGGGACGGTCTGATAACGCAACTGGTAACCACAATGGGACACGGGGACACCGACCGATGAACAGGAACGAAACCGTCGATGACTGGCTGGCCGCGTATGACAACCCGATGAAGCCGGTTGTCGAGGCGGTGCGTGAGGTGGTGCTTGCCGCTGACCCGCGTATCGGCGAGTGCATCAAGTGGCAGGCGCCGACCTTTACCTACAAGGGCAATATCGCGAGTTTCTTCCCCAAGGCGAAGAAGCATGCGACCCTGATGTTCCACAAGGGCGCCAGTATTCCGGGCACCTACACGTACCTTGCAGGCGACGCACAGGACGGGCGGACAATGAACTTCGTCAGTCTCGATGATGTCACAACCAAGGCGACGGAACTGCAGGCCGTTTGCGTCGCCTGGTGCGACTTGATGGACGGCAGCGGCAAATAGGCCGTCTTACGCTTGCCATGCCGATCTGATAGGCTTCGGGCGCCGGGTTTTGAACCCCCGGGTTTGGAGGACGAAATGAAGACCTATCTGACTGCCTTTGCAGTGGCCGCGCTCTTTGCCGCCCCGGCTCAGGCCGCAACCATCGGCCTGTCCTGCCCCGAAGGTGCGCGGGTCATCGTGACAGAAGCGGGCGCCGAAATGACGCCGATCCCCGCCGAATGCGAAGCCGGATTTGTGGCCTCGCACGGCTACTGGTCGCTTGCCGCATCGGCCGACGCCGTCATGTCCGGCGCCTCTGGTGGCTATTCCACACAGGAAGGCGCTGACGCCGCAGCGGTTGCCGCCTGCGTTGCCAAGGGTGCGGAAAGCTGCACCGTTCTGGCCCACGGCTATGACGATGGCAGCGGGCCAATGCCGGACCTGATCATTCCCGCCGCGGAACCGGACGCCGTGGTTGAAGAACCCGCGGCCGATCTGACGGCGCAGGAAGAAGCGGTGCTTGAGGACGCGGTGGAAGAAGGTGCGCCGGTCGCCGACGAAGTGGTGGAGGTCGCTGAACCTTCGACTCCGAAGGTCGAGGTGATCGCGGTCGTGACCATTCTCAAGGTGACGACGACCGAATAATGCTGGCCAACCTACCGATGTGCGGACCGGATCACGGCCCGCACATCCATTCGTGATTTGGCCGTGTTCGGCACGGCCAGATAGGTTCGGGGCGTGGGCGCGAGGGTCCACGAAAACTCCGAGGACATTATGAAAAGGCTTCTGATTTTGACGGCGGCGCTCGCTTTTGCGGCGCCCGCCCACGCCGCGACGGTGGGACTTTCCTGCCCGGACGGCGCACATGTGATGACCGGCGTCGATGCCATGCATATGTCGGTGCCGGAAGGCTGCACGGTCGGCTTCACCATGCACGGCGGCTATTGGGCGATCGCCGCTTCGGCCGACGGGTCGGTGACCGGTGCTTCAGGCGGCTACCGCAGCCAGAGCGGTGCGGACGACAAGGCGGTTGCCGCGTGCGTCGCGGCGGGTGCGAGTTCGTGCGCGGTGACGTCGCACGGTTATGACGACGGCTCGATGCAGATGTTGATGGACCATGGCATGTCGGACAGCATGGACATGAGCCATTCCGACGACATGATGATGGATCATTCGGACGATATGAGCATGTCCGAAGATCATATGGACATGTCGGGCGACGGTTCGGAAATGTCCGGCGATCACATGTAGGCCGTTGCCGCCCCACCCCGGTGCGGCAAAACAGTTGCGTCAGGCCCGTCCGTAGGCTCATTGTCGCGCCGGTGCGGCAGGGAGGAACGGATGCGCCTGACGAATTTTGTTTTACCCCTGGCCGGACTTGGCCTCGTGCTGGCGGTCCATTCGGCCTCTGCTCAGGAGACCGTGACCCTCGACCTTGGACAGCAATTCGAATTCACCTTCGACAATGGTGAGACCTATCGGGTCGAAGCGGGCGCGATGCGTTTCGATCTGCGTGTCGAAGATCCCGATCCAAGCGACGAATTCGACAACATCGTCGTGGCTACCTTTCACCGAAAAGGAGCTGCGGACTATGAACTGAGTTTTCCGACCGGATACTCGATTGTTACCTATGCGGGACTTTGGCAGATCGATCGCGATGGCCAGCCCAGTCTCGTGATCCAGTCCTTCACCGGCGGGGCACATTGCTGCATGGATATTCATGCGGTGCGCCCCGATGGTGGCGGCTGGGCGGACGCAGAAATCGGCCTTGTCGATGGTGATGAGGTTGTTCCGTGGGATATTGATGGGGACGGGCTCGTTGAATTCGAAATTCCGGACGGGCGGTTCAACTACACATTCGACGCCTACGCTTATTCAGTGCCCCCGCCGATGGTCGTGGCGACGGTCAATGGTCAATATGCCGACCTTAGTGCTGATCCGGCCTACCGGCGCATTTTCGAGCAATTCTACGACGACGCGGCCCAGCTTTGCGTCGGGATTGATGGCAGCACGGTGAACGCCGCGCCCTATTCAAGCGAAAGCGCGCCCAACTCCGCCTGCGCCAGCCTTCTGGCCGCAGGCGCCCGGCTCGGAACCTACCAGGGGACGAAGGCGCTGGTGCAGGCCGCACGGCTCAGCCGCCCGCACCAGGACCAGGATTGGGAAGACTACCTGGTCGTCACCGACACGACGCAGGACACGTTCACGGATTTGCTCAAGGCGACCGAATATGCGCTGAAGGTCTGGGGCTATATCGACTAGGCCCGCCCGATCATGCGGCCGAAGACGTTGGTCTTCCAGAGGAATTGGTGAACGAGGACCGCGACGACATGAATGGCGATGAGAATGAGGAAGGCCGGTTTGGCCCATTCGTGCAGCTCGCCGATGATGCGTGAGCGGATCGCGAGGCGCAGAAGTCCGGTGATCGGCGTTGCGAACAACAGAAGATAGAAGGCCAGATGGGCGAGTTTAGCGGCCCACTGGAAGATTGTCGGTTCCTCGGCCGGCGCTGCCGGGGCGCCACGCATGAAGCGGAGTACGACGCGCCAAAGCGTCAGAACGAGGATCAGAAGTCCGACGAGAAAGTGCGGGTTTGTCACCAGCACGGGGTTCAGCAGCGAGCTGCCGCGCATGGCATGCTCGCCGGCCTGAGCAAAACGCTCAAAGAAGATTTCGAACAAAACCAGCGCGGCGATGAGCCAGTGCAGCGCAATCTGCGTCCAGGTATAGCGATCGGGGGTCGTCATTTTTTGCCTCAACATTCGAGCAGGAATTGCGCTCAACTAGGCAAAGGCGGGCGCAGGGAGCAAATTAAACCCCTGTAACCTTTGCGGCCAAAGTGCCGCAGGCATTCAAAGCTTCAGTTTGAAGCCTTCATGAGACCGGTCGAAGCCCAGACGCTCGTAGAAGCGGTGGGCGTCCTTGCGGGCCTTGTTCGACGTCAGCTGAATCATGCCGGCGCCAAACTGCCGGGCCTCGGCGATGGCCCAGCGGATCAGCCACTCGCCAATGCCGCGCCCACGCATGTCGGCGCGGACGTGGACGCTCTCGAACTGGGCGCGCCAGCGCGATCCCGAGGCGAAATAGGGGAGATAGGTGATCTGCATGGTCGCGACCAACTGGCCGTCGAGCTGGATGACGACGAGCCTTTGCCGCGGGTCGGCATCGATCAAGCGAAAGGTTTCGACGAGGGATGGATCGTCGGGGTTCAGATTGCCGTGCTGATTGGCGATGGCGGCGCCGCCGAGAATGAGCGAAATGATGGCGGGCAGGTCAGCCTCGACCGCGTCACGGACGTGCAGTCTGTCGCTGAGATTCATTCTGCGGCGGCGAGAGGCACGGACTCGGTTTCCTCGGGCAGGCCCTTTTGCACGCGGATGAGGTTGGTGAAGCGCGTGAAAAGATAGTGCGCGTCGTGGGGGCCGGGCGAGGCCTCGGGGTGATACTGCACCGAAAAGACCGGTTTGCCGTCGACGGAAATGCCGGCATTGGACCCGTCGAACAGCGAAATATGGGTCTCGGCAACGCCGGCAGGCAGCGTTGTGGAATCGACGGCAAAGCCGTGGTTCATCGAGGTGATCTCGACCTTGCCGGTGGTCAGGTCCTTGACCGGATGGTTGGCGCCGTGGTGGCCCTGATGCATCTTTTCCGTCTTCGCGCCGAGCGCGAGACCAAGCAGCTGATGGCCAAGGCAGATGCCAAAGACGGGCTTGCCGCTGGCGATCAGCTTCCGGATTTCGGGAACGGCGTAGACGCCCGTCGCTGCGGGGTCGCCGGGCCCGTTGGAAAGGAAGATGCCGTCGGGGTTCATGGCGAGAATATCGTCGGCCCTCGCATTGGCGGGAACAACGGTCACGCGCGCGCCCTTGGCGGCAAGATTGCGCAGAATGTTGCGCTTGGCGCCAAAATCCATCGCGACGACGTGAAACTTCGGATCGGCGAGCTGACCATAGCCCTCGTTCCAGACCCAGGGCGTCTCGTCCCATTCATAGGTCTGGGTGGTCGAAACTTCCCTGGCGAGATCGAGACCTTCAAGGCCCGGAAACGCTTTGAGGGCCGCCTGCAGCTCGGCTTCGTCGAACCTGCCGTCGGGCGCGAAGGCGATGACACCGTTGGGCATACCCTTTTCGCGGATGCGGGCGGTCAGTGCGCGGGTGTCGATGCCGGAAATGCCGATGATGTTGCGCGCCTTCAGCCACAGGTCGAGCTTTTGCGCCGCACGATAATTTGACGGGTGAGTGACGTCGGCCTTCAGGATGCAGCCGCGGACGCCGCTCGATGCCGCCATGTTGACCGTTTCGATGTCTTCGGCGTTGGTGCCGACATTGCCGATATGGGGGAAGGTGAAGGTGATGATCTGCCCGGCATAGGACGGGTCGGTCAGGATTTCCTGATAGCCGGTCATCGCCGTGTTGAAACAGACTTCGCCCGCCGCATGTCCGGTTGCGCCAAGACCAAACCCTTCGAGACGCGTTCCGTCGTTGAGCAGAAGCAGGGCGGTCGGGGTTTTGCTGGTCCAGCCGGTCATCGGAACACTCTTGGGGCAGAATTTGCGCGGAACATAGGGTAAGGCTCCGCTTCCGTCAACGAGTCACGTTGCGTCTGCAAGATATTGAAATTATTATAGAAATATTCTCTGTTGATGGGACTGGCAGGACCGGGTTGCAAGGGTGTAGGCTGAGCCGATCCGAAGGAGGACCCCGATGCGCGACAGAATCCGTTCCAGCCTGACTGAAGCCCTCAAGGCGCGCGATACGTTGCGCACAGCTACCTTGCGGCTTGTCAGTGCGGCGCTCAAGGACCGGGACATCGATGCGCGCGGGCAGGGCAAGGACCAGATTTCTGACGAGGAAATTCTGGCGCTGCTGCAAAAGATGGTCAAACAGCGTGAGGAAAGCGCCAAAATCTACGCGGAGAATGGCCGTGAGGAACTGGCCGAGCGTGAACGCGGCGAAATCGCGATCATCGAGGAGTTCCTGCCAAAGGAACTCAGTGCGGCGGAGCTCGACAAGGCGATTGGTGCGGCTGTAGCGGAAACGGGTGCGGCCGGCGTTAAGGACATGGGCCGGGTGATCGCCGCGCTCAAGGCGAAGTATCCGGGGCAGATCGACTTCGGCAAGGCATCCGGACTGGTCAGAGCGAAGCTCGGGGCGTGATGCTGATCGAGACGGGGAGGTAGGCATGACGGGTGAAAAGCGCAGCCGGATCGGTTCGATTTCGATCGGACTTCGGGCGGTCCTGATGTTGGTCGCCGGACTCTTCGCGGCTATCTGGCCGCTTCAGGCTCTCGCGATCCTTGTCGTGATGGCGGGGGTCATCTTTCTCGTCGATGGCGTCCTTGGTCTCTGGGCCGTGACGTTCGGCGGCGCCAAGACGGGTAATTTCTGGTTCGACGTGGTGCGCAACGCGCTTTCGATCATCATGGGCTTTCTCATCCTGATGAGCCCGATTCTGGCGACGCTGCTGACCACCACGATCATCATCTGGATGGTTGGGGCGCAGGCCATCATCGTCGGAGCGATGGAAATTTATCTCGTGACGCGCGAGCGCGAATTCTACGTGCGCATCTGGCCCATGGTGCTGAACGGCGCCCTCTATATCCTCTTCGGGCTGCTGTTGTTCTTCGCGCCGGTGGCGGCGGCGAGCTTTTTTGTCATTCTCGGCGGGGTGCTGGCCGTTTTCTTTTCGTTTGGCCTGTTCGGTCTTGCCTGGCATCTCTACCATAAGGGGTTCTGATGGTCCGCCATCCGCGCTGAGGGTTGCCGATGGTCTGGTACGTTCTGGGGCTGATTGTCTTTTTTTGCGGCCATCACGTGCGCCAGGTTGCGCCCAACTTCCGCCAAGGCATGATCGGCCGGTTTGGGCTTGGAACATGGATCGCGGGCTTTTCCGCTCTGTCGCTCGTCGGGGTTAGCCTGATCGTCATGGGTTGGATGGCGCTTCGCCCGGACGCGCCCGACATCTATCTACCGCCTGACTGGGGTGCCGATGCCAACCGGGTCCTGTCGGCCATCGCTTTCGTGGTTCTGGGGACGCTTGCAGCACCAGCGGGCTGGATCCGCCGGATTGTGCGCTATCCGTTGCCTGTGGGCCTGCTTTTCTGGTCGGCCGGTCATCTTCTGGCCAACGGCGACGCGCTTTCGGTTAGCCTCTTCGGCCTTTTTTCGCTGAGTTCACTCTGGTCGCTAATCTGGTCGGTCGGTCACAGCGAGCCGGTGAGGCCTTTCCAGACCATACGCGGCGACCTCATGGCGCTTGTCATCGGGCTGGCCGCCTATTGCCTCTTTGCGTTCGTGCTGCACGGGTGGCTGTTTGGGGTCAGCCCCTATTGAGCGGCGGCGGTGCCTCGCGGCTCTGTGAAGCGGGTTGATTTTTCATGTCCGGCGGGCGCGGCTAGGGTCCTCGTAAATTCTGGAGGAGATGAAATGAAACGCAGAACGGCACTGATCGGCATGGGGCTTGGCGGGGCGGCGCTCGTCATGCCGCGCGTGGTTTTCGCCAAGACGCCCGAAGTCTACGCCAATTCGAGCAACCAGCTTTTCAACGAAGGATTTGATCCGGTCGGATACTTCACCGACGGTACCAAGGTGCCCGGCGACGCGGCGATTGCGACAACGTACAAGGGCGCCATCGTCCAGTTCGCGTCGGAGGCCAACCGCGAAACGTTCCTTGCCGACCCGGACACCTATTTCCCGCGCTATGGTGGCTACTGCGCCTTCGCCATGGCCCATAACGCCATCGCGACGACGGTGCCCGAGGCGTGGTCAATCCATAACGGCCGGCTCTATCTCAACTTTTCGCTCGGTGTGCGCGAGGAGTGGCGGAAAGACCCGGACGGCTATATCGAAAAGGCTGACATGTACTGGCCGGCGATATTGGACAGATAGTCGCCTGCATAATCTTCGAATGGGGATAATTCCGGGCCGTATGCTGGCGCTTTGCGACGGCTTCCCCTATCTCTAGCCCCATGCGCTTTTCCGATACCTTTCTGGACGAGATCCGTCAGCGCCTGCCCATTTCGCAGGTCGTGGGCGAATATGTGCAGTGGGACAAGCGCAAGAGCCAGCCGGGACGAGGCGACTATTGGGCCTGCTGCCCGTTTCATGGCGAGAAGACGCCGAGCTTTCACGCCGACGACCGCAAGGGCATCTATCACTGTTTCGGCTGCGGGGTGACGGGCGACCATTTCCGGTTTCTGACCGAGCGTGGCGGCATGAGCTTTCCCGAGGCGGTGGAAAAGCTTGCCGGTCTTGCCGGGGTGCCGATGCCGGCGCGTGACGAAAAGGCCGAGGAGCGCGACCAGGCGCGCAAGAGCCTATACGACGTGATGGACATGGCCGCCGGGTATTTCGAGGCGGCGCTCAACCACAATATCGGGGCCAGGGCGCGCGGCTATCTGAACGAGCGCGGGGTCAGCGCGAAAGAGCAGGTCAGGTTCCGCATCGGCTATGCGCCGGACAGCCGGAACGGGCTCAAGGAACATCTGGCCGCCAACGGGGTCAGCGCCGAACTGATGGATGCGGCCGGGCTGGTGGTGGTCCGCGAGGATGCGGCGCTGCCCTATGATCGCTTCCGCGACCGGGTTATCTTTCCGATCCGCGATTTTCGCGGGCGGGTGATCGCCTTCGGCGGTCGAGCTCTCAGTCCCGACGTGCCAGCCAAATACCTCAACTCGCCGGAGACCGAGCTCTTCAAGAAACGGCTGACGCTCTACAATGGCGACCTGGCGCGCAAGGCGGCGGGTGAGGGGCAGCCCGTTATCGTTGTCGAAGGATACCTCGACGTGATCGCGGCGGTCCGGGCCGGCTATGAGGGAACGGTGGCGCCGCTCGGTACCGCCCTGACCGAGGAGCATCTGACGCTCTTGTGGCGGATGACCGACACGCCCATTCTCTGCTTTGATGGCGATGATGCGGGCCAGCGGGCCATGGCGCGCACGCTCGACGTGGTTCTGCCAATGCTTCAGCCCGGAAAATCGATCCGCGTGGCGACATTGCCGGATGGGCTTGATCCGGACGATCTGATCAAGCGGTCCGGCGCCAGCGCGTTTGCGCAGCAGATCGAAGGCGCAAGGGCACTGGTCGACAGCGTCTGGGCGGTCGAGACGGCGGGCGGATTGCCCGAAACGCCCGAAGCGCGAGCGGCGCTGGAACAGGGGCTGCGCGCCAAGGTCGCGACCATCGGCGACCAGAGCGTGCGGCGCCACTATCAGCAGGCGATCGATGAGCGCATCCAGTCGCTGTTCACGTCCAGCCGCCGCGGCAACTGGCAGGGCGGGCGGCCCTATTCGGGCGGCGGACGGGGACGGCCCTTTGCGGGCGCGAGCCCCAAGCGCGTCGTGTCGGATTCGCTCAGAAACTCGCCGCTGTTGCGCGGGTCGGCGGGCACGGCGATCGGGGCGCGGGAAGCGGTGATCCTGATGAGCCTGATCAACCATCCGCGCCTCGCAGAGGCCGAGATGGAACGGCTCGCCGCACTTGACTTCGAGTCACCGGAGGCGCGCAAGCTCCTTGGCCTTTTGATCGATATGATCGGGTCGGGTGGAACCGAACTTGACCAGCCGCTCAGCGCGAACGTCGCGGCCATCGGGTTTGGCGACGAGATGGCGCGGATGGACGAATTGCTGCGGCGTCAGGGCATCTGGCAGTGGGGCGAGGACATTGCGCTGATTGACGCACAGACCGGATTTCATCACGCGCTGGCCTTGCATTACAAGTCGGTTCAGCTAAATAGAGAGCTCAAGGCAGCCGAACTGGCGCTGGGTCAAGACCCGAGCGAAGAATCGTTTGAACGGCTGAAAGACATTCAGAATCAGATCGCTAGCGTGGACGGAACAGAAGCGCTGATCGAAGGATTTGGTTCATTATCGGGACGTGCAGCACCCGGCTTTTGAAAAGAAGCCGTCGGCGTTGCGCGCTTTTTTGCGTATCATCGTGCAGCGATTCGCCTGCCGGTGTGCGGTGCGCGAGACGAGACGGCGTATGAGCTTGCCACACGAGTGCCAGCCCCGAGTGAACAGACGAATTCTTTCCTTTGATCAGGGTTTTGGACGCCGGTCCGCAACACCATATCTTAACCGCCCCGGCCGCAGAAGCGGCGCGGAGTCGTTGGAGACGCTTTGATGGCAGCCAATACCGAAGACACTGAGACCGAAACCGCAAAAGAGCCTGTCGAGAGCCAGGATAGCCCACTGCTCGACATGTCCGACGCGGAGGTCAAGAAACTGATCCGCGTCGCCAAGAAGCGCGGCTACGTGACCTATGAGGAAATCAACGACGTTCTGCCCTCCGACGAAGTGACCTCGGAGCAGATCGAAGACGTGATGTCGATGTTCTCGGACATGGGCATCAATGTGATCGATGAAGACGAGGCGGAAGAGACCGAGCAGACCGAAAGCGACGAGGAAACGGGTACGGCCATTGCGGTCGCGACCAGCCGCTCTGTCGCCACCAAATCCAATGCCCGCGAAGGTTCGGACCGCACCGACGATCCAGTGCGCATGTATCTGCGTGAAATGGGTACGGTCGAACTCCTGAGTCGCGAAGGCGAAATCGCCATCGCCAAGCGCATCGAGGCGGGCCGAGAAACGATGATCGAGGGGCTTTGCGAAAGCCCGTTGACCTTCCAGGCGATCATTATCTGGCGCGACCAGCTCAATGAAGGCGAAATTCTTCTCCGCGACATCATCGACCTCGAGGCGACCTATGCCGGGCCAGATGCGAAGCAGGCGCAGCCCGAAACGCCGCCTTTGCGCGGACCCAACGGCGCCATTGTGTTGCCGGCCAAGTCGGAAGACGAGGAGATGGGTGAGGGCGAGGATGGCGAAGGCGGCGTCGATGAAGACGATGAGGATTACGAAGCCAATCTGTCACTGAGCGCGATGGAAGCCGAGTTGAAGCCGCAGGTGGTCGAGCAGTTCGACCAGATCGCGCTCATCTACGGCAAGATGCGCAAGATCCAGGACCAGCACACCGAGGACCAGCTTGCCGCGCGCGCGCTCGACGACAAGGAAGTCAAGAAGCTAGCCAAACATCGCGGCGACGTGATCAAGGTGGTCAAGTCGCTGGCGCTGAACAATTCGCGCATCGAGAGCCTGGTCGAGCAACTCTACACGATCAACAAGAGCCTGGTGCGCAACGAAGGGCGGTTGCTCCGGCTGGCGGAAAGCTACGGCATTCAGCGTGACCGGTTCCTCGAAAGCTATTACGGCGCCGAGCTCGACCCGGACTGGGCCGACAAGGTCGCCGAACTCGGCGACAAGGGCTGGGGCGAATTCGTCCGGCGCGAACTCGACGTGATCGAGGAATTGCGCGGCGAAATCCAGACTCTCGCCTCCGAGACCGGCCTCGACATCACCGAGTTCCGCCGTATCGTGCAAAAGGTGCAGAAGGGCGAGCGCGAGGCGGCCGTGGCCAAGAAGGAAATGGTCGAGGCCAACCTCCGCCTCGTGATTTCGATCGCCAAGAAATACACCAATCGCGGGCTACAGTTCCTCGACCTCATTCAGGAAGGCAATATCGGCCTGATGAAAGCGGTCGACAAATTCGAGTACCGGCGCGGCTACAAGTTCTCGACCTATGCGACCTGGTGGATCCGGCAGGCGATTACCCGCTCGATCGCCGACCAGGCGCGCACGATCCGCATTCCGGTGCACATGATCGAGACGATCAACAAGATCGTCCGCACGAGCCGGCAGATGCTGCACGAAATCGGGCGCGAGCCGACACCGGAGGAGCTGAGCCAGAAGCTGCAGATGCCGCTCGACAAGGTGCGCAAGGTGCTCAAGATCGCCAAGGAACCGCTCTCGCTCGAAAGCCCGGTGGGCGACGAGGAGGATTCGAACCTTGGGGATTTCATTCCGGACACGAATGCGATCCAGCCGATCGACGCAGCCATCCAGTCCAATCTCCGCGAAACCACGACCCGGGTTCTGGCATCGCTGACCCCGCGCGAGGAACGCGTGCTGCGTATGCGCTTCGGCATCGGTATGAATACCGACCATACACTGGAAGAAGTGGGTCAGCAGTTCTCGGTGACCCGCGAACGCATCCGCCAGATCGAAGCCAAGGCCCTGAGAAAGCTCAAACATCCGAGCCGGTCAAGGAAGCTGAGAAGCTTTCTGGATAGTTAGGTGGCACAACGAGAAATCCTGGATAAGGGCGGCCTGTGGCCGCCCTTTCTTTTTCAGCCAGCAGTGGCAACCCTCTGCCGCGGGCGGCTCCAGAGCCAAAGCAGCGAGCCGAAAATGGCAGCGTTGAACATGGGGAAGGCCGCGGTTGCCGGTCCGATGGCGCCGGTCGCGAGGTAGAAGGCCCCGACGGCGAAATCGATGGCCTGGATGAAAACCATGTTCCTGATCCAGAACAGGGCCGGTTCCTGCTGGCGGGTCAGCCAGATCATGCCGATGCCGTAGGCGAAGAAGCGGGCGGCGAGCATTCCGAGCATGTAATTGTTGTCGGCCGGCGGTGGGGTCAGGCCCATCCAGCCAAAGAAAGTGGCCGGGGCAACAAGGGTGAGGGCGCCCAGCACCAGCTGTGAAATCGCAATGATCCAGAGCAAGATTTTCAATCGGCGCATCAGAGTTCCTTTCCTTTGCGTCTGCGATTGACGGGACATAGGTCGCGCACTATAGAAAAGGAAGTAGTTACAATTTTTATAGCGCTGCGCCGGTCAGTTGGCAGCCGATGCGGGGGAAGAGATGCTTGGTCTCGAAGGTAGTTGCGAGCCGGACTGCCCGGTGGCGCGGACGGCCGACATCATTTCGGGCAAATGGACGACGCTCATCATTCGTGACCTGCTGTCGGGGACCAAACGCTATTCCCAATTGCAGAAGTCGCTGGCGGGCATCAGCCCGCGCATGCTCGCGGAACGGCTCAACATGCTGGCCGAACACGGGATTGTTTCAAAAACCATTTATCCGACGGTTCCGCCCAAGACCGAGTATTCGCTGACCGACCGCGGCCTCGCGCTCGGCCCGATGATCGAGGCCATGGCGGTATTCGGCGAGAGCCTGGCCGCTCAAACGACGTGACGGTTTGAGTTGCGCGCGGGGCGCAAACAAGGTTTGCTGGGCGAAGCGAACAAGTCGGAGGCTCAAATGTCCTTTCTCAAGAAGCTCTTCGGTGGCGGGGATGATGGCGGCGCTGGCGGCGACAAGGTGCTCGGCACCGAGACCTACAAGGACTTCACCATCCGGGCCATCGAAATGCGGGCAGGCGGCGAGTTTCAGCTTTGCGGGGAAATCTCGAAGTTCGTCGGCGGCGAGGAAAAGATCCATCGCTTCATCCGCGCAGACCGGCTGACGACGGCCGATGTCGCCAGCGACATGGCTCTGAGAAAAGGCCGCCAGATCGTTGACGAGCAGGGCGACCGCCTGTTCGGCTGACTTTTACCGAACGGGCCGGAATTGCTCGGCTGCCTTACTCCTTGGGCAGGAATTCGAACTTCGAGAGCACGTAGCCGCCGCGGGTCTTGTCGAAATCATCCGGGGTGGGCAGGCTCATCTGTTCGCTGGCCACGTTGGCGATGGCGAAGACGGTATCCTCGGAATCCGGATTGAGGATGCCGACGATGCGCAGGTACATCTTGCCGAAATCGGGATCGGTGTAGATGCCGAGCACCTCTACGGCGTCATAGGTATTCACCTTGGTGGCGCGGGCGCCGACATAATTGACGTCCTCGTAGCCGTCGGTGAAGCCCTTGAAGACGTTGTCGCGCATCAGTTGCAGCATGACCTGCTGGCGTTCATCGAGCGAACCCGTGCCGATGGTCATGGGCGTAAAGCGGATATTCTCGACAAGTTTGCGGTCTTCAGTGACGAAGCTGATCTGGATCAGCGTGTCAAAACCGGCCTCGGGCGTGTGGTAGAGCGGCGTGACGCCGCCAGTTTCGGGCACGTAAAGGCGGAAGGGCGCCGGGGCGTTGCCGCCATACTGATCCGTATAGGCCTTGTCGATGTTGATGATCTTGGCGACGGTCAGGTTCTGAATGTCCAATAGTGGAAGCTGGACATTAACACCGCCATCCTGCGCAAGGCCAACGGCGGGCGCCAGCATCGAGATCAATATGGCGGCAGCCAGGTTGCGGGTGATGTGACGCACAAAGACCTCCTGAAACGCGCGATGGTGCTGACAGGTTATGGCGCACTGTTGCGCTAGGTCAATCACATCGCGTGCCGAAAGGCTGAATTGGATTTGTGGGCAAATTGAGGAGCGGCAAAATGGAAAAGCGCGATTTCAGAAAAGAGCTGAAAAACCTCTACCAACCTTCGGCAAAGGATTTCAGCACGGTCGAAGTGCCGAAGCTGCAATTTTTCAAGGTCGATGGACAGGGCGACCCCAACAGTTCACCGACTTATGCTCGGTCGGTTCAGTGGCTTTATGCGATTGCCTATTGGCTCAAATTCTGGGCGAAGAATGATCTGGGCAGGGACCATGTCGTGCCGCCGCTCGAAGGCCTTTGGTGGGCCGACGACATGGCTGCTTTCGTTGCCGGCGATCGGGCCGAATGGAAATGGACCCTGATGATCCTTGCGCCGGACTGGGTGACCGAGGAGGCGTTTTCGCGGGCGCGCGACGCGACGATCGAGAAACTCGGCACGCCGCCTGAGACCCTGAGACTGGAGCCGTTCGATGAGGGGCTGAGCGTGCAAATCCTCCACGTGGGACCCTATTCGGCCGAAGCGCCGACGATCGCACGAATGCACACCGAATTCCTGACCGCGCACGGCCTCACTGTAACGGGACACCATCACGAAATCTATCTCAGCGATCCGCGGCGTGTTGCGCCGGAGAAACTGAAGACGGTGATCCGTCAGCCGGTCAGAAGGGTTTGACCTCACAAACTGATTCAAGTCCGGTGAGGTAAAAAATCGAGTCTCCTGAATCGCTTGGCAGGCGTTGCTCACGCAGTTCAGGCAACGGTTGAGCTTTCGAAGACGCCGCTTTCATCCGCAGCCAAATGGTTGCACAATGGGGTCATGGATCGCGATTCCGTATTTCAGGCATTGGCCGATACGCACCGTCGTCAGATGCTCGACGCGCTGCTGAAGGAGGCTGGCCGATCGGTCAGTCAGTTGGCAAATGATGCCGGTATCACGCGGCAGGCGGCGGACAAGCACTTGCGCATTCTCGAACGTGCCGGGCTGGTTCTGACGCGACGTGACGGCCGCGAGCGGCGGCACTATCTGAACCCGTTGCCGTTCAACAAGGTTGCGATCGGGTGGCTCCGAAGGTTCGAAAAGGTACGCCTCAAGGACCTGATGCCGGACGAGCGGCGGGGGCGGGACGTCCGATGATCCAGCAGGTTGGCCAGCTAGTCATCGAAACACGCGGACAGGGGCTCTACGAGTTCACCGAGGAGGTGGAGCGTGAGGTTGGCAACAGCGGCGTTGAGACCGGCATGCTTGTGCTCTTCTGCCGGCACACGTCCTGTTCCCTCACGATTCAGGAAAATGCCGATCCGGATGTGCAAAGGGACCTGATGGCCTTCTTTGCGCGGCTGGTGCCCGAGGATCTCGACTATTTCGTTCATACGCTCGAAGGTCCCGACGACATGCCTGCACATGTGAAGGCAGCGTTAACTCAGGTTTCGCTTTCGATCCCGATAATCGACGGACGAACCGTTCTTGGCACCTGGCAGGGCATCTATCTCTTCGAGCACCGCAGACGTCCGCACCGGCGCCAGATCGTTTTCAACGTGACGGGAGAGTGAGCCATGCGCGCAAACGTCCTGCTAATACTGGTCCTGATCGCTGCAATGTCAGTGGCGGGGTGCAGCCAGACGCGGCCACAACGCGAACCGCCGGTGGTTACGGCGGTGGTCCAGAATGACGTCGTGACGCTCAGACAATATCTCGCCGAAGGCGGCGATCCGAACTATACAACGGCCGAGGGCGACCCGCTGATCTATCTGGCAACCGGTGCGCGGGGCGGCCTCGAGGTGACCGAGGCGCTGGTCACTGCTGGCGCTGATTTGAGCGCTGTCAACTCCGAGGGCCGGCCAGCGCTCCACAATGCCGCGGGCTGGTGCAACGTGGCGATTGTCGACCTTCTTATCCGTTCAGGCGCTAGCTTGTCGCAAACCGGAAAGAACGGTGAAAGCCTCGATGAGGTGGTTTGTGCCCGACCGCCGGACCGGCGGCAGCAAGTTCTCGATCTGATTGCCGGAGCGCAATGAATGGACCTGATGACCTATCTACCGCTGGTCGTGGCACTTGTTGCTTCCGGCATTGTCGCCGGCATCATGGCGGGCTTGCTCGGGGTCGGGGGTGGCATCGTCATGGTGCCGGCGATGGCGCTGACCTTTGGCTTTCTCGGGTTCGATCCGGAAGTCTATCAACACGTGTCGGTCGGAACGTCTCTGGCGATCATCATTTCGACGGGGCTCATGAGTGCGCGTGCGCATCACCAGCGCGGCGCCGTGATGGTGGATGTGCTCAAGCTTTGGGGCGTGCCCATTGTCGTTGCCTCGCTTCTCGGTGGCCTGATGGCCCGGATTTACTCGGGCGATACGTTGCGCATCATTTTTGGCGTCGTCGCCATCTTTCTGGCCTTCAACGTTGTGCTGCCGGTACAAAAGATGCTGATGGCCTCGCTTGGCGGCTCGAAACTGACGAACCGCATCTCGGCATTCGTGGTTGGCTACATTTCCGCGCTGATGGGAATTGGCGGCGGATCGCTCAGCGTGCCAACCCTTTCGGCCTTCGGCAACCCGATGCACAAGGCGGTGGGAACGGGAGCGGCGCTCGGCGTGCTGATTGCCATTCCGGGCGCGCTGGGCTTCGTCATTTCAGGCTGGACCGTCGACGGGCGGCCGCCATTCAGTCTCGGCTACATCAATATTCCAGCCATGATCGTGATCGGGGTTGCCGCGGCAATCGCCGCGCCTTACGGCGCGGCGCTGGCGCACCGGCTCGACAAGAAACAGCTCGAACGGGTGTTCGCCGTGTTCCTTCTGATCGTCGGACTGAGGATGTTGTGGCAGGCGATCAGCTGACCGCCTGCATTCTCGCCAAGGCCTAATTGTCGGTCAGCGCCCAGGTGATGTTGACCGAGCTCGATATGGTCAGCTCGCCCGAGGCCATGGGCACAGCTTCGGCGGCTACGCGCATCATGGCCATGTCGGCGACGTAGGGGACCGGGCCGCCAGATTCGGTGATCGACACGATGGGGCCGAGGGTCACATGCGCGGCGTCGGCATAAAGCTGGGCCTTGGCCAGTGCGTCGGTAACGGCGGCGCGGCGCGCTTCGTCGTAAAGGGCGGTCGTGTCGTCGGTTCCGAACGAAATGTCGTTGATCTGGTTGGCGCCAACAGAAACGAAGGCGTCGATCATCGAACCGAGATTTTCGAGGTCGCGCACACGCACCGTAACGTTGTTGGAAACCGAATAGCCGGTGATGCGGGCGACGCCGCTATCGTTGTTGCGGGCATATTCAGGCTGAACCGAGAAGTTCGAAGTCTGAATGTCGCGCTGGTCGATGCCGGCGGCTTCAAGAACCTTGAAGATTTCGAGCATGGCGGAATTGTTGGCGTCGAGTGCTTCGCGGGCGGTCTTGGCCTCGGTGACGAGGCCCGAGGTCATGGTCGCCATGTCGGGTTCGGCAACAACCTCGCCGGTGCCTGTCAGGTTCATCGTGGGGGCAGGCGCTTCCTGGGCAAAAGCGGGAGCGGTGAGGAGGGCAAGGCTTGCGGCCAGCGCGAGAAGTGGGCGGGACATGGTGGTCTCTTTCTTGAACGTCGGTGGCGCAAAGCAAAGCGCCGATTGGTGTCGGAAGTTTGACGCTGCAGTCGCGAAACGGCGACGGCGATTGCGGCTTTGCCTCGCCGGCAAGTGCTGATATGAGCCGGATGCTTCCGATGGGAGCAGGTGGGCCTGTAGCTCAATTGGTTAGAGCCGACCGCTCATAACGGTCTGGTTGCAGGTTCGAGTCCTGCCGGGCCCACCAACATGATGCAATTCAGTCGACTACGGCAGCCGCTTCAGGCGATCGGTCAGCAATTCGAAAAACCCGCTGGCGTCGATGTTGCGCAGGTAGAGCGCATTCTTTTCGCGATCGGTGATCTGCCAGTAGTCGGCGACCGTCATGCCGCGCGTGAGGTCCGACTTTGTCTCGATCTCGATATTGATCTTGCGGCCCGAGAACAGGTCGGGCTGGAGGAGGTAGGCGATGACGGTCGGGTCGTGCAGGGGAGCACCTTGCCAGCCGTACTTTTCGAGGTCGAAACGCTCCGAAAAATGCAGCATGCCGGCAACCGTGTCGCCGGAACGATTGCCGATGGCCCTGATCTTTTCGAGGCGGTCGAGGGTTGCCAGGGCCTGGTGCGTGACGTCGAGCGGCAGAACGACGATATCGAGGCCGGAATGAAAGACGATGTCGGCGGCTTCAGGATCGACATAGATGTTGAATTCGGCTGCCGGGGTGATGTTGCCCACCTCGAAATAGGCGCCGCCCATGAGAACGAGCTGGCGGATATAGGGCAGGATCTCGGGCGCGCGCGATATGGCGTCGGCGATGTTGGTGAGCGGACCCAGCGCGCAGAGGGTGATCGGCTCTGGGCTCTCAAGAATCGTCTTGATGAGAAACGCGACGCCATCGTGCGACGCAAGTGAAAAGGAAGGATCGGGCAAGTTCGATCCGTCGAGGCCGGTCTTGCCGTGAACATGCTCGGCGGTTACCAGATTTCGCCTTAGCGGCGCCGCGCTGCCCGCATGAACGGGTACGTCGGTTCGGGAGGCCAGTTCAATGATCTTGCGGGCGTTGATCGAGTTCTGTTTCAGCCCCACATTTCCGGCGACAGTAACAATGCCCCTGACGTCAAGCTCGGGCGACGCGAGCGCCAGCAAAATGGCAACCGCATCGTCCTGTCCCGGATCGGTATCGATGATGATGGGACGCGGCGCGGACATTAAAATTCACCTTCGGGATTGGACAATGCGGGTGCAGGCATCATATGAGGACGTGCGCCTGCGGGGAGGCGCAAAACCTATGTCCCATTTGCAGGATTAGAACAAGAGCGGACGAAAACCATGGCACAGCTTCCTTCTGCCACACTGTTGAACCGGCCGGAGACGGCGAGCGTCGATCAGGCGCTCCGGCTGATGGCCGAGGCGAAATACGAGGCCGCCGCCAAAATGTGCGATCAGGTGCTTGCGGTGATGCCTGACAACGCAACGGCCGTTTCGGTTCGCGCGTTGGCCTTCTGGCAACTCCACCGGGACCCGAAATATTGCATTGCCGAGGCGCGCCGCGCCCTGGCCATGGCGCCCGACTCTTCGACCGCTCACAACTATCTGGCAAATATCCTCGCCACCACCGAAGACCTGGACGAATCCAAGCGGCTTTTCGAGCAGGCGTTGCGGTTGGACCCAAACAACACCTCGGCGCTGTTCAACTATGTCGACGTGACCAAGTTCACCGAGGAAACGCCGCTGATCCGATCGTTCTACGAACGGTTTCTTTCGGACGAGTACATTCCGGCGCAACGTGAAATGGTCGGCTTTGCCCTTGCCAAAGTCTACGATGACCTGAAGATGCCACAGCGGGCCATTGAAGTTGCTGACGTCGCCAATTCCCTGTCGAACCGGCCATACAATCCCAAGCTTCTCGATGATCGAACGCGGGATCTGGTTCGCCTGGCACAGGTCGGCTTCGACGGCGTGGCGGATAGCGGCAAGCGCGCGAGCCCGCCGATCTTCATCGTCGGCATGCCGCGGTCGGGCACCACGCTGGTCGAGACCATTCTGTCGCGCCACCCCGAGGTCTATGCCGCAGGTGAATTGCTGGCGGTGTCGCACATCGAACAGCTCATGGGGGCGCATCTCATGGGTCAGGGTCGCAGAGACCTAGGTCCGCACACGATGCTGGTGACTGTGCCGAAGGAAGTTTATGCAAAACGCGTTCAAGAAATGAAGCGGCTGGTCGAGCGGCAGGCCGAACGGACCATCAGGCACCGCTACACCGACAAGATGCCGATGAACGCCTTTAAACTGACGCTCATTTCGCGGCTCTTTCCGACGGCACCGATCGTTTACATGCGCCGACATCCCCTCGACATCGGCCTTTCCTGCTATTTCAAGCGGTTTACAAAGGGGCTGGAATTCGCGTTCCACCAGGAGGCGGTTGGGCACTATTACCGCCGCATGGAAGAGCATGTGGAGATTTCGCGGCGGATCATCCCCAACCCCGTGCTCGATCTCAGTTATGAGACCCTGATTGAAGACTTTGAGCCCCAGGTGCGCCGGCTGCTCGATTTCGTTGGCCTCAAGTGGAATCCCGCGTGCCTGAACCCCGAACAAACGGACCGGTCGACGGTCATGACGGCCAGCAAATGGCAAGTGCGGCAGCCGGTCTATTCGAGTTCCAGGGCAAGGTGGAAACGATACGAGCCCTACATCGGCAGGATGATCGAAGGGTTCGGCGGGATGGACTGGATCGAAAAGGACTTCGAAGAAGGCCGGGCAGCCGGCCGGACCAGGAACTGACCGCTGACTATTAAGGCGGCAATCCGACGCGAAAGGCCGAGATGGCGCAGCTTCCATCAGCTACCCTTCTGAACAAGCCGGAAACGGTGAGCGTTGAACAGGCGCTCGCCCTGCTTTCGGCGTCGCGACATGACGCGGCCGTCAAAATGTGCGAGCAGATCCTGCGCCTGCACCCGAGCAATGCAGGCGCCATCGCCGTCAGGGCATTTGCGAACTGGCAGCAGGGCATCGATGCGGAAACAAGCATCGATGAAATGCGGCGCGCCATGCAGCTTGCGCCAAAGTCGGCCCGCATTCGCGACTATCTCGGCATGATGCTCGCCGCCAGGGGCGAAAATGACGAGGCGCGAGCGCTTTTCGAGCAGGCACTGGCAATCAATCCGCAAAACACGGCCTTTCTTTTCAACTATGTGGACACGGGAAAGTTCACCAGCGAAACGCCGTTAGTACGTACCTATCTGGACCGGTTCGAGCGCGGCGACTTGTCGGGGGTGCAAAAGGAACTGGCGGGTTTCGCGCTCTGCAAGGTTTATGACGACCTCAAGATGCCAGAAATTGCCGTCAAGCTGGCAGACCAGGCAAATGCCCTTTCGGACAAGTCCTACGTACCAGCCGAGGCTGAGCAACGATTGTCGGACCTGAAACGATTGGCCAAACTGGGTCTGGAAGGTTGTGACGACAGCGGCAAGCGCGCCAATCCACCGATTTTCATTGTGGGGATGCCGCGCTCCGGTACGACCCTCGTCGAGACCATTCTCTCCCGGCACCCGGATGTCTACGCGGCAGGCGAACTGCTTGCCGTGCGTGACGTTGAACAGGATTTGAGCATGGCGATCATCGCACGCGGCGAGCGAAATGTCGGCGTCCACACCATGCTTCGGACATTTGACAAAGAGCAATATGCCAAGTTCGTACAGCGAATCCGGAAATCGGTTGAAGCCCAGAAGGGGGGCCCCTTGCGGCAGCGGTTCACCGACAAGATGCCGATGAACGTCTTCATGCTGCCATTGATTTCGCGTCTCTATCCAACCGCGCCGATCATCTTCATGCGCCGGCACCCGCTCGACATCGGCCTGTCCTGCTATTTCAAGCGCTTTGCCAAGGGGCTCGACTTTTCGTTCCGGCAGGAATGGATCGGGCACTATTACCGGCAAATGCTGGAAAACGTCGAAATTTCGCGTGGCCTCATTCCCAATCCTGTCCTTGACCTGTCGTACGAGAACCTGATCGAGGATTTCGAGCCTCAGGTCCGGCGCCTCCTGAAGTTTCTTGGCCTCAAGTGGAATCCGAATTGCCTCAATCCCGAGCGGTCGGACCGGTCGACGGTGATGACGGCGAGCAAATGGCAGGTCAGGCAGCCGGTCTATTCGAGTTCGAAGGCGCGGTGGAAACCCTACGAGCCCTATATTGGCAAGATGATCGAAGGGTTTGGCGGAATGGACTGGATCGAAGCGGACTTCGAGGCAGGGCGCGCGGCGGGGCAGGTTCCCGCAGAATAGTCAAAGGCCGAGGCGCTCTGGATTACATGAGGGCCAATCGCGGTGAGGAGTTGCGAAACTGGCGGCGCTGACGACAAAGGATGCCTGGGCGTTGATCGGCGCGGGCCGCTATCGCGAGGCCGCTGAGCTTGCCACGCGGTTGCTCAAGGTCAACCCGGGCCATCCTGAGATTCTCGCCTGCCGCGCGATGAGTGTCTGGTCGATGGGCGGCGACGTCAAACTTGCACTCAGGGACATGAAGCAGGCGATCACGGCGGCGCCGCAGTCGGCAAGCCTCAGACACAATCTTGCGACCATTCTCGCCTCGACGGGGGCGACGGACGAGGCGCGGGCTGCTTTTGGCGACGCTCTGCGGCTCAATCCGAACGATGCGCAGGCCTTTTTCAGCCTTGCCCAAAACCAGCGGTACAAGGAAACGGATGCGACAGTCCGGCACTTTGAGGCAATGCTCGAAACCGGCGGATTGCCGGACCAGTTGCGTGAATATGCGCAATTTGGCCTGTCCAAGGTATACGACGACCTGGGAGACGCCGCGCGCTCCATGTCGCATGCGCATGAGGCGAACCGTCTCAACGCCCGCCCTTATGACATGGTGACCGAACGGCGCCGGCTCGAAAATCTTGAAAAACTCATCGCTTCCGGCAGTCTGAAGGTGCCGGCCACGGAAGGCCGCCTGCGGCCGGTCTTCGTGCTCGGCATGCCACGTTCGGGTACGACCCTTGTTGAATCGGTTCTGGCCCGCAATCCGGCAGTCTATGCCGGTGGCGAATATAGCCCGGTTTTTCTGGCCGAACAGCAATTGCTGAAACTCGAACAGCGTTCCGTTGCGGAAGCCGACCTGATGCTGCCCGGAATCGATCGCGACGTTTTCGCAAGGCAGGCCGAAGATATTCGCAAATTCTACCGGCAGCGCATGCGGCCCGAGCAGACCTATTTCACCGACAAGCTGCCGCACAATGCCGAGCGGATCGGCCTGATTGCGATGCTCTTTCCGGAGGCGCGGATCATTCATGTCCGGCGGCACCCTTTGGCGGTGGGTCTCTCGAACTATTTCACCCGCTTCTTTGCGGGCAATGGCTATTCCAATGATCTCGCGCTGATCGGCGAACATCTGGTGAACGTCTGGAAGAGTGTCGATCTTTGGTCGAGGGTCCCTGGCATCGAGATTTTTGATCTCCGCTACGAAGACCTCGTCGGAAATCCGCTTGAAACGGGTCAGACCCTGTTCGATTTTGCCGGACTTTCCTTTGAACCTTCCTATCTGGAGCCGAAAGGCGACAAAAGGGGTGTGCTGACGGCCAGCCAATGGCAGGTTCGCCAGCCGATCTATCAGCGCGCCGTCGAACGATGGCGGCCCTATCGCCAAGCGCTCCAACCCATGATCGACGCGATGGGCGGAGACGAATTCGTCAGCAGATACGAAGCGGAACTTGCCGCGCGCTAGGCCGGGGCAAGCCTTTCGGTTGGGGTGTCCGGGTTAATTCGCTTGCAATTTGGCGCGCGACTGGCGAATATTTTGGCAGAGGGGAACGAAAAACAAGCAAGGATTGCGCAATGCCGCAAGAGCCTCTCGCTATTAGTGCGCCCACGCCTGAGCCCCGCCCCAACTCTCCCGAAGCCTTTGCTGAAGTCGTCATGCGCAAGCTCACTTATGCGGTGGGCAAGGATCCGATTGTTGCGCGGCGGCATGACTGGCTGAAGGCGACTATTCTGGCGCTGCGCGACTGGGTGGTCGACAAGTGGATGGAATCCACGCGGCAAACCTGGTCGCATGGCGACAAACGGGTTTATTACCTGTCGCTGGAATTCCTGATCGGCCGGCTGCTGCGCGATGCCATGTGCAACATGGAAATGGTCGACTCAGTACGCGCGGCGCTTGCGACCTTCGGCGTCGATCTCGGCGATCTCGTGGAGCTCGAACCCGATGCGGCGCTCGGCAATGGCGGTCTTGGACGGCTTGCGGCGTGCTTCATGGAGTCGATGGCGAGCGTTCAGGTGCCCGCCTATGGCTATGGCATTCGCTATGTGCACGGCCTTTTCCGCCAGGAAATTTCCGACGGCTGGCAGGTGGAACTGCCGGAAGACTGGCTGGCGCACGGCAACCCGTGGGAGTTCGAACGGCGGGAAAGCACTTACGAGATCGGCTTTGGCGGCAAGGTGATCACCACCGAGCATGAGGACGGAACCTTCAGCCACACGTGGGAGCCGGCCGACCATGTTCACGCCGTCGCATTCGACACGCCGATCGTCGGTTGGCGGGCGGCGAGGGTGAATACGCTGCGGTTGTGGAGCGCGCAGCCGATCGATCCGATCCTGCTCGACCGGTTCAACGAGGGCGATCATATCGGCGCGCTGGCGGAAAGCTCGAAGGCGGAAGCGCTGACGCGGGTTCTTTATCCGGCGGACGCGACCGAGGCCGGGCAGGAGCTCCGGCTGCGCCAGGAGTTCTTCTTCTCCTCGGCGTCGCTCCAGGACATTCTGAGGCGGCACCTGCAGCAGTTCAAGACGCTCGACAACCTTCCAGACAAGGTCGCCGTGCAGCTGAACGATACGCACCCGGCCATTTCCGTGGCCGAGCTCATGCGCCTGTTGATCGATGAGCACGGGATGAAATGGGAGAAGGCCTGGAAGATCACTGTTGCGACCATGGCCTACACGAACCACACACTTCTGCCTGAAGCGTTGGAAACCTGGCCGGTATCGATGCTGGAGCGTCTGCTGCCGCGCCACATGCAGATCGTTTATGCGATCAATGCGCAACTGCTGGCCGAGGCGCGCAAAAAGCTCAAGGTCGACGACATGCACCTCGGCAACATTTCGCTGATCGACGAGGTGGCCGGGCGGCGGGTGCGTATGGGTGCATTGGCCTTTGTCGGGTCGCACTCGATCAACGGTGTCTCACAGCTCCACGGCGAGCTGATGAAGGTCTCGGTGTTCAAGAACCTTCATGAACTCTATCCGGACCGGATCAACGCCAAGACCAATGGCATCACGCCGCGGCGCTGGCTCAAACAGTGCAATCCGCGACTGAGCAGCCTGATCCGGTCGCGCATCGGTGACGCGTTTCTCGATGACGCGGAACGGCTGTCGGATCTTCGCGCGCACGCCAAGGATCCCGATTTCCAGAAGCAGTTCATGCAGGTCAAGAACGACAACAAGGCGGACCTTGCTGCGCTCATCAAGGAGCGTACTGGCATCACCGTGTCGGCCGGGGCGATGTTCGACGTTCACGTCAAGCGGTTCCACGAATACAAGCGCCAGCTGCTCAACATCATCGAAACGGTCGCAACCTACGACGCGATCCGGGCGCACCCGGAACGGGACTGGGTCCCACGTGTCAAGATTTTCGCCGGCAAGGCGGCGCCCAGCTATTGGAACGCCAAGCTGATCATCAAGCTGATCAATGACGTCGCCAAGGTGGTCAACAGCGATCCGGCGGTGCGCGGCCTTTTGAAGGTCGTGTTCCTTCCGAACTACAATGTCTCGCTCGCCGAAGCGATCATGCCGGCGGCGGACCTCTCCGAACAGATTTCGACGGCGGGCATGGAAGCGTCAGGGACCGGCAACATGAAGCTTGGGCTCAACGGCGCGATTACCATCGGCACGCTCGATGGCGCCAACGTCGAAATGCTGGAGCGGGTCGGCGAAGACAATATCGCGATCTTTGGCCTGACGGCGGCCGAGGTTGCCGAGGTGCGTAGTCACCAGCGCCCGCCGACTTCGACGATCAGCGAAAACCGCGACCTCAAGGACGCGATTAACGCAATCCGCAGCGGGGCCTTTTGTTCGGACGATCCGCAGCGCTACAACGACCTCATGACCGGAATTCTCGATTATGACTGGTTCATGGTGGCGCGCGATTTCTCGTCCTATTGGCAGGCGCAGCGAATGATCGATGCGCTGTGGCGGGATCAGTCCAAGTGGGCGGAAATGGCGATCCTGAACACGGCCAATATGGGCTGGTTCTCGTCGGACCGGTCCATCCGCGAATATGCAAAGGACATCTGGGGCGCAAAATCGACTTGAGGACGCGAGCAAGACAAAAGCAATCAGGGGAGTGATCGCGAGTGGCAGGTTGGCAACTGGGGAGTGGGGACCTGAAGGCGCTTGAAACGGGCGCGCACGACAATCCTTTTGCAGTTTTGGGATTGCACGACACGGCGGATGGGGTGGCCGCGCGACTGTTTCTGGTTCATGCCGAGTTCGTCGATGCCATCGACCGAGGCGGCAACCTCCTCACCGAAATGAAGCGGATTTCCGAGGTCGGCATTTTCGAAGGACTGCTGCCCGCCGGCACCAAGGGCCCGCAAGCCTATCGCGCCCGCAATGCGGGTGGTGAGTGGACCTATTACGATCCCTACAGTTTTGGCCCGGTGCTCGGACCCATGGACGACTATTACATGGGCGAGGGGTCGCACCTGAGGCTCTTTGACCGCCTTGGCTCGCATGTGATGCAGTTCGAAGGGGTGGACGGCGTTCACTTCGCGGTGTGGGCGCCCAATGCAAGGCGGGTCAGCGTCGTTGGTCCGTTCAACGATTGGGACGGACGCCGCCACACGATGCGGAAGCGCACGGATACGGGCATCTGGGAGATTTTCGTTCCAGGGCTCGGCCGCTACGACATTTACAAATACGAGATCGTCGGCGCCCAAGGCGCGCTCCTGCCGCTCAAGTCCGATCCGATGGGACAGCAGGCCGAGGTCAGGCCCAAGACGGCGTCGGTCGTGCCGAACCCCGACCCCTACGACTGGAGCGACGGCGACTATATGACCCGGCGCGGCCAGACCGACTGGCGACGCAGCCCGATGAGCATCTACGAAGTGCATATGGGCTCATGGCGGCGGCGCCCGGACGGAACTTTCCTGTCCTATGACCAGTTGGCCGAACAGCTGGTGCCCTATGCCAAGGATATGGGGTTCACGCACCTCGAACTGCTCCCGATTTCGGAACATCCGTTCGATCCGTCCTGGGGCTATCAGCCGGTCGGGCTCTTTGCGCCAACCTCGCGCTTCGGCGACCCGCATGGGTTCGCGCGGTTCGTGAACGCGGCACACCGTGAAGGGCTCGGGATCATTCTCGATTGGGTGCCGGCACACTTTCCAACCGACGAGCACGGTCTGGCACGCTTCGACGGCACGGCGCTCTACGAGCATCTCGATCCCAGGCGGGGTTTCCATCCGGACTGGAACACGCTGATCTACAATTTCAGCCGGCGTGAAGTGCTGAGCTTTCTCGTCAACAACGCGCTCTACTGGCTTGAAAAGTTTCACATCGATGGCCTCAGGGTCGATGCGGTTGCGTCGATGCTTTACCTCGACTACTCACGCCAGCCGGGTCAGTGGATCCCGAATGCGCGCGGCGGCAACGAGAATGACGAAGCGATCGCCTTCCTCAAGCGGTTCAACGAGGAAGTCTATCGCGCGCAGTCCGGCATTTTCACCATCGCCGAGGAGTCGACGAGTTTTGCCGGCGTCTCCAAGCCGACCAATGTCGGTGGTTTGGGATTCGGGTTCAAATGGAACATGGGGTTCATGAACGACACGCTTCGTTACATGTCCCGCGACCCGATCTACCGGCGCTACCACCACAACGACATGACGTTCGGGCTGCTCTACGCCTATTCCGAGAATTTCGTGCTGCCGCTCAGTCACGACGAAGTGGTGCACGGCAAGGGCTCGCTGCTCAACAAGATGAGCGGCGACAACTGGCAGCAATTCGCCAACCTGCGCGCCTATTACGGCTTCATGTGGGGCTATCCGGGAAAGAAGCTCCTGTTCATGGGTCAGGAATTTGCCCAGCGTGACGAATGGAGCGAGTCCCGCGGGCTCGACTGGCGGCTGCTCGATGCCGAACTGCACGACAAGATGCGGGCGCTGGTTGCTGATCTCAATTCGGTCTATCGCGAGCTCGGCGCGCTGCACGAGCGCGACTGCGAGCCGGAAGGCTTTGAATGGCTGATCGCCAATGACTACACCAATTCGGTTTTTGCCTGGGTCCGGCGGGCACCGGGACATGAACCCGTTGTGGTGATCACCAACTTCACGCCGCAGACGCACACGGGCTACGTGGTGCCGATGCCCCAGCCGGGGCGGTGGGTCGAGCGGCTGAATACGGATTCCGACCTTTACGGCGGATCAAACCAGGGCAATCTCGGGGGCGTCGAGGCGAGGGAGGCTGGTCGTGGAGGATGGCCGGCCGAGGCGAGCCTCACCATTCCGCCGCTGGCGACCCTGATCCTTAGACCGGACAACGGGAGATAGTGGAGGAGTAAATGGCGCAGACAACAGACCGGTATTCGCCTCTTGCCCGCGAGGCGATGGCGTATGTTCTGGCGGGGGGGCGCGGGTCGCGGCTGGTCGAACTGACCGATCGGCGCGCAAAACCCGCTGTGTTCTTCGGCGGGAAATCACGGATCATCGATTTCGCGCTCAGCAACGCGATCAATTCCGGTATCCGCCGCATTGCGGTGGCAACCCAGTATCAGGCACACAGCCTCATCCGTCACCTGAACCGAGGCTGGAACTTTCTGAGGCCGGAACGAAACGAAAGCTTCGACATTCTGCCGGCAAGCCAGCGGCTGGCCGAGGATATCTGGTATCGGGGCACGGCCGACGCGGTCTACCAGAACATCGACATCATCGAGGATATGGGGACCAAGTATATCGTCGTTCTTGCCGGCGATCACATTTACAAGATGGACTACGAACTCATGCTGCGTCAGCATGTGGATAGCGGCGCACACGTGACGGTTGGATGCCTCGAAGTTCCAAAAGCCGAAGCCTCGGCATTCGGGGTCATGCATGTCGATGGGCGCGACAAGATTGTCGGTTTCGTGGAAAAGCCGAAGGACCCGCCGACCATTCCGGGCAATGATGCGGTCAGCCTGGCATCGATGGGCATATACGTCTTCAACACCAGCTTCCTGATGGAACAGCTGCGCAAGGACGCAGAAAACCCCAATTCGAGCCGCGATTTCGGCAAGGACATCATTCCCTCGCTCGTCGAGCGCGGCAACGCCTGGGCGCACCGGTTCACCCATTCCTGTGTTCGCTCGAACAAGGAAGAGGTCGCCTACTGGCGAGACGTGGGGACGCTGGATGCCTACTGGTCGGCCAATATCGACCTCACCGACGTGGTGCCCCAGCTCGATCTTTACGACGCGAACTGGCCAATCTGGACCTATGCGGAAATCACACCGCCGGCCAAATTCGTGCATGACCTCGACGGGCGGCGGGGATCGGCGGTCTCGTCGCTTGTCTCCGGAGGCTGCATCGTCTCGGGGGCATCTGTCCGGCGGTCGCTCATCTCGACGGGCACGCAGATCAATTCCTATTCCAGCCTCGATGAAGTTGTTGCCTTGCCCTACTGCAATGTCGGGCGTGGGGCGCGCCTCAAGAAGGTCATTCTCGACCGTGGTGTGCGCGTGCCGCAGGGCATCGTCATCGGCGAGGATGCCGAACAGGACAAGAAGTTCTTCCGGCGGACTGATAACGGTGTCGTGCTGGTCACCCAGAAAATGATCGATGCCTACGAAAACCAGTAAGCCGGGCGAGGCGGCGATCGAGGTTCTCTCGGTCGCCTCGGAAGTCTATCCACTTATCAAGACCGGGGGGCTGGCCGACGTGGTCGGCGCGCTGCCCGGGGCGTTGCGCCGGCTCAATGTCAACATGCGGGTTCTTGTTCCCGGCTACCGGCAGGTCATCGCGAAGATTGCCAAGCCGGTCGTTTTGAAAGAAATGGCCAGCCTCTTCGGCGGGCCGGCGCGGCTTCTGGACGCCACTGTGTCAGGGCTCGATCTGATCGTTGTCGACGCGCCGCATCTCTATGATCGGGACGGCTCTATCTACGCTTCGCCCTCGGGCGCAGACTGGACGGACAACTGGAAGCGGTTCGGAGCCTTTTCCCAGGTTGCGGGGCAAATTGGCCGTGGATTGATCGATGGCTATTCCCCGGCGATCATTCATGCCCACGATTGGCAGGCAGGGCTTGTGCCCGCCTACTTGCGCTTTGGCCCGCCAACCAAAGTCAAATCGGTGATGACGGTCCACAACCTCGCGTTCCAGGGACAGTTCCCGCGGGAGATCTTCGGCGAACTTCAGCTTCCGGCCGCGGCCAATTCCGTGGATGGGGTCGAATACTACGGCGCGGTCGGCTACCTCAAGGCGGGGTTGCAATGCGCAGACGCGATCACCACGGTCAGCCCGACCTATGCGAGCGAAATCCGCACGCCGGAATTCGGCATGGGACTTGAGGGACTGCTCAATTCCCGCACCAGCGATGTCTACGGCATTCTCAACGGCATCGATCTCGAAGCCTGGGATCCGGGCACGGACACGGCTCTGGTCGAGCCCTACCGGATCAGCACAGTGCGAAGGCGGGCCGCGAACAAGCGCGCGGTGCGCGAGCGGTTCGGGCTCGAACATTCCGACGCGCCGCTTTTTGGCGTCGTCAGCCGGCTGACCTGGCAGAAGGGCATCGACATTTTGGCCAATGTGCTCGACCGGCTGGTCGGCATGGGGGCGCAGCTTTGCGTTCTCGGGTCGGGCGACGGCGGGATCGAGGACGCGATTGCCAATGCAGCGGGGCGGCATCCCGGCAGGATCGGCATCGTCCGGGGTTATGACGAGCAATTGAGCCACATGATCCAGGGCGGCGCGGATGCCATACTTATTCCATCGAGGTTCGAGCCCTGCGGGCTGACGCAACTGATCGGCTTGCGCTATGGCTGCGTGCCGGTGGTGACGCGCACCGGCGGGCTGGCCGACACGGTGGTCGATGCCAACGAGGCGGCGCTCAGCATGGGCGCGGCGACGGGCGTGCAGATTTCGCCGCTCAACGAAAACACCCTGACCGAGGCCCTGAGGCGGGCCATCGCGCTTTACAGGGACGAGGCGGTCTGGGCACATATCCAGCGGCGTGGCATGAAGTCGGACGTGGGCTGGGACCAGTCCGCGCGCAAGTATGTCGCGCTTTACGAAAAGCTTATGGGGCGGGCGGTCAGCAATGGCGATTAGAACAGTCGAAACGGTTCCCTATCCGGACCAGAAGCCGGGCACGTCGGGCCTGAGGAAACGCGTGCCGGTGTTCCAGCAGCCGAATTATGTCGCCAATTTCGTGCAGTCCTATTTCGATTGCCTCGAAGGCGGGGCGGGCAAGCTTCTGGTGATTGGCGGCGACGGGCGTTTCTTCAACCAGGAAGCGATCCAAATCGTTTTGAAGATGGCCGCAGCCAATGGTTTCGGTCGGGTGATGGTTGGGCAGAACGGCTATCTTTCGACCCCTGCAGTTTCGCATCTCATCCGCAAGAACAAGGCGCTCGGCGGGTTCATCCTTTCAGCCAGCCACAATCCCGGCGGGCCGCACGGCGATTTCGGCATCAAGTACAATGTCGAGCATGGCGGACCGGCGCCGGAGTCGTTGACCGATGCGGTCTTCGCGCGCTCGAAGGTGATCGACCGCTACAAAATCGCCGAGGCACCGGATGTGGACCTTTCGGCGATCGGCACAAGTCAAATCGAGGGGATGGCGGTCGAGATCGTCGATCCGGTCGATGCTTATGCGGCCTATATGGAAACGCTGATCGATTTCGGCGCCGTTCGCTTGCTCTTCGCGTCGGGTTTCCGCATGCGGTTCGACGCGATGCATGCCATTACCGGTCCCTATGCGAAACGGATCTTCGAGGAGATGCTTGGCGCACCTTCCGGTTCGGTGATCAATGCGGTACCGAGCCCGACCTTCAACGATGGCCATCCCGACCCGAATCTTGTTCATGCCAAACCACTCTATGACCTGATGATGTCGGCGAGTGCGCCCGATTTCGGGGCGGCGTCGGACGGTGACGGCGACCGCAATCTCATCATTGGCCGGAACCGGTTCGTCACGCCCTCGGACTCCCTCGCCATTCTGGCGGCAAACGCCCATCTCGCGCCCGGCTATGCCGGCGGCATTGCGGGCGTCGCCCGGTCGATGCCGACGAGCAGCGCTGCAGACCACGTCGCCGAACAACTCGGTATCGAAATTCACGAGACGCCAACCGGCTGGAAGTTCTTTGCCAACCTGCTCGATGCCGGACGGGTCACGATCTGCGGGGAAGAAAGCGCGGGCACGGGTTCGAACCATGTGCGCGAGAAGGACGGCGTGTGGGCCGTCCTGCTCTGGCTCAACATTCTGGCAGCGCGGCGCGAAAGCGTCGACCAGATCGTTGTCAACCATTGGAAACGCTTCGGGCGCAACTACTACACGCGGCACGATTTCGAGGAAGTCGAGATGGAGGCCGCCAAGGCGGTAATGGCGCGGTTCGAGGGCGCGTTCGGCGGTCTTGCTGGCCAGACGCTTGGCGGGCGCACGGTTTCTCTCGCCGACAACTTCACCTATCACGACCCGATCGACGGATCGACGAGCGCCAACCAGGGTTTGCGCATTGTCTTTGCTGATGGGTCGCGGATCATCCTCAGAATGAGCGGCACGGGAACGGTTGGCGCAACGCTGAGGCTCTATGTCGAGCGGTTTGTGGGGCCGGATGGCGACCATGAACTGGAGACACAGGCGGCGCTCGCCGACCTGATTGCCCTCGCCGATGATCTGGCCGGTATTCGCGAACTGACCGGCCGCGACGCGCCGAGCGTGATCACCTGAGCCGCATGGATTCCGGCTCGAACGGCAACGGGACGTCTGGCTCGCTGGGCGCGAGGCGGGTCGGCGATGCCGTGCGGTTTGCGGTCTATTCGGAGAGTGCCGCGGCCATCTGCGTCGACATCTTCGACAGGGATGGTGGGTTCCTGAGGGAAGTTCCGCTTGCGCGCGGGGATGACTATGTGTTTTCCACCGAGGTGCGAGACGTGCCGGCCGAAGCAACCTACGGATTTAGGGCTAAGGGTACCTACGATCCGGACCAGGGCTACTGGTTCGATTCGGCAAAACTCCTTGTCGATCCTTATGCGCTGGCGATCGACCGGCCTTTCCAGAACCACCCGCATCTTTGGGCGCCACCTGGCGGTGATGGTGACACGGCCGATCTGGTGCCGCGCGGGCTCATCGACGTGCCGCGGCTGCCGGACGCTCCTGCGCCGCTCGGGCTTCGTGGCGCGGGTCCGATCTATGAGCTCAATGTTCGCGGATTCACCAAGCTCCATCCCGGCGTGCCGCAACCCCTGAAGGGCACCGTTGCGGGCCTGGCTTCACCCGCCGCGATCGATCATCTCGACGGACTCGGTGTGTCTGCAGTCGAGCTCATGCCGGTCACGGCCTGGATGAGCGAAAAACACCTGCTCGACCTCGGTCTGGTCAACAGCTGGGGTTACAACCCGATTACCTTCTTCGCGCCGGATCCGCGGCTCGCGCCGGGCGGCATGGCCGAGGTGCGGGCGATGACCGATCTCTGCCGCAAACGTGGCATCCCGGTCATTCTCGATGTGGTTTACAACCACACGGGAGAGGGCGATCGCGACGGCCCGGTCGTCTCGTTCAAGGGCCTCGATGCCCGGACCTATTACCGGTTCGAGCAGAACGGGGCGGGCCTGCGCCTCATCAACGATGCCGGGTGCGGAAATATTCTTCAGTGCGACCATCCCGCGGTCATCGATCTGGTGATCGAGAGCCTTCGCCACTGGGTGCTGCAGGGTGGCGTATCCGGATTCCGCTTCGATCTTGCGACCGTTCTGGGGCGACGGGCCGATGGGTTCGATCCGGACGCACCCCTGTTGCGGCGCATTCGCGAAGATCCCCTGCTTTCGACCGCGATCCTGATCGCCGAGCCCTGGGACATCGGGCCGGGCGGCTATCGCCTCGGGCAGTTCGGGGATGCGTTTCTGGAATGGAACGATCAGTACCGCGACAAGGTACGGAGCTTCTGGGCCAGGCGGCCGAGTTCCATTCAGGGGCTGGCCAGTTCGGTGTCGGGCACGCGGGAACTCTTCGAGCCGACCGGCAAGTCGAGCAGGCATTCGGTCAAGTTCCTGACGGCGCATGACGGGTTCACGCTCCGCGACTTGGTGTCGTACGAGCACAAGCACAACGAAGCCAATGGCGAAGGCAATCGCGACGGGCACAACCACAATCTCAGCTGGAACAACGGCGTCGAGGGGGTGACGTTCGATCCGGAGGTCGAGGCGGCACGCAAGCGCGACGCGCGGGCGTTGCTGGCAACGCTTTTCGTGTCGCGGGGCCGGATCATGCTCGGGCAGGGTGACGAGTTGTGGCGCACGCAGATGGGCAACAACAACGCTTATGCGCAGGACAACGAAATCACCTGGCTCGACTGGGCCTCGGCGGACCATGATCTCATCAGGTTCGTTGGAGGGTTGGCGCGTCTGAGGAACGATCATCCGGCCCTCAGCGTCGAGCGGCCGTTGACCGGCGCTCATACCGGAAGATTTCCCGACGCGCAGTGGTTCATGGCCGATGGCACGCACAAGCATGTCGAGGAATGGGAGCGGCCGGACAATTTCTTCGTCGGCCTGATGCTCCACGAACAGGACGACACGATGTTGGTTTATTTCAACGGATTGCAGATGGGCGTTGACGCGCACCTGCCCGATATTTCCGGCGGCAGGTGGAGCCTGATCCTGAGTTCGAGCGGCGACGCGGCGGCACCACGCGGCCGGCATTTCGTCGCGCCGCATCGCTCAGTCAGCATCTTCAAATTCAGAATGGCGTCGCGTTCAAAAAGGTGAGCAGGGCAAAGCCGAGGCCAACGCCAATGCTGAGCGGTGAATAGACCTTTCGATCAAAGGTCTTGAACGGTTCTTCAGGATGGTTATTGCGCCAGGTGGATGTGTAACCGGCAATTCCACGTATCAGGAATGCGGCGGCAAGAGCGGCGCCGCCAATGTCGAGAACAAGGTTCGGCTCGGGGTCCGACAGCGAAAGGGCCCAGAGGCCTGCGGCGAAAACCAGCAACGCGGCCAGAAACGAGATGATGCGCCGTGGCATGGTGACGATGCCGGGCTTGCCGATCACGGTTCGGGCCAAAGTTGCCTCGTCGCGGGCGGGAAAGCGCGCGCCGAAAGCCCACATGACCTGGACCATGACGATGGCCAGAAGCGGAATGAAGACCAGCGAAGCTATGCCGGCAAGCATCTCAGTTGTGACCGGCGCCGCGCAGCCGAAGCCAGCCCCAGCGCACCAGCAGGGCGATAAGCAGCAACATGGCAATGGCGGTGAACGTCGCCTTGAGAATGCTCGACTGGCTGGCGAACGCGGCAATCGCCGGATCAATGGCCTGTGGTCCGGTGATCAACATTTCGCGGACTGCGGCGTTTTCCGAATAGTCGAACGCGGCACCGGCGAAGGCGATCCATGGAACGATAAGACGGCCGATATTGATGCTTTCGGGCAGCAGGAGCGCGATGGCGACAAAAAGGGTCAGGCTCATGAGAGCGGGATAGATCGTGTCGAGAAACTGCTGGGTGCCAAGATAGAAGTCGGCGCCGTCTCGACCAAGGGCGGTAACAATGGCGACGGATTGCTCGTAGGTGTATCCGGCCGGCCGAAGATCGAACACGACCTGGCCGCCTGCCAGCGCCTGGAGGTGCGGCAGCGACCAGAGAACCATGACGAGATAAAGGGCAAGGGTCAGCCCGGCCAACGGCCAGACGATGATTCTGAACAGGCTTTCAACGCGGGGGGGCATGGTACGCTACTCGATGATCTGAATGTGATCCGGGTGGATGACCTTGACCCGCCGGCTCTTGAGGTAGGGCGCAATGGCCGCGCGCCAGACCGCCATATGCGGGCGCTCGAAATGGAGATCGAGGTCGGTGCGCGAGGCCCATTCCTCTACGAAGACGAGAGTCGTTGGTTCGAACACGTCCGCGTGCAGGTCGTAGCGGTCGCATCCCGGTTCCTGCCGTGTCGCGGCGATGACGTCTTTGGCAGCGGCGAAAACCTTCTCTTCGGAGCCGGGAACTATCTTGAGCGTGGCGACGACGATGATCATGACGTGACTTGCTCCGGTTCCGTGGCACTCGAAGTCTCTTAGACCGGGTGCGCGGACGGGGCAATTGCGGAGGCAAAAAAGCCGGGGTTATGCCCCGGCTTTGACGTCGCGGCTATGGCGCGTTCAGGCGGCTAGATCGAACGCTGCCTTCGGCGCGATCCAGTCGAGACCCTGGGCCCGGCCCACCGGTTCGCAGGTCAGCCGGCCGGCATGGACGTTCAGGCCATTGAGCAGATGCGGGTCATCGCGCAGCGCCTGCCGCCAGCCCTTGTCTGCGAGGTTGAGAACGTGGGGCAGGGTGGCGTTGTTGAGCGCGTATGTCGAGGTGCGGGCCACGGCACCGGGCATGTTGGCAACGCAATAGTGGACGATGCCGTCGACCTGGTAAGTCGGGTTCTCGTGTGTGGTCGGGCGCGACGTTTCGAAACAGCCCCCCTGGTCGATGGCGACATCGACAAGTACGGCGCCCGGCTTCATGGTCTTGAGCATGTCACGCGTGACCAGCTTCGGAGCCGCAGCGCCCGGAATGAGCACCGCACCGATGATGAGATCGGCCTCGGCGATGGTGGCGGCGAGGTTGGCCGCATTCGAGTAGAGGGTCTTCGCGCTCGCCCCGAAGAAGTGATTGAGGCGCTCGAGCGTCGTGGGATTCTTGTCGAGAATGGTCACGTCGGCCTGCATGCCGACAACCATCTGTGCGGCGTTGAAACCAACGACACCGCCGCCAAGGATTGCGACCTTGGCAGGGGCAACGCCCGGCACGCCACCCATCAGCACGCCGCGCCCGCCATGTGCCTTTTCGAGCGCTTTGGCGCCAGCATGGGCGGCCATGCGCCCGGCAACTTGGCTCATGGGTTTGAGAAGCGGCAGGCCGCCATCGGCGGCGGTGACCGTTTCATAGGCGATGCAGGTTGCGCCCGAGTCGATCAGGTCGCGGGTTTGTGCGGCGTCAGGAGCCAGATGAAGGTAGGTGAACAGCACCTGGCCGGGGCGAAGCATGGCACGCTCGACGGCCTGCGGTTCCTTGACCTTGACCACCATGTCGGACCCATCGAAAACTTCCCGCGCCGTCGCGGCAATGGTGGCTCCCGCAGCGCGATAGGCTTCGTCGTCGGCGCCAATGCCGGCCCCGGCTCCAGTTTCGACCAGAACCTCGTGGCCGTGCACGCTGAGTTCCTGAACGCTTTCCGGCGTCATGCCGACCCGCTCTTCCTGCGGTTTGATTTCCCTGGGTACGCCAACGCGCATTTGTCGCCTCCTGTTTGTCCCGGTCCGCGCCCGGCGGCGCGCCGAGGCTCCTTCATGCCAGAATGCGGGTGCAAATTCTTGCCTGATTTTGCTTGATCTGTTACTTTCTTGAGAGAATTTCAGAGCCTTTTTCGAAATATCGCAAGGAAATTCGATGATTGACGAGATTGATCGCCGTTTGTTGCTGGCGATCCAGCGAAACAGCGACCGGAGCGTGCACGAACTCGGGCAGGAGGTCGGTCTCAGCGCATCAGCCTGTCACCGGCGGATCAAGGCGCTCGAAGAGGATGGCTACGTGCTCGCCTATCGCGCCTGGCTCAATGCCGAAAAACTCGGTTTCACCATGCAGTTCTTCATCGAGGTCAGTCTTGCCAACCAGTCGGAGGAGGCGTTCACCGCGTTCGAGCAGGCCGTTACCGCCGTACCCGAAATTCTCGAATGCCATCTGATGGCGGGACAGTTCGACTACATTCTTCGGGTGGTGGTTCGCGACCATGCCGATTTCGAGCAGTTGCACCGCCGTCTGGTCGCCAAACTGCCGGGGGTGTCGCAGGTCCATTCGAACATGTCGATTCGGACGGTGAAGACACGAACGGGTCTGCCGCTCGGACGCTATTAACCAAGCCAAACCCCAAACAGACCGGGCGTTTACCGAGTCCGGGTAACTACTTATTCACCTTGATCGGGCAAGCTGGCGGTGACGCGTTCCGGGCGCGCTATCCGAAGGTCTCGACCAGGGAAGGATAGCGGGCCCTTTGACGCGGCCGGCGGACCTCAAGCGAACGGGACAACCATGGGTAAGTTCAAACTCAGCCATCTCACCATCGGATTCAGGCTTGGCATCATCGTGCTTCTGTCGCTGCTTCCGGTCGGACTTCTGGGTTATCTTTTCGTTGCGCAGAGCAACAAGGAGATCGCGTTCGCCCAGAAAGAGGAGGGTGGGGCGGCCTATCTCGATGCGATTTACCCGGAACTGGTTGCCTTGGCCGACGGTGGCACGGCTTTGCCGGATGTGGCGGACCTTAACGCGGCGCGTGCGCGTTTCGACGCAGACATGAATTCGGCTGACCTTTCAGCCGCCTTTATGGACCTCAGGGCCGCCGCACCGCAGAGCGCGCGAGACGCTCGCCAAGCCCTGAATTCACTTCTGCTCAAGGTCGGCGACAGCTCCAACCTGATCCTCGACCCCGACCTCGACAGTTACTACGTCATGGACATTGCGGTTCTCAAGATTCCGGGCGCGATCAATCTTGCGGCGGACCTTCTCGCAGATATCGAAGTTGCCGCCGCGGCGGCCAATGTCACCGATGACGAACGCGAGCGGCTTTACGGCATGGCCATTGAGTTCGAGGGCCTGATTTCCGGGGCAAGAGGCTCACTCGAGTCGGCCATTGCCGGGAACGGTGACGGCACGGTGGCGGCTAATATCGAGCCGGCGATCGTGGCCTACGAAACCGCCGGCAACAACATGATTGATGCGGTGCATGAGGCCCTCAAGGTGCTAGTGCCCTATCTGACGGACCGGTCCAAACAGATTTCGGCCCTTGAGGCGGCGCACATGGCCTTCCAGGACGAAGCCGCGGTGTTTGCCGGCGTGAATACGTCGGAGCTGACAGACCTTCTTGAAATCCGGGTCGGCGGGTTTCGCTCGCAGTTGATCACCATGCTCTCCATTTCCGGCGCCCTTTTGCTGCTGGTTGTTGGTTTTTCAGTGGTCTCGGCGCGCGGGATCGTGACCGGGCTGCTCGGTCTCGAACAGCGCATTACGAAACTGGCCAATAACGAAGATGTCGAGGAGGCCGGTCAGGCGAACGGCCGCGATGAGATTTCCCGCATCGGGCGGGCGGTGGCGCTGCTGCGCGACAAAACGGTCGAGCGCATGCAGCAACAGGAGCGCGCCAAAGCCGAGGAGCAGCAGCGCATCGACCAGGGCCGCCGTGCCGCCGAGGAGGAGCGCCAAGCGCGCGAGGCCGAAAAGGTGCGGCTGGCCGAGGCGCAGGCGCAGATGGTGCAGCGACTGAGCGCCGGACTTTCAAGTCTCGCCCAGGGCGACCTGGAATGCGCGATCACCGAGACATTCCCCGGCGATCTCGACGCACTCCGCAAGGCTTTCAATGACTCCGTCGAGCGGCTTCAGGATATTGTCCGTCAGCTTCGGACCACTTCGTCGGGTGTGAAGATGGCGACGGGAGAGATCCTGTCGGGCGCCAACGATCTTTCGGAGCGGACGACCAAGCAGGCGGCGACGATCGAAGAGACATCGGCGACGATGGAGCAACTGGCCTCGACCGTCTTGCAGAATGCCCGCGATGCGGAAGGCGCTAGCCAGAGCGCCGAGCAGGTGTCAAAGGCGGCTGCGGAAGGCGGCGATGTCATGTCGAAGGCGACCGAGGCGATGGAGCGGATCACGACCTCGTCGTCGAAGATCTCCAACATTATCGGGATGATCGACGATATCGCCTTCCAGACCAACCTTCTGGCGCTCAATGCGTCGGTCGAGGCGGCGCGGGCCGGGGAGGCGGGCAAGGGCTTTGCCGTGGTGGCGGTCGAGGTCCGGCGGCTGGCGCAGTCTGCGGCGGAGGCCTCTTCGGAGGTCAAGCAGCTGATCGAGCGGAGCGCCGAGGAAGTCTCGGCGGGTTCGAAGCTCGTGGGGGTCGCTTCGGACAAGCTTTTGGGCATGCTCAATGCGGTCACGGAGAATGCGCGGCTGATGGCAGCGATCGCGGCGGCGAGCCGGGAGCAGGCCTCGAGCATCGAAGAGGTCAATGCGGCGGTCCGGCAGATGGACGAGATGACCCAGCACAATGCGGCGCTGGTGGAAGAGACCAATGCGGCGATCGAGCAGACGGAGAACCAGGCGAGCGAACTCGACCGGATAGTCGAGCAGTTCAAGCTGAGCGGCGGCACCCAGGCACCGGCACGCGCCCCGCAGCCAACTCACGCACCGGCGAGACCGGCACCTGCCACGAAACCCGCACCGAAGGCCGAAGAACCCAAGGGCATCATGGGGCTCAAGGAGAAGGTCAAGCAGGCCGCCAAGACCTATCTCACCGCCGGCAACAATGCTGTTGACGAGGACTGGAGCGAGTTCTAGGCCTGCCCCTGATTCCTTCCGGAAGGCAGCGAAATTTTGATCGAAGGGCGGTATTGCGGACGGCCGGCCCTCGATAAACCAAGCAATTTCAAAGTCATATATTCGTTAATTCCAGATTAAGTAGAAACACCGACAATTGTTGCCCACTCATGCATTTAATTGAAGGGGCAAATTTTGAAACTTTCATCGGCAATCGTCGCCTTGGGCGGTGGACTGGCAGTATTCGCGGCGCTGACCACGGTCGGTGCGCAACTTCTTGGGCAATCCGCGGACCGGGAGTCGGTCCTTGCGATGAGCGAATCCGAAACATCGCTCATTTCGGAACGTAACCTGGTTCAGGCTGCGTACGAGATAAAGCTGGACGTTGTGCAGGTTCAGCAATGGTTGACCGACATCTCGGCCACGCGCGGACTGGATGGTCTGAACGACGGGTTTGATGCTGCTGCAGAGTTTGCGCAAAAACTCCCCGATGATATTGCCACCGCCAAGGCACTTGCGGTCGAGTTGAATGCGCCGCACCTGGTTGACGTGCTGGTATCGGTAGAAGAGGCCTTCCCGCCCTATTACGCGACGGGCATCAAGATGGCAGAGTCCTACGTGGCCGAGGGGCCAGCCGGCGGCAACATCATGATGAGTTCGTTCGATGCAGCGGCAGAAGCGATGGGCGCTTCCGTCGACAACCTGCTCGCCGAGGTCGACAATGTCCGGGTGGAAAACGCGCGGATCGTCGATGCAACCGAAGCTGACGTGGCGCGGCTGCAATCGCTCAGAACCTGGGTCCAGTTTGGCTCGCAGGGGCTGGTGCTGGTCGCCATCATCGCGATGATCCTTTTTACTGTCGGACTTTTCCGCCGCTTCCGCCACGCGGCCGATATTGCAGGGCGGATCGCCAACGAGGAATTCGACGCGCCGGCTCTTGGTCAATCCAAATGGGATGAATTGAGCGCGCTTCACAAATCCATCGGTGCGTTTCGTGACACCGGCATTGAGCGGCGCAACATGGCGACGCGGAGTGCGGACGATGCCAAGAATGCGACTGAACGGGCGAACGGCGCCGTGGCGCTCAATGCCGACGTAGGGGCGGTCATCAATTCTGCGATCGAGGGCGATCTGTCCGCCCGCGCCGCAACCACCTATGCGCTTGCCGAACACCAGCAGCTGGCTGAACAGGTCAACCGGCTGATGCAAACCATCGAGACAAGTGTGAGCGAGGCGCAGGGCGTGTTGTCGTCACTGGCTTCGCTTGATTTCTCCAGTCGCATGGATGGCCAACACAAAGGCATTTTCGAGCGACTGAAGAACGACATCAATTCGGTGGCTGACAAGGTCGTTGAAACCGTTTCGCAGCTCCGGACCACCTCGAGCGGGGTGAAGATGGCGACGGGGGAGATCCTGTCGGGTGCCAACGATCTTTCGGAGCGGACGACCAAGCAGGCGGCGACGATCGAAGAGACGTCGGCGACGATGGAGCAACTGGCCTCGACCGTCTTGCAGAATGCGCGGGACGCGGAAGGAGCAAGCCAGAGCGCCGAGCAGGTGTCGAAGGCGGCTGCGGAAGGCGGCGATGTCATGTCGAAGGCGACCGAGGCGATGGAGCGGATCACGACCTCGTCGTCGAAGATCTCCAACATTATCGGGATGATCGACGATATCGCCTTCCAGACCAACCTTCTGGCGCTCAATGCGTCGGTCGAGGCGGCGCGGGCCGGGGAGGCGGGCAAAGGCTTTGCCGTGGTGGCGGTCGAGGTCCGGCGGCTGGCCCAGTCTGCGGCGGAGGCCTCTTCGGAGGTCAAGCAGCTGATCGAGCGGAGCGCCGAGGAAGTCTCGGCGGGTTCGAAACTGGTCGGAGTCGCTTCGGACAAGCTTTTGGGCATGCTCAACGCGGTCACGGAAAATGCGCGGCTGATGGCGGCGATCGCGGCGGCGAGCCGGGAACAGGCGTCTAGCATCGAGGAGGTCAATGCGGCGGTCCGGCAGATGGACGAGATGACCCAGCACAATGCGGCGCTGGTGGAAGAGACAAATGCGGCGATCGAGCAGACCGAGAACCAGGCGAGCGAGCTCGACCGGATCGTCGAGCAGTTCAAGCTGAGCGGCGGAACCCAGACCCCGGCACGCGCACCGCAACCAACTCACGCACCCGTCAGACCGGCACCTGCCGCGAAACCCGCACCCCGGGCCGAAGAACCCAAGGGCATCATGGGGCTCAAGGAAAAGGTCAAGCAGGCCGCCAAGACCTATCTCACCGCCGGCAACAATGCCGTCGACGAGGATTGGAGCGAGTTCTAGGAGATTGACCCGATCAGCTGTTGTGCGGGCCCTGGCCCGCGCCAAACATATGTTTTTCGCATATTTTACAGAATGTTATGAGGACGATCCGATTGGCGGATTAGCCAGCCGTTAACCATTTCGCACGTAGGATTACCGACGGCTTGTGAACCGAGGGGGCCGTCATGTTCAATCTCACGGGTGTCGAGAAAGTCCTGCCACCCGACGATATCATCGTCAGCAAGACCAATCTCAAAGGGCATATCGAATATGCCAACAACACTTTTCTCGATATCGCGGATTTCTCGCTGGGCGACGTTCTGAACGAACCGCATTCGATCCTTCGCAACGAGAACATGCCACGCTGCGTGTTCCAGCTTTTGTGGGAATACCTGCAGGCGGGGCGCGAAATCTTCGCCTATGTGGTCAACAACACCAAGAACGGTGACCACTACTGGGTTTTTGCGCACGTGACGCCGAGCTTCAACGCGGAGGGCGAGATCGTCAGCTATCATTCCAACCGCCGCGCGCCGTCGCGAGACGCGATTGAAAAGGTCAAGGCGCTTTACGATCTTCTGCTCAAGGAAGAAGCGGCGCACCCCAACCGAAAAGACGGGCAAAAAGCTGGTTACGCCCTGTTGCAGTCCATCCTTGCCGAAAAAGGCGTCAGCTATGATGAATTCGTCCTGTCTCTCTAGGATCTGGTATCTTTCGATCCTGTCGGGCCTCACCGGCGTTGCGGGGATAGGCCTCGTTGTTGCCAGCGCGCCCTTCTATCTTCTCGCCGCCTGCGCGGCGTTGATTGTGGTTCTGTCCGCGGCCAATCTCGTTCAAATCCGCAAGGCGAGGAACATCCTTTCGGAAATCCGCAAAGTTTCCAAATCGGTGCGCGAGGGTGATTTCAATGCCCGCGTGGTAATGACGAAGGTTGGCGGCGAAGTGGGCCAGACACTCGACGCCGTCAACGACCTGATCGACATCAATGATGCGTTCGTGCGAGAGGCGTCGCTGGCGATGCGGGCCGCGAGCGAGGGCCGCTATTACCGGAAGATCCGGGAAGAGGGCATGCTCGGCATGTTCCTGTCGGCGGTGAAGACGATCAACGAGTCCATCGACATGATGGGTTCGCGGGCCGCCATGGTCGACAGGTCGATCGCCGAGGTGCAGCGGCTGGCGGGTGAGGTCAATCAGGGCCAGCTTGAAGGCCGTATCGATTCGAGCAAGTTCACCGGCACCTATCTGCAACTGACGAACGAAATGAATCGCCTCATGGAGACGATTGCTGCACCGATCGGGCAAACGGGCAAGGTACTTTCCGCACTCGCGGCAACCGACCTCGGCCAGCGCGTCGAAGGCAATTTCTCGGGCGCATTCGCAAAACTTCGCGACGACACCAACGAAGTCGCCGACAAGCTGGTCGAAATCGTCGGGCAATTGCGGTCCACCTCAGGTTCGCTGCGATCGGCGACCGGCGAAATTCTGGCCGGCACAAACGATCTCAGCGAACGGACGACCCGGCAGGCGGCGACCGTTGAAGAGACTTCGGCCACGATGGAACAGCTGGCGATGACGGTCGAGCAGAATGCCAAGCAGGCGGCGACGGCCAGTCAGCTGGCAGTGCAGGTCTCGTCGACGGCACAGGAAAGCGGCGGCGTCATGCAGCGCGCGACAGAGGCCATGGAGCGGATTTCGACGTCTTCGTCCAAGATTTCCAACATTATCGGGATGATCGACGATATCGCCTTCCAGACCAACCTTCTGGCGCTCAATGCCTCGGTCGAGGCGGCACGCGCGGGTGAGGCCGGGAAGGGATTCGCGGTTGTCGCGGTGGAAGTCCGCCGGCTGGCGCAGTCCGCTGCCGAAGCTTCGTCGGAGGTCAAGCAGCTCATCGAAGCAAGCGCCGACGAGGTCAAGCTCGGATCGAAGCTGGTCGAGGATGCGGCGGGCAAGCTGGCGTCCATGATCGAAGCCATTGGGCAGAATGCAAGCCTGATGCAGCAGATCGCGCAAGACAGCCGCGAGCAGGCCACATCGATCAACGAGATCAACGCGGCTGTGCGGCAGATGGACGAAATGACCCAGTCGAACGCCGCGCTGGTCGAAGAGACCAATGCCGCGATCGAACAGACCGAGGGTCAGGCAACGCAGCTCGACCAGATCGTCGACGTGTTCAAGATCGGGCGGTCATCCGCGCCGATGACGGATCGCGGTTACAAGGCCGCGTGACGGATCGCAACAGCGAGGACGCGCTGAGGGGGCGATTTCGCCCCCTTTTCTTTTGCGGTGGCGATGGCGAGGCTCGCAGCAGACCAGGCGCTAACCCAACGGGTAGGTGACGTAGGCAAAGTGCCGGCTGTCGGGTGCCCAGGAATTGACGTTGATTGTACCCTGGCCGCCGTTGAAGCGGTCGAGGTCGTGCTGGTCCGAGCCGTCCGGGTTCATGGTGCGGATGATGACGTCCTTGTCTGCCGGGTGGCCAAGCGTACCTGGCGGGAAGGAGACATAGGCGATCCGCTGTCCGTCAGGCGAGAGGTGCGGGAACCAGTTGACCCGTTCGTCGAAGGTCAGTTGTTCCATGCTCGAGCCGTCGCGGGCCATACGGAAGATCTGCGCGTGTCCGGGCTCGCGCGTTGTCGCTTCGGAGTTGAAATAGATCCATTGGCCGTCGGGCGAATATTCCGGCCCGTCGACCGGGCAGGCGCCATCAGTCAGGATTGTGTCGGGGCCGCCGGAGGCGGGGATGGTGCAAATCCAGGTTTTGGCTTTTCCCTCGATCATTTCGAGCCCGACATAGCTGAGTTCCGCACCATCGGGCGAAATGCCGTGGAGGTAGTAGCGATAGGTCCGGCCGGGATGATCGTTGGAAACGCGCGTCGGTTCGCCACCGGAGATCGGTAGGTGGTAGAGATGTCCGTCATTGTTGCTGACGAAGATCGTCTCGCCGTCGGGGGAAATCACATGATCGTTATTCAGGCGGTCGATATTGCCCGTATCGATCATCTCCGGCGTGCCGCCGTCCGGCGACAGACGGTAGAGATGCCCCTCGAAGTTGAATACGAGCCAATTTCCGTCGGGGGTCCAGTTGGGTGCTTCGATGAGGTTGGTGGTGGAATGGACGATGCGAGTGCCGCCGGTCGTCGCATCGGCGACCACGAGATTTGACTGTTGGCCCTCGGCCAAACTCCGCCACGCAGACTGAGACGATTTCGCCATCACCGTTCCTCCCCAAACTTTCGTATTATCGTTGAGACAATAGTGTGGCGGCGGGTTCTTGCCAAGCCGACAATGGGCTTCGGCGGGCGGTGACCGGCAAAGACCTTGACGCCGTTGCGGCGGCGGTTGAGCATGATGGCATGAGCGAGGAACAGGACAATCCGCTGCCACCTTTGCCGCCCCGGCTTGGCAAAACGCGGGCGCCCGGCAGCATCTGGCTGGGTGTCGTGGTGTTTCTGCTCGGCCTTCTGGCCGGCGTGCCGCTGGCCATGGTCAGTCTCGACACGATCGTCGACAATGCACTGATCATCTTTCTGGTTCTCTTCGGTTTTCTGCTTCTGGCTGCGGCGATCGTTGTGCTCATCGTCGCCTTTCGCCGGCCGATCCTGCAGACGGTGGTCAAACGGTCCGAAGTCGAAATGGAGCGTTTCGCGCGGCCCTTGGCAGAGGTGGCGCGGCATGCAGCGGCACAGCAGGTCAACGAGGCGATGGACGCGGCGCGCGAGCTCGGCGAGCTCATGCTTGCCCGCTATGCCTGGGTTGCGACACGGCGCTGGATGGTCGCAACCATCACCGCCTTCATCGCCTCCATCGCGGCGTTGGCGGGCTCGGCGCTCCTGTTTCAGCAGAACCAGCTTCTGCGAACGCAGATCGGGCTCATGCAGCAGCAGAACGATCGCATATCGGACCAGAATGCCTTGTTTGAGCAGCAGATCCAGCTCGGCGACGCGCAGCGCTCAGCAGGCATCGTGCCGGAAATTCTCGAAATCGGTTCGCTCTTGGGCGAGGAAACGACCAAGCTCGCCAAGGATGGCCGCGCCGCGCCGATTTTCAAGGACGAGGAACTGTCGCAGGCGCTCCGGAGCCGGATCATTGCCGCCACTAATGCGGCGCGGCCCTACCGCTACCTCGCGAGCCCCACAGACCGGGTCAGCGATGGTGAACTGGCGATCATGTCGATCGAACGCCGAACCGACGTCGACAAGGTGCGCGATGCGGTGGCGACCCTCGGCACGGCGGACGCGAAGATGGGGCTCAACCTGATCGATTCCGGGCTGATCGACCGGCCAACAAGCCCTGAGCGTGGGCAAATCATTTCGCTTCTTTACAACAACCGCGTGCTTTCCACCGAATGGCTGACGCTCAATGGGGCGGACTTTTCCTTCGCGGAGGTCAGGGTGCCCTTGCTCAGCGTCATCAGCTTGCAGCACGCCAACCTGCGCTTCGCCGATTTTTCCGGCGTCAACGTCAACAATGTGCAGATGGGCGCTGCCTATATGGAGCAGGCGCGGTTCATCCGGTCGATCGTTTCGGGTTCGGACCTGGGCGGTATCGACCAGAAGAGCCTCAATGCGCTGATCACCGATGATGGCGGGCTCGTCACCTGGCACAGCCAGCTTGGCGGCGCCGATTTCCGCGCCGCCATCATCACAAGTGCACGCTTTGCCGACGCAAACGCTATCGGCGTCAATTTCGACTATGCCCTGATCGGAAAGACCGATTTCAGCAATGCCGGCCTCGGAGCGGCGACGTTCCGCAACGCTGTGATCCGCGATTGTGATTTCGCGGGCGCCGACCTCACGAAAACCGATTTTGACGGCGCATATGTCTTCAGCGCCACCTTCCTCGACGATCTGAAAGCGCAAGTTTCCGAAGGCACTTTCGATCCGGCCGAATACCGGCTCGACAAGGTGGCCTTTGCCGATCTCGGCCCCCACCCCAACAGCGCGCAGCTCTGGTATCTGGGCGACGATGTCGACGAGAATATCGATATATGGCGGGTGGAGCGCGTGCGCGACATCAACGACGAAGGGGAAAGCGCCGCCGCGGCGCCTCGTTCGTAAACACCTAGACCATGTCACGTTTTGATGGAATCAAAACGCATGGTCTAAGTCTTTGTATTATCGCATGTTCGAACCGGAAAACCGCTGCGCACTTTTCCCGAACATGCTCTAGGTCACCGACTCATAACTTCGCAACCAGATGCGGATTGAAGCGAGTTGGACGGAAGCGAGGAAGTTGTCGTCGCGCTTGTCGTATCGTGTTGCGACTGCACGGAAGTGTTTGAGTTTGTTGAAAAACCGCTCGACAGCGTTGCGCTGGCGGTAGACCCATGCGCTGAACGGGAAAGTTTTGACGCGGTTCGGCATGGCTCGGATGTTGGCCCATGCGCCGCGTTCGGCCATTGCGGCGCGCAAGGCATCGCCGTCGTAGGCGCGGTCGGCCAGAAGGATATGCCCCGCCTCGACGGTATCGAACATGTCGGCGGCCGAGCGTGCGTCGTGAGCCTGGCCCTCGGTCAGCTTGAGGCGGATCGGACGGCCCTCGGCATCGACAAGCGCATGGATCTTGGTGGTCAGGCCGCCGCGCGAGCGACCCATGCAACGGGATCGCTCGTCTTTTTTTGGCCGTTGGCGGCGTGCTGGTGGACGCGGATCGAGGATGAGTCGATCATCTGCACGTCGCCATCGTAAGCGGCTGATACGGCTTCAAGAATGCGCGCCCAGTGGCCGGCCCTGCGCCACCGGTTGAAGCGATTGACGCAGGTCGTGTGCGGACCGTAGCGCGCCGGAATGTCGGCCCACGGCGCGCCAGTGCGCAGCCTCCAGAAAATGCCGTTCAAGACCTTTCGGTCATCGGCGCGCCGCACCCCGCGCACCTTCGTCGGAAGCAGCGGCTCAATCACCGACCACTCGAAATCCGTCAGATCGAAACGCGCCATGATGACCTCCTGATGACGGCAGAAAGGGAATCACAACGCAGCGAACTTGGGAATCCTGTTTATGGGTATGTGACCTAAACGTGCTGGCCGCGATATTTGTCCATGACGCTATCGAGCAGATCGTTGGTGATGGCCGGGTTGGCCGTCTGCAGGCAAGGGAGCAACAGCGCCTTGTTGGCCTGCTGACGCTCGCCGGACGGGTTGAAGTCTGACGCGGGGGTGACGAGGGCGAAGCAGTCGGCGAATTGCTGGGGCTCGACGCCAAGCTCGGCGGCGATGGCTGTGACCGGCCGCTTGTCGAGGTCGTTCTTACTGGTGAAAGTTTCGTCGGCGAGGGCGCTTGAGGCCGGCGCCAAAAGCAAAGCCGCGGTCAGCGCGTGGGATATCTTCATGTGAATGTTCCTCCTGAATGGGTCCAAAGCCGGACTTTGCGGAGGTTGCGGGACATCGCGGCGCCGGTCCAGTTACCCTTTGGACAGGTGCGTTACCATTTGTCCATGTGCGTTCTGATGCGTCGCGGGCCGTGCGAGAACTCGTCCACGCGTGCGCGATTGCGGCTTCGGGTCCGATGTCCTAGATAGGCGCCAGCAATTCACCGAGCGATTCAAGGGGTCCCGCGTCATGGCGCGTCAGTTCATCTATCACATGTCGGGTCTTTCCAAGGCCTATTCGGGCGGCAAGAAGGTGCTCGACAATATCCATCTCAGTTTCTACCCGGACGCCAAGATCGGCGTGCTCGGGCCGAACGGCGCGGGCAAGTCGACGCTGCTTCGGATCATGGCAGGACTCGACACCGAGTTCACCGGCGAGGCCTGGGCGGCGGAAGGGGCCAAGGTCGGCTATCTGCCGCAGGAACCGCAACTCGATGCAAGCCTCGACGTGCGCGGCAATGTGATGCTCGGGGTCAAGGAAAAGCAGGCAGTCCTCGACCGCTACAACGAGCTGATGATGAACTATTCCGACGAGACGGCGGAAGAAGGCGCAGCCCTGCAAGATCAGATAGATGCGGAAAATCTCTGGGATCTTGATTCAAAGGTCGAGATGGCGATGGACGCGCTGCGCTGCCCGCCGCCGGACGCGTCGGTCGACAATCTTTCAGGCGGCGAGAAGCGCCGGGTGGCGCTTTGTCAGCTGCTCCTGAGCGCGCCGGACCTTTTGCTGCTCGACGAACCGACCAACCATCTCGACGCCGAGACGGTCGGCTGGCTGGAACGCCATTTGCGCGAATTTCCCGGCGCCGTTCTGATCATCACCCACGACCGCTATTTCCTCGACAATGTCACTGGCTGGATTCTCGAACTCGATCGCGGCCGCGGCATCCCCTACGAGGGCAATTATTCCGCCTATCTGACGCAGAAGGCCAAGCGCTTCGCCCAGGAGCAGCGCGAGGACCAGGCGCGCCTCAAGGTGATCGAGCGCGAAGCGGAGTGGATGAGCAAGAGCCCGCAGGCGCGGCAATCGAAATCGAAAGCGCGCATCAAGGCCTATGACGAACTGGTCAAGGCCAATGAGGAGCGGACCAGATCGAGCAGCGCCCAGATCATCATTCCGCCGGGCGAGCGGTTGGGGCAGAACGTCATCACGTTCGACAATGTTTCCAAGGGGTTCGGCGACAAACTTCTCATCGAGAATCTGAGTTTCAAACTGCCGGCAGGCGGCATTGTCGGGGTGATCGGGCCGAACGGCGCGGGCAAGACGACGCTGTTCCGGATGATCACCGGGCAGGAACAGCCGGATAGTGGCACGGTCGAGGTGGGCGACAGCGTGCATCTTGGCTATGTCGACCAGAGCCGCGACAGCCTCGATGCGAAAAAGACCGTCTGGGAAGAGATTTCAGGCGGGCAGGAGGTCTTCTATCTCGGCAAACGCGAAATGAACTCGCGGGCCTATACGTCAGCCTTCAATTTCCGTGGCGGCGACCAGCAGCAAAAGGTTGGTTCGCTCTCGGGCGGCCAGCGCAACCGCGTGCACCTGGCCAAGATGCTGAAATCTGGCGCCAACGTGTTGCTGCTCGACGAGCCGACCAACGATCTCGACACCGAGACGCTGGCAGCGCTCGAAGAAGCGCTCGAAGAATTTGCCGGCTGCGCCGTGATCATCTCCCACGATCGCATGTTCCTCGACCGCCTCGCCACGCACATGCTCGCCTTCGAGGGCGAGAGCCATGTGGAATGGTTCGAGGGCAATTTCGAAGACTACGAGTATGACAAGATCAGACGGCTGGGCCAGGACGCAGCCAACCCGCACCGGATCAAATACAAGCCGCTGACGAGGTGAAGGATCACCGCAAAGCCCAAATTCCTGCTCCAAGGCCCTTTGGCGCAAAAAGGTAATCCTCTCGACCAGTGTACGCTTCCGAGTCGGAGGAATGAGTTTCGATTTCCTTGCGCACAACTTCGTCAAATGTGCGAGGGACAGACCTACCGGCTGTGATCCGTATGTTTCTTACGGCGTCGTAGATTCTAGAGTAGTGCGCTTTCCCTCCCAGAGTGCGTAGTGCTTCCACTACGTCATCAACCCATCTAATTTTCTTCATTTATGTCACTCCATCCTTGCGCTGAATGTTGGTTGCATGTTTCTTTGCAATACCAAGTATTCGTTCCAAAATTGCGTTCTCGGTCTCTTCTCCATCTCGTCGTGCCGCCCAAATTGCTGCAAAAACGGGTGTTGATACGTCGATCGTTCTCATGCGAACCTCCATTTAGAACTAAATAGAGGGAATTGGAGGGAATTGCAGGCTTGATTGGATACATAAAATTTGCTATACATGTATAGCAGCTGAAATCCGGAGCCATTGGCATGCTCGCCCTGCGTCTGCCCAAAGACATTGAAGACCGCCTTGGGGCCATGGCCAAGAAGACCGGGCGGACGAAAAGTTTCTACGCCCGGCAAGCGATCGTCGAAAAGATCGAGGACCTCGAGGACATTTATCTCGCTGACGAGCGGATGCGCACCGATACCGGCGAGAGAATTTCACTTGAAGAGATCAAGGCGGAGTTCGCCGAGGACCTAGTGGCGGCGGGCGCCATTGACCTGGACGATTGAATATACGCTGCATTCCCAACAAGACATGCGGCGGTTGTCGTCACTCAACCGCAAGCGCGTTATCGACTATCTGGAACGCCGTGTATTGGAGTTGGACAACCCGCGCCAACTGGGCAAATCGCTGAAGGGTGAGTTCTCCAATTATTGGCGTTATCGCGTCGGTGACTTACGCATCATCTGCCATATCGACGATGGAAGACTGATCGTGCTTGTCATCAGCGTTGGCAACCGGCGGGAAATCTATCGCTGAAATAAAGCGCCGTTTGCCGCGTCAACAAATGCGGGTTAAAAATTCACCCCACTCAGTCATTCGATCGGCATAGCTGCCACCCGACCGACCTTATGTCGGGTTGGGAAGTTAAGCGTCATTGCGAGGAGCGTTTGCGACGAAGCAATCCAGAAAGGGATATGGCTGGATTGCCACGCTCACCCTGTTCGCTCGCAATGACGAGCACGTTATCGACGGCTGCTTTGTTTCCCCTAACCCTCTGATCCCAAACCGTTTGTCCACACGGTGTAGAGGAAGACCAGCATCGAGCTGATCGTCAGGAGCGAGCCGATGATGGCCAGGATCGGGTTTTCCGTGACGATGACTATCGCGATGCCGGGCACCATCGTGACCACACCGAGAATGGCGAGGCCGAAATGGATACGCGGGAGGCCGGAAGCGGCGGCTTTTGGCGTGACGTGGTAATAGAGCCCGAAAAGCGCCATCGTGACCCAGCCGACGAGGTTCAGGTGGGCGTGCGCGGGTGCGAGAAGATGGTCATTGGTGGCCGCCATGATGATGCCCCAGGCCATGCCGATCGTCACGCAAATGACGGCGGCAACGAAGAAATAGAACGCGATACCTCTCATGATGTTTGTGTCCCTTGTTGGTTTTGTTTTTAGAGCGCGATTGTCCCGATCGCAGCGATGGAACCTATTTGGGGCCAGGCCTCACACAAGGGCTGAATTGCTGCAGGAAAACTGACGGCCGCGCGATTTCCATTGGTACCGAGGCAGGCGCCGCTCATGAAACGGCGCCGTTTTTTCGCTGGCCGTCCATCTTGCCCATTGCCGTCTGCCCGGACTTGTCACAGGGTTCCTCAGAACTTCCGGGGAGGGGGCAATGCTCTATTTCAACTATATTCTGGCGATGCTCGGCGGAGCGGCCGTGTCGGTCTACCTGCCGATGATCGCGCAGTCGTCGCGGATCATGGGATCACCGTTCATGGGCAATGTGCCGTTTTTCGGCATTGCCTTTGCCACGTCGGTCATCATCTCGCTATTGGCGGGGCAGCGGCTCGGCGACTATGCGAAGATGGCCGATGTGCCGGTCTGGATGTTTCTGGCGGGCATCGTCAGCGCCCTGATGATCATTCTCTCGTCCTATCTGATCCCGCGCGTCGGACCTGCCGCGTTTTTCGTGCTGCTGGTCAGCGGGCAGATTCTGATCGGGTTCGTCATCAACCAGTTCGGACTTCTGGGCGTGCCGGTTCAACCGATGAATCTGGTCAAGGGCATCGGCGGCCTGCTGGTTATCAGCGGCGCGGCGCTCGTCGCCTTCGGTAGCGGCAGTTAGGATGAGCAGGTCCATCGGTGGCGGGGCGGCAGCCAATTGCCGCACTGGCATGGATTGACGCGGCGGGCGGAGGTTGCGAGTGTCCGGGCAAAGACCTCGGGGGTCATGGTGCACAGCGATCGCAGGCAAACGTATCGTGGCAGTCTGGCTGCGGTGACAGGATGATATTCGAGTTCGACGTTCCGACCGCCCGGCTCGACGACGCCGACGAGTCCGTGTTCGAGGCTGCGCGGGAAAGCGCCCGGCCGCCGGCCAATCCACTTGGCGTTCGGGCGGAGGGCGTTGCCGAAGGCTCACTGCGCCGGGGGCGGCATGCCCATCGCAACATGTGGGAGGTCATCGAGCGCGACTGGACGGTTTACGTTCCAGCAGCCTATCGGGACACCGAGCCGGCAAATCTCATCGTCTTTCAGGATGGGCGGAACTATCTCGAGCGGACCCAGGCCGTCGAGGTTCTCGACAATCTCATCGCCTCGGGAGCCCTCGCGCCAACCGTTGCCCTCTTTGTTCAGCCCGGTGATATCGCGGGTCAGGCGCAAGGCAGCCAGGCGGTGCGGTCGCTCGAGTACGATGCGATTACCGATGCCTACGTGACCTATCTGGTCGAGCAATTAATGCCCGTCGCGCTCGAAGGACTGAACATCTCTCGTGATCCCCAAAATCGGGCCATGTGCGGCATGAGCTCGGGGGGAATCTGTGCGTTCAATGCGGCCTGGACGCGGCCGGACCAGTTCGGACTGGTGATCAGCCATGTCGGCAGCTTCACAGCCCTTCGCGGGGGAAACAACTATCCATCGATCGTGCGGCAGAATGCGGCAAAGCCCATTCGGGTCTTCCTGCAGGCCGGGGCGGGCGATATCGTCAATTCGGTCGATCACTGGCCGCTAGCCTCGATTCAGATGGCGCTGGCCCTTTCTCACAAGGGTTATGACGTGCGGCTCGAGTTCGGAAAGGGCGCGCACGATTTCAAGCACGCGGCCGCCATTCTGCCGCAGACTCTGAAATGGATTTTCCGGCCATGATGGTCGAGGTGCCCGGAGCGCAGATCAATGCCGAGGTCAATGGCCGCGGCGTGACGCTGGTTTTCCTGCATGCGGGGGTCGCTGACCTCAGGATGTGGAACGCCCAGGTGGCGACGCTTTTTGAGGCCGGCTATCGCACCATCGCGTTCGACCGGCGGGGGTTTGGCGAAACCCTCTACGAGCCGGACGAGCCCTTTTCCAATGTCGCCGATCTCAAGTTCGTTCTGGACGAGCTCAGCGTGGACAAGGCGGTTCTCGTGGGTTGCTCACAGGGTGGCAGGGTGGCGCTCGATTTCGCACTCGCACATCCATCGCGGGTTTCTGGTCTGGCGCTGATGGCGACTGCCGTTTCGGGCGCTCCCGAGGTCGACGAGGACCCCAAATACCAGGCGCTGGCCGAAGAATATGCGCGCGTGGAGCAAGGGGGCGATCTCGAAAGACTCAACCAGATCGAGGCCAGGGTTTGGCTTGATGGACCGGCCGCCGCCGAGGGCCGGGTTTCGGGTGATACCCGCACCCTGTTTCTCGACATGAATGGCAAGTCGCTGGCGCACGCACCCCGAACGGCAGAGCGGCAGCCGGCGCCGGCCTGGGGCCGGATGGCGGAAGTCAGCCAGCAGTGCCTGCTTCTGTCCGGGGCGCTCGACTGGCCGGAGTTTGCCGCTCGCAACGAGGCGATGGCTGAACTCATGCCTGAGGCAGAAACGCAGACGCTCGACAACACGGCGCATATGGCTCCGATGGATGCTCCCGACAGTTTCAACAAGGCACTCAAGGCCTTCCTGGTCGACGTGGGGGTTTAGCCTGCCGGTCTGGTTCGCCGGCATTGATGCAATTTGAATTAAATCCACTTTCTGATTTCACCTCGAATTCAAGCTCGCTCCGTCATTCTGGCCCAAAATCCAGACTCCGGAGCAGGCCGTGGCAACCTTTCTCGTCATCAATTCCAATGATTCAGGTACCGGAAGCCTGAGGCAGGCGCTTGCCGACGCCGAAGCCAATGGCACAGGCGCCGATACGATCGAATTTGCCTCCTGGCTGCTCGGGGAAACGATCGCTCTTCAGTCGACCCTCGTCATCCAGTCGGGGACAGTGACCATCAACGGCGACATGGATGGGGATGGCGACGCCGACATCACCATTTCCGGCAACAATGACGGCGACACCGGCATGGGTGCCGGCGATATCGCCACACTTCTGGCGGTCAACTCCGGTGCGACCGTCGCCATTGACGGTCTCGACATGGCCTATGCCTATTCAAAGGGCACTGACGGGACGGTTTATGGAACGGTGTCGCAGGCAGGCACTGACGGCGTCGCCGGCATTACCAATCTCGGCAATCTGACCATTTCGCATTCGGTTCTGTCGAACATGATGGCGATCGGCGGCGCCATGGGTGGAACGGCGGACACGGCCGAGGACGCGGCGGGCGCATTTGCGGGCATTCTTAGCCTTGGCACCCTGACGCTCGAAGACGTGCGCATGGAGAGTTTCTATGCGCGTGGCGCCGACGGCGCCGACACGACCGGCCCCTCCAACGATGCAGGCGAGGGTGGCTCCGGGGCTACGGGTATTTCGTCGACGGGAGTGGTGAACCTCAGCGCCGTGTCGATGAACAATTTCTATTCCTATGGTGGGACCGGCGGCGACACCGCGACGGCCAATTATGGCGGCACCGGCGGCGACGTCATTACCGGCGTCTTCCAGTATGGCGGTGCGATCAACGGCTATCTTTACCTCGGCAACATGACGCGGACCTCGGGTGCGGCCGGAACGGGCGGCCTGGGTCTCGGGCTGACGGGGTCGCCGTTCTATGTTCAGTCGACCGGCGGCGCCACGGCCAACGTGACGACGCTTTCGGCCGGCCAGGCGGGAACCGACGGTGACGATCACGTCACCGTGGGCGCCGGGGGATATTTCCTCGCGTTCGCCGGTGACGATGTGATCGACAACAGTGCCGGCGGCGGCATCATCTATGGCGGCGGCGGACGCGATGTTATCATTTCGGGCGGCGCGGGCGCGCTTATCAATGCCGGGACGCAGGACGACCGGGTGGCGGCGCTGAATTTTGCCGACGGGCAGAGTTTCGATGGCGGCAAGGGCACGGACGTGTTCGACGCTTCGGCGGTCACCGGGCAGGACCTTGTGGCCGATCTTCAGACCGGCATCGCCTCCTCGGGCGTCGCTTCGATGACCATCCTCAATTTCGAAAATTTCGTCGGATCGGACGATGCAGCTTCGTCCGACAATGTCACAGGCACCAGCGGAGACAACACGTTCCTTGGCCTTGCAGGTGACGACGTGCTTGACGGTGCGGGCGGAGACGACCTGATCTATGGCGATGACGGCGCCGACACGCTTTTGGGCGGAGACGGCAATGACGAGCTTCACGGCGGCAATGGTGGCGACGGCATCGGCGGCGGCGCGGGCAACGATCTCATCTACGGTGACGACGGCGACGACACGCTTTCTGGCAACAACGGCAACGACCGGCTGGAGGGCGGGGCGGGCAGCGACATTCTGAACGGTGGCGGCGGCCGCGACACGCTTTTTGGTGGTGCCGATGCGGACGCGCTGAAAGGCATTGGCGGCAACGACAAGATTTTCGGCGAGGATGGCAACGACACCCTGATCGGCGGCGGTGGCCGGGACAGGGTGAAGGGTGGCGCCGGGCAGGACACGATCCGCGGCGGCGGCGGAAACGATTTTCTCTACGGCGACGCCGGCAACGATCTGATCTTCGGCGACAAGGGCCGCGACAAGATGCGGGGCGGGGGCGGTAACGACACGTTCGTTTTCAAGAAGAAGAGCGGCAACGATGTCATCCTCGATTTTCACAACAATCAGGACACGCTGCGCATCGACCATCATCTATGGCAGGGCAAAATGACGGCCAGGGACATCGCCTACTATTTCTCAACGGTTGAAAAGAACGGCGATATCACTCTGCACTTCTCGTCGAACGACAGCGTCACCATTCACGGCCTGCATTCGCTCAAGCAACTGATCGACGACATTCAGATCGTCTGATCGAACCCGACCACCGGGGTGAGTCATGCCGGGTTTCGGCCCGTAGGCCGCTTGGTCACTCACTTGTCATCTCCGATCATATCGCAAGTCAACGTTCTGTAATCGCGGTGAAATAGTGGTGCATCGCGGTGCGTTGCTTCACGCAAAGACCCCATTTCATTAACTGATCGTTAAAAAGCTCTTGCCTTCGCGATTGGGGCCGAGTCAGTATTTGCGACCGGCGGAAATTTTTCCGTCGATGCACGGCGTCAAAGCCCGAAGGGACCGGGCGAAAACGCGCATTTTCGTGCTCGAAAACAGATCGCAATTGGCGGGGCTTCGGTCTGCCATTTCTGGAGGGACGCGATGGCGACATTCCTGGTTACCAACAGCAAGGCCAGCGGCAAGGGCAGCTTGGCTTGGGCGATCAACAAGGCGAACGACCAAGCCGGGGACGACGTGGTCAAATTCGACGGCAGCCTGGCGGGAAAGACCATCCGTCCCCTAAACACGCTCACCCTCACCGACAACGTGCAGATTATCGGCATTCAGAGCGGCGGCGGGCTGCCGAAGATCACCATTTCAGGTGACAGGGACAAAAGCGGCACCGGCAATGCGGGTGATCTCGGGATCATTTTCGACGTCCAGAACAACGCCAACGTCGATTTCTTTGGACTGAAGATTACTTCCGGGTTTGCGCTGGGTGCAGATGCTGTGAGTCCCGGTGCTTCGGGCGACCTGGCTGTGGCCGGCCTCAGAGTGGCAACCGGCAGTCTCACGATCGAGGACTCGATCATCACAAGAAATACCGCGATTGCGGGCGATGGCAGCTCAGCCGCAGTTCCATCATTTAATCCGGGCGCTCTGGCCTGCGGCGGCATCTACGTCGCGAGCGGTGCCAATCTGACCGTCCTCGATTCCACGATCTCCAACAATTCGGCGACGGGTGGATCTGCTGCCTACACCACGGGGTTTACCGGCAATAGAGGCGGCTCTGCTGGCGGCGGAATCTGGAATGATGGCGGCTCGGTGACGATCAATGGCTCAATGTTCACCGACAATACCGCCACGGGTGGGGCAGGTGGCGGCACGAATTACGCCGCCGGCACGGGCGGAAACGGTGGCGGTGCGACAGGCGGGGTTTATCAATATAACGGAACCACCACCGGAGATGCCGGATTTTACAACTGCGTCGTTTTTGGGGGCGCTGCCGGAACAGGCAATACGCCCGGAAATGTCGGGCAGGCGGGTCCCGGGTACATCTATACCGGCGGAACCTTCAGTCTCGTTTGTCACGACGAGTCTTCGCCGCCGCAGCGGTTTGGCACGAACGGTGCCGACAATGTGCAGGTTCTTTACGACGCCGTGTATGCCGGGAGGTGCGGAAACGACACGTTCAACAACAGCGCGGGGCACACTTCCTATGCTCGTGGCGGCGGTGGCGACGACGTTTTCAATTGGGCGGGCGCCCCTCTCGATGGCTGGGGCGCCAATGGCGGTTCCGGAAGCGACCGCTTCAAGTTCTTTGGAAACGTGGGTGGCACCTCAACAAATCCCGGCATTTTTGATGGCGGTCGCGGCATCGACACAAGCGACTTCTCGGCGGTAACCAGTGGCGGGGTGGTGGTCGATCTATCGTCGCAATCAACCAATCAGAATCTCGATCTCAAAAATGTCGAAAACGTTATCGGAACGAATCTGGTTGGAGCGTTCGACTCCATTTCCGGCAACAACTTCAACAACACCATCCGCGGTTTTAACGGACCAAACAATATCAATGGTTTTGGCGGCAACGACATGCTGATTGGCGGCAATCAGGTCGACAACATCGACGGCGGGCGCGGCAACGACCTGATCAAAACCGGCCGGGGCAACGACAATGTCGACGGCGAGCAGGGCAACGACCGGATCTTCCTGCAGGGTGGCAATAACTCGATATTTGCGCACGATAATTGTGATCGCGACAACATTTTCGGGTTCCGCGACAACCACAATACGCTCTTCCTGCAGGACGATCTGTGGGGCGGCAAGAACATGACGGTCAATCAGGTGATCAACAAGTTCGGCAGTTTCCACAACGGTGTGCTGAACCTCAATTTCGGGCACGGAAACGAGATCGATATTCACGGCCTGCCGTCGCTCAATGCCTTCAAGAACGATTGTTCAATCTTCCCATAAGGGGGTGCGGTGAAGCAAAACAGGTTCTGAATTGCTCGCCAACGCGGTGGGTCAGCCCAGTTTCCCCCAGACATCTCTGGCATAGAGGCGGCGGAAAACTAAAAGCAAAGGAAGGTGATCAGCGGCTGTTCCGACCGCGGGGCTGACATTGGCGCAGACCTCGCATAAGGTCCTGCAAACGTTCAGGAACGGTGAAGCGCCCGTGGACCACAATTTCCATTTCATTTCGGGTCTTCCGCGGAGCGGATCGACGCTTCTATCGGCCATTTTGCGGCAGAACCCAAAAATCCATGCGGGCATGTCGAGCCCGATCGGCCACATCTTCCGGTCGATCTTCGCCTCGATGGGGGCGGGCAACGAGTTCGCGATTTTCCTGACCGAACGGCAGAAGCGCGCCATCCTTCGGTCGGTGTTCGACGCCTATTACGGGGAGATGGACGAGCCGCGCGAAATCATTTTCGATACAAACCGCCTCTGGACCACGCGCATGGCCATTTTGCAGGAGCTTTTCCCAGGCTCCAAGGTCATCTGTTGCGTGCGCAATCCGGCCTGGATCCTCGATTCAGTCGAAGTGCTGATCCGCAAGAATGCACTCGATCATTCCCGCATGTTCTCGGATGCGGAAAGCGCGACGGTGTTCAGCCGCGCGGATGCGCTGCAGCGCCGGGACCGGATGATCGGCTTCGCGTGGTCGGCGCTCAAGGAAGCCTATTTTGGCGAACATGCCGACAAGCTTTTGCTCGTCGAATACGATCTTCTGGTCAAATACCCGGCTGACACGATGGAACTGATCTACCAGTTCTGCGGGCTCGATGAATTCAAGCATAACTTCAACGACGTTGAGTATCAGGCGGAAGACTTTGACAACTTCATGATGGCAAAGGACCTGCACACGGTGCGCAAGAAGGTCGAGTGGAAGCCGCGGACGACGGTGCTGCCGCCCGACCTGTTCAAGCAGTTCGAGAGCCTGCAGTTCTGGAACGAGAACCACCCGACCAAAGCCAACCGCATTACGATGAAATCGGCCGGGAAGTAGGGCACCCGGATTTCATCTGGTTTCGAGCGCGGATGGCGTCGATAGGCATGATATTATTGTCATTTTGGCCCTTGCGGTGACGATGACTGTGGCTAAAGTCTCATGGTGTGGCGTTGAGGGCGCGAACCATGGCCAATATTCTCGTCACATCGAACTTCAGCCTTGAACAGGCCATTGCCAAGGCCAATTCGACCGCCGGAAACGATACGATCCGTTTCGATCCGTCGCTCGCCGGGCAGACGCTTTACCTCTCGCACACGCTTCAGATTTCACAGGGCGTGGTCACCATTGATGGCGACATCGACGGTGATTTCAACATCGACATCAAGGTCTCGGGTGATCAGGGCGTTATCGGTGATTTTTCTGACGATCTCGCCGTTTTGATTGAGGTCGACGGCGGCGCTCGCCTCAACCTCAGGAACATCGAGTTCCGCGATGCCTACGGCCGTGGCGCGGATGGTCACTACGATGGTGGAAACGCGCTCGAGGCCGAAAGCGCTAGAGCCGGTATTTTCAATGCCGGCGCGCTTTATGTCACCAATTCTGTCTTCACGGATTTCTACGCGCGCGGCGGCGATGGCTATGCCTTTCCGGCAGCCCACTATGCCGAGAGCGGGGCCGGCAGCGCCGAGGCAGGGATCATCAATTCGGGCACCCTGAATCTTTATCAGGTCGCCATCGAGGACATGAAGGCGGTGGCTGGATCCAAGGCCTATGTGCCGGGCGGAAATGATGGCGGGTCAGCGATCACCGGGCTGATTCAGGATGCCGGCACGACCTATGTCACCCAGTCACTGATCAAAAGCAGTATTGTCCGTGCCAGCGGGGCGCAGGATGGCGGCGCGTTGCCGGGAGGCAACGGAGCTTTTGCCTTTTCGGCTGGAATCAACCGGGTCAACGACGCGTCGAGCATGACGGGCGCGATTAGCCAGTTCGGTGGAAATGTCCTTGCAAGTCCCTTTCCCGGAGTTGGTTCTCCGGCCGGTCAATATGGCTCCTCCGGTGACTTCTTTGGTGACAATTCCCTGCAATCCTGGGGCAATCGGTCGAGTTCGGGCGATGACAGTTTTACCTGGACTCTGCTGCCAGCATTGGGCGAGCACCTTTATGGATTGCAGGGCGATGACATCATTATCGACGGTGCCGGTTCCGCGCATCTCTTTGGAGGTTCGGGAAACGACCAGCTGACCATTTATGGTCTGGACCCGGCTGCCTATGGCCAGACCGGCAACGACAGCATTTTCGCGCAGGGCTTTTATGCAGGCCATGTTGCCACGCTCGATGGCGGCGTGGGCATTGATATTCTCGATCTGCATCTGATTTCTGGACAGGCGCTCAAGGTTGATCTTAGGGCCGGTTCAATTGTTGATGGCGGCAACGCAATTCTCGCGACCGCGGCCGGGTTCGAAAGTCTGGTTGGCACCGACGATGCGACGGTTGCCGATGTTCTGCTTGGCACGGACGGGAACAATTCGCTTCAGGGTCTTGCGGGGAATGACGTTCTCAACGGCAGGGGCGGCAATGACAGGATCTGGGGCGGCGACGACCGGGACAGCCTGAATGGCGGCAACGGAGCCGACATCCTTAACGGTGGCGCCGACCGTGATCGCCTGATTGGCGGACGCGGAAATGACCGCCTGCGGGGTAATGACGGCAACGACAATATCAATGGCGGTTCCGGCAACGACCAGATTGCTGGCGGGGCCAACAACGACACGATCGCCACAGGAAGCGGCTTCGATCGTCTGATCTTCGGCAAAAACGACGGGAACGATCTGGTCACGGACTATGACGACTTGCGGGACCTATTCGATTTCCGGGCGTTTCACTTCCGCAACAAGGCCGCTGCGCTCAGCCATTTTTACGAGATCGGCGGCAAGAACAACGATGTGGTCGGCTTTCATGCCAATGGCACTGACATCAAGATCAAGGGCGCGGATCTCAAGGATATCGGTGCATCGGACGTCATCGTCTGACCGATTCAGTCCGTGTGAATTGGCCGATCACAAAAGCTGATTGGCCGATCCCGCCGAATGCTGATAACGGGGATTGGTCTACCGGCCCTGCCGGTCATGGTCGGGTGCCGGAAAGATGTCGGAAGGCGAACAAAAGGATATCAGGCGCGGGGTCACCGCTGCTCTTGGCGCCTATCTGATGTGGGGGCTTTTTCCCCTTCTGTTCCGGGCGCTTGAGGGCGTGCCGTCGACCGTGATCGTTGCCAACCGGATCATCTGGTCACTCATTTTCGTTTACGCGATCCTCTATTTCCAGCGGCGACTCGGCGAAGTTGCGGCGGCGCTCCGCAATCCGCGGACCATGCTCATCATTTTTTCGGCGACCGCGTTCCTGACGGTGAACTGGCTGGTTTACGTCTGGGCGGTGGAAGCGGGGCAGGTGCTGGCGACGAGCTTTGGCTACTATATCAACCCGCTGGTCAATGTGGTTCTTGGCATGGTCTTTCTTGGGGAGCGGCAGAACCGGCAGCAATGGGTCGCGATCGGCATTGCGGTGATCGCGGTTGCGCTTCAGGCGCAGGCGGTGGGCGGATTGCCCTGGATTTCGCTGACGCTTGCCGGCACGTTCGGCATGTATGGGTTCATCCGCAAGACGGTCAATGTCCGCTCATCGCCAGGGCTCGCGGTCGAGACTCTGGTGCTCTTTCCGTTTGCCATTGGCTTTGCCATCTATTCGGCAAATACGAGCGGCGGATCGTACTATGCCGATCCGTGGTATCTGTTCTGGCTGATCGCCACGGGACCTGCAACGGCCGGCGCGCTCATGTTCTTCGCTTACGCAGCGCGGCAGTTGCGGCTGACGACAATCGGCATGATCCAGTATATCGGGCCGTCGATCCAGTTCCTTATCGCGGTCTTTCTGTTCCATGAAGAGATCACCCCAACGCGGCTGATCAGCTTTGCGCTGATCTGGTTGTCGCTGGTCGTTTACACGCACGACAGTCTTCGCCAGCATCAGAAGCGGCGGCGGGCGCAGGAAGTGGTGGCAGATGGTTGAGTTCGTGCCCGCGCGAACGATCGAGGCCCGGGTCGACGGGCTGTTTGCGGCGCTGGGTGACACGCTGGTCAGCACGCCGCTCGAGCGTTTGAGGCTTGATTATGATGGCATTGCCGGCGACCGGCATGCCGGCGCGCTGCGGCAAAGCGGTGCGCGCGAGCCCTGGTATCCGCGCGGCACCGAAATGCGCAACGAACGGCAGCTTTCAATCCTGAGCCGCGCAGAACTCGCGGAGGTGGCGCGCGACATGGAGATCGACCGGCTGGATCCGGAATGGATCGGGGCGAGCATCACGCTATTGGGCGTGCCACATCTCAGCCTGTTGCCGCCGCGTTCGATCCTGATGTTCGAAGGCGGCGTTTCCGTCCGGATCGACGGCGACAACGGCCCCTGTTCCTATTCGGGGGCATCGATTGCCGAACATTTCGAGGGCAGGGACGATATCAAGTTCCTGTTCTCAAAGGTTGCCCGGCACAAACGCGGGCTCGTGGGCTGGGTCGAGCGGGCGGGCGAGATCGCGATGGGCGAAGCGGTGAAAATCCGCATCTGGGAGCAGTGGATCTATCCGGGTCCGGATGGGCAAGCATAATGGGCCGCAAGATAGATGAACCGGCGGTTGCCGAAGCCTATAACCGGGCGCTGGAGCTTGAGGAAGCCGGCAACATCGAGGGCGCGGCGGCGGCGTTGAGGGCTTATCTGGCGCTTGATCCGGACGATTGCGGCGGCGCAGCGGTGCGTCTTGCGGCACTGGGCAAGGCCGAGGTTCCCGCCAGGGCGCCCGATGCCTACGTGGAGGTGCTGTTCGATCAACACGCCGATGCGTTCGAGGACATTCTGGTCGATCAGCTTGGCTACGATGTGCCGGCGCTGGTGCGCCGCAAGCTCGACGCGCTCGGGCTTGGTCCGTTCAAGCGGATGCTCGATCTCGGCTGCGGAACGGGACTTGCGGCCGAGGCGATGCGCGATCGGGTGGAGGAGATTATCGGGATCGATATCAGCTCGCGCATGCTCGACGTCTGCGAGGACAAGGATGTTTACGAGGGCCTTTATTGCGGCGAGGTCGAGGATATTCTGGCCGACAATGAGGAAGACGAGTTCGATCTCATCACGGCCTGCGACCTGCTGCCCTATCTCGGCGATCTGGTGCCGTTGCTGGAAGGCGCGGCCGCCAATCTCGTCAAAGGCGGATTTTTTGCCTTTTCGTCAGAGTCCCTGACGACTGGAAGTGGCCGGCCGTTCCTGGTCGCGCCGCATCAGCGCTTTGTCCACGCGGCTGATTATGTGCGGACCTGCCTCGGCGATGCCGGATTCGAGCTGGTTTGCATGGATGAAATCAACGTTCGCATGCAGGACGGTCAGCCGACGCCCGGTCATCTGGTGGTAGCGCGGAAGCGCTAATGCGGCACGGGTTCCGCGAGCTGGCCTCGCGCGGCCTCGCGAATGGTTTCCGCGACATCGTTAAACAGGGCTTCGAATGGGGAGCCGCGCCGCCACACCAGTGAGAGGGTGCGGCTGGCGCCAGGCGCTTCGAGCGCATGAATGGCAACCCGCGGATCCGCCCCTTCCTTGCGCAGGGATATGGCTGGCAAGAGGGTGATGCCCTGGCCGTTGGCGACAAACTCGACGATGGTCGAAAGCGAAGTGGCTGAGAACGGGTGGGTCTGGCCGTCCCGGTCGAGCCCGCAGGCGGCCAATGCCTGATCGCGAAAACAATGACCCTCTTCGAGAAGGAGCAAGCGGTCGCGCGTCATGCCTGAAAGGTGCACGGGATCGGCGATCTGGGCGCCGGCGGGTGCGGCGAGAACGAAGGGATCGGAAAACAGGGCCTCGCCCGTCAATGGCCGATCATCCGGAATATCGGTTGCGATCATCGCTAGGTCGAGGCCCCCCTCGATCAGGTCAGACAGAAGGCCGTCGGTCTGGCGCTCGAATGCGTGGAACGCGACAGTCGGCATGATCTTGCCGAGGGCCGGGTAGATCGCGGGCAGCAGATAGGGCGCGATCGTCGGAATGAGGCCGAATCTCAGCGGCCGGCCGGGCTGTCCGCTGGCGCTTTGGGCGAAGCTCTCAAGAGCTTCGGCGTCGGCCAGAAGCTGGCGGGCGCGGGCGAGAAACTCGCGTCCGAACGGGGTGGGCGCAACCGGCCTTTGCCCGCGCTCGAACACCGGCACGCGGCAGATATCCTCAAGCAGGGCGATCTGCTGGGAAAGGGCCGACTGGGTGATGTTGCTGGCCGTCGCCGCGCGGCCGAAATGGCCGTGGTCGGCGAGCGCGACGGCATAGTGAAGCTGTTTGATGGAAAGACGCATGATCAGTTCTTCTACTCAAAATGAGTAGATCAATCAATTTGCCTTCTGTCATCAATGCGTCGAAAAGGTGCCGGAAAGCAGATCATCACACATGCGAGGAGGCTCATCATGGATGAAAAACTCAACAGCGCCGGAAAATGTCCGGTCATGCACGGCGGCAACACGCATACCGGTGAATCGGTCATGGACTGGTGGCCGAATGCGCTCAATCTCGACGTTCTGCACCAGCACGACACCAAGACCGATCCGCTGGGCAGGACGTTCAACTATCGCGAGGAACTGAAAAAGCTCGACGTTCAGGCACTCAAGTCCGACCTGACGGCGCTGATGACCGACAGCCAGGACTGGTGGCCAGCCGACTGGGGCCATTATGGTGGGCTGATGATCCGCATGGCCTGGCACGCGGCGGGTTCCTATCGTCTGGCTGACGGACGCGGCGGCGGCGGCACGGGCAATCAGCGGTTCGCCCCGCTCAACTCGTGGCCGGACAATGTGAGCCTCGACAAGGCTCGGCGCCTTTTGTGGCCAATCAAGAAGAAATACGGCAACAAGGTTTCGTGGGGTGATCTGATCATCCTGGCGGGCACGATTGCCTATGAAAGCATGGGGCTGAGGACGTTCGGATTCGGGTTTGGCCGCGAGGAAATCTGGCATCCGGAAAAGGACACCTATTGGGGCGCCGAGAAGGAATGGCTGGCGCCATCGGACGGCCGCTATGAGAATCTCGAAGATCCGTCGACCATGGAAAACCCGCTGGCCGCGGTGCAGATGGGCCTGATCTACGTGAACCCGGAAGGGGTGAACGGCAAGCCGGACCCGACGAAGACCGCCGCGCAGGTGCGCGAGACCTTCGCCCGCATGGCAATGAACGACGAGGAAACCGTGGCCTTGACCGCGGGCGGCCACACGGTTGGCAAGACCCATGGTAATGGCGATGCCAAGGCGCTCGGTCCCGACCCGGAAAGCGCCGGACCCGAAATGCAGGGTCTCGGCTGGGCCAACCCGAACCAGCATGGACTTGCCGCCAATGCGGTGACCTCGGGCCTTGAGGGCGCATGGACGTCGGAGCCGACGCGGTTCGACATGGGCTTTTTCGACATGCTGTTCGGCCACGAATGGGAGCTGCGGAAATCTCCTGCCGGCGCCTGGCAGTGGGAGCCGGTTTCGATTGCCGAGGCGGACATGCCGCGCGATGCGTCCGATCCGTCCAAACGGCACAATCCGATGATGACGGATGCCGACATGGCGATGAAGATCGACCCCGTCTACAACGCCATCTGCCAGAAATTCATGGCCGATCCGGACTATTTCAAGGACACATTCGCGCGCGCCTGGTTCAAGCTGACACACCGCGACATGGGTCCGAAGGCGCGCTACTTCGGGCCGGACGTGCCGGGCGAAGACCTGATCTGGCAGGATCCGGTCCCGGCCGGGTCGACCAGCTACGATGTTGCGGCGGTGAAGGCGAAGATCGCCGCATCGGGACTGTCGCTCGCCGACATGGTTTCGACGGCATGGGACAGCGCCCGGACCTATCGCGGGTCGGACATGCGCGGTGGGGCCAATGGCGCCCGCATCCGGCTGGCACCGCAAAAAGACTGGGAAGGCAACGAGCCCGAGCGCCTGGCAAAGGTGCTCGCAGTACTCGAACCGATTGCCGCTCAAGCCGGAGCCAGTGTTGCCGACGTGATCGTGATCGCGGGTAATCTTGGGGTCGAGATGGCGGCCAAGGCGGCCGGGTTCGAGGTCAAGGTGCCGTTTGCGCCGGGCCGGGGCGACGCCACCGATGCGATGACGGATGGAGAGAGCTTTTCGGTGCTCGAGCCACTGGCGGATGGCTACCGCAACTGGCTGAAGAAGGACTATGTGGTCAGCCCCGAAGAGTTGATGCTCGACCGGACCCAGTTGATGGGCCTGACGGCGCCGGAAATGGTGGTTCTCGTGGGCGGCATGCGCGCCATGGGCACCAACCATGGCGGTACCAAACATGGCGTCTTCACTGATCGAGAAGGGGCTCTGACAACCGACTTCTTTGTCAACCTAACCGATATGGCCAACACCTGGAATCCGGCCGGCGAGGGGCTCTACGAGGTGCGCGACCGCAAGAGCGGCGCAACGAAGTGGACCGCGACGCGGATGGACCTGATCTTTGGGTCGAACTCCGTTCTACGCGCCTATGCCGAACTTTATGCCCAGGACGACAACAGGGAAAAGTTCGTCACCGACTTCGTTGCGGCTTGGACAAAGGTCATGAACGCCGACCGGTTCGACCTCAACTGACCGGACCAAGCTGCCCGGCCCCACGGGGCCGGGCTATTCCTATACAATGGTCAAATCGTTTTGCAGCGCGTGAATGCTGTTGGCGTGTTTGACGGTCAGCACGTCGCCGTGACCGAAATCGAGAACGACATCGCCGTTGTGCTTGAGCGTGGCAAACTGCTTGAGGACCTGACGCGCGGATAGGGTGCCGCGCCACAGATTGGAGTTGAGTGCGATCGAGTCCACGTTGTCCGCGAAGTCGAGGATGACGTCTTTTGCATAGCGTTTGGCGAAGGCGAAGATGTCGTCTTCGGTTCCCCCCGTAAGCCGGTCGTTCTGCCGGCCACCGTCCAACAGGTCGTGCCCGGCGCCGCCGCGCAACGTATCGTTTCCGTTCTTTCCCTTCAGAATGTCGTTGCCGGCCCTACCGTCGATGAAATTTGCCGCCGACGATCCAGTCAGCTGATCAGAATAGCCGGCGTCATCTATACCAACCACCCGCTCGAAGCCGGAAAAAGTCGCAGCTCCGGATGATTGGCCCGTGCCGAGGTTCATGCTGAGATCCTGACCGGTGATCAGGCTGAAATCCAGTGTGTCGGTTCCTCCACCGCCGATAGCGGTCAGTGTGTTGACCGCAGAAATGGCTGCCACATAGACGGTGTCGTTGCCCTGGCCGGCATCAACGCTCGCATTGCCCTGGGCGTGGATAGTGTCGCTGCCGGTGCCGCCATAGGTGGTGTCGGACGTGCCGGTATAGATCGTGTCATTGCCGCTGCCGCCTCGGACCGTGATGCCCGCGACGTCGAGCCCTCTGTTGTCGATCCTGTCCGCACCGTGAAGGCCGAAGAAGTTCTGACCGTTGGTGATGTAGACCGTATCGGCACTCTGAGTTCCAAAGTGGTTCGACGCAGCTTCGTTGGATGAAACGAGGTTCGACGTACTTCCGGTTTCGGCGTGAAACCCGACATAGTTCTTGCCGTTCTCGCCGGGGCCGGGATTGCCGGTGCCAAAAGCGCCGCCGATGGCCGTGCCGGTCTCGAAGCCAATGTAGCCACCGGTATAGCCCGCATCCTGCCAGATGCTGGAATCCGCGGCGCCTCCGTCTCCACCAGTATAGTTGGTGCTCTGCCCGCCGGGACCGCCAACTGCGGCGTTGCCTTTGAACAGAACGCCATCGGCGTTGAGCTGACCCTTGTTGTGAATGCCTGCCACCGCGAGGCCGCCGGCACCGGCATTGTCGATCGCATTGTCTGCTGCAGCGCCGGTGGCGCTGTTCTGGGCGATGTAGGAATCCGAAATCGTCAGGGTGCCGGTGTTCTCGATGCCGGCAAAGGCCTGCGCGCCTTCGTCGGTATCGGTGGCGTCGCCTCCACCCAGACCGCCGATAGCGATCATGTTTTGGACGATCGAGTCGCTGAGGGTCAGGTTTCCCTTGTTGACTATGCCGGCCATGCCGCGTTCACCGGCAACCCCTGCCTGAGATGATGAGGCTCCAACCGAGTAGCCATCGGTAAACACGAGTGCGGCGATTCTGGCGGTCGCGCCGTTCGCGATGGTGAGCAGGGTTCCGACGTCGGATGCGTCCTGGCCGTCTGCGTTGGTGTCGCCAGAAATGGTGATGTCGGGATCGCCATCGCCGTTTATGTCACCCTTGATGATCACGCTGCCCGACCTGATCTGAAGGGTCGAGGCCAGAAAGATGGTCTGTCCGGCTAGGTTAGCGTTGAAAACGATTGTATCGACACCGCTATGCTGCTCGGCCTTGGCGAGCGCGTCCCGCAGGCTGCCTTTTCCCTGATCGTTAGTGTTGGAAACGATGAACGTCGACATGATGATCTCCCGCTGGGTGAGTCATCATGTCGACGAAAACTGGTCCGAAAGGCGATTGACCATTGGTCTGGCGGCGGATCGGCAAAGGTCCGATCACTGCCCAATGTGCGGGGGGGGGTTGGCGGCATGCCGCAACCCCGGAGCCACGAATTTTCGTCCAACCGGACGCGACCCAAAAACGAGGCTGACTCGAACCTTGAGGTCAGATGATCGTCATGTCGTTCTTGAGAACGGCGAGGTTAGTGACGCCCTTGACGGTGAAGATGTCGCCGTGGCCGAAGTCGAAGACCGCGTTGCCGTGGCTGATATGCGCGAACTGCTTTAGCACCTGGACTATGGAGAGCGTGCCCGACCAGAGGTTGTGATGGAAGGCAAGCAGGTCGGTATTGTCGGTGAAGTCGCGGGCAATGTCCTTTCTGTATCCCTTTTTGTAGATGAACGTGTTGAGCCCGTCGCCTCCGAACAGGTCGTCGTTGCCCTTGCCGCCGTCCAGTTCGTCGTTGCCGCCTCCACCCCTCAGCCTGTCGTTGTTGTTGCCGCCGAAGAGGAAATCGTCATCGGCACCACCGAACAGGAAATCGTTGCCGTTGTCGCCGTACATGTGATCCATGTCGGCGCCGCCCCGCAGAATGTCGTTGTTGTTGCCGCCGCGCAGGATATCGCCTCCGGCGCCGCCGAGAATCTGGTCGTTCCCGCCCTGACCTTTGAGGATGTCATCGCCGTCATTGCCGACGATGATGTTGGCGCCATTGGTGCCGGTGATTTTGTCGATCTGGTTGGTGCCGTTCACATTTTCGAAATTGGAGGCTGAAAGATCAAAGAAAGTTGCCGAATTGAGCGGATTGACCGTTTTCGCAACACCTGTCGCCATGTTGAACTCGAAATTCCAGATGTCTTGTGAGACATCAAGCAGATCAATGCCGGTGCCGCCATCCATGACCGCGTTGGAGTTTAGAACCGTGTTTTTGATGACATCGTCGCCGGTTCCACCGAACATGCGAACGTCAATTCCATCTGCCTGAAGAAAGTCGTTGCCGCCGCCGCCATACAGGTAGGCAAGACCAGAACTGGCGATTAGACGGTCGTTTCCACCAAAGCCAAAAAAGACGTCGGCATATCCAATGGAGGGTGTGTCTGCGTTCTGGGTGCCAATCGCAGAATTCGGGTGCACCTGGACACCGCCTGCTCCTTGATTGGTAAATGTGGCGCCTGCGCTGCCTGCGGTCCCGTCCCCAGCACCCGGGTCACCGGGAATATTTGATGCGACATTAACGGCCAAATTGCCAGCGACTGTGCCGCCAAGGTTCAGAACGCCAGAAAAGGTGTCGCCGCCATCGCCGTTCCGTTCGGTTCCATCCCCTGCGTCACCTCCACGCAAACGCGCGTTCTTGATTCCGAGATTTTCAAGATTTGTTGTTCCGCCAGCGTAGTTGACTATGCCGACCGCGGCATAACCGCCGTCATAGCCGTACGTATAACCGCTCAGGTTCAGGTTGCCGCCGCCGCCGCCAACCGCTCGCAACTCATTGAATTCTGTGTCGGAGACGGTCAGCGTACCCCTATTGACAATACCTGAAATCGCATTGCCGCCATAAAAATAATTCCCACCGCCATAGGCCTTGAGATCGCCCAAATAGGAATCTGCAAGATTCAGAACGCCGTAGTTCTGGATTCCGGCAATTGCCCGATAGCCCGGAGGTACATTGGTGCCGCCGCCGACCGCGTTGAGTGAAGTGACTGAGACATTTGCGGATGTGCCAACCTGAATCAGAAGCCCAATATCCGTGGCGTCTGTGTAAACACCCTGGGTTTCGTTGTCGCCAGACAAGATGATGTCGCCCAGACCATCGCCATCAAGGTCGAAACTCATCGACAGTTTGCCGGACTGGATTTGCAGCGTCGATTGCAGCTGAATTGTCTCGCCCGCCAGCCAGGGCGCGAAGGTGATCGTATCGGCACCGGGGTTTGAGCTTTCCTCGGCATTCAGGATCGCCTGACGAAGACTGCCGGAGCCGCTATCATTGCTGTTGATCACAAGAAATGTGGTCATGTCACTCGTTCCCTTGCCGGACTTGGTCAGACAATCGTCACATCGTTGAGGAGTTTGTTGACGTTGTTCACGCCATCGACGGTGAAGATGTCACCGTGGCCGAAATTGAAGACGACGTCTCCATGCGCGACGTGGGCAAATTTCTGCAGAACCTGAAGTACGCTCAGGTTGCCCTTCCAGAGATTGTTGTCGATGAGGAGTGTGTCGACATTGTCCTGGAATTTCCGAACCAGGTCCCTGTCGTAGTTCTTGCCGTATTTGAACCTGTCGGCGTTGGCGCCGCCATTCAGATCGTCGTTGCCCTTTCCGCCGTCGAGCAGGTCATTGCCATCGCCGCCGCGCAGAATGTCATTGTTGTTTCCACCCAGCAGCGTGTCGGCGCCGGCTTCGCCAAACAGACTATCGTTGCCGTTTTCGCCTCTCAGGGTGTCTTTGTTGTTGCCGCCGAACAGCTGGTCGTTGTCGTTGCCGCCGAATAGCTTGTCGTTCTGATCCCCGCCGAACAGTTGGTCATTGCCGTTCATACCGCGAAGAATATCGGCTCCCTGCCGGCCATCGATAATGTTGGCGCCGCCCGTGCCGCGGATATTGTCGCTTCGGCTCGCACTGTTCTCGCCAAGAACATTTTCGAAATTTCGGACGGTGCCAATGTTGCTGATACCAGTGGCCATATTGAGGGTGAAATTCAAGCCGGAGAAGTTTCCGGCAAGGTCGAACAGGTCGACGCCCGAGCCGCCATCCATCGTCGAGATCAGCATGCCGACATTGCGAATTGTGTCGTTGCCGGACCCGCCATAGGCCTTTGCGCCATAGCCATAGGTGATGATCGTATCGTTGCCGCCCTGGCCGTAAAGTTTGCCGTAGCCGTCTGGCGGACCATTGTTGATGAGGTCGTTGCCGCCGAACCCAAAATAGGTCCCACCACCGCCGACATTGATGTACTGGCCACCACCCGACATGAACGGCATCGCAAGTGCGACGATCCCGGAACCGTAGATGCCGCCCTCAAGATGGTCGCCATTGCTACCGCTGCCATATCCAAAGGTATTGTTATAAACCGCGACCGGGCCGGTAACGTTGGCGGTTGAAAACAAGCCGGTCGTTTGGATGCCGGCGATCGCATCGCCTCCAATACCTGATACAGTGCCGCCGCCGTCCCGAACGTATGCGTTACTGATACCGATCCCGCTTGCATAAACGGTGCCGTTGTTGCGGATCCCGGCGGTCGCGCGCCCACCACGTCCATAGACGAGGCTAGCGTAGACATTTCCATCGCCGCCGGAAGCACGCATCTCGTCGAACATTGTGTCGGAGATCGTGAGGGTTCCGAAATTGTTGATCCCGGCCGTGCCGTCGTGACCATTAACATAGTCACTGTTGATGCTTGACCCATGAGCGCCGACGGCGATCATGTCCGACAAAATTGAATCTTTGATCGTCAGTATTCCGGCATTATGTATGCCAACTGCGGCTTCAAGGCCTGCCTGATAGCTCGCAAAATATGCTCCGGTGAAATGCAGGGCGTTGAGAGTGACTTCGGACTGAGCAGTGACGGTCAACAGGTTTCTAAGGTCGCCGTCATCGGCGCCATTATCGTCCAGATCGCCTGAAATGGTGATGTCCGGCGACCCGTCGCCATCGATATCGCCGTTGATGGTCAGCGTCCCCGACGAAATGAACAGCGACGATTGCAGATTTATCTTGCTCGCTGACAACCAAGGCGCGAACTCGATCGTGTCGGCGCCGGGGTTCTGGCTTTCCTCGGCGTCGAGAATGGCCTGACGGAGCGTGCCAGCGCCAGAATCGTTGGCGTTCACGACCAGAAATGTCGCCATGGTTGCGTCCCCGGAGCGTTAAGGCTTTGTAAAGATTTGAGACTGTGGGCCGGGGACACCAAAGTCAAATGAATTCCCGACGAAAGCGAACTCGATAAAACTTTAATCAATCTTGCCGAATGCGTTTCAAGTCTCATCCAAGGGTTTCCGCCATTGTGCCCAACAGCACGGAGAACCTCTCGGGAGGGAAGTATGTTGGAAAATACCGAAACTACAGCACGGGCATTCACGAGTTTTCGCGCACTGGACAACGATGCGGAGGCCAGCGAGCGCGATCAGCTGTTCCGCAACATGGCGCAGCTTTTCACCTTCGTCTCGGATCGCTGCGACGACGATCAGGTTGAGCAGTATGACGAAGTTCTGTGTCAACTGGCCGAACTGGTCGAAGCCGAAGCGCGGGGAGAGGTGGCCAAGCTTCTGGCACCGCTGCAGCGGGCGCCGGGCACGGTCGTCATCAAGCTCGCCAATGACGAGATCGAGGTCGCAAGGCCTCTGCTCGAGTTCTCGAATGTGCTCAGCGACGACGACCTCATCGAAATCGTCGCCGGGCAGACCGAAGAACATCGCGTCGCGATCGCCGGACGGCAGGGCGTGAGCGACAGGGTCGGGCATGCGATCGTCGATCATGGTGAGGAAGAATCGGTCGGGCGGCTGGTCGAAAACGAAACGGCCAAGCTCAACCCCGACACCCTGACCAACCTGGTGGAACGGGCAGCCGAGAGCGAGCAGATCGCGCAGAAACTCAGCCGCAGGAATGTCGATTGGTCGGCCATGGCGGACCGGGTCAGCGATGCGGGACGCAAGGTTCTGGGTCAGCTCAAGGTGATTTCAGCCGCAGCAGATCCGGAAACGATGGAACGGGCCAGCACCATCGCCTTCAACCGGCTGCACGCCCGCGCGGGTTTCTCGGCCCGTGAGTGGAATATCGCGTGGAACCAGATCAAGGCCCTCAGCGATCGCCGTCAGCTTGACGACCGGGCGCTCGAGCGCTTCGCCAAGTTCGCTTACGGCCACCATCTTGGAGCCGCAATCACGCTGATGCTCGGCCTCAAGCAGGAAGTGTTCGTCAAGTGGCTTGCAACCCAGGACTACCGCGCCCTGACGATCGCCTGCCGGTCGATGGGCATGGTTCCGGACATGTTTGAGCGCACGCTGCGCATCCTGCCCTGGCGCGACGCACCGGAACTCGGAGCGATCGATCTGGCGCTGTCGCGCTTCGACCGGCTCGATCCGCGCGAAGCCGAACGAGCCTTCGAATCCTGGCGCGCGCATGCGTTCCGCAAGCACAATGTCACACCCGAATTGACCGAGCTCTTGGCCTCGTAGGTCATCCGATAAAGGTCGCGCTGAAGGGGTGGTCGCAAGGCCGCCCCTTCTGTCTTTTTGGCTTAGGCGGGCAGTTTGTAGGCCGCCTTCGCCGCGTCGTAGCTCAGCCAGCGCGCAAGGGCGCGTGCATCCGACGGACCGAGCGTGCTGGCCGTGACCATTCGGGCGAGGAAGTCCGAGACCGCGCGCCGCCACACGTCGTGACGGGCCGGAATGGAAAGCAGCGCGCGAGTATCGTCGTTGAAGCCGGCGAGGTTGTGGAACCCGGCGGACTCGACGACCTGATCGAGATAGCGCGCGATGCCGCGCGGACTATCGTGAAACCACCATGGCGGGCCAAGCATCAGGGCAGGCCAATAGCCGGCCATTGGCGCCAGCTCCCGCGCAAGAACGGACTCATCGAGACAGAAAAAGATCATGCGGAATCCGGGTGATCGGCCGAATTTCTGCAAAAGTGATTCAAGACCACGCACAGGGTCGACCCGAACGGGAATGTCTGCGCCAAGGTTCGGGCCGCGCTCGGCCATCAGAACGGGATCGGTATTGCGGCGGGAGCCCGCATGAAACTGGAGCACCATTCCGTCTTCGAGCGAGAGCATGGCCATTTCCGTGATCATCTGGGCGCGGAAAAGCTCGGCATCCTCCGTTTCGGCGCGTCCGGACAGGAGGCGGTCGAGCAGGGGCTGCTTATCGCATTCCGGCAGATCGGCGGTCATCGCGGTTGGCGCCGCATGGTCGGTTGCGGTTGCGCCGAATTCACGGAACAGGGCGCGGCGCTTGCGGTGGGCCGCGATGAGGCCGGACCAGCTTGCGGTGTCTTCGCCGGTGATTTCGGAAAGCCTCGCGATATTGGCCGCGAAGGCGGGACTGTCGGGATCGGTCACGTCGTCGGGGCGATAGGTGGTGCGGACGAGGCCGATGCGGCCCTGCTGTCTCAGCGCCTGATGGTGCACAAGCGGATCGAGGGCGAATTCGGTGGTCGCAATGGTCTCGACTTTGGCCTTTTCGAGGATGGCGAGGGGCAAAAGGCCGGGTTCGGTCAGTTTGCGGTTGATCGTATCGAAGATGCGATCGGCCGTTTCGGCGCTCAGCGTCTCATCAATGCCGAAAGCCCAGCGCAGAGAGTGATCGATCCAGGTGCGCGAGGGCGTGCCCAGGAAGAGATGATAGTTGGCAGCGAACCTTTGCCAGGCTGTGCGTCCGTCGGCAACGGGCTTTCCGTCCCGTCTCGGCACCCCCAGTACGTCGTAGGTCAGCCCTTGCGAAAAGAGCATCCTTAAAACGTAGTGGTCCGGCGTCAGGAACAGCGACGCCGCGTCGGGAAATGGCCGGTTTTCGGCAAACCAGGCGGGGTCCGTATGTCCGTGGGGCGAAATGATCGGCAAGTCTGCAACGGACTCGTAAATGTCGCGCGCCGCGGACCGCGTTTGATGATCGCCTGAGAAAAAGCGGTCGGGATGAAGGCTCATTGGTTCGGGTCAGCCCTGTCAGCCAAAAGCGAGGTTCGGAAGAAATAGAACCAGTCCGGGTGAAAAGAGCAAGACCGCAACCAGCAGCAGGATCGCGATAAGGAACGGAATGGACTCGCGTACATAGTCCTCGACCTTGGTGTCGAGCAGGCTGCAGACGGTGTACATGGCGACGCCGACCGGGGGCGTCATGGATCCGAGCGTGACAATGGTCATCATCAGGATGCCGAAATGGACCGGGTCGACGCCTGCCTTTTCGATGACCGGCACGAAGATCGGGGTGAGCAGCAAGACGAGGATGGTGCTCTCGAAGAACAGACCCGCGACGAAGAGTGAGACCAGAATGACGGCCACGATCAGGATTGGGTCGGAAAGGCCGGTCAGCATGGCCGTGGCGATCGATTGCGGGATCTGCTCGAAGATGATGGCAAAGCCGATCATACCCGACATCAGGATGATGAACATGATGAGCCCGATGTCTGAAAGCGCGTCGCCAAAGGCCTTCTTGAGCTTGGCAAGCGACAGTTCGCGGTGGGCGAGGGTGCCGACGAGGATCGCGTAGACCACGGCGAAGGCGCCAACCTCGCTCGGCGTGAACACGCCGCCACGAATGGAGACGATCAGAAGAACTGGGAAAAGAAGGGCCCACTTTGCCTGCCAGGCGGCATGCGCGACCGCACGTAAGGTCGGCTTTTCCGCGTTGGGGTCGACATATCCCCGCTTCTTGGCGACGAAATAGGCGGTCACCATGAGGAAGACCATCATCATCAGACCGGGAATGATGCCGGCCATGAAGAGGCGCCCGATCGAGACCTGACCGACATAGCCGTAAAGAATGAGGCCGATGCTCGGGGGAATGGTCGCGGTGATCAGGGAACTAAGCGCGATGACGGCGGCAGTGTAGCCGCGCGAATAGCCCTGACCGATCATTTGTGGTCCGAGAATGCGCGCTTCCATGGCGGCGTCGGCGACGGCCGAGCCCGACACGCCGCCCATCAGGGTCGAGAGAATGATCGAAACCTGGGCCAGTCCGCCCGCCATCCAGCTGACGGATGCCCGGGAAAAACGGAAGAGGCGATCGGTTATGCCGCTTTCGTTCATCAGATGTCCGGCGAGGACGAAAAAGGGAACCGCCAATAAAGGGAAGCTCTGCGAGACGGTCGCGATTTTCTGCACGCCGATCGAGACCGGCATGATCGGGCTGGTCAGAAAGAAGACGAAACCCGAAATGCCGATGGCGAAGGCGATCGGGGCACCGAGAGCCAGCAGGACGAAAAAGATGAGGGCGATCAATGCCATGGTTCAGCCGAGCGCCTGCGTGCGTTCGATTTCGGTTTCGGTGCGCGAGAAGATCAGCGGACCGTTCGGCCCGCGCTTCCGCCAGGCCTCGATCATGTTGAGAAGGAGGACGAGGCTCAAGAGCACGCAGCCGACGGGGACCGCGATGGTGACCCATGCATAGGAAAGGCCGGAATCGCCGAACTGGCGCTCAAGATTCAGGAATGTGAGCTGATAGCCCTCGATGGCGAGCATGATCATGAAGGCGATGAAGACGAGGCTGAGCAGCGTTTCGAGAACAAGCCTTCCCTTATGGGGCAAAAGCCGGGCGAGAAAGTCGACACCGAGATGGCCACGCTGGCGCATGGCGCGGGCGGCGCCGAAGAAGCAGAGCCAGATGAAGAGCAATTGGGCCAGATCGACCGACCAGATCAGCGGCGTGCCGAAGAAGCGCATGACTGCGGCCACGAAGACGAGACCGGTGATGATCGCCAGAATCGTCACCCCGAGCCAGAATTCGATCTGTTCCAGAAGTTTGGCCATTTTCTCCCCGGCGAACGGTTGGTTCTGATTTCTGACGCGAAAAGGGCGAGCGGCGGACCGCTCGCCCTCAGAGCCCAGCGCGGCAACTATTCCGCGGCCATGGCGCGCAGCGTGTCGCGCAGGTCGCCGTAGCCGAGCAGATCGTACACACCGGCGGTGGCGTCGCGGAAGGGCGTCACGTCGATGTCGCGCACGGAAATGCCTTCGTCCTTGAGGTGCTGCTCAATGGCGGCCAGGGAATCCTGGGTGCCGTAGGAGGCGATGTCGCCGGCCTTCAGCGTTTCGTCGCGAAGGATCTGCTGGAGATCGGCGGGAAGGCTGTCAAACCACGCCCCCGAAGTCACGACACCGGTGATCAGGTTGATGTGACCGGTCTTGGTGATATGCGTGATCACTTCGTCAAGCTTGGCCCCGACAATGGCCGGAAACTGGGCTTCGGCCCCGTCGATCACGTGCGACTGAAGCGCGGAATAGACCTCGCCCCAGGGCAGCGGCGTTGGCGTGGCACCCATTGCCTTGATCGTTTCGACCCAGACCGGAGCGCCGGGCGTGCGCATGCGGATGCCCGCCAGATCGGCCGGCACGTTGATTTCCCTGTCGGTCAGAAGGTGGCGTTCACCTTGCCACCAGTTGAAGCTGAGGACCTGCAGGCCGGAACCGTCGTGCAGGTTCTTGACCCAGCCTTCGAACATATCGGAAGTCACGACCTTGCGAATGCCGTCATAGCCTGAGGCAAGGAACGGAGCGCCGAGCACGCCGAATTCGTTCTGGAATACCGCCAGGCGTCCGCCATCGACCACCACCGCGACCGGGGCGCCAGCGCGCGCCTGTTCGAGCACGTCTTCATCAGGACCCAACTGGGAATTGGGGAAAAGCTTGACTTCGAGCCTGCCGCCAGAAGCTTCGGCGACATTGGCCTGCAGCGCTTCGAGACCCTTGTAGAGTGGGTCGGTTGTCGCAAGAGCTGTGTTGATGTTGAGCGTGTAGTCGGCCGCAAAGGCCATGCCCGCCGATGCCGCGAGGGCGACAAGCGAGAGTATGGCCCTGTTGAGCGCCTTGAGTTTTATCATGGGTTCCTCCTGTTAGACCTTTGATTTCAGTCAATAAAAAAGTGCGGCAGTTCGCGCGCGATCTCGGGCAGGTCGTCCGAAATGTGGTTGAGATGCAGCCGCATGTGCTTTTCGGCGGCGTCGGGGTCCTTTGTCGCAATGGCGCGCACGACGTTGGCGTGCTGGCGGACGAGATCGGCGGCGGGGAATTGGCGCAACGACAGGTAGCGCACGCGGTCCAGTTGGGCCTTCAGACCTTCCACCACGAACCATGCGTTGGCATGGCCTACCCCGCTCGCCAATGAGCGATGGAAGTGATCGTCGAGCCTGATGAAGCCGGCAATGTCGCCGGACACGGCGTTTTCCTGGGCTTCGACCTGTTTCTCCAGATCGCCGATCTGAGCGTTTGAATAGGTGGAGGCGGCCATCCGGACGACGTCAGCTTCGACGGCCTCGCGAACGAAACGGGCGTCATCGACCATCCGGACCGAAATCTTGCGAACGAAGGTACCGCGCTGGGGCCTGACTTCGAGAAGGCCTTCCTCGGCCAGCTTGATGAAGGCCTCGCGGATAGGCTGACGGCTGACCTCAAGCGTTTCGGCGAGCTTGGCCTCGGAAACGCGAGACCCCGGCTCCATCAGGCCCTCGATCACCCGGCTGCGAAGGTACTGGTAAAGCTGCTGCCCGATGGGCTGCGCGTGATCAGGCGACCAGGCAAGACGCGAGTCGTAGAGCATTCTTTCCTCCTGAAAACGATCATGCGGTATGTTACCATACTAGTCAACCGTCGATTTTGCGTTTAAGGATGGGACCGTATCGCCGCCGCAACGATCGGCGGGCCCAACTCGGCCCGGGTGGGCTTTCGGGGAGACCGAATTCGCCTTGCGGGCCGAAGTCGGTCGGGTTCGGACGCGGCGGGCGGCAGGGGGAGGGACCCCGCAAGAATTGCGAAACGGCAGAGCGGTCTGTCGTTGCTTTGGTTTGGGAGCCGGAGGCGGCATGCGCGACACCTGGCGATGGTTTGGTCCGGCTGACCCGGTTTCGATGACCGAAATCGAACAGACTGGCGTCCGCGAAGTGGTTTCGGCGTTGCACCAGGTTCCGCCGGGTCAGGTCTGGACGTCGAAAGATATTGCGCACCGTCAGAGCGCCGTTCGGTTTCGCGAGGACGGGTCCGACCGCCAAATTGCATGGACGGTTGTCGAAAGTCTTCCTGTCAGCGAGGCGATCAAGAAGCAGAGCGGGGACTGGCGCACGCACATTGCGGCCTATGCCGAAAGCCTTAGGAATCTGGGGGCAGCGGGCCTCAGAACCGTTTGCTACAATTTCATGCCCGTCCTCGACTGGACCCGGACGGACCTGAAATTCCGGCTCGCAACCGGTGCGACGTGCATGCAGTTCGACTGGATCGACTTTGCCGCGTTCGATCTTTTCGTTCTCAGGCGCGCGGGTTCCGACTATGACGAATTGATCAGAGAGCGGGCGCGGCAACGCCGGATAGACTTTGGCGAGGCCTATCTGCGGCGGGTCACCAACGCGGTGCTTTTCGGCCTTCCAGGTGAAACCGAGGCATTGTCCCCGGATGGGGTGCTCGAATTGATCGCGCAATATCGCGATATCGGCGCCGAATCGCTCAAGCGCCATCACTACGATTTTCTTGAACAGGTGGTGCCAGTCGCCGAGGAAGCCGGGATCAGCCTTTGCTGTCACCCGGACGATCCGCCATTTTCACTCCTTGGCCTGCCGAGGGTCATGAGCACGGAACAGGACTATTCCGAACTGGCCGAGGCGGTGAACAGCCGAGCGGCCGGGATAACCTTTTGCACCGGCTCACTTGGCGCGCGCTCTGACAATGATCTTGTCGGGATGGTGCGGCGCCTCGGCAACCGGTTCCATTTCGTCCACCTCCGGAACGTGCGGCGCGCGAACGGCTCCAGGCAGACTCCGCCGGGCGGCAGTTTTCATGAATCGGGGCATGTCGAGGGCGATGTACCGTTCGCCGGAGTCATCTCGGCGCTCCTCGATGAAGAGAAGAGGCGGCGCGCGGAAGGACGCACGGACTGGAACCTGCCGTTCCGCTCGGATCATGGACTTGATCTTTTCGAGGACCAGCTGCGTGGCGGACAGCCGGGATATCCGCTGATCGGGCGCCTGGTCGGTCTTTCGGAAATACGCGGCATTCTTGCTGCGGCCGGGGCGAGCGACAACGGCTAGCCAGCGACTCGACAGGGGCGCGTCAAAGCATATAAAGATATCTTTATATGTTCGAGGAGCCGATGTCCGGATTGCAACGCAGCGTTGAAGCCTTCAAGGCGGCCGGCGAACCGACGCGGCTGCGCCTTCTGGCGCTTTTGTCTGCAGGCGAACTGACCGTCAAGGACCTCACGGACATTCTCGGGCAAAGCCAGCCGCGCATTTCGCGACATCTCAAACTGCTCGCCGATGCCGGCCTTGTGGAGCGCCATTCCGAGGGCGCGTGGGCCTATTTCCGGTTGGCCGACAGGGGACAGGCTGCGGAAATTGCGCGGCTCGCTGTTGGAGCCGCGGGAGGCCAGGACCAGCAGCTGCTGGCGGATCACGGGGCCCTCGTTGCCCTGAGAAACGCACAAAAGGCGCGGGCCAACGCCTATTTCTCCCAGGTCGCCGAGAGCTGGGATGCGCTCAGGCGCATTCACGTTTCCGAGGAAACGGTCGAGGCGGCCATACTTGCCATAGTCGGCCGACGAACCTTCGGGCTTCTGCTCGACTTCGGAACTGGCACGGGACGTATGCTGGAACTGCTTTCCGGACGCTATGAGCGCGGTATCGGTATAGACAGCAGCCGCGACATGCTCGCGGTCGCACGGTCCCGCATCAATGAAGCCGGGCTCACAAAGGCGCAGGTCCGGTTGGGCGATGTCACCTCTCCCGATCTGGATGGGGAGAGCGCCGATCTCATCACGATTCATCAGGTCCTCCACTATTTCGATGATCCGCGAACGGTGCTCTACGGGGCGGCGGGCGCGTTGAGTTCAGAAGGTGAAATCATCGTCGTTGATTTTGCCCCGCATGATCTTGAGTTCCTGCGGACGGAACAGGCGCATCGTCGCCTTGGGCTCTCCGAGGAGCAGATGGCGGGCTGGGCACGGGCTGTCGGGCTGGAGGTCGCCGATTGCAAAGTGCTTCCGCCGTCAGCCCAAGCAGGCGAACGAGCGCTGACGGTCTGCGTCTGGACACTGGAAAAGCGAAACTCCGAAAGTGAGGACCGCCATGGCCTATGAGGCAAACCGGGCGCGTGGCGTCTCGATGTCGTTTGAATTCTTCCCGCCAAAGACCGAGGCGGCGGAGGAAAAGTTCTGGGAAAGCCTGACGGCCCTGGCCCCGCTCAGGCCGAGCATGGTCTCGGTGACCTATGGGGCGGGCGGGTCGGATCGTGAGCGGACGACGCGCATGGTTTCGGAGGTCAAGCGGCGCACTGGTCTCGATGCTGCGGCGCACCTGACCTGCGTTGGCGCATCGCGGGCGGAAGTCGATGATGTGGTGCGCGGTTATCAGACCAACGGCATCAACCGCATCGTTGCCCTTCGGGGTGATCCGCCGGCAGGGATCGGCGAGAAGTTCGAGGCGAGGCCGGATGGGTATCGCGATGCGGCCGACCTTGTTTCCGGCATCAAGCGGCTGGGCGATTTCGACATTTCGGTCGCCGCCTACCCGGAAATGCACCCGGAAAGCCGGGACTGGGCATTCGAGATCGGCAACCTGAAACGCAAGATCGATGCCGGGGCGAGCCGGGCCATCACGCAGATGTTCTTCGACAATGCCGATTACTGGCAGTTCCTGGAGCGGTGCCGGGCGGCGGGTATTTCCGTGCCAATCGTGCCCGGTATCCAGCCAATCCACAATTTTGCGCAGGTCAGCCGCTTTGCCGCCAAGTGCAAGGCGCGCATTCCCGACGAGCTTTCGCGCCGGTTCGAGGGGGTCCAGGCGGGGACCGAACTTCACGGCATGCTTGCCGCGGCGACGGCGGCGCAGCAGGTTACCGAACTGCTCGAGGGCGGGGTCAGGACCTTTCATTTCTTCACAATGAACCGGTCCGAACTCGTGATCGCGCTGGCGCGCCTGCTCGGGCATTAATGCGGCATTAACCATAATCTCGCCGCTTTGTGCGGCTTCGGTTTCCCGGATGGCGGGGGCGCCAAAACGGGGAGCAGATCATGGCATCCATCGTGCGCCCGCTCGCAGCGGGGGCCGCACTCGCGGTCGTTTCAATCACCCTTGCACACGAAATCGCGGTCGCCGATTGGACAGGCCGGCTGCCGCTGCTGGATTCGGCGGCGAATTCGGTTTCGGGAGAAGCGAGCGACGACGTCTACGGTCCCATGCCCGGACCTGCGGCTAGAACATTCGAGGTCGCGGCACAGCCTGAGGCAAGCGACCTGGAAATCTCAGACAGTCCTTTGGTCGGGGCGGACGCAAATAGTCCGGGCGCGGACGGGCACGTTGTTCCGTCCAATCCGGTGCGGGTCATCGATTTTGCCACCAACGTTGCCGGTTTGCCGGTTGCGGCGCCGGACCCGGTCAAATCCGTTGAACCGGCCCTTGCGGACACGGCTCCGGCGGTGCCGGACGGTTTGACTCCCGCGATCGATGGTGACGCCTCCGAGCCGGTCGAGGTCGCACTGATCGACATGAAACCGGTCGGCGTCATCCATTTCGATGAGGGCGACGCACCGATCGACCTGACCGCGCCTATTCCCGCGCCACGCGAGAACCGCCCGATCCTCGTTCCTGTTCCGGTACCGGTCGACGCGACGATTGTTGCCGCGCGTTCGATCTCGCTCGACCCGCTGGTCAATGAATCCGCGGATGGAAGCTGGCCACGCCGGCTCGACCAGGTCAACGCGCGGGCGGAGCTTGAAAACACGGTTGTTCAGGGCGTTGAGCCGGTTCTGCCCTACCTTGTTGGGTGGATCCAGATCGACAACGGCTATGGGGCAAGGCCGGTGCCGCGGCGCAATATCGGCCGATAAGTTCTCGACACCACCTCCCGGCTTGCAGCCCACCACCATTCGCCTAAACTGACGGTTCGTGCGGGGCGGCCTGTCCCGAAAGCGGAGCGATCGGGGCGGCATGTCGGTCTGGCAGCGCATTTCGGAAATCATCGACATCAGGGGACGGGTGGATTCCCTCATCGGCCTGCTCGACCCTGAGCGCTGGCTTCTGGGCGGCCGCGACGCCGCCTTCACGGTGGCGCTCGTGGCGCTCGCCGCCAAGATGGCGGTGGCCGACGGGGTGGTCTCGGCGTCGGAAGTCAAAACGTTCCGCGACATGGTTCAGGTCGCGCCGGAATCGGCAGAGCAGGTTGATTGGTTTTTTGAACTTGCCCAGAAGGATGTGGCCGGTTTTGAGTCCTATGCGCGAAGAGTGAAGCGGCTTTTCGATGACAGTCCGGAGACACTGCAGCACGTTTTCGCGCTGCTTTTCGCCATCGCGGCGGCGGACGGGTTCATCCACGAGGACGAACTGGGATACCTCAAGGAGGTTTCGACCATCTTCGCTTTCAGCGAAAAGCAGTTCGAACAGGCGGCCGCCCAGCACATGGTCAGCGATGACGGGCTTGACCCCTATCTCGTGCTCGGTGTCGAGCCGGACATGGACAATCAGGCGATCAAGAAGGCTTATCGGGCTCTGGTCGGAGAGCTTCACCCGGACCGGCTGGTGGCCAACGGGGTACCTGCCGAACTTGTGACCATGGCAACGGCCAAGCTTGCCGCGATCAACGAAGCCTATGACATTCTGTCCAAGGCACGCGGGTTCTGACGCGGCTGTTCCGCTTGACGGGCCTATCGCCGCAACCTTATGTCAGCGCGCCAGTTGACCGGGTGGCCGCTTCCTTCGGGGAGAGGAAAGTCCGGGCTCCACGAAAACACGGTGCCGGATAGCGTCCGGCGGGGGTGACCCCAGGGAAAGTGCCACAGAAAGCAAACTACCCGGCTTCGGCCGGGAAAAGGTGAAAGGGTGCGGTAAGAGCGCACCGCGGACCCGGCAACGGGGACGGCAGGGTAAACCCCACCGGGAGCAAGACCAAATAGGGATCGCGCGGAGGCAACTCCACTCGTGTTTTCGGAGCAGCGGTCCGGGTTGGTTGCACCAGGCGCCCAGCGATGGGCGTCGCAGATGAATGGTCACCACGCGCGTCTTCGGGCGCGCCCTACAGAACCCGGCTTACAGGTCAACTGGCGCCTTCGTCCGGCGTTGCGATCGACTTCACGAACACAGTTTCGTAGGGGTCGAAACCGAGCCGTTCCCACGCGAGAGTGGCGCCTTCGTTCTTGACCTTGCTTGAAATGCGCAGGTGCTTCACCCCCCGCTTGGCCATTCGAGCTTCGAAGTCGGCCAACAGGGCGCGTGCAATGCCAAGGCCCCGCAGATTGGTGCGGACGAAGACGTCCGAGATCATGGCATAGTCACGGAAATCGGGTTCGGCGTTGACGTCCCCATCGCGGGCGACGAAGCCGGCCACGAACCCGGCGACCTGACCCTGGATGTCGTAGACCAGAACCAGGCCATCCTGTTCGTCGATGAGGCGGAACAATTCGGCGACATAGTCCGGCGTCGCCTGGTCAGGCGGGCGCATCGGATAGCCGATGAGGCCGCGCCGCAGCCGCTGGATGGATTCAAGCATCGAGACAAGGCCGGGCCGGTCGGCGGCGATGGCCTCGCGGATTGGGTTCTGTTCGACCACGCTTGGCCTTGGCATGGCGGTTCTCCGGCGCATTGTTCGCGCGAACGGCCCCTGGAAACATGGGAAACCGAATCTTAAGCGTCCGCATGACAATTTAGCGACGAATTCGAGTTTGTGTCAGGTCTTGGCGACGGGACCTCGGAGTATTTCGAGAATGGCGGCAGGGCGCGAAAGGGCAGCAGGCGGTGATATGCCGCCACACCTGCCCGTGCTTCTTGATGAGGTTCTGGCCTCGCTGATGCCGCTTTCGGGCAAGACCGTTGTTGATGGAACTTTCGGTGCCGGCGGCTATTCGCGCGCGCTGCTCGATGCCGGAGCGCGGGTGATGGCGATCGATCGCGACCCAAAGGTCGGGCCGCATGCGGAAATTCTCGCCGCCGCGTTTCCGGACCGTTTTACATTCAAACCGGGAACCTTTTCCGAACTCGATGCGCTTGCCGACGGCCCCGTCGATGCGATTGTGCTCGATATCGGGGTCAGCTCGATGCAGATCGACGAGGCGGAGCGGGGCTTTTCGTTTCTCCGCGACGGACCGCTCGACATGCGCATGAGCGGTGAGGGGCCAAGCGCCTCCGACCTCGTCAACGGGTTGGAAGAAGAAGATCTCGCCAATCTGCTCTTCGGCTATGGCGAAGAACGCAAGTCGCGGCGGATCGCGAAAGCCATCGTCACGCGCCGGGCCGCACAACCCATTTCAACGACTGGCGAACTGGCGGGCCTGATCGAGAAAAGCATCGGCCGCAAGCCCGGCGCCATTCATCCGGCGACGCGCAGCTTTCAGGCGCTGAGAATCGCGGTGAACCAGGAATTCGATCAACTGGTCCTGGGTCTTTTTGCCGCCGAAAGGCTGCTCGGGGCCGGAGGTGTTCTCAGCGTTGTCACGTTCCACTCGATCGAAGATCGCATCGTCAAACGCTTTTTCAGCGTCGATGCGGGTGCAGGTGCGCGGTCGCGCCATCTGCCCGAACGGCAGGCCGAAGCGATGCGCTGGGACCCCGTCGCCAGGGCGGTGAAGCCGGGAATTGCAGAGACCGATCGCAACCCCAGGGCACGGTCAGCCATTCTGCGGTCTGCGCGGCGTACCGCTGCGCCCGCGCGCAAAGTCGCCTTTGAGGGGCTCGGGGTGCCCGAGGTCCGGATGCGGGGCGCCGCATGATCCGGACGCTCAATTTCATTCTCTTTTTGACCTCGGTTCTCGCGCTGGCGGGGGTTTACGTCCTCAAATACCAGACTGAAACGATTGCCGACGAAAAGGCGGCGATCGCCCGCGATATCGCCCAGCAGAACACCAACCTGAGCGTTCTTCAGGCCGACTGGGCGTTTTTGAGCCAGCCATCCCATATCGAGCCGATCATCACGCGGCATCTGGACAGCCTCGAACTCAAGGTCATCTCCGCCAAGCAGTATGGTTCCGTCAGTGACATTCCGATGCGCCCGCAGCGCGTAAACGACGAAGCGCTGACCCGGCTGCTGGAATCGCTCGATGCCGGCATCGATCCAATTGGCGACAAACTCAACGAACTGGTCGTGCAATGAGCATCGCTGATCCCACCACGTCCGATCTGGCTGGCCGGCAACCCGAGATTGCGCTCGAGGGGGGGCGGAAGGCACGCAAAAACCTGACGCGCTCGCGCATCTGGTTTTCAGTCGGCGTACTCATTGTCGTCTTTCTGATCATTTGCGGCCGGCTAATCCAGCTCGGCATCGAAAAGCCGGCGGATCCGGACCTTTTGCGCGCCAACAGCGAGCTGACGCTGGCCCGGCCGACTTTGCTCGACCGGAACGGCGAACCGCTTGCTCTCGATATAGAGGCACCGAGCCTTTACGCCGAACCGCGCAACATCATCGACGTCGATGAAGCGGTGGAGAAGCTGCACGCGGTGCTGCCGCAGCTTTCGACCGATTTCCTTCGGCAGCGGCTCGAAGGTGACGAAGGTTTCGTGTGGCTCGAACGCGAGCTTTCGCCAGCCATGCAGGAAAAGGTTCTGCAACTCGGCTTGCCCGGCATCGATTTTGTCAACGAAACCAAACGTTTCTATCCGGGCGGGTCGGACGCGTCGCATCTTCTGGGCACGGTCAATATCGACAATCAGGGGATTTCCGGGGTTGAGCGCTACCTCGACCGGCACGTGCTCAACGCGGACTCCGAACGTCCAACCGAAATCGAGCTTTCCATCGATCTGAGGGTCCAGCACGCGATGCATGCCGAGCTCGAGGATTCCCTGATGCGCTATCAGGCGATCGCGGCGGCCGGGGTGATGGTCAATGTCAAGACCGGCGAGATCATGGGCCTTGTTTCGCTGCCGGACTTCGATCCAAACGTTCCGGCGTCGGCGCTCGAAGAGGGCCGCATCAACCGGATCACGGCCGGCACGTTCGAGCTCGGTTCGACCTTCAAGACGATCACCTTCGCGGGCGCGCTCGATAGCGGTCTTGTGCATCTCACCGACCGGTTCGACGCAACTTCGGGTGTGCGCTTCGGGCGTTATGTGATTGACGACTATCACGGCCAGCACCGGGTGCTGTCGGTCCCGGAAATCTTCAAATATTCCTCCAACGTCGGCACGATCCACCTGATGCAGGCGTGGGGAAAGGACAATTACCGGGCTTTCCTCACCAGGATGGGCTTCGATGACCCGCTGCCGGTCGAGCTGCCGGAAACCAAGCGCTCGTCCATTCCGCATGAGTTTTCCGAGATCGCTGCGGCTACGGCCTCGTTCGGTCACGGGCTTTCGGTGACGCCGCTGCATATGGCTTCGGCGATTGCCGGGCTGGTCAACAATGGCATCTATCTGCCGCCGACGCTGTTTCACCGGACGCCCGAGGAGATTGTGGAACTGGGGCGGCAGGTCATTTCGCCGGAGACGAGTGCGCGTATCCGCTATCTGCTCCGTCTTAATGCGATGGACGGCACCGCGACACACATGAACCGCATTGCCGACGGATACATTCCGGGCGGCAAGACGGGGACAGCGGAAAAGGTTGAAAACGGGCGCTATGTGTCCAACAAGAACTTCAATGCCTTTGCGGCGGCGTTCCCGCTGAACGATCCGCAATATGCGCTTGTCGTGGTAGTCGACGAACCGAAACGGGAAAACCCGCAATCTGGTGATACTGCGGGGTGGAATGCGGGCGAAGTGGCAGGCAGAATTATTGCGCGAGTCGCCCCCTTGCTGGGTGTCGCGCCAGATTTCGATACGGCGGTCGACCAGGCGCTGGTTCCCGCCGAACTGCGGTCCGGTCAGGAATAGACATGTCTTTTTTGCTCGCCGATCTGCTTGACGGGTCAACCGACAGAGGCAAGTTGGACACGATCCGTGTCACCGGCGTTCATGCCGACAGCCGGGCCCTGGCCATGGGGGACGCGTTCTTTGCCCTGCCAGGCTTTGTCCAGCATGGCGACACATTTGCCGCCAAGGCGGTGGAGCGCGGCGCACGGGTGATGATCACCGACCGCAGGCCAGCCGCCGATCCTGGTATTCCCGTGGTCGTGGTGGACGATGTGCGCCGGGCTTTCGCACTTGCCGCGATGCGGACATCGGGTCCGCAGCCCTCCACGATGTTCGGGATCACCGGGACGAACGGCAAGACCTCGATCGCCTCCTTCGTGCGTCAGATCTGGGACTATATGGGGCTGGCTTCCGCTTCGATCGGCACGCTTGGCGTGCAGTTCCGCGACCAGATCGAACCCGGCACGCACACGACGCCCGACCCGCTGAGCCTGCACCGGCGGCTGGCGGCGCTTAAGGCCGACGGCATCGACCATGTGATCATGGAGGCTTCGAGCCACGGTATCGTCCAGCGCCGCATCGATGGCGTCGCGTTTGACGTGGTGGGGTTCACCAATCTCACGCGCGACCATCTCGACTATCACCCGACGATGGAAGACTACCGGGATGCAAAGCTCAGGCTTTTCACGACCCTTTTGAAAGAAGGCGGGTCGGCGGTCATCAATGCCGACGATCCCGAGCACCTTCCCTTCATGTTCGCCGCGCTCGAACGCGGCGCGACCGTCATGACGGTTGGGCGGGAAGGCGCCTATATCGAGGTCACCTCGGTCGAACAGGATGGTTGGGGACAGAAGGTTTCGGGCAAACTCGTGGGCGAACCGCTTGAGTTCACGCTGCCGCTTGCCGGCGATTTCCAGGTTTCCAACGCCATCGTTGCCGCAGCCATGGTCATGGCGGGCGGCGCACACCGCGACAATGTCATTCCGGCGCTGCAAACCCTGCGTGGCGCGCGCGGGCGGCTCGAGCGGGTCGGAACAAAGGATGGCGCGGCGATCTTCATCGACTATGCCCACACCCCGGACGCGCTTGGTGTCGCCCTGAATACGCTCCGGCCCTACGCATCCGGCAAGCTCAAGGTGGTTTTCGGCGCCGGCGGCGACCGCGACAAGGGCAAGCGGCCTCTCATGGGACGGATTGCGGCCGAGCGCGCCGACGAGGTCATCGTGACCGATGACAATCCGCGCACCGAAGATGCTGCGGCGATCCGGCGGGAAATCCTTGCGGCAAGCGAAAACGCCGTCGAGATCGGCGATCGCGCCGAGGCGATCCGCTCGGCGGTCGACGGTTTGCGCGAGGGCGACGTTTTGCTGGTTGCGGGTAAGGGTCACGAGGATTATCAGATCATTGGAACGACCAAGCATCCTTTTTCCGACCATGAGGTGGTTGCCGATGCGCTGAGGTCGTAGGGACCGGGCGCTGAGGGCGATGCTTTTCTCGATTCAGGAACTTGTGGCGGCGACCGCCGGGGAAATCCGCAATGCGGATGCCGAAGGCATCACGTCCATCGTCATCGATTCCCGAAATGTGCCGGAAGGCGCGATGTTCGTCGCCATCAAAGGCGAGCGGCATGACGGACACGATTTCGCGGCCGATGCAGTGGATGGCAGCGCGTCGCTGGCCATGGTTTCGGCGGGGAAGGCGGCAGGTTTCGGCAATCTGCCGATGCTGGTCGTCCCCGATCCGCTCAAAGGTTTGCGGCAAGTGGCGCGGGCGGCGCGGGAACGATCCGGGGCCCGGATCGTCGCGGTGACAGGGAGTGTCGGTAAGACCTCGACCAAGGAAGCGCTGCGCGCGATGTTCGGTGGCTTTGGCAAGGTTCATGCCTCGATCAAGAGCTACAACAATCACTGGGGCGTGCCGTTGATGTTGGCCAATCTGCCGAAAGAGGCGGATTTCGGCGTCTTCGAGATTGGCATGAGCGCCGAGGGCGAAATCACGCCGCTGACCAGAATGGTGCGTCCTCATGTTGCGCTCGTAACCTCGATTGCACCGGCTCACCTTGGCGAACTCGGTTCGATGGCGGCGATTGCGCGTGCCAAATCGGAGATCTTTCTCGGTCTCGAAGCGGGCGGGGCGGCGATCATCAATGCCGATCACGAGTTCGAAGGGCAGTTGGTCGATGCGGCGCGGCAAGCAGGAGCCCGCCTGATTCTCACCTATGGCTTTGAGCGCGGCAATGTCCGGATTGCCGACTACGCGCCGACCGCGATTGGGTCCCGCGCGGCATTCACGCTCGATGGCGAAGCATTCGATCTCGAAATCGCCGGGACCGGCCGGCACATGATGGCCAATGCCGTTGGTGCGGCGCTGGTGGCGCTGGCGCTCGATTTGCCGATGCCGATCGCCATTCAAGAGCTCGCCCAGTTCTCGGCGCCTGACGGACGCGGAATAGCGGTTGAGTATGCCAAGGACGGGCACGTTCTGACCCTGCTCGACGAAAGCTACAATGCCAACCCGACCTCAATGCGCGCCGCGCTCGAGGTGTTTGCCCAGCGACCAGCCGAAGGGCGGCGGGTTCTTGTGCTCGGCGACATGCTCGAGCTCGGCGAACAATCGGCGGAGCTTCATCGCGGCATTGTCGACGCGGTGGCCGAGGGCAAACCGGATCACGTGGTATTGGTGGGTCCGGAAATGTCGCAGCTTCTGCCGCTTCTTGAGGCCAAAGGAATTCGTGCCGAAACCCGCGCCGACGTTAACGCTGCGGGCACGGATCTGGTGGGCCAGCTTGATTATGGCGACCTGGTTATGCTCAAAGGTTCCAACGGAATGGGCCTATCGAAGCTGGTGACACAGATTCGCCATCACTTCGGCCAATAGCCGGTTCCGGCACGGGGACAGCCAGCCTCAGCGGCGGCGCGGAGTGTTGAGTGGATGCTGCAATTTCTGGGGCAGATTGGCGACGGACTCGGCGCATTCAACGTCTTCCGCTACATCACATTCCGGACCGGCGGCGCCATTCTGACGGCGCTCTTTTTCGTCTTCCTCTTTGGGCCGTGGATGATCCGGAGCCTTCGCACCCGGCAGGGTAAAGGCCAGCCGATCCGTGAAGACGGCCCACAGGGCCATATCGTCGCCAAGGCAGGCACGCCGACCATGGGCGGGTTGATGATCCTCTCAGGCGCGGTGGTTTCGACCCTTTTGTGGGCCAACCTGACCAATGTCTATGTCTGGGTCGTGCTGTTCGTGACCATCGGCTTCGGTGCAATCGGGTTCTACGACGATTTCCTCAAGGTCTCGCGCAACAAGAACTATAACGGCTTTTCGGGCCGGGTCCGTCTTGGTCTTGAAGCCCTGATCGGGATCATCGCCTGCGTTGTCTTCATGCTGAACACTGAGCAGCCTTTTTCGACCTCGCTGCTCTTTCCGTTCATCAAGGACCTTGCACTCAATCTTGGGTGGCTGTTCGTGCCGTTCGGGGCCTTCGTCATCGTGGCCGCGGGCAATTCGGTGAACCTTACCGATGGGCTCGACGGGCTCGCCATCGTGCCGGTGATGATCGCCGCCGCGGTGTTCGGGCTGATTGCCTATCTCGTCGGCAACCAGACCTTTTCCGACTATCTGCTGATCAATTTCGTGCCCGGCACCGGCGAACTGTCGGTGGTTTGCGGCGCCCTGATCGGCGCGGGACTGGGCTTTTTGTGGTTCAACGCGCCCCCGGCCCAGATCTTCATGGGAGATACGGGTTCGCTGGCTCTTGGCGGGGCGCTCGGATCGATCGCGGTGGCGACCAAGCACGAAATCGTTCTTGCCATAACGGGGGGGCTATTTGTGCTCGAAACCGTGTCGGTGATCGTGCAGGTGGCGAGCTTCAAACTCACCGGCAAGCGGGTGTTCAAGATGGCCCCGATCCATCACCATTTCGAGCATCTCGGCTGGACGGAAAGCCAGATCGTGATCCGTTTCTGGATCATCGCCTTCGTGCTTGCGCTCATCGGCCTCAGCACGCTCAAGCTCCGCTGACAGCCCAAATTTATGGTTGCGAAATCGTAAGGGTTTTCGGGCTACATTCACCCGGTTTCACGCGCCCTGCGGGCGGACCGGATGAGTTGAATGTTCTCGCGTGCTCAAAAAACTCCCCTTGTTGAATGGTGGTTTACGGTCGACCGGACCCTTCTGGCCGCCATATTGCTTCTGATGATGTTCGGAATGGGGCTCAGCTTCGCGGCAAGCCCGCCAGTCGCGGAAAGGCTGGGATATGGCCAGTGGTATTTCACCATTCGGCACTTCCTCTTTCTATTTCCGGCAATAGGGGTGATGCTGGGCACGTCGTTGATGACGTTGCGGCAAATCCGCTGGACGGCGCTGGCCGTGCTCATTGTCAGCATCGGTCTTCTCGCGCTGACGCTCAAATTCGGCGTTGAGATCAAGGGCGCGCGTCGCTGGCTCCTGATCTTCGGGACCTCGGTTCAGCCGTCCGAATTCGTCAAGCCGGCCTTCGCGGTGATCATCGCCTGGCTGTTCGCCGAGCACATGCAAAAGCCGGACATGCCGGCGCGGCTGATCGCCTTTGCCATTCTTGCGACCATTCTCTCCCTGTTGATGATGCAGCCGGATTTCGGACAGACGGTTCTGATCACGCTGACATTTGCGGCGGTGCTTTTCATTTCGGGTATCAGCTGGTGGCTGATCATGGGGTTCGGTGTGGCAGCGGCGGCGCTGTCAACCGGCGCCTATGCGTTGTTCCCGCATGTGGCGCGGCGCGTCGACCTTTTCCTCAACCCCGAAAGTATCGGCAACTATCAGGTCAACAAGGCGCTTCAGTCGCTTCTTGAGGGCGGCTGGTTCGGGCAGGGGCCGGGCGAGGCGATCGTTCGCCGTTACGTGCCCGACGCCCATGCCGACTTCGTTTTTTCCGCGGCGGCGGGGGAATTCGGTATTCTTTTTTCGATGCTGCTGGTGTTCGTGATCGGGTTCGTGGTTGTTCGGGCGCTTTGGGGTGCGCAGCAACGCTCGAACATCTTCGCGCGCCTCGCCATCAGCGCGTTGGCGCTGCAATTCGGCATGCAGGCGATCATCAATCTCATGGTCAATCTCAGCCTTCTTCCGCCGAAAGGAATGACCTTGCCATTTGTCTCTTATGGTGGCACCTCGATGATCGCGACGGCGTTCGGCATGGGAATGGTGCTCAGCCTGACCCGCCGCAAGCCGGAAGAACGGCAGATCAGCGGTCTGCCGGCATTCCGCGGCGCCGTGACCAGCTAGGAACCTGCAAGGCTTTATGGCGACTTTCGTATTGATGGCTGGCGGCACGGGAGGGCATCTCTTCCCGGCCATGGCGCTTGCCGAGGAGTTCGGCCGGCGTGGGCACGTCGTTCATCTCGCGACCGACGAGCGCGTGCGATCGTATGGAAGGGACTTTCCGGCGCGAAAAATCCACGTCATTCCGGCGGCGACGCCATCGCTCAAAAACCCGATGAAGTTCGTTGGCGCGGGGTTCACGATATTAAGGGGTGTCAGCACGGCCTGGGGAGTCCTTCGGCAGGTCGATCCCGACGCGGTGGTGGCCTTCGGCGGCTATCCCTGTTTCCCTCCTTTTCTTGCGGCGTCGCTCATGGGCATTCCCGGCGTGCTCCACGAACAGAACGCGGTTCTAGGGCGGGCCAATCGCGCGCTGATGCGCTTTGCCGATGCTTTGGCGCTCCATTTCGCCGACACGAAGCATGCCGAGACATTTTCTGGCGTGCGCGAAGTGACGGGCAACCCGGTTCGGGATCGCGTCATTGCTGCCTCGGGCAAGGCCTATCCGGAGCTTCGGGAAGACGGCCCGGTCGAGCTTCTGGTGTTCGGCGGATCACAGGGCGCGCGGGCCTTGTCCGATCTTGTTCCGGCGGCGGTGTCGCAACTGCACGAAACGCTCAGGCGGCGCATGCGGGTGACCCAGCAATGCCGCGAGGAAGATCTCGAGCGGGTGACGGCGATCTATCGCGACGCGCATGTCAACGTCGAGCTTTCGACATTCTTCGATGACCTGCCGGATCGGATGGCGCGGTCGCATCTGGTGATTTCCCGTTCGGGGGCCTCGACCGTTGCGGAACTCGGGGTGATCGGCCGCCCGGCCATTCTCATCCCGTTGCCGGGGTCGCTCGATCAGGATCAGCGGGCCAACGCTGTGCTGTTCGAGAAGGGCGGCGGCGGGTGGCTTGCCGATCAGGCCAATCTTTCACCGCAATCTCTTGCGAGCAGGCTTGCCGAGCTTCTGGCGGAGCCGGAGACACTGACCAACGCCGCCGATCATGCCGCGCAGATGGGGTTTCCGGACGCCGTCAAACGACTGGCTGACCTGGTGGAACGCACCGCAGAGGTGGGCGGACGCAAATGACGGGACGAACCAAATGAAAATGCCAACCGAAATCGGGCCGGTCCACTTTGTCGGAATCGGCGGTATCGGCATGAGCGGCATCGCCGAAATTCTCCATTCCCAGGGCTACAAGGTGCGTGGCTCCGATCAGGCGGCGAGCGCAAATGTGCAGCGCCTGAGGGAAATGGGTATCGATGTGGTCGTCGGGCATGCCGAGGAAAACCTGCGCGACGCGGCGGTGGTGGTGATTTCGTCGGCGATCAAGCGCAACAATCCCGAACTCATCGAGGCGCGGCGGCGATCGCTGCCTGTGGTCAGGCGGGCCGAAATGCTGGCCGAGATCATGCGCTTCAAGAACGCCATCGCCATTGGCGGAACGCATGGCAAGACCACGACCACCTCGCTGATTTCGGCGCTGCTCGAGGCGGGGCGAATGGAGCCAACGGTCATCAATGGCGGGATCATCAACGCCTACGGCACCAACGCGCGGCTCGGCAAGGGCGAGTGGATGGTGGTCGAAGCGGACGAGAGCGACGGCACGTTCGTCAAGCTGCCGGCCGATATTGCGGTCGTCACCAACATCGATCCGGAACATCTGGACCATTATCACAGTTTCGAAGCGGTGAAGCAGGCCTTCCATTCCTTTGTCGAGAATGTGCCCTTCTACGGCTTTGCGGTGATGTGTCTCGACCATCCCGAGGTGCAGGCACTCGTTGGCGAAATCGCCGACCGGCGGGTTATTTCCTACGGCACCAATCCACAGGCGGACGTGCGCATTCTCAACCTCGACACATCTGGCGGACATTCGCATTTCGACGTGGTGCTGCGCGACCGCCGGACCGGGTCCGAACACGAAATCACCGGCATTGAACTGCCGATGCCCGGCCGGCACAATGTTCTCAACGCGACGGCGGCGATTGCCGTGGCCAATCAGCTTGGCGTCAGCGCCGACGATATTCGTGCCGGCCTGAAGAGCTTCGGCGGGGTCAAGCGCCGCTTTACCCGCGTCGGCGTGGTCGATGGGGTGACCATTATCGACGATTATGGGCATCACCCGGTCGAGATCGCCGCAGTTCTGAGCGCGGCCCGCCAATCGACGCAAAACAAGGTGATCGCGGTGGTACAGCCGCATCGCTATTCCCGGCTGCAAAGCCTGATGGACGACTTTTCCGGCTGTTTCAACGACGCCGATTGCGTGATCATCGCGCCGGTCTATGCTGCGGGTGAAAGCCCGATCGAGGGCGTGACCCATCACGAGTTGGCGGCACGCATGCGCGCCCGTGGCCATCGCGACGTGCGCACCATCGAAAGCGACGACGAATTGGCGCCGATGATCCGGCAACGGGCAGAATCCGGCGACTATGTCGTGTGTCTTGGTGCCGGCAATATCACTGCCTGGGCCGCGCAGCTGCCCGAGCAGCTTCGGCTTGGTGTGAGGGGAGCGGCCGAATGACCTATCCCGACCTGCTGCCGACGCTTGGGGGCTGGGTCTCCGAAGTTCGCGGAAAGCTCATGTCAAACCAGCTGCTTTCTGAACTGGCCAATTTCCGCGTCGGCGGACCGGCGCAGCTCCTTTACATGCCGGCGGATGAAGAAGACCTCGCGCTCTTCTTCCGCAACCTGCCGGAGGAGATCAAGGTCACCGTTATCGGTCTCGGTTCGAACCTTCTGATCCGCGACGGCGGAATCGACGGGGTCGTTATCCGCCTTTCGGCAAAGGGCTTTGGTGGCGCCAAACCACTCGACGACCACCGCATCGAAGTTGGAGCTGCGCTGCCGGACGTCAAGGCGGCGACAGCGGCGGCGGATGCCGGGATTGACGGGCTGACCTTTTACCGGGGCATTCCCGGAGGCATCGGCGGGGCGCTTTACATGAATGCGGGCTGCTACGGCACCGAGACGCGCGACCGGATGGTGTCGCTGCGTGGGGTGACGCGGCAGGGCGAGATCGTCGAACTCAGCAATGCGGACATGGGCTACCGGTATCGCAAGTCGAACGGACCGCGGGGGGTGGTCTTCACCTCGGCGATCTACCAGGGCGTGCCGGGCGATCCCGAAGCGATCCGGGCGCGGATGAAGGAAATCACCGAAACCCGCGAGAGCTCACAGCCGACCAAGGCGCGGACCGGCGGGTCGACCTTCAAGAACCCAGAAGGTCATTCCAGCTGGAAGCTGATCGATGCGGCGGGTTGCCGGGGCCTGACGATCGGCAATGCCCAGGTCTCCGAGCAGCACTGCAATTTCCTGATCAACACGGGCGGGGCCACGGCGCGGGATATCGAACTGGTTGGTGAGACCGTCCGCAACCGGGTGCGCGATCATTCGGAAATTGAGCTCCGCTGGGAAATCCGCCGCATGGGGCACTTCGTGCCCGGGCAGGAGGTGCGTGAGTTTCTGGATGGCGACGTGTTTACGGGAGCGGTCTGATGGTCAAGCGCCTTGGGAGCTTCATGGAAAGCCCGTCGAGCCATGGGGCGGGACCTTTGAACCTCGTCCTTCGACAAGCTCAGGATGAGGTTCGCGGAACGGGAGCGGTCTGATGGTCAAGCATGTTGCCGTGCTGATGGGCGGCCTCTCGGTTGAGCGCGAGGTTTCGCTCAATACCGGCGCCTTCTACGCCAAATGGGCGCGCGAAGCCGGCTATGAGGTCACCGAGGTCGATGTTGGCCGCGACATCGCGCAAGTGCTCTCCGAGGTTCGGCCCGACGTGGCGCTCAACGGCCTTCACGGCAAGGGCGGTGAAGACGGTCTGATCCAGGGTCTTCTCGAGACGCTGGCGATTCCCTACACGCATTCGGGCGTTCTGGCCTCGGCGCTGGCGATGAACAAGCATCACGCCAAGATTGCCTTCAAGACGGCCGGCGTGCCGGTGACCGATCACAAGATCGCTCATCGCACTGAAATTGCCCGGTCGCACGTGATGCAGCCGCCCTATGTGGTCAAGCCGGTCGCGGAGGGATCGAGTTTTGGCGTCTTCATCGTCAAGTCCGAGACCACGCACCCGCCTCAGGAGATTTTGAGGCCTGACTGGAATGGTGACGAATACCTGATGGTCGAGCGCTATATTCCGGGCCGGGAGCTGACTTGCGCGGTCATGGGAGACGTGGCGCTCGGCGTCATCGAGATCGTTACCGACCTTCATTTCTACAATTACGAGGCAAAATATGCGACGGGTGGGTCGCGACACATTCTCCCAGCCGAGATTTCATCGAATATTTACGAAAAGGTACAGAAAATGGCGCTCAAAGCGCATGAGGCGCTGGGGTGTCGTGGCGTGACACGCGCGGATTTTCGGTACAACGATCAGGTGGGGCCGGAGGGCGAACTTGTTTGCCTCGAGGTCAACACCCAGCCGGGTATGACCGGCACATCCTTGGTTCCTGAACTCGCGCAGCACGCCGGGCACAGTTTTGAAGAACTTGTGCGCTGGATCGTGGAGGACGCGAGTTGCAACCGCTGAAGGCTCAGTCACGGGCCATCGCAATCGCCAAGCATCCGCTTGCCCTCATGCCGCAGCAGACGCGGATGCCGGTTCGTGCGGCAGGGGCGGGGCCTCTTGTTCGCGCGCATCGCTCGGTCAACCGGGCCTGGGTACTGCATCGGCGCTGGTTCATCTACGCATTCGCAGGCATCGCCATCGCGCTTCTTGCTGCCGGGCTCTTTCAGGCACGGGGCGGCATTGCACAGGCCGGAACAACGCTCGGGCATTTGCTATCGGGCCGGTTCGCGGCGGCGGGCGTCGGCATTTCGGAAATCACGATTACCGGACAGGCCCTGACCCAGGAAAAACAGATCGCCGAGGCACTCGAGATCGCGCCGAACGATACGATCTTTCAGTACGATGCCGACGCGGCCCGGCAACGGCTGCTCGAGTTGCCGGCCGTAACGGACGCGACCATCCGCAAGGTCTATCCGTCGCAACTGGTCATCACCATTGAAGAGGCCGCCCCGATCGCGCGCTGGCGCGTCGATGGCGTGACGTTTCTGATCGATGCGAAGGGCCGTCAGCTGGCGGTCGCCGATCCGGCCGACGAGACCCTGCCATTGGTCATCGGAGACGGCGCCGAAGACGACGCAGCGATGATCATTTCGGTTCTCAGCCGGCATCCGGTTCTCGAAAGTGGTCTCGCCGCCATCAGCCGGATTGCGGACCGGCGCTGGGACTTCATCTATTCGACCGGACTTCGGGTTCAGATGCCCGAACGCGGTTTTGCGCAAGCCCTCAACCTGCTCGAAGCACAACAGGCTTCGGCACAAATCCTCGACCGGGACATCGATGTGATCGACCTTCGTGTTCCCGGTCTCATCGCCATAACCCCGACAAAGCGCGAAGACGACTAGTTTGAGAGTTTTTCCGAAATGATGAGTCATACCATGACCGCGCGACTGAAACCGGTACAGCCGGGAAAATCGACCCTTGTGACGGTGCTCGATATCGGCTCAACCAAGATGGCGTGCGTCATCGCCCGTCTGGTGCCGAGCCCGGACCGCAAGGCGCTCAAGGAACGAACCCATGTGGCCGAGGTCATCGGCTTCGGGCACGGCAAGTCCGACGGGGTCAAATGCGGGGTCATTTCCGATCTGGCGCGGGCCGAACAGGCCGTGCGCAACGTGGTGGGCATGGCGGAACGCAAGGCGGGCGTGACCGTTGAATCCGTGATCGTCAACGTCACATCAGGCCGGCTGTCGTCGGAGACCTTTTCCGCGTCCGTTTCGCTTTCGGGGACCGAGGTCGAACGCGGCGACATCTATCGCGTTCTCGACGCGGTCAACGAACGTTCCGTGCGTCCGGAGCGCTCGATCATCCACGCGCTGCCGATTTCCTATGCGCTTGACGGACAGAAGGGTATCGCCGATCCGCTCGGTCTGGTTGGCGACCAGCTTGGCCTCGATGTGGCGGTGATTTCGGCTGAAACGCTGTCGATGCGCAATATCGAACTGGTGCTCAATCGCTGCCATTTGCAGGTCGAAGCGCTGGTCGCCACTCCCTATGCGAGCGGGCTCGCCACCCTCGTCGACGATGAAAGCCAGCTCGGCGTTGGCGTCGTCGATTTCGGCGGGGCGACGACGTCTGTCGCGGTTTTCAATCAGGGCCACATGGTCTTCGCCGACGCGATTGCTATCGGGGGGCATCACCTGACCCTCGACATTGCCCGGCAGCTGTCGGTCAGCATCGAAGACGCGGAACGGATCAAGACCGTTTATGGCAGCGTTCTGCCGGGACAGTCAGACGAACTCGATCTCATTCAGGTCTCGCAGGTCGGGGCAGGCAGCGAAGACGTGCCGCTGCAAATCACCCGCGAGAAGCTGACGCGGATCATCCGTCCGCGCATCGAGGAAATCCTGACGGCGGTGCGTGACCGCATGCATGCGATGGGTATGATGGATGTGTGCGGCCGGCGGTTCATTCTGACCGGAGGTGCCAGCGACCTGACCGGACTTCCGGAACTGGCACGGCGGGTGCTGGCGCGCAATGTCAGGGCGGGGCGGCCCGTCGGCATTGCCGGTCTGCCGCAGACGGCCAAGGGCCCGGCCTTCTCGACGACGGTGGGAATGCTGGTTTATCCGCAGATCTGCCACCGTGAATTCACCGAGCCGCGTGGCGTGAGCCGCATGACCGGGACCGACGGCTATGTCCGCCGGGTGGTGCACTGGCTGAGGTCGAGCTTCGCTTAGACGGGCACTTTACGCAGATTAGGCCAGGACTTATTGTCTGGCCGCCTATCCATGTGCGGCTAGGGTTCCGTTGCCGATGCCGGCAAGCAGGTCCGAGCGCCGTTACGAGCCATGTGGCAGACACCCGAGGAACAAAAGACCAGAGGGAGTGGAGCGGGCGTGATTGGTCGCGCCTGATATCAACTCCCGGAGGAACTCGTGTCCGCACTCGGTCTAGCCCTCGTTCTGATTGCCGCGTTTTGCCATGCGACGTGGAACTTTCTCATCAAGCGCCTCAATGGCGGTCCGGAGCTGATCTGGCTGATCTCGGTCATGTCGGTGGGGATCTACTTCTTTCCGGTCCTGTTCATTTTCGTCTGGGTGAAGCCTGACCTCGGCCCGACGCAATGGCTGTTCATGCTCGGGAGCACGCTGCTTCATCTGGCCTATTTCACGTTTCTGCAGGCCGGGTACCGGCGGGGTGACCTGTCGCTAGTCTATCCAACCGCCCGCGCCACGGGACCCCTGGTGGCGGCGCTGCTCGCCGTCGCCGTTCTCGGCGAGAGTTTCGGGCTTCAGAAGGCTGTCGGGGCGTTGATGATCGTCGGCGGCATCTTCTTTCTGACCGGCCGCAATGCGAAGAACGCGACCCATCCTGGCGCCTCGCTCGGGTTCGGGCTCGCGGTAGGGGGCATTATCGGCCTCTACACGGTGTGGGATGCCTACACGGTCGCAACCTTGCTCGTGCCGCCGCTGATATTCGACTATGCCACTTCGGTGATGCGGGTCCTTGCTCTTTCGCCCATTGCCTACCGGCGGCGCCAGGTGGTTCGCACCTTCTGGGCCGGGCACAAGCGGGACATGCTGGTCGTCGCCATATTCATGCCGCTTGCCTATATTCTGGTGCTGACGGCACTGACGTTCACCCCGGTGACGTTTGTTGCGCCGTTGCGTGAAGTCAGCGTTCTCCTGTCGGTGATTGCCGGAAGCGTGCTGCTCGGCGAAGGCGATCTCGGGCGGCGGCTCGGATGGTCGGGTTTCATTCTGGCTGGAATGATCGTTCTGGTGACTGCCTGACCCCAGCGAAGATTATGATTAAGGAAGCGTGAGCAAGCGTCTCAGATCATTTGCAAATTGCACAAACGCTAAGGCGATGCCTCAATTTGTTAGGTCTCGATTAACGATTTGGCGGGTAAATTGCGCCAACTCGCACCCATGAGGCCCGTAATGAGCATCAACTTAACCATTCCCGAAATTCAGGAACTCAAGCCCCGCATCACGGTATTCGGCGTGGGCGGAGCCGGCGGAAATGCGGTCAATAACATGATCAATTCCGGGCTCCAGGGTGTGGATTTCGTCGTCGCCAACACCGACGCACAGGCGCTGGCCCTCTCCAAGGCGGGGCGCATCGTGCAGCTTGGGGTCGGGGTGACCGAAGGGCTGGGTGCGGGCTCGCATCCGGAAGTGGGCAAGGCGGCCGCCGAGGAGAGCGTTGACGAGATCAACGACCATTTGTCCGGCGCACACATGGTTTTCATCACGGCTGGCATGGGCGGCGGAACCGGCACCGGCGCAGCACCGGTCGTGGCGCGTTTGGCGCGCGAGCAGGGCATCCTGACCGTCGGGGTCGTGACCAAACCCTTCCAGTTCGAAGGCAACCGCCGCATGTCGCTGGCCGAAGACGGGATCGGCGAGATGCACCGGCATGTCGACACGCTCATTGTTATTCCGAACCAGAACCTTTTCCGCGTCGCCAACGAAAAGACGACATTTGCCGACGCGTTCAAGATGGCTGATCAGGTCCTTTATTCGGGCGTCGCCTGCATCACCGACCTCATGGTCAAGGAAGGCCTGATCAATCTCGATTTCGCCGACGTGCGCGCCGTGATGCGCGGCATGGGCAAGGCCATGATGGGAACCGGCGAGGCGGAAGGCGAGGGTCGTGCAGCCGCTGCCGCGGAAGCCGCGATTTCCAACCCGCTGCAGGACGATGTGTCGGTGCAGGGTGCGCGCGGCCTGTTGATCTCCGTGACCGGCAGCCAGGACAGCCTGACGCTTTACGAACTCGACGAGGCTGCCAGCTTCATTCGCGAACAGGTGGGCAGCGAGGCGAATATCATTGTTGGTGCCACGTTCGACGAAACACTTGGCGATCATCTGAGGGTTTCGGTCGTGGCAACCGGCACCGAGGCGACAATGGTCCAGGCGATGGACCCGGTCGAACCCAACTCGAACCGCAAGCCGATCACGGTCAATCGTACCCAGCAGCAGGCCGCACCCGCCGCACCACAACCGCAACAGGTCACCGCGCAGGCCGCGGCCGATGAGTTGGAGGCCGACATGGCCTTCGCCGTCACCGAACGCGCGCGCCAGGTTTCAGACGTGCGTGCTGACGATGTCGAAGTCGAGCCATATGTTCCAGAATATGCGCCGGCCGCCTACGATGACGCGCCAGCGGTCAGGGACAATCCCGTTCCGAGCTCGTATGTGCCCCAAGCCGCGCAGCGCCCCAAACCGCAGGTCCGCATGCCGGTGGCCGAGGAACTGCCCCAGCATGCCCGCCGCCAGATCCAAGAGCCCAAAAAGCCCGCAATCAACACGCCACATGCGCTGCTCAAGCGCCTCGCCTCAAATGTTGGGCTCAGCCTGAAGCAGGAAGTCGAGGCCAAGGCCCGCGCGCTTTCGGGTGGCGACGACCTCGCGGCCCGTGAAGCAATCGAGCAGCCAGTTCGAAAGCGAGTCGTGCCGCAGGGTGCCGAAGGGCAGTATGACGCGCAAGGCCGGCCAAAAGTGGCGGATCGGCAACAGATGGAACAGCTTGAAATCCCGAGCTTTTTGAAAAAACACGGGTAAGGTTTCCCCTTACGTCAATGAAATCGCCCGGGGCGGGGTTCCGCGCCGGGCGTTTTTATGTTTAACAGATTCTTCCTTTGGAGTTTCGGGGTGGCGTCATGAAACGGCTTTCCGCGCGGCAGTGCACTTTGGGCGGAACAATTGCTTTTTCGGGTATTGGAGTACACAGCGCGGTCCCCGTAAATCTCAGAATAGACCCGGCCCCGGCGGATTCGGGCTATCAGATCGTCCGGCAGTTTGACGACGGACGCATCGTCGGTCCGGTCCCCATTCACTTCTCGCGCATCACCCGAACCACGCTTTGCACCACGCTCGATCTCGGACAGTCGGCAAGCGTTGCGACGGTCGAGCACGCTCTGGCGGCCCTCTCGGGCCTTGGTATCGACAATGCCCTGATCAGTGTGGACGCAGAAGAGTGTCCCATTCTCGATGGCAGCTCGAAACCCTATGTCGACGCCATTCTGGCGGTTGGTATTGACGTGCAGGTGGCAACCCGCAAGTACCTCAAAGTCAATCGGCAGATCATGGTGCGCAACAACGACGCGTTTGCCGTGCTCGAACCCTATAACGGGCGCGAACTCGATCTCGAAATCGATTTTGGCAACACGGTGATTGGCCGGCAGCGCATGATTCTCGACTGGACACCGCGCCGGTTTTCCGAGGATGTCAGCCATGCCCGCACGTTCGGTTTTGCGAAAGACCGCAAGGCGTTGCAGCAGGCGGGTTACGCGCTCGGTTCCTCACTTGAGAACTCCATTCTCGTCGAGGACGACCGGATCCTCAATCAGGCGCCGCTGCGCTATCCGGACGAATTCGTGCGCCACAAGCTTCTCGACGCGGTTGGGGATCTCGCACTGGGCGGATACCCGATTTACGGGCGGTTCCGGTCCTACAAGGGCGGTCACGCACTCAACGCACTGGTGCTGAAATCGCTTCTGGCCAGCGAAGACAATTACGAACTGGTCGCCGCCGACCGTTTGCCGCTGGCCTTCGATTCGCTCGACGAATTGCCGGAAGGGCTCGAAGTTCGTCCGTATCTCCGGTCGGTGGGCTGACCTTCACTTTTCTCCGTCACAGTTTTGGACTATTTGCAGCCTAAGGCCGGAATGGTAGGGGTTGATATCAGAGCGTGATGCTCAACCTGTTGGTATTGCGACCGGATCGCGTCCTGAACGCGGACGGTCAGGGCGTTCGTGAGTGAAAGCGGCCGGTCGGTCGGCCGATGTTGGGGAAGTTCTTCGTGAAGCGGAATGAGTTCAAGCTTTGGGCCCGCCAGACGGCGCGCGTTTCCATGGCGCTTGCCCTGGTTGCGGTTCTGGCCGCGTGCAGCGGTTTCAACCTGTTCGGCCCCAAAAAGATCGAAGAAGAAGAAATCATTCCGCCCGAAACGCTCTATCAGTCGGCGCTCGACAATGCCGACAAGCAGTATTTCAACACGGCCATTTCGGACCTTGAAAAACTGGAGCGCCAGCATCCCTATTCGGAATATGCCGAAAAGGCGAAGCTGATGACGGTCTACATCAATTTCCGTACCGGCAAGTATGAAGACGCCGTGCTGGCCGCCGACCGGTATCTGGCCATATACCCCTCGTCGCCGCAGGTGCCCTATATCCTTTATCTCAAGGGTTCCTCGCTTTATGCCCAGATCAAGGACATTACCCGCGACCAGCAGCTGGCGCAGGACACGATCGACACGTTCACCCTTCTGATCGGCACCTATCCGCAGTCCGAATATGTTGACGATGCGCGCGAAGGCATTCGGCTGGCCTATGACCAGTTGGCGGGCAAGGAAATGTCTGTCGGGCGCTATTATCTCGGCAATGGCCAGACCACGGCGGCGATCAACCGCTTCCGCAACGTCGTGGAAAACTACCAGACCTCGACCCATATCGAGGAAGCGCTCTTCCGTCTGACGGAAGGCTACCTGATCCTCGGGCTGATCAACGAGGCCAAGACCGCAGCCGCGGTGCTCGGGCTCAATTATCCGTCGAGCGACTGGTACAAGCGCGCCTTCGACCTGCTGCAACAGCAGGGACTTGCGCCGGAACAGGTTGCGGGCAACTGGATTTCCGATACGGTGAACCTCAACGGCTGATGCCGATTCTGGGGTTTTGGAACCGGACCCGCATGGTACTTGCGGGCGGGTTGTTTTGCCGCTAGAAATATTCACTGTTTGTTCTCATGCGCCGGGGCCTCTGTCCGCATGCTGAGTGCACTTTATGTCCGCGATATCGTTCTGATCGACGCCCTCGATCTCAGCCTCTCGGAGGGGCTGATGGTTCTGACGGGCGAAACGGGCGCGGGGAAGTCGATCCTGCTCGATGCGCTGGCGCTGGCGCTCGGGTCGCGCGGCGACCAGGCATTGGTGCGGGTCGGCGAAGACAAGGGAATGGTCACGGCTGTTTTTGAGCCCGCCAGCGATCATCCGGTGTTCGCGCTGCTCGAGGAGAGCGGCATCGAGGCCGAAGGCAGCGTCATCCTGAGGCGCGTGCAATATGTCGACGGGCGCACCAAGGCCTTCATCAACGATCAGCCGGTTTCGGCTCGCCTGCTCCATGATGCGGGTCACCTGCTGGTCGAAATTCACGGACAGCACGACGAACGTGCACTGACCGACCCGGCTTCGCACCGCGCGCTCCTCGATGCCTTCGGACAGCTTGAGGGCGAAGCCGCAACAGTCGAAGCGGCCTTCCGCGGCTTGGCGGATGCGCAATCCGCGCTTGATCATCAACTGGCCAAGGTCGAACGGGCGCGGGCGGACGAGGATTATGCGCGCCACGTGGTCGAAGAGATCGACCAATTCAAGCTTCAGGACGATGAAGAGGCTCTGCTCGCTGAGCGGCGGAGCCTTTTGCAGCAGCTCGAGAAGGCGGCGGACGATGTGCGAGATGCCGACGAGGTTCTGAACGGCACCGAAGCGCCGGCGGGACAGCTTGCCGTGCTGGCGCGACGCCTGGAGCGAAAAGGGGCGGGCGAGGGGAGTCTTTTCAGCGCCTTGCTTGAAGACCTTGATGCGACCCTCGAGGCGTTTGGGCGCGCCTCGGATTCGCTTGAGGCGATCAAGCGTCAGATGGCGTTCGATCCGAACGAACTGGAGGCCGTAGAGGAGCGGCTATTCGCGCTGAGGGCCCTCGCGCGCAAGCACAATGTTGCGCCGGACGGCCTCAGCGCAATCCGGGCCAGATATGCCGGTGAACTCGATCTGCTGCAGTCCGGCGAAGAGGAATTGGCTGCGCTGAAGGAAGCGGTGACCGTTTCGGAAAAGTCCTACCACGGCGCGGCGGCACGCTTGTCGGCCAAGCGCAAGTCGGCTGCCGCAGCGCTCGGCAAGGCGGTGATGGCGGAACTGCCGGACCTCAAGCTCGGCGCGGCGACATTCATCGTTGACCTCGACACGGATACCGCGCGGATCAGCGCTAGCGGCTATGACCAGGTCGGGTTTGTGGTTCAGACCAATCCCGGCACCCGGCCGGGTCCGATCATGAAGGTCGCATCGGGCGGCGAACTTTCGCGACTTCTGCTGGCGCTCAAGGTGGTGCTGGCGGAAAAAGGGTCGGCGCCGGTTCTGATTTTCGATGAAATCGACACGGGCGTTGGCGGCGCTGTGGCGGACGCGGTCGGGCGGCGGCTGGCGCGGTTGGCGGACAAGGTGCAGGTTCTGACGATCACGCACGCGCCGCAAGTGGCGGCCCGTGCCGACCGGCATCTTCTGATCGAAAAGAAGGCGGCCGGCAAAGGAGAGGGGATGCGCACCAGCGTTCAGGTGCTTGCCGCCAGCGAGCGCGACGAGGAGGTGGCGCGCATGTTGGCCGGGGCCCAGATCACGGCTGAAGCGCGGGCGGCGGCCAAACGGCTGATCGCGGAGGTCGGTTGATGGCCGAGGCAAAGCCAGTCGAGGCGCTGACGGAAGGAGAGGCCGCGGACGAACTCGCGTTTCTGGCTAAGGAAATCGCGCGCCACGACGTGGCCTATCACACCAGGGACGCACCGGAGATTTCCGATGCGGATTATGACGCGCTGAGACGCCGCAACGATGCGCTCGAGGCATTCTTTCCGCACCTGATCCGGGCGGACAGTCCGTCCAAGCGGGTTGGCGCAGGTGTCGCCGAAGGCTTTGCCAAGGTGACCCACCGGGTTCCGATGCTCAGCCTGACCAATGCCTTTTCCGACGCGGACGTGGCCGATTTCGTGGCGCGCGGGCAGCGGTTCTTCGAAAAGGATGCGGGGCTCGAACTCGCGTTCACCGCCGAGCCCAAGATCGACGGGCTCAGCGCTTCCCTGCGCTATGCGCACGGCAAGTTCGCTCAGGGCGCGACCCGCGGCGACGGGGAAGTGGGTGAGGACATCACCGCAAACCTCAGGACGATCAAGGACATCCCGCAGAACTTGGCCGGCAGCGGCTGGCCGGACGAAATCGAAATCCGGGGCGAGGTCTACATGACCCATGCGGAATTCGAGGCGCTCAATGCCAAATCAGCGGCCGAGGGCGGGCAGGTTTATGTCAACCCGCGCAACACGGCGGCCGGATCGCTGCGACAGCTCGATCCATCTGTGACGGCGAGCCGGAATTTGCGGTTCTTTGCCTATGCCTGGGGGTTCGCATCGGCGCCCTTTGCCAAGACGCAGATGGAGGCGGTCGCGAAGCTCAGCGAATGGGGATTTGTGACCAATCCTCTGATGATCCGCACAAGCAGCGTCGAAGAGATGCTGCAGCAATACCGGGCGATCGAGGCGCAAAGGGCGACTCTTGGCTACGATATTGACGGGGTCGTCTACAAACTCGACGATCTCGCGCTGCAGCAGCGTTGGGGGTTCGTCGCGCGGGCGCCGCGCTGGGCCATTGCCCACAAGTTTCCGGCCGAACAGGCAACGACCATTCTCGAGCGGATCGACATTCAGGTCGGGCGCACCGGTGCGTTGACCCCGGTCGCGCGATTGCTGCCCGTCACGGTCGGCGGCGTTGTGGTGACCAATGCGACCCTGCACAATGCGGACGAGATCGCCCGCAAGGACATTCGCGAGGGCGACACGGTGGTGGTGCAGCGGGCCGGAGACGTCATTCCGCAGATTGTCAGAGTGATTCCGGAAAAGCGGCCAGCGGGTTCAGAACCTTATGTTTTCCCCGAATTTTGCCCGGTCTGCGGTTCGCCTGCGGTGCAGGAAATCAATGAAAAAACCGGCAAGCCCGATGCGGTCAAGCGGTGTACCGGCGATCTCATCTGTCCGGCGCAATCGGTTGAGCAGCTCAAACATTTCGTCGCGCGTGATGCGCTCGATATTGACGGGCTCGGGAGCGAACTCATCGAGCTTTTCCACGATGAGGACCTCATCAAGTCGCCTGCTGATCTTTTTCGCCTCAAGGACCGGGCGGACGAGGTCAAACTCGCCCTGTTCAAGCGGCGTGAGGCACAGGCGGCTGCGCGAGAGGCGCAGTCGGGCGCCAAGCGCAAGAAGGTGCTCTCGGCGGAAGAGCGCACCTATGAGGGGCTCGACAAGCTCTTTTCCGCGATCGAAGCGCGGCGGCGGCCGGAGCTCGACCGGCTGATCTTTGCCCTTGGCATCCGGCACATCGGCGAGGGAAATGCTGCCCTTCTCGCCAAAACATTCGGCACATTCGCGCACTTTGAGTCTGTGTCGGCGCTGGCCGCATCCGGCGATGATGGCGCCGTGGCACAGTTGATGTCGATCGACGGGATCGGCGAAACGGTGGTCGGTTCGATTGTTCGATTCTTCTCGAATGCGCGCAACAAGCAGGCGGTGGACGACCTTCTCGGAGAAATCGAGCCGCTCGAATATGTCGTTGCCAGTGCAGACGAAAGCCCGGTGGCCGGCAAAACGGTGGTCTTCACCGGCTCGCTGGAAAAGCTGACCCGGGCTGAGGCAAAGGCGATGGCCGAGCGGCTTGGGGCCAAGGTCGCCGGATCGGTTTCGGCCAAGACCGATCTTGTTGTCGCCGGGCCGGGGGCGGGCTCAAAGCTCAAGACGGCGGAAAGTCTCGGCATTGCGGTGATCGATGAAGACGGGTGGCTTGAACTGGTGGGGGCATCATGACCGAAAAGCGAGCCCAGGAACCGGGCTACGATATCGGAGCCGATGCGTTCCGGCATGTGCCGCAGCTCAGTGGGCGCATACACGACCCGCACACGTCGAAGTTCCGTTTTCTCGATTTTGTCGACATCGACCGGCGCGCCAAAGAATCGAACTATCCAGAAAACTGGCGCAGGCCTGACGATGAGCGGGAATCCACGCGTCGCGCCATTCTCGCCGAACAGCCCGATGAGGATGTCTGGGTCTTTGCTTATGGATCGCTGATGTGGGACCCTGGTTTCTTTTTCGACGAGGTCCGGATCGGACGGATCGCGGGGTATGAACGGCGGTTTTGTCTCCACCTGACGGGCGGGCGGGGATCGCCGGACCGGCCGGGCCTGATGGCGGCGCTGGACCTTGGGGATCTTTGCGATGGTGTCGTATTCCGCATTGGCGCGGACAAGGTCGAGCATGAAACAGCCGTTCTGTGGCGGCGCGAGATGATCTCGTACGGATATCAGCCCAAGTCAGTCGACGTCAGCACGGCCCAGGGCGAAGTGCGGGCGATGACGTTTGTCGCGGATCATGCCTCGCAACGCTATGCCGGGGCTGTTGAAATCGATGAGGCGGCGCAAAAGATCGCGGGCGCTAAGGGAATGATGGGCAGCAATATCGACTATGTGCTCAACCTTGCCGACCAGTTGGATCTGCTCGGCCTCAAAGACGAGCACTTCGCGCAACTGGCAGCAAAAACGCGAAAATACGGGTCCGCGTGACCTGATCAGACAGGCCTGGTCGCCTGTTCCATCCAGACCCGCACCTCGGGCTCGACCAGGGGTCCAATCTCGGCCAGAACCCGCGCGTGATAGGCGTTGAGCCAGTCGCGTTCCGAAGGCGTCAGCAGCCCAACAGCAACGAGGCGCGTGTCGATGGGCGCGAGCGTCAGCGTTTCGAACGCGAGGAAATTGGCGAAGGTCGGGTGCGGAATGACGTGGATCAGATTTTCGACGCGCATTCCGTAGGCGCCAGGAAGGTAATAGCCCGGCTCGTTGGAGAGAATCATCCCGGCTTCTAGCGGCATTGTGTAGCGCGGCCCGATGCCGGGCGGCGATTCATGCACGCCGAGGAAGGCGCCGACGCCGTGGCCGGTGCCATGCCGGTAGTCGAGCCCCACGTCCCAAAGCGCCTTGCGCGCCGTGGCGTCGATCTGCGCGCCGTTGGTGTTTTTCGGAAAGACGAGCATGGAGAGGCTGATCATGCCCTTGAGAACACGGGTGAAATGGTCCTTCTCGGCGGCAGTTTGCTCACCGGTCGCCATGGTGCGCGTAACGTCGGTCGTGCCGGAAAAATACTGGCCGCCGCAATCCATCAGCATGATCTCGTTTTTGCCGAGGGTGCGGTTTGACTTTTCCGTAACGCGATAGTGGATGATGGCGCCGTTCGGACCAGCGCCCGAAATCGCATCGAAGCCGATATCGACCAGCGTATCGTCCATGCGGGTGAAATGTTCGAGCGCATCGACGGCACCGATTTCCGTCACCGTTTCGCCCGCGGCGATCGCCTTGTCGAACCAGTGCAGGAACCGGGCCATGGCGACGCCGTGACGCCGGTGTGCTTCGCGCATGCCGGCCAGTTCGACCTCATTCTTGATCGTCTTGGAATGGTGGGTCGGGTCCGCGTTTTCGACCAGTTGGCCGTTGTTGGCGACGATGAGTTGCTTGACCGCCATGGGGGCGGTGGCCGGATCGATCCACAGCACCTTGCCCGCCTGCGAAAAGGCCTCGAGGTCGCTCACGAATTCGGCGGGTTGCTTGATGTCGATCTCGGCGGCGAGGGCGTCGCGAATGGGGGCCGAGAGCTTTAAGGGGTCGATGTAAAGACGCGGCCGGTCGCCGGACGGAACGATGGCATAGGCATGGGCGACCGGCGTGTGGGGCACGTCGCGGCCGCGAATGTTGAAGAGCCAGTTGATGCTTTCTGGCAGGCTCATCACCAAAGCATCGGCACTGTGCTTGGCGAGTTCATTTTCGACGTCGGCGATCTTGGCGCTGCTTGCCTTGCCGGCGCGGTTGGTGCCGAGGATCTCGACAGGGCCAACCGGAGGCGCGGGCCGATCGGTCCAGATTTCCTCGATGAGATTGCGGGTTGGACGCAGTTTCTCCGCCGCGCCAAGTTCGTTGGCGAGCGTCGAGATTTCGGTTGGTGTGTGAAGCCAAGGGTCATATCCCACGAGGGCGCCGGAATGGAGATTTTCCATGATCCAGTCGCTGAGCTTGTCCTCAGGAATATTGCGGATCTCGACGAGGCGGGTGTCGGTCTGGGCGGGCGCCTGCAACTGATAGCGGCCATCGACGAAAAGCGCCGCGCGGTCCCGGGCGATGATGGCAATGCCCGCCGATCCGGTAAAACCGGTGATGAAGGCGAGCCGTTCTTCGCTTGCCGGCACGTTTTCGCCGCGATGGGCATCCGAGCGCGGCACGAGGAACGCATCGAGGCCCTCGCGTTCGAGCAGCAGGCGCAGGGCGGCGATGCGCGGGGCCACGGAACCCGGATCCGTCTTCTCGTTGAAGGTCTGATAGACGGCGGGGGGGAAGTCACTGGTGGACATGCGGTCTCCGCGGCGGATCTTGAGGTTTGGTTAAGGTGGTATGCGAGACTGGCATATCTTGGTTGCGTTGCAAGGACTAACTGGCTTTTCGCAACAGGTCTATCTTCACCCCGATGCTGCAATCGCGGCAGGCCCAAGGAGGCGATGATGATCCAGAACAAGAATTTCTTTGCCCGCGCCCTCGACGCAATGGTTGAGTCCCGCAAGCGCCAGGCCGAATACGAATTGGCGCGCTACCGGCAGATGTTCGAGCTCGAGACGCCGAAAGTCGGCCGCTAGTCAGCTCCGGGTCAACACCAGTGTCGCCCAGTTCCCGCGAACGAGGCGGCGCTTGAGGGCAAAGCCCGTGGCCCGGTAGGCCGCGAGCACCCGGGATGCCTGTTCCGCCAGCAGCCCCGACAAGATGAGATGCGTGCCGGGTGCGGTCAGTTCCGCCATGTCCGCGGCGAGCACGACCAGCGGTTTTGCCAGAATATTTGCGACCACGAGGTCGTAAGGCGCTTCACGCACGATTTCGGCGTGGTCCATGCCGCGTGCGACGATGGGGCGGACGAAGGCGCCAACGCCGTTCTTTCGCGCGTTTTCTCGTGCAATTTCAACCGCTACCGGGTCGATGTCGGTCGCCATGACCGGCTGACGGAGCTTTTTGGCGAGCGCGATGGCCAGAACGCCCGAGCCGGTGCCGACGTCAATGACGTGCCGGGGGCGGGTCGTTCGCAAAAGGCCGGCAATGGCGTCGAGGCAACCGGTCGTCGTTTCGTGATGACCGGTGCCGAAAGCCTGGGCCGCATCGATCTCGATCGGACGCGCTCCGGTCGGAACGTTCTGCCGGTCGTGGCTGCCGTGAATGAAAAAACCGCCGGCGAGAACCGGGGCAAGGCCCGCCTGAGTTTTGCTGACCCAGTCGATTTCGGGGTCGACCCGTTCCTTGTCAAAATCCACATCGCCGCCAAGGGTCTGGCGCGCCAGTTCGGAAAACAGATCGAGATCGGGTTCGCCGTCGCAGGTTGCCTCGATGGCCCAGGACCCGTCTTCGAGCTCGAAGGCGGCGGCGCTGAGCGCCAGATCGTCACGTTCTGAAATGGCGTCGACCAGTTTCCAGGCTTCGGCCCGCGTCATGCCGCTGGTTCTGGATGCGGGCTGGTCGAACGGATCGTAATTGGGCGGCAATTGCGACATGGGCGGCTCCGGTTGTCTCTCATTCTCACCTCGGGCCGGGCGCGTCAATGAATGCCGACGAGCGGGGTAAACGTGGCGGCGCGATTTGAGATGGCAGAGGCGCCAGAGGCTTTTATGATGAGCGGCGAATGCGATGATTCAGGAGCAGGCCGTGAGCGCTGACGAAGCCGGGAAGGGCAGATTGCCGCGCGTCGAACCCGTGGATGTCGTCAGGGGCCTCGCCATTCTCGGCGTCATCCTGTTTCACACGGTCTGGGACCTCCGTTTCTTTGGTTTCACCACCTATGATCCGGTCTGGGACCCGGTCTGGCTCGGCTTTGCCAAGGTGCTGGTCAATACCTTCCTCGGGCTGGTCGGGGTCAGCCTGGTCCTCGCGCATCAGGCCGGCATTGACTGGCCGAAATTCTGGCGGCGCTGGCTGATCCTTCTGGCCGCCGCGCTGGCGGTGAGCATCGTGACCTACTTCGCCTTCGGCGAGGCTTTCGTCTATTTCGGGGTGCTGCACGCCATCGCGCTATATTCGCTGATGGGGCTCGTGGCCCTCAGATGGCCGGTCTGGGTTATTGTTCTGGCCGCCCTGGCGTTTATCGTGCCGCCGCACCTCTGGCCGAGTGAGACCTTCAACGTCAAATGGCTAGCCTGGATCGGGTTCTGGACCGAGCACCCGAACACCGAGGACCTGGTGCCGATTTTCCCTTCGTTCGGGGCGGTGCTGGTTGGCATGGCAATCGGGCGCGTGCTGACGGATGGCGAGTTGGGTCAGCGAATGGCCCGGTTCCGGCCGGGCAATCGGGTCTGGCGCGCGCTCATCTGGTGCGGGCGGTGGAGCCTTGTCCTTTATCTCCTCCACCAACTGGTGATTTTTGGCCTGCTTTTTGGCCTCGACAAGCTGATGCAACCCGCCCATGACCAGATCGTCACCGGCTTTCGCGGCCAGTGCGAGGTGACCTGCGCCGGGCAGGGCGGTGGCGCGGGCTATTGCAGCCGCTATTGCGATTGCGCGCTTGGCATCGTGGAAGACGAAAACCTTTGGGACCTGATCAACCAGCCCAACCCGGACGCGGCCATGCAGACCCGGATCAACGGCATTGCCGCCCTCTGCCGGGCCATGGCCACGGCGGGGCCAATCGAGTTGCAGCCGAAGGCGTGAGGGCGATCATCCCTCGCCATGCTCACGATGAGGTTTGGCCCGGCTCTAGGCCCGATCAGGCGCGGATATCGACGAAAGCACCGGTATTCGGCGCACGCGGCGGTGCCGCCACGGCGTCGGAGGTTTCGGTTTTCTGCTGGTCGACCTGCTTTTTGACGTGCGCAGGCTCGAGCGGAGCGCTCGGCACGGCAGGCCGTTGCGACGGCAGGTTGGATGCGTCCCCTACGTTCATCGGACTTGTCCTTGTTGATGAACCATTGGACAAGTTTCGCACCTGCGCCTCTGCAAAGCCCTTCGGCGGCGCGGCGCATTTGATTAAAATTGAATCTATTCCTGAGGTTGCGGCCGGCTTCTGTCATTCCGATTCAGCCGGTCGTGTGGTGCCCGCGGTTGAACCCGCCGGTTCGTTTGGGCGACGCCTCCCTGTCAGGCGTCAGGCCGAGATGTCAACCAGGCGGCCGATATTTGCGGGGGTCGCGGCTTTCTGGGGCGCGGCGCCCATATCGTCGGCATCATGGTCGTTGACCTTGTCGGGTCCCGGCCCTTCGAGCGCTTCGGCCGGGGCGAGTGACCGCGCCGGCATCATGCTTGAAACTCCAGATACATTCATACGCGTATTCCTTGGTTCGGGCAGAATTGCCCGACTTTCACTCTGGCACGCCAAGCTGACGCGAAACTGAAGGGGAATACGGTCCGTCACGTTGCCTTATCTTCGGAGCCTGCTCCGGGAGTCAGCGGCCCTCGCACCCTGATCTGACTTCATCCCCGGGCTTGCCGAGAGGGTCAGCTGCGCTCGCACCCTCATCTGACCTCATCCTGAGCCTGTCGAAGGATGGCCGCCTCGTGGTTCGCCCTTAGGCTCGCTCAGGAGGCTCACCATGAAGTCGGAGAGGGGTCCGTGGTTTCAATCGTCACCCCGGCGAAGGCCTCGCGCTTCCCATACCTCACCTTCGGGCTTGACCCGAGGGCTCAATATGCTTTCACCAAGCCTCTGCTTTCTTTAGCAAAGGACCTGCCTCGGTCTGTGGCTCCGCAAGCAGTTCTTTGTTGTTGCGGTATTTCTCGACGTTTCTTGCCAGTCGTCGTTTTTGTTCTCGGCGTTCTTTTGACCGTATGTCCGGGAATAAGGAATCGATCACAGTCCTATCGGTATTAGGCACCACCCAGTCGGGGTAAATTGCATAGCACCATAGCTGAAACACTTGGACCGCAATTGGGAGTTTTCCGGTTGCTCTGTAGTAGTCGAACCAAGCTTGAAACAGTACTGCATCATTATGCCTGTCCTCAAAAGCATCAATTGTTTCAATGTCCTCCATCCGAGGTTGGTTTTTGAAATCTAGAAGATGCTTGAAGGCATTATAGAATTGTCTCTGAATATCATTTAGTCTTCGCGGAGATAAATCTGGATTTAGGCCCAACAATTGGGATGAAAATGTTGGTCGGTTGGTCATATTGTTGATGCCTTCCAACAATTCGCATGCAGCTGAGCACAGCATATGTACGGCGATGCTATCTTTGTCCCGGCAAAATAGTTCGGTCGCAGCCCCAAGTTGATTTCTGGCTACGCGCAGTTTTACGTTTGCTAGCGATTCAGCGTCAATTTTGGTCATTGGCCTTGGCCCTGCATGCCTGACGAACTCTTTGCGGGGCTGTTCGGCGCCCGCTCTCGCGCTATCTGCTCAAACCGCTCCATCGGAGCGATTTCACCTTTGCGGGTCGCGGCCACTCCCCGCCGGGGAACCCGGCGCGATGCGCCAACCGGTTGCTCACCCCCTCCTGACAAAACTATCCAGCACCTTCTTCCGTCCGACCGTTTCGAAGTCGATCGAGAGCTTGTTGCCTTCGACATGCACGACTGTGCCGGGGCCGAACTTGAGGTGGAGGACCGTGTCGCCGGTTTTGTAGGCGGAGGGGGAGCCGTGATCGACCGAGCGTGCGACCAATTCGCCCTCGATGGTCACCGGCCCGCGGTCGCGGGCGCGGGAGGCGTTGCGGGTGCGGTTGGCCTGGGCCCGTTTCCAGCCCGGCGTTTCGTAGATGGCATCGAACGGGTCGGAGGTGTCGAAGCGCGAGGCGGAGTTGCGACCGCCGAAATTGATGCCGCCATAGGAGGAACCGGTGTCGGTGATCTCGATCACCTCCTCGGGCAGTTCGTCGAGAAAGCGCGAGGGAATGGCCGAGTTCCAGAGGCCGTGGGTGCGCCGGTTCTGGGCGAGGGAGATATGGGCACGCTTGCGGGCCCGGGTGATGCCGACATAGGCGAGGCGGCGCTCTTCTTCGAGCCCGGCCCGGCCGGTTTCATCGAGTGCGCGCTGGTTCGGGAAGAGCCCTTCCTCCCAGCCGGGCAGGAAGACGGTGTCGAATTCGAGGCCCTTGGCCGAATGAAGGGTCATGACCGAGACCGCGTCGCTGCCTTCGCCGTTGTCGGTTTCCATGACCAGCGTCACGTGTTCGAGAAAGCCGCCGAGATTTTCGAACTCGGACATGTAGTTGATCAGTTCCTTGAGGTTTTCGAGCCGGCCCGGCGCGTCGGCGCTCTTCTCGTTCTGCCACATGGCGGTGTAGCCGCTTTCGTCGAGGATCGCTTCGGCCAGTTCGTGGTGCGGAATGGTGCGCAGGCGGAACGCCCAATCCTCGAACTGATGGATGAGCTCGTTGAGCACGGTGCGCTGGCGGGGCTTGAGTTCCTCGGTTTCACAGATCTGGCGGGCCGCCTCGAACAGGGGAATGTTTTCGGCCCGGGCGAGATCGTGGAGCAGTTGCAGGCTTGAATCGCCAAAGCCACGCTTGGGCACGTTGACGATGCGCTCGAAGGCGAGGTCGTCGGCGTTCTGGTGGACAATGCGCAGATAAGCGAGGGCATCGCGGATTTCGCGGCGTTCGTAAAAGCGCGGGCCACCGATGATGCGGTAGTTGAGCCCGAGGGTGGTGAAGCGCTCTTCAAAGGCGCGCATCTGGGCCGACGTGCGCACGAGAATGGCCATGGAATTGAGATTGTCGCCCTTGCGCTGGCGCTGCTCGATCATTTCGCCGACTTCGCGCGCCTCTTCCTCGCTGTCCCAGACCGAGGTGATGGAAAGTTTTTCGCCTTCCTCGCCGACATCGGTCTGAAGGGTTTTGCCAAGCCGATCCTCGTTGTGGGCGATGAGGTGGGACGCGGCGCGCAGGATATTGGAGGTCGAGCGGTAGTTGCGTTCGAGGCGGATGACCTTGGCGCCCGGGAAATCCTTCTCGAAGCGCAGGATGTTGTCGACCTCGGCGCCGCGCCAGCCATAAATCGACTGGTCGTCGTCGCCGACGACGCAGATGTTGGCCTCGGGCGCGGGCCTGCCCTGGGCGAGGAGCCGAAGCCAAAGATATTGGGCGGTGTTGGAGTCCTGATATTCGTCGACGAGCATGTATTTGATGCGCGCGTGATATTCGGCGAGCACGTCAGGATGCTCGCGGAACAGGCGGATGCATTCGAGCAGCAGGTCGCCGAAATCGGCGGCGTTGAGCACCTTCAGCCGTGACTGATAGAGGGTATAGATCTGCTGGGCCTTGCCGTTGGCGAAAAGCCCGGCCTCGGCGGGGCCGATGTCCTTGGGCAGCAGGCCACGGTTCTTCCAGCCGTCGAGCATGGCGGCGAACTGGCGGGCCGGCCAGCGCTTCTCGTCGATATTCTCGGCGCCTAAAAGCTGCTTGATCAGGCGGATCTGATCGTCGGTATCAAGAATGGTGAAATCGGACCTCAGGCCGACGAGTTCGGCGTTGCGCCGAAGCATGCGGGCCGAGATGGAATGGAAGGTGCCGAGCCAGATCATGCCCTCGACCGCGCCGCCGACCAAATGGCCGATGCGTTCCTTCATCTCGCGGGCCGCCTTGTTGGTGAAGGTGACGGCGAGGATTTCACTGGCGCGCGCCTTGCGGGTGGCAAGGATATGGGCGATGCGGGTGGTCAGGACGCGCGTCTTGCCGGTGCCGGCACCGGCAAGCGCGAGCAGTGGGCCTTCGGTCGTCTCGACCGCATCGCGCTGTTCGGGGTTCATGCCCTCGAGGTAGGCAGGCGATTGCGGGCGCAGCCGCGCCGAAATCGCACCGGGTTTGCGCTCGGGCGCGGGGTTGGTGGCTGGGTCAGGCATCATGGCTCCGCCGGGGCCGAGAATCACATTTTGTTCTCATCGCGCCAATATAGGGGCGGTTCCCCTCAAGGTCCATGTTTCCGGGCGGAAATGGGCGGTTCAGGCGGTTTTGCGCGCGTCCTGCAGCGCTAGCAGCATCCGCCTCAGGCCGTATGCGGCGGGAATGAGCGGCAGGAAGGCGGTGTACATGCCGCTTTCATAGTGGAATGTTCCATCGATGACGAAGGGGAAGACGTAGTGCGTCAGTTCGGCAAGCAGCATGGCGAAGAAGAAGGTGCAGAGGAAGAAATCGCCGAACCGCCAGTGCTTGAGGATGAATATGGCGCCGGCGATCCACATGACCGGCGCCATGAAGGCAGCGATGGTCAAGAGCACCAACTGGGAGACTTCAAAGCCGCTCATCTTGGAGACCGTGACCTCGAAATGAGTAAGGTATTCCTCGTAAACATGTATGATGAAGAGGATCACGGTCAGCAGGTAGGGGACGAGGATGCGGGTTGCGTCGATGCGGGTGCGCCAAAGGGTCGAAATATAGAAAAGCAGGCCGCCGCCAAAGGCGAAAACGAACACCATGCCGGGGATGAGACCGCCGAATGTGAAGGCGAGGGTTGGCAATATCACGGCAATAATGCCGGGCAATATCAGGTGTTTGGGATCGCGGGTCATTTTTTCTCCCTCGCGCACCGACGGTCGAACGACTGGCGCGATTTTGGCAAGGCTAGCATGCACAAACGCGGTTTGTCAGCGCGGGGTGCGGGAAGAGTTGTCGGGGTGTTGTTGGGTGCCTTTGTCGCGGGCGGAGGTGCGGCCTCGGCCCATCCGGACATCTTCACGCCAAAGGGCGGGTCGAGCTGGCTGATCTCGGCCGTTCTGGCATTGGCGATCGTTGGCGTAATCTGGCTCAGCACGCGGCGGCGGAAATAGTCTCCGTTAGTTCCAGCGCCCGGTTTCGGTCCAGAATGCCCATTCCTCGAAGCCGTTTTCACGCGCCTGACGGGCGGCGGCGGCGTGATCGTAGGGGACGGCGCGGAAATCGGCCCGCCAGCCGGAATTCTGTTTCTCAATGATGGCGTAGCGGGCGTGCGGGGAGCCGGCGGCGAACCGCATTTCGGGATCGCGGTCGAAATAGGCCGGATTGCCGACGCTTCCGGGGTTCACGACGAGGCGTCCATCACCGAGATCGACCATGTGCGGCATGTGCGTGTGGCCGCAAAGAATGAGCGAATGGGCAATTCCCTCGACCTGCTTCCGCACCTTTTTGACGTCTCGTGGCACCATGTCGGGCGTCTTGCCGGGACCGTCGAGCCAGAAATAGCGGTTCGACCTGGGTGAGCCATGGCAGAGGCAAATTTCGTTCTCGATTTCAAGAGTCAGCGGCAAGCCGCGAAGCCAGTTGAGGACCGCTTCGTCCAACCGCTCGCGCGCGTGCCGGTCGGTGCCGCCCATTTTCGTGAGGGCTTTTTCGACGACATTCTCGTCGTGATTGCCTTTCACGGTCGGCAGGCCGAGCGGGACGAGCCTTTCGGCGGTTCCCACCGGATCGAAGGGACCACTCAGCACATCACCGAGATTGACGATCTGGTCGACATGGTTGCGGCCAACATCGTCGAGCACGGCCTCAAGCGCGCCGAGGTTGCCGTGGATGTCGGAGATGGCGGCAAGGCGCATTTGGCGAGTCTCCGCAAATGGTTCCGGGCAAAAGCTCGCAAACCGATTCCGATCAGTGATGCTCTTCGCGGCTTTGGTCGATCAGGGCCCGATTGAAATTGGCGAGTGCGTCGACGTGGTAGAGCCAGCCGACCGGCTCGTTCGTATCGCCGGCAACGACCATCAAACGGGTCTTGTCCGTGTTCGAGAAGAGCTTGAGCGCCGTGTCGAGGGTGTCGGTCTGCTTGAGCCAGGATGGATTGTTGACCGGATCGAAGGCCGGTTTCTCATCCGCGCCGCTGAAACCACGCATCAGGTCCTTGACGAAGGTCTGCCGGGCGAGCTGCGTGTGCGGTCCTTCTTCGAGCAGAACGCCGCGCGAATGGAGCTGCCAGAAGAAGAAAGAGCGGCCCATGGCGGCCTGGCTGAGACCGGTCGCGATGGCGGTGGTGAACAAAAGCGCGAGCGAGAATGAGAAGCCGCCGGTCAGTTCGAAAATCATGACGGCGGTCGAAACCGGCGCGCCGAGCACGGCGGACGCGACCGCGCCCATGCCGATGATGGCATAAAGGCCCTCGCTCGAGGCCATTTCCGGAAAGAAGGCCGCGGCGATGAGGCCGAAAGCGCCGCCGGTCATGGCGCCGAGATAAAGGCTCGGCGAAAAGACGCCGCCGCCGAGGCGCGAGCCCAAAGTAATCGAAGTCGCAATGGTCTTGACCACGATGAGCGTGATCATCAGCGAAATGCTGAGCTTTCCGGTCAGGGCGAGGTTGGTTGCCTCGTAGCCAACGCCCAGAATTTGCGGAAAGGCGAGGGCGATGAGGCCGACGATGGCTCCCCCGAGCGTGGGGCGCAACCAGATGGGCATCGAAACCTTGCGGCTGGCCCAGTCGGTGCCGATCAGGCCGGCCTGGAACAGGATCGCGACCGCAGCGCAGACGATGCCAAGCAAGGCAAAGGCCGGGATTTCCCAATAGGAGGTAATCTGGAAATCGGGAAGGGTGAAGGCGGGTGCGGCGCCGAACCAGATGCGCGACATGACCGCCGCGACGACCGAGGCAATGACCAGTGGCACGAAAGCGGTCATGGCAAAGTGGCCGAGGATGACCTCGTGGGCGAAGAGGACGCCGGCAATCGGTGAGTTGAACGAGGCGGATATGGCCGCTGCAACACCCGCCGCGAGCATGATGCGGCGCGCCGAAGGCGGCATGTCGAAGGCGCGGAACAAGGCCTTGGACATGGCGGCAGCGAAATAGACGATCGGGCCCTCGCGGCCGGCGCTGCCGCCGCTGCCGAGGGTAATTGCCGAAATGAGCGTTCCGACAGTCGCCCTGCGTAGCGAGAGCGAAAAGACGTTGCTGGTGCGCGCTTCGATCGCGTCGGCGACACCGCCGGCCCGGCACTGAGGACCGAAGCCCCACAGAAGCAGGCCAACCGCCAGTCCGCCGAGCGTCGGTGCGAGCCAGACGATGAGCGGCGGCAGGGTGGCAACGCGATCGAGCATCAATTCGCTGGTGCCACCCGTCCAGAGCAGTTGGACCAGAGAAATCACGCCGCGAAAGGCAATCGCGGCGATGCCGCCGGCCACACCTGCCAAAATCGCGAGCAGCCAGAGTTTCGGTTTTTGCAGGGCGATGAAAGATTCGAAATTGGGGCGTAGCCACCCAAGGATCATGCTGCGGATCTGGAACACCTGGTTGAAACGGGTCTGCATGTCGGCCTGCCGGTGGGTTGGCCTGTGATAGAGGGTTGACCCGGCCGGGGCAAGGGCGCGGGAGGTCGCGCCCAAGCGCAAATTAAGGTGACGGGGCCAGCCCTGATGCCTAAAGTGCTGAGCGCTCGCAAAGGGGATTCGACGCGCGGTGCTGAACAGGCTCTACATCATCGTTGGCAGCCTCGCGATCCTGTTGCTCGCGGCGGGATTCATCCTGCCGCAATTCATCGATTGGGGCGCCTACCGGCAAAGACTCGAACAACTGGCCGAGACCAACCTTGGCACCGACATCACCATCGGCGGCGATATCGCGTTCCAGCTCCTGCCGCAGCCGGTGATGAAATTCGGCAAGACCACGGTCGGGCCTCCGGATTCGCCGTTCCTCGAGATCGAAGGCATGGAAGCCGAGTTCTCGCTGATGGATTTTCTGAGGGACAAGTTCACGGTGACCCGGCTCGAGGTCGACCACCCGACGGTCCACCTTCTGCTCGACGATTCCGGCCGCTTCGTTCTTCCGTTCAACCTTCCTGATGAATTCAGCGCCAGCAACGTGTCTGTTGCACGGGCGGATATTCGGGGCGGGCGGGCCGAACTTCAGGATTCGCGCACCGACACGGTCTACAATGCAAGCGATTTCGCCGGCGACCTCAGGATTTCCGGGGTGACCGGCCCGTTTTCGCTCCAGGGCCAGCTCAACTACGACGGCGATCCCTATACGGTCGGTGTGACGCTGACCTCGGTCAACGAGCAGTCCCAGTCCAATCTTTCCGCCACGATTTCACCGCTCAACAACGCTTTCCAGATGAGCCTCGAGGGCGTTGCGACGCTTGGTGCGATGCCCGGTCTTGAGGGCAAGCTTGGGCTTCGGATCAAGCGCGTCGACGGGGGTGGCGATGAGGAACTGGGCGCGCGCGGCGATCTTGTCATGCTGACCGACATGACCATGAGTGCCGAGAAGGTCACGATGCCGACCATCATTCTGCAGCCGGACGAGAACCGGCCGGCGACACGGCTGACGGGTGCAGTTTCCGTGACGCTCGGCGCCGAACCGAGTTTCGATGCGGTCTTTTCGGGTGGCGTGTTCGGCATCGCGCCAGCGAACGTTCTGGCAGGTGATGACGAACCCTATCCACTGGTCGATCTGCTCGCGGGCCTTCCGGCGCCGGTTGTGCTGCCGATTCCCGGGCGGCTCGGCGTCGACATCACCGAGCTCGATCTCAACGTCTTTGCCATGCGCAACGTGCGCATCGATGCCCGCGCCAACGACAAGGGCTGGCAGGTTGACGATTTTGCCGGGCAGCTGGCCAGCGATACGCAGGTCACGCTTTCCGGTGAATTCGACAATGTCGACGGCGCGCCTTCGTTCAACGGCGCGCTCGATCTCAATACGCGCCGGCTCGATGCGCTGTCGCGGCTTTGGGGGGCGGGAGACGATCCGGCGCTTTTCGACGTTCCAACGCGTGTCACCTCGAGCGTGACGTTCGGCGACGGCGCACTGGGGCTTGCGAATGGTATCCTTGATCTTGATGGATCGAAGCACACGTTTGCCGGGCTGTTCGGTGTGACCGGCAGCCGGAATGCGCTGCTCAGTGTCCGTTTCAGCGAGCTCGACGCCTTTGACAGCAAGGTTCTCGGAGCACTGCTGCCGTCATTCGGGGCAGGTTCGGATATCTGGCGGAGCTTCCCAACCGGATCGGTGGATGTGGCGGCAGATGATGCCTTCCTGTTCGGTGTGGCCGGTTCGGGGTTGGCCAGCCAGATCGACTGGGGCGGCGGGCAAATCAACATCCGCAAGCTCAGCGCGCGCGACTGGGGCGGGGCCAAGATCGACTTTTCGGGGACGGCAAAGGGGACCATTCTCGATCCAAACCTGACGGGAACCGGGTTCGTCAGCGTCGCGGATGCCCAGAATACCGAACTCATGGGTCTCGTGCTCGACGCGGTCCAGGCCCAGCCGGGCGTGCGCGACGTTGCCAACGGGTCACTGCCGCTTGACGTGACGTTCGATATCGGCGCCAAGGACCAGAAGGGCGTGCAGCAGATTTCGCTTCGCGGACGAGCGGGTGTGGCCGACGTGGTGGCCGAGGCCGATCTGTCACAAGGTCTCGCGAAGACCTTTGCCGCGCCGCTCCAGTTGTCTGCATCCCTTTCGAGCGCGGAACCCGACGCGCTGGCGCAGCAGTTCGGCCTTGATTTTACCCCCCTTGCGGTTGATGCGCGGACCAATGTCGACCTCTCCCTCTCGGGGACCGCAAGCAACAGCTTCGACCTCACGGTGACGGCGAGCGGCGGCGGCGACCATATCGGATATGGCGGCAGCCTGATCGTGACCGATCCCGTGGCGTGGCGGGGATCCGGCCGTCTCGATTTCGCTCTTGGCGATGCATCGGCGGCGCTCGATGTGCTCGGCGTTTCCGCACCCTATCTCGGCAGCGCGGAAGGCACTGGACAGGTGGTCTTCGCCGGGGCCGAAAGTGTTGCGCTTAACGATCTTTCGCTGACGGACGCCGCAGGAAAGACCCTCGGGTCGGGACAATTCAACCTCTCAACCACGGCAGGCCAGAAGCTCGTCGCCGGTCAACTCGCATTGGCTGACATGGACCTTGACGATGTCTGGGCCGCCGTCTTTGGCCCGGCGGCATTGCTGCCGGGCGAGGGCATCTATCCCGAGGGGCCGATCGATCTTGGCCCGGCGCGATCGTCCCGTTCGGTGATCGACCTCAGCGTTGACCGGCTCAATCGGGACGGGGCGGTTGTGGCGCGCAACCTCACCGGAACGCTGGCGCTCGACAATGACAGCACGAGTCTTCGCAATATCAGCGCCGAAGTTGGTGGCGGCACATTCGGTGCAACGCTTTCGCTTTGCTGCGCCAACCAGGTGACCGACAAACAGCTCGACATTCGGGGAGAACTGACCGGCGTCGATCTCGCCTCCCTCGTCCCCGATTCCATTTCGGCCCTTACCAGCGCATCGCTGAGCGGCAGTTTTTCGGTTTCAGGGACGGGCGGCACGATCGGGGACGTGGTGGCCAACCTCAACGGCTCGGGCAGTTTCGCGGCGAAGAACCTCAGCGTGGCCAATTTCAATCCCAGCGCATTCGGTGCGCTCGATACCGCGGAAAACCTTGCCGAAATGCCGCCGGAAGACTTGGTCACTTCGGTGACCGACGTTTTGAACTCAGGTCCATTTGCGACAGGTGAAATGGATGGTGCGTTCCGGGTTCTAGGCGGGGTGGCGGGAGCCGACAATCTTGGCGCCGAGAATGCCGTTTCGACGCTCTTCGGAGGCCTGTCGGTTGATCTGAAAGACGGGTCGCTGAGCGGCGATTGGGCGCTCTCGCCGAAATCGGTCTCGGCCGCCAATCCCTACCTCACGCTCAACGATGCACGTATCACCGCGCGGTTGAACGGAACCCTGCTTCAGCCGGGCCGCGAGCTCGATGTCGCGCAGATGGTCGACGCGATGCAGGTGAGGGCGCTCGAGGTCGAGGTGCAGCGGCTCGAGGAACTGAAGGCGCAGCAGGACGAAGCGCGGCGGCAGGCGGAAGAAGAACAGGCGCGGCAGGATGCGCTCGAAGCGGAACGTCAGGCCGAACTGGCCCGGCAGCAGGCGGAAGAGGCGGCGCGTCAAGCCGAGCAGCAGGCGGCACAGAGCCGCCAGAACGATCTTCTCGACCAGGCCCGGCAGATACTCAACAACGGTGAACCGCTCAACTTCAGCATCGATACTCAGGATCCGTTGGCTCAGCCAGCGCCCCCGGTCGACCTGCTCGGTCAATAGGTTTTGGGTTCAGGCCTTGCGGTCGCGGCGAAAGTAGTCGAGCGCTGCAAGGCGAAGGGCCGAGGCGAGGTTGGCACCCTGCCGAGCCGCGTCGACGTCGGCAACCACCTGCGCCCAGCCGGTTTCCCGCTGGGCTGCTATTTCGTCGAGCGCGTCCCAGAATTCCTTTTCGAGCGCCACCGAGGTCTGGTGGCCGGCGAGCGTGATGGTCCGCTTGATCATTGCCAATGCAGGCGGTCAGGGCTTCTTGCGGAAGGCGTCGAGGCTGATCACCTTTTCGGCCTCCGTGGCTGCGGGTTTTTCCGCCTGACTTGCACTCTTGTCCGGTGCCGCGCTGGCCGCGTCGGCTACGTTCGCTTCCACTTCCTCGTCGCCCGCTTCAACCGGCGCCGCTGCGCTTGAGGCCTTGGTGTCGAACTGAAGGCCGAACTGGACGGAGGGATCAAAGAAGCCCTTCATCGCGGTGAACGGAATGATCAGGGTCTCGTTGATCCCGTCGAAGGAAAGCCCGACCGAAAAAGCGCTCTCACTGACGGAGAGGTTCCAGAACTGGTTCTGGAGGACGATGGTCATCTCGTTCGGATATTTGGCGAGCAGGCGCTCGGACATGCGCACGCCCGGCGCATGGGTCATGAACGATATGAAGAAATGGTGCTCGGCGGGCAGGCCGGTCTTTTCCACTTCCGAAAGGACCTTTCGCACCACGCCGCGCAGGGCGTCCTGGGTGAGAATGTCGTAGCGGATGTGGTCGTCTGCCATTTTTCTGCCTGCGGGTTCGGGTGCCACCAAGGGCTGAATCGTCCCGGCTGCATATCAGCCCAAACCGCCCGCCGATTTCAAGAAAAATGCGCGGCGCCGGAGCGGAAGACTGCGGGAGGGAAGTGCAGGCTTCTGTTGCCAGGTGCCTGCGAACCCCGCCTGATACCTGCTAAAGCATCAGGGCTTCAATTCCCGGACTCGCGCCGCATTACGCAGCGAGAGCGACCGGAGCGTAGTTGTCATTTGCAACTATTGAGTAGCCCGATAACGGCGGTACCATGCCGAGCAAAAGTGTACCCTTTACGCCCTCGTCGATCCTGTTTCGCCCCCATAAATCCCGTCCGGCGGGAGATTGGTGGAGGCGCCGGGTACTGCCCCCGGGTCCGATGGGTTTATTACGATAACCGTTTATCGCCATAGCTGTTGCCAGCAGGTTCAATATAGGCGCTCGGGGCAACAATTGCAAAGGCCGCGGGTCTGGCGGTTCCCAAAAATGCGAAGGGCGCGACATTGGGTCGGACGGCTGAACGCATTCAACTGTCCGACCCGGTTCAGGTTGGTCGCGTGTTCGAACCGCAAAACCGGTGCCACTTTTGCTGAACGGCTCCCGCGGTGCGCTCTTTCGTTTCAGGCGGTTGGAGGTCAGGCCGCCTGGCTATCCGGATCGTGCGCCGGGTTCGCGTGTTTGGCAAACGCTGCCCGGAGCTTTTCTTCCTGGGTCGAATCGAGATTCGTGCGGATGACTCGGCCGCCATTCTCGCTCAGGGGGCCGATCACCTTGTCGGAAGTGGCGCGCTCGGCCATCAGGAAAAGCGCCGCCTGGCCCGGCTGCAAAACGCCTGCGACTTCCTTCATGAACTTGTCGTTGATGCCGTAGTCGGAAAGGGCGCCGGCGATACCGCCCGCTGCCGCGCCGGTCGCGAGGCCGAGCAGGGGGTTGAAGAAGATGATGCCGACCAGCACGCCCCAGAAAGCGCCACCGCTGGCGCCAACCGCCCAGGTGTTGACCATCTGGTTGAGCTTGATCTCGCCTTTTTCGTTGGCTTCGGCGATGACCACGTCCTTGATTTCGAGGAGGTAGTCCTTGGACAGACCGAACAGGGTCTTGCGCGCCTCTTCGGCCTCGTGGGTCGAGTTGTAGCCGATAACAAGAAGTTCAGACATTTCGCTCTCCTTTGCTGAACGCGATGCCCATGAATTGGGCTGCAGGTCCGGCTGCTTCAAGGCAGAGAGCATTAATTCGCGGAAAGGTTCCTGAGGGCCGATCGGTCAGGTCTGCCGGGCCCGCATGCGCGTGTAGCAGACGGCGATCGCCATCATCGGCAGGACCAGATAACGCAGCCCGATATCCATGAACCAGGCGCCGATATCGCCACCCGACATGGGCACGAGAACGATGATGTCGAGGACCCAATTGAGCGCCAGCCAATAAAGTCCGATGATCAGACCGGACGCGCGCACTTTCGGGAAATCGAGGTAAAGCCAGACCAGAAGGATCAGCCCAACTGCGGCACCGATGACCACCATCAGCGACTTGAACAGCGGTTGCGGCACCATCAGTCCCCGGTCTGGCGAGAAGAACGGAATTGCCGCCGCGAACGGGATCAACCAGGTCAGAAGCCCGAAGACGTGCACTTTCCAGCTTTTGAAGATTTCGATCATTTTGGCCTCCCGGTGGGGTTTGACCAAACATCTGGCCGGGCCAATCCGGCTTCAATGATCCGGGTCAAATCCGCCAAAGATTCTGGAAATGGACGTTCCCGCTTTTTGGGGCGGTCCAGAATCGCCTAAGCTTAACGGAATGAAACAATATCTCGACCTCCTGCGGCACGTCATGGAAAACGGCACCGACCGGGACGACCGGACGGGCACGGGCACACGCGCCGTTTTCGGTTATCAGATGCGGTTCGACCTCCGGCAGGGGTTCCCGCTCCTGACAACCAAGAAGCTGCACCTTCGTTCGATCATCTACGAACTTCTCTGGTTCCTGAGGGGCGAGACCAACGTTCGCTGGCTGCAGGAACGGGGCGTTTCGATCTGGGATGAGTGGGCCGACGGCAACGGCGATCTCGGGCCGGTCTACGGTTCGCAATGGCGGTCATGGCCGGACGGGGAAGGCGGGCACATCGACCAGATTGAGCGGCTGATCGACGGGATCAAGGCGAATCCCAGTTCGCGGCGGCACATGGTGACGGCCTGGAATCCGGCGGAAATCGAGATGATGGCCTTGCCGCCCTGCCATGCGCTGTTCCAGTTCTACGTGGCCGATGGCCGGCTGAGCTGCCAGCTTTACCAGCGTTCGGCGGATATCTTCCTCGGGGTTCCGTTCAATATCGCGTCATATGCGCTTCTGACCCACATGGTGGCGCAGGTAACAGGGCTTGAGGTGGGGGACTTCGTCCACACGTTTGGGGATGCCCACATCTATCACAACCATTTCGAGCAGACGGAAACCCAGTTGGCGCGCGAACCACGTGCGCTGCCACGGCTGGTGATGAATCCCGAACGCGCTTCGATCTTGGACTTCGAATACGAGGATTTCGCGTTCGAAGGATACGATCCGCACCCGTCGATCAAGGCGCCGATCGCGGTATGACGAATTGGCAAACCGATTCCGATCGTTGCGATAGAGGTTTGATATTGCGCCACATTCGGGTGGTGCAATGAGCGCGGTCATTCGGTCTGCGACATCGGCGGATGCCAGGCTGGTTTTCGATTTCATCCGAAAGCTGGCCGAGTACGAAAGGCTTTCGCACCGGGTCGAGGCGTGCGTAAGCGACATCTCACGCGATCTCTTCGGGGCGGATCCAAAGGTCTTCTGCGAAATCGCCGAGTGGAATGGCGCGCCGGCGGGTTTCGCGCTCTGGTTTTACACCTATTCGACCTTTCGCGGCCGCCACGGCATCTGGCTGGAAGACCTTTTCGTTGACCCCCATCTTCGCGGGAATGGGATCGGAAAGGCGCTGATGCGGCATCTGGCGGCGCGGTGTGTCGCAGAAAATCTCGCTCGGTTCGAGTGGTCGGTGCTCGACTGGAACGAACCCTCCATCCAGTTCTATCGCTCGATCGGTGCGACACTGATGGACGAATGGACCACGTGCCGGCTCGACGACGCGGCACTTATCGAACTGGCAAAGGGCTCCGCTTCCCCGTAATATCGGGGCGGGGTTTCATGGGGACACATGATGATAGACTTTGCGAGACTTTTCGGTGCCTGTGCGGTTTCCATATTGGCCGGGGTGACGGTCGCGGGCGCCAACGATTCCGTGGCCGAAATCGGCGCGGGTGGCATTCAGTATGTCTATGCCGACGGTATCCAGATGATGAGCGAGGACCTCGCCATCTCGACCGAAGAGGTGACGGTTGACTACGTCTTTCACAATTGGGGTGACAAGGACCAGACGGTGATGGTCGCCTTTCCGATGCCGGACATAACCGTCAATTACGAAGAAGCGGTGTCCGTACCCTATTGGGACGACAACAACTTTCTCGGTTTCCATGTCACAATCGACGGAACCGAGGTTGAGCCGAGCCTTCAACAGCGGGCGAGCCTCCTCGGCGTCGACGTGACGCGCGACCTGCAGAAGCTCAATGTGCCGCTGCTCAATGTGGGCACCCATGTGCTTGACGTGCTCGACGCCCTCGACAGCGCCACGCTTCAGGCCCTGGCGGATCGAGGGATCATCGATCTTGGCGAGTTCTACGAAAGCGCCGACAAGCAGGTGCAGGCCTTCCCCAACTGGACGCTTGAATCGGTCTATTACTGGACGATGACCTTTCCGGCAGGCAAGGACGTGCACGTGTCGCACCGCTACACGCCGGCGGTTGGCGCCACGGCGGGCACGGGCATCGATTTCGATGGCGGAATCAATTCGGAGTGGAACAAGTCCTATGTCGACAAATACTGCATCGACGATTCCATCCTCAGGGGTGGCAAGAACCGCATGGCGGGCGGCAACTACCTGTTCGAGCAGCGCATTTCCTACATTCTGACGACCGGCCGCAACTGGTACCAGACGATCGGGACGTTCCATCTGACGGTGGACAAGGGTTCGCCGGACAATCTCGTCAGCTGGTGCGGTGAGGGGATCGTCAAGACCGGACCCACGACCTTTGAGCTGAAGAAGGAAGACTATTATCCTGAGCGGGACCTCGAAATCCTTATTCTCTCGGTTCCCGGCAATGGATGATGGCGGCGTCGGAAACGCGCCTTTGACGGGTCAGACGGAATCGGGCATTGGGTGGCATCGACCCCCAAATTGCAGTCAAGGATTGGCTTCGTGACCCTGCGAAAGATACCGATGCCATCGGTTACATCGATTGTGGCGAGGAGCTATCCAGACAACATTATCGGGGTCGATGGTCAGTTACCTTGGCACCTGCGCACGGACTTGCTGCATTTCAAGCGCGTTACCCAAAATCACGCGATTATCATGGGGCGCAAGACCTACGAGTCGTTGGGGCGTCCACTGCCAAACAGAATGAATATTGTTCTATCGCAAAAGGAAGTGCCCGACGCTCAATCGGTGCGATGGGCACGAGACCCTGAGACTGCGCTTATTTTAGCCGACACTCACTCGATATTGGCGGGCCAGAAAGAGCTGTTTGTTATCGGCGGTGAAACGATCTACAAACTTTTCTTTAAATTTATCAATAGGGTATGGCTCACTGAGGTATTTTGCGGACCTTTGAACGGTGATGCGAAATTTGAACAGGTGTTCGACTCGCAGGAGTGGTATCCGGTATCAGAGCGCGACTATTCGCCAGCCGAAAATGACGATTGGCCGTTTAGGATAACCTGCCTAAACAGGCGCAAACCGTTACACCGAATGCGTTCTCGGGAGGAGTTTCTGGCCGTCGACCCAACTGTTAGGTCCCGCCTCGACTCTCTATTCGGTGCCTCACGGGTCGGCGCCGGGATGGAAAAACAGCCACAGGCGACCAAGCAGTTTCCCATGGAACTCTAAGCTGGCACTCAGCGCATTGATTGGCCGGGCGGTGCTGCCTATATAGGCCGGAACTTTGCAGCGAACGAAAGGTCACACATGCCTTGGGACTCAAACAATAGCGGCGGCCCCTGGGGCCAGGGACCGGGCCGGCCGAGTGGCGGCGGGCCACGCCGACCTGTCGGCGGCGGCAATGGCGGCGGAAGCGGACCGAGCCTCGAGGATCTCTTCAATCGCGGACGCGAACAGCTGGGCGGCGGTGTGCCGGGCGGGTCGCGGCTTTGGATCCTGGGCATTGTATTGGTCATTTTGGGCGTTTGGGGCTGGAATTCGATTCGGTTCCTGTCGCCGCAGGAACTCGGAATGCGCCTGACCTTCGGCAAGCCCGACAATGTCGTGCTTCAGGAGGGCATGAACTTCGCCCTCTGGCCGATACAGACCATCGAGACGGTCAACATCGCCGAAAACCAGACCAACGTTGCGTCGATCACCAACGGCCGGTCTTCGTCCGGCGACGGGCTGATGCTTTCCGGCGATCAGAACATTGTCGACGTGGCCTTCTCGGTTCTGTGGCGGGTAAACGATCCGCGCGATTTCCTGTTCAATGTGGAATATCCGGCGCAAATGGTGCAGCAGGTCGCCGACAGCGCCATGCGCGAAGTGGTCGGGCGCCGTCCGGCACGTGAGATTTTCCGCGACGACCGGTCGGCAATCGCTGATGAAGTCCAACAGATTACCCAGGAAATTCTCGACGCCTATCAGGCGGGTGTGACCGTGACCGGGATCACTATTCCGCAGGCGGCGCCGCCTGCGGAAGTTGCCGACGCGTTCGACGAAGTCCAGCGGGCGCAGCAGGACGAATCCCGCTTCCAGGATGAGGCCCGGCGCGACGCCAATACGCGTCTCGGCGCAGCCCGCGGGCAGGCGGCGCAGATTCGTGAAGATGCGGCCGCATACAAGGATCAGGTCGTCAAGGAAGCCCAGGGTGAGGCCGCGCGCTTCATCTCGGTCTACGAGCAGTATGCCAAGGCTCCGGACGTAACGCGTACCCGACTCTACCTCGAAACGATGGAGCAGGTGCTCGGGTCATCCAACAAGATCATTCTGGAAGGCGGGGAGAGTACGTCGAACGTGGTGCCCTATCTGCCTTTGAGCGAGCTGACCAAAAACAGCTCCAGTGCGTCGCAGTAGGGGAACGATGATGAACAGACTTCTCCTTCCGGTTATTGCGATCGTTCTGGCAGTTGTGGCCATTGTCGTTACGTTGTCGGTCTACGTTGTCAACCAGCGCGAGCAGGCCATCGTCACGCGGTTCGGCGCGATCGTCAGCACCGCGTCCAGCCCCGGCCTTTATTTCAAAGTGCCGTTCATCGACAACGTTCAGCTGGTTGAAAAGCGCCTGCTGCGCTACGATCTGGACGATATCACGGTGCAGGTCAGCGATGGTCGCTTCTACATCGTCGACGCCTTCCTGACCTACAAGATCACGGACCTTGAGGCGTTCCGCCGCTCGGTGCTGGGGTCTACCAACCTCGCTGAACAGCGCATTGATACGCGCTTCAATACGGTCTTGCGTGACATTTACGGCAAGCGCTCGTTCGAGGCAGCATTGAGCGTGCAGCGGACCGAAATGATGGAAGAGGCGCGCGACATCCTTCGTTCGGAACTGTCGGACATCGGCATTACGGTCGAAGACGTGCGCATCGTCAGGACCGATCTCAACCCGCAGGTCAGCCAGCAGACATTCGACCGCATGAGTGCCGAACGTCTGGCCGAGGCGGCGCTCAGCCGGGCCTCAGGCCAGGAAAAGGCGCAGGCGATCCGCGCGGCGGCCAATCGCCAGGCGATTTCGATTGTCGCGGAAGCCAGCCGCATTTCCGAAATCCTGCGTGGTGAGGGCGATGCGGAACGAAACCGCATCTTCGCCGAGGCCTATTCGCTCGATCCGGAATTCTTTGCTTTCTACCGGTCGCTGCAAGCCTATCGGCAGTCGCTTGCCAATTCCAACACGGGGCTGGTCCTTTCGCCGGATTCGGAGTTCTTCAAGTTCTTCGGTGACGCGGGCCAGGGCGTGCCGCTGACTTCGCCAGATGTTGCAAGGCAAATGGTCGAGGCGGCAGCGGCGGATGCGCAGGCGGCGGAAGCTGCGTCTGCGCTTGATGCGGCGGCGATTGCCGACCCCAATGTCGATGCGGCGCCTTCCGCAGATGCGGCAGCCAATGACAATGCGGTTGTGAACGGCGCGGCCCAGACCGACGCGGCTGTACCCGCCGCCGATCAGGACGCGAACGCGACGGCCACGGCGCAGTGATCACCTTCCTGTCAGCGCTTTTGCTGGCAATGGTTCTGGAGGGGCTGCTTTATGCAGCCTTTCCGGAACAAATGAAGCGCGCCCTCGTGCAGGTGCTCAACACCCCGACGTCACAACTGCGTGTCGTCGCGCTGACTTTGGCCGTAATTGCGCTTATTCTGCTCTACGTTGTCAGAGGATTTGCCTGAGCCTTCGTGGAGGGATGACATGCGGCGCAGTGTGCGGTTCGACCTGGTGAAGGTCATTTTTGCGCTGGTTGCCTTTTGGGTTTTTGCCCCCGGTACGGCGTTCGCAGACGGGCCGGCATCGGTCTCGACCATGGTCAAAAGCCTGCTGCCGGCGGTCGTCAACATCTCGACAACCCAGTTTATCGGCACCAATGGCGTGCCGTTTCCTCAACCTCCGGCGGGGTCGCCGCTCAGCGACCTCTTCGACGAGGTCAACCCGAATTCGGGACAAGGCGAACAGGCCCTGCGCGAAGCGACGGCGCTCGGTTCAGGCTTTTTCGTTTCGCCGGAAGGCTATCTCGTTACCAACAACCACGTGATCGAGGGCGCCGACAAAATCCTGGTCTATACCCAGGACAATCAGCGCTTTGAGGCCCGGCTGATCGGTTCGGATGACAAGACCGACATCGCCGTGCTCAAGATCGATGCCGACAAACCGTTGCCCTATGTCGAATTCGGCGACAGTGACGCGGCCGAAATCGGCGATTGGCTCGTGGTGATCGGCAATCCGTTCGGGCTCGGCGGTTCGGTTTCCATCGGCATCGTTTCGGCGCGCAATCGCAATATCAATTCAGGCCCTTATGACGATTTCATCCAGACCGACGCGGCCATCAATCAGGGCAGTTCGGGCGGACCGGTTTTCGACATGAACGGCAAAGTCGTTGGCATCGCCAGCGCGCTCGTGGCGCAGGGCGGCACTTCACTTGGCGTCGGGTTCGCCATACCGACCAACCTCGCCAAGAAGGTCGTCAGCCAGTTGACCGAATTCGGTCACACGGAGCGCGGATGGCTTGGCGTCGGCATTCAGGAAGTCGATGGCGATGTGGCGGCGGCGGTCGGTCTCGACAGGCCGAGCGGCGCTCTCGTCGTCGAGGTGACGCCGTCCGGTCCAGCGGAAGCGGTGTTGAAAGAAGGCGACGTCATTCTGAGCTATAACGGCATTGCCATCGAAGAGGTCAACGACCTGCCGATCAATGTTTCACAGACGCCGGTCGGCACGGACGTGACGGTCAAGGTGCTGCGCGGCGGCGAGATGCTCGATCTGCCGGTAACGCTCGGACAACTCGAAGTCGGCGAGAAGCTGATTTCCGAGGCGCGAATTGCGCAGGCATCGGCGCCCCAGCCGGACACAGTGCCCGCTGACGACGGTGTCCGTCTCAGCAAGGATATTTCCGATTTCGTCGGGTTCCGGGTGCTGCCGGTGACGGCGGACATCCGCAAGGGCCTGGCGCTTCAGGCGCATGTGAGCGGGCTGATGATCGGCTATGTCGATCCCAAATCGGATGCGGCCAAGAAAGGCATGCGCGAAGGGCTGGTTCTGGCCCGGTTCGACGGCGTGGACCTGACCGGCGTCGGACAGCTCGAAGAGCTGATTTCAGCGGCCAAGGATGCCGGCAAACACTCGGTACTGGTCAAGATCTTTGACCCGATCGGCATCGGGCGCTATCTCGCAATCCGGCTCGATCAGGCGTCCGCCGCCAACTGAGGATTTCCGATCCGGTAGAGGACGTGTTCTTGAAGGCCCGACTCGGCCGGCACCTTGGGATGGAGGAAGCTGGCGCCCGGAACGTGGACCATGCCGAGTTTTTGCATGACCCGGCGCGAGGGCAGGTTGCCAGTCGTGGTCAGCGCCACGATTTCGGAAAGCCCCAGCGCCTCGAACCCATAGTCGATGCACGCTGCCGCGCCTTCGGTCGCGAGGCCTTGCCCCCAGAGGTCCTTGCGCAGGCGCCAGCCTACTTCGACTTCCGGCCGGCCAGCGATCACGTCGCGCAAGGTTTCGTCGATTCGCGATATGCCGATGACGCCAGCCAGTTCGCCGGTTGTCTCGAGTTCGGCCGCCAGAAAGCTGTATCCATCGGCGGCGAGCTTACCGAGATATCGTTCGATCGCTTCCATGCTCTGCGCACGGGTCAGGGTCGAGGGGAAAAAGCGCATGACGTCGGGATCGGCGTTGATCGCGGCGAATTCGTTGAGATCATCGAGCGTGAAGGGGCGTAGGACCAGCCGTTCGGTTTCGATGATCACCGGACCACGTCCTCGGACGAGTAGCCCTGAAGGTAGAGCAGGGCCGTCAGGTCGCCGTGGTCGATGCGGAATTCGGCGGCTTCGGCAACGGCCGGCTTGGCGTGGAGCGCAACCCCCATGCCTGCCGCCTTGATCATCGGCAGGTCGTTGGCGCCGTCGCCGACGGCCAGCGTGTCGGAAGCGGAGATGCCGCGTTCGACGATGAGTTCCTGCAGACGGCGGAGCTTGACGGAGCTGTCGACGATCGGCTTTTTGACTGTTCCGGTCAGGTTTTCGCCTTCGAATTCGAGCACGTTCGCTACGGACTCGTCGAAGCCGATGCGCCGGGCGAAATAGTCGGCGAAATAGGTGAAGCCGCCCGACACCAGCGATGCGTAAGCGCCATGGGCGCGCATGGTCTGGACGAGCGCGCGGCCGCCGGGCGCGTAAGTGATGCGTTCCCGGCGTACCTCCTCGATCTGCTGGAGGGAAAGACCCCTGAGCAGAGCGACGCGCGTGTCGAGGGCTGCGCCGAAATCAAGTTCGCCACGCATGGCGCGGGCGGTGATGTCGGCGACCTCAGCCTTGATGCCGACGGCGTCGGCCAGTTCATCGATGCATTCCTGCTCGATCATGGTCGAATCCATGTCGGCGATCAGGAGCTTCTTGCGGCGGTTTGACGAGGGCACCAGCGCGCAATCGACGGCGTGACCCGTGGCGATATCCCGTGCGGCGGCCAGCGCGTTGGTTGACTTTGGCTCGATGATCTCGCAGGCAATGCCCCTGGCCAGCCAATTGAGCTCGCCGCGCGTTTCGCCGACCATCTGATCGACAAGCGTTTGCGGCAGGTCGGGGTCGGCCGGATTGGTGATCAGGCAAAGAACAGGCATGGCAACCGGGCGGAAACGGAGGGGCGGGATGCGGCAGGCGGTTCTGATAGCCGGTCCGACGGCGAGCGGCAAGTCGGCACTGGCGCTGCGCATGGCGGCCGAACGCGATGCGGTCATCGTCAACGCCGATTCCATGCAGGTCTATGACGGACTTCAGGTGCTGACGGCGCGTCCGGGGCCTGACGACATGGCGCGGGCACAGCACCGGCTCTACGGGTTTGTGCCCCCGGCTGAACGCTTTTCCACCGGCCGGTACGCCGCTGCGGTTTCAAATTTGGTGGCCGACGTTGCGCCCGACAGAACGCTGATTTTCGTCGGCGGCACGGGGCTTTACTTCGAAGCTCTGACAAAGGGATTCACCAATGCGCCGGAGGTGGACCCGGCCATTGTGGCGCGCTGGAACGATGCCGTGGCTGGTCTTGACGAGGACGGGCGGCGGTCGCTTCTTGCCCAGCACGATCCGGCCATGGCCGCGCGCCTCAAGGTCGCCGATCCGCAAAGAGTGGTGCGGGCCCTCAGCGTCCGCGAGGAAACGGGGCGTTCGCTGGCGGACTGGCAAAACGAGGGTCACGCGCCGGTGCTCGCGGGTTTCGCGCTCGAACGGTTCGTGGTGAATCCTGATCGGGACGTTTTGCGTTCGCGCATTCGGGCAAGATTTGAAGCGATGCTGGACGAGGGGGCGGTTGACGAGGTTGCCGCGCTGATGTCGATGAATCTCGACCCCGATCTTCCCGCGATGAAGGCAATCGGGGTTCGCGAAATTGCTGCCTGGCAGGCGGGTGAACTTTCGCGAGATGAAGCGGTGGAACGGGCGGTCATCGCCTCGGCGCAATATGCCAAACGCCAAAGGACGTGGTTCCGCCATCACATGGCGGACTGGGAGTGGCGGACTGGCTAGGTGACGTCGATGACGGTGCCTGCGGTTGTGCGTTGCAGGTCGTGTGACCTGATCTCGAACACCGAACGCGGATTGCCCGCCGCGGCCCAGACGGTCGCATAGTCGAGCAGGTGCTGGTCGAAATAGGTCGCAAGCGGGGCCGGGTGGCCAAAAGGCGATACGCCGCCGATGGAAAAGCCGGTCGCCTCTTTGACGAAATCAGCATCGGCACGCTCGAGAACCTCTCCGATCAGGCGGCCAACCCGTTTTTCGTGGACCCGATTGGTGCCCGAGACGAGGATGAAGTAGGGCCTGCCGGTTTCGGCGCCCCGGAAACAGAGCGATTTGACGATCTGGCCGACCTCGACCCCAAGCGCGTCTGCGGCCATTTGCGCGGTGTTCGCCAATTCGCGAAGAACCCGAACCTTCGTTGAAAGACCGTGCCCTGTGAGCGCATCGGCCACGCGCTGCTCGGCCGGGGTCAGAATCGCGGTTTCGTCGAATTCAATCATGGATGCTGCATCTCACGGCCCAAAAGGCCGATCAAGCAAGGATGTTGACGCCCGTGCCGACGCCTTGCTGCACCAATTCCATGGTTTTCTGCAGCCGGGCGATATGGAGCCGCTTGTCGCTCTTAAGCTGCAGCTCCTGACCCGCATGCTCGTTGATGGCGTCGGCGATCTCGTCGTGCTGGCGCAACTCGTCCGGCGATAATTCGGTGATGTCGCGCGGCGCGGTCAGCTGGTCGATCTGGCGCTGCACGTTGCGCAGGGGCAGGTAGTAGATTTCGCCGGTGAAGGTTTGCCCCGACGATTCGATGCGGTCGAGCATGCTTGTCTTGAGGTTCTGAAGCGTCTCGAGCCGCGCCGCATCGGCGCCGGTCGGCTTGTTGGCCATCAGGGCCGTGAGTTCGTCGGTCTTTTGGGTGAGGAATTCGTCGGAGGCGACGTCGACATAGTCCTTGCCGAGAATGCGGTAGGCCTCGACATAGAGCTCGGAGCGCTCGGAAATCTCGTCCTGGGTGAGGGAGCGGCCCTGGGCGAAATCGTTGAACTTGGAAATCTTGGTCTGAAGGTCGGCCAGCTGCTGTTTCTCGGCGACCGAGAGGTTTGTTCGGTAGCCGTTGATATGGTCGATCTCGTCCTGGATGCCTTTGACGACCATCTGCATCGGGTCGACCTTGATCGTCTGCGACCCGGTGACGTTGGCGGCAAAGAAGTTGCTGGGGTCGCCACCGCCGCCGAACAGGGACGTGCCGGATTTCTGGCCGAGCTGAACCCCGAGCGGCCGGCCATTGATCGAATAGCTGCTGCCCGAGCGGTTGAGGCTGCGGCGGTAAGCTGCGCCCGTGCCGATGGTTCCGTACACCGTGACGATCCCGAAAGTTGCTGGCGGCAGACTAGGCGCAGGCGGCTAAGAATTTGTTAAGGTGTTGGTCAGAACGTCACGCCGTGCCGTCGCCCGGCGCAATCAGTTCGTCGAGGCGTGCCAGTTGATAATCGATCGCGGGGGTCAGGTCGCACTCGTCGATGAACGGCGCGAACTGTCACCTGCGGGGCCGGACCTGTGGCGAACGAAAGCAGGCGGGTTCTTCCAAGACCTATTCAGTTCGAGGCGCGCTGCATCATCATTTCGTGCACGGCCTCCATTCCGCGGTCGGCCATGGCGCTGACCTCGGCGGCGTGGACGTGCAGCGCTTCGACCATTTCCGGGTCATCCGAAGTCTGAATAACCACGATGCCCTCGTCGGTTACGTCGATCTGGGTTTTTATGGAGTCGCCTCGTGCGAAGAAGATGTCCAGCGTGGGACTCTGAATGAAAATCTGGGGATCGTCAGCCAGCTCGACGCGCTGGATCATGCCGAAAACGTGGCTGATCAGATCCGCCATGACGTCTTCGTTCGAAGACCGGGTGACGGTGCGAATGCCGTTTGGCAGGTTGGTGACCTCGCGCGTGATGGTTTCATAATTGGAGAACATGACCGCAAGCTGACGGCTCTCCTCGCTGGTGGCGTTCAGACCCTGAAGGCCCGGCATGTTGATCATGTCGTGTCCCGTGCCATCGGCGCCATGCATGTGCGGGCCGGGACCCATTTCCTGTTGCATCATCTGTGCGCTGGCCGGGGAGATTGCGCAAAGAACCAACCCGGAAGCCAACACGAGCACCGCATACTGAATGCGAAGTGAGAAGGCTTGGGTGGGGTGAGATTTCATCTTCAATCCTTCGGTGAGAAATTTGGTTGTCGTCAGGCGCCGGTGACACGCCAGATGACATTGCCGACATCGTCGGCCAGGAGCAGGCAGGGGCCCGGGCCAACGGCAACACCAACGGGGCGGCCGTAGGAGAACTTCTCGTCGTCCGAGAGGAACCCGGTCAAAATGTCCCGCGACGGGCCGGAGGGCCGGCCGTTTTCGAACGGAACGAATATGACGCGGTAGCCTGAGAGCCGGGAGCGGTTCCAGGAGCCGTGCTGGCCAATGACCATGCCGTTGCCCATGCCGGGCAAGACGCCTTCGGGCAGCCAGCAGAGGCCAAGGGACGCCGTGTGCCCGCCAAGAGCATAATCGGGCTGAAGCGCGGTTTTGACCATTTCGGGGTCTTGCGTCACCCGGCCGTCGACCGTCTGGCCCCAATAGCAAAAGGGCCAGCCGTAAAAGCCGCCATCGATGACCGAGGTCAGATAGTCCGGCGGCGTTTCGTCGCCGAGCCCGTCGCGTTCGTTGACGACCGTGAAGAGCGTGCCCGAACCGGGTTCGAGCGCCATGCCGACGGGATTTCTGAGGCCGCCCGCGAACATGCGGTTTTCGCCGGTGTGAGGATCGAGCGCATAGATGCAGGCGCGGCCTTGTTCGGCCTCGAACCCCTCGTCGGCGATGTTGGTCAGCGAACCGACGGAAACGAAAAGCGTTTTGCCGTCTGGGGCGACCTGAAGGTTGCGCGTCCAGTGACCTTCGGGCTTCATGGTCATCAGTACCCTGCCATTGCCCGAAAGCTGGTTGGCATCCTTTTCATAGGCAAAGGCTTTCACCGCGTCGGTGTTGCCGACATAGAAGGTGTCGCCGATCAGGGCCATGCCGAAGGGCATGTTTTCGCCCGCAAGGAACGTGTGTCGCTCTTCGGCCGCGCCGTCGCCGTCCCTGTCGCGCAAAAGGGTGATGCGGTTGGCGCTTTCGCCAAGCGCGCCCGCGCGGCGCATGGTCGAGGTGATGGCGTATTCGAACGGGGAAATGCTGCCGCCCGGTGCGGGAAGGGCCTCGGCCGCAAGCACGTCGCCGTTGGGCAGCACGTAGATCTGGCGTGGATGTTTGAGGTCGCGGGCAAAGGCGCTGACCTTGAGCCCCGGCGCCGCAACCGGCTTTTCATCGCCCCGCCAGCCGCGCGCGGTCGGCATTTTGAGGGTGGGGATGGTCTGCGGAACCGCCTTGGGAATTGTGGGATGATCGCCCATCGCCGGGGCAACCTTGTCGGCGTCCTGCCGGCGCAAAAGAATCATGGTTCCGCCGACGATCGCGACGAGGCGGGCAAAAATGGACGAAAAGCTCACGTGACACTCCCTCTTTCGGCGCCGACCTTATTCATTTCGCCCGCCGGGGCAAGGCGGGAAGGAAGCGTTCAGAGCGGAAATGGCGGGGCCGGCGACGCGACCGCCAGGCGTCCACCGAGGTCGGTCATAGCTTTGGTGCCGCGAACGAGAGTTCGACTTCAACCGGGTCCCCAAGCCTGACTGCGGCCGATCTTCTGACGCTGTCCTTGAGCGGCAGAAGATAGGTGCCGTCGCGCGGGATGAGCGATGTCCTGAACGCAACACCATGGATCATGGCGGCCACAGGAATGACGCCCCAGCCATAGGAGAGCTGGGTGGCGATGGCGCGGATCCTGTCGGCCATTTCCGGCGGCAGGGGCGCGAAGTAAAACGGCGAGGGGCCGCGCCATTCGATGATTTCGGCAGTGAAGCTGAGGTCGGGCATGACCCACATTGGCGCGATACCCAAGATCAGACAAGCGGATCGCGAACAAACCGGCGCGCTTTGGGGCGCGCCGGCAATCCATCACGCGTACAAGCGATCAGGGCTGAACCTTGTGGCTGTCGGCATCGAGGTTTTCCTGATGCACATCGGCGCGGCGCTGCGGTGTGACGCAAACCACGTCGCCCTGATAGGCCTCGCGCCAGACAAAGCCCTGCTTGCAGCTATTGGGGCCGTAAGCGCCGTTCGGGTCGACATAAAGACCAGCATTGGCGTTTTCCTGGGCGACCAGGGTGCGCGACTGCGGGGTGACGCAGACATGATCCTGCGGATGGGCCTCGCGCCAGACATAGCCCTGTTTGCAGGTGTCAGGACCGTAGGGCAGGTTGTTCTGCTGCTGGTTGTGGATGATGGCACCACCCACAACGGCCGCGCCAAAACCGAGAATCGCGGCAAGGGCGGCCGCCTTGGCGGCGTCGTCATTGCTGCTCGGCTGGTTGCCCGTCTGCTGGCCCTGGCTCGGGGGCTGGGTCAGAAAGTTCTTCGATACCCAGCCGTCGGGGCCGTCGTGGTCGACATAGCACCAGCCGTTGGTCTGGCATTCGACGACGTTGACGATTTCGCCGGCATAGAGCTGGTCGACGACGGCGAAGTTGGTGCCGCCGCCGGTGCGAACGTTGAGTTCGGTCGTGGCCATGGCATCGAGGGCCAGCGCGTTGCCGGCCGTGATCAGGGTCATGGCCGAAGCCAGACCGAGTTTGAGTGTGCGTGAAAAATGCATGTCGTCCTCCGTTCAATGCAGAGATTCACCGGGCCGAGGGTTTGAAAAGCGTCCCACCTGCGGCTCGAACCGAGCAAGCCGCAACTCGGCTGAATGGCGCCTGAACGCATCATTCACCCTCAATGTAGATGTGGGAGCGCGTTTGCCGACGGGGAAGGGGGTGCGACGATGGTGCGGACGGGCAGGCCAATGCGCCGCGCGGGCGCGGTAAATGTGGGTAGGTCGATCTGGTGCCGAGAGGGCGTCTGCGCGCCGAGCCGAGTTTGCCGGTATGTCGCCACAACGCGTTGGAAAAACACCGAGGAATAGGAAATGAATATTTTTTGTTGAATTTGCAAAAAGAACTTGGTATGATCGCGGGGATTGGGTTGGAGTGGAATCATGGACCAATATTCAGAAGCCGAGGTTAGGGAAGCGCTGGAGCCATATCACCGGCGAATCCGCGCCATCATAAAAGGTGGTCTTGATGAATGGCTGTCTGTCGCTGAATGCCGGTCCAGCAAGGGGTTTGCTCCCCCTCTCTATCAGCGCACCGTGAGCAACTACATTTTTGACGCTGTTGCGCGCAACGCCCGCACGGTATTTGGAGAGGACCCGAGTGTGCGCGTGCTCGATGAGGCACAAACGGTCAAATTTTGCTTTTCTAACGTGGTCATCGGACGTTTCAAGAAGGGAGACGACGACCATCTCGGGCAGAACATCCGGACTCAGGCGGTTCTCGATTTCATCTGCGTTGAGCCCAACCTTCCGGGGCTTCCTCCCGAAGCTGCCAAGGTCGAATTTACTTGGTCTTTGGACGAACTTGGAGTCATGCTCGACAGCGTCACTGTCGTGGCACGCGATGGCGATCACATCCTGTGGTCGTATGAGATCAGTGATGCCGAGGAGAGTGGCGGGGCTGTGGTTCTTTTTCCCACGCCGCCTGACGAGCCGGACGATGAGGAGCCCTTGGTCAGGCCAAAGATCGCTCCCAGGCGTGATATCGAAGGCGAATAGCCATGGCTACATTTGGTGACTTGTTGCGCCTGGCACGCCATCTTCGTGGATTCACCCAGAAAGAAGCCGCCGCAAAATCCGGAATCGCACAGGCGATATTTTCTCGCTTGGAAAATGGCTTAATCGAGCCCGACGCGGAAACCCGCCGCAACGTCGCTGATGCATGCAATCTGCCTGTTGAGTTTTTTGATATCAGCGATCGTGTATTCGGGCCCCCCGTGAGTGTGCACACGATGTTAAGGGGTAAGAAGTCAGAGGTTTCGGCGCGCGACGTGGACATGATCACAGCTGAACTGAATGTTCGGCTTTTTCATCTTCGGAGGTTTCTTGAGAGTGTCGACTTTTATCCTACTAACGAACTGCCAACGCTTGATGTGGATCGATACGATTCCGTCGAGAAGATCGCTGGGATCGTTCGTGCGCATTGGAAAATCTCGTCCGGGCCGATCAAAAACTTGACGCGGCTCATGGAGAAGGCGGGGGTTGTCGTCGGGGAATCGAACTTTCACGGCGCTTCTGTGAGCGGCGTGACTTTCGTTGCTCCGGGTCGGCCACCGATTGTGCTGGTTAATCGTAACCATCCCGCGGATCGCTTGCGTTTCACGCTTGCTCATGAACTTGGTCATCTGATCATGCATCGCTTCCCGACTTCTACCATGGAGGACGAAGCAAATATGTTTGCGTCCGCGTTCCTTCTTCCTCCGAACGAGATGCGTGATGTGTTTCGTGGGAGGCGTGTAACGCTTGAATTGTTAGCCTCGCTAAAAAGAGAATGGCGCGTCTCCATGCAGGCGCTGCTTATGTCTGCGCAGTCGTTGAAATGTGTGACAGCCAATCAGGCTCGCTACTTGTGGCAACAAATCAGTTCCCGCGGATGGCGAACCCGGGAGCCTGCAAGTCTGGATTTTCCGTTTGATCGCCCGACAGTGCTACCCACAATTCTCAGGTCACATATAGACGACCTGGGGTTTGACGTTAGTGAACTGATTTCGATTTCTAGGGTGAAAGCAACAGACTTCCACGAACTCTATGGAGATTTCGAGGTCCAAGAGCCAACTCGTCCGCGACTGCGAATTATTAACTGAACTCCAACGCTTGGCGGAAGGCGGAAGAAGACTATGAGCGTGTGCATACGTGGACTCTTGCGCGGGAATCAAAACTCGGCTGCGAGTTCCCTGCAAATAGTCAAATTCAACCGAAAGCACTGCTAGCAGCGGCAGCCCCTTGACCTCCCTGCCAAACCCTCCTATCAATCCGCGCGAAGAAATCTGAGAGGAAGACCCGTGCGGTTTGACCTTATCGTAGTAGGAACGCGCATCGGCACCTTGGGTTAGCTAACCCCGAGGATGATGATGCGCGTGCAAGGCTCCGGAAACGGGGCCTTTTTCTTTGGGTGCTGCGCAGCCGAGAGATTGAATGTGATGCCGGCACATTGCCGTCATTGCGAGGCGGGAAGCGACGAAGCAATCCGGAAGGATTGCGAACAAAGACTGGATTGCCGCGCTCACATGCGTTCGCTCGCAATGACGCGGAGTGGGGTTGAAGACTATCTGTCAAAGGGCTGCCCTCGTCCTTCGACAGGCTCAGGATGAGGGCGAGAGACGGCTCCGGAGAAGGCAAGAGACGGCCTCTGGATAAGGGCGAGAAACTGCCCCGGATGGGGCAAGGGACGGCTCCGGAGAGGGCAAGAGACGACCCCGGATGGGGCAAGAGACGGCCCCGCATAAGGGCGAGAGACGGCCCCGTATAAGGGCGAGAGACTGCCCCGGATGGGGGCGAGAGAAGCCCGGTTTTCGGGCGTGTGGGTGAATGGCCGCCGAAAGGCGGTTCGAAGAGGAGACGGCAGATGGCCGAAGAGATGAGTGGAGCGGAAATGGTGATCCGCGCCTTGCAGGATCAGGGAGTCGAGCACATTTTCGGCTATCCCGGCGGGGCGGTTCTGCCGATTTACGATGCGCTGTTCCAGCAGGACAAGGTGCAGCACATTCTGGTGCGGCATGAGCAGGGCGCAACCCACATGGCCGAGGGCTATGCCCGCTCGACCGGCAAGGTCGGCTGCGTGCTCGTGACCTCGGGACCCGGAGCGACCAATGCGGTGACCGGCCTTACGGACGCGCTGCTCGATTCCATTCCGCTCGTCTGCATCACCGGGCAGGTGGCGACGCCGCTGATCGGTTCCGACGCGTTCCAGGAGTGCGACACGGTCGGGATCACGCGCAACTGCACCAAGCACAATTACCTGGTCAAGAAGGTCGCGGACCTGCCGCGCATCCTGCACGAGGCGTTCTATATCGCCGCGTCCGGGCGGCCGGGGCCGGTGGTCATCGATATCCCCAAAGACGTGCAGTTCGCCATGGGCGACTATTACAGGCCTGCCTCGCACACGAGCCACAAGAGCTACCGGCCGCAGACCGAGGGCGACCACAAGGCCATCGAGGCGGCGGTCGACCTGATGATGAAGGCGAAACGGCCGATCTTTTATACCGGCGGCGGCGTGATCAATTCCGGGCCTGAGGCTTCGCGCAACCTGCGGGAACTGGCGGAACTGACCGGTTTCCCGGTGACCTCGACGCTGATGGGGCTTGGCGCTTTTCCGGCATCCTCGCCGCAATGGATGGGGATGCTGGGCATGCACGGCACCTACGAGGCCAACATGGCGATGCACGATTGCGACCTGATGATCAATATCGGGGCGCGGTTCGACGACCGGATCACCGGGCGCATCGATGCGTTCTCGCCCAATTCGACCAAGATCCATGTCGATATCGACCCCTCGTCGATCAACAAGAATATCGTGATCGACCTGCCGATCATCGGCGACTGCAACCATGTGCTCGAGGAGATGATCCGCATCTGGCGGACGCGGACGAACACGTCGCGCGAGGAAGAACTGAGGCCCTGGTGGCATCAGATCGAGAAATGGCGGGCGGTCAATTCGCTGCGCTACAAGGGGTCGGACGAGGTGATCAAGCCGCAATATGCCATCGAACGGCTTGCGGCAGCGGCGCGGGACAAGGACGTCTACATCACCACGGAAGTCGGCCAGCACCAGATGTGGGCGGCGCAGTATTTCCCGTTCGATCTGCCGAACCGGTGGATGACCTCGGGCGGGCTCGGGACGATGGGCTATGGCCTGCCGGCGGCGGTCGGCGTGCAGGTGGCGCACCCCGATGCGCTGGTCATCGACATTGCCGGCGAAGCCTCGGTGCAGATGACGATGCAGGAATTCTCGACGGCGGTTCAGTACCGGCTGCCGATCAAGATCTTCATCCTCAACAACGAATATATGGGCATGGTCCGGCAATGGCAGGAGCTGCTGCATGGCGGCCGCTATTCGCAGAGCTATTCGGAAAGCCTGCCCGATTTCGTCAAGCTGGCGGAAGCTTTTGGTGGCAAGGGCATCCGGTGCGACGATCCGAAAGAGCTCGACGCCGCAATCGCCGAAATGCTCGCCTATGACGGGCCGGTCCTGTTCGATTGCCGGGTGACCAAGGAAGAAAACTGCTTCCCGATGATCCCCTCGGGCAAGGCGCATAACGAGATGATCCTGCCCGACACGGCGGATGTGGGCAATATCATCGACGACAAGGGCAAGGTGCTGGTTTGAGCATGTCTTGGCCTCATCCTGAGCTTGTCGAAGGACGAGGCCGGCGCCCCATGGTCGACGGGCTCACCATGAGGGCTTTGAAACGGGAACTGGAAAATGAACGCAAATCTTCTTCCAAGCGGTTCGGTCTATTCGTTTGTGGCCGATACGAGCGCAGTCGAGCGGCACACGCTCAGCGTCTTGGTCGACAATGAACCGGGCATTCTGGCGCGCATAGCCGGGCTGTTTTCGGCGCGCGGGTTCAACATCGACAGCCTGACGGTCTCGGAAACCGAGCACGAAAAGGGCCTCAGCCGCATTACGGTCGTGACCGAGGCGAACCTGAAGGTCCTGAGCCAGATCAAGCTGCAGCTTGAGCGGCTGGTGCCGGTGCACCGGGTCGTTGACCTGACGGCCACCGGCAAGTCGCTCGAACGCGAACTGGCGCTGGTCAAGGTGGCCGGGCAGGGCGAGAACCGGGTCGAGGCGCTGCGGCTGGCCGATGCGTTCCGGGCGCAGATCGTGGACGCATCGATCGACAGTTTCGTCTTCGAGATCACCGGCAAGCCGTCCAAGATCGAGCAGTTCATCGCGTTGATGGTGCCCCTCGGGCTGGTCGAGGTGGTCAGAACCGGCCTTGCCGCGATTGCTCGCGGCCCGCAAGGAATGTGATCAGGTCCTCATTTGGTCTTGAGCAGCCCCGCCGACCGGAATGTCCGGTTGGCGGGGCTTTTCTGCAATTAGCATCCCCTGTTGACACGATGTAAAAAATTTCATACATGGTGTCCAACAAACTAGACGTACGAGGGTGCCGTGAGCTTTGAAGACCGCAACAATCTGGTGATCATTCTGATGAATCTGGTGATCGCCGCCTATTTCGGACTGTGGATCGTACCGGGGGTCCTGACGGGGGCCTATGACGGAGCGGCGGGGCTCGTGGCCTGGGCGCAGGCGACGCTGATGGTGATTCCGGTTTCGATCGTCGGGACAATCGTTCTGACGATCCTTTTTGCCATCGGCTACGCGATCGTCACGCACAACACAAAGCCGAGTGAAATCGTCGACGAACGCGACCGCGCAATCGGCAATTTCGGGCTGCGCGTCAACCTCTATGTGGCCGGCGCGGGGTTCCTGGTGTCGCTCGTTGGACTTGCCTTCTGGTCCTGGCCTGCCCTCTGGGCGCTCAACTTGGGTTTCTTCGGCTTCATGCTGGGCGGGCTGGCGGGGGGCGTCGCCAAGTTCATTCTTTACCGGCGGGGCTAAGCGTGGCGCGTCAGCATCGCATCGGAAACGCCATTCGCAAGCTCCGGTTCGAGCATGGCGAGATGACGCAACAGGAACTGGCCGACAAGGTCGGGGTTACCCGCCAGACCATCGTTGCGATGGAGCAGTCCAAATATTCGCCGTCGCTGGAACTCGCTTTCCTTGTGGCGCGGGTGTTCGGGCGGAGCGTGGATGACGTCTTCTGGCTCGAGGAAGCGGGAAGCGGAGAGGGCGGCGGACCGGGCGCTTCGGGCAAATGATGCTGGTGCCGACCTGACGACCCGGCGGCACAGGTTGGACGCGGATCACTGAAACGGTCCGACTGGGCCAACTCTGGAACATCAACGTTACACACATGTGCTTCAAGGAACGACCTCCGATGAAAGGGAGCGAAAGATGAAAGCCGCGTTCGTTGAAAAATACGGGCCTCCCGAAGTCGTCCAAATCAGGGAGACTCCACGTCCCCTGCCGGGCGAGGGAGAGATCCTCGTCAAGTCGCACGCCACGACGGTAAATTCCGGAGACGCAAGAGTGCGGGCGCTGCGTGACCCCGGCGGCATGAAGCTATTGATGCGTTTTGCTCTCGGCTTCACCAAACCGAAGCAGCCAGTCATCGGGTTTGATGTGGCGGGCGAAGTGGCCGAAATCGGCGTCGGCGTCACCGGGCTGAAGGTGGGTGATCGCGTTCTTGCGTCGAACCGCTTCAAGTTCGGCTGCCACGCCGAATATGTGCTGATCGACAGTGACGGCGTCGCGGTCAAGATTCCCGACAACCTCACCTACATCGACGCGATTGCATTGCCGTTCGGCGGGGCGACGTCCCTTGTCTTTTTCGAGGCTGGCGGACTGAAGGCTGGTGACGCCCTTCTTATCAACGGCGCTTCAGGGGCTGTGGGGGTCATGGCGATCCAGCTTGCCAAGCTGATGGGTGCGGAGGTGACCGCCGTGTGCAGTGGCGCCAATGCCGCCCTGGTTCGCGAGCTTGGTGCGGATCACGTGATCGACTACACCACAAACGATTTCACCGGCCAAAGCACACGCTATGACCTGATCATGGACACGCATGGCAATGCGCCCTACGCGAGGGTTCGACATGTGCTCAAACCCGGCGGCCGGTTTCTCATGGTGATCGGCAATCTCTGGGAGATGATTTCGGGCGGTTGGCAAAAGGCAGTGGTTTCACCCCGCGACGACAAGGCGGCGGTGTCGGTTAAGAACTACGCATATCTTCTCGACCTTGCCTCCAAGGGCGAGATCAAGCCCGTGGTCGACCATGTTTATCCATTCCCCGACATTGTCGAGGCGCATCGGCGAGTCGATGGCGGTCACAAGGTGGGAAGCGTGGTCGTGTCGTTCGATGAAAACTGACGACCTGCCCGCGCCGACGCCCATTTTTGGGCGGCTGGCCGTGCCGCACGCCCCGAAGGGGACTTGGGTTTTTGGTTCGACAGTGATAGGCGAGCGGGTCTGACCAACCAGTCCGGAACGTTCGATGACGGCCCTTTCGGTGAACCTCAATGCTGTCGCCATGTTGCGCAACCGGCGAGACGTCGGCTGGCCGAGCGTGACCGGTATCGCGCGGATCGTGCTCGACGCGGGTGCGCACGGCGTGACGGTTCATCCGCGCCCCGACGAACGGCATATTCGCACGCATGACGTCTATGACCTCGCTGGGCTGCTTGCGGCAGAATACCCGGACGCCGAATACAATATCGAGGGCTATCCCGACGAGCGGTTCCTCAAGCTCGTCGAAGAGGTCAGGCCAGACCAGGTGACGCTGGTGCCGGACGACCCGGCTCAATCAACCTCGGACCATGGCTGGGACGTTGCCGGCAATGAAAGTTTCCTGCGTACGGTGATCGAGCGATTGCATCGATCTGGCATGCGCGTTTCGCTTTTCATTGACGAAGATGATCAGGCGCCGGCCCGCGCCGCGATGGTGGGCGCCGATCGCGTTGAACTCTACACAGGCCCATATGGTGCGACTTTTGGAACCGACGAGGGGAAAAGACACCTTTCCAACCTCGCCGCGACCGTGGCGGCGGCCCGAAGGGCCAACACCAATGCCAAGAGTGGGCGGCAGCTTGGCATCAATATCGGGCACGACCTGACCCTTGAGAATCTTCCGGCGCTGATTGGCGCAACGGGGCAGGTCGACGAGGCCTCGATTGGTCAGGGCATCACCTCGGACGCGCTGATTTACGGCTTTGCCGAGGCCGTCCGGCGCTACAAGGCGGCGATGGCCTGAATTTCCGCCGATTTTACCGCTTTGAATGGCCTGTTGTATGATCGGGCGATTCTCAAGCGAGGCGTGAACCATTGAAGCGGCTTCTTTCCGGCCTGTCCCTGCTTTTTTCCGCGATTGTCGGCATTGTGCTGCTGGGCGGGCTCGTTTACGTCGCAAGTGGCGGCTTTGCGCCGAAGAATCTCGAAGCCGTGGCGCCGCCAAGGGTGGCGCAGGCCAACGATCTGCCGGTGCAGACCGGGGTGGTCAATGTGCCGGTTTCGGTGCCGATCTCGCGTATTCAGCAGGAACTTGGGGCAAACATTCCGAACAAGCTGCTGGAGATCAACGAGCGGCGCGACAAATGCGTCAACCAGCAGGTCGATCTGATCATCACGCAAACGGCGATTACCCTTGCGTGCAAGATCGAGGGGGTCATCCGCAAGGACGGCGACCTGAAGATTTCGTCGGACAATGGCAAGATCAACGTCATTCTGCCGATCCGTTTCCGGATCACGGTGACCGCGCTCGACGGCGTGCTCAAAGGTCAGAAAGAGACGGTGCAGGGCTCGTTGACGGTCAATGCCGACCTGGTGCCGCGCCTCAAGCCGAACTGGACATTCGCGGTCGATGCCGATGCAAACTTCCGTTGGCGCGACCGGGCGCATGCCGATGTTTTCGGGATCCGGCTCGATTTTGCCGATCAGCTTCGCCCCGAAATCCAGAAGGCACTCAACGGCATGGGGCCGGAGCTTGCCAGCATGCTCAACGGGCTCAACCTCAAGCAGACCGTGACCAGTGCGTGGCGCGACCTGCAGCAGCCTTTCAAGGTCAACGACAATCCCGCCGTGTGGGTCGCCGTGTCCCCGAAAAGCGTTCACTTTTCAGGACTGAGGATCGGTACGAACACGATTTCCGCCAATGTCGCGCTCAAAGTCGAAACGCAAACGCGCATCGGCGCAAAACCCAACGTCGATATCGACCGAACCCTGCCGAACCTGCAGGATGTCGGGAACCTTCCTCAGGGATTCCAGATATCCATTCCCGTAACGCTGTCCTACCGCGCCATCGAGCGGGCGTTGGCGTCGGAAAAGCTGGGGAGCCGCATTGTCGAAGTCGTCGATCCCAACGAATACACGCTCGATCTCAGCAACTATGATGTCTATCCGAACGACAAGGCCATTGTGATCGGCTTCGACTATGTCGCGGACGGCCCGGGAGCCCTTTTCGACGCCACAGGGCGGGCCTATCTTTCCGCGGTTCCGCAGGTCAATTGGAACACCAAGGTCGTGCGTTTCCGGCAGATGAAGTTTGCCAGCGTTGCGGACAATGTGGTGGTCGACGCCGCGTCATTCGTCATCTCGCAGCGGCCTATCATGCAGATCGCCGAGGACAATGCGTTTATTCCGTTCGCCGATGAGTACGACCTGCTGGTCAAGAACCTCGACGCGGCGCTCGACAACAAGCTTGACGGCGGCGTGACGACCGAGGGCAATCTTACCGACGCCAGCGTCGGGGCGGTTCAATTTGCCGACGATGGCATTCAGGTTGTCGTCAACCTCAGCGGTGACCTCAGCGTTCACCTGTAGCCTTGGACACATTGCCTCCGTTCAGCGGCCCAGAGCCTTGTCCATGGCGCGAATGGCATGGCCAACGGGGCCAGCGTAGAGGTCATAAAGCCCCTCGGTTCCTTCGAGCGCCCGCTTGGCGTGAACGGGCCAATTCGGATCTTCGAGCGCCGGACGGCCGAAGGCAACGAGATCGGCCTGGCCATTGGCGATCACGGCATCGGCAGCGTTGGCATCGTCGATCAGACCGACAGCCATTGTGGGTATTGCGGCCCCGGAACGGACCGCCTGGGCAAACGGAACCTGGTACAGCGCGCCTCCTTTGACCTGACCTTCGGCAAAGCCGCCTGACGAACAGTCTATCAGGTCGACGCCGCGCGATTTGAGTTCAGCCGCCAGCGCCACGGAATCTTCGATCTGCCAACCGTCCGGATGCCAGTCCTGAACCGACAGGCGCGCGAAAAGCGGTTTTTCATCGGGCCAGACGCGGCGGATTCCGTCGGCCACTTCAAGCATGAACCGCATGCGGTTTTCCCGCGAGCCGCCATATTTGTCGGTGCGCTTGTTGGCGAGCGGAGAGAGAAACTGATCGATGAGGTAGCCGTGGGCCCCATGGATTTCGACGATGTCGAACCCTGCTGCAAGGGCACGCTCGGCCGCTTCGACGAACCTTTGCACAAGCGTCTCTATTTCCCCGATCGAGAGCTCGTGCGGCACTTTGTGACCTTCGGCATGGGGCAGGGCGCTCGGCGCGACTGGCTGCCAGTCTTCAAAGCCTGCGCGCGCTTTTGCGTCTGCCGTATCGGTTTTTCGCCATGGATGGGGCGTCGTGGCCTTCCGGCCGGCATGGGCAAGCTGGATTGCGGCTGCTGCGCCGTGAGCGTGCAGGAAATCGACAATCCGCCGCAGGGGCGGAATGTGCGCATCATTCCAGAGCCCGGAATCGGCGTAAGTGATGCGGCCCTCAGGGGTCACAGCGGTCGCTTCGACATAGACCAGGCCAAAACCGCCGACGGCGAACCGTCCGAGATGAACAAGGTGCCAGTCGTCGAGCAGGCCCATCTGGCTGGCAAACTGGCACATCGGCGAAACGACGGTGCGGTTGCGCAGGGTCAGGCCGCGCAGGGTGAATTCGGAAAAAAGCTGGGACATCGGCACAACGTGTTTTGGGTGGGAGGTTCGGTTTCCCACGATGTGGCTTCATCGGCAAGTGGCGATGGAGTGTTTTTCCGGGCTATGTGCCTGCATGCGCGGCAATGTTCACCATTGCTGACAGTGACGTGAGGCGGCTAACGGACACTTTGGCAAATTGCTAGCCTGCCAGAACACCGGAGTTGAGGCGATGGACGACATCAAAAGGATCAGCTTTACGGGCGCCGACGGCGTGTCGGAGCTTTCGGCACGGCTCGACCTGCCGGCGGGACGGCCGCGCGCCTATGCGATCTTCGCGCATTGCTTCACCTGTTCGAAAGACCTCAATGCGGCGCGGCGCATCGCCGGGACGCTGGCGGGGCAGGGCATCGGCGTGTTGCGCTTCGATTTCACCGGGCTCGGCTCGAGCGAGGGCGAATTTGCCTCGACCAACTTTTCCTCGAACGTGGCCGACCTGGTCGCCGCCGCGAACTTTCTCGAAGCGAATTACGAAGCGCCGCAGCTGCTGATCGGTCATTCGCTGGGCGGCGCGGCCGTGCTGGTTGCGGCAGGACGGATCGGCACCGTGCGTGCGGTGGCGACCATCGGCGCTCCGGCGGATGCCGAGCACGTGGTCAAGAACTTTGACGCTCATCTTGAGGATATCGCCAAGTGCGGGGAAGCCGACGTGGCGCTGGCGGGGCGGCGCTTCACCATCCGGCAGCAGTTCATCGAGGACCTGCAACAGGCTTCGGTTCGAGAAAATCTCAAGCACATGCGCAAGGCCTTGCTGGTTCTGCATTCGCCGACCGACAACGTGGTTGGGGTCAGCAACGCGGCCGAGATTTTCGAAGCGGCCCGGCACCCCAAGAGCTTCGTGTCGCTCGATGGAGCCGATCATCTGCTGACGCGGGAGGGAGACGCGATTTTCGCCGCGTCAATGATCGGCGCCTGGGCCGAGCGCTATCTTGATCCGCGCCACAAGGACGTTGACGAACACGCGCCGACCGCCGCGGTGCTGCGCGAGACGCATAACGGCAAATTTCAGAACTCGGTCCGGGTCAACCAGCACCGGCTCCTTGCGGACGAGCCGGTGAGGGCCGGCGGGCTCGACAGTGGACCGTCACCCTACGACTTCCTTGCCATCGCGCTTGGGGCCTGCACGTCGATGACGCTCAGAATCTACGCCGATTTCAAGGGGCTTGATGTGGGGACGATCGACGTGATGGTCGACCACGCGAAGGTCTACGCCGACGACAAGGGCGAGGAGGGTGCAAAGGCCAAGATCGACCGGTTCGAGCGGCGCATCGGTTTTTCCAGAGATCTTGATTCTGAAACCCGGGCCAAGCTCTTGAAAATCGCCGACAAATGCCCGGTGCACAAAACGCTGAAGTCGTCGAGCGAGATCGTGACTGATCTGGTGTGAGGACGACCGGCGTGTTGCCGCCGCCCGAAACGACTCCTCCTGTCCGGAAGGACTTTCGGCAGACAAGTTTGCTCTTGCGCCGAACCGTACGGTACGGTACGGTTGCAAATTGCGCGGCGCAAGGAAGGTCGCGAGGAGACAAACACGGGCGCGCCGGGTGCGTCGATGATGCCGCTTGAGCAAGTGGCATTTGGCGGGGATTGCGCGGGTGCAGATGACGCGCAGCGTGGCGTTGCTGGCTTTGGCAGCATCGGGCGTGGTTGCGGTCGCGGAATGAACGGCTTTGTGAGGTTGGACGCCACGGGCCAGGGGAGTGGATTTCAATTTGGGCAGTTCCAGTTCGCTTGCGCAGACATTGCCAGCTGAAGATTGGACCGTCCGCCAGGGCGAGGTGCTGGAGGCGGCGCTTCGGCTTCTGGTTGAAGAGGGAGCCGCGCTGACGACAGCTGGTGTGGCGCGCGCGGCCAGTTGTTCGAAGGAAACGCTCTATAAGTGGTTCGGTGACCGGGACGGGCTTCTGACCGCGGTGGTGCGCTGGCAGGCGGCGAAGGTCCGGTTGCCACGGATCGACAGGCACAGGCTTTCGGCCGGGTCGCTGCGTGAGGGGATCGAGTCGTTCGCACGTGACCTGCTCGGCGTGCTTTCCAGCGATACGTCGGTGGCGCTCAACCGTCTGGCGGTTTCGCATGCTGGCCATAGCGGCTCCGGGCTCGGCGCCATCGTGCTTGAAAACGGGCGGCGCGAGATGGGAAGGCGGCTCAAACCCGTTCTCGAAACCGGGAGGGACGCGGGCCTTCTGGCGTTCGGCGACAGCGAGACGGCGTTCAGAAGCTTCTTCGGCCTCGTGGTCAGGGATGTGCAGATCCGGCTGCTACTTGGCGAGGATTGCCGATTCGGCGCTGACGAGATCGCTGCGGACGCGGCAAGGGCGACGGAACAGTTTTTTGCCCTTTACGGGGCAGACCAATTGCAGGCGGCGCCTGCGAAAACAAATGCGTAAAGCACAAGGAGACAGCCATGCGCGTTTATTACGATCGTGATGCCGATATCGGCATTCTCAAGGGCAAGAACGTGGCCGTGATCGGCTATGGATCGCAGGGGCGGGCGCATGCGCTCAACCTGACCGATTCCGGCGTGGGGGATATCCGCATCGGGCTTCGTCCCGGCTCGGCAACGGCCAAGAAGGCCGAGGCCGACGGGCTGACCGTCATGTCGGTGGCGGAAATCGCCGGCTGGGCCGACGTGATGATGATGGCGACGCCGGATGAATTGCAGGCGGACATCTATCGCGACGAGATCGCGCCCAATATCCGCGACGGCGCGGCCATTGCCTTTGCCCATGGGCTCAACGTCCATTTCAGCCTGATCGAGCCGAAATCGAGCGTCGACGTGATCATGATCGCACCGAAGGGGCCCGGCCACACGGTGCGTGGGGAGTTCCAGAAGGGCGGCGGCGTGCCATGCCTGATCGCGGTGCATCAGGATGCGTCGGGCAATGCCAAGGACATTGCGCTCGCCTATGCGTCCGGCGTCGGCGGCGGCCGGTCGGGCATCATCGAGACCAATTTCAAGGAAGAGTGCGAGACCGACCTTTTCGGCGAACAGGTCGTTTTGTGCGGCGGTCTGGTGGAACTGATCCGGGCCGGGTTCGAAACCCTGGTCGAGGCGGGCTATGCGCCGGAAATGGCCTATTTCGAGTGCCTGCACGAGGTCAAGCTGATCGTCGACCTCATCTACCAGGGCGGCATCGCCAACATGAACTATTCGATCTCGAACACGGCCGAGTGGGGCGAATATGTCTCGGGCCCGCGCATCATCACCTCGGACACCAAGGCCGAGATGAAGCGGGTTCTGGCCGATATCCAGTCAGGCCGGTTCACCTCGGAATGGATGCAGGAATGGCGTTCGGGCGCCGCGCGCTTCAAGGCGACCCGCCGCAACAATGACAGCCATCAGATCGAGGAAGTCGGCGTGAAGCTCAGGGAAATGATGCCGTGGATCAAGGCCGGCGCGCTGGTGGACAAGTCGCGGAACTAGCTTTCATCCAGGCTGTCCTGATCCACGGTTCTTGCTTGGTCGGTTCGCGAACCGTGAAAGCGGATTCCGCTTTCCCTGCGAACCTTCCTGGGGATCAAGGCCGGCGCTTTGGTGGGCAAGTCGCGGAACTAGCTGTTGGACCAACGGTTTTCAAAAGGGAGGCTTCAGCCTCCCTTTTTCATTTTCGGCAATAGATTCAATTGTCTGAGTTAGGGTAAACAAAGGGTTTAACTGGGGCGGAGGAGCGGGAGGGGGTAGGAGGGGGCACCCTGATTTTTGCGGAGGCCTCCAAATGGCGCGTTTCGTGCTCCCCGATACTTTTGAAAATGGCCGGTACCTGTCGAAGTACCTGCACACGAATCTGACCTTCAACAACTTCTTCATGTCGCATGCGACCCAGCCGGATGGCACCGAGGTCTTCTACATGAACCGCGTTGGCCCGCACTACTACAGCGTGGCCCAGTGGAAGATCGAGGGTTCGGACCTTTCCTATGATGACCAGACGGGCACTTATTCGGGTACCGTCTCCAAGGTCAGCTATTCGCCCTCCACCGACGGCACGCCCTACAATGAGTTTGTCGCGACGGGCCTGCACCTGCAGCTTGCCGACCTGATGTCGGACCCCAACACCGTCATCGACAAGCTGACGGCGGGTTCGGACCGGGTGATTGGCAGCAGCGGCAGTGACGAAATCCACAGCGGCGCCGACCAGGACCTGGTCTATGGGCGCGGTGGCGACGATCTGATCTTCCTCGATGACGGTGACGACGCGGCGAGCGGCGGCAGTGGCAACGACCAGATCTTTGGCGGCAATGGCGGCGACGCGATCAATGGCGGCCGTGGAAACGACTATCTCAACGGCGGGGATGGCAACGACGTTCTGAAGGGCGGCGGGGGCAAGGACTACCTTGCGGGCGGCAACGACACCGACATCCTGATCGGTGGTCGCGGCAACGATTTCCTCGATTCCGGCGCCGACGACGATCTGCTGATCGGCGGCAAGGGCAATGACACCTTCCTGACCGGGAGCGGCGAAGACATTCTCGTCTTCAGGTTCAATCAGGGCAAGGACACGGTCCTCGACTTCGAGCCGGGCAAGGACATGATCGATCTGACCGACACGAACCTGACCTATTCGAAGCTGGCCAGCACGCTGAGCGATGCGCCTGAAGGTGTGCTGCTGCAACTGGGCAAGGGCGAGGTTCTGATCAAGGGCGTGCACGTTTCAGATCTCGACCTGCACGACGATTTCATTCTCGCTTAGGCGAGGGGCGAATATCAAAAAATCCGGGCCGCAGCGGCAACGCTGCGGCCCGTTTCGTTTGGGCCGGCGTCAGAAGATTTCATTTGTGCACTTATAATAAGTGTGCTTATGAACCAAAATGGATTCGACATCGGTCAAGGGCCGCGGGCTGTTCTACGCGCTGCACGAACTCTACCGGCTCATGCGCCGGCGGTTCGAATTCGTGTCGCAGCCGTACGATCTGACCTTTCCGCAGTGGCGGGCGCTATCGCAGCTCTATCGCCGCGATGGGCTGTCTCAGGCGGAACTTGCCGGACTGATCGACAGCGACCCGATGACCCTCAGCGGCATGATGGAGCGGCTTGAGGCAAAGAACTTCGTGGAGCGGCGGCCCGATCCCAAGGACAGCCGGGCCAAAGTGGTGCTGATCACCGAAACGGCTCGCGATGTCGTAGCGGCGATGAAAGCTGAAATGACAAGAACCCAGGAACAGGTGCTCGAAGGGCTCTCGGAAAGCGAGCGCGACCACCTGATCGATATTTTGCAGCGGCTGAGTGTCAATCTCGCCGCGACGATGGACAAGGAAACAAGCCAATGAATGCGCGCGTCGATGCAAAGGCCGAGCAGGTAGCCCCCGCGGCGGAACCGGCGGTTGCCGAAGGCGCCGCCGCAGCACCGGCGCAGCCGGAACGCCGGCGGCCCTCCCGCCGACCGATACTGATGGTCTCGGTTCCATTGCTTCTGACTTTGGTCGGCGCCTATTTCTATCTCACCGGCGGCCGCTACGAAGACACGGACGACGCCTATATACGCCAGGCCATCGTCTCGATTTCGGCGGACGTTCCGGGCCGCGTGGTCGAAGTTCACGTCAGCGACAACGAAACGGTGCAGGCGGGTGATCTGCTGTTCCAGATCGACCCCGAACCCTATCGGATCGCCCTGGAACAGGCCGATGCGGCGCTCGCGGCGGCGCGGCTGAATGTCGAGCAGTTGCGGGTCACCTACGCCACGGCGGAAGCCAAGCTGGCCGCGGCCGAGAATGTGCTCGCGATCCGTCAGAAGGCGGAGGACCGGGTGATCAACCTGACCGACAAGGGCGTTACTACCGAGGCGGAGTCGGACAATACGCATCTCGCCTTCCAGACCGCGCAGTCCGACGTGGCGCTCGCCAAACAGGGTGTCGCGGCGGCCATTGCGGCCCTTGGCGGCAATCCGGCAACGCCGACCGACGAATTGCCGGCAGTGCGTTCAGCATTGGCCGCGCTCGATACGGCCAAGCGCAATCTCGACAAAACCAGCGTTGTGGCACCGGCAGACGGCATTGTCAGCAATGTCGAGAACCTCAATGTGGGCCAGTTCGTTGCGGCCGGCTCGACGATCGCCAACCTTGTCGAGACCGGCAATGTGTGGATTGAGGCCAATTTCAAGGAAACCCAGCTCGGCAAGATCGCCACGGGTCAGCCGGTTTCGGTCAAGGTCGATTCCTATCCGGGTCACGACCTCGAGGGCAGGGTGATCAGTATCGGCGCGGCTACTGGGTCGGAATTCTCCCTTATCCCGGCACAGAACGCTTCGGGAAACTGGGTCAAGGTCGTCCAGCGCATTCCCGTCCGCATCGGGTTTGCCGGCGAAGACCTGCCGGTTCTTCGTTCCGGCATGAGCGTGGTGGTGACCGTCGATACCGGCAAGTCGCTTCTTGACGAGATGATCTGATGTCGGACGCCGAAGAGGCCGCAGCGGCCATCGATCCCAGCAAGCCGGCCATGGTCGTCGAGCATCGCGGGCTTCTGACCGCGGGGTTGATGCTCGCGACCGTAATGCAGGTGCTCGACACGACGATCGCCAACGTCGCGCTGCCGCACATGGCGGCCTCGCTCAACGCGGCGCAGTCGGAAATCACCTGGGTTCTGACCTCCTACATCGTCGCGGCGGCGATCGCGACGCCGCTGACCGGCTGGTTTGCCGACCAGTTCGGCCAGAAGCGATTGTTTCTGACCTCCATCGCGGGTTTCACGCTGATTTCGATGCTTTGCGGGCTGGCGACCGGCCTCACTGAGATGGTGGTCTTTCGCATCCTCCAGGGCATTTTCGGCGCGATGATCGTGCCCCTGGCCCAAACGGTGCTGCTCGAAATCAACCCGCGCGAAAAGATCGGCCAGGCAATGGCCATCTATGGAGCGGGCATCATGATCGGGCCGATCATCGGGCCAACGCTCGGCGGCTATCTGACCGAGACCTTCAACTGGCGCTATGTTTTCTTCGTCAACCTGCCCGTGGGCGCGCTCGCCTTCGGCATGGTCTTCGTTTTCATGCACCGGACGGACCTGCACAAACGCGCCTTCGACATTTTCGGTTTCGGTATGCTGGCGCTTTCGATTGGGGCGCTGCAACTGCTGCTCGACCGGGGGCAGTCGATCGGCTGGTTCAGTTCGGCGGAAGCGTGGCTCGAGCTGGGGCTGACCGTCTCGGGTCTCTGGGTCTTCGTGGTCCACAGCCTGACCGCCAAACAGCCATTCGTCGATCTTCGCATGTTCCGCGACCGCAACCTCGCCATGGGGCTCCTGTTCATCTTCATCATCGGCCTGACGCTTTTCTCGGGGCTGGCGCTGCTGCCGCCGCTTCTGCAGAACCTGATGGGCTATCCGGTGATCGAGACCGGGCTGGTGATGGCGCCGCGCGGGGTGGGGACGTTGTTGTCGATGATCGTGGTCGGGCGGCTGGTCGGCCGGTTCGACTCGCGGCTTCTGGTGCTGATCGGGATCGGACTGACGGCCTGGTCGCTTTATCTGATGACCGGGTTTTCGCTGCAAATGGGCGCGACGCCGGTGATCGTCAGTGGCGTCATCCAGGGGTTTGGGCTCGGTTTCGTCTTCGTGCCGCTTTCGACGCTGACCTTCGCGACGATCGAGGGGCGCTTCCGGACCGATGCCACGAGTTTCTTCTCCCTGGTGCGCAATATCGGTTCGGGCGTCGGGATATCGCTCGTCTCGCTCGTCCTTTCCAACATGATCCAGGTGAATCACAGCGAACTCGGCGCGCATATCACGGCGACATCGCCGATGGTTCAGGCGCAGGCACCCCAGCTAACGAGCGGCAATCCAACCATTCTCGCGCTGGTTGACGGGCTGGTGTCGCAGCAATCGGCAATGATCGCCTATCTCGACGACTTCAAATTGATGATGTTCGTCTGCCTGATGGCAACGCCAATCGTCTTCCTCCTGCGCGGCAGCACGCCGAAAAAAGGCGCACCGGGCGGTGCGACGGCGATGGGCGAATAGCCAGGTCAGCCTTTGAGACTCTCGCCAAGCCGGTCGAGCAGCGAAACGGTGCCACGTTCCCAGAATTTCGGGCCGTCGAAGCCGTCGAGATAGGCGCCCTGTTCGGTCAGCTTGAGCTGGGTGCCTCCGTTGGGGGCGTCGGCCAGCTCGATCGTCGCCAAAGTGGCGCCTGCGGGACCGCCGCCATAGTCGAACGTGTAGGTGTAGATGATGCGCTCGCCCGCGACGATGTCCTGGTAGACGCCGTCATAGAGGAATTTGCCGCCGCCCGGTCCCGGCATTTCGACATGCTCGGCGCCGCCGACCCGGAAATCGAGACTGTGCCCGCCTTCGGGTGCGCCATAGGCCCATTGGCGCTTCTTGTTCACGTCGGCAAAAGCATCGAACACCTTGGCGCGGGGGGCGGGGTAGGTGCGTTCAAGCGAGAAGGTCGCGTGGATGACGGAGCGGTTGGTCACGGGTTTTTCTCCTTTTGGGATCGGTCAGGCTGCGGCGCGCCCCAGATAGGCGGCCAGTTGATCAAGTTGCTGCTCTGTGCCATTGCGGCGCATTTCGGGCGTTTCGCGACCATCGAAGAACATGCCGGTCTCATTGAGCACCAGGCGGGTTCCGTTCGGTTCGGCCTCGAACTCGACGCAAAGAACGGTCGACGAGATGCGGTGGTTGCCTTGCGAGATGGCAAAAGCGGTCACGATCCGCACGTCCGGCACGATATCGTCAAAGCGTGAATTGACCCGATATGGTTCCTCGCCCGGCGGGCCGAAGCGGCTGATCTCGACGCCGCCGACCCGAAACTCGTAGCGATCTGTTTCGAAAATCCATCCGGGCGCGGGTGCGGCCCAGCGGGCGAGTTCTGCCTTGTCCGACCAGGCCTTGAACAGGCGGGAGCACGGAACCGGAAAACGGCGCTCAATGGTGAAAGCGCCCTGGATGACATTGCAGCTGGTCACGCGGAGGGGTCCTTTTTCGAGTCTTCAGAGTTGCTTGCCGCCAGAAATTCACCCAATGCATCGAGGCGTGAATTCCAGAATGCGCGACGTTGATTGATCCATTCTTCGGCGCGGCTCAGCGCACTCGTGTCGAGGGTGCAGGTGCGAATGCGGCCGCTTTTGCGCGTTCGGACAAGGCCGCTGGTTTCGAGCAGGGCGAGATGCTGCAGCGTTGCCGGAAGCGAAATGCCAAGCGGTTCGGCAAGCTCGGTGACGGAGTGTTCGCCGCGGCTCAAACGGTCGATCATCGATCGGCGGTTGGCGTCGGCGAGCGCGTGGAACATTCGGTCGAGCTGGGCGTCTTGGTTAAGCATTTGCCTAACTATTCACGTTCGAGATCGCCTGTCAATGGTTAAGTGATCGGTTAAGCATTTCGGTTCAGATCGGTTGCGCGTCGCAATCCGGAAACAAACCTGCTAGTCAGCGAAAAACGGGAGGGTGGCATGGCGGCCAAGGAAGATATCGAGCGGATCATCCGGCAGGAGCAGGAGCTGGTTTTCGAGCAGTTTGATGAGGATTTGGCTGCGGAACTTCTGACCCGGGGCCGAGCGCGCGCCAACGCGGCGCAGGCTCCCATCGGATTTCTGGTCAAGCTCTGGGACCGGCCGTTGGCTTTTGGGGCAACGCGTGGCTATTCGCATCACAACTATCTCTGGTGCCACCGCAAGACCAATACGGTCAGGCTCGTGCACAAGTCGACTTACCGGCTGGTTCTCGAGCGGGGCGACAAGCCGCGCGTTTTTGACGAGAGCTGGGGCGTTGATGCGAGCGAATATGTGATCGCGGGTGGCGCATTCCCGATTTCGATCAAGGGCGCGGGGTTCATTGGCGCCGTCGCGGCGTCGGGGTTGCCGGAACGGGATGACCACGCGCTCGTCGTGGCGGCGGTTTGCGACGTGTTGGGGAAGGATTATTCCCAGTTTGCGCTTGACTAGGCCGCTACCGCCTTCCGTCGCAGAAGCCAGACGGCAAAGACAATCAGGATCGCCGGCAGGGCGGCGAAGGGGCCGATCAACGGATTGACTGCGGCGAGCCCGGTCGCGCCGGCCCAGGTGATCGACACAAAGGCTTCCAGAAGTGTCGCGATGCGCGAGGCGGTCTGCCGGCGGGCGAATTGGCTGCGCTTGGCGCGGACGCGGAACATGAGCTGGATGATCACGGCGGAGGCGGTCGCGAGGCTGACGCCGACAACCAGCGTCAGCGCGATGCGCGGGTTGAGAAAGGCGATGCCGGCCACGAACGGTGCTACGACGACGCCGATGGCGACGAGCACCGCCTCGATCTTGGCGCGCAGCATGTCGCGGGCGCGAAGTGGCGCGGTCAGGATAAGATCGTGAGCGTCTTCACCCGAAAGCGTCAGCCAGGCCAGACCGCCGGCCAGTTGCGCGGCGGCCATGGTGATGATCGCGGCGACGATGGGCAAAGTGCCGCCTGAATTGCCATAGTTGAGCCAAAGCAGGATGGCGGGCGGCAGAAGGTACAAAAGCTGCATCAGGCTTTGCGAAATCAGCCAGGGATCGCGGACCAGAAGCCGCCATTCCTTGGATCTGAGCATCTGCGCCTGTGAAGCCGTGCGAAAGCTCGGCGGGCGGTGAGACGACGCGCGAATCTGGGAAACGGCGTTGGCGGCAAGTGCTCGCTCGGCAAATCCGGGTGCTGCGACCGCAAGAGTTGCCAAAAGAACGAATATGGCGACGGCGAGGGACACGGTCATTGCGCCCCAATCGCCCACGGCAGCGCGGGCGGGAATCCAGACCCAGCTCTGAGCGTCGGGTGCGACGGACATGATGGCGTCGGAGAGGGCCGGGCCGATATTGGTCGTGGTGCCGGTCGAGAAGATGACGGCGATCTGGATGCCGACGATCAGAGCGGCCCCAACGACGGCAGCCAGAATCTGGGCGATGAGACGTGTCCGTTTGGGGCCGGCAAGGCGGAAAAGGGCAAGCGTGACGAGAATGGCAAGCGCGGTCGTGACGAGAGAAATCGCCGCGACGGCGGGATAGACGGCGAGCCACTGCGGGCCTTCGTCGACAATCAGCATGTTGACGAAGGGCGAAATGACGATGGCCATCAGCAGCATGGAGGTGACGGCGATCGTGCCGGTGCGGACGACGAACAGCGTTCGGCCCGAGGCGGGTGAAGAGAGGATAAGGTCGAGATCAGCGCGGCTGTAATAGGCGCGGGTCACCGATTCCATCGCCTGGCTCAGCGCCATGGCGGCGAACAATAGTCCCGAGCCGGTCAGTTGGGCATAGGTTTCAACATTCTGGCCCGTGCCGGCGGCAACCCAGTTCCCGACGAGGATCGAGGCGATCCAGTGCATGCCGGTCATGAACATGAGCGCGACAACCACGATGGCCACGGCGCGACGCGGAGCACCGGCGGTCAGCATCATGCTGAGATCGCGCCATTGCAGGCGGAATTCGTGAGCGGCGAACCAGGGCAATGTGCCGGGTTGCATGGACATCAGGCCGCCGTCTGTTCGAGGACCTGTGGCTCACCCTGGCCGACAAGGTCGAGGAAGACGTCTTCGAGCGACGAACCGCTGCGTCCCGCCTGAACCTGAAGCTCGGCCAGCGTGCCCTCGGCGATCAGCCGACCTTTGGCGATAACGCCGATCCTTTCGGCCATTCGTTCGGCGACTTCGAGAATGTGGGTGGTCATGACAATCGTCACGCCCTGGCTGACCTTTTCCTTCAGGACATTCTTCACCTGGCGGGCCGACCCGGCATCAAGGCCGGTCAGGGGCTCATCGAGAATGATCAGGCGCGGGTCGTGGATAAGTGCGCCGGCCAGCGCCACCTTTTGCAGCATGCCTTTGGAGAAGCCGCCGCAATACGAATTGGCCTGCTGGGTCAGTTCGAGCCAGTCGAGCAGCTGGTAGGCGCGCAACCTGGCGTCTTCGGCGGGTACGTGCCAAAGCCCGGCGATGAAGCGCAGATATTCGAGCGGGGTTAGCCGGTCATAGACCATCGGCTCGTCGGACACCCAGGCGACCTGGCTCTTGGCGCCGACCGGATCGAACCTCGTGTCGATGCCGCAGACTGAAATTTCACCGGCGTCGGGCGGCAAAAGACCGGCGACCATGCGCAGGATCGTCGTTTTGCCCGCGCCGTTCGGGCCGAGCAGCGCGTAGAATTCGCCCTGCTTGACGCGAAGGTCGAGATTATCGACGGCAGGCTTGTCGAAACGCTTGTGCAGTCCCTTGATGTCGAGGGCGAAGGCGTCGTCGGACATTTTTTTTGCGGTCCCCGGAGAAAATGACCCGCAAGCCCTATCGCCCGAGCGTTGCCGCAAGATGAATCCCGGGACCCCATGCGAATTTACGGTAAATCTCGCGTTGCCGTGAGCGAACTAGGCTTAACAGGGCGCAAATGGTAGGATCGGTGCGCAAAGCACGAGAAATCCGCCTGTGACCGACCGGAAACGCTTCTGTCTCTACCTGATCAAGCCGTCGCACTACGACGACGATGGCTATGTGATCCAATGGTACCGGTCGCCGATCCCCTCCAATTCTCTGGCCTCGGTTTATGGTTTGGCGGAGGATTGCGCGCAACGCCATGTGCTTGGCGACGACTGGGAACTCGATGTCCACGCGCTCGATGAGACCAACAGCGCCGTTGATGTGGAAGAGGTCGCGGACGAGATCGATGCCGCCGATGCCGGCGTTGTCATGCTCATCGGGGTGCAGTCGAACCAGTTTCCGCGAGCGCTCGACATCGCCCGGCCACTCAGGGCGCGAAATATCCCGGTCATGATTGGCGGCTTCCACGCGTCGGGCGTTCTGGCCATGCTGAACGGCGAAGACGCGGGGCTCGACGAGGCCAAGCGGCTCGGCGTTTCAATATTCGCTGGCGAGGCGGAAGAACGGCTCGACGGAATCCTGAAGGCTGCGCGCGACGGCACGCTCGAGCCGGTCTACAACTATATGTCGGACCTGCCGGGGATCAGCCAGACTCCGACGCCGTTCATTCCGGCCGGGCATGTGGCGCGCACTGCCTACAATATGACGAGCTTCGACGCGGGCAGGGGTTGCCCCTATCAATGTTCGTTCTGCACAATCATCAACGTTCAGGGGCGGAAGTCGCGCTACCGCTCGCCGGACGACATTGAAAAGATCGTCCGCAACAATCTTGCTCAGGGTGTCTATCGCTTTTTCATCACCGACGACAATTTCGCGCGCAACAAGGACTGGGAGGCGATCATGGATCGTCTCATCGGCATGCGCGAGGTCGAAAAGCTCCATTTCAACTTCATCATCCAGGTCGATACGCTTTGCCATCGCATTCCGAACTTCATCGAGAAGTGCGCGCGCGGCGGGGTGAAGCGGGTGTTCATCGGGCTTGAAAACATCAATCCGGCGAACCTCATCGAAGCCAAGAAACGGCAGAACAAGATTACCGAATACCGGGAAATGCTGCTCGCCTGGAAAGGGCAGAAGGTCATCACCTATGCCGGTTACATTGCCGGGTTCGGTGCCGACACCTACGACTCACTGATGCACGATATCGACGTGATCAAGCATGAACTGCCGATCGATATCCTCGAGTTCTTCTACCTGACGCCGCTGCCGGGGTCGGAGGATCATCAGAAGCTCTTCCGGGCCGGCACGCCGATGGATGCCGATCTCAACCGCTACGACCTCAATCATGTCACGACCGCACACGGCAAGATGAGCCGGGCGGAATGGGAGCGTGCCTATCGTGATGCCTGGGAGCGGTACTACACCCCCGAACATATCGAAACGATCATGCGGCGGGGCGCGAAATTCGGCATCGCCACGTCGAACCTCCTGCTGTTGGCGGTGTGGTTTCTTGGGGCTTTGCGGATCGAAGGGGTGCACCCGCTCGAATGCGGGGCGCTGCGTCTCAAGCGGCGAAAAGACCGCCGTGCGGGTATGCCGATTGAGCCGGCGATCCTGTTCTATCCGAAATATTGGGCCGAGACGGCCTACAAGTGGACGCGGTGGCTCAGTCTCTACTTCAGGTTCCGGGGGATCATGAACCGCATCGAGCGAGAGGGGAATTTCGAGGCCTATTCCGACCTCGCCATCACTCCCGAAACCGATCACGCCGGAGAGCTCTACCAGTCGGACGCGGCCAAGGCCTGGCTCGACAATCAGGAACGGCTTGAACGGATCAAGCGGGGCGCCATTGCGGCTGAATAGGGTCGGTCCGTCCCGCCGCCGATCCGCCCGCCAAGTTGTCAGGCGCGCGCGCCTCAGCTAGTTTCGCGCCGACATCACATAGGCGTTTCGGGGGAAATCATGGAATTTGCTGCCAATCTGGTGCTGGCACTGCACCTATTCAGTCTCGCGCTGGGCACCGGTTCAGGCGTCGCCAACTCGGCCATCGGGCAACTTTACGGAACGTCAAGCGCGGAACAGAGGTCAGTCCTCTTCAAGCTCGCGGCGGGTCTTGGCCGCAACGGCCAGATCGCGATCGGGCTGTTGTGGGTGACAGGCATCGCCCTCATTTTCATGAAGGGCTACAACCTCATGGAGATGCCGGTGATGTTCTGGATCAAGATCGTCTTCGTGATCATCCTGTCGGGAGCGTCGGGCATGGCCTCGGCGGCGGCGCGTCGCTTCGCCAATGGCGACATGGCGGCCAGTACCCGAGCGGCGATGTTCGGCACGGTTGCCGGTGTCAGTTCGGTCGTCGTCATTCTTTGCGCCGTGTTCGCGTTCAGCTGATCGAACAGGTCGCGAAAATCCGGGCTTGCGCTTTCAAGCGAACATCGGCACAATTGTGGTGTGAGCCAATACGGGTTGGATTGATGCGTCAGGCACAATCGAAAGCAAAGGCAGTTGCACTGGCCAAGGCCGACGCCGAGCGTCGCGCCGGGTTGATCGCGCTCGGCCTTTTGCTGCTTCCGCTGGCTCTTCTTCTCCTTATCGGCCCCTAGGCACCGACGGCTCCGAGCTGAGCGGGTGTGTAGGGGATACTCAAGCCGAACAAAGTGATTGTCCGGCCAATGGCGTTTGAGCAAACCGAAAGCCGCCCTTGAGCCGATCTTGAAGGAAGAATTCGATGGAACCCCAGAACTCGAACAAGGAACGCGTCTTCATCTTCGACACGACGCTGCGTGACGGCGAGCAGTCGCCGGGCGCCTCGATGACGCTCGAGGAAAAGCTGCAGGTTGCCGAGGTGCTCGACGATATGGGCGTCGACATTATCGAGGCCGGTTTCCCGATCGCCTCGAATGGCGATTTCGAGGCGGTCTCGGAGATCGCCAAACGGGCGAAGAACGCGGTGATCTGCGGACTGGCACGGGCGAGCGAGAAAGATATCGACCGGGCTGCGGATGCGATCAGACACGCGCCGCGCGGTCGTATCCACACGTTCATCTCCACGTCGCCGCTCCATATGAAATACAAGCTGCAGATGGAGCCCGAGCAGGTATTCGAGAAGGTCATTGCCTCGGTGACGCGGGCGCGGAGCCACACCGACGATGTGGAATGGTCGCCCGAAGATGGCACCCGCACGGAGCATGATTTTCTCTGCCGCACGGTTGAAGCGGCGATCAAGGCCGGGGCGACGACGATCAACATCCCCGATACGGTCGGTTATTCAGTGCCTGAGGAATATTACGCCCTCATCGAGATGCTGATGAACCGGGTGCCCAACATCGACAAGGCGATCATCTCGACCCATTGCCACAATGACCTCGGCATGGCGGTTGCCAATTCGCTGGCAGGCGTCAGGGCCGGTGCGCGGCAGGTCGAATGCACGATCAACGGGCTCGGCGAACGGGCGGGCAACGCGGCGCTCGAGGAAATCGTCATGAGCCTCCAGACGCGCGGCGATGTCATGCCGTTCTTCACGGAGATCGATGCGTCGCATCTGGCGCGCGTGTCGAAAGTGGTGGCGGCGGCGGCGAACTTCCCGGTGCAATACAACAAGGCAATCGTCGGCAAAAACGCCTTCGCCCATGAAAGCGGCATCCATCAGGACGGTATGCTGAAGAACGCCCAGACCTATGAGATCATGACTCCGGAAAGCGTGGGGATCAAAGCGACGACACTGGTCATGGGCAAGCATTCCGGCCGGCATGCGTTCAAGGACAAGCTCAAGGATCTCGGTTACGAGCTGGGTGACAACCAGTTCCAGGAAGCATTCCAGCGTTTCAAGGATCTGGCGGACCGGAAGAAGTACATTTTCGACGAGGATATTGTTGCGCTCGTCGATGACGAGATGGGGTCGGGCGACGACCGCATCACGCTCACCGACATGAAGGTCGTCTCCAAGACCGGCGGCGAGCACGTATGCGAGCTGACCCTCGATGTCGAAGGCAAACCGGTGAGCGTCACCGTTTCGGGCACCGGGTCGGTCGATGCAATCTTCAATGCAATCAAGGCGGCGGTGGGGGCGGACCCGCACCTTGTCATCTACGGCGTTGACGCAGTGACTGGCGGCACGGACGCGCAGGCGAACGCGCATGTGCGGCTCGAAATGAACAACCGCATCGTTTCCGGCCGGGCGACGGAGCCTGATACGCTGGTGGCTTCGGCCCGTGCCTATCTCAACGCCTACAATCGCCTGCTGATGGAGCGCGGCGCCAGCGCTCAGGGCGCGCTGGCGGGGTGATCAAAGCCCGCCGCTCAGATTTAGCCGTCCGGTCCGGCTCGTGCCGGACCGGACGGTTAAGAACTGTTCCGGTGTCGAGCTAGAACCGGCCATGTCCGCGGCATCAACGCATCGGTATTTCGTGATCGGCGTTGTGCTGAAGGGCGCCAATGCGCTGGCCGAACTCGCGGGCGGCGCGCTCCTTTTGTTTAGCAGTACCGCGAGCATTCGCTATTGGGTGAGTTTGCTGACGGTTCACGAACTGGCGGAGGATCCAAGGGATTTCGTCGCCACGCAGATAAAGGCTGCGGTCGAGGCGCTTTCAGTCGACGCCAAGAATTTCTATGCGCTTTACCTGCTGGCCCACGGGATCATCAAGGCGCTTCTGGTTTTCGGCCTGTTGCGGGAGAGGGCATGGGCCTTTCCGCTGTCTCTTTGGGTTCTGGGCGGGTTTGTGACCTATCAGGTCTTGCGTTTCTCGCTGACACATTCGCTGGCGCTGGCTGGCCTGACGATTTTCGACCTGATCGTCATGGTGCTGATCTGGCGCGAGTGGCGGAACCAATCCAGCACAGCAACCACAACGGGCTGACCGCAATGTGTGCTGGACAAGCGGGCGCATGGTTTGCTATGGCGCAGCCCTGTTCCGGTTCCGGGACGGCGTGGGTGTATAGCTCAGATGGTAGAGCAGCTGACTCTTAATCAGCGGGTCCAAGGTTCGAGTCCTTGTACACCCACCAATTTTCCAGAAATCGACTGACCAATCGCTCCTGCGTCGCATTGCGCGCGGTGGACGGGTTGCAATTGGCCTCGCTTGGCGGCAACAGTCTGACGGCAGACGGGTTCAGGGCAAAGGCAAGATTCAGTGAGCGTTTTTGAGAAATTTGACGCGATCAGCGTCGACGACCTGCACCGGACCGGCGCCAGCAAATGGGCGACCGAAGGGCAGATCGGCGCGTTCGTCGCCGAGATGGATTTCGGCACGGCGCCGGTGGTGACGGCGGCCCTGCACAGGGCTGTCGACGAGGGTCATTTCGGCTATATGCCGCGGCATCTGGTCAGCGATATGCAGGAGGCGGCGGCGGCCTGGCTTGCGGCGCGGCATGGCTGGACCGTCGCGCCCGAAGCGGTGCGGCATGTGCCTGACGTGATCAAGGCGTTCGAGATTGCCATCGAGCACTTTTCGAAGCCGGGTTCCAAGGTCATCGTGCCGACCCCGAGCTACATGCCGTTTCTGACGATACCCCAGACCGTTGGACGCGAGGTGATCGAGGTCCCGCTCGCACATGAGAACGGCCGATTCAGTTTCGATCTCGATGCGCTGCAGGCGGCGTTCGACCAGGGCGGCGATCTGCTGACGCTCTGCAATCCCTACAATCCGGTCGGGCGGGTCTTTTCCGAGGCTGAGCTTCTGGACATCGTCGCGCTGGTGGAACGGAACGGTGGGCGGGTCTTTTCCGACGAAATCTGGGCGCCTTTGGTCTATCCGGGCAATCGGCATATTTCCTATGCCTCGCTCAATGATACGGCGGCGGCGCACACGCTGACGTCCATATCAGCTTCCAAGGCCTTCAACCTGCCGGGATTGAAGTGCGCTCAGGTCGTGGTTTCGAACCAATCGGACGCGAAAAAGCTCGATGAACTCGGCTACGGCGTCGGGCGCGGCACGTCCAACCTCGGGGTCATCGCGGCAGCAACGGCGTTTTGCGAAGGCGGCGAATGGCTTTCGGGCGTGCTTGCCTATCTCGACCGCAACCGCTCGATGATGGCCGAACTTGTCGCCGAGCATCTGCCTGGCGTGCGCTACGAGGTGCCAGAAGGGACTTATGTGGCGTGGCTCGATTTTCGTGACAGCGCCGTCGCGGACAAGCCGGGCGCCTTTTTCCGCGAACATGCGGGCGTGGCTCTGACCGAGGGAACCGCCTGCGGGAAAGTCGGGGCCGGGCACGCCCGCTTCATCATGGCCACGCCGCTGCCGATCATGCGGCAGGCCTTCGCCAGAATGGGCCGGGCCATGGCGGAAAACGGCGCCGGCTGGCCAGCAAACAGCTGAAAATTACGCGCCGCGACGCGGTGCAGGAAACGCGGCGCCGGCGGCAGTGGCGAGGAGGATCGAATGCAATTTGCCAATATCGACGGGCACGTGCTCCATTTCCAGCAAATCGGCGCGGCCAAGGACAAGCCGACACTGGTGTTCGTCAACCCGCTCGGGAGCGATTTTCGCGTTTGGCGCGACATCATCGTGCAGCTTGCCGGCGATTTTTCGATGGTTACCTATGACAAACGGGGCCACGGACTTTCCGACCGCGGTGACCGGATGATGGTGATCGAGGACCATGTCTGGGACCTGGCCAATCTCCTTGAGCATGCGGGCATCGAAAAGGCGTTCGTTTGCGGGCTCAGCATTGGCGGGATGATCGCGCAGGGACTGGCCGTCGCACGGCCCGAATTGGTGCAGGGGCTCATCCTCTGCGACACGGGTCACAAGATCGGCACGGCGGAGACCTGGCAGGAGCGGATAGAGGCGGTCGAGGAGGGTGGCGTCGAATCGGTGGCGGATGCGATCGTGGCGCGGTGGTTTTCCGATGAATTCAAGGAATCCCATGGCGCCGATGTTCGCGGATTTCGCAACATGGTCGCGCGGCAGGATGCCTATGGCTATATCCAGTCGTGCAACGCCCTGGCCGAAGCGGACTTGACCCATGTGGCGCCCGAGATCGAGGCGCCAACGCTTCTGATCTGCGGCGATCAGGATGAGGTCACGTCGCCCGTGCTGATGCACGAGTTGCAGGGCATGATTTCAGGCGCGCGACTGGAGCTGATCGAGGGAACCCGCCATGTGCCGTTGGTCGAAAAGCCGCACGAGGTCGCCGACCTCATTCGCAACTATGCGCGCGAAATGGTTCTCGGCACGGAATAGGCACCAAACTCAGAGCGGGAGGCGGGTTTGAAAGTCGTCATCACCGGCGGATCCGGGTTCATCGGGGCGCGGCTGGCGCGGCATCTGCTGGACCATGATGTGCTGCAATCGGCAAACGGCGGAGCGGGCCGCGTGAGCGAACTGGTTCTGTTCGATCTTGAGGTTCCCGATGATCCGATCATCGATCCTCGGGTGCGCTACGTGGCGGGCGAACTCAACGATGGGCAACTGCTCGCGGATGCGCTCGATGGGTCGGACAGCGTTTTTCACTTCGCTTCGGTCGTTTCGGGCGGGGCGGAGGCCGATCTCGCGCTCGGCTACCGCGTGAATCTCGATGGTACGCGATTGCTGATCGACCTCCTCGCCAATGCGCCGGGACGGCCGAAGCTCGTGTTTTCGAGCTCGTGCGCGGTTTATTCCGAGGGTGCTGGGCTCGTAACCGATGCCACCACACCGACGCCCAAAAGTTCCTATGGCGTGCAAAAACTTTGCCTCGAATACATTATCGGCGATTATTCCCGGCGCGGGTTGATCGACGGACGATCGCTGCGTTTTCCAACCATCGCGGTCCGGCCGGGCAAGGCCAATCTTGCCAATTCCTCTTTCATTTCCAACATCATCCGCGAACCTGCCATGGGGCGGGCAACCGCCTGCACCGTGCCACCCGAGGCTGCCATCACCATCATGTCGCCGGGCAGGCTGATCGGAGCGATCGTTCTGGCGCACAACATTTCGGAAGACCGGTTCGGCTGGCCAAAGGCGCTGCTATTGCCGGCGATCAAGGTCACGGTGGCCGAAATGATCGATGCGCTCGAGGCCGAGCTCGGGCCGGCGGCGCGCCAGCTTGTCAGTTTCGAGGTGAACAATGCCATCTTCGAGATGGTCCAGACCTGGCCGCGGAACATTCGGGCCGATCGGGCTGAGGCCATGGGCATTCACGCCAACGCCGATCCACGCGAGATCGTTCGCGAGTTTCTCATTGAAAACACGGCGTAAAGGGTTTCGCCAGGGAGTTCGGATACCTACATAGGGCAATCCGCAGCGGCGCTCCGGCGCGCGAGTGAGCCTTATGGAAGTCTTTCATGACACGGCGGCGTTCAGCGCCTTTGTTCAGGTCATCCTGATTGACCTGGCGCTGGCGGGAGACAATGCCGTGGTCATCGGCATGGCGGCCGCCGGGCTTCCGGTGAAAGTCAGACACAAGGCCATTTTCTTCGGCATCATCGCGGCCACGGTTCTTCGCATCGCGCTCGCACTCGTGACCACGCAACTGCTGCACGTGGTCGGACTTTTATTCGCCGGTGGGCTGCTTCTGGCTTGGGTCGCCTGGAAAATGTGGCAGGAGCTGCGCCAGGGCGGTCATCACGAAAGCACCCTGGCAACCGAAACGCTTGTCGGTCGCGATCTGAATGCGGATGGCTGCGTCGGCGCGCCACCGGCGCGGCAAAAGACCCTCGGTGACGCGTTCACCCAGATTCTTGTGGCGGACATCTCGATGTCGCTCGACAATGTTCTGGCGGTGGCCGGTGCAGCGCGCGAACACCCGACCGTCCTCATCTTTGGTCTCATCCTGTCCGTGGCGATGATGGGGCTTGCGGCGTCGGTTGTGGCCCGGCTGCTCAACCGGTTCCGATGGCTCGCCTATGTTGGTCTCGCCATCATCGTCTATGTGGCCCTGGGCATGATCCAGCATGGTGCGGCGGATCTTTTCCACGTCGCCGCAGAACCGCTGGCCCGAATGGCACATGTGGGATCGTGACCCCGCCCATCGGCGCTTACACTTCGCAAACCATTGCGCCACGTAGTTTCAAATTTTGCTTTCGCATAAACGGATTGGTTCGCCCACGCCGGTAGATTGCTCCCCGGGCAACGCAATGACGGGGATGTGCGATGGCGCTCACCGATGTGGGGACAGACCCCGCGCAGACACTGATTCACGAGGCGAACGAGCTGGCCGCAAAGGCGGAGCGGCTGGTTCTTGAGCGGGTCGACGGACTGGCCTGGGACCAGGCGGCCTCCGCGTTCGACCAGATCGCGCAGGAACAGCTCTATTCATTCGCGCATTCGCGCTGGCCGGGCGTTCAGCTCGAACCCCTGCTGTTTCGCGCAAACGGCGAGGTGGTCGGCGGAACGCTGATGATGGTGCAGCCGCTTCCGCTCAATCTCAGTCAGATCGCCGTGTGCAAGTGGGGCCCGGTGCTCAAGGACGTCAAGTCGCCGGACCGGGCGCGAATTTATGCTTCCATGGTGCGCACGCTCGTCGACGAATATGCCGACCGCCGGGGCATGATGCTGTCAATCTTGCCCAAGGCCGTGCCAGCGCCGCGCAACTTCATGGTCGAGGTGCTCGAAAAGCAGCATTTCGGGTCCGGATCGTCACTGCTCTTCCCGAACCGCTACATCGTCAATCTCAGGCTCGATGACGAGGCGCAGAAGCGCAGCTTTGCGCAGAAGTGGCGCTATCATCTCAACAAGTCACTGAAGTCGGACCTCAGCTTCGAACACGGCGAGCCATCTCGCCTCAGGGAATTCGACGCGCTCTATCAGGCCATGAGCGACCGCAAGCGGTTTGCCGACCATTCGGCCTATGACACGATCACCTCGCTGTTCGAGACAAAGGTTTCGGCAGTCACTCCGGAACTCTTTTTCGTCCATGAAGGCGGGGAGGTGATTGCGGGCGCGATCATTTTCAAGGCCGGTGACACGGCGGTTTATCTCTACGGCGCGACGCTGGACCGGGCGCTGCCGCTCAGGGCCGGTTATTTCCTTCATTGGCACATCATCCGCTGGCTGAGGGACCATACTCACGCGAGCTGGTACGACCTTGGCGGAACCGACGGGTTCCAGGGACTGCACCAGTTCAAGAAAGGCATGGTCGGCACGGCCGGGCATATCGAGCCCGTGCCGCCGGTTATGAACTATGCGTCGCACTTCAAGGCGCAGGTGGTGGGCAATCTGGCTTATTGGGCGCGGGATTCGCTGCAGAAGGTGCGTCACCAGATCGAAAAATACCGATCCGATCTCGCAACCCCCGACCAGAGCCGCGACGAATGAGCCGCGCCAGGCGGCTCCTGTCGCAGTCGACATTGCTGTTTGTCGCGCGCCTCGCGGGTGCCGCGCTCATCTTTCTGGTTCAGGCCGGAATTGCCCGGACCTGGGGCAGTGCCATTCTTGCCGACTATCTGGTCCTGATCGCGCTTGCCAACATCGCGGCGATGATCATGCCGCTCGGATTCCAGACCATCGGGGCCTATTTCGCCGCCGAATACCGGGCAAAGGGCGAGCGGCGGACGCTGACCGCATTCATCCTCAGGGCCTATTGGCATCTTGGGGCCTCGGTGCTGGTGATCGCCACGCTGGGTGTCGTCTACGGCCTCAATTTCGAGGTTGGCGCGGAAGTTCTGCCGCTATTGCCGCCTTTCCTGGTTCTGGCCCTCGCGACCGGATCGGTCTTCATGCACGGCGCGGTTCTGGTTGGTCTCAAGCATCCCGTGGCCGGGTTTCTGGCAGATGGGCTCGCGCGGCCGCTGATCATTCTTTTCGCGTTCGTGACTGTCTTTTTTTGGGCCAACCCGGACGTTGCGCTCGGTGGCCTCGCCTGGACGATTTCGGCCGTGTATGCAGTGATTGCGATCGGATATGGCGTTTTTGCCTGGCGGAAGCTCGATGAGGTGGATGACAATCCGCTGAGGGAAATGGCCGAGGACGAGGTGGGCCGCTGGTGGCGTTTCGCGTTGCCGTGGGTGATGATTTCGATTGCGACGGATTTCTTCTTCGATCTTGACCTGCTGTTTCTGAGCCCGTTGCTCGACAAGCATTCGCTCGCTGTGTTCGGCGTGGCGGCGCGGGTCTTTGCCCTGACCTCGTTCGGGGTCACGGCGGTCTATGCGGTCCTTTTGCCAGACATGTTTGAGGCGGACGCCAACAAGGACCGGCCCGAATTCCTGCGTCAGCTGGGTGATGCCAACCTGGTCGCGAGTGCCAGCGCGGTCGCGCTCATCATCGCCATGGCGGCAGGTGGGCCGCTTGTTCTGTGGCTCTTTGGGCCGGATTTTGCCGAAGGGATGGTGCCACTGCTCGTGCTTGGGCTGATCCTTGTGGTCCGGGCCGCGTTTGGTCCGTCATCCATCGTTCTCAGCCTCAACGACCGCCCCTGGGCGAGCCTGCCGGCAATCGGTGCCGGGCTTGGCACGCTCGTGCTCTTCAACGCGTTGCTGGTGCCGCCAATGCATGAACTTGGCGCCGCTTTTGCAGCGCTCGGATCCATTCTCGTGTGGTCGGCTTTATTGTGGCGGGAGGCCTATCGACAGACGGGCATCGATGTGTCGGTCTGGCCGCGTTTGAGGCAAATTCTCAGCCAGCGAGACCAAGCCAACCCGCAATCCGGCGCTTGAGGCGGGCCCTGAGGCCAACATTCATGCCATGGTCGTAGCCGGGCTCGATCTTGTTGAGCTTGTGCTCCCAGAGCATGAAGTCCTGGCCGAAAATGTGCTTTTCGAGCGTGACGATGTGTTCGTAACCGGCTCTTTTCATCAAGGCGATGGAAACGCGATTGGATTCAAGGGCGTAGGTCGACATCTTGTGGAAGCGGCCATTGTCCCAGTGCGCGACGAGCGCGCGGGCATAGGTCATGGCCGCGCTCGTGCCACGCGCCTCGGGAAAGAGGAAAGACCAGTAGACCCAGAGCGTTCCGAATTCGGGGCCGGTGATCATGCCACCGACGATCTCGTCGTGATTCATGCACAACATGATGTGGTCCGGATCGATGGCGTGCAGATTGGAGAGGTAGTTGAGATTGAGCCGGGCCTTCTCCATTGCCCGGAATTCGGGCGTGTAGTCGGCCGTCGTGTCGATGACCTCGGCAAGCCTTTTCTGGATGTAGGCGAGTTCGGAAGTCTTGGCACCACGAATCCAAGGCTTCATTGACGCCGCCATTTCGCCCGCGCCAGTGGCCGCGGGTTTGTTGGGCTCGGGGCGCGTCATTTCCGGAATCCCGGCAGAAGTATCGGCCAGCACGTCCATGATTAACCTGTTGGATGTTCCAAACTGCTAGCCTCAGAATAGCCCGAGACTGCCAATAAAGGGTGAAGTCTCGATCAATGCGGTTAATGCGCGTTCCCCGCAAACGGGAGATTTTTCGATGGTGCGCCTGTTGTTCGCCGGACTTTTCGTGTGGACGGCGCTGACCTGCGGATTGCGCGCGCAAGACCTGGAACACATGGCCGGACAAATGATCGTCGTCGGTTTTCAGGGCGACAGCGTTGCGGATGCCGGTGTGAAGGCGATGGTCGCAGACGTTGCAGCGGGGCGCGTCGGCGGGGTGATGTTTCTTGGCACCAACATTGTGTCCGAGCCGCGGGTGACGGCCATTGTCAGCGCCATTCGGGCCGCAGCGCCGGACGGTCTGCCGCCACTGATCGCGCTCGACCAGGAGGGCGGCAAGGTCGAGCGGCTGACGGCAAAGGTCGGATTCAAGGAGGAGCCGACGGCCGCAGAGGTTGCGACGATGGGCGAGGACAAAGCGGGGGCGATCTACAACGAAATGGCCAATGGGCTGATGGAGTGGGGGTTCAACACCAATTTCGGCCCGGTCGTTGATCTCAACGTCAACCCGAACAACCCCATCATCGCGCGTTTCGGGCGTTCCTACGGAGACAATGGCCTCGAGGTGACCGGCTTCGCCGATGCGTTCATCCGCGCGCACCACAACTATGACCTCCTGACCGCGCTCAAACATTTCCCGGGACACGGATCGAGCCAGGCGGACAGCCACAAGGGTTTCGTCGATATTTCAGACAGCTGGACCCCGGCCGAACTCGACCCGTACGCGCGGCTGATCGGGCAGGGCATGGCCGACATGGTGATGGTTGGGCATCTGTTTGCGGACGAAGATGGAAAGGGCGACAGCGGAACTTACCCTGCATCACTTTCCAACTACTGGATCACCGACGTTCTGAGGGATGATCTCGGATTTAAAGACGGAGTGGTGATCACCGACGACATGGAAATGGGTGCGATCCGCGAGAACTTCGGGTTCAAACAGGCTATCCTTCAGGCGGTCAGGGCCGGCGCGGATATCTTACTGTTTTCCAATACGGCCAGCCCGCGGCAGACACTTGCCGCCGAGGTGCAAACCATTCTCGTCGACGAAGCCGAACGCGACCCTGCTTTTCGTCAACGTGTCGAGGAAAGCTACGGCCGGATCGTCGCGATGAAATCGCGCCTTTGAAACGTTGAAGGACTTGACCCGTTCATTTTATGTCAGTATTACTGACCTAACTGGGTGGGTTCCATGTTATTCGCGACTGCAATCAACTTCCTGCTGGTGACGGGAACGGCGCTGTTCACGCCCGGACCCAACAATCTGATGCTTCTGACGTCGGCGGCCAAATTCGGACCGCGGGCGACCATTCCGCATGGCATGGGCGTCGTCAGCGGTTTCTGCCTGATGACGTTTCTACTGGGGCTGGGCGTCGCGGAAGTGATGACCGCGTTCCCGGCGCTCAAATGGATCCTGAAATACGCAGCGATCGCCTATTTCGCCTACATGGCCTACAAGCTGCTCGGCGTGAGTTTCGAGGGCAAGGCGAACGGAACGCGGAGCCGGCCCATGCGCTATTATGAAGCGGTTCTGTTCCAGTGGATCAACCCCAAGGCCTGGGTGATCGGGATCAGCTTCGTGGTTGCGTTCGTGCAGCCGGGGGAGAACCGGCTGTGGAGCCTTCTGGCGATCATTGGCGGACTTCTGGTCGTCAGCAGCGCCAGCACGGTCACCTGGATCCTGTTCGGCGAGCGGCTAAGAGCCTTCCTGCGGGCGACCGGCTTCGAACATCGCCTCGGGATCATCCTGGCGGGCCTGATGGGGATTGCGATCGTACTGTTTCTCTTTTCGTGACCGCGAAAGAAGAGTCCGGAACCTTTTCTAACTTATTGAAATACCTCACATGCACAGCAAACCTCCGGATAGATACGAATTCGGGGTTTGCCTTGCCCCCGACCTGACCTAATGTGCTTGGCACTGCGGTAGCGAACAATCGGGAAAGAACGCTTGACCTTTAAGAGGCGACGCTGATGGCGGAAACCGCGCGGCCGCGGCATGTCCGCTCGCTGTTCATATCCGATGTGCATCTGGGCATGCGCGCCATTCGCGTCGGCCAATTGCTCGCGTTCTTGAGGCAGATCGAGGCCGACAACATCTATCTGGTTGGCGACATTCTCGACGGCTGGCGGCTCGCCAAGTCGTGGCACTGGCCGCAGGACTATTCCGACCTCACTGGCGCGCTGCTCGACAAGGCAAACCGGGGTGCCCGCATCGTTTATCTGCCCGGCAATCACGATGAGTTCCTGCGAGAATATCTTGGAACCTATTTCGGTGACGTCGAGTTCGTCGACCAGACGATCCACGTGACGGCGCAGGGACGCTCGTACCTGGTCATGCATGGTGACCAGTTTGACGTGGTTGTTCGGCACGCCAAGTGGCTCGCCCATGTTGGCGACTGGGCCTACAATTTCGCACTGAGAACAAACGGCGCGATCAACTGGGTCAGGCGCCGGCTCGGCAAGGATTACTGGTCGCTTTCGGCCTGGGCCAAGCAGAAGGTCAAAGGCGCGGTCAGCGTGATCGGACAGTTCGAGGAAACGCTGACCAACGAGGCCAAACGGCAGGGCGTAGACGGGGTTATCTGCGGCCACATCCATCTTGCCGACATGCATGACCGTCTCGGCATTCACTATATCAATACGGGTGACTGGGTGGAAAGCTGTACCGCCATCGTCGAGAACGAGGACGGCGAGTTCGAACTGGTGCGCTGGACCTCCCTGACGCCGGCCGAAAGCCAGAAGCGCCCGCGTGGCAGACGCAAAAAGGCGCTTGCCGAAACCGTGGAATGAAAAGGGGCGGCCCAAAGGCCGCCCGTTAAGTTTTCAGACTGACTTTGTTATGTCGGTTTTGGCGCGCCTCGGGCGTGCTGCCCGGAGGTGGCCAACAATTCGCTAGTTCAACCGGCCGCTGGCGTGGGCCAGCATGGTGAAGACCTTTCCTTCGTCCGAGACGAGAATGCGGCGGGCCTCGTCGGCCGAACGGGCGCGCTTGATGACCTGTTCGAACTCAGAGATGTAGTCGCGCGCAGTCTGGTCGAAGTCGCGGTCACGCTGGAGGCGCTTGCGCACATCGTCAAACGTGCCCTGACCCGACAGTGTGTAAATGCGGCGCGAGAAGACGTTGCTTTCGCCGGCCTGATAGCGTTCCCAGGCTTCTGCAAGCGCGTGTTCGTCGATCGCCCGGGCGATTTCAGCCGTGAGGGTCGATAGGTTGTTGGCGCGAGGCGCCGGGGTGCCGGAGGCCTGCGAAGCATTGCGCAGCACGTCCTTCAGCCAGCCACCGCCGGCAGCGTCATCGCGGCGCGGAGCCGGGGCGGGTGCCGGGGTCGGCATGGGCGCCGGCTCAAGGGCACGCGATGCGGGCTCGGTGAAGCGCGGCGCAGGGCGCGGCTCGGGCTGGGTCAGGGCCGGCTGGGCCGGGGTGAAACTGCCGCGGCTGACATCATGCGCGCGCGGCTGGGCGCTGACGATAGCGTTGAGCTCGTTGAGCGCCTCGATCTGCTCGGCAACCACCGAGCGCATGGCGGCCGCGCTGGCACGCGTCTCTTCCGGCAGTTCGAGGAAGCCGCGCTGCAACTCGTTGCGGGTTGCTTCAAGCTCGGAGCCGACCTGGCGGGCGGTGTTCTGCATGGCGTCGGCGGTCTGCTCGAACCGGCTGGTTGCATCGGCGAGAGCACGCTGCATGTCGTTGAGAAGCGACTGCTGGGTCTGGCGCAGGGCATCGGTGGTGCGTTCGCCCTCGTGGCTGGCGACATTTGCCAGTTCCTCGAGCCTCTGGCTGACGGACTGCGAGGTCGCCGAGAGCGCATCGTCCATTGCGGCGCGGGCGGCGACCAGACGACGTTCGGTTTCGCCAACCGCTGTCGAAATCGAGTGGGCAAATTCGCGAAGCTGCACATCGATTTCGTTGGTGCGGTCGGTGAAGCCACGGGCCAGTGCATCCATCGCGTCGCGGCGCATTTCGACGCTGGCAAGGCTGGCCTGACCGGCTTCAGAGAGATTGCGGGCCGAGGCGTCGACCTGGCGGGTTTCGACTTCGAGCTGGCCAACGATGGTGGAGAATTCCTCGACCATCGAGCGGACCGTCGTTTGCATTGCGTCGACGTGGCGGGTCATGGTGTCGCCGGCGACGCGCGTATCGTCCACGGCCTTGCGCACGGCTTCGGAATAGTCGGCCGTGTGGGCGGCAATGCCCTTTTCGAGTTGCGAGAGATTGCCCGCCGACGCTTCGATGACGTTCTGCAGCAAGCGGTTCGACTCGTTGAGACGGTCGAGCGCGACGTTGATTTCCGAAGAAATGCGCGACGTCGTGGTCGACATGAGCGCCTGGGCCTCCTGCGCGTTGGATGCGAGGGCCTCGCGCAGGATATTGTTGTGTCCGGCCAGGGTCTTGAAGAGTTCGTCGGACTTCGCGGTGATCTGGTCCGTGTAGGCCTTGGACTGGTTGTTGAGTTCGGTCGTCACGCGCGCAACCTGCGAATTGAACGCATTGGTCAGCTCGTCGGACTTCGTGTTCACCAGTTCGGACAGGCGGCCGGTGCTTTCCGTGACCCGCTCGTTGATCGCCTCGACGCGGGCAGAAATGTTCTGGGCCGCCGCGCTGGCGTCCTGCGTGACAACGGTGCTGAACTTGGTCGCGACCTCGTTGATCGCTTCGAGCGCGGCGCGCACCGACATATCCATCGAATTGGCGGTCTCGGCGACGTGGCGCGAAATTCCCGACGCGGCCTCGACAATGCGCGTCGAGATGGTTTTTTCGATGCGCTCGGCGCTGGATTCGAGGTCGGTCAGCGACTTCGACATGGTCGCGTTGATATTCTCGTTCAGCGAGTTGAGGCGCTGAGCCGTCTGGTCGGCACGCGAGGTGATGGCCTCGGGCAGGGTGCCCAAACGCTGATCGACCATGTCGGTGATAGCCTTGCGGGCGCTGTTGACGCCGGTCTCGATGACCTGGGCGGTGACGCGCGCGGCTTCGTTGACCGTCGAGGTTGCCGCTTCGACGCGGGACTCGATGAGGTCAGCCGAATTGGCGGTTGCCTCGGACACTTTGGTTGCGGCCAGTTCGACGCGGGCGGCGATGCCAGTTTCGGCGTTCGAGATGCGCGACAGGGCGCTGTCGATGCCGGCCCCAAGGCTCGCATTCACCTCGGCAACGCGCTGGCCGATCATCTGGGTCAGTTCGGCAGAGCGCGTGTCCATAGTGTCGGTGACGGCGCCAAGGCTCGCATCGATCGAATCACGGGCGCGAATGCCGTGAGAGTCGATTTCGGCCGCCAGTTCGCGGGTACGGACGGCAATGGCGTTGGAAATTGCTTCCGTCGTGCCATGCAGCGTCTGTTCCAGCGCAGTCCGTTCGTCGGAAAGCGAGCGGGCAATAATCTGGTTCTGCGAATTGATTCCGGACGTGAACTGTTCGGTCTGATCGCGCAGCGAGGTGGTGACGAGGTTGGCCTGGTCCTCGATAACGCTGGTCAGGCGATCGGCCTGCGTCTGCATGACATCGGTGACGAGTGCGGCGCGGCCCTCGATGGTTCCGGAGAACTGGTTGGCCGTGGTTTCGATCGTCTGGGTGAAATAGCCGGCGCGCGACTCGATCGCCGCAGTCATTTCCTTGGTGCGTTCGACCACCTGATCGGTGAAGCGGCCCGACTTCTCGTCAAGAGCAAGCTCGAGCAGATTGGCGCGTTCGGCAAAGCTTGCCGTGTAGCGATCGAGCGCGTCGCTGAGCGCCTGGCCCTTGTCGCCGACGATGATGTCGAGCGCGGAGAGGCGGCTGTCGACCATGACGGCGACTTCATTGACGCGGCTGTCGAACGCAGCAAGCGAATCCGTGCCGGCGGAGAGCAGATGCACGCGCGCGGCCTCGGCGGAATCATCGACCGCGCCTGAAATTTCGAGCATCGCTGACTGGATGCGTGAATCCATCGCGTTGAGCTGGGTCGAAACCATCTCGTCGAGCTGCTGGGTCAGGCGGGTGAGGGTGCTTTCGGCCTCGCCGGCGCGGCCGGAAATCTCGTTGGCGATACGCAGGCCAATGGCGTCGAGCGCCGAACCGACCTCGTGACCGCGATCGCGGAGATCGGAGAGGATCTTGCCGCCGCCGTCGCGCAGGACGGAGGAAATGGACGCGGTGCGTTCCTCGATGGCCTCGTTGAGGGCCACGGCGCGGCTGTCGAGGGCTTCTGTAATGCCGCTCATGCGGATATCGATGACCGACGCCAGTTCCTGGGTACGGTCCTCGAACGCGTTGGAAATTGTCGACGTGCGATCCTCGAGCGCGAGGTTCAGACGGCCGGCGCTGTCATCGAGGGCCGAGAGCAGGTCGTTGGTGCGGTTGTCGACCATCGACACGAAGCTCTGGGTTTTCTGGCTGAACTGGCTCTGCAGATTGTCACCGGCGACGTTGAGCGACTTGGTCAGTTCGCCGCCGCGCTCCTCGATCGTGCCGGCAATGCGCTGGGCAATCATGTCGAGGTCGAAGACGAGGCCGGAGTGGGACTCGGAAATGGCCTCGCGCACGCGCTCGGAATTGGTGATGACGCTGTCGCGCTGGCTGGCCAGTTCCTGGATCAGGCCACGCATGCGCGATTCATTTTCGGTATAGGTCTTGTCGAGCGCGGTGACCTCGTTGTGGATCATCACTTCAAGTTCGCCGGCGCGCGAAAGGGCACGTTCCAGTCCATCGGCGAGGGCGGTAACTTCGCGGCGCACGGCCTGACCGACGCTCGCAACCTTGTCGGCGGCGGTGGTTTCGGGTTCGGCAAGGCGCACGGCGGCGCTGGTCATCGAAGTTGCAGCGATGCGCAGGTCCTGCGCGCGGCGGGCGAGCAGCGCCACGGCGAAGAAGCCGACAATCGGCAGAATGACGACGGCGAGAAGGCCCGCAAATTCAGTGCTCTGGAGGAAGCTGGCGGCGCCGCCTTCTTCACCGAGCGTCGCGCCGAATTGGGTCCAGGCAATGAAAAGCGTCAGGGCCAGCCAGACGATGGAGGCAAGGCCGGCAAAAACAAAGGGTCCGGACGACGGCTTGGAATTCATGCCATAGATCAAGCGGGCCGGGCTGAAACGGTCGTCATTGGCGACGTTTCCGGTGCGCTGGGCAATTCGGCTGGCAGCGGACTGGCGCTCGGCGGCCGCCTTCTGGGCCGGCCGGTTCGCACCGGCGGAAGCGGAATTGCCGGAAGATGAAGCCGAGTTCATCGATTCCTTGAGCGCGTTCTCGACTGCGGAGAATGCCAGGGATGCAGGATCGTTCTCTGCGGTAACGGGTTTCTTCGCCATACTCTACAACTCTCGCCTGGGCCTATTGCCATTCATCCGACGGCTGCGAGTTCATGGCGAAGCCAGATTACCGACCCCAAGGAATTGAAAACAAACAACAACGCGATTGTCTTCAAGTTTTCCACAAACCTGCGCCGCCGCGCGCTGGTATCATAGGCTTATATAACAGCCGGGTCCGAAACGGAAAACGAAATTAAAAAAGGGTTAACGCCGCCGGGTCCCGAAGATCATGCTCCGGGGTAAGAAGGGCGAGAGTGTGGCCACCTTTCAACTTAACCGGTTGTTCACGGCGCGTGCCTAGACTGAACCGGCAAAGGGTCCTAAAAGGCTCGTTGCACGAAAGGCTTGTTCGAATGCCGCAGACTGCACGGCGCATCGCCAAAACCACGGACGCTCCGCGCGTCACTCGCCCCATTGATCTGGTTCACCTTTCGCGGCAGTCGCTCGGCGACCGGATGCTCGAAAGCGAGATCCTCAGAATGTACGACCAACTGGTCGAACAGCATTTCAACACGGTCAACAATCCGCCTCCGGGCGCCGATGTTTCCTACGCACTCCACGCGCTCAAGGGTGCTTCGGCCGGTGTCGGGGCGTTTGGGATTTCCGACATTGCCCGGGACGCTGAAAACGAACTTCGCAGTTCGGGTGCGCCCCGCCGTGAAACGATCGCCGACCTCGAAATGAAAGTCGTCGAGGTTCGTTCGTTCATCGCCGGGATCCTTGCAGATCTCGAAGCCGAATTCGCCTGATCATTCAACCTGTTAGTTTCTGCGACAGGATAAAGCCTTGCCGGAGCGGGCGCGGCTGACTATATGGCCGCACAATCACAGCAATTGTCCGGGCCAAGGCCATGACCAAAATCATCTATATCGAGCCGAACGGAACCCGCCACGAAGTGGAGGGGGAAAACGGCGCGACGGTCATGGAAACCGCCATCCGAAACGGGGTGCCGGGGATCGTGGCGGAATGTGGCGGTGCGTGCACATGCGCGACCTGCCATGTCTATGTCGACGACGAATGGTTCGGGGTGGTCGGTTCGCCGAGCGTGATGGAAGAAGACATGCTCGATTTTGCCTACGATGTGCATGAAACCTCGCGCCTCAGCTGCCAGATCAAGGTGCGCGACGAGTTGGATGGCCTGATCGTGCACGTTCCCGAAAAGCAGGGCTGAGGCGCCAGTTGGCGCTACCGGCGTTCTAACTTCACTTGAAATGTGGAAATCTTTTTCGCCGTTTCGCGCGGCGGGCAGCGTTGGATTTGCGCATTCAGTCCACCGCTGCGGAATAAAAAAGCTATTATATATCAGTATCTTGTGAGCACATCGCAGTAACTGGTAGATTCGTGGCGCATTCATTGCGAGGCGCGCCATGTCCAAGCTTTCCATTTTCCCCGTTTCGGTAAAGGTCACCGGAAAGTCGATCCTGATCGTTGGTGGCGGCATCGAGGCGCTGAACAAGGCGCGGCTCGCCCTCAAGACCGAGGCCCGGGTGCGGGTGGTTGCAGCTAAATTCGATGCCGATTTCAGCGCGCTCGACCTTGAACGGCGGGTGGGATCGGTAGCAGCTGCGGATTTGGAAGCCGCGGCGCTCGTATTCGTTGCGATGGACGACGATGAAGAACGCGACCATGCGATTGCGCTGGCGCACCGGGCCGGCGTTCCGGTCAATGTTGTCGATCAGCCTGACCTTTGTGATTTCTACACACCGGCGATTGTCGACCGGGCACCGATTTCGGTCGCTATTTCCTCGGAAGGGGCGGCGCCGGTGCTGGCGCGCGCGGTGCGGGCACAAATCGAGTCCCTGCTTTCGCCGAATATCGGTGCATTGGCGGCGCTGGCCGGGCAGTTACGCCGGCGCGTTGAAAGCCTGATCGCGGCGGGGCCGGCGCGTCGGCGCTTCTACGAGGCGCTGGTTGGGTCGATGCGGGTCGAGACTGCCCTGGAGCAAGGCGCTCCGGCGGCGCGGCGTGCGGCGCTGCGGCTGCTCAACGAACATGCCGGACAGGCGGCGCAAACGGGATTGGTTTCACTTGTCGGGGCCGGACCGGGCGCGGAGGATCTTTTGACCATACGGGCCCAGCGGTTGCTTCAGCAGGCCGACGTGATCGTCTTCGACCAGCTGGTTCCGGAACGCGTTGTGGAGATGGGACGGCGCGACGCAAGGCGCATTTCCGTGGGCAAGTCCAAGGGCCGCCATTCCGTTTCGCAAAGCGAAATCAACGCGTTGCTCGTGTCTCTTGGCAATCAGAATCTGAACGTGGTGCGCCTCAAGTCGGGCGATCCGATGATTTTTGGCCGGGCGCATGAGGAACTCGACGCGCTGAAGGCGGCTGGCATTGCCTATCAGATCGTTCCGGGCGTGACTTCGGCGCTCGCGGCAGCGGCGGACAGCGCGACGCCAGTCACCCTTCGCGGGGTTGCAAGTGGTGTCGTCTTCGCGACGGCCCATGGTGCGGATGATGGTGAACTGCACCATTGGGCCGCACTGGCGCAGGCGGGCGTGACGCTCGGGCTCTATATGGGCAAGTCGGTGATGGCGCGAACCGCCGCGGAACTGCTGGCGCACGGCATGGCTGCGAGCGTGCCGGTTGGCGTGGTGGTCAATGCGGGACGCAGCGACCGGTTCACGGGCCTGACATCGCTCGGCGATATGGCGGCCAGCGACTTCGACCTGCCGGATGGTCCGGCAATCTTTTTCATTGGTGAAAGCGTCGCAAAGGGCGAATGGCAGCAACTGCTGGCCCACGCAGATGCGCAACAGAAGGTGGCGTGAGATGCAAATTTTGACAGCAAACGAGCTTTTGTCCGGCGCGAGCGTCTATTTCGGCGATGACCGGCATTGGCACCAGGATATCCAGCGCGCGCGCATCTTTTCGGAAACGGAGGCGTCAGAGCTCGATGGTCTGATTGCCGCGGCCGTCGCCACCAAGCGGCTGATTTCGGTCGCGGCCGAAAAGGTACGGATCGACAAGGGGCGGGTTGTGGCCCAGCGGCTTCGCGAGCGCATCCGGGCGGAAGGGCCGACATCCCCACGGCACGCCGTCCAGCCCCTCAGGGAGAGCGATCATGTATCGTTATGACGAGTTCGACCTCGGCTTCGTTTCTGGCCGCGTCGATCAGTTTCGCGATCAGGTCCGGCGACGCATTGCCGGCGAACTGACCGAGGAGCAATTCCGCCCTCTCAGGCTGATGAACGGGCTTTATCTGCAGCTGCATGCCTACATGCTGCGCGTTTGTGTTCCCTACGGCACGATGAATGCGCCGCAGTTGCGCAAACTCGCGCACATTGCCCGGAAATATGACCGCGGGTACGGGCATTTCACCACCCGGCAAAATATCCAGTTCAACTGGCCCCGCTTGCAGGATGTACCTGATATTCTTGAGGAATTGTCGGAAGTCGAGATGCACGCCATCCAGACGTCCGGCAACTGCATCCGCAATGTGACGACGGACCAGTTCGCCGGCGCTGCGGCCGATGAAATCATCGACCCGCGCCCCGTTGCCGAGATCATTCGTCAGTGGTCGAGCCTTCACCCCGAATTCACCTTCCTGCCGCGCAAGTTCAAGATCGCGATCACGGGAGCGCCTGAGGACCGTGCGGCCGTCCGCTTCCACGATATCGGCCTGATGGCCCAGGAAGACGAAGCCGGCGAGGTGGGCTGGTCCGTCTATGTTGGCGGCGGCATGGGGCGCACGCCGATGATCGGCCAGCGCATTCGCAACTTCGTACCCCACGAAGACTTGCTCGCCTATCTGGAAAGTGTGTTGCGGGTCTACAACCGCTATGGGCGGCGCGACAACAAGTACAAGGCGCGCATCAAGATTCTTGTTCACGAAGAAGGACTTGCGACGATCCGTGAACAGGTTGATTCCGAATTCGAGAAGGTCAGGGGCGGAATCCTCACCCTGCCGGAGGAGGAACTTTCGCGCATTCGTGCCTATTTCGCGCCACCGCAATTCGTCCTGAGCGACGATCGGTTCAATCTCGCGGACCTCAAACGAAACGATGCCGGATTTGCACGCTTCGTCGAATACAATTCCCATCCGCATCGTCAGGCGGGCTACACGAGCCTCACCATTTCGCTAAAGCCCATTGGTGGCGTTCCGGGCGATGCCACAGCGGAACAGATGGAGGTCGTGGCCGATCTCGCGGAACGCTTCAGTTTCAACGAGTTGCGGGTCAGCCACGAGCAAAATCTGGTGCTGCCTCATGTGGCCATTCGCGATGTGCGTGCCGTCTACGACGTGCTCAAGGAATATGCGCTCGCCGAAGCCAATGTAGGGCTGATCACCGACATGATCACCTGCCCGGGGCTCGACTATTGCGCTCTTGCCAATGCCCGCTCGATCCCGATCGCGCAGGATCTGGCGCGCCGGTTCGGTACGCCGGAACGGCAGGCCGAAATCGGGCCGCTCAAGATCAATATTTCGGGCTGCATCAATGCCTGCGGGCACCATCATGTCGGACATATCGGGGTTCTGGGGGTCGAGAAGAAGGGCACCGAACTCTATCAACTGACGCTTGGCGGCGATGCCAGCGAGAGTGCCGCGATCGGCGACATTCTCGGGCCGGGGATCGTGGCCGAAGCGGTGCCGGACGCAGTCGAGCGGCTGGTTCAGACCTATCTGGGACTGCGAGAAACGAAAGACGAGACCTTCATTGCGGCGGTCAAGCGGGTGGGGGCGGTGCCGTTCCGGGAGGCGTATCTTGCGACATAGCCCGATTACGACAAAAAGGACCGATCCGTTAAGGGCGATGGGCATCATCGCCCTTAACGGCATGTTCGGGGAGGATGACACCGACGGCGTTATCCGCAAGGCGGTCGAGATGTTCGGCCGCGATCTTGCGGTTGTTTCATCGTTCGGCGCGGATTCGGTGGTTCTTCTGCATCAGGTGGCCGCGGTCGATCCGGGCCTGCCGGTGTTCTTTCTCGACACCGGCAAGCATTTCAGTGAAACGCTTCAATATGTTACGGACCTCAAAGCGCGGCTGGGGCTGACGGACGTCCGGACGCTGGTGCCCGATTCCAAGGACCTCGAAAGATTCGATCCGGAGGGCCGGCTCTGGGAAAACGACCCGGATTCCTGCTGCCATATCCGCAAGACCGAACCTCTAAACGCGGCGCTCGAAGGGTTTTCGGCGTGGATTACCGGCCGTAAGCGCTTCCAGACTGCTGAGCGCGGGATTTTGCCACATTTCGAACTGACTGGCGATGAACGGGTCAAGATCAATCCGCTCGCCTATTGGGGTGAGGACGACGTCGCAGCCCACAAGAAGGCCCATGATCTTCCTGAGCATCCGCTCTTCGCGGACGGATATACGTCGATCGGCTGCGCGCCGTGCACAAGCGCCGTTCAGGACGGTGAAGATGCGCGCGCCGGGCGCTGGCGCGGGCTCAACAAGGCGGAATGCGGTATCCACTTCGATTTCAACGGCGAAATCGCTCCCGCAGAGGTCAAGAACGGGCCGGTTCTGTTCAAAAAGGGCCGTTTTGTCGCAGATCCGTTCAAGCCGTTGGCCGAAAACGCCAATCTTAAAGGTGTGCGCTACGTGCATGTTCCTTTGAGCAAGGTCAAAGACAACCTCGCGGCTATCCGACAAAACCCACATCCGCTGGGTCTTTTGATCGAATCTTCGGACAGGGTCGAGGACGTGGCTGGGGAGTTGGACCGGTTTTCGTCGGTCGCGATTTCCTTTCCGGCATTCGGCGACGGGCGCGGCTATTCCACGGCGCGGCTGTTGCGGGAGCGGTACGGATATAGAGGCGAAATCAGGGCCGTCGGCGATGTGCTGACCGACCAGATCGGCTTTATGGTCCGTTGCGGATTTGACGCCTTCGTTGTCGCGAACGATGCGACAAAAAGGGCACTGGAAGCGGGTGAATTGGCCGAGGTTTCGGTCTATATGCAGCCCGTTGGACTGACTGAAGTGCCGGTCGGCACGCGCCCATTTCTCCGCAAGCCGGGCAAACCGGTGACGCGACGACCATAGAGAAGCCTATATGACAAATCCCATTGTTGAGACCGACGTCGTGATCATCGGGGCCGGCCCGGTGGGCCTGTTTGCCGTTTTCGAGCTTGGCCTGCTCGACATGAAATGCCAGCTTATCGATATTCTCGACCGGCCAGGCGGGCAGTGCGCCGAACTATATCCGGAAAAGCCGATCTATGACATTCCCGGCTATCCGGTGATCACCGGACAGGAACTGACGGAAAAGCTGATGGAACAGATCGCACCGTTCGGGGCGGAGTTCCACTATTCGCGGATGGTCACGCAGCTCGAAAAGCTCGGTGATGGGTCCTTCCGGACCGTGACGGACGAGGGCGAGGAATTTCACTCGAAGGTTGTGGTTATTGCCGCCGGCGGTGGTTCGTTCCAGCCGAAGCGGCCACCGGTCAATGGTATCGAGAACTATGAGGAGAAGAGCGTATTCTACTCCGTCCGCAAGATGGAAGCCTTTCGCGGGCACGACCTTCTGATCGTCGGGGGTGGGGACAGCGCGCTCGACTGGACGCTCAATCTCCTGCCTCTCGCCAATTCGGTGACCCTTGTGCACCGGCGCGACGAATTCCGCGCTGCGCCGGCATCGGTCAACGAGATGCGCCAGAAGGTCGCCGAGGGCAAGATGACGCTGCTCATCGGGCAGGTGACCGAGCTGGAAGGGGAGAACGGGGAACTCAGCGGCGCGCAGATCAAGACCGCCGAGGGCGTGGTGGCCGTCAAGGCCGACCGCATGCTGCCTTTCTTCGGACTGACGATGAAGCTCGGACCGGTTGCTGATTGGGGGCTCGAACTCAACGACAACCTGATCGCGGTTGACACCGAGAAATTCGAGAGTTCCATCCCCGGAATTTTCGCGATCGGCGACATCAACTACTATCCCGGCAAGCTGAAGCTCATCCTGTCCGGGTTCCACGAAGCGGCGCTGATGGCGCAAGCGGCCAAGAAGATCGTGTCGCCCGACGAGCGGGTCATCTTCCAGTACACGACCTCGTCGACCAAGCTGCAGAAGAAGCTCGGGGTGGCCTGATGAAACTCATCGTCACCGATCAGGCCGGAGTGGTGCACGAGCTCGAGGCGCTCGAAGGCTGGCGCGCGATGGAGGTCATTCGCGACTGGGGCCTCAACATCAAGGCCGAATGCGGCGGGGCCTGCTCGTGTGCAACCTGCCACGTCTATGTCGATCCGAACTGGGCCGACCGGCTGCATCCGCCGACCGAGGAAGAAGAAAACATGCTCGACAGCGCGGCGGACGCGACCGAGGAATCGCGCCTCTCGTGCCAGATCATCATGACCGACGAACTCGACGGGCTGGAACTGACCCTCGCTCCATCCGCTGCCAAGGACGAAGCCGCGGCCTGAGAGTAGGACGATCCGATTGCGGGTTCGGCGCCATGGCGCTATTTCATGGCGTTTTCCGCTCGGATTGTTTGCCATGTTTCTTCTCAACTACCTACCCTATGTTATTGCGCTCGGCATCGCCGCCGCCATTCCGGGTCCGGGTATCGCTGCGTGCGTCGGCAAGGCATTGGGGTCGGGGTTCCGGCCAGCCTTTTATTTCACCATCGGCCTCATCGCCGGCGATTTGACCTATCTGACCTTTGCGGTCCTCGGTCTCAGCGCCATCGCGACGCTGTTTTCGGGGATTTTCATCCTCATCCGCTATTTGGGCGCAGCTTATCTGTTGTGGCTCGCGTGGAGCTTCTGGCGGGCCGGCATCGATCCGGAGAAGATCCAGGCGCGGCAGGGGTCGGGCTTCTGGCCGTCGGTTGTTGGCGGTTACATGCTGACCCTCGGCAACCCCAAGACGATCATCTTCTACATGGCGCTGCTGCCGACGGTGGTTGATCTGACGGCGGTCAGCCAGCTCGATTTCGTCATGCTTGCCATTGCGACTGTCGCCGTGCTGCTGGCGGTCGTTGTGCCCTATATTGCATTGGCGAGCCGGGCTCGGGCGTTTCTGACCAATCCCAAGGCGCTGCGCATCCTCAACCGGTCGGCGGCCACGGCGATGGCCGGGGCGGCAGCGTTCATTGCGCTCAGAGAGTAGTCAGGCTCCGGTGCCGATGCCGGTTATCTTGCCGAGTTCTGCCGCGTAGTCGAGCACTTGCGGCTGGCGCAGCCGGTCGAAGGGCAGCGGGCGGGTGACCTTCATGGTCGCGATGCCTACGCGGGCGGTCATCAGTCCGTTGACTAGACCCTCGCCGAGACGGGCCGAGAGCTTGGCAGCGAGGCCATGGCCGAGAAGCTGCTGAATGACGGAATCGCCCATGGCAACGCCGCCGGTCACCGCCAGATGGGCCAGAACCTCACTCAGCAATCGCCATGACGAGAAGAGGCCGGGCCGGGCGCCGTAAAGCGCAGCGATGGCGCGGGCCAGCTTGACGCTCTCGAACAGGACAAAGGCGATGTCGACGATGGCGCGGGGGGAAATCGCGGTGACAACGGCGACGCGGCGGGCGGCGGCGGAAGTCAGCTCACGGGCGCGGCGGTCAAGGAGCGGCATGAGACTTGTTTCCGCCAGTTGCACGAGATCGCGGCCGTCGAGCAGGTCTTGAGCGCGAGCGGTGAGTTTTTGCCGGCCGCCGGCGAGATCGGGGCGGGACTGGTAGATGGATTCGAGTTCGGCAACCACTTTCCTGCCGTCGTCGGGCAGGTTGGATTGCAGTGTCGCCGCCGCGCGGTCGCGCAGATGATCGAGGTTGGCTAGACGGCGCATGGCTCGCCATTCATTGAAGACGAAGCCGAGAACCCCGACGACCAGTAGTGCGGCGGCGGCGATTGCGACCCAGCCGAGCCAGTCGTAGCGGGCGAAAAGGTCGCGGACGAGGCCTTCGACGGCGAGACCGAGCGCAAGGGACAGGAGAAGCCCGCCCGCGCCAAAGGCGAGGCGCAGCAGCCAGTTTGGATTGCGGGCGCCGGCCTGCGCCGTCAGCGGATCGAGCATCGCCGGGGCGTCGAGCCAGGCTTCGTCCTCTGCCGCTTCAGCGACCTTCGCTGGCGTGAAGGCTTTGGGAGCACGGGTCAGTTCTTTATCGGCCGTGTTTTCCGGCTTCGAAATCGTTCTGGCCCGGGGTCTGCTGGGAGCCGGATCACTCATTTCATCCAGTCTCCGATGAGAAAGTCGATGGCCTGATCCATGCGGATATGGGGCAGTGGCAGCTTGCTGTCGGCGTCGGGTTTCGGCGGGTTGAAACGCAGGAAATTGAGCTGGCCTGCGGCGAATTGCGGTTGAAAAACCGATTCCGGCTTTTCGGGCAAGTCACCGGGAAACAAAGCGATTTCCTCGTCGCCATGATAGGCCGTCCCGTCCAGCGTTTCGCCTTTCTGGGGCGTGCCGACGAGGCAGGGAAAGCTCTGCTTTCCCTCGTCGATGGTGCCTTCGGTCGTGGCGCGGACAGCGGCGATAGCAAGCGAGCGGGTCAGGGTTCCGGCAAAGCGGGCGCGCTGGGCGGCGCGCTGTAGCAGGCGTTCAACAATGGCTTCGAGCCGGTCATGGCTCGAATGGTGCACATGGTCGGCCTTGGTTGCGGCGAACAGGGCCCGGTCTATGCGCCGGGCGATGAACCAGGTCCAGGGCGAGTTGGTGCCGAGCCGGAAGGCTTCGAGTACCGAGGTCAGGGCGGTTTCGAGATCGTTCATCGCCTCAGGGCCGGCATTGAGGGCGCGCAGGGCGTCGACCAGCACGATCTGGCGGTCGAGGCGGGCAAAATGACCGCGGAAGAAGGGGCGAACCACGTCGTCGAGATAGGCGTCATAGCGCCGCTGCATCAGGGCGAAGAGCGGATCGGCAGAATTGGCGGGGTCGAGGGGGGCAAAGGTTAGGGCAGGGGCGCCTTCCATGTCGCCGGGCATCAGGAAACGGCCGGGCGGCAGGGTTGAGAGGGAGTGCTTGTCCTGCCGCGCGGCGATCAGGTAGGCCTTGAACGTGCCGGAAAGCCGCTCGGCCAGACCTTCGTCCGCAGTCGCATTCTCGCCAAGACTGGCGATGGCGGCGAGAAAGGCTTCGGATTCCTTGGTTTTGTGGGCGGTTCGGGCGCGATCGAGCGCTTCGGCGCACCATTCGGCATAACTCAGTGACAGGAGCGGCAGGTCGAGCAACCACTCGCCCGGATAGTCGACGATATCGACGTAAAGCGTGGCGGGGCCGGTCCAGTTGGTCAGCCAGTTCCGGCTTTCATAGCGCAGGGCGAGGCGGATCTGGGAAATCTGGCGGGTCGATTGCGGCCAGGTGGGCGGTTGACCGCGCAAGGAGGCCAGGTGCGCCTCGTAGGCGAAGCGCGGAGTTTTGCGGTCGGGATGTTCGACGAGTTGCGCGCCGAGAAACCGGCCCTGCGCGGCTGGCGCGAAGGCGGTCAGCCGCTCGGGCTTCAAGAGGTTTTCGATCAGCGACGTGATGAAGATGGTCTTGCCGGCGCGGGAAAGGCCGGTGACGCCCAGTCTCAGCGTTGGCGCACCAACGCCGGTCACCGACTGCATGAGGTTGCCCAGCGCGATGCTGAATTCATCCCCAATGGTCGTGATGGCAGAGGGCACGGGCGGCTCCGTTTGCGGCGCGCCTAAAATGTGGGTTCGGCCAGCGGTTTACAAGGGCAGGAGGCTGGTGCGCGGCCGTTTGCCCAGAGGTTGCGGGTCAGGGCCTCGTCTTTCGACAAGCACAGGATGAGGCCCTTCGATGTAACCCCGCGGTGCTACTTCCACGAATATTCGTTGTCCGTGCCGATGGCCGCGAGATCGAACGGCGTCGACTGGTAGATCTCGTTGATCCAGTTCTGGAAAAAGAGATGGGCCGTGGCGCGCCACACGTTGACAGGCTCACGGGAAGGGTCGTCGCCGGGGAAATAGTTGACCGGCAAAAGGGGATTGAGCCCTGCCTTCTCGTCACGGGCAAATTCGTCGGCGAGCGAGCGGGTGTCGTATTCGAAGTGGTTGAGCATGTAGAGTGCGCGGTATTTCTGGTCCTCGAGCATGCAGATACCCACCTCGTCACTGTCGATGAGGATCCTCAGCGACCCGTCGGCGGGAAGGGTTGTGCGGTCGATGTCGTTGTAGCGGCTGACCGGAATGGCAAAGTCGTCCGAGAATCCGCGCAGGAATGGCGAAGTCGGCGCGAGGTTCTGGTGGCGATAAACGCCAACAGCCTTTTCCTGCCGGCGTTTGCGGCTGACATTGTGGAAGTGATAGAGCGCGGCCTGCACACCCCAGCAGATGAACATGGGCGCGTGCACGTTGGTTTGCGTCCAGTTCATGATCTCAACCATTTCAGGCCAATAGCGCACCTCCTCGAAGGGCAGGTGGGCGACGGGCGCGCCGGTAACGATGAAGCCATCGAACTTGCGGGCGCGGATGTCTTCCCAACGCGAGTAAAAGCTCTGGAGATATTCCTCCGAAGTGTTCTTGGATTTGTGGTCCGAAATGCGCACCAGCGTCAGGTCGATCTGCAACGGCGAGGCGCCCACCAGCCGGGCGAACTGGGTTTCGGTTCGCTCCTTGTTGGGCATGAGATTGAGAAGACCGATCTGCAGCGGGCGAATGTCCTGCCGCGCGGCGCGGGCAGAATCCATGACGTTGACGCCCTCGGCCTCAAGGACTTTGCGGGCGGGAAGATCGTCGGGAATGCGTATGGGCATGGGTATGGTCTCTTCGAAAGCGGGATTTCAGGGTTGCGCTGTTTGCGGCGATTGGTAGCGCGTCAGCTGACGCGGGCAGCAATCGCCCGGCGCATGAGGTCCATGAAATCCTGGTGGTCGCGAACGGTCGAGATATCGCGCGCGTCGATGGTGTAACCGAAATTGTCGGCCAGGGCCTGGTAGCGGGGCAACCGGTCACGAAGAATGGCTTCAAATCCCCACACGGCGAAAGCGGCGGGCTCCACATCATTATCACTCGTGAAGCCGTTGAGTTTCTTGAATTCCACCCATTTCTCGACGAGCAACTGCGGCCGGTAATACATGGGCTTGGGCGAGCGACGATAGCGTTCAATCAGGGCGTGCGCGTCGTCGTCGGTGCCGCGGATGTAGAGCAACAGAGTGTGTTCTCTCAGCGTCCTGACCGCCTCGTCGTCCGCGTCGTTCGGATCAAGGACCTCGATCAGCGAACCGCCCATGTCGGCGATGAAATCGTCATAGCCGTAGAGCTGCTTGGCGCGGCTGATGAAGTAGGGAATGTCCTTGATCGCGCTGATTTCGGCGACGCGATGCTGCTCCTGCCGGCGCTGATATTCGGCCAGGGGCAGGCCACCCTTTTCCGGGTTTCCCGGCGCGCCGAGATAGGTCGACAGAGGCTCGAGATTGGCGAAGGTGATGTTCGAGGAAATGTAGATCGAGTCCGAGCGCAGCAGGTCGCGCAGGAACGGGACCTTCATCGCCTCGCGCTTGAAATTGTCGACGATGAATTCACCCATGTAGCGGGTGCCGATGCGGTAATCGCCGGAGAAATGGAACCAGTTGCTGCGCCGGAGCAGGGCGGACAGATGGGTCTTGCCGACGCCGGCCATGCCGAAAACCGTCACCGCGTGGCGCGGCTGATCGAGGAACCGGTCGGGCGTGTCGAACAGCATGGCAAAAGGCTTCCGGCTGAGGGCGCTAGGCGCCCGGAGCCGCTCAGGTTTTGATTGAATCAAAACCTCGGCTCCGTGTCCTTGTTTGTCGCGTTTCCGAACCGGAAAACCGCTTCACACTTTTCCTGGAAACGCACTAGACCAGTTCCCCAATTGCTGCAAGAAGTGCCGTGGCGCTGCGCATAGGCAAAACTTGCCGCAAGCGACGGTATGGAACGCAGAATCTGCCATACGCCGCTCCAATTTCGCGTCGATTTCGCGAAAAACTCTAATCAAATCAATACCGTGGAATTTGGCATCGCTCTTGCTTCTTGTGCGAGAGGACAAATGTCCGTTGTGGCAACTGGTATCTTGGAGCGTACCAATGGGTATTTATGGGGCACTTTCAACCGCTGTCTCTGGACTGCAGGCGCAATCGTTCGCGCTCGAGCACATTTCGGGCAACATCGCGAACTCGCAGACGACGGGGTACAAACGGCTCGAAACGGACTTTGTCGACCTGATCCCGGAAGCGCCGGTCAACCGGCAGGTGACGGGTGCGGTGCTGGCGCAATCGCGGCAGACGAATACCGTCAGCGGCGACATCACCTCGGCAGCCAAGGAAACCTACATGGCCCTGAATGGCGATGGGTTCTTCGTGGTTGAGGAAAAGGTGGGTCAGAACGACGGAAATGCAGTTTTTGGCGGCGTCGACTACTACACCCGCCGCGGCGACTTCGACCTCGACAAGGAAGGCTACCTGGTCAACGGTGCCGGGTACTACCTCAAGGGGCTGGCGATCGATCCTGCGACCGGCAACGTGGCCGGCTCGGTTCCCTCGACCATCAAGGTTTCTAACGCCTTCCTCCCGGCGTCCGAGACAAGCCGGATCGATTATCAGCTGAACCTGCCGCAATTGCCAAAGACCGCTTCGTATGACCCCGACAACGCCAATTCGGAGTTGCTGACGGTCGCCGACTACAACAACAACCCGACGACGGCTGGCGCGGGCTTCGTGCAGGGCCAGGACGAGGCGACCTTCCTCAGCCAGTCGATCGCTGGTGGTGCGATCACCGTCTATTCCGAGAATGGCGCGCCGGTGAACCTGCAACTGCGCTGGGCCAAGACCGACAGCGTCGACAATGGCGGCGACGACACGTGGAACCTCTTCTACCTCAAGGACGCAGATGCGACCGGCACCAATGAAATGTGGTCCAATGCCGGGGTCGACTATGTGTTCGACACCGACGGCACGCTGAACCCGTCCATTTCAACGACGACGCTCAGCGGTGTCTCGGTCAATGGCGTGCCGCTCAACGACATCACGCTGTCGCACACCGCCAACGGCGTCACCCAGTTTGCCGATGCCAACGGGCAGGCGCAGGTGACAACCATGTCGCAGAACGGCTATCCGGCCGGTGAGTTCGACTCCCTCTCAGTCAACAATTCGGGCCGTATCGTTGCAACCTATTCGAACGGACAAACGGTAGAGCTGGCCGCGATCGTGACGGCCAATTTCAACGCACCGAACCAGCTCAAGCGGCTCGACGGCGGCATTTTCGCGGCGACGTCTGAATCAGGCGAGGCGATCCTCAATACGGATGGCGGCATCATCGGTGCCGCGCTCGAAAGTTCGAATACGGATATTTCCGAGGAGTTCACCAAACTCATCGTCACACAGCAGGCCTATGCGGCGGGTACGCGCATCGTTTCGACGTCGGACCAGATGCTGCAGGAAGCCCTCAACATGGTCCGCTGATGGTGGAATTGGTTGACCGGGGCGTGGAATAGGGACGGGATGAAATGGGGCTGAGCGTCGCGCTGAGTAACGCCTTGTCGGGGATGAACACGACCCAGTCGGGTCTGAGTGTTCTTTCCCGCAATGTCTCGAATGCCGGCACGCCGGGCTATCACGCCCAGACCCTCAATGTCGTCGACGCCAACGGCACCTATTCCACCTATGCGCGCATTGCCGGCGTCGACAGGGCGTTCGTCGCGTCGCTGCAGAAGCGCTACAATGACAGTGTTTCCGACGCGAGCTATGCGGACGTGAAGCAGTCGTTCCTCGACCGGCTGCAGACCTATCTCGGTTTGCCAGGGCAGGACGGATCGCTCGACACAGTCTACTCGGCCTTCCAGAACGCGATGAGCGATCTGGCGACGAGTCCGGACAGCTACACCGTCCGGTCGCAAGCGGTGTCGTCAGCGCAAAACCTGGCCCAAACGCTCAATTCCCTCTCTGGCGTGACCCTGGATCTCCGGCAGGAAACCGAGCAGCAGATCAACGAGCAGGTCACCAATCTCAATTCCTATCTGCAAAGCCTGCAGAACGTGAATGCCGACCTGTCGAACCAGGGGCTCGACGATGTGTCGCGGGCCTCGCTTTCCGACGAGCGCGACCGGCTGGTGTCCAATATTTCGGAAATCATCGACGTGCAGGCGGATTACCGGCCAGACGGCACCGTCTCGCTGATGACCAAGTCGGGCCTTGGTCTTGTCGACGTGACGGCGGCGCACTTCGATTTCCAGCCGGCCGGCAATCTCGGACCGACGGCGCTTTTCAATCAGGACAGTTCGCAGAGTGGTGTCGGCGTTCTGACCCTTCGCGGTGCTTCGGGCGGATCGATCGATCTCGTGCAACAGGGCCTGCTCAATTCGGGCAGTCTTGGTGCGCTGGTCGAATTGCGCGACGAGGTGCTGCCGCAATTCCAGGCGCAGCTCGATGCGATCGCTGCAGGCCTGGCCACGGCGCTCAACAGCGTTCAAACGGACGGGACCGCGACGACGGTCGGTGCCGCGAGCGGTTTCGAGCTCGATCTCGGCGCAATCGAGACGGGCAATTCCTTCACGCTCGACTATACCGAGGGCGGCCAGTCCAAGAGCGTCAAGGTGATCAGGGTCGATGACACGTCGAAGCTGCCCCTGGACTTCATCGCCGGGGACGGGACGCGCGTGGTTGGTCTCGATTTTTCGGGCGGGGTGAGTTCGGTTGCCACGGACCTGCAGGCGCTTCTGGGCGCCGGCCTGACGATCGACAATCCGTCGGGCAACATCCTGCGCGTCGTCGACGATGGCGCCGGCAACACGACGGATGTCGGATCGCTGGTCGCGACGACCACCGTCACCGCCGATCAGGGAGCGGGCACGGCGCTCAATCTCTTCGTTGATACCGGGCAGGACCCGTTCACCGGAAGTCTCGACGGAATTCCGCAACAGCGCGGTTTTGCGGCCCGCATTTCCGTTTCAACAAGCATTCTCGGCGATAACAAGCTTCTGGTCCAGTATCAGTCCGGTGGCTCGCTCGGGGATGCCAGCCGGGCGGAGCACCTGCTGAGCCAGCTTGAGACTGCGCAATTCTCCAGTGAGCGGCAGCTCTTGCCCGAAAGCGGAGCCTTTGCACTTTCAGGCAACGTTCAGGGCCTGATCCTGCAAAGCCTGAATTTCCAGGGTGGGCAGGTCGAGCGGGCGCAGAGCACGTCGAACACGACCAAGCAGTCGCTCGATGCCGTGCAGCAACGGATGGACCAGGAATATGGGGTCAATATCGACGAGGAAATGGCACGCCTCATCGATCTGCAGAATGCCTATGCCGCCAATGCCCGCGTGGTTTCCATCGTGAACGAGCTCCTGCAGACACTGATGCAGATTTAGGTTTGATCCAATGATCATCAACAAGAACCTTTATCCGACCAATACCGGGTTTTCCGCGATCCAGCAGATGCGGGACCGGTTCGACAATCTGCAATTGCAGCTGGCGACCGGCAAGAAGGCCTCGCAGCTAAGCGAACTGGGCACGGACCGCTCCTACGATCTCAATCTCCGGGCCGTCAAAGGACGGATCGATGGGTTCAACAGCGCAATCCAGACGGTCAATCTGCGTCTCGATTTCCTCGACAACGCCATGTCGCAGCTCAACACGCTCCAATCCGACACGCGCTCATCGGCGGCCCCTGGTGGCTACGGATCGGACAATATCAACCTGACCGCAGGCCCCAACCTCGCCAAGGCCCGGATGCAGGAACTGGTTTCGGTGCTCAACGTCGATGTCGATGGCCGCTATCTCTTTGGCGGCAGCAAGACCGACGCGCCGCCGGTTGCGAGCGTCGATGCCATTCTGGACGGGGCGGGGGGCCGCGACGGGTTCCGCACGGTCGCGGCGGAACGGCTTCAGGCGGATCAGGGCAGCGATGGGCGGGGCCGGCTCACGGTCGGGCGGGTTACCGATACGGTCAGCCTGACTGAAGACGGGGTGCACCCGTTTGGTTTCAAGCTCTCAACCCTTTCAAGCGACAGCGCGGACGTCGCCTTGACCGCGCCGTCGGGCAGCCCGGCGTCGCTCGCGGTCCAGTTCACCGGACCCGCCTCGGACGGCGACAAGATTCGCGTCGGGCTGACGCTGCCGGACGGACATGAGCAGGTCATCACGATGACCGCGGTCAGTGGCACGCCAAGTACGCCGTTCGAGTTTTCGATCGGTGCCAATGCCGATGCTACCGCAACGAGCTTCGAAGCGGCGCTGGGGACTGCACTTGAACATGTCGGCGGACGGGAACTCGCGTCGGCATCTGCCTATGCGACGGCCGACAACTTCTTCAACGGGGTTGGCGACACGGTGCAGCGGGTCGACGGGCCGCCGTTCGACACGGCGACCGGATTCGTCGCCGCGACCAGCGCCGACACGGTCTTCTGGTACACGGGCGAGGATTCCAGCGATCCGCGCCGCACGGTCTCCGCACGGGTTGATGAGGCCGTTCGCACCAATTACGGCGTTCAGGCCAACGAATCCGGCATCGCCGAACTGATGCGCAATTTGGCCGTGATGGCGTCGAGCACGTTTTCGTCTTCCGACGACACAAGCGGCGACCGGTTCGACTATATCGCGACGCGGCAACAGGCGCGGCTCGCCGAGAGCAATAATAGCCAGGCCGGAAGCATCGAGCTGATCACGCTCGATCTTGGTCTTGCGCGCTCGAGCGCCGCTTCGGCGGGCGAACGCCACACGGCGCATAGCAATCAGGTCGACCAGATGCTCTCCAATATCGAAGAGGCGCCGATCGAGGCTGTGGCGACCGAACTCCTCAGTCTGCAGACGCGGCTGCAGGCGAGCTACGAGACCATGTCGATGGTCAGCCAACTCACATTGGTGAATTTTCTCAAATAGTTGAGTGAGATTTCGAACAAAATGAATAAGGCGCCCAAAGGCGCCTTTTCGTTTTTTGGCTGGTGGCTGAGTGCCCAGATCAGACTTCTGCCGGGCGCGCCCGAAGGCCTGCTGCGAGCTCGCGGTTGATGTTGATCAGCGAGTTGAGCTTTTCGACGCGATGATTGGCATCCATCAATTCACGGGTTTCGTTGAAAATGAAGATGCCGAGATTTGCGACGTTCTGCCGAATTTGCCGGGGAAGGGGACTGTCTTCCTTGGTGACCGAGGTCACAAGAACCTGCCAGATCTTGCGGTTGTAGAGCAGCGCCTCGTCGAGATCGCTGCGGCTCGCCGGCCAGTTTTCCCTGACCTCATGCAATCGGTGGGCGGCCCTGCTCAAAAGATCGGCTTCAAGATCCCGTGGACTCACCGTCTGCCTGGCGACCTGCTGGTACGCCAGTGCTCCCTGATTGTGCATGGTCTAGTATCTCCCGTTCGTACGCGATCAGCTTTTGCGCGGACTTGAGAGCTTTGTAAAAGTTCTTCGTTAAGATCCAGTTATTTATCTCGTCCACGATCTCGCGGCTCGAGGGTACGGCACGGGCAAAGTCGCCAAGCAGTTCGTCGAATACGGCGCTGTCGGGATGGTCGCTGGCGGAGGTGTACATCAACTGGATCGCGAGGTAGACGCGCTTGGCCGGCGTGTCGGCAGTGGCTGGCGTCAGGATGTCCTTTTCCCGCAAAACCGGGGCATCGCCGTCGATGAAGAGACGCGTGCGCTGATCGGAATTGGTGATCAGCGAATTGCCGATGATCAGGCGCTCGCCAGGTTTGAGTTCGACCTTGAGGCTCATTGCTTCGCTCCTTCTGGTGATCGGGCATTCTTGCCCCGAAGATTCGTGTGCCGGCGCCATTGTCGCCGTGGAAACGAACAACGGCAAGGGCAGGGGCCAAAAGAAAGGCGGGCCGAAGCCCGCCTTTCATATTCCCGGTTATTGAACCGTTTAGAACAGACGGAGCACGTTCTGATCGGCCTGCGAAGCGAGCGACAGAGCGGTGGAGCTCAGCTGCTGGCGGGTCTGCAGGGCCAGAAGGTTGGCCGCCTCTTCGTTGCTGTCAGCCAGGGTAAGGTTGGCAGCACCGGTTTCGAGGGTGTTGATCAGGTTCTTGGTGAAGTCCTGACGAATTTCCACCACGGAGAGGTTCGAACCGAAGGTCGAGGCCTGGGTCCGGAGGTTGTCGACCGCGCTGTTCAGGCCGTCGAGCGTGGTGTTGACGTCGCTGTTGCTGTCGAAGCCGCCCGAGGCCACCGACGACAGGCCGAGGCCCGTGGAGTCGTAGGTAACGCCGGTAATGTCGAGCGAGGACGAACCGTCTTCGTTGAACAGAACCGACAGGTTGTCGCCGTTCAGAAGGTTCACACCGTTGAAGCTCGCGTCAGCGGCCAGCTGATCGATCTGCGACAGCAGCTCGTTGTACTGGGTCACGTACTCGTCGCGCTTCGGGTTGGCCGAGGTCGAAGTCGACGCGGCGGAACCCGTGTCCGAACCGTTGGCGATACCCGTCGAACCGGCGGTAACGGAAGCCGAATAGCTGGCAACCGCAACCGAGGAGGTCGTACCGGTGGTGGTCGACGTGATGTCGATGCCGCCGGAGGTCGAGTTGACCGAAGCAACGGTCGCACCGGCCTGATCGTTGATCAGCGACACGATGTTGGCCGCAGTCAGCGCTCCAGAGCTGAGCGAGGTCGAGTTGGCAGAGTTGTACGCCGTCACCGCGGCATCGTCGATCGTGATCGTCGTTGCCGTGCCGCCATCGATGGTCAGGCTGAAGCTGATCGAGTCAGCGGCAACCAGGGCGGAACCCGTGTCGGAGCCATCGGCCAGACCAATCGAACCGCCGCCGGAATTGTCGGTGAAGCTGGCGATTGCCACAGATGAGCTCGTGCCAGTGGTTCCAGAGGTGAAGTCGATGCCGCCCGATGTGCCGTTGACAGAGGCAACAGCACCCGAGTTGGTGGCCTGGTCGTTGATCAGAAGCACGAGGTCAGCAGCCGACAGCGACGCCGAGCTCAGCGAGGTCGAGTTGGCCGAGTTGTAGGCCGTCACCGCAGCATCGTCGATCGTGATCGTGTCCGAGGTGCCACCGTCGACCGTCAGGCTGAAGCTGATCGAGTCAGCGGCAACCAGAGCAGAACCGGTGCCGGTGCCGTCGGCAAGACCCGAACCGGTCGCACCGTTTGACGCGGCGAAGTTGGCAATGGCGACCGAAGACGACGTGCCGGTGGTGTTCGACGTGATGTCGATGCCGCCCGAACCGTTGACCGACGCGTAGGTAACACCGGAGGTGCCTTCCGCCGTGTTGATCTTGGTATTCAGGATGCCGGCCAGTTCGGAGGCGGTCACAGCGGAGTTGCTCGAGGCAACGCCGTTCACGTCCGCATAGGCGACCGTGATGGTGTTCTGCGTGCCGCCATCGAGGGTCAGATCAAAGCTGATCGAACCATCGTTGGAACCGCCATTGGTGAAGTCCACGTTGGAGAAGGCGCCGCCAACAACCGAACCTGCCGTCGCGGCAGAACCGGTGCCCGAAACGTCGACTGCCGTAACAGCGGAGCCAGCCAGGGTGCCAGAGGTAGCGGCAGAACCGGTACCTGACACGTCGATCGACGTGAAGGAACCACCGGCGACCGCACCAGCCGTTGCGGCGGTGGTGGTCGAAACTGTCGCGGCCGTCTGGAGTGCCTGACGGGCAGTCGCCTGGGCGCTTTCGACCAGTTTGGTGATCGAGGACAGGCCCTTGTCGGCCGCCTCAATGGTGCTCTTTGCGTTCGAGACCGAGTCCAGAAGACGACCAAGGTCGCTGGCGCGGCTGGAAAGCGAAGAAGCGGTAAAGAAGTTGGTCGGGTTATCAAGGGCCGAGTTGACTTTCAGGCCGGTCGCCAGACGTTCCTGGGTTTTCGCCAGGGACGCAGCGGTGGACTGCAGGCTCAGCAGGTTCGACCGAACTGCTTTCGAGAGAGTGATATCGGCCATAGAGAACTCCTATTTCTTAGGTACCGATTACTGGGGTGCCTCGTTCTGAGACTCCGGTAAAAATGCGCCCGAGAAATTTAAGAAAGATTAACCGTGACCGCCGAAGGCCGACCCGCTGCCGGCTTTGGCGAGTGTGGGAGAGTGCCCCTTTTTCGGTCGGTAAAACAAAAAAGGCGGGCCGAAGCCCGCCTTTCAGTTTGATTTTGCGATTGATTAGAACAGGCGGAGCACGTTCTGGTCGGCCTGCGAGGCGAGCGACAGAGCAGTGGAGCTCAGCTGCTGGCGGGTCTGCAGGGCCAGAAGGTTGGCCGCTTCTTCGTTGGTGTCGGCGAGCGTAAGATTGGCAGCGCCGGATTCGAGGGTGTTGATCAGGTTCTTGGTGAAATCCTGACGAACTTCGACAACCGAAAGGTTCGAACCGAAGGTCGAGGCCTGGGTCCGGAGGTTATCAATCGAGCTCGACAGATCGTCGAGGACCGAATTGACGCCGGCGTCGCTGTCGAAGCCACCCGAAGTCACAGCCGACAGGCCGAGACCGGCGGAGTCATAGGTGACACCGGTGATGTCGAGCGTCGAGGAACCGTCTTCGTTGAACAGAACCGACAAGTTGTCGCCGTTCAGAAGGTTCACACCGTTGAAGCTCGCGTCAGCGGCCAGAGCATCGATCTGCGACAGCAGTTCGTTGTACTGGGTCACATATTCGTCGCGCTTCGGATTGGCCGAAGAGGTGGTCGACGCGGCGGAACCCGTGTCCGAACCGTTGGCCAAACCTGTCGAGCCTGCGGTCACGGTCGCCGAATAGCTGGCGATGGCAACCGAAGAGCTCGTACCGGTGGTGGTCGACGTGATGTCGATGCCGCCGGAGGTCGAGTTGACCGAAGCAACGGTCGCGCCGGCCTGATCGTTGATCAGCGACACGATGTTGGCGGCGGTCAGAGCCCCAGAGCTGAGCGAAGTGGAATTGGCCGAGTTGTAGGCCGTCACCGCGGCATCATCGATGGTGATCGTCGTTGCCGTGCCACCGTCGACCGTCAGGCTGAAGCTGATCGAGTCAGCGGCAACCAGAGCAGAACCGGTGCCGGTGCCGTCGGCAAGACCCGAACCGGTCGCACCGTTTGACGCGGCGAAGTTGGCAATGGCGACCGAAGACGACGTGCCGGTGGTGTTCGACGTGATGTCGATGCCGCCCGAACCGTTGACCGACGCGTAGGTAACACCGGAGGTGCCTTCCGCCGTGTTGATCTTGGTATTCAGGATGCCGGCCAGTTCGGACGCGGTCACAGCGGAGTTGCTCGAGGCAACGCCGTTCACGTCCGCATAGGCGACCGTGATGGTGTTCTGCGTGCCGCCATCGAGGGTCAGATCAAAGCTGATCGAACCGTCGTTGGAACCGCCATTGGTGAAGTCCACGTTGGAGAAGGCGCCGCCAACAACCGAACCTGCCGTCGCGGCAGAACCGGTGCCCGAAACGTCGACGCTGGTGAACGCGCCACCCGCAACCGCACCAGCAGTTGCAGCAGTGGTCGTTTCGACCGTCGCCGGGGTCTGGAGGGCCTGGCGGGCGGTGGCCTGAGCACTTTCGACCAGCTTGGTGATCGATGACAGGCCCTGATCCGCTGCTTCAATGGTGCTCTTGGCATTGGCAACCGAGTCCAGAAGACGACCGAGGTCGCTGGCACGGCTGGAAAGCGAAGAGGCGGTGAAGAAGTTGGTCGGGTTATCGAGCGCCGAGTTGACCTTCAGACCCGTCGCGAGACGTTCCTGAGTCTTGGCAAGCGCGGAGGCGGTGGATTGAAGAGAAAGCAGGTTCGAACGAACGGCTTTCGAGAGAGTGATATCGGCCATTTAGAACTCCTATTTCTGGAACCGATTGGCAAAACGTCCCTTCTGAGACGGGGGTGACAATGGCCGCCCAAATGTTTAACGCGCGTTAAGAATTGTGGTTAACGCGGGCGTTTGCCCGGCCAGTTTACGCTGGGGTAAACGACGAGTTAATGCTATGATTTAATTGAATTAAACGCCACGTAGGCACGCGATGCACCATGCGCCTTGATCTCTTTGGCGCTCTGGCTGTCGGGATGTGGGAAGAGGGCGTTGATGTGCTGTGCCTGGACCAGATCGGCGACGCTCCACACGTCGGGATTGCGCTCGGCAGCGGGGACTGGTTTTTCGAGGCTCTTTTTGATTTCCTCGACCGGCTTTTGATCTTCGGTCTGCTTCTGGGCGGCGGACGCAACAATTTGCACGGGCGCGCTGCTAGCGGCCTGTGAATTGAAATCAACCTTTGTTCCGGTTTGCGTCGTTACCTGCATTTCGTCCACACTGGGTAGATACACCACAGCAGGGTGAAGTGTTCGCACTATTCCTTGGTATGAGACCAAAGTTCATGCGGCAATTTTACACGAATTCTGCTGGCGAATTTTGCAAAAACGAAAGGAGGATTAACCGCTCGTTAAAGGGCCTGATTGAAGGCGAGGCCTTTGGTCATGTGTCCGGAGGCGCTGCTGAGCCTGCCGGAGGCCCCATAGGTTTCGGCGCGCGTGGTGGCGCCGGTTGCTCTTGCCACATCTGAAATAAGGTCCTGAGTGACCTGTCGCGCCGTGGCGAGAACCCGAAGATTTTCTGCCATCTGGGTCGCAAGCTTTTCGTGGCCGGACTGAAGCCGTGTCAGATCTTCCGGCGCTTCGCGCTTCAGGCGCTCGGCCTGATCCTGAACTGCGCGGGCGAGTGAGACATAGTCCTGCGCGATCTCGGCCTTGCGGGCGCTGAGTTCGCCGGCCTGCTTGTACTGACCGGCGCGCAGAAGCGTCGTTTCGCGGTTCATGATGTCGACGAAGGCGGCAAGCGCCGACTCGGCAGATGCGCAAAGCATTTCGGCCTGCATGTTGCGGAGTGAGGAAAGGCGGTCCTGGGCACTCATCTCTGGTCTCCGGTCAGGCGTTCGGGTTGGCGGCCGGGTTCAGGTTCCCGGCATTTTCCTGCACGGCCATCAGGCTGCGCATGATGTCGTCGGCAAGGCCGATGCCGCCATTCTGGGCTATCGCGTTGGCGAACTGTTCGGACTGCATGGAGCGCCAGGTCTCTTCGCCGAAGCCGCCGCCGAAATCGCCGCGGGCATTGATGCCCTTGAACATTTCGGAGACGAGGGTGTTCAGAAACACGCCCTCCATCTGCTGAGCCTGGGCGCGGAGGTCGAGACGCTGATGGGCACTTTGCGGGCCATAGGCCGAATAGCTGGTGGCGAGTGCATCCATCACAGCACCTCGATTTCAGCCTGGAGCGCGCCGGTCGCCTTGATCGCCTGAAGAATGGAAATCAGGTCGCGTGGCCCGATACCGAGGGCGTTCAGCCCGTCGACGAGCTGCTGCAGGGTGATCGATTCGTCGACAAGCGCCAGGCGCGAATCCGTCTGCGTGACGTTGAGGTCGGTTCTTGGCTCCACGGCCGTAACGCCCAGAGACAGCGGATTTGGCTGAACGACCGTCGGACTTTCGGCGATGGTCACGGTCAGGTTGGCCTGCGCCACTGCGACCGTCGAGACGCGGACGTTGGCGCCCATGACGATGATGCCGGAATTCTCGTCGATGACGATCTTGGCCGGCATGTCGGTCTGGATGACCAGCTGTTCGATGTCGGTGATCAGGTCGACGATGTTGCCGTTGAAGTTGGTGGGCAGGGTGATGCGCACCGTGCCGGAGTCTTCAGGCACGCCAACGGGTGAACCGAGGAAATCGTTGATGGCGAGGGCAATGCGTCTCGACGTGGTGAAGTCCGGATTGCGCAGCGCAAGGCGGAGGGTACGCATGCGGCCGAGGTCGAAGGTGACTTCCTTTTCAACCAGCGCGCCGCTGGAAATGCGCCCCGTGGTCGGCACGCCGGTGACGATGCTGGCCGCATCGCCCTGGGCGGAATAGCCGTTGATCGTGACCGGGCCCTGGCCAATGGCATAGACCTCGCCGTCGGCACCAAGAAGCGTCGTGACGAGCAGGGTCCCGCCCTGCAGGGACGATGCATCGCCGAGGGCCGCGACGGAAACATCGATGCGGCTGCCCTGGGTGGCGAAGGGCGGCAGATTGGCGGTGACCATGACTGCGGCGACGTTGGCGGTGCGGACCGTCTCGCCGCGTGTGTTGACACCGAGCCGTTCGAGCATGGCCTGCAGAGACTGCTTGGTGAAGGGTGAATTGTTGAGGCTGTCGCCGGTCCCGTTGAGGCCGACAACCAGGCCGTAGCCGATCAGCTGGTTCTCGCGCACGCCCTCGATATCGACAATGTCCTTGATGCGGGCGCTGGCGGCCTGAGCCGGAAGCGCGGGCAGAAGCGCAAGCACGAGTGCCAGCGCCCAGGCGGTCCATCTTGGTGTTCGCGGTTGGTGGCCAGACATATTGTTCCCCATTGCGGCAGGTCCGTCCCCACGGACCGGTTTGGCACCTGACTTGCGAAAAGCGTGCCAAAATGAAGAAGTCCGCGCACCTCGGACCAACTAATTGAATCAAAATGAAATTTTTGAGTGCGGTGCGAACGTCCCGGCATCGTGCAGGTGGGCGCTGCAATTCCTGCCGGGTGCGATTAAGGGAAAATTAACCACACGCGGCAGATTTTGCCGGGGCAGGCACCGCCATGATGGCGGTCAGATTCCGGGAGCGCGCGATGCGCATCGAAGGACCGACGAACCGCTATTCCGTGTCGACCCGCAGAACCTCGCGGTCTTCTTCCGGATCAAGCTTTGTGCCCGAAGGGGACGCCGAGGCGGCACGGACCGAATCGGCGCAGTCAATGCCGTCGGTCGGCGCACTCGACTCCCTTCTCGCACTTCAGGGCATCGAAGACCCGCTTCTCGCCAAGAAGCGCGCGCTCAAACATGGTCAGTCGCTTCTTGATGTGCTCGACGAGATCAAGGCGGACCTGCTTCTGGGGCGGGTGGGCGAGGGGCGGATCAACCGGCTGCTGGCCCTCATCAGCCGGGCGCGCGAGCTTTCAGATCCAGCGCTCGAGGCGGTGATTACCGACATCGAACTCAGGGCGCGAGTCGAACTGGCCAAGCTCGGCCACTAGCCCAAGCGCACCATTTCTGTCTGTTGCCCGGCCGAACGACCGGCGCCAGGCTTTCTGCAAAAATGCATGAAATTTCAGCATTTACCGCGTTTTGAAACGGTTCGCCGGCGACCGTCGAATTGGGGTAAATGGTAACTTGCCGCTCCAAGGTCACCCGACTATATAGGCGCCATCGGTTCATGAGGGAGTTCACCATGGACGCACACCTAGATGTTGGCGAGTACCACCCTTCGGATGACGAAGAATTCATGAGCCCCCGCCAGCTCGAGTATTTCGAAAAGAAGCTCCGCGACTGGAAGGCGGAGATCCTCAAGGAAAGCCGCGAAACCCTGGAAAACCTGCAAGAGGTCAGCGTTGCCCATGCCGACATGGCCGATCGGGCCTCGTCGGAAAGTGATCGGGCGCTGGAACTTCGGACCCGCGACCGGCAGCGCAAGTTGATCGCCAAGATCGATGCGGCGCTCAGGCGAATCGACGACGGCACTTATGGCTATTGCGAGGAGACCGGCGAGCCGATTGGGCTGGCAAGGCTCGATGCACGGCCGATCGCGACACTGTCGCTAGAAGCTCAGGAGCGGCACGAGCGGAACGAAAAGGTCTATCGCGACGACTGAGCCGGGCGCGAAGCTTCCTGAATTCAAAAAGCCCGCGAACCGTCGCGGGCTTTTTGTTTAGATTCCGGAAACGGCCGAAAGCCATTGAACGGGAATCGAATTCGAGCAGTCCGATCAGGCCAGGGGCTTCAGTCGAACCTGGTCGCTGAGAAGCGCTTCCGCCACGGAATCCACTTCGAATCCGGCGCCGGCGCCAAGGTTTGCCGCTCCGTCCGCGCCACGCGGAAATAGGCGATAATTGGCGAAGGACAGGTTGGACCGCGAAAAGGCGTCATTGCGGGTAAACGAGCCGGCGATGAAATGGAAATGCGTCCCGGCCGATCGAAGGGCCGCGAGATTGTCGAGAACCGCCTGGTCGTCGCCATATTCGAAAAGCGCACCCTCGCTGGAGGCGGCGATAATCGGCTTGTCGTCGGCGAGTTTCGCGAGGAGCTCGGTCAACGGCGCGGTCTGGCGCCAGTCGTAGACCATGTGCTCCATCGCGATATCAAGTCCCGCCAGCGGAGCATCCGGCTCCATCAGAACCGCAAGAGAGGCCGCGGCGAAAGCGGGTCCGTTGGCGTCAGGGTCGAGAATATGGATGCGAATTGCGCGGTTTTTCAACAGTTTGGGAGCGTCGTGGCGAAGAAGAATAAGCGCATTCAGGCTGTCATAGGCCGGGCCGCCGCCGATGTTGATCAGGTGCAGGGGCGCAGTTGAGTCAACGGCAAGCGCCGGGGTGAGCCCTTCGGCAATCAGCCGTGCCATCTGTTGCAGGCGCAAGCGCAGCGAAACGACCGGGGGCAGGCCGGCGACATAGCGGTCGAACCAGGAGGTATAGGGCGGAACAAGACCTTCCGGTCCGAGTTTGAGTGCGTATGTGGTCAGACTGTCGAGATAGGCGGCTTCGGGCCTGGAGAAGGCCCGGAAGAGCAGCGACTGGCGGGCCGCAAACCACATGAAGGCGCGGATGATGAATTTTGGCGCCGTTTTCTGCTGCGCCAGCAGCTGATCGGCCCGCCGTCGCAGGTCGGCCATGGCGCCCGCGCTTTCATCGATGCTGAAAACGGGGTTGGAGACGTCGATGACCGGCAGCCTGCGTCCGCCGGGCGCATCAGCCATCAGCGGGTGCAACATTCCTTCGTGGGCAAGGCTCACGCCAGCCAGCGCATTCGGAGAGGCGATCACAGGTAGCGCTTCTTCAGGTGGTTGATGAAATAGTCCGCGTTGAGCGGCTCGCCGGTCGCCCGGCGCATGATCTCGGGGGTCGAGAAACGCGAGCCCTGCCGCCAGATATTGTCGCGCCGCCAGTCGTTGATCCGGGTGAAATTGCCCTCGGCGATCTGCTGGCGGGCGCCGGGATTGGCCTTTTCCATTGCGGCCCATTGCTGGGCCGCCATCAGCGCGCCAAGCGTATAGGAGGGGAAGTAACCGAAGAGGCCGGCTGACCAGTGAACGTCCTGCATCGGGCCGTCCTTGGGGTTGTCGATGGTCGAAATCCCGAGATATTCCCGCATTTTGGCATCCCAGAGCTCGGGGATATCTGAAACCTGCAGATTGCCGCCGACGAGACCGTTTTCGAGCTCATAGCGCAGGATCACGTGCAGCGGGTACGTGACCTCGTCGGCATCGACGCGGATGAAGCCGGGTTCGACCAAGTTGACGATCGCCATGATGTCCTCGACGTCGAGGTCTTCGAGGGCGTGCGTGCCGATATGCTGGTCAACATAGACGCGCGCCCACTGCCAGAATTCCGGGCTGCGGGCGATCTGCATCTCGACGAAAAGGCTCTGACTTTCATGCATGCCCATGCCGCGCGCCTGGGTGTGGGGCCAATGGGCACTGAGGCGCTCGAGACCCTGTTCGTATTGCGCGTGGCCGGTTTCGTGCAGCACGGCGAGCAGGGAGGTGAGGAATTCGTGTTCGGTGTAGCGGGTGGTCATGCGCACGTCCGTCGGCACGCCGCCGCAGAAGGGATGGTGCGACTCATCCAGCCGCCCATGAGTGAAATCGAATCCGACGACCGGCATGACCGCTTCGGCAAGCGCCTTCTGGTTCGCCTTGGGGAATGGGCCGATGACCTTTTTCAGCGGGCGCTTGTGGTGGCGCTCCGCTTGTGCCGCCAGCACTTCGGGCAGGAAGTCCTTGAGGAAGGCCTTGAGACGGGTGAAGACTGGCGTGACATTGTCGACCCGGTTGCCGGGGTCGAACTGGTCCATCAGTGCGTCGTAGGGGCTGAGGCCGGTCGCGGCGGAGCGAAGTCCAGCTTCTTCCCGCGCGAGATCGATGACCTTCCTGAGTTCCTTTTCGAAGCCTTTCCAGTCATTTGCCGGCCGCATCGCGCGCCAGGCCTGTTCGGTGCGCGTGGTGATTTCCGTCTTGCGGCGAACGAACTCTGCGGGAAGGCAGATGAGGTTGGTGTAGACCCGATCAAACTCTTCGAGCGCCAGCCTCTGGTCCTCCGTGAGGTCCTCTTTCCGGGCTTCTTCAATCCAGTCGCGCACCTTGGGATCGGCGGCGCGTTCGTGCCGCATGCCGGCCAGAGTTGCGAGGGCCTCGGCCCGCGCCTCGCCACCGCCCTCTGGCATGTTCACCGCCTCGTCGACGCTGAGGACCGAGAGCGCATGGTCAAGGGAATGGAGGGTCTGATTAAGGTCGTCGAGGTTCTGATAGGTCATCCACACAAGTCCGAAGCAGCAAAGATGCCCCTATTTGCGCAAACGGACGACAAATGCAAAGGGCCGCGGCAATTCAAGGCTGATTTTCGAGACGTTCAGGTCAGTTGTTTTTGCGGCGGGCGAGGATGCGGCCAGCGACGATGCCGGCGGCTACCCCGAATGCGACGCCAAGAGCGACGCCTTGGGCGACGTTGCCGAAGGCGGCCCCAACCGCTGCGCCTATTGCCACGCCGAGGGCGATGCCGAGACCCAAACCGATCGTGGAAGGCGATCTGGTGCGGCTCGTTTCTGGTTTCGAATGGTCGAACCGGTCGTTGCTCATTTTGCGTCTCTCTCGGAAGGACTCGCGCGCAACATATACGTCAAACCAGTAGAATGGTGAGGGCGGAAAGATTTGCCAGCCAAAAAGCAAAGAGGCGCGGCCGCATTGGGGGAAGGCCGCGCCCCTTTTGTGAGCCGGTGGGGAAAGCGACGCGCCTTGGGGAAGGCCTGGTCGCACCGGCGGATCGGGGCGCCTTGGGGAATGCGCCCGGAAGGGTTGGGGGCGGCGGGCCGCCCCTTTCAAGGCTAGAAGGGCAGGATGGCGTCGAGCACCTGCTGTCCGTAGCGCGGCTGCTGCACGTCGGTGATCTGACCCCGGCCACCGTAGGCGATGCGGGCTTCGGCAATCTTGGAACTGTCGATCGTGTTGTCGGAGCCGATATCTTCGGGACGGACGATGCCGGCGACGACCATGTCGCGGATTTCGAAGTTCACCCGGACCTCCTGATGGCCCTCGATCACGAGGTTGCCGTTGGGCAGGACCTGGGTGATGACTGCGGCGACCTGGGTTTGAAGGCTTTCAGACCGGTTGACCGCGCCGGTGCCGGCATCACTGACGCCCGAACTGACGTCGATCGAGGTATCAGCCGATATCGGGGCGGGTGCGATGGCGCCGAAGATCGAACCCAGCACGCCACCGACGCCGCCGGTATTGGAGGAGGTGCGGCCACGAGATGTCTGGTTGGCGATCTGGGCCTTGTCGTCGATGGTGACGGTGACGGTCAGGATATCGCCAACGCGATGGGCACGCTGATCCTTGAAGAAGCCACGGGCGCCGGTGCGGAACAGTGAATTGGGCTGGTAGGAAACCGGCTCTTCTTCGGGCATGGGCATGACGACCGGGCGATAGCCGGCCTCGGCGGTCGGGTTCTCGATGGCGGAGAGTTGTGGCGTCTGGCCGATCTGGCCGAGCCGTTCAGCGGCGGTGCAGGCACCAAGAAGCGAAACCAGGCCCAGGGCTGCGGCGAGTTTGACGAAATTCATGATCATTCCCCAATGAGTCATTATTGCAGGGCGGCGATTGCGGTCGCCGGTGGCTGGACCTCGACAGTGCCGTCGTCGACGGCAATGCCCCGCACGATGCGGTTCGAAGCCAGGTTAAGGACGGAGACCGAATCCCCACGGCCTGCGTCGTTGAGCGCCTGGCCCTTGACCGTCAGGGTCATTGGGCCGGAGCGCAGGAAGAGGGTGACAACATCGTTGCGCGCGACGATGACGGGATCATCGACGTCGGCGGTGCGCACCAGAATGCCTTCGCGCATCTGGCGGGTGACCTGCTTGCCGATAATGTCGTCGAGCGCAGGTACGCCGGCAGCGTCGGCCAGTTGAACCGAGATCGGGCGCATTTCGATATCGTCAGGGGCGATGACGCTGCCCGCAGCAAGAGAATGGGTCAGGTGCGGCGCATCAACGGTGAAGAACAGGCGGCCATTGAGCGAGAGCGGCTGACTCTGCCCGGCCAGCTTGAAGCGTCCGGAAAAGTTGGACGTGCTCGGCAGGTAACGGAACTGTTCGATCGAGACCGGGTTCTCGCCCGGGGCGGCATAGTAATCGCCAAGGCTCTGGGAAAGCTCGGCATCGACCTTGGTGCCTTCGGGCAGAGACCCGTTGGCGCGAAGTTGGGCGGCAATCGTTTCGTTGATCAGGTCCTGATCGACGAGAATGCCGGCGCGGGCGACGCGCACATCGAGATTGCCGGCGGCATCGAAGTGGTTGAGGCCGACCTTGTTGGCAGCAAGCCGGACGGCTTCGAGACTGACCTGCCCGGCAGTGCCCGGCAGCGGCGCACGAAACAGCGCCTCTTCGGCGTAGGTGCCGGCATCCTCGAACATGTCGGAAACGGTGACGATCTCCGAATTCACGGTGATGTCGGACTTGAGGACCGGTTCGGCAAAGGCCGCGGCGCAGAGGCCAAGGGTCAGTGCTGCGGTGAGTGCGGCCAGCCTGGTGATGGGAAGCGGGGTCATTGTCACTTACCTCCGGTTCAGGCGATCTGGGTTGCCGAGCGCATCATCTCGTCGGCGCCGGAAATGACCCTGGAGTTCATTTCGTAGGCCCGCTGAGCGGCGATCAGATCGGCGATTTCGGTGACCGGGTTGACGTTCGAGAGTTCGAGATAGCCCTGAAGAACCGATCCGAAACTGTCGGAATTCGGGGTTCCGAGCTGGGCGGTACCCGACGCGTCGGTTTCGAGGAACAAGTTGTTCCCCATCGATTCCAGTCCGTGCTTGTTGACGAAGCGGGCCAGCTGCAACTGGCCGAGTTGCGTCGCGGTGGAGTCGTTGTTGAGGAAGGCCTCAACGATACCGTCGTCACTGATCGAGATGGCACGGGCCGTGTCCGGAATGACGATGCCGGGCTGGATCTGGTAGCCGTCGATGGTCACCAGTTCGCCGGACGAATTGCGCTCGAACGAACCGTCGCGGGTATAGGCGGAGCGGCCGTCGGGCAGGTTGACGATGAAATAGCCTTCGCCGCGAATCGCGACATCCAAGTCCTTGTCGGTCACCTCGACCGAACCCTGGCTCATGATGCGTGAGGTGGCGGCGGTCTTGACGCCCGTGCCGACCTCAACGCCGACCGGAACCTGGGTGCCGCCGTCCGAGGTCAAGGCGCCGGCGCGGCGATAGTTCTGGTAGAGCAGATCCTGGAATTCGATGCGCTGGCGCTTGAAGCCGGTGGTGCGCATGTTGGCGATGTTGTTCGACAGGATTTCGACGTTGCGTTCCTGGGCGGCCATTCCTGAGGCGGCGGTATAGAGCGCTTGCATGGGTCAGGTTCCTTTGCGGATTAGCCGTTGAGGGAAGCAAGATCGCGGATGGCGGTCTCGCGGAGCTGGTTCTGGCGGTCAAGCAGGCTGCTGATGGTTTCGTAGGCGCGCTGGACGCGGATCATGTTGGCGATCTCGGAAACCCCGGAGACGTTGGAGCGTTCGAGCGCGCCGGGAATGAGCGTGGTCCGGGAGGCGGCCAGGGGCTGCTGGTCGCTTGAAAAGAGGTTGTCGCCCTGATGAACGAGGGCGCGAGGTTCGTCGAACTCGGCGACACGAAGCGTGCCCTTGTTGCCGGCCGACGTGACGATCGACCCATCCGGATTGAAGTGGATGTCGGTTTCGGAGTCGGTGAAGCGGATTTCGCCGCCTTCGGACAGGACCGTGTTGCCCTGATCGTCGACGAGCAGGCCGGAATTGTTGATCTTGAAGGACCCGTCGCGGGTGTAGCGTTCGCCGGCAGGCGTCTGCACGACGAAGAAGCCGGGACCTTCGAGCGCGACGTCGAGCGCGTTGCCCGTCTGCTGGATGGCGCCGGGCTGGAAATTGTGAACCGTCGCCCAATCGTCAGTGTAGTGGAGCTGTTCGTCGCCCGGCGTCGCGGCGGCGGAATAGTCGGCCACCGGCATGATGTAGTCTTCGAAAAGAAGCGATTCCGCCTTGAAGCCGGTGGTGTTGATGTTGGCCACATTGTTGGCCACGACATCCATCTGCCGGGCCAGAGCCATTTGCCGCGAGAGCGATATCAATTGCGCGTTTTCGATCATGCGCGTTCCCCAATGTTGCGCCCGGCTTCCCCAAGCTGAGGGCGTGCCAGATGAATTGCAGGGACCGTGCCAATTCGAGAAACTGTGCGAATTCAATAAGTTGACTAAAGATTTCGACAAATTCGCCGTGCAAAACCGGCAAACCGGGTAAGTTTTGCACGGCAATTTCTGCCGGGTTGAGGGCAATGGTAACCCTTCGTTAACCAAGTCAACGTTAGCTCGAAGTGACTGGAAAACGTGGGATTCTCGCGTTTTTTTGGAGCGAACGGCATGAGCGACGTAGCAGCGGCAAGCGAAGACATCGACGAGGTCGATGGTGAGGGCGAAGGCGAGGCCAAGCCCAAGCGAAAACTTGGCAAGAAGCAGCTGATCATCATCGGCGGTGCCGCTGCGCTCGTGGTGGCGCTTGGTGGCGGCGCGGCCCTGTTCTTCTTGATGGGATCGGGCACCGCGCCGGCCGAAGGCGCGATGGTCGAAGCCGCCGCGCCGACCTTTTACTATGACCTTCCCGATATCATGGTGAACCTCTCACCGGACCAGAGCCCGGAAGATCACTTCCTGCGGATGCAGGTTTCGCTCGAGGTCGCCGATGAGGCGATGAAGGAAGTGATCGGCGAACGGGTCAATCGCGTGCTCGACGCGTTCCAGGTCTATCTGCGCGAATTGCGGCGGTCGGACCTTGAAGGATCGGCGGGCATCTACCGGCTCAAGGAAGAATTGCGCCGCCGCGTCAACCTCGCGGTCTATCCGGCGCAGGTCGACAATATCCTCTTCCGCGAAATCCTGGTGCAATAGGGGCAAGTCATGGCCGACGACGATCCCGACAAACTGGCGGCCGAATGGGGCCTCGACCTCGCCAATGAGGGGTCTGGCGGCGGCGGGCGCGACGACGCGATGGCGGCTGAGTGGGCGGCCATGATCGAGGGCGAGGAAAATGAAGACGACGAGGGTGCCGACCGGGTTCTGAACCAGGACGAGATCGACAACCTGCTCGGATTCGACCCGGAAACGGCGAACAATATCGAACTGACCGGGGTTCAGGCGCTGATCAACTCGGCCCTTGTGTCCTACGAACGCCTGCCGATGCTCGAAATCGTCTTTGACCGGCTGGTGCGGCTGGCGACGACCAGCCTTCGAAATTTCACTTCTGACAATGTCGAAGTGTCGCTCGATTCGATTTCGTCGGTCCGCTTCGGCGACTACCTCAATTCCATTCCGCTCCCGGCGATCCTCTCAGTGATCAAGGCGGAGGAGTGGGACAATTTTGGCCTGATGACCATCGACAGCGGCCTGATCTATTCGATGATCGACGTGCTGCTGGGCGGCCGACGGGGCAGCGGTGTCATCCGGGTTGAGGGCCGGCCCTATACGACCATCGAACTGGCCCTGGCTCGGCGGATGATCGAGGTCATTCTGGCGGACACCCACAAGGCGTTCGAGCCGCTGACCGAAGTCAATTTCACCCTCGAACGGCTAGAAACCAATCCGCGCTTCGCGGCCATTTCGCGCCCGGCCAACGCCGCCATCCTGGTGGAATTGCGCATTGACATGGACGATCGTGGCGGCAAGGTCGAAATTCTTCTGCCCTATGCGACGATCGAGCCGATCCGGGAACAGCTGCTGCAGGCGTTCATGGGCGAAAAGTTCGGGCGCGATTCGACGTGGGAAGAGCATCTCGCGACCGAAATCTACGCGGCGGACACCGAACTGACCGCGGTGCTGCACGAACTTCACATGCCTTTGTCGCAGGTTCTCAATTTCAAGCCCGGCCAGACGCTGATGTTCGAACGCTCGCCGCAGGACCCGGTTCTGGTCCGGTGTGGCGACGTCGACGTTACCAAGGCGGTGATGGGGCATATCGGCTCGCACATTTCCCTGAAAGTAACGCGCAGGCCCAACCCGCCAACGGTGACGATGGCGGCGTTTGAAGCAATGGACGAAAGAGCGGAGCAATCGCTATGACGAGCATACCTCTTGGACTGGTCGTGGAAACGGCCGTGGCGTTGTTGTTGTGTTTGACGATCGGATATTCCTTCGTGCTCAACCAGCGTCTGAAAAAGATGCATGCCGATCGCGATGTCATGCGCGGCATGATCAATGACCTGATCCAGGCGACGACGATGGCGAACGGCGCGATCTCGCAGCTTCGCGAGGCGGCGACGGAAGCCGACCTGACGCTCAATGCCCGCCTGGAAGAGGCTGAGCGCTTCGGGCTCGAACTTGCCAACCACGTGACCGCCGGCCAGACCGTGCTCGAGCGGATCGAAAAGATCACCAGCGCGGCGCGCCAGTCCGAGACCATTGCGCGGGTCGAGACCAACCGGGCGAGCCTTGCGCTCAACCAGCTCGACATTCACCAGAAGCGGCGGAGCACGGCCGCCTGATGAAACTGAGGCTTCTTCCCGTTGTTCTGGTTGCGGCGATCGCGCTCCTGGTTCTCAAGACCATCGGGCTCGTGACCGAGGGCCATTATGCCCTGACCGGAACCGAGTTTGCTCGAGCCCAGACGGCCGCGGACCCAGCCGTGCAGCTGACGCCCGACGAGGAAGCCACGGCCCGCCGGGCCGCCGATTCGCTGTTCGCGACGACGGCGGCGGCCATGGACGGAAACAATGGCGACGTTGCCGAGGTAACGACCAAGGATCGGGACGGAAATGTCATTCCGCTCGACCAGACGGATCAGAATGCGGTCACGGAACGCGCGGTTCTCGAGCGGCTGAGCCAGAGGCGGGCCGAACTTGACGCCTATTCCGAGCAACTTGACGTGCGTGCCGATCTGGTCGCGGCCGCGGAAGCGCGGATCGAAGAACGCATGACCGCCCTTCAGGCGCTGGAAACGCGGGTGCAGGCCCTTGTCGACCAGTTCGATGCGAAGGCCGACGAGCAGTTCACGGCCCTCGTTTCGATGTACGAGAACATGAAGCCGAGCGACGCGGCGACCGTGTTCAACCAGCTCGATGCCGATGTTCTGTTGCGGCTGGCGAGCAATATCTCGCCGAGAAAGATGTCGCAGATTCTTGCCGCGATGGATGCATCGCGGGCGCAGGACCTGACCATCCGCCTGGCCAACCTGAATGAAGCAGCCAAAATGCCGACAGAACCGGCAAGCATGGGCTCGAACGAGCTGCCGCAAATCATTGGCCAGTAGGGAAAACCGGCGTTTGGCTTAACGCGGAGTTAAAGCGGGGCGGCTAGACTTGGGTGTCTTGATGTTTGGAACAAAGATGCCGGTACGCCGCAAAGACCCTGCCGACATTTGGCGCCTCGTTGCCGGGCTCTGGCTGGCGGCGTTTTTCTGGTGCGCGCAGGCAGGCGCGGTTCTCGCGGCGGACTTTCTTGATCTCTCGGCCAGCGGGATGGAGGGCTACGGCCGGATAATCCTGACTTTTCCGGACCGGCTCGACCTGCCGAAATATGACCTCAAGTCCGAAAACAACGTGCTGACGATCGAATTTCAGGACGCGATAGACCTGATGTTGCCGGACGTCACGCAAACGATGCCGGACTATCTGACCGTGGCGCGAATCGACCCTGACAAACGGGGCCTGAGGTTCGGTCTTCTGGCTGACTACAAGATCAACACGATCGTTGCCGGCGAAAAGCTCTTCATCGATCTGTTGCCCGCCGATTGGCAGGGCCTGCCGCCCAGTCTGCCCGCAGAAGTGGTAGCGGAACTTGCCAAGCGCGCACAGGACGCCGCCGCGCTTGCCGAGCAGCAACGCATTATTGCCGAGGCGCGGGCGCGCAACCCGACGGGCCGGCTCGATGTCGGTTTGAACGCGACCTTTATTCGCCTGTCGTTTTCCTGGACGGAAGACACGACAGCGCAATATTCGCGCGATGGGGACGCGGTGGACCTGACGTTCGCTTGGCCGAAGGAAATCGATCTATTCGCGCTGACGGAAAATCTGCCTGCCGAAATCCTGGGGGCGGAAACCCGGTCGAGCGTTGACTCGGATACGGTGCACCTCACGCTGGCGGCCGGCGTGACGGCGCGTTTCTACCAGGAGTCCCCGACAAACTACATCATCGACATCGACCGGCTGGAACCGCAGAGCACCGCGCCAACTGCAGAACAATTGCTGCAGGCGGCCGTCGATGAACAGGAAAAGCTGCGCATTGATGCGGAGGGTCCAAGTCTAGCAGACAATCTCGGCGAGGGCCCGGTGCCGCTCACCGCGACGACCCAGACGGAGATCACGCCGAAAGTCACCGATGTCGGCACGGCCATCCGCATCCAGTTTGCGTTCGATGTGGATACGCCCGCAGCGGTTTTCCGGCGCGGCGACTATCTGTGGCTGATCTTTGATTCACCCGCCGTCGTTCAAGCCCCGGACGATCCGCAACTCCTCAGTCAGGTTGCGGACGATTATTCGGCGGTCGCGACCGGCGAGACGCAAATCGTCCGGATGATTGTCGATGACAGCACCATGGTGTCGCTCGGCTCGCAGGGGGCGGGGTGGGTGCTTTCGCTTGGCGATCTTTCCGCCGCTCCGAACGATCCCATCCAGCTCAACCGGCGCCAGAACGTGGATGGCCGTGAGGAGCTTGCCGCGAATCTCGGCGACCCGGCGCTGGTTCATGAGGTGCGCGACCCGGTGGTCGGTGACATTTTGCAGGTGGTGACCATGTATCCGCCGGCGCGCGGCATTTTCCGTGACCTCAACTATGTCGATTTCGACGTTCTGGGTTCGATCCAGGGATTGGTTCTGCGCCCGAAAAATCCGGACCTGCAGATCGCTCTTTCACGCCATGAAGCGACGCTGAGTGCGCCGCGCGGGCTGACCCTATCTCCCATTCTTCTGGCACGGTCGCGGTCGCCGAACGGGCAGTCGGATGGCAGCCGGGCGGCGTTCGTCAATCTCGTCGATTTCGAGGAAACCAGCCCGAAACGGCTGAACAAGCGCCTCATCGACCTGCAGAACATGGCGGCATCCGGCGAAGGCCGCGACCGGGAACAGGCGCGGCTCGACCTTGCGACGGCCTATCTCGCCAACCGACTGCCGCAGGAGGCGCTCGGGGTGCTCGACGTGCTGATCGCTGACGGATCGGTCGAGGACATCGTTGCCGAAGCCGACATGGTCAAGGCGGCGGCGGAGGTCGCGGCGGGACGCAATAGCGAGGCTCTCGAGCTTCTTGGATCAGACAGTCTCGTCAACCGGACCGACGCCATCATGTGGCGCACGATCGTGCGTTCGGAAACGCAGGACTTCCAGGGTGCGCACAATGATGCGCTGGCAGCGGAGGCGATCATCGAAGGCTATCCGGTCTGGGTGCAGACCGAGTTTCTCGTCGCCGGCGCAACTTCGGCGGTCGAGGTGCAGGATCTCGATCTCGCCCGCCGGCTTTCCGCCCGGCTCGGGCAGATGGACCTCGGTCACGAGGACTATTCGCGCTACGAATTGCTGGAAGGGCGGATCGACGAGCTTGAACGCCGTTACGATGAAGCGCTCGACACGTACGGACAGGTGATCGTGGCCGACGTGCGCCCGACGCGCGCGGAAGCGGTTTATCGGACCATCGACCTTTTGAACCGGATCGGCAACATAGACAAGGAACGTGCGGCCAAGGTTCTGTCAAGCGAAACGATTGTCTGGCGGGGCGGACCCCTCGAGGCCAAGATGCTGGAACTGCTGGCCAATCTGCAGTTCGAGAGCAAGGACTATCGCGGCGCGTTCGCCACCGTTCGCGAAGCAGCGGACGCGCGCGTCGACCCCGACAAGGTGCTGGAACTGACCGACAAGGCACAAAGGGTCTTTGCCGATCTGTTCCTCAACGGCGCGGCGGACCAGCTTGATCCGGTTGACGCGCTGACGCTCTTTTACGCCTATCGCCAGTTGACCCCGGCGGGTACGCGTGGCGATGAAATGATCCGCAACCTGGCCCGCCGTCTCGTGGGCGTCGACCTGCTGGAGCAGGCGGCAAACCTTCTGCAATACCAGATCGACAACCGGCTTTCAGGCGCGGCGCGGGCGCAGATTGCGGCGGACCTCGCCGTGATTCAGATCGCCAATCATGCGCCGGACAAGGCGCTCGATGCGCTGACGGCGACGAGCATGGCCAACCTGGCGCCATCGCTCGAACGCCAGCGGCGCATTCTTGAAGCGCGGGCGCTCATCGATGCGGGCCGGGCGCAATTGGCGCTCGACCTTCTCAACAACATGGACGGGCGGGATGCCGAGGCACTCCGCATCGAAGCGTACTGGAAGGACAAACGCTACCGCGATGCATCCGAGCAGATCGAATTCGTCTATTCCAGCGACGGCGTGCCCGAAACGCTCGGACTTTCGGCCCGGAAACAAATCCTGAGGGCGGCGGTGGGCTTCGTTCTCGCCAACGACCGGATCGGACTTGCCCGGCTGCGCAACAAGTTCACGCCCGTCATGGAGCCGACGCCTGAATGGCCGATGTTCGATTTCGTCACCGGACTCGTGACGCAGAGTTCGGCCGATTTCCGGCAGTTGGCGAGTGAGGTTGCCAGCACGGATACGCTCTCGGCTTTCCTTCAGTCCTATCGCGAAACCTACGAGGCCGACGGCGCGCTGGTGCCGCCGCATGTTGGCGCGGACAATCCGCCGACGGGATGAGGGCTCGCGTGGGGCCGGTTACGGCCTCGTATTGAAGGCCAGCTGATCGGCAAAGGCGCGCTGGTAGGCGGGCCTAGCTTCGCCACGAGCGACATAGGCCGCAAGGTTCGGGAATGCTTCGAGAAGGCCGGACGTCTTGATCCTCAAGAGCACTGAAACCATCATCAGGTCACCTGCGCTGAATGCGCCGTCGAGCCAATCGGTTTCGCCGAGGCGGGCGGAAAGCTTTCGGAGTTGGTCGCGCACGCGGTCTTCGACGATCGGAATACGGTCATGAGACCAGGGCTTGTCGCCCTCGAGCAGGCGGGCGTTGGCGCGTTCCAGAATCGGCGGTTCGACCGTGTTGAGCGCGGCGAACATCCAGGTAATGGCCCGCGCCCTCGCATGCGGATCGTCCGGTAGCAAGCCGGGATGGCGCTGGGCGATGTGGAGCACGATCGAGCCGGATTCGAACAAAGCCAGTCCATCCTCCTCGAAGGTCGGGATCGAGCCGAACGGGTTGAGCGCCAGATGCGCAGGCTCTTTTAGCGCCGCGAACTGCACGCCGCGCACCTCGTACGGCTGGCCCACCTCTTCGAGGGCCCAACGAACACGCGTGTCTCGCGCAAGCCCCCTGCCGCCATCGGGTGATCGTTCGAACGCGGTGATGACGATCGTCACGGGCATGTTCCTCGCTTCACGGGCGCAAACATTCCGATGTTCTATCGTGCGCCGGACCGGATGCAAGGCAGCCAAATCAGGAAGTAGTTGGGATCTCGGCTAGCTGACGAAGGATCGAACCAGCGATCCCGCGATCAGGTGCCACCCGTCGACGAGCACGAAGAAAACGAGCTTGAAGGGCAGGGAGACGACAACCGGAGGCAGCATCATCATGCCCATCGACATCAGGACCGAAGCGACCACCATGTCGATGATGATGAAGGGCAGGAACAGCAGGAACCCGATTTCGAAGGCGCGGCGCAGTTCGGAAATCATGAAGGCGGGGACGAGGATCGTCAGGGACAGATCTTCCGGGTTTTCCGGGGTTTCGGCCTGCGACAGGTCCAGAAAAAGCTGCACGTCATCCTCGCGGACGTTGGCCATCATGAATTGATGTATGGGTGCGGCGGAGCGGGCGAACGAATCTTCGATGCCGATTTCGCCTGCAATCAACGGCGCAATGCCGTCGGTATACGATTGCTGCAAAGTCGGCGCCATGACGAAGGCGGTGAGAAACAGGGCAAGCGAAATCATCACGCTGTTCGGCGGCGCCGTCTGAAGACCGATTGCTGTTCTAAGGAGCGACAGGACCACGATAATGCGGGTGAAGCTCGTCACCATGACGAGGATCGAGGGCGCAAGTGAAAGGACGGTCAAAAGGCCGACGAGCTGCACCGCACGCTCGGTCAATGTCGCATCGTCACCGAAGTTGACCGATATATCCTGGGCCAGCGATTCAACCGGGCTGAGGATCAGAAGGGCGAGGGCGGCGAGACCGAAAAGCCGAAGCAGCCGGCGGGTTCGCGCATGGCGATCAGGCGTTCTGAGACCGGTTTTCGTGCTGCTGGTCAGCTGAATCGTCTTGGTCGCCGGGGCCATGCTGCTCGATCGGTTGGTGTTCGACGCTCGCCATGGCGTCGTGGTCGTGCGGATCGGGCGGCATGTTATCTGAGTCGGCGGTCTGGTCCGGGCTTTTCTGCGCTTCCGCAGCGCCATTCACAGATTCCGGCGGGGTCTTGGGGGTCAGAAGACCCATGCGGCGGAGGGGTTGCGGCGCCTGTTCGTCGCGATGCATGCCGAGGGCTTTCAGCCGGTCGAGCGGACTGAGTGGCTGGGCGGCGGGCTGTGCGGCAGGATTCTCTGCCGCCGGTGTCGCGGGACGAATGGTGAAGCGGGGCCGGTTGACCGGCTTCGATTGGGGGTCAGGACGCGGCTGAGCCTCGTTGGCCTGCTGGGGCGAATTCGTTCCGCCGGGCAGGTTGTAGCGGCGGAGAAGGCTCGTGAGGCCAAGTCGGCTGGCTGCGGCCGCCGTCTTGCGCTCGGGGTTCGCATTTGCGCGCTGCATCTTCTGATCGGGAAGGGCCGAGGGCGCGTATTCGGCGGGAATGCCGGTTTCAACGGCGACATCCTGGCCGCCGCCGACAAGCAGAAGGTGTTCGACCTGGTCGCGGCGGACGAGCACCAGATTGCGCTTTGAGTCGACCGGAATGGAATCGATGATCGCCAGGCGCTTGTTGGAATTGCGTCCAATGCGGCCGGTTGCGTTGAATAGGACCTTGAGCAGCCAGACGGCAGCGACGATCAGAAGCAGCACGATGATGAGCGACAGGCCGACCGACCAAAGGTTCAGTCCGTCGCCGCCAAATAGCGAAGTCAAAAAGCCCAAGAGTGCGCCTCCAACAAGTCCAATCCGCCGCCGACAGTGCGTTTGGCACGCCCGCATGGCGGAAATATGTGCCTAGTATAGACCGAAAATGACGGCCGTGCTGGACCAAAATGTCAATTCGACGGACAGAGTTAACGCGATGTTAACCATAAGCCCGGCAAGAATTGCCTATTGAATTCCGTCCGAAGCGCGAACATGGCCCTGTCTGACCTTCCCATCTTTTCCGCACTGAAGCTCAAGATGCAATGGCACCAGACGCGCCAGACCATCCTGGCGGAGAATGTCGCCAATGCGGAAACGCCAGGCTATCTCGGCCGTGATCTCAACGCTTTCCGTTTTGCCGATGTTCTGGACAATCAGAGCACGGCCAGCGTCACCACGGTCGCGACCAACCCGACGCATTTTTCGGTCGGAAACACGGAAACCGACGGATTCGGCCCGCGCCGCATGGGTGCTTTCGAAATCACGCCGGAAGGCAATGCTGTGGTGCTCGAAGACGAGATGATGAAGGTCGCGAGCAACCAGATGGATTACCAGACCGCGGCGTCGCTCTACTCGCGATCGCTGAGGCTGCTCAGAACCGCGCTTGGCCGCACGAGCTAGAAGGGAAGGCTGAATGAGTGACTTCGGTGCCAGCCTGAAGATTGCCGCGAGCGGGCTTCACGCTCAATCTTCGCGCATGCGGGTGATTGCGGAAAACCTCGCCAACGTCGATTCGGCTGGCAAAACACCCGGCGAGGAACCCTATCGCCGCCGCGTACCGACCTTCGATGCGGTCTACGACCGCGAAATCGGCGCCTACAATGTCGAGGTGGGCAAGCTCACCTATGACATGAGCGATTTCGAAAAGCGCTTCGATCCAGGCCATCCGGCGGCGGACGCAGATGGATATGTCCTTTTTCCGAACGTCGACCCGCTGATCGAACTAGCCGACATGCGCGAGGCGCAGCGGACCTACGAAGCCAACCTCAACGTCGTGACCTCGACCCGCCAGATGTATGGCACGACCCTCGACATCCTGCGTGGATGAATTTGGAGCCTGATCGATGAGTACCCCGTTCACCGCCGCAACCGCCGCCTATTCGAACGCCGCACGGCTGATCAGCAATGGCGGCGCGGGCAAGTCCAACCCGCTTGACGGGCAGGGAGGCGATTTCGCCTCGCTTCTGGCCAAGAGTGTGCAGTCGGTGGTCGACACGGGCAACCGGTCCGACCAGCTGCAGATGCAGATGCTCGACGGAAAGGCCAATATTGTTGACGTGGTGACCGCCGTTTCGGAGACGGAACTGGCGATGGACAGCATGGTCTCGGTTCGCGACCGGGTGATTTCGGCGTATGAGGAAATCATGCGCATGCCTATCTGATTCGACCGGGAGGCCAGCATGACCGGCGCCGAAGTCCTTGATATTTCACGAGAAGGCATCTGGGTGATGATCCTCGTGGCGGCGCCGATGATGATTGCGGGGCTGGTCGTCGGCGTCATCATTGCGCTCTTTCAAGCTCTAACCCAGATCCAGGAAATGACGCTGGTTTTCGTGCCCAAGATCATCGCGATCTTCGTGACGATGCTGATCGCGCTGCCCTTCATCGGGGCAACGATGGGCGGGTATATGGGCCGCCTCAGCGACCTGATCGTCGCCGGCGTCTGAGGGCGTGGCCGGGCAGGGAGCGAAGCGGTGACCGTCAGCCTCAACTGGCTACCCGCGCTGGCCTTTTCTTATCTGCTGATCTTTGCGCGGGTTGGCACAATGCTGATGCTGGCGCCCGCCGTCGGCGAGCGAATGATTCCTGCACAGCTCAGGCTCGCATTCGGTCTGTCGCTGGCGCTCGTATTCATGCCCCTGATTTCGCCAACCCTGCCGGCCGTGCCAGACAGCGTTTTCGGCATGGTGACGATGGTTCTGCACGAAATGGCCATCGGCTTCATTCTTGGTGGCATTGCGCGGCTCATCACCTCGGTTCTGGCGGTGGCGGGGTCGACCATGGCCTTCCAGATGGGCCTGTCGCTGGCGCAGACCGCCGACCCGACGCAAACCGGCGTGCAGGGCGCGATCGTCGGAAATTTCCTGACCATTGTCGGGCTCGCCGCGGTCTTTGCGACCAACCTTCATCATCTGGTGCTCGCCTCGATCTATCAGTCCTACACGATGTTTCCGCCGCAATCGGACCTGATGCTGGGGGACGCGGCGTGGCTGGCAGTCGACACGGTTTCGAGCGCGTTTGCGCTCGGCGTGCAGCTATCTGCGCCGTTCATCATCTTCGGTCTGGTGTTCTATCTCGGGCTCGGGCTTCTGGCGCGGCTGATGCCGCAGTTGCAGGTCTTCTTCATCGCTATGCCGGCCAACGTGGGCCTCGGGCTCATTCTTCTGGCCATGCTGATGGTGACGCTGATGGGCTGGTACCTCATGCATTTCCAGTCGCATTTCGAAATGCTGATGGGGGGCTGAAATGTCGGACGAAGCCCCGGATCGCGAACAGCAAACAGAAGACCCGTCGCAACGAAAGCTCGACGAGGCGCACCGGAAGGGCGACGTCGCCAAGAGCCAGGAGGTGACGACCTGGTTCATGATGGTCGGGTCGGCGCTCCTGTTTCTGGTCGCGGCGCCCATCAGCAGCAGCGGAATCGTGCAGCAATTGTCGCTGATCCTTGGCAAGGCCGATCAGTTCTCGATCGGGGGCACCGGCTTCAACGCCTTTGTCACCTCGTTGGCGACGACGTTCCTGCTCATCGTTCTGGTGCCGCTCGGAATCATGAGCCTTTTCGGGGTGGCGGCGAACCTTGTGCAGCACCGGCCGTTGCTGACGGTCGAAACGATCAAGCCCAAACTCAGCAAGATCAGTCTGGTCCAGGGGGCCAAGCGGCTTTTTTCGCTCGAGGCTCTGGTCAATTTCACCAAGGGTCTGGCCAAGCTGACCGTCGTGGCGCTGGTGCTGTTTTTTGCCATCTGGGGACAGCGCGACGAGCTCGATACGCTGATCAGCATGGATCTTGCGGCCCTGATGCCCGAATTCCAGCAACTTGCGCTCAAGATTTTCGCGGCGACGATCGCCGTCGTTACCCTGATTGCGGTCGCCGACTATCTCTACCAACGGCAACGCTGGTGGCAGAAACAGAAAATGACGATCAAGGAAGTCCGAGACGAACACAAGAACCAGGAAGGCGATCCGCAGATCAAGGCGCGCATCCGCCAGATTCGTCAGGAAAAATCGCGGCGGCGGATGATGGCGAGCGTGCCGGAGGCGACGGTGATCATCACCAACCCGACGCACTTCGCGGTGGCACTCAAATATGACCGGGCCATGCCCGCGCCAAAATGCGTCGCCAAGGGCATGGACGCGATTGCACTGCGCATTCGCGAAAAGGCCAGGGAACATGAAGTTCCGATCGTGGAGAACCCGCCGCTGGCGCGTGCGCTCTACGCTTCGGTCGATATCGACGAGACGATTCCGGCCGAGCATTTCAAGGCGGTGGCGCAGGTCATCGGCTACGTCATGCGCCTCCGGCAGAAATCGGCCTGGCGCTCGGCGTCGGCATAGGAAACAGGCGGTTTTGAAGGGGATTTGGCCTTTGTTCTTGGTGCGAACTGTGATTCCATGCGCCGGTGATTCACGCCCTTCGCCCGGCGGCGCGAATGGAAGGCGACATGTCTGACGATCTCTACCCCGAACCCGCAGCCCTGCAGTCGCCCGCCCAGGGCGGTTTGTGGCGGGTCACGGCGCTTGGTCTCGTGCTCATCGGCGTCGTGGTGTTCTACATCCTCTACGCCCAATACATTCCGCTCGACTGGGTGATCCTGTTTCTCTGCGCGCTCGCGGCAATCGGCGTTTTGGCGATTTTCGCCTACGTCGCCGGGCTTTTGCACCTCAGCTCAGGCGCCGAAGTCAGGACCATGTCGCGCTCGGTCATCGACAGCGCGGTGCGGGGCATAGTCGTCACCAATCCGCAAGGCGCGATCATCTATGCCAACGACTATTACGGCCGGCTTTCGGCGCAGGCGAGCACCGGCGCGCCGGTTGGCGTGGCCCGGCTTTTTGCCCACCAGCCGGAATCTGCGGAGGCGATTTACCGGCTGACGCGGGCGGCCAAGGACGGCCGCAACGCGTCCGAGGATATCCGGCTGACCAATGATTTTTCGGGAAAGCCTTACGCGGCAAGCGGCGAGGGACCGCTGGCGCGTTGGTTTCGCATTCATGTGCGCGAACTGCCGCGCAGCGACGATTCGACCGAAGACCTGATGGTCTGGACGGTCGAGGACATTACCAGCGACCGTGCGCGGCAGGAGAACATCTATCTCGAACTCCAGAGGGCCATCGACTATCTCGACCACGCGCCTGCCGGGTTCTTTTCCGCCGATGCGACGGGCCGCATCCAGTACATCAATTCAACGCTCGCCGACTGGCTCGGCTACGATCTTGCCGATTTCGAACCGGGCGACCTCACGCTCCGCCAGATCGTGCAGGGTGACGGCGCAAACCTTCTGATGAGCGGTGGTGCGGAGGGCGAAATTCGCACGGACATCATCGACATCGATCTGGTCGACCGCAAGGGCATGGCGGTTCCGGTGCGGCTTCTGCATCGCGCCGCGCGGCTGGCGGACGGCGAACTGGGCGAAACGCGCACGCTGGTGCTCGACCGCAATCGCGGTCCGGCCGACGAGACCGCTGGCATGGCTGCGGCGATCCGCTTTTCGCGTTTCTTCAACGATACCCCGTTCGCGATTGCGACCCTCGATGCCACCGGCAAGGTCTTGCAGACCAATGCTCCGTTCGCGCGGGTTTTTGGCATCGAGGATGGGTCCCGCAGCCTCGAGAACCTCAGGCTCCCCGAACTGATCTCGGCCGGAAAGCTTGAGGATTTCGAAAAGGCGATGCAGGCCGTGTTGGGAAACAAGGCTGAAATCGATCCGGTGGATGCCGACCTCGCGGTCGATCAGGAACGTGGCGTGCAGCTGTTCTTCACGCCGTCCGAAGCGATCGAAGGCAGCGATGAGCGGGTGATCGTCTACGCGCTCGACACGACCGAACAGCGCCGCCTCGAAGCCCAGTTCGCCCAGGGCCAGAAGATGCAGGCGGTGGGGCAACTCGCGGGCGGCGTGGCGCACGATTTCAACAATGTCCTGACGGCAATCATCGGCTTCTCCGATCTTTTGCTGCTCAAGCACAAATCGACCGATCCGTCATTCAATGACATCATGTCGATCAAGCAGAGTGCCAACCGCGCGGCGGGGCTGGTCCGGCAGTTGCTGGCGTTCTCGCGGCGCCAGACCCTCCGGCCGCAGGTTCTCGACATGACCAATGTCGTCGGCGATCTGACGGCGCTGCTCAAGCGGCTGATCGGGCAGAATATCGCGCTCGATGTCGACGTGGCCGGCGATGTGTGGCCGGTCAAAGCCGACCAGGTTCAGCTCGAACAGGTGGTCATCAATCTCGTCGTCAACGCGCGCGATGCCATGCCGGACGGCGGCGAGATCACCCTCCGAACGCGCAACGTCTGGGCGCAGGAAGCCGGCCAGATGAACTACAAGGGCATGCCGGCGGCCGACTATGTGCTGATCGAGGTCGAGGATACGGGAACGGGCATGCCGCCCGAGGTGGTCGAGAAGATTTTCGAGCCGTTCTTTTCAACCAAGGAGCTGGGCAAAGGAACGGGTCTCGGACTTTCGATGGTCTATGGCATCGTCAAGCAGACCGAGGGCTTCATCTACCCGGAAACCGAGGTCGGCAAGGGCACGACTTTCCGCATTTTCCTGCCGCGCCACGTGCCGACCGAGGCGGAAATCGTTTCGCAACAGGCGAGCGAACATCAAATCCGGGACCTGACCGGCAATGAGCGCATTCTGCTGGTCGAAGACGAGGAAGCGGTCCGGGCGTTTTCGGCGAGAGCCCTTTCGACAACCGGCTACGAGGTGTTCGAGGCGGGGTCAGGCGAAGAAGCGCTTGAGGTGCTCGACGAGATCGACAACGAGATCGATCTCATCATTTCCGATGTCGTCATGCCGGAAATGGACGGGCCGACGCTTCTGACTCATGTCCGCGAGCGCATGCCGGATATCAAGTTCATCTTTGTTTCGGGCTATGCGGAAGAAAGCGTTCGGCAGGATCTTGCCGACAACCGTTCGGTCGAATTCCTGCCCAAGCCCTATACGCTTGACCAGATCAACACCAAGGTCAAGGAAGTGCTGTCCGGCGTCAGCGAATAGCGCAAGCGAAAAGCCCCGGAGTTTCCGGGGCTTCTACTGAGTTGCCGATTAACTGATTCAGGCGGATGCCGGCCTTTTCCGGCCCTCCATCGTCCCGACATAGAGCGACGCCGCGACAATCAGGATGGCGCCGGGCCAGAAGAGCGCGCTTGGCACCTGCGAGAGGACGATCCAGCCCAGAAGCGTGTTGAGCGGCAGCTTCAGGTCGTCGAATGGCTGCAGGTAGGTCGCATCGGCGAACTTGTAGGCGTTCCAGAGCAGATATTGTGCGGCGGCGGTGACAAGGCCAAGGAACAGCATCCACCAGACGGCATCGCCGGTCGGCAGGCCGAGATCGAGCCCGGTCGACAGGGTTGCGGGCAGCGTGCCCGTGGGAAGGACCGACACGAGAACACCAAGACCGATGCCAACGACCGCGTGGTTCACGACGATCAGCAGCAGCAGGTAGAGGGTCAGGGATTCCGGAGTTTCGTCGCGCGCCAGATATTTGGAAATGACCGTGGTCGTGCTCCAGAGCGCTGCCGCCAGAACCGGCAGCAGCGAGCCCCAGGTGAAGGCATCGGTGCCGAAGCCAACGATGAGGAACGCGCCAAGGAACGCCACCAGAGAAGCGCCGAAGCGGACCGGGGTCAGCTTTTCGCCAAGAAACAGCACCGACCCGGCGATGACGAAGAATGGCCCGGTTAAGAGCAAACCAACCATCTGCCAAACCGGCACGCCGGAGGCGAAGCCGAAAACGAAGACCTGGGCGCCAAGCGCCGAGGCGAGGGCACGGATTTCGTGCCAGACGGGATGGCGGGTCTTGAGATTGCCGAGGCCGATCCTCAGGATCAGCGGAATGGCGAAGATGGTGGCGATCAGGTACTGCCAGAATACGGCCGATGACGAGGTCATCTTGCCGGCGGCATTGAGCGGATCCCACGGATTGGTGAGGACGTCGTAGACGAAGTTGACGACGGCGAAGATCACCTGCGCGCCCACCATGTAGAGCGTGCCGAGCATCAGGCCATTGTTTGCGGGGGAAGAGGCAGTCTGGGACATGTTCGATCCTTTCATCGTTCCAGAGTTGCCTCAGGGATACGGAGATCGAAACGCGCGGCTGCCCGACCTGGACTTACCGCGTTCCCTATTCCGTTCTCTTTCATCCGGACTTTAACCGTCGGCCCTGGAATTGCACCAGATCTGCTGACCCGCACCATAATTAGGTGTGGCGCTCGCGGGCTTGGGGGCGCATTTGAACCCCCTTTACCGCCGGTGGGGACTTTCACCCCGCCCTGAGAACTGCCGCGGCAAATGCCGCGACGGCGCGAACATAGGGGCATGCCAGTCTGAATTCAAGCTGACGGAGGTGTGCGTCCCGTCAGGCGGAATGGCCGCCCGGAAGCGGCGTGCCCTCGCGCAGCAGGCCCGACGCGGCGAGGTCCGCCCAAAGGCCGTCGGGAAGTTGCTGGTCCCACCAGCCGAGAATCTGTTCCAGTTCCGTTACGGTGCGCGGCCCCGGCAACACGCAGGCGATAGCTGGATGGGCAAGCGGGAACTGCAACGCGGCGGCGGGCAGGGCAACATCGTGCGATCGGCAGATGGACTGCAGGGCCTTGGCCTTTTCGATCAGGTCGGCAGGAGCCCGCCCATAATTCCAGGTGTCGCCGCCGGCGAGGAGGCCGGAATTGAACGGCCCGCCGCAGATGACCGAGGTTTGCCGGGTCATGCATTTGTCGAGAAAGGGACTGAGCGAGGTCTGTTCCAGAAGCGTGTAGCGGCCCGCCAGAAGGAACGCGTCCCAGTCCCCGATATCGAGCGCGCGGTCGAGCACTTCCCACATGTTGACGCCGATGCCGATGGCGCCGATCTCACCGGCGCGCTTGAGTTCCTCGAGCGCCCGGTAACCGGAATTAGCGAGTGTCTGGAAATGCTGTTCCGCGGCATCGCCAAGCGAGTCCGGCGCGATGTCGTGGACGAGCAGGAGGTCGATGCGATTGGTGCCGAGCCGTTGGAGACTGTGCTCATAGGAGCGCATCAGCGCGTCGTAGGAATAGTCGAATACGTCGACGAACGGGTAGGGATCGCACCAGGAATTTGGCGTGGCATAGGGGCCGCGCTGGGGGGCAAGCAGGCGGCCGCATTTGGTGGAGAGGGTGATGGCATCGCGGTGGGCGCGGATCGCGTCGCCGGTCAGGTGCTCGGCCTTGCCGAATCCGTAGAAGGGCGCGGTGTCGAGATAGGTGATGCCTGCGGCAATGGCATGTTCGATCGTAGCGCGGGCATCGACTTCGGGAACCGGGGTCATGTTTCCCGCAAGGCTCGCCGTTCCGAGGCCGAGCGTGCTCACCCTGACGCGGGACCGGCCAAGCCCTCTTTGTTCAAACGATCGACTCATCGGTTTCCCCCCGTGGCGCGGTAGAAGTGGCACCGGTTGCCGCTCGAGGCAAGTCCGTCGAAAGTCTGTTGACAAAATAGAAACAAAATGAGAACAAAATAGGCACAAGCGCGGTGGCGCGAAGCGAATCGGGTTGTTGCGGTGCGCATTGCCTAGGGGCAGCGGACCTGAAATAAGGAGAGCGAAATGGCGAGTTCGACACTTAAGGTCATTGACGGGGGCGGGATGGACAAGAACAAGGCGCTGGAGGCGGCACTCGGCCAGATCGAGCGCAATTTCGGCAAGGGCTCCATCATGAAGCTCGGGGCCGACTCGGTGCAACAGGTCGAGGCGATTTCGACCGGTTCGCTGGGGCTCGATATCGCGCTGGGGATCGGCGGGCTGCCGCGCGGACGCATTGTCGAGGTGTTCGGGCCGGAAAGCTCGGGCAAGACGACGCTGGCGCTGCACGTCATCGCCGAGGCACAGAAAAAGGGCGGCATCTGCGCCTTTATCGACGCGGAACATGCGCTTGATCCGATCTATGCCAAGAAGCTTGGCGTCAATGTCGACGAATTGCTGATTTCACAACCCGACGCCGGCGAACAGGCGCTGGAAATCGCCGACACGCTGGTCCGGTCCGGGGCGATCGACGTTCTGGTGGTCGACTCGGTTGCGGCCCTGACCCCGAAGGCTGAACTCGAAGGCGAGATGGGCGATTCCCTTCCTGGTCTTCAGGCGCGGCTGATGAGCCAGGCAATGCGCAAGCTGACCGCCTCGATTTCGCGCTCGCAATGCATGGTCGTGTTCATCAACCAGATCCGCATGAAGATCGGCGTGATGTTCGGCTCGCCGGAAACGACGACGGGCGGCAATGCGCTCAAATTCTATTCTTCGGTGCGTCTCGATATCCGGCGCATCGGCACGATCAAGGAACGCGACGAAGCGGTGGGCAACCAGACGCGGGTCAAGGTGGTCAAGAACAAGCTGGCGCCTCCGTTCCGGCAGGTTGAATTCGACATCATGTATGGCGAGGGCATTTCCAAATCCGGTGAATTGCTCGATCTCGGGGTGAAGTCGGGAATCGTCGAGAAGTCCGGCGCCTGGTTCTCCTATGATAGCCAGCGGCTCGGGCAGGGTCGCGAAAATGCGCGGCAGTTCCTGATGGAAAATCCCGACATTGCCGCCGAGATCGAACGCGGGGTGCGCGAAAGCGCCGGCCTGATTTCGGAAAAGATGCTGGCCGATCCTGATTCGGACGGCGAAGGGCTGGCGGACGGCGAGGAATAGCCGAACTCCGCCGTATCGAGTGCCAATCAAACAGGGCCCCGCCACAGAACATTGCGGCGGGGCTTTGTCTGGACAGGCCCCGCAAGCCCAATTAGAAGAGCAGGACCGAGTTGACAGGTGGGCTGGCCCCGCCTCGTTTTTTGTTGAGCGAGCCCTCAATGACCAGCGTAAACGATATCCGCCGCACTTTTCTCGACTATTTCGTGACCAACGGGCATGCCGAGGTTGCTTCGAGCCCGCTCGTGCCGCGCAACGATCCGACGCTGATGTTCACCAATGCGGGCATGGTGCAATTCAAGAACGTTTTCACCGGGCTCGAGACTCGACCCTATTCGACCGCGACGACGTCGCAGAAGTGCGTACGCGCGGGCGGCAAGCATAATGACCTCGACAATGTCGGCTACACGGCCCGTCACCTGACCTTTTTCGAAATGCTCGGGAACTTCTCCTTTGGCGACTATTTCAAGGATCGCGCCATCGAACTGGCCTGGAACCTCGTCCACAAGGAATTCGGGCTGCCGAAGGACAAACTGACCGTCACGGTCTATCACGACGACGATGCGGCGTTTGACCTCTGGAAGAAGATTGCCGGCCTGCCGGATGAGCGGATCATCCGGATCGCGACGAGCGACAATTTCTGGTCGATGGGCGACACAGGCCCCTGCGGTCCCTGCTCGGAAATCTTTTATGATCACGGCGAGAAGTTCTGGGGTGGCCCGCCGGGAAGCGCCGAGGAAGATGGCGACCGGTTCATCGAGATCTGGAACCTCGTCTTCATGCAATTCGACCAGCTCGAAGCCGGATCGCGGATCAACCTGCCGCGCCCCTCGATCGACACGGGTATGGGGCTCGAGCGGTTTTCCTCGGTGATGCAGGGCACCAACAACGTTTTCAAAACCGACATGTTCCGGGCCCTGGTCTCGGCCGCGGCGGATGCGACCAAGTCGAAAAGCGAGGGTGCTTCGCTGGTGTCGCAGCGGGTGATTGCCGACCATTTGCGGTCGATGTCGTTCCTCATTGCGGAGGGCGTGCTCCCGTCGAACGAGGGGCGCGGCTATGTCCTGAGGCGCATCATGCGCCGCGCCATGCGTCACGCGACGCTTCTTGGCGCGAAGGAGCCCGTCGTTTTCAAACTGGTTTCCACGCTCGCGACGGAGATGGGCCAAGCTTATCCGGAACTGATGCGCGGCGAAGCCATGATCAGCGAAACGGTGCGGCTCGAGGAAGAACGTTTCCTCAAGACGCTCGATCGCGGATTGACCATCCTCAACGACGAGACGGCATCACTTGGAAAAGGCGACACGCTGTCCGGCGAAACGGCGTTCCGTCTCTACGACACCTACGGCTTCCCGCTCGATCTGACCGAGGACGCCCTCAGGGCGCGCGGCATTCAGGTCGACCACAAGGGGTTCGATGCGGCCATGGCGGCGCAAAAGGCCGCCGCGCGGGCAAGCTGGGCAGGCTCCGGCGAGGCCGGGGTCGAGACGGTCTGGTACGATCTGGCCGACAAGGCGGGTCCGACCGAATTTCTGGGTTATGAGACCGAGGCCGCCGAAGGTGTGGTCAAGGCGCTGGTGCGCGACGGTGTTCCGGTCGACGTCCTCAACGAGGGCGACGAAGGGTTTCTCGTCTTTAACCAGACGGCTTTTTACGCCGAAAGCGGCGGACAGGTCGGGGACAGCGGAACGCTTTCGGGTGGTGAAACGGTTCTGCGTGTCGAGGATGTCCGTAAACAGCCGGGCGGGATTTTCGCGCACAGGGTCCGGGTGATGAACGGCAGCGTCCGGGTCGGCGACGCGCTGAAGCAGATCGTCGATCATTCGCGCCGCTCGGCTATCCGGGCCAACCATTCGGCCACGCACCTTTTGCACGAGGCTCTGCGGCAGACGCTTGGCGCGCACGTGGCGCAGAAAGGGTCGCTGGTGGCCAATGACCGGCTGCGCTTCGACTTTTCGCATACCAAGCCCATGGACCGGACCGAACTCGCCAATGTCGAGCGGCTGGCCAACGCGATCATCCTGCAGGATGCGCCGGTCGAGACGCGGCTGATGGCGGTCGATGATGCGGTGGCGCTCGGGGCCATGGCGCTCTTCGGCGAGAAATACGGTGACGAGGTGCGCGTGGTCTCGATGGGCACGGCGCTGGAGGGCGAAAAGCAGGGCAAGGTCTATTCGATGGAGCTTTGCGGTGGCACGCATGTGCGGCGTACCGGCGAGATCGGTCTGGTGACCGTCGTCCAGGAAAGTGCGGTTGCGGCGGGTGTCCGGCGCATCGAGGCGCTGACCGGCGACGGCGCGCGCGCCTATTTCGAGGAGCAGGACCAGACCCTCAGGGCCATCGCCGCGACCCTCAAAGTGTCGCCGAAGGAAGCGTTGGCGCGGGTTGAAAGCCTTGTCGAGGAACGAAAAAAACTCGAACGCGACCTCAGCGACGCCCGGAAGAAACTGGCGCTGAGCGGCGGCTCGGCGGAAGGGCCTGAGGCGAAGTCGGTCAACGGCATTTCCTTTCTCGGGCAGACGGTCAGCGGCGTCGAGCCGAAGGACCTCAAGGGCCTTGTCGATGAAGCCAAGAAGCGGCTCGGTTCCGGCGTCGCGGCGATGATCGCGCTTGCCGATGACGGCAAGGCTGCGGTTGTGGTGGGCGTGACCGATGATCTGGTCAGCAAGGCCAACGCGGTCGATCTGGTGCGGACCGCGTCGGAGGTTCTCGGCGGCAAGGGCGGCGGCGGACGGCCGGACATGGCGCAGGCCGGCGGGCCGGATGGCAGCAAGTCCGCGGCCGCGCTCGCCGCAATCGAGGCGCAGCTGGCAGCCGTCTGACCCGTGTCAGGTCAGGGGTTTCGTGCCCTTGACCAGCGGTCCGATGATCTCGATGCGATTGGTCCAGACATAGCCGTCAAAGGTCGCTGGCACGCCGGCGAGAAGGTCCGGCGTGTCTATGCCGTTGGTGCCGACGTCTCCCGGTCCCACGGGTCCGAGAAGGATCACGTCGCTGTTGACCGCATGCGCGCGTTCGAGGAAGCGGTTCGGCCAGCCCCACATCAAGAAGGCGAGATTGACCGGCACCATGATGTGGGTGTTGCGGCAGGCGTCGGGCATGGTGCCGGTCCAGCCCAGCATGAGGTAGCCGAGGAGACAATCCTTGGCGGACTTGCTGCCGAAGGCGCCGAGGCCGGGGACCAGCGCATTGATCCGGTCCGACGGCACTTGGCCGCCATAGGCCGACCAGATGCGGGACCGCCATTGCGGGTTTTCGTCGAGACGGGCGGCGAGCATGTCTGCTTCACTCGCATCGTTGCTTTTGAAGTTGACCAGAAACTGGCCGCCATGCGTGCCTTCGAGCGTGTCGGCGAACTCGGGCATCAGTCCGGCGCCTTTGCCGCGAAATGGATAGGTCTCACCGCCATCCGGCGTGTAACCGTAGCCGATATCGAGAGCCTGAAGCTCCGCGAGCGTGAAATCCCGCACATCGCCATGAGCTTCGGTGCGGCAGTCGACGGTCCAGTCGTGAAAGATGGCGAGCTGACCATCTCTGGTGGGCGCGATGTCGAATTCAACCACGTCGGCACCGAGTTCGAATGCTGCCTCGGCGGAGGCCACCGTGTTTTCGAGGTATGAGTGAACCGGCGGGAATATCCGTTCGGCCGTACAGGTGTCGTTGGTCAGGCCAGTGTGATCGAAGGTCTGGTAGACACCACGGTGGGCGATGAGGCGCAGGTGCGGATTCTCCGGCGGTGCGGCAAACCAGCTTGCGTTGAAGAGCAGGATCGCCGCCAAGAGTGCGACGATCGCCAAAGCTACCCGGCCAATCCATTTAAGCATCGTTTGCGCTCCTTGGCCGAGACAGGGACCGGTTGGTTTCGTGCCCGGCCGATATCAGTCGGGCTGGCGGCAGGCGTTGATGCCTTGTTCCGGGGCCCCGTCCGCATGGGAAATGAAGGGGATGTTCGGCGCCGAACAGGCATAGCGGTCACCCAGAATGTCGTCTCCGACGGAGGCATCTTCGGCGGTAAAATACTGAAGATTTTCAAGCGTTTCGCGAAGGCACCGGCGGTCACCGCCGGTGGTGCAGATGGTCACGACGATCTTGGGATCGCAAGAATTGAAGATGCCTTCCGCATCCTCCGCGATGCACTTGCTCATGTCCGACAGTCGCATGGCGCGCATCTGGTCGACCACGATGTAGCTGCCGCCCCAGAGCGCGAAAATGATCAGGGTGACCAGAAGCGTGCCGGGGATTCCGAAAAACCGTCTGGCGCGCTTTTCTTGTTCGGGCATTTGGTCAGGCCATTGCCTTTTGCAGGTTCTGATCGATCGCGTCGAGGAACCCGATTGTCGACAGCCATTCCTGGTCCGGTCCGACGAGGAGCGCAAGATCCTTGGTCATCTTGCCCTCTTCGATGGTGGCGACGACGGTCTTTTCGAGCGTATCGGCGAAGCGAGCAAGCTCGGCATTGTCATCGAGCTTGGCGCGGTGGCTGAGGCCCCGCGTCCAAGCGAAAATCGAAGCCGTGGAGTTGGTCGAAGTCGATTTGCCCTGCTGATGCTGGCGATAGTGGCGGGTAACGGTGCCGTGGGCCGCTTCGGATTCAACGGTCTTGCCGTCGGGGGTCATCAAAACCGAGGTCATGAGGCCAAGGGACCCGAAGCCCTGGGCGATCGTGTCGGACTGCACGTCGCCGTCATAGTTCTTGCAGGCCCAAACATAGCCGCCGGACCATTTGAGCGAAGAGGCGACCATGTCGTCGATCAGGCGATGTTCGTACCAGAGCTTGAGAGCTTCGTACTGGTCCTTGAACTCGGCGTCGAAGACCTCCTGGAAAATATCCTTGAAGCGGCCATCGTAGGCTTTGAGGATGGTGTTCTTGGTCGACAGATAGCAGGGCACCTTGCGCTGCAGCGCGTAGTTCAGCGACGCCCGGGCGAAGTCGCGAATGGAATCGTCGAGGTTGTACATGCCCATGGCGACGCCGGACGAGGGCGCGTCGAAAACGTCGTATTCGAGCACGGTGCCGTCGTCCCCGACGAACTTCATCGTCAGCTTGCCCTTGCCGGGGAAGCGGAAGTCGGTGGCGCGATACTGGTCGCCAAACGCGTGGCGGCCGACGATGATCGGCTGGGTCCAGCCGGGCACCAGACGCGGAACGTTGGAACAGATGATCGGTTCGCGGAAAATGACGCCGCCAAGAATGTTGCGGATGGTGCCGTTGGGCGATCGCCACATCTTCTTGAGGCCGAATTCCTCGACGCGGGCCTCATCAGGCGTGATGGTGGCGCATTTGACGCCGACGCCGTATTTCTTGATGGCGTTGGCGGAATCGACCGTCACCTGATCGTTTGTGGCGTCGCGGTTCTCGATGCTGAGATCATAATATTCAAGGTCGATGTCGAGATAAGGCCGGATGAGCTTGTCCTTGATGGCCTGCCAGATGATCCGGGTCATCTCGTCTCCGTCGAGTTCGACGACGGGGTTCTGAACCTTGATCTTGCTCATCGTTTACTCCGCAAGGTGAGGGGAAATGTCGCGCCCCTATATCAATGTTTGAGTTTGGGTCAAATGCCTCGCGGGGCATGCGCAGAACTACTTTGCCGGCAGGCCGGCAACAAAGGCCTCGCAGAGGGTAATCCAGTCCTCAAGGGTTGCATCATCCTCAAGAACGTCGCCGCTGACTTCGACGAATCCGGGCATCTCCTTGCCGGTGAACTTCATTGGGCCGGCACCGGGGCGTTTGAGAGCCTCCTGGTAGGCGTCCTTTCCCACTCGGGCGAGCAGGCCGCCGCCCTTCATCGGGCCGACGAGCATGTTGCCGTTGAGCATGAAACACATGCCGCCGAACATGCGCTGTTCGCGGACACTGCCGCGATTGGCGAGAATTTGCCGAATGCGGTCCGACAATTCCTCGACGGCCATATCGATCTTCGCCATTTACATGAACTCGTGGATGTCGATGCCGGAATCGATCGGGTCCCAGGCCGGGCGCTCGGCATTGTAGAGGATGACCTGCGGCTTGAACCAGGAACTGTCGTCGAATTCGCCGACGGCGATGCCGATCGCGTCGGGCGCGGCGGAATTCTCGGAAAACATGCGCGAGCCGCACACGGCGCAGAAATGCCGGGTGCGCGTGTTGCCCTTGTCCGAAACCGAATCGTGGGTGCTGGTCATGCCGTGGATCACGACGTCTGACTTGCGAAAGAAGGCCTGGACGTTGTGGCCGGTGCCCGTGATGCGGCGGCAGGCATTGCAGTGGCATTGCGCCATGCGCAGGGGCTCGCCGGTCACTTCGAAATGGACGGCGCCGCAATGGCAATGTCCGGTCTTGTTGGTCATAGTCCCTCCCTGTAGGTCTCGTATTTCGGAATGTCGGGCAGAAGATCCCATTTCTGATGGCTGCGGTGGAAGATCACCTGGTTCGGTTCGAACCAGGACTGGTCGGCGAAAAGTCCGACCGGCAGTAATGCCGCGTCGGTGCGCCGCGAGGTTCCACCCAGCAGCGTCGTTCCGCATTTGGCGCAGAAATGGCGGGTGAAGGTCGCGCCAGAGGCCGCGGGTCGCGAGAATTGGGTGATCTCGCCTTCAAGCTGGACCTGGTCGCGGCCGGCGATGGCAACGGCCGAATGCCCTGCGCCCGACATGAGCTGACAATCGCTGCAGCAGCACAAAAACATGCCGTAGATCGGTCCGCGAACCGAAATCGAAACCGTGCCGCATGGGCAGCGGGCGCTGAGTTCAAGTGAGGCGTGCTTCGGTTGCATGGGCAAACGCTGGCATGAACGGAGCAGGCAGGCAATAGGCCGGGCCATTCTTGATTTTGGCTCGTACCCACTTTAGGCAAACGCTCAAATCACGGAGTAGTCATGCGTCCTGAACTGCCAATCGTCACCGAACGTCTGGTCCTCAGACCATTTCGCCCGGATGATTTCGCGGCGGCGCACGACTATATGCGCCGTGAGGACGTGGCTCGCTTCGAATTCTGGAACGCGACCACGCCGGACGAAACCCGCCAGAAGATCGATGAGTGGATCGCGACGGACCCTGACTGGCCGACCGGCGACCGGCTGGTTCTGGCGGTGACCCTGCACGACGGCGGCGCGATGATCGGCGACTGCGTCCTGAGCTTTCGGGACCGGGAGGCGCTGCAGGCGGAAATCGGCTACACGCTTCACCCCGACTGGCACCGCAAGGGCATCGCGACGGAGGCATCCGAGGCGCTCTTGGCCGTGGCGTTCAGCACCTATGAACTGCACCGCGTTTATGGGCGGTGCGATGCGCGTAATGTCGGCTCGTGGCGGGTTCTGGAAAAGCTCGGCATGCGGCGCGAGGCGCATTTCCGCGAACACGCGATCTTCAAGGGCGAATGGGATGAAGAGTTCTACTACGCCATTCTGAAAGATGAATGGCTGGCGCAAAGGGGCCGCAACTGATGGCGGGCACCGACTCGACGCGCGATCTGCAGCGGCGGCCAGGGCCTGCGGTCGTCCTGGTCGAACCTCAACTCGGCGAAAATATCGGCGCGGCCGCGCGCGCAATGGCCAATTTCGGGCTCTGGGACCTGAGGCTGGTCAATCCGCGCGACGGCTGGCCGAACGAAAAGGCGGTCGCCAACGCATCGAAGGCCGATCACGTCATCGATGCGGTCCGGGTGTTCGGCTCGCTTGAGGCTGCAATTGCCGACCTGTCACTGGTCTTCGCGACGACGGCGCGGCCGCGCGACATGTTCAAACCGGTTTTCGGACCTGATGAGGCGGCGAACCGGCTCACCGCGCATGTGATGGCCGGGCAGGGCGCGGGACTTCTGTTCGGGCGGGAGCGCTGGGGTCTCAACAATGAAGAGGTGGCGCTGAGCGATGCCATCGTGACGCTGCCGGTTGAGCCGGCTTTCGCCTCGCTCAACATCGCCCAGGCGGTGCTGGTTCTGGCCTACGAATGGCGGCGGGCAAGCGGCGCGGCGGAGTTGCCGTTTTCGGGAAACATGGATGAACCGGCGCCAAAGGCGGATCTTGTCGGCCTTTTCGAGCATCTTGAGACTGAATTGGACGATGCGGGCTTCTTCAACCCGCCAGACAAGCGCCCGGTCATGGTCAACAACCTCAGGTCGATGCTGTCACGCGGGCAATTCAATCTGCAGGAAGTCAGGACGTTGCGCGGGGTAATCGCGGCGCTGACCCGGCGGCACAAGCGCGCCAACCCCTCGCGTGCGCAGCCGGATCGTCGTAAGAAATAGGTCCAGCGTTCTTCTCGAACGATTCTTCCGGGGCGGCTTCGGCCAATCGAACACATGACAGACACCGCACAAGCGCCAAGTCCGCGCGCCTTTTCCTATCCCAGTTATCGCTTCTTCTGGCTGATGGTTTTAACCAGCAGCTTCGGCACGCAGATCATGGCGGTCGCGGTGGCCTGGGAGGTCTATGACATCACCCGCAATCCGCTCGATCTCGGGCTTATCGGGCTTGTGCAATTCGTGCCGGTTTTGAGCCTCGTTCTGGTGACTGGTATCGCGGCAGACCGTTTCAGCCGGCGGCGGATTCTCCAGATCTGCTTGTCAGTCGTGTTCCTGTGCGCCCTTTCACTGTTCGCATTTTCCCTGAGCGGTAGCACCAACATTCTCTGGGTTTTCGGGACCCTGTTCATTCTCGGAGTGGCGCGCGCGTTCCTTGCGCCGGCGGAGTCGTCGCTGGCGCCGAACCTCGTGCCGCCGGCGGCGATCAACAATGCGGTGGCGACCACAAGTTCCGCCTGGCAGAGCTCCAATATCATCGGCCCGGTGATGGCGGGACTTCTCTATGGCATCGCGCCGGGAGCCGCCTATGGCACCGCGGTGGTGCTCGAACTCATCGCGCTCGTTTCCATTTCCATGGTCGCCAAACCGGCGCAGCGGACCGACAAGCAAGCGGTTTCCGTTGAAACAATCCTCGCGGGCTTCCGTTTCATCTTTCAGCAGAAAGTTGTGCTTGGCGCGATTTCGCTTGATCTGTTTGCGGTGCTGTTCGGCGGCGCGGTTGCGCTATTGCCGGTCTATGCCCGCGATATTCTCGATGCCGGGCCAGCGGGGCTTGGCCTGTTGCGCGGTGCGCCCGGCGTTGGCGCCATCGTTGTGGCGGTGCTGATGAGCCGGTTTCCGATCAAGGATCATGCCGGCAAGGTTCTGCTCGTCTTCGTTGGTCTCTTCGGGCTTTCGACGCTTGCGTTCGGCTTCTCCAACTCGCTCTGGATTGCGGTTCCAGCCCTGTTCTTCGTCGGTGCGTTCGACATGGTGTCGGTCATCATCCGCGAGACCATCATGCAGCTCTGGACGCCGGACGAAGTGCGCGGGCGGGTCAACGCGGTCAATTCGGTTTTCATCGGAGCCTCCAACGAGCTTGGTGAGTTTCGCGCCGGGTCGATGGCGGCCCTTATCGGGGCGGTCGGGGCGGTCACGATCGGTGGCGCGATGACCATGCTGGTTGCCGGAACCTGGGCGCGCATATTTCCGAAACTGCGCGACATTCGCACCCTCGACCGGCCCGGGCATTGACCTCGCGCGCTTGACATCAAGGGGTTCAGCCCATATGACGCGCCAACCTGTTGCGCGGGCTTGCCCGCTTTCAGGCGCACCCGGGATTTCCGAACAGTTCCAACAGGAGTTGGTGAGGGATCTGTCGGCTTTGGTCGCAGAAATGCGGTCAAGGCAGAGGAGGGCGCGGTTTTCTCAAATCGAACGTGAGGATACGCGATGTCGAAGCGCCAATCGCAGAAATACAAAATTGATCGCCGTCTTGGCGAAAACATCTGGGGCCGGCCGAAGAGCCCGGTCAATGCCCGTTCCTATGGTCCGGGCCAGCATGGCCAGCGCCGCAAGGGCAAGCTTTCGGACTTCGGCCTGCAGCTGCGCGCCAAGCAGAAGCTCAAAGGCTATTACGGCAACATGACCGAAAAGGCCTTCCGCCGCGCCTATGAAGAGGCGTCGCGGTCCAAGGGCGATACCGGCGAGAACCTGATCGGCATGCTGGAGCGCCGTCTCGACGCGGTGATCTATCGCGCCAAGTTCGTACCGACCGTCTTCGCGGCTCGACAATTCGTCAGCCACGGCCACGTGCTGGTCAACGGCAAGCGCGTGACGATTGCGTCCTACCTTGTGCGGGCGGGCGACGTCATCGAACTTCGCGAGCGCTCGCGCCAGCTCGGCGTGGTGCTGGAGGCGGTTGCGCTGGCAGAGCGCGACGTGCCCGACTATATCGAGGCCGATCATTCCAAGATGAGCGCAAAATACGTGCGCGTGCCGGGCCTCGCCGATGTACCGTATCCGGTGCAGATGGAACCGAACCTCGTCGTCGAATTCTATTCGCGCTGAGGCATTCTGCTGACAAAATTCAAAGGCCGCCCAGTGGGCGGCCTTTTTGTTTCGGCGGGGCGCGTTGATCAGGCGAACGACAGATCGATCGGCCGAATGCGCGAGAACGGTGTTTCGATTTCGCCGTGGGACACTTCCGCCTCGCCCTTAACCTCGCCGGGCCCGGAAATTTCGAATTTCACCCGAGCGGGCTGCTCGAAATAGCGCAGCTTGGCGGTGACGGTTTCGCCGGACCGGACCTTTTCCATGGCGGCGCGCACCGCGCCGGCCAATCCCTCATCGTAGGCAAAGGTCTTTTCGAGCGTGTGCGCTTTCGGGAACTTTGCCCGGTCGGCAAAATCGTACCAGACGGTGATGCCTCCCGACTGCGGCTGATCGGCGTCGGGTTCACGCACAAGCGCCCACTGGAAGGCCACATCGGTGGTCTGGGTTGGCGGATCGGCGAGCTTCTCCCAGCTGGTCAGGTAGGCTTCGTCATCATAGTCGTTGGCGAAGATGTGGTCCTTCGGCATGTTGGACTCGAAGCCGGCGAGACGTTTGTAGATCGAGATCAGGTTGATGATCGACGTCCACGAACTGACAAGGAAGCGGAAGGATGAGTGGACCTGCCCGAAGGCCTGGAAGATCTGCTGGAAAAGACCAAAAGTGATCGCGGCAAGCACGATGGACGGGGCAAGCGCGATATAGGGCAGGAAGGTCGCAGCCTGCAGGTAGGCGTAACGGGCGACGTTGAAGTAGGTGTAGTTGAAATAGAGCCGGAAATAGTTGCGCTGGACGTTCTTGAAGAAGTTGCGCACCGAGGGCGGCCGGGCATTCTCGTCACGATCTTCGCCGTAGACCAGTTCCTTACGGAACGCGGCTTCGACGCGCTGGTTGTGAAAGGCGAGGCCCGGTAGCCGGACACCGACCGAGGCCAGCAAAACCGTTCCGAAAATGGCGGACACCAGGGCGACCCAGACGAGGCTGCCGTCGACCGGCCCGATCCAGGGCAATTCGGTGATGTTGGACGACAGTTCCCAGAGCAACGGCAAAAAGACGATCAGCGTCATGACGGAGTCGATCAGGTCGAGGCCGAGATTTTCGACGATCGAGGACAGGTCCTTGGTGTCTTCCTGCACGCGCTGAGCGGCGCCTTCGATGTGGCGGACCGATTTCCAGTTGGCCATGTAGTAGAAGGTCATGGCCCGGCGCCAACGGAACAGGTAGTGCGCGTTGAGGAAGGCGTTGAGCACCAGAATGGTGATGCTGACCATCAAGACGACGGCGACGGTCCAGATGAAGCCGAAATACTGCTCGAGCGTAACCGTGTTCGGCGCGCTGAGGGCGGTCTGGATCAGATCGTAAAAGCCGCCGTACCAGTCGTTGAGCCAGGCGTTGATCTGAACGTTGAAGTAGACGACTTCGATGATGGTCACCGAACCCACGACCGACCACCAGTACCAGCGTGTGCGCTTGTAGAAGAGCCACGGCACGCAGAAGAGGTAGCCGGCGAGAATGACGAATTCGTAGAGCCAGACGCGGTCGGCATTGAAGAAGGGGGCGGGGTCGGCGTCGGTCGGCTGAATCGCAAGGATCGGCCCAAGCGACAGGACGGGCGCAAGCGCATCGCCCAGAACGAACCAGATGAACATGGCGATCGCCGTCCATGCCAGCGCGGCGGGAAAGAAAACCTTGGGTTCGGGGAAGAATGATCGAAGCACGTTGCGACTCCCTCAGTGGTTCGGGTCATCTAACTGTCACGCGGCGGCCGGCGCAATAGTGGCGCCGGGCTTTGCGGCGAGTTCCTGATCGCGTATGAGGGCGGAAACGGAGCGAGGCGACATGCAGCCGGAATTGGATGGAGTGCCGGATTTGGGGGAGGTGCCGCCCATCTTCCGGAATGCACCGCAAACCGTTGAATTCAACAAACTCAGAAAGCGCCTTGTCCGGCAGGTGCGCGAGGCCCTCGAGACATTCGGCATGGTGCGGTCGGGCGCGCGGTGGCTGGTGGCACTTTCGGGCGGCAAGGATTCTTACGGGCTTCTGGCCGTACTGCTCGATCTCAAATGGCGCGGGTTGTTGCCCGTCGAGCTTCTGGCCTGCAACCTCGACCAGGGGCAGCCGGGATTTCCCAGGCATGTGCTGCCCGATTTTCTTTCGGCCAACGGCGTGGCGCACCGGATCGAATATCAGGACACCTACTCGGTGGTGACCGACAAGCTGCCCGAGGGCAGCACCTATTGCTCCCTCTGTTCGCGGTTGCGGCGGGGACATCTCTACAGGATCGCGCGGGAAGAGGGATGCTCGGCGCTGGTGCTCGGCCACCATCGGGAAGACAGTCTCGAGACTTTCTTCATGAACCTGATGCATGGCGGCCGGCTGGCAGCGATGCCGGGTAAACTCCTCAACGATGAGGGCGATGTCGAGGTTCTGAGGCCGCTGATCTATTGTGCGGAATCGGATCTGGCCCGTTTGGCCTCGGATCTCCAATTCCCGATCATTCCCTGCGATTTGTGCGGCTCGCAGGACGGGCTGCAACGCAATGTTACCAAGGCGATGCTCGACGAGATGGAACGGCAGATGCCGGGGCGCAAGGACGTGATGATCCGCGCCCTTGGCAATGTGCGGCCGAGCCATCTGCTCGATCCGCGCATATTCGACTTCGCGTCCCTTTCGGCAACAGACGCGGCGCGAGACGCGGCCGAATAGTCAGGCTTGCTGCGGTTCGTGCGGCCGGAACAGCTGGCCGCGTTCCGCGATCAGGACGCTGCAGACGACGATTGCCCCCATGCACATGAACCCGAAGGCGATCGGGGTGACCGTGCCGTCAAACGAGCGGCCGATGAGCCAGCCAAGTATGGCGCCGCCCACGGTCTGAAGGAAACCGAACACGGCCGAGGCCGTCCCGGCAACATGACCGAGTGGTTCGAGCGCCAGCGAATTCATGTTCGACGACATCCAGCCGAAAAAGAACTGAAGGCCGCAGACGAGGGCGAGGAACACCCAGAAATTCGGCGTGCCGGTGAGCGAGATGAGCCAGAGGGTCGTGGCGATCGTCAGATAGGCGAACATCGAAAGGTGCGAGATGCGGTGCTGGCCGTAACGCTGAACCACACGGGAATTGATGTAGGACGCCACTGCCATGAACCCGGCCATTGTTGCGAAGGCCGCCGGAAACAAGGGTCCTAGGCCAAAAACCTCGACAAAGACCTGCTGGCTAGCGTTGATGAAGCCAAAAAGGCTCCCGAACGTCGCCACGCCCGCGAGCGCATAAAAGAGCGCGACGCGGTTTGTCAGGACCTGGCGGAAGCCGTCGGCAATGACGGCCAGTCTCAGCGGCCGGCGGTTGGCGACGTCGAGGGTCTCGGGCAGACGGAGAACAGACCAGACGGCGATGGCGCTCGCGAGCGTGCCCATGAAAAGGAAGATCGTCCACCACGGGCCGACCAGCAGGAGAACCTGACCGACGGCTGGGGCGATGACCGGAATGATCATGAAGACCATGAAGACGAGCGACATGATCTGCGCCATGGCGCGGCCGGAAAATGTGTCGCGAACGACGGACTGGGCGATGACGCGCGTGCTCGCGGCGCCGAGGCCCTGAACAAAGCGGAGTGCGAGCAAGGTGCCGAAGTTCGGCGCGATGAGCGCGGAGAATGCGGCAATGAGGTAGATGGCGAGCCCGAAGAACAGAGGCTTCCGGCGTCCGACCGCGTCGCTAACCGGTCCGCAGAAGAGCTGAGTTGCCCCGAAGCCGAACATGTAGACGCTGAGAACGAGTTGCCGGTCGTTTTCGTTCACGATGTTGAGCGCCTCGCCCATATAGGGAAGGGCGGGGAGCATGACGTCGATGGCGAGGGCGTTGAGAGCCATCAGCGCCGCGACGAGGGCGATGAATTCGGGACGTGAACGGCCATATTCGGCCAGCCGGTCTGACATTTCTTGAACTTTCGCGCCGAGGCGGCGCCCGAAGAATTGGTTTTTCTATTCGGCGGCGGCGGGAACGAGATCGAACGTGCCGTCCTTCTGCTCCCGAATGGGCAGATGAATAGCGGCCGACCCTAGTCCGAGCAGCATGCCAAGATACCAGATAATTGCATAGGAACCCGTCTGGTCGAAGGCCAGTCCGCCAAGCCAGACCCCGAAAAAGCTGCCGATCTGATGGGACAGGAAGGCGACGCCGTAGAGCATGCCCATGTAACGCGCGCCGAAGAACATGGTGACGAGACCGGCTGTCAAGGGAACGGTTGCGAGCCAGAGCAGGCCGAGAACGGCTGCGTAGATGTAGGCCGTGACCTCGCTGATCGGGATCAGCAGGAAGAGCCCGGTGGCGATCGCGCGCGACAGGTAGATGACCGACAACATGATCTGCTTGGGGAACCGTCCGCCCAGATAGCCGGCGAGAAGCGACCCGACGACGTTGAACAGCCCGATGATGGCGAGCGACCAGCTGCCCACCGAGGGGCTCAGCCCGCACTGAACCAGGTAGGCGGGCAGGTGAACGGTGATGAAGGCGAGGTGGAACCCGCAGACGAAAAAGCCGATGACGAGCAGGCGGTAGGAACCGAACCCCCAGGCGCGTGCCAGCGCCTGCATGAACGGCATGTCGGCGCCGCCGGTCGTGTGATCAGCCTTGCCACGCAGGGTGACGCTGAGCGGAATGACGAGCAGAAGAAGCGCCCCGATATAGATGAGCGCATTCTGCCAACCGAAGGCGGAAATGAAGGACTGGCCGAGCGGCGCGAAAACGAACTGACCCATCGATGATGCGGCGGTGGCCACACCGAAAATGAACGGCCGCTTTTCCTGCGGCACCTTGCGGCCGAACGCGGCCATGACAAGGCCGAAGGAGGTGGCGGCGATGCCGACGCCCATCAGCAGTCCCGCGGTGAGATAGAGCATGCTTTCAGAGCTGGCAAAGGCCATGCCGAAGAATCCGGCGACATAGATCAGCGTGCCGAGCGCGAGCACGCGCGCCGTTCCGTACTTGTCGGCGAGGCCACCGACGACGGGCTGGGCGATGCCCCACATCAGGTTCTGGATCGCCATGGCGAGACCATAGGACTCGCGCGACCAGCCGAGGTCGGTCGTGATGGGCACGGTGAAGAGGCCCATGATCGAGCGACCGCCGAAGGTCATGAGGGCGACGACGCAACCTGCGGTGACAATAACGGAAAGCGGCAGACCCGGCTTCTCAGCGGCAGCAGACATTTGGGGAATCCCAGTTTAGAAGGATTCGAATTTTGCAGGTTGGTGTCTCAGGCGCAATCGTTCTTTTGTGATTGGCGTCATCACGAATTGCGATGCCGGCGCCAAACGAAAACGCGGCCCCGTGGGAGCCGCGTTCCGAAATCTCTCAGCTTTTGGCGCTGGATCAGGCGGCCTGAACGTCCTTGAGCAGGTCCTGCAGTTCGCCAGCCTGGAACATTTCGCGGACGATGTCGGCACCACCGACGAATTCGCCCTTGACGTAAAGCTGGGGGATGGTCGGCCAGTTGGTGTAGGCCTTGATGCCTTCGCGCAGCTCATCGCTTTCCAGCACGTTGGCGGAATCGTACTTCACGCCGAGGTAGTTCAGGATCTGGACGACCTGGCCGGAAAAGCCGCACTGCGGAAAGGCGGGCGTGCCCTTCATGAACAGGAAAACCTCGTTGCTTTTGACCTTGTCATCGATGAATGCGTTGATGTCGGACATGGGGGAACCTTCTTTTCTGCCGGTTTCAAGTGCCGGTGAGGCGCATATTCGGATGCGGGGATATATAGGAGATCACGGTCGGGGTGTCGAGGGCATGGCCTTCACATGTGCCGCCCCACCGCCTACTCAGGCGCGCTGCATTGCAGGGTCAGGGCGTGCAGGTCGCCACCAAGCTTGCCGGCCAGCGCATCGTTGATCAGGCGGTGCTGCTGGACGCGTGTCTTCCCGCGAAATGCCTCCGACACGATGGTTGCCCGGAAATGGTCGCCGTCGCCCGCATAGTCCTCGACTTCAACCGAGGCATCAGGAAGGGCTTCCTTGATCATGCGCGCGATTTCTGCCGGGTCCATTGCCATTTCGTTCGTCCTATTCCGCCGCCATGAAGGTCGGGAACCAGCCTTCATGGGCAGTCCGCAACTCGCCCAAAGATATGGCACGCGCCTCGCCGAGCTTCAAGCTTTGGCCCCCGGTCGTGCCGATCTGTGACATGTGAATACCGAGGTCGAAGGCGCGCTTGAGGATCACCTCAAACGCAGGGCTGCCGGCCGGAGCGTTCAGCGTCAGAACGTAGCGGGCCTGATCCTCTCCGAAGAAACGCGCAGCGCGCGAGGCATCCGTGCTGTCGAGGTCGTGGATGGTGGCACCCATATTGCCCGCCAGCGCCATTTCGGCGAGCGCAATGGCGAGGCCGCCGTCCGAGCAATCATGGCAGGCGCCGACATGGCCCTCGCGGATGAGCGTTCTGACGAAATCGCCGACCGTCCGTTCGAATTCGAGGTCAACCGGCGGGGGCGCGCCGTCGGCGCGATCGAAAAACTTGCGGGCATAGAGCGACTGGCCGAGATGTGAACCCCAGTTCGGCAGGGCGCCGGCCAGGAGGATCGGCTGATCTTCCGCGGCAAAGCCGATGCGCGCCATTTGCGCATGATCGGGAATGAGACCAACGCCGGCGATGGTCGGGGTCGGAAGAATGCCGACGCCGTTGGTCTCGTTGTAGAGCGAGACGTTTCCGGAAACGATCGGGAAATCGAGCGCCTCGCAGGCTTCGCCGATGCCCTTGATGGCCATGACGAGCTGACCCATGATCTGGCGCTTTTCCGGATTGCCGAAATTGAGGTTGTCCGTCGCTGCCAGGGGTTCGGCCCCGGTTGCGGTCAGATTGCGCCAGCATTCTGCGACGGCCTGCTTGCCGCCTTCGAAGGGGTCAGCCTCACAATAGCGCGGCGTTACGTCGGACGAAAAGGCCAGGGCCTTGGTCGGGTGGCCATCGACGCGCACCACACCGGCATCGCCGCCGGGCGTTTGCAGGGAATTGCCCTGAATGAGCGTGTCGTACTGTTCGTAAACCCAGCGGCGCGAACTGAGGGCCGGCGAGCCGATCATTTGCAGCAGGGCATCGGCGATGCCGGGGTGCTCGCCGACGAGTTCGATTTCGTCGACCGGGCGAGCCGGCACTTTCCACGGCCGGTCATATTCGGGGGCTTCGTCGCCCAATTCCTTGATCGGCAGGTTGGCGACTTCGGTTCCGTGCCAGATGACCCGGAACTTCAGATCGTCAGTCGTCTTGCCGACCGTGGCGAAATCGAGCTCCCACTTCTCGAAAACGGCACGCGCCTCTGATTCCTTCTCGGGGTGCAGAACCATGAGCATGCGCTCCTGGCTTTCGGAGAGCATCATTTCGTAAGCAGTCATGTTCTCTTCGCGTACCGGCACGCAATCGAGGTCGAGCTCGATACCGAGATTGCCCTTGGCGCCCATTTCGACGGCCGAGCAGGTGAGGCCCGCCGCACCCATGTCCTGAATGGCGATCACCGCCCCGGTCTGCATGAGTTCGAGGCAGGCATCGAGCAGGCGCTTTTCGGTGAAGGGGTCGCCGACCTGAACGGTCGGGCGTTTCTGGTCTATGTCATCTCCAAATTCGGCCGATGCCATCGTGGCGCCACCGACGCCATCGCGCCCGGTCTTGGCGCCGAGATAGACGACCGGCAGGCCAACGCCCTTGGCTTCCGAATAAAAGATCTTGTCGGCATCCGCGAGTCCCGCCGCGAAAGCGTTGACGAGGATGTTGCCGTTGTAGCGCGCGTCAAACTCGACTTCACCGCCGACCGTGGGCACGCCGAAGGAATTGCCGTAGCCGCCGACGCCGGCCACGACGCCCGAGACCAGATGACGGGTCTTTTCGTGTTCAGGTGCGCCGAAACGCAGCGCGTTCATCGCGGCGATGGGGCGGGCGCCCATGGTGAAGATGTCCCTGAGAATACCGCCGACGCCGGTCGCCGCGCCCTGATAGGGTTCGATGTAGGAGGGATGGTTGTGGCTTTCCATCTTGAAGACGACCGCCTGACCATCGCCAATATCGACGACGCCGGCATTTTCGCCGGGCCCCTGGATGACGCGAGGACCGGTGGTCGGCAGGGTTTTCAGCCAGCGTTTCGAGCTCTTGTAGGAACAATGCTCGTTCCACATCGCCGAAAAGATGCCGAGTTCGGTGAAACTGGGCTCGCGGCCGATAAGGTCGAGGATTTTCTGATACTCGTCCGGCTTGATGCCGTGGGCGTCGACCAGATCGGCGGTGATGGGCGGTTCGTTGGGAATCATCTCTTAGGCAGACTGGAGTTGAGGAACGCGGACTGTTCGGTCGACCGCGATGTAGAAGAGGTTGAGCAGGATGCCGGCCGCGAACAGCAGGCCGACGCCTTTGGCGACCGTCAGATAGCCGAACTTGGAAACGTCCACGACGTCATAGGGATACATGCCGGTGACGGCCCCGCGCGCGAGAACCCAGGCCAAGTAAATGGTGGCCGGCACAAGCATGGACAGCGCCTGCCGATATTTCAGAGTACCGGACCGCGCGAAGAACAGGAACCAGACGATATAGAGCGCCGGTTCGACATAGTGGAACAGAACATCATCGATCTTGGCGACGCCCGTATCGTGGTTTTCCGCCGCCAGAACGAAATGATAGTAGACCGCGACCAGCGTGATGACGGCCGCCGCAGTGGCACGGGTATGGGGGGTGCGGAAGTGGCGGAGCCAGCGCGAACCGGGTCGCAGGCAGGCAAGAAAGATCAGCACAATGCCGAGATTGGTAATTATGGTGAGGAACGTGAAATAGCGCACGATCGCTGACACAAGGTCCATGCCCTCGCCGAGATAGGTTTGGACGGACAGGCTGCACTGGGCGACGAGCGCGAAGGTTCCAAAGGCGAAACCGAACAGCGCCATTGTGCGCTTGAGTTCGGGCTCGTGGGTCACATCGAATCTCCCGGAATGCGCACCCGCCGGTCGATGGCCACGGCTGCGGCGCACAGGGCCACGAGCACGATCAGCAGCCCGGCGACGTTGATCGCGACCTGCAGGTAGCCGTGGGCCTGAACGTCGAGCACCGGGTAGGGGTATTCGCCAACGATCTCGCCCCGGAACATGACGTAGATCAGATAGGCGACAGGATAGCTCAGCATCCGGGTTATGTGGCGGTATGTCAGGGTGCCTGACCGGTTCCAGAGCGCAAACCAGGCCAGATAGAGGATCGGGGCAACGTAGTGGAGCGCGACGTCGCACACCCAGAACAGGCCTTCAGGCTGCCAGAGATCGGCCAGCACAAGGGCGTAGAAGCCCATGACGAGCGTGATCGAAGCTGCCGCCATGCCCCTGACCCACGGAAGTCGGAAGGGCGTTAGCCACCTCTGGCCCCTAACCAGGGCGCCGAGATAGATCAGCACCACGAAGATGTTGGTGAGAATGGTGAAGAACGAAAAATAGAAGATCACCGACGCGAGCGCGGTGCGGCCGCTTTCCATCGAAGCGGGAATGGTGATGGTGAACTGCAGGACAAGCGCCGCGAGGCCGATGACAAGGCCGATCCAGGCGGTGATGCGGCGAAGTTCAACGCTTCTCATGCGGCGACGGTCTCCAGAAGCGCCTCGAACAGCGGCCGGCCATCGGTTCCGCCGTGGGCGGGTTCGATCAGGTCTTCGGGATGCGGCATCATGCCGAGTACGTTTTTTCGGGCATTGAGCACGCCGGCGATGTCGTGGCGCGACCCGTTGGGATTGGTGCCATTGGCGTAACGGAAGGCGACCTGCTCATTGCCCTCGATGCGGGCGAGGGTGTCGTCGTCGACAAAGTAGTTGCCGTCGTGGTGGGCGACCGGGTTGCGGATGATCTGGCCGGGCCGGTAGAGACCGGTGAAGCGCGTCGCCGCATTGACGACTTCGAGCTCGATGGTCCTGCAGACAAACTTGAGCGAGGCATTGCGCATCAGCGTGCCAGGCAGAAGACCGGCCTCTGTCAGAATCTGGAACCCGTTGCACACGCCGAGGATTGAAACACCCCGCTCGGCGGCGCGCGCCACTTCTTTCATCATGGGCGAACGGGCGGCGATGGCGCCGGAACGAAGGTAATCGCCATAGGAAAACCCGCCGGGCAGGATGATGACGTCCGCCTGCGGCAGTTCGCTATCCTTGTGCCAGACCACGTGTGGCGGTTTGCCGGCGATCTTGGTCACCGCAGCAATCATGTCGCGGTCACGATTGGAGCCGGGAAAAGCGATCACGGCGCACTGCATGGCGCATCCCCTGTTGCACGAGACAGCTGGCTTTTGGGCGGTTTTAGGCACGAAGGCAAGTGGCGGAGCGGCAAAAGCCCCGGCTTTGTGACGATTGCCGTTCCCGGTTGCGCGTGATCTGGTGTCCGCCGCCTTCGGGAGCGGAATCGACCCCCATGTTTGCCATCTATTTCAGCGTTTTCATCGGGATTGTCCTGGCGCAGCTGGCGCCGGGTCCGAATCTGCTTGCGGTGGCAAACACGGCGCTGGGGCAGGGGCGGCGGACCGCTTTGAGGGTCGTTGTCGGTGTAGCGACCGGAACGTTCATCTGGGTCATGTGCGCAGCCGTCGGACTCGGTCAGGTCGTTGCGGCTTTTCCGGCCACACTGATGGTTTTGAAGCTGGTTGGCGGCAGTTACCTCCTGTTCATCGCCTACAAAAGCCTGAAGTCGGCATTCGCCGGCGGAACTGGAGATTTCGGGCGAGGGCGGCCGCGCATGACCGACAGCGCGGCGGTGCGGTATGGATTGTTCGTGGTTCTGACCAACCCGAAATCGATACTCTTCTGGTCGTCGGTTGCGACGTTTCTTTTTGGCGCCGGGATGAACAGCGTCGAAGTTCTGGCGCTTGGGCCGGTCTCGGCCCTGTCGTCGGTTTGCGTATACGGAAGCTACGCGATGCTCTTTTCCGCGCGCCCCGCGATTGGGGTCTATGCGCGCTTTGCCCGGGCGCTGGAGGCCGCGTTTGCCGCGACCTTCGGGGCGTTGGGCGGGCTTCTGATCTGGGCGGGACTTCAGGAACTCAGGCGCTAGTTCATTCCGCCGGAACCCGCTTGACCCTTTCGAGCGGCGGGTTGAGGCTTCCGGGCGTGCCGGGAATATGCGCCCATGCGGGCCGTTCGAACAGGAACCGGCCCCAGCCCGTCCACTGCACGAGGCCGTATAGGGCGACCGGCGCGGCGACCGAAACCGCGATGACGGCAAGGCTGAGGAAACCCGGGTCGGTGATAAGGTTGAACCGAATCAGCAGCGTGCGGGTGATCGCCATCGGGATGACGAAACTGAGATAGACCACGATTGAATGGGCGCCGAGCCAACGGAGGGGCTCGAAGGCTGGAACCCTGGTCAGAAGAGCCGCGACGACGCAGACGGCGATTGCGCCGGCAATCGCGAGCGTCAGCCGCACGCCGGGCAGTTCGGCCAGGCCCATCTGGATATGGTCCGGGAAGAGGTGGAAACCCGGCGAGAAGACCAGGGCCGCCTCGATGCAGGCCCAGACGATAAGCCCCACCAACGCCAGCTTCGGCGCGTTGCGCACCATGTCGGCGAGCCTGAAAATCATCGGCGCCGCGACATAGCCGGTGAAAAAGTAGACGAAATATTCGGAAAACTGGTCGACTGCGTAACTTCCGGTTGCGACCGGCAGCATCTGCAGGACGGCGGCCGCGATCCAGACCGGAGCATGCGGGACACGGAAGGTCCAAAGGAGCTTGCTCACCGCACCGAAGACCGCCAGCAGATAAATGAACCACAGAACGCCGTAGGGCTGAATGATCGCCCAGGCGAGGTAGGAGAGGGCGGTGGCCGGATCGGTGTTGCCGATTCCCTCTTTGACGACAATCTGGATCAGGGCCCAGATCACGTAGAAGTAGAGATAATGTACCACGCGCCGGTCGGCGAATTTCGGCCAAGGCCGCGAAATGACGTGGGACAGGAAGAGCCCCGAGATCAGGAAGAATTCAGGCATCCGGAAGGGCGTGGCAAAGGCGAGCACATAGTGCATGAAGCCCGGTTCGCCGAGGGCGCCGCCGACCCCGAGGGTCGAATGGTACATCACGACCAGAAAGATGGAGAGCCCCTTGGCCATGTCCACCCAGCTCAGTCTTTGTTCCGTTGCCATGTTGCGTCCTCACGCGGAATTCGTGCAACGGATTATAGGAGTGCGGTGCCGCCGAGGGCAGTCGATCGGGCCGGGAAAGCCCTTTAAATCAACTGTTTACCTTAATATCTCGGCGCAATTTTAGGCGAATTGGCAGGGTCTTTCGACAAGCGTTTGAATTTGCTGCACGGGCGCCAGGTGGTGGCCGGAGCGGCGCCGATCACGTTCGCGTGAAGTCGGACGGTGAGTTGTGGGAAAGGTGGTGAAAGTCAGCCGAAGAGCCAGAGACTGGCCAGCGCAAGCGCAGCAGGTGCGGCTTGGATGGCGAGGATGCGGAGGCTGACGGTCATCGCCCCGAAGATGCCCGCGACGATGACGCAGCCGAGGAAGAAGGTCGCGATGGCGGGACCGTCGCCGGGCGCGCCAATGGGCACAAGCGACCAGGCAAGACCGGCGGCGAGAAAGCCGTTGTAGAGGCCCTGATTGGCGGCGAGGGTCTTGCTTTCACGGGCAAATTCCGGCGTCAGATTGAACGCCTTCATGCCGCGTGGCTTGTCCCAGAACAGCATTTCGAGCAGCAGGAAACCAATGTGCAGAAGCGCCACCAGTGCGATCAGAACCTGAGTGACGAGAGTCATGAGCAGGCCCCGAGATTTGCAGCGGGGCTCAAAACCGGGGTTGCCCGCAAGCAGCCGTCAGAGTGGCAGCGAGGCATAGGCGCTCGCCATGATGAGCAAGCCAGCAAAGAAAAGGGCAGCCAGCGAAAGGCGGCGGATCATTTTTTACGCGTCCCTGAAATTATCGTTCTTGAGTCGTCTTAAAGCGCTTCCGTGTCACTCCGACAACGCGACCGTATAGTCCTCGATCACGGTGTTTGCCAGCAGCTTCTGACACATTTGATTAAGCATGTTGCGCGCTTGCATCGGGTCCGTTTCGCCGAGCTCGATGTCAAACACCTTGCCCTGACGAACGGAGTCGACGCCCTCGAATCCAAGGCTTTTGAGCGCACCTTCGATGGCCTGGCCCTGCGGGTCGAGCACACCTTTCTTGAGGGTGACCTTGATCTGGGCTTTCATCTTTCAGGTCCGGCGTCTGGAGTTAGTCGGATTTGACCAGCCGCGGGCCGGTGGTCAGGGCATTGTCGGTCTCGGTGAGAATGCCGAGGCGTTGGGCAACCTCGCGATAGGCCTCCACAAGATTGCCGATCTGCTCGCGGAAAACGTCCTTATCGAGCTTCTGGCTGGTCTTGATGTCCCACAGGCGGCAGGAATCGGGAGAAATCTCATCAGCCACGACGATGCGCATCATGTCGCCTTCATACTGGCGGCCGCATTCGATCTTGAAATCGACAAGCTGAATGCCGACCCCGGCAAAAAGGCCGGTCAGGAAGTCGTTGACCCGCACGGCCAGGGTCATGATGTCGTCGAGCTCCTGCGGCGTTGCCCAACCGAACGCGGTGATGTGTTCTTCGGAGACCATCGGATCACCCAGCTGATCGTCCTTGTAATAGAACTCGATGATGGAGCGGGGCAGGCGGGTGCCGCTTTCGAGCCCGAGCCGCTTGACGATCGAACCAGCGGCAACGTTGCGCACAACCACTTCGAGCGGAATGATCTCGACCTCGCGGATCAACTGCTCGCGCATGTTGAGGCGCCTGAGGAAATGGGTCGGGATGCCGAGCTGGTTGAGCCGGGTGAAAATGAACTCGGAAATGCGGTTGTTCAGAACGCCCTTGCCATCGAAGATTTCGTGGCGCTTGCCGTTGAAGGCGGTAGCATCGTCCTTGAAATGCTGGATCAGGGTTCCCGGTTCAGGGCCTTCGTAAAGCGTCTTGGCCTTGCCGTCATAGAGTTTGCGCCGGCGATTCATGGCAGGTCTGCCTTCACTTTTGATTCGTCTTTGTGGGCGTCAGCGTGTCATGCGCCAAAGGGCAGCGCCAATGCAAGTCCTCGAGGCCGCGCTGCGGGCGCAAAAGGTGGATTTTGCCGGAAATGGTGCATTGGTCGCGTTGCCATGATGGCCTGATTTGCTTATGTGAGCTTTGAGCGATGAATGCGCAAGGGCGCTTTCTTGAGGAGAGATTGAATGTCGAGCTTTGACGATCGCGAAAAAGCGCAGGAAGCCAAATTCGCGCACGACGAAGACCTGAAATTCCGGGCCACCGCGCGCCGCAACAAGATGTTGGGCGCCTGGGCGGCCAAGCTGATGGGGCATCCTGATCCGGACGCCTATGCGGCGGAGGTCGTCGCGGCGGATTTTGAGGAAGGCGGCGACGAGGACGTTGTGCGCAAGGTCGTTGGAGACCTGCAGGGCAAGGGCATTTCGATGGATGCCTCAGGTGTCCGCAGCAAGATGCAGGAATTTTTCAACATGGCCGTTGAGGATCTCGCGGGCAAATCCGACGTCTAAGGCCGGGGCCTTCCGCAACAGGCCCAACACATAGAGACTTGCCGCTCTTAGGGCGACGCCGCGTGCGACTGAACGCGCCGTCAGACGCGCTTGAGCAGCCGTCCGAGCATCATCAGACCGTCAGGCCACAGGCCGTGGCCCGAGGCGACATTGATGTGACCCGCATCACGGGCCACATGCAATTCGGACCCCCAGCAATTGGCGAGATCGCCGGCCGTGCTGACGCTACAGTAGGGGTCGGTATCCGACACGATCATCAGCGAGGCAAATGGCAGTGGGTCGCGGCTCATGGGCCGGAACACGGCGGTTCCCGGGGGGACGTCGGGATGTTCGAGATCCGGCGGTGAAACGAGCAGGGCGCCTTTGATCTTGGTGTCGGCAAGCATGGCCGCCGTCTGCACGATCGCATGATTGCCGAGGGAATGGCCGATCAGGACCACGGGGCGCGTGGCCATCAAAATGGCGCGGTGAAGCGCGGCAATCCAGGAATCGCGGTCGGGCTCATCCCATTCGTCCTGTTCGACCCACGTCGCGTGCGGGAACTTTTCGAGCCAGCGGCGTTGCCAGTGTCCCGGGCCGGAATTGCCAAGGCCGGGAACCAGAAGAATGTCGGTATCAACGAGTTTCATGGGCGTCATGTGCGACAGCGGGCGGCCAAAAACAAGGGGTTGCATTTAGGTAAGTTTTGGCTTACGGTAAGTCATGGCTAACATGAATTCTTCATTGACGGCTTTGAGCGACCCGACCCGGCGAGCGGTGTTCGAACGGCTTGGGCGTGGTGCGGCGTCAGTCGGCGAAATTGCCGGAGGATTGCCGGTCAGCCGGCCCGCCGTGTCCCAGCACCTCAAGGTGCTCAAGGAGGCGGGACTTGTGCGTGATGAGGCGCGGGGTGCGCGACGCATCTACCGCATCGATCCCGCAGGGCTTGGGCCGCTCAGGGTCTGGCTCGACCGGTTCTGGGGCGAAGCCATGACAGCCTATGCGGCGCAATTCGACGAAGTGGAGAGCGAAGATGAATGAAGTTCAGCGCATCCGGCCGGCCCCGGTGGTCAAGGAAGTCAGGGTCAGGGCGTCGGCCGACCGGGCTTTTTCGGTGTTTGCCGAAGACTTTGGCAAATGGTGGCCGAAAAGCCATTCGGTCAATTCATCGCCCATGGCCAATGCCGTTGTCGAGCCGCGCGCCGGTGGCCGCTTTTACGAGATCGGTGAAGACGGGTCGGAGTGCGAATGGGGCGTCGTTCGGGAATATGTGCCGGGCGAACGCCTTGTCATCGGGTGGAAGCTCGATGCGGACTGGCAATTCGATGCCGACTTCGAGGTGCCGGTCACGGTGACATTTACCCCGGACGGGGACCATACCCTGGTGCGGCTCGAACATGGCGAATTGCAGCGCTATGGCGAACGGGCCGCCGAGGTGGCCAATTCGGTTGCAAGCGATGGCGGGTGGCCGGGACTTCTCGCCGCCTATGCGGCGCTCGTTGACAGGGACTGAGCGAGCGGTTCAGTCGCCGACGTGGAACAGAAATGCCGCGGGATGATGCTGGTAGCCGGCGTGCTCGTAAAAGCTTACGGCTGCGGGTGCAGAGAGCAGGATGTGGCTTTTGACCTCCGGCGCGAGACGCGCGGTCTCTGCCAGAAGCGCCTTGCCGATGCCTTTGCCCTGCGCCGCCTTGTCGACCGCGAGGTCTGAACAATAAAGGCAATAGGACCAGTCGGTGATCGAGCGGGCAATGCCCACCAGCAGGCCGGATTCGTTGCGCGCCGTGACCACGAGATCGGCATTTTCCAGCATTTTTGCGATGCGGGCCGGATTATCTGCGGGGCGGCGCTGTGCAAGCCCCGAGCGCACGAGAATGTCGATGAAGTCGGCCGCCTGCAGTTGGGGTTCGGTCTGATAGGTTATGGTCATTTGGCTCGCTCCGCGCCGAATACGCGTTCGAAAATCGTGTCGACGTGTTTGAGGTGATCGGCGTCGTTGAACATTTCATCGATCTGGGCCGACGTTAACGCGGCACCAACTTCCGGATCGGCTTTCAGCAATTCGGCGAACTTTCCGGTGCGATCGCCTTGCATCTGCCAGACCTGCATGGCGTTGCGCTGCACGGCCTTGTAGGCGGCCTCGCGTGATAGCCCAGCCTGGGTCAGAGCCAGAAGCACGCGCTGTGAATTGTGAAGGCCACCGAGCATTTCGAGGTTGGCGCGCATGGTTTCGGGATAGACGACGAGGTTCTCGATCAATCCGGTCAGGCGGTGCAGCGCATAATCGAGGGTGACAGTTGCATCGGGTCCGATCATGCGCTCGACCGACGAATGCGATATGTCGCGCTCGTGCCACAGGGCGACGTTTTCGAGGGCAGGAGTGACCATGCCACGCACCAGGCGGGCCTGTCCGGTAATGTTCTCCGATGCCACCGGGTTGCGCTTGTGAGGCATCGAGGACGAACCCTTCTGACCGGCCGAGAAATATTCTTCCGCTTCAAGCACTTCGGTGCGCTGGAGGTGGCGGATTTCGATGGCGAGCCGTTCCATCGACGACGCGATGACCCCGAGGGTCGCAAAGAACATCGCGTGCCGATCGCGGGGAATGATCTGGCTTGAAACGGGCTCGGGAGCGAGACCCATCTTTTCGGCGACATAGGCTTCGACCGACGGGTCGATGGTCGCAAAAGTGCCGACAGGACCTGAAATCTGGCAAACGGCGACCTCAGCCCGCGCCGCCTCAAGGCGCTTTCGGGCGCGGGAAAACTCGGAAAAGGCCTGGGCAAGCTTGATGCCGAAGCTGGTCGGCTCCGCATGAATGCCGTGGCTGCGGCCGATGGTCAGCGTCGTCTTGTGCTCAAACGCACGCTTCCTGAGCGCCGCCAGCAGATCGTCGAGGTCAGCGAGAAGCAGGTCGGCGGCGCGGGTCAACTGCACGGAAAAGGCTGTGTCGACCATGTCCGAAGAGGTCATGCCCTGATGCACGAACCGGCTTTCCGGGCCGAGAAACTCGGCCAGATGCGTCAGAAAGGCGATGACGTCGTGCTTTACCTCGGCCTCGATTTCCTCGATCCGGGCCACATCGAAGGTCGCCTTGCTGCCGTTTTCCCAGATCTTTTCCGCCGCGTCTTTCGGGATCACACCGAGATTGGCCTGGGCACTGGCGGCATGCGCTTCGATTTCGAACCAGATACGGAACCGCGTTTCAGCGGACCAGACGGCGGACATTTCGGGGCGGGAATAGCGCGGAATCATGGGCTTGGCGTCAAATGCTCACATTTTGAGTCGGGATCGAATGGCCAACCGGGCCCGCGGCGTCGCAGCTATTCGCGGTCCCAGCCTTTATTGGCCCGCCATTCGTGGCTACATGTCTCGGGTATCGGCGGGTGCCGGTTAGCACGCGTCCGCGTGGCGGTGCAATCTCTGGCTCGTCCTTCTCAACCGGGTTGAACGGATTGTTTGTCGACCAATTCTCCCTGTCCTGGCTGGCGGTCGCCCACACGCTTGCGGCGCTGACCGTGACGCTGCACGTGCTGCTGCGCCGGGCCGAAGTGCGTTCGTCGATCGCCTGGATCGGCCTTGCCTGGCTTTCGCCGTTTCTCGGCAGCGCGATCTATCTCGCATTCGGGGTCAATCGCGTGGCGCGCCGCGGATCGCGGATCGGGCTTGCGGCGCCCGGAGCGGACAAAGGCCTCGCGGCCCAAAAAGCGCTTGAAGTTCTCGGGGCCAAGACTAGCGAAGGCATTCTCTCGCTGGCACGGACTGGCGACAGCATTTCTGGTCTGCCGCTGGTCAAGGGCAACGACCTGACGCTCTACCGAAACGGTGACGAGGCCTATCCCGCCATGCTCGCGGCCATTGCCAGCGCCAAGGGTTCGGTGGCGCTCCTGTCCTACATTTTCAGGGACGACGCCGTTGGGCAAAGGTTCGCAGATGCGCTGATCGCGGCCCGCCGTCGCGGCATCGAGGTCAGGGTGCTGGTCGATGGAATTGGCAGCGGATACCTACGTTCGCCCATCACAGAGCGGCTGCGGGCAGGCGGGGTCGAGGTCAGGCGGTTCCTGCACGAATGGCTGCCGTGGAAGATGCCGTTCATCAACCTTCGGAACCACAAGAAGATTCTCGTCGTGGACGGAACGATCGGGTTCACCGGCGGCATGAACATTTCGCTGGAAAACACGATGCATGAGGGGCAACTCGCCGTGCAGGACGTGCACGCGAAAGTGCTGGGTCCGGTTGTGGGGCAATTGATGATGTCGTTTGCCGAGGATTGGGCCTTTTCGTCCGGCGAGCGGCTGAACGGCGAGGCCTGGTGGCCGGTTCTAAAACGGGCCGGCAAGGTGACCATGCGTGGAATCTCTTCGGGGCCTGACGAGAGTCTCGGGTCGGCCGAAATGATCCTTGCCGGGGCAATCGAGCAGGCGACGGAGCGGATTCGGATCGTCACTCCGTATTTTCTGCCGGAGGACAGGTTGTTCGAGACGCTGCGCCGGGCGGCCCTGCGTGGCGTGGCCGTGGAGATCGTTGTGCCGGCCGAAAGCAACCATTTCTACTTCGGCTGGGCGATGATGGCGCACCTGTCGAGCTTCAGCCTCGACGGGATAAACTGCCATCTTTCCGCCCAACCGTTCGACCATTCCAAACTCGTGAGCATAGACGGCGCCTGGGCGGGGCTGGGCAGTGCCAACTGGGATGCGCGCAGCATGCGGCTCAATTTCGAGTTCCTGCTTGAATGCTATGGCGATCCGGCTGTTGCGCAGATCGACCGGATGATCGACGAAAAGATCGTCCGCTCGACGCGTCTGACCCGGTCAATGCTTGCCGGCCGATCCGGACTCGTCAAACTGCGCGATGCAAGCGCCCGCCTGCTATTGCCCTACCTCTAGAACCGACCTGGTCCGGAACTGCCAATTGCGAATACTAAGCTGGAATCTCTACTATCGGGGCGGGGCGGCGGCGTCGGACGTTGCGCACCTCATTCACAAACACCATCCGGACCTCTTTCTGATGCAGGAGGTCACGCTCGACATTCACGAATTGCCGGCGGAGGTCGGGGGGCACTTCTATCGCCAGCCGTGGCGGGGCAAGCGCTACGGGCTTGCTGTCTGGGCGCGCCGGCCGCTCAAGATCGTGCCGCTGCCGTTGCCATATTCGCGGTTGCCCGGAAAATTTCCGCCGCGCGCGGCGCAAGTGGTCGAATATGACGGCGTTGCGGTGGCCAACGTTCACCTCTCGCATGGCCAGGTGCTCAATCGCCGCCAGTTACGTTCGATCTCGCGCAGCGTCCGCGGCCCGATGGCGATCATCGGCGATTTCAATGCGATCGGGCCCGTCTATGTGCGCGGCTTCCGCGATGTCGGGCCGCGCCGGACGACGCATTATGCGCGAGAGGTCGTGCCGTTCCGGCTCGATCGCTGCCTGATCCGGGATCTGCTGATTCACCGTTCCGAGGCGTTGGAATGGGGTGCATCGGACCATCGCCCGATTTGCCTTGATCTGGATCTCAGTCCCTCACACCATTTCGCCCATGCGCCTGCGTGAGGCGCGTTGACGCAAGAAGCCGTGAGCGCAGTTGCGCCGGGTTGGCGGGCGGGTTAGGCGACGGGTCCTGACGTTCCGGAGTCTCAAATGGATTTCTCCCTGCCAGTGGTGTTCGGGGCCGGCATTCTGTCGTTCCTGTCACCATGCGTTCTGCCGCTGGTGCCGCCCTATCTCACCTACATGAGCGGCGCGAGTTTCGAACAGTACCGGCAGGAAGGAAGCGTGGGAGGCGCCGTCTGGCGGCGTTCGGTTTTCACGTCTGTCTTTTTCATTCTTGGTTTCTCGCTGGTCTTCATCGCGCTTGGTGCCACCGCCACGGCGTTCGGACAGGCCTTTCGGTCGTTATTTGGCTATGAGGTCACCCTGGGACCGCTTTCGTTCAGTCTCCTGCCGACGGCGGCCGGAATCCTGATCGTGATCATGGGGCTGCACTTTCTCGGCCTTTTCCGGATCGGCCTTCTCGACATGCAGGTCCGGCATCAGGGGCCAAGCGCGGCAAGCGGACCGCTGGGCGGGTTTCTGCTGGGTCTTGCGTTCGCGATCGGCTGGACGCCCTGCATCGGGCCAGTGCTGGCGGCCATCCTGGCGGTTGCCGCCAACCAGAATTCAGCGACCGAGGGTGCGTTGCTGCTGGCGGTCTATTCTTTAGGCCTCGGCGTGCCGTTTTTCATCGCCGGGGTCGCGATTGGACCGTTCCTCGGATTTTTCCAGGCATTCAAGAAACATCTCGGCATCGTCGAGAAGGCCATGGGGGCACTTCTGGTGCTGACGGGGCTGCTTTTCGTCACGGGCCAGTTCACACGCCTGAGCTACTGGTTCCTTGAAACTTTTCCGGCCCTGTCCCAGGTCGGCTGAACGGGCTTAATTCCCGCTTAACCCTCAACGAAGGATTTGAAGCCAATCCATGGCGTCCGGGCTCGTGCGGTCGCAGCGTGAACCGGGCGTTCACGCTTTGCACTCATTGTCGTCGGGGAATGGGCGCAAAGGGACGCAACGCGCATGTTTGTGCAGGGGTTTGGGCCGCTCGCGCTTCAGGACACGCGCGCACCGAAGCGCAGCAGAATTCGCCGCAAGTCCAAGACGGACTGGTGGCGGGACATGGGGACGTCAGTGGCGGCTACCTATCGCATCGAAGACGTCGAGGAGGCGTGGCGCATGCTGGAGGAATCCGGCATTGAATCGCCGGGCCAGAGCCTCGACTTCACAAAAGTGTGGATCGACCATTTCGGGGTCACCCCGGACGAACAGCTTTACGTCACCGGCACGGCCCGGGGAAAGGTTGTGGCGCTTTTTCCGCTGATCCGCCGCAAACGCTATGGCATCGATATCCTGACCTGGTTTCCGGGACCGCATGTGGGCTGCAACGCGCCCCTGATGGATCACGAAACCCTCGCACTGCTCAGCGACGAGGAACTGGGCGATCTCTGGAACCGCATGCTCAAGTCGCTGTTCGGCGCCGACGCGGTGGTGCTCCACTCGATGCCGGCGCTCGGGCAGCGCGACTATTTCAGGCATCTTGGCGATCATATCGACTGGGACACGCTCTACCGGTCCGAATTCGCTTCCTGGGACGAATGCGCCGCCGTGCAGCACACGCGCTCGCGCCGAAAGCATGACCGGCAGCAGGGCGCAAAGCTCGCAGCGATGGGCGAAGTCAGGTTCGAGGAAATCTCCGGCCGGGACGCCGCTCAAGAGGTTCTGGACAGTATCGACGTGATGTTCGAGCAGAAGGCCAAGCGCTTCGCGGAATGGGGCGTCGAAGACCCGTTCGAACACCCGCTGATGCGGGAATTCTACAAGAAGGTCTTTCAGACGGACGGCACGCTCGAGGGAAAACTGCACGTTTTGCGCCTCGACGGGCGGATCGTCTCGATGCGCTACAACCTGGTGCACGGTGACCGGGTGTTCGCGCTGGTTTCGTCGATGGACGATTCCGAGGAACTGAAGCCAGGTTCACCGGGCAAGCAGAATCTCCTGCGCTCGATGGAGGCGATTTTCACCTCGGGCCACACGATGTGTGACATGGGCGCGGGCTATTCGGATGAAAAGCGCGCCTGGTGCAATGTCGAGGTACCGCTGAGGACGCACTATATTCCGCTCAATGCCAAGGGCGCGCTCGGCATCAAGGGTCACCAGTTCAAAGGGTTCCTCAAGCGCGAGATCAAGGCCAACCCGGCACTGTTCAATCTCGTGAAGGGTGTGCGGGCGGCGCGGAACCTCGCTCGGCCCGAATAGGCGCTCAAATCAGCCGCATCGCTTTCATCGAATAGTGCCCGTCGCGGCCGATGATGACATGATCATGCAGCGCAATGCCCATGGGATCGGCGATGTCACGGATGGCTTTGGTCATATCGATGTCCGCACGTGAGGGTTCCGGATCGCCCGATGGGTGGTTGTGGGCGAGAATGATGGCGGTGGCGCTCAATTCAAGGGCCCGCTTGATGACCTCGCGCGGATAGACGGGAGTGTGGTCGACGGTACCGGTCTGCTGGACCTCGTCGGCGATGAGGCCGTTCTTCTTGTCGAGGAAGAGAATCCGGAACTGTTCCTTGTCCTCGAAGGCCATCTGTGCCCGGCAGTAATCCATCAGGGCAGACCAGGAGCCGAGGATCGGCCGCTTGACGATTTCCTCGCGGGCATAGCGCTGGGCGAGGGCTTGCGCGACCTTCACGACTGCCGCGGCGGAATCGCCGACGCCCTCAACCTCTTTCAGGCGCTCGGTTGGGGCCGCCAGGACCGCCGTCAGGCTGCCGAAGCGCGCCAGTAGGCTTTTGGCGATGGCCTTGGTGTCGCTCCGGGGAAAGGCGGCGAAAAGCTGGATTTCGAGCAGTTCGTAATCTTCCAGAGCTGCGCCGCCGACCTTGAGAAGGCGGTTGCGCGCGCGTTCGCGGTGACCCTGATTGGGCGACTTCTGGGGCTTTGGCTTCTGCGGTCGGTCCGGCGCAGCTGCCATGGTTCAGCGTCTCGTGGTGAGAGGATTGAAAAGGCCGGCCGGGGATGCGGTGAAGATCTCGTTGCCGGTTTCGGTGATGCCGATCGAATGCTCGAATTGCGCGGACAGGGTGCGATCGCGGGTCACGGCGGTCCAGCCGTCGTTGAGGATTTTGACCTGCGGCCGGCCGAGATTGATCATCGGTTCTATGGTGAAGATCATGCCGGGCTTGAGTTCGGGACCCATGCCCGGTGTACCGAAATGAAGAATGTTCGGCTCGTCGTGGAAAAGCTGGCCAAGTCCGTGGCCGACAAAATCCCGAACAACCGACATGCGTTCTGCTTCGGCAAAGCGCTGGATGGCCGCGCCGATATCGCCCGTTGTGTTGCCGGGAACGGCGGCCTCGATGCCGCGCATCAGGCATTCGTGAGTGACTTCGATCAGGCGCTCGGCTTTGCGGGAAATCTCGCCAACCGGATACATGCGGCTCGAATCGCCGTGCCAGCCGTCGACGATGTAGGTCAAATCGATGTTGACGATGTCACCCTCGCGGAGCGCCCGGTCGGACGGGATGCCGTGGCAGACGACGTGGTTGATCGACGTGCAGGTCGAGTGACGATAGCCCTTGTAGAACAGGGTCGCGGGGAAGGCATTGTGATCCTGCCCGAATTCGAAGGCGAGGCGGTCAAGCTCGGCGGTGGTGACACCGGGCAGAACGTAGCTGGTCAACATGTCGAGTGCTTCTGCGGTCACACGGCCGGCCTTGCGCATGCCGGCAAATCCTTCCTCGCCGTGCAGAGGAATGACGCCCGGCATACGCTTCGCACCTGAATTGGCAGCGACATAGGTGACCATTTCAACCTCGTATTGTTTGGCGGGGGCCAACCGCCCTTCAGGGCGCGACAAACGGGAGCGCCGCCCGGAGCATTATTCCTTTGCCGGAAAGATGACAGTCATAGGCCAAAGTTTCAACGCCCTCTCGCGCCGCATCCTTGAAAGCAGTCACATAGTCAGGGTCAAAGTCCGGCGCGAGGCTGAGGGAGGCACAGTCAGCGCGCTGGACGACGTAAAGCATGACGGCCCGATGTCCGACCTTGGCGACCGCGGCCAGTTCGCGAAGGTGCTTGGCGCCGCGTGCGGTCGGGGAGTCGGGAAATTCGGCGAGGCCGTCGATCCGGCTGAAATGGACGTTCTTGACCTCGACATAACAGTCGGGCAGGCCCGCGCCGGTCAGAAGAAAATCGACGCGGCTGTTCGTTCCATAGGCAAATTCCGGCCGGATTGAGCCGTAATGCGCGAGCGGCGCGATGGCGCCAGTAACTAGGGCCTCTGCGACCAGTTTGTTGGGCAGCGAGGTGTTGATACCGACCCAGCCGGAGGCAAGGCGCACCATTTCGAGCGACAGGGGCAGCTTTCGCGAGAGATTTGGCGAGGTCGAGCAGATGACCGGGAGCCCCGGATCGGTCAGCCCGGCCATGGCGCCCGGATTGGCGCAGTGCACGGTCGTTTCCTCGCCGTTTTCGAGCCGGATGTCGGCAAGAAAGCGCTTGTACCGCCGCAAAAGCGTGCCTTTGACGACGGGTTGGGAAAAGTCCATGCGCGGGGTGCGTCCGTTGGGGGTTGTGACTTGACCTTTGGGTGCCGCTTGGGCAAGCCAATGTCAACCGGGATGGGGAGGCGCAGAAGGCGCGGCAATCATGGCGGACGAACAGGTCACGGCAGCGCTTCTGGTGATCGGCGACGAAATCCTCTCCGGCCGGACCAAGGACAAGAATATCGGCACGGTTGCCGATTTCTGTGCCGATCTTGGCATCGATCTCAAGGAAGTGCGGGTGATCGGCGACGAAATGCAGGTCATCGTCGATGCCGTCAACACGCTCCGTTCCAGCTATGGCTATTTGTTCACGACAGGCGGAATCGGGCCGACCCACGACGACATAACCGCTGACGCGATCGCCCGCGCGTTCGGCGTCGAACTCGTGATCAATGACGAGGCCCGGCGTGTTCTCGAAGAGCGCTACGGCACGGTCGACGTCGCGCCCGAGCGGCTTCGCATGGCGCGGGTGCCGGTTGGAGGGACGCTTATTCTCAATTCCGTTTCGGGAGCGCCCGGTTTCACCATCGGCAATGTGCATGTGATGGCGGGCGTGCCGCAGGTCATGCAGGCGATGCTCGAGGACCTTTCGGGCAAACTCCGTACGGGCAGGAAATGGGTCAGCGAAACGGTGCCGTGCGGCGTGGGCGAAAGCGTTGTTTCGGCCGGGCTGCGCGCCATTCAGGAGGCTTATCCGGCCCTCAAGATCGGTTCTTACCCGCATATCGGTGACCGGAAGGTCTATGCGCAGCTGGTCATTCGCGGGGTCGACCCGGAAATGGTGAAGAAAGCTGCGGAAGAGGTCAGGGTGCTGGTCGATCGCCTGCAGAATCGGCATAGCGTGACCATCTGACAGTCGAGCGAATTGAAAGGCAAACCATGAGCAGCCAGAACAAATCCTTCCCGGTGACCTGGGATCAGTTCCATCGCGACAGCCGGGCCCTGGCCTGGCGGCTGAGCGGCGAGGGGCCGTTCACGGCGATGGTTGCGATCACGCGCGGGGGTCTGGTGCCTGCGGCCATTGTCGCGCGGGAACTCAATATCCGCATCATCGAGACGATTTCGGTGAAATCCTACGATCACCAGATGCAGGGTTCGATCGAGGTCCTGAAGCCGATCACCGAGCAGATCGCCAAGAACCAGGGCAGCGGCAAGGTGCTGATCATCGACGATCTCGTCGATACCGGGGCAACCGCACGTGCGGTCAAGGACCTCCTGCCGCACGCCCACTTCGCCACCGTTTACGCAAAGCCCAAGGGGCGCGAAATGGTCGATACGTTCATCACCGAGGTCAGCCAGGATACTTGGATCTATTTCCCCTGGGACATGGACGTGGCCTATGTGCCGCCCATTCACGGCGGCACGGACTAGGCGTCACCAAGGTGTCACAGAGGTCCGTTGATCTGGGCAGGCAGCAAGAGGAGGCCAACATGCCGAACATCGAACTGACGTCTGGCCACGGTCCGCTCCCCTGTTATCTGGCAAAGCCCGAAGGCAACGGGCCGTGGCCCGGCGTCGTGATTCTTCATGACGCGATGGGTATGACCAAGGACCTGCGCAACCAGGCCGACTGGCTTGCCAGCGAAGGCTTTCTGGCGCTCGCACCGGATCTCTATTCCTGGGGCGGGAAAATGCGCTGCATGATCTCGCTCATCCGGTCGGTTATGCGGCGGGCGGGTCGGGCGTTCGATGAGGTCGAAGCGGCGCGAAGCTGGCTCGAGCAAAATGCCGAGGGCAACGGCAAGGTCGGCGTGATCGGCTTCTGCATGGGTGGCGGGTTCGCGGTGCTGCTTTCGCCCAGGATGCGCGGGTTCAGCGCGGCCAGCATCAATTACGGCAACCTGCCCGACGATGCGGAGACGCTTCTGGCCGACGCCTGTCCGATCGTTGCGAGCTATGGGGCCAAGGACAAGAGCCTGAAAGGTGCGGCGGAAAAGCTCGACGGGCTGCTCGCCAGCCTCGGGGTGCCGCATGATGTGAAGGAATATCCGGAGGCCGGGCACTCGTTCCTCAATGATCACGACCCAAGCGAGGTCCCGATGATCATGCGCTTCGCGGGCGCGATGATTGGCGGAACGGACTACAATGCCGCTGCGGCGGCCGATGCGCGGGTTCGGATCGCACGATTCTATCGTGAGCATCTGGCCTGACCAACCGGCCCGAGCCGAGGCTGCGGCCATCCGATGCATCTGGCGGCTTGACCTTCGGGGGTCAAGCTGTAGTCAATGCCGGTCGCCAACGCGGGCGTGGTGGAACTGGTAGACACACAGGACTTAAAATCCTGAGGATGGCAACGTCCGTGCGGGTTCGACCCCCGCCGCCCGCACCACTTCGAGTTGGTTGGCCAATGGTCAATCGTCCATCCCGGCGGATCGGGCGAAGGCGAAGGAGACCATGAGGCCTATGGCCGAATTGCAGGAAGCCGGTTGGCGGAAGGTCAGGGTTGGCGCGGACTTATGACGCGGCCAAGTGCCTGAAACTAAAGAGGGCAGGGGAGTGTTGCAAAAATTTTGATTTTCGACGCGGCTTCACGGATTGTTACAAATTGACTACCGACTGCTGTCGTGATGCTGTTTGCCATCGGCATGATGGTCTGCAGCTTAGAATTAACTAGCAACCCCCAATGACCACCTTAGTTAGTCTGGAAATTTTCTATGTTGGATATGCATTTTAAGCCGGTAAAAATATTCCTGCTCATTGGCGCATTGTCGACCATCAGCTCTTGCGGACTAAGTTCACAACCACCCCTAAGTAGCGAATTGAAAACTGCGTGCACCGCAACGGAAGTCGAAGGTTTCTTTTCGGATAACGCAGACAATGACGTTCTGCGAGACCGCGCAAAACTCCAATCGTTCCTCTCCGAATTTGAAGTCTGCCGCCATAGTTTTGTTTTTGACCGCATATTCACCTATTCTAGAGGGGAGCCCGTGATCGAAAAAAACCTCGTCGACATAAACACAAGACTATCGCAACAGATACTTACCGGCTGCGTAGATTGGCGGGTTAATTCGATTCCACCCTTGAGTGGGCAAATGTGTTTTGAACAATAATTGGGAAGGTAAGAAATGTCCGATCAGTACAATTTCAATGTCGGCGTATTTCCACTTCAGATAGGTGGAGTTGGGGTTGGAGGGCATATCACGTTCGCGATTGTGAATGCCAACAGCGGTCAGGTAGCCTACGAAATGAACGGCCTCTCAACAGCATTTGATGAGAATGGGCAACCATATAGAATACCGATAGGCACACCCGGCGTCGTCGGTGACCAAATTCGTGGTTACATTGATATGGGTGGCTTTCTATATCCACACGCGAAAGTGGTGCGAACCTTAGACCAAGGCACTTTTGAGGAGATGAGTTATTACACTGATGTGTATTTGGAGCTAAGTCGAACAGTAAATTCCAAGGGGCTGGAATATATATACTCGACCCAGAACTCAAACTCATTTGCAAATACCTTTTTAACCACGCTTGGGATTGATATCCCACGGTCAGAATTTGAAGACAAATTGCTCGGCACGGAAAAAGCCGGGGGTGTAACGGGTTTTGGCAATATTCTACTGACTGACAGCGAGCTCTCAGAACTTCAGGGCTCTTTGGGAATACAAAAACCCCACTGTTTCATTGCGGGCACGGACATCTCGATGTGGGATGGGTCGAAGAAGCCGATCGAGGAGATCAAGCCGGGCGATGTGGTTCTGTCGCATGACAAGAACGGCAAGCCGGTGCCGGGCAGGGTCAAGCGGACGTTCGAGAATGAAGCGACGCATATTCTTGATTTCTGGGGCACAGGCGTAACGCCGGGGCACGTCTATCTCTGTGGCGACGGCAAGTTCGCCAACCAATATGTGCCCATCATCGATATTCTGAGAACTGATGGCACGGTGGTGCGCGAGGATGGCACACATGTGCGGGCGGCAACGGGATTGCCGACCTTTCATCCCGGCGAACAGATGATCCATGCGACGGCCAGTTTCAAACGGCCTGATGGGTCATGGACGGAAACAAAGACCGGTCAAATCCGCCTCGGCACGCGGGTTATCCTGCCTGATGGGCGCGACCTCTCGGTTTTGCAGATGTCGCAGATGTATGGCTGGGGCATTACCATGGACGGCTATATGATTGCCGACATCAAGCTCGATGATGGCTCTGTGCGCAAACAGACGTTCCTCTTTCCCTGGACGTTTTCGGAAGACCTGCCCAAGCCGGAGGATTACATCCTGCAACGCTCCAAAGTGAGCGTGCCGGAAATCTATCAGGCCAACGAATGGGAAGGCACAGGCACGCGTATGCCAGCGCCGCAAGGCAGCATTCAACCGGCAGCACAATTTGGCGCCATGCAGATGCAACCCTCAAGGCCGACGCCCAACGTGCCTAATGCTTTTGCTGACCACCCCGACGCGCCTCGGCTCAATCGCAAACAGCGCAAAGCCCGTGAGGCTCATCTGCGTACGGTCAACAAACAGCGGCGGAGGCATGTGCTCAACTAGCAACACGCAATGTCGGCCCCAGCGACGGCGGGCTAGGTTGATTGGGTTAGCGATGAAACCACATTCTGCACAATGGTTTCGACCGGGTCCTTGATGAATTGAGTCACGCTCGGTTCATCGGCGGCGGGCGGTTCGAGCGTTTGGTACTGGCTGTCGAGGAGGCTTGCGGGCATGTATTCGTGGTGGCGGTGGGCCATGCGGTCGAGAATGGTCTGCTTGTCGCCGGCGAGGAAGACGAAGGTGACCTGACCGTCGAGATGCTGCCGCAGGAAGTCGCGATAGGACCGTTTGAGGGCCGAGCAGGCCGAAACGCAGGCGCCGGTCTCGTTGCTCGACTCGTGCATCGCCGCCGCCAACGCCGCGAGCCACGGCCAGCGTTCATCATCGGTCAGGGGAATGGACGCGGCCATTTTGCGTTTGTTTTCAGGCGGGTGATAGTCGTCGCCGTCAAGAAACGGCACCCCGAGCGCACGAGCCAGTTCAGCTCCGACCGTGGTTTTGCCGCAGCCGCTGACGCCCATGACGATGATGTAACGGGAATCCTTCGGATCAGACACTGGCGCTGATTCCGCCGTCTACGGTAATGACCTGACCATTGACGAAGCGGGAGGCGTCGGACGCCAGATAGATTGCCGCGCCAATCAGTTCGTCGAGTTCGCCCCAGCGGCGCATCGGGGTGCGCTCTTCCAGCCAGGCGCTGAACTTCGGATCAGACCAAAGCGCTTCGTTCAGCTCCGTCTTGAAATAGCCGGGCGCGATGCCGTTGACGTTGAGGCCGGAAGGCGCCCAATCGGTGGCCATGCCCCGCGTCATCGCCGCCATGGCGCCTTTGGAGGCGGTGTAGGGCGTGATCGACTTGCGGGCGAGAAAGGTCATGAGCGAACAGATGTTGATGATTTTTCCTGCGCGGCGCCCAATCATGTGGCGGGCCACGGCCTGGCCGGCATAGAACGCGGCATTGACGTTGAGCCGCATGAGCTCGTTGAATGTAGCCCTTGGAAAGTCCTCGAGCGGGGCGCGGTGCTGCATGCCGGCATTGTTAACGAGAATATCGATCGGCCCCTCATGGGTTTCGATCAGATCGACCATCAGGTCGACGGCATCGGGATCGGTCACATCGCAGGCGTGGCGGGTCGCGACAATTCCCTGATCGCGCAGATGTTCTTCGGCGGCGGCAAGCGGGGCGTCGTTGCGGGCATTGAGCACGATCGAGGCGCCTGCTTCGCCAAGTCCCCTGGCCAGTGCCAATCCGATGCCACGGCTGGAACCTGTGATCAGGGCGCGTTTTCCGGTGAGGGAAAAGAGTTCGAGGGACACGTGAACACTCCAAAGTCACAATTGCTGCGACAGAATGGCGCAGACCGAAAGACGTGCTATAGAAGCGCGGCGCCGTCCGGCGCAGCGAAATGAAACAGATTTGACCCCTTTGACGCAATGGGCGCATGACAGCGCCCGAAAGTCATTGCGAGTGGCAAACCATTTTTGCGTGGGAGCTTAACATGGACAGGGCGGATATCGGGCTGATTGGTCTCGGGGTGATGGGGGCAAACCTGTCGCTCAACATTGCGGAGAAGGGCTACCGCGTCGCTGTTCACAACCGCACGGCCTCCAAGATCGACGAGTTTGTGGCGGGGGCGGGAGACCTGCGTGACCGCATCGTGCCCAATGCCGACCTTCGGGCCTTCGTTCAGTCCATCCGCGCGCCACGCTCGATCATCATCATGGTCAAGGCGGGTGCGCCGGTCGATATGACCATCGAATCGCTGCTGCCTTTTCTGGAACAGGGCGACTCGGTCATCGATGCGGGCAATGCGAATTATCAGGACACGATCCGCCGCTTCGGCGAACTGACGCCGAAGGGAATCGGATTTCTCGGGATCGGCGTTTCGGGTGGCGAAGAGGGCGCACGACACGGCCCATCGATCATGGTCGGAGGATCCAAGGCGCAATGGCACAATGCCGAAGGCGTGCTCACCGCCATCGCTGCCAAGTTCAAGGGTGAAAGCTGCTGTGCCTATCTCGGCGAGGGTGGAGCCGGCCATTTCGTCAAGACCATCCATAATGGCATCGAATATGCCGACATGCAGATGATCGCCGAAGTCTATGGCGTCATGCGCGATGGCATGGGCATGAGCCCTAAGGCCTGCGCCGAGGTGTTCAAGAGCTGGAATGGCGGGCCACTCAATTCCTATCTGATCGAAATAACTGGGCATGTGCTTGAGGCGATTGATGATGAAACCGGCAAGCCGCTTGTCGACCTGATCGTGGATCGCGCCGGGCAAAAGGGCACTGGCCGCTGGTCGGCGATTGCGGCAGAGGAACTGGGGGTCGCGGCGACGGCAATCGAGGGCGCGGTCGCGGCACGATCGCTTTCGTCGATCAAGGCGGAGCGGCAGGCCGCCGAAAAGGTCTATGGTTCCCTGACTAGAACGGCGAAGTCCGGCACCGGCGTCAGCCTTGAGGACCTGGAGCAGGCATTGCTCGCGGGGAAAATCGTTTCCTATGCGCAGGGCTTTGCCGTGCTTTCCAAGGCTTCCGAAGAAAACAGCTGGAACCTGCCGCTGGGGACAATCGCCAAAATCTGGCGGGCTGGATGCATCATCCGTTCCCGGTTTCTCGACCAGATGGCGGCCGCCTACGACAAGGGCGAAGCAATCAACCTTTTGATGGCGCCGGATTTCGTCGAGATCATGAAGAAGGGCCAAGCGGCGCTACGCCGGGTTGTGGCCGAGGGCGCGCTGGGCGGGGTGCCGATGACCTGCCTTTCCGCGTCGCTGAGCTATTTCGACACCTACCGGCAGGGACGTGGCACCGCCAATCTCATCCAAGGGCAGCGCGACTTCTTCGGGGCGCATGGATTCGAGATCGACGGGCGCGGTGGTGATCTGCATCACCATTGGCCGGCGACCATCCACGAAAGCTGATTTCAGGAGCGGGTGAGGTCGCGAAACATCACGAGGGCGTCGACATAGCCGAGGCGGGGATGGCTAAAGACGCCCGGCAGGCGTGCGAGTGTTTCAAAGCCAAGTGATGCCCAGAGGCCGACCGCACGCTCGTTGCTGGCGACCACGAAATTGAACTGAATGCCGCGAAAGCCCAGTTCGCGGATCTGGCCGATCGAGGTTTCGGCCATGGTACGGGCGATACCGTGGCCCTCCATGTTCCTTGCGACCATGTAGCCGCAGTTGGCGATGTGGTCGCCACCGCCCGAATTGTTGGGCCGGATATAGTAGGTGCCGACTACCTCGCCCGTCGCCAGGTCTTCGGCGACGAATGTTTTGTGCAGGGACGAAAGCCAATAGGCCATGGCCGCCTTTTCGCTCATGTCGCGCGGCAGCGGATAGGTTTCGCCTGCGCGAATGACCGGCTCGAGAATGGCCCAGATCGCCTTGGCGTCGCGCTGGCGTTCGGCCGGACGGATCGTCGGGTCCAAGCCTATTCCTCCTCGATATCGCCGTTTTCGGGCGGATGCGGCGGCGCGGCAATTTCTCCCGGCTTGGCGAGTTCGATTTCACGGTGGCCATCCTCGCCATGCGGGCTCCTGAGATGGAAGCGGAGGACAGTGAAGAGAAACAAGAGAAACGCGCCGATGACGAGAATGCCGGCGGCGAAGAACGGCGCGCCCGGGAAATAGGCGGGCGCGCGGGGCGATGTCGTGAAGAAGCCAAACAATTGGGTGGCTGCAAGGGGACCCACTATGGCCGTAAGCGAGTTGGCGGCGGTGACGGCGCCCTGAAGCTCGCCCTGAGCATTGTCGGGGATCTGCTGCGACAAAAGCCCGTTGATGGCGGGGGCGGCAAGGCCGGAAAAGGCGCCGACGATGAGATAGCCATAAAGGCCGACCGGGGTCTGGATCAGCGACGTGCCGAAAAAGGCGATGCTGGCCGCGATCATGCCGATCATGACGGTGACGGATTCGCCGAGATATTTGACGGCGGGCCCAATGAGCACGGCCTGTGAGATGGCGAACAGGAGGCCGAACAAGGCGAGCGAGCGACCGATCTGCGAAGCGGTCCATTCGAACTTTTCAATGGTGAAGAAGTTCCAGACTGACGGGTAGGACTGGCTTGCCAGCGAGAACAGGAACAGGCTCGCCAGCAGCCAGAGGACCACCGGATAGTTGCGCATGGCCATGAAGGCGCCGAACGGGTTGGCACGCTTCATGTCGAAGCGCCGGCGCTTTCGCTTGTTGAGGCTTTCAGGAAGAATGAAAAGCCCGAACAGGAAGTTCGAAAAGGCGAGCGCCGCGGCGGCGAAGAAGGGCGCTCTGGGCGACAGATCGCCGAGTTCGCCACCCAGAATTGGGCCGATGATGAAGCCGAGGCCAAAGGCCGCGCCAATCAGGCCGAACCGCTGGGCGCGCTTTTCGGGCGGGGTGATGTCGGCGATGTAGGCGGTGGCCGTGGCGACCGCGGCGCCGGAAATGCCGGCGAGAATGCGCCCGAGGAAGAGCCAGCCGACGGTTGGGGCGAAGCCCATGATCAAGTAGTCGGCGGTGAGACCCACAAGCGAGAGAAGCAGCACCGGCCGCCGGCCGAACCTGTCAGAGAGATTGCCAAGAATCGGCGAACCAATGAACTGCAGGAGCGCGTAAACGAAGACGAGGTAGCCGCCCATCTTTGCCGCGTTGGTGACCGTGTCGCCCATCAGTTCGGTGATGAGTTCCGGCAGGACAGGCAGGATGATTCCGAGCCCGAGCATATCCAGCAAGATTGTGACGAGAATGAACGCCAGGGTCAGGTTGGAATTACGGGCAACTGGCATGAGGCGGGTGAAACGCTTGAAGATGAATTGGAGCGGGCCAAGCCTTGGCATGACTGGACTGAAGTGACAAGCGGCGCTTTGCCCCGCTGTGGACTCAGGCCGGATTTGCCTCAGCCCGCCCGGGAGCATGTAGTGCGTCGTAGCCGTAAATCCAGGCGAGGCGTTTCAGATGGGCCTTTGGACCCTGGAACCAGACGACAAGGTCACGGCCCATCGTGAGGGGCCAGGACATGTGGTAGATTTCGCCGTTCCAGGCGGATATCTGCTGCACCTTTCGAACGCGCGGGCGGCGAAGCGCGGCATATTCGGTCAGCGCTTCGAGCGCGGTTGGCTTCGACATCAGAAGAGACGCGAGAACGGCGGCATCTTCTATTCCCATCACGGCGCCCTGGGCCTGGAACGGGACCATTCCGTGGGCGGCGTCACCGATCAGCCCAACGGGTCCCCGGTGCCAGACGTTGGTCGAAACGCCGTAGAGCGGCCAATAGGTCCAGCCCATCGCCGCGTTTTCAAGAATCGCTTTGAAATGCGGACTGCGCATCAGCCCGCGTGGAAGGCTCGGATTCTGTAGAACAGTGCCGCGATCGATCTGGGTTTTCTTGATCTTGGTGAACAGCGCGACGTTGAATTTGCCATGCGCGAAGATCGGGTAAAGGACGGCGTGGAATCCCGGTCCCCAGAGCAGGGTCGAATTCGTGGTACTGAACAGGTCACTCAGCGGATCGATGTCGACCATGGTGCGCCAGGCGACCATGCCGGAATATCGGGCATCGGGCCCATCCATCACCTCGCGCCGGATCTGCGAATGAACACCGTCGGCGCCAATCACCGCGAAGGGCCGGGCGTTGATGTTCTGTTTCGCGGCGTCCTGAAACAGAATCGACGCACCCCGGGTGTGCAACTCGACATCGACCTGCTCAACTCCGAACTGAATGTCGATATTGGCGAAGCGGCGGCAGGCCTTGTAGAGCGCGCCGGCGAGGTCGGCGCGATGCATGACGGTGTAAGGGGCGCCAAATCGCTCGCGGATCGTTTCGCCGAGCATCAGCGAGACGAGCGGCTTCTTCGCCTCGAACGGCACAATGTCGAGGGCCGCGGGCTCGAAGGCGAACGTATTGAGCGCGTCAGACAGGCCAAGATGATCGAGAATCTTGCGCGCATTGGCGCTGATCTGCAGCCCGGCGCCTTCCTCGTGGATACCCGGCGCGCGTTCGAGCACCACGACCGTGGCGCCGAATTTTGCGAGGGCAAGTGCAAGGGTCAGTCCGGCGATGCCGGCGCCGATGATGTAGATGGTGCGGCTCTCGGTCCGCATGGAAAATCTCAATCCTTGAGCGAATAGACCGCGCTGATCGGGTCCGCCGTGCCGGGTGTCAGTTTGGCGCTGAAGACGTAATGGGTCGAGCAGTAGGGGCAGACGATTTCGTCTTCGTCGCCCATGTCAAGATAGACGTGCGGATGGTCGAACGGCGGCAGCGCGCCGATGCACTGGAATTCGTGGGCGCCGATTTCAATCTTCGGAACGCCGGCTGTGTTGTGAAAGTGCGGAACAGAGGTGTGCGCCATGGTTCGGTCGATCCCGTTTCGGTTGGATGCGCGGCCCGGTTGCGACCCCGCTCGAAGCGCTCGCCGATGGGTCCGAAGGGCTCACAACCCGGCCGGTTCGCGCTTGATCGGCATAGCCAACCCCACTAGGAATGTCCACATTTGAACGGGCCCCGGGGGACCCAATTGCCGAGATTCGATTCAAGCGGCGTCGAAATTGCCTATGAGCGTTTTGGCGACGGACGGCCAATTCTGCTCATTCACGGGTTCGCCTCGAATGGCCAGGTCAACTGGGTCGACACCGGCTGGGTGGAAACGCTCACGGGCGCGGGCTTCGCGCCGGTCCTGATCGACAATCGCGGTCACGGCCGGTCCGAAAAACTCCATGATCCGGCCTTCTACACGTCGCGGATCATGGCTCAGGACGCAAGCAATCTCATTGATCATCTGGGCATCGGTCCCTTGCCGGTCTTGGGCTATTCGATGGGCGCGCGGATCGGGCTTTTCCTGGCGCTCGATCATCCCGACCGCGTTTCCGCCCTGATTTTGGGCGGACTTGGCGCCGCGGTGTTCGGTCCGCTCGAAGACCGGGAAGAAATCGTCGAGGGCCTGCTGGCGCCAAGTTTTCTTGATGTCGATCACGAGAAAGCGCGGATGTTCCGGCGCTTCGCCGATTCGACCGAGAGCGATCTTGGTGCGCTTGCCGCCCGCATGCGCGCGCCGCATATTTCGCTGCAACCGGGCGACATTGCGAAGATCGAGATTCCGGTGCTGGTTGTGGTCGGCGAGTATGACGATATCGCGGGCCGTCCCGAACCGCTCGCCGAGTGTTTGCCGCGTGGCGAGGCGCTATTGATTCCGCGCCGGGACCACATGCGGGCGACCGGTGACAAAAAGTTTAAGTCAGGTGTGCTTGAATTCCTCGACCATCTGCCCAGATAATGGGGCCAGACAGAATTCGCGTCGCAAGGAGGCCCGAAATGGCCACGGCAGACAGAAAGCGCACGATCAAGCCGGTTGATCCGGTCTGGTTCGAGATCACCGAAAACGCGCACGAAATCGTGCGATCTGAACCATCCCTTTCGGGTTTTGTCTACGCAACGATTCTCAACCATGACCGGTTCGAAGATGCGTTGGCGTTCCGGCTGGCGCAGCGGCTCGGCCACGAAGACCTCTCGGCGGACCTGATCCGCCAGACGTTTCTCGAGGCGCTGGATCTCGAACCTGAGATTGGCGAAATGGCGCGGGCTGACATTGTCGCTACCCGCGAACGCGATCCGGCCTGTGACCGCTACATCGACCCCATTCTTTACTACAAGGGCTTTCAGGCCCTACAGACGCACCGCTTCGCCCACGCCTTGCTGAAGGCCGGGCGCAAGGATTTCGCCTATTATTTGCAGAGCCGGTCTTCACAGGTTTTCCAAGCCGACATCAACCCAGCGGTTCACATTGGCCGTGGCATCATGATCGATCATGGTACCGGTGTCGTGATCGGGCAGACAGCATGGATCGGCGACCAGGTTTCGATTCTGCAGGGCGTCACGCTCGGTGGCACGGGCAAGGAGCACGGCGACCGGCACCCCAAGGTGTGCTCGGGCGTCCTGATAGGCGCCGGCGCCAAGGTGCTGGGCAACATCCGCATCGGCGAGGGTGCGCGCATCGCCGCGGGATCGGTGGTTCTCAAGGAAGTGCCGGCCCACACGACGGTCGCGGGCGTTCCGGCCAAGGTCATCGGCGAGGCGGGCAGCGACCGGCCGGCCTGCAAGATGGACCAGATGCTCAGTTCCTGAGCGGGAATTCCTCAAATCGCCAAAAGGCGCGTTCCGCAGCCTTGAGCAGCGGATGAATCGCGCTATGTTGCGGCCCAGCAAACCCGGAGACGATCATGACGCCCGAAGAAATCAGGAAATTGCAGGCCTTCTTGCGGGCGAAATTCGGAAATGCCGGTCTCGAGGTCAAGGCGCGCCCGCGAAAGACCGATTCGGCCGAGGTTTATATCGGCGAGGAGTTTATCGGGGTCATCTATCTCGACGAAGAAGACGAGGAGCGCTCGTTCAACTTCCAGATGGCGATCCTCGATTTTGATCTCGAGGAGATCAACTAAAGCGCACCGATCGCGGTGAGATAAGGTGTCATCACGCTGTCGAACGCGCGCCAGTTGGCGAGATCTGCGAAATCGAATTCGAAGGTGACGGCAAGCGATTCCTTGCCTTGAATCGTGCGCATGCAGCGCGCGGGCACGTTGTCGCTGATCGCGTCCATACATTTGGCAACGAACGGGCGTGGCGAGAGCGGATCGTACCAGACGGTTTCGTGCTGAAATCCATCTTCCTGAACGAGCGGCTTTCCGACGAGTCCTGAGGGTCCCTGTACCTGGGCGGCCTGGAACTGCCTGAGATAGACCCGGTCGAGCAGATAGGCGCTGGGCTGTGCCGAACTGAGTGGCATGAACGTCGCGTCAACCGGGCGCGCCGGGGCGACCTGGTTGAACTTGACCCAGATCGTCAGGCTTGTCTGGTCGGTAAAACTGCCTTCGGTGCGCAGTGAGTCCCGGAACCACAACTTTGGAATGATCAACTCCACCCCGCCGACCGTAGTGGCCCGGAACGGAGCCTCGAACGCCGACGTCGGGTGAGGGGCGGGTGGTTTGATCGTGGCTTCGATAACGTAGGCCAGGGTGATGCCGGCCATTGCAATCAGAAGGCCAATCGCCGCGAGATTGAACAGCGAAATATTGAGGTGCCCCGCGCCGTGAGAATGAGCGGGGGCGTAGGCCCGGCCGGGATCGGGGGTTGCAGGCGCCGACATTAACCAATCCGACAAGGTTGGGATGACAGCCGATAGGGCACCCGATATGTTTAACAAACTATTAAAATTCCCGGTTTCAACCGGGATGCGGGGCAGTTATGGCGTTTGAGTTCTTTCTGGCATTGTTCCTCATGGCGGTCGGCATATCGGTCGCAGGGGCGGGAACGAGTTTCTACCAACTGGTTTCGGGGCAACGGGCAAACCTTCGTTTCGATGGCGAAACGATTTTGGGCATGTTTGGGCATCTGTTCATGAGCTTCGTGTGCGGGCCCTACATCATGATCCGCATGGGGCTGGCGCCCGCTGACGACAACAACACGTTTTCGGTGACGCTGCTCCTGCTCGCGGCACTGATTGCCTTCGGCTGGGCCTTCATCACGGGCCTGCTTTTCGTCGGGCTCTATCTCGCCGTCACGGGCTGAAAAGAAAGGCCGGTGCGCATGGCACCGGCCCAGTTCCGTGCACCTTTTATCAGGGGGAACGGTGCGCGGATTGTTCGCTCAGAGGCTGGCAATCAGGTTCATGGGGCGGGTGTCGACCAGGGCAACCCATTGGCCGGCATTGTTCTGTGACTGGCGTTTGATGAACTGGTAGCGGGTCTGGTTCCACACTTTGACCAGGCCATCTTGGTTGTCGAGGATCAGGTCACCGCGGTCGGTCCTGACCATCAGCACGGCGTGACCTTCGCCATTCGCCTGACGCACCACGGTCATCAGAAGCGTAGAGGCGGGCCAGCCGAGATCGATGAGTTCACGGCGCTTGGCCAGGGCAAAATCCTCGCAGTCGCCGTAGCCGTGCGGATAGGTCCAGAATTCGGCGACGTGATAAAGCTGTTCGTCGGTCACCGGAATGATCTTGCTGTTCCACTCGGCATTGACTTCGAGCAGCTGCTGCCAGCGTGACTGGTCGAGCGCGACGGCTGAGGTCACCGATGAATTCATCTGACATTCGGAACGATGGGCGGCGCAGAATTCGGCGTGGCCGACCGGGATCGAGGTTTCGCCCGCGGGGGCGATGAAGGCCGGGTTCGTGAAGTCGATGCCGGCGGCGTGGGCGTGGGCCGTGTGGCCCACGAGCGCCAGAACGACAAAGCCGAAAGCCCTCCGGAATGTGTTGAATGCGGACATTTTCGTGTTCTCCCTGATGGCGAACACGATAGGAGGCGGGCTTTGCGGGTTTTAGAAAAACGCCGGGCAGTTTTGAGTCAAAGGCGACTCAAATTATGTGTGTGAAAGCAGTGGTTTGTTAAGCATGCGCGCCGGGTTCCGGCATCTGCCCGAAAGGTAGATCCAGGCGTCGGACACCCATCAATCCAGCCTGAATTTGGGGAAGTCTCGCGCGCCTCGTAAGGGGCGCGGGCAGAACCTCAGTTGATCCTGAGGTTTTGCTGCACCACCGAAACCATCTGCTGCATGGTGGTGAATTCGAGCGCGACGCCGTTGTGGAAGTGGCGGACGACCCGGGCACGCATGCGTCCGATGGTGCAGGGCGTGCCGATGGCCGGGCGAACATGCATCTCGATGGCCACACCGGATAGCGAGAAATCGATGATCTTGCAGGTATATTTGCGCCCGTCCTGAAGAACGAGCTTGGCATGGCGCTCGTCGGGCACGACGCGTTCGTGGCGGCGGTCTTCGGGAAGGTTGAGTTCGTCCTTGTTGGCCAGCCAGGTCAGCTGATTGGCCATCTTGTCCCGCTTGCGCGGCGAGGCGGCGATATCCATTTCGAATCCACCGTCGATGATGTTGGTGATCGAACCCTCGATTCGCCCGATATGATCGACGTAACCGATCACCCGTTCGCCGATCTGCCCCGGAACCGGCGCGATCACGTCGGCGTCGCCGGGCGACATGGAAATGATCTGGCAGGGATATTCGCTCTTGTTTTCAAGCATATAACGGCCAAGGATGGAGACCTTGACGCGCTGGAAACGCGGTCGCGTCGACGCGCGGCGGGAGACGACCTTGGCGTTCTCCTCAGCGCGCAACTTTGCGATCGCAGCTTCCTTGAGCATCAACAGACCAACCCCGTTCCAGCCACTTCGAGACTAGCCGAGGTTGGTTAATCAGAGATTGCGCGAAGTCGTTCCCGCGCGACTTTGTGAATTGGTTTTCTTAAGTCGGAGCAAAGCCGAACGGCACAATTCGCCGGAAGCTGAAAAGCGGGCTAGTTGCGCCCGCCGTCGATAACCGCGAGGTGCTGATAGCGGCGCGCGTTGTTGCCGTGTACCTTGGCGGGCACGCCGGCAATTCCACCGACAAATCCAGAATTGACCAGGCCGAACACCGGTTCATATGGGCGGTGGGCGAATTCTTCGCGCTGCAGGTCGTCGGGCCAGATGAGCCGGAGGCCGGTAATCTTCTGCTCGACCATGGGCTGGGCGCCGAACCAATAGGGCTCGTCGAAGGCGGACATGGCGCCGAGCAGGCGGGTCTGGGTGGAGCCGTTGTGGCTGAGCGGCAGGAGAATCGTCTCGAAGGCGAGGCGGTTGCCGGAAGTCGAAATCGCCTCAAAGGTCACGAGGGCCACGGCGCTGTCATCGGTGACGGCGCGGATGAGCGTCGTAATCGCGTCACGGTCCTTTTCCTGCCATAGGCTGATGAAGGAACGGTTCTTGAGTTCACGGCAATAGGCGGAGCAAAGGTGCGAGCCGGCGAGGCGGAACTGGAAATCGCTGCGTTCGGCCCATTCGAGGATGAACGTGTTGGAGAGGGCCATGCGGATCCGCGTTGGCTCGATCTCCCGGCGTTCGGGGGCAGGACGTTCACCGCGCAACTCGTTCCAATAGTCAAACAGGATGCGCGAACTCTCGCGTTGCATGATACTCGCCCCGAACTTTAACTAATACTGGCCCCGACGGTCGTCTCCCGCCGCCGGGAACTCTTGCAAATCCGGGCGAAAAAATCGCCCTTAATCAATTGTTAAGGTTAACGCGGCGGGGCTATGTGGAAAAGATGGGGGATAGGGACAAATCGCCGCCTGTTTCCCGCCCCATTGGCGGGCCAGGGTACCCCGAGCGGAGTTGAAACGTGAGCCAAACCCCCGAACCGCAGCAGCACCAGCCGATCTTCAACGTTCCGCCGATCGTCGTTTGGACCGCGGGGCTTTTGATCGCGATTTTTGCCGCCTACGAATTCGCGCTCGATGAGGACGGTAAGCTGCAACTGGCGCTCTGGTTCGGGTTCTGGCCGGTCCGGTTCTGGTACAAGGACATTCCCGGCGGGCAGATCGCGATTTTGTGGAGTCTTTTCACGCATGCGTTTCTGCACGGGTCGTGGGCACATGTTCTGCTCAACACGGCCTGGATGGTCATTTTTGGCACGCCGGTGGCGCGGCGGTTCGGAACCTCGGGCTTCGTTGCCGCGTTTCTCGTTGGCGCGGCGGCGGGAGCATTGACGTTTGCAGCGCTAGCGAGCGGCGGTTTGCAGGTTCTGATCGGGGCATCCGGCGGCGTCGCCGGGCTGACGGGGCTTGCCATTCGGTTCATGTTCCAGCCGATGATCGTTGCCAAGGATCCCGTGACCGGCAATCTCATTCCGCTTGGCCGGCGCATCGGAAAGCTCTCGGCTCTGATAACGGAGCCGCGTGCGCGGGCCTTCACGCTGATCTGGTTCGGGCTTAACCTCGTCGTGCCGGCGCTTGCATGGTTCGGCTCAGGCGAGGATATGCAGATCGCCTGGCAGGCGCATCTCGGCGGCTTCGTCGCGGGCGCGCTTCTTGCCGATCTGCTGCCGAAGAAGCCATTCGACCGGATGGCTCAGGGTCAGGGATAGACCTCCGCGGGGTCGAAAAGCGGTTGCGACTCGTCAAGGACGAGGCGGACCGTGCCGTCGCTTGTCTCGACCCGCCGGTAGAAGCAGCTTTTGCGGCCAGTGTGGCAGGCCGCGCCCCGGCCGAGTTGCTCGACCTTCATCAGAATGACGTCCTGATCGCAATCGGTTCGCATTTCGACCAGACGCTGGGTTTCGCCAGAGGTTTCGCCCTTTTTCCAGAGGCTGTTCCGAGAGCGCGACCAGTAGTGAACCGTTCCGGTTTCAAGTGTGCGCCGCAGGGCTTCGGCGTTCATGTGCGCGACCATGAGAACGTTGTTGTCGCGGATATCCGTGGCGATTGCGGTGACAAGACCATTCCCATCGAAACGGGGCGCAAAGGTTGCGCCCGCTTCGAGTTCGGTCTTGTTGAGGGTTGCTGGGTCGGCAAAGTTCATCGCATCACCTGCGCCGTCGATCTGGCGCTGGATTAGACGCAAACCCTGCCGCTGTCGAGGCGAAGGGGTCAGCCGCGCTGGATCATCGAGAAGAAACGGTCCTGCTCACGCGTGTCTTCGGCGAAGACGCCGGTGAAACGGTGCGTGATTGTCAGGGCACCCGGCGCCCGCACGCCGCGCATGGTCATGCACATATGCTCGGCTTCGAGCATCACGGCGGCCCCGCGCGGGTTCAGATGATCGTTGACCGCGTCGATGATCTGGGCGGTCAGGTTCTCCTGCGTCTGGAAACGATGGGCGTAGGCATTGACGATGCGCGCGAGCTTGGAAAGCCCGACGACCCCGTCGTGCGGCAGATAGGCAATATGCGCCTTGCCGAAGAACGGCACCATGTGGTGTTCGCAGTGCGAGTAGAAGGGGATGTCCTTGACCATGACGACATCGTCGTAGCCGCCGACCTCGCGGAAGGTCTTGGAGAGAATTTCCTTGGCGTCGCGTTCGTAGCCGTCAAAGAGTTCGCCATAGGCCTCAAGCACACGGTCCGGAGTTTCGATCATGCCTTCACGATTGGGGTCGTCGCCGCCCCAGGCGATGAGGGTCTTGACCGCCTTGAGAGCTTCTTCGCGTGTCGGGCGGGAGGCAGGCGCGGCCATAACCGCCTTTGCGGGTACATTTGATTTGGCGCGAACGTCCATGGTGGGCTCCGAATTGAAGTGGCGCCACCTTTACGGCGCTGACATTGGTTTTGGATCACCTTATATAGACACAATCGGGCTTGCTCCAAGCCGGACTTGCCTCAAAAACGGAAATGTGACGTGTCGGAAGAAACGGCGGTCTACACCCAGAAAGTGCTCGAAATCGCTTCGCAGCTGCATGCGGACAAGCGGTTAGAGCACCCGGACGCCACGGCGCGGAAGGTCTCGCGCGTGTGCGGGTCACGGGTCGAGGTCGACCTCAGTGTCCGAGACGGAGTCGTTGCGGACTATGGGCACGAGGTCGACGCCTGCGCTCTCGGCCAGACCTCGGCTTCGGTAGTCGAACATCACGTTATCGGAGCGACGGAAGATGAGGTCCGCCTGGCGCATGCTCAGCTGACTGCAATGCTGAAGGCCGACGGGCCGCCGCCAACCGGCCGCTTCGCGGATCTCGGTGTGCTTGAATCGGTTCGCAATTACACGCCGCGGCACAAATCGATTTTGCTGGTGTTCGAAGCCCTTATCGACTGTTTCGACCAGATCCGGCTCAGCCGGGAAGGTGCGACGGGGTGACCGAGAGCCAAAGTTCGAAACCCGAACGCCCGCTATGGGCGCGGGTCGTCGATTTCCCATTTCAGATTCTTGCGATCGCGCTGATCACCACCTACCGCTACACGCTTTCGGCCGTGGCCGGCCGCACGTGCCGGCATTTGCCAACCTGCTCTGAATTCACGCGTGACGCCATCTGGCAGCACGGGTTCTGGGCCGGCGGCTGGATGGGTCTTGCGCGGTTTACGCGATGCCGGCCGGGCGGGACGCATGGCTACGACCCGGTGCCGGTCGCGATTCCGGCAGGTGCGCACTGGTATTTGCCCTGGCGCTATGGACGGTGGCGGTGATGCAAATATCGCTGAGGGCATATTTCCTCTGGCTGCTTGCCGTCGAGGCGGTTGTGGTGGGCCTTTCGTGGAATTCGGACCTGCTGCGCCAGACATTGGGACTCAATCTGCCGGTCAGTGCGCTTCTCGCGTTCACGCCCTTCCTTGTCGCAGCAATTCTTATTTGGCGGCAGCATGGAATGAAGGCGGTCGGCGCGTATGCATTGCGCGCCATCGACTGGGGGCGTGCCAGGAATCCACTCTGGTTTCTTGTTGCGGTGGTGGCGATGCCCGCCGCGTTGCTGGCGACCTACCTGCTGATGCGGTTTGCCGGCCAACCGCTTCCAGATGCGGGATTAAACTGGGGTGCCATCGCGCCCATGATCCTGTTGTTCGCCATTCCGGCAGCTACGGAGGAATTGGGCTGGCAGGCAATCGCCTATGACCAATTGCGCGAAAATCAGGCGCCCCTGCAAGCCGGCCTGATGGTCGGGCTCTTCTGGGCAGTGTGGCATTTCGTGCCGTTTCTGCAGACCGGACACGCGCTTCCCTGGGTGCTGTTCCATGCGGGCAACGCCGTTTTGCAGCGCCTGCTGACTGCCGCGATATATGAGCGGACAGATCGAAGCGCGTTTTCCTCTTTGTTATTTCACACCTTTTCCAATGTGGCGTTCTATGCGTTCCCGGTTGCGGGTTCGGCTTATGACCCCGCATTTCTGTTTCCCATCCTGCTGGTGGCCTGCGTGGTGGTGGCTGCGACCGGCGGGTTGGGCTGGCGAAAGTCCTGAGGCAAGGAACTCCAAATCCAATGAGATATTTCGACGGCCACAATGACCTGCTTTTGCGCCTGACGGTCGCCGATCGGCCCGCCACTGATTTTCTTGACGGTGACGGCAAGGGGCATATCGATCTGCCGCGCGCCAAGGCTGGCGGGATGGTTGGCGGGCACTATGCCATGTTCTCGCCGCCGGACCGGGCAGAAGGGCAGCCGGTTGCTTCGAGCTATCACGGCCTGCCACCAATGCTGCCGCCGGAGCGGGCCTGGCATTGGGTGCGACGGGAATTGGCGCTTTTTGCCCGGATCGTCGAAGAGGGCGAAGGCCGGGTGGTTCATTGCCGCAGCGGCGCCGAGGTCGAGGCGGCCATCGAAGCCGGTCGCCATGCGATGGTCCTCCATCTCGAAGGTTGCGAGGCAATCGAGGCGGACCTCGACCTGCTGCATGTTCTGCATGCGGCGGGCCTTCGCTCGCTTGGGCCTGTGTGGAGCCGCGAGACGATTTTTGGAACCGGCGTGCCGCTGAAATATCCCGGAACCCCCGATATCGGCCCGGGCCTAACGGATGCGGGCAAGGCGCTGATCCGGGAAGCGAACCGGCTCAACATCCAGATCGACCTCTCGCACATGAACGAGAAGGGGTTCTGGGACATCGCTTCGATCAGCGATGCGCCGCTGGTGGCAACCCATTCGAACGTCCACGCCCTCTGCGAGGCGCCGCGCAACCTGACCGACAAACAGCTCGATGCGATCCGCGACAGCGGCGGCATGGTCGGGCTCAATTTCGGAGCGCGGTTTCTGCGTCAGGACGGGCAGGCCAATGGCGATTTTCCGATGGCGCGCATGGTCGAACACCTCGACTACCTGCTCGAAAAGCTCGGCGAAGACCATGTGGGTCTCGGCTCGGATTTCGACGGTGTCGAAATCACCAGGGAAATCAAGGATGTCAGCGACATGCCGAAGTTTTTCGCGCTGCTTGCGGATCACGGTTACGACGACGGTCTGATCGAAAAAATCGCCTGGCGCAACTGGGTTGCACACCTTAAGCGGACGCTCGATCGCTAGGATTTGGGTGTGTCCTTCTTTTGGCGCCTCGAATGTGGAAAAGAGGCGATTCTGGTGCTAAGAGCGGCGCCGCGCCGGCACTGTGCCGGCGAAGACAATTTCCATGGAGATGAAAATGATTACGGTGAATTTCCCCGATGGCGCCCGACGCGAGTACGCGGTTGGCACCACCGGCACCACCGTGGTCGACTCCATCTCCAAGTCGCTGGCCAAGGCAACGGTTGCGATGCGTGTCGATGGGGTTCTGAGCGACCTTTCCGATCCGCTCAAAGACGGGGCGACGGTCGAATTCGTCAAGCGTGATGACCCCGCCGCACTGGAGCTCATCCGGCATGATGCCGCGCATGTTCTGGCCGAAGCCGTGCAGGAGCTCTGGCCCGGCACGCAGGTGACGATCGGACCGGTGATCGAGAACGGCTTTTATTACGATTTCAAGCGCGACGAGCCCTTCTCCGAGGACGAGCTGCGCCAGATCGAAAAGAAGATGGCTGAAATCGTTCAGCGCGGCGCGGCCTTTACCAAGGAAGTCTGGGACCGGAACGAAGCCAAGCGCGTGTTCAAGGCCAAGGGCGAGCTTTTCAAGGTCGAACTGGTCGATGCCATTCCCGAGGGGGAAGATGTCAAGATCTACAAGCAGGGACAGTGGTTCGATCTCTGCCGTGGGCCGCATATGCGTTCGACCAGAGACGTGGGGACGGCGTTCAAACTGACCAAGGTTGCTGGCGCCTATTGGCGCGGGGACAGCAACAATCCGGTGCTCAGCCGGATTTACGGCACCGCTTTTGCCAACCAGAAAGACCTCGACGACTATCTCCACATGATGGAGGAGGCGGAAAAGCGCGACCACCGCAAGCTTGGTCGCGAGCTCGACCTCTTCCATTTGCAGGAAGAGGCGCAGGGCAGTGTTTTCTGGCACCCAAAGGGCTTCGTCATCTACAACCAGATGGAAGAATATATCCGTCGCAAGGTCGGATCGTCGGGCTACAAAGAGGTCAAGACCCCGCAACTGCTCGACAACAAGCTCTGGGTGAAATCGGGGCACTGGGGCAAGTTCCGTGAGAACATGTTCGTCGTGCCTGACGAAATACCCTCGATTGAAGACGAGGGTCCGATCGTTTCGGCGGATGCGAACCTCATGGCCCTAAAGCCGATGAACTGCCCGGCGCACGTGCAGATCTTCAATCAGGGCATCAAGTCCTATCGCGACCTGCCGCTGCGCTATGCGGAGTTCGGGTGCTGCCACCGCAACGAGGCGCATGGGGCGCTGCACGGGCTTATGCGCGTGCGGCAGTTGACCCAGGACGACGGGCACATTTTCTGCCGTGAAGACCAGATTCAGGCTGAAACCGAGGCCTTCTGCGCGCTACTGGACGCCGTCTATGCGGATCTCGGCTTTGCCGGGATCAAGATTCTGCTGGCGACGCGGCCAGACACCCGAGCGGGTGATGACGCGACCTGGGACCGGGCCGAAAAGGGTCTGGGCGATGCTCTGCGGGCGACGGGGCGGGACTTCGAGGTGGCGGAGGGCGAGGGTGCGTTTTACGGGCCGAAGCTCGAATTCCACCTCAAGGACGCGATCGGCCGGTCGTGGCAGTGCGGCACCTTGCAGCTCGATTTTGTGCTGCCCGAGCGACTCGAGGCCTCCTACATCGCCGAAGACGGGTCGCGTCAGCGGCCGGTTATGTTGCACCGCGCCATTCTCGGCTCGCTGGAGCGCTTCATCGGCATTCTCATCGAAAACCACGCCGGCCGCATGCCGATGTGGCTGTCGCCGGTGCAAGTGGTGATCGCGACCATCGTTTCGGATGCCGATCCGGTGGCCGAGGCGCTGGCCGAGAAGATGCGGGCGCTTGGCCTTCGGGTCGAGACCGATTTCAGGAACGAGAAGATCAACTACAAGGTGCGCGAGCACTCGTTGCAGAAGGTTCCGGCGATTTTTGTGATCGGCAAGCGCGAGGCCGAGGAGGGCACGGTTTCGGTGCGCCGTCTCGGTTCAGATGGGCAGTCGGTGATGACAGCGGATGCGGCAATCGCCGATATTCTGAAGGAAGCGACGCCGCCCGATCTCGCGGCCTGATTATCGAGTCCTCTGAACCGCTTCGGGCGATTGGTTCATCCATTGCCCGAAGCATTGGACTCGTAAACAGCAGTCAGAACCTCGACGTCCTGCGGGGCGCCGGGTTTGACTTCGAAGTCGCGGTTGTAGACTTTGCCGCCGAGCTTGGCGATCACTTCATAATCACCCTCTGCGAGAACGAGCGTGGGGAACGCGCCAAAGAAACTGTAGATCGTGTTGCCCTGACCGTCCTGCACCGTCCAGTCCACATCCGCAATGGCCTCGCCTCCGGCCACGGAGACGAGCTTGAGATTGACCCGCGCGGCGCGGTGATAGAGCGTCGCCTCGGTGATCTCGCCCGGTTCGACCCGGATATCGGCCTTGACCGTGGCATTGTTGGTGCCCCAACGGCTTTCGACGCGATAGACGCCGGCATTGAGGTGGATGACCTCGCCGGGCTTGACGTTGCGGACGATCGGAACCGGCTCTTCGTCCAGACCGCTTGCATAAATGTCATAGCGAAGGGCGCCCGGATTGATGGGAAAGTCGCCCGTGACCGCGCTGTTGAGGCTGAGAGCGCCGGCCTCGAGGATGAGGGTTTTGTCGTTTTCGCCCGGCGTGACGAGCAGTGTGTCGCTGATCTGGGCGTGCCCATAGGCGGCGTGCACCATATATTGCCCGGGCGGCAATTGAATGGTCGCCGTCGGGTCTTCGGACTTGGCGATCAGTTTGAGCTGGCCGGCATTATCGGCCGACGCGCCAAACACGCGCCATTCGATGCCATTGGGAATGACCGGACCGTCGCGGCTGATGCGGGCGGTGAGAACGACGGGCTGGTCCGCACCGGCGGCAGCCATCTGCACCGCGTCGAGAGCCGTCTGTTGCTGGGGTAGCGCGGCCACTTCGAATTGTCCGCCCGCCGCACCGCCATTGGCGGCTCCGAGATTTTCGGGGCGCGGACGTGGCATCGGGGGAATGTCCTGAGCGAAGACGGACGCTGTTGTCGTGCACAACAGGGCGATGAGCGCCAGTCCCTTCAGGGCGGGCTTCTTCATCGAAAGGGAGGTGAGATTCTGCATGTTGCCCCTGCACACAGGTTGGCACTGACTCGCAAGTCGCGATAGGCAGTGAATCGGCTTTTTGTGTGTCACACCGGTAGACGCAGCGCAACCGGACCAGGTTCAAACGAAAGGAAAGAAAATGGCGGCCAATCAGGCTTTGCTCGACTATCTGCTTACGCGGCGTTCGGTGACGCTGCCTTTTCTCGCTGAACCCGGCCCCGGTCCCGAAGAGATCGAAACGCTTCTGACCATCGCAACGCGGGTGCCCGACCATGCCAAGCTCACGCCCTGGCGGCTCGTAGTCTATTCGGGTGAGAACCGGCGCGTGATTGGGGAGGAACTGGCGCGCATGGCCAAAGCGCGCAATACAGCCATCACGCCCGAGGCGATCGAAAAGGAGATGAATCAATTCCTGCCGGCGCCTCTGACCATCGGCGTTCTGTCGAAGCCGGTGGAAAACCCGAAGGCGCCGGAAATGGAGCAGCTTCTGAGCGCGGGGTGCGTAGCCTTCAACCTCCTGAATGGCGCATTTGCGCTCGGTTATGCGGCCCACTGGGTCACGCGCTGGTTCGCCTATGACAGGGAGGCCTCGTCCTATCTCGGGGCGGGTGGCGGCGAGCGGTTCGTCGGCTTCGTGCATATCGGGACGCCAACCGCGCATCTCGGCGAGCGGGACAGGCCCACACTTGCAGACGTTGTGCGCAACTGGGAACCGCCGCGAACCTAACCGTTAACCCGGCGTTAAGATCAAGGTGAGAGTTTGTTAACCATGATTGGGGACGGCCGGGTTGAATGGATGTGATCCGGCACCTCAAGTCGTTGATTTCATGCGTTTCAACCTGGCCAGCGGAACCGGCCGGGCCGCGAAATGCGCAAGCCGGACGCGATCATGGCGGTCGATTCCATTTCCATTTCTCCGGCCCTTGCCTCGATCATCAATCGAGCCGGGGACAAAAGTGGTGTCGATTTCGACTATCTCGTGCAGACGGCGATGCGCGAGAGCAGCCTCAATCCCAACGCAAGGGCACCGACCTCGAGCGCGGTGGGACTTTTCCAGTTCATCGAATCCACATGGCTGGAAGTGCTGAAAACGCAGGGGCCGTCGCTCGGATATGGGCAATATGCCCAGTACATTTCGCAGAACGCCGACGGCGACTACGTGGTTGCCAACAGCGCCAAGCGCAACGAGATTCTGGCGCTTCGGGAAGACCCGCAAATGTCGGCCGATCTGGCGGCGGCGTTCACGCGTTCGAACGGCGAGTATCTCAAGGCGCGGTTCGGGCGGCAGCCGAGCCCCGGCGAACTCTATATCGCGCATTTTCTCGGGGCGCGCGGCGCGGAAAAAATGTTCCGGGCCGGGCTCAGCAATCCGGATCAGGTGGCGGCAAACCTTTTTCCGAAACAGGCTCAGGCCAACCGAGCCATCTTTTTCGACCATGGACGGCCCAAGACGATCCGTGAGGTTTACCGGTCGCTTGTGGCGCTGCACAACCAGTCACCGGCCACGATCGCTCCGCAAGTCCAGACGGCCGGATTCGCGGGAGAAACCGAGCCTCTGGTGCCGTCACGCTATGGTCCCGGTCTGCCGATGGATTTCACGCAGCTCTATTCCGCCGACCCGAACGGGCTGGCGAACCCGCAGCCCGCGGCACAGCCGGCTGCCGCGCCACGCTTCGTTGTGGTCGATCCGGGCGCCGCGTTTTTCGCCCAACTCTACAATCAGTAGCAGGGTTACCGGCGTCCTAACCGGCATGGTGAACCGTTCCTTAAGGCTTGTGCCGCACAATCTTCGGGAGTTGTGCGTGGAGCGGTTTGGTCATGATCGGGTATGGCGAGTTTCTCGACCTGTCGCAATCGGCGGACAGCGCCGAGCGGGCGCAGGCGGCGTTTCTCGTTTCAAGCGCCTATGTCGAGCATGCCGGCCCTGAAGACGAACGGGCAGCGCTGTTCGCGGCGCTGATCGGCTTTCTCGAGGACAGTTCGGTCAAGGTTCGCGCGGCCCTGGCCTACGGCATGCTGCGTTCGGCAAAGGCGCCCCGCGTTGCGATCCTGGCACTTGCCGGGGACGCGCCGATCATTTCGCGGGCGGTGCTTCAGCACTCGCCGGTGCTGATCGAAACGGACCTCCTTGGACTCGCGCGAAAAATTCCGGTTGAGCTCCTGGGCGCCATCGCCAATCGGGACCGGTTGTCCGAACGCCTTGCCGAAGCGCTGTTCGACCGCTCTGACAAGGACATTGATCTGCAGCTACTTCGTCGGGGCGATCTCGACATCAGCGCCGAGAGACTGATTTCGATCGCAAATGCACATGCCGGTGATCCGGTCTATCGCGGGGCGCTGCTGAAGCGGGAGGGGCTGCCGGCCGAAGCCCGCTGGATCGTCGTTCAGAAGGCTTCTTCAGCAATCCGGGCCGGGCGGCTTGTCTCCGGAGCGCTGATGCCGCAGCGGGCGGAACGCCTCTTTCGGGACGCAGGTGACAATGCGCTTTGCGCGATCGGCGAGGCCGCGGCCGTTGCCCGCGAGCATGGGTTCATCGCGGCCGCGCGGTCGGATGGTGCCATCAACACACGCATTCTCATGCACGCATTGCTGCACGGCCATGCACTGTTCTTTGCCGACGCGATCGGGCAGTTGTGCGGCATGCCGTCGTCAAAGGTCTTTTCGATACTGGGACAGGGCGCGCGCGCTTCGGTCAACGCGTTGCTGGCAAGGTCGGGCATGAGCGCGGGTTTGCGCAACCTTCTGACGCGGCTGGTGCTCTATGCCCGCGACGTCGATCTCAGTGGAGACGTGGCAGCGCGGCTCTTCGTCGTGACCGCCCTGATCGAGGAGCTGGTGATCGAACATGACGGGCTGCTGCCGGACGAACTCGCTGAAGGGTTCGGCTACCTCAATGAGCAGAACCTCGCGCTGGCGCGCCAAGCGTCTCGCGGGGTCATGCCGTCCTTCGTTTCGGATGGGGTCGAACTGGCGCGTTTCCCCCATTCCGAGGTACGGGTGGCGGAGCTGGCCGGACCTCAGCGGGTGGCATTGCCGGCGGCCTGAACCAATTCCGCATCGGACGTTTTTTCGAGATGCCGGCCGATCAATTCGGCGAGCGCATTGTGAACCTCGAGGTGGACTGGAAGTCCCTTCTTTCCCGCTTCGGACAGGGTGGCGATCGTGGCCATGACGCCCATGCGCAGCGTTTCGGTATGGCGTCTCCAGCCGGGGTCGCGTTCGATGAGGGCGGTCAGCGACGCTGCGATGTCTCCGGCCAATTCGTAGCCGAAGGCGGGCGCATTGCCCTTTACCTCGTGAAGTGCGCGGGTGAGGGCAGTCTGGTTGATCCCGCTGTCAGGGTCTGCCGCAAACGCCTGCGCGGCGCTGCGAATGCGTGACTGCAGATCGGCTGCCCAGTCGGCATATTCGCAACTCATGACCATCAAGTGGTGCTCGGCCGCGCGCACCGGGTCGACGTTCTTGTCGAGTTGCCTGACTTTGCGCTTTGGCGTTTCGGCCGGATAGACGAATTCGAACTTGCCGCAGGGAGACTTCTCCACGCGTGCACGGGCCGGCGACAGCGGTTGATTGCGGACTGATTCGGAGTCCGGAATTTGACGGGATGTACGGGTCATGGCGCCGAAAAGTTGGGTTTCGGCCAGTCTAGGGGAAAGTCCTGAGGCCAGAAACCGCAATTTCGCTTACGTGCAGGTGCCGGTCAGAAGCGAAACTGCTCGTTAAGAACCCGTTCCTCGAGCCCGTGGCCAGGGTCGTAGAGGAGCGTCGCCTTGTGGTGGGTCGACTGATGAACGTCGACGCGGCGCACATTCTCGAACTGGGTATTGTCAGCGACCGCGTGGACCGGACGCTTTTCATTTTCGTGGGCGATGAAGGTGACCTTGGCGTGGTCCGGCAGAATGGCGCCGCGCCAGCGGCGGGGCCGGAACGGCGAAATCGGTGTGAGGGCGAGCATCGGCGCGGCGAGGGGCAGAATGGGACCATGCGCTGAGAGGTTGTAGGCGGTGGAACCGGTTGGTGTCGCCAGAAGTATGCCATCGCAGATCAGTTCATCCAGTCGGGTCTTGCCATCGACGATGACCTCAATCTTTGCGGCCTGAAACGAGGCCCGGAACAGTGAGACTTCGTTGATGGCGAGGGCCGAGTGGGTCGCATCATCGTGGTCGGTCGCCTGCATGACCAGCGGCCGGATCGTCGTCGGTGCCGCTTTGGCAAGTCGCTCGTGAAGGTCATCGACAGAAAAGTCGTTCATCAGAAAGCCGACGGTGCCGAGGTTCATGCCGTAGACCGGAACCGTGCGGTCCATGAGGGTGTGCAGCACTTCGAGCATGAACCCGTCACCGCCAAGCGCGACAATGCAGTCGGCTTCGCCGAACCCGGCCTGACCGTATCTGGCGGCGAGCTTGTCGCGGGCGGCATTGGCTTCGCTCGAGCCGCTCGACATGAAGGAAATGCGTTCGTAGGCCATTGGCTTTCCCGACAGTTTGACGTCAGTGGGCTATCATGCCCGGAATTGAGGCGCCAGATCGGCAGATCGCGCTCGATATTTCAACCGTTCAGTCGGCGGTTGCACCCTCCGAACGGGAGTGATACGTGGCGCGAAGGTTGCCGGCATAGCTCAGTTGGTAGAGCAACTGATTTGTAATCAGTGGGTCGCGGGTTCAAGTCCTGCTGCCGGCACCAGCCCCAACTCGCATGTCTGCTGCAAGAAATATCAGCTCGGCGATGCGGCCCAACGCCTCGTCGAGGCGTTCGCGTTCGCCGGTGAAATAACGGGTCAGCACCACAAGAATGACCGTCGATCCGCCGATGGTGGTGAAGATACCGCCGTCATTGGCAATGAATGGCGGGAAATCGCCGGTCTTGTGGGCGCTTGTCAGGCCAAGCCCGAACCTCGGCAGGCGATACTGTAACTGCTGGCCTTCCAGAATGGTGCGCATCAGCTTGCAGCTGGCCGGGCTGGCGCAGGATTGGTCGAGAATTTGCCCGAAGAGTTGACCAAGCGAACGGGCCCTGCCGAGCGAGAACGGCACGCCGCCGTTGAAATGAAAGTCGCGCATGGCGGCTTCGAGTGCGAGCGGATCGGCTTTGGGCCAGCCTTTGTCAAACAGGGCGGTAGGAGGAAGACCGGAGCTTTCAGGATCAATGTGCCGGGCAAGGGCGCGAAACCAGGCGAGGGTGTCGCCAGTCATTCGAAGATCGGGGAGGCCGATTTCGTTCATCGCCTGGTTGACGGCGGCCGGTCCGCCCAAAGCGCGCAGAACGAGGTCGGTCGCGCCGTTGTCGCTGACAACGATCATGAGACGGGCCGCGTCACCAAGGGTGAACCGGGCGCCGGCATCGAAGTGCTTCAGAACGCCCGATCCCTGGCGTTTGTCATCGTCGGCCAACACAACCGGATCACTCAACGCGAGACGGCCTGAATCCACGGCGCGCGTCAGCGCCACAAGAACGGGGACCTTGATGAGGCTCATCGTGTCCATCTCGCGATCCGCGTCGATGGCGATTTCGGCACCGGAGTCGAGAAATCGGGCAAAGACGGAGATATCGGCGCGCACCGAGCGGATGATGCGATCAATTCTCGGGAGAAGAATTTGGAGCCAGTCCAGTTTGTCGTTCATGCGATGCGGCTCAAAGAAGCTTCCAACAGGTCTGCATAAGCAATTTCCGCGTGCGTTGCCAACTTCAGCCTGAGCTTCGGGACATTTGATCGCAAGAACGTTGAATTCGCTTCACAATTGCGACTATCGTCCTCGATGTAGCGAAATTGTCTGCCGGTGGTTCCGGGAACAAAGACGATTTGGGGGCATAATGACCAATAGAATTGTCGCGCTGGCAATGCTGGCGTTTCTGGCCGGTTGTAGCGGCGACTGGATCACTGGTGGCGATCTGGTCCGGCCGGGCGAGGCGACCGGTGTGCTGACGGTGGAAAACCAGTCGTCGAACAACCTGACCGCGGTCCTGATTTCAAATTGCGATGCCAATACCTACGGATTCAACAGGCTGCCGGACGGTGTGAGCATCGCGCCAGGCCAAAGTTATTCCTTCACGGTTTCGGCCGGCTGCTGGGACGTCGATGCGGGCTATGGCATGACGGACGGCTACGCCGAGGCCAAGCAGCGGATGACCGTCGCGGCCTACGGGCAAACGAGGTACACGGTCCAGTAGCGACTGGACTGTTTCGACGCCGGAAGCGGCTGGCGGCAGAATTCTGCCGGGTGGAATCCTGTGCACGGATCAGGACCGACTGATTGCGGTCCCGATCCTTTCCGCATTGGCATGTGAACGTCGTACGGCAACGCCCAAAGACTCAGATGATGATGTCGTGGGAATCGATGTCCTTTTTGTCCACGCCGTTGATGAAGACGGTTGTTCCGCCGAACACGAATTTCACAACATCGTCGTGATTTGACCCGACCTCGCGGAAGGCGCCGAGGGCTTTCTTGACGCTGCTGAAATTGAACCCGCGCAGGTCAAGGCGATCCTGGCCGTTGACGAAATCCCAGATCGTGTCCGTGCCCTGATTGTTGTCGAATGCGAAGATGTCGTTGCCAGCACCGCCCTTGAGGAAGTCGTCGCCTTCTTCACCGGCGAGGAAGTCGTTGCCACTGCCGCCGTCGAGAACATCGCTTTCGGTTCCACCAAACAACCGGTCGTTGCCGCCACCACCTTCCAAAACGTCGCTTCCGGCGTCGCCATCGATGACGTCCTTGCCGTTGCCGTCGCCGCCATAGATCTGATCTTCGCCGTCGCCGCCAAACAGTTTGTCATTGTTGTTGCCGCCATCGATATTATCGTCGCCGAAGCCGCCATAGATGGTGTCGTTGCCGTCGTCACCGCGCAGCCGGTCATCGCCGTAGCCGCCATAGATGGTGTCGTTGCCGTCACGACCGCGAATGTCGTCATTGCCGCCGTCGGTGTCGACGCCGGTGCGTAGCCCGGCCACGGAATCGGTCAGGAGGTCGTCACCGATCAGAAGGTCGTTCCCGTCATCGCCCCTGATTTGATCGTCGCCCAGACCACCGGTTATCTGATCGTCCCCGTCACCGCCGTAGGCCTCGTCGTCGCCATCGTCGCCAAAAATCATATCGTTGCCGTCGTCGCCGTTTAGCTGGTCGTCGTCGTCACCGCCGTGGAGCTCATCGTTATCGCTGCCGCCGCTGATTTTGTCATTTCCGGCGTCGCCGTAGATTTCGTCATCGTTGTCGCCACCGCGCAACTGGTCCGAACCACCGTCACCGTGGATGAGGTCGTTGCCGTTTCCGCCGTCGATACGATCGCGCCCCGATCCGCCGTTCAGCGTGTCTCCGCCGGACCCGCCGTCAATGTTGTCGTTTCCGTCTTCGCCATCGACGAAATCATCGCCGTCGTCGCCGTTGAGAAAATCATTACCGGCGCCACCGTGGATGGTGTCGTCGCCGTTTTCACCGAGCAGCATGTCATCGCCAGTGCCGCCCTGGAGTTCGTCGTCGCCGCTGCCGGCACTCACATAGGTTCCGACGTTAGATGTGAAAATGAAGTCTGCAGCGTCGGTCAGGCGGAAGGCGTTCGCGGCGGTCAGGATGTCCGTGTCACCGAACGTGTCGACCGCTTCGCCATCGTTGAGGTTGTAGTTAAGCGAGCCAATGGAGCCCGTGACGCTGCTGCCAGACATGTTGGCGGCGACGCCGTTTTCGCCCGCTTCGTCACCCCAGTTGTGATCGCCGTCAAAGTCCTGGTGCGTGTAGACTTCTTCATTGTAGTCGATGATGGCCAGGTTGTTGGTAATGTTGAACGTGTCGGATCCCTGGGCGCCGGTTAGAGAGAAGACAAGGCCAATGCCCCGCAGATCCCAGAACGACTCGTCTGCCTGATCGGTGTTTTCGAAATTGCTGTCCGTGGCGGTGAACGTGTCGTCTCTGGTCGTGCCGCGGATGCGTTCGATGTTCTCGAAGCTGGTGTTGACCGCGGCCGCTGCCGGGCTTGGCTGTCCGTCGTCCCCATAGAAGCCGGTTACCGACCCCGAGCCAATTCCGCCGAGAACACTGCTGTCGAGCGTGACGGCGATCGCGTCGCTCGCATGCGCGGTCTGCTCATCGGAATCCCCCTGATCCCAACCGTCGAACGCGAGCGTGTCGTAACCGGTATTGCCATCGACCGTATCGGTACCCGAAGAACCGCTGATCCAGTCATGCCTGCCGGCGCCGGCGTCGATCGTATCGTTGCCGCGCCCGCCATCGATATTGTCATTACCGCGCCCGCCATCGATGTCATCGTCGCCGTCGCCGCCCGAAATGTCGTCGTTTCCGCGGCCACCGTCGATTTCGTCGTTTCCATCGCCACCGCGAAGGTCATCATCGCCGCGCAGGCCGAAAATGTGGTCGTCACCTCCGTTGCCATCGATCCGGTTGGCGGCGTTGCTGCCGGTCAGGGTGTCGGTGTCGTCCGTGCCGCCAACGCCCTCGATGCTGTTGAGAGTGTCAATGTCGCCGAAGCCGTCGGTCGCCGTACCCGCGCCAAGATCGACGGTGACGCCGCCGACGTAATTGTCCTCATCCTGATCGTGTTGATAGTCGACGAAGTCGAAACCGGATGAGCCATTGAACGTGTCGTCACCGGCGAGTCCCTCGAAATAGTCGTCCCAGGGCGTGCCGTTGAATGTGTCAGCGTACTGGCTGCCCTTTATGCCTTCGACGTTCCAGACATGGTCGACATTGCCGTAGGTATCGGTGATCGTTCCGCTTACGAGATTGGTGACAATGCCGCTTCCGCCGGTTTCATTATTGTATGAAACCTTGTCCCAACCATCGCCACCGTCGAACGTGTCCACCCCATCGCCAAGTTCGGCATAATCGTCGCCGTCACCGCTTTCGACATGGTCGTTCCCATCACCGGACAAGATCACTTCATTGCCATCGTCACCGTAAAACTCGTCTCCGGCGTCCGTCAGGATGAATCCCTGAATGTCAGTGAATTCGACAACCTGGTTGCCCTGGTAGGTGACCGAGCCCGCATTGGCGTCGACGATGACGCCGAGCGGGAAGGGTGCGTTGACGCCGCCAGAGCCGATATCGAGGAAATTCCACCCGTTCCCGCCTTCGACGTGATCGATCGCCGAGGTGGTTTCGAGACTGATGCCGTTCGGGCGGAAATAGTCGTCGCCATCACCGCCGATCAGCGTGTCCGCGAAGCTGGCGCCGAGCAGGCTGTCGGCATCGGATGAGCCGGTTGAACTGATATTGTCAAACGCCAGGGGCGCCATGGCCACCTTGAACGCTTCGGAATGCGAAGGATCCGAGTCGACGATTGCCAAAGTGTCAGAGATGAACTGATTGGCGACGTTGAAATCGAAGTTAACATCGGTCGCCGTGAGAACGGTCTGGCCGTCTTCAACGAGCGTGTAGGAGGTGATGCTGCCGGCGGTAAGGCTGCTGCCGCCCCCGGAGGTCAAACCAGAACCGGAAAGGGTCAGAACCGTCGTCCCGGATGTCAGGTTAATCGACGTCGCTCCGCTGACGGCGTCGAAGGTTCCTCCAGTCAGGACGCCATAGAGCAAATCTTCCCAGTCATAATCCGGGCGTCCGACGGAAAAAGTGAGCGTGATCGTCATTATATCCTCCAATATGTTGCCCGTCCGGCGGGGCGATCAGTTTCTGCAGATTTCCCCGAAGTGACGAAACTGTCATGGTCCATTTGGATCATGCGGAGGGCTTTGAGTGGCCGCCGCCTGCTCGACTTCAAACCAGCCCGATGGGCTCACGCCATCTCACGGGCGGGTGAAATGTTGTCAGTTCGTTTGATTTCCAAGTGAACGGCGCCTTCTCTATCCGTTTGGCCACGGGGACAGGCCCCGAGGGCGGACGGCAGGTTCGCCATGTCAGAAACGTTTGGAGAAACGAAATGTCGAATGCAAAGAAAACCACCTCGCTGCTCGTCGGTGCTGCCATGGCCGCAGCTGTTGCCGGTTCCATTGCTGCATCGAGCGCGCCGGCCGTGGCCGACGACATGCAGATGGAGCAGTGCTACGGCGTGAGCCTTGCCGGCAAGAACGACTGTGCGGCCGGTCCCGGCACCACTTGCGCCGGCACGTCCAAGGTCGACTATCAGGGCAATTCCTGGACCCTGGTTCCTGCCGGTCTCTGCGAGAATTCCGAGTTCTGGGGCAAGATTCTGCCCGATGGCCGCGTCGGCTCGCTTGAAGCCCTGGACCGCGACATGGCCTGATGGCCGCACACATCTCCCGGCTCCGGCGCCTGAAAGCGCCGGGGCAAACTTCTTTCGAGACTCGCCATGTTTGACCCCAAGCCCATCCCCAACCGCGCCGGCGCCGGCTTCAAGGGCGAACATTTCGCCGATATCGCGAAATCGGAGGCCGAAGTCGGCTTCTTCGAAGTTCACGCTGAAAACTATATGGGCGAGGGCGGGATGCCTCACCGCATTCTCACGGCCATCCGCGAGCGCTATCCGCTCAGCGTGCATGGCGTCGGCCTTTCGATCGGAGCGGACCGGCCGCTCGATGCGGAACACTTGATGCGGCTCAAGGCGGTGGTTGATCGCTATCAGCCGGGTCTCGTCAGCGAGCACCTGGCATGGTCCACGCATGACACCAGCTTTTTCAACGACCTGCTGCCGGTGCCCTACACCGAGGAAACGCTGCGGCGCGTGGTCGAACATATCGATCAGGTGCAGGAGGCGCTTGGGCGGCAGATGCTGCTCGAAAACCCATCGACTTATGTCGCATTCGAGCAGTCGACGATGCGCGAGGTTGATTTCATCCGTGAAATCCAGAAGCGCGCTGGTTGCGGGCTGCTGCTTGACGTCAACAACGTTCATGTCAGCGCGACAAACCAGAAATATGATGCGCGCGAATATCTTCATGATTTTCCAACGGAATTCGTTGGAGAAATCCATCTCGGCGGACATGCCATCGATAGCGACGACAATGGTGACGTCCTGCTGATTGACGCGCATGACCGTGCCGTCAGCGATCCGGTCTGGGCGCTTTACGAAGACACCGTCAAGCGGATCGGTGCGCGCCCAACGCTGATCGAGTGGGACAATGACGTGCCGGAATGGCCGGTATTGAAGTCCGACGTCGACGCGGCAGAGGCCATTTTGCGGGCCGTGGAGCGCAAGAGCCATGCCGCTTGAGGCTCTTCAATCTGCTTTTGCGCGGGGACTCATCGATCCGGATGCGCCGGTTCCTGCGGGCGTTGTCGATCCCGAGGGCCGGCCGGCGCCAAAGCGCTTCGCCGTCTATCGCAACAATGTCACGGTTTCGCTCATCGAAGGGCTCAAGGCCGCCTATCCGGCGATCGTGGCACTGATCGGCGACGAGCCGTTCACACATATTGCCCGCGAATTCATTCGTGCGCACCCACCGACCAGTCCGGTAATGCTGAGGTTCGGCAAAGGCTTTGCCGAATATCTTGAGACTTTGAGTCCGCTGGCGCATTTACCGTTTCTTGCCGATGTCGCACGGCTCGAGCGCGCCTGGATGGAAAGCTACCACGCTGCGGATGCGGCGGTTCTCGACCCGGCAAAACTCAGCGGCGTGGCGCCGGAGGCGTTCGCCGCGGCCCGGTTCGACATTCATCCTGCCGCGCGTTTGGTGCCATCCGGGTTCCCGATTCTTGATCTTTGGGAGGCCGGGCGGGCCGGAACCGGGCAGGGGATCGATCCCACGCTCTCGCAGTGGGCACTCGTAACCCGGCCTGATGTCGAGGTCAGGGTTCTGGCGGTTTCGGCGTCTTCGGGTCCGTTTGTTGCCGACCTCATGGCCGGCAAATGCCTTGGTGACGCCGCTGAAGCGCGGAATGACGATCCGAAATTCGATCTGCAGCGGGCGCTCAGCCGCATCCTTGCGGCAGGGCTTTTCACGGACATTGACTGGGGGAAATGATGCAACAGGTTGTTCGAATTGTTCTGGGCTGGTTTGGGCCCATCGAAAAGCGGTCGGCCAGCGTGGTGCTCATTTTTGGACTGGCGATGCTTGGCCTGAAGTTCCTGCTGGCGCGTCCATTCTGGGCCTCGGGCAATACGCGCTGGGTGGAATTCCCGACCAAATTGGCGTCGACCACGACTTACCTGTTCGAAAACCTGTTTCAGCTTCATTTTTTCTGGGGCACCTATCCCATTCCGTTTCCGCAGTTTACTGCGTGGATGACGGGCGTCCTCGAAATCGTCTTGCCGGTTCTTCTCATGATCGGACTTGGAACGCGGCTTTGGGCATTGGCGTTGCTTGGCATGACCTGTGTCATTCAGCTGACCTTTCCCGACGCCTTCTGGCATCCCGAAACGTTTCTCGATTCCCATTCGGCCTGGTTCTTGTTTTCGATCCTGATCGCCATATTCGGGCCAGGCTGTTTTTCCCTCGATTGGCTGGTGCGCCGCTTCGCGCCTGCTCAATGGCGATTCAAAACGGCCTAGTATCGGGGACGGTCGGCCGACATTTCATCAGTATTTCCGTGACTTTCTGTAGGTCCTATGTTTGAGTTTGGTCCGTGACATTGGACGGTTGCGGGGGAGGCGCCTCGCGGCCAGGCAGACAGGCATTGGAGGACGTCAATGGCCAGGCAAGCAATCACGTTGATCAGCGCAGTCCTTGCGCTCATTCTCATTTCAGCAGGTGTGGCGATGGCCTGCCCCGACTGGCGGCAGGGCCCGACTTCCGGCACGCTGCGCTATGGCGGGTCGGATCTCTGGAACGCCAAGTCGTTCGAGGTGGTGGCGGGTGGTGACCAATATGTCGATCCGTGCAACATCCGGCACGCAAGCACCGGCGAAAAGGCGACCGGCTATGTTGCCTATGCCCCGGATTTCGAACTCGAATATCTGGGCGGCAGCGGCTACCAGCTCGAACTCAAAGTCGTCAGCGACTGCGACTCCACGCTTCTGATCAATACGGGCGGCGGCAACTGGTATTTCGACGATGACGACATGGGCAACGGCGATGCGCGCATCTGCCTGACGCGGCCCTCGACTGGGGTCTATGACATCTGGATCGGCACGTACGGGCCGGATACCTGTAACGCGCATTTCATTCTCGAAAGCTGGAGCGGCGGCAACTGCACGCGCTAGCCTGACGGTTCCGGCGGGGGACTATCCCGCCGGCCATACCCGGATGCCTCACGGCCCGCTTCGTGCTAGATTGCGGGCATGAGCGCATTCAGCGAGTTCAAAGCCTTTTCGAAAGTTCCGGGCACCGAGATCTCCTATGTGCTCGATGCACCCCTGATCTGGGACATCGGCCGCGAGGGATCGAGCTGGCAGATGATCATCCCGGCCGGAACGACGTTCGACATTTCCGTGCCGCGTTTGGCGCGTTGGTATCTCAGTCCGGACGACCGGGTCGTCCTGCCGTGCGCGGCGCTGCACGATCAGCTGCTCTACAAGGATTTCGACCGGCCCTTCGCCTCTGCCGAATTTCGCCGGGCGGCCCTGTCGCGCGGCACGAGGCCGTTCCGGGCGTGGGTGCTGTTCTGGAGCACGCTGGTCTACACGGTCATCACCCAGCGCAACGCGGAACGTGTGCGCATCGAACGCAAAAGGGACACCTCGCCACGCTGACCGCTACCGGCTGAGGGCGAAGAGGCAGATCGCGGCGGCGTTCGAAACGTTGAGGCTCTTGATCGTTCCGGGCATGTCGAGCCGGTACATGGCGTTGCTGAGTTCGCGGGTTTTTTGGCGCAGGCCCTTGCCTTCGGCACCGAGGACAATGGCGGTTTTCGGCGCGGGGCGCCCCACGGGAAGCGCTTTTTCTGCCTCGGAGTCGAGGCCCGCCACGAAGAACCCCTCAGCCTGCAATTCGGTGATGGCCTCGCCGAGGTTGCGGACTTCGATAAAGGCGACCTGGTCGAGCGCGCCGGATGCGGACTTGGCAAGAACGCCGGTTTCCTGAGGCGCGTAGCGCGCGGTGGTGATCACGGCGTCGGCGGCGAAAGCGCAGGCGGTGCGCAGAATGGCGCCGACATTGTGCGGGTCGGTGACCTGATCGAGCAGCACGATGAGGGACGCCTCTTCGGCCAATGCCTTCATGGTCGGGCGGGCCAGCGGCTGCACTTCGAGCACGGCGCCCTGATGCACCGCATCATTGCCGACGAGGCGGTCAAGATCGCGCGGCGTGCTCAGCGTCAGGGGCACCGGCGCGGTTGCTTCCGTCAAGCCAAGGCGAGCGAGGGCGTTTGGAGTTGCGAGAAGGCGGACTTTCTTGCGTTTGGCATTTCCGAGTGCCGCTTCGACCGTGTGCAGTCCGTACAAATAGATCGCCCCGTCGTCGGACGGCCGCACATGGCGTTTCGCGAAGTTCCGTTTTTGGCGCCCGGCGGGCGTTGGGGGTGGTCTGGACATGGCAGATCGCTAGTGGATTTGGCCAATCCTGTCCAGCGCGCCAGTGGCCCGGCGGGCCGTTCACGCTCTCTGGAAATTCCATCCGGATCGGCTATTGACAGGCCCGCGGCGGTTCCGCATAAACCGCGCGTCGTTCCGGCACCAGGCGGGGCGGCGCACCCTTGTTTGCCTCGCGCAAGCAACGCGACGGAGGGGTGGGAGAGTGGTTAAATCCATCAGACTGTAAATCTGACGCCTATGGCTACGCTGGTTCGAATCCAGCCCCCTCCACCACTTCATGTTGCCCGCCGGCTTGATGGCCAAGGCAACGGTGAATTGCGCAGCGAATAGCGCGCGGGTATAGCTCAATGGTAGAGCAGCAGCCTTCCAAGCTGAATATGCGGGTTCGATTCCCGCTACCCGCTCCAGCGTTTCCCGGACATCCCGCCTGCATCCAATCATTGTGAGCCCATGCGTTCGACAAGCGCTGCCGATTGGTCTTATGGTTGTGTTGCTACCAAGCGCAAAGGGGGACGAAGCGATGCAATCGGACACTCCCGAATTCAAACCGAGCGGTGACCTTGCCGACGCGCCGGATCAGGACAGCAAGGTCTCGAATGCGGCCTACGAAACGGAACTCATCCGGCTGCAGATCGAACTCGTCAAGCTGCAGGAATGGGTGAAATTCCAGGGTCTCAAAGTCGTCATCATATTTGAGGGGCGCGACGCCGCCGGCAAAGGCGGCACGATCAAGCGCATCACCGAACCGCTGAACCCGCGCGTCTGCCGGGTCGCCGCGCTGCCTGCACCGACCGAGCGCGAAAAGGGTCAATGGTACTTCCAGCGCTATGTTGCGCATCTGCCTTCAGAGGGCGAGATCGTGATCTTCGACCGGTCCTGGTACAATCGCGCCGGCGTCGAACGGGTTATGGGTTTTTGCTCCGACGAAGAATATCGGGAATTTCTCCGCAGTTGCCCGGAATTCGAGCGGATGCTGGTGCGTTCCGGTATCCAGCTCATCAAATACTGGTTTTCCGTAAGCGACGAGGAGCAGGAGCGCCGGTTTCAGCGACGGCTGCAGTCGCCGACCAAACGCTGGAAACTCAGCCCGATGGATCTTGAGTCCCGCAACCGCTGGGTCGAGTACTCGCGGGCAAAGGACGAGATGTTTGCGCATACAGACATAAAGCAGGCGCCTTGGTTCGTTGTCCGGTCCGACATCAAGAAACACGCGCGCATCAACTGCATCACGCATCTTTTGAGCATGGTCGCGTACGAGGATTTGACCCCGGAGCCCATGGTTCTTGGTGAACGTCCGCCGCAAACCGGCTATGTCCGCCCGCCCCTGGAGGAGCAGACCTTCGTGCCCGAGGTGCACGGGGACATAACGACATCCGCGGATCGTTGAAACGTGGCTGGCGCACCCGAGGCGCGCCAGCCGATCTCCATCATTTTTCCCGAGCCGAGCGCTCAGTTCATGGCCGGGAAAGGGCCGATAAAGCCAATGTAAGCGCGGGCCTCGGAAGGATCCTGCAGCTTGTCCTCATCGCTTTCACCGTAGGGGTGCTGCACCACCGACATCAGGTAGCCAAAGCCGTTGATGTCGGAGTACCAGTAAGGCGACGTGGTTTCGGAGCCATATGGCGTGGTTTCGATCCGGGTCAGTTCCTTGCTCGAGAGGTTGTACGCCCAGATCGCGTCGTTCTGATGCCCCGTCCCGGTGTCTTCGCCGATGATCAGCGTGTCATAGCCGGTGATAAAGGTGAGATTGTCCGGGTTGGCGATGCCATCGATGTCGCAAGAATTTCCCGCATATTCCGAGCCGTCGGGGTAGTTGGAGGCGGTGCCTGCAACCAGGGTCGACATGCTGGTGGCGGCGTAGTTGCCATCGAGCGCCAGCTGGTAGACGGCGCCGCAATCGTTGCGGGCGACGCGGATGTCGTTGGAGCCGCCAAGGTCGTATTTGTTGTCCTTAATGGCGTCCTCCATGCCGTTCTGGACTTCGGACATGGACAGGAAAGCCGTGCGCGTGTCCGGATCGAAGGTAATTCCCTCCATCTTTCGGAACTCGGTCGTGGCGCCCAGCATGGAGGCGTAGCGCCGGGTTTCGAGCCGGCTGGCGATTGCCGCCATTCCGCGCTTGACCATCAGGCATTCGGCATGGCCTTCGGCGTTCGAGCCACTGAAGCCATCCGGACAGGTTCCGTCGGCGGCGATCTCGGCGGTCTCGAAAAGATCGGAGAATGTTACTCCGCGTTCGATGGCGCCGCGGATTTCGGTGCTGTTTGCGTGGCCGAGGCTGATCCAACCGATATTGGCGGAACCAGCGGCTTCGCTGGACGTCTGGTTCCACTTGGCGGCGTAGAGCGTGCCGGAATCGAGGTCGGCAGGGTTGTCGGCAACGAAGCGGAAGAGACCGACATTGGTGCCGTCGTCGGACGTATAGACCGTCTTTTCGTCCGGCATCACGTAGGAGAGTTCTACCGCGACGCGGCCCATTGCGTAGTGCTTTGCGGCAGTCGCCTCGCCGGCGGCGGTCACGGTGATTTCGGTCGGGTAGCCGTAGGCATAGGGATTGAACGCGGCCCGGAACTCTTCGAGCGTCATGTTGGCGTCGTCGACACCGAAATAGCGGACCATCGGCTTGTAGTAGTCATCGATATCGTCAAGCGAGTTGGCGCTTTCGACGGCGCGGGCGTCGGGCGGATATTCTTCCGAACCAAGGTGCGTATGCCATGGGGTGACCGAGCCGGCACAGGGCACCCAAAGCCCGCCGAAGGCCGAAAAGTCGATCGATTTGGTCCAGATCGGGGTAAGCATGCCGTCGGGGGCCTGGCTGAGTTCGCTCAGATACATGGCGCCCGGGCGCGACTCGAAGTGGGAGATCGAGAAGAGCTTTCCGCCCACGGGAAGAAGCGAGGTGAAATCGGGCGCATCGGAAATCGCGGGCTCTCCGGCCGGAGACATGAACATTGCGCCGTTTTCATCGACGAGGGCGCCAAACGGCGTGCCACCGACCATGTCGCCGGAGCGCGCGAGGAGGTGGTAGCCTATGGGATATGTATTCCCATCAACGGTAACGCTCGGCGACGCCACGACCTGGCGTTTGGCCGCATCGTCGGCAGGGAAGGGAACGGACGAGAAGCTAAGTTCGCCGGCAAGGGCGAAGACGGGCATGCCGACCAGAGCGGTGGTCAGCAGCAGCCGGGTCAATCGTATTGAAGAGTGTGTCATGGCGGCCTCCAGTGCTGGTTTTGCAACGGCGGCAAATCAAGAGGGTCCGCATTACAGCGGCGCGAAAGATTTGTGTCGCCAGAGTGAAACTTCGATGACGGTTGGCTGACAAAGGCAGCGCGGGCGCGGCCTCGATTTGGGGCGAGTTTTGGCTTGTGCTCAGGGGTCGGAATCGTTAAATGGCGCCGACTTCAACCCGGAAGCGGAATTTGGAATATGGCGAAAGAGAAGTTTAATCGTACGAAGCCGCATGTGAACATTGGCACGATTGGTCACGTTGACCATGGGAAGACGACGTTGACGGCGGCGATCACGAAGGTTCTTGCGGAGACTGGCGGCGCGACGTTCAAGGCGTACGACCAGATTGACGCCGCGCCGGAAGAGAAGGCGCGCGGGATCACGATTTCGACGGCGCACGTGGAATATGAGACGGCGAAGCGGCACTATGCGCACGTGGACTGCCCGGGCCATGCTGACTATGTGAAGAACATGATCACGGGTGCGGCGCAGATGGACGGCGGCATTCTGGTTGTTTCGGCGGCGGACGGTCCGATGCCGCAGACGCGCGAGCACATTCTTCTGGCGCGCCAGGTTGGCGTTCCGGCGCTTGTGGTGTTTTTGAACAAGGTCGACCAGGTTGACGACGAGGAGCTTCTGGAGCTCGTCGAGATGGAAGTTCGCGAGCTTCTGAGCTCGTACGAGTTCCCGGGCGACGACATTCCGATCGTCAAGGGTTCGGCGCTTGCGGCGCTTGAGGACAAGACGCCTGAGATCGGTCATGACGCGATCCTGAAGCTGATGGAAGCGGTTGACGACTACATTCCGACGCCGGCGCGTCCGAAGGACCAGCCGTTCCTGATGCCGATCGAGGACGTGTTCTCGATTTCGGGCCGCGGCACGGTCGTGACGGGGCGCATCGAGCGCGGCATTGTCAAGGTTGGCGACGAAGTCGAGATCGTCGGCATGAAGACGACGCAGAAGACGACGGTGACGGGCGTCGAGATGTTCCGCAAGCTTTTGGACTCTGGCGAGGCCGGGGACAATATCGGTGCGCTGATCCGCGGCATCGAGCGGACGCAGGTCGAGCGCGGGCAGGTTCTTTGCAAGCCCGGTTCGGTGACGCCGCACACCAAGTTCGTTGCTTCGGCCTATATCCTGACCAAGGAAGAGGGCGGGCGGCACACGCCGTTCTTCACCAACTATCGTCCGCAGTTCTATTTCCGGACGACGGACGTGACCGGGGTGGTGACGCTGCCTGAGGGCACCGAGATGGTGATGCCGGGCGACAATGTGGAGATCAACGTGGAACTGATCGTGCCGATCGCGATGGAAGAGCAACTGCGCTTCGCCATCCGCGAGGGCGGTCGCACCGTCGGCTCCGGCGTCGTCTCCAAAATCATCGCCTAGTCCGGTGATCGAGATCTGAATATCGGGGCGGCTGCAGCGCAGCCGCCCTTTGTTTTGGAGCATGCAATGACAACGGCAGATCGTCTGGCAACCGGCAGTCTGATCGTCGGTATTGCGATCTTGCTTCTCAAGCTCGGCGCCTGGTGGGTGACCGGCTCGGTCGCTCTTTTGTCCGATGCGCTCGAAAGCACGGTCAACGTGGTCGCGGCGGTGGCGGTTCTAATTGCGGTCCGGGTCGCGGCACGCCCAGCCGATCACAATCATCCCTTTGGTCACTACAAGGCCGAGTATTTTGCCGCGGTGCTGGAAGGTGCGATGGTGGCCGTCGCGGCGCTTCTGATCGTTCAGGCCGCGGTGGTGGCGCTGGTCCAGCCCCACAGTCTTGAGGCGCCGGTTCTGGGCATCGGCCTCAACCTGCTCGCGGCAGCGCTCAATGCCGCGTGGGCATTCATTTTGATTGGGCAGGGAGGAAAACTCGGATCACCCGCCCTTGTTGCCGATGGGCGGCATATCTTTGCCGACGTCCTTACCTCGGTGGGCGTGGTCATCGGGCTGGTTCTGGCGATCTGGACGGGCTGGTCGGTGCTCGACCCGCTTCTGGCCCTGATCGTGGGCATGGCGGTTCTGAAGACCGGATGGGACATTCTCCAAAGTTCGTTTTCCGGGTTGATGGACGAGGCGGTGAGCGACGACGAACAGCAGACCATCCAGGACCTCATCAAGCAGAACGCGGAAGGCGCCATCGAGGCGCATGATATTCGCACGCGGCGGGCGGGGCCGGCGATCTTCGTCGAGTTCCATCTGGTGGTTGACGGCAAGATCTCTGTGGAAGCCTCACACGAGATCTGCGACCGGATCGAGGCGGCGCTGCGGCGCAAGTTGACGCCAATTCAAGTCGTGATCCACGTCGAGCCCGCCTACAAGGCCAAGCACGAGGGCGTGCTGCTCGACGTTCCTGTAGGCGTGCCTCCGGATTTGTCCTGACAAAGATGCTTGCCGGGGCGGACCGTCGCGCTATGATACTGGCGCGGGACGGCTTGGAGGGCGCAAGTTGGGAACCCAGGGAAATATCATCGCCACGGCGGCGAGCTTTGTCGTGCGCGATTTGAAACGTTCGGTCGAGTGGTATCGTGACCGGCTGGATTTTGACGTGCCGGAACTTGACTGGGAATCGCATCCACGCATGTGCGTGATCGAGCGCGATGGCGCTTTGTTGCTGCTCAACGAGGGCAAGCCGACCGGGCCGACCAACCGGCATGCCTTGCCGGGATCGAACATCTGCGACGCCTATTTCTGGGTGAGGGATGTCAAGAAGCTGCAGTTGGCGATCAAGGTGGGCGGCACACCGCTCTTTGCCGGACCGGTGACCCGCCGCTATGGCGCGACCGAACTCATGGTGCTTGATCCGGACGATCATTTGCTGTGTTTCGCGCAATATTCCACGCAAACGTGATCCCGGCCTTCCAGAAAGCCGTGCCTATCCTCAACTGACCGCTTGACCCGCCGCAAATCTGCGTCCGAGGTGGCGGCCGGAATGAGGAGGATCACATGATTACCTGGCTGCTGATCGGCATCGCGCTTTACTATGTTCAGGTGTTCGCGCCTGCGACGGTGCGCTACCTTAAAATGGGGACGATGGAATATCTTGGCACCCGCGACGCAGAACCCGATCTCGGTGCGGTCGGCGGGCGATTGCAGCGGGCCCTCAGGAACATGCAGGAGAATTTTCCCGTCTTTCTCGCCTTGGGCGTCGCCGCTCTGGCGGTGAGCAGTGCAAACATGGGGCAGGCTATCCTTGGCGCTCAGGTTTTCGTCGCCTCCCGCGCGGTCTATCCGGTTCTTTATGCGCTTGGAGTTCCCGTCCTGCGTTCTTTGGCGGCGGTTGGCGGCTGGCTCGGCTTGATTCTGATGGCGCTGGCGCTGATTTAGGGCGCATTCCTTTTGCGGAGACGCTCGCGCACCGGCACGGTTCAACTGATGTCGTGATGCGGTGAGCGCTATTCGTTATCGGCGAAATTGCTCGCTTGCGTCGCCGCGTGAGATGCGACAATCTGACCTCTCACAGGTGAAGTGAATGGGGCACACTTGGCCGAAACGTCCTATTTGAGGGTCGTCACCGCGCGTCCGCCGGTGGGGTCGACGCCGGTTGCGTGGCGCATTTGTCGTGACGCAAGGGTACGACTTCGCCGTCGGCCATCAAACGCACCCGGCCGACGATGGTCGGATATGGTCAAGCGGCTTGTGATTGTTGCCGGACCCTCTGGTGCGGGCAAGAGCACATTCATACAAAGCTTTCAGTCGTCCAGCGTTCCGCGGGATCTGCGACAGGTCCTTCCCGTTGGTTTCCTCAATGGCGAGATTGGTTATGTTGCACTTCTGGATTTCGAGAAGACGCCGCCGCGCAAATTGCTGCAAACGACGATTGTTCACCTCGACATTGGAAATCTGATCGACCTGCGGCCGAGCATCGATGAATTTTTCGAACTCGTCGCGCAAGTGTCGGTGACCGGCGAGGTTCTGTTCATTCTCATCAATCCGCCCGTGGACATGCTGACCAAAACTCACGATGCGCGCGTCCGGATTGCCCGCCGAGCCTTAGCACGCAGGTTCAGAAGGGCTTTTGGCAGCCCCGAGGGACCGCGAACGCAGCGCGCCGGTCAGGTTGCACGTCTCGTCAATTCTGCCGTTCGCACGGCCATTCGACGCGACCAGATGCGGCCTGGTTCGGGCGAAGCCAGACGACAAATTGCGGCCTACAGGGAACTTGCGCAGTCTTGCGTCCGCTTCCGCGAAATTATTGTGCGGCACGGTACCGAAAGCGGCCGGGCGTTTTTCGGGGACAGGATGCTGCAGGAGGCACTGCCCTGGCATGCCACATTGGGACTGACCGCCAAACGGACTGCGTTGCGAGCGATGCGAAAAGTGAGTTCTTTGGGGTTGCGCTCAAGGTCAATATTTGAACGAGGCGTTCCGCCGGGTGTCGAGTAGCGTGGCATGACTTGGTCTTTGACGGTCGTTCGGTGGCCCTTGCGCTTGCGGGCAATTGACATTAGACAGCCCTCCGTCCGGATAGGGGTGTAGCTCAGTTGGTAGAGCATCGGTCTCCAAAACCGAGGGTCGTGGGTTCGAGTCCCTCCGCCCCTGCCAGGACCGCTAAGTATTTGGGGTTGCCAAAGCTCTTGCGAAACACTAGATAGACCTCAACTTGGCCGCGCGAGTCTGTTTGCGCGGCCGTTGTACGTGGGCGCGACGATGGATGGTTGTCCCACAAAAATCAAACAAAAGAACGAGTTAGCAAGGTATGGCCAGGACCAATCCTTTAACGTTTTTCCGCGAGGTCAGGTCTGAAGCGCGGAAGGTGGTTTGGCCGTCGCGCAACGAGACGCTGATTTCGACGGTCATGGTTCTCGCCATGATCGCCCTTGCGAGCCTGTTCTTTCTCAGTGCCGACCAGATCATTGGCTGGATCGTCGAGCTGCTGATCAGTATTCGTGCCTGACCAGGTTTTTGGGGAGCGGCAACTCATGGCCAAACGCTGGTACATCGTTCAGGCTTATTCGAATTTCGAGCGGAAGGTCGCTGAATCCATCAAGGAAAAGGTGGCCCATTCCGGACTGAGCGAGCTGTTCGACGACGTGCTCGTGCCGACCGAGAAGGTCGTCGAAATGCGGCGCGGGCGGAAGGTGGATTCGGAACGCAAGTTTTTCCCCGGCTATGTGCTGGTCAAGATGGACCTGACGGACGACACGTTCCACCTGATCAAGAATACGCCGAAGGTGACCGGGTTCCTCGGAGCCGACAACAAGCCGAAGCCGATTTCTGAGGCCGAGGCGCAGGCGATCCTGCACCAGGTGCAGGAGGGCGTGGACCGGCCCAAACCGTCCGTCAGTTTCGAAGTGGGCGAGCAGGTGCGCGTCAGCGACGGCCCGTTCGCCAGCTTCAATGGCCTTGTGGAGGAAGTGGACGAAGAACGCTCCCGCCTCAAGGTGGAAGTTTCCATTTTCGGCCGGGCGACCCCGGTCGAACTGGAATATGGCCAGGTCGAGAAGATCTGAGCCAGAACCGGAACCCGGCTGCCGGGTTCCAAACTGAAATCCGCGGGAGGGAAGCGGGGGCGCCACCCTCGTGAAACCCGCACCGCGGCGTCAAATTGCCGGTCGCGAGCGTCCGGCGTAGAAGGAAGACGAGAATGGCAAAGAAAATCGACGGCTACCTGAAGCTTCAGGTGCCAGCCGGTTCGGCGACCCCGTCGCCTCCGATCGGCCCGGCGCTTGGCCAGCGTGGCCTCAACATCATGGAATTCTGCAAGGCGTTCAACGCCCAGACGCAGGAAATGGAAAAGGGATCGCCGGTTCCGACCGTGATCACCATCTTTTCCGACAAGAGTTTCACCTTCGCGACCAAGACTGCGCCGATGAGCTATCTCATCAAGAAGGCGGCGGGCCTCAAGTCGGGATCCAAGAAGCCCGGTCACGAGCCGGCCGCGACGCTGACGAGTGCCCAGGTGCGCGAAATCGCCCAGGCCAAGATGAAAGACCTCAATTCCGACACGATCGAGTCAGCCATGGCTCAGGTCGCCGGTTCTGCCCGCTCGATGGGCATTTCGGTGGGAGACTGATCATGGCCAAGATTGGAAAGCGCACTGAACAGGCGCGTGAGCTCGTTAACCGCAAGAAGCTTTATGCTGTCGGCGACGCGGTCAAGATCATCAAGCAGGGCGCGACCGCCAAGTTCGACGAGACCGTGGAAGTCGCGATGAACCTCGGCGTTGATCCCCGTCATGCGGACCAGATGGTTCGCGGCGTGGTCAACCTGCCGCACGGCACGGGCAAGACCGTGCGTGTTGCGGTGTTCGCCAAGGACGCCAAGGCCGACGAGGCCAAGAAGGCGGGCGCCGATATCGTCGGGGCCGAAGATCTGATGGAACAGGTCCTTGGTGGCACGATCAATTTCGACCGCTGCATCGCCACCCCGGACATGATGCCGCTGGTCGGACGCCTCGGCAAAATCCTCGGTCCGCGCAACCTGATGCCGAACCCGAAGGTCGGCACGGTGACGCCGAACGTGGGCGAAGCCGTCAAGAGCGCCAAGGGCGGGGCCGTCGAGTTCCGCGTCGAGAAGAACGGCATCATCCATGCCGGCGTCGGCAAGGCCTCGTTCAACGAGACGGCGATCGTGGAAAACATCAAGGCATTCACCGACGCGGTCTCCAAGGCCAAGCCGGCGGGGGCCAAGGGCACCTACATCAAGCGCGTGGCGATTTCCTCGACCATGGGCCCGGGTGTACATGTCGATCCGAGTTCCGTCCACTAGGCGGAACCGAACGAATTTGGTGCACGCGCTTTCGGGTGGGTGCGCCGGAGCCGTCAAATTTCTCCGAGTGGAGTGAGATGACGGAAAGTCCTGTCCGAGACTGCAGGTGTTCCGGCATCGCCGGGGCTTAAACGACCGGCCTGCAATAGACGGGGAGAAAACGGAACACTGGTCCCGATCGGGACTATGTTCGGTTCGATCCAGGCCAGTTGTCGGGGGTGCAAACCCCGGAGAACGGGTTGACAGGCGTTAACCGTCGCTTGGCGGCAACGCAGTTGGCGTCAAGAGACAATTGGCAACGGCCCTTTTTGGGCCATTGATGGAGAGAAGCAGTGGATAGAGCGGAAAAAGCTGAGTTCGTCTCCGCGCTGCAGGATTCCCTCAAGGGATCCAGCACCGTGGTGGTGGCTCACTATGCCGGTCTTCCGGTTTCCAAAATGGAAAATCTGCGTGTGCAGATGAAGGAAGCCGGCGGACAGGTGAAGGTTGCAAAAAACCGCCTCGCCAGGCTCGCTCTTAAGCAGACCGAATTGGCAGACTTTTCGGACCTTCTGACTGGTCCGACACTTCTTGCCTATTCGCAAGACCCCGTGACCGCGGCCAAAATCGCGGTCAAGTTCGCCAAGGATAACGACAAGTTCGTCATTCTTGGTGGCGCCATGGAAGCCTCCAGACTCGATGCCAAGGGCGTCGAGGCACTGGCGACCATGCCGTCGCTCGATGAACTGCGCGCCAAATTGGCCGGACTGCTGACGCAGCCCGCCGCCAAGATCGCGTCGGTTCTTCAGGCGCCGGGCGGTGCAGTTGCCCGCGTGATCGGGGCTTACGCCAACAAGAGCGAAGCCGCGTAAGGCTTTGCATCCCATCCACCATTCGAACTGAACTGAAGAGAGAAATAAAATGGCAAATCTCGAAAAACTCGTTGAAGACCTGAGCGCGCTGACGGTTCTGGAAGCCTCCGAACTGTCGAAGATGCTTGAGGAAAAGTGGGGCGTTTCCGCCGCCGCTCCGGTGGCTGTTGCCGCCGTTGCTGCTGGTGCCGCCCCGGCTGAAGCTGCTGAAGAAAAGACCGAATTCGACGTGGTCCTGGCAGCCTTCGGCGACAAGAAGATCAACGTCATCAAGGAAATCCGCGCGATTACCGGTCTCGGCCTTGGCGAAGCCAAGAGCCTTGTCGAGTCCGCCCCGACCACTGTGAAGGAAGCAGTGTCGAAGGCCGACGCGGAAGCCATGAAGAAGCAGCTGGAAGAAGCCGGCGCGACCGTCGAACTGAAGTAGGTTCGGCGCATTCAAATGTGTTGGCGCGGGGCGGGCGACCGCCTCGCGCTTTTCGGCCGAGTTGCATTGAGGTGGCCGAATCTGAAATCCTCGCACGGATTTCCCAAAAGTGCGGCGTATGCATTTGAGTTTGGCCGGGCACCGGTCCTGAAAACCGACGGCGGATGGTCGGATTTTTGGACTTTTGCCTCCACGACATTTTCGAACACCAAGGAGCTGGCATGGCGACCACGTTCAACGGACGCCGGAAGGTTAGGAAATCTTTCGGCTCAATTCGCGAAGTCACGGAGATGCCGAACCTCATCGAGGTTCAAAAGACATCCTACGAACAATTCCTCTTGATGGATGAACCCAAAGGCGGCCGGCCCAACGAGGGGCTGCAGGCCGTCTTCAAGTCGGTTTTTCCGATCACGGATTTTTCGGGAACGGCATCGCTGGAATTCGTGCGTTACGAATTCGAACCCCCGAAATTCGACGTTGACGAATGCCGCCAGCGCGACATGACTTTTGCGGCGCCGCTGAAGGTGACGCTCCGGCTGATCGTTTTTGAAGTGGACGAGGACACCGGCGCCAAGTCCGTCAAGGACATCAAGGAGCAGGAAGTCTACATGGGCGACATGCCGCTCATGACTCAGCACGGCACCTTCATCATCAACGGCACGCAGCGCGTGATCGTTTCGCAGATGCACCGGTCGCCGGGCGTGTTCTTCGACCACGACAAAGGCAAGACGCACTCGTCGGGCAAGCTTTTGTTCGCCGGCCGGATCATTCCTTATCGCGGGTCCTGGCTCGACATCGAATTCGACGCCAAGGACATCGTCTATGCGCGTATCGATCGCCGCCGCAAGATTCCGGTGACGTCGCTGCTCAAGGCCCTTGGCATGGATGCCGAGGAAATCCTCGAGACCTACTACGATCACATCACCGTCGAGCACACCAAGGAAGGCTGGCGCCGTCCGTTCGACCCCGAAAAGATGAAGGGTGCGAAGTTCAACACCGATCTGATCGACGCTGATACCGGCGACGTGGTGTTCGAGGCGGGCAAGAAGATGTCCGTGCGCCAGGCGCGCAAATTGGCGGAAAACGGGCTCAAGAATCTTCTGGTTGCCCCGGAAGAGCTGGTCGGCACGTTCCTCGCCGAAGACCTTGTGGACATGAAATCCGGCATCATTCATGCCGAGGCCGGTGATGAACTCGACGAGAACCTGATCAAGAAACTGCTTGAGAAGGGTTTTGACGAGCTTCCGATCCTCGACGTCGATCACGTGACGGTGGGCGCCTATATCCGTAACACGCTTGCGGCGGACAAGAACGAGAGCCGCGAAGACGCGCTCTTTGACATTTACCGCGTCATGCGTCCGGGCGAACCGCCCACGGTCGAGACGGCCGAGGCAATGTTCCAGTCGCTGTTCTTCGACGCCGAACGCTATGATCTCAGCGCCGTCGGCCGCGTGAAGATGAACATGCGCCTCGATCTCGATGCCGACGACACGGTGCGGGTGCTGCGCCGCGAGGACATCGTTGAAGTGGTCCGGACCCTCGTGCAGCTGCGCGACGGCATAGGCGAAATCGACGATATCGACAATCTTGGCAATCGCCGCGTGCGTCCGGTCGGCGAGTTGATGGAGAATTCCTACCGGCTCGGCCTGCTGCGCATGGAGCGGGCGATCAAGGAACGCATGTCATCGGTCGAAATCGACACGGTGATGCCGCAGGACCTGATCAACGCCAAGCCGGCCGCGGCAGCGGTTCGCGAGTTTTTCGGCTCGTCGCAGCTCAGCCAGTTCATGGACCAGACCAACCCACTGGCCGAAATCACCAACAAGCGGCGTCTTTCGGCGCTGGGCCCGGGCGGCCTGACGCGCGAACGCGCTGGCTTCGAGGTGCGCGACGTGCACACGACCCATTATGGCCGTATCTGCCCGATCGAGACGCCGGAAGGCCCGAATATCGGCCTGATCAACAACCTTGCGACCTATGCACGGGTCAACAAGTATGGCTTCATCGAGACGCCGTACCGCAAGGTCAAGGACGGCAAGGTCACCGACGATGTCGAATATCTCTCGGCGATGGAAGAGGCCAAGTACAACGTGGCCCAGGCCAACGCCAAGCTGACCGCCAAGAACGAGCTTGCCAACGATCTGGTGACGGCCCGCCACGCGGGCAACGTGTCGCTGGTCCCGAAGGACCAGATCGATCTCATGGACGTCAGCCCGAAGCAGGTCATTTCGGTGGCAGCTTCGCTGATTCCGTTCCTTGAGAACGACGACGCCAACCGCGCCCTGATGGGGTCGAACATGCAGCGCCAGGCGGTGCCGCTGCTCCGCGCCGAAGCGCCGTTCGTCGGCACAGGCATGGAGCCGGTCGTGGCCCGCGATTCCGGCGCGGCGATCGTGTCGAAGCGTACCGGCATTGTCGATCAGGTCGATGCGACCCGTATCGTCATCCGGGCGACGCAGGAAACCGATCCGTCGAAGTCGGGCGTCGACATCTACAACCTGATGAAGTTCCAGCGCTCCAACCAGTCGACCTGCATCAACCAGCGCCCGCTGGTTGTCGTGGGCGATCACGTTGAAGCCGGGGACATCATTGCCGACGGTCCGTCGACCGATCTTGGCGATCTGGCCCTGGGGCGGAATGCGCTCGTCGCGTTCATGCCGTGGAACGGGTACAATTTCGAGGACTCGATCCTTCTCAGCGAGCGCATCGTGGCTGATGACGTCTTCACCTCGATCCATATCGAGGGCTACGAAGTCATGGCCCGTGACACGCGCATGGGTCCGGAAGAAATCACCCGCGACATTCCGAACGTTTCAGAGGAAGCCCTGCGCAACCTCGACGAAGCGGGGATCGTCCATATCGGCGCGCAGGTCGGGCCGGGCGACATTCTCGTCGGCAAGATCACGCCGAAGGGCGAGTCGCCGATGACGCCGGAAGAAAAGCTCCTCCGCGCCATCTTCGGCGAAAAGGCCTCGGACGTGCGTGACACCTCGCTCAGGGTTCCCCCCGGCGATGCCGGCACGGTTGTCGAGGTCAGGGTGTTCAACCGCCATGGCATCGACAAGGACGAACGCGCCATGGCCATCGAACGCGAGGAAATCGAGCGTCTGGCCAAGGACCGCGACGACGAGCAGTCGATCCTCGACCGCAACGTCTATGCGCGTCTCAAGGAAATGCTGTTCGGCAAGGCGGCAACGGCGGGCCCGAAGGGCTACAAGCCGGACACCAAGCTCAACGACAGCATTTTCGAGGCGCATCCGCGCTCGAAGTGGTGGCAGTTCGCCGTCGACGACGACAAGCTGATGGCCGAGATGGAAGCGCTTCATACCCAGTATGAAGAGAGCCGCAAGCTCCTCGAAAAGCGCTTCATCGACAAGGTCGACAAGCTGCAGCGCGGTGACGAACTGCTGCCGGGCGTGATGAAGATGGTCAAGGTCTTTGTTGCGACCAAGCGCAAGATCCAGCCCGGTGACAAGATGGCCGGCCGCCACGGCAACAAGGGCGTGGTTAGCCGCATCGTTCCGGTCGAGGACATGCCGTATCTCGAAGACGGTACCCCCGTCGACGTGGTGCTGAACCCGCTCGGCGTGCCGAGCCGCATGAATGTGGGCCAGATTCTCGAAACCCACCTCGGCTGGGCCTGCGCTGGCATGGGCCGCAAGATCGGCGACATGCTCGAGGCCTATCACCGTTCGGGCAAGATTGCCGAGCTTAGGACCCAGGTCAAAAAGCTCTACGCCAATGACGATCAGCTTTCGGACCTTGACGACGATGGTATCGTGCGTTTGTCGGAGCAGATTTCCAGGGGTGTTTCGATCGCCACGCCGGTGTTCGATGGTGCCAAGGAAGCCGACATTGTCGAAATGCTTCAGGCCGCGGGGCTCGATGGTTCGGGTCAGTCGACCCTTTATGACGGACGGACGGGTGAAGCGTTCGACCGCAAGGTGACGGTTGGGTACATCTATATGCTCAAGCTGCACCACCTGGTCGACGACAAGATCCACGCCCGCTCGATCGGACCGTACTCGCTCGTGACCCAGCAGCCGCTCGGCGGCAAGGCACAGTTCGGCGGTCAGCGCTTCGGCGAAATGGAGGTGTGGGCGCTCGAAGCCTATGGCGCCGCCTATACGCTGCAGGAAATGCTGACGATCAAGTCGGATGACGTGGCGGGCCGCACCAAGGTCTACGAAGCCATCGTTCGCGGCGACGAGACGTTCGAGGCGGGTATTCCCGAAAGCTTCAACGTCCTGGTCAAGGAAATGCGTTCGCTAGGCCTCGATGTCGAACTGTCGATGAGCGAAGACGATGAAGACGTGCAGGTCCACGAGGAACTGCCGCCTGCGGACGCGGCGGAATAAGTCGCCGCGTCAGGATTCCCATGGTTCCAGCCGGTCCGGACACTGACTCCGGACCCGGCCGGAAAAGGAGATATTGAATGAACCATCAGCATCTTATGGACCCGTTTAATCCGCAGGCCCCCGTCGAAGCATTCGATCAGATGCGGATCAACATCGCGAGTCCAGAAAAGATCCTCAGCTGGTCCTACGGCGAGATCAAGAAGCCGGAAACGATCAACTACCGCACGTTCAAACCGGAACGCGACGGCCTGTTCTGCGCGCGCATCTTTGGTCCGACCAAGGACTATGAGTGCCTGTGCGGCAAATACAAGCGCATGAAGTTCAAGGGCGTCATCTGCGAGAAGTGCGGTGTTGAGGTGACCCTCAGCCGTGTTCGCCGCGAGCGCATGGGCCATATCGAGCTCGCCGCTCCGGTTGCGCATATCTGGTTCCTGAAGTCGCTGCCGAGCCGCATTTCACTGATGCTCGACATGACGCTGAAGGATGTCGAACGCATCCTTTATTTCGAGAACTACGTGGTCACCGAGCCGGGCCTGACGCCGTTCTCGATGCATGAACTGCTCACCGAAGAGCAGTACATGGACGCGCAGGACGAATATGGCGCCGACAGCTTCACCGCCATGATCGGCGCGGAAGCCGTGCGCGAAATGCTGGCGAGCCTCGATCTTGAAAAGATCGCGGCCGGGCTTCGCATCGAAATCGCCGAGGCGACCACCGAACTCAAGCCGAAGAAGCTTGCCAAGCGGTTGAAGCTCATCGAGCAGTTCATCGTGTCGGGCAACCGCCCCGAATGGATGATCATGACCGTCATTCCGGTCATTCCGCCCGAACTTCGCCCGCTCGTGCCGCTTGATGGCGGCCGGTTCGCGACGTCGGATCTCAACGATCTTTATCGCCGCGTCATCAACCGCAACAACCGCCTGAAGCGCCTGATCGAGCTGCGTGCGCCGGACATCATCGTGCGCAACGAAAAGCGCATGCTGCAGGAATCCGTCGACGCGCTGTTTGACAATGGCCGCCGGGGCCGGACGATTACGGGCGCAAACAAGCGTCCGCTCAAGTCGCTCTCGGACATGCTCAAGGGCAAGCAGGGCCGGTTCCGCCAGAACCTTCTCGGCAAGCGCGTCGACTATTCCGGCCGTTCGGTGATAACCGTGGGTCCGGAACTCAAGCTTCACCAGTGCGGGCTGCCGAAGAAGATGGCGCTCGAACTGTTCAAGCCGTTCATCTATTCGCGGCTCGAGGCCAAGGGCTTTTCCTCGACGGTCAAGCAGGCCAAGAAACTGGTCGAGAAGGAACGTCCCGAAGTCTGGGATATCCTTGACGAAGTCATTCGCGAGCATCCGGTGCTGCTCAACCGCGCACCGACGCTGCACCGTCTCGGCATTCAGGCGTTCGAACCGACACTGATCGAGGGCAAGGCAATCCAGCTTCATCCGCTGGTCTGCGCCGCGTTCAACGCCGACTTTGACGGCGACCAGATGGCCGTGCACGTGCCACTGAGCCTTGAGGCCCAGCTCGAAGCGCGCGTTCTGATGATGTCGACGAACAACATCCTGCACCCGGCCAATGGTCAGCCGATCATCGTGCCGTCGCAGGACATCGTTCTCGGCCTCTATCACATGTCGCTCGTTTACGAGAACGAGCCGGGCCAGGGCATGGTTTTTGGCAACATGGACGAGATCGAGCATGCGCTCGCAGCCAAGGTCATCACCATGCACACCAAGATCAAGGCGCGTGTGCAGAGCTTTGACGAGAACGGCGAAGAGGTCACCCGCATCGTCGAAACGTCACCGGGTCGCATGCTGATCGGCCGGTTGCTGCCGATGCATCCGCAGGTGCCGTTCGAGACGTGCAACAAGCTCCTGACCAAGAAGATGATCTCGCGCATGATCGACACCGTCTACCGCGCCTGCGGCCAGAAGGAGTCGGTGATTTTCTGCGACAAGATCATGGATCTCGGCTTCCGGCATGCCTGCGCGGCGGGCATTTCGTTCGGCAAGGACGACATGGTCATCCCGGAAACCAAGACCAAGATCGTCGAAGAGACGCGCAAGCTCGTCGAAGAATTCGAGCAACAGTACAATGACGGCCTGATCACTCAGGGCGAAAAGTACAACAAGGTGGTCGACGCCTGGGCCAAGTGCAACGACAAGGTCGCCGACGAGATGATGAACTCGATCGCGGCGGTGCATTTCGATCCGGAAACCAACCGGCAGAAGCCGATCAACTCGGTCTACATGATGTCGCATTCCGGCGCCCGTGGTTCACCGGCCCAGATGCGCCAGCTTGCCGGCATGCGCGGCCTGATGGCGCGTCCGGACGGCTCGATCATCGAGACGCCGATCACGTCGAACTTCAAGGAAGGTCTGACCGTCATGGAGTACTTCAACTCCACGCATGGCGCCCGCAAGGGTCTGGCCGATACCGCGATGAAGACGGCAAACTCGGGCTACCTGACCCGCCGTCTGGTCGACGTGGCGCAGGATTGCATCATCACCGAGCACGATTGCGGGACGTCCGAAGGGCTCCGCATCTCTGCCATCGTCGATGGCGGACAGGTGGTGGCGAGCCTTGGCGAACGCATCCTCGGCCGGACGACGGCCGACGACGTGTTCGATTCCAATGGTGACCTGCTGATCGCCAAAGGCACGCTTCTTGAAGAAGCGGATGTCGAGCGGATCGAGAAGGCCAGCATTCAGTCCGTCCTGATCCGTTCGCCGCTGACCTGCGAAGTGCGCCAGGGCGTCTGCGCGGCCTGTTATGGCCGCGATCTGGCGCGCGGCACCTCGGTCAACCAGGGCGAGGCGGTCGGTGTTATCGCCGCCCAGTCCATCGGCGAGCCGGGTACGCAGCTGACCATGCGCACCTTCCATATCGGCGGCACGGCCCAGGTGGTCGACAGTTCCTACCTGGAACTGGGTGCCGAAGGGAAGGTCGAACTCCGCAACGCCAATGTCGTCGAAAATGCCGATGGCGATCTGGTGGTCATGGGCCGCAACGTCGCGATCGCGATCGTCGACGGTGATGGCAAGGATCTTGCGACGCATCGCGTGACCTATGGTGCGAAGTTGCTGGTTAAGAACGGCGACAAGGTAAAGCGCGGCCAGCGCGGCGCGGAATGGGATCCCTATACCCGTCCGATCCTGACCGAGGTTGGCGGCGAGATCGCCTTCGAAGACCTGGTCGACGGCGTTTCGCTGTCGGAGACGACCGACGAGACGACCGGCTTCACCAAGCGAATCGTGGCCGACTGGCGTTCGTCCAAGCGCGGTGAAGGGCTCCGTCCGGCGCTCGCCATCCGCAACAAGAAGGGCGAGGTCGCCAAGCTCGAGCGCGGCGGCGATGCCCGCTACCTGATGAGCGTCGACGCGGTCATTGCGGTCGAGCCGGGCGACAAGGTCGTCCCGGGATCGGTCATTGCCCGCATTCCGCTGGAAAGCGCCAAGACCAAGGACATTACCGGTGGTCTGCCGCGCGTTGCGGAACTGTTCGAGGCCCGTCGTCCGAAGGACCATGCGGTGATTGCCGAAATCAACGGCACGATCCGTTTCGGACGCGACTACAAGAACAAGCGGCGCATCATCATTGAGCCGAGCGAAGAGGGCGCCGAGCCGGTGGAGTATCTCATCCCAAAGGGCAAGCCGTTCCAGTTCCAGGAAGGCGATCAGATCGAGCGCGGTGACTATCTGCTCGATGGCAATCCTGCTCCGCACGACATCCTCGCGATCAAGGGCGTGGCGGAACTGGCCGAGTATCTGGTCAACGAGATCCAGGAAGTCTACCGGCTGCAAGGCGTGCTCATCAACGACAAGCACATCGAGGTGATTGTCCGACAGATGCTGCAGAAGGTCGAAATCTCCGAGCCGGGAGATTCCGGCTTGCTCAAGGAAGAGCAGATCGACCGCATCGACTTCGAACTGCTCAACGAGCAGCTTGAGGCTGAGGGCAAGAAGCCGGCGACGGCGACCCCGGTTCTGCTTGGCATCACCAAGGCGTCGCTGCAGACCCGCTCGTTCGTGTCTGCCGCCGCCTTCCAGGAGACAACCAGGGTCCTGACCGAAGCCGCCGTGAGCGGCAAGGCGGACTTGCTCGAAGGTCTCAAGGAAAACGTGATCGTCGGGCGTCTGATCCCGGCGGGCACGGGTGCTTCGGCGGCGCATTTCCGTGCGATCGCCAACAAGCGCGACGACCTGATCCTCGAAGAGCGCCGCCGCCAGGCCGAGGCTGCGGCACTGGCCGCACCGCGCAACGACGACTTCCCGCCATCGACGGACGCTGCCGAGTAGGGCGGTCTGTTGCGCAGATCATGATCTGAAAGGGGCCCGCGCGGCCCCTTTCTTTTGGAGACATCAAATGACCGAGACCATCTGGCGCAATGTCGACACGTATTTCGAAGACGCGCTGCTGCCCGACGATCCTATCCTTGCCGGGGTGCTAGAAAACAACCGGCGCTTCGGTCTGCCGGCCATCGACGTTTCGCCGCTGCAGGGTCAATTGCTTGGCATGCTGGTCAGGATGAGCGGCGCGCGGCGCTTGCTCGAAATCGGCACGCTCGGTGGCTATTCGAGCATCTGCATGGGTCGAGCCCTTCCGGAGGGCGGTCACCTCATCAGCCTCGAATACGAAACCCATCACGCAGACATCGCCCGCGCCAATATCGCCCGGGCGGGTCTGGCGCAGGTCATCGAAGTCAAAGTCGGGGCAGGGCTCGACATTCTGCCGACGCTCGAGGGACCGTTCGATTTCGTCTTCATCGATGCCGACAAGCCGAACAATCCGGGCTATCTCGATTGGGCGGTGCGGCTGTCGCGGCCGGGTACCGTGATCATTTGCGATAACGTGGTTCGGGACGGAGCGGTGACCGATGCCCAAAGTGCCGATCCGAGCGTGATCGGGTCGCGCGACGCCATCGCGTTTCTCGCGGGTCATCCTCAGCTGGAAGCAACCGCGATCCAGACCGTCGGCGTCAAGGGCTATGACGGGTTTGCGATGGCCATTGTGAGTTGAACCGATAAAAATGCGAACATGGATCGTGTGGGTGGGTCTCGCTTCGGTTGGCGCTCTGCTGGCAATTGGAGTGGTGACAATGTGGCTGTTGCCCGTCTTTTCCTTTCCACAACCCTCAGGTCCCTTTCAGATCGGCACAATCCGCGTGGAATGGACCGACCCAAACAGAGCGGAGTTGTTTCTGCCTGATCGAGACCGTCCGCGAAGCATCGTCTCCCAGATCTACTACCCAAGTGCGCCGTCGCAAGGGGAGGCGGCACCCTATGTTCCCCCCCAATCGAGGGTTCCCCAGCGCATTGCCGACCTGATGCATCTTCCGAGTTTTTTGTTGGAGCAGTTGCGCCGCGTGCAAACGCACGCGAAGGTTGGTGCGCCCGTTTCTGCGCAAAGGGAACGCTATCCGGTCCTGATCTATCTTTCCGGTCTGGGCGGATTTAGCAATCTCAACACGTTTGAGGCGGAGGAGCTGGCTTCCAACGGGTTTGTCGTTGTCGCACTCGATCAGCCGGGCGGCGCCGCATCGGTAACGCTTGTGGACGGGACGGAAATCGCAGGCTTGGGCAAGGCGGTGATGGACCCTCTGCTCATCCAGAGCGCGCGTCCCGCAAGCCGGGCGCCACAACTTTTCGGCATTTTCTATCCGCAAGGCCTCGTGCCCTACTTCGCCGAAGATGTGTCATTGGCCCTTGACCAACTCGGGTTGATGAACGCTTCGGGCGGCGGCAGCGTCCTAGGTGGCAAACTCGATTTGCAGCACGTCGGAATCTATGGCGTTTCACTCGGCGGGATTGTCGCCGCTCAGGCCTGCCACACCGACCAGCGGATATTGGCCTGCATTGTGATGGATGCGTTCATGACGGCGGACGTTGCCACCGATGGCCTTTCGCAACCGGCCATGTGGCTGACGCGTAGCGCCGAGGTGATGCGGGCGGAACGCGACCGTGCCGGCGGGTGGACCGAAGATGACATTGCCCTGCATATTGGCAGCATGAGCGACGCTTTCAGCCATTCCGGCACGGATGCCTATTATGTGGAGATTGCCGACATCTTTCATCTCGATTTCACCGATGCACCACTCTGGTCGCCGATCGTGTCCTGGCTCGGGCTTTCGGGTCCAATCGGGGTTTCCCGTGCCCACGCCATCATCAATTCCCTGAGTCTGGCGTTTTTCGATCGCTACGTTTCGGAGAACCCCAGCCGTTCGGTTGCCGACCTTCTTGCATCGGTGCCTGAGGTGCGGGCAAGGATCTCGCCTTCAGATTGATGATCGGCAAAAATTGTCGCCATTAGCCTTGACGCAAAGGGGAATCGGGGTTTATAGGCGGGCCACCATCACGGTAGGTCGTGGATTTGACCGCAATTGAAGCCGCCGCGGCATCGATTGAGAAAAATCCAAACACATCGTGGGAACAAGACGTAACACATCGCTGAGGCATGAACGCTTGGTGCGTTCCTCTGGTGATTTGCGCCGCTGAACCGAAAGGCCGGTTCGGAAGGGCGCGATTTGCGTTGCGGCTTGGGAACAGATTTGAACTCGCAACTGGAAAAGGCTCGAGCTAGATGCCGACCATCAATCAGCTGATCCGCAAAAGCCGGCAGGATAAGCCGCGGCGGAACAAGGTTCCCGCAATGGAAGCGAACCCGCAGAAGCGCGGCGTTTGCACCCGTGTGTATACCACGACCCCGAAGAAGCCGAACTCGGCCCTGCGCAAGGTTGCCAAGGTGCGCCTGACCAACCAACGCGAAGTGATTTCCTACATTCCGGGCGAAGGCCACAACCTGCAGGAGCACTCGGTTGTGCTCATTCGCGGTGGCCGCGTGCGCGACCTGCCCGGCGTGCGTTACCACATCCTGCGTGGCGTTCTTGACACCCAGAGCGTCAAGGACCGCAAGCAGCGCCGTTCGAAATACGGCGCAAAGCGCCCGAAATAAGGAGAGCGTGAGTCATGTCCCGTCGCCATCGCGCTGAAAAACGAGAAGTGAACCCGGATCCCAAGTATGGGGATATCGTGGTCACGAAATTCATGAATTCCCTGATGAAGCACGGCAAGAAGTCGGCTGCCGAAAGCATCGTTTACGGTGCCTTCGACATGGTTCAGGAAAAAATCCGTCAGGATCCGGTGGCCGTGTTCCACCAGGCCCTCGACAATATCCGTCCGGCGGTCGAGGTTCGCTCCCGCCGCGTCGGTGGCGCCACCTACCAGGTACCGGTCGAGGTTCGTACCGACCGCCAGCAGGCACTGGCCATCCGCTGGCTGATCGAGAGCGCCCGCAAGCGCGGCGAGCACACGATGCGCGAGCGCCTTTCGGGCGAGCTGCTCGATGCGCTCAACGGGCGCGGCCAGGCTGTCAAGAAGCGCGAAGACACGCACCGCATGGCTGATGCCAACCGTGCGTTCTCGCACTATCGCTGGTAACGGGAAAGGACTGGGATCATGGCCCGTCAGTATCCGATTAGTCTTTATCGCAATTTCGGCATCATGGCTCACATCGATGCCGGCAAGACGACGACAACCGAACGCATCCTCTATTACACCGGCAAGAGCCACAAGATCGGTGAAGTGCATGATGGCGCCGCCACCATGGACTGGATGGAGCAGGAGCAGGAACGCGGTATCACCATTACGTCCGCGGCCACGACGACCTTCTGGAAGGATCGCAATGGCGTCATGCACCGGTTCAACATCATCGACACACCGGGACACGTCGACTTCACCATCGAAGTCGAACGTTCTCTGCGCGTGCTCGACGGTGCGGTCGCACTTCTGGATGCCAATGCCGGCGTTGAACCGCAGACGGAAACCGTGTGGCGGCAGGCCGACAAGTATCACGTGCCGCGCATGATCTTCGTCAACAAGATGGACAAGATCGGTGCCGACTTCTACCGCTCGGTTTCGATGGTCAAGTCGCGCCTTGGCGCGACCCCGATCGTTCTTCAACTGCCGATTGGTGCCGAGAACGAATTCAAGGGCCTTGTCGATCTCATCGAGATGAAGGGCCTGGTCTGGCGCGACGAGTCGCTCGGCGCCCAGTGGGACGTGGTCGAGATTCCGGCGGACATGAAGGCGAAGGCCGAAGAGTACCGCGAAAAGATGATCGAGACCGCGGTCGAGGTCGATGACGCGGCGATGGAAGCCTATCTCGAAGGCGAAATGCCCGACAACGACACGCTGCGCCGTCTGATCCGCAAGGGTACGTGCGACGTGACGTTCTTCCCGATCCTTTGCGGATCTGCGTTCAAGAACAAGGGCGTGCAGCCGCTTCTTGATGCGGTGATCGATTTCCTGCCTGCGCCGATCGACGTTCCGGCGATCAAGGGCATCGATGCCAAAACCGAAGCTGAAGTCGAGCGCCACGCTGACGATAACGAGCCGCTTTCGATGCTGGCCTTCAAGATCGCCAACGACCCGCACATGGGCTCGCTGACCTTCTGCCGCATCTATTCGGGCAAGCTCGAAACCGGCCAGCAGCTGGAAAACACGGTCAAGGGCAAGCGCGAGCGCATTGGCCGCATGTTCCAGATGCACTCCAATTCGCGTGAGCAGATCACCGAAGGCTTTGCGGGTGATATCGTCGCGATCGTCGGTCTCAAGGACACGACGACTGGCGACACGCTTTGCGCCTCCAACGCGCAGGTGATCCTTGAGCGGATGGAGTTCCCCGATCCGGTCATCGAGATCAAGGTTGAGCCGAAGTCGAAGGCCGACCAGGAAAAGATGGGCATCGCGCTCAATCGCCTGGCTGCCGAAGATCCGAGCTTCCGCGTCAAGTCCGACGAAGAATCCGGCGAAACGATCATTGCCGGCATGGGCGAGCTGCATCTCGACATCCTGGTCGACCGCATGAAGCGCGAGTTCGGCGTCGAGGCCAATATCGGCCAGCCGCAGGTGGCCTATCGCGAGGCGATTACCCGCAAGGTCGAGCACGACTACACCCACAAGAAGCAGTCGGGTGGTTCGGGCCAGTTCGCGCGCATCAAGTTCACCATCCAGCCGGGCGAGCCGGCCTCCGGTTTCGTGTTCGAATCCGTGGTGGTGGGCGGCAACGTGCCGAAGGAATATATCCCGGGCGTCCAGAAGGGTGCCGAGGCGGTGATGAATGCGGGTCCGCAGATCGGGTTCCCGCTGGTGGACATTCACTTCACCCTGACCGACGGCGCCTACCACGACGTCGACTCTTCGGTGCTGGCGTTCGAAATCGCGGCCAAGGCTGGTTTCGCTGAGGCGATCCGCATGGCGGCACCGCAGATTCTGGAGCCGGTGATGAAGGTCGAAGTGGTGACCCCGGAAGACTATATGGGCGACGTGATCGGCGACCTCAATTCCCGCCGTGGCCAGATCCAGGGCACCGAGGCCCGTGGGGTCGTGACCCAGATCAACGCCTTCGTGCCTCTGGCCAACATGTTCGGCTACGTGAACACGCTGCGTTCGATGAGCCAGGGCCGCGCCCAGTACTCGATGGAATTCGACCATTACGAGCCGGTTCCGGCCGCCGTGTCCGAAGAAGTCAAGAAGAAATACGCCTGATTGGCGCTGACCTAATCTGAGTTGGCGTTTTCAGGCGCCGAAGGAGAAAGAAATGGCGAAAGAGAAGTTTAATCGTACGAAGCCGCATGTGAACATTGGCACGATTGGTCACGTTGACCATGGGAAGACGACGTTGACGGCGGCGATCACGAAGGTTCTTGCGGAGACTGGCGGCGCGACGTTCAAGGCGTACGACCAGATTGACGCCGCGCCGGAAGAGAAGGCGCGCGGGATCACGATTTCGACGGCGCACGTGGAATATGAGACGGCGAAGCGGCACTATGCGCACGTGGACTGCCCGGGCCATGCTGACTATGTGAAGAACATGATCACGGGTGCGGCGCAGATGGACGGCGGCATTCTGGTTGTTTCGGCGGCGGACGGTCCGATGCCGCAGACGCGCGAGCACATTCTTCTGGCGCGCCAGGTTGGCGTTCCGGCGCTTGTGGTGTTTTTGAACAAGGTCGACCAGGTTGACGACGAGGAGCTTCTGGAGCTCGTCGAGATGGAAGTTCGCGAGCTTCTGAGCTCGTACGAGTTCCCGGGCGACGACATTCCGATCGTCAAGGGTTCGGCGCTTGCGGCGCTTGAGGACAAGACGCCTGAGATCGGTCATGACGCGATCCTGAAGCTGATGGAAGCGGTTGACGACTACATTCCGACGCCGGCGCGTCCGAAGGACCAGCCGTTCCTGATGCCGATCGAGGACGTGTTCTCGATTTCGGGCCGCGGCACGGTCGTGACGGGGCGCATCGAGCGCGGCATTGTCAAGGTTGGCGACGAAGTCGAGATCGTCGGCATGAAGACGACGCAGAAGACGACGGTGACGGGCGTCGAGATGTTCCGCAAGCTTTTGGACTCTGGCGAGGCCGGGGACAATATCGGTGCGCTGATCCGCGGCATCGAGCGGACGCAGGTCGAGCGCGGGCAGGTTCTTTGCAAGCCCGGTTCGGTGACGCCGCACACCAAGTTCGTTGCTTCGGCCTATATCCTGACCAAGGAAGAGGGCGGGCGGCACACGCCGTTCTTCACCAACTATCGTCCGCAGTTCTATTTCCGGACGACGGACGTGACCGGGGTGGTGACGCTGCCTGAGGGCACCGAGATGGTGATGCCGGGCGACAATGTGGAGATCAACGTGGAACTGATCGTGCCGATCGCGATGGAAGAGCAGCTGCGCTTCGCCATCCGCGAGGGCGGTCGCACCGTCGGCTCCGGCGTCGTCTCCAAAATCATCGCCTAAAGGGGTCCGGACATATCTGACGCGGTGCGGGCTAGTGTCCGCATCGCCTCAAGATCGGGAACAAACATATGAACAGTCAGAATATCCGCATTCGGCTCAAAGCGTTCGATCACCGCGTCCTTGACGCCTCGACGCGCGAGATCGTGTCGACGGCCAAGCGGACCGGCGCCCAGGTGCGTGGTCCCATTCCTCTGCCGACCCGGATCGAGAAGTTCACCGTCAACCGGTCGCCGCACATCGACAAGAAGAGCCGCGACCAGTTCGAAATTCGGACCCACAAGCGTCTTCTGGACATTGTGGAGCCGACACCGCAAACCGTCGATGCCCTGATGAAGCTGGATCTGGCTGCAGGCGTCGATGTCGAAATCAAGCTCTGATTGGAGCATTCCGCGCCAGCCACTACAGGGTCCTCTTGATCGCCAATGACCCGGCTGACGCCAAATGAGAAGGTAAAACCGATGCGTTCTGGTTTGATCGCACAAAAGCTGGGCATGACCCGCATCTTCACCGAGGACGGCACGCACGTTCCGGTGACGGTGCTCGGCCTGCAGAACTGCCAGGTGGTGGGCCAGCGGACGAAGGACAAGGATGGCTATACCGCCCTGCAACTGGGCGCCGGCCAGGCCAAGGTGAAGAACGTGAACAAGGCCCGCCGCGGCCAGTTTGCCGTCGCCAAGGTGGAACCGAAGCGCTTCGTCGCCGAGTTCCGCGTGACCGACGACAACCTGATCGACGTTGGCGCGGCGTTCAAGGCCGACCATTTCGTCGATGGCCAGCTGGTCGATGTGACCGGTACCTCGATCGGCAAGGGCTTTGCCGGCGGCATGAAGCGCCACAATTTCGGTGGCCTTCGTGCCTCGCACGGCGTGTCGGTTTCGCACCGCTCGCATGGTTCGACCGGCAACAGCCAGGACCCCGGCAAGGTGTTCAAGGGCAAGAAGATGGCCGGCCACCTCGGTGACGTCCGCGTGACGACACAGAATCTGACGGTTGTGCGCACGGACGTGGAACGCGGCCTGATCATGATCCGCGGGTCGGTTCCGGGCGCCAAGGGCGGCTGGGTGATGGTTCGCGATGCGGTGAAGCATCCGAAGCCCGAGGGGGCACAGTTCCCCGGCTCGTTCGATGCGCCCAACGGTTCTGCCGCTCCGGCCGTGGAAGCCGCTGAAGGGGAGAATGCATAATGGACTATTCAGTCACCTCCCTTGACGGCAAATCGGCCGGTAAGGTTGCTCTCAGCGACGCGATTTTCGGCCTCGAGCCGCGCGCCGACATTCTGCAGCGGATGGTTCGCTATCAGCTGCTGAAGCGTCAGGCCGGCACGCACGACGTCAAGAACCGCTCGGAAATCTCGCGCACCGGCAAGAAGTTTGTGCGCAAGAAAGGTTCGGGCGGCGCCCGTCACGGTTCGCGCCGGTCCAACATCTTCCGTGGCGGCGGCCGGGCTTTCGGTCCGACCCCCCGCAGCCATGCGATCGAATTGCCGAAGCGCGTCCGGGCACTCGCCCTCAAGCATGCCCTGTCGTCGAAGGCCAAAGCCGGCGACCTCATCATTCTTGACAAGGCCGAGCTCAAGGACGCCAAGACGGCCGTCCTCAAGGCGGCGTTCGGCAAGGTCGAGATCGCCAATGCGCTGATCGTCGACGGCGCCGAGCTGAACCAGAACTTCGCGCTCGCCGCCCGCAACATCCCGCTCGTGGATGTGCTGCCGGTGCAGGGCATCAACGTTTACGACATTCTCCGCCGCTCCAAGCTGGTACTGACCAAGGCGGCACTGGAAGCTCTGGAGGCTCGCTTCGCATGAGCAAGATCGCGCATTACGATATTATCCGCAGCCCGGTCGTGACCGAAAAATCGACGCTGGCCTCGGAATTCAGCCAGGTCGTGTTCGACGTGGCGATCGACGCCACCAAGCCGGACATCAAGGCGGCCGTGGAGAATCTGTTTTCGGTGAAGGTGAAGGCCGTCAACACCCAGGTGCGCAAGGGCAAGGTCAAGCGCTTCCGGGGCGTGGTGGGCCGCCGCAAGGATGTCAAGAAAGCCGTGGTCACGCTCGAAGCGGGCCAGACGATCGACATCGCGACCGGCGTCTGATGCGACCGAACGAGGACAAGTAAGATGGCATTGAAACAATACAATCCCACCTCGGCCGGACGTCGTGCCCTGATCGGCATCGATCGCTCGGACCTTTGGAAGGGCGAGCCGGTCAAGAAGCTGGTTTCTGGCAAGAGCGGCAAGGGCGGTCGCAACAATGCGGGCCGGATTTCGGTCCGGCGCCGTGGCGGCGGGCACAAGCAGGCCTATCGCATGGTCGATTTCAAGCGGCAGCGCTATGATATCGAAGCCAAGGTCGAACGGCTAGAATACGATCCGAACCGGACCGCGTTCATTGCGCTCGTGACCTATTCGGATGGCGAGCAGGCCTACATTCTGGCCCCGCAGCGCCTTGCGGCCGGCGACAAGGTTCTTTCGTCGCAGGGCCAGATCGACATCAAGCCGGGCAACGCGATGCCGCTCGAAAGAATGCCGGTCGGTACGATCGTGCACAATGTCGAACTGAAGCCGCTCAAGGGCGGGCAGATTGCCCGTTCCGCCGGTGCCTATGCGCAATATGTGGGCCGCGACCAGGGTTGGGCGATCCTTCGCCTCAATTCCGGCGAGCAGCGCATCGTGCACGGCACCTGCTTGGCCACGGTCGGTGCGGTTTCCAATGCCGACCATTCGAACACCAATATCGGCAAGGCCGGCCGCAACCGTTGGCTGGGCAAGCGCCCGGCGGTTCGCGGCGTGGCGATGAACCCGGTTGATCACCCGCATGGCGGCGGCGAGGGACGCACCTCGGGCGGCCGGCACCCGGTGACCCCGTGGGGCGTGCCGACCAAGGGCAAGAAAACCCGCAGCAACAAGGCGACGGACAAGTTCATCGTCCGCTCGCGTCATATGAAGAAGGGTCGCTAATCGATGGCACGTTCAGTTTGGAAAGGTCCGTTCGTCGACGGCTACCTGCTCAGCAAGGCTGACAAGGTGCGTCAAGGCGGCCGCAGCGAGGTCATCAAGATCTGGAGCCGCCGCTCGACGATCCTACCGCAGTTCGTTGGCCTGACGTTCGGCGTCTACAACGGCCAGAAGCACATTCCGGTGCTCGTGAGCGAAGACATGATCGGTCACAAGTTCGGTGAGTTTGCGCCGACCCGGACCTATTACGGTCACGGGGCGGACAAGAAAGCCAAGAGGAAGTAAAGATGGGCAAGCCACAACGCGAGCGATCGCTCAAGGACAATGAGGCCCGCGCGGTTCTGCGCCGCGTGCGCATCAGCCCGCAGAAACTCAACCTGGTGGCCCAGTTGATCCGCGGGAAAAAGGTCGACAAGGCTCTGGCCGACCTGACCTTTTCGCGCAAGCGCATCGCCGGCGACGTCAAGAAGACGCTCGAGAGCGCCATCGCCAACGCCGAGAACAACCACAACCTGGACACCGACGCACTGGTTGTGGCCGAGGCTTTCGTGGGCAATTCGGTGGTGATGAAGCGGTTCCGGGCCCGTGCGCGTGGCCGTGGCGCCCGCATTTTGAAACCGTTCTCGCATCTCACAATCGTGGTGCGGGAAGTTGAGGAGGCCGCATAATGGGTCAGAAAGTCAATCCGATCGGCATGCGGCTGGGCATCAACCGCACCTGGGATTCGCGCTGGTTCGCAAGCAAGGGCGAATACGGCAAGCTGCTCCAGGAAGACCTGCAGATCCGCAAGATGCTTGAAAAGGATCTAAAGCAGGCGGCCGTCTCCAAGATTGTTATCGAACGCCCGCACCGCAAATGCCGCGTGTCCATTCACACGGCGCGTCCGGGCATCGTGATCGGCAAGAAGGGCGCCGATATCGAGAAACTGCGCTCCAAGGTGCGCAAGTTCACCGATAGCGACGTGCACATCAACATCGTCGAAGTCCGCAAGCCTGAAACCGACGCAACGCTGGTTGCCCAGGGCATCGCCCAGCAGCTCGAACGCCGCGTGGCGTTCCGCCGGGCGGTCAAGCGCGGCGTGCAGACGGCGATGCGCATGGGTGCCCAGGGCATCCGCGCCAATGTCGGCGGACGTCTCGGCGGCGCCGATATCGCCCGCACCGAATGGTACCGCGAGGGCCGCGTGCCGCTTCACACGCTTCGTGCCGACATCGATTTCGGCACGGCGGAAGCCGCGACGACCTACGGCATCATCGGCGTGAAGGTCTGGATCTTCAAGGGCGAGATCATGGAACACGACCCCATGGCGCACGAACGTCGTGCGACCGAAGGGGGCAGCGGTGAAGGTCTGGGCCGTCGTCCGCAGGGCGCGGCTCCGAGCCAGGGATAAGTACAATGCTTCAGCCGAAACGCACAAAATTCCGCAAGACGCACAAGGGACGCATTCATGGCGTCGCCAAGGGCGGCACGGAGTTGAATTTTGGCCAGTTTGGCCTTAAGGCCCAGCAGCCGGAACGCATCACGGCCCGCCAGATCGAGGCGGCCCGCCGTGCGATGACGCGCCACATGAAGCGCGCCGGCCGCGTCTGGATCCGTATTTTCCCCGATGTGCCGGTCACCAAGAAGCCGACCGAAGTGCGCATGGGTAAAGGCAAGGGTTCGGTCGAATTCTGGGCGGCGAAGGTCAAGCCGGGCCGGATCATGTTCGAAATTGACGGGGTGAGCGAGGATGTGGCGCGTGAGGCGCTCCGCCTGGCCGCCATGAAGCTGCCGATCAAGACGCGCTTCGTGACCCGTATCGCAGACTAAGGACTTGGACAGATGGACATTGCAGACATTCGCACCAAGACGGTCGACGAACTGAAAGACGAGCTGGCGGGCCTGAAGAAGGAGCAGTTCAACCTGCGCTTTCAGCGGGCGACGCAGCAGCTTGAATCCACGGCGCGCGTGCGTGAAGTGCGCCGCGACATCGCGCGGGTGAAAACCGCGCTGCGCGAAAAGCGCACCAGCTAAGGGCGGTCAATATGCCGAAACGAATTTTGCAGGGGACGGTGGTCTCCGACGCCAATGACAAGACGGTGGTTGTGCGCGTGGAACGCCGCTTTGCACACCCGCTTTACCAAAAGACCGTGCGCCGGTCCAAGAAGTACCATGCCCATGACGAGGGCAACGTGGCCAAGGTCGGCGACGTGGTGCAGATCATGGAATGTGCGCCGATCTCGAAAAACAAGCGCTGGACGCTGGTTACCGAGTAACCCGCCAAGCAGAAACAAGGGCCCCGGCATGGCGACATGCCGGTTTTGAAGAAGGCATCCGGTTATGATTCAGATGCAAACAAACCTCGACGTTGCCGACAATAGCGGCGCCCGTCGTGTTATGTGCATTAAGGTGCTCGGCGGTTCCCATCGGAAATACGCCAATGTGGGCGATATCATCGTGGTTTCCGTCAAGGACGCGATTCCGCGCGGCCGCGTGAAAAAGGGCGACGTTGCCAAGGCCGTCGTCGTGCGCACGGCCTCCAATATCCGCCGCCCCGATGGCACGGTAATCCGGTTCGACCGCAATGCTGCGGTTCTGATCAACAACAACAAAGAGCCGATCGGCACGCGTATTTTTGGCCCGGTCCCTCGCGAACTGCGCGCCAAGAACCATATGAAGATCATCTCTTTGGCGCCGGAGGTGCTGTAACCATGGCCGCGAAAATCAAAAAAGGCGACAAGGTCGTCGTTCTGACCGGCCGCGACAAGGGCAAGACCGGCGAAGTTCTGCAGGTTCTGCCGACTGACAATCGTGCTGTGGTGCAGGGGGTCAATATCGTCCGCCGGCACACCAAGCAGTCGCCGAGCCGCGATGCGGGCATCTACTCGAAAGAGAGCCCGATCCACATGTCGAACATCGCGCTTGCGGACCCCAAGGACAACAAGCCGACCCGCGTGGGTTTCAAGATTGAGGACGGCGTCAAGAAGCGCGTCGCCAAGCGTTCCGGAGAAGTGATCAATGGCTGAGGTAGCTTACGTTTCGCGCCTGCGCACGGTCTATGACGATCAGGTGCGCGCCGGACTGATTGAAAAATTCGGCTACAAGAACCCGATGCAGGTGCCACGCCTGGAAAAGGTCGTGCTCAACATGGGTGTGGGCGAAGCCGTTTCGGACACCAAAAAGGTGCGCATCGCCGCTGCCGATCTGGCGCTTATTGCCGGTCAGCAGCCTGCGATTACCTATGCGTCGAAGTCGATCGCCGGCTTCAAGGTGCGCGAGCAGATGCCGCTTGGCTGCAAGGTCACGCTGCGCAAGTCCCGCATGTACGATTTCATCGACCGGCTGATCAACGTCGCGCTGCCGCGCGTTCGCGACTTCCGCGGCCTCAACCCCAAGAGCTTCGATGGCGCGGGCAACTTCGCCATGGGCATCAAGGAACATATCGTGTTCCCCGAGATCGACTACGACAAGGTCGACCAGATGTGGGGCATGGACATCGTCGTTTGCACGACCGCGCGCTCGGATGAAGAAGCGCTGGCGCTGCTCAAGGCATTCAATTTCCCGTTCCGTCAGTAGGCGGCAACAGGTTCCGCCGGGACGGAAAGAGAGAAGAGGAAGTACTGATGGCTAAGACTAGCTCAGTGGAAAAGAACAACAAGCGCCGCAAGATGGCCAAGCAATTCGCCGCCAAGCGCGCTGCGCTCAAGGCGATGGTCAACGACAAGACGGCGACGCTTGAAGAGCGCTTCAGGGCGCAGCTTAAGCTCAACGAACTGCCGCGCAATTCGTCGCCGGTTCGCGTGCGCAACCGCTGTGAAGTGTCGGGCCGGCCGCGCGGATATTACCGCAAGCTCAAGCTCAGCCGCGTGGCGCTTCGTCAACTGGGCAGCCAGGGCCAGGTGCCCGGCATGGTCAAGTCGAGCTGGTAAGGGGAATAACAATGACGCTGATCGATCCGCTTGGCGATATGCTCACCCGCATCCGCAATGCGCAGATGCGCCGCAAGACCACTGTTTCGACGCCGGCTTCCAAGCTGCGCGCCCGCGTGCTCGATGTCCTCAAGTCCGAGGGTTTCATTCGCGGCTATTCGGAATCGGTGACCGAAAACGGTTCGGCCGAACTGATTGTCGAGCTGAAATATTCTGACCGCGATCCGGCGATCCATGAGATCTCGCGCGTGTCGCGTCCGGGCCGGCGCGTTTATGCATCGGTCAGGAACATTCCGTCCGTGGCCAACGGTCTCGGCGTTTCGATCCTTTCGACGCCGAAGGGCGTGATGGCTGATCACGAAGCGCGGTCGCAGAATTTGGGTGGCGAGGTGCTCTGCCAGGTCTTCTAGACCGGCGGGGTACTCGGCAAACCGGGAAGGTTTTGAACTATGTCTCGTATGGGCAAACTGCCGGTCGGTCTGAGCGGCGTGACGATTACGATCAACGGCAACACCGTGACCGCCAAGGGCGCCAAGGGTGAACTCAGCGTTGATCTTCTCGACGACGTGAACATCGAGCAGACCGACGAAGGTCTGGTGATGACGCCGGCGAACGACACCAAGCAGGCACGCGCCAACTGGGGTACGACCCGGGCGCTGGTCAATAATGTGGTGCACGGCGTTTCGAAAGGTTTCGAAAAGAAGCTGCAGATCACCGGCGTCGGCTATCGCGCGGCAATGCAGGGTAACGACCTGAAGCTGTCGCTCGGGTTCAGCCACGAAGTCATCTACAAGGCGCCGGACGGCATTTCGCTTGCGACCCCGACGCCGACGGAAATCATCGTCAGCGGCATCGACAAGTGCGCCGTGGGCCAGGTCGCCGCCGACATTCGCGACTATCGTCCGCCTGAACCCTACAAGGGCAAGGGCGTGCGCTACGAAAACGAACATATCTTCCGCAAGGAAGGCAAGAAGAAGTAAGGAGCCCGGGGATGGGTACTCGTATCGAAGCATTGCGCCGCCGCAGTCTGCGCGTCCGCCGCACCCTGAAGGCCCGGGCCAACGGGCGTCCGCGCCTTTCGGTGCACCGCACCGGCAACAATATCTATGCGCAGGTGATCGACGACGTGACCGGCACGACGCTGGCCGCGGCCTCGAGCCTCGACAAGGAACTGCGCGGCCAACTCAAGTCGAACAACACGGCGGCCGCCGAGGCGGTGGGCAAGCTGGTTGGCGAGCGCGCCGTCAAGGCCGGGATCACCGACGTGGTCTTCGATCGTGGCGGATATCTCTTCCACGGCCGCGTCAAGGCCCTGGCCGATTCCGCGCGTGAAGCCGGCCTGAAATTCTGACAAACCGATTAGAACGAACACGAAGCAGAACTGGTTGAAACAATGAGAGACGTCCAGGAACGCGAAAGCGAATTTGCAGATCGCCTGGTGCATATCAACCGCGTGGCCAAGGTGGTGAAGGGCGGACGCCGGTTCGGCTTTGCCGCGCTGGTTGTGGTGGGTGACCAAAAGGGTCGCGTCGGCTTCGGTCATGGCAAGGCTCGCGAAGTGCCTGAGGCCATCCGCAAGGCGACCGAGCAGGCCAAGCGCCAGTTGATCCGCGTGCCGCTGCGCGAAGGGCGCACCCTGCACCACGACGCCAATGGCCGTCATGGTGCCGGAAAGGTGCATGTGCGCGCCGCCCCGGCCGGTACCGGCATCATCGCGGGTGGTCCGATGCGCGCCGTGTTTGAAATGCTCGGCGTTCACGACGTCGTTGCCAAGTCGATCGGCAGCGCCAATCCCTACAACATGGTTCGTGCCACGTTCGACGCACTCAAGAACGTCGACAGCCCGCGCTCGGTTGCGGCCCGGCGCGGTCTCAAGGTTTCCGAACTGCAGGCCCGTCGCGGTGAAGCCGCGGCCGACGCCTGATCAAGTGCCGAGTGGAGCAGATAGAATGGCCAGCAAGACCATCACCATCGAACAGACCGGCAGCCCGATCCGCCGCGACAAGGTCCAGCGTGCGACGCTGGTCGGTCTCGGCCTTAACAAGCTGCATCGCCGCCGGACGCTTGAGGACAGTTCCTCGGTGCGCGGCATGATCCGCAAGGTTGCCCATCTCGTCCGCGTCGTGGACGAGGCCTAAGCAAAGGTTTTGAGAAATGCGTCTTAACGAAATCAAGGACAACGCCGGCGCCAACAAGGACCGCATTCGTGTGGGCCGAGGCATCGGGTCGGGCAAGGGCAAGACCGGCGGCCGCGGCGTCAAGGGTCAGAAGTCGCGTTCGGGCGTGGCCATCAAGGGATATGAAGGCGGGCAGATGCCGCTGCACATGCGCATGCCGAAGCGCGGCTTCAACGTGCCGAACGCCAAGCACTATGTCGGCGTGCGGCTCGACCGCATCCAGGCCGCGATTGATGCCGGCAAGCTCGACGCCAAGGGCGTGATCGATGCCGAGGCGCTGGTTGCTGCCGGGGTCATCAATCGCAAGCGCGATGGCGTGCGCCTGATCAACGGGCAGGGCGCCTTCACCTCCAAGAAGGTTACGTTCAAGGTCATTCACGCATCGGCCGGCGCGGCCGCGGCGATCGAAGCGCAGGGCGGCAAGGTCGACCTGATTGAAACTGAAGCGGCGGCGTCCGCCGAGTAACGGACCCGTCGACCGCAAGCGGAGAGATCATGGCGTCTGCAGCCGAACAACTCGCGAGCAATCTCAGCTTTTCGACCTTTTCCAAGGCCAAAGAACTGCAACAGCGCATCCTGTTCACCCTGGGTGCGCTGCTGGTCTATCGACTGGGAACCTACATTCCGCTGCCGGGCATTGATCCGGACGCCTATGCGCAGACCTTCGAAAATGCCTCGCAGGGTCTTGCGGGCATGTTCAACCTCTTTTCCGGCGGTGCGGTCAAACGCATGGCCATTTTTGCGCTGAACCTCATTCCCTACATCACCGCCTCGATCATCGTGCAGGTGCTTGCGAGCGCCGTGCCGCAGCTCGAACAGCTGAAGAAGGAAGGCGAGGCGGGCCGTCGCAAGATGAATCAGTACACCCGCTACCTGGCTGTGGTGTTCTGCGCCATCCAGGGCTACGGCATCGCCATGGGCCTTGAAGGCTCGCAAGGCGTGGTGCTCGAACCGGGCTGGATGTTCCGCATTTCGACGGTGATTTCGCTGGTCGGCGGCACGATGTTCCTGATGTGGCTTGGTGAGCAGATCACCTCGCGCGGCGTCGGCAACGGCATTTCGCTGATCATCTTTTCGGGTATTGTGGCGTCGCTGCCGGCTTCACTGGCGCAGACGCTCGAGCTCAGCCGCACTGGCGCCTTGCCGACGCTTGGCGTGGTCGCCATCTTCGTCCTTGGCATCGCCGTCATTGGTGTCATCGTCTTCTTCGAGCGGGCCCAGAGGCGGCTTCTGATCCAGTATCCGAAGCGTCAGGTCGGCAACAAGATGTTCCAGGGCGACACGTCGCACCTGCCGCTGAAGCTCAACACGTCCGGCGTCATTCCGGTGATCTTCGCGTCGTCTCTGCTGCTGCTGCCAGCAACGTTCACCTCCTTTGCCGCCAATTCCGGCGCGACCGGCGGGTGGCTGGGCGTGATTTCCGCGCTTCTTGGGCGCGGGCAGCCGCTTTATCTCGCGCTTTACGCCGGGCTGATCGTCTTCTTCTCGTTCTTCTACACGTCGATCGTTTTCAACCCGACCGACACGGCGGACAATCTCAAGCGTTCCGGCGGCTTCATTCCGGGTATTCGTCCTGGCGAACGCACCGCCGCGCATATCGATTTCGTGTTGAGCCGCATCACGGTGCTCGGGGCGCTCTATCTGATGTTTGTGGCGCTCATTCCCGAATTCCTCGTGTCGCAGCTGAACGTTTCGGCGTTCCTTGGCGGCACGTCGCTGCTGATCATGGTCAGCGTGACGCTTGATACGATTTCGCAGATTCAAAGCCATCTGATCGCCCAGCAATATGACGGGCTGATCAAACGCTCGCGACTCGGGGGGAGAAGGCGGCGGTGATGCGACTTATTCTGCTCGGTCCGCCGGGTGCCGGAAAGGGTACCCAGGCGAAAATATTGATGGAGCGGTATGCGATTCCGCAGCTTTCGACGGGAGACATCCTGCGCGGAGCGATTGCTGCCCAGACTGTGCTTGGCATGCAGGCCAAGGAAGTGATGGACCGGGGCGATCTCGTCTCCGACGATATTGTCTGCGCCATCGTTTCCGAGCGGATCGACGAGGCGGACACGGCCAACGGTTTCATTCTCGACGGGTTCCCGCGCACGATCGGCCAGGCCGAAGCGCTGGACCGGATGCTCGAGGAAAAGGGCATCGCCCTTGACGGGGTGGTCGAGATCAAGGTGGACGCCGAGGCGCTGATCGACCGGATCAAGACGCGGGCGGCGGAAAGCGGCCAGGTTCGCGCCGACGACAACGAAGAGGTTCTACGGAACCGGCTCGACGTCTATCGTGCCCAGACTGCGCCGCTGGTGGATTTTTACGAGAACAAGGGGCTGCTGAAATCAGTCGATGGCATGGCGTCCATCGAAGAGGTTTCCGCAGCGATTGAAAGGGTGCTTGCAAGCTAGGAACGGCCCGCGCCGGTCACGCGTCAAGACGTGTTGACAGGTCTGGGCTTTATCCTTATGAACCCGCCAGTCTTCAAGGCAATTTGGACTGGATTCGGGTCTTGCATGAAAATGTAGGGGTCGTTTGCCGGTCCCTTATTGCTGAGTAGGCTCAGGTCCGGGAAGGGCTTGAGACCGGAACAAGGAGAAGAGACGTGGCTCGTATCGCTGGCGTCAACATTCCAACCAACAAGCGCGTTGTGATTGGACTGCAATATATTCACGGGATCGGCCCGAAGAAGGCCGAGCAGATCTGTGCTGCCGTCAACATTCCGCCGGAGCGGCGGGTGAACGAGCTGACCGATTCCGAGGTCATCCAGATCCGCGAGACGATCGACCGCGACCACGTGGTGGAGGGCGACCTTCGCCGCAACGTTGCAATGAACATCAAGCGCCTCATGGATCTTGGCAACTATCGTGGCCTGCGCCATCGCCGCGGACTTCCGGTCCATGGCCAGCGCACCCACACCAATGCCCGTACCCGCAAGGGTCCGGCTAAGCCGATCGCGGGCAAGAAGAAATAAGGGTGCCCTTTTAGGGTTCCCGGTGGAGCCACTCGCCCGTTCGGGTGGCGATGAGATCGAAAAAGGACGAAAATGGCCAAAGCCGACACGACCCGCGTTCGCCGTCGCGAACGCAAGAACATCATCACAGGCGTCGCACACGTGAACGCCTCATTCAACAACACCATGATCACCATCACCGACGCGCAGGGCAATGCGATTGCATGGTCGTCCGCCGGCACGATGGGCTTCAAGGGCTCGCGTAAGTCGACCCCTTATGCTGCGCAGGTTGCCGCAGAAGATGCGGCGCGCAAGGCGCAGGAACATGGCATGAAGACCCTCGAGGTCGAAGTGCGCGGCCCCGGTTCGGGCCGTGAGTCAGCGCTGCGTGCGCTGCAGGCAGCTGGTTTCAATGTCACCAGCATCCGCGACGTTACGGCGATCCCGCACAATGGGTGCCGTCCCCGTAAGCGTCGTCGCGTGTAACTGATTGACGCCCCCGATTGGATGGGGGGCTTCAACCAATTGCGGCAAGCGGCGCACACCGCCGCGTATTCTGAAAAGGATGTTGAACGTGATCCAGGACAACTGGCAAGCACTTATCAAACCGACCAAGCTCGATATTTCCGTCAACGACTCGGACAATCGCAAGGCCACCATCATCGCCGAGCCGCTGGAACGCGGCTATGGCCTGACGCTGGGCAATGCGCTGCGGCGCGTCCTGCTGTCGTCGCTGCAGGGTGCAGCCGTGACCGCGATGCAGATCGATGGCGTGTTGCACGAATTCTCCTCGGTCCCGGGCGTTCGCGAAGACACGACCGACCTGGTGCTGAACGTCAAGGAAATCGCGGTCAAGATGGAAAGCGAAGGCTCCAAGCGCCTTATGCTCTCCAAGAAGGGTCCGGGCGCGGTCGTCGCCGGGGACATCGAAACGACCGGCGACATCGAAATTCTCAATCCCGATCTGGTTCTGGCGCACCTTGACGATGGCGCGGAACTCCGGATCGAGTTTACCGTGAGCACCGGCAAGGGCTACGTGACGGCCGAAAAGAACCGTCCGGAAGATGCGCCGATCGGCTTCATTCCGGTGGATTCGCTTTATTCGCCGGTCAAGCGCGTCAGCTACAAGGTCGAGCCGACCCGCGAAGGTCAGGTTCTCGACTATGACAAGCTGACCATGACGGTCGAGTCGAACGGCGCGATCACGCCGGAAGATGCGGTCGCCTTTGCGGCGCGCATTCTGCAGGACCAGCTGTCGGTCTTCGTCAATTTCGAAGAGCCGCACAAGGAAACCGCGCAGGAAAGCGTGCCGGAGCTGGCGTTCAATCCGGCCCTTCTCAAAAAGGTCGACGAGCTCGAACTCAGCGTGCGTTCGGCCAATTGCCTGAAGAACGACAACATCGTTTACATCGGCGATCTGATTCAAAAAACGGAATCGGAAATGCTGCGCACGCCGAACTTCGGGCGCAAGTCGCTGAACGAGATCAAGGAAGTGCTGGCACAGATGGGCCTGCACCTTGGCATGGACGTGGCCAACTGGCCGCCTGAAAATATTGATGAATTGGCCAAGCGGTTCGAAGATCACTATTGATCGTCGCCGCTGACCCAGAGTGGAATTCATGCCCTCGGGCATGGTGTAAAGGAGAGTTGAGATGCGCCACGGCAAATCTGGACGCAAGCTGAACCGCACGTCGAGCCATCGCACGGCCATGTTCGCAAACATGTCCGCGTCGCTGATCAAGCACGAACAGATCGTGACGACGCTGCCCAAGGCCAAGGAACTCAAGCCGATCATGGACAAGCTGATCACCCTCGCCAAGCGCGGTGATCTGCATGCCCGCCGGCAGGCGATTTCCAAGGTCCGCGACGTCGACATGGTCGGCAAGCTGTTCGAAGTCCTCGGACCGCGCTATCAGGAGCGCCAGGGCGGCTATACGCGGGTGCTCAAGGCCGGGTTCCGCTACGGCGACAATTCGCCGATGGCGGTAATCGAGCTCGTCGACCGCGACGAAAGCGCCAAGGGCCAGGATTCCGGTCCGACCGCCGATGTCGTGGCTGCAGAGGAAGAAGCGGCGTAAGCCGATCTTACCGGGACGAAATTCCAAGGCAGCCGCTTTTCTGCGGCTGCCTTTTTTATGCTGGTTCGGCAGGACCGGGAGGGACGCATGAGCAAAACCATCGTGGTAACGGGCGCAAGCGGCTACGTGGCGAAACACATCATTGCCGAGGCATTGCGGCGTGGCCTCAAGGTGCGCGGCACGCTGCGCGACATGCGCAAGGCCGACCAGATCGGTGCCATCATGCGTGACTGGGTTGGCGAGCCATCCGAAAATCTCAGCTTTGCGGAAGCAGACCTTCTGGCCGACAATGGGTGGAATGAGGCAATGGCGGGCGCCGATGCGGTGGTTCACACCGCAATGGTTGTCTATGCCAAGGAGCCGCGTGACCCCGATGTGGCTCTTAGGCCAGCGGTCGAGGGCACAAGGCGCGTCTTGCAGGCGGCCATCGACGCCGAAATCCCACGGGTCGTGATGACGAGTTCGATCGCGGCAATCGGATATGGTCATGGCAACCCGAAAGGCGAGCTGCACCTTGACGAAGACGACTGGACTGATCCCGACGGCATCGAACATCGCTGGGCCTATGCCCGTGCCAAGACACATGCAGAGCGGGCAGCATGGGACATGGCCGCCGGAAGTGGGCTGAGCCTGACGACGATCTGTCCGTCGATGATCATCGGGCCGATTTCGGACCCGGACGCGAGCGTTTCGGTTCAAGCGGTGCAGCAGCCGCTGGCCGGAATGATTCCCGCCATGCCGCCGACCGGATTCAGTGCCATCGACGTGCGGGACCTTGGCGAGATGCATATCAATGCGCTCGACGATGACGCGGTCGCCAATCAGCGGGTGCTTGCCGCGGGCGACTACATCACCTTTTCGGGGATTGCCGACATTCTTCGCCAAGCCTATCCGGACCGGAAGATCGTCAAGCGCATGGCGCCGCTCTGGGTGCTGAAGCTTTTCAAAGGGCTTATCCCGGAGCTTTCCCAAATCGCGGCGGACCTTGAAACGCAGCGCATCTATTCGCGCGAGCGTGGTGAGGCGCTTCTCGGCCGCCCCTATACGAGCGCACGGCAGTCGGTGCTCGACACAGCCGAAAGCCTTGTCAGGTTCGGGCTCGACTGATGTTTCCGGGCTCTTGCTGGCTTTGGGGCAAGGGCATAGCTTTGGACCTAGGCTGAGGCAGGTCGGCGGGATCATGGATTTGTTCGCACAAGACGAACCGGCGGCGGACACCGAGGGTCGTCCACTTGCCGACCAGTTGCGCCCAAAGTCCCTTGATGAGGTGATCGGGCAGGAGCACCTTATCGGCCCCGAGGGCGCGCTGACGCGAATGATTGCCTCGGGCCGGCTCGGCTCGCTCATTCTTTGGGGACCGCCGGGGACCGGCAAGACTACGGTTGCGCGATTGCTTGCCGACCGGATCGGGTTCGATTTCGATCAGATTTCAGCGGTATTCTCCGGTGTTGCCGACCTCAAGAAGGCCTTCGACCGGGCGCGGCAGGCGCGCCGTATGGGTAAGCGAACCCTGCTGTTTGTCGACGAAATCCACCGTTTCAACCGGGCGCAGCAGGACGGTTTCCTGCCGGTGATGGAAGACGGAACAGTGGTGCTGGTCGGGGCCACGACCGAGAATCCGAGCTTCGAGCTTAACGCAGCCCTGCTTTCCCGGGCGCAGGTGCTGCGGTTCAAGTCGCTTGACGAGGCAGCGCTTGAAAAGCTGCTCCAGCGGGTTGAAGTCCTGCTTTCGGTGCGATTGCCGGTCGATGTGGATGCGCGTCAAACCCTGATCGGCATGGCCGACGGAGACGGGCGGGCGTTGCTCGGCCTGGTCGAGGAAATTCTGGCTTCTGCGCGGCCTGATGAAATTCTTGATGCCAAGGGACTTGTGGCCATCGTTCAGCGGCGCGCGCCGGTGTACGACAAGGCACAGGACGGGCACTACAACCTCATCTCTGCGCTGCACAAGACCGTGCGCGGATCTGACCCGGATGCGGCTCTCTACTATTTCGCGCGGATGATCGATGCGGGTGAGGACCCGCTCTTTCTCGCCCGCCGGATGATCCGCATGGCGTCTGAAGATGTCGGCATGGCCGATCCGCAGGCCCTGGTTGTGACGGTTGCCGCGCGGGACGCCTATGAAATGCTGGGCACGCCCGAGGGCGAACTGGCGCTGGCGCAGGCGGTTGTTTATCTCGCGACCGCGCCAAAATCGAATGCGGTCTATTCGGCCTTCGGTGCCGCAACGGCGCTGGTCAGGAAAACCGGTTCACCGCTTCCACCAATGTCCATTCTCAACGCCCCGACCAAACTGATGAAGACCGAGGGCTACGGCGAAGGCTACGTCTACGATCACGACACGCCGGAGGGCTTTTCGGGTCAGGACTACTTTCCCGAAAAAATCGGGCGTCAGCGCTTCTACAATCCGGTGGAACGTGGTTTTGAGCGCGACATTGGCAAGCGCATCGACTATTTCGACAAGCTTCGGGCCAAAAAACAGACGCGCGGCGCGGCGGCGCCGGACGGAGACGAGGATCAATGAACGCATTTCTGCTTGTCGCTCTTGGCGGCGCGCTCGGGGCGTCGGCACGCTATGGCGCGGGGCTTTGGGTCGGTCGGGTGGTGGGGCACGGTTTTCCCTACGGCACGTTGCTGGTCAACATTGCGGGATCGCTCGTCATGGGGCTTCTGATCGGTTTTCTCGCGCGCAACACGCCGGGCTGGCAGAACGAGGCGCGGCTGTTCGGTGCCGTCGGCGTGCTCGGCGGGTTCACGACCTTCTCGGCGTTTTCGCTTGATGCGGTGACGCTGATCGAGCGCGGCGATTGGGGCGGGTTTTCGGTCTATGTCCTTGTCTCGGTGATGGCCTCGCTGCTCGCGCTTTTTGTCGGGCTCTACCTGATGCGGGGAGGCGCCTGATGGCGGGCGTGACGCTTGTCGAGGTGACGCCAGACGATGCCGGCATGCGCGTCGACCGCTGGTTCCAGCGGCACTACCCGCAGTTGCCGTTCTCGCATTTGCAGAAGATGCTCAGGGCCGGGCACATTCGCGTCGACAAGAAGCGGGTGAGGGCCAATGAACGGCTCGACGCCGGGATGCAGGTTCGCGTGCCACCGATTGTCGAAGGGGTGCGGGAGGCGCCGAAGGTCGATCCCGCCGAGGCGGCCTTCATCCGGTCGTTGATCCTTTACGAGGACGAGCAGGTGCTGGTGCTGAACAAGCCGCACGGGTTGGCGGTGCAGGGTGGCAGCGGCACGAAGCGGCACATTGACGGGCTCCTGAAAAACATTCCCAACAAGAAGGGCGAGGTGCCAAGGCTCGTGCACCGGCTCGACCGGGACACGTCTGGCTGCCTCCTGGTGGCGAAGACGCGCGGAGCGGCGGCCGAACTCGGCAAGGTCTTTGCCTCGCGCTCGGCACGGAAAATCTACTGGGCCGTCACGGTCGGCGTGCCCAACCCGCCGCAGGGACGAATTTCCTGTTTCCTCGCCAAGCGCGGTACCGGAGACGGCGAGCAGATGGTCGTTGTCGACAAGGGCGACGAGGGCGCCCAGCATTCGATGTCGCACTATGCGGTCATCGACCGGGCCGGCCAGCAATTCGCCTGGGTGTCGCTGAAGCCGGTGACCGGCCGCACGCACCAGTTGCGCGTCCACCTGCAGGAACTTGGCACGCCCATTCTCGACGACCCGCGCTATTTCAATCTCGACAACTGGAACTGGACGCGGCCGGATGGCTTGGGCGAGGGGCTCCATCTACATGCTCGGCGGCTGAGCCTGGCATTGCCGTCGGGCAAGCGGCTCGACGTGACCGCGCCGCTGCCAGAGCACATGAAAAACACCTTTTCCGCGCTTGGTTTCGACGTGAAACAAACGCCGGAAGCCGATCAGGATCCCGAAGAGCAATGACCGTTCCCGCACCACTCGCCAAACTCGAACCGGACCTGCGCGACCTCGCAATGTCGGTTCTCGCCCATGTCGAGAAAGTGGCCCCGGGCCTCGTTAGGAAGGTCAAATGGGGCAACGCCGTGCTGAGTGGCAAGGGAGACGTTTTCGCCGTGATGGGCACCGGCAAGGGCGCCAATGCGCACGTCAACCTGCAGATCTTTCAGGGCAGTTCGATTGCGGATTCCGTGGACCTGATCGAAGGCGCGGGCAAGACGATGCGGCACATCAAGTTCCGGTCGGTGGAGGAACTGGACCGGCCCGGAGTGGACCAGATCATCCGCGCTGCCGTTCTGCTCGATGAGGCGCGCTGAACCATGAGGCTGGTGGTATTCGACATGGATGGAACGCTGGTCGATTCTCACGCGTTCATCGTGACCGTGGTCCAGACGACCTTCGAACGCATGCAGCAACCTGTACCGGTCCCGGGCGAAATCCGCGATATCATCGGACTGTCCAATTATGAGGCGTTCTTGCGGTTGTGCGATTCGAACCGGGACATGGCTGAGCGGGCGGTCGAAACCTACCGGGACGTCTTCAACGAACTCAGAACTTCCGAGAAGTACAGCGAACCGGTGCTTTTCGAAGGCATTCCGGCGGTGCTCGATCAGCTCGCCAAACGTCCAGGCACGTTGCTTGGCATTGCCACCGGCAAGAGCTTCAGGGGAATGGAACGGGTGCTCGAACTTCACGGCATCCGCGACATGTTCATCACCCGCCAGACGCCCGACCACAATCCCTCGAAGCCACATCCGGGCATGTTGCGCCGGGCGATGGCAGACGTCGGCGCGGGACCCGGTGAGACGGTGATGATCGGCGACACAAGTTACGACATGGAAATGGCGCGGGCGGCGGGGACGGGTGCGCTTGGGGTCACATGGGGCAGCCATGATCCAGATCTCTTGGCCGCCAGCGGGGCCGAAATCGTCATCGACAGGGTCGATCACATGATCGACGCCATCGATGATATCCTCGACACGCGGGCCATAGCGGCGAAAAGGGAAGCGAACTAGTGCGCGACATTCTCGAAGATGCCCAAAAGCACATGGACGACGGGTATGGCCGGGCGCAAAAGCATGCGCGCCAGGAATTGCGCATACGCTTTTACAAGTCGGCGGACGTGGCGAAGGCGAATGGCGGATTCACGGTTCAACTCGACGGGCGCGGTATCAAGACGCCGGGCCGAGTGCCAGTTGTCGTCGGTTCGCGGGATCTCGCCGAGAAACTTGCGTCGGAGTGGCGCGCGCAGGGCGAACATATCGACCCCTTGACCATGCCCTTGACGCGGCTGGTCAACGCAGCGGTCGAGGGCGGGCCGGCAACCGCCCAGCCGCTCCGGGACGAGATCGTCAAATATGCCGGCAACGACCTTTTGCTGTTCCGGGCAGACACACCGCAGGAACTGGTGGAGGCGCAGGAGCGCGTTTGGGGGGGCACCCTCAACCGGATTTCGGAGGCCCTCGCGGTGTCGTTCGTGCCGGTTGTTGGCATCATTCATCAGGATCAGCCAGCCGAAACGCTGGAACGGCTCTCGCGCGTGATTGCGGGGCTCGACCATGTGAGCCTGACCGCGCTGATGTCGATCACCAACCTGACCGGGTCAGGGCTTCTGGCGATCGCACTTCTGACTGGCCTCGACACAGCGGAGAACGTCTGGTCGGCGGCGCATGTGGACGAGGATCACAACCTTCGCCTCTGGGGCGCCGACGCAGAGGCGCTGAAGCGCCGCGCCAAGCGCAAGGTCGAGTTCGACGCGGCGGTGACGGTTTTAGCGCTTAGCGCCTGACACCAGCCTGATCGAAAATCCAGTTCGCGACGTCCGGCGCAATCTGGCGGAGCGGGCTCATGACGAACTGCCTTTGTGCGGCGTAGGGGTGCGGAAGCACGAGGTCGGACGTTTGCATGACTTCACGGTCATAGGCGATGATATCGATGTCGATGAGGCGCGGGCCCCAATGCTCGGTGCGGACGCGGCCCATTTCGGTTTCGATTGAAAGGCAGGCCGAAAGCAGGTCGTGCGGCGAAAGCGGTGTCTCGATTTCGGCGACCAGATTATTGAACGGCGGCTGATCGGTCTTGCCCCAGGCGGGATTGATGAGCGTGACCGAGACCCTGATCACACTGATGCCCGGATGCGCGTTCAGCCGGTCAAGCGCCTCCTGCAACTGTCGGCTCGGTTCGCCAATGTTTGCGCCGAGCCCGAGATAGGCGCGCGGCATTAGCGGCTCCGGGCGATCTGGACGGCGAACTCGCCCTTGACCACGGGAATGGGTGCTTCGGGTTTGGCAATGCGGATGCGGATCCAGCCGATTTTGTCGAAGGCCTCGAAAAGGTGGCCGGTGATATGCTCGGCCAGCGCCTCGAGCAGCTTGAAACGCTTCTGATTGAACGCCTTTTCGACGGCGTAGAAAATCAGCTCGTAGCTGATCGTGTCGTCGACTTCGTCCGTCCGCCCGGCTTTGCTGAGGTCAAGCCCGCATTCGACATCGACGCGGAAGCGGCAACCGATCTTGTTCTCTTCGAGCATGACGCCGTGATAGCCGTAAAAGGCGAGATCGTTGAGAATGATACGGTCGGAAGTCGCGAGCGCTTTTTCGAGATCCATCAATCCAGTCCGGTTGGGGCACCATAGAGCGTGGCATGCGCCACCTTTAGCGCCTCGCGGTTGGGTTGAACATCATGCACCCGAAAAATGTGGGCGCCGCGTTCGTAGGCCAGAGCCGAGATTGCCGCGGTGCCCGTCGCCCGGTCCCTGGGGCCGACGCCGAGCAGATTGCCGATCATGCGCTTGCGCGAGGTGCCGATCAGAAGCGGATAGCCAAGTGCGGCGAGTTCGGGCAGGCGGCGCAGAAGGAGATAGTTTTCGGCGACAGATTTGCCGAATCCGAAACCGGGATCGAGGACGATCTGGTCAGTCTTGATACCTGCTGTCACCGCAATTTCCAGACTCTTCTCGAAATAGCGCCGGACTTCCGCGACGATATCCTTGTCGGCGTCGCGGGCCTTGTCCCAATGCATGACGATCGTCGGCAGGTCATAGGTTGCCGCCACGTCGGCGATTTCGGGGTCGCGCTGAAGCCCGTAGACGTCGTTGATGATGGTCGCGCCGGACTGGACGGCCTGATCCGCGACAATGGCCTTGTAGGTGTCGATCGAGATGGGCAGGCGGATGCCGGAGGTCACGAGATGCTCGATGACCGGGAGCACCCGATTCATCTCTTCCTGCGGACCGATTTCGGCGTGGCCCGGCCGGGTGCTTTCGCCGCCAACGTCAATGATATCAGCGCCCTGGTCGCGCATCTTCAAAGTTTGAGTCAGGGCGGATTGCGGGTCGGCATGATCGCCGCCATCAGAGAAGCTGTCCGGGGTAACGTTGAGAATGCCCATGACGAGGGGCATCGGGCCCAGCGCAAGAATGCCCTGCGGCAGGCGGAGATTGAAGCTTTTGTGCGGTGCGGTTCCGGTCATTGCGCCGCTGGTGTGGCGTAGAGATCGTGGGCATCGGAATCGGTGACGGTCACGCTGACGAGGTCACCCGGCGCGATGCCCTCGGCATTGTCGATGATCACCTGACCGTCGATTTCGGGGGCATCCCATTTGGAACGGGCAATCGCCGTACCTTCGTCAGGACGCACGTCATCGACAAGCACGTCGATGGTGCGGCCGACCTTCCTGGCCAGTTGGCGGGCGCTGACCTCCTGCGCCTTTTGCATCAAACGGTCGTAGCGATCCTGCTTGAGCTCGTCGGGCACGGCGCCCGGCAAATCATTGGCCTTCGCACCAGCGACCGGCTCGAACTTGAAGGCGCCAGCGCGGTCGATTCCGGCTTCTTCCAGCCAGTCGAGCAGCATCTGGAAGTCATCCTCGGTCTCGCCGGGAAAGCCGACGATGAACGTCGAGCGGACGGCGAGGTCGGGACAGGTTTTCCGCCAGTTGCGAATGCGGTCGAGGGTCTTTTCCTGATTGGCGGGGCGGCGCATGGCCTTGAGAACGCCGGGGGCCGCGTGCTGGAAGGGAATATCGAGATAGGGCAGAACCTTGCCGGCGGCCATCAGATCGATAACTGCGTCGACATGCGGGTAGGGGTAGACGTAGTGGAGGCGCACCCAGGCGCCGAGGGCGCCCAGTTCTTCGGCGAGATTGATGAAGCGGGCGGGAATATCGCGACCGCGGAACTTCGACGGCGCGTATTTGAGATCCTGACCGTAGGCGCTCGTGTCCTGCGAGATGACCAGAAGCTCTTTTGTCCCGGATTTGACCAGCCGTTCGGCCTCGTAGAGCACGTTGGCGATGGGCCGGGAGACCAGATCGCCGCGAATGTGGGGAATGATGCAGAAGGTACAGCGGTTCGAACAGCCTTCGGAAATCTTGAGGTAGGAATAGTGTCGCGGCGTGAGTTTCAGTCCCTCGGCCGGCACCAGATCGACAAAGGGATTGGCAACCGGCGGCGCGCTTTCGTGCACCGCCTCGACCACCCGTTCATATTGCTGCGGGCCGGTAACTGCGAGAACCTTCGGGTGGGTCTGGCGGATCAAGTCTTCCTCGACGCCCAAACAACCCGTGACGATCACCCGGCCGTTTTCGTCGAGTGCTTCGCCAATCGCTTCGAGGCTTTCTGCCTTGGCGCTATCGAGAAAACCGCAGGTGTTGACGATGACGAGGTCCGCGTCGTCATAGCTCGGCGAAAAGGTGTAGCCCTGGGCCCTGAGGGTCGACAGGATGCGCTCGGAATCGACAAGGGCCTTGGGGCAACCAAGGCTGACGAGACCGATTTTAGGCGCAGCGGACATAGGCAAACCGGGCGACGGACGTTGAGGCGCCCCTCATAGCCCAGCCGCGGCAAAGTGCAAGAAAAACCGGGAAGGCGGGGCTCGCCGGGTCAGGCCTTCGGCGCTTTGGGTGCGGCACGCCTGGCTGTCCGGCGCGGTTTGGAGGCGGGCTTGGGCTTTGGCGCGGTAGCCGTTGCGGCGGGAGTGCTCATGAGTGGCGCAAAGGCGGTCTTGTCATCCTCGGCAAGGTCTTCGATCGCGCCGCGCACTTCGTCCATCAGCGACAGGGGGGCGGAAGCCTCGCCAGCCATGGGTTCGGTGTGGTTGGCATTGGCGCGGAAGAAAATGACCGCAACTTCGGAAATCAGTCGCAGAACGAAAACTGCGAGCAGGCCAAATACACCGATCTCGAGCAGGCCCCACAACCCGTTGAAGAACCCGAAACGAAAACTGAAGAACAGGTGGTTGAGGGCCCAGAGTCCGATCGCGGCCAGGCCCGTCAGATAAAAGAGCCGCATCAGGCGGGGCATAATGGCACGGTCGAGCCCGGAGAGTACGTTGCTGTCCAGAAGTTTTCTGAAATCGTCGAGCATGGCAGTCTCCGTCGGTTCGGTTTGGCCCATTATGCGGGAGTCGTGGCCACTGTGCCAGCGAAGCGCGGAAAGGAAACCGACTTTGTGGCTCCGAAATAGTCTTCGAAAGTCTCACGGAGCGCGATGTCCACTTCGGGCATCGACACAAGCTGACCAAGGTCCTCGAAACTCGTCACGCCCTGGTCGGCGATGCCGCAAGGTACGATACCCGCATAGTGGCTGAGGTCGGGATGAACGTTGAGCGAAATGCCGTGGTAACTCACCCATTTCGAGACACGAACGCCAATCGCGGCGATCTTGTCTTCCGCGAGGATGCCCTTGTCGGGGCGCTTGACCCAGACGCCGACACGGCCGGGCACGGTGTAGCCGGCAATGTTGAAGTGCGCGAGGGCGCCGATGACCCAGTTCTCCAGATTTCGCACGAAACAGCGGACATCCCGGTTGCGGGCGCGCAGGTCGAGCATGAGGTAGACAACGCGCTGGCCCGGTCCGTGATAGGTGAACTGGCCGCCGCGGCCGCTCTCAAAGACCGGGAAACGGTTGGCGTCGAGAAGGTCGCCGGATTGCGCCGAGGTGCCCGCGCTGTAGAGCGGCGGGTGTTCGAGCAGCCATACGGCTTCGTCGGCATTTCCCGAAGCGATCGCGGTGGCGCGCGTCTTCATCGCTGCTTCCGCTTCGCGGTAGCCGATTTCGCGGTCCGCCACGGCCCAGGCAACCGGTGCGCCGTCGAGGCGGGAAAAAGTGGTGCACTTGTCCGTCATTGGCTGGTTTGTTGCTGGTCTGATTAAGGTTTCACTAACCATCTTGAATGCACATTCGAACAGAGGACGCGCATGGATTCGATGGACAAAGATCAGTTTATGAAGTCGATGAGTGTTGTGGACTCTATCGAGGTCGACATCAAGGTCGAACTCGGTTCGACCGTCATGCCTATTCATCACATGCTGCGCATGGGGCGCGGCGCTGTGATCGAGCTCGACGCGATCGAAAACGATCCGATGAAGATCTATGCCAACAATGCGCTGATCGCCGAAGGCGAGATCAAAATTGACGACGGCAGGTTGGCCGTCGAGGTCACGAAGAAGATCGTCAAACCCGCCCGATTTGAGGCTTGAGTAGCCAAAAGGGATTTGCTAAAGCGCAACCGCTCCGCCGATAGCGGGGAACATCTGGTTCGCGGTCGTGGCGGAATTGGTAGACGCGCAGCGTTGAGGTCGCTGTGGGGTAACTCCCGTGGAAGTTCGAGTCTTCTCGACCGCACCAGAATGAATCTGAGATTGGATGAAGCGCCGGTCCGGCGCTTTTTTCATTGGGCCGCCTGCTGTTCGGCGCGCAGGGGCAGGGTCACGCGGAAACAGGCGCCTGACCCTTCGGTGCTGACGAGTTCGAGCTTTCCGTCCAGCCGGCCGATGATCTCGCGGCTGATGGCAAGGCCAAGACCCGAGCCGGCTTCTGTTGTGCCGCCGCCACTCCGACCGCGCGAGAATTTCTCGAATATGATGTCGCGATCCGCCGGAGCGACTCCCGGTCCGTTGTCCTCGAAATCGATAGCGATCTGGCCTTCGGCCTCGGACGTCTCGATGCGGATGAAGGGGTCCGCATTGTCGTTGTATTTGATGGCGTTGGTGATTAGGTTGATGAAGACCTGGCTCAGCCGGTCCGCATTGCCGAACACGATCTGCCCGTGGGGGATTGCATCCACAACAATCCTGCAACCGCGTTCCTGAGCGATGGGCGTGCAAACGTCGATGGCGCGCTGCAGCGTCGCGCCGATATCGGTGTTGGCATTGATCCACAGGGATTCACCGCGTTCGAGGGCGCTGAGATCGAGGATTTCGTCGAGCAGGGCCGTGAGGCGCATGCTTTCCGAGTGGATGGTGGTCACGAATTGCTGCCGCTGGGCAGGTGGCAATTCCTTGTGTGCGAGAAGGATTTCGGAAAAGGAGCGAATGGCGGTCATCGGGGTGCGCACCTCGTGGCTGACCTGAGACAGGAATTCATCCTTCTGCTGATCCAATTGACGGAGCTGGACGTTCGCCGTGCGCAACTGCTGCGCCGTCGATTGCAGCTCGGTGGTCGTGTTTTCGAGCCTTTGAGAGTATTCAAGAATCTGCTGGGTTTCGTCAGCCATGCGGATGACTTCTTCGATCGCGTCAATGTCGCCCGAGACGACCTGTGACAGGATGACGTGGGCAGAGGCGGCTCCGATGGAGCCCGCCATTTCGCTTTCGAGTTCGGCGATGAAACGCGGAGAGGGCTCGATCGTCTGGCGATCGCGGCGGTCCGCCTCATACTGGTCGAAAAGCTGGGTGGCGCGCTGGTAGCCGAGAACGCGGCTCGCCACGCGGAACAGATCGTTGAGCGTGGCGGACGAGCGGACATAGCTTGCCTGGTTGCTCGAACCGAGGCGGAAGACGTCCACGAACCGGGTGGCCTGAAGGCGTCCAACCGGATCGTTTTCAGTGGCGATTGATACCCCGATGAGGGCAACGGAATTTCCCATCAGGCTCCACATGACGGCGTGGATGAGCGGATCGATGCCTGAAATGCCGAAAAGCGCCTGCGGTTTTAGCCAGGCGAGACCGAATAGACCGTTGGCGACCCAATCTGACAGAGCCGGATTGCCGGGTGCAAACGCCGGCAGGAAAAGACAGTAGAGCCAGACGGCAAAGCCGACGAGCAGACCCGCCAGCGCGCCTTGGCGCGTTGCATCGCGCCAGAACAGGGCCGCGAGGATGGCGGGCAGGAACTGGGCGACGCCAGTGAAGGAAATGAGCCCGATGATGGCGAGCGCCCCGGACCCATTCGTCAGCCAGAAATAGGCAAAGCCGAGGAAGAGGATGGTGACGATGGCGACGCGGCGAGAGGTCAACAGCAGGCGGGTTACGCCTTCCGGACGGGCGTTGGCGTTGAAGCCCTGCGAGCGCAGGGCAACGGGCACGACAATGTGGTTTGAGACCATGATCGAGAGCGCAATCGAGGAGACGATGATCATCGAGGTGGCGCTCGAAAATCCGCCGATGAAGGCAAAAAGCGAAAGGATCTGCTGGTTGGCGGAGAGGGGCAGGGTCAGCACGAACATATCCGGGTCGGCGCCCGAGGTGATCAGCGCTTTGCCCATGATGGCGATGGGAACGGTGAAGATGCTCATGCCGAGCATGTAGAGCGGGAAGGCCCATGACGCGGTGCGAAGGTGAGATTCGTCGGCGTTTTCGACAACGGTGATCTGGAACTGGCGCGGCAGGCAGACGATTGCTGCAGCGGAGAGAAGTGTAATCGTGATCCAGCGGCCGCCGAAATCAGACTGGCTGACAAAAGTTACGCCGGCCTCCGCCGCGCGTTCGAAGGTGCCCGCGAGCCCGCCGCCGAGACCAAAAACGACGAACAACCCCACTGCAAAAAGCGCGGCGAGCTTCACAACTGCCTCGAAGGCGATGGCGGCCACGACGCCGTGGTGCTGCTCGTTTGCGTCGACGTTGCGGGTGCCGAAGAGAATGGTGAAGAGGGCCATGATGGCCGCGATGATCAGTGCCAGGGTCGAGTCATCGATATTCGTGGCGAAGGATCCCGCATCGCTGGCCAGCATGACGCGCAGCGAGGAGGTGATGGCCTTGAGCTGAAGGGCGATATAGGGCGTTGCCGCAATCACTGCGATCAGAGTGACGAGCACGGCGATGGCGCCGGACTTGCCGAAGCGCGAAGAAATGAAGTCCGCGACCGAAGTGATGCGTTGGGCATGCCCGATCCGCACCAGTTTGCGGAGGCCAAACCACCAGCCAACGAAAACCAGCGTCGGACCGATATAGACCGCGAGGAACTCGAGGCCATTGTTGGCGGCGGAGCCGACCGCTCCATAGAAGGTCCAGCTGGTGCAGTAGACCGAAATGGCGAGCGTATAGATCAGCGGCGAGCGCAGAAATCCGTCTCGGCCACGCCGGGCGCGCTGATCGGAGAAATAGGCGAGACCAAACAGTACCACGACATAGGCAAAGGCGGTCAGGATGACGAGGTTGCCGGAGATCATCCTGCGTTTTCCTCGGCCTTGCGCTTGTCGTCGCGGTCTAGGCGCGACTGAACGGCAAACGAGATCGCGATCAGACCGCCCCAAACACCAAAAAGAAAGACCCCGATGGCGGGAACGCCGAAAATGCGAAGCTGGTTGTCGAAAAGCTTGACGAACGGCGGCATGAAAAGCAGCAGGCCGATCCAGGGCAGGAAGAAGGCAATCATTCTGAGGCGGCGGCTCATGGCTCAGTTCAGCCCGGGAGATGCATCGGAGGCATCCGGACTGCTGCCGTGGCCGAGCAATGCGCGCACTGCGTCGACAACTTCCGCATTGGAATAGGGTTTGGTGATGAAGGCGCTGGCGCCGAGCTCCATGGCGGTACGCCTGTCCTGCTGCTGACCCTTGGCGGTCAGCACGAGAACCGGAAGTGCAGCGGTTCTGGAATTGTGCCGGATTTCCTTGAGGACCTCGAATCCGTTGCGGCGCGGAAGCATGACGTCGAGCACCAGTGCCCGCGGCAGGGCGCCTTCGAGGCGCCGGAGTGCACTTTCGCCGTCGGTCAGACTCTCGATGGTCCAGCCGGCATGTTTCAGGATGAATTCGAGAGAGCTCAGAATCGATGGCTCATCTTCGACAATCAGGATGTCGACCAACTTATCCCCCTCGGCCGGTCCCCAAAGGCCGGGCCCGCCACTTGCCATCCTTGCGGCGGCAATGGCCCGAGACTATCGGGCCTTCGGCAAAAATTGTCCAGCATTCCGCGCCTTCCGGCGCGTTTCATCCGGCTGCAAGGTTTTGGGCGGCGCCCTCCTGGCGGTGGGCGCAATCGCTGCGGACGCAGAGTCTGCAGGTCGGGCCGACGCGAGCGTCGAGCACCGGGTCAGTCAAATTCAGCGCCGATCCGTAGACGGTCTTGTCGGCATTGATGATATCGCATGCGATCATCACCGACGAATAGACCGGTGTTTCGGCATAGGAAGCGACGCGCTTGGCGCTTGCCTTGGCAACGAACAGAAAGCGCGCGCCATCGGTAAACTGAGCGGTCTGGGTGACCACGGCATTCATCTGGCGAAAGGCAGCACCCAGCACCCAGAGCGGGCAGGCATGGCCAGTGCTGGGCATCAGGAGCCCGGGAAGCGGGAACTGCTTTGAGAGATAGCCGGATGCGTCCGAGCGGATGAATCCGAATGGAATTCCCGCAGCGCCGGGTGCCCTCAGCGTGACAAGTCGGTGGGCGACTTGCTCGAAACTCGCGACATATTTCTGGGACAGGAAGTCGAGGTCATAGCGGGCTGATACGGCGGCGGCGAGGAATTCGTCGTAGGGAAAGAGAATTGCGCCCGCGAGGTAGGACCCGAGGGCCTTGAAGGCGAGTTTGCGCGCCTGATCGGACGTCAAAGCCTCGTCGTTGACCAGCGACTGCAAAAGATCGGACTCGCGGGCAATGGCGAGATGGCGTGCAAGCTGAAAACGCTGGGTGGCCATCGGTACCCCCGGCCGGAACCAGAAGGTCTTTGCTTCGGAGTCGAAACCGAAATCGCGACCGTCAGGCGCGGCTCGCCCCTCTGGCGGACCGTCGTAGCGCACTGAAATGTTCAGTTCCCGTTCGAGGGCGGAAACGAGCTGGTTCGTGTGGACGTGTTCGTCCGTGGTGAGCCGGTTCCTAAGACGGTGGGCGGCGTCTTCCAGTTGCGGGAAGTAATTGTCCTGACTGATCAGCAGGTCGTCGACCTCGCGGGCCGGTGTCAGGCGCCGGTGGCGCTCCGACTCCATGTCAAATTCGGCGATGAGCGAGCGGGCTGCGGCGGAAAGGGATTCGGCCTGGCTGGTGATCGTTTCGTGGAATCGGCCGCGCTCGGTTGTCGCGATATCCGGAACGTCGCGGAGGATTTCGGCGGCGGAGCGCACGGCAGTAATGTTGCTTAACATCTGATGCAGCAGCGAGGAAAACAGTGGGTCCGACTGGAGCCGGTGCGAGTAGGCATAGGCCCGGAATCGCATGTCGAGAAACGCCCGGTAAAGCTGGTGCAGGGCGCGGCCCATCTGCGGCTGACGCGCGACAAGTTGATGCGCGTCTTCCTCACCCAGGCGCAGCGATTCGAGGACCGGGTCGGCGAAGGCTTCGTGCAGTTCCGTCAGCAGGCGCTGTTCGGCCTCACCCGTGAGATCGGACAATTCGACTTCGAGGGCTTCGGCCAGCCGGTGCAACAGGCGGCCTCCAACGTCGCGACGGTTGGATTCGATGAGATTGAGGTAGCTCGCCGATATGCCCGTCTGTTTGGCGAGGCTCGCCTGGGTGAGACCCTTGATTTGACGTTGATTTCGAACCCTGAGGCCAATCGGCGCGCGCATGACGGACTCCATTTTTCCGCAGCCGGATCGCGTATTTTGTAAACGGATTTACATGCTTTCTGGCACATTTCAGGCAGAATTTACAGAAATGTCGTTTGAAAACAAGTCATTGTTGCATTCGTTTTCAGTCGTCCGATATGGTGACGCCGACGAGCCGCAGCTGGAGGAAGCTGCGGCTATCGTCGCAATCTGAGGAGGAACGCGATGAGCGATCAGAAGAAAGGCATCAGCCGACGCCGGGTCCTGAAGACCGGCCTGGCTGGTATTGTGGCGACCGGCGTCGCGCCGACCATCATCACAAATGCCTATGGCTTCACCAACGAACCGACCGGTTCGACGGTGAAATTCGGTTTCAACGTCCCGCAGACCGGTCCGTATGCCGCTGAAGGCCTGGACGAATTGCGGGCGCAGCAGCTTGCGGTCGAGCACCTGAACGGTATCGGTGACGGCGGCATGCTCAGCACCTTCAGTTCCAAAGCCCTCAAGGGCAATGGCGTGCTGGGTAAGCAGGTCGACTATGTAACTGGCGACACCCAGACCAAGTCAGACGCCGCGCGCGCTGCCGCCCGGTCAATGATCGAGAAAGACGGCGTGGTCATGATCAACGGCGGTTCGTCTTCGGGCGTTGCCGTCGCGGTTCAGGGCCTCTGCCAGGAAGCCGGCATCATCTTCATGGCTGGCCTGACCCACTCCAACGACACCACCGGCAAGGACCGCAAGGCCAACGGTTTCCGTCACTTCTTCAACGCCTACATGTCCGGCGCTGCGCTGGCTCCGGTGCTGAAGACGGCTTATGGAACCGATCGCCGCGCCTATCACCTGACGGCCGACTATACCTGGGGCTGGACGCAGCAGGCTTCGATCCAGCTCTTCACCGAGCAGATAGGCTGGGAGACGGTCAACAACGTGCTCACCCCGGTCGGCGCAGGCGATTTCTCGTCCTACATCGCGCCGGTCCTGAATTCGGGTGCAGACGTTCTGGTCTTGAACCATTACGGCGGCGACATGATCAACTCGCTGACGCAGGCGGTTCAGTTCGGCCTTCGCGACAAGCAGGTCAACGGCAAGCAGTTCGAAATCGTCGTTCCGCTCTATTCGGAACTGATGGCGGATGGTGCCGGCGCCAATATCAAGGGCGTGTACGGTTCGATGAACTGGAACTGGCAGCTTTCCGACGCGGGTACCCAGGCTTTCGTCAAGTCGTTCGGTGAAAAGTACGGCCAGCCGCCGTCAAACTCCGCGCAGACCTGTTATGCCCAGGTCATGCTCTATGCGGACGCAGTGGAACGGGCAGGTTCGTTCAATCCCTGTGCGGTTGCCGAAGCCCTCGAAGGCTTCGAGTTCGACGGACTGGGCAACGGTCCGACGCTTTACCGCGCCGCCGATCACCAGTGCTTCAAGGACGTTCTGGTCGTGAAGGGCAAGGAAAACCCGTCCAACCAGTACGATACCCTCGAAGTGGTGGAAATCACTCCGCGGGCTCAGGTCGAATATGCCCCGAACCACGAAATGTTCGGTGGCGACGAAGCGACCCTTGGGGCCTGCAACCCGGGCGCCTAGTCCCGTCCACGACAACAATGTTGCCGATCGCGCGTTCGCGTGCGATCGGTATCTCTCTGACGGCCGGCGTTTTTGATCGAGGGGGCGGGCGATGGACGCCATCATTCTGCAAGTTCTCAACGGGCTCGACAAAGGTTCAGCCTATGCGCTGATCGCGCTTGGGCTGACGCTGATTTTCGGGACGCTGGGCGTTGTCAACTTCGCGCATGGCGCGCTTTTCATGCTTGGCGCCTTCTGCGCCGTGACGCTGCAGCGCCTGCTCACATTGTCTTTCGAACAGATCGATCCGACCCAGAAGGATTTTCTGGGCAATCCGCTCAAGGTTCAGGTTCCCTACGTCGATTCCTGGTTCGGTCCCGATGTTGGGGCATTTCTGATCGACTGGTCGGTACCCATCGCGATCCTGTTCGCGATACCGATCATGTTGATCATCGGCGTCGTCATGGAACGGGGGCTGATCAAGCACTTCTACCGCCGCCCGCACGCTGAACAGATCCTTGTCACTTTCGGCCTCGCCATCGTGATGCAGGAAATCGTTCGTCTGTTTTTCGGCGCAAATCCCATCCAGACGGGTGCACCTGGTGTCTTTACCGGGTCGTTCGATTTCGGCGTTTTGATCGGGTTTGGACCCAATGCGATCATCTATCCGTACTGGCGCATGGTCTATTTCCTCTTTGCCGTGGTCGTGATCGGGGCAGTTTTCGCCTTCCTGCAATTCACCACGTTCGGCATGGTCGTTCGCGCCGGCATGGCGGATCGCGAAACGGTGGGCCTGCTGGGCATCAACATCGACCGGCGCTTCACCATCATGTTCGGCATCGCCGCCGCCGTGGCCGGCATAGCGGGGGTCATGTACACGCCGATCCTCGCGCCGAACTACCACATGGGAATGGATTTTCTCGTGCTCTCCTTCGTCGTGGTTGTGGTTGGAGGAATGGGGTCGCTACCGGGTGCGGTGCTCGCGGGTTTCCTGCTCGGCATCCTGCAGAGTTTCGCCTCGATGAACGAGGTCAAGTCGATGATTCCGGGCATTGACCAGGTCATCATCTATCTGGTCGCCATCATCATCCTGTTGACCCGGCCGCGCGGGCTGATGGGCCGCAAGGGCGTGATGGAGGAATAGTCATGCTTGGATTGAGCGCTAAGGATACCGGCTTTCTCCTGTTCGTCACGTTTTTGACGCTGGCCACGCCGATTTTGCTGCAACCCTTTCCCGAGACCTCGAGCCTGGCGCAGTTCAATGCCGGCTATCCGGACCTCATGCAGAGGTTCGCGATCTACGGCATCTTTGCGATCGGGTTCAATATTCTGTTCGGTTTGACGGGATATCTTTCATTCGGCCACGCCGCATTTCTCGGCGTCGGCTCTTATTCGGTCGTGTGGATGTACAAGCTTCTAAGCTTCAACGTCCTGCCCGGGCTCATTCTGGCGATCGTGCTTTCGGGCGTATTCGCACTGTTGATCGGTTATGTTTCGCTCCGGCGATCAGGCATCTACTTCTCGATCCTGACGCTCGCCTTTGCCCAGATGAGCTACAACCTCGCGTACTCCGTCTTCACGCCACTCACGAACGGCGAGACGGGCCTTCAGGTCTACACCTCTGATCCGCAGATCCTGATGGGCGAAGGGTCGACCCAGGTCCCCAACCTCTTCGGGCTGGTGATGCAGGACTCTATCAAGCTTCCGGTCGGCGATTGGCTCTTCACCTTCAATGTCGGCTACTACTTCACGGCCGTGATCGCGATTTTCGTCTTCTACATTTCGTTGCGGATCTTCCGTTCGCCGTTCGGCCTGATCCTGCGCGCCATCAAGACCAACCGCACGCGGCTTAGTTATGCGGGCATCAACACGCGCCCCTACATGCTGGCAGCATTCGTGATTTCGGGCATGTATGCCGGGCTCGCGGGTGGGCTTCTGGCCGCAATGGACCCATTGGCGGGCGCCGAGCGCATGCAGTGGACGGCGTCGGGCGAAGTGGTGCTGATGACCATTCTCGGCGGAGCGGGAACCTTGATGGGTCCGGTGCTTGGCGCGGGGTTCATCAAGTATTTCGAGAACATCTTTTCCAAGATCAACGAGTCGGTGCTGCATGACTGGTTCGGGGCGCTGCCGGAGCCGGTTCGCGATTTCCTGATCGCGATTGTCAGCCCGTTCGTCGGCGATGGTTGGCAACTCACCCTCGGGCTTTTGTTCGTGCTCGTGGTTGTCTTCCTGCCTGGAGGCATCATGGAAGGCGCCCGGCGCATCGGATCCATCTTCCGCCGGAAGCCCGCCGCGGCGGAGCCCGCCAAACTGCCGGAAACGCCGCCTGCCGTCGCGGGCGATCCGGCAGGCGAATAGGAGCGCGAAATGACGACAACGTCGCATAATGTCGTTCTGCACGTCGATGACGTGCGCAAGACCTTCGGTGGCCTCCACGCGCTTTCCGACATCGACCTTGCGGTCGAAGAAGGCAAGACGCATGCGATCATCGGACCAAACGGCGCCGGCAAATCGACCCTTCTCAATGTGATTGTCGGCCGGCTTGCGCCGACCAGCGGGGCGGTGGTGTTCGATGGGCATATCCTGACCGGCAAGCAGCCTCACGAGATCAACCAGCTTGGCGTCGCGCGCGTGTTCCAGACGCCGGAAATCTTTCCCGATCTTCCGGTACTGCACAATGTGATGACGCCGGCCTTCGCCAAGCGCGACGGTTCCTACAAGCTTCATATCTGGGAGAACCTTCTCGACGAGAAAACCATCCAGGAAGAGGCGGAAAGCATCCTCCAGGATGTCGGGCTGTGGGAGCGGCGGATGGATCATGCCGGTGCGCTCAGCCGTGGTGACAAGCGGCGCATGGAGCTGGCCATGTGCCTCATCCAGCATCCGCGCCTGCTTCTTCTGGACGAGCCGACCGCAGGCATGTCGCGTCACGACACCAACACCACGATCGATCTTTTGAAAAAGCTCAAAGAACGCGGCATGACGAAAATCATCATCGAGCATGACATGCACGTGGTGTTTTCGCTGGCTGACAAGATCTCCGTGCTGGCTCAGGGGCGCATCATCGCTGAAGGCGACCCGGAGGATGTGCGCAACGATCCGAAGGTCAAGGAAGCCTATCTCGGGGGAGCGAACTGATGAGTGCCGAAACCTCGCAAGTCGAAGCCGCGCCGCAGGCTGCGGCCAATGCCAACGGCGCGCCGTTCTTTTCGGCGAAAGACGTTCACGCCTATTACGGGGAGAGCTATATCGTTCAGGGCGTTTCGCTTGAGCTCAACAAGGGTGAAATTCTCGCGCTTCTGGGCCGGAATGGGGCCGGAAAAACCTCGACCCTGCGCGCGATCGCGCGGATGGCCGATCCGGAATTGCACAAGGGCGAAATCTGGCTCGACGGCAAGGCGCTGCACAAAATGCCGTCGTATGACGCGGCCCTTGCGGGCATTCAGCTTGTGCCGGAAGACCGGCGGATCATTCCCGGCCTTACGGTCGAGGAGAACATGATCCTCGCGCGTGTCGCGCCGGGCCATGGCTGGGATATCGAGCGGATATTCGCCCGGTTTCCGCGTCTCGCCGAGCGGCGCAACCAGGAAGGCGTGACGCTTTCCGGCGGCGAGCAGCAGATGCTGGCGATCGCCCGGGCGCTGACCCGGGAATGCAAGCTTTTGCTGCTCGATGAACCCTATGAGGGGCTCGCGCCGGTCATTGTGCAGGAAATTGAGAAGATTCTCGTCGAAATCCGCGAAGCCGGAATTACGACGGTGATCGTGGAGCAGAACGCCGTCGCAGCGCTCAAGCTCAGCGACCGGGCCGTCATTCTCGATACCGGGCAGGTGGCCTTCACCGGCACGGCCAAGGAAGTTCTTGAAAACGAGGCCTTGCGCCACGAATATCTGGCCATCTAGGCGATTGACCGGCACTGACGGCCGGCAACATTTGTGGGTGCGATAGCGGCTTTCCAGGGCCTGAACGCGCCAGTTTGCGGAGGATCAACATGCATATCGAAGTTCACCAGCCACCCGAGGAGCTGGCCAAGAACGCTTTGGTGACGGCGGCGCAGTATGACGAAATGTATGCGCGCTCGATCAACGACCCGGATGGATTCTGGCGGGACCAGGCCAAGCGGCTGACATGGTTCAAGGAACCGACCAAGATCAAGAACACGACGTTTGAATATCCGAACGTTTCGATCAAGTGGTTCGAAGACGGCGAACTCAACGTTGCATACAACTGCATCGACCGGCACCTGCCCAAGCGTGCCAACCAGACGGCGATCATCTGGGAACCGGATGATCCGAACACGCCTGCCAAGCACATCACCTACGGCCAGCTGGCAGAGAGTGTCGGCAAGATGGCCAACGTTCTCAACTCGATGGGCGTCAAGAAGGGTGACCGGGTCACCATTTACCTGCCGATGATCCCAGAAGCCGCCTATGCGATGCTGGCCTGTGCGCGGATCGGGGCCATCCACTCGATCGTTTTCGCCGGGTTCTCTCCGGATTCACTCGCCAGCCGCATCACCGATTGCGGTTCAAACGTGACGATTACGGCCGACGAGGGACGCCGCAGCGGACGCTCGGTCGCGCTGAAAAAGAATGTCGATCTCGCCATTCAGAAGGCGGGCGTGGCGCAGAAGGTGCTGGTCGTCCGCAATACCGGCGGCGATGTGCCGACCAGTCCTGACCAGGATGTGTGGCTGCACGAAGCTTCGGCGAATGTTTCGGCGGATTGCCCCGCCGAGCCGATGAATGCCGAAGACCCGCTCTTCATTCTCTACACGTCCGGTTCCACGGGCAAGCCCAAGGGTGTTCTGCACACGAGCGGCGGCTATTTGGTCTATACTTCGATGACCCACCAGCTCACCTTTGACTATCGCGACGGTGACGTCTACTGGTGCACCGCCGACGTCGGCTGGGTTACTGGTCACTCCTACATCGTCTACGGGCCACTGGCGAACGGGGCGACGAGCCTGATGTTTGAGGGTGTGCCCACCTATCCCAGCCCGTCCCGTTTCTGGGAAGTCTGCGACAAGCACAAGGTCAACCAGTTCTACACCGCGCCGACGGCGATCCGTGCGCTGATGGGCGCTGGTGACCAGTATGTGGATGGCGCCGACCTGAGCTCGCTGAAGATTCTGGGAACCGTCGGGGAGCCGATCAACCCGGAGGCATGGAACTGGTACTACAAGCATGTCGGACGTGACCGCTGCGCCATCGTCGATACGTGGTGGCAGACCGAGACGGGCGGGTTCATGATCACGCCACTGCCCGGCGCGACCGCGACGAAGCCAGGATCGGCAACCAAGCCGTTCTTCGGGGTGCAGCCGGTGATCATCGATCCGACGACCGGGCAGGAGATCGACACGGTCGAGGCCGAGGGCGTGCTTGCGTTCAAGGACAGCTGGCCGTCGCAACTGCGCACCGTGTTCGGCAATCACGAGCGGTTCGTCGCGACCTATTTTTCCGATTTCAAAGGCTACTATTTCTCCGGCGATGGATGCCGGCGCGACGCTGACGGCTATTACTGGATCACGGGACGCGTCGACGACGTGCTCAATGTCTCCGGTCACCGCATGGGTACCGCCGAGATCGAAAGCGCGCTGGTCGCCCACCACCAGGTTGCCGAGGCCGCGGTCGTCGGATTCCCGCACGATATCAAGGGGCAGGGCATCTACTGCTATGTGACGCTAAAGGCGGGTGAAACACCGACGGACGATTTGCGCAAGGAACTGGTGCAGTGGGTGCGCAAGGAGATTGGTCCGATCGCGACACCCGATCACATTCAATGGGCACCCGGCCTGCCGAAAACCCGGTCAGGCAAGATCATGCGGCGTATCCTGCGCAAGGTTGCGGAGAACGATTTCGGCTCGCTCGGGGACACGTCGACCCTTGCCGATCCCGAAGTCGTCAATGACCTCATCGCCAACCGGATGAAATAGCCTGATCGTCAGGGTACTTTAGGGGTCCGGCACCGCCGGACCCCATTTCATTCAAAAAAATGTCACTATCGGGCCGGATACGCATCGGGTAGAGTGTTCTAAAATCACAACAATCCGGTCTTTGTGATGTGGAGGCACTGATGAAAACCAGGCGGCTCGGGAAAACGGGTTTCGACATTTCGGAAATCGGCCTTGGCTGCTGGCAGCTTGGTGGCGATTTCGGTCCGCTTGGCGATGACCTTGCCCATTCCATTCTGGAGGATGCGCGCGACAGCGGCATAACGTTCTGGGACACGGCGGACGTTTATGGCGGCGGTCTCAGCGAATCCCGGATCGGCGCGATCCTGCCCGATGCCGGCGGAACGGTGGTCGCCACAAAAGTCGGTCGCAACGCTTCGCTTTACCCCGACACGTACTCGCGGGCAGGCGTTCGTGAAAGTCTGGAAAACTCAGCGAAGCGCCTTCGCGTCGACGCGATCGATCTGGCGCAATTGCACTGTGTGCCGCGCACCGTTCTCGAGGACGGCGAGATCTTTGTCTGGATGGACGACCTCAAAAAGGACGGACTGATCCGGAACTGGGGCGCGAGCGTCGAAACGGTCGCGGAAGGTCTGCTTTGCCTGAAACAGCCGGGTCTTGCGACGCTCCAGATCATCTTCAACATCTTCCGGCAGGACGCGGTGGAAAAGCTGCTGCCCGCTGCCCAAAAGGCCGATGTCGGGATCATTGTCAGGCTGCCGCTGGCGAGCGGACTGCTTGCCGGCAAATTCGGAAAAGGCCACACGTTCGATCCCTCGGATCATCGCAATTACAACCGCGACGGCGAGGCCTTTTCGGTCGGGGAAACTTTTTCCGGCATTCCCTTCGCGACCGGGGTTGATCTGGCGGCGGAATTGCGTCACTTCGTGCCGGACAACACGCCGATGTCCCGGTTCGCATTGCGCTGGATTCTCGATCACCCTGCGGTTTCAACCGTCATTGCGGGTGTTTCGAAACAGGCGCAACTGGCCGAAAATGTTGCCGCGTCCAGAATGGTTCCGTTGTCCCAGGCGGACCACATCAATCTGGAACGGTTTTACCGGGAAAAGGTGCGGCCCGAGGTGCGCGGCGAAATCTGATCCTTCGGACCAAGGGCTTTGGGCGGGCGGGTGGACCCACGCCGTCCGTGAGAACGCGATGAGGGCGATATGACGGACGCCGACCGCATCGTTGAAGCTGAAGAAGAGCACGCGCCGCTCCACCCCGAGTGGCGCGAAGAAGACGGACGTCTCTCGCACGATTGGGTCGAGGCGCTGCGCCAGCAGATCGCCGCCGACGACGCCGAACAGGTGCGCGAGATGATGGCGCCGCTACACGAAGCGGACGCTGGCGACGTGATCGAGGCTTTGCCGCGCGACGAACGCCTCACCCTGGTCAGACTTCTGGGCGACGCCTTCGACTATAGCACCCTGACTGAGGTCGACGAAAACGTCCGCGTCGAACTGCTCGAAGCGCTGCCCAATCCCGAACTCGCGCGCGGCATGGCGGAAATCGACCATGACGACGCCGTCTACATTCTCGAGGACATGGAGGAGCCGGACCGGGACGCGATCATCGCGTTGATGCCGGACTTCGAGCGGCTGGCGCTGAAGCGCAGCCTCGATTTTCCCGAGGATTCGGCCGGGCGGCGCATGCAGACCGATTTTATCGCGCTGCCGCCGTTCTGGACCATCGGCCACGCGATCGACTACATGCGCAGCGCCGACGATTTGCCGACGGAGTTCTTTCAGCTCTATGTCGTCGATCCCGGATACAATCTCATCGGAACGGTGCCGCTCGACCGGATTTTGCGCTCACCGCGCGACACCAAGATCGAAGACATCACCGATGAACAGGTCATCCAGGTCGATGCCAATTCCGATCAGGAGGAGGCAGCGCGCCTGTTCGAACGCTACGACCTGATCGAGGTTGGCGTTATCGACGAATCGCACCGGCTTGTCGGCGTCCTGACCGTCGACGACATCGTCGACGTCATCCACGAAGAGGCGGATGAGGATATCCGCCGGCTCGCGGGCGTCGGCGACGAGGAGGTGTCCGACAGCGTCTGGGCGGCGGTTCGGTCGCGGGTGACGTGGCTTCTGGTCAACCTCTGCACCGCCATTCTGGCGAGTATGGTGATTGGGCTTTTCGACGCGAGCCTCGAACAGATGGTTGCGCTGGCGGTCCTCATGCCGATCGTTGCCTCGATGGGCGGCAACGCCGGCACGCAGACCATGACTGTGACGGTGCGGGCGCTTTCCACACAGGATCTCGGGCGATTCAACATGCTGAGGCTCATCCGCCGCGAAACGCTGGTGGGTGCGATCAATGGAATCGTCTTTGCGCTGGTGCTGGGCGTCGTCGCGGCACTCTGGTTTTCGAACCCGGCACTCGGTGTCGTGATCGGGCTCGCGATGATCGTCAACATGCTCGCCGCCGGCATTTCTGGAATCCTCATTCCTCTCGCGCTCGACCGGCTCGGCATTGATCCGGCGATCGCCTCGAGCGCGTTCGTCACGACTGTGACAGATGTCGTTGGTTTCTTTGCGTTTTTAGGGCTGGCGGCGAAGTGGTTTGGCCTGATGTAGGCCGCGTCTGAACTGTGCGAATCGATCCTTTTCCACACCACACCCGTCGCGGCATCTTGCCGCTTGTGGGGCATCGAATTGCCGGTTAATCAGTTGTCAACCATAAGCGGCTCCAATCGTTTCTGACGCAATGGAGCCGACCAAAGCGGGGCATATATGAAGCAAAACAGTGCAGTGATCTGCTGGCGTTCGGCCACGTGGACCTTTGTGGCGCTCGTCGGCGCTGCCTTCGTTCTGACCCAGGTATTTGCGTGATGGTTCGTCGCGGCAATTGACCGGAACCGGATAATCACTCACAAGTTGGGCGCTCCGGCGCCCGTTTTGTTTTGAGGCGAAAAAGATGCGACTCCTGATCGGCAACAAGAACTATTCGTCCTGGTCGATGCGGCCCTGGCTGGTGCTTGTGCACTTTGGCATCGAGTTCACGGAAGAGATTTTGTGGCTCAGTGGGGATGGCTGGAAAGAGAAGCTGCGCGAGCGCAGCCCGACCGGCAAGGTTCCGCTGCTGATGGCCGAGCAGCTTCTGATTCCGGAATCCCTGGCCATTATCGAGTATCTCAACGACCGTTTTCCCGAGAAGAAAATCTGGCCGGAAGATCGGATCATGCGGGCGCGGGCGCGCTCGGCGTCCTGCGAAATTCACGCCGGCTTCCATGCATTGCGCAATGCGGCGCCAATGAACATTCGAGCCAGCATGCCGGGGCGTGTCGATATTCCGTCCATTCAGGCCGATCTCGACCGGCTGAATCTACTCCTCGGCGGCCTGCTGGAGCGGTCTGGCGGGCCGTTCCTCTGCGGCGATTTCTCCGGGGTGGACGCGATGTTCGCGCCGGTCGCCATGCGCATCCTGACCTACCATCTGCCGGTTTCAGAATACATCCAGAACTGGATTGCGGCGCTTTCCGAGCTGCCGGCAGTCAAGGCGTGGCGTGCCGCAGCTCTGACCGAGACCCAGATCGTGCCGCAGGACGAACTGGACGCCAACTGACGCGGGCGCAATGGTCCTTCACCTGGTCAAGCTCTGCGTCGGCATCGCTTCGGTCGAAGAACTCGTCAACTGGCGGCAGACCCCTGAGGCCCAGCGCCTGAGGCCCGAAGAGGGCATCAACCGGCATCGGACACGGATGTTTCCGCGCCGGGCGGATGAGATCGTCGGGCAGGGGTCGCTCTATTGGGTCATTGGCGGCGCGATCCGCTGCCGGCAGGCGATCGTTGCGCTGACGCCGGGCACCGACACGGACGGCCGGGGTTTCTGCGACATCATGATGGATGAACGGATCATCCGGACGCGGGCGCAGCCGCGACGGCCATTCCAGGGCTGGCGCTACCTCGAAGCCAAGGACGCGCCGCCGGACACGGATCTCAGCGTCGTCAGCGCGGAGGGTGATGCGGAACTTGCCGAGGAGCTGACCTATCTCGGACTCCTCTAACGCCCGAAACCCTTTGAAGTTAAGCAATTAACAAAGCTGAACGCTAAATTGTTGGACGAAAGAGAGTGCCGTCGCTAAAGTTTCGTATCGCCGGTCCAGACTGAGGTTCGACGCACCGGACCGGGCGGCACGGAGGCTTTATGGGGACGCGTAGCGCGCACGTTATCGTGCTGGGCAACGAAAAGGGCGGCTCGGGCAAGTCGACCACGGCATTTCACCTCGCCTGTCTGCTGATGTATCAGGGATTCAAGGTCGCCACGATCGACGTGGACAGCCGCCAGCAGACGCTGACCCACTATGTGGAGAACCGCCGGAACTGGGCCCGCCGGCACGATCTGGCCGTTCCCCATTCCATTCACTACCATTTGCCTGTTTCTTCGGGCGACTCGGTTTCTCAGAACGAGCGGCGCGAGTTCGAGGTCTTCCGGCGCGCCATCGGCGAGGTCGAGCAGCGGGTCGACTATCTCGTTATCGACACGCCGGGATTTGATACCAATCTCACGCGTCTCGCGCATTCGCTCGCCGACACGCTGGTCACGCCGATCAATGACAGCCTGATCGACATGGACGTTCTGGCTCAGATCGACCCGGTGTCGGGGCAGACTCGAGCCCTCAGCCACTATTCGCGGCTCGTTCAGCGCGCCCGCAAGGAGCGGTTGGCCATCGATGGCAAGACCATCGACTGGATTCTGGTGCGAAACCGCATCGCCATGCTGTCGTCGCGCAACATGCGGCTCGTTCAGTCGGCGCTCGATCAGATCGCGCTCCGGCTCGGCGCGCGGGTTGTCGACGGCATTTCAGAGCGGGTGATCTTCCGGTCACTGTTCCCGATCGGCATGACCGTATTCGATCCGCTCGATCAGGTCGATGAAACACCGATGACGAGCAATGCCAACGACGCGGCGAAGTCAGAATATCTGGCGCTGGCGCGCGGCCTGAACCTGCCCTTCGCCCACAAGGTCACGTTGCGGCAGGACGCTCGCGCGGAATGGGAGCGGCAGAACGCTGCTGGAGCCGTGTTCGAGCATATGGCGCCGCCAGCGAGCCCGGATCCGTCCACCATCGTGCCGGGTGCGCCGGCGGAAGACAATCAGCCCCGCCCGCAACTCGACGGCTGACCGGCTCAGAACTCGGTCTCACCCTGGAAAATGTGGATGGCGCGACGGCCACCGGGTGCGAACACGTCCAGCTCGACGGTCGCCCGCGGCTGGACCATGCGCCGGGTGCGCGCCGAAAGTGCCAGAACCGTGCCGAGCAGGTCGCCAATGCGCTTGCCTGAAGGCTGGGCCGGTTCAGCCGCCTTGCCGTAAGCCGACCAGAATTCGGCGCGACTTTCGTTGCGCTTCTCGGCCATTTCCGCGAACTGGCGGAGCTCTTCGAGGTGGTTCTTCGTGGCCATTGGACTACTCCTTACACGACTCCAATTTCCCCAAGCGGCTCAGCTCTGCACAGCCAGGCAGCTCATGTTCGTATTCTTGATTTGCTCGCACATCTCGACGGCCTGGCCGCGGTCGGCAAAGCCGGAGAAGCGCGCGCGGTAAAAGACCTGCCCGACATTTTCGTAGCGCTCGACATAGGGCCGGAAGTCCTGCAGCGCACCGAGCCGCGTCTGGGCCTGATCGATGAGTTGCTGGGCGGCGTTCTGGTTGGGCGCGGCGCCGACCTGGACGATCCAGCCGCCGTCCAGGGGGCTCGGGGACTGCCCGTTGATGCTGCCGGACGACATCAGGTCAATGGTCTGACCGCCACCCACATTGGCGGGCGGGATCGGGGCCTGTCCGCCTGTTGGCAGGTAGCCAAGGACGCCGGGTTCGTTCGATGGCGCGTTGAAATTGTCATTGATCCAGGTGCCGATCACGTCGAGCGATCGCTGCGGAGCCGCGGCAGGACTTGGCGCCATCAGATCGACAGGTGGCTGATCGACGCTCGCGGTCATGACCGGGTCAGAAACGCTTTCGGGTCGTTCGATGGGCGCCGGGGCGAGCAGGGCCGCGGGCTGCTGGTTGACTTCCGGCAGTGTGGGGGCAGGTGCTGGGGTCACTTCGGCGACCGCGATTGGCTGAATATTGGTTTCGTCGATGGCATCGGGCAGCGGCTGTGATCCGGGCAGGCGGAAGGCGGGCCGCGGCGCGGGAATTACTGGCTCGGACTGGGCGACGGCAAAGACGTTGCCTGAATTTGCCGGCACACCGGGCCTGTCGATCATGGCCTGCCGCCAGTAGTCACCGCGATGAGCTTGACCGAGATAGGTCTTGACGAGCTCGAGAACCTTGGCGTTGCGCGACCCGCCGGAAGAAAAGCCGAAACCGACGACGACGATGTGCCGGTCATTGGCGCGGGCGGAAGTGAGCAGATTGTATCCGGAGGCGCTGGTGTAGCCGGTCTTCATGCCGTCGATGCCGCTCTGGCCGAGAAGTTGGTTGTGGTTGCCGTAGGTATGGCCGGCGTAGGTGAAGCTCCGGATCTTGAAATAGTCGTAGAAGTCCGGGAAGTGCTGGAACATCGCCATGCCGAGGCGGGCCTGATCGCGGACGGTGGTGACCTGGCGGCTGTCGGGGAGGCCAGACGCGTTGACATAGGTGGTGCGCGACATGCCCAGCGCCCGCGCGGTGCGGGTCATTCGTTCGGCGAACTTCGATTCCGAACCGGAAATGTTTTCGGCGATGACGCGGGCGATGTCGTTCGCCGAAAGGGTCACGATGGCCTTGATCGCATCTTCGACCTTGATGGTCGAACCGGGGCGAACGTTGAGTTTGGTCGGAACCGCCGAAGCCGCGTATTGCGAAACGGTCAGCGGTGAGCTCATGGTCAGGTGACCGGCCTTGATCTCCTGAAACAGGATGTAGAGCGTCATCACCTTCGTGACCGAAGCGGGATAGCGCAACGAGTCGGCGGCATAGGAGTAAAGGGTTGTGCCGGTCTTGGCGTCAACGACGATGCCGGCGTAGGCACGCGGCACATCCGCACGCGCGGGTGCGGCGAAGGCGACGGACAGAACCGCCATCATCACAAAGGCAACGAAACGAAAAAGGCGAACTGCCCCTCTGTCGACGCCCGTTGAACTGGGGACCAAAACACTACTCCTGAGCCGTTCTGGCTCACACGCGGAACTTCTCGCGGCGCGCATTCCGGCGCCGGCAACTCAACTCGGGAGAGGATAGGCCGGGGGCAGTTACAATTGCGTAAAGGCGATCAGGATCTGGTTCAGCATGCACTGCCCGAAAAACGTGACAGGATGCCCCTTAACAGCGCCAGAATTTTGCCTACATAATGGGACCTGATTTGTGCGGACTGAAAGGCGCAAATGAACGTATCGTTTGCAAAATTGCCAGACGCAGAGGCTGCCTTTGAAGGGGCGAGCCGGGTCATGGCGTTTGCGGGACCGGACCGGGATGAGTCCGATGGAAAATTCGACAGCGGTCTTGCGACAAAAACCCGGCCAAAGACGAAGCGGCCGAACCTTTACAGGGTGCTGCTTCTCAACGACGATTACACGCCGATGGAATTCGTGGTCGGCATCCTCAAGGAAGTGTTCAACAAGGATCACGAGACCGCCTGGCAGATCATGATGCACGTGCATCAGAACGGCGTGGGGCAGTGCGGGGTCTACCCGTACGAGGTGGCCGAAACCAAAGTCATGCGGGTCATGGACACAGCCCGCAAAAACCAGCATCCGCTGCAATGCGTGATGGAAAAGGAATAGGAGCCCATATGCCCTCGTTTTCGCGTGGATTGGAAAAGGCCCTGCATCAGGCAATGAACCTGGCGCGCGAGCATCATCACGAGCTCGCAACCCTGGAACATCTGCTTTTGTCGTTGCTCGACGACGAGGATGCCGTTGCCGTGCTCAAGGGTTGCGACGTCGACGTCGAAGAGTTGCGTGCAGAGCTCGAAACCTTTGTTTCCGAGGAACTCGAAGGGCTGATCAACGGGGCCGGACAGGATGCGCGTCCAACGGCGGCCTTCCAGCGGGTCATCCAGCGGGCGGTCATTCACGTTCAATCCTCCGGACGCGACGAGGTAACCGGCGCCAACGTTCTGGTCGCGATCTTCGCCGAGCGGGAATCCCATGCCGCCTATTTCCTCGAACAGCAGGACATGACGCGGCTCGATGCGCTCAATTTCATCTCGCACGGCATCACCAAGTCGGGTGAAAGCGTGAACCGGCCCATTCGGGGTTCGAGCAGTGAAGAGGGTCCCGCCGAGGGCGAAACGCCGCAGAAGGCGTCGCCGCTCGAGGAGTTCTGCGTCAACCTCAACCAGAAGGCGCGGGATGGAAAGGTCGATCCGCTGATCGGCCGGATGGCGGAACTCAACCGGACCATCCAGGTTCTGTGCCGCCGCTCGAAAAACAATCCGCTCTATGTCGGCGACGCGGGCGTTGGCAAAACGGCCATCGCCGAAGGGCTTGCCCGCAAGATCGTCGAAAAGGACGTGCCCGAGGTCCTGATGGACGTCGAGGTCTATGCGCTCGACATGGGCGCGTTGTTAGCCGGCACGCGCTATCGCGGCGATTTCGAGGAGCGCCTCAAGGGTGTGATGAAGGAACTCGAAAAGCGCGAGAACATCGTGCTCTTCATCGACGAAATCCACACGGTGATCGGGGCGGGCGCCACCTCAGGCGGGGCGCTGGACGCTTCCAATCTTTTGAAGCCGGCACTGGCTTCCGGCGCAATCCGCTGCATCGGTTCGACGACCTACAAGGAATACCGGCAGTTCTTCGAAAAGGACCGGGCCCTGGCGCGGAGGTTCCAGAAGATCGACGTCAACGAGCCGACCATTCCCGAAGCAATCGAGATCATGCAGGGCCTCAAGCCCTATTACGAGAAATTCCACAAGGTCGAATATACCGATGATGCGATCAAGGCGTCGGTGGAGCTGTCGGACCGCTACATAAACGACCGCAAGCTGCCGGACAAGGCGATCGACGTGATCGACGAGACCGGCGCAAGCCAGATGCTTCTGAAGGCCGAGGACCGCAAGGCGACGATCGATGTCCCCGAAATCGAGGCAACGATTGCCACGATGGCGCGCATTCCGCCGCGTAGCGTCTCACGCTCGGATGCGGAATTGCTGGGCAATCTCGAGACTAGCCTCAAGCAGGTCGTGTTCGGCCAGGACAAGGCGATCGAAGCCCTTGCGGCGTCGATCAAACTGGCGCGGGCCGGGCTGCGGGAACCTGAAAAGCCGATTGGCTCCTACCTCTTCACCGGCCCGACCGGCGTTGGCAAGACCGAGGTGGCGCGGCAACTCGCCGACACACTTGGCGTCGAACTCTTGAGGTTCGACATGTCGGAATACATGGAACGGCATACCGTTTCGCGGCTGATCGGCGCACCGCCGGGCTATGTGGGGTTCGACCAGGGCGGCCTTCTGACCGACGGTGTCGACCAGCATCCGCATTGCGTGGTGTTGCTGGACGAGATCGAGAAGGCGCATCCGGACCTGTTCAACGTCCTTTTGCAGGTCATGGACCACGGCAAGCTGACCGACCACAACGGCAAGACGGTGGATTTCCGCAACGTCGTTCTGATCATGACCTCGAATGTCGGGGCGACGGAGCTTGCCAAGGCGCCAATTGGTTTCGGGCGCTCGCGGCAGGCCGGCGACGATGAGGATGCAATCAACCGCATGTTCTCGCCCGAGTTCCGCAACCGGCTCGACGCGATCATTTCCTTCGCGCCGCTGCCGCGCGAAGTCGTCTACCGGATCGTCGAGAAATTCGTGCTGCAACTCGAAACCCAGTTGGCCGAGCGGAATGTGACGATCACGCTGACGCCCGAAGCGACGGACTGGCTGGCTGAGCGTGGCTATGACGAAACCATGGGTGCGCGGCCGTTGGCGCGCGTCATCCAGGAATATGTCAAGAAGCCTTTGGCCGACGAAGTGCTGTTCGGCGTGCTTGAAAACGGCGGCTCGGTCCGGGTCGTGGTGGTCGGCGAGGGCGACGATGCGAAGCTTGAGCTAGTGACGGCGCCGCCGGCGCCCGCCCGGCCCAAGGCGATCAAGGGTCCGGCGCGAAAAAAGTCCGGCACCAAGCAGGACGCAAAGGACGAAGAAGCCGAAACGAAATGAACGAAGGCGGGCGCAATGCCCGCCTTTTCATTCAAAGGGCTGCGCGGATTTTTTCAGCCAACACCTCAAGTTTGGCCGTGTCGGCCATTCCACCACCGGCATGGGCGCCAAGCGATTGTCCTTCGTAAATCGGCATGACGTGCCAGTGCAGATGAAAAACCGTCTGCCCGGACGGTGTTTCATTGAACTGCATGACCCGTATCCCGTCAGCGCCGAGCGCGGATTTCACCGCTTTGGCGAGCTTCTGCACATGCGGAACCGTGGCGGCGAGCGATGCCGGGTCGGCGTCAAGAATGTTGCGCGACGGCGCCCGCGGGATGACGAGACAGTGCCCTTCTGTCTGCGGGAAGACGTCCATGATGGCGATGCAGTCGTCATTTTCGAACACCTTCACCGAGGGAATGTCGCCGGCAAGGATTTTGGCGAAGATATTGTCCGGATCGTAGGACGGCATGGCGGTTGGTCTTTCTTCAGTTGGTCTTTTTGAATGGCGCGTAGTCTGCCAGAATCTCGTTGTTGCGCAACACGCTGCGCCGCTCGGTTTCAAGGAAATTGGCGATTGCGTCGCGAAGTCCGGCATGGGTGATGTAATGCGCCGAACGCGTGATGGCGGGCGCATATCCGCGCGCGAGCTTGTGTTCGCCCTGGGCACCGGCTTCCACACACGGAAGCCTGTGCGCGATCGCAAAGTCGATCGCCTGATAGTAGCAGAGTTCGAAATGGAGGAAGGGAACATGCTCGGTCGCGCCCCAGTAGCGGCCGAAAAGCGTGTCGGACCCCAGGAAGTTGAGAGCGCCCGCAATTGGTTTCTGGTTCCGTAGCGCAAACATCAACACGACCTGATCGGCCATGTGTTCGGTCAGAAGCGAGAAGAATTCCCGATTCAGGTAGGGCTGGCCCCATTTGCGGGACCCCGTATCCATGTAGAAGGCGAAGAAGTGGTCCCAATCGGCTTCGCTTATGTCGCTGCCCGTTTTCCAGACGATGTCGAGACCGGTTTCAGCGACGGAACTGCGTTCCCTGCGGATGGCCTTTCGCTTTCGCGACGAGAGGTTCTCCAGAAACGCATCGAAATCGGCAAAGCCCTGATTTTCCCAGTGAAACTGCGTATCATATCGGGTTAGCCAGAGCCGTTCCTCGGCAAGTTGCAGCTCTTCTTCGGATAGAAAGGTCGCGTGAACCGACGAAATTCCGTTGTTTCGCGCAAGTTCTTCAGCCGCCGCGAGAAGCTGAGGCTTCAGCGCGGCGTGGCCGGGCTTTGTCAGAAATTTTGGCGCCGAGGCCGGGGTGAACGGAATGGCGCATTGAAGTTTCGGATAGTAGCGGCCGCCGGCACGTTCGAAGGCATCGGCCCAGCCGAAATCGAACACGTACTCACCGCGCGAATGGGACTTGAGGTAAAGCGGCAGAGCGGCCAACAGGTCCTTGCCGTGTTCGATGACGATGTGCTGCGCCCGCCAGCCCGTGGCAGGGCTGGCGCAACCGCTTGTCTCGAGCGCGGACAGGAAATCGTGACGTGCGAACGGGTTGTCCGGCTTTCCATTGGTTTGCGGCAAAAGCCCGTCCCATGCCACCGGCGCAACCTCGTCGATGCGCGCGATGGTTCTGACGGTGAATTCGGAACTAGCCAATTTTCGGCAGGTATCCTTCGAACACGATCTGGTCGGCGTCGCGGCGAGCCTTCTGTTCATCCTCCGGCGATCTGACTGTCCAGGTGGTGACCGGCTTGCCCATGCGCCGGAAGAGCCGGACCGCGGGCAGGGTGAGTTCGGCATGATCGCAGGAGATGAAGTCGAAACGCGACTGCGGATAATGCAACAGGTGACGAAGCTTGAAACGCTGCCACGCCGTCAGCTCGGCGCGATAGGCGGGATCGCGATAGCCTTCGACAATGATGCCAAGCGGGCGCGTGCAGCCCACATTGTGCAAGTGAACGAGAATGTGCGGGCTGAAACTCTTGAAGACCAGCGGCCCCTTGTAGGCTTTTGCCACGTCGTTGGCCGCGTCGGAAAAGGCGAGGTTGGATCCTTGTGACTGGTGCTTGAGCTCGACAACCAGCGGCACCTTGCCATTGATGAGCTCCAGAAGGGCGGCAAACCGGGGCGGCGAGGTTTCGACTGCGCTGTCCTTGATCCGGACTCGATCAAGCTGGCCGGCGCTCAGTGTCGAAACCCGGCCGGACTGAGAGGTCAACCGATCAAGCGTTTCGTCGTGAAAGACGATGGGGACCCCGTCGCCGCTCATTTGCAGATCGCATTCGATGCCGTAGCCACCCTTCATCGCACGTTCAAATGCTGGAAGGGTATTCTCGATGATGCCACTACCCAGATTATGCAAACCCCGGTGCGCGATCGGGCGCGCAAGCACCTCCGTGAGTTCGCTCATTCACGAATGTCCACGATCGCCTCGATCTCGACGGCGGCGCCCAGCGGTAATGCAGCCACGCCAAAGGCTGAACGCGCGTGCCGCCCGGCGTCGCCAAGCACCGTGACCAGAAGGTCCGACGCGCCATTGGCGACCTGCGGCTGCGCAGTGAAATCCGGCGTGGAATTGACCATGACAACCAGCTTGACGACCTGGGCAATGCGGTCGAGGGGCACGCCGGCATTCTGTTCGATCTGTGCAAGAACGGCGAGAGCGCAGCGGCGCGCCGCGGCCGCGCCTTCCGTCACGTCCATCGTGGCGCCGAGCTTGCCGGTGATGATGCCGTTCTCGCCCTCGGAGACCTGTCCGGAAACGTAGATCTGGTTTCCGGATCGGCGAACGGCAACGTAATTGGCCTTGGGCACAGCGGCTTTGGGCAGCGCGACGCCGAGTTCGGCGAGTTTTTCGTGGGGAGAGGCCATCGTTCCTAGAGTTCCGGATCGCGGAGTTTGCCTGACCTGTTTTGCCGATAAAGCCGGCCCCTGACAACTGCATCCTGACCGAATTTGTGACGTACATCGTCCATGGCGCGCTCGGCAGCGGCCTTTTTGGCGATGCGAGGCTCGAGAAGGTCGGACGGATCACCATCGTGGGCCGGCTCAAACCCCGAAAGGCCGATGCCGATCAGGCGATATTTGGTGCCGTCTGTCTCCTTGATCAGCAGGTCCGCCGCGTTCTCATAGATGACGTGGGCCAGCTGGGTTGGCAGGGCGAGGTGGCGGGCGCGGGTGCGGACGGTGAAGCCGGCGGTCTTGAGCTTGAGGGTCAGGGTGTGACCCACAAGTTTTTGCTTTTTCAGCCGGTCCGCGACCTTTTCGCAAAGGTTGAGCAAGATGGTCTGCAGTTCCGAGGCATCGGAAATGTCGTCGAAAAAGGTGGTTTCGCTGCTGATCGACTTGGCGGCGCGATTGGTCGAAACGCGGCGGCGGTCTTCACCACTGGCGAGATGAGCCAGGCGCGCGCCCATTTCTCCGTAGCGCTTGATCAGATCCTTGGCGGGCATGGTCTGCAATTGACCGATCGACACCAATCCGTCGCGGCGCAGACGCTCGGTCATGACCTTGCCAACGCCGAAGATGATGGAAATCGGCTGGCGGGCGAGAAAGCTTTTCGTTTCGGCGACGCCAATCAGGGCCATGCCGCGCGGCTTGTCGAGGTCCGAGGCGATTTTGGCAAGGAACTTGTTGTGCGAAAGGCCGACGGAAACGGTCACGCCGATCTGCTGTTCGACGGCGAGCGCCATGCGGGCCAGGGATTGTGCCGGAAACGCATGGTGAAGTTTTTCCGTGCCCCGCAGGTCCAGGAACGCCTCGTCGATCGAGAGCGGCTCGACTTCCGGGGTCAGGGCCAGCATCAGTTCGCGAATTTGCCGGGAAACGCCGACATATTTCTTCATGTCCGGTCGAACCACGACCGCGTCTGGACATTTGCGCAGTGCGGTGACCATTGGCATGGCCGAACGCACCCCGCTCATCCGGGCGATGTAGCAGCAGGTCGATACGACCCCGCGTTTGCCACCGCCGACAATCAGCGGTTTGTCGCGGAGCTCCGGATTGTCGCGCTTTTCGACGCTGGCATAAAAGGCGTCACAATCGATATGTGCGATGCCGAGGGTTTGAAGCTCTTCATGGGCGACAAGGCGTGGCGAGCCGCATTCCGGGCAGTTGCTGACCTGATTCGTGGCCTCAAAGGTCGCGAGACAGTCCCGACAGAGGTGCGGAAGTCCCGATGGGGCGCTCATGCATCGTGAATCTGGTCGCGCGACCAGACCCGCATGAAATGGGCGGGATCGATTGCGGCATTGGCGCAAAGGGCGAGGAGCAACGCTTCGTTCTGGGCGAAATAGTCGATGAGTGCCGTGCCGAGCTCGGGCGAATCGATGGCGCGCCTCAAGGTCTCTGGCGTGTAGCCGGAAGCCTGCATGAACCGCGCCAGTTCCTCCGGCTCGGCCAAAAGATGAGCGAAGGCCAATTCTGCATATTCAACTTTGATATCAGAAGGTTGGTTCATCAGAAACGCAAGTGGCCGAAACCGGATCGGACTATGGACAGGTGCGGATTCTACGAAAGTTAAGCATTTCATGCTAGCGGAGGTTCGGAATATTCGAACGCTGGATGCGGGCAGGGGTCCATGGGCAAGACGGTCATGATCGTCGAAGACAACGAGCTCAACATGAAGCTCTTTCACGATCTGCTCGAATCGCAGGGTTACGACACGATCCAGACCCGAAACGGGCTGGAGGCGCTTGACCTGGCCCGGGCGCACCATCCCGATCTCATACTCATGGATATCCAGCTTCCCGAGGTCTCGGGCCTTGTGGTCACCAAGTGGCTGAAAGAAGACGAGGAACTCGCGCCGATCCCGGTCATCGCGGTCACCGCTTTTGCCATGAAGGGCGACGAAGAGCGCATCCGCGAGGGCGGTTGCGAGGGCTATATTTCCAAGCCGATTTCCGTGCCTCACTTTTTGGAAACCATTGCCTCCTATATTGGCCCGGCGAAGTAGCCAGTCCTTTTTCTAGTTCTGCGTAGGGGGCGGTCATGACGGCACGTGTGCTGGTCGTCGATGATATTCCAACGAACGTCAAACTGCTCGAAGCGCGTCTGACCGCGGAGTATTTCGACGTGGTGCCGGCCTATTCAGGTCAGCAGGCAATAGATATCTGCCACGACAAGGACATCGACATTGTCCTTCTCGACGTGATGATGCCGGACATGGACGGTTTCGAAGTGTGCCGCCACCTCAAATCGGACCGGCGGACGCAGCACATTCCCATCGTCATGATCACGGCGCTCGACCAGCCGAGCGATCGGGTGCAGGGTCTCGAAAGCGGCGCCGACGATTTTCTGACCAAGCCCCCTGAGGACATCCAGCTTCTGGCGCGCGTCAAAAGCCTGGTGCGGCTCAAGATTCTGACCGACGAGCTCAGGGCGCGTGCCCGCACGTCGCAGCAACTGGCCGCGGAAGACGGCGAAGTCGTCATGGCCGAAATCGGCACGGCAAATGGCCGGATCCTTCTGGTCGATGACGATGCGCTCAGCGCCGAGCGGTTCTACAATCTCCTCTCGGGCGAGCACCAGGTCACGGTGATGCGCGATCCGACCTCCATCGCCATGCACGCGGCAATGGCGGATTTCGAGGTTGCGCTGATTTCGATGGCCCTCAAGAACTTCGACCCGCTGAGGGTCGTATCGCAATTGCGGACACTCGAACGGACGCGCGGCCTGCCGATCATCCTGGTCGCGGAACCTGCCGACCGGGCGCGCGTGGTCCGTGGTCTCGATCTCGGGGTCAACGATTTCATCTATCGCCCGATCGAGCGGCACGAACTGGTGGCGCGGGTGCGGACCCAGATCCGCCGCCAGCGCTATGCGGCCGAATTGCGCGAGAGCGTCAACACGACCCTGGCCATGGCCGTCACGGACGAACTGACGGGTCTCTATAATCGGCGTTATTTCGACCGGCACGTTGGCATCATGCTGGAAAAGGCGCGCGAACAGGATCGCGCGCTTGCGGTGATGATGCTCGACATCGATCACTTCAAGCGCGTCAACGATCAATACGGCCACGATGCCGGCGACATGATCCTGAAGGAATTCTCGACGCGCGTGCAACGCAATATCCGTGGCGTCGATCTGGCCTGCCGGTATGGCGGCGAGGAATTCGTGGTTCTGATGCCCGACATCAGCCAGAGGCAGGCGGAAGCCATCGGCGAACGTATCCGTTCGGCGGTCGGCGAACAGCCGTTCGACACGGGCGGCGGGCAAGTCATTCCTGTGACCGTGTCGGTCGGGCTCGCCATCAGCAACGTGGAACGTGACACGCCCGACATGCTTTTGAAGCGTGCAGACGTGGCCCTTTATCGCGCGAAAGAAGGCGGCAGGAACCGGGTTATCTTCGACGCGGCCTGATCTTCGGCAGGTTGGTTAAGAACCAACCAGTTAGGGTTAATGCTTCACTAAGAAACTGATTTGGCGCCCGCAAGTGCCAGATTTGCTTTGGCTTTGCCGCGGCCGCCGGGTAAAAATCCGGTCAGACCCTCTGGTGAAATTCATCGCTGGGTCCGCCCTACGGCTTTTCTCAGGTCCGCCGCAATTCCTGGGTCCGTAGGGAGACTGGTCCGGCAGCGGTTTGAGTGGCCTCTTCATAAGCCGCGCCGGGCCAGTCACCTTCAGTTTCGTTAGGCTCCTCGCTCCGGCTCTCCACAAATTCGGCCGTTGCAGGCTCAACAAAAAAGCCCGCTCCAATGGAGCGGGCTTTGTGTTTTCGGGGTAGCTTCCGACCTACTTGATCTTGGCTTCCTTGAACTCGACATGCTTGCGCGCGACGGGGTCGTATTTGCGCATGGTCAGTTTTTCGGTCTGGGTGCGGGCATTCTTCTTGGTTACGTAGAAGAACCCGGTATCCGCGCTCGAGACCATACGGACCTTGATGGTGTTTGCTTTGGCCATTTGTGTTTCCCAATAACAATTGCGCGGACGAACGGCCCACGTGAAATTTGCGCGCAACCTAGTCAAAAGCGCTCAAATGTCAAGCCGCCGCAGCGGCCCTATCTCACTCGCCGTAATGCTCTGAATAGGAGCCGAAATCCTCCTCGCCACCGGCCGAAAAACCGTGCATGCGCAAGGCCCATTGCAGGCCTACGACCATGCCCTTGATCGATGGCAGGAGGACAAGCGGAAGAATGACGGCGAGCGGCGCGATGGTCATGAGAAGCACATAGGGCTCGACGTGCCAGACCATGGTGAGGTCGACCAGCAGGCCGACGAGAATGTGCCCGACCAGAACGATGGTGATGTAGGGAGGGGCATCGTCGGCGCGATGCTGGCTCAGGTCCTCGCCACAGGCGGGGCAGGTGTCGTTGACCTTGAGATAGGCGCGAAAGAGCTTGCCCTCACCGCAAGCGGGACATTTGCAGCGCGCGCCGCGCCAGAGCGATTGTCCGAGGCTGCGCGGTTCAGGCTTGGGTTCGTCGCGATGCGGCTGGGTATAGACAATAGTCATCGTCTTTTGCCCCTTCGCTGAATGGGTCGTTTGGACGGTCCCCGTCTGCCGCGCGCAGGCGTGCGCCGGGAAGCGGGCGTGAAAGCCCCTTCTGATACGATTTCGAAGCGTAGGGCGCCAGCCAGGGGCGCCGCTTCCAATAGACGCACCTCAACGGCATCACCCAATCGGTAGGTTTCGCCGGAGCGCTCGCCGATCAAGGCCTGTGTGGCTTCGGAGAAATGGTAGTAGTCGTGCCCCAAAGACCCGGCGGGCACGAACCCGTCGGCGCCCGTATCGTTGAGGCGAACAAACAGTCCTGATTTGGTGACGCCGGAAATGCGGCCCTCGAAATGCGTGCCGATCCGGCCTGCCAGAAAGTGCGCAATCAGGCGGTCCTGCGTTTCGCGTTCAGCCGCCATGGCGCGGCGCTCGGTGAACGAGATGTGTTCGGAGATGGCATCGAGACGGCTGATTTCGGCGTCGGTTAGCCCATCATCGCCGAGTTTCAGTGCGCGGATCAGGGCGCGATGCACCATCAAGTCAGCATAGCGGCGGATGGGCGAGGTGAAGTGGGCGTAGCGATCGAGGTTGAGACCGAAATGCCCCAAATTCTCCGTCGCGTATTCGGCGCGCGCCTGGGTGCGAAGCACCATTTCGGAGACCTGATGGGTGTGCGGCGTGCCGGCAGCTTTCAATAGCACCTGGTTAAAATGGCTCGGGCGTACGGCCTCCGAATTGATGAGGCTGAGATCGAGACTGTTGAGAAAGTCGCGTAGTGCGCCGAGTTTCTCGCGGCCCGGAGCATCGTGAACGCGATAGACGAGCGGCGACTGTTTCTGTTCGAGGGTTTCGGCGGCGCAGACATTTGCCGCGATCATCATTTCCTCGATCAGCCGATGCGCCTCGAGCCGCTCGGGCACGTAGACGCGCGAAACCATGCCCTGATCATTGAGAATGATGCGCCGTTCGGGCAAGTCGAGGGCGAGCGGACCGCGCTTGTCACGGGCCTTCGCCATCGAAGCGTACGCATCGAAGAGCGGCTGGAGCACGCGTTCAAGCAAGGGACCGGTCTTGTCGTTCGGATTGCCATCGGCGGCGGCCTGCGCTTCGGAATAGGTCAGCCGGGCGGCCGACCGGATGGTCACGCGATGGAACGAATGGGATTTCTTGTGCCCCCCCGCGTCGAACACCATGCGGACGGCTATCGAGGGACGATTTTCGCCTTCCCGAAGTGAACAGAGATCGTTCGAAATGCGCTCGGGCAGCATGGGTACGACCCGGTCGGGGAAATAGACGGAATTGCCGCGCTCGAACGCTTCGTCGTTGAGTTCGGTGTCGGGCCGCACATAGGCCGCGACGTCGGCAATGGCGACATAAACGACGTGCCCGCCTTCATTTTTCGGATCTTCGTCCGGTTCGGCGTAGACGGCGTCGTCATGATCCTTGGCGGTGTCCGGATCGATGGTGACGAAAGGAATGTCGCGCCAGTCTTCGCGGCCTTGACCGGAAACCTCCGGCAGCTGTTCTGCGGCACGGGTGACTGCAGCGGGGAACCGGTAGGGAATTTCGAGGTTGTGAAGCGCGATCAGACTGATCGCGCCCTCGGAACGCGGATTGCCGAGGACAGCGACGACCTTTGCCTCCGGGATCATCAGCCGGCCGCGCATCTGCACATCGACTTCGACCAGATCACCATCCTCCGCCTTGCCGAGATCGCCGGGACGGATGCGCATTTCCTTTTGCTTGCGTTCGACGGGAATGAGACGCGCTCCATCCACGTCGCGCCGAATGATACCGATGGTTGCCTTGCGCGGAAGGCCGAGGACCTTGATGGCGTGGCCTAGGTAACCGGGCGTCGCGCCCGGTTGTTTTTCGATGCGCGCCAGAATGCGGTCGCCGGGGCCGGGCACGACGCGATCGCCTTTTCGGGTGCGGATGAGAACCACTGGCGGGTTGCCTTCGCGCTCGTCCCAGCGGGCGGGCTGGGCCAGAAGGTGGTCCGGGTCGGATTGCGGATCGATGTCGAGAACCGCGACCGAGGGCAGGGCGGCGGTCTTGCGCAACTGTTTGCGGCGGCGAGCGATCAGCCCTTCGCCCTCGAGTTCGCGCAGCCTTTTCTTGAAGGCGACCTTGGTCTCGCCCTTGAGGTTGAAATACCTGGTCAGGTCGCGCTTCGAGCCAATGTCGGAATGGTCCTCCAACGCCTGGAGAATGGCCTCCTTCGTCGGCAGGCCGTCGTCGCCGAAAAGATTGTTGCTCGCGGCCTTTCCGTCTTTTGGTGCGCTCACGGCCGGGCCGCCATCACGACACGGTGGCCCCGCGCTTGGCCGATTTGCCGCGCGCAGTGCCGCGCCGGCCGGATTTGCCTGACCCGGCCTTGGCGGCGATCAGCTCGAGCGCCTGCTCGAAGGTCACGTCTTCGGGCTTCAGGGTTTTGGGCAGGGTGGCGTTGACCTTTTCGTGGTTCACATAAGCTCCGTAGCGCCCGTTACGCACCGTCACGGCGCCGCCGGCCGGATGCTCGCCCAGCGTGCGCAGCACTTCGGCGGTTGGCCGGCGCGTTGAGCCGCCGGCGCGCTTCTGCGCCAGAAGATCGACGGCGCGGTTGATGCCAACGGTGAAGACCTCGTCGGCGTCTGGCAGGTTCGCATAAACGCCATTGTGCACGACGAAGGGTCCGTAACGTCCAATGCCGGCTGAAATCGTCTGGCCATCTTCGGGATGCGGTCCAACCTCGCGCGGCAGGGAGAGCAGTTTCAGCGCCTTTTCGAGGTCCATCGCCTGCGGGCTCCAGCCCTTGGGCAAGCTTGCGCGCTTGGCGTCCTTGCCGTCGCCGGTTTCGACATAGGGTCCGAAGCGGCCCGACTTCAAAACGACATCGAGGCCCGTTTCGGGGTTCTGACCGAGAACGCCGTCCTCGCTTGCCACCGATTGCTCGCCGCTCGCCGCGTCGGCCAGTTGCTGGGTGTGCTTGCAGTCGGGATAGTTCGAGCAGCCGATGAATGCGCCGTAGCGCCCGAGTTTCAGCGACAGGCGGCCGGTGCCGCAGGTCGGGCACTGGCGGCGGTCGGTGCCATCGGCGCGTTCCGGGAATATGTGATCCGCGAGCAGGTCATTTAGCGCGTCGAGCACTTCGGACACGCGCAAGTCCTTGATTTCGCTGAGATGCTTGGAGAAATCCGTCCAGAACTGGCGGAGCACCTGCTTGTAGCCGATCTCGCCGGCCGAGATCTGATCGAGTTGGGATTCAAGGCTCGCGGTGAAGTCGTATTCAACATAGCGCGTGAAAAAGCTCTCAAGGAAGGCCGTAACAACGCGGCCACGGTCCTCGGCATAGAGCGCTTTCTTTTCGAGGCGCATATAGTTTCGATCCTGCAGGACCGAGAGGGTGCTCGCATAGGTCGAGGGGCGGCCAATGCCAAGCTCTTCCATCTTGCGGATGAGGCTTGCCTCGGTATAGCGCGCCGGCGGCTGGGTGAAATGCTGCTCGATATCGGCACTGTCGAGTTTCAGCGCATCGCCTTCGCGCATTTCCGGCAGTTCGCGGTCGTCCTCGTCGTCATCCGATTTGGTCGGGGAATAGACAGAGAGGAAGCCGGGGAAGGTGATGACCGAACCGACCGCGCGCAGGGTGATCCTGGGCGTCGAGCCGGAAATCGCGATGTCGACCGTTGTGCGGGCGATTTCCGCAGACCGCATCTGGCTCGCAAGTGTTCGGCGCCAGATGAGCGTGTAGAGCTTCAGCTGGTCGGGATCGATGCCCTTAAGCTGATCGGGGTGGCGCATCAGATCCGTGGGGCGAATGGCCTCGTGCGCTTCCTGAGCATTCTTGGCCTTGGTCTGATAGATGCGCGGCTTTTCGGGCAGATAGTCGGTGCCGAAATAGCGTTCAACCGCGCCGCGCGTTTGGCCGATGGCCTCCGGGGCAAGCTGGACCGCGTCCGTACGCATGTAGGTGATGACGCCGACCGTCTCCCCGCCGACACTGACGCCTTCATAGAGCCGCTGCGCGATCTGCATGGTGCGGGCAGGGGCAAAGCCGAGGCGGCTCGAGGCTTCCTGCTGAAGGGTTGAGGTGGTGAACGGCGCGTAGGGGTTGCGCTTGGTGGGCTTTTTCTCAACTGCGGTGACGGTTGACTTGCCGGCGCGGATAGCGGCCTGAAGCGCCGCGGCATTGGCTTCCGTCGTGATGGCAAGCTTGTCGGTCTTCTTTCCATCGACCTCGTAAAGGCGGGCATCGAAGGTCTTTCCGCCATGCGTGTAGCGGCCGGTGACGCTCCAATACTCCTCGGGACGGAACTTCTCGATTTCAGCTTCACGATCGCAAACCAAACGCAGCGCCACCGACTGGACCCGGCCTGCCGAACGGGAGCCGGGGAGTTTGCGCCAGAGGACCGGGGAGAGATTGAAGCCGACGAGATAATCGAGCGCGCGGCGGGCGAGATAGGCGTCGACCAGGGGCTCGTCGATCTGGCGCGGATGCTGCATCGCCTCGGTGACGGCGGTCTTGGTGATGGCGTTGAAGACGACGCGGTGGACGGGCTTGTCCTTGATCGCTTTCTTCTGCTTGAGAAGTTCGAGCACGTGCCAGGAAATAGCCTCGCCTTCGCGATCCGGGTCGGTGGCAAGAATCAGTTCGTCGGCATTCTTGGCAGCCGAAGCGATGTCGTTCATGCGCTTCTTGGCGGCACTGTCGAGCTCCCAGCTCATGGCAAAATCTTCGTCAGGCCTGACGGAACCGTCCTTGGCGGGAAGGTCGCGGACATGGCCGAAGCTCGCCAGCACTTCATATTGCGGGCCGAGATACTTGTTGATGGTCTTGGCCTTGGCAGGACTTTCGACAATAACGAGCTTCATGCTCTAAGCTTCCGGAAACTAAGACAAATTTCAATGAGACGCCGGGCTGAAACTTGCCGCAGATGAGGGCGGCGGCCGCGTCTTTCAGCCCGAACCGGTGCGGGCGCAACATGGTGAATGCAAGGGTGCCTGTCAATCGGCGGCGCTTCGATGACGCGAATTAGCCGCTCAGCGCAACGAGATTTCCGGTGGAGCGCTCGATCAAACCGGAAAGTTCGAGTTCGAGCAGAACGGCATGCAGAACCGGTAGCGGAATGGCGGCGGCAGCGGCGAGATCGTCAAGCGGCATCGAGGTCGGGCTGAGGGCTTCGCGCACGCGCTCAACGTCTGTCGCGCTCGGTTCGTCTTCGATGGACGGCCATTGGGCTGGCTCGCTTTCCTGACCGCCTTCCATCAGTCGCGCGTGGCGATGGGGGTCGCTGTGCAGGGCGTCCAGCACGTCTTGAGCAGAGGTGATGAGCGTTGCACCCTGCTGGATCAGGTGGTTGGTGCCACCGGCGCGCGGGTCGAGGGGAGAGCCTGGCACGGCAAAGATTTCGCGGTTCTGTTCGAGCGCGAGGCGAGCGGTGATGAGCGAGCCGGACCGTTTTGCCGCTTCGACGACGATGACGGCCTCAGCCATACCGGAGACGAGACGGTTGCGCCGCGGGAAATCCTGGGCGCGCGGCTCCGACCCAAGCGGCATTTCAGTCAAAATCGCACCGCCATTGTCGACGATCTTCCGGGCCAGCGGCTTGTTTTCTTCGGGATAGACGTGGTCGAGCCCACCCGCGAGAATCGCGACCGTGCCGGTTTTGAGGGACGCATCGTGCGCCGCAGCATCGATGCCGCGGGCGAGGCCGGAAACGACGAGATATCCGGCGGCGCCGAGATCGGCGGCAAGTTGCGCGGTCAGTTTCTTGCCAGCAGCGCTGGCATTGCGTGCGCCGACGATGGCGATGGCGGGCTGCTGCGCGTGTGGGTTGCCCCAGATGCTGAGAAGCGGCGGCGCACCGTGGATGTGCTGCAGCAGTGCCGGATAGTCGGATTCGCCAAGCGCGACGAGCCGCGCGCCGCCTTTCTCGAGCCGCGAAATTTCCAGGTCGATTTCGGCCTCGGTCGGGATTTGCGGTGCTTTCGCAGCGCTACCGCGCAGCAAAAGACCAGGAAGAGCATCAAGGGCGGCCTCGGCGGAACCATAGCGGTTCAGCATTTGCCGGAAGGTCGAGGGACCGACATTTGGAGTGCGGATGAGTTTCAGCCAGGCGCGTTTCTGCTGATCCGGGAGCGTCGCGCCTTTTGCGGCGTTCATTTGCCCGAACCGCCACCGATCTTTGGCTCGGTGCCAGCCAGAATGCGCGAAATGTTGGCGCGGTGCTTATAGATCAGAAGGAGCGACATGAATGCCGCGCCGGATGCGAGATGCGGCCCGGAAAAAATGTAGGAGAAAATGGGCGCGGTGATCGCGGCGGTGATGGCGGCGAGCGACGAGGTGCGGCGCACGACGGCGATGAAGAGCCAGACGGCGCAGAAGATCAACCCAACGATCCAGTTGATTCCGAGAAGTGCGCCGATATAGGTCGCGACCCCCTTGCCGCCCTTGAAGCCAAGCCAGACCGGAAAGAGGTGGCCCAGAAAAGCGGCGATGCCGGCAACCGAATAGGCAAGTGGCGGATAGGGCACGAAGTAACGGACGATCAGGACCGCCGCGACCGCCTTGCCGCAATCAAGCAGTAGGGTTGCAAGGGCCAGCCAGCGGTTGCCAGTTCGAAGGACATTGGTGGCGCCGATATTGCCCGAGCCAATGGCACGTATGTCGCCAAAGCCAGCAAAGCGGGTCAGCAAAAGGCCAAACGGGATCGAGCCCAACAGGTAGCCGAAAATTGCCGCGACGAGGACCTGCAGCCACATGGTTTGCCCCCAAAAGTCTATGCGTGAGTGAAGACGGTTTCGCCTGCCACGAAGGTTTGCATCACTTTACCGGTAAAGCGCGCGCCTTCAAACGGCGTATTTTTGGACCGCGAGCGGATGGCGCTTTCTTCGTAGGTCCAGGGATAGTCGAGGTTGACCAGGATGAAATCGGCAGGCGCCCCAACAACCAGACGCCCAGCCTCGAGTCCGAGCAGCTCTGCAGGACGCGACGTCATCGCCCGAAGGACGGTCAGCAGGGGCACCGAACCATCATGCACCAGCCGGAGGGCGGCGGCGAGCAGGGTTTCGAGGCCGATCGCACCGTTCTTGGCGTCGGCGAAGGGCTGGCGCTTGCCTTCGGAGTCCTGCGGGTCGTGTGCCGAATGGATGGTGTCGAGGATGTCGTTCTTCAGCGCCTCGACCATGGCGAGCCGGTCGGCTTCGGCCCTGAGCGGCGGCGAGAGCTTGAAGAAGGTGCGGTAGGAACCGACGTCGAGCTCGTTGAGCGACAGATTGTTGACCGACGCTCCGGCGCTGACGCGCGCGTTGCTGGCCTTTGCCGCGGCGACAAGGTCCGCGGATGTGGCGGTCGAAATCTGGGCGGCGTGATAACGAACGCCTGTCAGTGCCGCCAATTGCAGGTCGCGGGCGAGGGGGACGGTCTCCGCCTCGCGCGGAATGCCCTTCAGGCCCAAAGTGGTGGCAAAAAGACCTTCGTTCATGACGCCTTGACCGCGCAGGCCATAGTCGACCGTGTGGTGGACGACCGGCATGTCGAAGCTGGCGGCATAGGTGAAGGCGGCACGGAGGACCCCGCTCGACTGGATCGATTTCTTGCCGTCGGTCAGGCAGACGGCGCCGGACTGTTTGAGCAGGCCATATTCGGTGATTTCTTCGCCCATGAGGCCGCGGGTCAGCGCTGCGGAAGGGCGAACATTGACGGCGGCTTCGCTGCGGGCGCGGCGGGCGATGAATTCGACAAGCGCAATGTCGTCAAGCACGGGGTCGGTGTCGGGCATGGCGACGAATGTCGTGACCCCGCCAGCGGCCGCGGCCTTGCCGGCGCTTTTCAGGGTCTCGCGATATTCGTAGCCCGGCTCGCCGACGAAAACACGCATGTCGACCAGTCCCGGCGCAAGCAGCATCCCCTTGGCGTCGACGACTTCGGCGCCTTCGGGCGCCGGTTCAGCGGGCGAGTTCGACAGACTTGCGATCCGGCCATCTTCGACCAGCAGGGAACCGGGCGCGTCCCGGCCAGATGCGGGGTCAACGATGCGGGCATTTTTGACGATCAACTTGCGCTGCATCATTCGTTCGCCTTGTTGGCGACGAGCGCATCGAGCACGGCCATGCGCACGGCGACGCCCATTTCGACCTGTTCGGTGATGACCGAATGCGGTCCGTCGGCGACACCGGGATCGATTTCAACGCCCCGGTTCATCGGGCCTGGATGCATGACAAGAGCGTCGGGTTTTGCCCAGGAAAGTTTCTCCTCATCGAGGCCGAAGAAATGGAAATACTCGCGCACGGACGGGGTCATGGTTTCCGACACGCGCTCGCGCTGGAGCCGGAGCATCATGACGACATCGGCATCTTTCAGCCCTTCGCGCATGTCGGTGTGCACTTCGCTCGCCATCTGTTCGATGCCGGCGGGCAGGAGCGATTTGGGCGCGACAACGCGGGTTCTGGCCTGCATTGCGCCTAGAAGCAGCAAATTCGACCGGGCGACGCGCGAATTGGCAATATCACCACATATGGCCACGGTCAGGCCGTTGAGGCGGCCCTTGTGGCGTCGAATGGTCAGGGCGTCGAGAAGGGCTTGCGTCGGATGTTCGTGCGTGCCGTCGCCGGCATTGATAACGGAGCAGCCGACCTTCTGGCTCAAAAGCTCCACGGCGCCGGACGAGCCATGCCGGACGACAATCACATCCGGCTGCATGGCATTGAGGGTCGCGGCCGTGTCGATAAGGGTTTCGCCCTTGGCGACCGAAGAGGTTTTGACCGACATGTTGGAAACGAGCGCGCCGAGGCGCTTGCCGGCAATCTCGAACGAAGCGAGCGTGCGGGTGGAGTTCTCGAAAAAAAGATTGATCTGGGTCTTTCCACTGAGCGTTGGCAGCGTTTTGCGCGGCTGGCGCGAAATCGGAACCATGCGCTCGGCACGATCTAGCAGATCGACAATTTCGAAGGGGTTGAGCTGGGAAATGCCGAGAAGGTGGCGGTGCCGGAACGGCGGAAATGAATCAGGCTCGGCGCTTGTTCGTACGGTTTCGTCCGAATCTGGCGTGGCCATGTCGCGGGTCCTGGCTGATTGGGCGGGGCTTACCCAAGCAAACGGCAAAGCGCAAGTCTTGCCGCGGCAAAAACGGTGCAGCCGGCACTCAGTTCAGCCGCTGATCAACATCGCTATCCAGATGAAAAAGGGCATGGTCAAAAAAGATATGACGACCTGCGCGGTTGTCGTGGCGGCGTAGAGTTCGGCATCGCCGCCCATGGTACGCGCCAGAACGTAACCGTTTACGGCGGTGGGAACCGCCGATGCGATGATGGCAATGACGTACCAGCTGCCAGAGACGCCAAAGGCAAGCGCGACGAGACCGGCGAGAATCGGCGTGACGATCAGCTTTACGACACTGGCAAGCAGCACTTCGCGACCCGCCGTTCGGGCGGCTTTCCAGCTCAGGCCCGCGCCGAGCGCGAGGAGTGAGACGCCGAGGGCGCCGTCACCCGCCAGATTGAGCGTGGTCTTTGCGATTTCGGGAAGCTGCAGTCCGGAAAAACGGATGATCAGTCCGATCACGATGCCCCAGATCAGCGGATTTCGGAGAACAGTTCGTGCGATCAGGCTCAGCGAGGCCGGCTTGTGGGCCGCATAGGTTGCCAGAACGAGGATGTTGAGGACGTTGAGAATCGGCACCATCACGGCGAATGCGACGGCCAGCACTGCCAATCCGGCGTCTCCATAGAGTTTGCCAACGACCGCGAGCGCGATGAATCCGTGCCATCTCGTGACCGTCTGAAAGAAGGTGGTGTAGGCAGGGCCCTCCATGCCGATCAGCCGGTTGAGGGGCTTTCGCGCGAGCCATGCGCCGAAACTCATGATGAGGATGACGATCAACAGAGTGAGCGCGAACGGTGCCGCTTCACCAAAGGTGAGCGTCGAATCGGCGAGAACGGTGATGAGCAGGGCGGGAAAGAGGACGTAGAAGCAGACCAGTTCAACGCCGCGCCAGTTTTCGGCGGAAATGATGCCGGATTTCCGCAGGGCAAACCCGCCGGCAATGAGGATGAACACAGGCAGAAGACTGGCGAATACGGACAGCATTGAACGAAAACCGGGGAAACGACGTCAGGAAGGGAGCCGCACCTTAGACGCCGTGGGACAGCCGGTCGAGGGCCACCTGAAGAATGTAGCTCGCTGCCAGTTTGTCGACGACTTCGGCGCGTCTGGCGCGTGACGTATCCGCCTCGATGAGGGTCCGCGTAACGGCGGAGGTCGAAAGCCGCTCGTCCCAGAACGCGATCGGGATCGGCTTTCGGCTAGCGAAGTTGCGGGCGAAGGCGCGGGTCGACTGAGCACGCGGTCCTTCCGAGCCGTCCATATTGATGGGCAGCCCAAGGACGAGGCCAACGATCTGGTTTTGGTCGATCAGTCTGATCAGTGCGTCTGCGTCGGCAGAAAACTTCGTGCGCCGTATGGTTTCGAGCGGCGTGGCGCTGAGGCGAAGCCCGTCGGATATGGCGATGCCGATCGTCTTTGTGCCGAGGTCTAGCCCAAACAGTTTGCCGGACTGCGGCAGCGGAGAAAGATCGTTGATCGGGAGTTCTGTGGCCATGGCGTCAGGAGCCACAGTTGCGCGGCAAATTCAACCTGGAAGGCGGCGCGCCTTGCGTTTTCCTGCTGCGGCGGTCAATTGTCCAAGAAATTTTGACCGGAGACCAATCGTGAAAATCACCTGGTTTGGCGGGCGCGCGCTGCGCATTCAGGCGAGCGGGCAGATCGTTGCCTTCTTCCCGGGAAGCGCGGACCAACAGTTCGACCGGCATGAAATCGTCGGCGGCAGCGACCGCGTGTTTGAATCAGCTCTGGCCGATCTTCCACCGTTTCTGACCTCCGGCTTCGATCGGCCCGCGCCCAGGCGCCTGATCGATGAAATGGACGAGGAAGCGGATGGGCTTTCCCTGGTCGTGGCGCGCCTCGGGGAAGCCGACATTGTCGTCGAAGGCGAGGGGGAAACGCCGCTCGTCATACTGGGTGCGGCCGATGGCGACGTGACCGAAGCACCCGGCGACTGGCCACACCATATGCGCGACGGCGCGGTTCTGATCTTCAAGATCGACCAGACCATTCTTGGGCTGGTCAAGCGGTTGGCGCGCGGGGGAAGGGTCCGGCTTTTCCTCATCGCGGTCGCCGGATTGAACGAGGCCAACTGGGCTGATCTCGCCAAAGCGGGAGAGGGGGTCCCGATGCAGGTTCTGGAGCCAGCACTCGGACTCGAGCTCTAGAGCCAGGTTTCGCTGCGGCTCGCGCTTCAATCAGGTTGCGCAGCCCTTCGCGGCGCTGCTAGAAGCTGGCCGACCCACCTGAGTGCATATCTGGAGAACTTCGATGGCCGTTGACGCCGACACCGTGAGACGAATCGGGCGACTGGCGCGCATTCGCGTCGAAGAAAGCGAAGTTGCCGGCTACCAGAGCGAGCTCAACGCCATTCTCGGCTTCGTCGAGCAGCTCGACGAGGTCGATGTATCGGGCGTCGAGCCGATGACATCGGTGACCCCGATGGCCCTGCGCCAGCGGGAAGACAAAGTGACGGCCGGCGGGCATGCCGAGCGGATCGTTTCGAATGCGCCACTCAGCGAAGACAATTTCTTCATGGTGCCGAAGGTGGTCGAATAGATGACCGTGACGATTGCCCCGGAGACGCCGCTGCAGGACGACGTGCGCCGTTTCGTGGCCGAACTCAACGCTTATCTCCGGCCCCTGTCGCCGCCGGAATTCCAGTTCCAGATGACGGTCGAGCAGATGGCCGAACCTCATACAACGGTCCTGGTTGCCCGGGATGAAAGCGGCCGGGCGGTGGGCATGGCCTCGCTCAAGGTGCATGGGGACGGTCTCGGGGAAGTCAAACGCATGTACACGCTTCCAGAAGTGCGCGGTCAGCGGGTGGGGCGCAAACTGCTCGATGAGCTCGAATTGTTGGCGCGTAGCAAGGGCTTGAACGTCCTCAAGCTTGAAACCGGCGAGGCGCCGGGTTTCGAGCCGGCATGGCGGCTTTATGAGCGGTCGGGGTTTGTGCGCTGCGGCGCGTTTCTCGACTACCCGGACAGCGGGTGGTCGGCGTTCTACGAACGAAAACTGGTCAGTGAGGAGACCCTATCTTGAAACGTCTGGCATTGATGTTGACCGTCGCATTGTGGGCGTCTTCGGCATTGGCCGGACCGTTCGACGGGGTATTTGTCAGCGACCCGCAGGGATGCGGATGGCTGAAAAAGGAAGGTGCGCAGGCGCTGTTCGAACATGACTTTCTGACGCTGACGCTGAAGGACGGCATCAACGCCAACGAATTCGGCTGCGAGTTTCTCGACAGCAAGCCCGCTGCGGGTGGGGATGCGCTTGTCATCACCGCGTTCTGCGAATATCCGGGGGAACCCTTCCCCGATCTCATCTCGCTCAGGACCTTCGACGAGAGTTCGATCACGCTCACCTCGGTCTGGAAGCTCGCCGAAGATGCCGCGTACGGCGTCGATGGGAACTGGGGGAGCCAAATCTACACGCGCTGCAACGACCTGGAAGAATTGCCACAGTGACCGATCTGACCAAGCTCAGCCTCGCGGCGACCCGCGATGGCCTCAGCAATCGTGATTTCTCGGCGCTCGAGGTGACCGAGGCCTATCTCGGCGCCATCGAGAAGGCCAATCCGAAGCTCAACGCCTTCATCGAGGTTACCGCGCAGCAGGCGCGCGAAATGGCCGAACAAAGCGATCATCGCCTCAACAGCCGCGATGCGCGGCCGCTCGAAGGCGTGCCGCTCGGGATCAAGGACCTGTTCGCGACCAAACACGTCCACACCCAGGCGGCGAGCCACGTGCTCGATGATTTCAAGCCAGAATATGAGTCGCACGTCACGCAGAACCTTTGGAACGACGGCGCGGTGATGCTCGGCAAGCTCAACATGGACGAGTTCGCCATGGGCTCATCGAACGAGACCTCGCACTATGGCCCGGTGGTCAATCCCTGGCGGGCGGCCGGGTCCAATCAGGATCTGGTGCCCGGCGGGTCGTCGGGCGGCTCGGCCGCGGCGGTTTCGGCCTGGCTTTGTGCGGGGGCGACCGCGACCGATACCGGCGGGTCCATCCGCCAGCCGGCGGCCTTTACCGGCACGGTCGGGATCAAGCCGACCTATGGGCGTTGCTCGCGCTGGGGGATCGTGGCCTTCGCCTCGTCGCTCGATCAGGCTGGGCCGATTGCCCGGACGGTCGAAGATGCAGCGATCATGCTGACCTCGATGGCCGGGTTCGACCCGATGGATTCGACCAGCGCCGAAATTGCGGTCCCCGATTTTGCCGCCGCCGTCGAACGCGGCGTGAAAGGGCTGACCATCGGCGTGCCGCGCGAATATCGCATGGACGGTATGCCCGAAGAGATCGAAACGCTCTGGCAGCAGGGACTCGAATGGCTGAAGGCCGAGGGTGCGACGGTCAAGGACATTTCCCTGCCGCACACGAAATATGCGCTGCCGGCCTATTACATCGTCGCGCCGGCCGAGGCGTCGTCCAACCTCGCCCGCTATGACGGGGTCAAATACGGGCTTCGGGTCAGCGGCAAGGACATTACCGACATGTACGAACTGACCCGCGCCAAGGGCTTCGGGCGAGAGGTCAAGCGGCGGGTGATGATCGGCACCTACGTGCTGTCGGCGGGCTACTATGACGCCTACTATGTGCGGGCGCAGAAAGTCAGAACGCTGATCAAGCGTGATTTCGAACGCGCCTTCGCGGATGGGGTCGACGCCATCCTGACGCCGGCTACGCCTTCCGCCGCGTTTGGCATTGCCGACCAGGACATGAATGCCGATCCGGTCAAGATGTACCTCAACGACGTGTTCACCGTCACGGTCAACATGGCCGGTTTGCCGGGCATCGCAGTGCCGGCGGGCAAGGACCATCGCGGGCTGCCGCTCGGTCTGCAGCTGATCGGCAAGCCGTTCGATGAGGAAACGCTTTTCGCTGCCGGGCGGGTGATCGAACGATCGGCGGGCGGCGAGTTCTCCCCGGAAAAATGGTGGTAGGGCCCTGCGCCTTGCGCCATCCGTTTGGATGCTCCATCTTCTGGCGATGACAAACCTGCTTTCCGATACGTTCGACCAATCCGACCCTCCCTCGGGCATCTCGCGCCCGCTGCAGGCCCTATGGTGGCTGAAGAAGGGGAAGCTCAAGGTCGGCCCCGAATGGGAAAAGGCCCACCTGATCTGCCAGTATGAGGAGGGCAATCCCATGGTTGATGTGGTGCATGCTCTCGCCCACTGGATCGAGGCGGACATGGGCAATTCGGACTATTGGTACCGGCGTGCCGGCACGCGCCGGTCCCGCCCTTCGGTTTCCGAAGAGTGGGAACATCTGGCCGAGGTTTTCTCCAATCCGAACGGATAGGGCTGCGTTTCGCCCGATTTGATGCGGTTGCTATTCGGCGCTGCCCGGTGCAATTCTCGCCTGAGTGATTTGACCTGAAACCGTTGCCATGTCCGACATCAAACTTCCCGACGACTGCATGACCAAGGAAGACGTTCGCGCCGAGATCGACCGGCTCGATCGGCATCTCGTGGCGCTCTTTGCCGAGCGGCATCAATACGTCACCCGCATGGCCGAGTTGAAGGACGACCCGCACGAGGCGTTCGACGCCGCCCGGATAGATGCGGTGATCGCCAAGACACGGGCGCGGGCGGCCGAACTCGATCTTGACGAGGATCAGGCCGAGGAAATCTGGCGGACACTGATCGACTGGAACGTGAACTACGAAAAGGGCATCATCCGTGCCCGCCATTCGAAACAGAAACGCTAGAATGGGTACAAGCGCTCACCATTTCAGACTTTCAGGCGCGCGGACCGAAGAGGTGCGGCGGCTGGCGGGCATCGCCTATGACGCGTGGTGCGCCGACATCCTGCCGCTCGTTGGGGACACGCCGGGCCTTCGGATGCGCGAATATGCGCGGTTCCGGCAGTTCGCCGACCAGAATATCCGCCGCATCATCGTGGCGCGGGAAGGCGAGCGGCCGGTCGGCTGGATCGGCCGGGGGCGGATGCCGAACTATGTCGCCTTTTTGTTCGTCGCGCCTGAAGCGCAACGTCAGGGCATCGGCTCGCTGCTTCTGTCTCGGCTCGAATCGCTGGCCATGCTCGAAGGGCAGACGCACCTGTGGCTCGACACGTTTGCCGAACTCAAGAGCGCCATGGGGTTTTATCACCGTCACGGATATCGCCCGATCATGCCGCGCGGGCGCGAAGACCGGCATCCGCCGGAACGCAACGGCGTGCGGCTGGCCAAGCCGCTGACTATCCTTCAGGACACACCAATCAAATCGGGCAAGAAGACATGACCCTTGTAGATACGCGTACTCCGAACCCGAAGAATTTCGTCGCGGGTGCGACCGGTGACTGGGAAGTGATCATCGGCATGGAGGTGCATGCCCAGGTCACGAGCGAATCGAAGCTATTTTCCGGGTCCTCGACTGAATTCGGCCAGCCGCCCAATTCCAACGTGTCGTTCGTCGACGCGGCGATGCCGGGCATGCTGCCGGTGATCAATTCGGAATGCGTGCGCCAGGCAGTCAGGACGGGCATCGGGCTCAAGGCAAAAATCAACAAGCGCTCGATCTTTGACCGGAAGAACTACTTCTATCCCGACCTGCCGCAGGGCTACCAGATTTCCCAGTATCTCGACCCGATCGTCGGGGAAGGCACGGTGCTGCTCGACATGGGTGAGGATGGAACCGTCCAGATCGGCGTCGAGCGGCTACATCTCGAACAGGATGCCGGCAAGTCGATCCATGACCAGCATCCGAACATGAGTTTTGTCGACCTCAACCGGTCGGGCGTGGCGCTGATGGAAATCGTCTCAAAGCCCGATCTGCGTTCTTCGGGCGAGGCGCGGGCCTATCTCAGTAAGCTTCGGACGATCCTGCGTTATCTCGGCACTTGTGACGGCAACATGGAACAGGGTTCCATGCGCGCCGATATCAACGTCTCGGTGCGCCGGCCGGGCGGTGAATTCGGCACGCGTTGCGAGATCAAGAATGTCAATTCCGTGCGTTTTGCCGGTCAGGCCATCGAATATGAGGCGCGGCGGCAGATCGACATCCTTGAAGATGGTGGGTCCATCGACCAGGAAACGCGGCTGTTCGACCCGAAATCCGGTGAAACGCGGTCCATGCGCTCCAAGGAAGAGGCGCACGATTATCGCTATTTCCCCGATCCGGACCTTCTGCCCCTGGAATTCGACGATGCCTTCATAGCCAAAATGGCCGAGGGCTTACCCGAGCTTCCGGACGAAAAGCATGCCCGCTTCGTTCGCGACTACGGCATTACGCCCTACGATGCTTCGGTCCTGGTATCGGACAGGGAGTCGGCGGATTTCTACGAGGCGGTGGCCCGGGGCCGCGACGGCAAGCTCAGCGCCAACTGGGTGATCAACGAACTGTTCGGACGGCTCAGCAAGGATGGCACGGCGATCGGCGACAGTCCGGTTTCGGCTTCGCAGCTGGGTTCAATTGTCGACCTCATCGGCAAGGGCGACATTTCGGGCAAGATTGCCAAGGATCTATTCGAGATCGTGTGGACGGAGGGCGGTGACCCGGCCCAAATCGTGGAGTCGCGCGGTATGAAACAGGTCACCGATACGGGCGCGATCGAAAAGGTCGTCGACGACATTCTCGCGGCCAATCCCGACAAGGTGGCGCAGGCGAAGGAAAAGCCAACGATGATCGGTTGGTTCGTTGGCCAGGTGATGAAGGCGAGCCAGGGCAAGGCCAATCCACAGGCGGTCAATGAAATCCTGAAGCGCAAGCTGGGCATCTGACATGGCTCCGCCGGCGAACGGGCGGCAGCCGGTTTGGCGGCAAATTCCGAGCGGCATCTGGGCCATCGGCATGGTGTCACTGCTGATGGACGTCTCGTCGGAGATGATCCATGCGCTCCTGCCGGTCTATCTCGTCACGGCAATGGGCGCGTCGCCCGCGCTTGTCGGTCTCATCGAGGGCATTGCCGAGGCGACCGCGTCGATCACGAAAATCTTCTCTGGAGCGATTTCGGACTGGCTCGGCCGGCGCAAGTTGCTGGCGGTCATCGGCTACGGGCTCGCGGCGCTGACCAAGCCGATATTTCCCCTTGCGAGTTCCATCGGCTGGCTGATGGTGGCGCGGTTCGTCGACCGTGTTGGCAAGGGCATCAGGGGCGCGCCGCGAGACGCTCTGGTGGCTGATATCGCGCCGCCGGAGTTGCGGGGCGCGAGCTTTGGCCTGCGGCAATCGCTCGACACGATCGGGGCTCTGCTCGGGCCGGCAATCGCCATCGGCCTGATGTGGCTTACGGCGGACAATTTTCGCGTCACGTTCTGGGCCGCCGTTTTGCCGGCGTTTGCCTGCGTCACCATTCTGATTTTCGCGGTGCGCGAGCCGGAGACGCGGCAAAAACCGCAAAAGGCAACGGTCCCTCTGGCGCCAAAAGACCTTGCGCGCCTCGGCCGCGCATTCTGGGGGGTTACCGCGTTCGCCGGTCTTTTTACGCTGGCGCGGTTCAGCGAAGCCTTCCTCATTCTCAAGTCGCAGGATGTCGGCCTGCCCATCGTTCTGGCACCGGTTGTGCTGGTGGTCATGAATGCGGTCTATGCCTTGAGTTCCTACCCGGCGGGCGTTCTTTCGGACGGCATGAAGAAAACGACCTTGCTGGCCGTTGGCCTTGTGGCACTGGTGCTCGCCGACGTCGTGCTTGCATTGGCAAGCGGGCTATTTGGCTTCGGCATCGGACTGGTCTTGTGGGGCCTCCACATGGGCCTGACGCAGGGACTTTTGTCGAGCCTCGTCGCGGACACCGTACCTGCCGAACTCCGTGGCACCGGGTTCGGCGTATTCAATCTGGTTTCAGGTCTTTCCCTGCTCGCTGCGAGTTTTGGGGCAGGGCTCATCTGGGCTCAATTTGGACCCGGTGCGACCTTTTGGACAGGCGCCGCGATTGCATGCCTGTCGCTTGCAGTGCTCATGGCCTTCCGGCGCGGGCGATAGGCCTCTGCGCCGGGCGTCGCGTCAAGCGGGCCGCTGGCGAAGCCAGCGGACGAGCCGTCCGTCGATCAGAAGCAACCCGGCAAAGATGAATGCCATGCCCAAAACGTGAAGCGGCTGAATCGTTTCGCCAAGAAAGCTCACGGAAAGGATGATGGCCGAGACGGGGGCGATGAATGTGGTCACCGAGAAATTGGTCGCCCCGACGACCGGCAGAATGCGGTACATGATCTGAAAGGCGATGCCGGTGGCGATGATCCCGATCGCGAGAAGGGCGCCCCATCCCGCCGCCGATGGAACAGCGGGCGCGCCGTGGACGATGGTGGCTGCAACAACGGCGCTGATCGTTGCACCTGAGAGGGCGCAGGCGCCCAGCACCGCCGGATCGACGTGGAGCAGCGAGCGCGTGTAATTGAGCGCGAAGGCATAGCAGAGGGTCGCCAGAAGACAGGCGAACACCGCCCAGACTTCGGCCGACATGCCGTGTTCGAGGGCGGGACTGGCCATAACGGCAACGCCAACAAAACCTGCAATGACGCCGATCGACTTGTTGAGCGTGGCCTTCTCCCCACCCGGCCAGAAGTGCGACACGACGACGGTCATGATCGGGGTCATGGCGTTGATGATGGCGGCAGCACCGGCGGGCAGAGCATGCTGGGAAAGCGGAAAAAGGGCGAACGGAATCGCGTAGCTCAGCGTCCCGAGCAGCAGGAAGTGCAGGTAGATCGGGGACAATGGGGGCAGTTTCTTTCGCAAAAACAGAACGATTCCCCAGGAGGTCAGCGCACCCACACCGACGCGTCCGGCGGAAATCCAGAGTGGCGCGAGATCATGGTTGAGGATGGCGTTGAGGGGGAACGAACTCCCCCAAATGATGCCAAGCACGCCGATGAGGAGCCAGTAGCGTAGGGACATGGGCCGATTCTCCAATGCGAAGGCCCAACGCTAGGCGGTCGGAGGCACCCTGTCGAACCGATTTTGGTGATGGGTCGGCTCACGCATTTTGATGGCGAATTTGATCTACCGCAACGTTTGGAAATATCGGCAGAGTCAGTGTCATAAAGTTCCGGAAGGGTTTCATCCGAGGAGGTTACAATGTCTCACTCAAGAACCCGCAACTCCGACAGCGCCGGGGCCGCCGCCATGCGGTCCGTTCTGGTGCTGCTGCTTGCAACCGCAGCGCTCATACTTCTCGTTGGTTTGGCGCGCGCGGATTCGATGCTTGGCTCTTATCAGGCCTATCTGTCGCCCCATGACCACTTCAATTCGTCCGGCGTGCGCCTGACGACGGCAGCGCAAGTTCTGCAACAGGACCGCGCCAACTATCACCGTTACGGCACGGGTGATTACGACGACCAGTATGACAACTATTTCACCAGCCTGACCCATCGCGGACTGATGACGAACATGGTCGATCGCGGCGGCATGGCTTCAAGCGTTCGCCAGCTGATCGTCAACAACAATGTGATGGTGTGGGTCGAAATCTGGCAGGGCGGAAGTGGGCCGTACGTGCTCGTGAGCATTCTGCCCTAACGAGGGCTCTGGCTCTCGCGGATGACCATTGCGAGAGCCTCGGGATAGAGCTTGTGTTCCTCGATGAGGACGCGGTTGGCGAGGGTGTCCGGTGTGTCGCCGGGGAGAACAGGCACGCGTGCCTGGGCGATCACCGGACCCTCGTCGATTTCCGGTACGACATGATGAACCGTACAGCCGTGTTCCGTTTCGCCTGCCTCCAGGGCTCGCAAATGCGTGTCGAGACCTTTGTATTTGGGCAATAGCGACGGGTGAATGTTGATCAGGCGGCCCCACCAGCGGCGGGTGAAATCGGCCGAAAGAACGCGCATGAACCCGGCAAGGCACACCCATTCGGCGCGCCACGCTTCAAGCTGCGATACAATTGCCGCGTCAGTGGCCACCTTGTCCGGGTAGGACTTCAACTGAAATACCGCAGTCGGCAAGCCCTGGGTCCGGGCGAAATCGAGTCCCTTGGCATCAGGCCTGTTGGAAATGACGCCGACTATTTGTGCGGGATAGTCCGCCGCTTGGCTGGCGCGTACCAGCGCCTCCATGTTGGAGCCACGGCCCGATATCAGGATGGCCACGCGGGCTTTCGCCGTCATTGACTAAAGATCCAGCGCACCGGTGAAGGTGACGGGGTCGCCTTCGCGCGCGGCTAGTTCACCGATGATGTTGGGCGTTTCGCCGAAACCGCTCAGAAGGTTGCATGTCTGCTCGGCCTCGTCTGTCGGCACAACCAGAATCATGCCGATGCCGCAGTTGAAGGTGCGGAGCATTTCGCGTTCAGCCACGCCGCCTTCTTTCGCGAGCCAGGAAAAGACGGGTGGCACCGTGATTGCTGCAAGGTCGATGTTGGCGGCAACCGTTTCGGGCAGAATGCGCGGTATGTTGTCGATGAAGCCGCCGCCGGTAATGTGAACCAGGCCCTTGATCGGGGCATCCGCCGCGAGTGCATCGAGGATGGTCCGCACATAAATGCGGGTCGGAACGAGCAGCGCCTCGGACAGTTTCATTCCCGCCGCAAATGGCGCCGGGTCATGGAGCTTTGCGCCGGAAACTTCGACGATCTTTCTGACAAGCGAGAAGCCGTTGGAGTGAACGCCCGAAGAGGGGAGCCCGATCAGGATGTCGCCCGCAATAATGTCGGTTCGCGGCAGCAGGGCTTCGCGCTCGACGGCGCCCACGGCGAAACCTGCCAGATCGAAATCGCCACCGTGGTACATGCCCGGCATTTCGGCGGTTTCGCCGCCGATCAGCGCCGCGCCGGCCTGGCGGCAGCCCTCGGCAATGCTTTCGACCACCCGGGCCGCCTCGGCGATGTCCAGTTTGCCGGTCGCGAAATAGTCGAGGAAAAACAAGGGCTCGGCGCCCTGAACAACGAGATCGTTGACACACATGGCGACGAGGTCGATGCCGACGCCGTCAAGGTGACCGCTATCGATGGCGAGGCGGAGCTTGGTGCCAACCCCGTCATTTGCAGCCACCAGAACGGGATCGCGATAGTTGAGCGCCTTGAGATCGAAAAGTCCGCCAAATCCGCCGATCGTACCGTCGGCGCCTGGGCGTTTGGTGGACCGGATGGCGGGTTTGATCGCCTCGACAAGCGCGTTGCCGGCATCGATGTCCACGCCGGCCTGCCGGTAATCGAGATGGTTGCGACGGGGCTCCTGAGGGGCGCTCATATGCTCGGATTCCGGTCTTTCGCATGCGGCAAGGGCAGATTGGCAGGGCCGCTCATCATTGCTAAGAAGCGGCGGTGCGGTTGGCCGCGCTGATACCGGGTTGGCCCGATGCACGCAAGGCGGATGGTGGCATGAGTCTACAGAAACAGTTCTGGATCTGGATCGCGCTCCTCGGGTTCACGGTTCTGGCCCTCTGGGTTTTCCGTAGCATACTTCTGCCATTCGTCGTGGGACTGGGGCTGGCCTATCTACTCAATCCCGCCGTGGACTGGCTGGCAAAGCATCGCTTTCCGCGCTTCTGGGCCACATCAATCGTCATGGCGATCGTCGTCGTCGTTGTCGTGGGGGCGTTTCTGCTGGTGGTGCCGCTGGTCATCCCGCAGGTGATCAGTCTCGGCCAGCTTCTGCCAGGCTACGTGTCGCAGCTGCAAAAGCTCATCAATCAGTGGCTGCCGGAACTGCATGCCTATCTTGGAGACGAGCAGTTCGCGCGCTTTGAAAATTCACTCTCCGATCTGTTGCGCAGCGGGGTTTCGATTGCCGGAAACCTGACGGCGCAGGTGATGCAGAGCGGGCTGACCATTCTTAACGCGCTTGGTCTGCTGATCGTGACGCCGGTGGTTGCCTTCTACCTGCTGCTTGACTGGGAGAAGCTGACCGGCACCATCGACAATCTCCTGCCGCGCGCGCATCGCGACGAAATCCGCTACGTTCTCGGCGAGATCGACCGGGCCATGGCCGGCGTCGTGCGCGGGCAGGGCTCCGTGGTGCTTCTCCTGGCGGCCTATTACGGCATTGCTCTGTCACTAGCGCAGCTCAATTTCGGCCTTGCGATCGGCGTAACGGCAGGGCTTTTGAGCTTTGTCCCCTATATCGGGTTTCTGGTCGGGTTCGTGCTCTCGATGGGCGTCGCACTTGTGCAGTTCTGGCCGAACGGCTGGCTGGTGGGGTTGATCCTCGGCATCTTTCTCGTTGGCCAGTTCATCGAAGGCAACATCCTCTATCCGAAATTCGTCGGCTCGAGCATTGGCGTTCATCCGGTCTGGCTGATGTTCTCGCTGTTTGCCGTCGGCATTCTTTTTGGCTTTGTCGGACTTTTGCTGGCGGTGCCGTTCGTTGCTATTACGGGCGTGCTTGTGCGCTTCGCCATCCGGAAATACCGCGAGGGTCCGCTCTACAATGATGGCGAACCCAGCGGCGTTGCGCCCGTCCCGGCCGAACCGGCGGAAATCAGCCCGGTTGCCGAACAATAGCCCGGATTGTCGAGCAGGCTGGCACCATGACTTTTGACGGGCAATTGCCGCTGGACCTGCCTTCGCGCGATTCTTATTCCCGCGACGATCTGGTCGTCTGGAGCGGCAACAGATTAGCCTACGACTATCTTTTTTCGTTTCCCGGCTGGTCATCGCCTCTCTGCCTCATCGAAGGACCTGCCAAGAGCGGCAAGACGCATCTGGCACACATCTTCGCCAACCTCTCGGGCGCGTTGCTGATCGAGCCGGCAACGGGTCCGCTGAGCAAACGGTTGGCGGAACTGCTGGACGAGGACAAACGCCCGGTCGTAATTGACGATTTCGACCAGTTCGAATCGGCCGAAAGCGAACTCTTTCACCTCATCAACGCGTCCATGCGTTCCGGGCGGCCGGTGCTGATGACCGCCTCGGCTCCGATCGACCGCTGGACCTTCCTGACCGATGATTTGAAATCGCGGGCGCGGCTGGCGACACGTTTTGTGCTCGGCGAGCCCGATGACGCGGAACTGACACAGATATTCGTCAAACTGCTGGCCGACCGGCAATTGTCGGTCGACCTATCAGTGGTTTCCTATCTGCTCGCGCGCATGGAGCGCTCCGTTGCCGAGGTCGTCGAGATGGTACGGCTGCTTGACCGCCTGAGCCTTGCCAGAGGCCGTGCGATTACCCGTGCATTGGCCGCCGAAGCGCTTGCGATGCGGCCGCAGGCACAACACAATGACGAAGACGGCGCAGAATGATAACGGGCCACATCCAAGCCGGGATAAATCCAGATGAATGAAGCATTGATGCAGGACGAAACGATCGAGCCCGATGTTGAGGCGCTGCGCCACAGCCCGGCCCGTTTCGTCAACCGCGAAGTTTCCTGGCTGCAATTCAACATGCGGGTGCTGGAGGAGGCGGGCAACACGGCGCATCCGTTACTCGAGCGGCTGCGGTTCGTGTCGATTTCGGCGAGCAACCTCGACGAGTTCTTCATGGTGCGCGTTGCCGGCCTTAAAAGCATGCAGCGGACCGGAACGGCGCGGCGAAGCGTTGACGGGCTGACGGCCAGCGAGCAGCTCGACGAAATCATGGTTCTGGCGCAGCATCTGCACCTCGAGCAGCAAGACCACTGGCAGACGCTGCGCGATGCGCTGATCGACGAAAACGTCGTCATTCACGAATCGGCCGATCTCAGCCAGGAACAGGTCGAGTATCTCGACCGGCTCTATCGCGAAGAACTCTTCCCGGTTCTGACGCCGATGGCAGTCGATCCGGCGCATCCGTTCCCGTTCATTCCCAATCTCGGCTTTTCGATCGCGTTCGACCTCATTCGCAAGGACGGGACGCGCATGCTGGCGCTGGTGCGTATTCCCGACCATGTCGATCGCTTCATCCACCTGCCGGGTGCGCTGACCGAGGGCGACCGGATCGAACTTGTGACGATCGAGACGGTGGTTCACCTGTTCTTCGACATGATGTTCCCCGGTTGCCAGATTTCCGGCGTCGGTGCCTTCCGCATCATCCGCGACAGCGAAATCGAAATCGACGACGAGGCCGCCGATCTGGTGGTCGACCTCGAGACGGCGCTTCGGCAGCGCCGGCGTGGCACGGTGATCCGCCTCGAAGTCGAACGCACCATGCCCAAGTCACTTCGGCGGCAGATCGCCGAAAAGCTCGGCATTCCGCTCAACGACGTATTCGAGGGGTCGGGGTTTCTCGGCCTTGCCGACGCCACCGAAATCTGCCGCATAGGCCGGCCGGATCTGCTGTTCGAACCTTACCTGGCCCGGTTTCCGGAGCGGATTCGCGATCACAACGGCGACTGCCTCGCCGCGATCAAGCAGAAGGACATTCTCGTCCATCATCCTTTCGAGAGCTTCGATGTCGTCGCGCAGTTTCTGCGGCAGGCGGCGCTTGATCCCGACGTGGTTGCGATCAAGCAGACGCTTTACCGGACTTCGAACGATTCCCCGATCGTCAAGGCACTGATCGCCGCGGCCGAAGCGGGCAAATCCGTCACCGCGCTGGTCGAGCTCAAGGCGCGGTTCGATGAAGAAGCGAATATCCGCTGGGCGCGCGACCTAGAACGAGCCGGAGCGCAGGTCGTTTACGGGTTCGTGGATTTCAAGACGCACGCCAAGCTCTCACAGGTGGTGCGGCGGGAGAAGGGCAAGCTGGTCAGCTATTGCCATATCGGCACCGGCAACTACCACCCGGTCACGGCCAAGGTTTACACCGACCTCAGCTACTTCACCTGCAACCCGATGCTGGCGCGGGATGTGGCGCGGGTGTTCAACTTCGTGACGGGTTATGCGCGGCCGACCGAGCTGGAAGCGATGGCGGTTTCGCCGATCAACATGCGCCAGACGCTCGTCGACGGCATCGATGCCGAAATCGAGAATGCCCGAAACGGCCTGCCGGCGGCGATCTGGTTCAAGATGAACGCGCTCGTCGATCCGGACCTGATCGACAAGTTCTACGAGGCCAGCCAGGCTGGCGTTCAGATCGACATGGTCGTACGGGGTATCTGCTGTCTCAGACCGGGGATTCCGGGCTTTTCGGACAATATCCGGGTCAAATCGGTTGTCGGACGCTTTCTCGAACACCATCGCATCTACGCGTTTGCCAATGGCAACGAGCTGCCGTCTCGAAAGGCGAGGGTCTATATCTCGTCGGGCGATATCATGCAGCGCAACCTCGACGGGCGAGTCGAGGCGCTGGTACCGGTTCTCAACAAGACGGTGCACAAGCAGATTCTCGATCGAATTCTTGTGACCTATCTCAGGGACAACCAGCAAAGCTGGCAGGTGCTCCCGGACGGCAGTTCCGAACGCATTCACCCCGCCGAAGGGGAAGAAGCGATCAATGCCCACCGCTATTTCATGACAAATCCGTCCCTGTCCGGCCGCGGCAGCGCGATCGCCGAACATGACGATGAGGACGATTGATGAACCGGCCGTTCGAGAGCGTCGCGCGATGGCAGCCACCGTTGCTGTCGGGGAAAGTAGAAAGGCCGGTTGCTGTTCTCGACATCGGGTCGAATTCGGTGCGGCTCGTCGTTTACGAGAAACTCTCGCGGGCGCTGACGCCCATCTATAACGAAAAGGTTGCCTGCACGCTTGGCCGCGGTGTCGCGGAAACGGGCCGGATTGCCGACGAGAATGCCGGTATGGCCTATGCCGCGTTTGCGCGGTTCTCCAAGGTTGCGGCGCATCTTGGGGTCGAGGATCTCCATATCATCGCAACAAGCGCAGTTCGGGATGCGTCCAACGGCGGCGAGTTCATGACGACACTCGCCGCCTTGATGGGCCGGCAGGGCCGGGTACTGAGCGGCGAGGAAGAGGCGCATTTCGCGGCCCTCGGTGTCATTTCCGGCATGCCGGGATTTGCCGGTCTCGTGGGTGACCTTGGCGGCGGCAGTCTCGAACTGGCGCGCATCGACCACGGGCATGACCTCGTGGGCGAGACGCTGGGTCTCGGCGTCATTCGCCTGCAGGACGATAGTGGCGGCAAGCCAGCGCGGGCACTGGATATCGCGCGCGAACGCATTGGCGCCGCGTCGAGTTTTGCGGGCCGTCCGCAGGGCAAATTCGCGGCGATTGGTGGCACATGGCGGTCGCTCGCCAAGCTGGCGCAGTTCAAGTCCGGTTATCCGCTTCACATGGTGCAGGGCTACAGTATCGAACCAGCGGTTCTTCTCGATGTCTGCCACGACCTGGTCAACGACAAGATCAGCGATACGTTGATGGACATGATCGGGAGTTCGCGACGGGGCGTGCTTGCCTACGGTGCGGCGGCCATGGCGGCAGTCATCGAGCTCGGGCAATTCAACGAGGTCTGTTTTTCGGCACTCGGCGTGCGCGAGGGTTATCTCTACAACCTGCTTGATGACGCGCAGAAAGTGCTCAATCCGCTCATCGAGGCCGTTCATCTCTTTAACGAGATACGATCGCGGGCACCGGCTCTGGCCGAGGAACTATGCGATTTCACCTCACGATTTCTGAGTGCGACCCGGCTGCGAGAGACCGAAGACGAGCGCACGCTGCGTCGCGCCGCGTGTTTTCTTGCCGATATCGGCTGGCGCGGACATCCGGACTATCGGGGCGAGCAGAGCGTCGATCTGGTGGCATTCAGTGCCATGACAGGCATCGATCATGCCGGACGCGCCTTTCTGGCCGATGTGCTGGCGGTTCGCTATATGGGGCTCAAGCATGAATCCCAGGCCACCAAGCTGGCCAAACTTGTCGGCGATGAGGGGCTTAAGCGAGCTCGCCAGCTTGGCGCCATGCTGCGCGTCGCGTTCTGCGCCTCAGCGGCGATTCCGGGCATTCTGCCGTCGGTGCAGTTCGAGATCAGTGAAGCAGGCCTTTCGGTGTTATTTCCGAACGACAAGTGCATTTTTGACGCGATGAAGATGGATTCGCGGCTGAAGAACGTCGCCAATCTGGTCGATCAAACGATCACCTACCGGATGGTTTGATTTCGATTTCGCGGACGCCCTTGGGCGTGGCGGCCAGCGCGAGCCGGCCTTCCTTCAGCGCGATTGCCTTTTCGCCGAAGATCTCGCGGCGCCAGCCCTTGAGGGCCGGAATATCCGCATCGTCTTCGAGAACGAGCTGATTGAGATCGTCCGCCGAGGCGATGATGCGCGGCGCAACGCCGTGATCGTCAGCGACCGCTTTCAGGAGGACACGCAACAGGTCACCAATGGCGCCTTTCGGCGAGGGGCCGGGCTTGTGGCGGTCAAGCTTGGGCAGGTCGGCTTTGCCGCGCTTGTTGACCTCGGTGAGAATGGCCACGACCTCGCGGCCGGCGGGCGAACGGCCAAAACCTTTTGGCACGGCGCGCAAACGGTCGAACTGCTGATCGGTCACGGGACGCTGCATGGCGAGTTCGACCAGCGCGTCGTCCTTCAAAATGCGGCCGCGCGGCACATCGTCATTCTGCGCCTTTGCTTCACGCCAGGCGGCAAGTTCCTGAAGCGCTGCGAGCTCAACCGGACGGTTGAGACGCACCTTGAGGCGCTTCCAGGCGTCTTCAGGCGCCACCAGATAGGTCGAAAGCTCGTTGAGCTGGGCCGTGTCGGTTTCCAGCCAATGGTGCCGTCCGTTCTTGCGGAGCATGTCTTCGAGGGCGAGATAGACCTCGCGCAAGTGCGTGACGTCCGCCAACGCATAGGTGAGTTGCTGGTCGGAAAGTGGCCGCCGGCGCCAGTCGGTGAACCTTGAACTCTTGTCGATCTTTTCGCCCGTAATCGCCCCAACGAGCTTGTCGTAAGCAACCGAGTCGCCATGGCCGCAGACGCTAGCGGCCATCTGCGTGTCGAAAATCGACACCGGAACCTTTCCCGTCAGTTTGACAAAAATTTCGATGTCCTGCCGGGCGGCGTGAAAGACCTTGAGCGTGCCGGGGTCGGCGAGCAGCTCGAAAAAGGGATCGAGTTCCAGGCCGTTGACCATCGGATCGATTATGGCGGCACCTGTGTCGTGCGCTACCTGGATCAGGCAGAGAAGGGGCCAATAGGTGGTCTCACGATGAAACTCGGTGTCGACTGTGACGAACTGGCTCTTCCGCGCCTCGGCGCAGAAGGTTGCGAGTGCATCTGTGCGGGTGATGATATTCATGAATGACATGTCTTCTGTTTGGCACCGCTTAACAGGCTTTGCGGGCATTTGGAAACCGGCAACGCTTGACAATTGGGGCCTCTCATGCGCTTTTCCGCGCAATTCGATTTGACCGCTTGAACGAGCTTTCCAGAAAAATGCATCCCTACCGTTCGCACACTTGCGTCGAACTCAATGCTTCGCATGTTGGCCAGACCGCGCGCCTGAGCGGCTGGGTTCACCGTATTCGTGACCATGGCGGCATTCTCTTCATCGACCTGCGCGATCATTATGGCCTGACCCAGTGCGTGGTCGATCCGGATTCTCCCGCCTTTTCGGCAGCCGAACAGGTGCGTGCGGAGTTTGTCATCCGGGTCGACGGCGAGGTCAAGAAGCGCAGCGACGAGACGATCAATCCGAACCTGCCAACCGGCGAAGTCGAGATCTTCATTCGCGAGCTCGAAGTGCTGGGACCGGCGAAGGAACTGCCGCTGCCGGTGTTCGGCGAACCCGAATATCCCGAAGAGACGCGCCTGCGCTACCGGTTCCTCGACCTGAGGCGCGACCGGTTGCACCGAAACATCGTATTGCGGTCGAAGGTGATCGCCTCGATGCGCCGGCGGATGACCGAGATCGGTTTTTTTGAATACAATACGCCAGTCCTGACGGCCTCGAGCCCCGAGGGCGCGCGCGATTTTCTCGTGCCGTCGCGGCTTCATCCCGGCAAGTTTTACGCGCTGCCGCAGGCACCCCAGCAGTTCAAGCAGATGCTGATGATTTCGGGGTTCGACCGCTATTTCCAGATCGCGCCCTGTTTCCGCGACGAAGACCCGCGCCACGACCGGGCCGGAGAGTTCTATCAGCTCGATATTGAAATGAGCTTCGTCGAACAGGAAGAAGTTTTCCAGACGATCGAGCCCGTGCTTCGCGGGCTGTTCGAGGAGTTCGGCGGCGGACGCCGGGTGACCAGGGAATTTCCGCGAATTCCTTATGCCGAGGCGATGCGCAAATACGGGTCCGACAAGCCGGACCTGCGCAATCCAATCGAAATGCAGGATGTCACCGAGCATTTCGCCGGGTCGGGTTTCAAGGTCTTCGCCAACCAGATTGCGAGCGATCCGAATGTGCAGGTCTGGGCCATTCCGGCACCGACGGGTGGTTCGCGCGCCTTCTGCGACCGGATGAATTCCTGGGCGCAGCAAGAGGGACAGCCGGGGCTCGGCTATATCTTCTTCCGCGAAGGCGAAGGGGCTGGCCCCATCGCCAAGAATATCGGGCCGGAGCGGACCGAGTCGATCCGGCTGCAGCTTGGACTTAGCGAGGGTGATGCGGTCTTCTTCGTCGCCGGACTGCCAGCGAAGTTCACGATGTTCGCCGGGCAGGCGCGTACCCGGGTCGGCGAGGAACTCAAGCTCATCGACGAGGAGCAGTTCGCGTTCTGCTGGATCGTCGATTTTCCGATGTTCGAATGGAACGAAGACGAGCATCGGGTCGATTTCTCGCACAATCCGTTCTCAATGCCGCAGGGCGGAATGGAAGCGCTCGAGACCAAGGATCCGCTGACGATCCACGCCTATCAGTATGACATCGTCTGCAACGGCTACGAGCTGTCGTCGGGCGCGATCCGGAACCATCGTCCCGACATCATGCGCAAGGCGTTCCGGATCGCCGGATATGAAGAAGAGGTGCTTGAACATCAGTTCGGCGGGATGCTGCGCGCCCTCGAATATGGCGCGCCGCCGCACGGCGGGCTTGCGCCGGGCGTGGACCGCATCGTCATGCTCTTGTGCGGTGAGCACAACCTCCGCGAGGTGACGGCCTTCCCGATGAATCAGCAGGGTGAGGACCTTTTGCTTGGCGCACCGAGCGAGGCTTCGGCCCGTCAGCTGCGCGAACTGCACATCCGGCCGAACCTGCCCAAGTCCTGACGAGGGCCATCGGCGCACGGTTAACAGGATGTTAGCCCCGAGGACCTAGGCTTCCCGGCGAGGAATCGCTGAGGCCAAGGCGCGTGAAAACCGGCTCGAACACGCTTGTTCTGATCATCGCCATACTGGCGTTCGTGCCGGTATTGGCCGTCGATTTCCTGATGGATTCCTATGTTCGCAACGTTGCATCGCGCAACCTGCAGAGGGCTCTCAATGCCATTTCTCAGGATTCGCAAGCCTCGATCTACGACGGAATCGATGCCATCGGCTCGGTGGTTGCCCAATCGCCCTCGATGTGCACGCCGACGTTCCTTGAAAGGGTGCATGACTATCTGATCCATTCCACCTACGTGCGCCAGATCATCGTGGAGAACCGCGACAAGGTTCAGTATTGCGACGCGTTCGGGCTGCAGTTTCCCTACGTCACGATTTCACGTGAACTGACGATACCGGGACGAAACGAAACGGTTTCGGCGGTTACGAGTGGCACGACCACGTTCTTCAAGGTGACGCGGGCGCTTGGGAGCGGCAACACCATTTCGTCTTTCGTGCAGTTTCCGACGGGGCTGATTGACGGGCGGCTTCCAGAAAACCTCCAGGATGTCAGCCTGTTGCGCATCGGCATGAGCGACGGAACCGAGCTCTTGTTGATCGGTTCTGCCCAACTCGACACGCTTCAGGGTTCAAAACATGAAATGCTGGTCGCCAATTCCTTTGCGGGCGACCTGCCTGTCCGGGTTGAAGCGGCCTTGCCCTTCACCACCGCACGGGCTTCGTTCGTGCAGCTTTATTTCGTCCTGACGCTGGTTGCCTGCGGCATGAGCGGGGCGCTGCTTCTGGTTGCGCTGCAATATGTCCGGCGAGGCAACGTCCCCGATTTCGACCTGGAGCGGGCGATCGTGAACGGCGAAATCAAACCCTATTACCAGCCGGTGGTGAACACGCAGACGGGCAGGGTGGTCGGCTGCGAAATGCTGGCGCGCTGGATCAAGGCGAACGGCAAGATCATTTCGCCGGGAGCGTTCATCGACTATGCGGAAGTGACCGGGCTTGCCATTCCCATGACCCTCCAGCTCATGGAGCAGGTGCGCAAGGACCTGTGGGAACTCAGCGTGCGCCATCCCGGTCTCAAGATCTCGATCAACCTTTTTGAAGGCCATTTCCGGGACACGAACATCGTCGAGGACGTGCAGGCGGTTTTCGGCGGGAGCACGATTTCCTATCGGCAGCTGGTGTTCGAGCTGACCGAGCGCCATCCGGTGGGTGACGAAACGCAGGCCAAGGCAGTCATGTCCGGCCTCAGGGCGCTTGGCTGCCGGTTTGCCATGGACGACCTCGGAACGGGTCATTCGAACCTTGCCTTTCTGCAAAAGCTCGGCCTCGACATCGTGAAGATAGACAAGGTTTTTGTCGAAATGATCGACGGCACGGTTACCAGCGCGCCGGTGCTCGAGGCACTTATCAAGATGGGGCAGGAACTCGGAGCGGACCTGATTGCCGAGGGCGTCGAAACCGATGTGCAGGCGCAATTCCTGAAAGACCGTGGCGTCTACCAGATTCAGGGCTTCATGTTCGCACCGGCGCTTCCGGCGCAGAAGTACATTGATCTGGTTGATGCAATCAACGGTGCGGAGGAGCCCGTGCCGGTATCCGATTTCCGCGCCCACGCCGCCTGACCAATCCCGCATCGGACCTTTTCAGCACGTCCGGAACGTGGCACTAGGCTATGAGCGCGACGACTTTGGGTCGCAGCCATAAAATGCAATCGAGGGAACCGGATCAACCGGGATCGAGGGGAAGATGTCAGACAAGCCGGTTTCCGAAAGCAAGGCCCAACTGCGAGAGGCAGCGCTGCACTTTCACCAATGGCCGCGGCCGGGCAAACTCGAAATCGTCGCGACCAAGCCGCTGGCAAACCAGCGCGACCTGGCGCTGGCCTATTCGCCGGGGGTCGCCGCGCCTTGCGAGGAAATCGCGGATAATCCCGACCTCGCCGAGTCCTACACGGCCCGCGGCAACCTCGTTGCCGTCATTTCAAACGGCACGGCGGTTCTGGGGCTTGGTAATATCGGGGCACTTGCTTCCAAGCCGGTGATGGAAGGCAAGGCGGTTCTGTTCAAGAAATTCGCCGGCATCGATGCGATCGACCTCGAAATCGACGAAAAGGATCCCAAACGCCTCATCGAGGTGATTGCGCCGCTCGGTCCGAGCTTTGGCGGCATCAACCTTGAAGACATCAAGGCTCCGGACTGTTTCGAGGTTGAAGAGACGCTTCGGGCGCGGATGAACATTCCGGTTTTCCACGACGATCAGCACGGCACCGCGATCATCGTGGCGGCGGCGGTGATGAATGGCTTGCGGCTTGCGGGCAAAAAGCTCGAGGATGTCAAGATCTGCACATCCGGGGCGGGCGCGGCGGCTATTGCCTGTCTCAATTTGCTCGTCAGTCTCGGGGCAAAACTCGAGAACATCTACATTGCCGATCGCGACGGGCTCGTGACCAAACGCCGGTCGGGTAACAGCGATCGCTGGCGGATGCACTTCGCCCAGGACGTGCCGGAAGGTGAACTTTCCGACGTGATGGACGGGGCCGACATTTTCATCGGCCTTTCAGCGGCCGGCGCGCTCAAGGCGGAAACGCTGAAGAATATGGCGCCCAATCCGCTGGTCATGGCGCTGGCCAACCCGGTGCCGGAAATCATGCCTGAGGAAGCGCACGCGGTTCGCCCCGACGCGATGGTCTGCACCGGCCGGTCGGACTATCCCAACCAGGTCAACAATGTTCTTTGCTTTCCTTTCCTGTTCCGGGGTGCGCTCGATGTTTCGGCGACCACGATCAACGAGGAAATGAAGGCCGCGGCGGTGCACGCCATCGCGCAACTTGCGCATGAGCCGGCACTCGAAGCCTCGGCAAGCGGCGGGGGCACGATTTTCGGTCGCGACTACCTGATCCCCAATCCGTTCGATCAGCGGCTCATCCTTCGCATAGCTCCGGCCGTCGCCAAGGCGGCGATGGATAGCGGCGTCGCACGGCGTCCCATCGAGGATTTCGGCGCCTACAAGGACCGGCTCAACCGCTTCGTGTTCCGTTCGGGCATGGTGATGAAGCCGATCATCTCGAAGGCACAGGGGGCGAGCAAGCGGGTGGCCTTCTGTGACGGCGAGGACGAGCGGGTGCTCCGGGCCGCGCAGGTGCTGCTCGAAGACCGGATCGCAGCGCCGATTCTCATTGGCCGGCCGGCGGTGATCGAACACCGGATCGAGAAGTTCGGCCTCGGAATCAAGCCGGGCCGCGATTTTGAAATCGTGAACCCGGAAGACGATCCGCGCTACCGCGACTACGTTGCGACGTTTCATGCGCTTGTCGGGCGATCGGGCGTGACCCCAGATACGGCGCGCACGCTCGTTCGCACCAACAACACGGTCATCGGGGCGCTGGCGGTGCATCGCGGCGATGCGGACGCGGTCATCTGCGGGCTCGAACGCCAGTACATCAAACACGTGCGCGATCTCAAATCGATCATCGGACTCAAGAAAGGCGTGTCGAACGTTTCCGGCCTCTCGATGCTGATCAACAATCGCGGCGTGTTCTTCCTGACCGACACCTACGTCAACTTCGACCCGACGCCGGAAGAAATCGTGTCAATCGCCTTGCAGGCGCGCGAACACCTGCGCCTGTTCAATATCGAGGCGAAAACGGCGCTACTGAGCTATTCGAATTTCGGGTCGCGCCCTGGCGTGACGTCGCACAAGATGCAGCAGGCCTACTCGCTTTTGAAGAAGGCAGCCCCGGATATGATCGTCGAAGGCGAAATGCAGGGCGACGTGGCGCTGAATGAAGCGCTTCGCGTACGCTATATTCCGGACACGGTGCTCAAGGGTGAAGCCAACCTTCTCGTTTTCCCGAACCTTGAAAGCGCCAACCTTGCGTCGACGCTGATCAAGGAAATGACCGACGCGCTCTCGGTCGGGCCGATTCTGATGGGCCTCAGAAAGCCGGGCCACATTCTTGCGCCGTCAGTCACCAGTCGCGGCATCGTCAACATGGCGTCGATCGCGGTGACAGAGGCCATCGCGCTCGAGGCGGCGGCGGGATAAAACGCGGCGTCTACTGGAAGGCCGTTTCGGCGAATGACCGCAGTTTGCGGGAATGGATGCGTTCCGTCGGCTGTTCGCGGAGGATTTCCATGGCTCTGAGGCCAACCAGGAAGTGCTGGTTGACCCGGGTACTGTAGAATTCCGAGGCCATGCCGGGAAGCTTAAGCTCACCATGCAGCGGCTTGTCGGACACGCAAAGCAGGGTGCCGTAGGGGACGCGGAAGCGGAAGCCATTGGCTGCGATCGTGGCGCTTTCCATGTCGAGTGCGATGGCGCGGGACTGTGACAGGCGGCGGACGATTTCCTTCTGGTCGCGAAGTTCCCAGTTGCGATTGTCGAAGCTCGCAACAGTGCCGGTTCGGACGATTTTCTTGATATCGGGACGCGGCAGGCCGGTCACGTCGCTGACGGCCTGTTCGAGCGCGACCTGAACTTCTGCCAGTGCCGGAATGGGGACGGAGAGCGGCACGTCCGCATCCAGAACGTGATCTTCACGGACATAGGCGTGGCCAAGCACATAGTCGCCGAGCGCTTGTGAGTTCCGGAGCCCGGCGCAATGGCCAAGCATCAGCCAGGCATGCGGGCGGAGAACCGCGACATGATCGGTCGCCGTCTTGGCGTTGGAGGGGCCGACGCCGATATTGACCATGGTGATGCCCCGATTGCGGGGCGATTTGAGGTGATAGGCCGGCATCTGTGGCATACGCTCGCGGGCCGTTCCCGTCGTGCCGCCGCCAAGCCGCTGATTTGTCGTGATGAAATTGCCGGGTTCAACAAAGGAATCGTAGTCGGCGTGGCCATCCTCCATGAACGAATGCGCGAGGCGGCAGAATTCATCGACATAGAACTGGTAGTTGGTGAAGATCACGAAATTCTGGAAATGCTCGGAATCGGTCGCAGTGTAGTGGTTGAGGCGGTGCAGCGAGTAGTCGACGCGCGGGGCCGTGAACGCGGCGAGGGGATAGGGTCCACCGGTCGGCGGGATGTAGGTGCCGTTCGAGATTTCGTCGTCGGTATCGGCCAGGTCCGGCGCGTCAAATATGTCGCGCAAGGGAATATCGACCGCGCGCAGGGCGACGCCGTCCACCGGTTCCGTTGGGTCGGCGGCAAAGTGGAGCGGAATGGGCGTCTCGCTCGGACCGACAAAGATCTCGCCACCGTGATTGGTCAGGATCAGTTCGAACTGGTGGGTAAGATAGTGCTTGAAAAGCTTCGGCGCGGTGAGGGTGGTGCGATAGATGCCCGGCGAATGGAGAAATCCATAGGGCACGGGCGAGACGGCTTTCTGAAAACTGCGCGAGCGGACTTCGACCTGCGGATAGAAGGCGCGAATTCGTCCTTCGGGCAGGTTGCCGTCGGCAAGCTGGCGGAAGTGGTTGAGAATGAATCCGGTGTGCTCCCGATAAAGCTCATCGACATAGGCCCACGCCTCGGACGCGTCTGTGAACGGCCTCGTCTCGCGCAGGCTCGGGGTCAAAGTGGGCATCTGGGTCTCCTCGGGCGCCTTCGGGGATCGTGCGCCACTCGCAATTCCTGGACGTTCGGTAGTGAAACTCGGGCATCGCCGCGACGCATCGGGGGCGTTTGCCAGTCCGCGCCAAATACCTCAATCTGAACGATAGTTCATGTTTATCACACTTTGGTGAGAGTGTCTTTTTTGGACACAATCGCGATCCATATCAAAGGCGTCCTCACCGAAGCATTCGTCCCATGCATGAGTGAGTGAAAAGGCGGCCAAGTCCCCCAAACGCCTCAACAGATGGCCGCCTCCTAGGAGCCGCAGATTTTCCCCAAGGGAAACTGCGGCTCTTATTTTTCGCCGCCGTATTTGGCGCGAAGTGCGGCAATGCATTTCATCATCAGCTGGCGCAGGACTGTCCGGTCGATATCGTCGAGCCGCTTGACGTAGAGGCAGCCCTTGCCGCTCGAATGCTTTCCGAGCCGGTCCAGAAAGTCCTGGCGGTCGGCTATCTCACCCATAATGTAGAGGGCAAATTTGCCGGATCGCGCCGCAAAGCCGACTTCGGGCATGTCGCCCTCGCGGCCGGACTCATATTTGTAGTGATATTGGCCTGCACCGATGATCGACGGTCCCCACATTTTTGCCGGTTCGCCGGCGACCGATTCGCAGAGGGCGCGCAATTCGCGTGCGTCCGCCTGCAATTTGGGGTCGATCGCGGCAATGTGGTCGTCGACGCTTTGAGCGGTTGGCTTGGTCTTGTTTTCAGCCACTCTGATCCCCTATTGCCGTGCTGTCGGCTGGCCTTCGCCGTAGATGCGGTGAAGTATGAATTCGCCGTCATAGGATGGGTCGATGTCGTAGTATTTCAGGACGAACCTGCCCTGTTCGAAGACCCAGAGGCCCTCCGACGACGCGTCGCCGAGGCCGCGCCACTTCGAATATTCATGGATTGACTGGGTTGCCGGGTCGACTTCGGAATTGACCAGCTGATCGTACGCGGTGAAGCCATTGACCGTGACCTTGTAGTTCTTGCTCTCGTCATCGTCGTTTTCGTACTTCACGTCGAAACTCGGCACGGCGAAGAAGACCTGATGAACTTCTTCGTACTGGTCCGCGCCGTAGTAGACGTGAATGGCGTTGTAGGCGCCGTTGAAACAGTGGAAGCGATAGAGACGGTACGGCCGCTTCACGTCCGGTTCGAAGTCGTAGCTGAAGGTGAAGTCATAGATCTCCGGGGTTGGATCGAGCATGTCGGAAGGGTCGAGGCTCGTGCATATGTCCTTGTAGGCAATGGCAAAAACGTCCTGAACCTGCCGGTCGGCGTTTTCAAACTGGGCGAGGGCGCCACTGGAAGACCCTGCCACAACAAACATGGCCCAGACGATCGCTGCCGAGCGGGATTTCAGGGGAAATGCGGGCATGGCATTTGGCCTCCTTCGTGCCATAAGGGGTGAGATTAACAGGAGATGGCGGGCGAACGCCAGAGATCATGGTTCAATGGACGGGCCAACAGGACGCAGCGCTAAGGGCCGTGTCCGCGTGGCTGAATGACAGGAACGGGCCTCAGGTTTTCCGGCTTTTCGGCTGGGCTGGGACTGGCAAGTCGACGCTGGCGCGGCATCTGGCGGGCGATCTTGAATCGGTCCGGTATGCTGCGTTTACCGGCAAGGCGGCCTCGGTGATGCGGCGGCGCGGCTGCAAGGGCGCCGGTACGATCCATTCCCTGATCTACACTCTCGTTTCGGACGCGGAGGGCGTGCCGAAATTCGCGCTCGATCCGGAATCTCCCGCAGCGGATGCTGACCTGATCGTCATCGATGAAGTCTCGATGGTCGATGAGCCGCTGGGCAAGGATCTCCTGTCCTTCGGAACCAAGGTTCTGGTGCTCGGGGATCCGTTCCAGCTTCCGCCGGTCCAGGGTGCGGGCTACTTCACCGATCAGGATCCCGACATCATGCTGACTGAAATTCATCGGCAGGCGGCCGACAATCCCATTATCGCGATGAGCCGGACGGTGCGCGAGGGCGGGAGGCTGGATTATGGCCAATATGGTGAGAGCAAGGTTATTGGCCGCAAGGAAGTCGACCAGACCGAGGTGCTTGACGCCGACCAGGTTCTGGTGGGCCGCAACCGAACGCGCGTGACCTACAATGACAGGCTCCGTGAGCTCAAGGGCTATACAAAGGCTCTGCCGGAAATCGGCGAGAAGCTGGTGTGCCTTCGCAACAATCCGGCCAAGCGGCTGCTCAACGGCCAGATCTGGCTCGTCAGCCACGTCAAGAAAAAGACCAAGGGCCGGATCGAAATGGAAGTCCTTTCCGAAGAGACGGCGCGTCCCGCAGACATTCTGACGCACAAGGCCTTCTTTTCGGGCGAAGAGGAAAGCCTTAGCTGGGCCGAACGGCGAGGCCTGGACGAATTCACCTATGGCTATTGCCTGACGGTGCACAAATCGCAGGGCTCGCAATGGGACAGTGTCTTTCTCTTTGACGAGAGTTTTGTCTTTCGCGACGACGCGGCGCGCTGGCTCTATACCGGTCTGACCCGAGCGGCAGAGCGGATCATTGTGGCGCGTTGAACCGCTCGATGACGTAGACGCTGATGAAGAGAGCGCCGCACACCAGAAAAGGTGCGCCGAGCAGAAAGTTGACCCAGTCTTCGTTCTGCGACAGGAGCGTGCCTGGCAGCAGGCCGAGCACGACGAATCCCAATCCGCCCCAGAGCGGCGAGCCCCAGGCAACCCAAAGGGCCACCATGAGAATGAAGCTTGGGATCATGTGCATGAACCAGGCGAGAAACACTTCGGGACCGAACGGGTATTCGGTGAAAACATCGAGCGAAAATATGGAGATAAAGCCAATGCCCGCTATGGCGAATCCCCGGGCAAAATAATTGATCAGGTCGCCGGTCTTGTATCGCATTTGTCTTGTCCCCACTTGATGGAGCGAAGGGGCCGTTTCGGGTTTTCCGACCGGCCGCAACAGGGAGACTGAAGATGTCCGATCAGAACGAATTTGGCAAAGATGGCGGCGAACACAAGAATCGCGACCATTGGAAGTCATTTACCGAAGAAGTCGAAATCGCGGGCCGGCACCTCGTTGACGAGGTTACACGCCTGATTTCGGAAGGCAATGTGCGCAAGCTGCGCGTGCGTTCGGCTAACGACGATGTTGTGCTGGAAGTTCCGCTCACGGCAGGTGCGGTTATCGGTGGCGTGTTCGTTCTTGGCGCTCCGTGGCTCGCCATTCCAGGCGCGTTGGCCGGCGTTCTGGCCAAAGTGAAGCTCGAGGTCGTGCGTGACGCCGACAGCGACGACGAGAACAAGCCGGATTCCGACGCGGCCTGATCTGCTGGTCAGGTCTTGATGTAGAATTCATTCCCGCCGGCTTCGAGCACGTAGTGCATGTTGCCGTAGGGGAACCGCAATCCGGCCTGATGGAAATACTTGGCAGTGCGCACGCCCGGGTGGCGGGCGCCGCCAAGAATGCGGTCGGCGACGCGGCTTGCCAGCGCCTTCGATGATTCTTCGGTCATTGCGCTCGAGAGAATTCCCGGCGCAAATTGGTGCGGTTGCCCGACAACGCCGCAAATCGTGTCGGGGAAACGCGGGTCGGCCACGCGGTTCATGACCACCGTGCCGACCGCGAACATGCCTTCTTCGCTCGAGCGATTCGACTCGAAGTACATGGCGCGCATCAGGCATTCCTTTTCGGAACCCGAATAGCGGGACGACCCGGCGGTGTCGTCATTGAGGGCGGACGAGAAGGGATCGACGGGAACGATTGAGGTGAAGCGCGTGCCCGGAACGCCCGGAATCCCCGAGCACCCCGCCAGCAGCAAAGCTGCGGTGGCCAAAGCCGCCAAACGGTGCGCATGCACCAGTCCCCTCATGCCGCCAACCTGACTGCGAGCCCAACTCGGTTCGACTGGCAGACTAGCGCGGCAAGATTGCGGCAGGATTGATCGGGCGCAATCGATCAATCGTCGTAGCGCTGGGGCGGTTTGGGACGATTGTCGGCAATCTGTTCGATTTGCGCGAGCACTTCGGGGGTCATCCGGTCCCGCACGCCGAGGGCGCCGAGATTGTCGACCAGTTGTTCGTGCCGCGATGCACCGAGAATGACGGTGCTGACGCGCGGATTGGCAATGCACCACAGAAGAGCGAGGTGGTGGATCGGCATGCCAATCTCGCTGGCGAGGGTGGCGAGTTTCCGGACCTTTTCGATCCGCTGCTGGATGCGCTCGGTGCCCCAGCCGTCTTTCAGCCACTCGTAGCCGGGCAGGTTGTAGCGGCTGTCGGCGGGAATGCCGTCATTGTACTTGCCGGTCAGCAGGCCGGAGGCAAGCGGTGACCAGATTGTCGTGCCGAGCCCCATAAGGTCATAGAGCGGAACGTAATCGGATTCGACCTTCTGCCGCTCAAAGAGGTTGTATTGCGGCTGCTCCATGGTCGGTGGGGCGAGATTGTATTGCCGGGCAACGGAATAGGCCTCGGTCAGTTGCTGCGCTGTCCATTCGGATGTGCCCCAATACATGACCTTGCCATGGGCGACGAGGTCGCTCATGGCCCGCACGGTTTCCTCGATCGGCGTATCGAGATCGGGCCGGTGGCAGAAATAGAGGTCGAGATAGTCGACGCCGAGCCGCTTCATGCCAGCGTGGCAGGCATCGAAGATATGCTTGCGGTTGAGGCCGCGGTTGAGCGGACCGGGGCCGCCCCAGAAAACCTTGGTGGAAACGGCGTAGGTGTCGCGCCTGAGGCCGAGCTTTTTGATCGCGTCGCCCATGACCTGTTCGGCCATGCCCGATTCGTAGCCTTCGGCATTGTCGAAAAAATTGACGCCCTTGTCATAGGCGGTGCCAATGAGCTTCGCCGCGGCGTCGACGTCGACCTGCTTGCCGAACGTAACCCAGGCCCCAAAAGAAAATTCGCTGACCTTGAGGCCAGCCTTGCCCAAACGGCGGTACTGCATGTCCGTCTCCGATCCTGTTTCGTGAAGGTGACGCGCAAACACGCCGTGCATAGATGGCAGGGGCGATGCGGCCGGGAAGGTGAATGAACGATAATACAACGCACCCCAGCCATGGCAAGACGCGTTTCTGCGAGGCGCCGGGCAAAAGCGTTTCCATTCCCGGCGAACTTCAATAGACAGGGCCTGAGTGCCACAAGGACTTGGGCCCGTGACCCAGAACCCGCAGCGCGACGAGAAGATCAATCGGCGGCTTGAGCGCCAGTTCGACCGGATCGAACGCGCCATTCCCGATTGGCTGGCGCGGACGCTGAAATTTCTCAGGCAGCCGGCGGCGCGCCTGATCCGGGTGCCTTTGGGCATTCTTCTGGTGATTGGCGGCATTTTCAGCTTCCTGCCCGTGCTCGGCATCTGGATGCTGCCGCTCGGACTTTTGTTTCTTGCCGTCGATCTCAATCTTCTGCGCGGGCCGGTGACGCGGGCGGTGACGCGGATCGAAACCTTCCTCCGGGCCAGACGGCGGGCGAAAGCACGCAAGCAGGACTGATCGGCGTTCAGTCAATTTCAACCATGGCGCGTTAATCTCTCGAGTGGATAGGGGCCGGGGGCAAACGATGCTGATCAGCGAAACAGAAGCGCGCAAAAAATGGTGTCCGCATGTGCGCGTCGAGGGCAACAACCGGCTGCACAACACGATCACTGGCGGTGTCAGCCACAACGATGCGGCCTATCTTTGCGTGGCCGGTGAATGCATGGCCTGGCGTTCGTTCCACCTCAGGTTTTCGCATGGCGGCGACAGCGCGGACGACCCGCAACACGGCTATTGCGGGCTTTCGGGTGAGCCGGCGATCGATTGATGCCTTTCAATTCGTGATGTGATTTCCGCCGCCGGCGGCGCTAGCATGGTGCCGATACCGGGGTGGGGGAGAACATGGCGCGGAAAATGGCGGCCGAAGGTGGCGGGAGCCTGATGCGGCTTGGCGGAGCGAGCGGCATCGCGATCGGGCTCGGCTATGTCGCAATCATTGCGCTCTACATTCCGATTGGTGTCCGCCCGAGGGGGGCCGCCGCGTGGCTTGCAGCGATTGGCGGACACGACGCCCAATGGTGGGCCATTCTCTGGCTCTCGGTTGCGACCGATTTGCTTTTCCTCCTCTTCGCGGCGGCGCTTCATCGTCTGATCAGGCCGCACCGGCCGACGCTGGCAACCATCGCGGCGGGCGCGACAGCGCTTTTTGCGGTGCTCGATCTCGCCATCACCTGGCCGAACTATGCGGCGCTGATCACGCTGGCCGGTGATGCCGATCCGGTTACCGCGAGCACCGCCGCCATCTATCCGGCGACGATCGCCGACTCGCTCTATGTGTTCGTGGCCAACACGCTGACCCTTTCGGTTGGCATGCTGGCGGCGGGGCTCGGCATGCGGGGGCCGCATTTCCGCGCAGCCTATGCCTGGCTTGGCATTGCGGGCGGCGGCGCCGGAATTCTCGCCGTGTTCGGACCGCTGGTTCTGAATGCCCTCAGCCCGTTGATCTTCCTCGCGTCGCTTTTGACCCTCGTCTGGGCCGCGGCGCTCGGCTGGCTGATGCTGAGGCGCTAGCCCGCCGCTTCGATCCAGAGCGGGACGAGCGTCGCCACGGCATCGCGCTTGGTCTCAAGGTCGTCGGCATTGTCGATCGCCAGGATCGCGCGGTCAGGCGCGGCGAATTTGAGGAAGCCCGTGGGGTCCGTGAAGCTGAATCCGTTCAGGTCTTTCTTTGCCGCACCGCGATGAAAGACGACCTGCAGCACCTTCGGCGGATTGATGCGGAGGGTAATGCGATCGTCGCCGTTGGCGCAAAAACTCGGTGCGTTCCATTTGACTTGCTCGGTCAGGTCCGGCGCGGCCGCGCGGATCATTTGGCAAAGCGCGAGGATCTCGGGCTTGCGCGGGTGATCGAGCGCGTCGAGGAAGGCGGCGACGGAGGCCATTTGATCAGGCCGGTTCCTTGCGGAGAATCTTTTCCATCGGCCGGCCCTTGGCCAGTTCGTCGATGAGTTTGTCGAGATAGCGGATTTCTCGCATGGTCTCTTCCTCGATCTCTTCGATCCGGACGCCGCAGATGGTGCCCCGGATTTCGGAACGGGCCGGATTGAGGCGTGGCGCGACGGCGAAAAAGGTCTCGAAGTCGGTGCGGTCGGCAATGTGCGCCTCAAGCTCGGCCTGGCTGAAACCGGTGAGCCAGCGGATGATCTCGTCGACCTCAGCCCTGTTGCGGCCCTTGCGCTCGGCCTTGGCGACATAGGCGGGATAAACCCCGCCGAATGCCATGGTGTAGATGCGATGCTTGGTCGTGGCCGGTTTCATTTTGTGCGCCCGATAATTCGATCTGGAGCGGCGAGGTTTTCACGATTTGCGGTCGACAACAACCGCTAGCAAACGGGAATTGGCCTTGAGGCACGGCAAAACGGCCGCACCGGAGGGGAGCGGGTTGGGCTGGGGCAGGCGGCTGGCCCGAGGGTGACGTGGGGAAGGGTTTTTTCCGTTGCGACGAAGGTTTTCACACGTGCGGTTGTGACTACCTCGAGAGCCTGCACGCTCAGGCGTGACCCCGGCGAAGCTCCCCACCATGGCGCGTCACCCCGGCGAAGGCCGGGGTCCATTATGCCTTGCGATTTGTGCGGTGCGTCGTGGCTGGTGCAGTGCGTTCCAACAGTCGTCCGTGCGCGTAGACCTGTTAAATGGATTCCGGCCTTCGCCGGAATGACGAGGTGGGAGGTCACGGTGTTGAGATATCGTCCCATAGATCGCGCCAGTCTGGGTTCTGTTCTTCGATCAGCCGGATTTTCCAGGCGCGGTTCCACTCCTTGAGCTGCTTCTCTCTCTGGATCGCGGCGGGCATGGTCGGGTGTTCCTCGAATTGAACGAGCAGCTTGACGCCGTAGCGCTTGGTGAACCCCTCGACCATGCCCTCGCGGTGCTCGTGCACGCGGCGGACGAGATTGTTGGTCACGCCGATGTAAAGCGTTCCGTGCCGTCGCGATGCCATGATGTAGACCCACCCGCTCATGCCACGAGGGGAGCGGCAATAGGTCCTCAGGTCAAGTCTGTCTTGCGGCTACGGCTGGCCCGATGGTGACGCGGGGAGGGATTTTGGCGCTGTGACGAAGGCACTCGCACGCCGCTCGCGACTACCTCGATAGCTTCCATGTTCAGTCGTCACCCCGGACAAACTCCCCACCATTCCGCGTCACCCCGGTGAAGGCGCTGTCCCGATTGCTCGTCACTCCGGCGAAGGCCCTCTCACGACTCGCCGTCAACCCTAGCGACGGCCCTACCACGATGGTTCGTCACCCCGGCGAAGGGCGGGGTCCATTATACCTTGCGACTTGTGAAGCGCATTGCTGTTCGCATTGCGCACGCAAATCGTCATTTGTGTGCGCAGACGGGTTCAATGGATTCCGGCCTGCGCCGGAATGACGAACGCCACTAGTGTGGCGTTCGTTGTAGGCTCATTTTTTTCGGCGGGGTTCGCCCTTGGTGTCGCCGCGCCCGGGCTTAGGAACCCGTTCGACGGTTGTGGTCGCCGGGCGACGCTCCGCTTCCTTGACGGGGATGAATTTGCCGGACTCTGAGTCACGTCCAATATCGAACGTCTTTCGTTCCTTGGTCATGGTAGTTTTCCTTTGCCGTTTAGGGTTGCGGGCGGAATTGTTCCGCCCGCATGCACTTGGGTTTTTATCGCGTGTGACAATTTGGGCAGCAGTAATAGCAGCCATCTACGTCTGAGTAGTATTGGCGTGCTGCCACCACTGCTTGGTGGCAATTGGAAAACTCGCCTAGGTCCCGGCGATTTTCTCGGTCCGGCAGTCTTCTGCAATTTGCATCAAGATTGTGGACCTCGTGCTCGCCTGTTGGCTGGGCATTCCGATTTACGATGTATCGGTCCATGGTCCATACTTCCTTTCTCTCGCATCACTTCGTCGCAGCACATGCCTGTGCTTGACTTTCGTTGATCTTGAGAACAGCATGACCACGCTTGTGAAAGAGCACGATGGCCTCAAGGGCGGCGAGTCCGCCTCGGCTGTTCTTGGGTGATACGGTCAGCAAACCGTGTCACCCTTTTTGTTGCTGATCCCGAACTCTGAGTCCAGTAATCTGAATGTCAGTTTTCCACAGAGGTACTTGACTTTGGCGCTGGGAATCTGGCACAAACACTTGGCCTACTATATCTGCTTTGCGTCTTGCTCATCTCCACAATATATGGTATTTTTGCCACTTCAAGTACGAAATCGTATTTGTTGTGGATTTTTGGCGTTTTTCACACGTTGTCCACGGTTTTCCGTTGAGTTTCTGCCGTCTCCGGCTCGCGAATAGCGAATCATTCGCGAGACTGTCCCGGCACGTTTCCGCACCGGGGTCCAAAATTTACGTCAATAGTGGTCGAGCATCAGATTCCTAGTCTGAGGGTAAGCGCCGCCCTCACGAACACCCCGTCGTGGCCCCACACGTGTCGCACTTCAAACACGTGCCATTTCGCACAAGCGTGAAGTTCTGGCATTCGGGGCAGGCCTCGCCGACATAGCCCTTCATCTGCGCTTCGGCGCGGAGGGAGGTCTGGCTGCGCTGGGCGGGCTGGGTGGCCGCCTGTTCGACCTCGGGGGTCAGAAGTGTTTCGGCGATCCGGCCGGGTTCTGCCTGGTAATCCTGCTTCAGCGCCGTTGCGGCCTTGAGCGCGGTTGAGACCGAGGTCTGCATGGCCTTGACCGGCGAACTGCTTGTGCTCGGTTCGACCGGGTTGGGCACGAGCATGAGCGACTGGTCTTTCACCCGGCCCCGCGTCAGACCTTTGGAGACGAACTGCGTTGCCGGCATGCCCTGGCCCGAGGCCGGACCCTTGTCTTCGCTGACGCCTTTGCCGAGGGCGGTGTTGCCCGTGTCGGGATTGACGTGGGCGAGGTCGTAGCGATCGAGATAGGAGACGGCCAGTTCGCGGAACACATAGTCGAGGATCGAGGTCGCGTTCTTGATCGAATCGTTGCCGCTGACCAGGCCCGCCGGTTCGAAGCGGGTGAAGATGAAGGCCTCGACGAATTCCTCGAGCGGCACGCCATATTGCAGGCCAAGCGAGATGGCGATGGCGAAATTGTTCATCATGGCGCGGAAGGCGGCGCCTTCCTTGTGCATATCGATGAAGATCTCGCCGAGGCGGCCATCGTCATATTCGCCGGTTCTGAGGTAGACCTTGTGGCCACCCACGGTTGCCTTCTGGGTATAGCCCTTGCGGCGCTGGGGCATCTTTTCGCGTTCGCGGGCGATGATGCGCTCGACAATGCGTTCGGTGATGACCTGGGCGCGCTCGGCGAGCGGCTTGGCGGCGATATCGTCCATATCCTCGTCGTCATCCTCGTCGTTGAGGAGGGCGGCGTTGAGCGGCTGGCTGAGCTTGGAGCCGTCGCGGTAAAGCGCGTTGGCCTTGAGCGCCAGCTTCCAGCTCAGCATGTAGGCGTCCTTGCACTCCTTGACCGTCGCCGAATTGGGCATGTTGATGGTCTTGGAAATGGCCCCGGAAATGAAGGGCTGGGCTGCCGCCATCATGCGGATGTGGCTTTCGACCGACAGATAGCGCTTGCCGGTCTTGCCGGTTGGCGAGGCGCAATCGAAAACCGGCAGGTCGCCGGATTTGAGGTGCGGCGCGCCCTCGAGGGTCATCGAGCCGCAGACGTGGACGTTGGCGGCGTCGATATCCTTCTTCGAATAGCCGAGCGCGGCGAGCAGGTCGAAGTTGAAATCGTTGAGCTGCTCGTCGGTGAGCTTGAGGGCGGTCTTGCAGAAATCCTCGCCGAGCGTCCACTTGTTGAAGGCGAACTTGATGTCGAAGGCCGAGGCGAGGGCCTTGTTGACCGCCGCGATCTTCTCGTCGGTGAAGCCCCTGGTTTTGAGGGAAGCCGGGTTGACGGCCGGCGCCTGGTTGAGATTGCCGTGGCCGACGGCATAGGCCTCGATTTCGGCGATCTGGTCCTCGGAATATCCGAGCGTCCTGAGGGCCGGGGGCACGGCGCGGTTGATGATCTTGAAATAGCCGCCACCGGCGAGCTTTTTCATTTTGACGAGGGCGAAATCGGGCTCGATGCCGGTCGTGTCGCAATCCATGACGAGGCCGATCGTGCCCGTGGGGGCGATGACCGAGACCTGGGCATTGCGGTAGCCGTGCTTTTCGCCAAGGGCCAGCGCATCGTCCCAGGCCTTCATGGCGCGGGTCACGAGATTCTGGTCGGGGCAATCGGCGTGGTGCAGGGGCACCGGGTTGATGTCGAGGCCCTCATAGCCGGTTTCGTTGCCGTGGGCGGCGTTGCGGTGATTGCGGATGACGCGCAGCATGTGCTTGGCGTTGCGCTTGTAGTCCTTGAAGGCGCCGAGTTCTTTGGCCATTTCCGCCGAGGTCGCATAGCAGACGCCGGTCAGAATGGCGGTGATGGCGCCGGCAATGGCGCGCCCCTCGTCGCTGTCGTAGGGAATGCCCGAGGTCATCAGGAGGCCGCCGATATTGGCGAAGCCGAGACCGAGGGTGCGGTATTCGAACGAGCGCTCGGCGATGGCCTTCGAGGGGAACTGGGCCATCATCACCGAGATTTCAAGAACGAGGGTCCAGAGGCGGACCGTGTGTTCGAAATCGCCGGTATTAAAGGTGCTGTCCTGGTTGCGGTAGGGCAGAAGGTTGATCGAGGCGAGATTACAGGCCGTGTCGTCGAGGAACATATATTCCGAGCACGGATTGGAGGCGTTGATCTGCCCTGCTTCGGGGCAGGTGTGCCAGTCGTTGATGGTGGTGTGATACTGGATGCCGGGATCGGCGCTGGCCCAGGCGGCATAGCCGATCTGTTCCCAGAGTTCGCGGGCCTTGAGGGTCTTGGTGACGTTGCCGCGAATGCGCCCGGTCAGGTTCCAGTCGCCGTCGCGCTCGACGGCGCGGAGGAATTCGTCGGTGACGCGGATGGAATTGTTTGAATTCTGGCCGGCAACGGTCAGATAGGCCTCGGAATCCCAGTCGGTGTTGAAGACGGGGAATTCGAGGTCCTTGTAGCCCTGGCGGGCGAACTGGATGACGCGCTGGATGTAGTTCTCCGGCACCATCGCCTTCTTGGCCGCCTTGACCTCGCGCTTGAGGGCGGGGTTCTTGTTGGGGTCAAAGCAGGTGCCATCGGAGCCTTCGCAGTTCACGCAGGCCTTCATGATCAGCTTGAGGTGCCTGGAGGCGATCTTCGAGCCGGTGACAAGGGCGGCGACCTTCTGCTCTTCCTTGACCTTCCAGTTGATATATTCCTCGATATCGGGGTGATCGATATCGACCACAACCATCTTGGCGGCGCGGCGGGTGGTGCCGCCCGACTTGATGGCGCCCGCTGCCCGGTCGCCGATCTTGAGGAACGACATGAGGCCGGACGAGCGGCCGCCGCCCGAGAGGTTTTCGCCCGCGCCACGCAGGGCCGAGAAATTGGTGCCGGTGCCTGACCCGTATTTGAACAGGCGCGCCTCGCGGACCCAGAGGTCCATGATGCCGTTTTCGTTCACCAGGTCGTCGTTGACCGACTGGATGAAGCAGGCATGCGGCTGGGGATGCTCGTAGGACGATTTGGACTGGACGAGCCGATGGGTGAACGGGTCGACATAGAAGTGACCCTGGCTCGGGCCGTCGATGCCATAGGCCCAATGCAGGCCGGTATTGAACCATTGCGGGGAATTGGGGGCGACGCGCTGGGTGGCGAGCATGTAGCGCAGTTCGTCATAGAAGGTGCGGGCATCGTCTTCAGAGGAGAAGTATTTGCCCTTCCAGCCCCAATAGGTCCAGGTGCCGGCCAGACGGTCGAAGACCTGACGGCTGTCAGTTTCGGAGCCGAGGCGTTCAGAATCGGGGAGTTTTGCGAGCGCCTTTTCGTCGGGTTCCGAACGCCAGAGCCACGAGGGAACGTCGTTTTCCTCGATCTTTTTCAGGGCCTTGGCGACGCCAGCCTTGCGGAAATATTTCTGGGCGATGATGTCGGCGGCGACCTGAGACCAACTCGACGGCACGTCGATATTTTCCAGCCGGAAGACGATCGAGCCGTCCGGATTGCGAATTTCGCTGGTCGCCTTGCGGAACTCGATCCCTTCATAGGCGGATTGCCCCGATTGCGTGAAGCGCCGTTCGATTTTCATTCGTTCGTTCCCCAATGCCGCGGAAAAAATACCGCGAGTTACGTTTGAGTTTCTCCAACTCAAATGTGTTTGACAGCCCATGATGCGCGGCCCGCCCGAGCCAGCGCTCCCTTTTTGGACGCCCGGTCTTTTTGCCGGTTCGTCCCGTCGTTGCAGGATCGGACTATCCTTCCGGATGCAGCGCAGCCGCCTCCGGAGCCGATGCGAACTCACGTTCAAACCGGCAAAAGGTTAACCCCGTCAATGCCCTGAGCCCCCGTACGCCTGCCGCAGGAGCGGCAACCGGCAAGCGAGTGGCGAAAAGGGGAAATGGGTTCCTCTCCGCAACCTGATTTTTGTAAGTCGGATTCAGTTTTCCGGTCAAGCGTTCGAATCTCACAAATTCCTACAGCTTGTGTCAGGGATGCCGCGAAAGTCTAAATATAGTGTGTATTGCGGGGAAATCCCACAGGCGTGCAACCAGAAATTTCGTGCCGGGCAGGGCATAAATTGCCGGGTTTGGAGCGGGCCTCGACACCCATATCAGCGGTGATGGGGCGGAGCGACCGGGGCGAAAATTGGAGAAAAAACGCCAATTTATCGGCGAGAATTCGTGTGTGCCGGAAAGCCAAAACGTAAACGCGGAAGCACGTGCGAATCCCGTCCGCAACCGGCCCGAATAGACGGGAACCAGAGTCAAGAGCATTATTTTGACCCAGGACGCCTCTGCGGCATTTTCCCCCAAACCCGACCGGTATGGGGGAGGCCAGGAGTAGACATATGAAGTCGGGAAAGCATGAGGGCGGCCGGCCTGGCCGGCGGTCCATGCAGGGTCATTCGATTGTCGTCATCGAGCCGAACCGGCAGATGCAGCATCTTCTGCGCGGAATGGCGGCGGGGTTTGGCTGCCGAAACGTCAGAATATTCGGGGACATGGACACGGCAGTTGCCGCGATGCTTACGCATCCGCCATCGGTTCTGCTGATGGACTGGGATGCGCCACCCTATGGCGGCCGCAGCCTTCTCAAACTGATTCGGCACGAACGCATGTTTCCACTCTGCCTGACCCCGATCATCGCGATGTTTTCGGTGGCCAAGCAAAGGCAGGTCGAGGCGGCCATGCGCCTCGGCGCGCAGGCGGTTGTGGTGAAGCCGATATCGCCCGACGTGCTTTACGAACACATCAACTGGGTGTTCCGGGCGGAGCAGAACCTCAAGCTGGTCGGCGAGCGTTATGTTGTTGCCGGCATGGCGGAACAGCTCGACCAGGAATCGGCAAAGCGCAAGCAGTTGGCCTCCGCCAGGCAATACCAAACCGAGCAGCTCGACCAGCTCAATTCGATCCAGGACGATGTCGATCGCATCCTGGGATCGGGCTTCTAGTCCAGTATCAGACGCGGCCAGCATTCGGCCGCATTCTCACGCGAAGCAGACGCATGTCGGGACGCGGCCTCTGGGGTATTTGGGTTTGCCTTGGCCCCAAGCCGTGCTAGTGCTCGCCCGTTCAATGCCGTGTCCAAAATGGTGCGGCTCATCAGTTCAGGATGCGGACATGAAACAGTTTTTGGCCGAACTTTTCATCTGGTGGCACAAGGAAACGCTCGGCACGCGCTGGCACACGTTTCTGCACGGGCAATACGTCGGATCCGACGATGCCGGCAACCAGTATTACAAGGCCAAAAAGGGCGACCGCCGCTGGGTCATCTACAACGGTCCAGCCGATGCTTCCGCCATTCCTCCAGGCTGGCACGGCTGGATGCACCACCGCACGGATCAGCTGCCGACCGAAGAGCGCTACCAGCCCAAATACTGGGAAAAGCCGCACCAGCCCAACCTCACCGGGACCGCGGGTGCCTATCGTCCCGAGGGCAGCATGCTCAAGGGCGGGCACCGGAACAAGGTGACGGGCGACTATGATGCCTGGTCGCCCGAATAGGCGAAGCCGGACCAAGATGAACAGACTTCTTCGGCAAGTCGGAGCGCGCGGTTTCGCGCTGGGGGTCGGGTTTGCAGCGCTTGTGGCCCTGGTGTCCCCAAGCGCTGCCGAAACGCTTGCCAATCCGGTTGCCCAGCTCGACGGGCTCGACAAAATAACCGGCCGGCTGACAACGTTTGATGTTTATGTCGGCGAGACGGTGCAGTTTGGTTCGCTGCAGATCACCCCACGCGCTTGTTACACGCGTCCTGCGACCGAAACGCAGAGAACGTCGGTCTTTCTCGAAATCGACCAGGTTTCGCTCAAGGGCACGATTTCGCGGATATTCACGGGGTGGATGTTTGCCGACAGTCCGGCACTTAACGCGCTCGACCACCCGGTCTATGACGTGTGGCTGCTCAACTGCAAGCAAAGCTCGGACGTGCCGCCGCCGGACCAACGGTAGGGCACGAGTCCTGACTTCCTGTCACTGACCTCAGTCGTTCGGACCGATTCCGTACTTTGCGGCGGTTCGCTTCGGCGCCGCGTTGGTCCAGGCAAGTCTTAGAACGGAGCGTGCGGTCGTGGCGTCGAGCCGCTCCAGGTCGGCCTTCGTCCAGCCCTTCGATCCCAGATATTGATCAAGGCGGCGAAAAATCGCGGGCTCGCTGGCGGTCAACATGTCCTGCTGGTCAAGCGTCAGCTTAAAGATCACGGTGCCACCCCCACCAAAGGGAAAGGCGGCAAAGGTCTTGCCGGCGACACGGATATCGGTGGCGTCTCGATCGGTGATCACCGAGATTTCGGGCAGTTCACTAGCGAGTTCCAACAGTTCGGCCCGGGTCATGTTTTTGCGCCCACAAGATAGGGTTTGGCGAGGGGCCCGGGCTGCATGATCAGCGGTCGAGGGCGTGGAAATCGCCACGAACTTCCAGCGCGTTGGTCAGCCGAAGTTCATATTCCGCCCTCGAGATTTCAATTGCACCGAGGGAGGCTAGGTGATCGGTGAGAAACTGGGTGTCGAGGAGGCGGAAGCCGCCGGCATTGAGTCGGTCGACGAGGTGGACCAACGCCATTTTCGAAGCGTTGGTGCGCGTGTGGAACATGCTTTCCCCGAAGAAGGCGCCTCCGAGGGCGATGCCGTAGAGGCCGCCAACCATTTCGGCGCCATCCCAGACTTCGACCGTGTGGCAGAAGCCGCGCTCGAAGAGTTCGCCATAGAGACGGCGAATGGTTGCGTTGATCCAGGTGGTGTCGCGTTCGGTGCCTTTCGTGGCGCAGTTGGCGATGGTCTGGTCAAAATCGCGGTCAACGACGATCTCAAATGGCGTCGCACGAATGGCCTTCCTGAGGCTTTTCGAAACGTGCAGGCCGTCGAGCGGAATGATGCCACGCCGCTCGGGACTGACCCAGAAGAGGTCCGGGTCATCGGCGCCGTCGGCCATTGGAAAAATGCCGGCCATGTAGGCGCGAAGGATCAGGTCGGCGCTGAGTTCTGTTGGCGAATTGGCTTTGGCGGCCATCGGTCGGGAACCTCGACCTTCTCGATCACACGGGCTTGGTGCGTGCCAGATATTGCTCGAGCCAGTGGATATCGTAATTGCCGGCTATCACGTCCGGCTCGCGAATAAGGCGCTGAAAGAGCGGCAGGGTCGTCTTGACCCCATCGACCACGAATTCGTCAATGGCGCGCTTGAGCCGCTGCAGGCACTCTTCGCGGGTGCGGCCATGGGCGATGAGCTTGCCGATCAGGCTGTCGTAATAGGGCGGGATCCGGTAGCCCTGATAGACCGCCGAATCGATGCGGACGCCAACGCCACCTGCCGGATGATAAAAGGTGATCGTGCCGGGCGAAGGGGTGAAGGTCACCGGGTCCTCGGCGTTGATGCGCACTTCGATGGCGTGGCCGGCAAATTCGACGTCGCTCTGCTTGATGCTGAGCTTGTTGCCGGCTGCAACGCTGATCTGCTCGTAGACCACGTCGATATCGGTCACGAATTCGGAGACCGGGTGCTCGACCTGCAGGCGCGTGTTCATCTCGATGAAATAGAAGGCGCCGTCTTCGTAAAGGAACTCGATCGTCCCGGCGCCGGAATATTTGAGCTTGCGCATGGCACTGGCGCAGATCTCGCCGATTTCCTGCTGCTGCTCCATCGGCACGGTCGGGGCGACGGCTTCTTCCCAGACTTTCTGGTGGCGACGCTGCAAGGAGCAGTCGCGCGTGCCGAGGTGGACGGCATTTCCCTGGCCGTCGCCGATAACCTGCACCTCAATGTGGCGCGGCTTGACCAGGTATTTCTCGATATAGACCGAACCGTCGCCAAAGGCCGCCTTGGCTTCGCTGCGCGCCGTCTTGAACGCGGTTTCCATTTCCGCTTCTGAACTGGCGACTTTCATGCCGCGCCCGCCGCCGCCGGCAGCAGCCTTGACCAGAACCGGGTAACCGAATTCCTTGCCGATTGCCTTGGCGTCTTCAACCGTTTCGACTTCGCCCTCCGAGCCCGGCACACAGGGGATGCCGAGTTCGAGCGCAGTGCGCTTGGCCTCGATCTTGTCGCCCATGATCTCGATATGGTGCGCCGAAGGACCGATGAAGGCGATCTTGTGCTCCGCCAGAATGCGGGCGAATCGCGCGTTTTCGGACAGAAATCCATAGCCGGGGTGAACCGCGTCAGCGCCGGTGATTTCGCAGGCAGTCACGAGCGCGGGGATGTTGAGGTACGATTCGCTCGCCGGATTGGGGCCGATGCAAACGCTTTCATCCGCCAGCCGGACATGCATGGCATCGGCATCGGCGGTCGAATGGACGGCGACAGTCTCGATGCCCATTTCCTTGCAGGCGCGCAGCACCCGGAGGGCGATCTCGCCGCGATTGGCAATGAGAACCTTGGAGAACATGGTGCTTCTCCGCTACTCGATCACGACGAGCGGTTCGCCATATTCAACCGGTTGCCCGTCTTCGACGAGAATGGAAGCGATCTTGCCCGAACGGTGAGCGGGGATCTGGTTCATGGTCTTCATCGCCTCGACAATAACGACGGTCTGGCCTTCCTTGACCTGCTGGCCCACGGTCACGAACGCGGTCGCGCCGGGTTCTGGTGCGAGGTAGGCGGTGCCAACCATGGGCGAGGTGAGGGTGCCGGGATTTGAGAGCAGGTCGTCGGCCGGCGATTTCTGAGGGCTGACGATACTTTCCGCAACGCTCTGGGCGGGTTGTGCAACGACTGCGGGCGCGGGCGCCGCGAAGACCTGCTGGGCGGCTGGCACGGAGAATGACCGCGTCACACGAACGCGGAAGTCATCCTTCTCGATTTCGATCTCGGCGAGGTTGGCGTCGTTGACGAGCTCGGCAATGGCCCGAATGAGATCCTGATCGATGTCGGATGCTTTGGTCATGTCCGTACTCCGTGCGCCCCTGACGGGCCGTTCTCGTGCAAATCCGTGAGGCATTACCTAGCAACAGGATCATCCGGCGCGCAACAGGCCGAACAAACCGTGCCGCTTGCGGAGGCCGGATCGGCCCGTTTCAATCTGTCCGGATGTGTTCGCCGGTTCAGCCCCATATTGGCTGCGGACTATAGCAAGCGCGGCAAAAACGCCAAACGCTATTCACGCACCGCCCACAGGCAATGGGTAGCCATCTCAACCCTGGCTGCTGCAATCTGCGCTGCCGCAGGCGCGAACATTGTCGATCATCTGTTTGAGCGCATCGTAGCCGAGGGCACCGGGGATCAGTTCGTCGCCGATGATGAATGTGGGGGTGCCGGAAATGCCGAGTGTGTCGGCGGCGGAATAATTGCGCTGAATCGCGTCGAGGGTCGCCTGGGAATTTGCGACCGTCATGATCGAATCCTTGTCGAGACCCAGATCCTCGGCGGCCCGGAGCGCCACGTCGCCATCGACCTGACCGCGGCCGGTATAAAGAGTCTGGTGGAAGGTCCAGTAGTCGGCATTCGTCTTGCTGACGGCCATGGCGATCTTTGCAGCCTCAAGCGACCCGGCGGATAGCACCGGGAATTCCTTGAGAATGATCCGAAGGTTCGGGTCGTCCTGCATCAGGCGGGCAACGTCGGGCAGGCTTTGGCGGCAATAGACGCAGTTATAGTCGAAGAACTCGATCAGCGTGACGTCGCCATTCGGGTTTCCGATGATGACGTGGTCGGGGTCGTCGTAGAGCTGGTCATGCATTCCTGCGAGCGCGACGCGCGTCTTCTCGCGCTCTTCGGTGGCCAGTTCGTCCTGCAGGCGCTCGGACACACGCTGAAGCACGCGGGGATTGTCCATCAGGTATTTCTCGATCAACGGATTGAGCGCCGATTCGTCGAGCGAGGCCGTCATGGTCTGCTGGGCGTCCGCCTGTGCGGTGTCGTGATCGGAGATCATGGTCGACACAATGCCGCGAATGTCGCTTTCCGCGAGCGGCTTCTGGGCGAAGAACTGCGAGGCAAAAGCGCCACCCAGGCCAGCGACAATGGCGACCACCAGCATGGCGATGACGGACGTGCGGTTCATTTGAAACCCTTTCGCGACAGGTGCATCGCGCCCAAACGCGCTGCCTGACACCCTGATTTGATTGCGATTCTAGTCTTCGCTGCGGATGTGCGCAACGTGACCTATCAGCATTGTGAACGGTCCGGGGCCGGGATCGGGGCGCACGGACTGTTCAGCTATTTGCGTGACCACCAACCGCCGCGCTTGGGCTTTTCGTCGCCATTGGTGGTGCTTGACGCGATGATTTCGCCTTCGGGCGGCAGGTCTTTTTTCTTGCGCGAGACAGGCGCTTCTTCCGCTTCTGCGGAAGCCAGCGCAGGCTCGGGCGCGGATTGGACCTCTGCTGCGGCTTCGGGAGCTGGCTCAGCGTCGGCCTTGCGGCTTCGGCCGCGGCGCGACTTCGGCTTGGCAACGGTTTCCGCGACCTCTACTTCTTCCATTTCGTCGCTTGAGGCGATTTTGGGCTGCTCGGCGCCGGTGAGGTCGGCCGGACGGCCTTCGGCGATCTCAGTCTCATCGAACTCCTCTGCACCGCCTGCTTCGATATCGGCACCACCACGGCGATTGCGGCGGCCACCCCGGCGACCGCGGCGGCGGCGTTTGCGCGGCTGATCGTCGTCATCGCGCTCGTCGGCTTCGGCCATTCCGGTCTCGTCGTCATCCGACTCGTCGGGCTCGGAGGCCGATTCCACGTTGTCGGGCCGGGTTTCGGCCTGGCCATCCTGACGGCGTCCGCGACGGCGGCGCCGGCTACGCGAGCGGCCCTGGCTTTCTTCTTCCTCGTCGTCCTCGACTTCCACGTCCGCTTCGTCTTCGACGTCGGTCTCGGGCATTGACCGCGCGTCCATGGCGACCGCGGCACTCGGAACGGCGATGCCGGTCGCAGGCCCGGTGCGATCTATGGCGTAGTGCGAGCCCATCAGGGTCGCGTCAGCGCTGACGGTGATCGAGAGTCCGAGCCGGTCTTCGAGCCCGGTCAGGAGATGCCGCTTGGCATTAAGGAGATAGAGCGCGACGTCGGTCGGTACGCGCACGTTGATATTGTCGCCGGGCCGGTTGTGGACCTGGTCCTCGACCGCGCGCATGACCATAAGCGCAAGGCTTTCGACCGACCGGACAATGCCGGCGCCCGAACACATGGGGCAAACATGCGTCGAGCTCTCGAGCACGCCGAACCGCATGCGCTGACGGCTCATTTCGAGCAGGCCAAAGTGCGAGATACGGCCAACCTGAATGCGGGCACGGTCGTGCTTGAGCGCATCCTTCAGGCGCTTTTCAACATTGCGGATCGAACGGCGCTCGGTCATGTCGATGAAGTCGATAACAATGAGACCGGCCATGTCGCGGAGGCGTAGCTGGCGGGCGACTTCGTCGGCCGCCTCAAGATTGGTCTGAAGGGCCGTGTCCTCGATATTGTGCTCCCGCGTAGCGCGGCCGGAGTTCACGTCAATCGAAACCAGCGCTTCTGTCGGGTTGATCACGATGTAGCCGCCGGAGGGCAGGGTGACCTGCGGCGAGAACATCGAGTCGAGCTGCTGCTCGACATTGAACCGCGAGAAGATCTGCTGCGGTTCCCTATATTGCTTAACCTTCTTGGCGTGCGACGGCATGATCAGTTTCATGAAGTCGCGTGCTTCGGCATAGCCGCCGTCACCGGCGACAAGAACCTCGGCAATGTCCTTGTCATAAAGGTCGCGAATGGCGCGCTTGATGAGGCTGCCCTCGGCATAGACGAGGCTTGGGGCCGTGGAGGCGAGGGTCAGCGTGCGCACGTTTTCCCAGAGCCGGGAGAGGTATTCGAAATCGCGCTTGATTTCGGCCTTGGTGCGCGCCGCGCCGGCCGTGCGCAGAATGACACCCATGCCCTGCGGCACGTCGAGTTCGCCGGCAATTTCCTTGAGCCGCTTGCGGTCAACCGAATTGGTGATCTTGCGGGAAATGCCACCACCGCGAGCAGTGTTGGGCATCAGAACGGAATAGCGGCCGGCGAGCGACAGATAGGTCGTCAGCGCTGCGCCCTTGTTGCCGCGCTCTTCCTTGACCACCTGCACCAGCATGACCTGCCGGCGCTTGATGACTTCCTGGATCTTGTAGCGGCGGACGAGCCGACGGCGCGTGTCAATGAGGTCTTCGCCTTCGCCGCCACCCAGATCGTCGAAACCTGAATCGAGCGTGTCGATTTCTTCTGCCGGCGCATCCTCGTCGTGATGTTCCTCATCGGCGTGGGTTTCGTCGGCAGGTTTTGCTGCCGGCTCGGCCTTTTTCGCCTTGCCGCGCCGGCCACGCGCCGAGCGGCGGGTGGTGCGTTTGGCGGCATCGGCGGCCGGCGCGTCCGCGCCTTCGCCCTCTTCGACGCCAGCCGGGGCCTCGACGCTTTCTTCTTCGAGGTCGAGACCGTCGGCGGCCGCGATCACATCGGGTTCGTCATCGTCGGATGGTTCTGCTTCAACCGGTTCGACGTCGGATTGGTCAGCGACTTCAGGTGCAGCTTCGGCCTTGGCCTCGTTCTGCGGACGGCGGCGCTTGGATTTGCGATTGGGATTGTCTTCGCGCAGACGCTCGTTGGCCTCGGCCTCCATGGCCAGCAGGGCTTCGCGGTCCGCCACCGGTATCTGGTAATAGTCCGGATGGATTTCGGAAAAGGCGAGGAAGCCGTGGCGATTGCCGCCATAATCAACGAACGCCGCCTGGAGCGACGGCTCTACCCGCGTGACTTTCGCCAGGTAGATGTTGCCGCGCAGCTGCCTGCGGCTGGCTGATTCGAAATCAAATTCCTCGAGCCGATTGCCGCTCGTCACGACAATACGGGTTTCTTCCGGGTGGGTGGCATCCACCAGCATGCGTTTGGTTGCCATAAAGCATTTCTCCAGGCCGTCGCGCGCCAAACCTTGCCCGGTCCTTCATGGACCTGAACGGGGTTGCGCCATGCGCGGCCGTTGTTTCTTGGGTGAATGTGCCATGGGCGAGAACTGCCCGGGCACGGGATGGGAAAACAGAATTGCGGGCCACACTCACGATCCCGCCAAAGTCCGCCAACGCGATCTGCCAGCTAATTGCCTGACGCGTTCGACTTTCAGTGGGTTTGCCCATCTATCCGCTTTCGTTCGGTTCGCAGGCGGAACCGTGTCCGCATCTGCGCATGTCGGCCTTGCGGCCGAAATTCTCAAACGAGCCAATATGGTGACGCAGCCGCCGGTCTACAAGCACCTCCAGGCGTCATGCCGATGTCAGGTGGGTGGCGGAGATGCCGCGCGACGCATGAAATGAGCGGCGGCAATTGCGGGCCAGAAGGCTCTTGTCCTGCTTATTCGCGGGGCGCTGATTTGGCAATAAAAAAGTCACATTCACTGACCAATCGCGCAATTGGGCAGGGTTTTCCCATCACAATGGTCGTCGTGGATTTGGCGATAACAGCAGGCTGGGCTAAGAGCCATGGAACGGGCGGAAACCCAACGAATCGCGGCATCTGACGAGTGAACCAATCCGTTCATGACGAGTTTTCGAGCTAAGACCTCCGACCTACCCAGGGCGAAAATGCGGCAGTCAGTACGTGCGGTTCTGGTGCTGGCGATGCTGCTTTTGGCCACTGCCGCTGGCGGTTTCGGTCGCGTTCTTGCGCAGGAGAGTGCCGCAAACGCTGCAAGTGACCTGGCGGCGGCGGATGTTGGAAATCTCACCATCAACGCGGTGCGGCTCACGGCCTCGCACGAGCGGGCGCGCCTGATCGTCGATCTCAGCGCGCCGACCCAGTTTGCCTTCGTGTCGCTGCTCGATCCGATCGCGATCGCGATCGATGTTAGGGCGGGCGTGCTCTCGGCGACCGATCCAATGGAGGTGCCCGAAATCGGGCCAATCGCCGAGGCTTCCATTGCGCAGGTCGGGCCGGACCGGGTCCGGACGCTTCTTATTCTCCGGCAGCCGATGCAGGTGCAGCAGGCCTACGTGCTCAAGGCGATCGACGGACAGCCCGCGCGACTGGTCGTCGATATGGTGCCGCAGAGCGAGGCCGATTTCGTGACCAAGGCCGAGGCCGACAAGTCCAGCTCCGCGGGTGACAATGGCGAGCCGCAGCTGGCGGACAATTCCAACGCCCCCGGAACGACCGAATCCGAACTCGGGCACCGTCCGCTCATTCTCATCGACCCGGGACATGGCGGGGTCGATAGCGGTGCGGTGATGGGCAACGGCATTTTCGAAAAGACGATCACGCTGGCCTTTGCCAAGAAGCTTCAGGAAATCCTCATTGCTTCCGGACGATTCGACGTTGCCCTGACCCGGGATGACGACCGGTTCGTGCGGCTCGATCAGCGGGTCGACATCGCGCGGGAAAACAAGGCGAGCCTCTTTCTTTCCATTCACGCCGACGCATTCGAGGACCCGGCGATCCGGGGTGCCTCGATCTATACCCGCGACGAGCAGGCGACGGACGTGCTCGACAAGGTGCTGGCGGATGGGGAAAACCACTCTGCGGTGCTGGCGGGCGCGGTTGCGGAAGCGCCCGACGCAGCAGCGGTCGACATTCTCGTCGATCTTATGCGGCGCGAGATGCGGCGACAGGCGTTTCTGGCGGCGCGGGCCGTGCTGGACCAGTTGCAGGCCAGCGTGCCCGTGCGGCGTTTTCCCCTCAGACGGGCCAATTTCTTTGTGCTACAGGCACCGGACGTGCCCTCCGTTCTTCTGGAACTTGGGTTCGTCTCCAATGACGCCGATGCACGCAATCTGTCTTCGCCGGAGTGGCGGGACCGCACCGCGGAAGCAGTGGCGCGGGGTATCGCGCAATATTTTGACGATGGCGGCGGAACATGATTTATCGCCTTCATAATTTTGCCGCGCGAACCGGGCAGGGGTGCCGCGGCGGCGGTACTGCGGGTATCCGCAGGCGGGTGATCGGGCAATGATTCGACTTCTGGGATGGCTTTTCGGCTTCGGCCTGTTCATGGTCCTCGTGATCGGGGCCGGGGTCGGGTATTATCTGTGGCAGGTTTCCCAGGACCTGCCCGACTACACGGTGTTGCGCGACTACGCGCCGCCAATCACCACACGCGTCTATGCCGCCGATGGCTATCTGCTCGCGGAATACGCGCGTGAACGCAGGCTGTTCCAGCCTATCGAGACGATTCCACCGCTCGTGGTCGATGCATTCGTCGCCACTGAAGACAAAGACTTCTTCCATCATAACGGCCTGTCGTTCGAGGGCATCATCCGCGCCGCGCTCGATTATGTGCAGGGGCGGCTTTCCGGCGACTCGGGTCCGCTTTCCGGTGGTTCGACGATTACCCAGCAGGTGGCCAAGAACTTCCTTCTGAGCCGTGAGCAGACCTGGGACCGCAAAATTCGCGAGGCGCTCCTGGCGCTCAGGATCGAGCAGACCTTCAGCAAGGAAAAGATCCTTGAACTCTACCTCAACGAGATCGGTTTCGGCTTCAATTCCTATGGCATCGCGGCCGCCGCGCAGAACTATTTTGACAAGGCTCTTTATGAGCTGACCCTGCCGGAGATCGCCTATCTCGCGGCATTGCCCAAGGGACCGGCCAACTACCACCCGTTCCGGCATCCCGACGCGGCAATCGCCCGGCGCAACTATGTCATCGATCGCATGGTCGAAGAAGGCTATGTGACGCAGGCGGATGGCGACGCGGCCAAGAAGGAACCGCTGGTTGTGGTGCCGCGCGAGGGGGGTACGCGTCTTTATTCGTCGGGTTATTTCGTGGAAGAGGTCCGGCGCGAACTTGCGGCGCTTTATGGCGACGACACGCTTTACGGCGGCGGGCTTTCGGTGCGCACGACGCTCGACCCGCGCCTTCAGGCCTATGCCCGCGAAGCGCTGATGAATGGCCTGATCGCCTATGACCATACCCGTGGTTTCCACGGACCAGTGACGAACGTGGAGCCCGGTGACGACTGGGGCAAGGCCGTGTTCGGCGTCGAGCCGCTCTGGGACGTGCCGGAGTGGAAACTCGCCATCGTCACCGAGATGCAGCGAAACGACGCGACGATCGGCATAAGGCCAGACCCGAAGGTCGATGGAACAATGGGTGACGAACGGGTGACCGGGCAACTGGCCGGGTCCGAAATTCCGTGGGTGTCGCAGAAACTCGACCAGATTCTGAAGGTCGGCGACGTGGTCTATGTCAGCCCGGTCGATGGCAAGGACGGCGTCTACACGCTCGAGCAGCCTCCGGAGGTCGAGGGCGCGCTGGTGGCCATGGATCCGCGCACGGGCCGCGTACTCGCAATGGTCGGCGGATTTTCGTTCGCTCGGTCGGAATTCAACCGCGCGACGCAGGCACTCCGGCAGCCGGGTTCCTCGTTCAAGCCGATCGTCTACGCGGCAGCTCTCGACAATGGCTATACGCCGGCATCGGTGGTGCTCGACGCGCCGCTCGAAATCATCAATGCCGATGGGTCGCGCTGGTCACCGCAGAACTATGAGGAAGGCCAGTTCTATGGCCCGCAGACGCTCAGGCGCGGGATCGAGCGGTCGCGAAACGTCATGACCGTGCGGCTCGCACAGGACCTCGGCATGCCGATGGTCGTCGAATATGCCAAGCTCTTCGGACTTTACGACGATCTGCTGCCGGTGCTGGCCATGGCTCTCGGGTCGGGCGAGACGACGGACATCAAGATGACCGCGGCCTATGCGACCATTGCCAATGGCGGCCGCAAGATCGTGCCGACCCTGATCGACCGTATCCAGGACCGGTACGGCACCACGATCTTCAAGCATGACGAGCGGATTTGCGACGGCTGCAATGCCCAGGAATGGGACAACCAGCCCGAGCCCCTGATCATCGATAATCGCGTGCAGATTCTCGATCCGATGACGGCCTACCAGATCACCTCAATGATGGAGGGCGTCGTGCAGCGCGGCACCGGCACCAGCGTCAAGGCGCTGGGGCGGCCGGTGGCGGGCAAGACGGGTACGTCGAGCGATTACAAGGATGCATGGTTCGTCGGGTTTACGCCCGAGCTGACCGTTGGCGTTTATATCGGCTACGACACGCCGCGCTCGATGGGCCGGTCGGCCACGGGTGGCGGATTCGCCGCGCCGGTCTTCACCGCGTTCATGAAGAAGGCGCTTGCCGGCACGCCGCCGACGCCGTTCGCCATGCCCGCCGGAATGACCCAGGTCTGGATCGATCCGACGACCGGCGTTCAGGCCCTTGCAGGACAGGATGCGATCCTCGAGGCGTTCAAGCCGGGCACGGGCCCGAACCTCACCACGTCGGTGATCGGGGTCAATTCGGACGCGTTCCTCAACGTCCAGCAGGGGAATGTCGACTTCAATGCCGGGCGAGGCGGGCTCTTCTAGCGTCTATTTTGGTGGGTTGAGGCGCGTCCGGCCATTTGCTAGACGCGGACCTGAAAGTATTGGGAATTTGCCTCATGCGTGCGGAAGCCGAACACAGCGTCAGCGAAATCGAGCAGGCCATCAGCCTGCTGAGGAGGCATCTTTGACTGGGACAAGGCTCTCATCCGCCTCGCGGAACTGAACGCAAAGGCAGAAGATCCCAACCTCTGGAACGATGCTGCATCTGCCCAGGCGCTGATGCGCGAGCGAACCGAGCTCGACGCGCAGATTGGCGCGGTCAGAGAGCTTTCGTCCGAACTCTCCGACAATGTCGAACTGATTGAACTCGGCGAGAGCGAGGGCGACGATGACGTGGTCGCCGAAGCCGAAGCCAATATCTTTTCGCTGCAGGAGCGGGCAGCGCGGTTGCAGATCGAGACGCTTCTTTCCGGTGAGGCCGACAGCAACGACTGTTACGTGGAAGTTCATTCCGGCGCGGGTGGCACCGAAAGCCAGGACTGGGCCAACATGCTGCTGCGCATGTATCAGCGTTGGGCGGAACGGCGGAAATTCAAGGTCGAGCTGATCGAGTTCCATGCCGGCGAAGAAGCGGGCATCAAAAGCGCGACGCTTCTGGTCAAGGGGCACAATGCCTATGGCTGGCTGAAGACAGAAAGCGGCGTGCACCGGCTGGTGCGCATTTCGCCCTACGATTCGCAGGCCCGGCGGCACACCAGCTTTTCTTCGGTATGGGTCTATCCGGTGGTGGATGATTCGATTGAAATCGAAGTGTCGGAATCCGACGTCCGGATCGATACCTACCGGTCATCGGGTGCTGGCGGCCAGCACGTCAACACCACCGATTCAGCGGTGCGGATCACCCATATTCCGACCGGGGTGGTTGTTGCCTGCCAGCAGGAACGCTCGCAGCACAAGAACCGCGCGACCGCGTGGCAGATGCTCCGCGCGCGGCTATATGAGCTCGAGCTGCAAAAGCGCGAGGAAGCGGCCATGTCGACCGAAGCCACGAAGGCCGACGTTGGTTGGGGCCACCAGATCCGGTCGTACGTCCTGCAGCCCTACCAGCTGGTCAAGGATCTCAGAACGAGCATCGAGAACACCCAGCCCGCAGATGTGCTCGACGGCGACCTCGATGCATTCATGGAAGCCGCGCTGGCGCAACGCCTGGGGCAGCAGGGCAATTAGAACCGTTCAAGTTTTGATTGAACCAAAACCTCGGTTCTAAGTCCTTGTTTTATCGCATTTCCGAATCGGAAAACCGCTTCGCACTTTTCCTGGAAACGCTCTAGCTAACCAGCCAGATATTCGCCCAGCGAACGCGAGATACTCAGGTAGGGAACTGGATTCTTGGGCGTGTCATTGACGCGCACCTCGAAATGAAGGTGCGGACCGGTGCTGCGGCCGGTGGAACCGACCTTTCCGATAATGTCGCCTGCGCTGATGATCTGGCCAACCTCGACGCCGATTGCCGACAGGTGGCCGTAGCGGGTCTTGATGCCGCCGTTTTCGATTTCGATCATGTTGCCATACCCGTTCATGGTGCCGGCGAAGGTGACCTTTCCGCCGCCGGCGGCACGAACCGATGTGCCTAGCGGGGCAGGAAAATCGACCCCCGAGTGAAAAGCCGTGGTGCCGGTGAACGGGTCACGCCGGTTGCCAAACCCCGAGCTGATCGTATGGCGCGACCGGAGAGGAAAGTAGACGGGCAGTTCGCGAAGGGTCGATCGGGCGATCTGAAATTTTTCGAGAGATACCATAACGCTGTTGGCGTTTTCTGCCAGACTCGTTGACGTTTGGTCATCCATTTGCGGCGGCTCGAATGGACCACCCATGGCGTCGGACTGGATGCCTGAGAAATCGGGCCGGATGCCGATGGCGCGAAGCCCGGAAACAATGTCTCCGGTCGATTTGTCGGCGGCTTCGCCAATCGCCGCGAGGGCGAGGCGGCTCTCATCGACCATCTGGTCGAGGGATGACTGGAAGGCCTCGATCGAATTCGCGTTCGACGACGTGCCTGCAGAATCACCGAGGCTTGCCGGCTCGATGGCGGCGGTCGTCTGGCCATCGCCGAGGTCGATCTGGAGCCCGAGTTCCTCAGCCTTTTCGGCGAGGATGCGTACGAAAGAATGCTGTTCCGCGAGGAACTGCTGCTGCTGGGCGAGTTCCTGCATCTGCAGGTTCAGGTCGCCGGCCTGCCGGTACTGGCGGGAATGCAGGCGATCGACCTCCATTCGTAGGGCCAGCATCCGCTCCTCATATGCCATGTAGGAGCGGTCGGGCGCAGCGGTGAACAGGGTCGAGATTTCTGGCGCCATCAACAATGCTACACCGGTCAGGACGTTGCTCGCTACCAGAAGGGCGAACAAGGAGTAGATGGCGGCCGGTTTCTTGAGAAACCGGACAAAGGCCGATAAGTGAGAGGACGCTAGGAACGGCATGAACCAACAACCGGGACGCTTGGAATTCAATCAGCCCAGTTTTGCCGCTTATGGTTAACATTCCTTTGAGATCAGGGGCTTGCTGCCGCGATCTTCCTTGCCGCCGCCAGAACTTTTTCGGCATGGCCCCGGACGCGCGTGACTTTCCAGGCGCCCGCAATCCGGCCGTTTTGACCAACGAGATAGGTTGTGCGGATCAGGCCCATATAGTCGCGGCCATAGAGCTTTTTTGGTCCCCAGGTTCGATAGGGGCCGATTGCGTCATGGTCCGGGTCGGACAGGAGCCGGGCGTTCAGGCCGTATTTGTCCCGAAATTTTCGATGACTTTCCACAGAATCAGGGGAAATGCCGAAGAGTTGAACACCCGCTTCGGCGAAGGCTGCGGCGAATTCGGAGAATTCGGCGTTTTCGACATTGCAGGTTTCCGTGTCGTCCTGCGGGTAGAAATAAAGCACCACCAGCTGCCCCTTCGCGTCCGACAACCGGAAACGCGCGCCGTCCGCATCGGACAACTCAAAGTCGGGCGCCTTTTGACCTATTTTCAACATGGTTAAGCCCTCTAAGTGCCGCCGGCCGAGACATTCCGGCTGAGTTTTGGGGCACAGACCGGTAAAGTCCGGTTTCTAACCCCGCATATGATTCGAGCCAAAGCGATCCAGTGACCAGTAGCGAGCATTTTGACGACGGGGTCGGCGCGGAACCCGCCGGGGAGGCCGATGCGAGGCCAACCCGGCCGTGGGCGCGTACGCGCAAGGGCATGCGCATAGGGCTTTACGTTCTGCTGGTCCCGGTCGTGCTGCTTGCGCTGCTCTACGTCGTGCTTCTGATCACGCCGATCAAGATTCCCTTCGTGGCGGAGGCCGCGCGCAACGTCGCGGCACAGTCGATGGGCGACAATCTCGACCTCGAGATGGGAGATACGTTCCTGGCGCTCGAACGCGGCGCGCCGGTGCTGCAGTTTGCTCCCGTTACGATCACCGACCGCAACACTGCGGGCGAAGTCAAGATGGATGCTCTCGAGGTCGGTATTTCGCCGCTCAACCTGCTTCAGGGCCAGCCATCTGCCGTCATCACCATGGTACGTCCGCGCCTGCAGGTCATTCAGGACCTGCTGGGTCCGCGGCTTGGCAAGTTCGAAGTTCACGAAGGGGCGCCGGGCGAACTGCCGACGGTCTATATTACCGAAGGTGACCGTCAGACGCCCAGCATCGGCATCACCTCGCAGGGCCTCGATGTGCGCGACACGACCACGGACCAGCCGACCGTGCAGTTCCGGTCGGATCATGACTGGCTCGTCTACAACCTCATTTCGGGTGAAAGAGGCCTCAAGGAAGTTTCCGACAATGCGATGCAGGGTCTGTTTTCGCGGCTCGTGGTTCGCGATGCGACGCTCGACATGCATGACGTTGTCTATGGCGTGGTGCGCACCTTCTCGAACATGGGTCTGCGCATGACCGCAGACGCCAAGACGGGCGAGGTCCGCGGCACCTTCAGCGCAGATTTCGGCGGCCAGACGATGACCGGGACGGTCAGCTGGGACGAAGATCAATATCACCACTCGGAAATGGACGCCGAAATCCAGGGTGTCGACTTCGCTTCGTTCGCGCCATTTGTCGACGACCCGCAGTCCATGACGGCGCTCAGGGGCGGGGCATATATCCGCTCGCAGGTCAGATATGACCGCACGGGCGACCAGCCGATTCTCGTCGGCGGCACGTTCAACATCGACATAAGCGGCATGCGGATGCGCCTTGGCGACCAGCAATATCCGGTCGACCAGGGCGTGATGCATCTCGAATGGGATGCGATCAAGTCGCAATTCACCCTGCTGCCGAGCCATCTGAAGGTCGGCAGCGTAGAGTCGGACCTCAAAGGCGTTTTCGTCATGGGTCTCGACAAGACATTCGGCCCCAACGTGCGGATAACGGTAAACGCGTCTGACCTAAGGCTTGATGCCGACAACACCATCAATCCGGGCGCACCGATCGACGAGGTCCTTTTCGTGGGCTGGAATGCCCCGCTCTACGGAGCAATGGGCATCGAGCAACTGGTGATGAAACGCGGCGACATGCGTTTTGCCGCCGAAGGACGTGCTGACCTGCTGCGATCCGGGCCAGGTCTGCAGATGTCGGCGGGCATGGAAAATGCCAGCGTAGACGATCTGGTCCATCTTTGGCCGTCGCTGGCCGGGGGCAGCCTGCGCGACTGGTTTGCCAAGAGCATTCTCGGCGGGACGATCAAATCTGCACAGATGAACGTCAATTTCCCCGTCGGGACGCTGCCGAGCGAGCAAAACGGCTATGCCGTTCCGGATGGTTCGCTGTCGCTCGACATGGTGGCGGAAAATCTCGAATTCCGCCCGACCGACAGTTTTGATCCCATTCTGGCTGAGGGCGACACAACCCTGCGGATGCGGGACGGAAACCTCGCGATCCATTTCGGGGACGCGGCGATCAAGACGAATGACGGCGATATCAGTGTGCGCAATGCAGGATTTGACTGGGCGCCCGCCACGAACAACGCCAACTCGTTCTTTTCTTTCTCGGGCAACGTCGACGCACCCGTTGCAGCGGTCATTTCGCTCGCCAGGGACACGGTTCCCGACCGGATCAACAGCACCGATCTGCCGATTTCGCTCGACGGGCTGAGCGGACACGTTTCGACGGACCTTTCCGCGTCATTCGAACTCGAAGGCGCCGACAACCAGATGGTCGGCGCGACCTATGACGTGTCCGGCAAGGTCAGCGATTTTGCCAGTTCTGACAAGGTGATGGACCGGACGCTCAGCGACGGACAGTTCGATTTTTCGGTCAATACCGATGGCTATCACATCAGCGGACCAGCCAAAATCGACGGGCTGACCGCCAACCTCGACCTCAGCGGCAAACTTGGCGACGATGCAGCGCCGGCGCCGGACGTAATACTGAGCGCCAAGGTCGGGCCTGACGACCTCAAGTCCTTCGGGTTTGATGCCAGCGAGTTCCTCACCGGGACCGTTCAGTTCACCGGAAAGCCGCTCGAGAACGGCACAATAGATGTGGCGATCGATCTCAAGGACGCTGGGCTGACGGTCGCAGATATCGGTCTCAGCAAGGCGCGCGGTGAAGCCGGGCACCTCAATGCCAATGTGGGCCTCGATGGCGACAACGTTGACATCACCGGCATCGATCTCGGTTTCGGCAACGTGCTCCTCAAGGGCGGGATCAAGTTCGATCAGAAGGCGGGACTGCAGAGCGCGGATTTCACCACCTTCCGGCTCTCAAAGGATGACGACGCACAGGTGAGCATCGCGCCCAACGATGGCGGATACGCGCTGACGATTCGCGGTGACCAGCTGGACCTCAAACCGTTGATGCAACGGTTTTTCTCGCTCAATGGCGGGGGCAGCGGCAGCCCGACGGTGGAGTCTGTCGATCAGCCGGTGACGCTCGACGTCAAGATCGACAAGGCGCTCGGCTTCTACGCAACCACGGCATTCAATCTCAATGCGCAATTGTCGCTGCGCGGCACCGACCTCAGAAACGTCAATCTTCAGACCCAGTTCGGGTCTGGCAATGGGCTTTCCATAACCACCAACAATATTACTGGTGGGCGGGTTCTTTCGGTCGCCTTCAACGATCTCGGGCAGCTTCTCAGGTTTACGGGCACCTATGCCCAGCTCGTCGGCGGCAATGGCAGCCTGGTGCTGACGACCAAAACGGCCGAGCATGCCGACTATGGCGAGGTCAGCATCAAGGACTTCTCGATCGTGGACGAAGCCAACGTCGCGCAGGTGCTCGGCAATCACGAGGATTCGCGGCAACTGATCGCCAGGCAGAACCGGATCGACATCCAGTCAGGTGAGGCCAGCTTCGTCCGCAAGCCCGACCGGATCGAGATCACCGACGCAGTGGTTGATGGCGGATCGGTGGGCGGCACGGCCCACGGGTTCATCTACACAGACGAGGGTCAGTACGACATTGTCGGGACCTACATTCCGCTGTTCAAGCTGAACAATGCCATTCAGAAATTGCCGCTGCTCGGCAAACTGCTTGGCGGGCGGGACGGCGAGGGCCTGATCGGGGTGACGTTTGCCGTGCGTGGCGATCTTGCCAATCCGCAATTCCAGGTGAACCCGGCATCGCTGCTCGTTCCCGGCGCGTTCCGGCGGCTCTTCGAGTTCCGCGCGCAGGAGCGGCCGGAAACGACGACCGAGGGGCAATAGGACCGTCTGCCGTCAGACCGGCTTGATCAGAACGTGACGCTTCTTGCCGACGGAAAGCTTGATGACGCCTTCGGGGAGGAGGCGCGACGGGGTCAATTCTGTACGCTCGTCGGTCACGGATTCGTCGTTGACCTTAACTGCTCCGGCCTGCAGGTGCCGCCGGGCCTCCCCATTTGACGCTGCCAAGCCGGCGTTGACGAGCGCGGTCAGCAATCCCATCCCCACGGAAAGGTCGACAGCGCGAACCTCCACCGTTGGCAGGCTGAGGTCAATCGCGCCCTGCTCGAACGTGGCGCGGGCGGTTTCGGCGGCCTGTTCAGCCGCTTCACGGCCGTGGACAATCGCCGTGGTTTCCGTCGCGAGGAGTTTCTTGGCCTCGTTGATGTCGTCCTTAACGGCGTGCGCGATGTCGGACAGCGACAGGCGGGTGAAGATCTTGAGGAACTTCTCGACGTCAGCATCCTCGGTGTTGCGGAAGTACTGCCAGAAGTCATAAGGCGGGCATTGGTCGGCATTGAGCCAGATGGCGCCGCTGGCGGTCTTGCCCATTTTCTGGCCGGACGACGTGGTCAATAGAGGCGTGGTCAACGCGTAAAGCTGTTCGCCGCCCATGCGGTGACTGAGGTCGACGCCGTTGATGATGTTACCCCATTGATCGGAACCGCCCATTTGCAGCACGCAGCCATAACGGCGGTTGAGTTCGACGAAATCGTAGCCCTGCATGATCATGTAGTTGAATTCGAGGAAGCTCAGCGATTGTTCGCGGTCGAGCCGGATCTTGACGCTGTCGAAACTGAGCATGCGGTTGACGGAAAAATGGCGGCCGACCTCGCGCAGGAAGTCGACGTACTTGAGTTCCATCAGCCAGTCGGCATTGTTGATCATCACGGCGTCGGTGGGGCCGTCGCCATAGCGCAGGATGCGCGCGTAGACGTTCTTGATGCCTTGGATATTGGCGTTGATCTGGTCCATGGTCAGCAGCTGGCGCTGCTCGTCGCGGAAGGAGGGGTCACCGACCATCGTGGTGCCGCCGCCCATCATGCTGATCGGCCGGTTGCCGGTTGCCTGTAGCCAATAGAGCATGGTGAGGGTGATCAGGTTGCCGATATGGATCGAACTCGCCGTCGCGTCGTAACCGACATAGCCGGTGATCGGGCCCTTAAGGCACAGGGCGTCGAGGCCCTCGGGATCGGAGATCTGATGGATGAAGCCGCGCTCTTCCATCACCTGCAGGAAGTCGGATTTGAATTTGGTCATTTGACTACCCTAAAAATGCGTGGGGCCCTTGGTGAGCCTGTCGAACCATGAGGCTCCGATTGAACGCCATCCTTCGACAGGCTCAGGATGAGGTTCGCTGGCTCAGGTTTGGGGCTATCTGCCACCACCGGCGAGGATCTGCGCCCGGCGGCGGTCGAGATAGTCGCCGCAGCGCTCGACGAGTTCGTCGACGTGATCCTTGAAGAAGTGGTTGGCGCCTTCGATGGTCTGCTGCTCGATGGTGATGCCCTTTTGCTGTTTCAGCTTGTCGACCAGGCGCTGGACCGATTCCGGCGGCGCAACGCGGTCTTCAGAGCCATGGATGATCAGGCCGGACGAGGGGCAGGGGGCGAGGAAGGAAAAGTCGTAGAGGTTTTCTTGCGGAGCGATGGAAATGAAACCTTCGACCTCCGGGCGGCGCATGAGAAGCTGCATGCCGATCCAGGCACCGAAGGAAAAGCCGGCGATCCAGCCACCCTTCGATTCTGGGTTGAGCGATTGCAGCCAGTCGAGCGCGGCCGCGGCGTCGGAGAGTTCGCCTAGCCCATGGTCGAAGAGACCCTGCGAGCGGCCCACGCCACGCGAATTGAACCGCAGCGTCGCAAACCCCCGCTCAACGAACATGTAATAGAGCTGATAGATGATCTGGTTGTTCATGGTGCCGCCGAACTCGGGATGCGGATGCAGCACCACGGCGGTCGGCGACGTTGAGTCCTTGCCTGGCTGGTAGCGGCCTTCAATGCGTCCGGCGGGTCCGTTGAAGATGACTTCGGGCATTCGTTACTAACCTCGGCGTCGTTTCGGGTGCGTCAGAATTCCGGTCGCAGGTCGGGCGCCGGAGCTTGACGGATGGGGCTGGCTTTCATTAAGTGAGGGCAGCGAAAAACTAGTTTAGAATTATTCGAAACTGGTTTCTGACAACCCCCTTGCCAGCGGACGGGTCCTTTTAGATGAGGCGCTCACCCGTTTTCAAGGATTGATTGCTCCTCGTGGCGTTGCGCATGCCGAAGAAATTCAGCGCGGCGCAACCAGAGGACCTTCAGGACCCGAATTGACCCGAACCGAACGGACATATCTTGATCATTGCGCTTCGGCACCGCTTCTGCCCGAGGCGCGCGCGGCGGTGATTGCTGCGCTCGATCTTACGGGCAATGCGAGTTCGGTCCATCAGAATGGCCGCGCGGCGCGGGCGATGATTGAAATGGCGCGGCGAAAAGTTGCGGCGGCGGCGGGTGCGGAACCCAGGCAGGTTGTGTTCACCAGTTCGGCCAGCGAGGCAATTACCCAGGCAATATCAGCCGGCGCAAAGGTGCTCGGCTGCACGGACATTGTGGTTTCCGCGGGAGAGCACAAGGCGGTCCTGCGGGCGGCTGAGGCGAGTGGATTGCCCGTTCTGACCGTCGGGCTCGATGGCGACGGACGAATCGATGTTGATGCCCTCAGGGCAATGATCGATGAAGCCGAAACCGCCGGACAGACGTTTCTGGTTGCGGTTCACTGGGTGAACAACGAAACCGGCGTGGTGCAGGACATTCAACGGATTGCGGCGCTGGTCGGCGCATCGCGGCATTATCTGTTTGTCGATGCGGTGCAGGCCTTCGGCAAATTGCCCCTCGAATTTGCTGCATCGGCGGCGGACATGATGGCCATTTCGGCCCACAAGATCGGCGGGCCGCAGGGTGTCGGGGCCTTGATGATGAAGGCGCATTGCGACGATGTGCGGCTCATTCCGGGCGGCGGACAGGAAGTCGGACGGCGCGGCGGCACGGAACCCTTGAGCCTGATTGCCGGTTTCGGTGCGGCGGCGGAACATTTTGCCGTCCGTCTGGCAGCGCCCGATGCACGTGACCTGATCGAAGACTTCGAGGCACGCCTCATCGAAATATGCCCGGATGCAATCATTTTTGGCGCCGGGGTAACGCGCACGGGCTATGTGAGCAATTTCGCGCTGCCCGGTCACCAGCATGCCACAAGCTTGATGCAGCTTGACCTCAAGGGCGTTTCGATCTCGTCCGGATCGGCCTGTTCGTCGGGCAAGGTCGGCCGCTCGCACGTGCTTGATGCGATGGGCGTGGCACAGGAACTGAGCGAATGCGCCCTTCGGGTGAGCGTTGGCTGGAACTCGACCCGCGCCGACATCGCGCGGCTTCTGGATGCATTGAGCGAAATTCTGAACGTCAACGGAGCGGACGCTTCGAACCGAATTCGGGCAACGGCCTGAACAGACAAGCTGAGGAAGAAGAATGCCAGCGGTCAAGGAAACCATCGCACAGGTCGAGGCCATCGACGTCGACAAGTACAAGTATGGCTTCGAGACGGAGATCGAGTCGGAAAAGGCCCCGAAGGGCCTCAACGAGGACGTGATCCGGTTCATTTCGGCCAAGAAGAACGAGCCTCAATGGCTGCTCGACTGGCGGCTTGAAGCCTTCAAGCGCTGGCAGACGATGATCGAGCCGACCTGGTCGCATGTCGAATATCCGCAGATCGACTTTCAGGACCTGTACTACTATTCTGCCCCGAAAAAGACGTCCGGACCCAAGAGCCTCGACGAGGTCGATCCGGCTCTGCTCGAGACCTATGCGAAGCTCGGGATTCCTCTGAAAGAGCAGGAAGTTCTGGCCGGCGTCGAGGGCGCGAAGGTTGCCGTCGACGCTGTATTCGATTCCGTGTCGGTGGTGACGACTTTCCGCGAGGAACTGGCCAAGCACGGCATCATCTTCTGTTCGATTTCAGAGGCGGTGCGCGAGCACCCCGAGCTGGTGCAGAAATATCTCGGCTCGGTCGTGCCGGTGACCGACAATTTCTACGCGACGCTGAACACGGCGGTCTTCACCGATGGGTCGTTCGTCTACATTCCCAAGGGCGTGCGCTGCCCGATGGAACTGTCGACCTATTTCCGCATCAATGAGAAAAAGACGGGCCAATTCGAGCGCACGCTGATCATCGCCGACGAGGGTTCGTATGTGAGCTATCTCGAAGGCTGCACGGCGCCGACCCGCGACGAAAACCAGCTTCATGCGGCAGTTGTGGAGCTGATCGCGCTCGATGATGCCGAGATCAAATATTCGACGGTGCAGAACTGGTACCCGGGCGACAAGAACGGCAAGGGCGGCGTCTACAATTTCGTGACCAAGCGCGGCGACTGCCGGGGCAAGAACTCCAAGATTTCCTGGACGCAGGTCGAAACCGGCTCGGCGATCACCTGGAAATATCCAAGCTGCATCCTGCGCGGCGACAATTCACGCGGTGAGTTCTATTCGATCGCCGTTTCGAACGGCTACCAGCAGATCGACAGCGGCACGAAGATGACGCATCTGGGCAAGAACACGTCGAGCCGGATCATTTCCAAGGGCATCGCCGCCGGGCATTCGGAAAACGTCTATCGCGGTCTCGTCAGCTCGCACCGCAAGGCAACGAATGCGCGCAACTTCACCCAGTGCGACTCTCTTCTGATCGGTGACCGCTGCGGGGCGCACACGGTGCCCTATATCGAGGCGCGGAACTCAAGTTCGCAGTTCGAGCACGAGGCGACGACCAGCAAGATTTCGGACGATCAGATGTTTTATTGCCAGCAGCGCGGGCTGAACGAGGAAGAGGCGGTCGCCCTGATCGTCAACGGCTTTGTTCGGGATGTGCTTCAGCACCTGCCGATGGAATTCATGGTCGAAACGCAGAAGCTGATCGCGATTTCACTCGAAGGATCGGTTGGCTAATGGCTGTGGATACCAAAATCGTGGTCAATATCGCCGACCTGCCGCTCGACCATTCTTCGAAGGGCACGCGGTTCGAAGTGTCGACGGGTGAGATCGGCCAGACGCTCGGCCTGGACGTGCTCGGCGCCATGTTGCACGTCGTGCCGCCGGGCAAGACGGCGTTTCCGATGCACCGGCATCACGTGTCTGACGAGATGTTCTTCATTCTCGAAGGCACGGGCGAATTCCGTACTGACAAGGGCACTTTTCCGATCAAGCCGGGCGACTGCCTTGGCGCGCCGGCGGGCGGGATCGCCCATCAGATAATCAATTCCGGGTCCAGTGACCTGAAATATATCGGGTTTTCGAACAACACGAATGCCGAAGTAGTTGAATATACCGATACCGGAACGCTGCTTGTGGCCGCTGGCCCGAAGGGCATCTGGTACGGCGATTCCACCTACAAGGTGCGCACCGGCATCACCGAGCGCGGCTACTGGGATGGCGAAGACATTGGAGAAGAAGACGAATGACGACACCCATGCTTGAAATCAGGGACCTGCACGTCCGCATCGAGGATGAGGGCACCGAAATCCTCAAGGGCGTGAACCTGACGGTGCCGCGCGGCGAGGTGCATGCCATCATGGGCCGGAACGGTTCGGGCAAGTCGACCCTGAGCTATGCGATATCAGGCCGGGAAGGCTACGAGATCACCGAGGGTGACGTGCTGCTCGACGGAAAAAGCATTCTCGATATGGAAGTGGATGAACGCGCGGCGGCGGGTCTGTTCCTCGCGTTTCAATATCCGATCGAAATTCCGGGCGTTGCGACGATGACTTTCCTCAAGGCGGCGATGAACGCCCAGCGCAAGGCGCGCGGTGAAGATGAACTCGGCACGCCGGAATTCATGAAAGAGGTCCGGAACGCGGCCGCGGGCCTTTCCATCGACAACGAAATGTTGAAGCGGGCGCTCAATGTCGGTTTTTCGGGCGGCGAGAAAAAGCGGGCCGAAATTCTGCAGATGGCGCTGCTGAAGCCAAAAATGTGCATTCTCGACGAGACGGATTCCGGTCTCGACATCGACGCGCTGAAGGTGGTTTCGGACGGGGTCAACGCGCTACGCGGGCCGGACCGCTCGATGCTGGTCATTACGCATTACCAGCGGCTTCTCAATCATATCGTGCCGGACCGGGTGCATGTTTTTGCCGACGGCCGGGTGGTCGAGTCCGGTGACAAAGACCTGGCGCTCGAACTCGAAAGCAAAGGCTATGCGGCCTTTGACGGCAAGGCCGCCTGAAAGGATCCGAGATGACGATTGCCATGCCCATTCGCCTCGGCCCGGCCGAGGAGGTGCTGATTGCCCAGCTGGAAAGCACCGGCGCGAAAGAGGCCGCCGACGCCCTTAGGGCCAAGGGCCTGCCGAATCGCAAGGTCGAGGCCTATCACTATACGGACCTCAAGACGATGCTCCGGGACGTTCCCGGGACCACGGCTTCGGCGGATGCTGTTTCGGCGCCAAAGTTCCAGATCGCCGGCGCCTATCGGGTGTTGATCGCCAACGGTGTGGCGTCGCACGACGGCACGCCGCCCAACGGCATCATCGTCAGCGAGGAAGAGGGAAACGCCCTCAACCCGCGCGACGACGTGATTGTCGGCATGAATCGTGGTCTCACTTCTTCGCACCTGAAAGTCCGGTTCGAAGGGTCCGTCGATCCGGTGGTTCATCTCGATTACCGGCTGGCCGGCGAGGCGCACCACGTGGCGACATCGGTTCTGATCGAGGTCGCCGATGGGGCGACAGCGACGGTGGTTCAGAGTTTTTCCGGCTCGGACGCCGCCCATCTCGGCAATCACGGCACCCGCATTGTGCTGGGCAAGGACGCACATCTGTTGCATGTCATCATCGACCAGTCGGGAATGGCGACACGGCATTTCCACACGATGGAATATGCGATCGATGAGAAGGTTCAGCTCAAGACGCTGGGGATCAATCTCGGCGCCGGCCTTTCGCGGACGAGCATCTTCGGCAGTTTCAACGGCGGCGGCGCGCATGCGGACTTTTCGGGCATGAATCTGATCGACGCCAGGATGCACTGCGACGTCAAGCTCGACCTGACCCATGCCGTGCCCGACACCACCTCGACGGAACTCTACAAGGCCGTGGTGCGCGGTGACGGCACCTCGGCGTTCCAGGGCCGGATCGTCGTGGCGCAGGATGCGCAGAAGACCGACGCGAAGATGATGAGCCAGGGACTGATGCTTTCCGACGAGGCGCAGATCTTCACCAAGCCGGAACTCGAAATCTATGCCGACGACGTTCAGTGCGGGCATGGCGCGACCACAGGCGATCTCGACGAGAATTCGCTTTTCTATCTGATGAGCCGTGGCATCCCGAAAGACGAGGCGGCGGGTATTCTGACCTGCGCCTTCGTGCAGGAACTGCTTGACCGGGTTGAAGATGCAGAGCTCAACGAGGCGCTGACAGGCCTGGTCGATGAGTGGCTGACCAGCGAGGGCCGCGCCTGACCATGGGATTTGATCTCGATAGCGTCAGGGCTGATTTTCCGATTCTCCGCGAGGAGATCAACGGCAAGCGTCTGGTCTATCTCGATAGCGGGGCATCGGCGCAAAAGCCACGTCAGGTGCTCGACCGGATGCGCCATGCTTACGAGCACGAATATGCCAACGTCCATCGCGGGCTGCACACGCTGTCGATGCGCGCGACGGACGCATTCGAGGTGGCCCGCGAAACGGTTCGCGCGTTTCTCAACGCTCTAAGCGTGGACGATATCGTCTTCACGCGGTCTTCGACCGAGGCGCTGAACCTTGTTGCGTCGAGCTATGCCGCGCCGATCGTGGGAGAGGGGGACGAGATCGTTCTCTCCATTCTCGAACACCATTCCAACATCGTACCATGGCATTTCCTGCGCGAGCGGCAGGGGGCTGTCCTGAAATGGGTGGATGTGAACGATGACGGATCGTTCGATCTCAACCGGTTCGAGGAGGCGCTGAGCGATCGCACAAAAATTGTCGCGATCACGCACATGTCGAATGTCACCGGGACGGTGGTTCCGGTCAAAGAGGTCGTCGAAATCGCCCATCGGCGCGGCATCAAGGTTGTCGTCGATGGCAGCCAGGGGGCCGTGCACCTGCCTGTCGACGTGCAGGAACTTGGCGCGGATTTCTACGTGATGACCGGCCACAAGCTTTATGGCCCGACCGGAATCGGCGTGCTCTATGCGCCGGCGGACCTGCAGAACCGCATGCGCCCCTTCATGGGCGGGGGCGAAATGATCGCCGACGTGACGCTGGATGGCGTGACCTATGCCGAAGCACCGCACCGGTTCGAAGCTGGTACACCGCCGATCGTTCAGGCGATCGGACTTGGGGCTGCGCTCGACTACATTACCGGTATCGGACGCGAGGCGATTGCCGCCCATGAGCACGAGGTCGGGCAGTATGCGCTGGAACAGCTGCGCCGCATCAACAAGGTCAGGCTGATCGGCGACGCACCAGACAAGGGAGCGATTCATACTTTCGTGGTCGAAGGCGTGCATGCGCACGACATTTCGACCATACTGGACCGGTATGGCGTTGCCGTGCGCGCCGGAACGCACTGCGCCCAGCCGCTCTTGAAGCGCTTCGATGCAACCTCCACATGCAGAGCGTCTTTTGCCATGTATAATGGCCGGGACGATGTCGATGTGCTGATCGAAGCGCTCAACAAGGCCATCCAGTTTTTCGCGTGAGGAATGATCGGTGACGGATACGGTTCAGAACGACGATCACGACGCGGCCGAAGCTCCCGCGACGGACGCCCGGATATCGATCGCGTCTTCGGACGCTGCCGGCCGGTCGCCGGAAGATGTCGAGCGGATCACCAACGATCTGATTTCGGCGCTAAAGACGGTCTACGACCCGGAAATTCCGGTCGATATCTACGAACTCGGGCTGATCTACCGGGTCGATCTCGACGACGACAGCAACCTTGATATCGATATGACGCTGACGGCGCCGGGCTGTCCCGTGGCAGGAGAATTGCCGATCTGGGTCGAGAACGCGGCGCGGACGGTCGAGGGCATTCAGGACGTCAAGGTGAACATGGTTTTCGATCCGCCCTGGACCCCGGAGCGGATGAGCGAAGAAGCGCAGGTTGCGCTCAACTGGTGGTGAGCAGAATGGCGATGATGGCTCCAGCAATGAAACTGATGTCGGTAACCGAGGCGGCGGCGGCGCGCCTGCACGAGATCATCGAAAATGCCGATGGCGCGGTGACCGGGCTCAGGGTCGGGGTCAAAAATGCGGGATGCGCCGGCATGGCCTACACCATGGACTATGTGAAAGAGCCCATCGCAGGTGACGATCACGTGCGCGAGCACGGTGTCGACGTCTACATCGAACCCAAGGCGATGCTGTTTCTGCTCGGCACGGTGATGGACTATGAGTCCGGTAAGCTTTCGGCGGGATTCACCTTCAAGAACCCGAACGAGGTCAGCGCCTGCGGGTGCGGTGAAAGCGTCGAACTCAATAAGGCCGACCTTGCGGACCTCGCGGCGGCACGCGCCGCCAACGCGGTTTGACGACGAAGCTACTCAGGCAGCTTCGATCAATTTCAACTTGGCGAGCTTGTCGAACTCCGACATGACCTGGTTGCGGCCGTTTTCCTTGGCCGCATAGAGGGCCTTATCGGCCCGCTCGATCAGCCTTGCCGGCGTGTCGCCTTCCCGGAACACGGCAATGCCGAACGAGGCGGTGATGCGGCCGAGCTTTTCATTGGTCGACTTCCGCAGCAATTCCTTGGCCTGCACCGCCTTGCGGATCTTCTCGCACAGCGCACCGGCGCCATCGGCGTCCGTGTCCGGCAGGATGATGGCAAATTCTTCGCCGCCATAGCGGGCGGCCAGGTCCTGGCCTTTGGTGTGGGCGCGAAGGGTCATCGCAACAAGACGAAGCACCTGATCGCCGATCTGGTGGCCATAGGTGTCGTTGAACTTCTTGAAATGGTCGATGTCGACCATGACCAGTGCCAGCGACTGCTTGAACTCGATCGTATCTTCAATCGCCCGCTCAATCTCCATGTCGAAGCACTTTCGATTGGAAATCTTGGTCAGGGCGTCGGTCATGGTTTCGCGCTGGACGTCGTCCAGGTCGCGCTTGAGCATGGCAATATCAGCGCGCGACGAATCGAGCTGCTGTTCGAGCTTGGCATTGGCTTCGCGCATTTCCTGGGTCTGGCGAAGCAGGGCCGCGGTCATGCCCCGAAGGGTCGCCGGGTCCATTTCGCCGCCGAGTACAGTCTCAGCCTCGGCGAGCGAACCTGAATAGGTCGTCGCATTCTCAGTCGCCTGTTCGATGGCGGAATTGACGTTCTCGATGTTCTTGGCGATGCGCTTCGAAACGGCGGCGATACGTTCGTCGACCGATTTGGAGCGCATGAACTCGTTGTAGAGGTCTTCGGCCACGTCGACGAAAGATGCCGGCGGATTGACGAGCAGCGCGTTGATGCGGTCGTTCAGCGGCGGAATGACGCCTGTCGCGTACGTGTAGAAGAGCTCGTAGAATTGCGGGTAGGGCGGAATTTCACCGCGTCGCAGGTGGTCCATCGCGACGTTGGAATACTTCATCACCCGTTCAAATTCGGACTCCGCCATTTCGACCCCAGACCAGCGGTTATTGTTTTGCCGGAAGGCTAGGGGATCAATCTTAAATTATGGTGAAAAATACGGACTTTCACCCATCGCTTGGCTGGTTTTGCGGGGGTCAGGCCTTGGCAAAAGTCTGGCGAAGGAAGGCCGGAATCTGGTCGGTCTGGCCGAAAGGCGTCGAGTCCGGCAAATCCTTCGCAGGCTTCTGGCGAGACGGTTCGGCCTTGGCAGGTTGTTGGGGTTTGGCGGTTTGCTGGGGTTTGGCAGGATGGTCGGGTTTTGCGTTTCGCTGCTCGTTTTGCCTTGGGGCCTTTTCCGGCCGTGGAGTTTTCGCTGGCCGCGATTGATCTTCGCGCCGGGGCTTCGGCGCAGCACCGTCGAGCCAGTCGATGTCCTTGCCGATGAGCTTTTCGATCGCATCGATATATTTGGCATCCGCCGGCGTGACGATGGAGAAGGCCTGGCCAGACCGGCCGGCGCGGCCCGTGCGGCCGATGCGGTGCACATAGTCTTCGGCGTGGGTCGGGACGTCAAAATTGAAAACGTGGCTGACGTCCGGAATATCGAGGCCACGCGCGGCAACGTCCGAAGCCAGCAGGATCTTGAGATCGCCATCGCGGAAACGGGCGAGAGTTTTTGTCCGGTTTTCCTGATCCATGTCGCCGTGCAGCGCACCGGAATTGTAACCATGCCGTTCGAAGGAATGCTGAAGCGTCGCGACATCGCGCTTGCGGTTGCAGAAGACGATGGCGTTCTTCATTTCGGTGGCCGAATCGATGAGGCTGCGCAGCGTCTCCCGCTTTTCGTGGGGCTTGCCGCCCGACTTGACGAGCTTCTGGTCGATTGTTTCGGCGGTTGAATTCTGACGTGCGACTTCGATCTCGATCGGATGCTTCAGGAACCGGTTGGTCAGCTTGCGGATTTCGGCCGGCATCGTTGCCGAGAAGAAAAGCGTCTGGCGCCGGGTCGGCAGAAGCGAGCAGATGCGCTCGATATCGGGAATGAAGCCCATGTCGAGCATGCGGTCAGCCTCGTCGATGACGAGGATTTCGACACCGGTCATCAAGAGCTTGCCGCGCTCGAAATGATCGAGCAGGCGGCCGGGCGTGGCGATCAGAACGTCTGCCCCTCGGTCGATGATCCGGTTTTGGTCTTCAAACGAGACCCCGCCGATGAGAAGGGCGACGTTCAGCCGGTGATTGGCGCCATACTTTTCGAAATTCTCGTTGACCTGCGCGGCGAGTTCGCGCGTCGGCTCGAGAATGAGCGTGCGCGGCATGCGCGCCCGGGCCCGACCCTTTTCAAGAAGGGTCAGCATCGGCAAAACGAAACCCGCGGTCTTGCCGGTTCCGGTCTGGGCGATGCCGATAATGTCGTGGCCTTTGACGGCGAGGGGGATGGCCTCGGCCTGGATCTTGGTGGGCTCGGTATAGCCGGCGGCCGAAACGGCGTCGGTGACTTTTTTGCTGAGGCCCAAAGTGTCGAATGTCTGGGTCAATGTGACCTGTTCTTGTCTTGCGCACACCAGGGTGTGCTCTGCTGAAAATGGCCGGAGTTGCAGGCCCGACCTATTGGCCCCCGAAAGGGGGATACGCGAGAAAGACCGTTGCGCGCCGCAATTGCGCGTTTCGACCGTGTGGCCTGCTGTTCCGGGACTAAGCGAAGCGCGGCGTCATGTCAACGCGGCTTGCGCCGCATGTTTAACCGGACGATATGGCGCTGGCGTGACGATTTGTGGGCCTGGTTGAGGCGAATGCGGTTGAGTTGCGTTCCCGCATCTTCGCTGTGGCGCATCAACCCGGGGGGCGCTGGCGCGCCGATGGCCAGGCTCTAGATGTCGAGGTTTTCGGCAAAAGCGGCATTTTCCTGAATGAAGGCGAAGCGGAGTTCCGGTTTGTTGCCCATCAGGCGATTGACCGCGTCTTTCGTTTCGTGCCGATCATCGACCACCCGGACCTGCAATAGCGTGCGCGATCGGGGGTCCATGGTGGTTTCCTTCAGGTGCAAGTGCGGCATCTCGCCCAAGCCTTTGAAGCGGGTGACCTCGACCTTGCCCTTGCCGGAGAATTCGGAGGCGAGAAGTTCCTCCTTGTGCGCATCGTCGCGCGCATAGAGGGTTTTGGCACCCTGGGTCATGCGATAGAGCGGCGGAAGTGCAAGGTAAAGGTGTCCATTGTCAATGAGTTGCGGCTGTTCCTGAAAGAAGAACGTCATGAGCAGAGACGCGATATGTGCGCCATCGACGTCGGCGTCGGTCATGATGATGACCTTCTCGTAGCGCAGGTCTTCGTCGCGATACTTGCTGCCGGTGCCGGCCCCGAGCGCCTGGACGATGTCACCGATCTGCTGGTTGGCCGACAGCTTCTCGCGTGACGCGCCCGCGACGTTGAGCACTTTGCCGCGGAGGGGCAGCACCGCCTGCGTCTTGCGGTCGCGTGCCTGCTTGGCGCTGCCCCCGGCGCTGTCGCCCTCGACGATGAAGATTTCGGCACCCTGGGCGGCGTTGAGCGTGCAATCGGCCAACTTGCCGGGCAGGCGCAGCTTCTTGGTCGCGCTGGCGCGGTCGATTTCCTTCTGCTTGCGGCGGCGGAGACGTTCGTCCGCACGGTCAAGGCACCAGTCGAGGAGTTTGCCCGCCTGGGTCGGCGTGTGGGTGAGCCAGAATTCGAAGGCGTCGCGGATCGCGGTATCGACAATGCGCGTTGCTTCGCCCGTTGCCAGCCGATCCTTGGTCTGGCCGACAAATTCGGGTTCGCGCACGAAGACGGAGAGCAAGGCGCCGCATGACGTGAAAATGTCGTCGGCGGTCAGGATCGAGGCGCGCTTGTTGCCGAGCAGGTCGGCGTAATTCCTGAGGCCGCGCAAGAGTGCCGTGCGCAGCCCCGCCTCATGGGTACCGCCGTCGCGCGTGGGCACGGTGTTGCAGTAGGATGAAATGAACCCGTCGCCGAGATTCCATGAAATGGCCCATTCGGTGTAGCCATGTGAACCCGGCTTGCCGTGGGTCCCGGCAAAAATGTCATCCGTGATGCGGACCTCACCCTCGATGCGCTCGGCCAGGAAGTCCCTGAGCCCGCCGGGATAGTGAAAGACCGCCTTTTCCGGCACTCCTTCTTCAATCTTGTCGGGCGCGCAGCTCCAGCGAATTTCCACGCCGCGGAAGAGGTAGGCCTTGGAGCGGGTCATCGCCAAAAGGCGCTTTGACGAAAAACGTGCACGTTCGCCGAAAATCTCCGGATCCGGCCGGAAGGTCACTGTGGTGCCCCGACGATTGTGGACCTTGCCGAGATTTTCGAGTTTCGAAGTGGGATGACCGCGTGAAAAGGTCTGGCGGTAGAGGATCTGGTTGAGCGCCACCTCGACCTCGAGGTGCTCGGACAGGGCATTGACCACGGACACACCGACGCCGTGCAGCCCGCCGGAGGTCTCATAAGCTTTGGAGTCGAATTTTCCGCCGGCATGCAACGTCGTCATGATGATCTCGAGGGCCGAGCGGTCGGGGAAACGTGGATGGGCATCGGTGGGGATGCCGCGGCCATTGTCGATCACCGACAAGGAACCGTCCGACCGAAACTCCACCTCTATGCGGGTCGCATGGCCGGCAATGGCTTCATCCATCGAATTGTCGATGACTTCGGCGAAGAGGTGGTGCAGCGCGTTGATATCGGTGCCACCGATATACATGCCCGGGCGCCGGCGAACCGGCTCAAGGCCTTCAAGAACCTCGATATCGGCAGCCGTATAGGATCCGTTTGCGGCTGGCGCGGCTTTTTCAGGCGCAGCTTTTTCGGGCGCGGGACGCGGCGCGGGCGGCGGAGTCACGCGTTGAGGCCTGGCAGGCGGTTCACTTTGCGAAAAAAGATCGTCGGACATGGGTGCCCTTGCACTCCCGGCTGAGCGAATCACCTTTTGTTCACGTCTAGCATACCGCGAAGCGGTTGCGGGTCGGCAAAACCGCATCGCCAAAATGAACGGCAGATGAATGGCGGGTTCCAAATCGGTTCAGCGCGCAGGGGGCATAGTCCGGTCATCAAACGGGCATGACCCGGACAGACTTTGCAACGGAGGGCAAAATGACCCACAATCTGATCAAACGCGCCGCGCTCGCAGCCGGCATCGCCGCCGCCGGAATCGGCCTCGCGGCAGCACCGGCCCAGGCGGCCAATGTCGCATTCACCTTCAGCTTCGGCACGCCGAACGTTCAGGTCTATACGACCAACCAGCCCTATGTGTACGTTCAGCAGCAGCCCCAGGTCGTTCAGGCCTGCCTGACCAACCGCGAGATTATTCGCGGCCTCAAGGATCAGGGCTATCGCGACGTCGAATATGTCGGCGAGGCCCGCTACGGCCATCCGATCTTCAGTTTCTGGTCGAGTGGCTGGGTCTATCAGGCCCAGGTCGACCGCTGCACCGGCGTGGTCAGCAACGTCCAGCGCGTCCAGCAGAACTTCAACACGGTGGTGGTTATCGATTCGACCCCGCGCCCGTATGCGTATCCGGGCCCGATCATCTATCACCGCAACTAGTTTTCCCGAGCACTCCCTGCCTCGAACGGCGGCCCTTCCTTTACCGAGGAGGGGCCGTTTCTCATTTTGGGTCTCGGATCGCCGGCATTCTTTACCAAACGTTTGGGCTTTCTTGAGCTTTTTTTAAAGGCTCGCAGCTATCTTCAAATGCATACGGTTTGTGAGTTCGGAGTCACCGTATGTGGAGCCAAGTACCTGAAAGTCCTGCGTATTTAGGATCAGGTGCGGCGTATGGCTCGTCTTTTCGATGGCTGCGGACCGGATTCAAGAGTTGTGCGTACCGGTTCGCCCATCTTGCCCTTCCGAAGGGCGTCATGACCGGCCTCGTGGCGGCAGCCTTCTATTTCATCTGATCGATGCGAACTGCGGTTGCCACCGGGCGCCGTTGCAGTCTAGAAAGAGCCGTTCGTCGCAGAAGGCTCTGATGATGTCAGCCATTGACCATCGATATTCGCGTGGCCCTGTCTTCGCCCTGTGAACCCCATCGTTCGCAGGGCTGACCGAATGGCCTAACCTTCACCGCCAAACGTCAGCCTCAACAGCACGCAATGCCGTGCGCCGCCCCAAACGGGCAGACCCATTGAGGCAGAAATGTCCCTAATCATTCTCCAAAATGCCGGCATCACGGCCAGCGCCCTTCTGTTCGAGGGGCTCAACTTTACGCTAAACCCCGGCGATTGTGTCGGCCTGGTCGCCGGAAACGGGCGGGGCAAGAGCACCCTCATGCGCGCCATCGCGGGCGAGGGCGAACTGACAAGCGGCGCCATCACCCGATCTCGCGGCGGGCGAATCGGCATGATGGAACAAATGGCGCCCGACCGGCTCCTGGGTCTCAGCATGCGCGACGCCGTGCTTGACGCGCTGCCCAGTGACATTCGGGAGATCGAAGGCTGGCGGGCCGACGTGGCGCTCGACGGACTTGGCGCGGACGATGCGTTCAAGGCGCGGCTCGTGGGCGAGCTGAGCGGCGGCTGGCAGAGGTTGACGCTTCTGGCGCGCGTCTGGGTGCGCGACCCCGACGTGCTGCTGCTCGATGAACCGACGAACCATCTCGATCTTGAAAAAATCCTGATGCTGGAAAGCTGGCTGCAAAATACCGCGAGAGGAACGCCGACGATCATCGCCAGTCATGATCGTGCTTTTCTCGATGCGGTGACCAGTCGCACGCTTTTTCTCAGGCCCAGGGGCAGCATGGATTTCGCGTTGCCCTATTCGAAGGCACGCGCCGCGCTGGACGAGATGGACGTGGCCGCGGCGCGGCAGCAGGAAAACGAACTCAAGCAGGCCAAGAAACTGCGGCAGCAGGCGGCCAAGCTCACCAATATCGGCATCAATTCGGGTTCAGATCTGCTGACGATCAAGGCCAAACAGCTCAAGGACCGGGCCAGCCGGATCGAGGATGCGCAACGGGAGCTGCACAAAGAGCGGAGCGGGGCGATCCGGCTCGACAATCGCGGCACGGCGGCCAAGGTGCTTGTTGGCCTCGACGGCACCGTTGTGACGACGCCATCGGGCGAAAGGCTGTTTTCGACCGGCAAGCAATTCATCTTCCAGGGTGACCGGATCGCGCTGCTCGGTGCCAACGGGACCGGAAAGAGCCAGTTTATCGGCATGTTGCGGCGGGCGATCGGCGGCGAGGTGGTTGATGGCATCAAACCGACGCCCACGATCGTTCTTGGTTATGCCGACCAGAACCTCGATACGCTGCCCGAGCGCGAAACGCCGCTCCATTTCATCACGACGCGGCACCATGTCGGCGATCAGCGGGCGCGGGCGTCGCTCGCCGATGCGGGGTTCTCGATGGAGCAGATCACGACGCCGATCGGTAAACTGTCGTTCGGGCAACGTTCGCGTCTCGGGCTGCTTGATCTGAGGCTTCTGTCGCCGAATTTCTACCTGCTCGACGAACCAACCAACCATATCGACATTCCGGGTCAAGAAGCGCTCGAGAGCGAGATCATCGAACACGAGGCAAGCTGCGTGCTCGTTTCCCACGACCGCCAATTCGTGCGCAATGTCTGCAACAGGTTCTGGGTGGTCGAGAAGGGGCGGTTGGTGGAGCAGGACGATGCCGATGCGTTTTTCGGCAGTCTCGGTTATGATGGGTGACTTGAGCTGGTTCTGAGCCGCAAGGCAGGCGAGGAGGGGAGGCCATGGTCGACTCGAAGGCGCAGCACGATGCGTGGCGGGCCGGTGACAGTTACGATGCCTATATGGGCCGCTGGAGCCGCAGGATTGCCTCGCGTTTTATCGATTGGCTCGCACCGTCAGACGGGCTGGAATGGCTCGAACTTGGTTGTGGAACGGGGGCCCTGACGCATGAAATCGTCGCGCGTTCAAAGCCACTAAGCGTTCTGGCGCTGGAGCCTTCTGAGGGGTTCGTCGCTGTCGCGCGTCGAAACGTCGTGGATGCCGGGGTGACCTTCCAGATCGGAGACGCAACGGCGCTTCCGGAGGTTCAGACGGACAGCGCTGACGTCGCCATCTCAGGTCTGGTACTCAACTTTGTGCCAGACAAGCCCGCTGCGCTCCGCGAGCTTCGCCGCATTGTCCGCCGCGGCGGAAAAGTCGCTTTCTATGTCTGGGACTATCCGGGGGGCGGTCTCGAATTTCTCGATATTTTTTGGCAGGAGGCGATCTCGCTGGATCGTGCAGCCGCCGGAATTGCTGAAGACCGCCGGTTCGATTTTTGCACTCTGGAGGCCATGTCCGCCCTCGCGTCAGGTGCGGGACTCAATGATGTGCGGGCGACAGCCCTTGAAGCTGAGACAACCTTCCAGGATTTTGACGACTTCTGGCGGCCGTTCACCCTCGGGGCGGGTCCTGCGCCCGGCTATTTCGCGAGCCTGGACGTCATTGATCAGGAACGCTTGCGCGACGCCCTGCAACGTCGGTTGCCGCTCCGGACCGACGGATCGATCCAACTCGGCGCGCGGGCATGGGCCATTGGCGGCACGGCAGGATGACGATCGAGAGATCGGGGACGCTGTAAAAAGGCCCGCCGAAGCGGGCCTTTTCATTTTGAATTTTTGCGTCCGTCAGGCGGAGTAATACATCTCGTATTCGACCGGATGGGGCGTGTGTTCGAACTTGATCACTTCGTCCATCTTCAGCGCGATGTAGCTGTCGATCTGGTCGTCATCGAACACGCCGCCGGCCTTGAGGAATTCGCGGTCCTTGTCGAGGTTTTCGAGGGCCTCGCGCAGCGAACCGGAAACGGTCGGGATGGACTTCAGCTCTTCGGCCGGAAGGTCGTAGAGGTCCTTGTCCATCGGATCGCCCGGATCAATCCGGTTGAGGATGCCGTCCATGCCCGCCATCAGAAGCGCGGCAAAACCGAGATAGGGGTTTGCGAGCGGATCGGGGAAGCGGACTTCCACGCGCTTGGCCTTCGGCGACTGGCCGAACGGAATACGGCACGAAGCGGAACGGTTGCGGGCCGAATAGGCGAGCAGAACTGGGGCCTCGAAGCCCGGCACAAGGCGCTTGTAGGAGTTGGTGGTCGGGTTGGTGAAGGCGTTGACGGCCTTGGCGTGCTTGATCACCCCGCCGATATACCACAGGCATTCCTGGCTAAGACCCGCATACTTGTCGCCGGCGAAGAGCGGCTTGCCGTCCTTCCAGATCGACTGGTGGCAGTGCATGCCCGAACCATTGTCACCATAGACGGGCTTCGGCATGAAGGTCGCGGTCTTGCCGTAGGCATTGGCAACCTGCTGGATCACATATTTGTAGATTTGCACGGAGTCGGCCGACTTGATGATCGGCTGGAACTTGATGCCAAGTTCGTGCTGTGCGGAGGCCACTTCGTGGTGGTGCTTTTCGATGAGCACACCCATTTCGCCCATGACCGAGAGCATTTCGGAGCGGATGTCCTGGGCGCTGTCGAGCGGCGGCACCGGGAAGTAGCCCTTCTTCAGGCCGATATGGTGACCGGTATTTCCGGCTTCATAGTCGGCATTGGTGTTGGAGGGCAGCTCGAAATGGTCGACCTTGAAGCCGACATCGTAGGTCGAGGTGGAGTATTTCACGTCGTCGAAGATGAAGAATTCGGGTTCCGGCCCGAAATAGACGCTGTCACCGATGCCGGTCGACTTGACGAAAGCCTCGGCCTTCTTGGCCGTGGTGCGCGGGTCGCGGTTGTAGGGCTGATAGGTCGTGGGGTCGAGAATGTCGCAGTTGAGGGCGAGGGTCGACTGGGCGAAGAACGGATCCATATAGGCCGAGCTGGCGTCGGGCATCAGGACCATGTCGCTCTCGTTGATCGCCTTCCAGCCGGCAATCGAGGAGCCGTCGAACATCACGCCTTCTTCAAACGTGTCCTCTTCGATGGCGGACTGGTCCATCGTGACGTGCTGCAGCTTGCCGCGCGGGTCGGTAAAGCGCAGGTCGACGAACTTGATGTCCTCGTCCTTGATTTTCTTCAGGATATCACTTGCAGAGCTCATTCCATATTTCCTTGGCTTGGATTTGAGTTGTCGGGAAAGGGGTCAGATCGCGTCGTTGCCGGACTCGCCGGTGCGGATGCGGATGGCCTGTTCGATGGTGTAGACGAAGATCTTGCCGTCCCCGATCCGCCCGGTCTGGGCAGAATTGCGGATCGCCTCGATGGCCTTGTCGGCCAGGTCGTCGGCGCAGACGACTTCAACCTTCACCTTGGGAAGGAAATCGACGACGTATTCAGCGCCGCGATAGAGTTCAGTGTGACCCTTCTGCCGGCCAAAGCCCTTGGCCTCGGTCACCGTGATGCCCTGAAGGCCAACTTCCTGCAGCGCTTCCTTCACTTCATCGAGCTTGAACGGCTTGATGATGGCTTCAATCTTCTTCATGACTACCTCCGTCGCCCTTGTCGTGGCAGGCGTTGCGCGGAATCATGCATGCTTTGTGCCAGAACGCGCGAACTCCAGATTAGATATTTTTGCCTAATATGTTGCATCGTGTTTTTGATGTAAAATCTCATGATGCTATGCACCTATTTGCTTAGCATATGGGCAGATTGGGCAAAAAATGTGCAGAATGATTGGAGGTTTTCCGTTTAACGCATGTTTTGAACCTGCGGCGCGATGCGAGGCTTGCGGGCGCGAGCGCAAGTTCACTTGCGGAGGGCCGGAAGACCCACGCCAGTCGCCTCGAAACCGCCATCGGCGGCAACGATCTGGCCGGTGATGTAGCTGGCCTTTTCAGAGCATAGAAAGACGATGAGGTTGGCAATTTCATCTTCGCTGCCGTAGCGATTGAGCGGGATGGCATCGTGATAGGCGTCGATGATGTCCTGGGTGTGAACGGCCATGGCCAGTTTGGTGCGCACCGGCCCCGGGGCGACGCAATTTGCCCTGATGCCGTATTCGCCAAGTTCCACCGCCTGCTGCCGTGTCAACTGCATCACGCCAGCCTTGGAGGTGCCATAGGCGACGCGCAGGGTTGAGGCGCGGAGCCCGGAAATGCTGGCGATGTTGACGATGGCGCCACGGCTTTGCCTCAGGGCAGGCGTCGCGGCCTGGGAGCACAAAAACACGCCGTCGAGATTTGTGGCCATGACCGCCCGCCAGCGTTCGAAATCGGTCTGTTCGATGGGACCGAAATCCGCAACGCCGGCATTGTTGACGAGATTGTCGATACGGCCGAACATTTTCAGAGTGTCGGCAATCATGGCATCGACCTGAGCCGGTATGGAAACGTCGTAGGGCAGGGGCAAGACGCCAGACAATTCAGCGGAAGCGCGCGAGAGTTCGTCTCGGTCGCGGTCGACCATGACGACGTCGTGACCTTCGGCGAGAAAGAGTTTCGTGGTGGCGAGACCGATGCCGCGCGCAGCGCCGGTGACGAGTGAGACCTTTTTGTCCATGAATTTGCATCCGCGAAGAATTGCGCCGGCCTCTGCCTAGCAATCGCGCCCGGCGAACGAAAGTGCCGATTGAGGCGAACTCACCTCGTGGTCGATTTCGGGTGATGGTTCCGGGCAAGAATCCCCATATTTCCGGCGAAATCAGGTTTTGACTGCAAGATAATTTCGGGTTAGGACCGCGCGCGAATGGCGGCCGTCAGCACAGCCGGCTTTCGGGCGGGTGTGGTGGAATTGGTAGACACGCAAGATTTAGGTTCTTGTACCGCAAGGTGTGGGGGTTCAAGTCCCTCCACCCGCACCATCCGCTAGTGCTGACCAGGCGCTGAGCCGAACAACGTCTTTAGGAATGCTGCGAATGCAAGTTACCGAAACCCTCAACCAGGGTCTGAAACGCAAACTCGACATGGTCATCCCTGCCGCGGATCTTAATTCGCGCCTCGACGCAAAGCTCAATGAGCTCCGCACCAAGGCGAGCATAAAGGGTTTCCGTCCGGGCAAGGTGCCCATGGCGCATCTCAAGAAGGTGTATGGCCGCTCCGCCATGTCCGAAGCGATGCAGGATGCGATCAATGTCGGCGTGCAGACGGCGCTGGCCGAGCGCGCCGAACGCGCTGCGGCGCAGCCGGCGATCGAACTGCCCGAAGATCAGGCCAAGATCAACGATATCCTTGAGGGCAAAGCGGACCTGACGCTCGGTGTCAGCTACGAAATCCTGCCCAAAGTCGAATTGATGGATTTCAAGAAAATCAAGGTCGAAAAGCCGGTTGCCGAGGCCGAGGAGGCCGAGGTCGAGCGCGAACTCAGCCGCCTCTTCACCGACCGGCAGGAATATGAAGACAAGACCGGCAAGGCCAAGAAGGGCGACCGCGTCGGCCTCAGCTTTGTTGGCAAGATCGACGGCGAGGCGTTCGAAGGCGGTTCGGCGGAACATGCCCACCTGATCATTGGCTCGGGCCAGTTCGTGCCCGGATTTGAAGATCAGGTCGTCGGCCTCAAGGCGGGCGACAAGAAGGACATCACCATCACCTTCCCCGAGGACTATGTGAATTCCGAGCTCGCCGGCAAGGAAGCCGTGTTCGAGACCGAAATCATCCACGTTCAGGCACCGAAGGAAAAGAAGGAGCCCGACGACGAATTCGCAAAGTCGCTGGGGCTCGATGATCTCGAGGCGCTGCGCAACGCCATTCGCGATCAGGTTCAGGCGAGCCTTGATTCACTTTCCCGTCAGCGCCTGAAGCGGCTGGTTCTCGATGCGCTCGACGAAGGCCACACGTTTGAACTGCCGGACATGCTGGTTGAGGCAGAATTCGACCAGATCTGGAAGCAGGTGATGCACGAGATCGAGCATCACGGCAAAACCTTCGAGTCGGAAGGCACGACCGAGGAAGAAGCGCGCGCGACCTATCGCAAGATCGCTGAACGGCGGGTGCGCCTTGGTCTCGTGGTCGCCGAAATCGGCAACACGAACAATATCGAAGTGACCCAGGAAGAGCACCAGCAGGCTTTGATCGCAGAAGTGCAGCGCTTCCCCGGTCAGGAACAGCAGGTCTATGACTTCTACCGGAACAATCCGGATGCGCTGGCGTCGCTCCGTGCCCCGGTCTTCGAGAACAAGGTGATAGATTTCGTGACGGCGCTCGCGGCGGTCAAGGACAAGACCGTCTCGAGAAACGCCCTGGTCAGGGCGGTCGAAGAAGGCGACGAGGAAGGGCCGATTTCGTCGAGCCATGCCCACGGGCACGATCACGACCACTGATCTGCGACCGATTAGAGATATTGAAAGGGCTCCTTGAAAGAGGAGCCCTTTTTGTTTCACTTGGCCGAGGGGCGAGCGAGGAACAATGACGATCGGACTTGAGCTTCTGACACCGGAAGAAATGGCCGAGGCGGACCGGCGCACGATTGCAGCGGGAATGCCGGGCGTGGACCTGATGGAAAATGCGGGTGCGGCGATTGCCGAGGCCATCTTCGAGGCTTTCCAAGTGTGCCGCGTGCTCGTTTTGTGCGGGCCGGGAAACAATGGCGGCGACGGATTTGTCGTCGCAAGGCTTTTGGCTGAGGCCGGCTGGCCCGTGCGATTGGCACTCTTCGGTTCGCCCGAGCGGCTCAAGGGCGACGCCGCCGTTATGGCGGAGCGATGGGCCGGCGAAATCCTCGAGGCTGATCCCGATCTGCTTCTGGAGGCAGATCTTGTGATCGATGCGCTTCTTGGCGCTGGACTCGATCGGAGCGTTACCGGAGAACTGGCGGCGCTCGTCGGCGCGGTCAATCAATCGGGTGTTGACGTCGTCGCGGTTGACGTTCCGAGCGGGCTCGATGGCGCGACCGGGCAGGTGCGGGGCGTTGCGGTTGACGCTGACCTTACGGTGACCTTTGCCCGGCTGAAGCCGGGGCACCTGCTGTTGCCGGGCAAAGTCTTGTGCGGTGACGTGGTTCTGGCCGATATTGGCATTTCGGATGAAACGGTCGCATCGATCGATTGCCGGACTTTTCTGAACGATCCCGGCCTGTGGCAAATGCCGTTTCCGGCAGCGGGCGCACACAAGTATCAGCGCGGACATTGCGTGGTGGTGTCAGGCGATGAGTTGCATAGCGGCGCAGCGCGGCTGGCTGCCCGAGCGGCGTTGAGGGCCGGCGCGGGTTTGGTTACGCTTGCAGGAACCCGCGACGCGCTGCTGATTCACGCGGCACATGTTACGGCGATCATGCTGGCTGAAGCCGATGGCGCAGCCGGGCTGGCCTCGGTTCTGGCCGACACCCGAAAAAATGCGGTTGTGCTGGGGCCGGCGCTCGGCGTTGGCGGCGAAACACAGTCAATGGTCGCGGCGGCGCTGCAATCCGGAGCCACATGCGTAATTGATGCGGACGGGCTCACGTCGTTTGCCGATGAGAGTTCGGCGCTATTCGGCCTGGTGACGGCCAAAGCGCAACGGCCGGTGGTTATGACGCCGCACGAGGGCGAGTTCGCACGGTTATTCCCGGACCTGACAGACGGCAGCAAAGTCGAACGGGCGCGGGCGGCCGCGGCGCGAAGCGGAGCTGTTGTCGTACTGAAGGGGTCCGACACGGTGGTCGCGGCGCCCGACGGACGAGCGGCGATCAATGACACTGCGCCGGCGACGCTCGCGACCGCGGGAAGCGGCGATGTGCTCGCAGGAATTATCGGCGGACTGCTGGCGCAAGGCATGGATGCATTCGAGGCGGCTGCGGCTGGCGTCTGGCTGCACGGCGCGGCGGCCAACGCTTTTGGCGGGCCGGGCCTTGTTTCAGAGGATTTGCCCGATCTTCTGCCGGAGGTGCTGGCGGGCCTTCAGGATCCGGATGGCGATTTCAGCGCGTAGGCGGCCAGCCGCTCGTAGTGAGGCAGGGCGCCTGCGAGCAATCCGTCATATTCGGCTCCCAGTTCGGGCAAAGGACCTTCCGCGGGCGCGATGCCGGTGCTGTTCCAGACTTCGGGATACCAATGCGGCGCCCAGGCACCATCAAAGGGTTTCGGGCCGGCCTGCCATGAGAGCATGGCCGGGTCGAAGTCGAGCCCGATCGCTTCGCAGAGTGCGCGCAGCATGACTTCAGGATTTCGCCGGATGTCGGAGGAGTCGATGACGACAGGGGCATGGCCAATGCGCTTGGTCAGTTGGTCGAACAGCCGGATTTGCGCACCAAATCCGATGTCATCTTCGTTCGGGTGCGAACGCTTCTTCAGGTAGCTCTCAATGACCCGGACCGGGTGACGAATGAGAAACACGTTTGTGACCTCTGCTGCCCAATCGAGTGGGAAGCCGGGAAGCATGTGGTGCGGCATATGCTTCTGGTAAAAGACCGGCTTGTTTCTGGGAACGGGTCCGAGACAGCGTGACGCCACCGTTACAGGATCGGCTTCTTCCCTGGCCAGCGTTTCTGTGCGCATCGGGTCGACCCGGCCGCTTGTGGCCAGAAACGGGGCGTAAAATGGCTCGTCCCAAACGGCGCAGTCCGAGCGCGACGCGAAGGAATACATCATCGCCGTGGACAAGTTGCGCGGCCCCGACCACATGGCGATGCGCATCAGGCGCATTCCCGCGCGATCAGGTCCTTGTAGAGTTCACGGATGCGCCGAGTGACGGGTCCGGCACCGCCTGCGCCGATCATCCTGCCATCGATCGAAGCAACTGGCGTTTGTGCTCCGAAGGTCCCTGTCAGAAAGGCTTCGTCGGCACCGTAAGTGTCCACCAGGGAATAGTTCCGCTCGAAAACCGGGATTCCTTTGGCGCGGCAAAGGGCGATGACCTTGGCGCGGGTGACGCCGTTCAGGCAGTAATCGCCGGTCGAGGTCCAGACTTCGCCCCTGCGAACGATGAAGAAATTGCACGAGTTGGTGGTGTTCACGAAGCCATGCGGATCGAGCATCAGCGCTTCGTCGGCGCCAGCCTGTTCGGCCTGAAGGCACGCAATAATGCAATTGAGCTTGGAGTGGGAATTGAGTTTCGGGTCCTGGCTCATCGGCAGTCCGCGCACCTGAGGCACCGTTGCCAGGCGGATGCCGGTTTGGGCCAAATGCTCAGCGGGCTTCGAATGTTCCATGATGATGACCATGGTCGGTCCCGACCGCGACAGGGAAGGATGCTGGAACGGGCGGACCTTGATGCCGCGCGTGACCATCAGACGGCAGTGCACGTCGTTGGTCATGCCGTTGGCCGCAGCGGTTCGGCCAAGGGCATCGAGAATGCCGGCGCGGTCCATGCCGATATCAATGGAGAGATATTTCGCGGCCTCGAACAGGCGATCCATGTGGTCGTCGAAAAATGCCCACTTGCCGTTGTAGAGCCGCATTCCTTCCCAAACACCGTCACCCAGCATGAAGCCGGAATCATAGACGGAGACCGTTGCGTCGGTGCGGGCAACGAGCCTTCCGTCCACGTAAATGAGAATGTCCCGATTGCGCGGGTCGTCGTCAGCGTCGTGGGCCGTCAAACGGTGGGCGTCGTTCAAGATGATGGCATCCGGTTCAATGCTGCAGGCCAGAGGTCGCGGTCATTCGCAGCTCAGCGGTCCTTCGAGCTCGGCTTTCTGCGGATTGTAGTTGACGGTGCAGCGCGGATCGTCCGGCTCCGTGACGTCGCAATAGAGCATGCCGTCGTTCGTCACGTAGATTTCGAGGCCCCAGTCCGCGAACTCGGCGTCCTTTTCCACCTTGGCAGCCAGAATTTTGGCCAGGTTGGCGGCGGCCTCGCCGCGAATGGTAACAGCTGCGTGACAGATTTCCCCCTCCGGGCAGTCCATCTCGACCCAGCAGGATCGCGGTTCCTGATTGCGGCTGAGACTGAGGATCGACGAACCGTCGAAATCGAGCGAGTCCGCGAAGCATGGGGTTGAAAGGAAAAGGACCGGAACTGCTGCAATCGCTTTGGCAGGCGGCATTGAGACCTCCGATCCTTGGTTCTGGCCAGTTTCCTTTCTGGCCGACATCCTGAAATTCAATGAGTGCATGTTCGCGGATTTGCGCGCAAGAGCGCCGCGCCAAAGACTTGTCGCAAGTGGTGGCGCGATCGCTTCGAATTGATCGCCGCACGGGGCTTGCCGCTCGGGTTCGGGCTGCCTATTTGAAGTTTTACCATCCGTTAAGGTGGCGGGGCCTGAAATCGGGCCCAGCACTGATTCGTTCCCGAAAGGCATAGAGATGAAGGATCCGGTCGAATTTTACATGAACAACCTCGTGCCGATGGTGGTCGAACAGACCAACCGGGGCGAGCGCGCCTATGACATCTTCTCCCGCCTGCTCAAGGAGCGGATCATCTTCGTCAACGGCGTGGTCGAGGACGGAATGGCGTCGCTGGTGGTGGCGCAGCTCCTGTTCCTCGAGTCGGAAAATCCGAAGAAGGAAATCTATATGTACATCAACTCGCCGGGCGGCGTTGTGACTGCAGGGCTCGCGATGTACGACACGATGCAGTTTATCCGGCCAGCAGTGGCGACGCTCTGCACTGGCCAAGCCGCGTCCATGGGTTCGCTGCTTCTGACGGCAGGCGAGGCGGGGATGCGGACGTCACTGCCCAATTCCTCGATCATGGTGCATCAGCCGTCGGGCGGCTATCAGGGGCAGGCGACCGACATTCTGATCCATGCCGCCTACACCGAGCGGCTCAAGAAGCGGCTCAACGAAATCTACGTGAAACACACCGGCCAGGACTATGAAGTCGTGCACAACGCGCTGGAGCGCGACAACTTCATGTCGCCCGAGGAAGCCAAGGAATTCGGTCTGATCGACCAGATCCACGTCAAGCGTGCAACGCCCGACGATGCCAAGTAAGCGACGGGAGATGCGGCGCGTTAACGCTGCCGCGTCTTTTGTAACGCTTGACAGGGGTTGTAGAATTGTCAGCATGAGTCCGGGTGGCTAGGCTTCTGGCCGGACTCACGCTTTGTTAGGAGGCTCAGCCTAAGCTGAGCGAATCCGGATGGCGTGGACCCGGCCAATAACAGGAGTAGCTTAATGGCTAAAGACGAAGCGGGCGGCGAGGGATCCAAGAACACCCTCTATTGCTCATTCTGTGGCAAGTCCCAGCACGAAGTGCGCAAGCTGATTGCGGGTCCGACCGTGTTCATCTGCGATGAATGCGTCGAACTGTGCATGGACATCATCCGCGAAGAGAGCAAAAGCACGCTGGTCAAATCGCGCGACGGCGTGCCGACGCCGGCCGAAATCAACCAGGTGCTTGATGATTACGTGATCGGGCAGACCCGCGCCAAACGCGTTCTGGCTGTGGCCGTGCACAATCACTACAAGCGGCTGGCGCATGCGCAAAAGAGCCAGGACGTGGAGCTTTCCAAGTCCAATATCCTGCTCATTGGCCCAACGGGTTGCGGCAAGACGCTTCTGGCCCAGACCCTTGCGCGCATCATCGATGTGCCCTTCACGATGGCGGATGCCACGACGCTGACCGAAGCCGGCTATGTTGGCGAAGACGTCGAGAACATCATCCTCAAGCTTCTGCAGGCGGCTGACTACAACGTCGAGAAGGCGCAGCGCGGCATCGTCTATATCGACGAAGTCGACAAGATTTCGCGCAAATCCGACAATCCCTCGATCACCCGCGACGTGTCGGGCGAGGGCGTGCAACAGGCCTTGCTGAAGGTCATGGAAGGCACGGTTGCCTCGGTGCCGCCGCAGGGTGGACGCAAGCATCCGCAGCAGGAATTCCTGCAGGTTGACACGACCAATATCCTCTTCATCGTCGGCGGCGCATTTTCGGGCCTTGAAAAGCTCGTCTCCGAGCGCGGTCGCACGACGACGATTGGCTTTGGTGCCGACGTCAAGGATCTTGACGACCGGCGCGTGGGCGAAATCTTCGCCGAAGTCGAGCCGATGGACCTGGTCAAGTTCGGCCTTATTCCGGAATTCATCGGCCGTCTGCCGGTTATCGCGACACTTGAGGACCTCGACGAGGATGCGCTGATCAAGATCCTCACCGAACCGAAGAACGCACTAGTGCGCCAGTACCAGCGCCTGTTCGACATGGAAGGCGTCGAACTCACCTTCCACGAGGATGCGCTGACGGCAATCGCCAAGCGCGCGATCGAACGCAAGACGGGTGCACGCGGGCTGCGCTCGATCATGGAGGGCATCCTGCTCGATACCATGTTCGACCTGCCGAGCCTTGATGGAGTCGAAGAAGTGGTGATTTCCGAGGAAGTGGTGAACGGCACGGACGCTCGCCCGCTTTACATCTATTCGGAGCGCAAGGAAGCCAAGCCCGTCGAGGCTTGATTTGCGGCAATCTCAGCAGTGGCGACGCGGGCTCAGTCCGTGTCGCGCTTTCCCGCCGCGAGGCGGCGGGACGCATAAAGAAACGCAAAGCAGACGCCTCCGCCCAGCGTCCAGAGCGCGCCCATGAGCATGGTCAGGTCGCTCAGGTCCTTTTCAGGATTCTGAAAGACGACAAACCACCAGATGAGCCACAGGCCCGCCCAGATGAAGAGATGGGACAGCCAGAACTCCCTGGTCCTGATGACCCGAAGTGGCCGCAGCACCAGGTACATGATGCCCGTGAGCCCCAATATCAGTGCGAGAAGCACCCAGAAGTTCATTTCAGCCTCCATCGGTTTCAGCGCCTGCACAAATGCACCTCGTGCGCGGCCATGATCTCGCGGTTTCCAGACGTCTTGATGACGATATGCGGCCGCGACGGTGTGGCGTCCAGCGGTTTCGTGTCCCGTGACGGGGCCGCATGCTTCACGCGGACGTCCGGCATGAAACAAGTGTGGCACAAAATGCAGCCACATGGCTTGTCGGCGGGCCGTCGCGCCCTATCTATTGTCAAGAATCAGGTTTGTCGGGCAGGGTGATGGTCGTTCTGCCCGATTTGCATCGGTCAGGCGACCGATGCCGAAAGGATATCAAATGGCTGATGTGAATCTGCAATCTTCGCCGCCAAGTGACGGGCGCACCTATCCGGTGCTGCCTCTGCGCAATATCGTCGTCTTCCCAGGCATGATCGTGCCTCTGTTCGTCGGGCGCGAAAAATCGGTCAAGGCGCTCGAAGAAGTGATGCGTGAGGACAAACACATCCTCATCGTCACGCAGAAGAACGAGCAGGAAGACGATCCGGCGCCCGCGGATATCTATCCGACCGGCACGATCGGTTCTGTCTTGCAGCTGCTTAAGCTTCCGGACGGAACGGTCAAGATTCTCGTCGAGGGCCTGAAGCGGGCCAAGGTCGACGAATATGTCCAGACCGACGAATACTATGTGGCGCGGGCAAGCGAGCTCGTCGAAGCGGCCTATGACAAGATCGAGGTCGAGGCGCTGGCGCGTTCCGCGGTCACCGAGTTCGAGAACTACGTCAAGCTCAACAAGAAGATCGCGTCGGACGTTGTCGCCGCCGTCAAGCAGATCGACGAGCCTTCAAAGCTTGCCGACACGCTCGCCTCGCACCTTCTGATCAAGATCGAAGAGAAGGAACAGCTTCTCGGCATGGTCTCGGTGGGCGAACGGCTGGAGCAGATTCTCGTTCTCATGGAGAGCGAGATTGGCGTGCTGCAGGTCGAAAAGCGTATCCGTGGCCGGGTCAAGCGGCAAATGGAGAAGACCCAGCGCGAGTACTATCTCAATGAGCAGATGAAGGCGATCCAGCGCGAACTTGGCGAGGGCGACGACGGCGGTAACGAGCTCGGCGAGCTCGAGGAAAAGATCGCTAAGACGAAGCTGAGCAAAGAGGCCCGCGACAAGGCGAATGCCGAGCTCAAGAAGCTCAAGCAGATGAGCCCGATGTCTGCGGAAGCAACGGTCGTTCGCAACTATCTCGATTGGCTTTTGAACCTGCCCTGGGGCAAGAAGAGCAAGATCAAGAAGGACTTGAAGCAGGCCGAGTCGATCCTCAACAACGACCACTACGGCCTCGAAAAGGTCAAGGAACGCATTCTCGAATATCTCGCGGTTCAGGCGCGCATTGGCCAGCTCAAGGGCCCGATTCTCTGCCTCGTCGGTCCTCCGGGCGTCGGCAAGACGTCGCTTGGCAAGTCGATTGCCAAGGCAACGGGGCGCGAGTTCATCCGCATGTCGCTGGGCGGCGTGCGCGACGAAGCGGAAATTCGTGGTCACCGGCGGACCTATATCGGTTCGATGCCGGGCAAGGTGATCCAGTCGCTCAAGAAGGCGGGCAAGAGCAATCCGTTGTTCCTGCTCGACGAGATCGACAAGATGGGCATGGATTTCCGCGGCGATCCGTCATCGGCGCTGCTTGAAGTGCTTGATCCGGAACAGAACAACACGTTCTCGGACCACTATCTCGAGGTCGATTTCGACCTGTCCGATGTGATGTTCGTGACCACGGCCAACACGCTCAACATTCCCGGACCGTTGATGGACCGCATGGAGATCATCCGGCTCAGCGGTTACACCGAGGAAGAAAAGTGCGAGATCGCCAAGGCGCATCTCATTCCGCAGGCGATGAAGGAAAACGGTCTCAAGGAAGGTGAATTCGAGCTTCCCGACGAGGCGCTTCTGACCATCGTCAGGCGCTACACGCGTGAGGCAGGTGTCCGCAATCTCAAGCGTGAGATCGCCAAGCTGATGCGCAAGTCGATCAAGACGATCATGGCCGAGGGCAAGACCTCCGTCACGATCACGCCCGACGTTCTGGATGACTATCTCGGCCCGCCACCGTTCCGGTATGGCGAGATCGAGCAGGATGCCAAGGTTGGCGTGGTGACCGGTCTTGCCTGGACTGCCGTGGGCGGCGAACTATTGACCATCGAAGGCGTGTCCTCGCCCGGCAAGGGCCGGTTCACCGTGACCGGTAACCTCAAGGACGTGATGAAGGAAAGCGTCACTGCGGCGACGGCCTATGTGAAGTCGCGGGCGCTCGATTTCGGCATCGAACCGCCGAAATTCGACAAGACCGACGTGCACCTGCACGTGCCCGAGGGCGCGACGCCCAAGGACGGTCCGTCGGCCGGCATCGCCATGGCGACGACAATTGTCTCGATACTGACGCAGATTCCGGTGCGCAACGACGTGGCCATGACCGGGGAAATCACCCTTCGCGGTCGTGTGTTGCCAATCGGCGGCCTCAAGGAAAAACTCCTTGCCGCGCTGAGGGGTGGCATCAAGACGGTGTTGATCCCCGAGGACAACGTGCATGACCTCAGGGACATGCCCGAATCTGTGACCAAGGGGCTCGAGATCATTCCGGTCTCGCGCATGGATCAGGTGATCAAGCATGCGCTTGTGACCCAGCCCGAACCCATCGAGTGGACGGCGGAAGACGAAGCCCACGCGAAGGTCGAGGATCTCGCCGACAGCGAAGGCGAGGGCGCCGGCCTGGCGCATTAGCGCCTGCCAACACGACCAATCGGGAGCCGCGTTTCCGGACGCGGCTCTTTTTCTGAACCGCTCAAGCAGGAGGGACGCTTGAACCGGGCCCTGGTCATCATTCTGTTCGCCGTCGCGCTCGACGCGGTCGGGATCGGGCTGATCTTTCCAATTCTGCCGGACCTGATGCGCGAACTGGCGCATTTGCAGGATGTCGACCTGCTCTACGGCGTGTTCGTTGCAGTCTATGCGCTGATGCAGTTCATCTTTGCGCCGGTGCTGGGCGTGCTCAGTGACCGGTTCGGGCGCCGGATGGTTCTGATGATTTCGCTGGCGGGGGCCGCGATCGACTATGTGGTGATGGCGCTGACGCCCTACCTGTGGGTGGTCTTCGTCACGCGGATGATTGCCGGCTTGACGAGCGCCAACCTTTCCGTGGCCGTCGCCTACATCACCGACATTTCCGACGAATCCCAGCGGGCCCAGCGCTTTGGATATCTGCATGCCATGTTCGGCATCGGCTTCATCATCGGGCCGGCGCTTGGCGGACTTCTCGGGGAATGGTGGCTGAGGGCACCGTTTCTGGCGGCCGCTGTGCTCAATTTTGCCAATTTCGCGCTTGCGCTTTTCGTCCTGCCGGAGACCCGGCACACCACGCATGAGGGTTTCAGCTGGTCGGAACTCAACCCGGTCAAGCCGTTGCAATGGGCGCTCGGTATCCGGCCGCTAATTCCCTATCTCGTGATCTTCGGTCTCCTCAATCTGATCGGCACAGTTTACGGTACGACCTGGGCGCTCTATGGCGGCGAGCAATTCGCGTGGACGCCATGGATGATCGGCCTGTCGCTGACCTTTTTCGGCCTGCTGCACGCCGGAGCGCAGGCGCTGCTACCAGGCTGGGCGTCCAAACGGTTCGGTGATCTCAATGCGGCGCTGATCGGTTTTGCCGGCGAATGCGTCGCGCTGGTCATCCTCGCCTTCCTGACGGACGGGTTTTGGGTGTTCGTGGTGATGCCGCTCTTTGCCATTGGCGGCATGGGCGTGCCGGCCCTGCAATCGCTTGCGACGAGAACCGTCGGGGCGGATTTCCAGGGCAGGCTGCAGGGTGTGCTGACGAGCCTTGCCTCGTTGTCGGCCATATTCGGGCCGCTGCTTTTCACCTCTGTCTATGCCGCATCGAAGGGCTGGTGGCCGGGCATGTTGTGGATGAGCGCGGCGCTGCTTTATGCCTTTGTGATCGGGCTTATGACGCTGAGGCAGGACCGCAACGGGCCGCGCCAGTCCGCCCCGATTGCCGGCGACACGCCCTGATTGGCGTGGGCGGCCACGAAATTGTGTCTTTCGGGCCTGCAATCCCCTGAAAATCCGCCGCAAAGGCGCAGAAATCCTTGCCTTTGGGGCAGAATCGCCAAAATGTCCCGGCACCCACGGCCACTATCGGCCGCGGCGCAAATTTCGTGAGGTAAGTTCCATGAACAAGAATGATCTGGCCGGCGTTGTTGCCGAGCGTGCAGGTATCACAAAGTCGCAGGCATCCGCTGCTGTGGACGCCGTGTTTGACGCGATCACGTCTGCGCTCAAGAGCGGCGATGATGTGCGTCTGGTCGGCTTCGGCACCTTTGCCGTTTCCCACCGCAAGGCGACCAAGGGCCGTAACCCGGCAACTGGTGCGGAAATCAAGATTCCGGCTTCCAACCAGGCCAAGTTCAAGCCCGGCAAGGGCCTGAAGGACGCGATCAACTGATCTTGCGTTACGGGATTCGTTCCGCCTGATAGGGCGGGACGCCCGCGCGCTTCGACGGCACTCAATGCGATTGAGTTGCTTCATGCGCGCCGGCAACTGAAGGCTCCGGCAATACCGGAGCCTTTTTGATTCGATCAGCGGGCGAGTTGACGGAATTAGGGGCAGTGCCTATGGAGTTGGCGCTGCACGCATGCGGGCAGGGCGGTTAGCTCAGTTGGTAGAGCGCCTCGTTTACACCGAGGATGTCGGGAGTTCGAGTCTCTCACCGCCCACCAGGCGCAGGGTCGACCGACGATGTCAGTCCTTTTTGCGCGCCTCGGAAAATGCCGAGAAAATCGCCAACGTCTCATCACTGACATAGTGTTCAATGCCCTCGGCATCGATGCGGGCGGTTTCGGCATCCACGCCGATATCGACGAGGAACCGCTCGACGATGGCGTGGCGGCGCCGGCCCTCGGCTGCGAGCTTTTCACCTTTTGGGCTGAGGAAAACACCCCGATAGGGCCGCCGTTCGACTAAACCGGCCTCGGCCAAGCGGTCGAGCGCGCGGGCAACGGTTGGCTGGGCGACGCCGAGGTGGGCGGCGATGTCGACTTGCCGCGCCTCGCCGGTTGACCGGACCAGATCGTCGATGAGCTCGACATAATCTTCGAACAGCGCGTTGCCCTGCGACTCCCGGACCTTCTGAAAGGCTGCTGCGCGGGCGGCGGGTTCAGGAATGTCGCGCTTCACTGGCCTTGCCTTTCTTCGAAATGCGTGTGGGAAGGTTGCCGTTTTCCGTTTGTCTGAAAAATCCGCAGGCGCCCCGGCACGTATTGCTTTCGACTTGACATAAACGCAAAATTGAATATAGCCTATGCTATAAAACTTAGTGTTGGATAAAAATGTCGCTTTTCGAAACGCAGCGCCGAGCGGCCGGGTTCAAGAGTTTGACGGACCGGACGGAAAGCAAGGTCCGCGATGTGCTGTCGGGCAGGACCCGTGGCTGGCGTGCAATGCTGCCATTTTTCGGTCCTGCGGTGATTGCTTCGATCGCCTACATGGATCCGGGCAATTTCGCGACCAACATCCAGGCCGGGGCAGGATACGGTTATTCGCTGCTCTGGGTTCTGCTCGGTGCCAATCTCATTGCCATGCTGTTTCAGGCGCTGTCGGCCAAACTCGGCATCGTGACGGGACGCAACCTTGCGGAAATGTGCCGCGAATCGTACCCGCGTCCGGTCGTTTTCGGCATGTGGATCGTGTCGGAGATCGCGGCGATGGCGACCGATCTTGCCGAATTTCTCGGTGGCGCGATTGGCCTGTCGCTTCTGGCCAACATTCCGCTTCTCGTCGGCATGGGCATCACCGCGATCGTGACTTATGCGATCCTGATGATGGAGCGGCGCGGGTTTCGCCCAATGGAGCTTCTGATCGGTGGTTTCGTTGGCGTCATCGGACTTTGCTACGCGGTTGAACTGTTCCTTTCGCCAACCGATTGGGGCGGGGTGGCGCTGGGTCTGGTGCAGCCGGGCTTTCCGGATCACAACGCCCTTCTGATTTCGGTGGGCATCATCGGCGCGACGGTGATGCCCCATGCGGTCTTTCTTCACTCCGGCCTGACTCAGGCGCGGGTGAAGCCCAACGACGACCGCGAACGTTCGATTCTCGTCAAGTTCTCCAACCGCGAGGTGCTGGTGGCACTGGCCGGGGCAGGGCTCGTCAACATGGCGATGGTCGTCATGGCCTCGAACGCCTTTCATGCCGGGCATCCGGAGGTGGCGGAAATCGAGACGGCTTACCACACGCTGACGCCGTTGCTTGGCGTGGCGGCGAGCGCAGTGTTCCTGGTCTCGCTGATTGCCTCCGGCATTTCGAGTTCCGTGGTCGGGACGATGGCGGGTCAGATGATCATGCAGGGCTTTGTCGGCTTCCGCATTCCGGTGCTGGTGCGCCGCCTCGTGACGATGGTTCCGGCCTTCGCCGTTGTGGCTTTTGGCGTCGGCGCGACGCAGGCATTGGTCGTCAGCCAGGTGATCCTGTCGCTGGCGCTGCCGATCCCGATGATCGCGCTGCTACACTTCACGTCGAAACGCTCGATCATGGGACAATTTGCCAACCGGCCGGTCACGATCGCGTTTGCCGTGATCGCCGCCGTGCTGGTTCTGGCGCTCAATTTCACGCTGCTGGCAGCCGTGTTCGGTCTGATTTGAGTGCTTAGGGCGCGAGCTTGACCGCCGTGCCGTAGGCAAGAATTTCAGCCGCACCCTGGGCGATCATCGAAGTCGAAAACCGCATGCAAATTATGGCGTCGGCGCCCATGCGACGCCCGTCTTCGACCATGCGGTCGAATGCCTGCTCGCGGGCTTCTGCCATCAGCTTGGTATATTCCACCACCTCACCGCCCACGATGTTGCGAAGACCGGCAACGATGTCGGTTCCCACGTGCCGGGCGCGTATGGTGTTGCCGCGCGCAACGCCAAGGGTTTCGGCAATGGTGCGGCCGGCGATTGCTTCCGAGGTCGAACAAATCATTGCGAACTCCTTATTTGTCCACGTTTTTTTCGTAGTAGTCGTCTTCGCGATTGGTCATGCGTTGGCGGATCACGACAAAGAGAATCCCCAGAACAATTCCGAGCGGAATGAGCAGAAGAAGGCCCCAGGGCGCAGTCAAGGCGATGCCGACGATGACGAAAACGAGGTAGGCGAGGGCTACCAGGACAATCAGTCCCAGAACGATCTGGTCGAGTTTCATGCCGAACCCCTCCGTTTCGATGCCCCATTATCTGGTGCATTTCGAGCGGTCAGACAAGGGTACGACGCCGATTTGATGGCGGCGGCGGGAACGCTTGACAGGGTATTGCGACGTGGGTAAACGAGCGCGTCCTCGCCCGGATCAGCCGGGCCCTGGGGGTGTAGCTCAGTTGGTTAGAGCGCCGGCCTGTCACGCCGGAGGCCGCGGGTTCGAGTCCCGTCACTCCCGCCATTTCCCACCCAAGCTTGAAGGTATCTGCGCGACAGGTTTTGTTGCGGTTTGCCGAAACGCAAAAGCGGTTCCCACTTTTGCTGGCAAACTCGCCGCACGCCGGAGGCCGCGGGTTCGAGTCCCGTCACTCCCGCCATTTCCTCAATATGTTTGCCGATATCTGCGTGACGGGTTTTGTTGCGGTTTGCCGAAACGCAAAAGCGGTTCCCACTTTTGCTGGCAAACTCGCCGTACGCCGGAGGCCGGGGGTTTGAGTCCCGTCACTCCCACCATTTCTCAAATCGAAGATCTGTCTGCATGACCGTAATTGTTGCATCAATGCAACAGCAGTTGCAAATGAGAACCGGATTCATCCGCTCGGGGCGGTCAGGGTTGATCGCGGCGTGAGTCGGGCGTTAACTCTTTGTCAACGTGAATTGCGAGCCTTGGGGATGACGATGAAAATCAAACTTCTTACAGCAGCGGCGTTCGGACTGCTGATGACCGGCGCGGCATATGCAACAGACTTGGCTGTGCCGGCGGTGCAGATGACCGATCCCGGTTTTGACTGGGACGGCTTCTATGCAGGCCTCACACTTGGCGGGGAAACCGACTTTGTCGGCGGCAGCTGGGTTGAGGGCGGTGGTGAAGCGGGCGTGATCTTTTCCCTGAACGACAACTTCAAGGTTGACGTTTCGGGTGCATTCCTCGGCTATGCGTGAACCTCTTCGGGTTGGCTCGCCGAAGGCGTGACCCGTCTTGGCTATGCCATGGACAACGTGATGATCTACGGCCTCGGCGGTATCGGCTCCGACACTGGTGCACCATACTTCACCTATGGCGGCGGCGTATGGATCGCGGCCACGGACAATATGTCGGTCCGCTTTGAGGTGGACGGCAACTCCTACTTCGGCAGCGGTATTGTCGATTGGGCGAGCGTCAGCGCCGGCGCCTTCATGCACTTCTAGGATTTCGATCCTTTTGAATCAAACGAATGCGGGCCCTTCGGGGCCCGTTTTGTTTCAATTTGATACAATTTCGACAAATTTGCATGGAATTGCTTACCACAGATAAACGTGATCGGTGCGGGACATTGAAAACCGGGCCCAGTCGCGCCTAAATTGCGGTTGAATTGATGACACTTACCCATAGGAGTGGGGACATGAGCAAATTGCGTACATTGGCACTGGCACTTCTGGCGACCGCCGGTTTGGCGGGCGCGGCCCAGGCGGCCGATTTCTCCCAGCCCTATTCGCCCTACACACCGACGTCCTCGGCGTTCAGCTTCGAGGGCTTTTATGTCGGCGTGACCGGCGGCGGCATGTGGGACAGCACCTCAGCGTATTTGGCTCTAGGTGACACCGCTGCGTTCAGCGTTGGCGGTGTGGCCGGTGTGAACTTCTATCTCACCGACACCGTTCTCGGCGGTCTCGAAGTGCAGGGCACGGCCGATATCGGCGCGTCCGGCACGGTGTTTGACGGATTCCTGCTTGGCCGTCTCGGCTATGCGCCGTCGGATAATCTGATGGTCTACGCGGCGGGCGGTCCCGGCGTCGCGGGCGGCACCGCGGTTTATGGCCTCGGTGGCGGCGTTGAATTTGCGGCTACCGATTCGCTGAGCGTTCGCGGCGAGGTTTTGGGCGTTGGCCCCTGGGGCGCGCTGCCCAATGCCGCCAAGGCGAATGTCGGCCTTCTGTGGCACATGCAGTAGGGCAAGGCGAGCGCCGCGAACATCGATAAAAGCGGCGTTTGAAGCAATCTTTTCAAGGCCTCCTTCGGGAGGCCTTTTGTTTGTTAAACATGCATTTTTTGGGATAGTTCAATTCCGGTTCCCATTGCCTGACTTGCCCTTGCCACGCGGGAGCATGTGGGCTAAGGCGGAGCCAGAATGCGGCCCTTGAGGGCTGCCCTGGGCTCGGACCAGTTGGCCCGAACCAACGGAACAGGTTGGTGTCATGCAGGAACTTCTCTCCAGCTATCTTCCCATCCTCATCTTTCTTGCCCTCAGCGGTGTAATTGGCTTGGCGCTGCTCGTTGCGCCGTTCCTCATTGCGGTCAAAAAGCCTGATCCTGAAAAGGTTTCGGCCTATGAGTGCGGATTTGAAGCCTTCGATGACGCGCGCATGCGGTTCGACGTGCGGTTCTACCTCGTGTCGATCCTCTTCATCATCTTCGACCTGGAAGTGGCCTTTCTCTTTCCATGGGCGGTTGCGTTTCACGACGTGGGTTGGCTCGGGTTCTGGTCGATGATCGTCTTTCTCGTGGTTCTGACCATCGGGTTCGTCTACGAATGGCGGAAGGGAGCGCTCGAATGGGATTGACCGAGCCGCGTAGCACCGTGGTTGCGCCACAGCCCAAGGGCCTCATGGATCCGGCCACCGGACGGCCAGTTGGCGCTGACGATTCCTACTATGTCGAGATCAACAACGAGCTCGCCGACAAGGGATTCCTGGTTACCTCGACCGATGAACTCATCAACTGGGCCCGAACCGGGTCGCTGATGTGGATGACCTTTGGTCTGGCGTGCTGCGCCGTCGAAATGATGCAGGCATCGATGCCGCGCTACGATGTCGAGCGGTTCGGATTTGCGCCGCGCGCGTCCCCGCGTCAGTCGGATGTGATGATTGTTGCCGGAACCCTGACCAACAAGATGGCGCCTGCGCTTCGCAAGGTCTACGACCAGATGCCGGAGCCGCGTTATGTCATCTCGATGGGCAGCTGCGCCAATGGCGGCGGCTACTATCACTATTCCTATTCGGTGGTTCGGGGCTGCGACCGGGTGGTACCAGTGGATATCTACGTTCCCGGCTGCCCTCCGACAGCCGAAGCTCTGGTCTATGGCATCCTGCTGCTGCAAAAGAAAATCCGGCGCACGGGCACGATCGAGAGATAAATGGACGAGGCACTCAACGAACTCAGCGAGGCAGTCGCGACGCGGCTGGGCGATCGGGTGATCTCGCTGGCGATGGCGTTTGGCGAACTGACCATCGTGGTCAAACGCGACGACATCGTCGATGTCATTCGCACCCTTCACGACGACAACCAGTTCCGCTTCGTCAGTCTCACGGATGTCTGTGGCGCCGACTATCCGACGCGCGAGGAGCGGTTCGAGATCGTCTATCACCTGCTCAGCCCCACGCTGAACCTGCGCATTCGGGTGAAGGTGACAACCGACGAGGAAACACCTGTCGCCTCGATCACGGAGATTTTTCCCGGCGCCAACTGGTATGAACGCGAGGCGTTCGACTTTTTCGGCGTGCGGTTCGAAGGGCATCCGGATATGCGCCGGATCCTGACCGACTACGGCTTCGACGGGCATCCGCTTCGCAAAGACTTCCCGGTCTCCGGCTATGTCGAACTTCGCTACGACGAAGAGCGCAAGCGGGTGGTCTATGAGCCGGTCAAGCTGGCGCAGGAATTCCGCACGTTTGACAATCTCAGCCCCTGGGAGGGGCCGGATTACGTGCTGCCCGGTGATGAAAAGGCGAAAACGCAATGAGCGAAGCCGAAGTCCGCAATTTCACCATCAATTTCGGGCCGCAGCATCCGGCCGCCCACGGCGTGTTGCGTATGGTGCTGGAGCTTGACGGCGAGGTCGTCGAGCGCGTCGACCCGCATATCGGACTGCTGCACCGCGGCACCGAGAAGCTGATCGAACAGAAGACCTATCTACAGGCGGTGCCCTATTTCGACCGGCTCGACTATGTCGCGCCGATGAACCAGGAGCACGCGTTTGCGCTCGCGGTCGAGAAAATGCTCGGCATCGAAGTGCCGTTCCGCGGGCAGCTGATCCGCGTTCTTTATTCGGAAATCGGACGGCTTCTCAGCCATCTTCTCAACATCACCACGCAGGCGCTTGACGTCGGGGCCCTGACGCCGCCGCTCTGGGGCTTTGAAGAGCGCGAAAAGCTGATGGTCTTTTATGAGCGCGCATCAGGTTCACGCATGCATGCGGCCTATGTCCGGCCGGGCGGGGTACACCAGGACCTGCCGCAGGACCTGATCGACGATATCGAGGCGTTCTGCGATCCATTCCTCAAGGTCTGTGACGACATTGAAGGACTCCTGACCGGAAACCGGATCTACAAGCAGCGCAACGTCGATATCGGTGTTGTGTCGCTTGAGGATGCGTGGAAGTGGGGCTTTTCAGGCGTGATGGTGCGCGGGTCGGGTGCTGCGTGGGACCTCAGGAAAGCCCAGCCATACGAGTGCTACGACCGGTTGGAATTCGATATTCCAATTGGCAAGAACGGCGATTGCTACGACCGTTATCTCATTCGCATGGAAGAAATGCGTCAATCTGTTTCACTTATGAAACAATGCATTGCGCTGATGAATTCACCTGAAGGTAAAGGACCCGTGTCGACCACTGATCACAAGATTTCACCGCCGAAACGCGGGGAAATGAAGCAGTCGATGGAAGGGTTGATCCACCATTTCAAGCTCTACACCGAAGGCTACCACGTGCCCGAGGGCGAGGTTTATGCGGCGGTCGAGGCGCCGAAGGGCGAGTTCGGCGTCTATCTCGTCGCCGACGGCACCAACAAGCCCTATCGGTGCAAGATCAAGGCGCCGGGTTTCGCTCATCTGAGCGCCATGGATTTCCTTTGCCGCGGTCACATGCTGGCAGACGTTTCCGCGGTGCTGGGTTCGCTCGATATCGTGTTCGGGGAGGTCGATCGCTGATGTCCGTGCGTCGGCTCGCAGAAGAATCGGTTCAGCCGGAAAGTTTCGCGTTCAACGCGGCCAATGCCGCGTGGGCGGAAAAGCGCATGGCGCTATACCCGGAAGGGCGGCAGCAATCGGCGGTCATTCCGCTCTTGATGCGGGCGCAGGAGCAGGAAGGCTGGGTCAGCCGGGCGGCCATCGAAAAGGTGGCCGAGATGCTCGGCATGGCCAGGATCCGGGTGCTCGAGGTCGCGACGTTTTATACGCAGTTTCAGCTTCAGCCGGTCGGAACGCGCGCGCACGTCCAGGTTTGCGGCACAACGCCGTGCATGCTGCGCGGCGCTGAGGACTTGAGAGCCGTTTGCCAGCGAAAGATCCATCAGCATCCACATGAAGTGAACGCGGATGGTACGCTGAGCTGGGAAGAGGTCGAGTGCATGGGGGCCTGCGTCAATGCACCGATGGTGGCGATTGGCCGGGATACTTATGAAGACCTGACTCCCGGTCGCCTTGAGGAGATCATCGACGCTTTCGCGGCGGGCGAGGGCGCGTCGGTTCCGGCCGGGCCCCAGAATGGACGCCAATTCGCGATGGCGATCACCGGGGCGACAACGCTGACCGATGTGCCGAAGCGCACGAGCGCAAAGACCGCGCCGGCCAGGGCCGCGACGCCGGAGAAGGCCAAGCCGGAACCCAAGGTTACTGACAAAGCTGTGAATGCAGAGGCGAAACCTGCCAAGGCGGCTGAGCTTCCCAAAGGCCAGCTGTTCGCGCGGCCCGAAGGCGCGCCAGACGATTTGAAACTGATTTCGGGTGTGGGTCCGGTTCTCGAAAGGAAGCTCAACGATTTCGGCGTGACCCGGTTCGATCAGATCGCTGCTTTCAAGAAGGCCGATATCACCGCGCTCGACGATGGGCTTTCATTCAAAGGCCGCATCGAACGCGACGAATGGGTCAAGCAGGCCAAGGCACTCGCCAAGGGCGTGGACGAATATGTCCGCGTCTTCGGAAAACAGCCGAAGTAGGGGCGGGACATGCTGACGGACAAGGATCGCATCTTCACCAACCTCTACGGCCAGGGCGACTGGGGCCTTGAAGGCGCAAAATCGCGTGGCGCATGGTCGGGCACGAAGGGCTTCATCGAGCAGGGCCGCGACTGGATCACCAACGAAGTCAAGGTTTCGGGTCTGCGCGGACGTGGCGGGGCGGGTTTTCCGACCGCGCTCAAGTGGACGTTCATGCCCAAGCAGAGCGACGGGCGGCCGCATTATCTTCTGGTCAACGCCGACGAGTCCGAGCCCGGAACGTGCAAGGACCGGGAAATCCTGAGGCATGACCCGCATCATCTGGTCGAGGGATGCCTTCTGGCGGGCCGGGCCATGGATGCCCATCTGGCCTTCGTCTATGTGCGCGGCGAGTTCATCCGCGAGCGCGAGCATTTCGAAGCAGCGGTGCAGCAGGCCTATGACGCCAGGCTGATCGGCAAGAGCAACATCCACGGCTGGGATTTCGACATCATCGTTCATCATGGCGCCGGGGCCTACATTTGCGGCGAAGAGACGGCGCTGATGGAGTCGCTCGAGGGCAAAAAGGGCCAGCCGCGCCTCAAGCCGCCGTTCCCGGCCGGCATGGGCGTTTATGGCAACCCGACGACAGTCAACAATGTCGAGTCGATCGCGGTTGTGCCGGAAATCCTGAGACGCGGCGGCGCCTGGTTCGCCGGGTTCGGGCGGCCGAACAATACGGGCACCAAACTTTTTTGCGTCTCGGGGCACGTCAACGCTCCGGCGACGTTCGAAGAAGAGATGGGCACGCCGTTCAAGGAGCTCATCGAGAAGCATTGCGGCGGCATTCGCGGCGGCTGGGACAATCTTCTTGCGGTCATTCCCGGCGGGTCGTCCGTGCCCTGCGTGCCCGGCGCGAAAATGCCGGACGCAGTCATGGATTTTGACGGGCTGCGCGAAGTCGGGTCATCGCTCGGCACCGCGGCTGTCATCGTCATGGACAAGTCGACCGACATCGTCAAAGCGATCTGGCGGCTTTCGGCGTTCTACAAACACGAGAGCTGCGGCCAGTGCACGCCCTGCCGCGAAGGCACGGGCTGGATGATGCGGGTGATGGAACGCATGGTCGAGGGGCGCGCGGAAAAGCGCGAGATCGACATGCTGTTCGAGGTCACCAAACAGGTCGAAGGCCATACGATCTGCGCACTTGGCGACGCTGCGGCGTGGCCGATCCAGGGACTGATCCGCAATTTCCGTGGCGAAATGGAAAAGCGGATCGACGAATATACCTATCGGTCCGACCGCGACGGGGCCGTGCCCTCGGTGGCGGCGGAGTAGGGGCAAGAAGAATGGCGCAGATCAAGGTCGATGGCGAACTGATCGAGGTCCCAGACCACTATACGCTGATGCAGGCGGCGGAGGCGGCAGGCGCGGAAATTCCGCGTTTCTGCTACCACGAACGCCTGAGCGTCGCGGGCAATTGCCGGATGTGCCTGATCGAGGTGAAAGGCGGCCCTCCGAAGCCGCAGGCGAGCTGCGCCATGGGGGTCAAGGACCTTCGGCCCGGGCCAAATGGCGAACCGCCGGAAATCTTCACCAACACGCCGATGGTCAAGAAGGCACGCGAAGGCGTGATGGAATTCCTGCTTATCAACCACCCGCTCGATTGCCCGATCTGTGATCAGGGTGGCGAATGCGATTTGCAGGACCAGTCGATGGCCTATGGCATTGATGCGTCACGCTACAAAGAAAACAAGCGCGCGGTTGAAGACAAATATATCGGACCGCTGGTCAAAACCGTGATGACGCGGTGCATCCATTGCACGCGCTGCGTCCGGTTCACGACCGAGGTTGCGGGCATTTCCGAACTCGGCCTGGTGGGGCGCGGCGAAGATGCCGAAATCACGACCTATCTCGAAAAGGCAATGACCAGCGAAATGCAGGGCAACGTCATCGATCTGTGCCCGGTCGGGGCGCTGACGAGCAAGCCTTATGCGTTCACCGCGCGGCCGTGGGAACTGACGAAGACTGAAACCATCGATGTGATGGACGCGGTTGGGTCCAATATCCGGGTCGACAGCCGCGGACGCGAAGTCATGCGGATCGTGCCGAGGACGCACGAGGGCGTGAACGAGGAATGGATTTCCGACAAGACCCGCTTCATCTGGGACGGTTTGCGGTCGCAGCGGCTCGACCGGCCCTATGTTCGCAAGCGCGGAAAACTTGTGGCGGTCGAATGGGATGAGGCGCTGAAGGCGGCCGGTCGCGCGATGAAAAGCGCCAAGAAGGTCGCTGGCCTGGTTGGTGATCTCGCCTCGACTGAGGCGGCCTATTCGCTCAAGCAGTTGGTGACAAGCCTTGGCGGCAATGTGGAATGCCGCACGGATGGCGCCAAGCTGCCGATCGGCAACCGCTCCGCTTACGTCGGCAACGCGAAGATTGCCGATATCGACACCGCCGACATGATGATCATGATCGGGGCAAATCCACGGATCGAAGCGCCGGTTCTCAACGCCCGATTGCGCAAGGCGTGGCTCAGGGGTGCCCGGCTGGCCCGCATCGGCGCGCCTGCCGACCTTAATTACGCGGTCGCGACGATTGGCGAAGGCAGCAAGGATGTGGTGGAGCTCGCCGGGTTCGATCATTCGGAAAAACATGGTGTTCCGGGTGTCATGATTGTCGGACAGGGGGCTCTGACGGGACCAGACGGCGACGCGGTTTTGAGCCAGGCGATGAAGGCTGCCGACAAGGCGCAGTCGAAACTGCTCGTGCTGCACACGGCCGCTTCGCGGGTCGGGGCAATGGATGTGGGGGCAGTCACCGAGGGTGGGATCGAGGCGGCGCTCGAAGGCGCCGACGTGATCGTCAATCTCGGTGCGGACGAAATCGAAATCGGCAGCGGCCCGTTTGTCATTTATGTCGGGTCGCATGGCGACCGCGGCGCACATCGTGCCGACGTCATCCTGCCTTCGGCGGCCTACACCGAAGAAAGCGGCACATTCGTGAACACCGAAGGGCGGCCGCAGCTGGCGCAGCGAGCCGTTTTCGCGCCTGGCGAAGCCAAGGAGAACTGGGCGGTGCTCAGGGCCCTTTCCGCCGAAGCCGGAAAGGCGCAGGGCTGGAATTCGCTGACGGAGCTGAGGTCGGCGATGTATGCGGCGCATCCGCACCTCGCCGAAATCGATGTGGTGCCGGACAATGGCTGGAAGCCAATCCCGGTGAAGAAGCCGGCAAACGCCAAGTTCGCAAACGCGATCAGCGACTTTTACATGACCAACCCGATCGCCCGCGCTTCGGCGGTGATGGGTGAATGCGCCCAGATTCAATCGGGCCTGCAACAGGCGGCGGAGTAAGTTGATGGACTTTATTCTCAGCGCGCTCGACTACCTGCTTGGGGTTCCGTTCCTCGGGCTTGGCACGATGATCGGGTTCGTCTGGAAGGCGCTGCTGCTGCTGGTGGCGTTGTTGATCTTCGTGGCCTATGTGCTTCTGGCCGATCGCAAGATCTGGGCAGCGGTGCAGATCCGGCGCGGTCCGAACGTTGTCGGCGCATTCGGGCTGTTCCAGAGCTTTGCGGACCTTCTCAAGTTCGTATTCAAGGAACCGATGATTCCGGCCGGCGCGGACAAGGTTGTGTTCCTTCTGGCGCCGCTGGTCACAGTGCTTCTGGCGCTGGCAGCATGGGCCGTGGTGCCGCTCGACAATGGCTGGGCCCTGGCCAACATCAATGTCGGCATCCTCTATATCTTCGCGATTTCCTCGCTCAGCGTTTACGGCATCATCATGGGCGGCTGGGCGTCGAACTCGAAATATCCGTTCCTTGGTGCGCTGCGCTCGGCGGCGCAGATGGTTTCGTATGAAGTCTCGATCGGCTTCGTGATCGTGACGGTTCTTCTGTGCGTCGGTTCTCTGAACCTCAACGATATCGTCGTGGCGCAGCAGGAGATGGGGCTGGCGCACATGCTCGGCGTGCCCTGGCTCAATTTCCTCAACTGGTTCTGGCTGCCGCTTTTTCCGATGTTCATCATCTTCTTCATTTCGGCGCTGGCGGAAACCAACCGGCCGCCCTTCGACCTGCCCGAGGCCGAGTCCGAGCTCGTTGCAGGCTTCATGGTCGAATATGGCTCGACGCCCTACATGATGTTCATGCTCGGCGAATATGTCGCCATCGTCCTGATGTGCGCAATGACGACGATCCTTTTCCTCGGCGGTTGGGATTCGCCGCTCGGGTTCGCGCCGTTCACGTGGATACCGGGGGTGATCTGGTTCGTCCTGAAGCTCAGCGCGGTCTTTTTCATGTTCGCCATGGTCAAGGCCTTTGTGCCGCGCTACCGCTACGACCAGCTCATGCGCCTCGGCTGGAAGGTCTTCCTGCCGCTTTCCATCGTGATGATTTTCGTGGTGGCGTTCGTGCTCCAGCTCACCGGCTGGGGCTGGAACAGCGGAATGATGGCGGCGTAGGAGGGCATGATGCGGGCTTTGCAATTCCTCAATTCGCTGCTTCTCAAGGAGTTCGTCGGGGCGTTCTTCCTGTCGATGCGCTATTTCTTCGCGCCGAAACCGACGATCAACTACCCGTTTGAAAAGGGACCGGTGAGCCCGCGTTTCCGCGGCGAACACGCGCTCAGACGCTATCCCAACGGCGAAGAACGGTGCATCGCCTGCAAGCTTTGCGAAGCGATCTGCCCGGCCCAGGCCATCACGATCGAAGCGGGACCGCGCCAGAACGATGGCACGCGCCGCACGGTTCGTTACGACATCGACATGGTCAAATGCATCTATTGCGGCTTCTGCCAGGAAGCCTGCCCGGTCGACGCCATCGTCGAGGGTCCGAATTTCGAATTTGCCACTGAAACCCGCGAAGAGCTCTATTTCTCAAAGGAAAGGCTTCTCGCCAACGGCGACCGCTGGGAGCGCGAGATTGCGCGCAATATCGCCGCCGACGCGCCGTATCGCTGAGGAGAGCGGGATGACCTTGGTTCACTTCTTTTTCTATCTCTTCTCGGCGGTCGCGATTGCTGCTGCGGTGATGGTGATTTCCTCGCGCAACCCGGTGCATTCGGTCCTGTTCCTGATCCTCGCCTTTTTCAACGCGGCCGGCATTTTCATGATCTCGGGCGCCGAGTTTCTGGCGCTCATTCTGGTCGTCGTCTATGTCGGCGCGGTCGCGGTGCTGTTCCTCTTTGTTGTCATGATGCTCGACGTCGATTTCGCCGAGTTCCGGCGTGGCGCGCTGCAATATATGCCAGTCGGCGTCATTATCGGCGCGATCCTGTTGCTCGAGCTCCTGATGCTCGCAGGGACGGCCATCGTCTCGCCGCTGGTTGCCGGTTCGAGCGTTCTGCCGCTCGACGGCACGATCTCGAATACGCGGGCGCTCGGCCAGGTCATCTACACACGCTATGTTTTCCTGTTCCAGGGAGCGGGGCTTGTGCTGCTGATTGCGATGATCGGCGCCATCGTCCTGACCCTCAGACACAAGCAGGGTGTGAAGCGGCAGGACGTGGCGGCCCAGGTGGCACGGACGCCAGCCACAGCCATTGAAGTTGTCAAAGTGAAAAGCGGGCAGGGGCTTTAGACCATGGATACTCTGGCGCCGGCCATCGGGCTCGGCCATTACCTGACCGTCGCGGCCATCCTGTTCACGCTGGGTGTGTTCGGCATTTTCCTCAACCGCAAGAACGTGATCATCATCCTGATGTCGGTTGAACTCATTCTTCTGGCGGTCAACATCAATTTCGTGGGCTTCTCCTCTGCGCTGGGTGATCTTGCCGGACAGGTCTTCGCGCTACTGATCCTCACCGTCGCGGCGGCGGAGGCGGCCATCGGCCTCGCCATCCTCGTGGTTTTCTTCCGCAACCGCGGGTCGATTGCCGTCGACGACGTCAACATGATGAAGGGCTGACGCGATGATCCAGGCGATTGTCTTCTTCCCCCTCATCGGGGCGCTGATCGCGGGGCTTCTTGGTCGGCGGATCGGCGACCGCCCGTCCGAACTGATCACGTCCGGGCTTTTGGTGGTTGCCGCGATCCTGAGCTGGATCGTGTTCCTGACGTCGAATTTCGGCGGTGCTGCCGAAACCGCGGGCGAAGCTGCTCACGGCGCTGAACATGCTCTCGCGCTGGCCCAGTCAACCAAGGTCGAAGTGATGCGCTGGATCGCTTCGGGCGATCTGGACCTCCGCTGGGTCCTGCGCGTCGATTCCCTGACTGCGGTGATGTTGGTTGTGGTCACGACCGTGTCGTCGCTCGTCCACATCTACTCGATCGGTTACATGCACGACGATCCGAGCCGGCCGCGCTTTTTCGCCTATCTGTCGCTGTTCACCTTCGCCATGCTGATGCTGGTGACGGCCGACAATTTCCTGCAAATGTTCTTCGGCTGGGAGGGGGTGGGTCTCGCGTCCTATCTCCTGATCGGCTTCTGGTTCCACAAGCCTTCGGCCAATGCGGCGGCGATCAAGGCATTCGTCGTCAACCGGGTCGGTGATTTCGGTTTCGCGCTTGGGATTTTCGGCGCCTACATGATCCTCGGGCATCTCGACTTCGACGGTGCGTTCCAGGCCGTCGAGGGCGCCAAGGGAACGATGATCCACTTCCTCTGGGGCGACTGGGATGCGCTGACGGTTATCGCGCTGTTGCTGTTCCTCGGCGCAATGGGCAAGAGCGCGCAATTCCTGCTTCACACCTGGCTCCCGGACGCGATGGAAGGCCCGACGCCGGTGTCCGCCCTCATCCACGCTGCGACTATGGTGACCGCCGGCGTTTTCATGGTGGCGCGGTTGTCGCCGATCTTCGAGGCGTCGGACGTGGCGATGACCGTGGTGCTGTACGTTGGTGCGATCACCGCCTTCTTCGCGGCGACCGTCGGGCTGGTGCAGAACGATATCAAGCGCGTCATCGCCTATTCGACCTGTTCGCAACTCGGCTACATGTTCGTGGCCCTTGGCGCGGGCGCCTATTCGGCCGGCATCTATCACCTCTTCACCCATGCCTTCTTCAAGGCGCTGCTGTTCCTTGGTGCTGGCGCGGTCATCCACTCGATGCACCACGAACAGGACATGCGAAAGATGGGCGGCATCGCGCGCACCATTCCGATCACCTACTGGATGATGATCATCGGTACACTGGCGCTGACCGGCGTCGGCATTCCGGGCACACCGCTCGGTTTTGCCGGGTTCTTCTCCAAGGATTCGATCATCGAAGCGGCCTACGCGGTCGGCGGCTACAATGGCCAGTTCGCCTTCTGGTCGCTGGTGATCGCCGCCATGTTCACGAGCTTTTATTCCTGGCGGCTGATCCACCTGACGTTCCACGGCGCACCGCGCGCCAGCCAGGAAGTCATGGGTCACGCGCACGAAAGCCCGAGCGTGATGCTCTGGCCACTCTACATTCTGGGTGCCGGCGCGGTTCTGTCCGGCGTGCTGTTTTACAACCAGTTCTTTGCCGACGTGAACGTAATCGATGGTTTCTTCAAGGGCGCGCTCGTGGTCGACCACGAGTTCATCGAAAGCGCCCATGCGGCGCCGCTCTGGGCCAAGTGGTCCGCGACCATCGCCATGCTGATCGGTTTTGTTACCGCCTGGTACATGTATATCGTGCGCCCCGGCGTTCCCGCCCAATTGGCGAGCGATTTCAACACGATCTACAAGTTCCTGCTCAACAAGTGGTATTTCGACGAGCTTTACGATCTCATCTTCGTCAAGCCGGCCAAGGCCATCGGCCGGTTCATCTGGAAGTTCTTCGATGACTGGCTGATCGACCAGACAATCGTCGAGGGGCTGGGCCGGCGGGTCAAGGACGTGACCGGCTGGGTCGTCCGGCTGCAGTCTGGCTATCTCTACCACTATGCCTTCGCCATGCTGATCGGCGTCGCGGCGCTTCTGACCTGGGCCATCGCCTCCGGGGGACTTCTGGGATGACCATTTCGGCCCACATTCTGACCTATGTGACCTTCCTGCCGCTGGTGGGGGCACTGTTCGTGCTTATCGTGCCGGGCAGCGACGCGGTCGCGCTCAACAACATGCGCCGCATCGCGCTGGTCACAACGCTGGTCACCTTCGTTCTGTCGCTGGCCATGTGGGCCATGTTCGACAATTCGACGAGCGACTTCCAGTTTGTCGAGAATTACGAGTGGATCCAGAATTCCATCGGATACCGGATGGGTGTCGACGGCATTTCGATGCTGTTCATCGTGCTTACCGCGATGCTGATGCCGATCGTGATCCTTTCTACCTGGGGATCGGTTGAAACGCGGGTTCGCGAATACATGATCGCGTTCCTCGTGCTCGAGACGCTGATGAACGGGGTCTTCGCGACGCTTGATCTCGCGATGTTCTACGTCTTCTTCGAAGGCGGGCTGATCCCGATGTTCCTGATCATCGGCATCTGGGGCGGCAAGCGGCGGATTCAGGCGAGCTACAAGTTCTTCTTTTACACCTTCACCGGCTCGGTGCTGATGCTGCTGGCGATCATGGCCATGTACTGGCAGGCCGGGACGCTCGACATCCGGCAGCTGCTCAAGACTTCGTTCCCGCCGGAGATGCAGACCTGGCTCTGGCTCGCCTTCTTTGCTTCGTTCGCGGTCAAACTGCCGATGTGGCCGTTCCACCGCTGGCTGCCCGAGGCGCACGTCGAGGCGCCGACGGCGGGTTCGGTGGTGCTGGCGGCAATCCTGCTCAAGATGGGCGGATATGGGTTCCTGCGGTTCTCGTTGCCAATGTTCCCGGACGCGTCGGCCTATTTCACCAATTTCGTCTTCGTGCTTTCGGTCGGCGCCATCGTTCTGACTTCGCTTGTGGCTTTGGTGCAGGAGGACATGAAGAAGCTCATCGCCTATTCGTCGGTGGCCCATATGGGCTACGTCACGATGGGCATCTTTGCGGCCAACCAGCTTGGCGTGCAGGGCGCGATCTTCCAGATGCTCAGCCACGGGATCGTGTCCGCTGCGCTGTTCCTCTGCGTCGGGGTGATCTACGACCGCATGCACACCCGCGAGATCGCCGCCTATGGCGGACTGGTTGAACGAATGCCGCGCTATGCGGCGCTGTTCATGGTCTTCACCATGGCCAATGTCGGGTTGCCGGGCACATCGGGATTTGTTGGCGAGTTCCTGACTCTGATCGGTATTTTCCAGGTCAATACCTGGGTTGCGGCCGGAGCGGCGCTCGGCGTCATTCTATCGGCCGGCTATGCCCTCTGGCTCTATCGCCGGGTGATTTTCGGGGTGCTGGAGAAGGAAACTCTGAAGAACATCCTCGATCTCAGCACACGGGAAATGTGGGTGCTTGTGCCGCTGATTCTTCTGACGATCCTGTTCGGCTTCTATCCGGCGCCGCTTCTCGACGCGACGGCAGCCTCGGTGTCGGCGCTCGTCGGTCAATATCACGCCGCCGTGGGTATGGCGGCGGACGCCGCGCAGGCGGTTCACTAGGAGAAGATGATGGGATCCGGTCCGATGACTTTTGCAGATCTGGCCGCAGCCTTTCCCGAAATGCTGCTGGCCGTGGGCGCGCTGGTCCTTTTGCTTCTTGGCGTTTTCACGCGGGCCGACAATTCGGTTCGGATTGCTGGAATTGCCATTGGCCTTCTGGTTGCGGTTCTGGCTCTTCTGGTCTTTCAGCCGGCCCAGGGCGTCTTGTTCAATGGCGGCTTCATTCAGGACGGCTTTGCCCGCTACATGAAGGTTCTGGTGCTGGCGGGTGCGGCGTTTGCGCTTATCCTTTCTGTTTCCGCTGCCTCGACGCACGCCCTGGACAAGTTCGAATATTCCGTCCTCGTCGTTCTCTCGACGCTGGGCATGATGGTCATGGTTTCCGCCAATGACCTGATGGTTCTTTATATCGGGCTCGAAATGCAGTCGCTTGCGCTTTACGTGCTCGCGGCCATGAAGCGCGACAGCGCGAGGGCGACAGAGGCGGGCCTCAAATATTTCGTACTCGGTGCGTTGTCGTCGGGCATGCTGCTCTATGGCATGTCGCTGATCTACGGGTTCACCGGGCAGACGGAGCTCGACAAGATCGCCGGCACGATCCAACTGACGCCCGACCATCTCGGGGTGATATTCGGGCTCGTCTTCATGGTCGCCGGGCTGGCATTCAAGATTTCGGCGGTGCCGTTCCACATGTGGACACCCGACGTTTACGAGGGCGCACCGACTCCGATCACCGCGTTTCTGGCTTCCGCGCCGAAGGTCGCGGCTATGGCGATCTTCATCCGGATTCTGGTCGAAGGGTTTGGTGGCATCACGCCGCAATGGCAGCAGATCATCATCTTCCTGTCCATCGTTTCCATGGTGCTGGCGGCGTTCGCAGCCATCGGGCAGTCGAGCATCAAGCGGCTGATCGCCTATTCTTCGATCGGACATATGGGCTTCGCCCTGGTCGGGTTGTCGGCCGGGCACCAGTTGGGCGTTGAGGGCGTTGCCATCTACATGGCGATCTACCTGACGATGACGGTCGGGCTTTTCGCCGCTGTGCTGTCGCTCAAGGCGAACGGCGAATATATCGAAAAGATCGATGATCTGGCCGGCCTCGCCCAGACCCGGCCGTATGTGGCCGCGATCATTGCCCTGATGATGTTCTCGCTGATCGGCCTGCCGCCACTCGCCGGATTCTTTGCCAAGTGGCACGTTTTCGTCGCTGCCATCGAAGCCGGGTTCTATGTGCTGGCGGTAATCGGCGTGCTCGCAAGCGCGGTCAGTGCCTACTACTATCTCCGCATCGTCCGGACGATGTACTTCGACGATCCCAAGCTCGAGTTCGCCGCAGCACCGCAGGAATTGCGGGTGGTGATGGCGATCAGCGGATTTTTGGTCATCGGCTATTACTTCACCGTGGCAGGACCATTGGCAGCGCTTGCCCACGGGGCCGCGGGAAGCCTGTTCTAGGGTGGTGGACTTCCGACTTGGTCCGATTGCCCGAGGGGCGGGGTATTCCGTCCATGGCTTCGAAAGCGTCGAGTCGACCAATCTCAGAGCGCTCGAACATCCGCGTGCTGGCGGCGGCGACCGGGTCTGGTTCGCGGCGCTCGAACAAACGGCCGGCCGGGGCCGGCGTGGGCGGCAGTGGTCTTCCTCAAAGGGAAACCTCGCGGCGAGCGTTCTGATTTCCGCTGCGCCGGGCCAGGCGGGGCTTGCCAATCTCGGTTTCGTTGCCGGGGTATCGACATATGCCGCACTGGCGCGACTGGTTGATGAGGGTGACGCTCGGCTGGCGCTGAAATGGCCCAACGATGTACTTTATGACGGGCACAAGCTCGTCGGCATTCTGATCGAGGCCGAAACGGCGGGCGACCGGGTTAATCTTGCGATTGGTATCGGCGTCAATGTTTCGGAAGCCCCCACCGGGCTCCCCTATGCCGCGACAAGCCTTTCGAAGATGGGCATTGCGGCAGGAGCCGAAACGGTGTTCGAACTGCTGGCCGAGGCGTTTTCGCACTGGTTTGGTGTGTGGAACCTTGGAGCCGGACTGGCTGACGTTCTCGACTACTGGCGGGCGCACGCGGCAGGGCTCGGAGAACGCATCGTCGTGCGGCAGACCGACGGAAGTTTTGAGGGCAGTTTCGAGCGGCTCGACGATGAGGGCCGGCTGATTGTTCGGATGGATGACGGGTCGACGAGGCTCGTGACTGCGGCAGACGTTTTTCCCGCCGCAGCGGCGCCGGTTGAAAGGACAGAGGCATGAGCGACGAACTGGTTTTCGTGCCCCTTGGCGGTGTTGGCGAAATCGGCATGAACATGGCGGTTTACGGGTTCGGGCCGGAAGGCAGCCGGAAATGGCTGGTGGTCGATTGTGGTGTCAGTTTTGCCGGGCCGGAGGAGCTGGGCATCGACCTGATCATGGCCGACACGACCTTTATCGAGGCCAATCTCGATGACGTTGTGGGACTGGTTCTGACCCACGCCCACGAAGATCATTATGGCGCGGTCATCGATTTGTGGTCGGGGTTCGACCTGCCGGTTTACGCGACGGCGTTCACGGTCGGAATGCTGAGGGCCAAGCTTGCGACGGACGGGCAGGGGGTTCGCCTCGATATTCGAACGGTTGATCAGGGCGTGAAGTTCGAAATCGGACCCTTCCATCTCGAATTTGTCGCCATGGCTCATTCGATTCCGGAAAGTTCGGCCCTTTTGATCGATACCCTTGCGGGACGGGTCTTTCATTCCGGCGACTGGAAACTTGAGGACCATCCGAGCCTTGGCGCGGGCATGAACGTGAAACGAATTCGGGAAATCGGGGATGAGGGCCGTCCGCTTGCCCTGATCTGCGACAGCACGAACGCGCTCAAGAGCGGCAAGAGCCCTTCGGAGGCCGAGGCCGAAAAGGGGTTGAAAGGCCTGATTGAAAGCGCGCCGCAGCGCGTTGCCGTGACCCTGTTCTCGTCGAACCTCGGGCGTGTTGCGGCCGTGGCTCGCGCGGCGCACGCCGCCGGGCGTGAAGTGGTTCTGGCAGGACGGTCGCTTCATCGCGTCGTCAATGTGGGCCGGGAACTGGGACTTCTCGACGGCGTGCCAAATTTTCATGACCAGGATGCCCTTCAATTCCTGCCACGCGACAAGGTGGTGCTGATCTGCACGGGCAGCCAGGGAGAGGCGCGCGCGGCGATCGCGCGCATTTCCGAAGATACCCACCCGGCACTTCACCTCGACGCGGGCGACCGGGTGATCTTCTCGTCCTGGGCCATACCTGGAAACGAGCGGGCGGTGACCGATATCCAGAACCGGTTCATCGACCGGGGCATCGACGTTTTCACCAACAATGATGCCGTCATTCATGTCAGCGGGCACCCGCGCCGGGACGAACTTCGAACTCTTTATTCGTGGCTCAAGCCCGAAATCCTCGTGCCGGTCCATGGTGAGGCGGCGCATCTTCAGGCCCATGCAGAGCTCGGCCGGGAGGCGGGAATCGAGCACGTGCTGCCGATCCGGAACGGCGACATGGCGGTTCTCTTTCCACGGCCCGAGATCTCGGAGGAAGAGGCACCGGTCGGCAGGCTCTATCTTGACGGCACCCTTTTGTGCACGCGCGATGAAAGCGGGATCAAAGGCCGGCGGCGGCTGCAGTTCGGGGGGGCCGTGGTCGTCAGCCTTTGCGTCGGTTCAGATGGCCGGTTTGTCGGCAAGCCGGCGCTGGTGATCGAGGGGCTGCCGGAGGTCGAAGACGAAGAGGGCGGCGCGGAAGATGTGGTGATGGCGGCGATCGAAAGTGTCGGCAAATCCATGCCGGCAAAGAAGCGTCGCGACGCCCTCGTGCTGCAGGAAGCGCTACGCCGCGCGATCCGATCGGATCTCAATGAATGGTGGGGCAAAAAGCCCAATGTGTCCGTGATCGTTCACAGGGTATGAGGCGAAAATGGATATCGCCTGGATCATCGCAATCTACTTTGTCGTCTGGTGGCTGTGCCTGTTCATGGTGCTGCCGTTTGGTATAAAGAGCCAGGCGGAGGGCTCAACGGTCGTCGAAGGCACGGAGCCCGGAGCTCCGCAACGCCCTATGCTCATTCGCAAAATCCTGATTACCACGGTTATTTCCGCGGTTGTGACGGCGCTTTTGTTCTGGGGACTTTCGAACCCGGTCATTCAGGAATATTGGCGGTAGGAAACCGCGGTAGCGGCTCAAAAAGAAAGCAGGGCAATCGCCCTGCATGAAAAAGTTCCGCGACAACCTACTGGTCTTAGTCACCTGAAATGATGCCAGCACTCCTCCCTGAAAAGCTGTCTGCGCGAGACGGTTCTTCGCTCCGTCCTTTGTTGTGGAAAGAAACCCTAGAGCATGTTCGTGGTGCTGTCACGTTAAATTGGTCTGCCAGGGTTCAGGAAGCGCCATCAAAGCGCCGGAAATGCTTGCATAATCCGGTTTGCTGAGGTTTGACTGCCTCGACATTCCAGACGAGTCGAAGGGGGCTTGTGCGTTCGATGCGCCTGTCCAGCTATTTCCTGCCCGTGCTCAAAGAAGTGCCCAAAGAGGCCGAAATCGTTTCGCACCGGCTGATGCTGCGTGCCGGCCTGATCCGGCAACAGGCGGCGGGCCTCTATGCATGGCTGCCGCTCGGCTACAAGGTTCTGCGCAAGATCCAGGACATTATCGAGCAGGAGCAGGCGCGGGCCGGCGCCATCGAAATGCTGATGCCGACGCTGCAATCGGCCGATCTCTGGCGCGAAAGCGGCCGCTATGACGCCTACGGCAAGGAGATGCTGCGCATTACCGACCGGCACGAGCGCGACCTGCTTTACGGGCCGACGAACGAAGAGGTCATCACCGACATCTTCCGCACGTTCGTCAAGAGCTACAAGGAATTGCCGCTCAATCTCTACCATATCCAGTGGAAGTTCCGCGACGAGATCCGGCCGCGCTTCGGCACCATGCGCAGCCGCGAATTCCTGATGAAGGACGCCTATTCGTTCGACCTCGGCATGGAGGAGGCGCGAAAATCCTATTACCGGATGTTCGTCGCCTATCTCCGCACCTATTACCGGATGGGGCTGACCGCCATTCCGATGAAGGCGGAAACCGGCCCGATTGGCGGCGATCTCAGCCATGAATTCATCGTTCTTGCCGATACGGGCGAAAGCGGTGTCTTCTGCCATGCCGACCTGCTCGACATGCCCATCCCGGCCGCGAATACGGATTTCAACGGCGATCTGACGCCGATCATCGACCAGTGGACCTCGCTCTATGCGGCGACGGAAGACATGATCGACATGGCGGAGTTTGAAAAGACCGTGCCCGAGCCCAAGCGCATTGCGGCACGCGGCATCGAGGTCGGGCAGGTCTTCTACTTCGGCACAAAATATACCGGACCCATGGGCGCAACCGTGACCGGACCGGACGGGCAGGAAGCCGAGGTTCACTGCGGCTCCTACGGGATCGGGCTGACGCGCCTGGTGCCGGCGATCATCGAGGCATCGCATGACGATGACGGCATCGTCTGGCCGGTCAGCGTTGCGCCGTTCGAGGTGATGCTGCTCAACCTCAAGAGCGGTGACGCGGAATGCGACGCGGCTTGTGAAGATCTCTACGGGAAGTTGAAGGCCGCAGGGCTGGACGTGCTCTACGACGACAGGGAAGGCGGGGCCGGTGCGAAGTTCGCGACGGCCGACCTGATCGGCGTTCCCTATCAGCTGATTGCAGGCCCGCGCGGGATCAAGGCAGGCGAAGTCGAGATCAAGAACCGCAAGACGGGCGCCCGCGACACGATGGGCTTCGATGCCGCGATTGCCTTTCTCAAGGCGGCCATCGAGCCGGAGCGCAGAGACAAAGTTTGACCGAGGCCAGCGCCGCAAAAATCAATCCGGCCGGATCGCGAGCCTTCTCGCGGTTCGAATGGCTCATGGCGGGACGCTATCTCAGGTCACGGCGCAAGGATGCCTTCATCTCGGTCATCGCCGGCTTGACGCTGACGGGGGTCGCCATCGGGGTTGCGACCCTCATCGTCGTGATGTCGGTGATGAACGGGTTCCGCGACGAACTTTTGTCCAAGATATTGGGGCTCAACGGCCATTTCACCGCCTATCCGGTCGAGACCAAGCTGACCGACTATAAGGAGCTGGTGACGCGGATCGAGGATGTGCCCGGTGTGACTCACGCTGTCGCCTTTGTCGAAGGCCAGGCGCTCGCTTCTGGCGCGGGAGACGCGTCGGGTGTTTCGGTGCGCGGCATGACCTTTGCCGACATCAGCAAGCTTCCGCTTCTTGCGACTTCGGCCATTTTTGGCAGCTTTGACGGATGGGACGAGAGCGAAGGTGTGGCGATTGGCAGCCGCCTGGCGCAAAAACTTGGTGTTTCGCTCGGGGATTCGATCACGCTCGTCAATCCCAATGGGGCCATGACGCCGTTCGGGGCAACCCCGCAAATCCGGTCCTACCCGGTGACGGTGATCTTCAATCTCGGCATGGTCGAGTTCGATTCCTTCTACGTCTACATGCCGATCGAAAAGGCACAGACCTATTTCAAGCTTTACGAAGATCAGTTGAAACCCGGGGTCGATCCGCCGGGATTCGATGCGACGGACGCGGAAATCGATGCCGCCTACGAGCGTATCTATGAGGCGACGGGCATCGAGATTTTCATCGCCAAACCCGACGACACCGATGTGATGGCGGAGACGATCTATTCCGACGTCGACCGGCCAATGGTTCTGACGGACTGGAAACAGCGCAACCAGACCTTCTTTTCGGCGCTTCAGGTCGAGCGGGTGGTGATGTTCACCATTCTGTCGATGATCGTGGTGGTGGCGGCCTTCAACATCATTTCGTCGCTGGTCATGCTCGTCAAAGACAAGGGTGCGGATATTGCCATTCTCCGCACGATGGGAGCGACGCGGAGTTCGATCATGCGGATATTCTGCATGACCGGGACAGCGATCGGCATTGCGGGAACCGTGCTCGGGCTAGTACTTGGACTGGTCATCGCGGCGAATGCGGAGGCGCTGCGGGCATGGCTGTCGGACCTGTTGGGCATCCGGCTCTTTCCGCCGGAGGTCTTCTTCCTTTCGGCGCTGCCGACGAAGATCGATCCGCTCGAAGTGACCGTGGTTGTCGGCCTGTCGCTGATCCTGACGTTCCTAGCGACGCTCTACCCCGCATTGCGCGCGGCGCGCTACGATCCGGTCGAGGCGCTGCGCTATGAATAGGGTACTGCTCGAACTCAAGAACATCGCCAAGTCCTATGGCAAGGGGGAGGCGCGGCTCGAAGTCCTGAGCGATGCAACGGTCTCGGTAGGCTCGGGAGAACTGGTGGCCCTGGTCGCGCCGTCGGGCGCAGGAAAGTCGACGCTTCTGCACATTGCGGGACTTCTCGATCAACCGAGCGCAGGCGAGGTGGTTGTTGACGGACAGCCAACCCACAATCTCGGCGACCGGGCGCGGACCCAGCTCAGGCGGACGGCGATCGGTTTCGTCTATCAGTTTCACCATTTGCTTCCAGAGTTCACGGCGCTCGAGAACCTTGTGATTCCCATGTTGATCGCAGGTCACAAGGAAGCGGCGGCGCGGGTGCGCGGCAAGGAATTGCTCGACCTTCTGGGGGTCGGGGCACGGGCAGAACACCGGCCAACCGAACTCTCGGGCGGGGAACAGCAGCGGGTGGCCATTGCCCGGGCGGCGGCAAACAAGCCACATATCATTCTCGCTGACGAACCGACCGGCAATCTCGATCCGGCGACCAGCGGCATGGTGTTCGACGCGCTGGTTGACCTCATGCGGAACCAGGGGTCGGGAACGCTGTTCGTTACCCATGATCATTCGCTTGCGCGAAAGGCCGATCGCGTGATCACCCTCGAGGGCGGCAGGGTCGTTCCGGCAACCCTCTGATTTTTCGGCTGATCCCAGCGAATTCACAAATTGTTAAGGCATCGGCTCGAAAAGATCAAAACAAGAACAAACCGCTTGAAAAGAACAAACAGGGAACATACCATCGGACGTCGAACAAGGAGACCAGCGATGTCCACATTCTTCAAAGACCTGATGGCTTTCACGACGCTTAGCGCGGTGTGCGGCTCGGCATTCATGTGGATGGACATCCTGCAGCGGCTTTCCTGACCGGTCATCCGGGTTAAAATGGTCGGCGAAGCAGGGAAGGGATCAATGGCGTCACCGGGGTTCGTGCATCTTCACGTGCACACGGCCTATTCGCTACTCGAAGGTGCGCTGCCGGTCGGGCGGCTGCTCGATCTCGCCGCAGCCGACGGGCAGCCCGCGCTTGGCATTGCCGATACGTCCGATCTCTTTGGCGCGCTGGAATTCTCGGAAAAGGCGGCCAAGAAGGGCATCCAGCCGATTGTCGGCGTGCAGATGCAGGTTGACTTCGCCACGGGTGACGAGGCGCCTGACGAACGCCATGCGGATTCCGGCCGCATCGTCTTGATCGCGCTCAACGAGAGCGGCTTTCTTCAGATGTCACGGCTCGTGTCGCGCGCCTATCTCGAGAGCGAGCCGGGTCACGTTGCGGTTGCCGAGGAGTGGCTGGAGGCGGCTGACCTCACGGGAATGGTCTGTCTCACGGGTGGACCGGAAGGGGCCATCGACACGCTGATCGGGGACGGGCGTCAGCCGCACGCCGAGCAACGGCTCAACGTGCTCATGCGTCTCTTCGGTGACCGGCTTTATGTCGAGCTGCAACGCCATGGACTGGCGCGGGAAGCGCGCGTGGAACCGGTGCTCATCGATCTTGCCTACGACCGAGGTTTGCCGCTGGTTGCGACTAACGAACCCTTTTTCCCGACGATCGACGATTACGAGGCGCATGACGCGCTTCTTGCCATCGCCGCGGGTTCGGTGCTGGCCCAGACCGAGCGGCGAAAGCTATCCGACCAGCACTATTTCAAGTCGCGCGACGAGATGATGGCGCTTTTCGCCGACCTGCCCGAAGCCCTCGACAATACGGTCGAGATCGCGCGCCGGGTGGCGTTCCGGCCGCTGACGCGCGGACCAATTTTACCCTCTTTCGCCCCGGAGGCCGCGGGCGATCCCGAGCGGGCCGTTGCGCTTGAGGCCAGCGAACTGGCGCGACAGGCAAGGGAAGGTTTGAAGGTTCGAATAGACGCGTTCGGGACGGCGCCTGACTTTTCGGTCGGAGACTACGAAGCGCGGCTCGAACGCGAACTCGAAATCATCGAGAACATGAAGTATCCCGGCTATTTCCTGATCGTGGCCGACTTTATCAAATGGGCCAAGGACCACGATATTCCGGTGGGGCCGGGGCGCGGGTCGGGTGCCGGCTCTCTTGTCGCCTATGCGCTGACGATCACCGATATCGATCCCTTGCGCTACAACCTGCTCTTCGAGCGCTTTCTCAATCCCGACCGCATCTCGATGCCGGACTTCGATATCGATTTCTGCCAGGATGGGCGCGAGGACGTGATCCGCTATGTTCAGGGGAAATACGGGCACGACCAGGTGGCCCAGATCATCACCTTTGGCTCGCTGCAGGCCCGGGCGGCGCTGCGCGATGTCGGTCGCGTACTGCAGATGCCGTATGGCCAGGTTGACCGGATCTGCAAGCTGGTGCCGGCCAATCCGGCAAACCCGGTGACGATCGCCAAGGCGCTGGACGATGTGCCCCAGCTTCGGGCGTTGCGCGACGATGATGAGACCGTCGGCCAGCTGATCGATATTTCCCAGCATATCGAAGGTCTTTACCGGCACGCTTCGACCCACGCGGCGGGCATCGTGATTGGAGATCGGCCGCTGCAGGATCTCGTGCCGCTCTATCGCGATCCGAGATCGGACATGCCGGTCACCCAGTACTCGCTGAAATGGGTCGAACCGGCCGGGCTGGTCAAGTTCGACTTTCTTGGCCTCAAGACTCTAACCGTCATCAAGCACGCCATTGCCATGGCCAACCGGACCGGAGCCGGTCTGACGCCGGCGCGCATTCCGATCGACGACGATGCGACCTACGCCATGCTGCGGAAAGGCGGAACCGTCGGCATCTTCCAGATTGAAAGCGCGGGCATGCGGCGGGCGCTCCTCGACATGCAGCCTGACCGGTTCGAGGACATCATTGCGCTTGTGGCGCTGTTCCGGCCCGGCCCGATGGAGAACATTCCTAGCTTCTGCGCCCGCAAGCACGGCAAGGAGAAGTTTTCCGTGCTTCATCCGAAAATGGAGCCCATCCTTGCGGAGACCTACGGCATCATCGTCTACCAGGAACAGGTGATGCAGATCGCCCAGGTTCTGGCCGGCTATTCGCTCGGTGAAGCCGACGTGCTGCGGCGCGCCATGGGCAAGAAAGACCGCGCGGAGATGAACAAGCAGCAGACGCGGTTCGTCGAAGGCTGCGCGCGCGAGAACATTTCGGAGAATCTTGCGAACCAGATATTCGACCTTCTGGCCAAGTTCGCCGATTACGGCTTCAACAAGTCACACGCGGCCGCATACGCGCTGGTCTCGATCCAGACCGCCTATCTCAAGACCCACTTTCCGCGCGAATTTCTCGCGGCGTCGATGACCCTCGACATGGGCAATACAGACAAGCTGGCCGAGTTCAAACGCGATGCCAACCGGCTGGGGATCGAGGTCAAGGCGCCGGACATCAACCGGTCGGCCGACGTTTTCGACGTCCGGGACGGCGACATTCTTTACGCGCTGTGCGCGGTCAAGGGGGTAGGGCGGCAGGTTGCCGAGCATATCGTTGCCGTCCGGGGCGACAGGCCGTTCACGACGCTTTCCGATTTCGCCAAGCGGGTCGACCCAAGGATCATTGGTCGCCGGACGCTTGAATCGCTCGTCGCCGCCGGGGCTTTCGACAGCCTGGTTGATTACCGGGAGCAGGCGTTCGAAGCGATCGAGGCGATGGTCGGAACCTCCCAACGGATAAGCCAGGACAAGGCGGCCGGGATGACCGACATGTTCGGCGAAATGGAGGTGGCCGAAGTTCCGCTCAACGGTCGGGCGCAGAAATGGAAACCATCGGAAAGGCTGGAACGCGAGTTCGCGGCCATCGGCTTTCACCTTTCGGGGCATCCGCTCGACGAGTATCTCGATCTTCTTTCGGAAAAGAATGTGCATTTGTGGTCGGGCTTTGCCGAAGCGGTCAAGCGGGGCGCGACGGCGGGCAAACTCGCCGGGCTTCTGGCCTCGCGGCAGGACCGGCGGACGCGCAAAGGTGCGCCGATGTCGATCCTGACGCTGTCGGACCCGACGGGTTCATACGAATGCCTGGTCTTTTCGGAGCAGCTGGCCACTTCGTCCGATGTTCTGGTGGCGGGCAACCTCCTCATTCTCGACGTGGGAGCGGAGGAGCAGGCAGAAGGCATCCGTGTGCGGCTCCTCAAGGCCGAAGCGCTCGATCATGTGGCGCTGGCGGCGGAGCGGCACCTGACCATTCACGCCGAGAGCGAAGACTGCCTCGGTCCGATTTCGAGACTTCTCAGGACCGGCGGCAACGGCTCGGTTTCGTTCCGGGTGCTTGGTGAGGATCGGGCAACCGAATTCGAGATTGCACTCGAGGGCCGTTTCAAGGTCACGCCTGAACTGGCCGGCGGGGTCAAATCGATACCAGGTGTGCGCGACGCGCGGTTGAGCTGATGCCGGTGTTGGCCAGTTCGCGCCATTGTCCGACCCCGGTGCCCGGGGGTTGCGCTTTGGTGGCATTTGGGATAGAGCGCCTGCGGTCTACCAATCTCACACACGGATTTTCGGGCTTTCCGCCCTTCCGGTGACCTGATTTTTCAGCGTTGCACAGTCCGTGGCGGCACAACCGGTCAAAGGAGACATGCCAGATGGCATTGCCAGATTTTTCGATTCGTCAGTTGCTTGAAGCAGGCGTTCACTTCGGTCACCAGAAACATCGCTGGAACCCGAAGATGGAGCGGTTCATTTTCGGCGTGCGCAACGACATCCACATTCTCGATCTCAGCCAGACGGTGCCGTTGCTTCAGCGTGCCCTGCAGCTGATCAGCGACGTGGTTGCCGATGGCGGACGCGTTCTGTTCGTCGGCACCAAGCGCCAGGCGGCCCCGGTGGTTGCCGATGCGGCGCGGCAGTCGGCGCAGTATTTCGTCAATTCACGCTGGCTCGGCGGCACGCTGACCAACTGGCAGACGATTTCCAACTCGATTTCGCGGCTTCGTGAGCTCGAAGCCCAGGATGACGAAGGCACAACCGGCCTGACCAAGAAGGAGCGGCTGCAGCGTTCCCGCGAAAAGGAACGGCTCGAGCGCGACCTCGGCGGCATCAAGGACATGGGAAACCTGCCAAACGTTCTGTTTGTCATCGATACGAACAAGGAACTGATTGCCATCGAAGAAGCGCGCCGGCTGGGTATCCCCGTCGTCGCCGTGGTGGACAGCAACTGTGATCCGGACGTCGTCGATTTCCCGATTCCGGGCAATGACGATGCGGCGCGGGCGATCGAGCTCTATTGCTCGCTCGTTTCCAAGGCCGCGCTCGACGGGATCGGGCGGTCGTCGTCGGCCGCTGGTGTCGATCTCGGTGCGGCAGTCGAGGCCCCGGTCGAAGAAGCGGTCGCCATGGCCGAGGCACCTGTTGCCGAGGCGGCGGAGGCTGAGGAGGTGATCCCGGTTCTGTTTACGGCGCCCGAGGGTCCGGCCGATGATCTCAAGAAGATTTCGGGCGTTGGTCCGGTTCTCGAGAAGAAGCTCAACGGGCTCGGAATCACCAAGTTCTCGCAGATTGCTGCGTTCACTGGTGAAGACATCGAGCGCGTCGACGCGGTTCTCAATTTCCGCGGCCGCATCGAGCGCGACAATTGGCTGGAACAGGCCAGCGAACTGGCGAAATAGTTTTCGTCACATATCTGAGTTAGGCAGGCGGCGCGCGTTTGATGCGCCGCCGGATTTGAACATCGCGCCGGCCGAACGGGCCCGGCGGGAAAGGTGAAAATTATGACGATCACAGCGGCAATGGTGAAAGAGCTCCGCGAAATCACGGGCGTGGGCATGATGGACTGCAAGAACGCCCTCAACGCGACCGAAGGCGACATGGAAGCAGCTATCGATTGGCTCCGCGCCAAGGGCTTGGCCAAAGCGGCCAAGAAGTCGGACCGGATCGCGGCCGAGGGCCTGATCGGCGTTGCCGTGGAGGGCACGCGCGGTGCGGCTGTCGAGCTCAATTCGGAAACCGACTTCGTTGCACGCAACGAAGAATTCCAGGAAATGGTTTCAACTGTCGCCAAGGTTGCGCTGACGGCAGGCGACGATGTCGCTTCGGTTTCGGGCGCGGCCTATCCGGGCGCGGGCAAGAATGTCGGTGAGCGTATCACCGATGCGATCGCCAAGATCGGCGAGAACATGTCGCTGCGCCGGGTTGCTGGCATTTCCGTCAAGGAAGGCGCGATCGGCTGGTACGTCCATAATGCGGTCACAACCGGATTGGGACGTCTCGGCATTCTGGTTGGCCTCGAATCTTCAGGCGACCGCGCGGCCCTGGAATTGCTCGGCAAGCAGATTGCCATGCACATCGCCGCGACCAATCCGATGGCGGTTCGGCCCGACGAAATCGATCCGGGTGTGCTGTTGCGCGAAAAGGCCGTGTTCGAAGAGCAGGCCGCCGCGTCCGGCAAGCCCGCCCAGATCGTTGAAAAGATGGTCGAGGGCCGGGTGCGCAAGTTCTATGAGGAGGTCTGTCTTCTCAGCCAGGACTTCGTGATCATCCCGGGCGAAACCGTGCAGGAGGCAATCGACTCGGCCGCCAAGGTGATTGGTGCACCGATCACGGTCACTGGCTTTGTCCGGCTCGCGCTCGGCGAAGGCGTCGAAAAACGCGAAACGGACTTTGCCGCCGAGGTTGCAGCCGCAGCGGGCAACAAGTAATAGTCCTGCCGGGCACAGATTCCCGATTTTTCGGGGACGGGCGCGGAGCGGACTTGTGGCTGATTTGCCTTACAAACGAATACTGCTGAAGGTCTCCGGCGAGGTGCTTGCCGGAGACCAATCTTTTGGAATCGAACCCAAATTTCTCGCAAGCCTTGCCGGGCAGATCGCCGAGGCGAACGCGGCGGGCGTCGAAATCGCCATCGTGATCGGGGCGGGCAACATCTTTCGGGGCATGCAGGTCGCGGCCGCGGGCGGCGACCGGGTCACCGCCGACCAGATGGGTATGCTCGGCACAATCATCAATTCGCTGGCTCTGGGCGATGCCCTTAAGAAGCTCAACGTGCCGGTGCGGGTTTTTTCGACGGTTTTCATGCCCGCCATTGCCGACCGGTTTCACGCTGGTGAAGCGCAGGAGGCGCTCAGGGCAGGCAACGTGGTCATTTGCGGCGGTGGCACCGGCAATCCGTTCTTCACCACCGACACCGCTTCGGCGCTCAAAGCGATCGAGCTCAAGTGCGACGTCATGCTCAAAGGGACCAAGGTCGACGGGGTCTATAGTGCCGATCCGATGAAGGATCCGACGGCGACCCGTTTCGCCACGGTCAGCCACGACGAAGTGATCAGCAAGGACCTCAAGGTCATGGACATGGCCGCGTTTGCCCTGGCGCGGGATAACGGTTTACAAATACTCGTCTATTCGCTTGAAGCGGAGGGCGGGTTAATGGGAGTCCTGGACGGTCGCGTGGTCAGCACGAAGGTGGGCTGAGCCACCGCGGCAACCCGGGTTGGAGAAAGGTAGTCGAGATGAGTGAGCAATTTTCGCTTTCTGCGCTGAAAGATCGGATGGCCAAATCCATCGAAGCGCTGCATGAGGAATTCATCGGGTTGCGTACGGGCCGGGCGACAACGAGCCTGCTTGAGCCAGTGATGGTCGACGCCTACGGATCGAAGATGCCGCTCAACCAGGTGGCATCAGTCACCGTTCCGGAATCGCGCATGCTGATGGTGCAGGTCTGGGACCGGGGGCTCGCCCCGGTGGTCGACAAGGCGATCCGCGAATCGGGCCTCGGGCTCAATCCGATGACCGAGGGAGCGACCATTCGGGTGCCTATTCCGGAACTCAACGAGGAACGCCGGCGCGACCTGGTCAAGGTGGCCCATCACTATGCCGAACAGGCACGGGTGGCGGTGCGTCATGTGCGCCGCGACGGAATGGACCAACTCAAAAAAGCCGAAAAGAGCGGCGATATGGGCCAGGACGACATGCACGGCAAATCGGATCTGGTGCAGAAGGCGACCGATGACGCCGTGGCCGAGATTGACGCGATGCTCGCGCACAAAGAAAAAGAAATAATGCAGGTCTAACCCGGGCGCCGGTCGGCGTTGAACGGAGAGGGCACATGCCCAATGAACAGGCGGTCAGCCGCGCGGTCACCGAATTCGAGGCGCTTCGGATTCCGACCCATATCGGCGTCATCATGGATGGCAACGGCCGGTGGGCAAAGCAGCGCGGCCGCCCGCGCACGGAAGGACACAGGCAGGGTATCGTCGCGCTGAAACGGCTTATCCGTCTCTGCGACAAGTACGGGGTGCCTTATGTCACGGTGTTCAGTTTCAGCTCAGAAAACTGGGCGCGGCCAAAAACCGAAATTGAATTTATTTTCAATCTGCTACACAAGTTTGTTGAAGCGGACTTGAATGAGCTTCATCAAAACAATGTGCGGGTGAGAGTGCTTGGGGAACGCGAAGGGCTCGACGTTTCGCTGCAGCGCACCATCGCGCGTGTGGAAGCAACCACGGCGCGCAATACGGGGCTCAAGCTCAACGTGGCCTTCAATTATGGCGGCAAGAGTGAGATCGTTGAGGCGACACGGTCGATTGCAGCGGACGTGAAGGCGGGGCGGATCGATCTCGCGGACGTTTCGGAGGACCTGATCGAGCAGCGGCTTTACACCTCGGGCATGCCGGCGCCGGACCTCCTGATTCGCACGGGCGGTGATCAGCGCATCTCGAATTTCCTGATCTGGCAGAATGCCTATGCGGAACTGGTGTTCCTCGACACGTGGTGGCCCGATTTCGGTGAAAGCGATTTTGTCGAGGCACTGCAAATCTATTCGGCCCGCGAGCGGCGTTTCGGCGGACTTGGCGGAGCGGGCGCATGAGTGACGCCGGCCGCTCGCGCTACACGCCCAACTGGAGCGATCTTGGGCCGCGTCTCGGGTCGGCCGCAGTTCTTCTGGCCGTGACCTCCTTTGCCGTTTGGGTCAACGGTCCGCTTTTCGCCATCGCCATCAGCGTTGTGTTTGCGGGCATTTATCGCGAATGGGAAGTCATGGTCAGAACCCGGCCGCTCTCATCGTTCGGCTACGTTCTCATGGGCATTATGGCACTCGTGCCGCTTGCGGCGGTTGCCTGGGGATCGGGTCCTGCCTGGGTGGTGGTCGGGACCGGCATTGTCATCGCCGCGTTTTTTGGTCTCGAACACCTGCTCTGGCGCGCCTTCGGATTGATTTTCCTTTCCGCCGTCGTCATCGCCATCGTGGCGCTCAGGAGCGACGGAAGCCCCGGTTTTGCGGCCTGCTTCTTTCTCGGCGCAACCGTGTGGATGACCGATACGGGTGCGTTTTTCGTTGGGCGGCTGATGGGCGGTGCCAAGCTTTCGCCGGGTATTTCGCCGGGCAAAACCTGGACGGGCGCCGCCGGCGGGCTCGTTATCGGCACCCTGGCCGGCCTTTTGTTCTGGGTGACCATGACCCCATCGCCCTGGTGGATCGGGGTTCTGATTGCCGGGGCTACCAGCATTTCGGGGCAGGTGGGCGACCTTGCCGAAAGCGCGGTCAAACGCCGGTTCAGGGTCAAGGACAGCGGCGACCTCATTCCCGGGCACGGCGGATTCATGGACCGGCTCGACAGCCTGACTTTCGGCGCATTGCTGACGTTTATTGTCGGCTATCTGCATGCCGGACCGGAATTGGTGCCGGCGGGCCTGCTCTATTGGTGACGTCCGTTCCCAAACGCTGCCGGAAGGAATAGCCGTGATTGCCTTTGCCGGATGGCTTTTGTCCTACATCGTGCCCTTTCTGGCGCTTCTGACGGTGATCGTCTTTGTGCATGAAATGGGTCACTATCTGGTCGCGCGCTGGAACGGCGTGGCGATCCAGACATTCTCGATAGGCTTCGGGCCGGAATTGTTCGGGCGGACAGACCGCCATGGCACACGCTGGCGCGTCTCAATGATCCCGCTTGGCGGGTATGTGCGGTTTGTTGGCGACATGAACGCGGCGAGCGTTCCCGATCCTCAAGCGTTGGCGACGTTCAGCGACGAGGAGCGCAAAAGTCTCTTTCTTTTCAAATCGGTTTGGCAGCGCATCGCAGTGGTGATCGCCGGTCCAGCGGCCAACATTCTTTTCACCTTCGTCGTGCTCTACGGCCTGATCGTTGCCTACGGGCAATACGTCATCACGCCGGTGATCGACACCGTCACCGACGGCTCGCCGGCCGCGCTTGCCGGCCTTGAGGCGGGGGATCGAATCGTCAGCGTCGACGGTTTTGCCGTGCGCGGGTTCAATGATTTCCAGCGGTTGGTTGCGACAAGCCCCGACCGCCAGGTGCACGTGGTGGTCGATCGCAACGGGTCCGAACTGACCTTCGATCTCGTGCCGAACGTAGTCGAACAGGCGGACCGGTTCGGCAACATGCAGCGGGTCGGGCAGGTGGGCGTCGCCAAGGAGGTCGGACCAGAAGATGTGTCGGTGTTCCGGCCGTCCCCGATCGAGGCAATCGGCATGACGGCCGAAGAAATGGTCTTCATTCTCGACCGCACCGCGGCCTTCATTGGCGATTTCTTCGTTGGAAAGGGCGACGTCGAGCAGTTGGGCGGACCGGTCAAAGTGGCCCAGGTTTCCGGTGAGGTTGCAAGTCTCGGTATCGTCGCGCTCATCAATCTGGCGGCGCTTCTGTCGCTCAATATCGGCGTCTTCAACCTTTTGCCGGTGCCGCTGCTCGATGGCGGGCATCTGCTCTACTACCTATTCGAAGTGGTGCTGAGGCGTCCCCTAAAGCCCGAAACCCAGGAATTCGGGTTCCGGATCGGGCTGATGATCATCGGCAGCCTGATGATCTTCACCCTGATCAACGACCTGTTTTTCTAGCGGTTTCGGCGGTTGCGGCGCGGGTGTTGCAAGATTGCCAGACCGGGGCGGATTTGCCGGTGTGTTCCGGCTTTGGCGCTTGCCCATTGGCAAAAATGCGGTAAAACCAATTGTTAGAGTATTTTCGGCATCGTTAAGCGATTCCGGAACTGGGTATTCCAAGGCAAACGGGACCAAAATGACCATCGCTAAATTCGTTCGCGCCGGCCTGATCGCCTTCGCGCTCACCGTTCTGATGCCGCTGACCGGGCTCCTGCCGCAGGTTCTCGGTGTGGAACAGGCCATGGCCCAGAGGGTCACCGTGATCACCGTTTCGGGCAACCAGCGCGTCGATGACACGACGGTCAAATCCTACCTGACGATTCGGGTGGGTGATCTGGCGACCACCGAAGCCATTCAAGCCTCGATTGCTTCGCTCAACGCGACCGGGCTCTTTTCGACGGTGAACATTCGCTACGGTTCGGGCACGCTGGCCGTCGCAGTCAGCGAAAACCGCGTTGTCGCGTCCGTCCTGTTCGAGGGCAACAAGCGCTTCACGGACGATGATCTGGTGCGGATGGTCAATCTTGCATCCAGCGGCACCTACACGGACGAACGGCTGGCTGCGGACAAGCGGACGATCGAACTTGCCTACGAGGATGCCGGCTATACCGGTGTGACCGTTTCGCCGACGACGGAAGTGACCGAAGATGGCCGTATCCGGGTGAAGTTCAACATCAATGAAGGTGACCGCGCGGGCGTGGCGGCGATCAACTTCACCGGCAACACGACGATCAGCGCGTGGGTGCTCAAGGACGTGATCTCGACCAAGGAAACCAACTTCCTCAGCTGGATCTTCCTTGACGACGAATATAGCGAAGACAAGCTGCAGGCCGACAAGGCGACGATCCAGCGCTACTATGCCGATCACGGCTTCCCCGATGCGCGCGTGCTTTCCGCCGTCGCCGATTACGACGCGGAAAAGAACGCCTACTACATCAATTTCACCATCGAAGAGGGCGACCACTACACGTTCGGCACCATTTCGATGGAGACGAGCATTCCGGGCCTCAACGCCGATGCGCTGAGGGGGTATGTCCACACCTATTCCGGCCAGGGCTATTCGCAGGCGGATCTTGAAAACTCGATCGCCGACGTTGGCTACCGGGCGACCGGGCAAGGCTATCCCTTCGCGGAAGTTCGTCCACGGCTTGACCGCGATATTGCCACCCATACGTTCAACGTGACGTTCCTTGTTGACGAAGGTGCGCATATCTATGTCGAGCGCATCGATATCATCGGCAACACCAAGACGCGCGACTTCGTCATTCGCCGCGAACTCGACTTCTCTGAAGGCGATCCGTTCAACCGGGCGCTGGTGTCGCGTGGCAAGGCCAATATCGAGGCGCTGGGTTACTTCTCGTCGGTGCAGATCACCACGTCTCAGGGAAGCGCAGCGGACAAGATCGATTTGACAATTGCGGTCGTGGAAAGCTCGTCGGGCAGCTATGGCGCGACGGCGGGCTGGGATTCGAACGCTGGTCTGTTGGGCGAACTTTCGCTGACGGAACGCAACTTCCTTGGCCGCGGCCAATACCTCAAGATTTCGGTTGGTGCTTCGCTTGATCCGACCAATCTTGGTGCCAACCAGACCTTCGGCTTTACCTTCACCGAGCCGCGCTTCATGGGCAGCAAGGTTTCGGCGGGCATTGATGTGTCGCGTGCAATTACCAGCGAGTCGAGCAGTGAGTATTTCGGCAGTGACGTGATTGGTGGCCAGGTGCGCTTCGGCGTTCCGCTGACCGACGAACTGACTGTTACGCCATTCGTTGGCTACCAGTACTCAACGTTCACCGATCTGACCAAGCCGTTCTCGGGACTCGTGACCAACGGGCAGGTGCTCAACAAGGGTACGGTTGGCTACAAGCTGAACTTCACCAAGGTCGATGATGTGCAAATGCCGCGCAACGGCTTTGTCGCCGAGTTGACGCAGTCCTACGCGTTCCTCGACCACAACTTCCTCAGCACCGAGGCAAAGGCCCGCTATCTCGTGGAAGTCGTGCCGGATTCAGGTGTCGTGATGAGCGTTCGTGGTCAGGCCGGGTTCCTCTATGATTTCAGTGGCGCCGGGGTGAATCCGACCGAAACGTTCAAGCCCGGCCAGCGTCTGGTACGTGGCTTCGCGGCCGGCGGCCTTGGTCCGCGCGGTCCGGTTGTGCCGGGCGCGACCTACGGGGAAACGTACGGAACGACGGCCTATGCCGGAATTTCCGCGGAACTGGAATTCCCGATCCCGGTCCTGCCTGAGAGCTATGGTGTGCGTGGTGCGATCTGGGCGGATGCCGGCTGGGTCGGCGGTGCCTCGGCGGCGGCTCCAGTCCCAGTCAGCGGCATCAGCACGAACCTCAGGACTTCCGCCGGTGCGTCGCTGATCTGGAACTCGCCGTTCGGTCCGCTGCGTGGTGACTATGCCTTCTATATCAACGGAGCGACCGGAGACATTCCGCAGCGCTTCCAGTTCACCATCTCGACCTTGCTCTAGTTCCAGAGCGATTGTTATAGTCCAGCCGCGGCAGCCTCTGCCGCGGCTTTTTTTCAAGTGGCGTGATGGTCGATCAGCGGTTTTTTCCCTTTGCGGGTCCGGTCACGCTTGAGGCGCTTACTTCTGCCTTTCCCAGCATTTCGGTTTCCGACGATGCCGATCTCCAGGCGGAGATTGCGGGGGCTTCGGAAATCGACGCAGCCCGGCCCGGTGACGTGGTTCTCGCGGCCGGCGTGAAGTACCTTCACCAGCTGGGTGAAAGCAAAGCGGGCTTCGTGCTGACCGGTAAGGATTTGGCTGAGCGCGTACCGCAACACATGATTGCGCTCGTTTCGGAGCGGCCGCATCAGTGTTTTGTCGACGTGCTGGACTGGCTTTATCCGAAATCCCGCCGGCGTTTTTCGCTCAATCTGGAACCTGACGACCTTGGTCCGGCTGAAATCGAGGAGGGTGCTCGCGTGGCACCATCAGCGATTCTCGGACGGGGAGCAGAAATCGGCGCCGGAACGGTGATCGGCGCCAATGCCGTTATCGGCCCGAATGTCGCCATCGGCCGCAATTGCGAAATCGGCGCCAATTCGGTGATCGAATGCGCGCTGATTGGAGATAGTGTCGTTCTTCATCCCAATGTCAGCATCGGAACACGCGGCTTCGGATGGCTCGAGCACGGCCGGGCGAACGTCAAGATTCCGCAACTCGGACGCGCCATTCTGCAATCGGGCGTGGAAGTCGGGCCGAACAGCACTATCGATCGTGGTGCGCTTGGGGATACAACCATTGGCGAGAACACCAAGCTTGGCAATCTTGTCGTGATCGGACACAATTGCCGCATCGGGCGCAATTGTCTGTTTGCGCCGACGGTTGGGCTGGCAGGCTCGACGTATGTGGGGGATGGGGTTTTGATGGGTGCGGGCGTCGGCAGCGTTGGCCATGTTTCGGTCGGCGACAATTCCGTCGTTTATGCCCGCGCTGCAGTGACCAAGGACTGGCCGGCTAACTCGAAGATCATCGGCGCGCCGGCGCAGGACGCCAAGGATTTCTGGCACGAGCTGGCGGCCATCCGCCGGCTGAGGCGTGGAGGAAAGTCATGAACGAGCATTCCGGGCATCGGGAAGCAGGCGACGGGAAACAACTTGGAACGCTCGAAATCCTCGACGTGTTGCGGTGCCTGCCGCATCGCTACCCGTTCCTGATGGTGGACAAGATCATCAACATCGACGGGGACGACAGCGCCGTCGGCATCAAGAACATCACCTTCAACGAACCGATCTTTCAGGGTCATTTTCCGGGCCAGCCGATCTTTCCCGGTGTGCTGATCATCGAGGGCATGGCGCAGACTGCCGGCGCCATCGTCATTGCCGCCGAACGCGACACTTCGGTACAACACATCGTTTACATGCTGACGATCGACAACGTGAAATTCCGCAAACCGGCCGGCCCCGGCGACAGGCTCGAATATCACATCACCAAAATCCAGCGCCGCCGCAATGTCGGCAAATTCTCGGCCAAAGCCATTGTTGACGGGCAGTTGATCGCCGAGGCCGAAATCGGCGCGATGATTGTCGAATCTGAGTCCTGAGCAATGAATGTCGCGGGCATGGGCGCGAGCCAGACAAACATTCATCCGACTGCCATCGTGCATCCCGATGCACGCATCGGTGCGGGCGTGTTCGTGGGACCCTATTGCCTCGTCGGTGAACATGTCGTTCTTGGCGACCGGGCACGGCTCATCTCTCACGTCGTGGTTGAAGGGCGCACCCGCATCGGGGCGGAAACCACCATCTACCCTTTTTCCTCGGTCGGACATCGACCCCAGGACCTGAAATACAGGGGCGAACCCAGCGAACTTGTCATTGGTGAACGCTGTACGATCCGCGAAAACTGCACACTCAATCCGGGCACCGAAGGCGGAGGCATGCTCACCAGCGTCGGAAACGACTGCCTGTTCATGGCCTCGACGCACGTGGCGCACGATTGCAGAGTTGGCGACAGCGTGATCATGGCCAATTTTTCCGGTCTCGCCGGCCACGTATCGGTTGAGGACTTCGTGATCTTTGGAGCTGGCTCGATCGTGCATCAGCATGTCCGCGTTGGTGCCCATGCCTTTGTCGGGGCGCAGTCGATGGTCGATGCGGACGTCATTCCCTTCGGCATGGCCCTTGGCAACCGGGCGGAGCTTGCCGGGCTGAACCTGGTTGGGCTGAAGCGCCGCAGTTTTTCCCGCGACGCCATACATTCGGTGCGGGCCGCCTATCGCATGATCTTTTCGAGCGAGGGCACGCTCAAGGAGCGGATCAAGGACGCACAGGACCTTTTCCCGAAGGATCCCTTGGTGCAGCAGATCGTCGATTTTCTCAATCAGTCGAACGGCCGTTCGGTCTGCATGCCGCGCAACGGGCGCAATGGCGAGGGATGAAACCACGTTTGGCCATTCTGGCCGGCGATGGCGGTCTTGTGGACGACGCGATCGGTGCCGCGCGCGGAAAAGGATATGAAATCGGCGTTTTCGCGGTGACTGGACGAACCGACGTTTCGGGCGACGTGACGCGGCAAGTCGATCCGTCGCGACCGATGAACATGCTTTGGCGCGTCCGCCAGTTTCGCCCTGACCGGGTGTGCCTCGTCGGTGCGATCAACCTCAGCGATCGGGAACGGGGCGGACTGCAACGGCTTATCGGCTGGGTCGCCGGGCGAAAAGCTGCCGTCACGACCGCAGATGGAGGGCTCTCGCGCGGGCTACCCGCCCTTGAACGGGTGACCGGCGGAAAAGTCATCGGCGTACACGAATTGATCGATGGGCTCGCGGTCGCTGAAGGCCATTTGGCGGGTCCGACACCCAAAGCGCAGCATTGGGACCTTTGCGATATTGCCCTGAGCTCGGCCTGGCGTGCCGGTTCGCTTGATCTTGGCCAGGCGCTGGTCGCGACCCGAAATCGCGTTATTGCCGTGGAAGATATCGCGGGCACCAACGCGCTGATCGATCGCGTCGCCGACTTGCGCGTCAAAGGGCTCGTTACGGTCGCACGCGGCGAGCTTGCCCTGGCCAAAGCGAGAAAGCCCGATCAGCCCGATGCGGTCGATCTACCGACAATCGGGGCGGAAACGCTGCGGCGCGCCGCCGGCGCCGGGATCGGGCTGATCTGTGTTCACGCCGGCAACGCGCTCCTCGCCGATCGCGAGGAAGTGGCCGACCTCGCGTCAGATCTGAAGATTACTGTCCTCGCCGGGTACCCCTCCGAAGCCCGATGAGTGTTCCAACCATATTCCTTCTGGCCGGGGAGGCCTCCGGCGATCGGCTCGGCGCTGACCTCATGATGCGATTGAAGGCGCACGGGGTCGAAATCGACTGGCGCGGCGTTGGCGGCGAAGGAATGGCCGAGCAAGGCCTTTTCTCGCTTTTTCCGATGTCCGATCTCAGCGTGATGGGGCTTTGGGACGTACTGGCGCGGCTGCCGCTTCTTTTCCGCCGCATCAGCCAAACGGTCCGCTACATCGAAAGAACCAACCCGGATCTCGTCATTCTGGTGGACTCTCAGGAATTCGCTCGGCGTGTCGCTCGGCGTCTTCGCGCGAACCGATTCCGTAAACCGATCCTCTTGTACGTGGCGCCGACCGTCTGGGTCTATGCGCCGGAACGCGCCAAAGACTATCGTCCGCTCTTCGATGAAATCCTTGCGATCCTTCCATTCGAGCCCAAAATCATGGCCGAACTTGGCGGCCCCAAAACCACGTACGTTGGGCATCCGGCCGTTCGCAATCGTTTGAACGTTTCGGCGGCCACTTCGGCAGACAAGTCGATCGTTGCGCTATTTCCGGGCAGCCGGCCGGGCGAACTGCGGCGCCACTTGCCCATGTTTCGGGAGGTTGCCCGAAAGATCCATGCGCGCCGCCCGGACATTGCGTTCGTCATACCCTGTCTTGAGGCAAGCCGGGTCCGGATCGAACAGCGGGTATCGGACTGGGGCGTGCCGGTGACCGTGACCGCGGACCGGTCCAGACGAAACGAGCTTCTTGCCGCGTCCGTTGCGGCGCTGGTTGCCTCAGGCACCGCCACTCTGGAACTGGCGGTTGCCGGCGTGCCGATGATCATTGTCTACGTCATGGATGGCCCGCAGGCCCGCAAGCGCCGCCAGATCGGGTTCAGCCGGTCAGGACTGCCAAACATCATTCTGGGCGAGGACGCGGTTCCCGAGCTGTTGATGGAGATCCCGGCGCCGGAAAAGGCGTTCGCGGCGCTAGATGGCCTGATTTCGTCGCCGGAAGAGCAACTTGAGCAGAAGCGGGCCTTCGCGCGGGTAATCGGAAAAATGGAATCCAGCGCTTCGAATGAAGAAAGCCAGAACCCGGAAGACCGGGTCCTGGCATATCTTTCAGCCCACTTCTGACGAGCGGTTAACCGCGGCCGTCGACGCCAACGTAGGGCCGGCTGCCCTGACCCTGGTAGAGTTGGCGGGGCCGGCCAATCTTTTTCTGCGGATCGCCGATCATTTCCTTCCATTGGGCAATCCAACCCACGGTGCGGGAGAGGGCGAAGATGGCCGTGAACATCGAGGTCGGGAAGCCGATGGCGTCGAGAATGATGCCGGAATAGAAATCGACGTTCGGGTAAAGCTTGCGTTCGACGAAGTATTCGTCCTCAAGCGCAATCTTTTCCAGAGCCTGAGCGACCTTTAGCGTCTCGTTGTTTTCGACGCCGAGAAGCCCGAGCACTTCGTGTGCGGTTTCCTGCATCACCTTGGCGCGCGGATCGTAATTCTTGTAGACGCGGTGGCCGAAGCCCATGAGGCGGAACGGATCGTTCTTGTCCTTGGCGCGGGCAACATATTCAGGAATGCGATCGACCGAACCGATCTGGCGAAGCATGTTGAGCGCCGCCTCGTTGGCGCCGCCATGCGCCGGCCCCCAAAGGCATGCAACACCAGCGGCGATGCAGGCGAACGGATTGGCATCTGACGAACCGGAAAGGCGAACGGTCGAGGTCGAGGCGTTCTGCTCGTGGTCGGCATGGAGCGTGAAGATGCGATCCATGGCGCGTGAGAGGATCGGATTGACTTCGTATTTTTCGGCGGGAACTGAGAAGCACATGTGCAGGAAATTGGCGGCGTAGTCCAGTTCGTTGCGCGGGTAAACGAACGGCTGTCCGATCGAGTATTTGTAGGCCATAGCAGCGATGGTCGGCATTTTCGCAATCATGCGAACCGACGCAATCTCGCGCTGCTCGGGATCGGAAATATCGAGCGAGTCGTGGTAGAAGGCGGCCATCGCTCCGACCACACCGCACACGACGGCCATCGGGTGCGCGTCGCGGCGGAAGCCACGGAAGAAGAACTGCATCTGTTCGTTGATCATCGTGTGCCGGGTCACACGGCTTTCGAAATCGATCATCTGCGCCTCGGTCGGCAACTCTCCGTAGAGAAGGAGGTAGCAGACCTCGAGATAGTGGGATTTTTCGGCGAGTTCGTCGATCGGGTAGCCGCGATAAAGCAATTCGCCCTTGTCGCCGTCGATATAGGTGATGGTGCTGTCGCAGGCGGCCGTGGAGGTAAAGCCGGGATCGTAGGTGAAACATCCCGTCTTGGCATAGAGCGAGCGTATGTCGATCACATCCGGACCGACGGTGCCGCTGAGAACCGGAAATTCGTAAACATTGTCCCCGATCGTGAGTGTGGCCATTTTGTCGGTCATGGGCAAATCTCCTGATTGAATCGGTTGGGACGTCGCATTCTGTGGCTGTCGGAATTCCGTGGGGGAGGATCGGATGACCGGCACGCGTTGGGTATCTGATTTAGGGCCTGCGCGCAACTGAAAGGCCCGTTTGAGGCCGTTCTGACGCCAAATACAGCCCCTAGACCATGTCACGTTTTGATGGAATCAAAACGCATGGTCTAGGTCTTTGTATTGTCGCAGGTTCGAACCGGAAAACCGCTGTGCACTTTTCCTGAACATGCCCTAGCTCGCCTGATCGCGCAGCCGCGCCAGACTTTCGTCTTTACCCAGCAATTGCATCACTTCAAAGACACCCGGCGAAACCGTCTGGCCGGTCAGGGCGACCCGCATTGGCTGGGCGACTTTGCCGAGTTTCAAACCCTTTTCCTCGGCAAATGCGCGGACCTGATCGCCGATGGCTTCAGCGGTCCATGTGTTGAGGGAGGCGAGAAGAAGCGCGACCTCACCAAGCATCGGGCGGGTCTCGCCACTCAGATGCTTCTCTGCGTCCTCGGCGATCGCCAGAGGGCGGGTCGCATAGATGAATCGGGCGAGATTGATGAGTTCGATCACCGTTTTCGCGCGCGGCTGCAGGTCGGGCAGGGCGGCCAACACCGTTTGTTCATTCGCGGCAAGGCCGGCGGCGTCTTCAGCCCATTCGAGTTCACCAGCAAGGTCCCGCATGCAGGTGAAAAGATAGGCGGGGTCGGATGCGCGAATATAATGCCCGTTGACGTTTTCGAGCTTGGCAAAGTCGAAGCGTGCCGCGCCCTTGTTGAGATCATCGATGTCGAACCAGGCAACAAGCTGATCCCGCGAGAAGAATTCGTCGTCGCCGTGCGACCAGCCGAGCCGCGCCAGATAGTTGACGATGGCGTCGGGCAGATAACCGAGACGGCGGTAGGCATCGGCGCCAAGTGCACCGTGCCGCTTGGAGAGCTTGGCGCCGTCCGGGCCGTGAATGAGCGGAACATGGGCTGTTTCGGGAACCTGCCAGCCCATGGCGTTGTAAATCACGATCTGACGGGCCGTGTTGGTCAGGTGGTCGTCGCCCCGGATGATGTGGGTGACTTCCATGTCGTGGTCGTCGACGACGACGGCATGCATGTAGGTCGGCGTCCCGTCCGACCGCAGGATGATAAGGTCATCGAGGTTCTCAGCCTTGAAAACCACCCGGCCTTGCACGTGATCTTCGATGACGATTTCGCCTTCCAACGGCGCCTTGATGCGGATGGCGGGCTTGACCCCCTCCGGGGCTTCCGAAGGGTCGCGATCGCGCCAACGGCCGTCATAGCGCGGCGGTAGTCCCTTGGCCTTCTGCTCCTCACGCATCTGGGTCAGTTCGTCGGGAGTGGCATAGCAGAAGTAGGCCTTGCCGGCCCGAACGAGTTCGTGGGCGACTTCGGCGTGGCGCGCGGCGCGCTCGAACTGGGAAATCGGCTCGCCGTCCCAATGGATGCCGAGCCAGCTCAACCCGTCGATCAACGCCAGTTTTGCCGCTTCGGTCGAGCGTTCGCGGTCGGTATCTTCGATGCGCAGCAGCATCTTGCCGCCGTGCCGGCGGGCATAGGCCCAGTTGAACAGGGCGGTGCGCGCGCCGCCTATGTGAAGGTAGCCGGTGGGCGAGGGCGCGAAGCGCGTGATCACCTGTCTGGTCAAGTGGAAAATCCCGAGATTGCGTGGCCGGATGGGCGCGTGTTTATCATAGTGCATCGCGGGGACAAGGGCGCGGCCGATGACGGAGACGGGTGAGCAGCTGAGGCGGCCGGACGGCCTTCTGCCCGGCTGGTCGCGGCCGCCGGCACGGCCGATCGTCGAGATTCCTTCGGCGCGACCCGGATTCGGGCAGGCCATCGGCGCTGTTGCCAACTGGTTGATCTTCGAGAGACGGCTGATTCTGATCGTGCCGTTTGCCATGATTGCGGGGATGGCAATCTGGGCAAGTGCTGGGTCGGATCCCTACCTGCCGGTATGGACGGGCGCGCTCGTGGTTTCGCTGGCGTTTCTTTGGGTCGCGCGCGGGCACAGCGCGATGTTTGTCCTCTCGACCGTGGTTACGTCCATGCTTTCGGGGTTTGTCGCGGTCGGTACGCATGCGGTGCTGTTTGGGACGCACATGCTTTCACGGCCTGTGGTGCTTGAGCTCACCGGCACGGTCAAATCGATGATTTCTCAATCGGAAGGCGAGTCCCGGTTTGTCTTGGAGGAGATCGGCGGGCTGGATGGCAACCTGCCCGAAGCGCTCACCGGCGTGCGAACGGTAAGGATTTATGCGCGACGTGCACCGCCGCTTGCCGCCGGAGACCGGATCGAAGGGCGATTCCGGTTTTATCCCATTCCAGGACCCGCGACACCGGGCGGGTACGATTCCCAGTTCCAGTCCTACTTTGACGGGATCGGCGCCTATGGCACCGCGCTCGGCGAAATTGGGCGCACTGAAGGTGCGTCCAGTCAATGGCCAGCCGCAACCGTCTTTTCGCAGTGGCGCGCGGGCATTGGTGCGCGTATTCGCCAGGTCACCTCCGGCGAGGCGCGCGATGTGCTGCTGGCGCTGGTGATTGGTGATCAGTCGCAGATTTCGGAGGATCTCCGGTCGGATATGGCCGGATCAGGGCTCGCGCACGTCCTGGCAATTTCCGGCTTGCACCTGACGCTGGTGGCCGGCGGCGCATTTGCCGCGATCCGGATGGCGCTGGCACTTGGTCATCAACTGACGTTGCGCCTTGACGTCAAGCGCATTGGCGCCATCGGCGGACTTCTGGTGGCACTCATCTATCTTGGCCTGTCGGGTGCCTCGGTTTCGGCCATCCGCGCGAGCCTGATGCTGTCACTGGTCTTTGTTGCTGTGCTTGTCGGGCGCCGGGCGATCACGCTCAGAAACGTCGCGCTTGCCGCCATATTCGTTCTGCTGACTGATCCGGCATCCCTGTTCCGTCCGAGCTTCCAGCTGAGCTTTGCCGCCGTCGTGGCGCTGGTTGCCGTCTTCGAGACGTTCCGCACTGGTAAAACGGGTTCAAATGGGCTGATCGCGCGCGTCTGGCGCTATGCCGCCGGGATTGCGCTGACGAGCCTGATTGCCGGCCTGGCGACGGCGGTCTTTGCCGGATTTCATTTCCAGAATGCCGCGCCGTTCGGCGTGCTCGCCAACATGCTGGCGCTGCCGATTGTCGGATTCCTGATATTGCCTGCGGCGTTTCTCGGGCTTCTGGCCATGCCGTTCGGCCTCGATGGACCGCTGTTCACCGCATCGTCGCTTGGGATCGACTGGATGCTGGCGATTGCGCGTTTCGTTGCCGGGTTGGAACCTGCGGGGTGGCGTTCGCCCATTTACACGCCGGCGGCACTTTTGATCGTGACCGCCGGTCTTGCGCTTCTGGTGCTCATCCGATCGCGCTGGCGGCTGCTCCCTGCGGCCGCCTGTGTGCCACTGGTGCTTTTGTTCGGAACCATCGGGCCACCCGATATTCTGGTGTCAAACAGCACAAGCGCCGTTGCCGTGCGTGACGGCGGCCAGTACGCGTTGATTTCCGGACGTCCCGGCAGTTTCGTGACTGACGCGTGGCAACAGGCCTACGGAGTGAATGTGGGGAACATGGGCTCGCATCAGCCGTGCGATCCACTCGGATGTGTCGCCACGATCGGCGAGAGAACCCTCAATGTGGCCAAGAGTTACGACGCATTCAGCGAGGATTGCGCTCCCGGCAGCATCGTCGTCAGCGGGCTCTATGCGCCTGTCTGGTGCGGGCAAAGAGGCGCAACGGTGATCGACCGGCAGGTACTCGACCGGAGTGGAGTTCAGGCGCTGCGCGTCGCCGGCGACCACACTGCAATTGAAGCCGCCATTCCCAACCCCGAACGCGCGTTCCGCCCCTGATTTTCTAGAGCTGCACCGGGATTTCCGTCAGGCCAGCGACTTCGAGTTCGACCTGAAAAACCGAGCCCGAATGCGGAAACTGGGCACGCTCTGCCTCGCTCATGAACTGATGCGCGGTAGTCAGATACAGTGTCTTGAGGTCGTCGCCCCCAAAGGCAGGGCAGGTGACGTTGGGCACGGGCACGCTGACGATCCGGTCGAGCTCGCCGGTCGGTGTGTACCGAATGACGCACGAGCCTCCATAGCGGGCATTCCACATGAAGCCTTCGGAGTCGATGACGGCACCGTCAGGCGAACCTGGCTCTTTGGACGTGTCCCGGAAAAGCGTAAATTCACCCGTGGGATAGACCGTGGCCGGGTCGATCGGGCACTTGAGAATGTTCTTGGTGCGCGTGTCGGTGAAATAGGCTGTCGTGCCGTCGGGCGAGAAGCAGATGGCGTTCGGAATGTCGACATCCGAACGGATTCGCGACAGCTGACCCTTGCGATAGTGATAGACGCTGCCGATCGCCGCGTTTTCGGCACGGGCCATTGTGCCGATCCAGAATCCGCCGCCCGGACCCACGCGCGAATCGTTTGCCCGGGTAAGGGGATTATCTGATTCGATCGGAATGATCAGTTCGCGCTCCGCCGAGGTGAGTTCGAGGCGATAAAGTCCGCTGGCGGTTGCGACTGCCAGAGAGTCATTGTCGATGATGCCGGCGGCCGCAGCTGGCTCGTCGAACGTCCACTTGCCTTTGAGGCCGCCATCGGCATTGGCCGCGAACAGTTCGCCGTCATGGATGGAAAACCAGAACAGCAACTGGCGGCCCGGGTGCCAGATTGGACCTTCGCCAAGGCTATTCCGCGAGTCGACGAAGAGGCTAGCCGTGTCGTTTTGCATGAAGTGCTCCTTCAAGCGCCGCAACCGCCTCGTGGGCGCGGGCGCCGACGTCCGCGGCGCTGCGGCCGGGTGTGTAAAGGAATGTGCCAAGACCGAACCCATCGGCCCCAGCAGCGATGTATTCACCGAAATTGTCAGGTTTTGCGCCGCCGACGGCATAGACCGGGACGTCGCGGGGCAGAACGGCGCGCATGGCCCTGGCCCCCGCGGGCCCGATGAGTTCGCCCGGAAAGAGTTTGAGACCCGTGGCCCCGGCGCGGATGGCGGCAAATGCCTCTGTCGGGGTCATGACACCCGGGAACGACTGCATATCAAGATCGATGGTTCGAGCGATAACGGCCGGATTGCAGTCGGGCGAGACGATGAACCGGCCGCGCGCTTCGTGCACCGCTTCGACATCGGCCACAGTCAGAACCGTTCCGGCACCGATATCGGCCTGGCTGGCGAAATGGGGCGCGGCGTGCTCGATGGAAACGAGCGCGCGGGGAGAATTGAGCGGCACCTCGATCATCGTGATGCCCGCGTCGACCAATTGCTCGCACACAGCGATGATCTCCGCCGGCTCGATGCCGCGCAGTATCGCGATGAGAGGCAAGGGGTTAGTCACGTCACATGCTCCCGCGCAGCCTTGAGGCCCGCAATTGTGGCCTCGGTGGCATCAATTGTAATCGATTGCAAGCCTCTTTTCGCCAATGCTGAACAGTAAAGACGCTGAAGTCGCGGTGCTCCGATCACGGCAATCGGCGCCTCGTGGTTCGCGGGCGCCAACGTGGCGACTTCGGTTCCGACAAGAAGTCCGGATAAGTAACCCGAGGCCCAGTGCTGCGACTTGCCAGCCACCAGAGTTGCGGCGCGAGTGACGAACAGCTGATGCAGAAGGGCCTCAGGCCGCTCAAGTCCGGCGGCCAGGCCGTCGGCGATTCCCGCCTCGGTGTCCTCACCGATCAATTCGACCGGCATGGAATGCCGCAAAACGGTGTGCGTGGACAAGGCCTCGAAAAGTTCGCCGGTCATGGCGGTCGCGAAACCGGTCAGTCGTCCTCCGGATATGTTGGCCCATTTGGAATGCGTACCAGGCAGGCAGGCGGTTCCCTCAAACCCGGGATGGAGGCGAAGGAGGCCGAGCAGTTGGGTTTCTTCGCCCCGCATGACGTCTTCAGCGCCGGGGGTGCGAACCGCGACGCCCGGCAGGATGTCGACGCGCGGCAAGTCAGGCGACGAGGGAATGCGAACGGCGCTCCTTCCCAAAGGCGCAAGATCCGCCGGAACATCGAGGTAACCGGCTTCATGCCAACCCGCCCTGGCTCCGGCCATGCCGCACACCAAAACCTCGAAATCCTGGGCGGCGGCGTTGAACCGGAGCAGGGTCAAGAGTTCGGACAACACGCCCGGATAGTCGGGGGAAGCGAGCATCGCCATGCCCTTGGGCAGCGCGGCCGAGGCCAAAATGGCGCCGTCTGCGCCGAACGACCAGGCGCGGACATTGGATGTGCCCCAGTCGATTCCCACCCAGCTTGCTTTGTCCAATTGGGGTATCTCTCGCGATCAGGCACCGTTCCTAGCTGGTCTGGCCGTGATTTGACAAACGGAATGAGGATGATCGTTCGACAATTCCATTTCCGCCGAGGCGGCGCTATGAGTAACGTAAATCAAACGGGAGGATGACGAAATGTCGAGCAATTCGGGTGGCAAGCTGAGATCGCGCGCATGGTTTGACAATCCGGAAAACATCGACATGACAGCGCTTTATCTGGAGCGCTATCTCAATTACGGCATTTCGCGGGAAGAGCTGCAATCGGGCAAGCCGATCATCGGCATTGCCCAGACGGGATCGGACCTGTCGCCGTGCAACCGGCACCATATGGTGCTGGCACAGCGGGTCCGCGAGGGGATCCGCGAGGCCGGCGGCATTGCCATCGAATTTCCCGTCCACCCCATCCAGGAAACCGGCAAGCGGCCGACCGCGGCGCTCGACCGCAACCTCACATATCTCGGGCTGGTGGAGCTCCTCTACGGTTATCCGATTGACGGCGTGGTGCTGACCATCGGATGCGACAAGACCACGCCCGCGCTTCTGATGGGTGCCGCGACGGTGAACATTCCCGCGATCGCCCTTTCGGTCGGTCCTATGCTCAACGGCTGGCACGAAGGCGAGCGGACCGGGTCGGGGACGATCATCTGGAAGGCGCGTGAAATGATGGCCCGGGGCGAGCTCGACTATGCCGGGTTCGTGGAACTCGTGGCCTCTTCGGCGCCGTCCACCGGGTATTGCAACACGATGGGCACCGCGACGACGATGAATTCGCTGGCCGAGACTCTGGGCATGCAATTGCCGGGGGCCGCAGCCATTCCGGCGCCCTATCGCGACCGGCAGGAATGTGCGTACAGAACCGGAAAGCGCATAGTCGAGATGGTGCATGAGGATCTCAAGCCCTCGGACATTCTGACGAAGGACAATTTCATCAACACGATCCGCGTCAACTCCGCGATCGGTGGCTCCACGAACGCACCGATTCATATCAATGCGATCGCCCGGCATGTCGGCGTCGACCTCAAGATCGAGGACTGGCAGACGGAAGGGCTCGATATTCCGCTTCTCGTCAACCTGCAGCCGGCTGGCGAATATCTCGGCGAGGACTTCTATCGCGCGGGCGGCGTGCCCGCAGTGGTCAATCAGCTCATGCAGAAGGGCCTGATCGCCGAAGGCGCGCCGACAGTGAACGGCAAGACCATGGGCGAGAATTGTCGCGGTGCCAGGATCATCAACGAAGACGTCATTCGGCCGATCGATTTTCCCCTGAAGAAGCGGGCCGGGTTTCTGGTTCTCAAAGGCAATCTTTTTGACAGCGCCGTGATGAAGACCAGCGTCATTTCAGAAGAGTTCCGGAGCCGCTATCTCAGTAATCCGGATGATCCGGAGGCCTTTGAGGGCCGGGCGGTCGTGTTCGATGGACCCGAGGACTATCACCATCGCATCGATGATCCGGCGCTCGGCATCGACGAGCATTGCATGCTCTTCATGCGGGGCACGGGACCACTCGGCTATCCGGGCGCGGCGGAAGTGGTCAACATGCGTCCGCCCGCCTATCTCCTCAAGAACGGCATTTCCTCGCTGCCGTGTATCGGCGACGGGCGCCAGTCCGGGACTTCAGGATCGCCATCGATCCTCAACGCATCGCCGGAAGCGGCGGCGGGGGGAGGGCTCGCTCTGCTTCAGACCGGCGACCGGGTGCGGATCGACCTCAAGAAGGGCGAGGCCAATATCCTGATTGCCGACGCGGAGCTCGCGGCACGGCGGCAGGCGCTCGAGGAAGCGGGGGGTTTCGGTTATCCGAGAAGCCAGACACCCTGGCAGGAATTGCAGCGCGGGGTGGTTGGTCAACTGGGCACCGGCGCAGTTCTGGAGCCAGCGGTCAAGTATCAGAGGATCGCGCAGACGATGGGCATTCCGCGCGACAATCACTGAATATCGAGGCAAAGCAAGACCCGTCCAGCGGCCGGGTCTGAGCCGATGGCGGTACCGGCGGCCGGAAGCTAGTAACGGCGGATGAGACCGACTAGCCGCCCCTGAACCGAAACACGTTCCGGATTGAAGATGCGTGTCTCATAGGCCGGATTGGCAGCTTCGAGGGCGATGGAATTGCCCTTGCGGCGCAGACGCTTGAGGGTTGCCTCCTGATCGTCGACGAGCGCCACGACGATTTCGCCGTTGTTTGCGGAATTCTGTTTGTGAATGACCACGGTGTCGCCGTCAAAAATGCCGGCGTCGATCATCGAATCGCCGCGCACCTCGAGGGCATAGTGTTCGCCCGCACCCAGCATTTCGGGCGGCAGGGAAATGGAGTGCGAGTGGTTCTGGATCGCCTCGATCGGCGTGCCGGCGGCGATGCGACCCATGACCGGGATGGCAACATTCTGGTTGGCCGGCGCTTCGGGCATCGGCACGGGAACCCTGCCGAGATTGCCGTCGATGACGCTTGGCTCGAAACGGGCGCGGCGGCCGCCAAGGGAGGGGTTCATGGATTCGGGGAGCTTGAGAACCTCAAGCGCGCGGGCGCGGTTGGGCAGGCGGCGAATGAAGCCGCGCTCCTCGAGGGCCGTGATCAACCGGTGGATGCCAGACTTGGATTTGAGATCGAGCGCCTCTTTCATCTCGTCGAAGGATGGCGGAATGCCGCTTTCCTTCATGCGTTCGTGGATGAACATGAGAAGTTCGTGTTGCTTGCGCGTGAGCATTTTGTCCCCCAATGGGCTCGACAGAATCGGAACAAACGTTGAACAACCTTACGTGTTCCAGTTATGTTCTGCAAGTATTGGGTGAAAATTACCTTACCGCGCACGAAATTTCTCAGAGCGGCAGAACCGGGACCAACGCGCCTTCGCCGAGTTCGGGGCCGTTTTCGGGCTGAACGATGAGGGCGTTGGCTGCTGCCAGGGAAGATTGATGGGCACTGTCGGTCTCGGCGATCGGCGACACTGTTGCCGTGCCGGTTTCGAAAGTCAGGTTGCCGCGCCGGAAGTGGCGGCGAGCGCCGTTGGCCTCAAGGCGGCCCTTGAGACGTGCGTCCAAAAGGTTCAGGCCCGTCACCGCTTCTCCCGACCATTTGCGCATCGCTGGAAGAACGAAAACCGTCGCAGTTACGAAAGCGGAGACGGGGTTGCCGGGGAGGGTGAAGATGAGCTTGTTGCCAAGTCTGGACAGCATGGCCGGTTTGCCGGGGCGCATGGCCGATTTCCAGAAAAGCCGTTCAGCCCCAAGCCGTTCGAGCGCCGGACCGAGGAGATCGTGATCGCCGACGGACGCGCCACCGGTGGTCACAAGCAGGTCAACCTCATTGGAAAGCGCGCGGTCGATCTTGCCGCAAAGCGCTTCAATCGTATCAGGCGCGTTGCCGAAATCGATGATCGAAGCGGCGAAGGGGCGGAGCAGGGCTTCAAGCATCACACCGTTCGAGCCAACAATCTGACCCGGCACAAGTTCCGAGCCCGGCGTGGCGAGTTCGTCGCCGGTTGAGAGAAGTCCGACGCGCGGAGGCACGAAGACAGAGAACTCAGAGTAGTTTCCGGATGCGATAAGGCCAATCTGAGCGGGGGTCAGACGCGTGCCGGCTTTGGCGAGCACGGTACCGTCGGCAAAGTCCCGTCCTTTTTCGCGAATGTTCTGGCCAGGTGTCGCCGGTTCCCCAAAGGTGACCATATCCCCGTTTCGAACCGCGTTTTCCTGAATGATCACGGAGTCAGCGTTGGCCGGCACCGATGCCCCGGTGAAAATGCGTGCGGCCTTTCCGGCTGGCAAAATCTGCAAAGGTGCGCCACCGGCGGCGACCTCGAAGGCGATTTCATAGGTTCCGCCAACCGTTATGTCGGATGCGCGGACTGCGTAGCCGTCCATGGCGCTGGCGTCGAACGGCGGATGGGAAGTTCTGGCCGCGACCGTTTCGGCCAGAACTTTGCCGAGTGCATCGCGCAGCCCGCAGCGGACGGGCGCCGGTGGAGGCACCGCATCGAGGGCGATTTTCAGCGCTTCGTCAAAACTCAACATGTCAGGTTCGCGTGAAGGTGCCGGATTTGCCGCCGGTTTTCGACTCGAGCCGGACATCGGAAATCACCAGCCCTTTGTCGACCGATTTCAGCATGTCGTAGAGCGTCAGAGCCGTGACGCTGACTGCGGTCATCGCTTCCATCTCGACGCCGGTTGGTCCGGTCGTCTCAACGCTTGCTTCGATGCGGGCGGCATTGTCGTCCCTAGGAGCGATGTCGATGCTCACGCGGCTCAAGGCAAGCGGATGGCAAAGGGGGATGAGATCCGAGGTCTTCTTGGCCGCCATAATGCCGGCGACGCGGGCGACAGCGAGCGCATCACCTTTTTTCGCGGTGCCGGAGAATAGCGCCCGCATCGCCTCGGACGATCCCGAAATCATTGCGGAGGCGACGGCGGTTCGCCGGGTCGGCACCTTCTCGCCGACATCGACCATGTGGGCCTCGCCCGTCTGGTTCAGATGCGTGAGTGAGCCGGTGCCCATCGATCAGCCGTTCAGAAGCTTGCGGGTGGCCCGTTCGACATCGGTCTCGCGCATCAGGCTCTCGCCAACAAGCACGGTGGTGACGTTCGCGGACTTCTTCAGCAAATCGAGATCCTGGCGCGTTCGGATTCCGCTCTCGGACACGAGCAGCACGTTGTCGGGCACACCGATGGCCAGATCGATGGTTACGTCGAGCCTTGTTTCAAAATTTCGGAGGTTGCGATTGTTGATGCCGATCGCTGTGGCCCCGAGGGCGAGGGCGCGGTCCATTTCTTCCCGGTTGTGCACCTCGATCAGGGCATCCATCTGCCATTCGCGGGCAGCGTCGATGAGAAACCGGGCCGTATCGTCGGTGATTGCGCTCAGAATGAGCAGAATGCAGTCGGCACCCCACGATCGCGCCTCGGCGACCTGATAGGTTTCGAGCATGAAATCTTTGCGCAGGGCCGGCAGGTTTGTCGCCGCACGGGCCTGACGCAGAAAGTCCGGATGTCCCTGAAACGAGGGATTGTCAGTCAGAACCGAGAGGCAAGTCGCGCCGCCGCGTTCGTAGGCTTCGGCGATGGCGGCAGGGTCGAAATCGGCACGGATCAAGCCTTTGGAGGGGCTGGCTTTCTTGACTTCCGCGATGAGGCCGAACTGGCCGGCGTCGCGCTTTTGCCTCAAGGACTGAAGGAACGGCCGGACCGGTGTTGCGTCATGGGCGGCGGCAACAACCTCTTCCCAGGGCCTTAACGCCTTGGCGGCGCTGATTTCTTCGTGTTTGTAGGAGATTATGCTTTTGAGAATATCAGGCATGGATCCTATCCGTTCGAAACGGCGACCAGTTTTGCGAGGGTTTCTGCCGCAGCTCCGCTATCGATGCGGGCCGCGGCAAGTTCGATGCCGTCTTTGAGCGTGGCGGCCTTGCCCGCGACCAGCAGCGCCGCACCGGAGTTCATCAGGACGACATCGCGGTAGGGGCCGTTGGTGCCGGCCAGCAATTGACGGATGGCCTCGGCATTGTAGGCGGGATCCCCGCCGGCCAGATCGGCATTGGTGGCGAGAGGAATGCCGACATCTTCAGGGTGGAGGTCAAAGCTGCGGAAATCGCCGTGCTTGACCGAGGCGACAAATGTCGGACCGGTCGTGGTGATTTCATCGATGCCGTTCGAACCCCAGACGACCCAGGCCGATTTGGCGCGGTTGGCCATGAGGGCTGCGGCAACGGGCTCCACCCATTCACGGGCGAAGACGCCGAGCAGGTAATAGTGCACGCCGGCCGGGTTCGATTGCGGGCCGAGCAGGTTGAACATCGTTCTCACTCCCATTTCCATGCGGACGGGGCCGACATGGCGCATGGCCGGATGGTGCTGGGGGGCAAACATGAAACCGATACCCGCTTCGCGGATGCAGCGCGCGATCTGATCGGCCGAAATGTCGAGTTTGACGCCGAGTTCCTCGAGGACCTGAGACGAACCGGATTTGGAGGAGAGGGCGCGGTTGCCGTGTTTGGCGATGGGCACGCCGGCCGAGGCTGTGACGATTGCGGAAGCGGTCGAGATGTTGAGCGTGCCGCCGCCGTCGCCACCCGTGCCGACGATATCCATGGCGTTTTCCGGTGCGTCGACCGGGATCATCATTTCGCGCATGATCGAGACGGCGGCGGCGATTTCTCCAACGGTTTCGCCCTTGGCGCGCATGCCCATGAGAAAGGCGCCGATCTGCGCCGGGGTCGCCTCGCCGGACATGATGATGCGCATGACGTCGCGCATTTCCTCGCCGGTCAGGTCTTGAGCATCTGCCAGCCGCGAGAGCGCCTGTTTGATATCCATGTTCGCTCCGATCGCCGTCAAGCGGCACGGCCGAGATTGAAATCGCGCGCCAGGTCGAGAAAGTTCTTCAACACCGTGTGTCCAGCCTCCGAGGCGATGCTCTCTGGATGGAACTGAACGCCATAGGTGGGGCTGGTCGCGTGTGCGAGGGCCATGGCCACGTTATCATCGGTGGCGCGGGCCGTCACCCTCAGGACGGTTGGAAGACTCTCTTCCTCAACCGCAAGCGAATGGTAGCGTGTGGCGGTGAAGTCGCCGTTGATGCCGCGAAAAATGCCTTTGCCGTCGTGCCTGATGGTCGAAGTCTTGCCGTGCATGAGGCGAGGGGCGTGGATGACCTTGCCGCCGAGGGCCTGGGCGATCGACTGCATGCCGAGACAGACGCCAAAAATGGGAATTTCCTCATGAAAGCGCTGGATCAACGGCACGCAGACGCCCGCTTCGGTGGGGGTGCAGGGACCCGGGGACAGGACAATGGCGTCGGGACGGCGTTCGGCGATTTCATCGAGGCCGATCTTGTCGTTGCGGACGACATCTAGCGACGCGCCGAGTTCGCCGAGGAAGTGGACGAGGTTGTAGGTGAAGCTGTCGTAATTATCGATGACGAGCGTCTGCATTACTGGCCGATCCCGGCTTCGCCCGCATAGCGCAGCGCTTCTTCGGCAGCCGAGAACAGGGCGCGCGCCTTGTTCTGGCATTCAAGTTGTTCGAGTTCAGGCTTGCTGTCGGCAACGATGCCCGCGCCGGACTGGACGTAAAGCTTGTTGTCCCTGACGATGGCGGTGCGCAGCACGATGCAGGTGTCCATGTAGCCGTCGGCGCCAAAGTACCCGACACAACCGGCATAGATGCCGCGGCGCGATTTCTCAAGTTCGTCGATGATTTCCATCGCCCGAACCTTTGGTGCGCCTGAGACCGTTCCCGCCGGAAAACCCGCGCTCAGGGCATCGACATAGTCGTAGCGGCCGGTGTCGAGTTCACCGACGACGTTGGAGACGATGTGCATGACGTGGGAATAGTATTCGAGGAAAAAGCGGTCGGTGACCTTTACACTTCCGATCTTTGCCACGCGTCCGACGTCATTGCGCCCGAGATCGAGCAGCATGAGGTGTTCGGCCAATTCCTTGGGATCGGCTAGAAGCTCTTCGGCCAGTTCGCGGTCGCGCTCGGGCGTCGCACCTCGTTTGCGTGTGCCGGCAATGGGGCGGATGGTGACCTGCCCCGCATCGACCCTCACCAGAATTTCCGGGCTCGAACCGGCGACGGCGAAATCCTCGAATTCGAGCAAGTACATGTAGGGAGACGGATTGGTGCGGCGGAGGGCGCGATAAAGGGCGGTCGCAGGCAGGGTGAAATCGGCCTCGAAGCGTTGGGACAGCACGACCTGAAAGATGTCACCTTCCGTGATGTAGTGCTTTGCCTTCTGCACCATGGCGAAGAATTCTTGTTCGCTGGTGTTGGATTTGACCTCGATCTTGCCGATGTCGGGAAGATCACGGGTCAGCCGGATCGGCTGTTCGAGCGCGGCAATGGCGGCATCAAGGCGCGAATTGGCCGACTCGAAGGCCTGACGCGCCGAAATTCCATCCTTCACGTAGACCGGCGCGGTGAAATAGAGCTCGTCTTTCAGGGTGTCGAAAATCGCGAGCAGGGACGGCCTGATCAGGATCGCGTCTGGCGTGTCGATATCCCTGGGGTTCCCGTCGGGCAGAACCTCCATCTGCCGGACCATGTCGTAGCCGAGATAACCGTAGATGCCGGCTGACTGGGCCGGAACGCCGGAGGGCAGGGGAACCTGGCTTTCATTGACCAGTGATCGAAGGGCATCGAGCGGCCTTGAACCGAGCGGTTCGAACGCGCCCGGTTTGGTCTGCGCGTTGCGATTGATGAAGGCAGCGCCGTTTTCAACCTTCAGAATGACGTCAGGGTCCATGCCGATGATCGAAAAGCGCCCCTTGATCGATCCGTCCTGCACGGATTCGAGCATGAAGGAGTTGGGGCGCGAGCCGGTCAGCTTGAGATAGGTGCTGACCGTGGTCTCGAGGTCGGCCACGGCACGGCGCCAGACAATCTGGCTCGTGCCGGTGCGATAGGCGGCTTCGAATTCGGAAAAGTCGTCATCGGGCGTCGCCATGTGCGCGCTCAGTTGCCGGAGCTGGAAAGGCCGATCGCGCGATTGAGCAGCGACTGGTTGATCTGCAGACCGGTCTTGTTGCGGAGGCCGGCAACGAAAGCGGCATATTCGCTATTGCGCACGGAATCCGAAATCACCTGGGCCTGATTGGCGTTGAGCGCAGCGGTGGGCGGGGTTACGTCCGTGACCTTGAAAATGATGTAGTCATTGTCGGAAACCTGCACGGACCCGATTGTGCCCACATCGCCGTCGAACGCTTGCTGAGCGACGTTTGCGCTGAGGGTGGCGTCACCGTTCCGGGTGATGGGTGCCGAGATCTGCGGGAACAGGCCCTCGTTCAAAGCCAGCGCGTCGAGGTCGCCAGTCTGCTTGACCGTATCGAGCAGCGCGTTGACCTTTTCTTCGAGCGCCTTGTCCTGCTGGACTTTCAGCCAGTCGGCGGCGACCTGATCGCGGACCTCGTCAAGGGTTTCGTCGCGGGCCGGTTCGATGTTGTTCACGTCGAACCATACGGTCTGCTCAGCGGTCAGCGTCAGAGATGGCGTAAGGCCCGAACCGTCAGCGGCGAAAACGGCGGCAGCGATCTTCGCCTTCTTGTCATCGGTGAAGGTGTCGGGGAGGCCGGCGCCATCGGCAGAGATGGTGATATCGGCGGGCTGCAGACCGACCTGCGTAGCGATCTGGTCGAGTTTGGTGAACGCCGCCCGGGCAGATTCGATTTCGTCGACGATGTCGAGATAGTCGACGCGCGCCTTTTCAAGCTTGAGGATCTGTTCGAGTTCGTTGCGCGCCTCTTCAAGGGTCGGCGTGCCACCGGGTTCGATGGCGGAAACGTGAACCGCCCGTTTGCCCTGCACACCGTCAATGATCGCGAATCCGTCCGCAGGGAGGCTGAACGCCGTGTCGCCGAGGTTTTGATCGGTGAACTCGCTGCGGGAAAGGGTGCCAAGCGAGGTCGGGGTCAACTGGGTTTCATCAATCAACGTCTGAAACGACTTGCCGTGGTCGAGGCCGTACTGGAACCAGGCAACCGTCGCATCGGCGGGGAGATTGACCTGTTCGACCGTCCGGCGCTCCGGTTTGGTCATCGATGCCGACTTCTGGTCGTAGGCCGCAGCGATTTCGGCGTCCGAAATGGTGTAGCGGCCGGTCAGGGCCTCGGGCGTCAGACTCAGGAGTGAAATTGTCCGCTGTTCCGCGGTGCGGTAGTTGGCCTGATTTTCGGTGAGGTAAGCCTGCAACTGGTCATCGGTCGCGGGCTCGATCGGCAGAAGTGAATCGCGGCTGATGGTGACATAAGTCAGGGTGCGCGTGTCGAAGCTGAAACGGTTGGCCAGATCGAGCGCCGTCTGGGGCACGAAGGCATTGCGGAAGAGCCCCAAAACGAGCTGTTCGCGACCGGCTGCCTTGCGTTGATTGTCAAAGAACTGCTTTTCGGTGAGGCCGAGCTGCGTCAGCGTACGGCGGAACACGGTCTGGTCGAAACCGCCGAGCGTGCTTGAGAATGCCGGATCCTTCGCCAGTTCGTCTGAAACATGCCGATCCGAAACGCCCATGCCCATCTGGTCCGCGAGACGATTGAGAACCGCGTTGTTTGCCAGCTGATTTATGACCGAGGAGGGAACGCCGAAGGCGAGGGCCTGGTCGGGTGTGAGGGCAGTTCCCGTCTGGCGCTGGACGTTGTCGAGCTGGGCATTGTAGGCCCGCTGAAAGTCCTGCACCGACACCTCTTCACCTCCCACGCGGAGCAGAACGGTCGCGCCGAGCGTGGCGATGACGCCGGTAATACCGAATCCAGCCAGGCCGATTAGAAGGAAGAAGCCCAGAATCTTGCCGAACCAGGTGTCTGCAAGGGCACGGAACGCCTTGAGCATGGGAAGTCTTTCACTCACAAATGTCGCACGCGCAGCCGGTGGTGGGCTGCGCGAAATGGGGTTATTTCAATATTGACCCATACGCAAGGGCAGGCCGGTTTGACCCGCGGAAGTGGCGTGCTAACAACCGGGCGCATTCGAGACGAAGAGGTGGGGCAATGAGTCCGCAAATGATCCTTGCCGGAAACTGGAAAATGAACGGGCTGACCGCCGCCCTCGACGAAGTTGCGCTTCTCGTGGCTTCGACCGCTGACATGGCGTCGGACGTCAGGATCGTCATCTGCCCGCCAACAACCCTGTTGTCGCGGGTCTCTGATCTGCTCAACCCGGCGGGAATGGCGAGTGGCGGACAGAATTGCCACATTGCGACAAAGGGTGCGCATACCGGCGATATCAGTGCCCAGATGCTCAAGGATGCAGGGGCAAGTTACGTCATCATCGGTCATTCTGAACGGCGTATGGACCATGGAGAAACTGACGGGCGCGTCCGGACCAAGGCAGAGCTTGCGATTTCAGAAGGGCTCGTGCCGATCATCTGCGTTGGCGAAACGCTGGCTGAACGGGAGAATGGCGTCGCGATCACCGTGGTCGAGCATCAGCTTTCGGGATCGGTGCCTGCCGCCGACAAGGGCGCGAACATCGTGATCGCCTATGAGCCGGTATGGGCAATCGGGACGGGCAGGGTGCCGACCAACGCCGATATCGCCGACATGCACAAGGCGATAAGGACCTGGTTGGTCGGACATTACGGATCGGCGGGAGGTGAAGTTTCCATTCTTTATGGAGGCTCTTTGAAGCCTGAAAACGCCGATGAAATCCTCGCTGTCGAAAATGTGAATGGCGGGCTCGTAGGTGGCGCGAGCCTCAAAGCGGAAGATTTTTCGCGAATTATTGCGTCGGGGCAACGCGTTCAGACAATTCGCCGCGCTGCGGCCACTTGACGTCCCGAAGAGACGCGTCCATATGCAGGCCGATTGAGTTCCGGTCGCAGGGACAGCGTTCGACCGGTTTTCGACATAATCCCAACCTAGTCCAAAGCCGACGCCTTGGCGCGAAAGACTGACTATTTGACATGGCAAACGTCCTGATTGTTGCATATTTGCTGATCGTTCTGGCGCTGATTGCAGTTATCCTGCTGCAGCGGTCGGAAGGCGGCGGGCTGGGTATCGGCGGAGGAACGGCCGGCGGCTTGGTCAGCGCGCGCGGGTCGGCAAACCTCCTGACGCGGACAACGGCCATTCTGGCGGCGCTGTTCATGGCGATCGCCATTGCGCTGACCATCGTCAACGGGGTCAACCGCCCCAATGACTCGATCATCAGCACGGCCACCGAATCCGGCACCGGCCAGCAGACTTCGGTTCTTGATGCGCTGAACCAGCTTCAGACCAACAGCCAGTCCGACCTTGCGGTGCCCGCGACCGACACGACGCAGACGCCTGCCAACGATAACGCGGCCCCGACAGATGCAACGCAGGCGCCGGCGACCGACGCCGCTACGCCTGCCGTAGACCAGACCACTGCGCCCGCCACTGATACCGCGGCACAGACGCAGCCGGTGGCACCCGCTGCCAACAACAATGCGGACCTTGCGGTGCCGCAACCAGCGACCACAAACTAGCGGTCGCGTCAGCGAAGACGATCAGGGGAACTTCGGTTCCCCTTTTATTTTGTGAGTTCAAAATGACCCGCGAAGAAACGGTCTTCGAATCAGTCGGAAAAGCGCTAAGGTGAGGTCCCATGGCTCGGTATGTCTTCATCACCGGAGGCGTGGTTTCCTCCCTCGGCAAAGGTTTGGCTTCGGCGGCGCTCGGCGCGATGCTGCAGGCGCGCGGATTCAAGGTGCGCCTCAGAAAGCTTGACCCCTATCTCAACGTCGATCCGGGAACCATGTCCCCGACCCAGCATGGGGAGGTGTTCGTCACCGATGACGGGGCCGAGACGGACCTGGACCTTGGCCACTATGAGCGCTTCACCGGGCGTTCGGCCAACCAGAAGGACAATATCACCACCGGGCGCATCTATTCGGACATCATCGCCAAGGAACGGCGAGGGGACTATCTCGGCGCGACGGTGCAGGTCATTCCGCACGTCACCGACGCGATCAAGAATTTCATTCTCGACGGCAATGAGGAATTCGATTTCGTTCTCTGCGAGATCGGCGGCACGGTCGGCGATATCGAGGCGCTGCCTTTCTTCGAAGCCATTCGCCAGTTGGGGAACGATCTGCCGCACCATCACGCGGCCTATATTCACCTGACGCTGATGCCGTACATTCCCAGTGCCGGCGAGCTCAAGACCAAACCGACCCAGCATTCGGTAAAGGAACTGCGCTCGATCGGCATCGCGCCGGACATTTTGCTGGTGCGGTGCGACCGGCCCATTCCCGAGGGTGAACGGCGGAAACTCTCGCTATTCTGCAACGTGCGCCAGAGCGCGGTCATTCAGGCGCTCGACGTCAGTTCTATCTATGACGTGCCGATTGCCTATCACAAGGAGGGCCTGGACGCGGAACTGTTGGCGGCGTTTGGCATCGATGACGCCCCGGAGCCGAACCTGGAGCCTTGGGAGCAGGTTTCCGACGGCATTCACAACGCCGAAGGCAGCGTCAATATTGCCATTGTCGGCAAATATACCGGCTTGCACGACGCCTACAAATCGCTGTCGGAGGCATTGACGCACGGCGGCATCGCCAACCGCGTCAAGGTCAATCTCGAATGGATCGACTCCGAGATTTTCGAGCGCGACGATCCGGCACCATATCTCGAAGGCATTCATGGCATTCTGGTGCCGGGCGGTTTTGGCGCGCGCGGGTCGCGTGGCAAGATCGAGGCCGCCAAATTCGCCCGCATCCGCGAAGTGCCGTATTTCGGCATCTGTTTTGGCATGCAGATGGCCTGCATCGAAGCGGCGCGCAACATGGCGGGCATCGAAGAGGCGGGCTCAACCGAATTCGGGCCGACCAAGGAACCCGTCGTGGGTTTGATGACCGAGTGGGTCAAAGGCAACGAAAAACAGGAACGGACCGACAAGACCGATATGGGCGGCACCATGCGGCTCGGTGCATACCCGGCGCGTCTGGTGCGCGGCAGCCGCGTGGCGGATATTTACGGAACCACGGAAATTTCAGAGCGGCACCGGCATCGATACGAGGTCAACATGGCCTATCGCAAGGTGCTCGAGGCCAACGGACTGCTGTTTTCGGGCGAGTCTCCGGACGGCGAACTTCCGGAAATCGTGGAGCGCACCGACCATCCTTGGTTTATCGGGGTGCAGTTTCACCCTGAAATCAAGTCGCGTCCGTTTGAGCCGCATCCCCTGTTCCGGTCGTTCATCGCCGCAGCGATCGAGCAGAGCCGGCTGGTCTGAATAGCGAACTCGGGAGACCGCAAATGTCGACACTTGCCGATTTTCGCGTTCAAACGCTCGACGGAAAGGACGTTTCGCTTGGCGACTATTCCGGCAAGGTCGTTCTGGTGGTCAACGTCGCGAGCGCTTGCGGAAACACGCCGCAATATGCGGGATTGCAGGAGCTTTACCGCGAATTCGCACCGCGCGGTTTCGTGGTTCTCGGATTTCCCTGCAACCAGTTCGGTGAACAGGAGCCGGGCAGCGCAGCTGAAATCGCCGAATTCTGTTCCCTGGAGTATCGGGTCACGTTCCCGATGTTCGCCAAGATCGAAGTGAATGGTGCGGGCGCGGACCCGGTCTACAAATGGCTCAGGTCCGAAACACCGGATTCCAATGACCGCGATGTCGAATGGAACTTCGTCAAATTCCTGATCGGCCGAGACGGCAAACCGGCAATGCGCTATGGCGACAAGGTCGAACCGGCGGACCTTCGTTCCGACATCGAAAAGTTTCTCGCGTAGCCAGGTGCGCAAAACCTGGGCCGGACGAGCGATCCGGCCCATTTGTCAATCAGTGGGTCAACATCAATCAGGGGCAGGGACCCTGGAAGACGTATCCCTGGACGCGAACAAACTGGTAGCCGGCGGCCATCGCGGAATTGTTTTCCTGCGGCAACACAGCGGAGAAATTGTCGCCGCGCGCGGCATTCCAGTAAAGGTTCAATGGGACCAGGCCGGGGCAGCCATTGGCGAATATGTAGCCCTCGTTGCGAACATAGACATAGCCAGCCGCAAGTGCTGCCTGTTCGCCCTCCGGCGTCGCGGCAGTGAAATTGTCCTGCCGGTCGGCGCTCCAGTAGAGCTTCAGAGGCACTGTTCCAACCACCTGAAAATCGGCCACGCAGGCCTGATCGTCGACGATGCGATAGCCAGCGTCGGCGGCACTTTGTTTGCCCGCGCGTGTAACGGCCGAGAAATTGTCCGCGCGCGCGTCAGAATAGTAAAGATCGAGCGTTCCCGCCTCAGCAGAGGCGACGGAAATCAGACTCGCAATTACCGCAATTGTTACCTTCTTGAACATTTTTGGTCCTTCCAGTTTTGTCCTAGCGCTCAAAACTCACCCGGAGATTTGGGAACATTTGGATTTGAACGTCAAGCTTCCGGGTCAGAATGTGAGCAGAGGCGATTTCAGAGATTCCCGCGGCAGCGGCGTTCTTTGAAAAAGGGGCCGGATTGATCCGGCCCGTTTTTGCTGAGGTTGTGGCGCGACTAGCAGATGCCCGGCTTGGCGTAACCTTCGGTCCGGACGAAATGGTAGCCGGCGGCAAGCGCGTTGTTGGTTTCCTGTGCGCTGACGGCGAGGAAATTGTCCTCACGCGAAGGGCTCCAGTAGGTATTCAGCGGAACGCTGCCCGGAAGCCAGTTGGACAGAATGTAGCCCTGAACGCGCACAAACTGATAGCCGGCGGCGATTGCGTCTGCTTCGCCCTGAGGTGTTGCAGTCGAGAAGTTGTCGCCCCGCGCGGCGCTGTAGAACAGTTTCACGGCGCGCATTCCAGGCAGCGGGAAGTCGAGCAGGCAAGCCTGAGCTCCGGCACCGCCGTATCCGGCTCCCTGGGCGGCGGCACCGCCTTGAGCGGTCGCAGCCGAGAAATTGTCGCCGCGGGCGGCTGAGTACCAAAGGGTCATCGTCGCAGCGTGGGCGGAAACGATTGAGGCAAGGCTGAAAATTGCAGCGAGTGCGGTTTTCTTGATCATGGCGAATATTCCTTTCGCGTTCGAAGTGGTCACCGCTGGTTTGACGATGAGAGAGGAACATGGGTTCAATATTTTTCCCGCGCTCGTCTGCAGGAAAATCGAGATCGCACGCAGGCGGCGAGACGCGTTCGCCGAAACGCCCGGATTTCCGGGCATTTGGTTCTGCCAAAAGTTCCATAATATATATTATGCGAAAATGATAATTGCGATTGGGTGCGCCAATGCGCGCGCTTGAACCCCCGCGAGAACCTTACACAGACTACCCCCTCGCACCGTGATTTGCGTTTTTCGCCGCTTCCCATCAGGCTCGCATGAAAATTGCCTCGGAGGACAAAGATGGACTGGCGCAAGGGTCGTGGCCGCCTAGGCCCTTTCAAACCACTTCTCGGAAACTGGAAAGCCGAGGCATCGAGCGAAATGGGTCCGCTTGTCTGCCGGCGCGCGTTTCAACCCATGCTCGGCGACGCCTATGTTCGGCTCGACGTCTCCTGGGCTTTTTCTGGCAAGGCGAAGCCGTACCAGGAATTCTGTCTTTTTGGAGTGCGCCCCGACAAGACCCTCGGCTTCTGGTCGTTCACGATTGACGGCAAGCAGAGCCAGGGTTGGCTTTCCGAGGCCCCGGACATCCACCCTGAGGCCCTGTGCTTTGAGGCGGACATGCCGGCGGGGCGCGCACGGCAGGTCTATTGGCCCTCGGAATCCGGCGCCGGTTTCGACTGGGCTGTGGAATCGCGCACCAAGAAGGGTTGGAATCGGTTCGTTCTTCACCACTATGAGGCAACCGATAGCTGAGACACTCGCCACCCGGACCCGAACGACATGACCCCATCGAACCAGTTTGAACGCCTCGTCGAGATCATGGCCGCGCTCCGGCAGCCTGAAACCGGATGTCCGTGGGACGTTGAGCAGACCTTTGAGACGATCAAGGGCTATACGATCGAGGAAGCCTATGAGGTTGCCGATGCGATCGAACGGCAGGACATGGAGGACTTGTGCTCGGAGCTCGGTGATCTGCTGCTGCAGCCGGTCTATCACGCTCAGATGGCGACCGAGGCCGGCGAATTCACCATCGAAGACGTCATTTTGGGCATCACGACGAAGCTTGTGCGGCGACACCCGCATGTTTTTGGCGAGGTCGAGGCCAAGACGGCCGGCGCGGTCAACGTGAGGTGGGAAGACATCAAGTCCGACGAGCGGGCCGCACGGGCCGAGCGGCGCGGTGAAGAGCAATCTCCGTCGATTCTGGCCGATGTTCCACGGGCCCTGCCCGCGCTCATGCGTGCCCAGAAGCTTCAGAAACGCGCCGCCAAGGTGGGTTTCGACTGGTCGAAAATGGCCGACGTGATCGGCAAATGCCGTGAGGAACTGGAAGAAGTCGAGCTGGCGATGGCCGCTAAAAACGAGGCCGAAATCGCCGAGGAAATCGGTGACCTGCTGTTTTCGGTGGCGAATCTCGCGCGCAAAGCCGGGGTCGATGCCGAAACGGTGCTTGAAGATGCGAACCAGAAGTTCACGCGGCGCTTCGCCCATGTCGAACAGCGCTGCCGGGAAGACGGAATCGCCGCCAAAGACGCGGGTCTCGCTCGCCTCGACGGCTACTGGAACGAAATCAGGGCTCTCGACAAGTCGAGCTAGCTCTGCAGAGCCGCGCCAACGAGTTCCGCGCCATAGCGAGAACGGAATGCCGACAGAAATCGCGGCAAAACCCTTACTTTCCAATGGGTTGTCTGTTCCGCGACATCGCGCTGCAGCACTTCGCAATGTGCGTAGAGCCAGGCGAGGTCGTCGCCCGTTCCGTGCGGCAGAGTGAGGTCGAAAGTGCGGGCGTCCTGCGCCAGCCGGTCTTCGACAGTCACGAGCAGGTCATGGATCCCCTCGCCCGTGGCAGCGGAAATCCGTGCCGCGCTGGTGGCACCCGCGGTCGTTCTGGCGTTTTCCAGCAAGGCTGCGGCCGCCGGCGAGTCAATCTTGTTCCAGACCTCGATGATCGGAGTTTGCTCGGGGTTGACCCCAATGGCGGCGAGGACCTCGACGACATCCTGGGCCTGCGTCGCGTGGTCCGGATTGGAGAGGTCCCGCACATGCAGAATCAAATCGGCACCCGACACCTCTTCAAGCGTCGCGCGAAACGCGGCAACGAGCTCTGTCGGCAGATCGGCGATGAACCCGACCGTGTCAGACAGGACCACTTCGCGCCCGTGCGGCAGTTTGAGTTTCCGGACGGTTGTGTCGAGCGTGGCGAAAAGCATATCTTTCACCACTACCCCTGCCCCGGTCAGCCGATTGAAAAGCGTGGATTTTCCCGCGTTGGTGTAGCCGACGAGCGCGACGAGCGGAAACGGCACCGCATCCCGGGGTTTGCGTTGCAACTGCCGGACCCGGCGGACTTCTTCGATCCGTCTCTCAAGCAGGGCGATGCGCTCGCTCAGGAGACGCCGGTCCGCCTCGATCTGGGATTCGCCAGGGCCACCAATGAACCCGAAGCCGCCCCGTTGGCGCTCAAGGTGGGTCCAGGATCGAACGAGGCGCGAACGCTGGTATTTGAGGTGCGCGAGCTCGACCTGAAGCGTGCCCTCGCGGGTGGCGGCCCGCTCGCCGAAGATTTCCAGAATGAGGCCGGTGCGATCGAGCACTTTGGTGCCGAAATCACGCTCGAGGTTGCGCTGCTGGATCGGGGACAATGCGCAGTCGATCACGACGAGCTCGATTTCGAGCTCCCTGCCCCGCTCAGCGATCGTTTCGACCGTGCCGCCGCCGATATAGGTCGCAGGCTTCACCTCACGCACGATGGCGTTTTCCACGCGCCGGACATCGAGGTTGATCGCCTGCGCCAGCGCAATGAATTCCGCATTCCGGATTTCAGGCGCGGTCGTACCCGCATCTTTGCGGGCACGGTGCTCAATGGTGACAAGCAGGGTCGGCGTCGGCCGATCTTCATTTTCGATCAGCTTGGCGTCCTTGCGGCCCAGATCAAATTCTTGTGATCGGTCGTGAGGCGCCCTTTTGCGGCTCAATCCCCGGCCCCTGACTTCTCTTCCGTGTCGAACAGCTGGATCGGCGCACCTGGCATGATCGTTGAGATGGCGTGTTTGTAGACAAGCTGCGACTGGGAATCGCGACGCAATAAAAGACAGAAATTGTCAAACCAGGTGACCACGCCCTGAAGTTTAACGCCATTGACCAAAAAAATCGTCAGTGGAACTTTGTTCTTTCTTACGTGGTTCAAAAATGCATCTTGAAGATTTTGTGCCTTTTCTTGAGGCATTGGTTATGTCCCCTTGTGGTTCGTCCGCAACCCGGCCAGAAACGGACGCCGATTATTTTGCTGAATTTTTCCTGCCGCGGCAGCACCCCTGTGGCTGAAAGTGCCTCAAGACCTGAATAACTCCATAGAAAGCATGAGTAAATCCGCGCCGCCAGCCTTTTTCAGCGCGCGTTCATTCGGCCGATGGCAACAAGGACAAGAAGGATCTCCAAACGCCCGACAATGCCGGCAAGCGACAGCAGCAAGAGAGTGAAGACGGAAATTCGGCCGTCGAAGGTCGAGAACAGGGAAACGTCAACGAGGCTCGATGTGGCGGTAAAGCCGCCGATGGCGAGGTTCAGGGCAGATTCAAAGCCGTTGCCGCTTAGGGCAAACAACATGGTCAGCACAAGTACGAAGACCAGCCCGACAAAAAGAGCGCTCCAGATGGCGTTCATCCGCCGCGTATCGCCGCGGCGGGCGCCGGCATCGTGCGCAATCACGCGGTTTGGGTAAATGAGGCTGCGAATTTCGTCGTAGGAGTGCCGCATCATCGCGGCGATGCGAAAGACTTTCAGGCCGCCGGATGATGAATAGGCCGTGCCGCCGACAAGGGCGAGCATGATGGCAACCTCGTAGGGCACCTGAAGACCTTCGCGAAGGTCATGGATCACGCCCGTTGTGGTTGCGGTCGACACGATGTCAAACACCAGGCCAAACCAGCTGCCGTGGGACATTTGCGGCGCAAAGGCGCGCGCTGCCGCAAGGAAAGCGACCACGCCGACAAGAAAGGCGAGAAAGATGAGCGATTCCCGGCTCTCTCGCGCCTGACCGGGCCGCCGGCTCATGAGGGCACGAATGGTCAGGATGCTGGTGGAACCGACAAACATCAGAACGATCAGGACCGTTTCGGCGGCCTGATTGTTGAAGACGCCGGTCCCCGGCCGCGGCGGGACGAGACCATTCGTGGATATTGCACCAAGCGCGGTGATGAAGGCTGAGGCCGGCGGCGTACGCGCGGCCAGCAGCGCAGCGATGCCGAGCAGCGTGACGATGGTATAGGGAATGCCGATTTCGATCAGCGTGCCGCGCACGGATGCCCCGACCCTGCCCGGCTCGCGAAGCACCAGACCGAGGTCGCGCGACGCTGTGCCTCCAACCTCATACCGGCCAAGAACGAAGACGGCGAGAACGATGGTCAGCAGGCCACCAAGCCAGCTTGAGATCGCACGATAGACCAGCATCGACCAGCGCATGTCTTCGACCGGCACGAGGGTCTGTCCGTTCGTCACGACCGCCGATGTCGCTTCGTAGAAAGCGACGATCGGTGAATGCCCCTCGATGGCGATGTAGGGTGGTGTCGCGGCGATGGCGAGGCCGATCCACATGACAAGGGCAAGGGGAAACAAAGCCCCGCGCGTCAGGTTCGAGGGACGTTTCCAGGTGGCGAGGATCGCCAGTCCCGCGATGAAAAGGTAGAGAAAGGACATGAGCAGAAATGTTTCGCTCGACGCCCTGTCGCCCTGGCTGAGGGCGGCGGCCAGCCCGCCGATCGGGGCAAGGCAAAAGGCGAACAGAAGCGCCGCGATGAGGGAAATGGCGCGCAAGGGCAATTCCTAGAAGAAGTCGAGGCTCACGCGGAACATTTGCTCGACGGTCTTGACCCGGTCAGACCGCGCGAGGACGATGACGAAATCGCCTGCCTCGATCCGGACGTCCCCTGACGGCATGACAACCTTGTCGCCGCGAATGACCGCCCCGATGCGCACATTGGCATCGATTTCCGCCTTGCGCAGCGGCTTGCCGACAAGGGTCGAGGTCTCGAGCGCTTCGGCCTCGATGAGTTCGGCCGCACCGTCGAAGAGCGAATAGACGCCGCGAATACGGCCGCGTCGCACCAGCCGCAGAATTCGCGAAACCGTGACCGACCTCGGGTTGATGAAGGAGTCGACCCCTAACCGCCGGGCAAAACGCTGGAACTGCGGCTGATTGACGAGGGCGAAGTTCGCGCCTGCCCCGAGTTCGGATGCGAGGACCGACGAGAGAATGTTGGTCTCGTCGTCGTTCGTCAGAGCAAGAAACATGTCGGCATGGCTGATGTCGACCTCGCGCATGATGTCTTCACTCAGGGCGTCACCGAACACGACAACGGATCGCTTGACGCGTTCCGCGGCGAGTTGGGCGACGTCACGGTTGTTCTCGATGAGCCGCACGGTGGCGCCAAAACCCGGCTTTTCCAGCTGGCTGGCGACATAGCGGCCAATATTGCCCGCGCCGGCGATGATGACCCTCTTCGGAGACGATTCCTGCCGCCCGAAAAGAGACAGCACACGTTCAACCTGATCGCGGGTGACAGCAACGACCGCGTGATCGCCGGCCTTGAGTTCCTCGGCCGAACTCATGATGTGCATCTCGCCGTCCCTCAGGACGCCCATGACGTTGGCCTTGAGGTTCGGGAACAGGTCGGTGAGCTGCTTCAGCGGCGTATCGACGACCGCGCATTCCTCGTTGACCTCGATGACGAGGACGATGACCTGCGAGCCCTCGAAACTGACGATTTCGCTGGCGCCGGGATAGGTCAACCGTTCGAGAATGAGGTCGCCGACCTCGATCTCTGGCGAAATGATCACGTCGATCGGCAAGTGGTCGCGGGCGAAGAGATTGCTCCATTCGGTCGCGAGGTAGGACTGGGCACGGATGCGGGCGACGCGGGTCGGGACGTTGAAGATCGAATGGGCAACCTGGCAGGCGGTCATGTTGACTTCATCGACCTGGGTCACGGCGATCAGCATGTCGGCGTCCTTGGCACCGGCAGTCGCAAGCACGTCGGGGTGGGAGCCGTGGCCGTGGACGCCCCGCGCATCGAGCGTGTCGCGCACACGCTGCACCAGCGCAGGATTGCTATCGATGACGGTGACCTCGTTACCCTCGCGCGACAGGCGTTCGGCAATGCCGTAACCCACCTGTCCGGCTCCGGAGATGATAACCCGCATAAGACCCCCGCTCGTCGCGATTCAACCGTGGCTTCTTAGCACCAAATGCAAAGCCGTGTTGGGTTTTGCACGCAGCGGCCTAGAGGCCGAGGGACTTGATTTTGCGATGCAGGGCACTGCGTTCCATGCCGACGAATTGCGCGGTTTTGGAGATGTTGCCGCCGTAGCGCTCGATCTGCGCCTGCAGATACTGGCGCTCAAACACCTCGCGCGCCTCCTTGAGCGGCAGGCTCATGAGATGCGCGCCTTCGTCGGTGGTTCCGACGGTGGGCAGGACTTCGCCAATGTCGGCGGGGAGCATCGAGGCCGTGATGACGCCGTCGGATGGCGGATTGTCGCGGGTCAGAATGATCAGACGTTCGATCGCGTTGCGGAGTTGACGGGCATTGCCGGGCCAGTCCTGGCCCTGAAGGACCGCGATTGCATCGTCACCGATCCTGAGGCTGCGCATCGATTGCATCTGGCAAACCTGCTGGACGAAAAGATCGACCATGGCGGGCAGGTCCTCGCGGCGGCGCGATAGCGGCGAAATGGCCACCGGAACAACCGCCAGCCGATGGAAGAGATCAGAACGGAAATCGCCCGTTTCGATGCGATAATGCAGATCGTGCGAGCTTGACGAGACGATGCGTACGTCAACCGGCACCGGCGCCTGCCCGCCAACCCGGGTAAACCTGCTCTCGACCAGTGTTCTCAGCAACTGCGATTGCACAACCTGAGGCAAGGCCGCGACTTCCGACAAATAGAGCGTGCCGCCGTGGGCGCGTTCGAACGCACCGACGCTGGCGCGAACCGTACCGTCGACTTCCACACGTTCGGAACCGAAAAGCGCGGCCGCGGCCTCTTCCGGCGCGTAGTAGGTGGCGTTGAATTCGACAAAGGGCGCGTCCGCGCGGAGGCTATGCTGGTGGATGAGCCGGGCGCAGAGACCTTTGCCCGCCCCGCTTGGACCGGCGATGAAAATGCGCGAATTGGTGGGACCTGACTTCTCTATGATGCTTCGGACCTGTGCGATGTCGGGCGATTGCCCGACAAGTTCGGGTGAGCCCTCCCCGCTTTTCTGCTCGAGTTCGGCGACTTTTTGCTGCAAATGGCTGCGCTCCATGGCGCGCTGGGCAATGAGCAGCAGGCGGTCGATCTTGAACGGCTTCTCGATATAGTCGAAGGCGCCGCGCTGGATGGCGCTGACGGCGGTTTCGACGTTGCCGTGGCCGGAAATCATGACGACCGGCACGTCGCCGTTCTGCACCTGAAATTCGTCGAGCAACTGCAACCCGTCGAGGCGCGAGCCCTGCATCCAGATATCCATGAAGACCAGATTGGGGCGACGCTTGGCCAACTCGCCGAGCGCGGAATCGGCGTCATGCGCCGTTCGCGTCTGGTAGCCCTCGTCCTCTAGAATACCCGCGATCAGATCCCGGATATCTTCCTCGTCATCGACTATCAGTATGTCACGTGCCATTTTCTACTCGTCGTCTGCGTCACTCGGCCACTTCGGATCGCGCCGGCTCTTCGGGAGTCTCGGCGCTCGCGGCTTGGGGTTTTGTCTCTGGGTCGGAAGCGGCTTCGGGCTTGACCGGCGTTTCGGTTTCGGCCGGGAGGCGCTTGAGGGTAAAGCTGAAACAGGCGCCAACCCGGCCCTTTTCATCAGCCGGGGCATCACGGAGTTCGACCGTTCCGCCGTGCTGCTCAACGATCTTGGCGACAATGGCGAGCCCAAGGCCGGTGCCTTTTTCGCGCGTCGTCATATAGGGCTCCAGCAGGCGCTGGCGATTTTCCGCCGGCCAGCCCTTGCCGTTGTCGATGACATTGATGCGCACGAAGTCGCCGGCATCCTCGACAGCGACTTTGACAAATGGTTGATCGATTCCGTCGAGCCCCGCGCCTTCGAGCGCTTCGACCGCATTCTTGATGAGGTTGGTCAGCGCCTGGAAAATCAGGCGGGAGTCGAACTCCGCCCAGAGCGGTCCATCGGGAACGTCGGTCGAAACATCGATTTTCGGTTGCCGCACGCCCTCGGTGAATACGGACTGGCGGATAATGTCTGCGAGATCGCCCCTGTCGAGCGACGCAGATGGCATCTGCGCGAAGGACGAGAATTCGTCGACCATGCTGCCAATATCACCCACCTGGCGGATGATCGTGTTCACACATTTGTCGAAGACTTCGAGATCACCTTCGAGGCGGCTGGCATAGCGTTTTCGCAGCCGCTCGGCCGAGAGCTGAATCGGGGTGAGCGGGTTCTTGATTTCATGGGCAATGCGGCGGGCAACGTCTGCCCAGGCGCTGGTCCGCTGGGCTGTGACGAGATTGGTGATGTCGTCCAGAGTGATGACGTAGCCCTTGGATTCCGTCAGCGTTCCTTCGCGGGTCAATTGCACCTGGTAGGTTCGCACCTCGCCATTGTGGGACAGTTCGATCTGGTCGCGCAGCTGCCCGGTCCGGCTCGACCTGGCGCGGGCCATGAGCGGTTCAAGCTGTGGCGCAGCTTCCGTGACGGGGCGGTCCATCAGATCGACTTCTTCACGGTGGAACATTTCGCCGGCGCGCTTGTTGGCGAGGGTGATCGTTCCGTCGGAATCAAGACCGACGACGCCCGCAGACACGCCTTCAACCACGGCCTCGGTAAACTGGCGGCGCTTCTCGGCATTCTCATTGGCGTCAATCAGCGCCTGGCGCTGGCTTTCGAGCTGGCCAACCATCTGGTTGAAACGAATGGACAGGTCATGAAGGTCGCCGACACTCTCCTCAGCGGGCACGCGCGTATCAAGCTGGCCGCGCGAGACGCGATTGGAGGCAACCATGAGATTGCGGATCGGGTCGACGAAGCGGTTCGCCATAGCCATGCCGAGCCAGACCGCCGCCAGAACGAGAATGACGGCAAGGCCGGTATACATGAGCCCGAAGGTGAGCTGGAAAACCAGACGGTTGGACTCGTAGGTCCGGTAGTCGGTTATGTTCTCCTCGGTGAGCTTGACGTATTCGAGCACTTCGGGATCAACGGTGCGCGCGGCGAAGAGATAGACATTGTCATAGCCACGCAGCTTGATCATCGCGCCGACAAGGTTGGTGCTGCCGGGCGACAGCAGCGTCGGCACACCCTCCTGTACGTCTGGGAGTAGCGAAGCAGGCGCCGTCGGTCGTCGGCCCTGCACGTTGATTTCGGCACGCATCAAGAGGTCGCCGTCACCCGCAACGAGGGAGGTGTAGGGCAGCGAACGGGTCGTCGCGAGGGCCGTCAGGATATGCTGAAACCGGGTGCGGTCGGACACGAACGTGTCGTGTGCGGCCTCGAGTTCGGTCGCGACCCAGATGACGTCGTCGCGGAGCACCTGTCCGTGTTCCTGCAAATAGGCGCGCGCGATCAGCCGGGAGCTTTCAACGATCTGACGCGTTCGGTCGGAGAACCACTGATCGAGACCCTGATTGAGCGTGAACGCGGCAAAGGCGGCCACGATCAGGCCGGGAACCGCGGCAACGAGGGCGAATAGAATGACCAGCCGCGAGCGCAGGCGGGCGCCAACGAGTTTCCGGCGCCACGCGCGGAACAGAAGCAGCGCCTCGGTGACGATGAGCGCGACGACAAACAGGACGAGGACGGCGTTGACGATCCAGATGATCGTCCAGATTTCCGGCGTAGGCTCGATGGAGGACGCACCGGTCATGATCCAGAACGAGCCGATCGAGACGAGAACGGCAATCGTCGTGAGGAAAATGCCGACCGTGCGGATCAGCCGGTGGCTGCGCGGCACTTCCGTTCGCCGCGCCGCGTCGATGCGACGCGGGACGGTCTGGCTGTCGGCAACCGCTCCGGAATCCGAAGTCACATTCAGGCCCTTTGTTCCCTCCACCGGGATGGGCAGAGGTAAAACCAATTCGCCTAGCGGTTCAACACAAATGTTGCCATAATGTGACAGTGGTGCGCATGGGTCACGGCCGGGGTCAGGGTTTGCGCGGCTGGCGGACTACGTCGATCTGATGCGTGCGGATTTTCTTGCGCAGGGTGTTGCGGTTGAGGCCAAGCACCTCGGCCGCGCGAATCTGGTTGCCACGGCAGGCGCTCAGAATCATCGAAATCAGCGGAACTTCGACCTTGTCGATGATGTCCTGGTAGACACCGCTTGGCGGCAGATCAGGCTCATGGGCGTGAAGCAGCCGGGTCAAATGCTGTTCGACCGCTGTCTGGATATCGGCACTGCTACCCGGCAATGGCACGTCGGCGCGACCGACCGCCGCCAGTTCGTAGTGGATGAGTTCGGCGCCGATGACATCTTCAGCGTGGAGCGCGCAGAGCCGGCGGACGAGGTTTTCCAGTTCACGCACGTTGCCCGGCCACGAATAGGATTGCATTGCCTTGAGCGCATCGGCGGAAAAGGTTTTGACGGGAGCGCCGGCAGCCTGTTCGGCGAGAAGGAAGTGTTTGACGAGGTCGCCTATGTCGTCCGTGCGCTCGCGCAGCGGCGGCAGCCGGATGGGGACGACGTTCAGGCGATAGTATAGGTCCTCGCGAAAGAGGCCCTGCCGGATCATCTGGCTCAGGTCGCGATGCGTCGCGGCGATGATGCGGACGTTGGTGCGAATCGGTGTCCGCCCGCCGACCATGGTATATTCGCCTTCCTGAAGCACGCGCAGCAGGCGGGTCTGGGCATCCATCGGCATGTCGCCGATTTCGTCGAGGAACAGTGTTCCGCCCTCGGCCTGTTCGAACCGGCCGGAAAAGCGGGAGGATGCGCCGGTGAAGGCGCCTTTTTCGTGTCCAAAAAGCTCAGCCTCAATCAGATCGCGCGGTATGGCGGCCATGTTGATGGCGACAAAGGGCCCGTTTCGCCGCTTGCCGAACTGATGCAGCGCTTTGGCAACCAGTTCCTTGCCGGTGCCGGATTCGCCGGAAATCATGACGCTGAGATCGGTCTGCATCAGCCGGGCGAGTGCGCGATAGATGTCCTGCATCGCCGCCGAACGGCCGATAAGCGGCATCTTTTCCTGCGGCTCCGCCCCCGCATCATCGTTGCGCGCCGGGCGCGCCGATTCGGAAAGGGCGCGCGAGGCGACGGCCAGCACTTCGTTGATGTCGAAGGGCTTGGGCAGATACTCATAGGCGCCGGCTTCGGAGGCGCGGATGGCGGTCATGAAGGTATTTTGCGCCGACATGACGATGATCGGCAGTTCGGGGCGCATTTTCTTGATCTTTGGGAGCACGTCGAAGGCGTTGCCATCGGGCATGGCAACGTCCGTGACAAGTAGATCACCCTCGCCGCGCTGGACCCAATTCCACATGGTTGAGAGGTTGCCGGTGGGGCGCACCTCATAGCCGGCGCGCGTCAGAGCCTGGTTGAGCACCATGCGGATTGCCGCGTCGTCATCGGCAAGAAGGACGGTCTGGCCGCTCATGAAACCTCTTCGAATTCGCTGTTGAGATAGTGACCGGCGCCGGGTTTGGCGACGGGCAGCAGGATCTGAAAACGGGTGCGGCCCGGCTCGCTGGCACATTCGATGACACCGCCATGATCGCCAATGATCTTGGCAACGAGCGCAAGGCCAAGACCGGAGCCGTTGAGCTTGGTGGTCACGAACGGGTCGAACAGATAGGGCAGAATATCGGGTGGTACGCCCGGTCCGTTGTCTTCGAAAACGATTTCGAGCGGCAACGACACGCGGTCAGCCGAGCCGGACACGCCAATGCGGATGCCAGGCTTGAAGGCGGTGCTGATCCGTATTTCCGGATTTTTTGTTTTTTCAAGCGCTTCCCCGGCATTCTTCATCAAGTTCAGGAAGACCTGAACAAGAAGGTCGGCATTGCCGAGAACCGGCGGCAAGGATGGATCGTAGAGTTCCACGACCTTTATGCCAGCGGCAACGCCGTTAACGGCCAACAGTTTGACCTTGTCGAGGATGACGTGGATATTGACCGGCTCCATGTCCAGCGGCCGGTCGTCGCCGAAAATCTCGACCCGGTCGACAAGCTTGACGATGCGGTCGGCCTCGTCGCGGATCAGGCGTGCAAGCTGCTTTTCGTCATCGGCCACTGTCTGTTCGAGCAGCTGGGCCGCGCCTCTGATGCCGGCAAGCGGGTTCTTGATTTCGTGGGCCAGCATGGCGGCAAGGCCAGTCACCGAACGCGCCGCACCACGACTGATGAGTTGGCGGTCGATCTTGTCGGCCATCGTGCGCTCCTGAAAGAGGAGCGACACGAGGTCGTCACTGTCGAAAATCGGGTTGGCGTAAACGTCGGTGATGCGTTCCGGCGTGAAGCGCGGGGCAATGATCTTGACCCGGTATTCGGTCATCGGCGCCTGACGGCGTTGCACGTCTTCGACAAGCGCGAGAATGGGCGAGTCAAACGGAATGAAGTCGCTGAGCTTCTGGCGCGACATCACAGACGACGAAACGCCAAAGAAGGTCTCTGCTGCGTAGTTGGCCCAGGCGATACGGTGCGACTTTGCGACGACGAGAACGGGCTGCTGAAGCGCCTGCAACACGCGGAATGCCTGTTGGCTGGGCAGGGTTTCCTTGGTCATGCAGCTTCCCGCTCCACATCGGAGAAAGCTGCACGCACTTCACGAAGCACATAGGCCGGGTCAAACGAGGTCAGAAGCTCCTTGCGCCACTGATCCTTCGGCCCGAATAGGTTGGCGTCGATGTACCAACCAATATGCTTGCGGGCGACGCGAACGCCGAGTTCGGCGCCATAGTGGTTGAGCATTGCTTCGTAGTGGGCGCAGACAAGGTCGGCCAGTGCAGAACCCTTTGGGGCCGCGGGAACTGCCCTGCCCATCAGGGCGGCGCCGATCTGGCCGACGATCCAGGGCCGGCCCTGCGCGCCGCGCCCGACCATGATGCCCGAAGCGCCCGATTGTTCCAGAGCCCTACGGGCCGAGGTAACATCGACAATGTCGCCATTGACCACGACTGGCACCTCAACGGCAGCCACAACCTCGCCCACCGGGCGCCAGCGCGCGGTGCCCTTGTAGAATTGCTGGCGCGTGCGCCCATGCACCGTGATCAATTTCACCCCGGCGGCGGCAGCCCTCCGGGCCAGATCGGCAGCATTGAGGCAGTCGTCGTCCCAACCCAGGCGCATCTTAATGGTGACCGGAAGATCGACGGCGCACATCACCGCTTCGATCAGGCGAAGCGCGAGGTCGGGTACGCGCATGAGTGCGCTACCCGCATAGCCATTCGTCACGCGCTTGGCGGGGCAGCCGAAATTGATGTCGATGGCGTCCGCGCCGGCGTCGGCAGCAATTTCTGCGCCACGCGCCATCCAGTCCACTTCGTTGCCCGCAAGCTGAACGACATGCGGCAGACCCTTGGTTTGTTCGAGACGTCGGACCATTTCCGACTGCCCGGTCGAAAGCGAGGCCGAAGCGACCATTTCGGACACGACCATGCCTGCTCCGAAACTGGCAGCGATGTCACGGAAAGGCGCATCCGTGATGCCCGCCATCGGGGCGAGAATCGCAGGGCCCGAAGTCGCGAGATGCCCGATCTCCAGCGGCGAAAAGGTGCTCATCTGCCCCAATTTTACGCAATTGACTGTGCTTGCTCGCAATATAGTCAAAGCGCACACCGCGCAACACGATATTGCTCAAAATGCGGGCGTTTGGTTGAGCTTGTTTATCCGGGCACGAGCCTCTAGACCATGGGGCAACTGACTGAGGAATGCGCATGGGCGGCGTCGCGGTTATCATTGTTGCGGGTGGCAAAGGGCAGCGGGCACGTGCAGGCGGCGGCGCGGCGGAAAACGCATTACCGAAACAGTATCAGCATGTTGCAGGACTTTCCCTGATCGAAAGATCAATATCGGCATTTGCGCAGAATGGACATGTCGATTGCATTCAATGCGTCATCGCCCCGGAGCATCTCGGGCTCTATTACGCGTCGGTTCCGCAATCGGACAAACTACTGCCGCCAGTCTACGGTGGCGCCGAACGGCAGGCCTCCGTTCTTGCGGGTCTCGAAGCGCTCGCAGCAATCGCGCCAGAACTTGTCCTGATCCACGATGCGGCGCGTCCGCTGGTGAGTGACAAGGTCATCAACGACGTGCTTTCGCACCTCGAGAGCGCAACCGCGGTGTTGCCTGTTGTCGGTGTGGTGCCGACGATCAAGCATTCGGAAGACGGCCGCACCGTTGACGGCACGCCGGACCGGTCGAAACTCTTTGAGGCCCAGACCCCGCAGGGTTTTCGCTTTCGGGCGATCCTCGATGCGCATCGTCGCGCGGCCGCGGAGACTGAAGCCGTGTTCACCGACGACGCATCCATCGCTGAATGGGCCGGTCATGACGTGGTTCTGTCGCAGGGTGACCGGCACAATATCAAGTTGACGACGGCGGACGATTTTGCGCTGGCGGAACTTTATCTCAGACAGGGACGAACGATGGAAACGCGCACCGGAACCGGGCTCGACGTTCACCGCTTCGTTGCTGGCGATTGCGTCAGGCTGGCGGAGATCGACATTCCTCATACCCATCGGCTCGACGGACACAGCGATGCCGATGCGGCGCTGCATGTTCTGACCGATGCCTTGCTCGGCGCGTTGGCCGAAGGCGATATCGGGCGGCATTTCCCGCCGTCTGATCCACGCTGGAAAGGCGAGCCCTCGGCAACCTTTCTCAAATTCGCAGCGGAACGGGTGCGGGAACGTGGCGGGAGGATCGTTCATCTCGATTTGACGCTGATGTGCGAGGCCCCCAAGATTGCGCCCTATTCAGACCGGATGCGCGAAAACATCGCGCGGATTTGCGGGGTCGCGGCGTCGCGCGTCTCGGTCAAGGCGACGACATCTGAAAAGATGGGATTTGTCGGACGCGGCGAGGGCCTCTTTACTCTCGGCACCGCCAGCGTTGAAATCCCGCGAGGAGACGACTGATGTTCGACGACGAGACGCTCGACCTTGCGCGACGGCTGATCAACCGGCTCAACGAGAAGAACTGGTGGATGGTAACCGCCGAGAGTTGCACGGGCGGGTTGGTGGCAGGCGCCCTCACCTCGATCGCCGGCTCATCGTCCGTGGTTCATGGCGGCTTCGTCACCTATGCCAACGAAGCCAAAATCGAGATGCTCGGCGTTCGTCCGGCAACGCTGGAAACCGAAGGTGCTGTGTCGGAAGCGACGGCGCGGGAAATGGCCTGGGGCGCATTCCGGGCCGCGCATGCCGATCTTGCCGTCGCGATCACGGGAATTGCAGGCCCTGGAGGCGGCAGCACCGGAAAGCCGGTCGGGCTCGTGCACTTTGCCGTCGCGACCGAGCGCGTGACGCTGCACGAGCGGCACGAATTCGGCGATATCGGGAGGCAGGAAGTGCGGTCCGCCTCGGTGAAGGCGGCGCTGGCACTGGCGCTGAAGACCATCGACGCGAAACCGCGTCAGCCGTTTCTGTAGATTTCGCTGGCCCGTTTAACGAAAGCATCGATGATCTCTTCCTGCTTGCGGGCAAACAGTGGTTCGGCCACTGACCCGAGAAAGCGGTTAGAGAATGACACGTCGATGTCAAACTGGATTTTCGCCCCCGTACCTTCGGGAATGAAGGTCCACTTGGAGTCGAGATGCGCGAATGGGCCGTCGAGCGACCTGGCGCTGATCGTCATGGTGTCGCGATCGACGGTAACGCGACTGGTGTAGGACCCTGAGATCGGCCCGTATTGCACTTGCATGCGGGCGTCACACTCGTTCTCGGCGAGCGCCGGGCTGCGGGTCACCTGCATGTCGGCGCAATTGGGCACGAAGTCCGGATAGTCCTCAACCCGGGCCACGAGCTCAAGCATCTGGTCTGGCGTGAAGGGCACGTGCCGCGAAAAGCTGATCTGGGTCATTTGTCTGAGATCAGTGGCCGAGCTTTTCGAGCCGCGCCGCGCGCAGGCGGGCAAAATCTTCGCCGGCATGGTGCGACGATCGGGTCAATGGGCTCGATGAGACGAGCAGGAACCCCTTGGCCTTGGCGACGGTGGCGTAGGAAGCAAACTCATCGGGCGTGACAAAGCTTTTGACCGGGTGGTGTTTGCGTGTCGGCTGCAGGTACTGGCCGATCGTCAGGAAATCGACCTCGGCGCTTCGAAGGTCGTCCATCAGTTGCAGCACTTCGTTGCGCTCCTCGCCAAGACCAACCATGATCCCCGACTTGGTGAACATCGCCGGATCGAGTTCCTTGACCCGCTGCAACAGCCGGATCGAATGGAAGTAGCGGGCGCCCGGCCGGACAGTCAGGTAGTTGGACGGCACCGTTTCAAGGTTGTGGTTGAAGACGTCGGGCTTGGCCGCGACAACAATTTCGAGGGCGCCAGGCTTCCGCAGGAAATCGGGCGTCAGAATCTCGATAGTTGTGTTGGAGCAACGGGCGCGGATCGCCTGAATGACCTCGGCAAAATGCCGGGCGCCGCCATCGTCGAGGTCGTCGCGGTCGACCGAGGTGATGACCACGTGTTCAAGGCCGAGTTTTTCAACGGCGTTGGCGACGTTTTCCGGTTCCCTGGGGTCGAGTGGCAGGGGCAGACCGGTTCGCACGTTGCAGAAGGCGCAGGCACGCGTGCAAATCTCGCCCATGATCATCATGGTTGCGTGGCGCTTGTCCCAGCATTCGCCGATGTTCGGGCAACCCGCCTCTTCGCAGACCGTCACGAGGTTGTTGTCACGAACAATCTGCTGAGTTTCGCGATAGACGCCCGCACCCGGCGCCCTGACACGGATCCAGTCAGGCTTCCGCAATATCTCGCTGTCCGGCCGATGTGCCTTTTCGGGATGCCGAACGGCTGACTTGGCGGCTTTGTCGATCAGGGTGACCATGCGTTCTTCGATCGCTCCTGGCCGTCAGGCAAGCATGCGTGCGACGGCGATGACGATGACAGCACCCGCCGCAGACACGAGGATGTGGTTGATCCACACATTGTCGATCGGCAGGCTGATGCCCAACAGGCCGAACAGGTAGCTTCCGACCACGGACCCGATCACGCCGGATATCAGGTAGCGGATCAGCCCGCCGCCGCCCATGACCAGACTCGCAAGCCATCCTGCGGCGATGCCCATGACCAGCCAGATGACCAGAGCCGTGATGTCCATCATTTCAACCTTTCGGAGTCGCGGTTCAGGCTTTCTTCTTTCGCGTGAACAGGGCCGTGATGCCCGCCGCGATCAGGCCGATGATGAAGCCGGGCAGACCGCCTGCGAAGAGCCCAACGCCGATGCCGTTGACGCCTTCGACGTTCTCGCCATTCATCGTCACGCTAACGGCGTCCGGCGCGACAAGGTTGCCAAGCCCAAGCAGCAGGCCAAACGCGAGCCCAATACCAAATACCCAAAAGAACACTTTGCGTGCTGTTGACATTTTTTCCCCCTTTCGGCCGACGCAATGCCGGCCAGTTTGGTCTCGGTCAGGCGTTAGCTGCGCCGCTTATATTCGCGATAGCCGAGCACCAGCGCAATGGCGCCCACGACGCCCGTCACGAGCTGTCCGAGCAGATTGCCGCCGGAATAGCCGAGAAGCCACAGAAGCGCATTGACCACGATCGATCCGGCGATGCCGAGACCGACATTCATGACGATAGTATGATCCTCACCCAAAAGCCGTTCGGCGATGAAACCTGCAACGCCGCCGACCACAATCCAGACAATGAAACCCAACATTTCGGCCTCCTGTGCCGTTTGTTCCCACCCTAGATATTGAGTGCCCGCCCGTAGGCGTCAAGAACGCTCTCTTTCATTGATTCCGACAGGGTCGGGTGCGGGAATATGGTGTGGATCAGCTCTTCCTCGGTGGTCTCGAGGTTCATGGCCACGACAAAGCCCTGAATGAGTTCCGTGACTTCAGCCCCGGCCATGTGCGCACCGAGAAGCTCGCCGGTCTTCTTGTCGAACACAGTCTTGATCAGCCCGTCGGGCTCGCCAAGGGCGACGGCCTTGCCGTTGCCGATATAGGGGAACCTGCCGATGCGGACGTCCCTGCCCGCTTCCTTGGCCTTGGCTTCGGTCAGGCCAACCGACGCGACCTGCGGATCGCAGTAGGTGCAGCCGGGGATCTTGCCGCGGTCGAGGCCGTGGACCTTCATGCCGGCGATGGTTTCAACGCAGATCACCGCTTCATGTTCGGCTTTGTGGGCCAGCATGGGCGGGCCGGCAACGTCGCCGATGGCCCAGATGCCCGCGACGTTCGTCGCGCAGCGCCCGTCAATGGTGATACAGCCGCGGTCGGTCTTCACACCCAGTTTTTCAAGGCCAAGGTTTTCGATGTTTCCCTGAACGCCAACAGCGGAAATGAGCTGCTCGGCCGCAAGCTTTTCCTGCTTGCCGTTGGGCAAGTCCACGGTCGCGGTGACCCCGGATTTGGATTTCTCGACTTTGGCGACCTTGGTGTCGGTGAGGATGCGGATGCCGCGCTTTTCGAGCTGCTTGCGGGCGAATGCCGAAATCTCGGCATCTTCGACTGGCAAAATCTGGGGCAACAGTTCGACGACGGTGACCTCGACACCAAGCGCGCGGTAGAACGACGCAAATTCGATGCCGATGGCGCCGGAGCCCATGACCAGAAGGCTTTTGGGCAATTTGGCTGGCTTCATTGCTTCGAAATAGGTCCAGATGCGATCGCCGTCCGGCTCAATGCCCGGCAGCGTGCGCGGGCGAGCACCCGTGGCCACAATGATGTTCTTTGCCTTGTAGGTGCCGATCGGGAGCGTACCTTTGGGCGGCGTATTCTGCGGCTGGACCGCCGGCTTCTTTGCGTCGCGAACCGTCACTTCGCCGACCGCGGTGATTTCTGCCTCACCCCAGATGACGTCGATCTTGTTCTTCTTCATCAAAAAGCCGACGCCGGCCGACATCTGCTGGGTGACGCCACGCGAACGTTTGACGACCGCTTCGATATCGGCAGAAACGCCGGTTGCCTTCAGCCCGTAGTCCTGGGCGTGGCTCATGTGCGAAAATATCTCGGCCGAGCGCAGCAAGGCCTTGGTTGGAATGCAGCCCCAATTGAGGCAGATGCCGCCCATATGCTCGCGCTCGACAATGGCTGTCTTCAGGCCCAGCTGGGCCGCACGGATGGCGGCGATGTAACCGCCGGGGCCTGAGCCGATGACAATGAGATCGTAAGCTTCAGCCATTTCCGGCCCTTCGCCCTAGTTGTTGAGCAATGCGTAGATTTCGTCCTTGAGGTGCATGCGTTTGCGGCGCAGCTCGTTGAGGTGGTCGTCGGACATCGGCTCCACGTCGGTCTCGCCCCGGTGCACTTCACGATTGATCTGGTGATAGTCGTCGAACATCTTGGCAAAGTGAGCATTGATCGACTTCAGTTCGCTCATCTTGTCGACGTATTCGGGGAACTCTTCGTGAAGCTCGTGCGGTGTATTCTTCATCAGTCTTCCTTGGTTGGCTGAAGGGTCAAACGCCCTTTTCAATTCGATTTTCGGCGCATCGGATGTCCTCCGTCACGCCGCTTCGCGACCGCTCTTACAGGTCAAGCACCCTCGCGACAACCGGGCCGAGCGCGGCGCCGATGGCTTTCGTGTTTGCCGCGTCGAGGTGCACACCATCGAGGGGATCGGCAACCGCGACGGTCGCGGCATCGAAAAAGGTTGCGCCGGTGTCGCGCGCGACGCGCTCATAATGTCCGGCCAGCAGGTGGCTTTCACGCATACCATGTCGGAACATCGGTCCGAGATCGGCATGTTCGGTCGGCACGCAATGCGGCGGCGAGACGATAACGACGGGTGGCGCGACAAATCCCTCGTAGTAGGGATGCTTGCGAATGATTTCGACCAGACGCTTCATGCCCATGGCGGCGCCCAGGGCGCTGCCACAGATATATTCCTTCATGTCGTTCGAGCCGAGCATGATGACGACCGCATCGAGCGGCTGGTGGCTGGACAGGAGCGTCGGCAGGATTTCGGCACCATTTAGATTGGCTGGCGATGACCGGTCCATGAACACAGTCGTACGGCCACCAAGCCCCTCAGCGATGATGCGCACCTTGTCAGCGCCGAGCACGCGCCCCAGTTCGGTGGGCCATCGATCTTCGAAAGCGTGCCGCCCGCCCGCCGGGTTGGCGCCATAGGTCAGGCTGTCGCCGAAGCAGAGGATGGTTTTCATAGGCTATTGCTCCGGTCAGGCCAGCATCATCACGGGTTGTTCGATCAGAGCCTTGAAGGCGGCCATGAGCTGGGCGCCGAGGGCCCCGTCGACCGAACGGTGATCGCAACTGACCGAAATGGTCATGAAGGTACCGGTCCTGATCTCACCGCTTTCGACATAAACCCGCTCTTCGCCGGCGCCGATGGAAATGATCGTGCCGTGCGGCGGGTTGATGATCGAGGTGAAGTGCTTGACCCCGAACATGCCGAGATTGGAGACCGCAGACGAGCCGCCGACATATTCGTGCGGGGCGAGTTTCTTGGATTTCGCGCGGGTCGCGAGGTCTTTCACCTCGGCCGAAATCTGCCTGAGCGTCTTGAGCTCGGCCTTTTTGACGACCGGCGTGAAGAGCCCACCGGGTACGGCGACGGCGACCGCGAGGTCGGAATGCTTGTGCAAGAGAATGGCATCGCCGGCCCAGGTGGCGTTTGCGTCGGGCACCTGCTGCAGGGCAATGGCCCAGGCCTTCAGAACGAAATCGTTGACCGAGAGTTTGAATTCCGGCTTGCCGTCCTTGTCCTTTTTGGCCGTGGCGTTGATGTCCTCGCGTGCCTTCATGAGGGCGTCGAGCTTGACGTCAGCAGTCAGGAAGAAGTGCGGTATGTCGCGGGCGGCTTCGGTCAGGCGGGCGGCTACGGTCTTGCGCATGCCGTCGGCCGGCACGACCTCGTAGCTCCCTGCTTCGTACATGGCCTCGACCGCGGCGCGGCTGACCGGCGGCGCCGCCGCGGCAACGGCGGGCGCCACGGCCGGGGCAGCCTTGAGATTGCCGCCATCCGATTTGGCCCGCTCCACGTCGGCCTTGACCACGCGGCCCTTGGGCCCGCTGCCGGAAATGCGCGCGATGTCGATGCCGGCCTCTTTGGCAAGCCGCCGCGCCAGAGGCGAGGCGAATATGCGGGTGCCGTTGGTGGCAGATGGCGACGGTACAGGCGCTGGTTGCGGGGCCGGAATTGCCACCGGGGCGGGCGCAGGCGTCTTCGACTCTGGCGCAGATGTGGTGGACTTGGGAGCAGGCGTTGACGCCGCCTTGCCAATGTCGCCGGCGCTTTCGCCCTCTTCGAGCAGAACGGCAATCACCGCGTTGACCTTGACGCCTTCGGTGCCGGCATTGACCATGATCTTGCCGATCGTGCCTTCGTCAACGGCCTCGACCTCCATCGTGGCCTTGTCGGTCTCGATTTCGGCGATCACGTCGCCGGCGGAAACGCTGTCGCCCTCCTTGACGTGCCATTTGGCAAGCGTCCCCTCCTCCATGGTCGGGCTCAGGGCGGGCATGGTGATGTTGATGCTCATTGGCTCACTCGCCTATGTCTTCGTTCCACAATTCGGGATTGTTCTTGATGAAGTCGGCCATCATGTGGGTGCAGCGTTCTTCGTGATAGTCCTTCACCTCGACACCCGCGAGGCTCAGAACGTCCTGAAATCCCTTGAAATTCTTGGATTCCGCGACGACGACGCGGCCGATGCCGAACTGGATGATGGTGCCGGTGCACATCATGCAGGGGGAAAGGGTCGTGTAACAGGTTACGTCGCGATAGGTCTTTTGGCGGCCGGCATTCTGGATCGCATCCATTTCGCCGTGCAGGATCGGGTCGCCCTTCTGCACCCGACGATTATGGCCGCGACCGATAATCTCGCCATTGCGGACCAGCACCGAGCCGATGGGAATGCCGCCTTCGCTCAGGCCCTTCTGCGCCTCTTCATAGGCGGCGTCGAGGAATTTCTGGTCGAGATCGGACTGTGATGTCATCTCTCAGCTCCTGTAGGTGACTTGCTTCACCGCGGCGATGACCTCGTCGACGTTCGGCAGGGCCAGTTTCTCGAGGTTGGCGGCGTAGGGCATCGGCACGTCCTTGCCTGTGATCTTGAGCACCGGCGCGTCAAGATAGTCGAAGGCTTGTTCCATCAGGCGGGACGCGATTTCGGAGCCGACCGAACCCTGGGGCCAGCCTTCCTCGACCGTTACGCAACGCCCGGTCTTCTTGACGGAAGCGACCACTGTATCGCTGTCGAGCGGCCGCAGTGTGCGCAAATCGATCAATTCGACGTCGACACCTTCCGCGACCAGTTTTTCGGTCGCCTCGGTGGCGTAGCGCATGCCCATGGAATGGGCGACGATGGTCACGTCGCTGCCCTGGCGGACGATGCGCGCTTTGCCGATGGGCAGGACATAATCGTCGAGCTTGGGGACTTGGAAGGTCTGGCCGTAAAGAAGTTCGTTTTCAAGGAACACGACCGGATTGGGTGAGCGGATCGCGGCCTTGAGCAGGCCCTTGGCGTCGGCGGCGCTATAGGGCGCGATGACGGTCAACCCCGGCACGTGGCTGTACCAGGCCGAATAGTCCTGACTGTGCTGGGCGCCGACGCGAGACGCCGGGCCGTTGGGGCCACGGAAAACGATCGGCGCCGTTACTTGCCCGCCGGACATGTAAAGCTGCTTGGCGGCGGAGTTGATGATCTGGTCGATGGCCTGCATGGCGAAGTTGAAGGTCATGAACTCGATGATCGGCCGCAGACCGGCAAAAGCCGCGCCGACGCCGATGCCAGCAAAGGCGTGTTCGGTGATCGGCGTGTCGATGACGCGGCGGGCTCCGAATTCCTGAAGCAGCCCTTGCGTGATCTTGTAGGCGCCCTGATACTCGGCCACCTCCTCGCCCATGATGAAGATGCGGTCGTCGGCGCGCATTTCCTCGGCCATCGCTTCGTTGAGCGCCTGACGAACGGTCATTTCGACCATTTCGGTGCCTTCGGGAATGTCGGGATCCGAGGCTGGTTCAAACTTCGGGGCTTCCCCGAATGCTGCGGCCGGCGCGGGTTCCGCCGCCGGGGCAGGAGAAGCGGCAGCCGGGGCCGGCGCTGGGGCGACGGAAACGGCGCCGACACTTTCGCCTTCACCCACCAAAACGGCGATCACGGCATTGACCTTGACGTTTTCGGTGCCCTCGGGAACCAGAATCTTGCCGACCTTGCCCTCGTCAACCGCCTCGACTTCCATCGTCGCCTTGTCGGTCTCGATCTCGGCGATTACGTCGCCGGGGGCGACTGCGTCGCCTTCCTTGACCAGCCATTTGGAAAGCTTGCCCTCTTCCATGGTGGGCGACAGGGCCGGCATGAGGATTTCGGTGGGCATGGTCAGGCTCTCCCTGCAGGCGGTGTGATCATTCCAAATATGTTGCCCTGGCCGTCCTCGACATAGGCGCAGCGGCCTACGCCGTCGAACGTGGTTGGAGCCATGGCATCGGCGGCGCCGCTGGCGAGCGCCAGCGCATAGGTTTCGTCGACATTTTCGACCGGAAAGGTCAGGACCGCGCCGCGCGGACCGGAACCGGGGGCCGGTTCTGGGGCGTTGCGCTGGAACATGCCGCCAGTCAGACCCTTGTCGAAACCGACGCTGCCGGAACTGATGAGATAGTATTCCATGCCGCCTGGCATGCGCTCATAGGCAAAGCCCAGCACCGTCGCGTAAAAGGCTTTGGCCTTTTCAAGGTCGGTGACGTGAATTTCAAAATGGACGGGCATCGGTCACTCACCCGTCACGGCGTGGCCGGCGCAAAGCGCGCATAAAGAGCGTAAGCGGCCAGCGCGATCGCGGCGACAATGAAAGTGGTTTGCAGAGCGCGGTACCAGAGCGGATATCGGCCACCGGCCTTTGCCTCGCGTTCCGCGGCCAGACGCCGGCGCTCCGGTGTGCGATTGACGAAGCTCACCAGCCCCTTGATCTGCGAACTGCCATGCCAGACAAAGTGGATTGCATAGGCAACCAGCACGACGAACACGCCGGCCACGAGTAGCCAGAAGCTCCAGTCGGGTGATTGCTGCATGTCTTTTTCCGTCGACGGAGATGCGGTTCATAGGTGGCTTCGCTTGGACTCTTCAGATGGCGCTTGGGTCTGGCTGATGGACCCCAACGATGTTGCCTTCGGGGTCCTTGCCGTAAAACTGCCAGCCGAGCGAAGGGATGGCATGGCGAGCGACGGCTTCGACGCCGCCTTCCTTCCGGAACCTTTCGATCGTCATGTCGATGTCGTCGACTTCGATGGTGCAGATGTAGGCCGCCACCATGCTGCCGGTCTGACCCGCCTTGCGCGGCACCAGGCCGCCGTTGATGCCCGGCTTGTCGTCGGGCCCGGTGGTCGCGAGCCAGTAATAGCCCGGCACGAACTCCTGGAACGTCCAGCCGAATACGGTTTCATAAAACGCGATGGCCCGCTGGGGGTCGTCGGCGTGAATCTCGAAGTGAACGACCCGCCCCATCGGTGCCGCCTCAGGCCGAAAGCACCACATCCGTCCAAAGTTCGGACGGATCGGGATAGGGCGCAGCGGTGGCGAAGTCGGCGGCCTTGGTGACGATATCGCGGACGTTTTTTTCGACCGACTTCAAATCGTCCTCGGAGGCATATTTGCTGGCAAGGATGCGGGCCTTGACCTGTTCGATCGGGTCGTGCTCGGCGCGCATGGTCTGCACCTCGTCCTTCGAGCGGTATTTGGCCGGGTCGGACATGGAGTGCCCGCGATAGCGGTAGGTCAGCATTTCAAGAATGTACGGACCCTTGCCGGACCGGGCATGCTCGATGGCGCGGGCGGCGGCGTCCCGGACGAAACGGACGTCCATGCCATCCACCTGTTCGCCTGGAATATTGAAGCTCGCGCCGCGCTGGCTGAGGTCGGTCTGCGACGACCCGCGCTCAAGCGACGTGCCCATGGCATAGCGGTTGTTCTCGACGATGTAGACGACCGGAAGCTTCCAGAGCTTGGCCATGTTGAAGCTCTCGTAAACCTGCCCCTGATTGGAAGCTCCATCGCCGAAGTAAACCAGCGCCACCTCATCATCGCCGCGATATTTGGCGGCGAAAGCCAACCCCGTCCCGAGGCTCGCCTGGGCGCCAACGATGCCATTGCCGCCGTAAAAGCGCTTCTCGGTCGAGAACATGTGCATCGAGCCGCCCTTGCCCTTGGAGAGGCCGGCGGCGCGCCCGGTCAGTTCGGCCATGATGCCGTTGGGATCCATGCCGACGGCCAGCATGTGCCCGTGGTCGCGATAACCGGTGATCGATCGATCCGTCGGGCGCGCGGCCATCTGCACGCCGGTCACCACGGCTTCCTGGCCGATATAGAGGTGACAGAAGCCGCCGATTTCGCCCATGCCGTAGAGCTGGCCGGATTTTTCCTCGAACCGCCGGATCAGAAGCATTTCGCGATAGGCGTGGAGTTCTTCGTCCCTGGTGAAAACCGGCGCATTGTCGCCCTTTACCGCGTTGGTGGCGGGTTTGCGCTTGGGCGCGGTGCGTGCCGGTTTGGCGGACGCTGCGGCTCGGGCCATGGCCTCACTCCAGATCGAGCTGCCGTGTGCGGCAGAATGTCGTGATGATAGGGGAAAAGCGAAAACAAGGCAAACGCTGAGTTTGAAAAATCACAGCGCTAACTAATTGTAATATTGTCTATTTTGCTGCTTAACTGAAATCTGGTTCCGGCTTGATTTGATCCGATGTGCTAGTTTTGGGCCACCGAAACGAGAATTTCGTTTTCATGTGCCATCGACAGCTGACTACGGGCCAATTCGGTGATCAGGTCCGGATCGAGGCGGGCCGGATCGAGCAGCGACAGGTGGTGGCGAAGGTCGTCGACCTGCGTGTTGAGCAGCGCGCGTTCGGCTTCGAGTTCAACGATATCCTGACGCAGTTGTTCCTGGCCCTTCAAGCCGTACTGTCCATGCAGGAGGCTGTAGCCGAGATAGGCCTGAAAGGCGATCAGCAGAACAGTGATCGATAGCTGCCTGATGATGGAGGGGCGGCGAAGACGCGTGGACATGACTGCGGCGCTCAGCGTGACGTTGCCGAAGTCTATCCATTGAGGCTTAACGCGGGGTTGATGCCAGCACTTCCGAACGCAATGTCGAAACGAACCGGGTGGCCGCGGAGTGTCACTTCCGGGAAAAGTCGTAGCCTTCCGGCGCCGGGATGCCGCGGGCCTGCATGAGCCTCAGAATGCCGGCGGGAATGCCGCGGCACTCGCAGTTGACCGCATGGCGCAAATGCCAATCGATCCGTTGTTCGGGACTCGGGTTCTTTGGCATGGGATTGGCACGGTGCCAGTCCGCGTTGATCTTGCGCATCGGGCCTCGCCTCCACGTGGCTATCGGACTCGCGCCGGCGGCACGTCGTCAAGGCTTGCCAGAAACAGGAGCCGACGGCCCTTGTTGGCCTCGCGGACATAATCGCGAAAAGCATTGCTTCCGGCAATTTCCGCGGAGAAGTCGCCGAGAAAGACGACCGAAAGCCCATAATTGATCAGTTTCTGTGTAACCTCGCCAAGCATGCCGTTGCGCAACCTGCAGAATTCAGCGTCAAGACATGCCCGGGGGACAACAAGATAGTCTGCGCCGGTCCCGTAGCCGTTGCCAATCAGGTCCTCCACCGTGCCTGGCTGGCCAAGGCGAAAGGTGCCGTCGGCGACGATCGCAAAGTTCAGGCCGTTGCGGACTTCAAACTTGAAAAAATCGTCCATCAGCCGCGCAAGATGCGGCGCCCCGCGTAAGCCGCGGCGCTGCCAAGCATTTCCTCGATGCGCAGCAACTGGTTGTACTTGGCAAGGCGCTCGGACCGGGACATCGAACCGGTCTTGATCTGGCCGCTGTTGAAGGCAACTGCGAGGTCAGCGATGGTGTTGTCTTCGGTTTCGCCCGAGCGGTGTGAAATGACGCTGGTATAGCCGGCGCGGTGCGCCATTTCGACGGCCTGCATGGTCTCGGTCAGTGAGCCGATCTGGTTGACCTTGACGAGAATGGAATTGGCAACGCCCATCCTGATGCCGGACTCAAGCCGCTCCGGATTGGTGACGAACAGGTCGTCGCCGACCAACTGGCATTTGCCGCCGATCGTATCGGTCAGCAATTTCCAGCCCTCCCAATCGTCTTCGGCCATTCCGTCTTCGAGGGAAATGATCGGGAACCGCGCTACAAGATCGGCGAGATAGGCGACATTCTGTTCCGAGGTCAGGGTCTTGCCCTCCCCGGTCATCTCATAGACGCCGTTCTTGTAGTACTCGGTCGAGGCCGCATCGAGGGCGAGCGCCACGTCTTCGCCTGGCCGGTAGCCAGCCTTTTCGATCGAGCGCATGATGAACCCGAGCGCTTCGTCCGCTGAATTCAGGTTCGGGGCAAAACCGCCCTCGTCACCGACATTGGTGTTGTGGCCGTCCGCGCTCAAACCCTTCTTGAGGGTGTGGAAGACTTCAGATCCCATGCGCAGCGCATCCGCCATGGTCGTGGCGCCGACTGGCATGATCATGAATTCCTGGATGTCGATCGGGTTGTCGGCATGTTGGCCGCCATTGATGATGTTCATCATCGGTACCGGCAAAACATGGGCGTTGGGTCCGCCGAGATAGCGGAAGAGCGGCAGTTCCGACGAATCCGCTGCGGCCTTGGCCACCGCAAGAGACACGCCCAGAATGGCATTCGCGCCGAGCTTGCCCTTGTTGGGCGTGCCATCAAGCTCGATCATGGCCCGGTCGATTGCGATCTGGTCCAGCGCATCCATTTCGTGAATTTCGTGGGCGATGACGTCATTGACGTTATCGACAGCCTGAGACACGCCCTTTCCCATGAATTCCGGCCCGCCGTCACGCAGCTCATGTGCCTCGTGCGCACCCGTCGAGGCACCGGAAGGAACGGCGGCACGTCCGAAGCTGCCGTCGTCGAGCACGACATCGACTTCGACGGTGGGGTTGCCGCGGCTATCAAAAATCTGCCGGGCGGAAACGTCGATAATGGCGGACATGGTCGAAATCCTCGCTTTTGCGCTGTCGGTTCTGCGGCGCTTGATAGCCCGGACGTCGCCAATTGGAAAGCTTATCCGAACGGTCTGTCGCAATAGTCCGGCTTTTCAGGTTGGTGTCAGGAACCGATGATTGTGTTTGCAGGGGCCTCGCGGCCGCGACGCTCCGGAACGCTCTGAAAAGGGAGAAAGCGTCATGCACAAGAAACTCAAGAAATTGGCGATTGGTACCGCCGCCGTGGCGGGATTGTTGCTAGGCACGCACTTTGCGTGGGCCGACGAAACGATCACGGTCGAGCTTTGGGATTCGGGAGCAGAAACGGAGATGCCGACAGACATGGGCCTAGCGATGGCCCACGGTAACGACATGTCAAACGCAACGATGGGAATACGCGTGTCCACCGACACGGTGGCAGCAGGCCAGATCACCTTTGACGTTACGAACGTGTCGACGGATACGATCCACGAAATGGTTCTGGCCCACATCGATGATGTGACCAAACCATTGCCCTTCAACGCCGAAGAAAACGAAGTGGACGAGGAAGCGGTTGAAGGTCCCGGCGAAGTCTCCGAGCTCGATCCGGGAGAATCTGGTTCGTTGACTGTCAATCTCGACGCAGGCACCTACATTCTCTACTGCAACCTGCCCGGCCACTACGCCGCGGGCATGTGGACCCTGCTCACGGTCAAATAGCGACGTCCTAGCGAACGCGCGGAGCACACTCGCGCGTCAGATCAGGCCTTTGGTCCCGCCAGGCCGACCCACTTGGGTTCTGGCGCATGGAAGGTTTTGAACGTTTCAAAGATCGATTCGAATTCAGATTCGAAGCGCACCATTGCTGCGTGTTCGGCAGTGAGAAACCCGGCCTCGGTCATGCCGGAAATCATTTGCCGGAGGGGGTCGTAATATCCGCCGACATTCAGGAACGCGCTCGGTTTGTCGTGGATGGAGAGCTGCAGCCAGGTCCACTGTTCAAAGATTTCTTCGAGCGTGCCGATGCCGCCAGGCATGGCAATGAAGGCGTCCGAGAGTTCGGCCATCTTCATCTTGCGCTCATGCATGTTCTTGACGACAAAGAGCTCGGTCAGCCGGTCGTGCGCCAGTTCCTTTTCCGCCAGGGCCTGGGGAATGACGCCATAGACCCGACCCCCGTTGGCAAGCACGGCATCGGCGACGATGCCCATCAGGCCCACGTGACCGCCACCATAAACAAGATCGATGTCTGCCGCGGCCATGGCCGCGCCGAGCTTGCGCGCCGCGTCGGCAAAGACGCCGGAATTTCCGGGCCGGGATCCACAGAACACACAGATACGCATTTCAACCTCTCGCTTTGACCCCGCGATTCTGACTCGGAACGGTCTCGGCGCCGACTAGACCAGCTCCGGGCCGAGCGCAAGGCGCGGCACATCTCGTTCAACCTTCTGCTTCATTCGGACCTGCATCGACCGATGCCGTGCTTGCCAAGGGGCATCGAAAATCATATCAATATCGCTCGTGTGAACGATAATACCAGCCATTTGAGACTGAACACCGAGGGGGAAGAATGAACGCGCCAATTGTCAAACAGGTCGCCCATGTCTGCATTTTCGCGCACGATATCGACGAAACGGCAGAGTGGTACCGACGGACGCTTGGGTTCGAAAAAAAGTTCAATTTCACGCGCGACGGAAAGGTGTTCGGCTACTATCTCGATGCCGGCGGACGCACCTTTCTCGAGGTCTTTCACAAGGACACTTCGGCCTTTTCGGAAGACAACCAGATCAATCACATCTGCTACGAGGTCAGCAACATGGATGACGCGATCGCCCATATCCGGGCGCAGGGCGTGGCGGCGCGCGACAAGTCCATCGGGTGCGACGACACCTGGCAGAGCTGGATAACCGACCCGAACGGCGTGAAAATCGAGCTATTCGAATATACGGGCGAGAGCGCCCAGTTCGTCGGTCGCGACCGCGTAGCGCACTGGTAGCCCATTCAAGAAGCGGGAAATCTATTCGGCCGGTCGATCAGGCGATGCGTTCGCCGGTCGCGCAATCGACCTGCAGTCCGTCATAGGCCGGTTCGACATGGGCCGGCGTGGTGGCCGAGACCCATTCATAGTCCATGTCAACGTGAAGGTTGGTCAGGATGGCCTGTTGCGGGCGGATGCGGCCGATCCATTCGAGCGCATCGGTCAGCGAAAAGTGGCTCGGGTGCGGCACCGGCCGGAGGGCATCGACAATCCAGGTTCGCAGGTGGGCGAGACCGGGCTCGGTTTCCGGGGGAATGCTGCTGAGATCGCAGGAATACATCAGGTTCTGCACCCGAAAACCGAGGCTCGTAATGTGGCCATGGATCTGGGTTAGGGGTAGCAGGGTAATGGCGCCCCCCTCGCCTTCGATGGTGACGTCTTGTCCTGCCTCGATTTCCCGGCCATCAAGAATGGGCGGATAGGGGCTGTCGGGCGCCGAGCGAAAGCAGTAGCCAAACGATTCAAACAGGCGCTTGCCGGTCCGCCCTTCGTAAAACACCGGCACGCGGCGGCGCATGCTGAGGGCGAAGGCGCGAAGGTCGTCTATGCCGTGCGTGTGGTCGGCGTGTTCATGCGTATAAAAAACCGCGTCAAGATGCTCCACGTTTTCGTCGAGCAACTGCTCACGCATGTCAACGCCGGTATCGATCAGTACGCGCGTCTTGCCGGGTTTCCCGTCGGTCGTACCGGTCAGCAGAAGGGAGCAGCGCCGCCGCCGATTGCGCGGGTTGTCGGGATCGCACGTTCCCCAGTTTCCGCCGACGCGCGGTACGCCACCGGACGAGGCGCAACCAAGAATCGTCGCGACTATCCGGCTAGCTGCCGTCATGGGCGGCCGCCGAGTTTTGCCTTTGAGAACAGGCGAAAGAAATTTTCTGTGGTCGCCTCGGCGATTGCGTCGAAGGAAAGGCCACGCAGCTCGCTGACCATTTCGGCGGTGTGCCGGACGAACCCCGGTTCATTGGTCCGGCCACGGTGAGGGATTGGCGCGAGATAGGGCGCGTCAGTTTCGACGAGGATGCGATCGAGCGGCGCGATGCGCGCGGCCTCCTGCACTTCCGCAGCATTCTTGAAGGTCACGATGCCGGAGAAGGAGATGTAGCCGCCGAGGTCAAGACCGGTGCGGGCAAGACCGAGCCCGGAGGAAAAACAGTGGAGGATGAAGGGAAAGGCGCCAACCGCCATTTCTTCCTTCAGGATCATCGCAACGTCGTCATCGGCTGAGCGGGCATGGATAACCAGCGGAAGTCCTGTTTCCCGCGCGGCCGCAATGTGGCGGCGGAACCCCTCTGCCTGCGCGTCGCGCGGCGAATAGTCGTAGTGATAGTCGAGACCCGCTTCGCCGATCGCGACACATCTGGGATGTTCGGCCAGCCGGATCAGGTCCTCGGCAGAGATATCGAGTTCCTCGTGGGCATTGTGCGGATGTGTGCCGACGGAACACCAGACATTGTCATAAGCCTCGGCGATAGAGGTGATGACGTCAAACCGGTGCACACGCGTCGAAATCGTGACGCAACCGGCCACCTGGTTTTCCGCCATGCGGGCAAGGATGCCGGCGCGGTCGGCGGCTAGGACGTCGAAATCAAGATGACAGTGACTGTCGATCAGCATTGGTCAGGCCGCGGTATCGCGCTCGAAACGGCGGAAAACAGGCTCGGGAGCCGGCAGCGCCGTGCCCGTCGCGAGGCTGTGCGCGTCGTCGGCGAACTCGAGAAATCGCTCTGCCTCGGGCACGGCGAGTGCATCGAGAATGCGCGCGGCTCCCTCCGGCACGAAGGCCAGCGCCGCAATCGCCGCCCGACGGATGAATTCAGCGGTGACGTAGAGGATGGTCGCCATGCGCGCCGGGTCGGTTTTCTTTTTTGCCCACGGCTCTTCGGAAGCAAAGTACCGGTTTGCTTCGCTGACGGCCGACCATATCGCGGACACCGCTTCGTGCACCGCCTGCCGGTTCATTGCCTCGCGGGCGACGGCAATGGCGCAATCGACTTCGGTAAGGATAGCTTTGTCCGTCTCGGAAAGGCTGCCGCGCTTCGGGACCCTGGCATCGCAGTTCTTGGCAATCATCGACAGCGATCGCTGCACGAGGTTGCCAAGGTCGTTGGCCAGATCGGCATTGTTGCGGTTGATGAATTTCTCACGGCCATAGTCGCCGTCGTGGCCGAAGGAGACTTCGCGCAGGAAATAGAAGCGCACCGGATCGGCGCCGAACTCCCCGATCAGTTCGAAAGGATCGATGACGTTGCCGAGGGACTTCGACATCTTTTTGCCGTCAACCGTCAGGAACCCGTGACCAAACACACGCTTGGGCGGCGCGACGCCGGCACTCATTAGGAAGGCCGGCCAATAGACGGTGTGAAAGCGCACGATGTCCTTGCCGATGACATGGAGGTCTGCCGGCCAGAACTTTCTGAAATCCTCGGCGTTTGTGTCCGGATAGCCGAGGCCGGTAATGTAGTTGGTCAACGCATCGACCCAGACATACATCACATGCCCCTCGGCGCCGGGCACCGGAATGCCCCAATCGAACGTCGTTCGCGAAACTGACAGATCGGCGAGCCCCGATTTCACGAATGACACGATCTCATTGAGCCGTTCGCGCGGTGCGATGAAATCGGGGTTGTCGGCGTAGTATTTCAGGAGCCGGTCCTGATAGGCGGAGAGGCGGAAGAAGTAGCTCGGCTCTTCGACCCATTCGACGGGCGTGCCCTGGGGCGAGAGCTTTTCACCGCCCTCACCTTCCACGAGCTCGGATTCGTCGTAGTAGGCTTCGTCGCGCACCGAGTACCAACCGGAATAGGCGCTGAGGTAGATGTCGCCATTGGCCTCCATCGCCTTCCAGATCGCCTCGACCGAGCGGTAATGACGGGGTTCCGTGGTGCGGATGAAATCGTCGTTGGAGAGATTTAGCGCGCCTGCAAGCGCCTGAAACCGGGCCGAATTCTGGTCCGCGAGCTGACGCACGGGAATGCCTTTGGCGGCGGCAGTTTGCGCCATCTTGATGCCGTGCTCGTCGGTACCCGTCAGAAAGTGCACGTCATAGCCATCGAGCCGCTTGAACCGGGCCAGCGCATCGGTCGCAATCATTTCATAGGCGTGGCCGATATGCGGTTCGCCGTTGGGATAGGAGATCGCGGTTGTGATGTAGAAGCGCGGTTTCGTCATTGGGCAATCAGCTGGCCTGTGCCACGCCGTTCATGCGCGCTGATCGCATCGAGCAGCGTCAGGTAGGTTGCGGCGAGGTCGAGATTGAAGATGTCCGTTTCGGTAAAAGACCGGGTTGCCTTCTCCCACAGGGCATCAGCGGACGCAAGCCGGTTCGTTTCCGCTCCGGACGAGGCCGCGTTTCGGGCTTCCGAAGCGATCCAGTCGAGTATCAACCGCCGAACGAAGGCTTCTGAGGCGGCGTTCTGGCGGTCGGCAAGGCTCCGCGCAATCGAGAGGGTTCGCGCGTCGGCGGCATTGAGCGGATGGGCAAGCCAGGCGCGGACTTCCTCAATCAATGCCGTGTCGCCCAGCGCCTGAAGCTCGCAAAGGCGGCGCGGATTGCCGGCGGCAAGCTCGAATTCGGCCGTTTCACCTTCTCCGCCATGCGATGCAGCGAAAGACGCCATCTCATCCGGCCCAAGGGCCCGCATGGCGTAGGACTGACATCGTGAACGAACGGTCGGCAACAACCGCCCCGGCTGGTGCGAAATCAGGAAGAAGTGCGTGTTGGCCGGAGGTTCTTCGAGGCTCTTGAGCAAGGCGTTTGCGGCACTTTGATTGCAGTCTTCGGCCGCGTCGATGACCACGGCAATGTGACCAGCGCGTCCTCGCGTCAGATGCAGCTTTTCGATGAGCTGGCGTACGTTGCCGACCCGTATTTCGGTGCGAAAGCGTCCGTCTTCAAACGGGATTCGCAAGACAAAGACATTGGGGTGAGCGCCCGCTGCGATCTGCGCCCTGACGCGGTCGATGGGTTCATCACCGGTTGCGGCAATCAAATTGGCAATCACGTGGAAGGCCAGGGTGGCCTTGCCAATGCCGCGCGGACCGTGCAGCAGGATGCCCGTTCCGAGCCGGCCAGCGGTGATCTGCGCGGCAAGCTGCGCCTCAACCTCTGCGTGCCCGATCAGGCGCTCCGAGGCTTCGGGCGGAGGCACGCCCTCGAGCTGATCGAGTTCCCGCTGCTCGCCGGGGTCCGTCATGCCGTCGCGGCGCGTTCGATTTCCGGAAAGCGCGACACCACAACCGACCAGATTTCTTCAGCCAGTTCGCCTTCCGACTTGTCGGCGGAAAGCATGACGCAACGTTCCTTGTTGTTGTCGACGATGTCGTGGAACGCGTCACGCAGGCGCCGATGCCAGTCAAGGTCTTCGCGCTCGAACCGGTCCGCACTGCGGGGAACGCCATCCTCAAGCGCTCGCTGATCAACGCGTTCAAAGGCCTTTTCGGGGTCCATGTCGAGCACGATGGTCAGGTCGGGCATGTGTCCGTCGAGCGCCAGGATTTCCAAGGCATCGATCAGTTTCGTATCCACGCCGCCGTTAAGGCCCTGATAGGCGCGCGTGGAGTCGTGAAACCGGTCGGAAAGGACCCATTTGCCCGCAGCAAGATTTGGCGCAACCAGTTCGTGCACGTGGTCGAGCCGCGCGGCCGCGAAAAGGACCGCTTCGGCACCCGCGCCCCAGCCTTCGGGCTGACCGCTCAAAATGAAAGAGCGAATGGCTTCGGCACGCGGCGTGCCACCCGGCTCGCGGGTGCGGACCGTGCCGACCCCCTCTCCGTTTAGCCGTTCGACCAGCAGCTTGACCTGGGTCGACTTGCCGACCCCTTCGCCGCCTTCGAAGGTGATGAAGCGTGCCGTCCGGTCGAATTCCTGACCTGTCATAAACACAATCCTGATCGGGCCGAATCGTCAGATCCAGCCCAATGCCAATTCCTTGAGGGCGTCGACCGATTTACGGAACAGGTCGCCGTCTGCCACATCATTGGCCGCGAAAAGCGGCGCCGTTTGAATCAGCTGATCGTCGCAGAACACACGCAGTTGCGCAAGCTCGGCACCCTTGGCGACCGGCGGACGGATGGGTGCGTGGTAGGCGATTTTCGCGCTGATGCAGCTGCGGCTGCCGATCGGCAAATAAAGAAGCAGTTCGCCCTGCCCCACAAGTCCGACCTGCGGGTCCTGTCCGCCATAAACGTTGGCATAGCCGACGATTTCCCCCTCCTTGAAGGCGGGAATGAGGTCGAACGAGCGGCTGCCCCAGGTCACCAGCTTGCGGGCTTCTTCGGCGCGTTCGCGCATGGTGTCGAGTCCGTGCAGCACAGCGATCAGACGCCGGCCGCCCTCGGTAGTCGATGCGACCATGCCGTAACCCGCCTCCTCGGTGTGGCCGGTCTTGAGGCCGTCGACGCCAATTCCGTCTTCAAGCAGGACATTCCGGTTCTTCTGGGTGATGCCGTTCCAACGGAACTCGGTTTCCGAAAAGATCGGATAATATTCCGGGAAGGTCTGGATGATGTAGCGGGCGATTGTGGCGAGGTCCCGGGCGGATGAATACTGGTTGGGATCCGGCAGGCCAGTGGCGTTCACGAAATGGGAGTTTGTCAGTCCGAGCTCGCGCGCCTTTTCATTCATCAGTCGCGCAAAGGTCGCTTCACTGCCGGCAATGCCTTCGGCCAGAGCGATGCTCGCGTCGTTGCCGGACTGGATGATGTCAGCCCGCACGAGATCGGCCACCGGAATTTTGCTGCCGAGCTCGGCGAACATGGTGGAACCGCCAGAGGTTGCGCCGCCATCGCGCCAGGCGTGTTCGGAAATGAAGAACTCGTCGTCCATCTTGATCCGGCCGGACTTCAACTGGTCGAACACGATGGCAATGGTCATGAGTTTGGCCATGCTGGCCGGTTCCAGGCGCTCGTCGGCATTTTTCTGGAACAGAACGGTGCCGGACTCGTAGTCCATCAGAATGGCGTATTTGGCCTTGGTGTCGAATTCGAGCTGCGCGAAAGCGGGCGATGCCAGAAAAACAAGGACCAGCAGCGCGAAAGCGAGCACGGATTGGGCGCGCAGGCGAATGGCGGTCATGAAGGTGTCACTCCGGTCATTGCGGATGGTCCGCCGGCCCGCCGGTCAGAGGCCGAGCGATTGCCTGAGCAATTCAACGTCGGCCGGCTGCACGCCAGGTTTGAGCCGCACCATAGTCAACTCGACGTAAGTCTGACCATCCCTGTTGACCAAAGTATGATCGATTGCGCCAAGAAGGGCAAACTGCCGCTCCACTTCTGACGCGACCTCGAGGTCCGCGAAGCGGCCAAGCTCGATTTCGACGGCGTCGCCGAAATCTTCGGTCAGGGGAGCCGTTGCGGCAGAGCCAAGGGCTGCAGCGGCATCAAGCGCCGCGTTTTGGCCGCCTTCCGGCTGATCGGCATAGGAAAAAAGCGATATGAACGACCCGACAAGCCCGCCGGCCTCGCGGCTGATCGGGCTTGGGTGGCGGCCGGCCTCGACGAAAGTGTCCTGCAGCATGTCGCTTGCGACATTGTTGGGCACATAGTCGGGCTGATTGAGTGACGCCATCAGGTATTGCGTATCGTCACCTTCAAGCGGCGCCCGGCCGACATAGGTGACGTGCACATTGGCGGTGCCATTGTTGATGAAGCCCAACACCTCGGCGGTGCGCTGTGACACGTCGATCAGGCGGTCGTCGGAAAAGGGTCCGCGATCGTTGACGCGAACGATGACCGATCTTCCGTTGTCGAGGTTCTCGACTCGCACGTAAGACGGCAGCGGCAGGGTCGGATGGGCGGCGGATAGGTGGAACTGGTCGAAGATCTCGCCGTTGGCGGTCAAGCGCCCGTGGAAATTCGGGCCGTACCAGGAGGCCTTGCCCGTCTGGTCGTAGTTCGGGTTTTCTTCGGGGCGGTACCAGTTGCCGGCGACCTGGTAAGGCCGGCCGACCATGTAGCGGCCGCCGCCATGCGGAATATTCGCTGATGTCGATACGCGTGGAGACGCCGTGCCGTAGCGCGATTGCGAAAATTTGGTGTTGTTGTTGATGAAGCCGCCAGACCCGCCGCTGCTACATGCAGCAAGAGCCATCAGACCAAAACCGACCGAAATGTTTCTAACGGTCAAACCCAGCGCCCGAAGTGGCGCAGACGCACTCAACAAACCAACCATGTCCCAACGCAACACAAAGGACGCCCCAATAGGGGGTACAGTGCCATCAGAATGTGGCGAAATTTGACGTTTCATGAAATTGGTTATGCCGCGCGGTCGTTAAGGCCCGGTATCCAAAATGCTCAAAAAGGGGAATTGGCGCTGGCGTGCGGCAAACTGTCTTTTGAACCGGGCCATTTCGGATGCGCATTGGTCGCCGCACCTTGCGCTTGTCACATCGCCCCCAATCATATAAAGATATCTTTATATCCCCGAATTTGCCAAGCGGACGGTCCCTGTTGAACAAGCTTCTATCCCTGTTGTCGAAGCGCGATTTCCTGCTGGCCGACGGCGCGACCGGCACCAACCTGTTTGAAATGGGCCTGACGTCCGGGCAGGCCCCGGAAATCTGGAATTTCGAGCATCCCGACCGCATAATGGGCCTCCACCAGAGTTTTGTGGACGCGGGTTCGGATCTGCTTGTCACCAATTCCTTCGGCGGGTCGGCGCGGCGGCTGCACCTGCACCAGCTCGATGACCGGGTCAAAGAGGTCAATGCCCGTGCGGCGGAACTGGCCGGTGAGGTCGCGGCCAAGTCTGGACGCGAAGTCGTGATTGCCGGTTCGGTTGGACCGACGGGCGATCTCTTCGAGCCACTCGGCCCTCTCACCTACGAACAGGCGGTGGACGTCTTTGCCGAACAGATCGAGGGCCTGAAACAGGGCGGCGCCGACGTGGCGTGGATCGAAACCATGTCGGCACCCGAGGAAATAGCGGCTGCGCTCGAAGCGGCCTACGAGGTTGGCCTGCCGGCAACCGCAACCGTGAGCTTCGATACGGCCGGGCGCTCGATGATGGGCCTTGCCCCCGGTGAGTTCGCCAAACAGATGGTTTCGCGGGAGCACACGCCAATCGCCATCGGGTCGAATTGCGGAGTGGGCGCGTCCGACCTTGTCTATGCCCTGCTCGATCTCGTCCCGAACGCGGGTGACCTTCCGGTCATTGCCAAAGCAAATGCCGGCATTCCGCATGTTCATGGCGATCACGTCGAATATTCCGGCACGCCCGATCTGATGGAAGCCTACGCCAAGCTCGCCATCGACGCGGGCGCGCGGATCATTGGCGGCTGCTGCGGCAACAGTCCGAAACACGTGGCGCGGATGCGCAAGGCGCTTGACAGCCACACCCGCGAAGCGGGACTAACCCTCGAGAAAATCACCGAAACGCTTGGGCCGCTCGTGTCGCCGCCCAACCTTTCGGGTGGCCGTGACGGCGGGCGCCGCCGGCGCCGCAACGCCTGATCAACGCGATTGCCAGGAGACGACGCATGGCGGATGACGACGATATCATCCTCTCGGAACTTGACGATGCCGAACTCGGCGAGCAGATGCAGGACGACCTTTACGACGGCCTCAAGGAAGAGGTCTGTGAAGGCGTCAACATCCTGCTCGAGCGCGGCTGGGAACCTTATGCCGTCCTGACCGAGGTGCTGGTTGCCGGCATGAAGGTGGTGGGCGACGATTTCCGCGACGGTATTTTGTTCGTGCCTGAAGTCCTGCTCGCCGCCAACTCGATGAAGGCCGGGATGGCCATTCTACGCCCGCTGCTGACGGAAACCGGGGCGCCCAAGGCGGGCAAAATGGTGGTCGGAACCGTCAAGGGCGACATTCACGATATCGGCAAGAACCTGGTCGGCATGATGATGGAAGGCGCCGGGTTCGAGGTGATCGATCTCGGCATCAATACCGACGCGGACAAGTTTCTCGCGGCCATCGATGAGCATAAACCCGACATTCTCGGCATGTCGGCGCTTCTGACGACGACCATGACCTACATGAAGGTCGTGATCGAGACGCTCAAGGAGCGCGGAATTCGCGACGATCTGATCGTTCTGGTGGGTGGCGCGCCTCTCAATGAGGAATTCGGCGCAGCGATCGGTGCGGACGCATACTGCAAGGATGCCGCGATCGCGGTCGACACAGCCAAGCGGCTCGTTGCCGAACGGCGGCGGCTGAACCATGCCTGAAACCAAACCGGGCATCGGTATTGTGGCCTGCGGGGCGCTGGCAACCGAGTTGCGAGCGGTCCTGCAACTGCGCAATCAGGTGCCCGTCGCGCTGCGCTTCCTGCCCGCCAAGCTGCACAATCGGCCACAGCTGATTGCCGATGCCGTGCGGGAGGAACTTGTCGACCTCAGCCGCGATCACGGCCGGCTTTTCGTCGGTTACGGCGATTGCGGCACCGGCGGACGTCTTGATGACGTACTTGAGGAATTTAACGCAACCCGTTTGGAGGGCGCGCATTGTTACGCCTTCTTTTCCGGCGCCGATGCGTTTGAAACACTCGCCCGAGAAGAAATCGGCACGTTCTACCTGACCGACTATCTGGCACGGCAATTCGACAATCTTGTGTGGCGCGGCCTCGGCCTTGACCGGCATCCCGAGCTGCTGCCGGACTATTTCGGCCACTATACCCGCCTCGTCTATCTGGCGCAGACCGATGATCCTCGCCTCGAAGCCAAGGCAAAGCAGGCCGCCGAGCGGCTTGGGCTTCGTTACGAACGCCGGGCAACCGGTCTCGAGCCGTTTGCCGCGCAGGTCGGACGTTGGCTGGAGTCGGCGGCATGAGCCCAGCTATCGAAGCAACCGTGATCTTCTGGCGCGATATCCCAACACAGGTGGTCGTCGGTTCAGGCCGGCGCGGGGCAAAAAGGCAGTTGCCCGACCGGTTCATGGTCGCAGTCGACAAGGCGGCGATGGTTAGCGGGGCCGCCAGCGCCGATGACTATCTCGACGACTGGCGACGCGCGACTTTGAGTTTCGACGTACCGGGCGATGCCGACCCCCTCGCCTATGTCTCTGATCAACTCGAAAAGACCTATCCCGGAACACGGCTGGCTGAACTGGCCCGAAATGGCGGACGGGAACCCAACGGAACCGAACAATGACCCGAACCATTCTTTCGTCGCCCACACGCGACGTTGCCATCGGCTTCGATGCGCCGTTCTGCGTGATTGGCGAACGGATCAACCCGACCGGCCGCAAGCTCCTCGCCGAAGAAATGAAGAACGGCGACTATTCGCGGGTGACGGCGGACGCGCTGGCGCAGGTTGCGGCGGGCGCGATGGTGCTCGACGTCAACGCCGGCATACCGCTTGCGGACGAACCGAAAATCCTCGCCGAGTGCATTCAGCTGGTCCAATCAATTACAGACGTGCCGCTTTCGATCGATTCTTCGATCATCGATGCACTTGAGGCGGGGCTTTCGGTCTATCAGGGCAAGCCGCTGGTCAATTCGGTGACGGGCGAAAACGAGTCGCTGGAACGGGTTCTGCCGCTCGTCAAGAAGCACGGCGCCGCGGTCGTCGCCATTTCCAACGACGAAACGGGCATTTCGACTGACCCGGACGTGCGCTTTGCCGTCGCCAAAAAGATTGTTGAGCGCGCCATGGATCATGGCATTCCCAAGGAAGACGTGGTCGTCGATCCGCTGGTTATGCCGGTCGGGGCGATGAACGATGCCGGTACGCAGGTGTTCCGGCTGGTGCGGCGTCTGCGCGAAGAACTGGGGGTCAATACGACCTGCGGCGCCTCCAACGTCGGGTTCGGCGTGCCGAACCGGCACTTGCTGACCGGCCATTTCATCGCCATGGCCGCCGGCGCGGGAATGACCTCGGCGATCATGAATCCCCTCCACGAGGAACAGATGCAGGCGGTTAGAGCCGCCAATGTGCTCAACGGGCTCGATCCTGATTGCGCCGCCTGGCTGAGGGCCAACCGTCCGCAATCGCCGGAAGGCGAAGCTCCGGCCGGACGCCGTTCTGGCCGGCGGCGGCGCGATCGCGGCGAAGGCTGAACCTTGCCCGCGTCGCAAACCGCAAAGGTCATTTTCCAGCCCTCGGGCAAACGCGGCACGTTCGCAATCGGCACGCCGGTGCTCGATGCGGCCCGCGAACTCGGTGTGCAGATCGAAAGCATATGCGGCGGGCGCGGCATTTGCGGGCGCTGCCAGATCGAGGTTGCAGAGGGCGAATTCGCCAAGTTCGGCGTGAAAAGTTCGGCGGCGTCGCTGAGTGCACGCGGTTTCATCGAGGACCGGTATGACGCCAAACGTGGGCTGAAGCCGGACCGCCGCCTCTCCTGCACCGCCAAGATCGTGAGCGACGTCGTCATTGACGTGCCGGACGCCTCGATCATCGCCGGGCAGACCATTCGCAAGGACGCCAACACTGTCGGCATGGTGCGCGATCCGGCCGTTCGGCCCTTCTACCTGGAGCTGCCGGAACCGGACCTCCACAATCCGGTCGGCGATGCTGACCGGGTGGTTGATGGCCTCAGGCAATCGTTCGGACTTGGCGAGATCGACGTGCCGTTTGGCATGTTGGCCCAGGTTCAAACTGCCATGAGGGTTGGCAAATGCGCCGTGACTGCATTCTTGTCATTCGCCGGACCCCGGCCGGCGCTTATTCGCATCGTGCCGGGTTACGACGACACGGTCCTGGGGCTGGCTGTCGATATCGGCTCGACCACGATTGCAGCGCATCTGGTCGACCTGATGAGCGGGCAGATTCTGGCCTCCTCCGGACGCGCCAATCCGCAGATCCGCTTCGGCGAAGACCTGATGAGCCGCGTCTCCTACGTGATGATGAACGAAGGCGGGCGCGAAAGGCTGACCGAGGCGGTGCGTGGCACGATCAACGAGCTGATCGGCGAAGTCCTGGCGCGCGCCGGACAAGGCCGCGAGTGCCTGCTCGACGCGGTATTCGTCGCCAACCCGGTGATGCATCACCTCTTTTTGGGACTTGACCCCACGCCGCTCGGGCAGGCGCCGTTCAATCCGGCGGTTTCACGCGCTGTGCATGTTTCCGCCGAAGAGCTGGGTCTTGACCTCGGCTCGGGCGCGACCTGCTACATCCTGCCCATCATCGCGGGGCATGTCGGGGCCGACGCGGCGGCGGTGCTCCTGGCCGAACGGCCGGATCTGTCGCCAGAACCTCGGCTGATCGTCGATATCGGAACCAATGCCGAAATCGCGCTCTGGGACGGCACGAACCTCTTTGCCGCCAGTTCGCCGACCGGACCGGCGCTCGAGGGCGCGGAGATTTCGTGCGGGCAGCGTGCGGCGCCGGGCGCGATCGAGCGCATCCGCATCGATGCTTCAACGCATTTGGCAAAATACAAGATCATCGGGGCAGAAGCTTGGTCTGACGAAACCGGATTTGCCGAGCAGTCGGCGGCGACCGGCGTGACCGGCATTTGCGGGTCGGGTATCATCGAAATCGTCGGGCAGATGCTGCTTGCGGGGATCATCAGCCCCGACGGGATCATCCGTGGGCCCGAGAACGTGATGGAAGAGGCACTGCTTGTCCCTAACGGGCGGACGTTTTCTTACGTCGTTCGCGCGGAAGAGCCGCGGCTGATTATCACCCAGACGGACGTGCGGGCCATCCAGCTGGCCAAGGGCGCGCTTTATGCCGGGGTGATGCTCTTGATGGAACATGCGGGGCTCAACACGATTGGCGATATCAGCCTTGCGGGGGCCTTCGGCTCCTATGTCGATCCGGCGCACGCCCTCCTGCTGGGTCTTGTGCCAGATTGTGCTGTCGAGGGAGTGCGGGCCATCGGCAACGCCGCAGGCCAGGGTGCGCTCAAGGCGCTACTCGATATCGGCGCGCGGGCGGACATCGAAAACCTGGTTCCAAAGGTCACCAAGATCGAAACGGCGCTGGAACCCAGATTTCAGGAGCATTTCGTTGCCGCGATGGGAATTCCCAACGGACGTGATCCGTTCCCCCTCACCCGCGCGCATTTTGGCATGGGTGCCGCGGCGCCCTCCTCCGGCCCGCAGGGCCGCCGCCGGCGGCGCAAGCGGGACAGCTAGGCCCGGATTTCAATGTCTTCGGCCTCGAACGCAGCGCGGATGGCGCGGGCGGCGGCGAGCGCGTGTTCACTGTCGCCGTGGAGGCAAATCGAGCGGGCGGAAAGCGGAATATTGCTGCCGGTTCTGGCCGTAACCGCCCCGTGTCGCGCGATCTCCGTGGCCTGCGCAACGATTGCGGGAATGTCTTCGTGCACTGCACCTCGTTCGGAACGCGGAGCGAGCGTCCCATTTTCCTCATAGGCCCGGTCGGCAAAGGCCTCCGAAATGAACGTCAGGCCGGTTTCCCGCGCAGCCAGTTCATGCTGGGTTGCCGGCAGGCCCATGACTGCACCGATGCCAGGCCGGGCGCGGATCGCGGAATAGAGCGCAAGACAAAGCCCGGCATCCTTCGCAGTTTCATTGTAAAGCGCACCGTGGGGTTTGACATAGGCAACTTGGACCCCTGCCTCCTGGGCCACGGCCGCAAACACCTCCAACTGGGTCAGAACATCGGCGACGGTCACGTCGTGCGGCTGCAGGATTTTCAGGCGGCCGAAATTCGCCCGGTCGGCATAGGACGGATGCGCACCGATGCGGACATGGTTCGCCTTGGCCAGCAACATGGTTTCGTAAATCGTATTGGCGTCGCCGGCATGTCCGCCGCAGGCAATACTGGCGCTTGAGACAATCCGCATCAGGTCCGCGTCGAACGGCGCCCCTTCGCCAAGGTCGGCGTTGAGATCGATCGCAGCGCTCATTTGCTCGCCCTTCCCCGCTCACGTTCCAGGCGTTCGAGGCTGATCGGTTCAAATCTTACGCCGGTGCCGGGCCTCATTTGCGCAAGCCGCGACAGATCATCGGACACGATCGTGGCGATGCGCGGATAGCCGCCGGTCGGCTGGTGATCACGCATCAGGATGACCGGTGTGCCGTCGCCGAGGATCTGGACATCACCGGGCACCACGGCATCGGAAACGAGATGCAGCGCCTCGATGCGCGCAAAGACGCCGGTTTCATCGTTGAGCCGGAGACCCATGCGGTCAATCTGGGCGGACACTGTGAAACGCCCCTCGGCAAATGCTGACCGCAGATCCTTTGGCAGAATGTCGGCGTGAATGCCCCAGATGAAGCGGATCGGGCCATCGTCCGGTCTGGGATTTGAACCGGATTTGACGCCGGCCAGCGCCGCCTTGGCGAATCCAATCGTGTCGCCGGTTTTCAGGTTTCGTCCGTCAAAGCCACCGAGACCGGCGATCAGATTGGTGCTTCTGCTACCCATCACAAGCGGAACGTCCAGTTCACGGTCGAACCGCACATAGGCGAAGTTGCCCTGTTTTCCCGGTACGATCTCCAGCTGGTCGCCATCGCGCAAAACGATGCGGCTGCTCCAGCTTCGCGGCTTGCCGTTCACCGAGAGTGCGAAGTTGCCGCCGCTACAGGCTGCACGCACGGTGCCACCGGTAATCTTCGCGGCAAACCGGCCGCCGGCCAGTTCGAGGGCTGCACCCGCCAGACCGTCAAGCAGTTTGCCCGCCCGCGCGAAGCCCGCCCGATCGAGAGGGCCGGACGCGGAGACACCAAATTTCAGCATGCCGAAGCGGCCTTGGTCCTGAATGGTGGCCAGTGGCGGTGCGGCGATGATTTTCAGCGACGTCATCGGACACTCACGAAACGGATATGGTCGCCGGCGACGATTCGCACCGGCGGATTCGCCAAAGGATCGAAATTGGCGAAGTCCGTATGGCCGATGACGTGCCAGCCCGTCGGCACCTCGGTCGCGGTGATGGCGGTCTGACCGGCTGCAAAAAGGATGGTTCCCGCGGGAACCCTTGAACGGAGCGCCTTGCGGCGGGGCACGACGAGGTTTGCGGGGTGCATGCCGCAATAAAGAAAACCCGGTGCGAAGCCGACCGCCAGCACTCTCAGGTTGGTCTTCGCGTGCGCTTTCAGGAAAGTGGCAACGTCCAATTCAAGCAGGCCGGCGACTTCCGCAAGGTCGGGGCCATCAAACCGGGCCGGCAAGTCCCAATGCCGGCCTGCCTGCGAATCTGTTTCATCAACTGCCAACAAACGGAGGCGGACCTCGCCGGCGAGTTTCTGGAAGGTGATCGATTCAGGCTGATATCGAAGCAGGACGGAAACAAGGTTTGGAACCACTTCGCACACGCCGGGTATCGGTTCGTCGTGGAGCCGCCTGGCGAATGCGATGGCGCGCCGGTTTGCACAATCGTCGAGGGTCTGGGCGAAACGAACGAGCAATCCCTCGTCGCCGAGCGGCATGATCAGCGGATTAGGCTGGTTCGATGGGGACGGAACCGGCATTCAAATGCCCCGGCGGCAGCTGGCGGGTGGGGAGGGATTCGAACCCCCGAGACGCTTACACGCCCGCCGGTTTTCAAGACCGGTGCATTCAACCACTCTGCCACCCACCCGGTAGCGCAGGCAATGAGGCGACCAAGCGCCCTGGCGCGGGTTTATCGAAGCCAAAGTGGCCATGCAAGCGATCCGAGCGGGTCACGGGCGAATGATGGTCGCGCCACTGGTCGCGCGGGATTCGATGGCCTGGTGGGCGCTTTGAACATCGCTGAGCGCGAATTCCTGACCAACGCGAATCTTGAAGGTGCCGACCAGATAGGCGTCGAAAAGCTCCCGCGCAGCTGCGCGTTCGCTGGCCGCATCGGGGAAATAGTGCGCGAGGGTCGGCCGGGTGACAAAAAGCGAGCCCTTGGAGGCGAGAATGCCGAGATTGGGCACGGCGACGGGGCCGGTCGAATTGCCAAAGCTGACCATCAAACCGCGCGGTTTGAGGCAATCGAGCGATGATTCAAACGTGTCCTTGCCGACCGAGTCATAGACAACGTCGGCACCCTTTCCGCCGGTCGCCTCGCGCACCTTGGTGACGATATCGTCGCTGAGGGAATCGATGACGATTTCACATCCGCTTTCCCTCACACGCGCGCACTTGGCCGGGCCGCCCGCAATACCGATCACTTTTGCGCCCAATGACCTGCCCCATTGGGTGAGAATCTGGCCGACACCACCGGCCGCGGCGCTGACCACGATCGTATGGCCCGGACCGACCGGGAACGTCAGTTTCAGGAGGTAAAAGGCGGTCAAACCTTTCAGATAGATGGCCGCAGCAACATCGTCGGACACCCCGTTAGGAATATGCGCGAGGTTCCGTTCCGGCAGATTGCGAAGGGTGGCATAGGCGCCCGGCGGGGTTTTTGAAACCACCCGATCACCCGGTTTGAAGGCCGTGACGCCCTCGCCGACTTTCTCAACAATGCCTGCTGCCTCATTTCCGGGCACGAACGGCAGGGACATCGGATAGAGTCCCGAGCGCTGGTAGCAATCGAGAAAATTGAGACCGATGGCGGTGTTGCGCACCTGGATTTCGCCGGCTGCCGGTGGCGCCAGATCGACCGTTTCGAGCTCCAGAACGTCCGGTCCGCCGAACTTGCGAACGACGATGCGGGTCGATTCGGTCATGAATGCTCCTTTCCTGCATTACGTGCCTTGCGGCGGGCCGAGGCCGTGATGTTGATGGCCTCGACCACAACCGAGAAAAGCATCGCGGCGTAGATGTAGCCTTTCGGAATGTGGAAGCCGATCGCGTCGGCGACCAGCGACACGCCGATGAGGATCAAAAAGGCGAGCGCCAGCATCTTGGTGGTGGGATGTCGGCCAATGAAATCCGAAATGGGTGCGCTCGCCGCGTACATGATGCCGACGGCGATGATGACCGCAGCGATCATGACCTCGACGTGCTGAGCCATGCCGATGGCCGTCACGATGGAATCGATGGAAAAGACCGCATCGATCACGACAATCTGCGCGACGATGGCGGAGAGTGCCATGCCAACCATGTCGTCCGCGCTCGGATCATGAGGGTCCTCGATTTCCTCGTGAATTTCGCTGGTGGCCTTGTAGATGAGGAATGCGCCGCCGACGAAGAGAATTATGTCCCGCCAGGAATAGGCGTGACCCAGCAATTCGAACAACGGATTGGTCAACCCGATCAGCCAGCTCAGGACCAGAAGGAGCAAGATCCGGAAAACAAGGGCCATGGAGAGGCCGATTTGACGCGCCAGGCGGGCCTGAGATTCGGGTAGTTTCGAGACCAGAACTGAAATGAAAACGATGTTATCGACGCCCAGGATGATCTCCATCAAGGTCAGCGTCGCCAAAGATGCCCAGGTATTTGGATCGGCCAGAAGCGCGAACAAAGGACTCTCCTGTCGTAAGGCTTGGAGGCTCAGCCTAGGGTCTGGCTCGGCACTTGAAAAGGTCCGGCGTGCGCGCTCTATTGCGGGCATGCCAAATCGCAGGGAACTTGAAAATGGCACGATCAACGAAGGCCAACCGGGCGGAAATAGCGATTGTCGGCGGCGGGCTGGCGGGCGCAAGCCTCGCGCTGGCGCTCGGTCAGGCGGGACGCGACGTCGCGTTCATCGCGCCGCCGGCGCCGCGCGACCAGCGAACGTCCGCGCTCATGCTGCCGACGGCGCGCTTCCTGCAATCGCTCGGGCTGTTCGAGGACGCACGCGAAATCGCGACCCCGCTGGAACGGATCCGGTTGATTGACGCGACCAAGCGGCTGATCCGCGCGCCAGAAACGCTTTTCGATGCGCGCTCGGCAGGGCTCGAAGCGTTTTCATACAATTTCGGCAATGCCGATCTGCTGGAACGGCTCAACGGCGCAATTGCGAAACTATCGAACATAAAAGTCGTGGCGGAAAAGGCCGTCGGGTTTTCTCAAGTCGACGGGGATTGGACCGTCACCCTGTCATCGGGCGAAAGCGTCGGTGCTGCGCTTCTGGTTGGCGCCGATGGCAAGAAATCGCCAGTCCGTCAGGCTCTTGGCATTACGGTTCGCAATCACGACTTCGCCCAAAGCGCACTGGTATGTGACCTGGAGCTTGGCCGCGACCTCGGGCCGGAAAGCGTCGAGTTCCACTACCCGAACGGCCCATTCACCTTGGTTCCGGCCGGTGGCAGCACGGCCAATCTGGTTTGGGTGGACAAGGCAGACGCGCTGCGTCACGCCGCGGCGCTTCCCGAAGCCGAGCTCATGGCTGAAATGAAGCGCAAATCGCTCAATCTATACGGCGACATCGCCCTGAGGAGCCGGGTTTTCGTTTTCCCGCTTTCCACCCTCTCCGCAAATACGGCCGGGCGAAACGGCGGCGTTCTAGTCGGCGAAGCGGCGCACGCCTTCCCGCCCATCGGCGCGCAGGGGCTTAATCTCGGGTTGCGGGACGTCGAAGACCTTGTCGAAGCGATCAAGGCCTCGCCTCGAATTGACACAGCAGACCAAGCCATGGCGTTGTCGGAGGCGTTTGCTCGCAAACGCGCCGGCGATATCGACCGCACGACGCGTTTCGTCGATACGCTGTTCCGCTCGCTTCTTTCGGACCTGTTGCCACAGCAAATGGTCAGGGCCGGCGGCATCTGGGCGCTCAAGCTCATCCCACCGCTCAGAAAGAAGGCCTTCGAAGTGGGCATGGGCGCGGGGCGGTAATCGCCGGCGTACACCCATTCGCTTCAATCGAGTAGCAATGAAACGGCCTCATTGAGGTCGGCGCGTTCGTGCGTCGGCTGGGGCGCGATCTTTTGTGCGGTTTCGGGGGTCCACTTGCCGGTATGGACAAGAATACCCTGGAGACCAGCGAGAATTGCTGCAGCGACATCGAATTCGGCATCGTCGCCGATCATCGCGACTTCGGACGGATGAAGACCCATGTCGGCGACAGCCGAGCGGAAGAAATCCGCCGAGGGCTTGCCAAGCACCATTGCCTTGACGCCGGCGGCATATTCGAGGGCGGCGACAAAGGCGCCGACATCGAGGCTTGGCTGTCCGTCGCTGTCGGCATAGTAGCGATTGCTGGCGAGTGAGATCAGCTCGGCACCCTGCCAGATGCGCCGGAACGCGTCGTTGAGTGTGGAAAATGTGAAACCGTCGCGCGCATCGCCGACGACGACAGCCTCACGGCTTCCGCCTGGCAGTCCGGCGAAATCTTCAAGCAGCGCCGGCGCGACAAGCGGGTGCGCATTGAGGCCATGCCGCGCCGCATAGGCGCGGGCAGCATCGGCCGGTGTGAACAGTTCCGCGCGGGAGACCGGAACGCCGATGCTGGCGAGTTTTTCGAGAATGCCACGGGCGGGCTGGCTGGTCGTGTTGGTCAGGAAACGGAACGGCATGTTAGCCGCCCGCAACCGTTCGATGGCCGCCGGCGCGCCGGCGATGGCATCATCGCCCTGATAAACGACTCCTCCCAGATCGATCAGGACACCCTTGACAGGTTGCATGGCTGCACCCCCAGGTTTCCATTTCGTCGTCAAGTCGTGGCGGCGGTGGACCGTCTACGGTCAGTCCGTATCGCCGCCTTCTGTGCCCTCTTCCGCGTCTCCGTCTTCTTCAGGCTCGGAAATCCGCTCCACCGAGACAACCTTCTCGTCGTCTGCCGTGTCAAGCACGATCACGCCCTGGGTTGCCCTACCCGCCACGCGGATGCCTTCCACCGGCACGCGAATAAGCTTTCCGCCGTCGGTCACGAGCATGATCTGATCGTCGTGTTCGACGGGGAAAGAGGCAACGATCGGGCCGTTCTTTTCGGTGATGGCCATGGCCGTGATGCCTTTGCCGCCGCGGCCCGTGACGCGATATTCGTAGCTCGATGAGCGCTTGCCGAATCCGTTCTGTGAAATGGCGAGAACGAATTCTTCGGCCGCGCTCATTTCTGCGTATCGTTCGGTGGTGATTTCGCCGGCGATCTCACCATCTTCAGAGGGTTCGCCGGTGTCAGCTTCGCCGCGCATGGCCCGGCTCATCTTCAAATAGGCGCTGCGTTCTTCGGGCTTCGCATCGAAATGCCGCAAAATGGTCATGCCGATGAGCGCGTCGCCCGGCGCGAGCGAAATACCCCGCACGCCGACCGAGTTCCGGCCAGCAAAAACCCGGACATCGCCAACTTCAAAGCGGATGGCCTGGCCATTGCGTGTGGTCAGCAGCACATCGTGATCCGACGAGCAGGTTTCAACACCGAGAATCTCGTCTGCGTCTTCAAGCTTCATCGCGATTTTGCCGTTGGCCCTGACTTCGACGAAGTCCGCCAGCGAATTGCGCCGCACGGTGCCGCGCGTGGTGGCAAACATGATGTCGAGATCGCCCCAGGTCGCCTCATCTTCCGGCAGAGGCATGATCGAGGTGATGCGCTCGCCCTCCTGAAGCGGCAACATGTTGATGAGGGCCTTGCCGCGTGCCTGCGGCGCAGCGACAGGCAGCCGCCAGACCTTGAGCTTGTAGGCAATGCCGCGCGACGAAAAGAACAGGACCGGCGTATGGGTATTGGCGACGAAAAGCCGCGCGACGAAATCCTCGTCGCGGGTCGTCATGCCCGAGCGTCCCTTGCCGCCGCGGCGCTGGGCCCGGTAGGTCGAAAGCGGCACGCGCTTGATGTAGCCGGCATGGGAGACGGTGACGACCATATCCTCCCGCGCGATGAGGTCTTCGTCCTCCATGTCGGCGGCGTAGTCGGAAATCTCGGTTTTGCGCGGGGTTGCGAATTCGTCCTTGATCGCCTGCAATTCGCCGCGAATGATTTCGACGACACGGCCGCGCGACCGCAGGATATCGAGAAAGTTGGTAATCTCCTTGCCGAGTTCGTCTAGTTCGGCGCCGATTTCGTCGCGCCCGAGGGCGGTGAGGCGCGCAAGGCGCAGGTCGAGAATGGCGCGGACCTGTTCTTCAGAGAGGCGGAACGTGCCGTCATCATTGACCTTGTGGCGGAGATCGTCGATCAGCCGGATCAGCGGTTCGACGTCGCGCGCGGGCCAGTCGCGGTCCAGCAGACGCTCGCGGGCTGTCGCCGGATCGGGCGACGTGCGGATGATCGCGATGACCTCGTCGACATTGGCAACTGCGACGGCAAGGCCGACCAGAACATGGGCGCGGTCGCGCGCCTTGTTGAGGAGGAACTTCGTGCGCCGAGTGACGACCTTGTGGCGGAACTCGACAAACGCCGAAAGGATGGCCTTGACGTCCATCTGCTTAGGCTTGCCGCCATTCAACGCCACAAAGTTGCAGCCGAACGAGCTTTGCAGCGGGGTGAACTTGTAGAGCTGGTTCAGAACGACGTCGGCGACGGCATCGCGCTTGATCTCGACCACGACGCGCATGCCATGCCGGTCGGACTCGTCGCGAATGTCGGAGATGCCCTCGATGCGTTTGTCGCGCACCAGATCGGCGATCCGCTCGATCATGGCGGCCTTGTTCACCTGATAGGGAATCTCGGTGATGATCAGGGCTTCACGATCCTTGCGGATTTCCTCGGTGGCGACCCGGCCACGGATGAGGATCGAACCCCTGCCCGTTTCATAGGCGGAACGAATGCCGGCGCGCCCGAGAATGATGCCCCCGGTCGGGAAGTCGGGACCCGGCATGACTTCCAGTATGTCGTCAAACGTCGCCTCGGGCCGGTCGAGCACGAGCAACGTCGCGTCGATCACTTCACCCAGATTGTGGGTCGGGATGTTGGTGGCCATGCCTACGGCGATGCCGCCGGCGCCGTTGACCAGGAGATTCGGGAACTTGGCGGGAAGGACCGTGGGCTCCTGGGCAGAGCCATCGTAATTGTCCTTGTAGTCGACCGTATCCTTGTCGAGATCGTCCAACAGGGTGTTGGTGATCTTCTCCATGCGTGATTCGGTGTAGCGCATGGCGGCAGGCATATCGCCATCGACTGAGCCGAAATTGCCCTGCCCGTCGATGAGCGTGACACCCATGGAGAAATCCTGAGCCATGCGCACCAGCGACATGTAGATCGCCGCGTCGCCATGAGGGTGATATTTGCCCATGACCTCGCCGACGACGACAGCAGACTTCCGGTAGGGCCGGTTGTGCTCGAAGCCCAGCTGCTTCATCGAGTAAAGAATGCGGCGGTGCACGGGTTTCAGGCCGTCACAGACGTCGGGCAAGGCGCGGCTGACGATGACGCTCATGGCGTAATCGAGGTAGGAACGCCGCATTTCCTCCGAGATGGAAACGGGAGCGATGTCGTCGTTTTTCGGATCGGACTGGTCGTCTTCGGGCGTGTCTGTCACGGTTTTCCCGGCTCTGTTATTTCAGTTGCGCCGTTTTAGGCGATTCCTCCCTTGGGGGCCATGAAAATGACCGCAAAATGCGTGCAAAAGCCGGCAAATTCGGGAACGCGCGCGGAGTCGATCGCGGTCGAAATCCCTCCAGCGCGACAGGCACTTCGCGGCGCGGCCCTTTGCCAGGGCCGTCACAATAAGACCATGAAGGCCAGCTAGCTCAAAACTGGCGTTGGCCGTCTTTTTGTTGTATTGCGGCTTCGTTGTTCGCCGGGGGGCGAATCGTCTTCGCTGTTGGAGGTAAATTGCATGACGACTTTCCGGTGGAACGCCATTGGCGTAGCCGTTTTTATGTTCCTTTCCAGTGTGACTGGTTCGATCGTTCCCGCTCAAGCCGCGCAATACGATATTGATCTGTTGCAGTCCTATATCGGTTCGTGGCGCGGAACCGGGTCGCTGAACCGCACGGGCGAGCCCGCCGAGTCGGTTCGATGCCGCATGGAAGTGACCAAATCGTCGAATGAAAAGGTCAACGTCAACGGCCGGTGCACGGTTGGCGGTGGCGTTCTGGAGATGTATGGCACGCTCGCCTACATTTCGGCTTCGAGCCGCTACGAGGCCGTCATCAATTCGACCGCTATGGACGAACTGCACGCCGTTGGCCGCCGTTCGGGAAGCAGCGTGAGCTTCAGCTTCGTTGCGACAAGCGAGGAAGGCTCCTCAAACGTCAGCGCCCAGATCGGGCTTTCGACGGATTCCATCGACGTCACCTTCTCGGTGCGCAACGACGATGGAAGCCGCATCACCGCCACGGTGCCGATGGAGCGCCTCTAGCCTTAAGGCCCGAGACACACGCTACGAAATTAAAAAGGGGCGCCATTGGCGCCCCTGATCTTTTGCGTGCACCGAGCGAATGCTGGCCCGGCACGTCAGAACGGAATGTCGTCATCCATATCGGCCTGGTCGAATTGCGGCGCGCTCTGCGAGGGTCGCGAGCCGCCACCTGACGCCACCCGGTTGCCGCCGCCTCCACCGAAGTCGCCCGCGCCACCTTCGCTGCGGCCATCGAGCATGGTCAGGGCCGAATTGAACCCCTGAAGCACGACTTCGGTCGAATAGCGGTCCTGCCCGCTCTGGTCCTGCCATTTGCGGGTCTGAAGCTGACCTTCGACATAGACCTTCGAACCCTTGTGCAGATATTGTTCGGCGATACGCGCGAGGCCTTCGTTGAAAATCACCACCCGGTGCCATTCGGTGCGTTCCTTGCGCTCGCCGGAATTGCGATCGCGCCAGGATTCCGAAGTGGCGACGCTGAGATTGACGATCGGCCGTCCATCATTGGTCTGGCGGATATCGGGATCGGCTCCGAGATTGCCGATCAAAATCACCTTGTTAACGCTGCCAGCCATAACCTGTCCTTTCACATCAAAACTGCGTCTTTGGACGCCGAACATAGCACTGCGACCCAGCAGAGCGCGGCCAAATAGGCATCTTCCACAGGCTTCCACAGTTGTTCTTGTTATGTTCTAGTCAATGGAGGCGCGGAAGACAAGCGAAAATGGGCGTGCATTGATCTAGGGCAAGTGGTGCGAAAACTGCTGCGCTAGCTTGCCGCCTGTCGCCCGCGCGGCTGGACAATGAAGCGTTCAGCCGCAATAAAGGCGCGACTATTCAGGTGCACCATCATGAGCTTCAGCCTCAATCCGCAGATCAATCCACACCCTTGGCTGCAAACGAAATTTGCCAATACCATCCGCTATTCCCTGATGAACCTGTTCATCATTTTCGGAATCTGGACCATGGGAACGGGTGGCTGGGTCATGTGGCTTGGCTTGCTGCTCACGTTTTTCCTGATCGGCTATGTCGAAGAATTGATGGGCGACGCCGGAGACAAGGAGGCGATGCCGCCTGTCTGGTACATGAACTTGATGCTTTGGCTGACGCTGCCGCTGCTGGCCTTTGCCACGCTCACCTGTCTCAACACCTCCGGCGAAGGCAAGGACTGGATGGATGCGATCCTGCGGTTCCTCGGCTTCGACCCGGTCGCGGCGCGCGGCCGCACTGATTTTTTCGTGGCGAGCGGCGGGCTCGCCAGCCTCGGCATGTATTACGGACTCGGCGGCGTCAACGTTGCCCATGAGCTGGTCCACCGTCTCGATTCGAAATTCGACAAAATCATCGGCCGCTGGCTCTTGGCCTTTACCTGGGATACCGGATTTTCGCTCGAGCATGTGTACGGTCATCACCGCAATGTCGGAACCGAGGCTGATCCGGCCACGGCCCGGCGCGGCGAATATGTCTGGGCTTTTGTGCCGCGCTCGGCGGTTGGCCAGTTTTTTGCGGCGATGAAATTCGACCGGGACCGGATGGCGCGCAAGAACATCCCGAACCGGTTCTACAATTCGGAATTCTGGCGCGGGCAGGCTATGACGCTGGTCGTCATCGCCGTCTACACCTACATGATGGGACCGTTCGGTATCTTCATCTCGCTCTTTTCCGGCGCCATCGGAAAGATCTACCTCGAGATCGTCAACTACATCGAACATTACGGCCTAGTGCGCGTGCCGGGGACGCGGGTCGAGCCCCGGCATTCGTGGGACAGCTACCGCCGTCTGTCGACCGGCATGACCTACAACCTGCCGTTGCATTCGTTCCATCACCGGTTCGCTACCCGCCCCTATTGGGAATTGCAGCATTCCGAAGGCGAGGCGCCGGTCCTGCCTCGCGGATACATGCCGATGATCCTGACTTCGTTCTTCCCGGGACCATGGAAGCGGCTCAGCGAACCCTTGCTGCGCGACTGGGACGAACGGCTGGCGAGCCCTGAAGAGATTGCCTATCTCAAGTCGATCGGGGAATATCGCGGCCGGCAGGATTCGCCTGTAGCTGAGGCTTGACCCGGCACTGGTGTTCTATTTATGTTCCGCGAGCCTGCTGACACGTCTTGTCAGTGCGATGGCGTTCAGTCAGGCTGGTACCTAATCCCGGAATTTCCATGCACGCACCTGCCGATCCCAGCCGCGTCATCACAATTCGTGGTGCGAAGGAGCACAATCTCAAGTCGGTCGACCTGACCCTGCCGCGCGACAAGCTGATCGTGATGACCGGGCTTTCGGGTTCGGGAAAATCGTCGCTGGCGTTCGACACGATCTATGCGGAGGGCCAGCGGCGCTACGTCGAGTCGTTGTCCGCCTATGCCCGGCAGTTTCTCGAAATGATGCAGAAGCCGGACGTCGAGCAGATCGACGGGCTGAGCCCAGCCATTTCGATCGAACAGAAGACGACCTCACGCAACCCGCGGTCGACCGTCGGGACGGTCACCGAAATCTACGACTATATGCGCCTTTTGTTCGCGCGGGTCGGCATTCCCTATTCGCCTGCGACCGGCCTGCCGATTGAGAGCCAGACGATCAGCCAGATGGTCGACAAGGTGCTGGCGCTGCCAGAGGGCACGCGGCTGTTTCTTCTGGCGCCGATTGCACGTGGACGAAAGGGCGAATTCCGCAAGGAATTGGCGGATCTGCTGAAGAAGGGCTTCCAGCGCGTCAAGATCGACGGCACGTTCCATGAAATCGAAGAAGCCCCTGCCCTCGATAAGAAGTTCAAGCACGATGTCGAAATCGTCGTTGATCGCATCGTGGTGCGCGACGATCTGGGAACGCGCCTGTCGGATTCGATCGAGACGGCGCTGACGCTCACCGACGGGCTCGCCATCGTCGAATTTGCCGACGAGACAGAGGAAGACGGCGCGCCGAAGCGGCTGATCTTTTCGGAGAAGTTTGCCTGTCCGGTTTCCGGATTCACCATTGCGGAAATCGAACCCAGGCTCTTTTCGTTCAACAACCCGTTCGGCGCGTGCCCGGTTTGTGATGGGCTGGGGTCGGAACTCAAGATCGACCCGAACCTCGTGGTGCCGGACGGAAGCCTGTCGCTCGACGACGGAGCGATTGCACCCTGGTCGCGAAGTTCAGCGCCCTATTACCAGCAGACGCTCAAGGCGATTTGCGGTCATTATGGTGGCTCGCTGACCCTGCCCTTCGACAAGCTGAGCGAAGACCTGCAGAACGCCATTCTCTACGGGACCGGCAAGACGCCGATCAGCTTTGTCTATGACGATGGCCTGCGCACCTACAAAACGACCAAGCCCTTTGAGGGTGTGATCGGAAATCTCGAGCGCCGATACAAGGAAACCGAGTCGCAGGGCATGCGCGAGGAAATCGGGCGCTTCATGAGCACGACGCCGTGCGAAACCTGTGGGGGACAGCGGCTGAAGCCCGAGGCTCTGGCGGTCAAGATCGGCGGACTCAACATTTCGCAGGTGGCTGACATGTCGATTCGCCAGGCGGTCAAATGGTTCGAGGAGGTCGAAGAGACTTTCACGCCGACGCAAAAGGAGATCGGGGCGCGGATTCTCAAGGAGATCCGCGAGCGGTTGAATTTCCTCAACGATGTCGGTCTCGATTACCTCACTCTGTCGCGCGGATCCGGCTCGCTATCCGGCGGCGAGAGCCAGCGCATCCGCCTCGCCTCGCAGATCGGTTCAGGATTGACGGGCGTTCTCTATGTGCTCGACGAACCCTCGATCGGCCTGCACCAGCGCGACAATGCGCGGCTTCTCGATACGCTCCGGCGGCTTAGGGATATTGGCAACACCGTCATCGTGGTCGAGCACGACGAGGACGCGATCCTGACGGCTGACCACGTGGTCGATATCGGCCCGGGTGCGGGGGTGCATGGCGGCCGCATCATTGCGGAGGGCCTGCCCGAGGACATTATGGCGTCCGACGAGAGCCTGACCGGGAAATATCTGTCCGGAAAGCTCAGCGTGCCGGTGCCGGCGGAGCGGCGAAAGCCGAAAAAGGCACGCAAGCTCAGCCTGACGGGGGCAACCGGCAACAATCTTCGGAACGTGTCCGTCGACGTGCCGCTTGGTCTTTTCGTCGCCATCACCGGCGTGTCGGGCGGCGGCAAGTCGACACTGATGATCGACACCATGTATTCGGCCATCGCCCGTCGGCTCAATGGCGCCAGACTTCAGCCGGCGCCGCACGAGAGCCTGACCGGGCTTGAAATGCTCGACAAGGTCATCGACATCGACCAGAGCCCGATCGGACGAACGCCGCGCTCGAACCCGGCGACCTATACGGGCGCATTCACGCCGATCCGCGAATGGTTCGCCGGCCTGCCGGAGGCCAAGGCACGCGGTTACGGGCCAGGACGATTTTCGTTCAACGTGAAGGGCGGACGCTGCGAAACCTGCAAGGGCGACGGTCTGATCAAGATCGAAATGCACTTCCTACCCGACGTCTACGTCACCTGCGACACCTGCAAGGGCAAACGCTACAATCGCGAGACGCTCGACGTTCATTTCAAGGGCAAATCGATTTCTGACGTGCTCGACATGACGGTCGACGAGGCGGTCGAGTTCTTTTCGGCGGTGCCGTCCATCCGGGACAAGATGCTGACCTTGCAACAGGTCGGACTCGGTTATGTTCAGGTCGGCCAGCCTGCAACCACGCTATCCGGCGGTGAGGCGCAAAGGGTAAAGCTCAGCCGCGAGCTTTCCAAACGGGCAACAGGCCGAACGCTCTACATGCTCGACGAGCCGACGACCGGGCTGCACTTCCATGACGTCGCCAAGCTTCTGGACGTGCTCCACCATCTTGTCGACCAGGGCAATTCGGTGATCGTCATCGAGCACAATCTCGACGTGATCAAAACCGCTGACTGGATCATCGATCTTGGCCCGGAGGGTGGAGATGGCGGCGGCGAGATCGTGGCGGTCGGAACGCCCGAAGATGTTGTCGAAAATCCACGATCGCACACCGGACGGTTCCTGAAACCGGTGCTTTACCGCAAGCCGGGCACGCCGGTTGGTGAGGTTTAGGCAACACATTTGGCCGCAAACCGGCCATTTCACGGCATTTTTCGACCACCAAGGCCAATTGTGACATTGGTTTGTCGGCCGCTTGCGCTGAGCGCATAGCACCCTTGACGCATCAGGCCTTCCCCTTTCAGACGAACGCACCGACATTCCAGCCGCCAGAAACGGCAGAAGGAATGACGTGATGTTTGACAGAATCGTGTGGCACATCGACCGAAGGTTGAACCTCGGCCAGTGCCTCAGGGAAATGGACATCATCCATGAAGAAGACGCGCCCCTGCTTGGCCTCGGGCGCGGGTTCAGGAATATGCTCCCGGCTTCCGAGCTGGAAGAATGCCGCAATGTGCCCGTGCGGAAACCTCGTGTAAGTGGTTAATAATTCGTAACTATTTCGCGAGGCTTGCACAAAATGCATGGCCGGTTTGAGAAATCAAGCAGTGCTCAATCCACCCGGCATCACCTATATGAAGACTGCAAGACGAAAGGAAAATTCAAATGGACATTCGTAAAACTCTTCGCAAATGGAACGCCTACAACCAGACCGTTCGTGAGCTTTCGGCTCTCGACGAGCGCTCGCTGACCGACCTTGGCCTCTGCCGGGCCGACATCACCCGCGTGGCGCGCGAACATGCCGCAACCCTGTAAGGCCAGCGGCAGCGCCAAAGGCGCTTCATATCCTCCCCAGCACCCGCGCTTCTTCTGAAAGCGCGGGTGTTCTGCTTTTTGGGGTCCAATTCCCCCTCCGCCGCTCAATCCTTGCGGCTCAACTGACCTCCCGTCCGATCAGTTCGTCGTAGTTGATTTCAACCGCCTGCCGGAACGGCGCGCGTTGTCTCAGGCGCTGGTGCCAGGCGTCGATATTGGGAACCGGCGGCAATTCGATCCCCATGGTGGCCAGCCGAAAGAGCGAAATGCCGGAAACGATATCGGCATAGGTGAACGCCGGACCACCGACATAGGGACTTTCAGCCAGCCTGGCGTCGAGTACTTTGAGGGTGCGATGTGTCCAATTCAACGCATCCGCAACCCGGGCGGCGTCGCGTTTACTGGGCGGCGTCCGGACAAAGGCCCAGAACAGGTCAAGCCAGCCGTTTTGATAGTCGGTCGCAACCCAATCGGTCCATTGGTCGACAATCGCCCTTTCTGCAAGGTCCACCGGCCAAATGGTCCCCGCGCCATATTTGGCCGCGAGGTAACGCACGCAGGCGTGACTCTCCCAGAGGGTCAAACTGCCGTCCTGAATGACCGGAATGCGGCGATTTGGATTCATGGCCAGGAATTCGGGCCTGTCGAGCCCGCCAAACTTTCCACCGACGTCGCGCCGTTCGAAGGGAATGCCAAGCTCAAGCAGGCACCAGAGAACCTTTTGCGTATTGGCGGAGCTTTCGCGGCCCCAAAGCACGATGGGTTCGGACATGGCAATCTTCTCCGGCGGAGTTGCGTGCGGGCAAACCCGTTGATATCAGGCTCGCCATGTGTGACGGTCAACCCATTTTGCACATTGTCGGCGGGGGCCTCGCCGGGTCGGAAGCGGCCTGGCAGGCGGCCAATGCCGGCGTCCGCGTGGTGCTGCATGAAATGCGGCCCCACAGGTCCAGCCCCGCGCATGTGACCGATCATCTGGCGGAACTGGTCTGCTCCAATTCCTTTCGATCGGACGATGCGGAGCACAATGCGGTCGGACTTCTGCACGAAGAGATGCGGCGCTGCGGATCCCTGATCATGCAAGCTGCGGACATGACCTCCCTGCCCGCCGGCGGCGCGCTGGCGGTGGATCGGGTCGGATTCTCGCAACAGGTGGCGGATGCGCTGGAATCCCATGCGAACGTGTCGATTGCACGCGAAGAGGTGGCCGGACTGCCGCCCGCCGAATGGCAGCATGTGATCGTCGCGACGGGGCCGCTGACCTCGGAGCCATTGGCCAAAGCCATCCAGACCCTGACGGGCGAGGACGAACTGGCTTTCTTCGACGCCATCGCACCGATCGTGCATTACGAGTCGATCGACCATTCCGTCGTCTGGGCGCAGTCGCGCTATGACAAACCGGGACCCTCTGGCACCGGGGCGGACTACCTCAATTGTCCCCTGAGCAAGGCTGAGTATGACCGGTTCATCGATGCGTTGATCGAAAGCGAGCAGCACCAGTTCCACGAATGGGAGAATGTGCCCTATTTCGACGGCTGCATGCCGATCGAGGAAATGGCGCGGCGCGGGCGTGAAACGCCGCGTTTCGGGCCGATGAAGCCGGTCGGGCTGACCAATCCGCACAAGCCCGACGATCAGCCCTATGCGGTGGTGCAATTGCGGCAAGACAACAAGCTCGGCACGCTCTGGAACATTGTCGGGTTCCAGACCAAGATGAAATACGGGGCGCAGGCGGAGATTTTGCGGCTCATCCCCGGCCTCGAAAAAGCGACATTCGCCCGGCTTGGCGGACTGCATCACAATACGTTTCTGAATTCGCCCAAAGTCCTGACGAACGACCTGAAACTTCGCGCCGATCCGCGCATCCGGTTTGCGGGGCAGATCACCGGCGTCGAGGGTTATGTCGAAAGTGCCGCCATCGGCTTGATGGCGGGGCGCCTGGCGGCGGCCGAAATTCTGGGGTTGGACCTGCCCCTGCCCGCGGACACAACGGCGCATGGCGCGCTCATCGCCCACATTACCGGTGGCCATGTCGCGGACGAAAACGCGAAGCTCAGAAGCTTTCAGCCGATGAACGTCAATTTTGGGCTTTTCCCGGAAATCGAGGTCCGCAAACCCGAAGGCGTCACGCGCTTCAAGAAGGTCGACCGCAACAGGCTGAAAAAGGAGCTGACCTCGGCCCGCGCGCTTCAGGCCATTTCGGACTGGAACGCGGAGTGGCTGGCGAAGGCCGGCTAAACTCTTCTAGGGCTTTCGGAAAACCAGCAAGTCGAGATTCGTGACGCCTGCCATCTGTGTACCGTCCGCATTCGGTTCAAACTGCAGCGACGCACTCAGCCCAACGAAACGGTACGGCACACCTTTGATTTCGAGGACGAAGTCGGGTGGTGTTACCTTTTCGGGGCGCTGGACTATGAGCCACGAATTCAGGTCAAAGGACGCGATTTCGGCGTTGCCGCGTTTGACGATCATCCGCTCGCCATAAAGGGTCAGGGTCAGGTCGGGACCAAAGTTGGTCTCCCACGGTCCAAGGGACACGTTACCAGCCAAGACCGACCAGTCGCCCAGTTCGACCGGAACACTCGCCGGATCAAAGGTTTCGTTGGCATAGTCCCAACCGGACTCAATCGGATCGGATGGCAGATGCAGGGCTTCACGCCATGCAGACCACCCGGAACCCGATTCGACCTCAATTCCGTGCGTCGCCAGAAGCGCGCGCACTTTGGCCCGGGACTCATCGCTTCGATTGAGAAAACCGATCGCGCCTCTCGCCTGAGCCGCAGCTTCGGCGTTCCAGGCATTTTGAACTGTCGGGTCGGCCGGAATGGCGCGATCGAGGCGGGAGAGCTGGTCAGACTCGGGCAGGTTGATCAAATTCCACGGACCAAAAGACAGGATCAGAAATATCAAACCGGCAAGTCCGGGGATCAGCCGAATGTCGGCAAACCGGCGGGTGAGGAACAGAACCGCCAGCGCGAGCGCCCAGACACCGCCGGCGATGAGAAGGTAGCGTTCCTCGGTCAGGCCATAGGCCGAAATGCGCACGAAGGTCGCAAGTGCATATAGCGCCAGGGGCAACAGGGTCAGCCAGAACCAGACCGACTTGAAGACACGCACGAAGCGGCGCTCGTCCATGAATTTGGGGTAGAGCACCAGCCAGTTGGCGGCGCCCGTTATGGTGAAGGCCAGAACCATCCAGCCGAGGACGCCCTGCGGCAGTTGCCAGGTCACGACGATCTGGACCGCGTAGGCCAAAAGGATCAACGCATAGGCAAGAAGCAGCGGCGACAAGACGAACTGGCCGAGAAATCCGACCGCCCGAGAAAGAAAATCCGGCTTTTCGAGATAGTCGGAATTGAACTCATCGAGGCGCGGAATGGTCGCGAACCAGTAGACCGGCACGAGAAAAAGGCCGGCGAGCGGCACCAGAAAACCGTAGATGAAGCGTGAGAGTTCCAGCCCGAACAACAGGGCGAGGCTGCGCTCGATGGCAAGCAGCCCGAGAAGAATCAGGCCCAGCCCGATCAGGGCGATCGCGCCGGTTGTGACCGCGCGATGATTGAGCCACCAGAATCGCGCCTGCACCTCCGCTTTGTCGAGGCGAGGCTGTGGCGAAACGAAGGCCGCGACCGATAGCCAGAAAATGCCGACGAGCGGCAGCATTTCGGGAACGAGCCACTGATGGCCGGTAACGAACGGCGCAAAGAACACGATAGCTGGCAGCGCATAGGCAACCGCCTTTCCGCCCAGATCGCCTTCGGGACGGGATTCGCGAAACAGCTGACCCGCAACCGCATAGATTGTGAAGCCGAACAGACCAAGGCTTACCCGGAACAAAGTTTCATCGGTGTCGGGCAACCAACCCTGCGAAACGAATATGGCGACAATGGTCAGTGCCGCGGCGGACGTGATGGCGGTCGGAAATCTGGCCAGAACCCGGCCGACATCGGCACCAAGAAGCCTGATCAATACGTCCATTCAGTCCTTCCGTCCCCTGCCGAGGCTCCACCACATCATGCGGGCCAGCCGCCGCCAGTCCGCTTCGTCCCGCGGCGGCACAAATGGCAGGGCGGCGTGAAGCTCGAGCGCGGCCAGGCGCGTTTCGAGCACGACAGAATGAACAAAGACGCGGCGAATTTGTGGTGAAAGCCCCGAAAGGGCGGCACGCGCTGCGACAAGGTGTTGGCGCGCCACGGCGCGAAGTTCGGTGGTAGCGGCGACAATGGCCTCGCTGGCTTTGCCGGAAAGATAATCGGCCTGCGTCGCGCCCCTCTCTTCAAACAGGCGCCAGGGCAAAACGATCTGTCCGCGGCCGGCGGAAATCGGCATGGCGTAAAGCTGGTCCACGAGTGCATGGGCAACGCCCATGTGGCCGGCGGCGTCCGCGGTTCCTGGATCGTTGCCCCGGTTCACCATAAGGCAGGCAAATTGGTAAAGGATCGAACTGGTTTCGCCTGCATATCCCTCGAACGCGTTGATGTCGGGCATCGGATCGTCGTAGAGATCAAAGCGGTGGGCCGCGATCAGGCGGCGAAGCGGTGTTATTGGCAGATCGTACCGGTCGACCGCTGCGAGCAGCGCCTCGGCCAGCGGATTGGCCATGGCTGCACCATGTTCGGTGCCTTCCAGAAGATCGTTCCACCATTGCAGGCGAATTTCACCGGGTGCTGGTTCGCTGACGCGCGCCCTCACCTGACTTATGTCTGCGGCAAACGCGTAGAGGGCCTGCACATCAGACCGGACCTCGTCGCTGAGAAACAGGGACGCGAAATAGCGGTCACGGTCGTTCTTTTTGAGAAAGTCGGACACATGGGCCGCGGACTGGCTCATGCGCGTGACGCCCGCTCGACGGCGATCAGCGCCGCGCCAACCGCCCGCCGCTCACCGAGGAGGATGTTGTAGGTGCGGATGGCGCCGCCGGTGTCCGTCGCTTCCGCGATGATGGCTGCGGATCGCAACGCGTCACGGACATCGGCCGAAAGACTTGCGCCCGTGTTCCCCATGCCGATGAGGAGCACGTCGACCTGGTCTGCGGCATCGAAAACGGGCCTGAGGGCGTCGATGGTGACTTCGCCAGCGCTCAGAGCAGTCCAAGCATGCATGCCGGTCGGCAGGCAAAGAAGCGAACCCCGATGCGACATGCCGGCAAAACGAAAGCCGCCATTGCCGTAGGCATCGATCGGAGCCTGGTAGGGATAAAAGCCAGCCGCGCCCATGGCCCTCTTTTGGTCCGCTAGACGGCGGCGCCGTCGCTGCGGCGCGGTTGCTTTTCGGGCTTTTCTTCCTTGCCGGCGTCCTGACGCGTCTTGAGACCGAAATAGATCAGGATCGGCGCGGCGACGAATACGGACGAATAGGTGCCGACCAGAATGCCCCAGCTCATGGATATGGTGAAGCCGTGGATGACTTCGCCACCGAAGAACACGAGAGCCAACAATGCAAGCAGCGTTGTGGCCGACGTATTCAGCGTGCGGGTCAACATCGAATTGACCGAAAGGTCGATCAGATCGGGAATCGGCATCGTCCGGTATTTTCTGAGGTTTTCACGCACACGGTCATAGACGACGACCGTGTCGTTGAGCGAGTAGCCAACGATGGTCAGAATGGCGGCGATGGACGTCAGATTGAACTCAAAACCCATCAGGGCGAAGAGGCCAATCGTGGCGATCACGTCGTGGGTCGTCGCGATAATGGCGCCGACGGCATATTGCCATTCGAAGCGGAACCAGACGTAGAAAAGGATGCCGACCATCGCGACCAGAATGCCGATCACGCCGGAAGTCACAAGCTCGCCCGAAACGGTCGGTCCGACGACTTCGGTGCGGCGGACCTCGTAATTGGCGGAAATGGCCTGGGTGACCTTGTCAACTGCCTCTTGCTGGGCTGTGTCTGGACCCGGCTGGGTTTCGACCCGGATGAGAACATCTTCAGGCGTACCGAAGCCCTGGATCTGGACGTCGCCGAGCCCGAGTTCGCCGAGCGTGCTGCGCAGCGCCCCGATATCGGCTGGCCCGTCCTTTGATTGAACTTCGATGGCCGATCCGCCCTTGAAGTCGATACCAAGGTTGAGCCCCTGGAACACGAGCAGTCCGATCGATCCGAGAATCATGATGGCGGTGAACGAGAAGGCCGCCATGCGCCATTTCATGAACGGGATGCGCGTTTCGTCCGGGATAAGGCGAATGAACTGAATCTTGAGCTGTTTCGGCCGCCGCAAGGCAAACCAAGCGTTCACGATCGTCTGGGTGACGAGATAGGCGGTGAACAGCGTCGTCACGATACCAATGGCCAGCGTCACCGCGAAGCCCTGAACCGGGCCAGAGCCGAGATAGAACAGCACGACGGCGGCGATCAGCGTGGTGATGTTGGCGTCGAGAATAGTGCCCATGGCGCGGCTGAAGCCGGAATGGATGGCCTGGAATGGCGACCGTCCGGCGGCAAATTCCTCACGCATGCGTTCAAAGATCAGCACGTTGGCATCAACCGCCATGCCGATGGTCAGAACGATACCGGCAATGCCCGGAAGGGTCAGGGTCGAGCCGAGGATGGAAAGTGTGCCGATGATCAGCAGCACGTTGATGACGAGCGCAATGTTGGCGAATATGCCGAAGAGGCCATAGGCGACCAGCATGTAGACGACAACGAGCGCGGCGCCGACAATGCCGGCAAGCACACCGGCCCGGACCGAATCCGCACCAAGGGAGGGACCGACGGACCGCTCTTCGATGATGTCGAGCGTGGCCGGCAGCGCACCCGCACGGAGCAATACTGCGAGGTCATTGGCGCTCTGCGGGGTGAAGCTGCCCTCGATCTGCCCGGAACCGCCCGTGATCGGTGACTGGATCACCGGAGCGGTAATCACCTGACCGTCAAGGACGATGGCGAAACGCTGGCCGACATTGGCGCTGGTGATTTCGCCGAAGGTGATGGCGCCGCGCGTGTCAAAACGGAAAGTGACGATTGGCTGCGAGGTGCGGGAGTCGAAGCCGGGCTGGGCATCGACCAGGGACTCGCCGCCAAGCGAGACGTCTTCATAGATGAGTTCTTCACCGCCGGTCGTGCTGGGCAAAATGATCGTGCCCGCGGGCAGTCCCTGCGCCCGCGCCTGAGCGGCGGACATATTGGGCACGACCAGATGGAAAGTCAGACGCGCCGTCTTGGAAATGAGGTCTTTCAGCCGCTGGGAATCGTTGAAACCCGGAACCTGAACCAGCACGCGGTCCGAACCCTGCCGCTGGATGGTAGGCTCGGTCGTGCCGAGTTCGTCAATACGTTTGCGGATCACTTCAATCGACTGCGACACGAGGTTCGACATGCGCGCCTCGATGCCGGCGTCGGTCAAAGCGAACGTGATCGTATTGTCGGGGTTGAGTGTCAGATCGGTTTCCGCCACGCCGCCGACCGAGAAGATCGAGTTGGTGACATTCGCCTTCAGCGACTGCAGGGCGTCAAACGCCGTCTGGGCCTGGGTCGGGTCGGACAGGCGGATGGTGAGCGTCTGCCCGTTCGTGTCGATGAAGTGGGCGATGCCCTTGTCGTTGGCGAGAATTTGGCGGATGTCACGCCGCAATTCCTTGAGCCGCTCGTCGATGACGCTCTGTTTGTCGACCTGCATCAAAAGGTGCGAGCCACCCTGCAGGTCGAGACCGAGGACCAGTTGCTGCTTCGGCAGCCAGTCGGGCCACGCTTTAAGCCCATCCCTGTCGAGGAAGTTCGGCAGGGTGAAGAGGATGCCCGCAAGCGCGATCAGAAAGATCAGGACAGTGCGGAACGGCGAGGAATTTTGCATGACGATCTCAGATGGTCGCGAGGGCCCTGCCTGTGAGGCATGGCCCGCCGGCGGACTATTTCGCGTTGTCGTTGACGGGCTCGGGCTTGGAGCGGACGTCCGCGATCATGGTCTTGACCACCTTGACCTTGACCCCCTGGGCGATTTCGACCTCGAGGTCGCCGTCCTCGATCACCTTGGCAACCTTTCCGACGATGCCGCCGGTGGTCACGATCGTGTCGCCGCGGCGCACATTGGCGAGCATATTCTGGTGTTCCTTGGCCCGCTTCTGCTGCGGCCGGAAAATGAAGAACCAGAAAATCACGATCAGAAGAACGATCGGGAAAAACTGCATGATGATATCGCCGGCACCGACGGCTTGCGCGCCGGTTTGCGCATAGGCGGGGGTAATGAACATGGAAGGACTCCTTTTGGCCCCGCTCAATGCCAAAGCATGACGCGGCTTGTCAAACCGAATGTGTGTCGCGCATATAGGCCCGCAAAGCGCCGGAAGGAAGGCCCGCAGCGCATTTGCCGCCCATTTGGGCTAGCGCTCGCCAGATTGCCGGTTTTGACGTTCCGGTCGTTTCCGCGCGGGATTTGGGCAAAATGCTCCGCCCAAGGGTAAGAATTTTGATGAAAAAACACGAGCAACTTGCTGCAATAAAATCTGTTCTTGTTGAAATTTCAGGACAGCTTGCCCGGCTCAACGGCGATCCCGGCGAAGCCGAGATCGAGATCGGTGCCGCCCATGCCTATGTGTGGGACATGGCGCGCGGCGCCCTCCGGCCCGTAACGAAGATCAACCGCGTGCCGCTTGACCTGCTCCAGGGCATTGCGCGGCTTCGCGACCAACTGTTCGTCAACACGGAGCAGTTCGCCAAAGGTCACGCTGCCAACAATGTGCTGCTCTGGGGCGCCAAGGGCATGGGCAAGAGTTCGCTGGTCAAGGCGGTCCATGCCGAAATCATCGAAAAAGCCCAGCCCAGCGACCCGCGCCTTGTCCTGATCGAAATCCATCGCGAGGACATTGAAAGCCTTCCCGTTTTGCTGCGCGGGCTCGCCGGGCGGCCAGAACGCTTCATCCTCTTTTGCGACGATCTTAGCTTTTCCGAGCAAGATTCAAGCTACAAGAGCCTGAAGTCCGTGCTTGACGGTGGTCTCGAAGGCCGGCCGGCAAACGTCCTGTTTTATGCAACCTCGAACCGCCGGCACCTGCTGCCGCGCAACATGATCGAGAACGAGCAGGCTACGGCGGTCAATCCTGGCGAAGCGATCGACGAGAAAGTCTCGCTTTCTGACCGTTTCGGGCTGTGGCTGGGCTTCCACAATTGCGACCAGGACACGTTCTTCGCGATGATTGAAGGTTATGTCCGCCACTATGCCATACCGGTCAGCGAGGCCGACTGGCGAAAGCGTGCCGTCGAATGGGCGCAGCTGCGAGGCGGCCGCTCGGGCCGTGTGGCCATCCAGTTCGTCCGTCAACTGGCCGGCGAACACGGCATTTCGATTTAGCCGCAGGATTTTCGCTCGGCACCTGTCCTGCAATCGCCCCATGCAAAAACAAAACCCGGCGCCCTTGGGCACCGGGTTTCGGCATGGGTCGTCGTCAGTATTTTCAGCTGGCGAGCAACGGCATTGGGTCGATCGGCGTTGCGCCCTGGCGCAGTTCGAAGTGGAGCTGGGGACGGCTCACCGATCCGGACATGCCGACGGTGCCGAGCGTATCGCCGCGGGAGACGATGTCGTCTTTTGCGACATTGATCGTCTTGAGGTGCGCGTAGGCCGTAACGTAGCCGTTGGCGTGCCGGACGAGGACGAGATTGCCGTAGCCTTCGATGCCGTTACCCACATAGATCACGGTGCCAGCCTCGGCGGACCGGACAGATGCACCCTCGGGCGCCTCGATATTGATGCCGGTTTCGCGGGAATCCTCGAAGTTGACGATCACCCTGCCCTGCACTGGCCAGCGGAAGCTCTGAACCGGGGCGGCGGGCGTTGTGTTGGCGACCTGCTGGACAGGAGCAGGTTGAGCCTGGGGTGTCGCGGTCGGCGTGACCGGAACCGACTGAACCGTGCGAACTGTCGCCTGCGGCGTGATTGCGCCTGTCGTGGTGTTGTCGGTCGTCTGCTGCGGCGCGGGCGTCTGGACGGCGCGGGCAGCGAGGAGGTCAGGCCGTCCCGGAATGATCAGCTTCTGGCCGACAAAAATCTGGTCCGGCGCATCAAGGTTGTTCGCGTCGATGATCTGCTGGGTCGTCACGCCGTAGCGGCGGGCGATGGCGAACAGCGATTCTCCGCGTTCGATCGTGTGCTGGAAGGCATTTTCCGGAACGACGCTGAGATTGCGCTGCTGCGTGCCTGCGGGCGTTGTCGGCGTGGGATTGTTCTGGAACAGGGGCGTAACGTTCTGGTGCGCTTGCATGGCTGGCTGGTTCCCGGGAGTTTGCGTCTGGGGCAAGGTAGGCAATGGCTGGCTGACGACGGATTGCGAGGGCCCGTTCATCATCGAGAGTGGCTGGGCCGGCTCGATTGAACCCGTCATCATTGGGTCGGAACTGCCCGGCCCGACGTCGGCGGGCGGCAGATAACGGCCGTTCATGTCGCTTGAATTGGAGAGCTGGCCGGGCATGGCCTGGTTGAGATCGCCGGGACTTGCGGATTGCGTGGATCCGGTGAAAAGCGGCGCATTGCTGCTGTTTCCACCCAGTCCCAGGCCCGAACAACCGGCCAAAGACGCTGCAACCAGCAGAGTGGCTGTCACCTTGGGGACGAGGTGCGCTCCGCGTATGCGCAAACGGTTACTCATGGGACTACTCGTACTCAATACAACACTGCTCCCGAGACTAGCCGATCTTGGTAAATGTCAGCTTAAGGCCAATAAAAGCTGCAAAACGCCGGAAACCCGGCGTTCACCATAGGTGGTGTGCAAAGATGCCTAGCTGTTGGCGAGGTGCCGGCTGAGTTCCGCGATGGCGTCTTCGTCGTATTGGCGAAGGGACAAGGGCGTGACCGTAATGGCCCGGTCATAGGTCAGGGCGTGAAAATCGGCCGCCTCTGACACCCGGCCCGGTGGGTCGGGAATGGTGATGTAGAACTTGCCGCCGTTGCGGCTCGGATAGTGCTTGAAGAGTGAGCGGGAGAACCGTTCGTGCGGAACGACCCGGGGCCCGGTCGCGGTGTCGGCAGACCCGAACGGGAAGTTGACGTTGAAATAGACGTCGCCCGGTGTGGCAAACGCCAGAATGGACCGAATGGTTTCGAGCGCGTGCGCTTCGGAGACCGCGAAATCGATGGGAAGTTCGTTTTCGTAATCGACCGCCTGACTGAGGGCGATGCCGATGGCGCCCTGCAAGGCCCCTTCCCGCGCACCGGCCGCCGTGCCGGAACAATGAATGATGTCGCCGAGATTCTGGCCGTGATTGATGCCGGAGAGGACGATGTCGACCTTGCGGTCTGCGGCAAAGTGGGTGCAGCCGACGACGGCGCAGTCGGCCGGCGTTCCGGTCACGGCAAACGTGCGTTCGTCGCGCTGTTCTGCGGAAAGCTCGTGGCCAAGCGTGAAGCGGTGTCCCGCCCCGCTCTGGTTGGCAGCGGGTGCAACGATCCAGACATCGTCGCTGAGATGCCGGGCGACGCGTTCAAGAACCTTGATGCCTTCGGCGTCGATGCCGTCGTCGTTGGTCAGAAGAATGCGGGGATTGGCGTGCATGGACTATCCGATGCGCTCCAGGCCGCCCATGAAGGGCCGCAACGCCTCCGGAATCGTTACGGAGCCATCCTCGTTCTGGTAGTTTTCAACGAGCGCGATGAGCGCGCGGCCAACAGCAATGCCAGATCCGTTCAGCGTGTGGACAAAGTCGAGTTTGCCCTCGCCGTTGCGGTACCGCGTGTTCATGCGGCGCGCCTGGAAATCGCCGGCCATGGAGACCGAAGAGATCTCGCGATAGGCGTTCTGGCCCGGCAGCCAGGCTTCGATATCGTAGGTGCGCTGCATGGATGCACCCATGTCGCCACTGCACAGGGCCACGACGCGATAGGGAATTTCGAGTTTCCTGAGAACCGCTTCCGCGCAGCCGAGCATGTGGTGCTGTTCTTCCTCTGACCGGTCGGGCGTGGTGACGACCACCATCTCGACCTTGGCAAACTGATGCTGGCGCAGCATGCCACGTGTGTCACGGCCGGCCGAACCGGCCTCGGAGCGGAAGCACGGCGTGAGGGAGGTGAAACGAAGCGGCAGGTCCTCGCCTGAGAGAATCTGTTCGCGCACCAGATTGGTGAGGGAAACCTCGGAGGTCGGGATCAGCCAGCGCCCGTCCGTCGTTTCAAAGGCTTCTTCCGAAAACTTTGGTAGCTGTCCGGTGCCGAACAGGGCCTCCGAGCGGACGAGCAGCGGCGCCGACACTTCGGTGAAGCCGTGCTCGCGCGTGTGCAGATCGAGCATGAACTGGCCGAGCGCACGTTCGAGACGGGCCATCTGCCCGCGCAACACGACGAATCGCGATCCGGCGATTCGGGCCGCGGCTTCGAAGTCCATCAGTCCGAGTGTCTCGCCGATCTCGTAGTGCTCTTTGGGTTTGAACGAGAAGGTCTTCGGTTCAAGGTGGGTCCTGATCGTGACATTTTCGTTTTCGCTCGTCCCGTCGGGCACCTCAGGATGCAGGAGGTTCGGGAGAAACGACAGCTTCGTGTTGAGTTCGTCGGTCAGGGTGCGTTCGGCTTCCTCGAATTCCTGCACCGCCGACTTTAGTGCCCCGACTTCCGCCATGATAGATTCGGCGCGAGCATTGTCACCCGCAGCCTTGGCCTGTCCGATCTGTTTGGAGAGCGCATTGCGCTTCTCCTGGGCCTCGTTCATGGCCGTCACCTTGGCCTTGCGGGCGTCGTCGAGCGCGATGAGATCGGCAGACGCGGGCGGCTGGCCCCGGCGCTTCAGGCTGCTATCGAACAGCTCGGCGTTGGCGCGAATCCATTTGATGTCGAACATTGATGTGCCCGGCGCTCCGGCCGGTCCCCGCAAAGGATGGACGATTGTCCTATTCGGAAGGTGCGGTTTCAGGAACCGGCTTGCGAGACCGCTCTACCCAACGCACCGAAAGGATGGAGAGTTCGTAGAGGAGGAGCATGGGCAGAGCAAGCCCCAGTTGCGAAATCGGATCCGGCGGGGTGAGAAATGCGGCTGCGGTCAGGACAAGAACGATGGCGTACTTGCGCCAGCTCTTGAGGTTGTCAGACGAAATCAGCTCTATGCGCGCCAGCAGCGTCAGAACTACCGGCAGCTGGAAGCAGATGCCGAAGGCCAGAACCAGGGTCATGATGAGGCTGAGATATTCGCTGACGCGCGGCAGCATTTCAATTGTGGCGCTTTCGCCGCCGCCGCCCTGCATCGACATGAAAAATCTCAAAGCCAGCGGCATCACGCCATAAAACATCACCGCCGCACCGATGACGAAAAAGACCGGTGTCGCAATCAGGTACGGCAAGAATGCCTTGCGTTCACGCTTGTAGAGACCAGGGGCGACGAAGGCGTAGATCTGCGAGGCAACCACCGGAAAGGCGAGGAATATCGCGCCGAAAAGCGACAGCGTGAGCTTGGTGAAGAAGAATTCCTGCGGGGCCGTGTAGATGAGCTTGACGTCGCCGATATCGCCGGCAGCCCATTCAAATGGCTGAAGCAGAAAATCGAACAGCCAGTCCGAAATCAGAAAACAGAAGACGAACAGCACGGCAATAGCGATCACCGAATAGATCAGGCGCCGGCGCAGCTCGGTCAGATGTTCGATAAGGGTCGCCTCGGTGCCCGCAAGCTCGTCGGCGGGCGCGCCGCTTTTGTCATCGATCTGTTTGGCGTCGTTCATTGCCCGGCCTTTGCGGGATCTTCAGCCGCCGGTGATTTGCGAGCCGCTGCACTTTTGCGGGCGGCGGGCGTTTTCGGCTCAGCCGCCGCAGCTTTCGGCGCGGCGGACTTGCTGGAGGTTGGCTTCGCTGACGGCGACTTGCTGGCTTTGGGCGTCGCAACACTTCTGCTGGAGGGCTTCTTTTCGCTAGCGGCTTTGGCGGTCTCGACCGGTTTCGCGGCGGGCGCGGTCTTGGACGACGTGCGGCGCGCGGACGGCTTTTTCGCGGGTTTGGATTCGGCAGGCGGAGCGGCTTCGGCCGCAATTGATGGCGTCGAGCCGTTCAACTTTCCCGGTGGCGCGATGGCCGCGGTGATCTCGTCGTAAACGGACTCCGATTTCGGGTCCTTTGGCACAATCTTGCCCGTGGGCTCGACCTTGCCGTCGCGGCCAATGCGATTGAATTCGCGTTCAATGTCCTGTCGCGCGTTCAGGAGCGGCTGGCTGATCGACTTCCGGATATCGGTGATTTCATCGACGGCGACGGCTTTGTTGATCTCGGCCCGGAACTCGTTGCCCATGCGGCGCACGGTGCCCATCATGCGCCCCAGCTGGCGCAGCATGCCGGGCAAATCCTTCGGCCCCACGACGATCAGGGCGACCGCCGCGATGACCAGCATTTCGGACCAGCCGATGCTCAGCATCGCATCACTCCCAGGCGATGCCGATCAGGCGTCGGTGGTGTTTTTGTCTTTTTGCTCGGAAATCTGAGACTGTTCTTCGTCCTTCATGCCACGCTGAAAGGCTTTGATGCCGGCGCCGAACTCGCCCATCATTCCCGCGACCTTGCCGCGTCCGAACAGTACGATGACCGCAACCACGATCACCACGATACCCCAAAAACCCGGATTCATTACGCACCTCCGCTTCGGGCCGTCATTCGGCCCGGCTTAGTCAGGCCCCACAGTTATTGTCAAATTGGGTCAAAAACAAGAACGTGTTCGGCGTTTAGTCCGAGCGAAACGTCATTTCCGCGCCCGAGATTGGGGTCGGATGGCCGGCGCAAGTGGATGGGCGTGTCGATGCCGGCGACCGCGACTTCGAGAAGGTCGGTGCCGAGAGCTTCACGCTTGGCCACCACCCGGCCCGGCACACCGCCAGCGCCGTGCGACAGCGTCAGGGCACCCGTTGGGCGAATGGCGACAATGACTTCCGCCCCGTCGGGCCGGCCGGGCGCATTGACGATTCCAAGCGGTGTCTCTGCCTTCTGGTTGTGCACCGTCGCTGCAATTTCGGCCAAGGGCGACAGGAACCTTGCCGCGCCGAGATCGACCGGGGACTCATAGAGCCGCGCGCCATCGTCGATCTGGATAATCCTGCCGTCACGCAACAATGCGATCCGGTCGGCAAGAACCATTGCTTCCTCCGGGTCGTGGGTGACGATCAGGGTCGTCGCGCGGGTCTCGCGCAATATCGCCAGGGCCTCGGACCGGACCGTCTCGCGCAGGCGGGCATCCAGGCTCGAAAAGGGTTCATCGAGCATCAGAATACCCGGACGCGGAGCAATCGATCGCGCCAGCGCGAGGCGCTGCTGTTGGCCGCCCGACAGGGTGTGCGGGTAGTCGTTTTGCCGGTGGTCGAGACCCACGCGCGCCAGCGCCGCCACGGCGCGCTGGATCGCATCTTTTTTCGGAAGGTCGGCAAGCCCGAACATGGTGTTCTGCAGCAAGGTCATGTGCGGAAACAGGGCAAAATCCTGAAACATCAGGCCGACGCCGCGCTTTTGCGGCGGCATGTGAATGCCGGGAGCAGACATCAGAACGTCATTGACCCTGACTTCGCCGCCGCTGACCGATTGAAGACCCGCCGCGACCCGCAGAACGGTCGATTTGCCAGAGCCGCTTTCACCGAGCAGGCAGACGACTTCGCCGGGGCGCAGATCGAAACTCAGCTGGTCGAGAATGAGATGGCCGTCGATGCGCACGGTGACGTCGCGGAAAACCAGCGCCGAGGCAAAACTCACACTTGCGGTACCACGCGCGCCCCATGGCTGATCCGGCGACGAGGGCCGCTTTTTTTGCGGAAGGAGGTCGCTCATTGGTCGCCGGAAACGCCGAGGTCGTCCATGTCGTCCTCGTCCTCATCGCCGTCAAGCGGGTCCTCGTCGTCGCGCAGGGCACCATCGAACGGCAAGGGAATCTGGAGATCGGGCGGGAGCCGGCCAGAAAGCAGCCCGGCACCCTTGAGTTCCTCAAGACCCGGAAGGTCCGCCAGTCCCTCAAGGCCGAACTGGTCAAGAAAGGCATCGGTCGTGCCGTAGGTCACCGGCCGGCCGGGCGTGCGGCGCCGGCCCCGCATGCGGATCCAGTTGGCCTCCATGAGCCGGTCCAGGGTGCCCTTGTCGCTGCTGACGCCGCGAATTTCTTCGATCTCGGCACGGGTGACGGGCTGATGGTAGGCAATGATGGCGAGTGTCTCGAGGGCGGCCCGCGTCAGCGGCCGCTCGATCACTTCGTCGCGGCGCAACAGAAAGTTGAGGTCTTCAGCCGTACGGAAGGCCCAGCCTTCGCCCCGCTTGACGAGCGACACGCCCCTGCCCGCATAAAGGCCCTGAAGCGTTGCGAGAGCGCCGGAAACGTCGGTTTCCTCGGGCAGATAGGGCGCCAGTTCCGCCGGCGTCAGAGGGGTCGCCGAGGCAAAAAGCAGCGCCTCGAGCACGCGCAGATTGCGTGCCGCGATTTCCGAGCGATCCGTCTGATTTTCCTCTTCGGTCATGGCCGGCGATCAGTTGTTGCGGTCCGTGCGCCGCCTTAGCATCAAAGGGCCAAAGGTCAAAGACTGACGCACTTCCAGGTGCCCTTCCCGCACGAGTTCGAGCGTCGCCGAAAAGCTTGAGGCAAGCACGGTTGCCCGCTCCTCGGGCGAGACCAGATAGTCGGCCAGGTAGGAATCGAGCGCCATCCACTCGCCGGTATGGCCCACCAGCCGCTCAAGAATTTCGCGTGCGTCCTGAAGGCCCCAAACGGTTCGCTTGGCCGGGAAATAGTCGACCGGGATCGTTCGTTCGCGAATGTCGCCGTAGGCGCGCAGGAGATCGTAAAGCGTGACCTGCCAGCGGTTGGCCCGTTCGACCAGCACTGGTTCGGGCGCGCCACGGGCGAATATATCGGTCCCCAGTTGCGGACGGGCCGTCAGTCGGGCTGCTGCGTGGCGCATGGCCTCGAGCCGTTTCAGGCGAAACTGCAGGAGGGCCGCCATCATTTCGCCGGACGGTTCTTCGTCGTCGGAAGCCTGGGGCACCATCAGGCGCGACTTGAGGTAAGCGAGCCACGCGGCCATGACGAGGTAGTCGGCGGCAATTTCGATCCGCTTGCGGCGAACGGTTTCGATGAAGGCGAGATATTGTTCCGCCAGGGCCAGGATCGAGACCTGCGCGAGGTCGACTTTCTGCCGGCGGGCAAGATCGAGCAGCAGATCCAGGGGACCCTCGAATCCATCCACGTCAACGCGCAGAACCTCATCGTCGGAGCGCTCGTCCTCCGCCGCATCGAACCAGTCCTGCTGTCCCGTCGCCGTCAAATTGCCCGCACTCTGCCTCTGAAGGTCATTTTCACCTCGCTAGGCAGGCGGTCAAGCAAAAGGCCCGAGAAAGTGCGCCCCGATCAGTTGTTTCTGGGGAAACAGTTGCCCCCGGCGGACTGGATGCGTGTGCAGATGTTGGTGGCATCGGTCAGCGACGAGGCAGGCAGCATGATGCGGTAGAAAGTACCACGATCGCCAAGATCGGCCTTCTGGATCTGCAACTGCTGGCCATTGAACAGCGAGCCGAACTGGCGTGTCAGCACCGCCGCAGTGTCCTCGGCCGCCCCTTGCGACCGTTGCGAGGCCAGTTGCACCCATGCGCCGGCCGCGAGCGTTGCCGCTGCCACGGGTTGAGTCACAGTGGGTTGGGCCGGCGTGTTGCCGACGAGATCAACTGCACCAGTGTCGACCGGCTCGGTGGCAATCGGCGTTGCCGGCGTCGCGGCGGCGAGCCGAGCCTCCCGATCGGCGATGCGAGGCGCCGGATAGGGCACGCTCGATCCATTGACGTCGACAAGGTTGGCCGCAGCTACAACCGTTTCCGTCGTGCTGGCAGCTGCCGCGTCGTTGGTCAGCGAGGCGACCGTCGTGTTGGCGAGATCGCTGTCGACGGCCCCTTCGGGAAGCGCCGGCACGTTCGGCCGATCGACCCCGAGTTCTTCGGTGCCGGCCACCTGGTCATCGCCCTGAATGATCGTGCCATCCGGGCGCACGGTAACGGTGCGGACCTTGCGATTGGCCAGGCCATTTTCGTCGGTTTCGGCCGTGATGATCTGCCGGATCGGATCGGCATTTTCCTGGCTCTGGTCGCGCGACACGAGCCGTTCGTCGGTCGCATCGCCACTCTGGCCATCAAGAACCACAGACTGATCGGCGCTCTGGTTGCTGCCGGGTTCTGGCGCGGCCTTGCTTGGATCGTTGCTGGCGGAAATAAGCGGAGCTTCGCCCGAAGGCGTGCCAAATCCGCCGGTCAGGAAGGCATAGACGCCATAGACCACGACACCAAGAAGCGCCAGCGCCGCGACCGGCACCAGCCAGCGGCGCAGGGATCCGCCACGCTGGACCCGTGCACGGCCCTCGGCCAGAACCGGCTCGCCGTCGTCGCCGTAATTGTCGCGAAGAAGGCCTGAGGCGTCGCCGGTATCGTCCTGCATTGCGGCGTGGATGGCCGCCTCGGCGGCAGCCACATTGTCTTCGATTTCAATCGCGGCAGGCCGTGGTGCGGGGCGTGGAGCCTGGCGTGCGGCGGGTTGAGGCGCGGCAGGTTGCGCCATGGGGCGCTGCGGCTGTTGAGCGTTCGGCATGGGGGCAGCGGGACGCGGCCCCTCGACGGCGTCGCGGGCGCTCGTGTCATGACCATCGAGCCGAACGGCATTGCCGATCAGATTTTCAATTTCATCGAGCGCAGCGGACCCGGAGGTCGATTTGGCTTGGCGCGGAGCAACCTTGCCGCCAAGACCGAACACCGGCGAAACCGAGAAGCGGTCCTGCTGCGGGGTTTCGGGTTGGGGTGCTGCCGGCGCGGCCATTGGTGCCTGCGGCTCCGGCGCTGGCGCCGGCCGTGGCGTGCTCGCGGCCGGGGTGGCAAGCTGCGCGCGGATCAGTTCGGCGATCGGATCGTCTTCTTCGGCCTGCATCGATGCCGGCGCTGGAGACGGAGGGGCGACGCGCGGCGCGGGCGGTGGCGGGGCGGGAACCTGAGGTTCCCGGCGTGCGGGAGCCGGCGTTGAGGGTGCCCATGACGACTGTTGCGGTTGCGGTTCCGGCTGCGGCTTCGGGGCCGGAGCGGCCGAGCGATCAAACCCGAAATCGAATTCAAAACGCGACGACTGCTGGGCGGAAGCTTCCGGGGGCCGCGGAGTTTCGCGTGGCGCCTCGGACGAAAGCGGGGTGGTCGGTCCGGCGGGCCGTGGCTGCATCCGGGGTGCTTCCATCTGCGGCGCGGGCACTTCGATTCGCGGCATGGGCTCTTCGCGACGCGGTTCGGGCATCTCCATGCGCGGCACGTCGACGGGCTGGGTTTCAGCTGCAGCAGGCTTGAGCGGGCGCGGCATCCAGCTTGGCGCGGACTCTTCCTGCGCAAATGTCGGTTCGCGGCGCGGAGCATCGGACTCAGCGCGCAGGTTGGCGGGCGGTGGTGTCATTTGTGAACTCGAGGGGCGTGGTTCCAGCGCTATGGCAGGCGCCGCGGTTCGCGGTTGCGGACGCCACGACGACTGGGCATCGTCGTTGGCAGACATGCCGGGATCAGGCCGCGATCCGGATGCATCCCGGGCCATCAGCCGCGCCATTTCCTCGATCAGGTCTCCGCCAGACTTGTCCGAACTTGGGTTGGATGGCTTGTCGTTCTCCATACCCCAGAATTCCTCACTTTTTCCGGACTGTCAAAACCGCCATTCGGTTAAGCCCAACAAGCACGCCAATGTGCCCTAATTATGTTAGGTGTTCCGGGGCGGAGACACCCAACAGGCTCAGTCCGGAGCCCAGCACATTGCGCATGGCGGCCGCCATTGCGACTCGTGCCAGGGTCAGTTTGTTGTCGGCGTGGTTAACAAAGCGTAATTGGGCGTCCTGGTTCCCCTTGCTCCAGAAGGCATGGAACTTGCCGGCAAGATCGTGAAGATGGTTGGCGATCCGGTGCGGTTCGTGCGCACGGGCGGCGAGCACAACCTGGCGCGGCCATTCGGCGATCGCCTTGATGACCTCAAGATCATCGGGGGTCGACAAAAGCGACAGATCCGAAACGGCCAAAGCCGCATCTGAAAAATCGAGGTTCGGCAGGTCGTTCGCCGCGTTGCGTAGCACCGAGCAGGCCCGGGCATGGGCGTACTGAACGTAAAAGACCGGGTTGTCGCGGGTCTGTTCGACGACGCGAGCGAAATCGAAATCCATGGCGGCATCGTTGCGACGCATGAGCAGCAGGAAACGCGTTGCGTCGCGCCCCACTTCTTCAACGACGTCGGCGAGAGTCACCAGTTCGCCTGACCGCTTCGACATCTTGACCGGTTGGCCATCGCGCATCAGCCGCACAAGTTGGCAGATCTTGACGTCAATCTCTGCTTCGCCGTGGGAAATTGCTTTCACCGCCGCCTGCAGGCGTTTGACGTAGCCGGCATGATCGGCGCCCAGAACAATGATCTGATCGTTGAAGCCGCGCAGATACTTGTCGCGATGATAGGCGATGTCAGCGGCAAAATAGGCGTAGGTGCCATCGGATTTAACCAGCGGCCGGTCGGTGTCGTCACCAAATTGGGTCGCGCGAAACAGGGTCTGTTCGCGATCTTCCCAGTCCTCGGGCGCCTTGCCCTTGGGTGGCTCAAGCTTGCCCTGGTAGACGAGCCCCTCCTCCCGCAACCAGTTCAGGGTTTCGGCGATCTTGCCATTTTCGCCGTGCAGCTGCTGTTCGGAAAAGAAGGTCTCGTGCACAACCCCGAGTTCTTTGAGGTCCGAGCGAATGAGATCCATCATGGCTTCAAGCACGATCGGCTTGATTGTCTCGATGGCCTCGGATTCCGGCATGCTTTTAAGCTGATTGCCGAATTGCGCTGCAAGCGCCTTTCCGACCGGGACGAGGTAGTCGCCGGGATAAAGGCCTGCGGGGATTGTGCCGATATCTTCGCCGAGCGCCTCGCGATAGCGCAACAATGCCGAACGGGCGAGCGTGCCGATCTGCGCACCGGCGTCGTTGATGTAATATTCGCGCGTGACGACATAGCCGCAAAACTCGAGCAAAGCGGCCAGCGCATCGCCGAAGACCGCACCGCGCGTGTGACCGACATGCATGGGGCCGGTCGGATTGGCGGAAACGTACTCGACGTTGACCTTGGCACCATGGCCAAGGTCCGGTTTTCCGTAGGTTTCGGGTGACGTCAGCACAGATCTCAGTGTTGAATGCCATAGCGTTCCGGCGAGCCGGAAATTGAGAAACCCGGGACCAGCGACTTCGACTGAAGTGACATCCGGATCGTTGCGAAAGTGGTCCGCGAGCCTTGCGGCGACATCGCGCGGGCTTGTGCCGATCACCTTGGCGGCGACCATCGCGGCGTTGGACGAAAGATCGCCATGCGCCGGGTCGCGCGGCGGCTCCATGCTCGCCTTCGCCACGAGGTCGGCGAGCCCCTCGACATCGGGATAGAGGCTGAGCATGGCGCGCGAAACACGCTCGGCGAAAATGTCAAACAGGTTCATGAAGACTACCGGATAACTAGGCGGCGCAGGACCGCTTTTCAGGCCGCCGCCCTAGCGGAATTCGACAATTTCGTCAAACAGCCGCTTGTGTTCGTCGAGGGCATAGGGGTCGGTCATTCCGGCGATGAAATCGCAGACGTGGCGGGCGCGTTGGGTTTCGCTGGCCGCCCCAGCCAGGCGCGCCGCCCATTTGGGTGGCAGGTCGCCTGATCGCATGTAGTGATCGAAGAGCCTTTCGATGACTTCTTCAGACCGGTTGACGGCCCGCATGACGCCCGGATCGCGATAGACGTTGGCAAAAAGGAACTGCTTGATGGCCTTTTCGTCGACCGCCATTTTTTCCGGGAACGTAATCAGGGGCCTATCGAGGTCGCGCACCGCGTCGGCGCTGGCCGGATTGGTTTCGGCGATGTTGGTCCTTGCGGTTGCAATGACCCCTTCGATCGTGCGGGTGATCAGGCGACGCTGCGTTTCATGCGTCTGGCGCGCCAGTTCGACGCCCGGGTAGCGCGCGAGCACCTCACCAACAATCGGGCCGACCAGCGGCACGTCCACGAGTTGACGAAGGTCGAGAATGCCAGCGCGAACCGCGTCGTCAATGTCATGCGAATTGTAGGCGATGTCGTCGGCGATGGCCGCCGCCTGAGCCTCAAGCGAGGAAAAACCTTTGTTGGCGATGGTCTGTCCCGCTGGCAAGAAATCGAGCAATGCTAAAGCTTTGGGGCCGACCGGGCCATTGTGCTTGAAGATGCCGTCAAGCGTTTCCCAGGTCAGATTCAGGCCGTCATGCTCCGCATAGCGGTTTTCCAGAAGCACGACGGTACGGAGCGCCTGAACGTTGTGATCGAACCCGCCGAAATCGGACATGGCACGGTCGAGCGCCCGCTCGCCAGCGTGCCCGAAAGGCGGATGACCGAGATCATGGGCAAGCGCAACTGCCTCCGCGAGATCCTCGTTGAGGTCAAGGGCACGGGCGATCGACCGGGCAATCTGGGAGACTTCCAGCGTATGGGTCAGCCTTGTGCGGAAGTGCTGACCCTCGTGATGGAGGAACACCTGGGTCTTGTGCTGCAACCGTCGAAAAGCGGTCGAATGGATGATGCGGTCGCGGTCGCGCTGGAATTCCGAGCGTGTCGGGCTTTCAGATGTCGGGAACAACCTGCCCCGGCTCTGCTCGGGCTTTGAGGCATAGGGCGCGGTCACGGACTTGTTCTCACGGATGGGCTTTGCAAACCGGCGGTGGGTCACTATCTTTGGCCCATCACGAATAACCCAAGATCAGGGTGAGCCAAAGTGTCTGACGCCGATACGCTCGAAAAAGGGGTGATTATGACCCCCAGCGCTGCCAAGCGGGTTGCCGCGATCCTGTCGCATGAGCCTGAAGGTACGATTCTTCGCATTTCGGTGGCGGGCGGCGGCTGCTCGGGCTTTCAGTACGAATACAACCTCGTACCGGACGACGCTTCAGACGACGATCTGGTGCTCCAAAGCCCCGGAGCGAAGGTCGCGATCGATTCGATGAGCCTCGAGTTCATGGGTGGATCGGAAATCGACTTCATCGACAATCTGATGGGACAATCCTTTCAGATCAAGAATCCGAATGCGGTCGCAAGCTGCGGCTGCGGCACGAGTTTCTCGGTCTAGGCCTGCCCTGCTGTGCGAATCGCGACCTGGAACATCAACGGCATCAAGGCGCGGCTCGATGTCGTGAAAGCCTGGCTGGAACAGGAACAGCCGGACATTGTCGGCCTGCAGGAAATCAAGTCGCTCGACGAAAACTTCCCGCGCGAAGTGTTCGAGGGTCTTGGCTACAATGTCGAGACGCACGGCCAGAAAAGCTTCAACGGAGTCGCCCTGCTCTCGAAGCTGCCGTTCGACGAGGTCGTGCGGGGGCTGCCCGGCGACTCGGCAGACGAACAGGCGCGGCTGATCGAGGGAACGTTTTCCAGCGAGTCGGGAAGTTTTCGCGTCTGCTGCATCTACCTGCCCAACGGCAACCCGGTAGAATCCGAGAAATTCCCCTACAAGCTCAAATGGATGGACCGGCTGAACGCGTTTGTCGAAGACCGGCTGGCCGAAGAGATTCCGTTCGTGCTGATGGGCGACTTCAATCTCATTCCGACCGGCCATGATTGCCATGATCCGAATGTCTGGTGGGGTGATGCGCTGTTCCGGCCTGAAAGCCTTGAAAAGTTCCGGACCCTGCAAAATCTTGGCATGACCGACGCCCTGCGGGCCACCACCGACGCGCCGGCCTATACATTCTGGGATTTTCAGTCAGGCGCGTGGCGGCGCGATGCGGGCATCCGCATCGATCACCTCATGCTCTCGCCGGAAGCGGCGGACCGGCTGGACGGCGTGAGAGTTCACCGCGACCTGCGCGGCTGGGACAAGCCCTCGGACCATGTGGCGGTCGAGGGCCAGTTCAGCTTTTAGAACATTCAGTTGGACGCGATTTGACCGCCGACCGCGTTGGCGGCGTCGAGCGCCTTGCGGCGCTGATCGGGGGTCGCAATCGACGAATCCCGGTTGAGCAATTCGGCAACCCAGGTCTCGTCGTCGCTGCCACGGGTGCGCTGATGCGCGAGGTTGAGCCACATGAGCCCTTCTACCGGCTGCTTTTCGATGCGGTCGCCGTTGAACAGCAAATCGCCCAGAACCGCCATGGCCCCGACATGGCCCTTGTGGGCCGCGAGGGATAGCCAGCGCGCACCCTGAAGAGCGCTGCCGGGATTGTTCTCGTCGAGATAGGCGAGACCGAGTTTGTACTGCGCTTCGGGGTCGCCGAAATAGGAAGCGGCGTGGAACAGAAGCGCCCGCGACTCCTCTGCGTCAGCGGGAATTCCAGCGCCGGGCAGACCGACGCGATAATAGTCGCCCATCTTGACGAACGACTGGGCGACGATATCGGCCTCGATCGACTTTGGCGCGGCGTCGGCGTTCTGGTCGGCGATCTGGGAGAAATAGCCGAATGCTTTCACCCGGTCCTGCTCGACGCCGGTGCCGCTTTCGTACATGACCCCAAGCCGCCACATGGCGAGAGGATCGCCGGCTGAAGCGGCTTCCTCCAGCACGCTCAGCATGTCTGCGCTCGAAATGCCGCCTTCGGCACCAAGGAACGCGTCCTGCCCGCCTGCGGCCAGCGCGTTGACCGCGTCCGCCGCCGACTGGGCATGGCTGGAACTGGCCACAACGGTCGCGGCCAGAACCACACTCACAAAGGCCATGGACTTAAATGTCCGCATAGCACTCCTTTTCGCCCTTGGCACCCGGATGGGTTAACGCGCCATAGCGGGCGGAACCAACTAGCTGGGCATACTTCCAGATGGCGCCTGAGCCGAAATCGCTCTCGCGTGGCTGCCATTCGGCGCGACGGCGTGCCAGTTCCTCGTCGCTGAGATCGACGCTGAGCTCGCCGGTAACGGCGTTGATGGTGATCATGTCTCCATCCTTCAGAAGTCCGATCGGGCCGCCTTCTGCAGCTTCGGGGCCGACGTGGCCGATGCAGAAGCCGCGTGTGCCGCCGGAGAAACGGCCATCGGTGATGAGGGCAACCTTGTCACCGACCCCCTGCCCGTAAAGAGCAGCGGTGGTCGAGAGCATTTCACGCATGCCGGGGCCGCCCTTGGGGCCTTCGTAGCGGATGACGAGAACGTCGCCTTCCTTGTAAGCGCGGTTGGTGACGGCCTCGAAACACTCTTCCTCATTGTCGAAGCAACGTGCCGGGCCGGTGAATTCCAGACGCTTGAGGCCCGCAACTTTCACGATCGCCCCATCGGGTGCGAGGTTGCCGCGAAGGCCCACAACGCCGCCGGTCGGCGAAATTGGCGTTGAGGCCCTGACCACGACGTCCTGCTTGTCGTTCCATTTCACCCCGGCAAGGTTCTCGGCAATCGTCCTGCCGGTCACGGTCAGGCAGTCGCCGTGCAGATAGCCCTCTTCGAGCAGGGTCTTCATCAGCATCGGAATGCCACCCGCCTCGAACATGTCCTTGGCAACGTAGCGGCCACCCGGTTTCAGGTCGGCGATGTATGGCGTGCGCTTGAAGATTTCGGCAACGTCGAACAGGTCGAAGTCGATGCCGACTTCGTGGGCAATCGCCGGCAGGTGAAGCCCGGCATTGGTCGAACCGCCAGAGGCGGCGACAACGGTTGCGGCATTTTCGAGCGCCTTGCGGGTGACGATATCCCGCGGGCGAAGGTTCAGCTTGATCAGTTCCATGACCTGCTCGCCGGCGGTCATGCAGAAACTGTCGCGGATCTCGTAGGGAGCGGGCGCACCGGCGGAATAGGGCAGCGCGAGACCAATGGCTTCGGAAACGGTCGCCATCGTGTTGGCGGTGAACTGCCCTCCGCAAGCGCCGGCAGACGGACAGGCCGCCATTTCGAGCTCTTCAAGGTCCTCATCGGACATCTTGCCGACCGAGTGAAGGCCAACGCCTTCGAAAACGTCGACGACGGTCACGTCGTGGCCCTTGTACGTGCCCGGCAGTATCGAGCCGCCGTAGATGAAGACGGACGGGACATTGAGGCGGCACATGGCCATCATCATGCCGGGAAGGCTCTTGTCGCAGCCTGCAAGCCCGACAAGCGCGTCGTAGCAGTGGCCGCGCATGGTCAGCTCAACCGAATCGGCGATGAGGTCGCGCGAGACGAGCGATGACTTCATGCCCTGGTGGCCCATGGCGATGCCATCGGTGACTGTGATGGTGGTGAATTCGCGCGGAGTACCGTGATTGGCGGCGACGCCCTTCTTCACGGCCTGCGCCTGGCGCATCAGGGAAATGTTACAGGGAGCCGCTTCGTTCCAGCAGGTTGCGACGCCCACGAACGGCTGCTGGATCTGACCCGCGGTCAGGCCCATGGCATAATAGTAGGAGCGGTGCGGCGCGCGCGACGGTCCGACGGTCACATGCCGCGACGGAAGCTTGGATTTGTCGACGTTCTTCACGTCCATTGTGGTTCCCCTGTCTCGATCTTGGGTTGAGGCTGCGACAGCCGGACGGAGTCGCGCCGGGACAAGATGGAGCTGGGGCATGAAAAAACGGTTGCGGCATCCGTATTCCGGTCGCCGCCATTTCTTCCGCCCGTCTCCACTGTCGCGACGGTTTTAGGTCAGATTGTGTCCGCGCAAGCGGGCAAACGCGCCCGGCCGGGCGGCCGAACGATTCCATTTTTGAGTGTTGCACTTCGGCAACGCTTCGGCCGCCGGATCTAGGCGAGGCGTCCGAGAGCAGCCTCGACGCGCGACTTCTGGGCGGCAAGACCCTCAAGCTTTTCGCGCTGTTCCTCGACGATCTCAGGCGGCGCCTTGGCGACGAACTGTTCGTTCGAGAGCTTGCGGTCGATCTGGACGATGTCCTTGTCGAGCTTCTCGATGTCCCGGCGCAGACGGGTCATTTCCGCCGCGATGTCGATGACGCCTTCAAGCGGCAGAGCATAGGTCGCCTCGCCGATGATGAGCTGAGCGGAGGCCGAGGGTACTGTGGCTGCAAATGCAATGGTTTCGATGCGCGCCAGGCGCTCAATGGCGGACCGGTGCTTTTCAACGAGTGCGCGGGTTGCGTCACCGGCACCGACCACGACCAGCGCAATCTTGGCGCCCGCCGGCACGTTGACTTCGGACCGGACGGATCGAATGCCTGAGATCACCGACGTCAGCCAGTTGATTTCCGCTTCGGCTTCCTCATTGCGGAGGCCGGAAAGCTCGGGCCAGGGGCTGAGCATCAGCACGGCCGAGCGGTCGGCATTGGCCGAATTTGTCTGGGTCCAGAGCTCTTCGGTCACGAACGGCATGAACGGGTGCAGGAGTTTCAGAATCTGGTCGAGCACGAAAGCCGCCGCGGCGCGGGTTTCAGCTTTCGCCGCCTCATCCTCACCCTGAAGTACGGGCTTCGAGAGCTCGATGAACCAGTCGCAGAACGTGCCCCAGACAAAATCGTAGGCGGCGTTGGCCGCATCGTTGAAACGATGCTCGTCAATTCCCTTTTCGACGGCGGACACGGCGGCCGCGACCGAACCCACGATCCATTTGTTGATCGGTTGGTCGAGCGCGCTGGGATCAAACCCGGCCGCGTGCGTGCAGCCGTTCATTTCGAGGAAACGGGCGGCGTTCCAAAGCTTGGTGACGAAGTTGCGATAGCCTTCTACCCGCGACATGGCGAGCTTGATGTCGCGCCCCTGCGCCGCCATCGCGGCCAATGTGAAGCGCGTGGCGTCGGCCCCGTATTCGTCGATGAGCTTGAGCGGGTCGATGACGTTGCCCTTGGTCTTGCTCATCTTCTGGCCCTTCTCGTCGCGGACAAGGGCGTGGACGTAGACCGTGTGGAACGGCTCCTCGTGCATGAATTCAAGTGCCGCCATCATCATGCGGGCGACCCAGAAGAAGATGATGTCGAAGCCGGTCACGAGAACCGAGGTTGGGTAGTAGCGCTTCAATTCGTCGGTTTCATCGGGCCAGCCCAGGGTCGAGAACGGCCAGAGCGCCGAGGAAAACCAAGTGTCGAGCACATCCGGATCACGTTCGAGATCGACGGATTTTCCGTAGTGAGCTTCGGCTTTCTGGCGGGCTTCTGCCTCGTCGTGGGCGACGAAGACCTCGCCGTCCGGGCCATACCAGGCCGGGATCTGGTGGCCCCACCACAGTTGCCGGGAAATGCACCAGGGTTTGATGTTTTCCATCCAGGCGAAATAGGTGTTCTGCCAGCTTTCCGGCACGAACCTGGTTCGGCCTTCGCGCACAGAGGCGATCGCCGGCTTGGCGAGCGTTTCCGCGTCGGCGAACCACTGGTCGGTCAGGAACGGTTCGATGACGATGGCCTTGGACTTTTCGTCATGCGGCTGCATGATCTTCTTGTCCTCGACCATGATCATCAGGCCTTCGGCGTCGATGTCGGCGACGATGCGCTTCCGCGCTTCAAAACGGTCGAGCCCGCGATATTCGTCGGGAACGATGTTCATCGCGGCGATCTTGTTTTCGTCGAAGTCTTCCTCGCGATTGGCGATGCGCATGGCGACACGCGCCTGCACCTCGTAGGGCGCGCCGTCGTCGCGCATGTGGCCGGACACATCCATGAGCGAATACATGGGGATGTGGCCGCGCTTGGCGACCTCATAGTCGTTGAAGTCGTGGGCGCCCGTAATCTTGACCGCGCCGGAACCAAAATTGGGATCCGGATATTCGTCGGTGATGATCGGGATCAGGCGTCGATGTTCCTTCGGCCCGACCGGAATTTCGCAGAGCTTGCCGACGATCGGCGCATAGCGCTCGTCGGACGGATGCACGGCAACCGCCCCGTCGCCGAGCATGGTTTCAGGGCGGGTCGTGGCGATGGAAATGTAGTTCCGCTCTTCGGAAAAGACGACATTTCCGTCTTCATCCCTTTCCACATAGGTATAGGTCTCGCCGCCTTCGAGCGGATATTTGAAGTGCCACATGTGGCCGTCGACCTCGATATTCTCGACTTCGAGGTCGGAAATCGCTGTCTGCAGGCCGGGGTGCCAATTCACGAGGCGCTTGGCGCGGTAGATGAGGCCTTTTTCGTAGAGGCCGACAAAAACCTTGAGCACGGCCCGGCTCAAGCCTTCGTCCATGGTGAAGCGCTCGCGCGACCAGTCGCACGACGCGCCGAGGCGACGAAGTTGATTGAGAATGATGCCGCCGCTCTCGGCCTTCCATTCCCAGACCTTTTCGAGAAACTTCTCGCGGCCGATTTCCCGGCGCGACGGTTCCTGACGCGCGGCCATCTGGCGTTCGACGATCATCTGTGTGGCAATGCCCGCATGGTCGAGCCCGGGCTGCCAGAGCACGTCCTTGCCCCGCATGCGCTCGAAGCGGATCATTATGTCCTGCAGCGTGTTGTTGAGCGCGTGCCCGATATGAAGCGAGCCGGTAACGTTGGGAGGCGGAATGACAATCGAAAAGCTCTCAGCGCCCGGCCTGGCGCCGGCACCGGCCTTGAAGGCGCCCGCCTCGTCCCACTCGCGGTAAATCCGCGCTTCCACGCTGTCTGGCTGGTAAGTCTTGTCGATCATCGAAACATCCGGAAAACCAAGCCCGCCAAAGGCGGGCCGAAAGCTGCTCTTCAAAAACCCAAGGGCCGGGTTCTGTCAACACCCAGACGATTTGGACCGGTTCTGCGCCGGCGAAAGATCGATGTGCCTAGTCGATCCGGCGGGCCATCAGCCACGGGCCCCGGGCGTTCGGCATCTACAGATCGTCCACCCGACCGTCGTTGCGCCTCGCGGCGTCGCCCGGCGCGCTCGAACCTCAAACCGGTCCACTGGACCGATTTGCCCCTGCGGAACCGGCTGGCCCTCAGCCAAAGGCCCCGGGCGTTCCGCGTCTGCTGATCGTCCACCCGACCGTTGTTGCGCCTCGCGGCGTCGCCCGGCGCGCTCGAACCTCAAACCGGTCCACTGGACCGATTTGCCCCGTTGGGTCCGGCTGGCCCTCAGCCAAAGGCTTCGGGCGTTCGGCATCTACTGAGCGTCCACCGGACGATCAGTTCGGCGCTGCGCGCCGACCGATGCCTCACTCACCCCTTGAAATGCGGGAAATCTCGCGCTCGACGAGGCGCTCAACCATCGATGGCAGGTTTTCATCCAACCAAGCCTTGATCATCGGCCGCATCATTTCGCGGACCATGTCATCGAGGGTCACGCCGGAATTCACGACCGAACGGGGAGAAAGCTTGGACATGGTTGACCTGACGGCGGCGTTGGTGGCGGGTGCAAGAAGTTCTTCGGCGAGGCTGGCGCTGAGGCCGGGATCGGGCATAGCCGAGGCGGCAATGGGGATTTCCTCGGCCTCGAATTCGACGCTGCTGGCGAAGGCTGGCGCATCCTCCACCTCTGATTCCGGCCCGAAATGCGGCTCCAATTCGGCGTTTTCAGGCTCAATCGCGGCAGCGTCGTCTTCGAACGTGACATCATCGCCCACGACCATTGCCGGCATATCGGTTTCCGGAAGGACTTGCGATGGTGCGACCGGTTCGGGCGGCGCGACGGGCATGGCTGGCGCAGGTTCGCTCAGCGTCAGCGGCTCATCGTCGTCATCATCGTCCAGATTGCCGGTCAGCATCTGGTCGGTCGAGAGTGTCAGGGGTTCGTCTTCGGTCTCGTCATCGGAGGCCATTTCGGCCGGCATGGAGTCCGCCGCCGAGGCCGCAACTGACTGGCCGCGCATGTCTTCGTCGGCGATGATCTGGCGTATGGACGAGAGAATCTCGTCCATCGAGGGTTCTTTGGCCGCCGGCTTGTTCATTTTGACCCCTTACTCGTTCACTGACAGTCCAACTCGCGCCCGCCGCGCGCTTGTCCTGCCACACTCGGGATCGCTCGCGCCACAGCGACCCTGCCAACCACAAGGGACACTGGGACGGACAAACCCCGCCCGCATCCCGGTGATTCGGCGACAACAGATTAACGCAGGGTCAAAGATGCGGAAACAATGCCTCGAAAATCTCCACGGATTTCAGGGCACGTTTCGGTCAAAAGAGCGATCTGGACGCTTAATTGTCCGGAAGACTCCGAAGTTCGGCCCAAACGTCTTCGACCGACTGCACATAGCCATCGGCGGACTGGAGACGAACCGGCAGGCTCAGATATTCCGCGGAAAGATGTCCGGATGCGGCCAGCAGCGAGAATGAGGCAATCAGCTGGGATGTGCGTGCGGAAATCAGCACTTCGCGGGCGCTGGTCAGATTGGAACGGGCATTGAGCACGTCCAGGGTCGTGGCCTGACCGACATTGCGTTCCTCGATCACGCCATCGAGGGCGAGTTGCGAGGCTCTTTCCGAGGAAAGGGCCGACTGGATCTGTGCGGCCGCGTTCTGGAGGCCGGACCAGGCCTGAAACACGCTCTCGCGCACTTGGTCGCGAGCATCGAGCGCGTCGATTTCGCTCTTGATCTGGCGGATGTTGGCCTGCCGCAGGCTCGCACCGAGGGCACCACCGGAATAGATGGGAACGCTCAGTTGCAGCGCCACGGAACCGGACATGCCCGACGTGCCTGCGCCGAAGCAGTTGAACCCGCAGATCGAGCTGATGAGGCTTAGGGTCGGGCCGAACGCCGCCTTGGCGGCATCCGAGCCTGATTGCGCCGCGCGGATCTGTGCCTGGGCGGCGAGAATGGCCGGATGGTTGCCTTCCGCCTGATTTAGGGCCTGATCAAGGCTCGAGGGCAGCATATTGCCAAAATTGAAATCGAGCGAAAGGTCACGTGGATCGTGACCGATCCAACGGACGTAGCTTGCCTGGGACGTCTGCAGGCTGGCAATGGCGTTCTGGTAGGCGGCGATCGCCTGAGCGAGGCCGGCTTCGGCCTGCGAGACGTCGACACGAGTGCCCTCGCCGATGCTCTCGCGATCCTTGGCCGACTGCAGCTGCGCCTGGAAGAAGGCGACGTTGTCCTGACGCAGGCGAACGAGCTGCGTGTCGCGAACGACGTTGGCATAGGCCGAGGCGGCGGACAGAAGCACATTCTGTTCGGCGTTGCGCAGCGCCTGGGCGGCGGCGACGGCAAGCGCCCGCGCCTGCTCGATCTGCGCGTCGGTCTTCAGGCTATCGAAGAGAACCTGACGATAACTCAGGCCCACCTGCAGCGTGGTGCTTTGGGTCGTGGTGCCGCCGGTCACTGCCCAGTTATAGTTGGCCGAGGCGGAGCCCGAAATCTGCGGAAGTTTGCCCGAACGCCGAATCGCAATATCTTCAGCGGAGGCCTTCACGCTGAGGAGCGCTGAGGCGATGTTGGGGTTGCTGGCATAGGCATTGGCGAGCGCGTCGCGCAGCGATTCTGCATGGGCAGAAACCGCGGCAAGGCTCAACGACGCCGCGAGCGCAGCGACACGGACATACTTTCCAAACAACATGCTCACGCCTCCTGATGGGCACACACTAGCCAGCCTGCACCCAACGAACAACTTAACATTGGCGAGCCGCATATCCCCTAAAGGAGAATTGCGGACCGTCGTGGTATCAAGGCAACATTCTTTTGCGACACTTGATTAACTTTCCCGCGCATGGGCAAAGTCAAAGGCCGATATGGTTAACCACCGGTTGCGGTTCAAGGCAAGCGCAACCACACCTTTCGGCATGTGGAAAAGTCGGGACAACGCGAATGAAGGCGAGCCCGGCAGCGCACCTGAAAAGTTTTGCCCGGGCCCGGAATTTCAGAATTGCTTAAGAGGCTTAAACCTAATACTACGCACCTCCATCGGGGCCACGTGGCGGAGTGGTTACGCAGCGGACTGCAAATCCGTGTACTCCGGTTCGATTCCGGACGTGGCCTCCATTTTCTTATTCAAATCAATGATTTGCACGGCCACCCCCACGCTCTGGCGATGCCGGTAGCATGATGGTTGCGCCTTCGAATTTCATTGTTGGCGCGATGCTGGCGGGCGGCCACGGCGCGCGGCTGGGCGGGGTCGACAAGGCGCTTTTGCAGGTTGGCGGGCAGAGTTTGATCTCGCGCCTCTCCCAAAGTCTTGAAAGCCAATGCAACATATTGGCGGCCGTTTCGCCACGCCGGTTCGACGGCAAATGGAGCTGGATTGCCGACCCGGGTGAAGGGCCGGCCGAAGCCATCGTTTCGGCGCTCGGCGAAATCCATGCGCGTTGGCCGAATGCGACGCACGTGCTGACAGCGAGCGTCGACTCCTATTTCTTTCCCGCCAACTTCGCCCAAGGGGCACTGGGCGAAATGTCCACCACCGGCGCGAGCGTGGTCACGGGCCGGTTCGGGGCTCAAGATTATCCGGTGAATGCGCTCTGGGCGCTCGAAGAGACGGCGTTTTCAGCTCTAGCGCCCTCGACTGGAAACCGCGGCCGGGCCGTTCGGGCGCTGCTTGACGGCCTGAACGTCGCCCACGCCGACTATTCCCGGCCGGACGGGAAGAATCCCTTTGCCAACATCAATACCGTCGGGGATCTGATCACCGCCGAACGGCACTTTCTGGCGGCGACGGATGCCGGGCAAAAAAGCGCCGACGCCGCCAATTGAGGTCTTGGCAAACCGGATCAGTTTCGTTAGATGGGGCCGGCTTTGACGCATCAAAGCGGGTGCCAAAGGCATCTGTTCCCCGGTAGCTCAGTTGGTAGAGCAAGCGGCTGTTAACCGCTGGGTCGCTGGTTCGAGTCCGGCCCGGGGAGCCAAATTTTCCAATCCAGAATTCAAAAGTCAACCTGTCTTGCGGCTAAAAAGCTGCATGAAAAAACCGGCGCAATCCGTCGGATTGGCCGGCTTTTTCCGCTTCAGAAGATTCTGATCAGAGATGGAACAGGTGGTCGTAGACCTCGTTGGCGAGTTCGACCGCGGATTCCTTGCCGCCGTCGAGCGTCATGTCCGCCAGTTCAGGCCGCTCGAACGGGGAGTCGATGCCGGTGAAGTTCTTGATTTCACCCTGCCGCGCGCGGCGGTAAAGGCCCTTCGGATCGCGGGCCTCGCAAATCTCGATCGGCGTATCGACGAAGATTTCCGTGAAACGGATATCGGCCGCGATTTCGCGGGCCATCCGCCGTTCGTTCTTGAAGGGCGAAATGAACGAGACCAGCACGATCAGGCCGGCGTCGGCCATGAGCCGGGCCACTTCCGCGACGCGCCGGATATTCTCGATGCGCGACTGCTCGGTAAAGCCAAGATCCTTGTTAAGGCCGTGGCGAACGTTGTCGCCATCGAGAATGTAGGCGTGCTTACCTTCTGCCGTCAGGCGCTTTTCGACGAGGTTGGCGATCGTCGACTTGCCCGAACCTGAGAGGCCGGTGAACCAGAGGATCTGCGCTTCCTGGCCCTTGCGTTCGGCGCGAACCTGGCGGTTCACGTCGAAATCCTGATAGGTCAGGTTGTGGCCGCGCCTGAGACCGAAGTCGATGACACCAGCCCCGAGCGTTGCGTTCGACACGCGGTGAATGAGAATGAAACCGCCGGTCAGCCGGTTAGTGCCATAGGAGTCGAAGGCGATCGGCTTGTCGGTCGCAATCGTCACCGTGCCAACCTCGTTGAGGTGCAATTCGTGACCCGGCACTTTTTCGAGCGTGTTTACGTCGGTCTTGTGCTTGATCGTCGTGATCGTTGCCGGAACCAGCTGCGTGCCGATCTTGAGCAGATAGGAGCGCCCGGTATAGGCGGCCTCCTCGTGCATCCAGATGACCCTCGCCTGGAACTGGTTCGAATATTCCGGCGTTTCGCCGGGATGGCTGAGGATGTCGCCGCGCGAAATATCGACCTCGCGGTCAAGCGTCACGGTCACGGCCTGCCCGGCGACCGCCTCGCGGAGTTCGCCGTCCATGGTAACGATCGACTTGATCTTGGCCGGCTTGCGGGACGAGGCAACCAGCACATCGTCGCCGACCCGAACCACGCCCGAGGCCAGGGTGCCGGAGAATCCACGGAAGTCGAGGTTTGGCCGGTTGACCCACTGCACGGGGAACCGCATGTTGGCCATTTCCCGGTCCTCGGAAACGTCGATTTCCTCGAGATAGGGAAGCAATTGCGGACCCTTGTACCAGGGCGTGTTGTCCGACGGCTTCAGGATGTTGTCGCCGCGCAAGGCCGAAATGGGGATGGCCTGCAGCGTGTCGAATCCGAGCGGCTCGGCAAAGGCGCGATAGTCGTTCTCGATCTTGTCGAATACCGCCTCGTTGTGGTCGACGAGATCGATCTTGTTGATGACGACGACGACATGGCGGACGCCGATCAGCGACAGGATGAATGAATGCCGGCGGGTCTGGGTCAGAACGCCCTTGCGCGCATCGATCAGCACCAAAGCCAGATCGGAATTGGAGGCGCCGGTCGCCATGTTGCGGGTGTACTGCTCGTGGCCTGGCGTATCCGCGACGATGAACTTGCGCTTGTCGGTCGTGAAGAACCTGTACGCAACGTCGATGGTGATGCCCTGCTCGCGTTCCGCGGCCAGTCCGTCAACCAGCAACGAGAAATCGATGCCCTCTTCGCCGACGGCGCGGTTTCGACTCTCGTTCTTGAGGCTCGCCAACTGGTCGTCGAGGATCAGCTGGCTGTCGTAGAGCAGCCTGCCGATGAGGGTCGACTTGCCGTCATCAACGCTGCCGCAAGTCAGAAAACGCAGAAGGCTCTTGTGAGTTTGGTCATGCAGCCAATGGGCGATTTCGCCGCCGGCGGTTTTTGAGGTCGGGGTCTGAACAGTCATGGTCTAGAAATACCCTTCCTGCTTCTTCTTTTCCATGGAGGCGGCCTGGTCGCTGTCGATCAGGCGCCCGTCGCGCTCGGATGTGCGCGCGGCCTGCATTTCCATGATGATTTCGGGCAAAGTCGAGGCTGTCGAACGGATGGCGCCGGTCAGCGGATAGCAGCCAAGCGTGCGGAAACGGACGCTTTTGGTCAGCGGGGCTTCGCCTAGATTGAACTTGAAGCGATCGTCATCGACCATTATCAGGATGCCGTCGCGCTCGACGACCGGGCGGGGCGCGGCGAAATAGAGCGGCACGATGGGAATCTGCTCGGCATAGATGTAGGTCCAGATGTCGAGCTCGGTCCAGTTGGAAAGCGGAAACACGCGCATGGACTCGCCCGAGGCGATCCTGGTGTTGAACACGCGCCAGAGTTCCGGGCGCTGTCCCTTCGGGTCCCAGGCGTGCTGGGCATTGCGATGCGAGAAGACCCGCTCCTTGGCGCGGGACTTTTCCTCGTCGCGCCGGGCACCACCGATCGCCGCGTCGAACCGGCCCTGGGCCAGCGCCTGACGCAGGGCGGCGGTCTTCATGATGTCGGTATAGGCCGAACCATGATCGAAGGGATTGATTCCGTCGCGGAGGCCTTCCTGATTGGTGTGCACGATCAGATCGATGCCAAAATCGCGGCAGGTCTGGTCGCGGAAGGCGATCATTTCGCGGAACTTCCACGTGGTGTCGATGTGCAGTGCGGGAAACGGCACCTTGGAGGGATAGAATGCCTTGCGCGCCAGATGCATGAGCACGCTTGAATCCTTGCCTATCGAATACATCATGACGGGGCGTTCGAAATTGGCAGCGACCTCGCGCATAATTTCGATGCTCTCCGCCTCCAGCATTTGCAGGTGGGACAGATGGGATTTGTGATCGATCATGTGATGAATGCGGTCCTAGGGAAATTTGGCCGGGGGATACGCTTTCATTTTGGCAATGGCAAGGCCGGACCAGCCAAAAGACATCCCGTCAGGACGCGAAACAATGCCGGGTTTGCACCTTATTTGGCACAGTTTTGCAGCGATCGGGATCAGCTCGACAAATCGTGCCCCGCCATGCGCTGACTGCGAACTTCAATTGCGAAATGCGATGGGCCAGCTTGTTGTCGGCGCTCGCCGCCGCTAAGTGTCGGTCAAACGCAAGGAAATCAGCATGACCAAGCACAGTTCCGTACTCGATGCGATCGGCAACACGCCCCTGATCCGGCTCAACCGGGCGAGCGAGATGACCGGATGCGAAATCTGGGGCAAGGCCGAATTCCTCAACCCGGGGCAATCGGTCAAGGACCGGGCCGCCAAATTCATCATTCTTGATGCAGTCAAAAAGGGCGCCTTGCGACCGGGCGGCACGATAGTCGAGGGAACGGCGGGCAATACCGGCATCGGCCTGTCGCTCGTCGCCAATGCGCTTGGCTACAAGACGATCATCGTCATTCCCGAAACGCAGAGCCAGGAGAAAAAGGATACGCTCCGGCTCAACGGCGCCGAACTGATCGAGGTGCCCGCCAAGCCCTATCGCAACCCCAACAATTACATCAAGATTTCCGGGCGCCTGGCCGAAAAAATGGCCAGGGAGCTGCCTGAAGGCGCGGTCTGGGCCAACCAGTTCGACAATGTTTTGAACCGGCAGGCCCATATCGAAGGCACCGGCCCCGAGATTTTCGAACAGACGGGCGGCAAGATCGACGGTTTCGTGACGGCGGTCGGATCGGGCGGAACGCTTGCCGGTGTTGCGATGGCGCTCAGAGACCGCAACAGGAACATCAAGATCGGGCTCGCCGATCCCGAAGGCGCCGCCCTTTATTCCTATTTCACCACCGGCGAATTCGCCTCGGAGGGAAGTTCGATTACCGAAGGCATCGGCCAGGGACGCATCACCGCAAATCTTGAGGGGCTTACGGTCGACATGGCCTATCGCATCCCGGATAGCGAGGCATTGCCGATCGTTTTCGATCTGCTCGAGCACGAGGGTCTATGTCTCGGTGGCTCCAGCGGCATCAACCTTGCCGGCGCCATCCGCATGGCGCGGGAGATGGGACCTGGCCACACGATCGTGACCATGCTTTGCGACTATGGCTATCGCTATCAGTCGAAGCTCTTCAACCCCACCTTTCTGGCGGGCAAAGGCCTGCCCGCGCCGCATTGGCTGGTTGATCGGCAGACGATCGACATGTCAGGCGTGATCGAACAGGAATAGAAGCACAAGTCCTGGCATTGGGAGGGGTTCATGTCTGTTCGAGATGATCTGCCAAAGGGCCCGCTGGTTTCGACGGACTGGCTTTTCCGGCATTTGGCCGACCCCGACCTGAGGGTGGTCGATGCCTCATGGCACCTGCCGAACGCAGGGCGGAATGCCGAACAGGAATATGCTGAAGCGCATATTCCCGGTGCCGTGTATTTCGATCTCGACCGCATCGCGGACACGTCAATCCCCCTGCCCCATCCCGTGGCGAAGCCTGTCCACTTTGCCCAGGAGGCCGGTAAGCTTGGCCTTTCCGAGCGCCATGTTCTGGTGATCTACGATAGCGTCGGGCTTTTTTCCGCTCCCCGCGTATGGTGGAATTTCAGGATCATGGGCGCGCGCGACGTGTTCGTGCTTGACGGCGGGCTGCCAACATGGGTCGCCGAAGGCCGCCCGGTCCGAAGCGGGACCGAAAAGATCGCGCCGACCACCTTCAGCCTCGACGCCCAGAGCGGCAACGTTCTTGATGCAGCCGAGGTCCTTCAGTCCCTGCAGGATGGCAGCCGCCAGATTGTCGACGTACGTCCGGCTGGCCGTTTTGCCGGAGTGGATCCGGAACCGCGGCCCGGCCTGCGTGGCGGGCACATGCCGGGCGCCAAGAGCATGCCATTTGCCGACTTTGTGGCGAACGGCAGGTTGAAAAGCCCTGATGACCTTCGGGCGCTTTTTGCAGCGGCCGGCGTTTCGACAAGCCAGCCCGTCGGCAGTTCCTGCGGGTCAGGCGTGACCGCGCCCATTCTCAATTTTGCCCTTGCCAGCCTCGGCATCGAGGAAATGCACGTCTATGACGGGTCGTGGGCAGAATGGGGCGGCCGCGATGATCTGCCGGTGGTCAAGGACACCGAATAGCCGGGACGTCAGGCCTCAAAGGATGGGCGGGGCGAACAGAAGGCCACCCGTAGTCCAGTTCGCGTTGAGCCCGCGCACCATGGATGCGCCGGTCTGAGGGCCGAAATTTCGGTCAAATATCTCGCGGTAGTTGCCAACGGCGGCGATGGCCTTGGCGGCCCAGTCGTTCGACAGGCCGAGTTCGCTTCCCAGATTGTCTTCGAGACCAAGCAGGCGCCGGATGGCCGGTGTCTTTGAACTTTGCATGGATTCGAGGTTCACCTGGTTCACACCCAGTTCCTCGGCATTGATAATGGCGAAATAGACCCAGGCGACGATGTCGGCCCATTGGTCGTCGCCCGCGCGGACAGCCGGTCCATAGGGCGCCTTGGAAATGAATTCGGGCATGATGCGATGCTGGGCCGGGTCGGGCAAGGTACGCCGGATGGCCTGAAGCACCGAGGCCGGAGCGGCGATGGCATCGCACAGGCCCGCCTGATAGGCGATCGCGAGGTCTTCCCGACTTTCGTAGACAACTTCGCGAAACGTCGCCTGGTTTTCAAAGAAGAACTCATTCGTCCGCCGCCGGTCGTCGCCAGTGTCGGCAACGCAGACGGTGACATTGTCGAGCACGTAGGCGGACACGAAGCCCAGGCTGCTCCGGACCAGGAATGTCAGACCATCGAAGAACGAAGTCGCGACGAAGCGCACGCCGTACTGGGTATCGCGCGACATGGTCCAGACCGCGTCGCGCACCATAACGTCGATGTCGCCGGTCTGGAGTGGTGCGAACCGCCCCTCACCCGGCAGCGAGCGGAACTCGACCTTGTCGGCATCGCCAAGCACAGCGGCCGCAATGGCCCGGCAGAAATCGACGTCGAAGCCAACCCAGCGGCCTTCGCCGTTCTTTTGCGCAAAGCCGGGAAGGTCGTCACTCGATCCACAGACGAGAAAGCCACGCTCAAGAACACGATCCAGCGTCGATTGCGGCGTGTCGGAGTCCTGGGCGAGTGCGCCGACCGCCGTCACTGCAAACAGCAGAACGCCCGCAATCCATGCGGCGACCGACGACGCGACAAACCGTTTCACTCTGGCAATTCCACCAACACGATACCGCTCACTCCCTCTCCGGTTCCGCGCGCGCATTGGGCGCGGCCGGGAGCGGATAGTCCATCTTTCTCCAGCCCGGCGCCATGCGTCAAGCAAAGCGACCAGGTGTTGACCGGATTCTCGACCGTTCCGGCTTTGGCCGCTGCAGGGCCAGTCCTTTAGTGCAGGATCTGGCTCAGGAACAGTTTCGTGCGTTCGTGCCGCGGATTGGAGAAGAAGGGCTCTGGCTCGTTTTCCTCGATGATCTGACCCTGGTCCATGAAGATGACCCGGTTCGCAACCTCGCGGGCAAAGCCCATTTCGTGGGTTACGCAGAGCATCGTCATGCCTTCCTCGGCAAGACCGACCATCACGTCGAGCACTTCCTTGATCATTTCGGGGTCGAGGGCCGAGGTCGGCTCGTCAAACAGCATGACCTGCGGATTCATGCAGAGAGACCGGGCTATGGCCACGCGCTGCTGCTGGCCGCCGGAAAGCTGGCCGGGATATTTGTTGGCCTGCTCCGGGATCTTGACGCGCTCAAGGTAGTGCATCGCGGTCGCCTCGGCTTCCTTTTTCGGGACCTTGCGGACCCAGATCGGCGCCAGCGTGCAGTTTTCCAGAATGGTCAGATGCGGAAAAAGATTGAAGTGCTGGAAGACCATGCCCACCTCACGCCGCACCTCGTCGATGCGCTTGAGATCGTTGGTCAGTTCGACGCCGTTGACGACGATCGTCCCCTTCTGGTGCTCTTCAAGCCGGTTGATGCAGCGGATCATGGTCGACTTGCCCGACCCCGACGGGCCGCAAATGACGATGCGTTCTCCCTTGTGGACGGTCAGGTTGATCCCCTTGAGCACATGGAAATCGCCATACCATTTGTTGACGTCCTTGAGCTCGATGGCGACTTCCTCCCCGACTTTCATCTTGGTGCGGTCGACGGACTCGGTCATTTCAGCGGCATCAGACATGGGGGTTCATCCCTTTCAGCTTATCTCTTGTGTCCGGTATGGAGCCGGCGCTCGGTGTAGATCGAGTAGCGCGACATGGAGAAGGTGAAGATCCAGTAGGTGAAGGCGGCAAAGAGATAGCCGCTCAGCGACTGCACCGGCGAAGCCCAGTTCGGGTTGGCAAAACTCGTCTGAATCTGACCGAGGAAGTCGAACAGGCCGATGATCAGAACGAGAGTCGTGTCCTTGAAAAGCCCGATAAAGGTGGAGACGATCCCCGGAATGACGAGCTTGAGCGCCTGCGGCAGGATGATCATGCGCATCATCTGCCAGAACTTCAGACCAAGGGCCATCGCACCTTCATACTGTCCGCGTGAAATGGCCTGGAGCCCGCCGCGCACCACCTCGGCCATGTAGGCCGACGAGAACAGGGCCACACCTATCAGCGCGCGCAGCAGTTTGTCGAAATCGGTATCGGCCGGCAGGAAGAGCGGCAGCATCACCGACGACATGAAAAGCACGGTGATCAGCGGTACGCCACGCCAGAATTCGATGAAGATGACCGAAAGCGAGCGGATGACCGGCATCTGCGACCGACGGCCCAGCGCAAGCAGGATGCCGAATGGCAGCGACACGGTGATGCCCGTCACCGATATGACAAGGGTTACCAGCAAGCCACCCCAGACGGCGGTTTCGACCGGCGCGAGGCCAAAATCGGCGGCAAAAATCGCAATCACCACGGCAATCGCCGCGAACGCCACGATGATGGGAATGACGATCGAGCGCGCGCTCGATCCTGTTGCCCTCGCGGCGATGAACCCGATCCCCACGGCAATAATGGCCACGATGAGCAGGTCGCCGAAAAAGGCAAAGTCCGGCGACAGTCCCATTGAACTCGAAAGGCCGAAAAAGAAGCCGCCGAGCTCGAAGTGTCCGCCGGTCAGAAGGACGACGGTCGCGACGGGAAAGATGGTGACGGAATAGAGCAGTGCCCAGCGCTTCAGCGGGAAACTCGGGACCAGAACGGCGACGAGCGCCAGGGCCAGAAGTATGGCCGCGATGTTGACGCGCCAGCGCTCTTCGAACGGATAGCGCCCATACATGAACTGGTTGAAATAGGCCTCGACATAGGCCCAGCAGCCGCCGAACCAGCCGTCAGGCTGAACGCCGCCCTGCGCGGCGGTCGTGCAGGCGGTGCGATCCTCGCCAACCCAGACGCCGTTGACGAAAACGAACTGGATGACCGGTGTCGCCACGGCATAGATGACGTAGAGCGCGACCAGCGTGAGAATGGTGTTGAACGGACCGTCAAACAGATTCTGACGCATCCAGCCGATGAAACCGGTGGTCGATGCCGGAGCCGGCAGGGCCTCAGCGAGCTTGTCGCGGACGTAAGGAGAATGTCGTGCCATGATCCGATCCTCCTCAGCGTTCCACGAGCGCGACGCGCTTGTTGTACCAGTTCATGAAAGCTGACGTGAGAAGCGATAGCGCCAGGTAGGTCAGCATGGTCATCAGAATGATTTCGACCGCCCTGCCCGTCTGGTTGAGCGCGGTGCCGGCAAAGACCGAAACGAGATCCGGATAGGCAATCGCGACTGCCAGAGACGAGTTCTTCGTCAGGTTGAGATATTGGCTGGTCAGCGGGGGAATGATGACCCGCATGGCCTGCGGAATGATGACCAGCCTGAGGGTTGGTCCGTTTCTCAGCCCCAGGGCATGAGCGGCCTCGGTCTGACCATGACTGACCGCCATGATGCCGGCACGGACGATTTCCGCGATGAAAGCCGCCGTGTAGAGCGTCAGCGCAAGCAGCAGCCCGATAAATTCCGGAATAACGCGCAGACCGCCGCGCGGTCCGAAGCGAAGCAGCTCGGGATATTCAAAGGTCACCGGGTCGCCTGACATCAGATAGGCAATCAAAGGCAGCACGATGACCAGGCCGAGCGTGGTCAGGCCGACGGGGAACTGCTGGCCGGTCGCCATCTGGCGGCGCCGGGCCCACATTCGTATGCCGAAGGCCAAAACCAGAGCCAGAAGCAAGGCCACGCCCACCATCCAGGTGTTCTCGCCGAACATGGGCATGGGAGCGTAGTAGCCGGCAATGTTGACGAGGCCCAACGGCCCGAGATCGAGCGCCTCGCGCTTGTCGGGCAAAAGCCGCAGCACCGCGAAGTACCAGACGAAGAGCTGCAGCAGCAGCGGAATGTTGCGGATGACTTCGATATAGACCGTCGCGATGCGGGCGATCAGCCAGTTGTGCGAGAGGCGGGCGATGCCGACCAGAAAACCGATGATGGTGGCAAAGAAAACGCCAATCACCGCCACGAGAAGGGTGTTGAGCAGGCCAACCCAATAAACGTCGCCATAGGTCGAACTCTCGGAATAGGGGATAAGCGACTGATTGACGCCAAATCCGGATGGCGCTGTCAGGAAGTCGAAGCCAAACGGAATGCCGCGTTCCTTGAGGTTGACCGCGGTGTTATCGATGATGGACCAGCCGGCCCAAACGACAATCGCGACCATGACGACCTGATAGATGACGGCCCGGACTTTCGGATCGTTCAGAAAGAACGTGCGTTCCCCGCTGCCGTTCCCGGTTGCGTCAGACATGTGGCGGTGCTCCCCTGTGTGCCCCAATATTCACGGGTGGATTTCCGCGCTGGCCGGTCAGCCAAACCGGCGGCAGCTCCCGAGCGAAGGTCGTAAGAAAAGCGCCCGGCCAGCGGACTGGCCGGGCGCCCGATCTCGGTTAGCGGATCGGCGGCGCGTAGAGAATGCCGCCGTCTTTCCAAAGGGCATTCAGACCGCGCGAAATGCCGAGCGGCGTGTCGGGACCAACGTTACGCTCGAAGACGTCGGCATAGTTGCCCACCATCTTGATCACGTTGTAGGCCCAGTTGTTGGGCAGGCCGATCATTTCACCAAAGTTGCCTTCGGCGCCCAGCAGGCGGCGGATTTCGGGATTGTCCGAACCCAGCATCTGATCGACATTGGCCTGGTTCACGCCGAGGTCTTCGGCGTTGATCATGGCGTTGAGCACCCACTTGTTGACGTTGAACCATTCATCATCGCCCTGACGGACCACGGGACCGAGCGGTTCTTTCGAGATGATCTCGGGGAGAATCATGTGCTCGTCGGGGTTGGTCAGTTTCAGGCGTTCGGCATAAAGGCCGGACGCGTCGGTGGTGAAGACGTCACAGCGGCCGGCGTCATAGGCGGCGATAACTTCGTCACCCTTCTGGAACGCAACCACTTCATATTCGAGGTTGTTGGAGCGGAAATAGTCGGCCACGTTGAGTTCAGTCGTCGTGCCGGTATTGGTGCAAACCGCGGCGCCACTGAGTTCGAGCGCAGAGCTGACGCCTAGCGACTTGCGAACCATGAAGCCCTGCCCGTCGTAGTAATCGACACCAACGAAGTTTAGGCCGAGGCTCGCATCGCGAGTCATAGTCCAGGTGGTGTTGCGCGACAGCACGTCGATTTCACCCGACTGGAGCGCGGTGAAGCGTTCCGCAGCGGAGAGCGGCGTGAACTTGACGGCGTTGGAGTCACCGAAAACCGCAGCGGCGACGGCGCGGCAGTAATCGACGTCCAGGCCGGTCCAGTTGCCCTGATCATCGGGAACGCCAAAACCCGGCAGGCTGCCGTTGGAACCGCATTGGACGAAACCTTTGGCCTGCACGTCCTGCAACGTGCCGGCGCTGGCAGCGGCCGCCCCCGCCACACTGAACGCTGCCACAAGGGCCAGTCTGAGAATGTTCTTCATGTGATAGCCTTTTTCCTAACCTAATTTTTCGCTGCCCGGCAGCGCCCCGCGAAAAGGTCTCCCCCGGACGTATCGACTGGACCTCGCAAACGTTTTGGAGGCCAGCACTGGGGGCATCGAAAACATTCTTGACCAAAAGGTCAAGCGAAAGCTTGGAATTCCTGCCCCATCCGGCCGAAACACCGCAGCATGTTCAAGCTGACAACGGTTATCCACCTCCAAAAGTCCGTGGGAACGTCCGTCGAGCGGCTTGCCAGCGCAACGCGGCCTGTGAGCAACTGGTTGCGGCAGCCATTGGGCAAATCAGGACAAGAAAATGGTCGAGATCAAAAAGAACAGCGCGACGTTTCTGGCCCATGCGGGCCGAGACCCGCAAAATCAGTACGGGTTCGTCAACGTGCCGGTTGTGCATGGGTCGACGGTCATCTTTCCCGATCTCGAAACTTTCGACAACAAAGCCCAAAAATACTCTTATGCCCGCGAAGGCAATCCGACCTCCGACGCGTTGCAGGACGTGATCACGCAAATGGAGGGCGGCGCGGTGACGCGCATCACCCCGTCGGGCCTGCAGGCAGCTTGCCTGGCCCTGATGTCGGTCGCGAGCAGTGGCAAGACGGTGCTTCTGGCCGATTGCGTCTACGAGCCGACGCGCCATTTTGCCAATCGCGTGCTCAAGTGCATGGGTGTGACCCCGGTCTATTTCGACCCGCGCATCGGCGCTGGCATATCAGCGCTCATCGATGAGACCGTCTGCGCGATCTATCTGGAAACGCCGGGTTCGGTCACATTCGAGCTGCAGGACCTGCCTGCCATCGCCGATGCACGGGGCGGACGCGACATTCCGATTCTGATCGACAACAGCTGGGCGTCACCGATCTTTCACCAGCCGCTGTCGCTGGGCGCCGACATTGTCGTGCACACGGGCAGCAAGTATTTCGGCGGCCATTCCGATCTCGTGATCGGAACACTGACGGCAAACGAGAAATGGGCGGACAGTATCGTTTCCACGCATCACCTCTTTGGCAGCGCCTCGTCGCCGGACGACATGTTCCTGACTCTGCGTGGGCTCAAGACCTTGCGCATGCGTATGGAGCGGCATTCAAGCTCGGCGCTGCAGCTTGCCGAATGGCTGGTTGGCCAGGATGGAGTGAAGGAGGTCATTCACCCGGCCCTGCCCTCGCACCCGGACCATGCACTTTTCCAGAAGTACTTCACCGGATCGGGCAGCACGTTTGCGTTCGAGCTTGAACCGGCCTCGCGGCTCGCCGTCGGGCGGATGCTTGACATGATGGAGATCTTTTCCATCGGCGTTTCGTTTGGCGGGTTCGAGTCTTTGATCCTGTCGCCGCGGCCGGGAAACGTCCGGACTGCTGTTCCTTATGGCCGCGAAGGCAACCTGATCCGCGTGCATGTCGGCAGCGAAGACGTTGCAGATCTCAGGGAAGACCTGGCCGAAGGACTCAAACGCTACAACCGCGCGAGGAACTAGCGCGAAAGCGTGCGAAATCCCTTGCGGATACCGCGCCAGATCAGGGGCGCGGACGGGTTGGCTGGCTTGCCCTTCCGCGTGGCGACGGGAAATCCGCGCCGTTCGAAATTCGCGACAATGATCTTCGCCGCAAACCATCCCAGTAGGGTGCCTGCCACGACATCGCTTGGATAGTGTGCGCCCGTGGTGATGCGCGACAAGGCGATCAGGACGGCCCAGGCATAGAATAACCAGCCCCAGGCCGGCGTCGTCAGCCGCGTCAAAATATATGCAAGGGCAAACGCCGTTGCCGAATGCCCCGACGGAAAGGAGTGAAGCGTCCAGTCGGGCGGGAGAAAATGAAAGCTCAGCGCACCCTGCTGGTCGAACAGAAACGGGCGCGCGCGGCCGACGAGGCGTTTGATGATCTGCACGATGAGGCCCGGGACCCCGACCCCGACGAACACCAGCCAGGCGACGGCACCCAGCGCCCTGACAAACCAGCGCCACGTGTAGGACAGTTTGACAAAGCCGAGGCCGAAAGCCGCGAGCGACACCAGCAATGTCGGGTAAAGAATCCAATCGGATTCACCCCAGCGGGTCAGCGCCTCGAATGCGGCGCGTTCGCCTTCCGGCCAGTGTTCGAGGGCGCGGACGAAACCAATATCGATGGTCAGCGCCATCAGGGTGAACAGCACCGCGAGTGAGACCAGAGCTAGCGCCCACCGGACGGCGACGGGCAGTTGCCGCCACTCGTTGTCGCCCTTGGGTTTCTCCACGCTTCGCCCTTCGTTTACCCGGTCCCCGGCGACCTAACATGGCTTGCCCGTGCCAACAAGAAGATGTAATCGGTCGCCCTGCGCCAAAGCGGGGCATAGCTCAGTCTGGTAGAGCACTGGTTTTGGGAACCAGGGGTCGTAAGTTCGAATCTTGCTGCCCCGACCAGGCGCAACCAATTGACGAATCCAGCCTGCCAAAGGCAGACTGGACGCGACCAGCAGATCAGGGAGCCGATCTTGACCGCGATCATCTATCGTCCCGCCCGCAACGCCATGCAGTCGGGGAAGGGCAAGACCAAGGAATGGGTGCTGGTTTTTGAGCGGGAAACCCCGCGCGAGATCGAGCCGCTGATGGGCTACACGTCTTCATCGGACATGAAGAGCCAGATCCGCCTGACCTTCGAGAGCCGGGAAGAGGCGGAATCCTATGCCAAGCGCAACGGTATTCCCTACCAGGTGCAGAAGCCGCACGATTCGAGCGTCAAGCGCACCGCCTACACCGACAATTTCCGTCACGATCGCAAAGGATCGTGGACTCACTAATTCGGTGAAGTGAGCGCAGCGGCTGCGGCAGCCGTCGCGATTTTCATTTTTTTGGATGCTTCGATTAGACTCTATGTGTCTGATTTATTTGCGTTTTTAGCGAATACACCGGGTTAACCGGGACGATGAACGTTTTCTGAACACCGGGTTCAGTGAACGTTCGGTCCAACCTCTCCACAAATGTTCCTGTCAACAACGGGACCAACCCGAACAACATCTGGAGAGACATCATGACCAACACCAAACTTATCGCTACCGCCCTCGCCGTCGCTCTGTCGCTGAGCTCGATGCCCGCTTTCGCAAACAGCGTCTACATCGAACAGCATGGCCTTTGGAACGAAGCAGGCGGCGGACAGGCCGGCTGGGCCAACCAGATCGGCGTCTATCAGGACGGCTTCTTCAACGACGTTTATGCCGAACAGAATGGTTCAGGCAACGTATCCGGCGCTGGCCAGGTCGGCATCAATAACGGCTACGAATCGCACCAGGTCGGCTGGAACAACGAAGCCGGTGCCGCGCAGTTCGGCGACAACAACACCGCCACGATCAACCAGGACGGCATCAATAATGTCGCGGCAGGCATCCAGGTCGGCAATGGCTGCGACTACACGGTCGACCAGACCGGCGCGGGCAATGTTTCGGCCTTCGTCCAGGTTTGCCCCTGATCATCGCTTCTGAACCTCATTCGAAGCCGGGGCGTGTGGGTTCACACTCCCGGCTTTGTTTCTTGAAAGGAACGAACATGCGCAAACGCATTCTCTCACTTCTCGCCGCCGGTGCCACGCTTGCCGCTGGGGCGGGTGCAGCAACCGCCCTCACCTCGACCAACCCCCTCCCGTCGGCGCAACCGGTCGACGAAGGACCGATCGCCTGCAGCATCGAGACCAGTCTTGATGGCCATGCCTACATCATCGAGGCCAGGGTCGCGACCACCGAAGATGCTGGCGGCACATACCGCTTCATTCTCGACGGAGGCTCCAATGGCGGACGCACGCACGTGCAACAGGGCGGTGGCTTCTTCGCTCCTGCCGGCGAACCGCAAACTCTGGGCAGGCTGCAGCTCGGTGCGGATAATGCCCGCTACGAGTTGACCCTGGAGCTCGACACGACGCTCGGCGAAAAGGCCTGCACGCTGGTGCTGGGCCTCTGACCGAACACTTCAATCTCACCTCGAAGGCCCCGGTTTCCGGGGCCTTTTCGTTTGGGGGGTGAACCGAATGTGAATGAGCGGTTCGAGCCGGTTTCAGTTTGAGGTCACTAGTCTCGGATTCATCGGCTGGGACAGCCGCAAACAACTGGAGACACCACAATGAACAACACGATCAAAACCATCTTCGCCGCCGGCACCCTTGCCCTGTCGCTTGCACTCGGCGCAGTGGCGCCCGCTTCCGCCGCCGGTTCCATTTCCGTCGTCGTAACCCCGACCGACCCCGAGCAGGCGCAGGCGATGCGCATGGGCCTCACCATGTTCGCCCTTGTGCAGGGCATGTCGGAAAATGGCGGCATTTCCCAAAACGGCATCGGCAACATGGCGGGCGTCATTCAGAATGGTGGCAGCAACCAGGCTGTCATCGTGCAGGAAGGCGACGGCCATGTCGGCACGATCGAGCAGAACGGCGACGACAATTCCTGCGGCCTGTTCCAGTTCGGTGAAGCGACGGAATCACATATCGAGCAGAATGGCGGCGAAACCTGCATGGCCTTCCAGGTCGGTTTCTGAACCCCAATTTCCTTTCAGCAGCAAGGCGCACCCGGTGGTGCGCCTTTTTGTTTGCCGGGGTTCTGGACAATTATATTAGCAATCACTAATATATTGAATGACTCAGCGGGGCGGCTTAGCGCTGCGCCCGTTTCCAGATTTCCGGAGCGTCATTTCATGACCAACATCACCATTCTGGGTTCCGGCTTCGGGGCCCTTACCGCCGTTCGCGAGTTGCGCAAGCGCGGCGTTGCCGACGACATTACCCTGATTTCCCCTCGCGATGACCTGCACTACCTGCCCTCGTCGATCTGGGTTCCCGCCAAGCTGCGCAAGGCAGAGGGCCTGAAAATCCCGTTGCGACACTATTTTGCCAAGCACCGGGTCAATTTCGTGCAGGCATCGGTCACCGGGCTAAGGGACAAGGGCCGGACGGTGGTCACCGATCAGGGCGAGTATTCGAACGACTATCTGGTGATTGGTACAGGCGGCCGCTTCATCAAGAAACTGCCGGGGATCGAACATGCGCTGACAATCTGCGAGGGCCTGCCGGTCAGCGAGGCAATCGACAAGCGGCTCGACGAAATGAATGGCGGCACCATTGCCTTCGGATTTGCCACCAATCCCAACGAACAGGGTGCGATGCGCGGCGGGCCTATGTTCGAGCTGCTGTTCATCACCGATTCCTATCTCCGGCGCATGGGGCGGCGCGACAAGTTCAAGCTGATGTTCTTTTCGCCGGCACCCAAACCGGGTATTCGGCTCGGGGAGAAGGCCGTCGACAAAATCCTCGCCGATATGCGCAAACGCGGCATCGAAACGCATCTCGGCCACAAGATGGTGCGGTTCGAGGAAAAGAAGGTCGTCACCGAAGGCGGCGAGATCGACGCGGACATGATCCTGTTCATGCCCGGCATGACCGGCCCCGCCTGGGCGGCGGCCACCGGCCTGCCGCTTTCGCCCGGCGGGATGATCGCCGCCGACGAGACCTGCGCGGTCAAGGACCATCCAAACGTTTGGGTGGTCGGCGATTCAGGGTCCTATCCCGGCCCGGACTGGCTCGCCAAGCAGGCGCATCAGGCTGATTTGCAGGCCGAAGCGGTGGCCCACAACATCGCCGCGAAGCTGAGGGGTGAGCCGGCCAGCCACAAGTTCAAACCTGAGCTCATCTGCATCATCGATACGCTCGACAAGGGCATCCTGGTCTTCCGCGACGAGAAACGCAGCTTCGTGTTGCCCGGTTCGAAAATCTTCCACTGGCTCAAGCGCTATTTCGAAGGACATTATCTCAGCGTTTATCGCTAAGTGCTATATTGCACCTTGCGTTCGTCCGAGTTGGCCCGGCGTCCGATCAGCAACAGCAGGGCGGCGGGCAACAGCCATACGATGAAGAACGGCTGCAAAATGTAGGCTGTCCAACCCACCGGCGAAAAGGGGCCGCTTTCCACTGCCGCCGTCATCCAGATGAGTAATTGCGCAAGCGCGGCGACCAAGGAAAGCGCGGCGAACCAGACCGGCAATTGCCGGTCTGCGAGGATTGCGATGCCCACTGCGAACAGGAACGCGGCGCCGCCTATTCCCGAGAGTGTCAGCATGGCTGCCGAAGCGGACATCAAGGCGAGACTGACGGGCGCCTCATGTGTGGTGGCCATCGCATACCCAATCTGAAGGCATTGGGCGGCCACCTGCAAACCGATCCAGATTGTGGCAGCGCCAAACGATGAATTGGCCCAGAGCGCTGATGCGCCGGACTTTTTGAGCCTTTCAGCGAGCCCGGCAATCATGAAGAGCAGCAAGATGGGACTGAGAGAAAAGGCCAAAGATTGGCTGATTAGCATCGATTTGTGTTCGAGCACGAAACGAGTGATCACGCCCACATCGCGCGTGTCTGGAAACCCGGCTTCAAAGTAGGCACCGAACAAACCGGCTATCAGGGACAACAGGCCCGTTATGCCGGCGAACCGTGAGGCTGCCTGATGGCTCATTGAGTTCCCGCTTCCGCTGCCACGTGGAAATCAACGCTAGATCGCGACGTTACCTCTCGCAACACAATATGGTGGGCGGCCATCGATCGGAGCGTTGCCTGAAGGTCTTGCCCCGCCTGGACGCCTACACCTGAAGACAGAAACCGGGCGCATGGCACCTACTGACATTTCCTGTCATCGGTTGCGGCTAGGGTTCGATCCAACACAGGAGCGAACCATGGCGACAGAGACCTATCACGGAAGCTGCATCTGCGGCGGTGTACAGTTCGAGGCGGAACTTGACCTGGCGGCCGCTGGCACCAAGAAGTGCAACTGTACTCGATGCTGGAAGCGCCGCGCCTGGAGCGCGCCGGTCTCGCCGGAGAGTCTTCGGCTTATCCGCGGCGCCGAGTTGTTGAGCGGCTATGCGGTCGGTGGCAAGACCGAATTCGGTGGCTTCTGCAAGATCTGCGGCGTGAGCATGTTCGGGCACGTGCCGGTATCGGAATGGAACAAGGCCGAGCGCTACGACATCAGTGTCGCGGCGCTCGATGATCTCGATCCGGAGGAACTGATTTCGGCGCCGGTGACCTATTATGACGGCCGGAACGACAACTGGTGGCACGCGCCGGCAGAAGCGCGCCACCTTTAGGTCATCGCAAACTGGGTGGCGATCAGCCGAGTCGGGTCCAGTGCCCGTCGTTGTTGCTCGATGTGACCGCGGCAACGATGAATTTCATGCCTTCGACGCCATCGGCCATGGTCGGCAGAAGCGCGCCGTCGGTCTCGCCACGAATGACGCCAGCGAAGTCCCTGTAGAGCGTCGCGAAGGCCTCGAGATAGCCTTCCGGGTGTCCGGGCGGAATGCGGGTCTGGGCGCCGGCCGGGGCATCGGCGCCAATCGGCGTCGCGCCGCCGCGGGTCAGGAGCTGACGGGGCTCACCCAAGGGGCAGAACCACATCTTGTTAGGCTCGATCTGCTGCCACTCGATGCCGCCCTTGTCGCCGTAAATACGGATCGACGGCCCGTTTTCGTTGCCCGGCGCCACCTGCGAGGCCCAGAGCATGCCCTTCGCCCCGCCCTTGAACCGCATCATGATGTGGACGTTATCGTCGACCAGCCGGCCCGGCACGAACGTGGTCAGGTCGGCGCTCAACATCTCGAGTTCGAGACCGGTCATGAACCGCGCGAGATTGTAGGCATGGGTGCCGATATCGCCGATGCAGCCGCCAATGCCCGAGCGGCTTGGATCCGTGCGCCAGTCGGCCTGCTTGTTGTGGACTTCCTCGGTCAGCCAGTCCTGCGGATATTCGACCTGGACGACGCGCAGAGTGCCAAGTTTGCCGTCGGCGATCATCTGGCGCGCCTGCCGCACGAGCGGATAGCCCGTGTAGTTGTGGGTCAGGAGGAATTTCGCACCGCCCTTTGGCTGCACCCCTGAAAGCGCGATTGCGTCTTCAAGCGTCGAGGTCAGCGGTTTGTCGCAGATGACGTGAATGCCGGATTCGAGGAAGGCCTTGGCAGGACCATAGTGAACATTGTTGGGCGTGACGATCGAAACCGCCTCGATGCCGTCGGGCCGGGCGGCTTCGGCGCGCGCCATTTCCGCGTAGTCCGTGTAGGCACGTTCAGCAGAAATGCCGAACATGGCGGCCGATTCCCGCGCCACTTCCGGTCGTGACGACAGTGCGCCGGCGACAAGCTGATACTCGCCGTCCAGCCGCGAAGCGATACGGTGGACGTAGCCGATGAAGGCATCCTGCCCGCCTCCAACCATGCCCAACCTGATGGGACGTTTTCCGTTCTCACCCATGATTGTTTCCTTCCTGGCAGCCGTGTTGCGGTCTATCCCAATGTCGCCGGTCGTGGAACCCGCCTAGGAGAGCCCAAGCATCTTGCGGTTTGCCTCGCGGTCCGTTCCCGACGATGCGAAATCGTCGAACGCGCGTTCGGTGACGCGAATGATGTGACTGGCGATGAACTCGGCGCCTTCGCGGGCGCCGTCCTCAGGATGCTTCATCGCGCATTCCCATTCCAGCACAGCCCAGCCGCTGAAATCGTACTGCGTCAATTTCGAGAAAATCCCGGCAAAATCGACCTGCCCGTCACCAAGCGAGCGGAAGCGGCCGGCCCGGTTCACCCAGGACTGGAAGCCGCCATAAACGCCCTGCCGTCCGGTCGGATTGAACTCGGCGTCCTTGGCGTGGAACATCTTGATGCGGTCGTGATAGATATCGATGTGATCGAGATAGTCGAGGCACTGCAAGACGTAGTGGCTCGGATCGTAGATCATGTTGGCGCGCGGGTGGTTGTTCACCCGATCGAGGAACATCTCGAAGGTGACGCCATCGTGCAGGTCCTCGCCCGGATGGATTTCGTAGCAGAGATCCACACCGTTGCGGTCGAACTCATTGAGTATCGGCGTCCAACGGCGGGCCAGTTCGTCGAATGCTTCCTCAACAAGACCGGCCGGGCGCTGTGGCCAAGGATACATGAACGGCCAAACGAGCGCGCCGGAGAAGGTTCCGTGCGTGGTCAGGCCAAGATTTCTTGACGCAGCAGCGGCCCACATGAGTTGTTGCACCGCCCATTCCTGCCGGGCGGCGGGATTGCCATGAACGCTTGCCGGCGCGAAGCCGTCAAATGCTGTGTCATAGGCGGGATGGACGGCAACCAGTTGCCCCTGCAGATGGGTCGTCAGATCAGTGATGACGAGGCCATGGCGCGCGGCAACCGCGTTCAGATCGTCAGCGTAGGCCTTTGATGTCGCTGCCTTTTCGAGATCAATATAGGACCCAACCCATGCCGGAATCTGGATTCCCTTGTAGCCAAGTCCCGCTGCCCACCGGCAGACATTGTCGAGCGTATCGAACGGCGCTTCGTCGCTGGCGAACTGCGCCAGAAATATCGCTGGTCCCTTAATCGTTTTCATTTATCCCTCCTCGCAATTCAGATCAAAACACCCACGCCGGGCAATCGGCGCGGGTGTTCAGAAATGTCAGTCAATTCCCATCCGTTTCACTTGAGCATGGCTCTGGCTTCGTCCGGCGACAGCGGCAGCGGGCGATCACAAGTGGTCTGCAGCGTGATGGCCCTGCCCTCCTCCGCGGACTTCAGGATCGATGTCATCACGTCGACGCCGTGCAGCGCCATGTCGAGACCGCAGCGCGGCGGACGGCCAGCATCCATCGCCTGCACCATGTCGGCAAAACCGGCAGTGCGATAGTTGGCGACCGACGGACGGCCCTCCCGATGCTGGTTGGCGACGCCGAACGGGTGATCCCATGCTGCGACAGTTGAAACCTCGCCCTTGGCGTTGGCGACCTTGACGTCACCGCCGAAGAAATTGGGATCGGGCACGAAGATCGATCCCTCGGTGCCGTAAAGTTCCATGTTGGCATGGGTGTGGGCCTTGACGTCCCAGCTACCGTCAAGAGTGACGACGGCGCCATTGGCAAATTCGAGAACCGAATGGACCGTGGTCGGCGTCGAAACCGGCACCTTCTGGCCCGCACGTGCGCCCGAACCGATGGTGCGCTCTTTCTGGGCCATGTTGGCGAATGCCGTTACCCGCTTCACCGGACCGATCAATTGAATGAGGTTGGCGACGTAGTACGGCCCCACGTCGAGGATCGGGCCGCCGCCGGGCCGGAAAAAGAAATCGGGGTTGGGGTGCCAGCTTTCCATGCCGGCGCTCATGACGAAGGCGGTGCCCGACGTGATCTTGCCGATCTGGCCGCTGTCGATGATCGAGCGCGCCTGCTGATGCGCGCCGCCAAGGAACGTGTCAGGCGCGCAGCCGACGAGGACGTTGTTGTCCTTTGCCGTCTGCTTCAGGTCGAGGCCCTGTTCGATCGCCAGCACCAAAGGCTTTTCGGAATAGGCGTGCTTGCCGGCCGAGACGATATCCTTGGAGACCTGGTAGTGCACCTCGGGAATCGTCAGGTTGACGATGATGTCGATGTCGGCGTTGGCGAGCATTTCATCGACGGACTGAACGCGAACGCCATATTCCGCGCCCCGCGCCTTTGCCGCCTCAGGCAGAATATCGGCGACCGCCCGGACCTCGAGGCCTTTGAAGAGAGGTGCAAGGTTGAGATAGGTGGTCGAGATATTCCCGCAGCCAAGAATGCCGACGCCAAATGTCTTGCTCATGGTCTCAGGCTCCGAACTTGCGTGCCGCTTCGATCGAGCGCCGGGCGAACCGGTCGACGTCGGAGGGATTGTCGTGTTCCATGACGAAGTACTCGGCCTTGGTTTCGGAACGAACGAGCTTCATCAGACCCGGCCAGTCAAGCGTGCCATGGCCGACATCGGCCCAACCGTCTTCGTCGATGCAGTCACCGACCGGAGCGATGTCCTTGACGTGAATGGCGACGATCCGGTCCGCATATTTGCGGGTCCAGGCGACCGGGTCGGCATTGCCGCGAACCGTCCATGCGACGTCCTGCTCCCAGACGAGGTCAGGCGCGGTTTCGAAAATGATCTCGATCGGCAGGCGGCCGGACGCGGTCGGTTGGAATTCCCAATGATGGTTGTGCCAGCCGAAACCGAAGCCATTGGCCTTGTAAACGGACGCCAGACGCCCCAGCGTTTCGGCGAGTTCGGTCCAGCCGTCCTCGCCCATCTCGCGTTTGCCCGGCGGCGGCGCGGGGCAAAACAGGATCTTCGTGCCGAGCCGTTCGGCAAGTTTCATCGTGTTGTCGGTGTCTTCGAGCATGTCGAGACCGAAATGACCGGTCGGCATGGTCAACCCGGCTGCTTTGACGGCGTCGGCAAGTCCGGGCTCGTTGGCGTAGAGACCGCCAAAGCCCTCGACCTGGGAATAGCCCAGTGCCTTGAGACGCGGAAGAATGTCAAGAATGGGCGGGAAATTGCGCGCGCAGTAAAGCTGGAACGAAAAGTCCATTGTGGCCTCCTAGGGATGTGAAGGGCTGCCGGCCAGGGCCGGCCGCCAATTTGCGTGTCAGAGGCGGTCGCCGCTCTGTTCGTCAAATACGGATGCGCGTTGCGGGTCGAAACCAAGCTTGACCCTGTCGCCGACGTGAAGCGCGGTTTCGCTGTCAACGCGGAACTTGATCTGGCTGCCGCCGACGGAAGTCCAGCCCACCGTGTCCGATCCCATCGGTTCGACGACTTCGATTTCGCCTTCGAACTGAATGGGCATCGATTCCGATGCGCCGTTGACCCCGAAATGCTCGGGCCGGATGCCAAGCACCGCGCCTTGCTCGCCACCGGAGGTGGTGCCGAATTCGTAGCCTTTCAGGCCCCAGTCGACGCCATCAGCGGTGAACCGACCACCGTCGGTGCGTGCGAGCTTGCCGGAAATGAAGTTCATCGAGGGCGAGCCCATGAAACCGGCGACGAAGAGGTTGACCGGCTTGTGATAGATCGTATGCGGCGCGTCGAGCTGCTGGATGATGCCGCCCTTCATGATCGCCACGCGGTCGGCAAGCGTCAGCGCTTCGATCTGATCGTGGGTTACGTAGATCATCGTGTTCTTCAGGCGCTGGTGCAGCCGCTTGATTTCGACGCGAAGTTCGGAACGGAGCTTGGCGTCGAGGTTCGACAGTGGCTCGTCGAAGAGAAACACGTCGACGTCGCGAACGAGCGCGCGGCCGATGGCGACACGCTGCCGCTGGCCGCCCGAAAGTGCCGCCGGTTTGCGGTTGAGCAGCGGCTCGATCTGCAGGACTTCCGAGGCGCGCTTGACGCGCTGTTCGATTTCAGCCTTGGGCAGGCCGGCGACGCGGAGACCAAAGCTGAGGTTCCGTTCGACGGTCATTTGCGGATAGAGCGCGTAGGACTGGAAAACCATGCCGATGCCCCGGTCCTTGGGCTCGGTCCATGTGACGTTCTTGCCGGAAATGAAGATCTGGCCGCCGGTCACATCGAGCAGTCCGGCGATGCAGTTGAGAAGGGTTGACTTGCCGCAACCCGAGGGGCCGAGCAGAACGATGAACTCACCCTGACTGACGTCGAGATTGAGCGAATCAAGCACCGTCAGGTTGCCAAAGGAAAGGGTCAGGTCCTTGATGGAAACGGAATGCTGCATCGGTGTTATCCCTTGACTGCGCCCGCGGCGATGCCACGCACGAAGAGCTTGCCGGAAATGAAGTAGACGGTGAGCGGCACGAGGCCGGTGATGATGGTCGCCGCCATGTTGACGTTGTATTCTTTGACGCCCTGGACGGAATTGACGATGTTGTTGAGCTGCACCGTCATCGGGTAGGTGTCGGGCTTGGTGTAAACGACGCCGAACAGGAAGTCGTTCCAGATGCCGGTCACCTGCAGGATCATCGCCACGACGAAGATCGGCAGGGACATGGGCAGCATGATGCGGAAATAGATGCCCCAGAACCCGGCCCCGTCGATGCGGGCGGCCTTGAACAGCTCTTCGGGAACCGACGTGAAGTAGTTGCGGAAGAGCAGCGTAAGAATGGGCATACCGAAAATCGTGTGCACGATCACGAGGCCGGTCAGCGAGCCGTAGAGCCCGATTTCACGGAGAATGATCACGATCGGATAGAGCATTACCTGGTAGGGAATGAACGAGCCGAAGATCAGGATCGTGAAGAAGATGTTGGCGCCCTTGAATCGCCAGTTGGCCAGGGCGTAGCCGTTGACCGAGGCAATGATGATCGAGACGATCACCGAGGGAATGAGAATGCGGACGGAGTTCCAGAAGCCACGGCTGAGCCCGTCGCAGTTGAGCCCGGTGCAGGCCTCGGCCCACGCCTTGACCCAGGGCTGGAAGGTGATTTCAAGCGGCGGCGAGAAGATGTTGCCAAGCCGAATCTCGGGCATGCCCTTCAGAGACGTGACGACCATCACGTAGAGGGGAACGAGATAGTAGAGACAGATGACGATCAGCGAGCCGTAAACGATGATGTTGCGGCGCGAGAAGATCGGCTTCGGCTTCGGACCCGACGGCTCGATGGCGAGAGTTGCGTCACTCATTGTTCTTCTTGCCTCCACCAAATTCGAGATAGGCCCACGGCACCAGGACGATGAACACCGACAGAAGCATCATGGTCGAGGCCGCGAAGCCCTGGGCAAGGTTCTGCCCGAGGAACATCTTGTCATAGACGTATTTGGCCGGGACTTCGGACGCGATGCCGGGTCCGCCGCTGGTTTGCGCCACGACGAGGTCGTAAAGCCTGACGATACCCGAGGCGATGATGACCAGCGTGGTGATCAGAACCGGGCGCATCATCGGCAAGACCACGAAAAGGTAGGTCCGCCACATGGGAATGCCGTCAACGCGCGCGGCCTTCCAGATGTCTTCGTCAATTCCGCGAAGGCCGGCGAGCATCAGGCACATAATGAAGCCGGTGCCCTGCCAGAGGCCGGCAATGAGGATGCCGAAAATGACAATGTCCTGATTGTAGAGCGGATCGAACACGAAGTCGGTCCATCCGAGCGACCGGACGACCTGCTGCACGCCGAAATCGGGGTTCAGGACCCACTGCCAGACGAGACCAGTGACAATGAACGAAAGCGCGAACGGATAGAGCAGAATGGTGCGGAACGTGTTCTCGAACCGGATTTTCTGGTCGAGAAGAGCTGCCAGAATGAAACCGATTACAAGCGATAAAACCAGCGAGCAAACGCCATAGATCGCGAGATTCTTGATGGAAATGATCCAGCGTGCCTCGCCCCACAGCCGCACGTACTGATCGAGGCCGACCCACTTGGTGGTTGGAAGAAGCTTGGAATTGGTGAAGGAGAATATCACCGTCCAGATGGTGCCGCCGGTAAAGACGCCGATCGCAACCAGCGCCATCGGAATGGCCGAAACCTTGGCGGTGAGTTTTTGCACAAAGGTGCGCTCGACCCGGCCCGGCGCTTCGGATGCCTCGTCGCGCGCGCCTGTGGCAAGCAAGCCAACCGCAATGAGGACGCAGCAGGCGGCGAGGAAATAACCGTAATCGGCGCAAAAATCGACGATGATCTGACCGGACTTGCCGAGCAGATCCATGACCGGCTTCAGCGGCTGGCCGGCGACCGCAATCACGAGCAGGACGGCGGCGATGACAAGCCAGCCGATCGCGTAACCGCGCAGGCGGTTTCCGGTGAAATTGACGCTTCCGGGATGCGTGCGGACCATGTTGAAGGCGGCGTATGCCGCGACGGCAAGCGGAATCCACGGAAGAAGAATGGTGGCCCATGGCGCATAGTCACCAAGGCCGCCCAAGAGCCCGGAGAGGCCAAGCGCCAATCCAAGCCAGACGGCCAGGGCCGTGAAGAGCGATGTCAGAAAAAGGCCTTCGTTGCCGTTACGTCCACCCAAGGTGGCAGCGGCGCCGGCCATGCCGGCATTGGCAGATTCTGCCATCAGACAATCCTCCCCCGATGCGGCTCTTTTTTGGCCGCTTCGCCCAGCAGGCTAAACGAGAACCGCCGGCCTGCGCAATGCAGACCGGCGGAACTTTGTTTTGGGCTTAGTCCGCGCTTGCGATGATTTCCGCGTAGCGGGCCTGAGCGTCAGCAGCCGACAGATCGGTCGACGACCAGAACTGGGTCATCAGATCTTCGATCTGGCCCTGAGTATCCGGGCTCAGCAGCTGGTTGCCCGACGGCAGGATCTTGCCAGCCTGAAGCAGCTCGATACCCTTCTTCATGCAGGCGTTGGCCGCATTCAGATCGACGTCGAGACGGATCGGCATGGAACCCTTCTTCAGGTTGAAGGCAACCTGGGTGTCCGGAGCGAACAGCACGTGCGCAAGGCGCAGCTGGGCTTCAGACTGATCGGGATCGCTCAGTTTCGGGAAGTAGAAGGCATCGCCGTCCGTCGAAACGATCGGGTTGATGCCAAGGCCCGGCAGACAGTCATAGTCGACGCCAGCAACCTGGCCAGCGACCTGGAATTCACCCTGCGCCCAGTCGCCCATGATCTGCGCGGCAGCCTTGCCGGTGATCACGAGGTTGGTAGCCTGGTTCCAGTCCTGAACGTTGGAGCCTTCGCTCAGCAGGCGGGCGTTCGCAGCGGCCTCGAAGACCTTCGCGTATTCCGGTCCGGCAGCGACGGTGGCGTCCTTGTCCTGGTTGACCTTGAGCCATGCATCAACGCCGGCAATACCGACGGCCATCACGCCGAAGGCACCCGAAGACTGCCAGGGCTGGTTGCCCATTGCGAGCGGAATGATGCCCTTTTCGCGGAGAGCCGGGGCGGAAGCCACGAACTCGTTCCAGTCGGTCGGAACAGCAAGGCCATTGTCTTCATAGACGTGGCGGTTGATCCAGATCCACTGCCAGGAGTGGATGTTGACCGGCACGCAGTAGATCTTGCCGTCGAGCGTACAAGCGTCGAGCAGCTTCTTGTCGGCGATAACGTCTGCCCAATGTTCGGAATTGGCCAGATCGGTCAGGTCACGCATCAGGCCGGCCTGAACCAGTTCTTCGGCCTGACGGCCATGGTTGAACTGGGTGGCACCCATCGGGTCGCCGCCCGTGATACGCGAAATCATGATCGGACGAGCAACACCGCCCGAACCGGCGATGGCGCCGTCGACCCAGTGGTCACCGTAGCCATCGTTATCGAAGGCCTTGGCGAATTCGGCCACGGCCGCAGCTTCACCGCCCGAGGTCCACCAGTGGGTGACTTCGAGGTCGGTTGCAGATGCCGCAGTAGCAGACAGCAAACCCGCCGCAAGCGCGGCAAAGGCGAATTTCTTCATAAGATTTCCTCCCAACAATCACACCGCAAAAGACGGTGCGCAATAGCCCCACCCATTTGTGCTGATGTTCGGGTCAAGCTGTGTAATCGTTTACAGCCATCATCGCATGTTGACAAGTGTAATCGATACCATTCTTGCGGTTTTTCCCCTTGCGCCTGCGCCGGACGGACGCTAACCCTGCAAGTTGACCGGTAAGCCTTGGGGAGGAGGCTCCGTGCCAGCGACACAAAAAACGCCAACAATTCAAGATGTTGCGCGGATTGCCGGTGTATCCACCGCGACCGTCAGCCGGGTATTGAGCGCCCCCGATATTGTACGAGCACGCACGCGGGAGCGGGTTCACGACGCAATCGAGACGATTGGTTTCACCCCCAATATCGCGGCACAGTCCTTGCGCCGGCGAAAGGTGCGTACGGTGCTTGTTGCGCTGCCAAATATCGGAAATTCGTTTTTTGGTCCGATCGTCGACGCGATAGAACGGACCTGCGTCGAACGCGACTATGATGTTCTGATCGTCAACCGCCGCCCGGAATCCGAAGACGATTCAAGCCTGCTCACCTATTTCAGTTCGAACCGGGCCGACGGGCTTCTGCTCTTTGACGGAAATGCGGCTCAGTCCAACTGGACGGCGCGCGTTGGCAACCGGGAATTGCTGTTTCCGACGGTGAATGTTTGTGAATGCATCGAAGGGGCAGGCTTGCCGACGGTACTCAGCGACAATGAAGGTGGGGTCGAAATCGCCATCGATCACCTGGTCACCAAGGGACACCGGCGCATCGGACGGGTCGCCGGGCCTGTGGAAAACGTGCTTAACCGGCAGCGCGGCGCTGGCTATTCGCGGGCGCTCAAACGCCACGGAATTGAGGCGCGCGGACTTTGGAGCGTTTCGGGTCCCTTCGGATTTCAGACGGGCCGAGAGGCGGCGGACCGGTTCGTCGAACTCAACGACCGGCCCACGGCGGTATTCTGCGATGCCGATGAAATTGCCATCGGGTTCATCAGCGGACTGCGGAGCCGTGGAGTTTCATGCCCCGATGACGTTTCCGTCATCGGGTTTGATGACATTCCCTTCGCGGCCCAAACCAGCCCTCCCCTGACAACCATCCGCCAGCGGCACAAAGAGCTCGGCCGGCTGTCGGCGGAGCTCTTGATGGACATGCTCGACGGCCGGATGAAAGAGGTGGCGAGCCATGTCGTCCTGCCTTGCGAACTGGTGGAACGGCAGACCGTCCGGCCAATATCCGAAGACTGAGCGCGCGGCGCAACGATCCAGACCGCGAATTGGTGACCCCGGCAGGATTCGAACCTGCGACCATCGGCTTAGAAGGCCGGTGCTCTATCCAGCTGAGCTACGGGGCCACGGGTTGCGGCTTACACCAGTCTTTTGGACCTGTCAGCCGTTTCCGGAGCGAGGCCGGTCCCGTGGCGAACAATGGCAGCGAGTAGAATGCCAATCAGCAGCCCGTTGAAGAGATGCCAGCCAAAATGCGTGCCGATCGGTATTTGGCTGCACAGGACGTTGTCGAGCGTCCGGAAAACCAAGGATACCAGAAACACCGGCAAAGCCAGCCACATATAGATCGCTGCGGGGTGGCGAACATGCGCAAGGGTGTAGGCAAACAGGATGAGGGCGCCGACCGCCGGTGCATACTGCTCGGATCCGTTGAGCCACGTCGCGTTAAGGTCGACGCTCGACGGCATGAGGTAGAGGGCCAGGCCCAGAATGGCAATCACGAACGCCATGTTGCGCGCCACCCGCGGCCAGGGCAGCCTAAAATAGGCCCGCAGAGCAAAAAGCACGTAGATGACGACAAACGTCCAGATCGGGATCGTATCGGCAAGATCAGACCAGCGATTTGCGAACGTGTGGAACAGGAACGATCCGACGCCAATCAGTGCCGCGAGTCCGATCAGAACTGCGTTCTGCAGGCTGAGCCTTCCGAGTGAACCCGCAAGCCAAAGGCCGTAGAGCGCTGCAGCAATGAACGCAAGATTTGTCCACGCATTGAGCGGCTCGGCCCAAAAGCTTGCGTCCGTGCGCTCGCAATAGATGTCCATGGGCGTGAGCCACTCATTCATTGTGCTCCAGCCTCGCCGCTTGTGATGCGTGCGTGCGAAACCTTGTCTCCCGGCATGGCGTCGATCTCGGCGGCACGGCCGCCCGGAATTTCCAGCACGAAACGCACTGGCGATCCCGAGGGGATGGGCGTGTCGTCCTGAGGACGCGCATTGGCATGGATCGAGCGGATAGTTCCGTCGGCGGCAATGAAAAGCATGTCGAGCGGAATGAATGTGTTGCGCATCCAGAAGGAGGTTTCGCGTTCCTGATGAAAGTCAAAGAGCATGCCGTGGTCGGATGCCAGTTCCTGCCGGAACATGAGGCCCTGTGCCTGTTCGGCGGGCGTGTCGGCAATTTCGACGGTAAAATGGAAGCTGCCTTTGGCGGTGTTGATCGTCAGGCTTTCGTCGGCGGAACAACCCGCCACGAACAGGGCCAGAAAAATCCCAGCCAAAAACCCGAAAAGCCGCGTCATGCAAACCTCCGGGCGTGCCCTAATCCACTAATGCGACGACGGGCCGTCTGACCAGCCGTCCGGCCGGATTTCGGCAACCATGAGGCCCTTTGGGCCCTCACCGAAGCGGACGAGCACATACTGGCCGGGACGGAGCTCAGCCATGCCGTAGCGGCGGAGCGTTTCCATGTGGACAAAAACGTCCGGTTCGCCCTCACCCCGCGTTACGAAGCCAAAACCCTTGACCCGGTTGAACCACTTGACCTGCATTCGGTCGAAACCGCCAGTCGCTTCAACGGTGACATGCGTGCGGGGTGCGCCCTGTTGCGACGGATGCTTGGCCGTGGATTCATCCATGGAAAGAATGCGATAGGCCTGCAGTCCGCCCGGCCGGTTCAGGGCCTCGCAAACAATGCGCGCGCCCTCGAACGCCGTCTGATAGCCGTCCCGGCGGAGGCAGGTCACATGCAGCAACACGTCCGGGCTGCCATCATCGGGCACGATGAAGCCATAACCTTTGGCCACGTCGAACCACTTGATTGCACCGGCAATTTCAATGGAGTCGCCTTCATCGGCGGCAAAATGCGCCGAGGCCGCATCGGTCGAATTCGCCGGATAATTCCGCAAATCGGGCCCAGCCTTTTTGCCGGAATCGAATTTGGCCCCCATACTCGCCGCCTCTTCAACATGAAACGGAGCCCATTACGGCGCCCCGCAACGCGCACACGCACTATTCTGAACGATTCATTTACGAATGTTAAGATCGCGCAACTCAATTGTTGCGCCGAATCGCGTGCCTGCGTCAAGCGGCCGAACGCGGTTGATGCGACTTGTTCCAATGAATAGGGTGCGAACCGTTTCAAGAGGGATTCAACATGAAATATCTGCACACGATGGTTCGCGTCACGGACGTCGATGAAAGTCTCCGTTTCTACTGCGACGGGCTTGGTCTTGAAGAAACGCGTCGCTCGGTGAACGAAAAGGGCCGATATACGCTGATCTTTCTCAGAGCGCCCGGGGACACCGGCGGCGAGGTCGAACTGACCTACAACTGGGACCCCGAAACCTATACGGGCGGACGGAATTTCGGGCACCTCGCCTATCGTGTGGAAGACATTTACGGGCTTTGCCAGCACCTGATGGACATGGGCATCACGATCAACCGGCCGCCGCGCGACGGGCACATGGCGTTCGTCAGATCGCCCGACGGCGTTTCGGTCGAACTCATTCAGAATGGCCATCTCGAGCCGATCGAACCCTGGCTTTCGATGTCGAACACGGGCGTCTGGTGAGTTTACCGAGGCTTAACCACGCCTCTTAGCCTGGCCTTAGCCATCGCGGCTTTAGGCTTGCGGGTGTTGCAAAACCAACACTTGCCTGCAAGGCCATGTTTAATCCGATCCCATCCAGACGCGCCATTCTGGCCGCCGCCGCTGCCGCGCTATTCGCTCTTTCGTCGGCGCTCAGCGCCTGCGCGCCACTGGCCATGTTTGCCCAAGGGACCAGCGGCTATGGCAACAACTGGGGCGTGCAGGTTTCGCATTCCGATGTGAGCACCCTGTGCATGACCCCGGCCCTCAGGTTTGCACTTTGGAAGGTCGAAGGGCATTTCCTGAAAAAGGCTGTCGTCAACTCGGCGTATCGATCCCCCGAGCACAACGCGGCGGTTGGCGGTGCGAGCGAGTCCTATCACACAAAATGCATGGCCGTGGATTTCTTCCTTCCGGGCGTCCCCAAACAGAAACTCATCGACTATGTGGCTACGCTGAATGTCGTGGGTGGACTGGGCTGCTATCCGGGCCGGGACTTCATTCACATGGACGTCCGACAGCGGCCGGCCGGCTATCGTCAGCCGGTGACGTGGGGATGCGCCTGATCATTTCCGGTGACGGCGTCGCGTCGAGCAAAAATGGGGTTGCGGATTGGCCTGACGCCCCCTATAGGGTCACCCTGCTTCGGCGCCCATCGTCTAGCGGTCTAGGACGCCGCCCTTTCACGGCGGAAACACGGGTTCGATTCCCGTTGGGCGTACCATTCCCTTCGCTGGCATTCTCTCCGGTATTGGTCCGGCTTGATTCTGGAGATGGAATGGCGAATATGAAGCGTGACCGGCGTTTGCCTTTCGGGGCTCCCATCGTCTAGCGGTCTAGGACGCCGCCCTCTCACGGCGGAAACACGGGTTCGAGTCCCGTTGGGAGTACCAATCTCTTTACTCGCTTCTCTTGCTTATCAGCCCGGTAGCGCGGCATCGTCGATGCGCAGTTGCGGCGTTTCGCGCCCCTGCCAGTGATTGATGCTCAGCACGCCGCAAATGTGCAGCGCATCCATGTCGCCAAGCGTCAGCAGCCGCTCACCGAGGTCCGACGATGCGGCGCGAAACGCAATCGCGGAAAGCCGCGCACCGTCGGGACTGACGAGTGAGCAGCGCACATGGCCACCTGCCCCGACAATCGCCGCGCCCTTGATCCGGTGCGCCGGAAAGGCAAAGAGCGGGTTGGGATTGCCGGCGCCGAAGGGTCCGGCGCGCTGCACTTCATCTATGAACTCGACAGAGGCGGCGCGGGCGGTCAGCGCGGCGTCGACATGCACGGCAGCATTGTCGCGGGCCTTTGCGACATCGACTTCCAAGCGCTCGGACAGAAAGGCCTTGAACGGCCCGATCTGCTCCTGCCGCAACGTGATCCCGGCAGCCATGGCATGTCCACCGCCTTTGAGAATCAACCCATTCTCGGTCGCCAGATGCACGGCGTGTCCCAGATCAACGCCGGCAACCGACCGTCCGGAACCGGAGCCCGTTCCATCCTGGCGCATCGCGATGGCGAAAGCCGGGCGGTCGAAGCGCTCCTTCAGCCGCGCCGCAATCAGGCCGACCACGCCGGGATGCCAATGCTCGGATTCGAGAACCAGCACCGGCGGACCCTCGCCGCTCCCGAATTCGCGCTCGGCGACCGCGATCGCCTCTTCGACGGCGCTCGCCTCGATCGCCTGCCGTTCCGCGTTGAGTTCGTCGAGACGTGCGGCGATGCGGGTGATTTCGGATTCATCCGTGGCCGTGAGGAGCCGCATTCCAAGGCTCGCATCACCGATGCGGCCGCCGGCATTGATGCGCGGCCCAATCATGTAACCGAGCGTGTAGGTGCTCGGAGGTCCGGAAAGCCGGGAGGCGAGGCCGAGCGCGGTGATGCCCGGATTGCCACCTCCCCTGATGATTTCGAGCCCGCGATGGACGATGGCGCGGTTAAGCCCGACGAGCGGCACGACGTCGCACACGGTCGCGAGCGCCACCAGATCGAGCATGCGCATCAGGTCCGGCAGGTCGGATTCGCCGCGCCTGCGCATTTCCCGGTTGACGCCGATCAGGACCATGAACGTAACGCCTGCGGCGCTGAGATAGGTCAGGCCGGACAGGTCCTCGGCCCGGTTGGGATTGACCAGCGCGTCGGCCAGGGGCAGTTCAACGCCCACCTGATGGTGGTCGAGAACGAGCACATCGAGGTTTCGGCGTTTCGCGTGGGCGATCGCGTCGAGCGAGGTCGTTCCGCAATCGAGGGTCACGAGGAGGGTGGCGCCAGCGTCGGCGAGTTTGTCGATAGCATCGGGATTGGGGCCGTAGCCTTCGAATATCCGGTCGGGGATATAGGCCGCGGGGTCGAGGCCGAAATGCCTCAGATAGATCCGCATGAGCGCCGTCGAACTGGCGCCGTCGACGTCATAGTCGCCAAAAAGCGCGACCTGCTCGTTGCGGGCGATCGCGTCTGCCAGACGGGCGGCGGTCGCGTCCATATCGGTCAGGGTCGAGGGATCGGGCAGCAACTCGCGAAGTTTCGGGTCGAGATAGGCGGCCACCTCGTCGGCGCCGACGTCGCGGGCCGCGAGCACGCGCGCGAGGATGTCGGAAACTTCATGCCGGTCGGAAATGGCCCCCGCAAGGCGACGCTGCCGGTCGTCGAGGCGGTCCTTCCAGGCGCGGCCTGTCAATGAGCGCGAGACGTTGAGAAAATAGTCCGACTGGTTCGTCATCTATTGGTTTGGAGCAGGAGCGCCGCTCTTGGTCAACCGCGTTCAGCGCGCATGGCGGGTCGACACGCGCCGGACGGTTCCCGACCAGGTCTCCATGACGATGGAGGAGGTGTGATAGGACCCCTTGTTGGTGGCCACACCCTCGACAAGGGTTCCGTTGGTGACACCCGTCGCCGCGAACAGGACATCGCCGCGCGCCAAATCGCGGGCGGTGTAAATTTTGTCGCGGTCGGTGATGCCGACGGCCTGGAGCTTTTCGACAAAGTCGGGCCGGTTCGTCTGAAAACGCGCCTGCATGACCCCGCCAAGGCAGCGGATCGCCGCCGCCGCCAGCACGCCTTCGGGCGCGCCGCCACTGCCCATGTAGATGTCGACGGATTCGTGGAACACGTTGGCGGCGTGGATGACGGCGGCGATGTCACCGTCGCCGATGAGACGAACGGAACAGCCGACAGTACGCAATTCTTCGATCAGCGCGGCATGGCGCGGACGGTCGAGCACGCACGCGGCGATTTCCCTCACCGGCACTTTCTTGGCGTCGGCAAGCGCGCGGATATTGTCGGTGGGGCTGGCACCGAGGTCGATGAGGTCTTCCGGATAGCCGGAGGCGATGGCGATCTTGTCCATGTACACAGCCGGAACGCGCATCAAACCACCGGGTTCTGAGGCCGCAAGTGCAACCAGCGCGTCGTTTTGCGCCTTGGCGCAAAGGGTCGTGCCCTCGAGAGCATCGACGGCGAGGTCAACGTCCGGTCCCTCCCCGGTTCCGAACGTGTGGCCGACGCCGAACGTGTCGGATTCGGAGTGCGTGCCTTCACCGAGCGAAATGGTCGCGCGCATGGGCATGACATTAAGCCCGATGGCGAGACCGTCCGAGGCGGCGGAATCGGCGGCCCGCTCGTCGCCCTTTCCACGCCATTCCGAAGTTGCGATCGCGGCCAGTTCAGTCGCGCGGACGAAGCCGAGGGTCAGCGCGCCCTCGGCGAGACCGCTATGCATGCCAAGCTGATCCAAAATGTCCTCCGCCGCCGCGACCCGATCAGAAATTCTCTATCCGGATAACCTGCGGGGCTCCACTGGTAAAGCCATCATCGGTGACCTTGGCGAGGGCCGCGCGCACCGATGCTTCCATCGTGTCGTGGGTAATCAAAACAACCGTGCGGGTCGGGCCGCGTTCGCCCGTCTCGGCGGCGATCTGCACGTCCGGACGCTGAATGACACTTTCGAGGGAAATGCCGGCCTCGCTGAGACGCGTGGTGACGGAGGCGAGCGCCCCCGGCACATCTCGGACGTTGAGGCGAATGTAGTAGCCACCTTCGTGTGTTCGCATTGGCGCCCGGCGATAGGGCGTGAGCTCGGCAACCGGCGCGCCGAGCGGCGGCACGTTGTGGCCTCGGGCAATGTCGAGAATGTCCGCCAAAACGCTGGCCGCCGTCGCAGAGCCGCCTGCGCCGGGCCCTGCCAGCAGCAGTTCATTGATGTGATCGGTTTCGAGCGCCACGGCGTTCAGCACGTTGTCGACCCGCGCAATGGCCGAGGATTCCCGAACAAGCGTCGGGTGCACGCGCTGTTCGATGCCATCAGGATTGTGCTGAGCAATTCCAAGAAGCTTGATCTTGTAGCCGAGGTCGCGGGCAACCTTGATGTCGGCCTGGGAAATGGACTCGATGCCTTCGACGAAGATTTCGTCTGCGGCGATTTCGCAGCCGAAACACAGGGCCGTAAGGATGGCGAGCTTGTGGGCGGTGTCGAACCCGCCAACGTCGAAGGTCGGATCTGCTTCGGCATAGCCGAGCGCCTGGGCGTCCCGCAGGCAGTCGGGAAAGGAGATCCCCTCATTGCCCATGCGCGTCAGGATATAGTTGCAGGTGCCGTTCATGATGCCGTAGACGCGCGTGACCTTGGCGGCGCCGAGGCCCTCGCGCAGCGTCTTGATCACCGGGATGCCCCCGGCAACCGCCGCCTCAAAGCCGATATAGGCACCCTTGTGTTCGGCCAGAGCCGCGAGTTCCACGCCGTGCTTGGCCAGAAGCGCCTTGTTGGCGGTGACGACCGGTTTCCCGGCCTCAAGGGCCGCGCGCACCGCCGCATAAGCCGGCCCATCCTCGCCGCCAATCAATTCGACAAAGAGGTCGATGTTGCGCGAGCGGGCCAGGTCGACCGGATTGTCGTGCCATTCGTAGGCGCTCACATCGAAGCCCCGGGCACGCGAGCGCGAGCGGGCAGCGACGGCAACGATTTCGATGCGGCGGCCATGCTTTCTGACTATGTCGTCGTCGCAGGTCGTCAGCATCTGAACCAGCGATCCGCCAACCGTTCCGAGGCCCGCAATACCAAGCCGCAAGGGCCGGGAGGCTTCGGCGGGTATGAACGCAGACATGGCCGCGAGAACCTTTTCGCGGGTGTCGCGACGGGGCTCACGCCCATCTCTCAGATCGAAAACAAATTGCGGATCGCCCACGAATTCGCGCCCAAAACGGGTCGGCGACATGTCGTTGCGCATCAAGAAGGCTTCAATTTCATTCAAGAAATCAGGCATGACAGCGGCCATTTCCTACAGGTCCGGCGATGGAACCGTGTTAGAATAGGAAAAATCCAACAGGTCAATAGGATTTATGTACGATCGAGATCGATGAGGCGCCGCATCTCGGCAAACACGAGATCCGGCTCGGCATGCGTGAACAATTGCCCCCCTCCCGCGACTTTTGTCACCTCGAAGCCGTGCCGTTCGGCTTCGGCGGCGACGCGCGAGAAGGATTCGCAGGGGTCGAGTTCACCGTGGATGACTGCCCGGTTGCAGTTGAGACCCTCGAGATATTGCGACCAGTCGCTCGCCGTGAGCCGCAGGTCGAGTTCATGACCGAGCGCCGTTTTCTGGAACGAGCGCTCGATTCCTGTCGCCAGCAATTGCCTCACGGCGGGATCGCCAGAGTGCGTGCGATCGGCCGCAGGCGACGGGTAGAACGCGGCGGTGAAAGCTTCCATCCCCCTTGTGCGGGCAAACATGCGAGTTGCCCGCGCCAGAACCGGCACAAGCACCGGCAGGCGATAGGCAGCGACGGCAAAGCGGCGCTGAAAGGCCGACATATTGTCGAACTTCGAGACGTGCCTGACCGGTTCGGTCGGACTGATCAGCAGCAGTCCCCGTGCATCGCCATTGAGCCGCCGGGCCGTCGCCGCCGCGTGAATGGCGCCGGAAAAGCGGCCAGCGATCAGCGGGCGATCGATTTCGAAAGCCGCAATCAGCGCATCGACGTTTTCGCGCGCTACATCGACCAGGTTGTTGGACGAAACGCCCGCGGCCACCGAAGTTGCATAGCCGGGCCGCCAGGGAACGAAAATCCTCAGGTTATGGCGCCGCATGGCATCATCGGCGGCAGCGATCATCGCGCTCCCCGAGAAGAGCCCGTGCATCAGGATGACGGGATCGCCCTCCTCCGGCCCGAAAATGTCGACTTCAAAACGCCGCCCTTCGGCGCCGGCGGCGAGCTGCACCGTCTCGAACCCGGCCATTCCCGGCGTTTCAGTCCGGGCGAACTCGGTGACGTCGGAAAGGGCAATGCTCAGCCCGGCGAAAAGGCGGATCATCTCGATCTGCGAACCGCGCCCGGTCTTGCGAAAGAGCGATTTTGCCTGGGTTCTAACCGTTGCGATGGAGCGGCTACGATTCTCTGCCAATTCGGGCAGGCTGGTGCCGGTGACAATGGCGCGCAACACGTCTTGTTCGGCGCCGCTCAAACCAAACACCGCATTGATCTGCTGGCCGACATCGTCGCGCCAACTGAGTTCAATCATCCGGAGTTCGAATGCGGCGCGTGGGGCCGAACTTGCCGACGGCGTCAAGACGAACAGATGCTGTTCCGGCGTTTCGTCGGTCTTGGTGGATAAACAGAGCGCCCCGTCTCGCTCGGCGGCGTCTTCACCGGCAAACCGGCGGGCCGCCGCAATCGCATCTGACGGCAAGCCAAGCGCATCAAGCCCCTTGCCCAGTCGCGTTCCGAAAAGGGCCTCGGCCGAGGGGGTTTGAGCGATGACCAGGAGATCCCGGTCGAGAACCCATGTGGCACCCGCCCCGTGCGCCGCCGCCTCATCCGAAGGTGGATCGGAATCCCGAATCCGGTCGAATATCCGGCTGGCATATTCGAAATGGCGTTCCACTTCTGCGCCCAGTTCCGGCGCGTCGGCCGAACTGCTGCCAGCCGCTTCGATATAGGGGTCGAGTTCGTGGATCAGCTCGACGCTGAGCTCGGGATTGGACAGGAAGGCGTAGAGCCGGTCGACGAGTTTGGCGCGGTCGGTCCGGCTCATGCAGTCGGCCTAGGTCTGGGTCTTGAGTTGAACCACATTGGCCTTTCCGGTCTGGCTGCCGAGGAATCGCTTAATGTTCCGAGCAGCTTGACGGATGCGCTGTTCATTTTCAACAAAGGCCAAGCGAACATACTGATCGCCATATTCGCCAAATCCGACGCCGGGTGCCACGGCCACACCGGTTTCGCGGATCAGGAGCTTGGCAAATTCGAGCGAGCCGAGTTCGGCAAACTGGTCCGGGATCGGGGCCCAGGCGAACATGGTCGCTGGTGGAGGCGGAATGTCCCAGCCGGCACGGCCGAAGCTTTCCACCATCACATCTCGGCGCACCTGATAGATTTTGCGCATTTCCTCGACGCAGGAATCATCGCCATTAAGCGCCGACGCGGCAGCAACCTGAATTGGCGTGAACGCACCATAGTCGAGATAGGACTTCACCCTCGCGAGCGCGGCGATCAGTCGTTCATTGCCAACGGCAAAACCCACGCGCCAACCCGGCATGGAAAAGGTCTTGGACATCGAGGTGAATTCGACGGTGATGTCCATGGCTCCAGGAACCTGAAGCACCGAAATCGGCGGGTTGTTGTCGAAATAGACCTCGGCATAGGCAAGATCGGAGAGAATGAAGATTTCATGCTCGCGGCAATAGTCGACGACTTCCTTGTAGAAACCGAAGCTCGCGACGTAGGCGGTTGGGTTGGCCGGGTAGTTGAGAATGAGCGCAATCGGTTTCGGGATGGAATGGCGAACGGCCCGGTCGAGCGAGCGCAGGAATTCCTCGTTCGGTTCGGCCGGCATTGAGCGCACCGTTCCGCCGGAAATGATGAAGCCGAATGAATGGATCGGATAGGTCGGGTTGGGCACCAGCACCACGTCGCCGGGGGCCGAGATGGCCTGCGCCATATTGGCGAAGCCCTCCTTGGATCCGAGCGTGGCGACGATCTGCGTGTCCGGATTGAGCTTCACGCCAAAGCGGCGGCCGTAGTAGCTCGCCTGCGCCTTTCTGAGGCCGGGTATGCCCTTGGACGCAGAATAGCGATGGGTGCGCGGGTTCTTCACCGTTTCGTTGAGCTTGGCAACGATATGCGGCGGGGTCGGCAGGTCGGGATTGCCCATGCCCAGATCGATAATGTCGACGCCCTCGGCCCGCGCTTTCGCCTTGATCGGATTGATGTGCTCGAAAACGTAGGGCGGCAGGCGTTTGATGCGGTGAAATTCGGAATGCATGACATCCTCTGGGCATGGCCGCTTCAGCGCGGCCTCTTCGTTCATAGTGAACAATTATGGTGTGAAATTGTTTAAGTTGCCTCGGCTGAGGACTTGCTACCGCCCGTCCGCGGCCTTCTTTGCGGCCAGGAGCCCAAGATAGTGCATGGCGATGGTCGCGCCAGCAATCGCGGTGATATCGGCGTGGTCGTAAGCGGGCGCGACTTCGACGACATCGGCGCCAAGGAGATTGAGCGCCCCAAGCTTGGTGAGAACCGACAAAGTCTTCGCGGTCGAAGGGCCGCCGGCGACCGGCGTGCCGGTTCCTGGAGCGAAGGCGGGATCGAGACAGTCGATGTCGAAAGTCAAATAGGCCGGCCGGTTCCCCACCCGCTTCAGGATGGCAGCGGCGATGTCGGATGCGGACATGTCTTCGATCTGATGGCCGTAAAGCATCTCGATACCGCAATCTTCAGGTGCGTGCGTGCGGATGCCAATCTGGATCGAATGCGCGGGGTCGATCACGCCATCGCGGACGGCGCGGCCGACGAACGATCCATGGTCGATGCGTCCGCCATCGTCGGGCCAGGTATCCTGATGCGCGTCGAACTGAACAAGCGCCAGTTTTCCGTGGCGTGCCGCGTGGGCTTTCAGGACCGGCCAGGTGACGAAATGATCGCCACCGAGGGACAACAGAAATGCGCCCGAGTTCAGGATCTTCGTGGCCTGACGCTCAATGGAAGCCGGCGTCTTGCGATGGTCGCCATAGTCGAGAAGGCAATCGCCGTGGTCCACGACCGCCAGATCGGCGAACAGGTCGTGGCTGAAAGGATATTGCGGGTCATTGTCGAAAATGGCGGAGGCGCGGCGGATCGCCTGCGGGCCGAAGCGGGCGCCGGGACGGTTGGAAACCGCCGCATCGAAGGGAATGCCCCAGACGACGACGTCCGCGCCCTTGGGGTTCTTGGCATATTTCCGGCGCATGAACGACAGCACGCCGGCGTAGGTCGGGTCCGAAGCGGCGCCGGTCAGTTTGCGGGCGGTCACCGCGTGATCGATGGATTTGGACGGCATCTTTCGCTCCCTATTGGCAAATCTTGTAGGATGTTCGCCCTGACCGGACAAAGAAAAAGGGCCGGTCGCCCGGCCCTTCTTGAACTCGTATCGCTTCTGAGCGCGGGCCTAGCGCTTGGAGAACTGGAAGGAACGACGCGCTTTGGCCCGACCGTACTTCTTGCGTTCAACAACACGGCTGTCGCGCGTCAGGAAACCGCCACGCTTCAGGACGCCGCGCAGTTCGGGCTCGTAGTGCGTCAGGGCCTTGGAAATGCCATGACGAACCGCGCCGGCCTGGCCGGAGAGACCACCGCCGGAAACGGTGGCGACCACGTCGTACTGGTTGGTGCGCTCGGCGGCCACGATCGGCTGCTGCAGCACCATCTGCAGAACGGGGCGGGCGAAATAGTCGGCGAAATCCTTGCCGTTGACGACGATGCGGCCCGAACCGGGCTTCACCCAGACGCGGGCGACCGCGTCCTTGCGTTTGCCGGTGGCATATGCGCGGCCTTCGGCGTCGATCTTCTGCACGTGAACCGGAGCGCTGACTTCGGCAGTTGCCATGCCGGTCGCGCCCAGGTCTTCAAGGGTATTGAGAGTTTGCGTGTCGCTCATGATCATCAAGCCTTCGCATTCTTGACGTTGAGGGAGGCCACGTCGAGCTTGACGGGCTGCTGGGCTTCATGCGGATGGGCGTCGCCGGCGTAGATGCGCAGGTTGCCCATGAGCGCACGGCTCAGCGGACCACCGGGCATCATGCGACGCACGGCATTTTCCAGAACGCGTTCCGGATAGCGGCCTTCGAGAAGCTGGCGGCTGGTGCGGCTCTTGATGCCGCCGGGATAGCCCGTGTGCCAGTGGAACTGGCGCTGGTCGAGCTTGGCGCCGGTCAGAACCACCTTGTCGGCGTTGATGACGACGATGTTGTCCCCAGTGTCGATGTGGGGGGTATAGGTCGGTTTGTGCTTGCCGCGCAGGCGTGATGCGATCAGCGCCGCCAGACGGCCAACGACGAGGCCCTGAGCATCGATCAGCACCCACTGCTTTTCGACTTCGCCAACCTTGGCAGAAAAGGTCTTCATGTTTTTGTTCCTGAACAGATCAATTGCCGCTGCGAAACCCTGGTGGCCACAGCGGACCTTAACGTCATCCAATCGGGATTTGTCGCGGCGTGTTAGTTCGGCGACACGATGGCGTCAAGCGATATTTTTATACGTTTAATTTCAAAGTCTTGCGATAAAGGTAATATAATACCCTGCTATTTCCCAAAGGAAATCGCGGTGCCATCCGCCAAAGACGCGAAGACCAGCCCGAACACCATGAACGCCAGCGACTGGTGGGCGAGCGCCAGCGGGACCGGAATGACGAGCACAAGCGTGAGAATGCCGAGGCAGACCTGACCGAGCACCGCCCAGAAGAGAATGGCGACCCAGCCTTTCAGCATCGAGTTTGCGCTGAGGCGTGACAGCGCGACAAGAATCAGCGCAGCCGTCAGCACGGCATAGGCGATCATCCGGTGCGTGAACTGCGCCGTGAGGTGCATTTCAAAGAAGTTCCGCCAGAACGGCTCCACGACAAAGAGATTGTCGGGGATGAGCTTGCCGTCCATCAGCGGCCAGGTGTTGAAGCCGTAACCCGCATCCATGCCAGCAACAAATGCGCCCATCAGGATCTGCAAGAATACCAGCAGGCCGAACGCCGTGAGAGTCCACATCCAGCGCCCATCGAATTTCAGACGCACGGCACCTTCGGGTCGAACAAGCCGGGCGACGAATATGAGGGCGCCAAATAGAAGACTGGCCGCGCCGAGATGGGCCGCGAGGCGATATTGCGAAACATCGAGGCGCTGGGTGAGGCCGGATGTGACCATCCACCAGCCGAGCGCACCCTGCAGGCCGCCAAGGACGAACAGCAGTCCGAGCCATGGCGCAAGCCGACCCGGAATGCGCCGCTGGAAGAGGAAAACGACGAAGGGAACGGCAAATACCAGCCCGATAAGCCGCCCGAGGAACCGGTGCGACCATTCCCACCAGTAGATGAACTTGAAATCATCGAGTTGCATCCACGAATTCTGCTCGGTGAATTCGGGAATGGCCTTGTAGAGATCGAATTCTTTCTGCCAGTCCGCCGTGCTGAGCGGTGGAATGGCGCCAGAAACCGGTTTCCATTCGGTGATGGAAAGGCCGGAATCGGTCAGCCGGGTCGCGCCCCCGACCGCAACCATCAGCAGCACCATCGCGGCAAGGACGTAGAGCCAGATCCGGACAGGACGCAGGGGATCGGACGTGCGGGCCGGTGCGCCGCCAAGGCTGGCAACAGCATTCTGAAGTTCGAGGGACATGCAGCTAACCCGTGCAATGGGAACGGTGCTGTGCTAGTCGCTCGGCGTCTGAAATTCAATGGGTGGATCGTCGCATTGCGACGGCCTATGCGAGGTGCCGATGTCGCAAAGTGCGCGGAAATTCGCAGGTGTCTGGGCTTTGATCGCCATTCTCGTGGCCTATCCGCTTTTCGTCGCCGTCATGTACGCCACCTATCTCATGGAACTGCCGGTCTGGGCGTCGCTGCTGTTCTTCCTCGTGACGGGGCTGTTCTGGGCCGTTCCGGCCGGGCTGGTCATTCGCTGGATGTCGAAGCCGGACGCGCCTGAAAACGGCTGAGGTCCCTACCCCATCAGCGAACTGGCCGACGTGAAAATCGCCGGAGCGGCAAAGACGTCGACATAGCGCGGGGCCTGGAAATGGCCGTTGAGCGAAATGCGCGGCAACGACATGAGCGACTCGCGATGGCGGTAATAGAGGGCGCCCGGACGGGTTGTCACTCCGGAACGAAAGCCAAGCTCGCCGGCAAGAGCGAATTCGCGGTCGGATGCCGAGCGCGCCGCGCCGATGGGATAGGACAGGTGCTGAGGCCGCGTGCCAATCTGTGCCTCAAGAACTTCGGCCGACTGCTGCATTTCGGCGCGCGCTTCAGCTTCGGACAGGGTCGAGAGTTCGTAGTGGCGCACGGTGTGGGCACCGATCGTGCAAAGGGGTTCCTCGGCAAAGGTCTGAAGCTCTGACCAGTCCATGATCAGGGAGCGGCAATGCGCGGTGGCTTCGATTCCGTAGCGCTGGCCGAGTTCACGGATGACGGCGACACGGCGGGGATTGGGCATGGCCCGCATCTCCCAGTAGAGCTTCTTGTAGGCGGCCTGTTTCTGCGCCTGGGACTTGGTCTCGAGATAGGTGATGGCTCCATTGGGATCGGGCACGGCGATTGCCCGCTGGGCCGCGATCACGTCTTCCAGAAGTTGCCACCAGACTTCCCCGACCCCGTCGACAAAAGCCGTCGGCACGTAAAGGGTAAAGGGCGCCTTGTACTTGCGCAGGATCGGCAGGGCGTAGGCGAGATTGTCGCGATAGGCATCGTCCAACGTCAGGACAGCAAATCTTGGTTGCGCATCGTGCGAACTGATACGGGCGATGGCTTCGTCAATCGTCACGATCTCGTAGCCAAGCTCGCGAATTCGAATGATGAAATATTCGAGGAAATCGGGCGTGACCTGAAGGATGGCGTTCGGCGAGAAATCGGCGGGCGCCTCGGGCACTACGCGATGAAGGGTAAAAATCGCGCCGCGTGCGCGGGACGTGAGGCGCACGAGACGCGCGATACGCGTCGCCCAGAACGTCTCGAACGCTGCCCTCAAGCCGAGATATTTGATATCCACCTCAAGCGCTCCTCAGGCGAACGGGATCACGCGACGTCGGTGCGTTCAGATGTGTCCTGGCCTTCGCGCGCAATGGCGAAGGCAACGTTGTCGAGGTCGAGGCGCGCCGCGTCCGTCTCGATCTGGCGTTGCAGACCTGCATCCAGAGGCTTAGCGCTGACCACCACCAGAAGCGCGTCGCATCCGGCGAACAGGGGCAAATTCGCCCCCTCGCCCGCAGTTCCGGTCAGAACGATGACGACATCGTTGAGGTCGCAAAGTGCCTCGACCAGGGTTGCGGGCTTGGCAGAGTCCCGCGCCAGTTCGCGGCGACGTCCCCAGCCAACTTCGTTGAGATTGGGATAGCGCGTTTGGGTCACGACATCGCCAAAGTCGACGTCGCCGGCGGCAAGGTCGGAGAGACCCGGCGTGCGCGTGAGCGTACCGGTGCCCGCATCGACCAGCGTAATCGTGCAGTTCTTCTCGATGAGCGCGGCGGCAAGCCGGTCGGTCAAGCCGAGACAATCCGCCGATTTGTCGTAGCCGGCGACCAGCACCAGCCGGTCACGTCCACGAAGCAGGTGACGGGTAAGGTCGGCCAGAGTCCAGGCATTTGCGTTGGCAGGCGCGGATTCTGCCCGAGTCCCTCGCTGCTGGCCGCGATTCTGCCGCAGCAACTGGCTGGCGCGTTCCCGCATCGTCTCGATCTGATCGCGTGGTCGCGGCACGGATTTCTGACCGCCGCCGACCAGCAGATTGTCATCGCGGACCCCGAAGGCGGCCCAGTCGCCGGGGCTCCCTCCCATCTCGGTGTCACGCGGCAGTGAGCCTGCATAGTGTCGCAGCAATACGACACCCAACTGGCCCATCAGCGCAACGATTGCGACTGCAAGCAGGATGAGCATGGTCTGCGGATAGGACGGGGTCATGGCCGGCGATGCGAAGGTGATCTGCCGGAGGTCGGGCAAGGCAGCGCTGCTGTCGGTGCGAGCGACGGCGTCGCGATAGCGCAGCAGATAGGTTTCGAGCAGGTTGCGTTCGGCGGTTGCTTCGCGCTCCAGTTCCTGGAGCTCCACATTCGATGTCGTCGCGTCGGACGCAGAGAGCTTGAGGCGGGCAAGATCGTCGCGCAGCGAGGTTTCGAGCGATTCCTCGATCTGGGCTTCCGCCTCGAGCGCATCGGCGACCTTTTTGGCCTCGGCGTTCACCTGACGGTCAAGTTCGTCGATCTGCGCGGTCAGGGACTGTACATCCGGATGGTTTGGCAACAGAGTCGACAGAAGCTGGGCCCGGTCGCGCTGCAGGCCGGACTTGTCTTCGAGAAGCCGCTGGATAACCACCGAATTCTGCACGTCGGTAATGCCGGTGATGGACTGGCCCGATTGCAGCATCTGGCGGATGAGGTTCGCGCGGGAACGGGCGCTGTTCTTGCGCTCCTGCGCGTCGGTGATCTGCTTGGATATTTCGGAAAGCTGCTGGTCAACCAGAGTCGTGTTATTCGGTCCGACGAAAAGGTCATGATCGACGCGATACTTGGCAACGGCACTCTCGGCGTCACTCACCCTGACGCGAAGCTTGTCGATTTCGGTTTGAAGCCATTGCGTCGCTTCGGCCGTATCGTCGATTGTCTGGTCAGCGCGGCGGGAGATGTGGGCGGCGGCGATGGCATTGGCAATGTCGGCCGCCAGTTGGCGGTCTTCCGACCGGACATAGATCGAAATGACCCGCGAATCGCGCTGGCGCAGGACCGTGATCTGCTTGAAGAGCTTGGCGAGCGCGATCTGTTCGGCATCGCGTACATCGGTCTGTTTGCCAAACATCGACATGATGGCATCGAGCGGCGATTTGCTTGCTTGGAATTCCGGCTTGTTGATGAGGTCCAGATTGCGGATGACGATCAGAAGCGTATCAGCCGACTTTATCAATTCCATCTGCGACGACATCAGAACATCGTCGGGTACGGCGGCAACGGTGCTGTTGCCCGTCGTGTCGTCGGCGGCCCGTGAAAAGGCGTTGGCTCGCGGCTCGACGAGGATCGACGACGACGATTCGTAGAGTTTCGGAAAGAACGAGAGGACGGCATAGGTGGCGATGCTGAGGATCAGCGTCACCATCAGGATACGCCACTTCCTGGCCCAAAGATCCGCGGACAGCGAAGCCATGTCGGTCGTCCCTTTGATGTCCGTTCCGGAGATTTGCGACATGGACCTTTCCTGCGGCGACTCCCGCGTTCAGAAGAGTCCTAGTCAATCGTGGTAAGCAACTCGTTAATTCTCCCGCAATCTGCTCCCGGCCAAACCCGCCTCTAAGGGCTTTCTTAACCATATTGCGCGAGGCATTGGGTGCAAGTTTGTGCGGTGAGTCCCATGCGGTTCTTGAGATTTCTGCTATTGCTGATGGTGCTGCCGCTGGCCGCCTGTGCCGGAAACACCGCGCCGGGCACTTATCCCGTCGATCAGCAGGGGCCCTACACGCTCGACACGGGCGACGTGGTGCGCATCATGGTCTATGGCGATGATGCTCTCGGCGATGATTATGCGGTCGATGACGCTGGAAAGATCGCCTTCCCGCTCATTGGGCCGACCAGCGTACGGGGTCTGACGACCGAAGCGGCCGCCGCGCGGATCGCCTCGAAACTCGCTGCGGGCTATATCCGCAGCCCAGATGTTTCCATGGAAATTGCGACCTACCGGCCTTTCTTCATCCAAGGTGAAGTCGGCCAGTCCGGGCAATATCCATTCGTTTACGGAATGACAGCACGGGCGGCCATTTCGACTGCCGGCGGGTTCAAGGAAACTGCAGACCGCACCAAAGTCGTGGTCTATCGGCCCCACAACGGTCAGATGATCAAAGGAACCGTCGGGCTCGATTTTCCCATTCAGCCGGGTGATACGATCGTCGTTCTGGACCGCTGGATATGAGCGCAGGCGCCTCTGGGCCGTCCCCGGACCGCAGGAAGCTGCGCATCCTGATGGTACTGCGCGCGCCTGTTGGCGGGTTATACCGGCATGTCATCGATCTCAGCGGCATGCTGGCCGAGCGCGGTCACGAGATCGGCATCGTCATGGATAGCCGCGTGGGTGACGCACAGACGCTGGCGCGCATCGAGGCCATGAAATCGCCCCCGGCACTGGGGATCCATCGGATCGATATCCCGCGCGTATTGGGGCCTGGAGATTTTACAGCAAGCTTTAAAGTCAGGGGCTTGGCGAATTCTCTTAAAGTAGATGTTGTGCATGGCCACGGCGCCAAAGGCGGCTTTTCGGCACGACTTGCCCGACTCGGTGTGGCCGGACGCATCAGTGTCTACACCCCTCACGGCGGGGTGCTGCACTACTCGGCGACTTCGGCGGCCGGCATTCTCTTCCGCCGGGTCGAATGGATGCTTTTGTTCATGACCGACGCCATGACATTTGAAAGCGCCTATGCGCGGGGCGAATTCGAGCGGCAGATCGGCAAGGTCAGGTGCCTGTCGCGGGTGGTGCTGAACGGCATCGCTGACGAAGAGTTCGAGCCATTCGACCCCTCGGATGCCGATCACGATTTTGCCTATGTCGGCGAACTGCGCGAAATCAAGGGCATCGACGTGATGCTGCGGGCCCTGCCCGGCCTCATGCGGCCCGACGGAAAGGCCGCAACACTGATCGTTGGCGGCGGCGGCCCCGACGAAGCCATGCTGAAGGCGCTGGTGCGCGAGCTCGGACTGGAAAACCGCGTCGAATTCGTAGGGGTGCAGCCCGCCCGTTCGGTCTTTGCCCGAGGCAGGTATGCGGTGGTTCCGAGCCGCGGCGAAAGCCTGCCCTATGTGTGTCTTGAGGCGGCGGGCGCGGGAAAGCCGCTGATTTCGACCCGGGTCGGTGGAATTGCCGAGATTTTTGGCCCGACGGCGACCGCTCTGGTGCCGCGAGAAGACGTCGGCGCACTGACACGGCGCATGCAGGTGGCCCTTGATGACGAGGCCGCCGAAATTGCGGAAGCAAAAATCCGGCAAGCCCATGTCCGGGCAGGATTTTCGATGCGGGCAATGGCCGACGGAATCGAAACGGCGTACTACGACGCGCTCGCAGCGCGGAAGCGCTGAACTTCACTCTCTTTTCATGGATTCCGGGCTAGATTCTCCCAAAACCTCAGGGCTGGGACCAACCATGTTCAAGCTGGACGCAAAAGAAACGATCATCAACCACATGAATTCGGACGCCGCGACCGCTGGCGGCGGGGCCAGCTTCTCGAAAGAAGCTCAGGCCATAATCGACCAGCCGGCGGAGCCGCGTTTTTCCTCAACCGTGGTCGTCGGCGTCGCCCAACTGATTGAAGCTGCGTTGCTTTTGACCCTCGGGCTCGGCATTTACTGGTCCTACGTCGACGATGGTTCGCACACGCTCTACATCCCGGTGATCCTGGTGCTCGTGGCCGGCGCGAACGTGCTGTTCAACATGGCGCTCACCCATCGCATCCAGGCCTATCGCACGTTCGTCGTTCAGGTTGGGAGGGTGCTCGCGGCCTGGTCGCTGATGTTCCTGCTGCTCATCGGGACAGCGTTCATATTCCGGTTCACCTCGGAATTCTCGCGGGTGTGGATGGTGAGTTGGTATGCCCTCGGTGCCGTGGTTCTGGTGATTTACCGTTTGTCGCTTCGAAGCGCCGTGCTCGCCTGGACCAAGGCGGGACGCCTGAAACAGCGCACCGTCATCGTGGGTGGCGGCCAGCCGGCACAAACGCTCATCGAGGCCATCGAGGCGAGCGCCGACAATGATATCCAGTTGCTTGGCCTGTTCGACGACCGCGACGACAACCGGTCGCCCGAACAGGTTGCCGGCCTGCCCAAGCTTGGCCGCGTCTCGGACCTGATCGAATTCGCGCGGCACACACAGGTTGATCTCGTGATCGTCTCCATGCCGCTTTCCGCCGAGGAACGCGTGCTGCACATGCTGAAGCGGCTCTGGGTGCTGCCGGTCGACATCCGGCTCAGCGCCCATATGAGCAAGCTGCAGTTCACCCGTTCGGCCTATTCTTACATCGGCGACGTAGCCGTGTTCGACATGGCCGACCGGCCGATCACCGACTGGAACCTCATCTACAAGTGGGTTTTCGATCGCGTGGTTGCTATCGCAGCCCTGCTGGTCCTCTCGCCGATCATGATCGCGACCGCCATCGCAATCAGACTGGAGAGCAAGGGGCCGATCTTCTTCAAGCAGAAGCGGCATGGCTTCAATAACGAGCTGATCGAGATCTACAAGTTCCGGTCCATGTACACGGACCAGTCTGACGTCAGCGCCTCAAAGCTCGTGACCCGCGACGATCCGCGCGTTACGCGTGTGGGGCGCTTCATCCGCAAGACGTCGATCGACGAACTCCCGCAGCTTCTCAACGTGCTCAAAGGCGAGCTTTCCATCGTCGGGCCCCGCCCGCACGCGCTGGAAGCAAAGGCCGCGAACCGGCTCTATCACGAAGCGGTCGACGGCTACTTCGCGCGCCACAAGGTCAAGCCCGGTATGACCGGCTGGGCCCAGATTCACGGCTGGCGGGGCGAAACCGATACGCTCGAAAAGATCATGCAGCGCGTCAACCACGATCTCTACTATATCGAGAACTGGTCTCCCCTGCTCGACATCTACATCCTGTTCCTCACGCCCTTCGCGCTGTTCAGCAAGAGCGAGAGTGCCTATTGAACCTCAGTGTCCCATCAGCGGCGGAGGCGGGGCACGGGGTTGGACTTCTTGATGCCCTGAAGCATGTGTCGCGCCGGCTGCTGGGGCCAATGATCGCGCTCTGGATGTTCACCGGCGGGTTCGTGCTGATCGAGCCTTCACCCTATGAACTGATGTTCATCGCCGTGCTGCCGGTTGCCGTTCTCGCTGGCGTTGGACTTCACAAGCAGCCGCAGGTCCTGTTGTACCTGTTGGTCTTTTTTGCCCCCTTCGGCATGCTTGGCGCATTTCAGGTCAAGCACATGACGGTCATCCAGGGCATGGTCTATGTCATGGTCACGATCTTTCTGTGGCTGACCGGCTACTTCGCGGCCAACTACGTGGCCGACAATCCGGACCGCAACATGACGCGGATGATCAAGGCCTACACGATCGTCGCGGTGCTCGTTTCGCTCGTGGGCACGCTCGCCTATCTCGGGCTCATTCCGGGCAAAGACATTTTCACCAAGTTCGGCCGGGCAAAAGGCACGTTCGAAGACCCAAACGTTTTCGGGCCCTTCCTGATCCTGCCGGCCATGTACGCGTTGCAGGCCATTCTCATCAAAGGGCGAAAGGGCTTCCTGCTCAATGCCGGAATTGTCGGCATTCTTTCGGCCGGCGTGTTCTTCAGCTTCTCACGCGCCGCCTGGGGGCACCTGCTGGTCTCCGGGCTTCTGGTCTTTGCCTTCGTCTACTTCTTTGAATCCACGAAGCGCATCCGGTCACGGATGATGTTTCTGGCGATCGTCGGCATTGGCATCGGCGTCGTCGGGCTCGCGGCAATTCTCAGCATAGCGCCCATACGCGATCTTTTCGTGCAGCGGGCCAATCTGGTGCAGAACTACGATTCCGGCGAGACGGGCCGGTTCGGACGGCAGGCCTATGCCTTTGAGCTTGCCCTCACCAATCCGCTTGGCATCGGGCCGCTGGAATTCGAAAACATGCGGATCACCGAAGAACCCCACGACACCTATGTGAAGGTCTTTCTGACCTACGGGTGGTTTGGCGGTCTAGCCTACTACATCCTCGTCATTCTAACACTCTATCGAGGGTACTGGGCCCTCGTCACGCAACCGCGCTATCGATTGTGGCTGATACCCCTGGTCGCGGTATTCACCTTTCTGGTGATCGAAAGCGCGATCATCGACAGCGACCACTGGCGGCACTATTTCCTGGTTGTGGGGCTGATCTGGGGTGTCACCGCCTACGCGGATCAACGCGAAAACCCATCGAAGCGGTTGGCGCAAGCCGCATGACCCACGGCAAACGCGGCCGCTTGCACCAGACCACGCACATCACTCGGTGATTTGGAGAAGTGGTCGGAGCGGCCGGATTTGAACCGACGACCCTTTGTCCCCCAGACAAATGCGCTACCAGGCTGCGCTACGCCCCGACTTGGCGGGTTCATTAGGGTTTCGTGGGAACGAGGTCAAGGTGCTGGATGCACCTAGGGCGTCGCAAAAAGGCGCCGCTTGCTTGTCTCGCGTTCAACGTCGTTTGCCGCCAAATCGCATTTAACTAGCGCGCCGGGTTGGGCCCAAAACTGTCCCTTTGCGACGGAGTTCACGACATGGCCCAGTTTCTCGTCATCAATACCAGTGATTCCGGCTCAGGAAGCCTCCGGCAGGCCCTGCTCGACGCAGAAGCCAATGGTACGGGCGCAGATACGATTACCTTTGCGCCTTGGCTTTTGGGTTCGAGCATTTTTCTGCAATCGGGGCTGGAGATCAATTCAGGTTCGGTAACGGTTGACGGCGACATTGATGGAGATGGTGATACGGACATCATCATTTCGGGCGACCAGGATCAAAGCACGACGCGCAACCCTGGCGATGTGGGAATACTGATCGACGTGAAGTCCGGCGCGACCGCAACTCTGCAATCTCTGCGGTTCGACGGAGCCTATGGGCTCGGAACGGACGGATTTTCGACATCGAGCTACTATCGCGCGGAAGACGGGGTCGCGGGCTTGCGAAATGCGGGAACCCTCAATCTCGTCGAAAGTTCGATCACCAATGCGCTAGCCAGAGGCGGACTTGGCCTTGCCAATATCGGATTTTCCTATGCCGGCGCTGAACGCGGCGGCGCAGGGGTCGCCGGCATATTCAACAGCGGCACCCTTACGGTAACGGATTCACTCATTTACCAGTGTCAAGCCGTCGGCGGCAAAGGCGGTTCCAACAATCAAAGCAACTTTCCGGGGGGCGATGGCGGCGGAAGCTATGCCGGCATCCTCAGCATTTCGGGCGCCGTGGTGATGGATGGTTTCCTTGTGCAGGATTCGAAAACCTATGGCGGCGATGGCGGCGACAGCACCGGCGGCATCGCGGGCAATGGCGGTAAGGCCTATGGCGTCTATGCCCGGGCCGGCTCAATAACCGGTCAATTCAGTTACAGCAGTTTCGCCATCGTCGGCGGCTATCACGGCACCGGGGCTACCGGTTTTCCGCAGAGTGGTGACCGCGGCGGTTTTGGAGCCAACTATGCCGTTACGCAGGCGCCCCCGGTCGTCGTGGGCGGCATTTTCGGGACCACCGCCGGCGAGTCGCTAAATACGACCGGTGCAGGCCAGCTCGTTTTCGGTTTGGCAGGCGATGACCGGATCACGGATGGATTTGGCGCCGCCGAACTGCGCGGAGGCGGTGGCAACGACTACATTCAAACCACGAAGTCCGGGCACGCCTATGGCGGAACGGGCAATGATCGGATTGTCAACACCCTCGTTTTTGATGGTGCCGTCCACGATGGCGGACGGGGGATTGACCTTATCGATCACTCCCAGGACCTGAATGTTGCGATAGTGCTCGACATGTCGACAGGCGCCGGCGTCTACAACGGTGTGGGTCATTTCATCGACCGCAATTTCGAGAATTTCATCGGGGTTGACCAGTTGGGCTTTGTCGACACTGTCAGAGGAACAGACGGCGACAACATCATCATGGGCCTCGGCGGGAATGATATTCTCAGCGGCCGCAGTGGGAATGACACCCTGATCGGTGGCGCTGACAACGACACCCTGAGGGGCGGCAACTACAACGACCTGCTCGAGGGTGACTCGGGCAACGATTTCCTCTTTGGAGACAATGGAAACGACAACCTGTTCGGCGGCGCCAACAATGATCAGATCCATTTCGGCAGGGGCGACGACACGGCGACCGGCGGATCCGGCAACGACCTGTTCTTCTTTGCCAGGAGGGAGGGGCTAAAGAACGTCGTGACCGACGCGACCGACGGCGAAGACAAATTCAATCTCGCCGCCTTCAAATACGCCAACAAGAACGTAGCGCTGTCGCATTTTTCGGACGCAGGCGGCGCCAACAACAACAAGATTGTCTTTGTGGACCACGGGACCAAGGTCACAATTTTCGGGATGGACCTTTCCGAGCTCAACAGGGCAGATATCGTCATCTGAGGTGCCAAACAAAAAGGGCCGCCATTGGCGGCCCTTCCGTGAGTTGCATGAAACAGCAGCTCGACCCTTGTGGGTCCAGGAGGTGGGGTCAGCGGCGGGATTGCCCCCCGAAAACACCTGACCTTCCAAAGTCTGCGTGCCTCAATTTGATCTCACTCGACATTGGATCACCTCCTTTCGATTGGTTGACGATGAAAGGATGCTGCCTGTTTCGCACGGGTCTGGCAAGTCCCAATGGCGTGAAGGCTTAGCCGGCGTTGCGCGCGTCGTCCAAAACCCGTTTGCAATCAAGTAGTTCACTCAGGAGCACGGACAGCGCGTCGTGCGCGTCGGCCGGCATCTGAACGTTCCGGAGGTCGCCGAGCGCGCCGGGCGCCTGGGCAACGATGGCCACTTCACCGCCCTCTTCCGTGATTCCCGCAAGTTCGATCACGGCACGGGCGCCCTGCTCCTTGAGGATCTTCTGGACGCCCTTGATGGTGAAGCCTTTTTCGTAGAGCAGGTGGCGAATACCCTTGAGCAGACTGATATCGTCGGGACGATAGTAGCGGCGGCCACCGCCGCGCTTGAGCGGCTTGATCTGCGTGAAGCGGGTTTCCCAAAAGCGAAGCACGTGCTGGGGCAGGTCCAGCTCCGTCGCGGCCTCAGAAATGGTTCTGAATGCCTCGGGTGATTTCAGCACGGCGCGTCCTCAGAAAAGTGATTACTTTCCAGAGCCAACCATAGTTTTGTTGATCCGCGATTTCAACACGTTGCTGGGTTTGAACACCAGAACCTTGCGCGGCAGGATGGGCACTTCCTCGCCCGTCTTCGGGTTGCGGCCAATGCGTTGATTTTTCGAGCGTATCTGGAAAGAGCCAAAGGAAGAGAGCTTGACATTTTCGCCACTAACCAGGGCGTCGCTGATCATGTCGAGAATGCGCTCGACCATCTGGGCCGACTCGGTTCGCGAAAGCCCCATGGACTGATACACAGCTTCGGCCAGATCGGCCCGTGTGATCGTCTTGTCACTCATCGATGCCTCTCCCTAGCGAATGTCAACCCGCTGCCGTTTCGACCCGACGGGGGCTCAGGTTAACGCCCAAAATCGGCCAAGGTCAATTGTTTCACCAGCGAATTAGCGAGGCGCCCCAAGTGAATCCGCCGCCCATGGCTTCGATCATGACGTAGTCGCCGGCACGGATTCTCCCGTCCTTGACCGCTTCGTGAAGGGCGAGCGGAACCGAAGCCGCCGACGTGTTGGCGTGCCGGTCGACGGTCACCACGACCTTGCCGGCGGGAATGCCGAGCTTCTTTTCCACCCCGTCAATAATCCGCTTGTTTGCCTGGTGCGGCACGACCCAGTCAATCTCATCGAGCGTCAGCTGGCCCTTCCTCAGCACATCGAGCACGACGTCGGAGATCATGGTGACCGCGTGCTTGAAGACCTCGCGACCCTCCATGCGAATGTGCCCCGCCGCGCCGGTCCGCGACACGCCACCGTCGACGTAAAGCTTCTCCCAATGCCGCCCGTCGGTGCGAAGGGTCGAGGCGAGCACGCCACGGTCGTGCGGATCACCCGGCGAATCGACCGCTTCGAGCACGACCGCGCCGGCGCCGTCAGCAAAGAGGACACAGGTTGAGCGGTCCTCCCAGTCGAGGATGCGCGACATGCAGTCGGCACCGATGACGAGTGCGCATTTGGCCATGCCTGCCGACAGATAGTTGTCGGCGGTGGCGACGGCGAAAATGAAGCCTGTGCAGACCGCCTGAATGTCGAACGCCATGCCATGCGAGCTGCCAAGCTTGTTCTGAACGATCGATGCGGTGGCGGGAAAGGTGTAGTCGGGCGTGGTCGTCGCCACCAGGATGAGGTCGATATCGGCAATGGTCTTGCCGGCCCGATCAAGAGCTTCACGCGCGGCGGCGACGGCCATGTCCGACGTGTTCTGGCCATCTGCGATGATGTGGCGTTCCTTGATGCCGGTCCGCTGGGTGATCCACTCGTCGGAGGTCTCGACCATATGGGCGAGATCGTCGTTGGTGAGCACTTTTTCGGGCAGGTAGGAACCGGTTCCGCGCACGACGGATCGGATTTTGGTCACGCGTTTTGCTCCGCTTGTTGTTTTTCCTGCCCGGCAGGTTCAGCCGTTGCCGGCTCGATGGGACCGAAGCGTTTCAGGGCCACGTTGATCTTGTCGATGAGGTCAAAGCGGCCCATCTCGTAAGCGAGATCGAGCGCGCTCTTGAATCCGATTTCGTCGGTGCCCCCATGGCTCTTGATGACGACACCGTTGAGGCCGAGAAAGACGCCGCCATTGATCGAGCGGGGGTCCATACGCCGCTTTAGAGCCGTCAGAGCGCGAGAGGCGATGAGCGCACCAATTCGCGAGACGATGTCGGCTTTGAGCGCATTTCGCAGATACGCGCCGACCTGGCGGGCCGTGCCTTCGGCGGTTTTGAGCGCGACGTTGCCGGTGAAGCCCTCGGTCACAACCACATCGACGGTGCCCTTGCCCATGTCGGTGCCTTCAACGAAACCGTGGAAGCGGAAACCGGCACCATCGCGTTCGGTCAGAATCTTGGCGGCTTCCTTGACCTGCTCGATGCCCTTCATTTCCTCGGTGCCGACGTTGAGAAGACCGACCGAGGGACGGGATTTGTCGAACAGCGCCTGCGCCATGGCCGCGCCGAGAATGGCGAAATCCACGAGTTGCTGCGCGTCACCGCCAACGGTCGCGCCAACGTCGAGAACGATGATATCGGCGCGAGTGGTCGGCCAGATCGCAGCAATAGCGGGACGCGACACACCTTCCATCGGACGAAGACAGAAGGTCGCCATGGCCATCAGCGCCCCCGTGTTGCCGCACGACACGGCAACGTCTGCCTCGCCGTCCTTGACGGTCTGGAGCGCGCCCCACATGGACGAGACATTCCGTCCGGTCCGCAGGGCCTTGGACGGCTTTTCATGCATTTCGATGACGGTTGCGTAGTGCTTGACGGTCGAGACCGCGGCGAGTTCGGGAAACTCGGTCATAAGCGGTTCAAGGACTTCGGACGGTCCGTGAAACACGAAGCGCACGTTGTCATGTTCGCGCAGAGCCAGCCGCGCACCGTGAAAGACGATGCGCGGGCCGTTGTCGCCGCCCATGGCGTCAATTGAGATGGTGACGGTGTCGCTCATTCGCCGCTTGCAAGCCCCGCAGACATGGCGGCCAATTTAGTCTTCGGCAGGTGATGCGCAAGTGGGCGCCACGTGAATGGGCTTTGTTGCTCCATTCAATTGTCGTCGGCGGGCTTGGAGAACCGTGCAGCGAGCGCGGCAAACGGACTGGTACTTTCACTCGGTGCGTTTTCCCGGGTTTCGGGCAATTCGGCGCCGGGCGCGCGCGGGTAGAGGTCGATTTCCATGCCGAGCGTATCGATGACAAGCGGCGCCAGGTCGACATCTCCGCCAACGAAATAGTCCGGCAGGTCTTCCGAATCGAGATCGACGTGCGTTTCGCTTGCAGGGCCCGGGTCAGGCACGCGCATCCGTTCGGGCAGATAGCGCCGGTCGAGCGGCACGTCGATCTGCTGGGTCACCGGTTCAAGCGTAACAATGCAAGGCTGCACGACGGTTGCCGTGAGCGTTCCTGTAACATGCACGCCTTCGGCTTCGCGGACGAGACTGAATTGCGCGGCAACTTTCCGGATTTCGGACACGTGCATGGTGCCGGTCAGCCAGACCAACTGGTCCTTGTCGGCCTCGAAATCCAGGGTGCGGCTCGCATGCGTGATCACATCGACCGGGATGAGCAGACCGAGATCGCCGGGACGATGCTTGTGCCGACTCATGTCTCCACCCCGGGGAAAGTCACGCTGCCACCAAGAAGATCAGACATTTCGATACCGGCAAGCGCCCGGTCAGCGCTGAACACGTAAGCCACGAACTTGTCGAGCGCGGCAGGTTCGGCGTTCTCGTCGACGAGATTGCGCCTCAGAACCGCGGCCAACTCGGCCGCGTCACCCGAATCGAGGGCGGCGTTGAGCTTTTCGAGCAGGCCGTAAAATAGCGCACCCATTTTCTGAATGCGCTTGGGAACGGAAATATCACCGGTCCCCGCTTCCCTCAGGCTCCGGTCCATATCGGTGAAAAAGAGATCAAAGAGACTTTGCGAGAATTGACGCGTTTCGTCGGAGTGGTCGCGCAGGCGCCGCAGAAGGAGCGCCATATGCAGGGAAATCATGTCGAAACGGCCGGTCACGGTGTCCGGAACGCCCCATTCGGCATAAAAGCGCGGCTGCCGGGATTGCGCCACAATAGCATTGTATGCGGCATAGTGCTGGGGGCTGAAGCGGCGCTTGCGAAATAGTGACAGCATCGACGATTTCCGTTTCGACTTCGGCGCATGTCCGGCCCGGCGGCGTCGCTTGCCAAGCGGGTGCATTCGTGCCTAAACATCGGCGCTCGGCCAAAAACCGGCCCAGCCTTTAGTTGAGAAGAGTCGAGATAGTCAATCGATGTCGCGTTTCCAAGAAGCCTCGCCCAAAGTCCTGACGCGGGCCCTGATGGTTGCAGCCGTTACAGCGGCCACCCTTTCGCTATCGGGCTGTTCGAGCGGGCTTTCCGGCTTCACCGGGCTCGGCGGCTTTTCAAACACGCGCCTTGAAGGCACGGAAATGAGCGACGCTCAGCTCGAGCAGATCCGGCCGGGGCAGAGCGCAGATCTGGTGACGACGGTTTTGGGCTCACCCTTCACGACCAATACGTTCGGCAACGAAACGGCCTACTACTACGTCGAAACCAAGGTCGAAGAGATGACCTTCGGTATGAAGATGGTCAAGGAACGTACCGTTCTGGCGGTTTATTTCGACGAATCGATGCGGGTGAAGGACCGGGCGATCTACGGCCTCGACCAGGGCCGCGTGATTACGATCGAAAGCCGGCGGACGCCGTCCTATGGCGAGGACCGCACGTTCGTACAGTCGATCCTCTCGTCGCTGACCGGCTGATACCCACAGGTTTCCCAAAAAGATCAGATTTCGGCCTGACGCGCTTTGCGGTTGCGTGAGTCGCTCCATGCAAGAAGAGCGATCACTGCCGTCGCGATCGGAATGACCAGGACGTTGACCGCCTGCCAGCCGATGAAGTTGAGCAGGACGCCGGAGAAAATCGACGCCACGGCCATTGTGCCGAAAACAAGCTGCTCGTTCAGCGCCTGAACCCTCGCGGCCTCCTCGGGCCGGTAGGCGGCCGTCAACATGGTTGTTGATCCGATGAATCCGAAATTCCAGCCAACCCCGAGCAAAATCAGCGCAATATCGAAGTGCTGTGTGGTCAGGCCATTTAAGGCTGTTGCGGCACACAAAAGGATCAGGACGAGTCCAATGCCGGTCGTCAGGTGCGAACCGACGCGCTTGATGATCCAGGGCGTCACGAAGCTTGGCGCGTACATGGCTACGATATGCCACTGGATGGCGTCGGTCGCGTCAGCGACCGGCAAGCCGCAAATGTGAACCATGGCGAGGGGCGCTGCGACCATAACGAATGTCATGAGGGCATAGCTGGCCATGGCCGAGATCACCGGGACGAATACCTCCGGCGCACGCATCAGTTCTGCAAATTTCCGGCCGGTATATTCGTGCTTGGGCTGATGCACTACCGGGGCGAGACGGGTGAGGAACAGCAACGCGGCTGCGACAAGCGACAGCGCGGTGATCATCAGATACGACCCGGCGAACTGATGTCCCTCGAAAAGCGTGCTGGCAAAGCTTGCCAGTTTCGGGCCGATGAACCCGGCGGCGATGCCGCCCAGCATGACATACGAGATGGCCCGCGCCTTCATGTCATGGTCGACCGAGTCGGCGACGGCGAAGCGGTATTGCTGGGAAAACGCTGCGCCGGTTCCCACGAGAACCAGAGCGGCGGCAAAGAGATAGAAGTTGCCAATGATCACCGCGGCGCATGCCGCAATGCCAGCGAGCGCGGCGATGAGCGTGCCAACCATGAAGCCGTGCCGCCGGCCAAGCCGGTAGATGACAAAGGTTGCCGGGGAAGCGCTCAGTGCAAGCCCGATGATCATCGCCGAAATCGGCAAGGTGGCGAGACTTTCATCGGGCGCCAGCAAAGTGCCGGTCAGCGCGCCGACCGACATGACAACGGCCTGGTTAGACCCGCCCGTCGCCTGGCTGAGGGCCAGAAGCGTCGTATTGCGGACCGCCAGTGCCTTGTGTGCGCGTTCGGCGCCCGTGTCGATCGTGTCTCTCATGGTTTATTTCGTTGTTGCCGGCGCGGGAGATCAGGTCCGATCCTGCATGCCGCGAGCGAGCTTGTCGAGGACCGCATTGACGACGCCCGGCTCGCCTTCATCGAAAAAGGCGTTGGCGACGTCAACATATTCCGTGATGACGACGGCCTTCGGAACGTCACGTTTGTGAAGGATTTCAAAAGCCCCTGCCCTCAGCAAGGCGCGTAAGGTGGCATCAATGCGCTGAACGGGCCAGGTCGCAGGCAATGCGTCGTCGATGAGTGGATCGATCTCGATCTGGTTGTTGAGGACGCCGCGAACAATCTGACCAAAATAGTCGGCATCGGCGGGAAGGTAGGTCGCCTCTTCCCAGGTCCCACCCTTGAGGCGCGGCGCGAATTGGGCCAGCGTTTCCTCAAGGGTCACACCGCCTACGTCCATCTGGTAGAGGGCCTGCACGGCCGAAAGCCTCGCAGCGCCGCGTTTGTTAGCCTGCGGGCGGGTTCTGCCTGCACTGGTGGGAACGTCACTCATCGTCGCCGGCCCCGGATTCGGTTTTGTCGAGATCCTCGAGAAACGACCGGAAATCGTCTGCGGCGGCGAAATTGCGGTAGACGGAGGCGAAGCGCACGAAAGCCACGTCATCGAGTTCCTTGAGACCGTCCATGACCAGCATGCCTATCCGCTCGGAGGGCACTTCTGCCTCGCCGCTGCTTTCGAGTTGGCGGACAATGCCGGAGATCATGCGTTCGACCCGGTCGGGGTCGATTTCCCGCTTGCGCAGCGCCGTGTAGACCGATCGGGCCAGTTTTTCCCGGTCGAATGGCATTCGGCGCCCCGACTTCTTGACCACGCTGATTTCGCGCAACTGCACGCGCTCGAAGGTGGTGAAGCGCCCGCCGCAGGCGTTGCAGACGCGACGGCGTCGAATCGCGCTCGAATCCTCGGTTGGCCGGGAATCCTTGACCTGGGTATCTGTACTTGCGCAGTAGGGACAGCGCATTGTGGGCCGTCCTAGCGGTTGGGATAGATCGGAAAACGGTCGGTCAGGGCGCGGACTTTGGCGCGAACCGCATCCTCGACGGCGCCGTTATTGTCCGGTCCGTTGGCGGCGAGCCCGTCCAGCACTTCGACGATGAGTTCGCCGACCTGGGTGAATTCGGCTTCGCCGAACCCGCGGGACGTCGCCGCTGGCGTGCCTACGCGAACGCCTGACGTAATCGCCGGTTTTTGAGGGTCGAATGGAATCGCGTTCTTGTTGCAGGTGATGAAGGCGCGTTCGAGCGACTGTTCGGTATCCCGGCCGGTAACACCTTTGGGCCGCAGATCGACCAGCATCAGGTGGTTGTCCGTGCCGCCGGTGACAATATCAACCCCGCCTTTGACCAGTGACTCGGCCAGGGCGTGCGCATTCCTGACGACCTGGATAGCATAGTCGCGGAATTCGGGCGTCAGTGCCTCCTTGAACGCGACGGCCTTGGCCGCGATGACGTGCATCAGTGGTCCGCCCTGAATGCCCGGAAAAATCGCCGAGTTGATCTTCTTGGCGATGTCCGGGTCGTTAGTGAGGATCAACCCACCGCGCGGCCCGCGAAGCGTCTTGTGGGTCGTGGTGGTTACAACGTGGGCGTGCGGCATCGGGCTTGGATACTGCCCAGCGGCGACGAGCCCCGCGACATGGGCCATGTCGACGAAAAGATAGGCGCCGACCTCGTCCGCGATCCGGCGGAATTCAGCCCAGTCGAGCGTGCGCGAATAGGCGGAAAATCCCGCGACGATCATCTTCGGCTGGTGTTCGCGGGCGAGCGTGCGCACCTGGTCCATATCAGCCCGGCCGTCCTGCGGGCGAACTCCGTACTGGATAGCGTTGAACCACTTGCCCGACTGGTTGGGCTTGGCGCCGTGGGTCAGGTGGCCACCAGCATCGAGGCTCATCCCCAGAATGGTGTCGCCTGGCTGCAGAAGGGCCTGATAAACGCCCTGATTGGCCTGCGAACCCGAATTCGGCTGGACGTTGGCGAATTCCGCGCCAAATAGCTGTTTGGCGCGTTCGATGGCGAGCGTTTCGGCGACATCGACATGGGCACAGCCGCCATAATAGCGGCGGCCAGGATAGCCTTCGGCATATTTGTTGGTGAGCACCGAGCCCTGCGCCTCGAGAACTGCTTCAGAAACTATGTTCTCGGAAGCAATCAGTTCGATTTCGTGTTTTTGGCGGTCGAGTTCGGCCGCAATTGCGGCGGCAACCTCCGGGTCGGTCTCGGCAAGGGTTTGTGAAAAGAAAGCTTTCGTGACGGCGCTCATGACCGTTCCCTCCGCGAGATCGCTAAAATGGCAAGGCGGCCACGCTCTATCACGCAGCGCCGGACGATTCCAATATGCAGTGTTGGATGATCATATTCTGAAGGCCGCATCATGAAGGGCTCCCATGGTTTTGAGGGTGCCCAGGCGAGCGGCGGCATCGGTCCGCGCTCCCCGATGGTTTCCCATCTTCATTCTCGCCAGTCGCGCGGACGCCGCCACAATAGGTGATTTCGTCGCCCGACGAAAGCTACAAACGGCGATCGCTGGTCAGAGCGCGGCGCAGTTTGGCGGCGGCGATTTTCTTGATCTCTTCCGTGCTCGCGGTTCGTGGTGCGACAAGAACCACTTCCTTGCCGGATTTCGGATCAATCGCGGTGACCCGCCACTGGGCGCCGATGGCGCGGAACTCGAACAGAACCTCTTCAGGGCCGTTCGCGCTCACGCCACCAGAGTCCACATGCCACTATTCGGTGAACGTGACGATATTGTTGGCATCGTACTGGTAGATGTCGTCGCGGAAGCTGATGACACCCTGCCGGTTGGCCCAGGCGGTAATGTAGGTCGTCTGGATCGGAATCTGCCGGACGACGTCGACATCGAGCCGCTCGCCCGAGTTGAACACCGCCTCGACCGCCGACTGGTCCCAGCCGCCATTGCCGCCGAGAATCCATGCCACCAGCGACGCCACGTTTTCCACGCGTACACAGCCCGACGAGTGGAACCGGTCGTTTTCATCGAACAGATTCTTGCTCGGCGTATCGTGCAGGTAAACTGAAAACCTGTTGTAGAAGTTGATCTTGACGTGGCCGAGCGAGTTTTCCGATCCTGGTTCCTGGCGGTAGGTGTAGTTCAGCGCATCCATGGTCGACCAGTTGATGTCGGAGGGATTGACCTCCTGCCCGGCGCCGTTGAAGGCGTGAATGTTGAACTTGTTCAGGTATTCCGGATCCTCGTTCATGTAGTGAATGAGGTCCTTTTCCACGAGCGACTGCGGCACGTGCCAATAGGGATTGAAGTTGATCTGATAGATCTTCGAATGCAGGATCGGCGTCGGGCGATCCACACGACCCACAACGGCGGTGTGGCGCTGGATAACGCTACCGCTTTCCACCGCCTCAATAGTCGCGGCGGGAATGTTGACCAGCGTGTAGGTGTCGCTGATCTGAGAGGCGATGGCCGGCACGCGGCTCGCATTCAGTCGCAGCTGGTTGAGGCGGAAATCGGCCGGCACGGCCATGGCGTAAAGCGTGTCCTCGCCGATGATGCCGTCTGCATTGAGGCCGTGGCGGGCCTGGAAAAGGCGCACGGCAGCGTCAACCGCACCGTTGAACGTGTCGTTGATGCGGGTATCGGGCGACAGATCGCCCGTGCCGATCAGGTAACGCTTGAGCATGCGCACCGAGGCGCGATCGGAGCCAATCCTCAGGTTGAAGATGTCGGAGGTGATCGCTTCCCAGCCACCGTTGGCAACCAGCGCCTCGTATTTGGCGATGGCCAGTTGCAGATTGTAGGCCGTATCGTAGCTCAGGATGGGTTCTGTCGTGCTGATCGCGTCGAGCGCGGCCGCCGAGTTTTCGCCGTCATTGGCCTCGCGCACCACCGAGTTGTTGTGCAGGCGATCCCAGACGCTGAGGGCATAGGCGTTCTTGATTGGCATCGCGCCGAGCGCGGCCATTCCGGCAAGCAACGTCCGCCGCTTCAAGCGTGGCAAGCCATTGTGTTGCATGTTGTCGTAACCCTGATTTTCCAAACCGAAACGGTTCTTGCCGCCCTTAGCAAAGCGCCCCGGCCAACTCAACGCAGCCATTGCACCCTGCCGCTCACCTTGGCGTGAGCGACGCCTACTCAAACAACCAAAAGGAAGACGCGAACCAAACTGGTCTGGCGGTAAAAAGCCAATACGGCACAAATAAGAAGCGCCGGACAAGCCGGCGCATTCTTCCCTTCTGTGGCATTTTGGCAACGCGCGACGCGGTGCCAAACGCCTCGTCAGAGTTTGTAGAGAATCTGGTCGATCCAGAAACGCTCCAGCCGACCAAGCGACAGGTTGAGCGATTCGAAGTCGCCGCCGCCAAGACCGCCGACCTTTTCGATCGACTTGAGGTGACGATCGTAGAGTTCGTCGATCACTTCCGCCACTTCCTCGCCTTTGGGGCTGAGGCGGATGCGGATGGACCGGCGATCGGTCCGCGAGCGCTCCTGGAAGATGTAGCCGGTCTCGACCAGCTTCTTCAGATTGTAGGAGACGTTCGAGCCGAGATAGTAGCCACGCGACCGCAATTCACCCGCGGTGAGTTCGGAATTGCCGATGTTGAACATCAGCAGTGCCTGGACGGGGTTGATGTCGTCCCAGCCCATGCGATCGAATTCGTCCTTGATGAGATCGAGCAGCCGGCGATGCAGCCGCTCGACCCGGGTAACCGCCTCGAGATAAAGCGGCTTGAGTTTCGCCGAATCTTCGTCCGGCGACAGCACCTGCGCTGCATTGGAATTGGTATTCATAGTTGCCTCTCTGTGTTTCGCACGATTTTCTCGCGTCTGATGGGTCGAGGCTATGCGTGGCCGAATAAAATCGACTTAAAAGACAGTCTTAATTCTATCTTACTCAGTTTCTTTGTGTTTTTGGCTTTACGAGGCGTTACAGAGGGTCAGAAACGGCTAACCTTGATCAGTCGTGAATGGCCCGGCGCCAGACCGTATAGGCAAAGCCCATGAGAAAGCCCGAGCCGGCGAGAAGAAGCAGGCGCAACAGCCAGCCGAATATGTTGGCATCGATGCCGGCCATGCCGGTGATGACGATAAGGATTTCGAGGATCGAGGTAATGAACAGCAGTACGGTGCCCCAGGCGGCGTAAATCCACATGCCGACCGCCGCGAACAGGCGGAACATGGTCAGGACCGCCATGACCGTGAAGGTCGCCGCGCCCATCTCGCTGATCGGGTTGCCGACGACGGAACCGACACCCAGCAGACGCGCTGCGTCGAGAAGCGCGGTAAAAAGCGCCGCGAGGGCGATGATGCGGGTGATGCGGGCGATCAATGCTGACGAACTTTCATGCGTACGGCTTGCGGCGAATTGCTACCGGCTTTTGGGCCAAGGCTCAAGCCGGCGAGACGATCGGGTCCTTGGACTTGCCGGGACGCTCTGCTAAACCGGCGCCGCAACAAAGGAGCGCCGCCATGGCTTTCGTTCGTCACGATATGGATTTTCTCGGCGGCAGGCGGCTCCGGCGTCTGCGGCAGGCACAATGGTCACGCGCAATGGTGCGGGAAACGAGCCTCACTCCTTCCGATTTCATCTATCCGATCTTCGTCATGGATGCGCCCGAAGGCCGGCAGCCCATTCACACCATGCCGGGTCAATCCCGTCTCGGGCTCAGGGACGCAGTTGAGGTCGCCCGTGAAGCCCGTGATCTCGGCATCCCGGCCCTCGCCATTTTCCCGAACACTCAGGACGATCGCCGCTCCGAGGACGGTGGAGAGGCGCTCAATCCGGACAATCTGACATGCCGAGTGCTGAGAGCGATCAAGGACGCAGTTCCGGAGGTCGGACTCGTCTCGGACGTGGCACTCGATCCCTACACGACCCACGGCCATGACGGGGTGATGGCGGGTGAAGTCATCCTCAATGACGAGACCGTCGAAATTCTCGTGGGTCAGGCGCTCAACCAGACCCGCGCGGGTTCGGACGTGATCGCGCCTTCGGACATGATGGATGGCCGGGTCGGCGCCATTCGCCGGGCCCTGGATGGTGAGGGACATACCGACACGCTGATCATGGCCTATTCCGCCAAATACGCGTCATCGTTTTATGGGCCGTTTCGCGATGCGATCAGCTCAGGCAACCGGCTCAAGGGCGACAAGCGCACATATCAGATGGACTACGCCAACAGCGACGAGGCCCTGCGCGAGGCCGAGATGGACCTCGACGAGGGGGCCGATATCATCATGGTCAAGCCGGGCATGCCCTATCTCGACATCATTCGCCGCTTCAAGGACACGTTCAATGCACCGATCGCCGCCTACCAGGTCTCCGGCGAATACGCGATGATCGAAATGGGCGCCAAGGCCGGCATCGTTGACCGGGATGCGGCGATGATGGAAAGCCTTTTCGCCTTCAAGCGGGCGGGATGCGACACAATCCTGACCTATTTTGCCATGGATGCGGCGCGCAAACTCGGGGCATAGGGGTTCCGGGACCTCTTGAATTCCGCCCCTTCGGACCCATCTTTGCGGCATCGACGTCTGGAGGGCAAAATGAACGACTATCTCCCCGATCCCGCGACCGCGCCGGAGCTTTTTGACGGTGTGCTGACCCGGCGGGTGGTGGCCTATATCATCGACGTCGTGATCATGTTCTTCATCGGGCTCGCCGTCATCCTGGTTGGCACGATTGCCGGGTTCTTCACCTTTGGGCTTGGCTGGGGAGCATTGGCGGTCGCGGTTCCGGCGTCCATCGTCATCTACTATGCCGCGACGCTCGGGTCGTCAAAACGGGCCACAGTGGGCATGCAGATGCAGGATATTGTCCTGACCCCGACCCATGGGCTGCCGCTTGATGGTTGGAAGGCGTTCATGCATCCGCTCATCTTCTGGCTCACCTGCTGGTTCCTGCCGCCCTTCAACTACATTTTCGCGCTGTTCACCCCGCGCCGGCAGATGATCCACGACCTCCTGACCGGCACGCTCATGGTCCGCAAGTCGCCAATGGTGCGCCATTGGCAGAGCGCCTGAAGCGCGCACGAGCCGGACGGCACAACTTTGTCCACAGAATTGATCGGCTTTTGTTGACGCGGCCGCTCGGGTAAAAGTTCCCCGAACGGTACACCGGTTCGCGCAATGAAACCGGACGCCGACTGGGTTGGCCCTCAAGGGACGGGGCGAAATGCTGGATTATTTCATCGCGAATAGCGACAGCTTTGCCATGTGGCTGACGTTTGGCGTCATCGGCACGGCCCTTGTCTACTATGCGGCCGAGTGGGCGCCGATCGAGGTCATATCGCTCGGTGCTGTGGTGGCGATCCTCCTGATCGGGACGGTCTTTCCCGACCTCAACATGTCATCCGCCACGATTCTGGCGGGGTTCGCCAATCCGGCCCTGCTGACCATTCTGGCGCTTCTCGTCATGGGACAGGCCCTAATTCAGACCGAGGCCATCGGATCGCTCGCCGATCAGTTCGCGCGCCTGATGCCCAAGCAACCGGTCATCGCGGTGATCGTGGCGCTGGTGGCGGCGGCCCTGATCAGCTCGATCGTCAACAATACGCCGGTTGTCGTGGTGTTCATGCCGGTACTGACTTCCCTGCTGGTCCGCCGGAAAATCGCGGCATCGAAATACATGATGCCCCTCAGCTTCGTGACGATTCTCGGGGGCATGACCACCTTGCTCGGCTCGTCGACCAACCTTCTCGCCGCGGGCGTGGCGCGAAGCGCGGGCATAGAAAGCGTCACCTTTTTCTCGTTCTTCGTTCCGGGTCTGGCGATGGCGGCGATCGGCATTCTTTACGCCCTGTTCGTCATCCCGCGTTTTGTCCCTCAGAACGAACGCGATCTGCCCACCACCCGCGGACGCGCGGTGCAGTTCATCACCGAAATCCGGCTGACGCCGGACCATCCGCTGGTCGGCGATTCGACCGTTGCAGGCATGTTCCCAAAGTTGACGACCCTGACGGTCCGCGCCGTCAACCGCGGCTACCAGACGTTTCTGCCGCCGTTTGACGACATTACCCTCAAGAGCGGCGACACGCTCATCATCGCGGCAACGCGTGACGCGCTGACCGAGGCGCTTCATTCCTGGAAAGCGTTCAGCACTTCATCCGGCATTTTGACCACCGAGGATGGTGACGACACGGTCCTCCTTTACGAGGCGCTGGTGCCGCCGGGGTCACGGCTCGTCAACAACGGTGTCGACCAGCAGGGGTTTCTGGCGCAGCATGGCTGCCTCATTCTCGGCGTGGAACGGCGAAGCCGCATGCCGCGCCAGCGTCTAGCCGATATCCGGCTCGAGGCGGGCGACGTTCTGCTGGTCGCCGGTTCACGAAGCGCCTTTCGCCGACTGCGCGGACTGCAGGACCTGATCGTGATGGAATGGAGCGGATCGGAAATCCGGCCGCACGGGATGGCCATCCGGGCGCAGCTGGTTTTCGCCTTGACCATTCTCGTCATCGCCACGGGGCTGGTTCCTACCGAAGTCGCTTCGATTGCCGGGGCATTCGCGATGATCGCGCTCGGCTGCCTCAATGTGCGGCAGGCGGCCCGCGCCATCGACCGGCGGATCATTCTTCTGGTCGGCTCGTCAATCGCCATGGCCGCGGCACTGGATGCCAGTGGCGGCGCCCGAGCGATTGCGGAGGTGACGACAAGTGTTCTCGGGTCGGCGCCCCCGGCGGTCTATATGGGTGGACTGTTTCTTGTCGTCGCAGTTTTGACCAACTTCCTGTCGAACAATGCGACGGCGGTCCTTTTCACCCCGATCGCCATCGCCGCCGCGCATCAGCTCGGGATCGATCCCCTGCCCCTGATCGCAACCGTGATACTTGGAGCCAATGCCTCGTTCGCCACACCAATCGGCTATCAGACAAACCTCCTGGTCATGGGCGCCGGGCACTACCGCTTCCGCGACTTCATATCCATGGGCACACCGCTGGTCATTCTGGTATGGATTGTCTTCTGCATCGTCGCGCCGTGGTACTACGGCGTGTGACCACCTGCGAAGTGCACGGACCGCCGCATGACCGAACAGAGCATGCACACATCGAAGTTCTTCCTGACCGCGCCGGCGGAATGCCCCTATTTGGCCGGCCGCGAGGAGAGGAAGATCTTCACGCATCTTTCCGGCAAGACTGCCGGTTTGATGGCGCAGGTCCTGGCGGAAGCCGGGTTCCGGCGCAGCCAGTCGCTGATCTACCGGCCGGCCTGCGAGGGATGCGCCGCCTGCACGTCGGTGCGGGTGGTGGCGGACGAATTCGACTGGACGCGGCGCTATCTTCGGGTGATGCGCAAAAATGCCGGCGTGCGGTCGGCCGAGCGTCCCGCGATCACGACCAACCGGCAATTCGACCTCTTCCAACGCTATCTGTTCGCCCGTCACCGGCACGGCGGCATGGCCAACATGACCCGCGCGGACTATGAATTCATGGTCGAGGACACGCCGATCGATACGATGATCGTTGAATATTTCGGTGCAGATGCCGAGGGCCACGACAGCCTGATCGGCGTGGCGTTGACGGACAGGATGAGCGACGGGCTCAGCATGGTCTACAGCTTTTACGACCCTGAACTCGCCGGGCAGAGTCTTGGCACTTTTATGATCCTCGACCACATCAACCGCGCCAAGGCTGCGGGGCTCGGCTACCTCTATCTCGGCTATTGGGTGCCCGGATCCCCCAAGATGGCCTACAAGACGCAGTTCGAACCCATCGAGGCGTTGCGCGACCATTCGCATTGGGAGCGGCTGGCGTCGCCAGAGGCAGCGCCGGCAGGGACGACGCACGGGTGAGGACCCTCTTCGGATTTGTGCGCAGGACCATCGCGTTCGGCGTCCTCAGCAGTCTGGTGCTGTGGGCGGTGATGGCGATATTCGCCTATCTCGGTTTTCTCGTGCCGGTTTTCGACGCGCTCAACCACTTCCAGCCGGTCTGGTTCTTCGGACTGATTATTTTGCTGGTCCTGTCCATACTTTTTGGACGGCACACGCGGCTGCGAACAACCATACTGACCCTTGGTCTGATCGGGCTCGTCCTTTCGGCAATTCCCTTGCTCGGCGAGGCCCTGCGCGCGCGGCTCGCGGTTTCACCACGCGATTCAGACCATCAGACGGTTCTGGTGATGAGCCACAATCTTTTCGGGCTCAACTACAACATGCAGGCAGTGGCCGATGAAATTCACGCCTATCAGCCCGACATCCTGACGCTTCAGGAGTATTTTCCGGAACAGTCAGGCCGTCTTCATCCGCTGATTGCCGGCGATTACCCCTATTTCGAGACCTGTTCGGGTGGCCGCCGCGCTTCGATTGCCATCTATTCGAAACTGCCGTTCCGCCGGTCGCCGCTCAGCACCTGCCCCGAAAATCTCGGGGAATGGGACAATCAAGTGTCGCATCTGGTCGCCGAGTTTGGCGGTGACGGGGCGGGCCCCGCCTGGACGCTGGTTACGACCCATCTCAACTGGCCGCTGCAGGTCAGCGTGCTCGGCCGCTCCGATCTCGATTTCTGGGGACGGATCAGCGCGATGACGGCGCGGAAATCCAAGGAATTCTCCGACCTTGCCGAGGCGCTGTCGAAAATCGACACGCCGCTAATGCTCGAAGGCGACTTCAATTCGACGCCCTGGGCCTACGATCTCAACCGTTTTGCCTCAGGCGCGGGACTGACGCGGGAAACGCTCAATCTCGCAACTTTCCCGGCCCGCTGGTACATTCGCGGCTGGCGCGACACGCTGCCGCTGCTGCCGCTCGATCATGTGTTCACGCGCGGAGGTGCGCGCGCCTATTCGGTCGAGACGATCGCGCCGGCCGGTAGCGACCATCTCGGCCTCTTGACCGAACTGGCGCTGCCAACGCCGGCCGAAGCCGCAATGGTGACCGATGCCAGCGTGAGTGTCGCTAGCCTTTGAAGCGATTATTGCGCGGGAAACCGTTGGGCCGCATGCGGCCCGCCTGGGCCCGGTCGCCAATCCACTCGCCGAGTTCGCTCAACGGTTTGGTGAAATTCCGGCCCGAGGAATCGGTCCAGACCAGTCCGTCAGAACCCGCAAAGGTCTTGAGGTCCGAAACGCCGCCATCCTTGTATTTCTGCAGGCGCACACCCTTGCCGCGGCCCATTTCCGGCAGCTGGTCGAGCGAGAAAATGAGCATTTTCCGGTTCTCGCCGACAATGGCCACCTGGTCGCCGGCGACCGGCACGCAGAAGGCTGCCTCGTCGGCACCCGAGACGTTGAGCACCTGCTTGCCCTTGCGCGTGTTGGCGATCAGTTCATCCTCGCCGACGATGAAGCCGTTGCCGACCCGCGAGGCGATGAGACGTTTCGATCCCTGGCGGTAGGCGAAGAGATCGACGATGTCGTGCCCCTCCTCCACGTCAACCATCAGCCGCACCGGCTCGCCATGGCCGCGCCCGCCGGGCAGCTTGTCGGCGCCCAGCGTGTAAACCTTTCCGGAGGTGGTCAGCATGAAGAGCTTGTCGGTCGTTTCGCATTCGACCATCAGGCGGAATTCGTCTCCGGCCTTGTATTGAAGGGCCGAGATATCGAGGTTGTGCCCCTTGAGCGCCCGGATCCAACCCTTGTCGCTGAGCACGACGGTGACTGGTTCCTTTTCGATCAGGGCGGCGTCGAAATCGATGTCGTCGACTTCTGGCACGTCGCCGATGGTGGTGCGCCGCCGGCCAAGCTCAGTCTCTTTCGAATAGGCCTTCTGCAGGTCGGTGATCTGGGTGGTGATTGCGCCCCATTGCTTCCGGTCCGAAGCCAGCAGCGCCTCAAGGTGTTCCTTTTCCTCGCTGAGCTTCTTGTGCTCCGTCCGGATCTCGATTTCCTCAAGTTTGCGCAGAGACCTGAGGCGCATGTTGAGGATGGCCTCGGCCTGCCCGTCCGTGAGACCGAACTTGGCCATCATCACGGCTTTGGGCTCGTCTTCCTCGCGGATAATGCGGATGATCTCATCGAGGTTGAGATAGGCGATGAGGTAGCCCGACAGCACTTCGAGGCGCTTTTCGATCTGCTCCAGCCGATAACGCGACCGGCGGACCAGCACTTCCTTGCGGTGCTGCAGCCAGGCTTTCAGCGCCTCGCCGAGCGACATGACGCGCGGCACGATGCCCTTGTCGAGGACGTTCATGTTGAGCGAGAAGCGGTTTTCGAGTTCCGACGTGCGGAAAAGGCTCTCCATCAGGACGTTGGCGTCCACGGTGCGCGCCCGCGGTTCGAGCACGAGGCGGATATCCTCCGCCGATTCATCGCGAATGTCCTTGAGCAGCGGCAGCTTTTTGGCGAGCAGCAACTCGGCCACCTTCTCCACCAACCGCGACTTCTGCACGCCGTAGGGAATTTCTGTGACGATGATCTGGTACGTGCCGTTCGCGGTCTTTTCGACCTCCCAACGGGCGCGGAGGCGGAACGATCCCCGGCCCGTCGCATAGGCCTTTTCGATTTCCTCGCCGGGTTCGACGAGAATGCCCCCGGTCGGGAAATCGGGGCCGGGCACGAATTGCATCAATTCGCGCGCGGATGCGTCCGGATGGTGGATCAGGTGCAGGGCGGCGGCGCAGAGTTCGGCAACGTTGTGCGGCGGGATGGAGGTTGCCATGCCGACGGCAATGCCGCTGGCCCCATTGGCAAGAAGGTTGGGGAAATTGGCGGGCAGGACTTCGGGTTCTTCCGTCTCCCCGTCGTAGGTCGGGCGGAAATTGACCGCGTTTTCGGTGATGCCTTCGAGCAGACGGGCCGCGACATCGGTCATCCGCGCTTCGGTATAGCGGTAGGCGGCGGCGGCGTCGCCGTCGATCGAGCCGAAATTGCCCTGCCCGTCGACGAGCGGATAGCGAAGGGCGAAATCCTGGGCGAGGCGCACGAGGGCGTCATAAATGGACTGGTCGCCGTGCGGGTGAAAACCGCCGATCACGTCGCCGACCACCTTTGCCGACTTCTTGTAGGCCTGTTGCGGGTCGAGTTTGAGCAGGCGCATGACGTGCAGGATGCGCCGATGGACCGGTTTCAGGCCGTCGCGGGCATCGGGCAGCGCCCGCTGGGTGATGGTCGAAAGCGCGTAGTTGAGATAGCGCTCTTCGAGAGCCTGTTTCAGATCGACGATGCGGGTGCGGTCGTCATCCGGGGCAATGGGTTCGGCCATGGGTCTCTTCAATCGGTTTCACGGCTTCACAAAGAGAGTCCGGAACCAGGCCCAAGTGCCGGTGCCGGAATCAAAAACGCCGCGTCAGGGCTTTGATTCGCTCGGGGAGTTTACCGCGCCGGATGCCCGATCTTGAAGCTTTGCCAGCAATTGGTCGCGAACGGGCGGCGGTTCGAGGTTGCGCGGCTCCCAGACATGCATCTGGAGAAAGTGCCCCGTCAGCCGAAAACCCTGCAGGATGTCGGCAAGCGAGGCTGTCGAACGGTCGCCGAAGTAGGCCGGCAGCGGCAGCAGCCGGTCGAGATATTGCTGGCCGGCTTCTGCGGTCACGGCACGGCCGGACTTGGGCGAAACGTATGCCAGTCCCTTCGTCGCGCCGGACACCGCACAGGCGGACAAATCGAGACCAAAGCCGAGTTCGTCGAGCAGGGCCAGCTCGAAGAAGCTGAGGATCTGAGCGCGTCCGAGCGCGTTGAAATCACCGTCGAGGATGGTGGTGGCCATCTCCAGCAGGCGGTCGTGCGGGTCGCGTTCGGGCAAGAGGCGCAGGTGGGCACAAAGAAGTTGCGTGGTGTAAAGCGCTTCCCGGTCCGAAATGAGCGCAGCGGCGCGCGGCTTGTCGAGCTCGACCGTGTAGACGCCGAGATGTTCATCGAGCCGTGCCCGCCAGGTCAGGTGCACCGAATTGCCGGGCTGCAAAATGGCGGCCATGCGCGTCGAGCGGCCGCCGCGCACCAGACCGAGATGTCTGCCCCTGCCCCAGACCACAGCCTCGACGATGACCGAAGTTTCGCCGTGCTTGCGCACCCCGATGATGAGACCGTCGCCGCTCCACTGCATGGCTGCACCTGATCGGCATCAGCGGCCGAATTCAAGACCCATCTGCTCGTAGCGCTCGGGATCATCGGCCCATTTGGCGCGGACCTTGACGAAGAGGAAGAGGTGAACCCTGGTTTCAAACAGGTCGGCCAGTTCCTTGCGCGCCGCAGCGCCGATGGCCTTGATCGTCTGCCCGCCCTGTCCGAGCACGATCTTCTTGTGCGTGTCGCGGGTGACGTAGATCACCTCCTCGATGCGATAGGCGCCATCGTCCTGCAGCTGGAAGCGTTCCACCTCGACGGTCGAATTGTAGGGTATTTCGTCATGCACCCGCTCGAAAAGCTTTTCGCGGGTGATTTCGGCGGCGGTCAGGGCAAGGGTCAGGTCTGAAATCTGGTCCTCCGGGAAATGCCATGGTCCTTCGGGCAGTTGCGACAAAACCCAGTCAAGAAAGTCGGATACGCCGTCGCCATTGAGCGCGGAAACCATGAAGGTCCTTTCAAAGCGCACCCGGGCGTTGAGCTTTTCGGCGAGGTCCATCAGGCGGTCGCGCGCTGTGCGGTCAACCTTGTTGAGGACGAGGACAATGGGCGCGGCGAGCTTTGCGAGCCCTTCAACAATCGAGTCAAGCTCGGTTGTCAAACCCTTGGCGGCATCGACAATAAGGGCGATTGCATCGGCGTCGCCGGCGCCGGTCCAGGCGGAACCGACCATGGCGCGGTCTAGCCGGCGCTTGGGTTGGAAGATGCCCGGCGTATCGATGAAAATGACTTGGTCGCGGTCCTTGGTGACGACGCCGCGAATTTGGGCGCGGGTCGTCTGAGCTTTCCGGGTTACAATCGAGACCTTGGCGCCAACGAGGGCGTTCAGAAGCGTGCTTTTGCCGGCATTTGGGGCCCCGACCAGGGCAACAAACCCGCATCTTGTGGGCGCGGCCGCGTCCGCGCTCATTCAGCGGCGCTCCAGATGCCTTCGCGCACGAGGAAATCCTCCGCGGCCTGATGTTCGGCTGCTTTCTTGGAAGAACCCGAAGCGAGGGCAGGCTCGAACCCGTCGATCTCAACCGCGATGGCGAAGGTTGGCGCGTGATCGGGGCCGGTGCGCTTGCGAACATCATAGTTCGGCGGCGGCAGGCCACGCGACTGGGCCCATTCCTGCAATTCGGTTTTCGGGTCGGCACCCTGCTTGCGGGCACTCCTCAGGTGCCCGGCAAAGGCCGTGGCGATGAAGTCGTAGGCTTTTTGAAGTCCCGCATCACAGTAGATGGCGCCGATCAGCGCCTCGCAGACGTCCGCGAGAATGGCATCCTTGTCGGCGCCGCCGGTCCGTGCTTCGCTCTCGCCCAGCACCAGAAACCTGCCGAGTTCGAGGTCGCGGGCCACCTCGGCACAGGCTTGGCGACGGACGACCGCGTTGAGTTTACGCGAAAGTTCGCCCTCGTTGTCGTCCGGGTGGCGCTTCAGGAGTATGTCGGCGACCGTGAGGCCAAGCACACGGTCGCCGAGGAATTCCAGACGCTGGTAGGAATTCTGCACCCGCTTTGCCGGCGAAATGGCGCTCGAATGGCTGAGCGCGCGAACGAGAATGGCCCGGTCGGAAAAGGTGTGGCCGATCCGGTCTTCGAGCTGTTCGAGTCTGCCGGCGGAGGTGGGCATCAGTTCACGGGCTGGAACATGCGGTCCCACCGCACGTTGCCCGGCCAGCGCCAGATCTGCCAGGGCGGAATGTCGTCCTTGATGGAGAAAAAGCGAGCCTCGGCCTTGCCGATCAGGTTGGATTCAGGAACGTAGCCGACCGCAGACAGCACCCGGCTGTCCTGCGAACGGTCGCGGTTGTCGCCCATCATGAAATAGTGGCCGGCGGGAACGACATATTCCTCGGTATTGTCGAGCATTCCGTTGTCCGAAATCTCGTTGATCAAATGGGTCACGCCGTTGGGCAGGGTTTCCTTGTAGACGAGGACCGGAATGGTCGTGCCCGAACTGTCGGTGTCGGTGCTCCGGCCAACCAGTTCACGCTCGACAGGCTGGCCGTTGATGTTGAGAATGCCGTTGATCATCTGGATATGGTCACCCGGCAGGCCGATTACCCGTTTGATGAAATCTTCCTTCTGGGGCACCGGACGGAACACGGCGATGTCGCCGCGCTGCGGCTCGCCACCGAAAATGCGCCCCTTGATCGGAATCATGCCGAAGGGGAAAGTCCACTGGCCGTATCCATAGGCAAATTTCGACGCGATGACGTAGTCGCCGATCAGAAGGCTCGGCTGGAGCGAGGCGGTCGGGATCGAAAAGGGCTGATAGAGGAACGTGCGGAACAGAAGCGCAATGACCAGCGCCTCTATCACCACGATGATGGTTTCGCGGAGTTCGTTGGGTTTGGCCTTTTTGGCCGCCTGTTCTGACATGAAGCGATCTCTGATGCGGAAAGCGCGCAAAGCTGGGTTCTGGATAGGCGGTTGCGCGCGCGCGGTCAACCAGCGCTAACCGCCGATGGGAATGGCCTCGATAATAACGAAAGCCTGCGCCAATCCCGCGTCGTCGGTGATCGAAACATGGATATGGGGTCTATGACCCTTGGGCACAATATAGTCCAGCACTTTCGCCGCGCCGCCGGTCAGGGACATCGTCGGCTTGCCGCTCGGCAGGTTGATCACCCCCATGTCGCGCCAGAACACACCGTGGCTCATGCCGGTTCCGAGCGCCTTGGCACAGGCTTCCTTGGCGGCGAACCGCTTGGCGTACGACGCAGCCCTTGCCGCCCGGCCGTCGGACTTCCGGCGTTCGATCTCGGTGAAGCAGCGGTGGGTGAACCGGTCCCCATATTTGTCGAGAACCGCCTGAACCCGGTGGATTTCGGAAATGTCGTTGCCAAGGCCGATGATCATTTCGTCCCCTATTGCAGGCCCCGGCTGCCTGGCTTGACGGCGGGTATGGCGGCCAGTTCAGGCGGTAGCGCGTCGGGCGCGTAGGCCGGCACTTCATATTCGATCAGCGAAATCAGCGGCACGCCGACCTTGGCCTTGCCCGCGGAGCGGTCGACAAGGCACGCGGCGGCGACCACATCGGCTCCCATGGCCCGGACCGCTTCCGCGCATTCACGGATCGACAGGCCGGTTGAGACTATGTCCTCAACGATCAGCACTTTTTCGCCCGGTGCGATTTCGAAACCGCGCCGGAGCTGGAACCTGCCGTCGACCCGCTCTGTGTAAATGGCCGGCCGGCCGAGGTGCCGCGCCGTCTCATAGCCTGGAATAATACCGCCGACGGCCGGGGAGACGATCTGACTGAATTCCGAATAGGCACTGGCCCTGATCTTCTCGGCAAGCGCCTTGCAGAGAATGGCCGCCTTTTCAGGCTGGCGAAAGACCAGCGCCTTTTGCAGAAACACCGGCGAGCGCAGGCCCGAGGACAGGATGAAATGCCCCTCGAGAATCGCGTCGCACGAGCGGAAAACGTCGAGAACCTGATCCTTGGTCATGGGATTTGCGGAATCCGCCACGCTTCAATCCTTGATTTCTGCCGTCTGAATCTGGGCAATGGCCCCAGCCTCGGCATAGTGGGCGCGGCGGACTTTGGAAAGCCCCTGCACCTGTTTGAGGAGCGTCAGCAGATCATCGAGCTGAACCACGTCGCGCACCTCGACCTGAAAGATCAGCTGATGGAAGTCCGACGAAACGGTGCGCAGGACGAGGTTGTGGATGTTGACCTCGCTCGACGCCATGGTGGTGGCGGTCTGGGCCAGCATTCCCGGCCGGTTCAAGGACAGGACCGAAATCGTCACGCGGAACTGCTGCTGTTCAATCGAGCTGGCAGGCTCCCAAAGGACGTCGATCCAGCCCACGTCCTTGTCATGATAGTCGGCCAGGGCCTCAGAGTGGACGGGAAACACCGTGATCGTGCCGGTTTCGTCGAGAATGCCGACCAGGCGGTCGCCGGGCACGACGCCTTCGGGAGAGATGGCGACCGGCGTTTCGAATCCGACCTTGTCGAGGATCTTGCGCATGGCGGATTTGACCCGCTGCCCGCCCGGAACCCGAAACTTGAAGAGCTCGGACTGGCGCAGGGAAAACCAGCCATCCGGCTGCATCGGCGCGGGAAGCGGCACTTTCTTGCGGCGGCGGAAAAGCGATCGGCGTCCACCAAGCCCGTCGACAAGGGCGTTGAGCCGGTCGGCGGTGATCTGGCCCTTGCCCACCTGCGCGTAGAGCGCGTCGGCGTCGCGCAGGCCGAGCTCCGCAATCAGGCGGCCGAGCGCATCGTCTTCATCGTCGACGCCCGATTGCTGCATGAGAGTGCGCAAGACCTCCTCGCCCAAGCGGTTGACCCGCTGCTCCTCACGCTGGCGAATGTTCCGGCGAATGGCCGCCCTCGCCTTGCCCGTCGCTGCGATGCTTTCCCAACTGGCGGGCGGATGGTGGTTGTGGTCGCGGAGGATTTCGACCTCGTCCCCATTCCTGAGTTGGGTAATGACCGGTGCGTAGACGCCGTTGATCTTGGCGCCGACGCAGGTGTCGCCGATTTCGGTGTGGACGGCGTAGGCGAAATCGACCGGCGTCGCGCCGCGCGGCAAGGCGATAAGCCGCCCGCGCGGGGTGAAACAGAACACCTGGTCCTGAAAGAGTTCGAGCTTGGTATATTCGAGGAATTCCTCGGTATCGTTGCCCTCGGTCAGGTGTTCGATGGCGTGGCGCAACCAGGCATAGGCCTGGCTGTCGTGCTCGAAACCCTCGGCGCCTGGCTTCAAACCTTCCTTGTAGAGGGCATGCGCGGCGATGCCGTATTCGGCGACCTCGTGCATGGCCTGGGTGCGGATCTGCAGCTCGGCGCGGTGCCGGCCGGGTCCGACGATGGTGGTGTGGATCGAGCGGTACTCGTTATATTTGGGGACTGAAACATAGTCCTTGAAGCGGCCCGGAACCATTTTCCAGGTGGAATGGACGACGCCAAGCGCGCGGTAGCATTGGTCAATCGTGTCGACGATGATGCGGAACCCGACAATGTCTGACAGCTGTTCGAAGGCGATCGATTTGGTTTCGATCTTGCGGAAGATCGACCATGGCGATTTGAGCCGCGACGTCACGACACCGGGAACGCCCGAACTTGCCAGTTTCTGCGTCAGTTCGGTGCGAATCTGGGAAATGAGGCCCTTGTTGTCGGCCTCCATGTGGCTCAGCCGTTCGGTGATGGCCTTGTAGTGATCGGGGTGAAGAACCGAGAAGCAGATATCCTCGAGTTCGGAGCGCATGTCCTGCATGCCCATGCGGCCGGCGAGCGGCGCATAGATGTCCATGGTTTCCTGCGCGATGCGGTGGCGCTTTTCCTCCGGGACGAAGCCGATGGTGCGCATGTTGTGCAGGCGGTCGGCGAGCTTGACCATCAGCACCCGCACGTCCTGTGAGATGGCGAGCAGGAGCTTGCGCAGGTTTTCTGCCTGCGCTTCTTCGCGCGAAACAAGTTTAAGGCGTTGGATCTTGGTCAGACCCTCGACGATGGCGCCGATTTCATGCCCAAACAGCTGATCGATTTCGGAACGGGTGGCATCGGTGTCCTCGATCGTGTCGTGCAGAAGGGCGACGGCGATGGTTGCGTCGTCCATCTTGAGATCGGTCAGGATGGCGGCGACTTCGAGCGGATGCTGGATATAGGGAACGCCCGAGGCCCGCTTCTGGGTTCCGTGCTTCTGCATCGCATAGACATAGGCGCGATTGAGCAGGTTCTCGTCGGCCTTCGGATTGTAGGCGAGAACCTTTTCCACCAGTTCGAACTGCCGCATCATGACCGGCCGAATCCCACGACAAAAGGGTCAAACAAGAAGGGCGCCGGAAGTTCCGGCGCCCTCTGAAGATATAAAGGCTTTTCAGCCAATATCAACGAAGCGTTCAGTCGTCGCGGCGCTCGGGCGGTGCGAGACTCTCGATACCGCGCAGCAACTCTTCCTCGCTGATGGAGTCGAAGGTGATCTGCTGGGCGTCGGCGGGGCCGGTCAGCTCCTCCGGAAGGTCCGGAAGCGCGGCTTCGGGTTCGTCGACCTCGACATAGTGCTGCATGGCATGAATGAGGTCTTCGGTCAGGTCGCCCGGCGAAATGGTGGCATCACCGATTTCACGCAGCGCAACGACCGGGTTTTTGTCCTTGTCGCGGGGCACGGTGATTTCCTGCCCATTGGCGATCAGACGGGCGCGATGGGCAGCCACCAGCACCAGGTCAAAACGGTTCGGAACCTTTTCAACGCAGTCTTCGACGGTAACGCGTGCCAAGGTATGCTCCCAATTTGAGTGGAAAAGTTTGCCCCCGTTACACCACGGGGCCGTCGCGCGCAAGCGCTGCGACCAAAAGGCGCGTATGAAAGACACCGATCGGATGCTTGCAATCCGGCGCCATTTCCGGTTATGCGGATAAATACGGACTGCCCAAAAAAAGTGCGCCGCGACGGCTTGACGGTAACGATCAAAGCTCGCACAAGCGTGCAAAAGTCTGCAAAAGACGAAGGGACATCTATTTGAAGCACTTGAATCCTCAAGACCGCGCGGTTGTTTTTATTGATGGGGCAAATCTTTATGCCACCTCAAAAGCTATCGGCGTCGACATCGATTACCGCGCACTATTGGAAGCGTTTCAATCCAAGTGCAGGTTTCTGAGAGCTTATTACTACACTGCTTACGTCGAGGATTCTGCGTTTTCTTCCATCCGCCCCCTGATCGATTGGTTGGACTACAACGGCTACACGGTCATGACCAAGCCGGCCAAGGAATTCACTGACTCTTCGGGCCGCCGCAAGGTCAAGGGCAACATGGATATCGAAATGACTGTGGATGCGCTGGAACTCGCGCCGCATTTCGATCACATGTTCCTGTTCTCGGGCGACGGCGATTTCACGGCACTCGTCGCCGCGTTGCAGCGGAAGGGCAAGATCGTGACCGTCGCTTCGACAATGACGACCCCGACGCCGATGATCTCGGACGATTTGCGCCGCCAGGCGGATCACTTTATGGATGTGGCTGAACTGGCCAAGACGTTTGGCCGGCAAACCTGACGGCCACGCCATTTCATGATTTCAGAACCGGTTCGCGACTGTGCGCTTTGCCCGCGTCTGGCCGATTTTCGCACCGACAATCGCAGTCAGTTTCCAGGCTGGTTCAACGCGCCGGTTCCCAGTTGGGGTGACGAGGCTCCGCGCCTTCTCATCGTCGGACTGGCGCCGGGCCTGCGCGGCGCCAACCGGACCGGACGCCCGTTCACCGGCGACTATGCGGGCGATCTGCTGTTCGAGACGCTTGGAAAAGCGGGCGCGACCAGCGGCACTTACGCCGCGCGGCCGGATGACGGTCTTGGCCTTCACGGCGTCCGGATCACCAACGCCGTCCGCTGCGTTCCGCCGCAAAACAAGCCGGTCGGGGCTGAAATAACGGCCTGCCGGCCCTTCCTCACGGCGACCATCGATGAACTTGCGTCCGTTCGGGCAATTCTTGTGCTGGGACGAATTGCACACGAGTCCCTGCTCTCAAGTTTTGGGCAGAAGCGCAGCCGGTTTCCGTTTGCGCACGGTGCCGAGCATGCCCTCCCAGATGGGCGGGTGGTTTTCGATTCCTACCACTGCTCGCGCTACAACACGAATACGGGCCGGCTGACACCGCAAATGTTCGAGGCGGTGGTTTTCGCGGCGGCCGAACGTGCCGGCATCGGCCGCTTCGCGACTTGAGTCCGAAAGACCCGGCAACCCTTTGAGATTCCGGATTTAACCGAGGTTCTTCAAGAGCCGCGATTTCTGCCGGTCCCAATCACGATTGCGTTCAGTCTGGCGCTTGTCGACGGTCTTCTTGCCCTTGGCAACGCCGATCAGCAGCTTTGCGATGCCCTTGTCGTTAAAATAGAGCTTCAGCGGCACAATGGTCTGTCCCTCTTTCTGAACCGCGCCCATCAGGCGGCCGAGTTCGCGCTTGGAGACCAGAAGCTTTCGCGGACGGCGTTCGTTGTGGTTGAAACGATTGGCTTCGACATATTCCGGAATGTAGGAATTGATGAGAAAAAGCTCGCCACTTTCGGGTGACGCATAGCTTTCGGCGATCTGCGCCTTGCCATTGCGCAGCGAGCGCACCTCGGTGCCGGTCAAGACCAGTCCGGCCTCGAGCGTGTCGAGGATTTCGTAGTCGAAACGGGCACGCCGGTTTTCCGCGATCAGGCCGGTCGCGACCAGCTTCTTGGCTTTAGCTGACTTGGCCACAGGCGCCTCAGATCAGCCCCGCATGTGCGAGCGCCGCATCGACAACGGCGCGCGTGGCGGCGCTGACGGTGACCAGCGGAAGGCGCACTTCGGCACCGCAAATGCCGAGGCGTTCGGCCGCGTATTTCACGCCGGCGGGATTTGGCTCGATGAATAGCGCGCGGTGAAGCGGCGCCAACTTGTCCTGATAGGTCAATGCCTTGGCATAGTCGCCCGACGCCATGGAGGCCTGGAATTCCGCGCAGAGGCGCGGCGCGACATTGGCTGTGACCGAGATGCAGCCCTTGCCCCCGTGCGCATTGAACCCGAGCGCGGTCATGTCTTCGCCGGAGAGCTGAATGAAATCGGGACCAAGGTGTTCCCGGTCGAGCGTCGCGCGGGCCATCGACGCCGTTGCGTCCTTGACGCCGACGATGTTGGGATGCGCCTTGACCAGCCGCACCATGGTCTCAACGCCGATTTCGACAATCGACCGGCCGGGGATGTTGTAGAGAAAGACCGGAATGTCGGCCGCAGCGGCGATCGCCGAAAAATGCTGAAACAGGCCTTCCTGGCTTGGCTTGTTGTAATAGGGTGCGACCGAGAGCACGGCGTCCGCGCCGGCCGACTTGGCAAACCTTGTCAATTCGACGGCCTCGGCGGTCGAATTCGAACCGGCCCCTGCGATGACCGGCACGCGGCCGCTGGCGACAGACACGCAGAGTTCGACCACGCGACGGTGTTCGTCATGTGTCACGGTCGGACTTTCGCCGGTCGTGCCGACCGGTACCAAGCCGTTGCTGCCTTCGGTGATCTGCCAGTCGACCAGTTTCTCGAAACCGGCCTCGTCGAACGCACCATTGGTAAAAGGCGTGATCAGCGCGGTGATGGAGCCGTGAAACATCGAAATAGTCCCGAAAATTGAAGGTCACAATTTGGCGACACAAACACGCCACGCTCGGTCGTTGAGCGGCGCGTTTCCTGCCAAATCCGGCGGCACCATAGTGCCTGACCCGTTACCAAACAAGGAAATTGCGTTTTGAGCCCCGGGTGCGCGGGCCGAAAGAGATTGTTCACCATGCACCAATAGACTTGTGGGCAGCACAAGGTACGGGGGCGCCTTGTTGGAACGGAACCAACAGGAACGGCCAGATGCTGAGTTCGGCTCGCCATTGGGGAAAAATCGCGCTTCTGCTGGCGCTCATGGGCGTTTCGGCACCTGCGCTTGCGGCAAGCGGCGACATTACCGGGTCCACCGACGCCAGCGGCGCGATTGATGCGCCGACTTATTCCGCTGCCTTCTCAAGCGCGCTCGACCTGATAGAGGGCGGCAAGTATGCGGATGCCTATCAACGGGCCCGCGGTTTCACCAACGACCTGGAGCGCCGTGCCATCCAATGGGCGGCAATTTACTATGGCAATGGAGAAGTCGACTACGACGCCGTGAGGCGGTTCGCGGCGGACGCGCCAGACATGGGTTCGCAAAGCCTTTTCAAGACCCGCCTCGAACAGTCGCTGATAAGGCTCGATCCTGGTCCGGCCGAGGTCATCGCGCTTCTTGGTGGGCAAATGCCCATTCTGACGGACGCGCAGATCGCCCTGGCGCGGGCCTATGTGTCCGATGGTCAGGTCGATCGGGGCTTCCGCATTGCCGCGCAGGTCTGGGCGAACGAGTTTCTCGACCGGGATCAGGAGGCCCTGATCCTCGGCGAATTCGCGCCCCGGTTCAGCAACGAGGTCAACTGGCAGCGTGCCGTCCACCTGCTGATGAACGACCGGGCCAGCGCGGTTGAACGCATGTGGGCGCTGCTCACGCCGCAGCAGCAAACGCTGGCCAAGGCTCGGATCGCCGTTGCCCGCAAACAGGCGGATGCTGCGTCCCTCCTGCGGCAGGTCGACCCCGCCTATCGCGATCATCCGCTCTACTATTTTTCGCTCGGACAACTGGCACGCCGTTCGGGTGATCTTGTTGGGGCAGTGGCCGATTTCAACGCCGTCGGCAACCGCGAACTGCCGGATTCGGCTGAGTGGTGGTACGAGCGGCGTTACCTCGCGCGCCAGTTGATGGATGCGGGCAAGTACCAGGACGCCTATGCTGTTACCGCCGGCTACAACAATGGTCCGGACGGCCGGGTCGTTGATGCGAACTTTCACGCGGGCTGGATAGCGCTGGAATTCCTGCACAATCCGGCTGCCGCGGCACCGCACTTCCAGCGGATGATCCAACTTTCGACGCTCGAAAGCACGATCACCAAGTCGAACTACTGGCTTGGCCGGGCGCTTTCTGCCCTTGGCGACCAGGCCGGGGCCACGGCCGCGTTTCGCAAAGCGGCGGCCTATCCAACGTCTTACTACGGTGTTCTTGCCCTTTACCGGCTGGGACAGACCGACTTCGCCATGCGGCCCCTGCCCAATGCGGAAGGCCGCATGGCGCTGTTCGAAAATCGCGAACTGGTGCGTATCGTTCATTTGTTCGCCGACGCGGGCCGCCCGAAAATGGCCGAACCGCTGGTCACGCGCTTGGTCTATTCGGTTACCGATCCTGGCGACATGGTGCTCGTCGCGCGCCTTGGGCAATCGCTTGGCGCACATAATCTCGCCGTGCTGATGGCCGACGTGGCCGACGAGCGCGGCGTGGCACTGGACCTGTTCAATTTTCCGCGCGATGGCGTTCCCTCCGCCAACGAACTGACCGGCATCGATCCGGCCGCCGTCTACGCAATTGCCCGGCAGGAAAGCCATTTCGACTTCGACATCGTGTCGCCTGCGGGCGCGCGCGGATTGATGCAACTGATGCCGGCAACGGCCGAGGAAACCGCTCGGGCGCTTGGCGTCGCCTATTCGCTGCAGCGGCTGACGGCGGACCCGGAATACAACGCCTTGCTGGGATCGAGCTATCTGCGGCGGCAGTTGTCGCGCTACGGCAATTCCCTCATTCTCGCTGCCGCGGCTTATAATGGCGGAGCCGGAAACGTGAACAAGTGGATCGCGCAATATGGAAACCCGGCCAATCCGGGCGTTGATCCGGTCGTCTGGATCGAAGAGATTCCGTTCGAGGAGACGCGCAACTACGTGCAACGGGTGGTGGCCAATTTCATCCACTACCGTGCGCGGCTGGGCCTGCCGCAAATGACCGTCGCCGAGGTTCTGCGCGGCATTTGACAGGCCCGGCAGGCGCTTTTCGAGTTCGCGCCAGCCTGATAAGAGGCGCAGATGTTTGTGCGCCGCTTCGATCTCGAGACATATCCGCCGTTTGCCAGCTTACCGGCGACGGCCGTGACGCTGACCTCCTCCCATGACGCGATTGCCGTGCACCGGCGCGGCAACTTCGACGGCGAACGGCCGCCGATCGTCTGCGTGCCGGGTTTTTTTCGCAATATGAGCGATTTTGATGCCTTCGCGACCCTCGCCTCGCGCGGCGCGGACACGGATTGGCCGCTGATCCTGCTCGATCTTAAAGGCCGTGGCCGATCGCCCTATCGCAGCCGCGCCGAGGACTATTCAACGGTCGCGGACTCGGCGGATCTGGCCCACCTGCTCGACGCGCTGGGCATTGAACGCGCCGTGGTTTTCGGACAGGGGCACGGCGGACATGTCGCGATGAATCTTGCCATCAACCATCACCGCCTGCTGGCGGGCATGATCCTGCTCGACGCCGGGCCGACGCAGGACGCCGCCGGACTGACCCGAGTCCGCGACAATTACGGGCGCATCGCCCAGACACGCGGCAAGCACGAATTCGAGACGCTCAGCCGGGAAATTGCCGCGAGGTCCTATCCGGGAGCCACGCCGGTCGAGCTCGACGCCATGGTCGCCCGGACGCACCACATGCCTCGCCGCCGGGCAAAAACACTGTTCGATCAACGGCTTCTTCAAAAACTGGACGATGTCCGGCTTGATGATGTTTTTGAGCCACAATGGCAGCTGATGAGCGCGCTCTATGACATTCCGATGATGCTGATGCGAACGCAGTTGACCGACCAGTTGCAGCGAACGACGTTTGAACGAATGATCGAACTCCGGCCCGATGCCGCAACCCACACCATTGTCGGTCAGGGATCGCCGGCCCTTCTGGCGGAAGATGATACGGTTCGCGCGATCATGGAGTTCGCGCAGCATTGCCGCGAACAGGCGCGGCTCAATCCGATTGTTGCGGGATAGCGCGTCCGGAGTTGTCGCACGCCCAGTTCGGATTCTCACGAATTGCGCCTTCGAATATCGTGTTCCGTGACGCATCGCAGCCAAAGACACGTCCCACGTGGCAAAAAATCAAAAGGGCGCGCCGACTTGCGGACGCGCCCTTAAGCTATTGAACAATTCAAATCTTTGACCGGTTACTTCGCCAGTTTCTTTGCTTGTGCCACCCACTTGTCGCGTTCGATGCGGCCATGGAAGCTGAGATAATCATCGACCCACTCGATCTCGGCCTTCTTCCAGGCGGCAATCTGGTCGAAATGGAAGATCCCAAGGCCGTTGAGGATGCCCTCGATCTTGGGACCGATACCCGAAATAACCTTCAGATCGTCCTTGCCCCCGGCGCGCGGTGCTGCGAGGCCCTGCGGCTTGCCGACCTCGGCCGGTGCGGGCGCAGGTTCTGCCTTGGGCGCAGCAGCCGCTTTCGGCTTTGCTGCCGCTTTCGGCTTGGCAGCAGCCTTGGGTTTTGCGGCTTCTGCCGGCTTGGCTTCAGCTGCTGGCGTTGCCTTTGAACGGGCTGCGGGCGCCTTTTTGGCGGCTGGTTTGGGTTTGGCGGTCTCGGCTGGTTTTGGCGCCGGCGCTGGCTTGGGTGCTTCAACGGCTTTGGCGGGGGCAGGCTCGGGCTTCGGCGCCGCGGCAGGCGCGGGAGCCGGCGATGGCGCGGCCATTGCAGGGGCCGGGCTGGCCGCGACCGACGGCGAAGGCTGGGTTGCGCTTGGCTGGCTCGAACGAGCCGGCGCGCTCGACGCATCGGTGCCAGAGAACATGCGCGTCTTGAGGAACCAGCCGATGAGGCAGCCGATCAGAAATGCGATCAGCAGCAGCAGTGCTGTTTCGATGATGTGGGATGAGCCGTCCATTTTTGCCCCCTCGCCCGCCTAGTTGCCTTGGCTGGCGCCTGACGCCAGCCAGCCGGTCACGATGCCAATCACCAAAGCAATCAGCAGGAAAATCCAATAGGTCGTAATGATTGTGCCGAATGCTCCGAAGTCCATGACATTCCCCGCTATTGCTGCCTGACCAATTCAAACACGATTCGACGGTTGAGCGCCTTGCCCTCACGCGTTTCGTTGCTGGCAATCGGCAGGGTTTCCCCATAGCCGACCGCGTAAAGCCGTGTGTAGCTTACACCCAGTCCGATCAATTCCTCAATAACTGCCTCGGCACGCGCGACAGAAAGCGCCATGTTGGCCTCAGCCGGTCCGTCGGCATCTGTGTGGCCCTCGACATAGAGGTCGGCCTCGGGACATTTCAGCAATTCGCCGGCAAGATCGCTGAGCTGATTCCGCGAATCTGCTTCAATGCGGGCGCTCGCGGGGGCAAACAATATGGTGTGCGTATTCGAAAAGGCCGTGACTGCGCGCGAGCAGATGTCAAACAAGGGTGCCTGCGTGATGTTCATGGCCCAGTCACCGCCATTCGGAAGGGCGGCAACCAGAGATTTGGCCGATGATGCGTCCAGGTCGGTCAGGCTTTTGCCCTCAAGACTCCAGCGGGACCCGTCGAACTTGAGCTCGCCGGTCTCAAGATTGGTGAGAGCACGGACTCCTGCCGCGGCCGAGGACACGAAGTCCGGGTTTGATGTGCCGCCTATCCGGATGCCATCGACGTTTCCGCCGCCGGAAATGACCCGGAGATAGGACTTCAGCGCATCGGCAGGAAGCAATCCGGCAAGTTCGATCTCACCGTCAGGGGCCTTGGTCACCGTGAGGCTCACCGGACGAACCGAAAGATCACGTTTCCAGTCTTTCGTCAGGTCGTTCGCATCAAGCAATCTTGCGACCGCGTCGATCGTGTCCTCAGTGTCCGCCCTGCCCGAAAATGTCCATGCCTGCCCGTCAAATGAAACTTCAGACTCATCGAGCGCCAATACCGGATCCATTGCGGCCAGAGTTGCGTCGACGAAGCCCTCGGGCGCACCGGCGACGACCGCCATGCCGTCGACTGCGCCTTCACCGGCTCGAACCAACAGATAGCGCCTCAACCCGTCCGTCGGGACGTCACCGGAAAATGTCAGGACGCCACCGAGATTTGATGCCGACCACTGGTAGACGATTGGCTTGCCCGCAACCTCCGGCGTCGAGTTGGCCTCTGGCACGGCATCGAAGCGCGGCAACCCCGCGTCCAGTGTCAGCGCGGGCAGCTGATCGTCCGTCAGCGGAACCGGGCTCCCCGATGCCTCCGTCGAACCTTGTGCATCACTTTGAGGCTGCGCCACCGAAGTTTCGGCGGTCTGCGTCACATCGGCGACGGGTTCCATCGCCTCGGCCGTCTCGAATTTCGGCAGGCCGGCATTAAGCGTCAGCGGCGGCAGCTCGCCCGCGGCAAGATCCTCGACAAACAGGGGCGACTCGTCGCCAATACCGAGCTCAGGCAGTTCGGTCGTGTCGATTTCAGCCGGGGCGACTGCGGGCGCCGGATCCGCTGTCTCGACATTCTGTTGCGCAACCGCAGCAGGCGCCGGCGGGCCGACCGGCGCGTCTGATATTTCAATAGTCCAATTGCTGGCGTCGGTTAGAGACGACAGTTCATTCAGAACATCGTCGACTCGCTTGTCGGCCATAAGAATGCCGGTGAGCGACCAGCCAGAACCTGTGTAGGCCACACGCCCACGTTCGAAATGGCGAAGGACGGTCACGCCCGCAATTGCGTCCTGGCTGAAATGCTCGGGAGCGCCTTCGCTAATGCGGGTCGTGTCTTCGGCAAACCCGCCGGACCGGATGTTGAGGAAATTCTTGAGACCTTCAGTCGGCAAGGCCCCGTCCATTTCGATCTTGCCACTGATGTTGGTGGCGGACCAACCGTAGAGGGTCGTGACGGACGTTTGCGACCAGCCGGAAAGCGGAGCCACGCCAAGCACGAGGATCAGCGCCAAAGCACCCAGCCTGAAACGATTGGAAGATGTCATGAAGTACCCGCCGCGCCGGCTTGGCCAGTTGCCGAATCTCTCAACAAGTTTAACCGGTTGAGCCCTGTCCGGTCAAAGAAACATTCCAATAACGGGTCCCTCCCGGGAACCCTCAATAAATGCAGAAAGGCCCGGCTGATGCCGGGCCTTTCCAGAAGTTTGTCCGTACCAGACGGCTTACGAGAAGTCGTTTTCGCCGCTGAGACCGACCCAGTAAGCACCAAGCGAGTTGGCACCACCAGAAGCGGTCATGCTGAGCGAGTCGCTCGGGGCCCAGGTCAGCTCGCCTTCGAAGTAGACGTTCGAAGTGGCAGCAAGGGTCGAGTCGATGTAACCAACGGTGGCACCGGCCGACAGCGTGTCGGTCAGATCAGCCGTAACGTTGGCTTCGCCCTGCCAAGCCTGGTCGACGGAGTTGTCGAAGTAACGGCCGCCGAGGTTCAGGGTCACGCCGTCGGTAACGTCGGCGCTAACCGAACCACCAACGCCCCATTCGCCGCCAGCAGCAGCTTCGCCGGACACCGCGAGGGTGAACATGTCGAAGGTCGCCGAAGCCGAACCGAGAACGTTCCAGTCACCCGTGCTGTCGATCGCGAGGGCACCCAACAGGGTGAACATGTCGATCGAAACCTGGCCAGCGGCATGCGCAAAGAAGACCGCGCCGTCCCACATGCCAGTCACGTGACCGGAGAAGGTGTCGCCCGAATAGCTCAGGACGCCAATCAGATCCGGCATGATCGTGTCGATGGCTTCGAGGGCGATGCCAGCGCTCACGCCATTGCCAAGGTCGGAAACGACCTGGATGGAGTGGCCGCCGGTCGCCGGCATGGCAGCAGTGCCAACGCCAGTACCAACATGGTCAGAACGGAACAGGCCACCATAGTTGAGGGGCTCATCGCCACCCAGGATCGCGATCGACGGCGCACGGCCGAGGGTCACGACGGTGGAGTCACCAACGGCCAGATAGGCGTTGCCAACGGAGAGAAGCGTGGTGCCCGAAGACGTGATCACACCGTTATGAACGCCGAAGCTGTCGGTGTTGGTCAGGTCGATGTGGGCAATGCCCTTACCGAAAGCGGTATTGTGGGTGGCTTCCAGGGAAAGCGTGGCAGTGACCGTAGAATCCCAGTCAACGGGGCCGAAGAAGCCGGCGTCGTTGTCAGGCTGAGTGGTGGTGCCGATGCTGGACGTGATGTAAACCACGGAACCCTTATAGTCGCCCCACTTTGCGGAGTAGACGACGCTGCCCGAGATGGTCAGGCAGTGGTCGATGAGCGGAACGCCCTGCATGCCAACGGCATCGCAAGCATCCAGGGTCGGCATAACCACACCCAGGTCGGCTGCGAAGGCGCCGGTGGACAGGCCCGCCGCTGCAACAGAACCAAGAAGAAGGCTCTTCAGTTTCATAATTGACCTCCAAAGTCAGTCATTGGTGTGTCAGAAAATCTGACGGTTACAGATTGTCAGTTTCCTGACGGTTCGTTGAATGAGGTACACCAGCTTGACGCATTTATTGTGCTACTCACCCAACACACGAACGATCCCATGCATGGATTCGCAAGGATGAACATACCGATGCCGGAAGGGCGCGCAACATAAGAGTCGGCGTTGCACAGGCTTGGGACCCAAGTCGCGACCCACATGTTGCAGATTCAGCACACATCCGGTAACCCGCCGTTAAGATACGTGAAGAAAGCCTGAAATCGAGCGCCTTCCGGACCAGTATTCTGGGGGATTGGCCCGAACACGACAAGGATCGAAAATGGACAAAACGGCAATTGTGACGGGCGCGGGGTCCGGAATCGGCCGGGCCACGGCGGTTCGACTGGCCGAAAACGGGTTTCGCGTGGTCATGGCCGGACGGAACCTGGCGCGACTCGAGGAAACTGCGGGCCTGTGTCCGCAGACAGCACAAACCCTCGCGGTCGCGGTCGATGTTGGGATCGAAGAAGATGTCGTTCGCCTGTTCGACGAGGCAGTCCAGACATTTGGACACGTAGACGTCGTCTTCAACAATGCGGGAATTGGGATGGAGGCCTTGCCCGTCGAAGAGACACCGCTCGCCACTTTTGAAACGGTGGTGCGCACGAATCTCGTGGGGGCATTTCTCGTGGCGCGCGAGGCGGTGCGCCGCATGAAGGCGCAAAAGCCTCAGGGCGGGCGGATCATCAATAACGGTTCGATATCGGCCTATGTGCCGCGTCCGAACGCGGTTGCCTACAACATGACCAAGCATGCGGTGCTCGGCCTGACAAAATCGGTGGCGCTTGAAGGACGGGCGTTCAATATCGCTTGCGGAGAAATCGATATCGGCAACACCGCGACCGACATGACGGCAGCAATGGCGTCGGGGAAATTGCAGGCAAATGGCACAATCGCTCCCGAGCCGACCTTCGACGTTCGGCACGTCGCCGACGCGATCGTCTACATGGCCAATCTCCCGCTCGATACGAACGTCCTTTCAATGAACGTGATGGCGACCGCCATGCCCTATGTGGGGCGTGGTTAGGCATCGGCTTAGTCCAGGGTCTGGCGATAGCGGAGCATGGCCAGCGTCACGATGACGACCATGATGATTCCAAGCGCCAGCATATCGCCGGTGATTTCCGGCAGTCCGGCGCCTTTCAACATGATCTTCCGCACAATGCGCAGGAAATGAGTGGCTGGGACGGCGGTGCCGAGTGTCTGGGCCCAGGCCGGCATGCCCGCGAACGGAAACATGAAGCCGCTGAGAAGAATCGACGGAAGAATCGTGAAAAACGAAATCTGCATGGCCTGCATCTGGTTTCGCGTGACAGTCGAAATCAGGAAGCCCAGGGCCAGATTGACCACGATATAAAGATTGAAGCCAAGAAAGAATGCGAAGGGGTCGCCATCGAACGGGACGCCGAAAATCAATCGCGCGGCCACCAGGAAGACGATTGTCTGCACGTATCCGACAAGAATGTAGGGGATGATCTTGCCGGTCATGACCTCAATCGGTCGGACCGGTGACGCGATCAGGGTTTCCATTGTTCCCTTTTCGCGTTCGCGGACAATCGCGACCGCCGTGATCAGGACCATGGTCATCGAGAGGATAACGGCCAGTAGTCCCGGCACGATGTTGGTCGCGGTTTTTCCTTCCGGATTGTACTCGCGATGGACCACGATGGAGAAAGGCTGGGTGGGACCAGCCTGTGATGGCATGGGCCGGGCGGCACCTTGCATGCTCTGGTCGACAGCAATGTTGACAATGCCCGAAAGGGCGGCAACGGCGCCGCCAAGGGCGGTCGGATCGGCGGCGTCGGCATCGATCAGGATTTCGGGCGAGCGCCCCCGAAGCACGTCGCGCTCGAAATTCGATGGAATGACTACCACGAAATTGGCCGTGCCATCTCGCAGGGCCAGAGCGCTTTTTGCGGGGTCGGTCTCGATGCCGACGAAGTTGTAGTAGTCCGAGGTCTTGAGACCGGACACGATGGCCCGCACAATTGGACCGTCGTCGTTGAGTTCCAGCAGCGTCGGCAGGTTGCGCGGATCGGAATTGATGGCGAAGCCGAAGAGGAACAGCTGCACGATGGGCAGCCCGATCATCATCGCGAACGTGACGTGGTCACGCCGCATCTGGATGAATTCCTTGACGAGAACGGCAATGAAGCGCGCCGGGGAGATCAATTGCCATCTCCCTCAGGCGACGACTCAGCGAAATTGTCGCGCACCCCGGTCATCAAATAGATGAACGCTTCCTCGAGCTCGGAGGGTTTTTCCTGCCAGCGGCCCCTTCCCTCGTTCTGATAGCGCTTGGCGAGCGCTTTGAGAGCCGGGAGATCGGTGCCCGATACGTGCAATACCGATCCGAAACGGGCGACCTGGGCGACGTCGGGTTCTTCTCGGAGTACCTTTTCGAGCGCTGTCAGGTCGCTGGCCTCGACCCGGAACGTGTGCAGGCCGATCATGTCGGGGATTTCCGCCGATCGCCCGGAGATGAGCTTTTTGCCATAGGCGATATAGGCAATGTAGTCGCACTGGATTGCTTCATCCATATAGTGCGTGGAAACAAGAATCGTGACGCCGCTGGCCGCCAGCTGCCGGATCTCGTCCCAGAAATCGCGGCGCGCCTTCGGGTCAACGCCTGCCGTGGGTTCATCGAGCAGCAGTAGCCGCGGTTCATGCAGCAGGCACGCAGCAAGCGCGAGCCGCTGCTTCCAGCCGCCCGAAAGCGTGCCCGCCAACTGATTCTGCCGGTCGACCAGCCCGAGGTCTTCGAGCGCAAGGTCGACCTTTTTCCGCCGGCCCTTCAGGCGGTACATGCGTGCCATGAAGTCGAGATTCTCGCGGATCGTCAGATCCTCGTAGAGCGAGAATTTCTGAGTCATATAGCCCACATGTTCTTTGATGTTCAGAGATTGGGTGCGGATGTCGTATCCTAGGCACGACCCCTCCCCGTCGTCCGGCACAAGCAGCCCGCACATCATTCGGATGGTCGTGGTTTTGCCGCTGCCGTTGGGTCCGAGGAAGCCGTAGATGGTGCCAGCCGGCACATCCATATCGAGATGATCGACCACGGCACGGTCGCCATAGATCTTGGTCAGGCCGCGGACCGAGATTGCTGGAGCCGGGGCGTCGGTCATTCCGGCCTCGCAACGGTCACAGGCTGGCCGGGGGTCAGGCCATCATTGGACTCAAGCCGTGCCTCGACAAGAAAGACCATGCGCGAGCGTTCCTCGCGGCTGAAAATGATCGGCGGCGTGTATTGTGGATCGGTTGCAAGACGTTCGACCTTGGCAACCAGGCCGTCTTCGCAACCGTCGCATGTGACGCCGAGTTCCTCGCCGATCGAAATCTGCGACCGGTCGCCCTCCGGCACGAAAAACCTCACGATCAGGGCGTTTTCCGGGAGAATGATGACGACGGGCGAGCCAGCACCCACGACCTCGCCCTCGTCATAGGTGACGTCGTCGACAAGCCCATTGGCCGGGGCGGTCACCTGCCGGTCCTGCAATTGCGTCTGATAAAGCTGAACTTCGGCTTCGGCCGCCGCGACGGCGGCCTCGGCCGCCACCTGTTGAGCCTCGCGTGCGGGCAGTTCGGCGACCTGAAGCTGGGCGGTCAATTGCGCGACCTGAGCTTTGGCGCTTTCGACGGCGGCGCGATCGGCGTCGACCTTGGCGGGGGCGACGAGTTCTTTCTCAAGCAATCGTTCCGACCGGCCGAGGCTCAACTGGGCAAGATCAAGACTGACCTGCGCCTGTTCCAGGGTCGCACGGATGACTTCGATTTCCGCGTCGCGGCTGCCGGTTTCGAGGTTTGCGAGATTTGCCTTGGCCTGGGCCAGCCGCGCCTCGGCGGCACGAAGAGTTGCCTTGGCTTGCGCGTCGTCGATTTCGAACAGCACTTCGCCTTCGGTCACGCGATCGCCGCGGGAGACCATCAATTGCTCGATCTGGCCGCCGGATTGGGCTGCAACGTAAACGTAGTCGCCTTCGACATAGCCGTTATAATGCGCGGGGAGATCGTGCCCGCCGAGAGGTAGGATTGAAGCAACAAAGCCCCAGATCGCGGCAAAGAACTCGTTCATGAGGTTTCTCCGTTGGCTCGCAGCCCGCGAGTCAGGATGGAAAGGTGATTTTCCAGAAGGTCGTCGAAGCGCAACCCGCCTTCGGGGAGGACGTTGAACACTTCGGCCAGCATAAGGTGAATGAGAATCGGGCCGACGATTGACCGGACCGTCATGTCAGGGTCCACCGGCCGGATTTCGCCGGTCTCGATCCCCTTTTCAATGAGGCCCCGCATCACCGGCATGGCGACATCAAGCACCGCGTTGCGATAGAACTCCGCGACCTCCGGCAGGCCGAGCGCTTCATGCAGAATCAGCTTGGGGATTGCCACCGATTTCGGATTCTTGAACTGGTGCACAATGCCCTTGAGAATCAGGCCAATGACGTCGAGCGAACTGCCCTTGACGTTGGCAGCGAGCCGCGCCGCGTTCTTGGTGATCGGAATCACCGCGCGCCGGACAAGGCCTTCAAGCAGCGAGCGCTTCGACGGGAAGTAGAGGTAGACCGCGCCTTTGGAGAGCCCGGCTTTTCGCGCAATGTCTTCGACCTTGGTCGCGGCAAACCCCTTTTCGGCAAACTCAAGCAGCGCCGCATCAAGCACCTCGTCCGGACGCGCTTCCGCGCGCCGCCGGAACTTGGGCTGCCGGTCGTCGTCGTCCTGAGCTGTGGGTTTGGGCGGCGTCATCAAACACCAAATAAATAACTGACCGGTCAGTTATTAACATCGGGCGAGATGATGTTCAAGCCTTGCGAAAGCGACAATATGTCTAAAACCCGGTGAAACGGTAGCGAAGTGACCGGCATTGCGCGCTGTCATCTGTTCGACTCGCTACATGCAATCTTCGATCGTCGCCGCATGGCAATGTCAGGCGGTGGACCCTACCCCCTCGGGCGAAGCGCCAACGACCGTTTGATCGAAATCTATGACGGAACCAGTGATCACTCCTGACGCAGGCGAAAGCAGATAGGCGATCAGACCAGCGACTTCCTTTGGCTTGATCAGTTGGCCGAAAGGCTGGCCGGCCTCGGCCTTCTCCAGCCAATCATCGGGTGCGTTGTGAAAGCGCTTCTGCGTCGAGTGTTCGCCGGGCGTATCCATCCAGCCAAGGGCCACCGCATTGAAGCGGATGCGCTTCGTTTTCAGTGCGTTGGCCGCGTTTTTGGTCAGCGTCGCAAGCGCCGCCTTTGATGCGGCGTAGGGCGCCAGAAACGGCAAGCCGCAGTGATATTGAAGGCTGGTTACGTTGACGCATGACGCCGGATGGGCGCGCTCAATTGCGCGCTTCGCAAAATCCTGCATGACGAGAAACGGCGCACGGGTATTCACCGCCATTACCCGATCAAAAAGCTCGGAGGAGGTATCGAGTACCGATCCGCGATCGCAGATGGCGGCGGAATTGACCAATGCATTGATGGGGCCGATTTCTGCCTCGGCGCGCCCGACCAGCGCGGCAGCCGCTGCTGCATCGGCGAGATCGACTTCGAGGAGCCTAGCGTTCGCTCCCGAGGCCGCAAGCCGGTCAAGCGCTTTTTGCCCGGCTCCGTCGGGCAGCCCGGCAATTGCGATGCGCTTGCAGCCGCGCGCAGTCAGTTCCTCCGCAACCGCCAGGCCAAGCCCCTGGGTGCCGCCAGTGACGAGTACGCTCATCCCGCCAAATTCCATCGCCCGATCTCCGCCACGCTGACACCATCTGATATCAGAACGTTCACCTTGCGACCATTCGCGCGGTCGCTGGGGATTGACGTCGAAAGACCTTTGGATTTTATCCAATCCAGCTTTTTCGCGGTCATATCGACGCAAACAAATGGAGACTGCCATGAAATCCGTAGTTACCCGTGCCGTTGTTCTGTCCCTCGCACTCGTCATTCCGACCGCAGCCGCGCTGGCGCAGGACGATCAGGTTGCACAGGGCGAGAACGTCTTCAAAAAGTGCAAGGTCTGCCATCAGGTCGGCGACGGCGCGGCAAACAAGGTCGGCCCGATTCTGAACAACCTGTTCGGCCGCGTAGCGGGCACCGAGGAAGGTTTCAAATATAGCGACGCGATGGTCGCCAAGGGTCAGGACGGGTTGATCTGGACGCCGGAAATCCTGGTCGAATACCTCGAAAAGCCGCGTGATTTCGTGCCGGGCACGAAGATGGCGTTTGCCGGTCTCGCTGATATCGCGGACCGCGAGGCAGTGGCCGCCTATCTCCTGACCTTCTCGCCTGACTATGTGCCGGCAGAAGGCGACGCGGCGATGGCGGAAGGCGACGCGGCGACGACCGAAGGCGATGCCGCTTCCCAGTAAGCTGGCGAAACGCTGATTGATTGGAACGGCGCGGCAAAGCCCGCGCCGTTTCCTTTTGCGCGCTACGATCCAACCTCCGGGTTCATCCGGATTTCGGCGGGGGAACACTCTTTTTACCCCCTTTGGCTAGATTGGCCCGAACTGTTTTGGGGGTAATGGGTCTTTGCCGACGACAAGTCCAGCCGTTCAGATTCGAACCGGCGGTCAAGATGCCGGCGTGGACGACCATTTGTGGCGTTACCTCGCCGGCGACAGCGGCCACGGATTCTGGGACTATGACAGGATCGAAAACCGGACCGAGGTTTCGGACGGCTGGAAACGCATGCGCGGCATACCGCTCGATACCGAAGTCCGGTTTGGGGGCGAAGACTGGTACGCTGAAAAACTGCATCCCGACGACCGGGATCGCGTTCGCGAATATATGGCGCAGCAAAATGCCGGTGTCGGCGACGCCGATTTCAAACTCGAATACCGCGAACGGCATGCGGGTGGCCACTATATCTGGATTCTGGCCCGCGCCAGCTGGGTTGACTGGACGGAAGACGGCTCGCCCAAGCGCATCGTTGGCATCGACACCGACATTACCGCCCAAAAACAGGCCGAAGAAGCGGCTCGCTTTAGCGCTGACGAAGCGATGCGCTGGCGGGTGGCGGTCGAAAGCGCCGAACAAGGCATCTGGGACAATGATCTGGTTACGGGAAAGCGGTTTCACAGCGATTCCTGGCGGCGGATCAGGGGACTCGGCCCCGACGATCCGACACCCGGGTCACGCCGGGAGTGGCTCGAACGCGTGCATCCGGACGACCGCGAGAGGGTCAATGCCGAGCTGACCGAACGCTATGCCAGTCCCAGCGATTTGGTGTCCTATGAGTATCGCGAGCGTCACAAAGACGGACACTGGGTCTGGATTCTGAGCCGCGGCCGAGTGGTGCGCCGGGATTCAGAAGGCCGCGCCTCCCGCGTTATCGGAACCGATATCGACATTTCCCATCTCAAGGCCTCGGAACAGGCGATGCGGAAACTCACGCACCGCTTCCAGCTGGCCCTCGCCGCCTCGAAGATCGGCGTATTTGAATTCGACATGACGACGAACCAGACGCGCTGGGACGATCGCGTTTTTGAAATTTACGGCCTGGAGCCGACCGATGATGGCCTCATCCCTCCCCAGGGCTGGGAAAAGATGGTGCATCCGGACGATCTTGCCGCGGCATCTGCCATTTCAGATGAGGCAATGAAATGCGAAGGCGACTTCACCCAGGACTATCGCATCGTGCGTCCGGATGGCGAGGTGCGCAAGATCCGGTCTCGAGCCCGGGTTTATGTCGATCCGGACAAGGGTAGCAAACTGGTCGGCGTCAACTGGGACATCACCTCAGACTACAGGAAGTCCGCCGAGCTCACGCGCGCCCGCGAGATGACGGAGCAGCGCGCGCAGGAGCTTGAGGTTGCCCGGCGAAAGATGGAGCATATGTCGCTCCACGATGCACTGACCGCCCTGTCGAACCGCCGGCGGCTGGATCAAGTGATGGAGGAAGCCGCCGCAAAACCCGGCGAAAAGAATGTCGCGCTGCTCCATGCCGACCTCGACCGGTTCAAACAGATCAACGACACGCTGGGTCACGCCGCCGGGGACGCGGTTCTGGTTCACACTGCAAGGATATTGCAGGAATGCGTTGGCGAAGACGGTCTCGTGGCACGCGTTGGTGGGGACGAATTCGTCGTGTTCCTGGTCAAGAACGTCTTTCATTCACGGCTGAGACAGTTGGCGAACGACATCCTCGAACGCGCGTCCGAGCCGGCATCATATGACAACCGGGAATGCCGCGTGGGCGTGTCGATCGGCATTGCGACCCAGACGGGCGAAACGATCGACGTGAAGCGGCTGCTGATCAACGCGGACATTGCGCTCTATCGCGCAAAAAACGAGGGGCGGTCGCGATACGAGTTCTTCTCCGAGGCGATGGAACGCGAAGTCGTGGCCAACAAGACGCTTGCGGACGAGATTCTTCGCGGTTTGGAACGAGGCGAGTTCTTCGCGGTTTATCAGCCCAAGATCGATGCGCGCACGCTCGAAGTGTGTGGCGTGGAGGCGCTGGTCCGATGGCGCCATCCCAAGCGCGGCATTGTCGGTCCGCAGGACTTTCTCGGTGTCGCCGAGGATCTCAATGTCGTTCCGCGCATCGACCGGCTGGTGCTCGAACAGGCGCTTGCCGACCTCAGGGACTGGAAGGCGGCGGGGCTTGGCGTCAACCATGTCTCAGTCAATGTCTCGGCGCGCCGGCTTCGGGACCGGCACCTGATTTCTTCACTCAAGGAATTCGACATCGCGCCGGGAGAAGTCTCGTTCGAATTGCTGGAATCGATTTTCCTCGATGAGCGCGACGACGTTCTGACGTGGAACATCGATGGGCTTCGTGAACTGGGAATTGAGATCGATGTTGACGATTTTGGCACCGGCCACGCGTCGATCATCGGTCTTTTGCGGCTCAAGCCCAACCGGCTGAAGATCGACCGTCAAATCGTCATGCCGATCGTCAACAGCGAGGCGCAGGCCCGGCTTGCACGCTCGATTGTCGATATCGGCAAGTCACAGGGTATCGAGGTCGTCGCCGAGGGCGTCGAAAGCATGGCGCATGTAGAACTGCTGCGCGAAATGGGTTGCGACGTGTTGCAGGGCTATGTGTTCGCGCGGCCGATGAACAACGAAGAACTGGTCTACTATCTCGGCGGGCGCCGCAAGCAGATCGCCGTCTAGACCATGTCACGTTTTGGTGGAATCAAAACACATGGTCTAAGCCTTTGTATCATCGCATGTTCGAACCGGAAAACCGCTGCGCACTTTTCCTGAACATGCTCTAGTTGGGCCGCCGCCGCTCCAGATAGTCGGCCAATTCCGCCCTCCCCGTTTCGCTGAACCGCAATCCGAGTTTTGATCGCCGCCAGAGGATATCGTCGGCGGTGCGGGCCCATTCGCGTTCGACCATCCAACCGACTTCGCGCGCGGTCAGCGTCGCGCCGAAGACCTCGCCAAGATCTTCGGCCTTTCGGGCGCCGCCAAGGAGTTCAGTGGCATCGGTGCCGTAGGCCCGGACCAGGCGCGTGGCCCAGCCTTCGTCAAGAAATGCAAATTTCGCGCGCAGCTCAGCGACGAGGCGCGGCACGCCGCCAAACTCGAAATCTCCACCGGGCAGGCGGGCGGTTTCGGTCCAGTCGCTCTTCATTCCGGCAAACCAGGGCTGAAGCTTGTGCATCGCCTCTTCGGACAGGTGGCGGAACGTGGTGATCTTGCCGCCGAAAACGTTGAGGAGCGGGGCTTTCCCCTTTTCGTCGCTGACGGTGAGCACATAGTCGCGCGTCGCGGCGGTCGCATCGTCGGCATGATCATCGTAAAGGGGGCGTACGCCGGAATAGGTCCATACGACATCCTCAACGGTGAGCTGGCGTCGGAAGAACCGGTTTGCCGCCTTGATCAGGTAGTCCCGCTCCTCGTCCGAACAGGCTGCCTGGCCGGGATCGCCCGTGTGGTCGCGCTCGGTCGTGCCGATCAGGGTGAAATCGGTGTGGAACGGAATGGCGAAGATGATGCGGCCGTCCTCAAGCTGCAGGAAATAGGGTTGATCGTGGTCGAACAGGCGCCTTGTGACGATATGGCTGCCACGAACCAGACGAACACCCTCGCTACTGATCTGGCGAAGTTTCTGGTGCAGCACGTCCTCGACCCATGGACCGGCAGCGTTGACAAGCGCGCGGGCGAAAACCGTGCGGTTTGCCCCGCCGTTCGCGTCGCTCAAAGTCGCGCGCCACAGTCCGTCCCGCCGTTCCGCACCATCGAGGCGGGTTCGTGTCAAAATCGTCGCGCCGCGATTGGCGGCGTCGCGCGCGTTCAGCACGACGAGCCGCGCGTCATCGACCCAACCATCCGAATATTCAAACGCCTGCGAATAGATCGGCTTGAGGGCACGGCCGGCGGGGTGAGATTTCAGGTCGAGCGTGCGCGTCGGCGGCAGATTCTCGCGGCCACCGAGATGATCGTAGAGAAATAGCCCGGTCCGGGTGATCCAGGGCGGACGCCGGCCACCGAGAAACGGAACGATCGACATCAGCCGGGCGAACGACGAACCGTGCTCGGGGAACCGCAGGTTTTCATCGATCGGCAGAACAAAGCGCATGGGAAAAGCGATGTGCGGCATGGACTTGAGAAGAATTTCCCGCTCGATCAGCGCCTCGCGCACCAACCCGAATTCGAAATATTCGAGGTAGCGCAAACCGCCATGAAAGAGCTTGGTCGAAGCCGACGAGGTCGCTCCGGCAAGATCGCTTTTTTCGCAGAGGATGACCGAAAGCCCACGGCCTGCCGCGTCGCGCGCTATGCCGGTTCCGTTGACGCCGCCGCCGACGACAAGGAGGTCCGCCGGGTTGGCTTTGTCGCCGCCGGGCATTGAAGAAGTGGGTGACATCTTTTGCCGTTCCGTCGCGCGCCGGTTTGCGCACTGATTCCGATCATCCGCCTATCATATTGGGACGGATTCATTTTTCGCAAATGGGGGCCGCCATCGACCTACAGCCGGTCGCGCAGCGAAAACCAGATCATTGCTGCTGCAAGCAGCGGGGTTCTGAGCAGCGCCCCGCCCGGAAATCCTGGATTGGGCAGGCCCTCAAAGAGATCGAAACGGCCCGCCTGCCCGGCAACGGCCTCCGCTGCGATCTTGCCGGCAAGCGTCGCCATGGCGACCCCGTGGCCCGAGAATCCCGAAAGGGAGAGGATGTTGCGCGCGTGGCGTTCGAATCGCGGCAGTCGCGACATGGTGATGCCGAGGGTTCCACCCCAGGCGTAGTCGATGCGGGCATCGGCCAGTTGGGGAAAGACGTTCAGCATCGGCCCCCTGACCTTCGCGGCGATGTCGGCGGGGAACCGGTAGCCATAGCTTTCGCCTCCACCAAAGATCATGCGATTGTCGCGCGACATGCGGAAGTAGTTGATGACAAATCTGCTGTCGGCCACGGCATAGTCGTTTCTTATCAATGACTTGGCGCGTTCGGAGGCCAAGGGTTCCGTGACGGCAATGAAATTGTTGATGGGCATGACCCTGCGTGCGAGCCGCCCATCGATATTGTTGTGATAACCGTTGAGTCCGAGAACCAGATGGTCGGCGCTGACTGTGGCGTGCGCGGTCTTCACGGTGACCCTGGAACCCGGCTCAATGGCCGAAACGCGGCTCATTTCGTGGATTTGCACGCCCGCCCGCTCCGCAAGCCGTGCCAGAGCAATGGCGTAGCGCAGCGGATGGATGTGGGCACCGCCAAGGTCGAGAACGCCTGAAAGATAGCCGTTCGAGCCAACCTCAGCCCGGATCTCGTTGCGATCGAGAAAGCGCATCTGGTGATAGTCGTACGTCTCGGCCATGTGATCGACGATGTGACGGGAATGGGCAGTAAAGCGCTGGCGATGATCAGCATGGATGATGCCGGGGACCCATTCGCAATCGGTGCCGGCCTCGTCCGCGAGCGATTTGACCAGTGCGACGGATTCCAGTCCGATGTCCCAAAGCGCGCGCGCGCGCTCCAGGCCCACCATTTGTTCGAGGTCCGGCTGTTCGAGCCGCTGGCCGGTTCCGACCTGCCCGCCGTTCCGCCCCGACGCGCCGGAACCGACGCGCGAGGCTTCGAGGAGCACGACATTCAGGCCTTGCCTGGCCAGGTGCAGCGCGGCGGATAGCCCGGTGAAGCCGCCGCCGACCACGCAAACGTCGGCCGAAATCTCGCCTTCCGATACCGGGAATGGCGCGAGCAGGTCTGCGGTCGCCGCATAAAAGCTCGGCGGATAGTGCCCAGGCTCATCGTTGACGGTCAGGATATCCATTGCCGGCTCATGCCGCCTGCCACAATCCCTGTGATTTCACCGCATTGTAGGTCTCGTCGATCGACTGCCACGCACGATCAATCAAGAGGTCGATTTCAGATTCCGAAATCACCAAAGGCGGCGAGATGATCATGCGGTCGCCAACGTGGCGCATGATCAAGTCGTTGTTGAAGCAGCGCTCGCGGCACATGTAGCCGACCGTGCCGGTTTCCGAGGCAAATTTGGCCCGGCTCGCCTTGTCGGGCGTCAACGCGAGGGAGGCCATCATGCCCGCAATGCGCGCCTCGCCGACCATGGGGTGCTCGCTCAGGCTTTCCCACTTCTTCTTGAGGTAGGGAGCGGTCGTGGTGCGGACGCGGTCAATGATGCCCTCTTCTTCGAGGATCCGGAGGTTTTCGAGGGCCACGGCCGCGGCGACCGGGTGACCCGAATAGGTGTAGCCGTGGGCAAACTCCCCGCCGGAATTGATGACCGAAGCTACATCGTCGCTGACGATCGACGCGCCCATCGGCACATAGCCTGACGTCAGCCCCTTGGCGATGGTCATCAGATCGGGTCGGATATTGACGGTCTGGCTGCCGAACCAGTTGCCGGTGCGACCGAAGCCGCAAATGACTTCGTCGGCGATGAGCAGGATTTCGTATTCGTCGCAGATGCGCTGGATTTCCGGCCAATAGGTGTCGGGAGGGACAATGACGCCCCCTGCCCCCTGGATTGGCTCCGCGATGAAGGCCGCCACCCGGTTTTCGCCAAGTTCGAGGATCTTAGCCTCGAGTTCCCGGGCGCGGGCGAGCCCGAATTCCTCCGGGCTCATGTCGTCGCCCTCGGACCACCAATCGGGTTGGCCGATATGGGCGACGTTCGGGATCGGCAGGCCGCCCTGGGCGTGGATGCCCTTCATGCCGCCAACGCTGCCGGCGCCGATGGTCGAGCCGTGGTAGCCGTTCCAACGGCCGATGATGATGTTCTTCTCCGGCAGTCCCTTGAGCGCCCAGTACTGACGGACCATGCGGATATTGGTGTCGTTCGAATCCGAGCCGGAACCACTGAAGAAAACGTGGTTCAGGTTGCCCGGCGCGAGTTCGGACAGGCGTTTTGCCAGAGACAGCGCCGGAACGTGCGAGGTCTGGAAAAACGTGTTGTAAAAGGCGAGCTGGCGCATCTGACGGCTCGCAGCATCGACCAGTTCCTCGCGGCCATAGCCGACATTGATGCACCAGAGACCGGCCATGCCGTCGATGATCTTGTGGCCTTCGCTGTCGGTGACGAACACGCCCTCGCCCTTGACGATAATGCGCGCGCCCTTGGCGTTGAGCGCATCTCCGTCGGTGAACGGGTGGAGGTGATGTTCGGCGTCGATAGCCTGAAGATCTGCGGTTGGCAGGTGGTTTTCCAGCATTCTTTGGTCCAGCTATACGTTGAGCAAAAGGTGTTCGCGCTCCCAGGGCGAAATTTCGCGCTGGAACTCGCTGAATTCGGCCTTCTTGAGGGCACCGAAGACCGCGCAGAACTCTTCGCCGAGAAGTTCGCGCATTTCGGTCGCTTCCTCGAACATGGCGATGGCGTCGAAGAGGCTTCGCGGCAACATCTGGCCCTCATCCTCGATTTCGCCGGTCACGGCCTCACGTGGTTCAATGGCATCGGCCATGCCCTTGTATCCGGCAATCAGACTCGCGGCGATGGCGAGATAGGGGTTGGAATCGATGCCGATGATGCGGTTTTCGAGCCGGCGCGCATCGGGTCGCGAATTGGGCACACGGAAGCCGGTGGTGCGGTTGTCGGCAGCCCATTCGAGATTGTTCGGCGCACTCTGGCCGCCGGCGAGGCGGCGGTAGGAGTTCACGAACGGCGCCAACAGCGGCATCATTTGTGGCACATAGCGCTGCGAGCCGCCGATGAAGTGCATGAAAAGTGCCGTTGGCTCGCCATCCGGGCCGGAAAAGAGGTTCTTGCCGGTCTTGACGTCGCGCACCGACTGGTGGAGGTGCATAGAAGACCCCGGCTCGTCGCGCATGGGTTTGGCCATGAATGTCGCGAAATTGCCGTTCCGCAGCGCCGCCTCGCGGATGGCGCGCTTGAAATAGAAGACCTGGTCGGCGAGCTCCAGCGGATCGCCGTGCAGAAGGTTCATCTCGATCTGGCCCGCGCCACCTTCCTGGATCAGCGTATCGATGGCGAGACCCTGCGCCTCAGCAAAGTCGTAGATCGTGTCGATGACCGGACCATATTCGTCGATGGCCACCATGGAATAGGCCTGCCGGCCCGCACCCCGTCGCCCGGTGCGCCCCGTGGGCGGTTCGATCGGCTGGTTCGGGTCGACGTTCGGACCGACAAGGTAGAATTCCAGCTCAGGCGCCACGATCGGCTGCCAGCCCTTTTCGCGGTACAATGACAGAACATGCTTCAGGACGTTTCTGGGGGCGAGCGGCACGGGCTCGCCGGATCGTTTTTCGAGGTCGCAGATGACCTGCAGCGTTACGTCTTCGGCCCAGGGTGCGGCCGATACAGTCGACATATCGGGCCGGAGCAACATGTCGCCCTCGACCCATTGGCCGACGATATCGGGCATGTCGACCCACTCGCCGGTGATCGTCTGGTAAAAGATCGAATCCGGCAGGTAGATCGACTCCTCCGGCCGGAATTTGTGGAACGGCATCGCCTTGCCGCGGGACATGCCGACCAGGTCCGGCACGATGCACTCGACCTCTTCAATGCGCCGGTCGCGGCGGTATTCAAGGAATGGAATTGGGAGAGCTGATTCCCAGTCGTGGTTCGAGGCACTCATCTGAATGTCGTCCGGATTTGGCGATTGGCGACCGGCAAAATCTGCGGCCAGTTCGCCCAGTGACAATAGGTGCAAAGCCCAGTTTGTCAAAGAACATATGGCTTTGGCGCGACGCTTTGGCAAACCGATTCAGGTGGTGGGGGGTTGACGGATATGGGGCCGACCCCCGAGATTGCACAAAAAACGTGCTGCGTACCCACCGAACTGGCCCACCTTATGAGCTTTCTAAAAGAATATGCCGACTACTGCGCGCAATATGGCGTGCCCGACCGGCTCGAACTGCTTTTGTGCGATATCAACGCGGTTTTGCGCGGCAAATGGCTGCCGGGCGATCAGGCGGTCAAACTGCCCAATGGCGATGCGCGCCTGCCCATGTCGACCTATGCGCCCAATATCATCGGTTACGAAGTCGAGGGCACCGGCCTCGGCATCGAAGTTGGCGACCCGGATGGCTACATGGTGCCGATTGCGGGTACGCTTCGGCCCATTCCCTGGCTCCGCGGCAATATCGCGCAGGTGCTCGTTGAACTGGAGGACGAAGACGAGAGGATATCCGACCTGTCGCCGCGTCAGCATCTTTCGCGCGTGCTCGACAGGTTCGCGGCCAAGGGGTTGAAACCCGTCATCGCGACAGAACTCGAATTCTACATCATCCGCCAGCGCGAACGGTCGGAGGATCCGCCCACGGCGCCGATCCGCACGCCCCGGGCGCAAAACTACGACATGGAGCTGCTCCACCGGCTCGAACCGATCCTTACCGACATTCTCGACGCCTGCGCGCGCCAGGGACTGCCGACCGACACGCTGACGGCCGAGTATGGTCCTGGCCAGTTCGAGGTCAATTTCCATCATTCCGGCGACGTTCTGGCGGTCGCGGACGAGTCGCTGATGTTCCGGCGGCTGGTGCGCGGCGTCGTCAACAATCATGGGCTCGAAGCGACATTTATGGCCAAGCCCTATGCGGAATATTCAGGCAACGGCATGCATGTGCACGTGTCGCTGATGGATGCGAACGGCAACAATGTGTTCGCCGGGACGGAAGACGAGCTTGCCCCAGATCTCAAGCGGGCCGTGGCCGGCGTGCTCGCGACGATGCCCGACATGCAGGCGATCTTTGCACCTCACCTCAATTCGCTGAGACGATTCGGGCCGGGCAGTCACGCGCCGTCGGCACCGGAATGGGGATTCGATCATCGCGGGGCGGCGGTGCGCATACCCGAAATGACCGGACAGGGTGCGCGGCTCGAACACCGCATCTGCGGGGCGGACGTGAACCCCTATCTCGCGTTGGCCGCCGTGCTTGGCGGCGTTCTATACGGACTGGAACACGATATCGAGCTACGCCTGCCGCTTGACGCAGATGACGCAGAACCTGCGGAACGTCTGTCAACGGACTGGGTTGGAAGCGTTGAGCGGTTTGCCGAATCCGAGTTTGCCGCCGAGATATTCGGGGAAGACTACCGGCATATCTATGCCGAGGTGCGGCGCGACGAAATCGTCACGATGTCGTCGATTATCTCCCCCATCGAATATCGCTACTATCTGTCGCGATTCTAGGTGGGACCCATGCGCATCGGCATTCTCGAAACCGGCCGTCCACCCGATGAACTGATCGGAAAATTCGGCAGCTATGCCGACATGGTGGCCAATTGGCTGAAGCCGGTTTCGGAAGATATCGCCGTTTTCGACATTCAGGCCGGTGCCATGCCGGAATCGACCGACCAGGCGGACCTTTGGACGATCACCGGATCGCGGTGTGCCGTCTATGAGCCGCACCCATGGATTGCGCCGCTCGAGGATTTCGTGCGCAAGGTGCGGGCGGATGGCGGCAAGATGTTCGGCATCTGCTTCGGGCATCAGATCATGGCGCGGGCGTTTGGCGGGCGGGTCGAAAAGTCCGGCAAAGGCTGGGGGCTTGGTGTTCATTCCTACGAAACGTTGAACTGGCCGTCTGCGCTGCAGCCACAACCGGCGCGGCTTTCGATGCAGACCTTTCATCAGGATCAGGTGACCGTACCGCCGGAAGATGGCATCGTGATCGGAAGGTCGGACTTTTGCCCATACGCGGCCTTGCACTATCCCGGCTTCGGCATGTCGGTGCAGGGGCACCCGGAATTTCTTTCGGACTATGCCCGGGACCTACTGGCGTTCCGGCGCGGCGTGACGCTGCCGCCGGACACCGTCGATGAGGCCTTGCCCACGGTCGACTTGCCCAATACCAGCGCAGAAATGGCGCAGCTGCTGGCAAAGGGCTGGCGCGGACTTTAAGGCCTCATACGCCTCAGATCAGGATATCAGCGCGGCCGATGTCGGCGAGGTCTGCGCCGTGAATGATGATGATGGTTCCATGCGCATCGAACCCCACCACCTGATTGGACGCCCCGCCGACCTCATATAAGTGCTTCAACGCGGCCGCTTTCGAGCCGAAATGGAAGGCCCGCAAATCGAGCAGGTCGATGCCATTCTGAAAGTCGAAAATACGATCGCGGTTGCCGTCGGGACCAAAGACGAAACGGTCCGCGTTGGCGCCGCCGGTGAGATCGTCTCTGCCCTGGCCGCCCGCGAGTACGTCCCTGCCCCGGTCGCCGTATAGGTCATCGTTGCCGGCGCCCCCCTTCAGGTGATCGTTGCCGGCGAACCCTTCGACAATGTCGTTTCCGCCTTTGGCATCGATGTGATTGGCCCGATTGTTGCCCGTCAGAAGATCATTCTGATTGCTTGGCCGGCCTCCACCCAGCTGGGCCCCCATCGCGTCGAGATCCCTGGTCGGCGCCGCATAGGGAATGAATCCATCGCCGATGGCGAGCTGCTCGAACTTTTGCACCTTCGAAGGGTCGTTCACGTAGTCCACGACGAACACGGGAATGCCATTGTCGAGGAAGTCGTGCTGCAGGACGTGGATCTTGTCGGTATCCGGGTGCAACTTGTTGTTTTCGTTGCGGCCGCCGCGAAAATAGGTGTCCTCAACGGCGATCGCACCCACAGCGTCAAGCAATGCAGCCTTGCGCGTCGGGTCGGCGCCGTTGAGCGCATCGATGATGAACTCGCCGTTCTGCAGGATGACAAAGAAATCCGGGTTGGTTTCGCGCGCATGGGCGGTCATCGCGACAATGAAGTCGATCATGCGCTGCGCGGCGTCCTGTTCGTCGTTCCTCGCTGGATCGCCGGCATGGCGCGCGGCGTTCGGCGCTTCAACGGCCCAATAGTAGTAGGCGTCGACGATATCGAGATAGGCCGCGTCAAATCCCTGGGACACGATCTTGTCCAGCCAGCCGGTCTTGGCGTTATTGAAGACGATATCCTGCCAGTCAGGATCCCAGTAGCGAACCTTGCGGCTTTCGGGCCAATCCGGGTTCACCGGCCCCAGCCAATCGGGCGCAGCGCCTGTCGGCGTGCCCGTGGCCTTGCCGTTCGACGTCCATCCGGCATCCCAGTAGTCGCGGAATTCGCTCGCTTCGCCAATGCTGAGATAGGAGACCGCGAGGGATCGGCCACCCGGCCCGTCCTTGATCTGGTCGACCTTGGCGGGAGAAAACGCCGTCGCGCCGGTTCCATCGCGCGAATAGTCCATGACCACCATGTCATGCGGCTTGCGCGCGAGATTGTTGGCGCTCAGTCCGCCCGGTTGCTGGAGCATATAGCCCCAATTGCCAACGTTGACCGGGCCGGTCGAGGTTTGAAAAACGGGCATGCGATTCCCTTTCGTCCCCATCATCTTCGACGTCAAATGCGAAAAAACCTTGATGCGACCGTCTGCAATTGCATTCGATTGGAGCGGGGTCGTAGATAAAGACCGATGATGTCGGTCGCCCGGTCACCGATTTCGAGGGAGGAAGATGTTGCACACGGCAGAGGCAATAAGCCGGCTCGGCACCGAAAGTGCGTTCGAAGTTCTCGCGCGTGCGCAGGCGCTTGCTGCCCAGGGCAAGGACATCATCAATCTCGGCATCGGTCAGCCCGACTTCAGAACGCCCGACCACATCGTCGAAGCCGGCATCAAGGCGCTGAGAGACGGGCATCATGGATATACGCCCGCGAACGGCATTCCGGCGCTTCGAGAGGCCGTTGCCGCCGACCTGCACCGCCGGCACGGGGTGGAGGTCAATCCCGGCAACGTGGTCGTGGTTCCGGGCGGCAAGCCAACCATGTTCTTTTCGGTGCTGATGTTCGGCGAGCCCGGGACCGAGATCATGTATCCCAATCCGGGATTTCCCATCTACGAATCCGTGATCCGCTTTTCAGGCGCAACGGCGGTTCCAATCGCGCTCGAAGAAAAGAACGGCTTTGCCTTTTCGGCCGAGACGGTGCTGTCCCAGATCACGCCGCGCACGCGCCTGATCATCATCAACAGCCCGGCCAACCCCACGGGCGGGGTGACGCCAAAAGAGGAAATCGACAAGCTGGTCAAAGGGTTGGAGAAGTTTCCGGACGTCGCGATTCTGTCCGATGAAATCTACAGCCAGATGCTCTATGGCGGGCGGGAACATGTGAGCCTGCTGCAATATCCGGAAATCCGCGACCGGCTGATCATGCTCGACGGCTGGTCCAAGACCTACGCGATGACCGGCTGGCGGCTTGGCTACGCGGTCTGGCCGGACGCGCTGGTCCAGCACGCGATCCGGCTTTGCATCAACGATCATTCCTGCGTCAACGCGGCCACGCAATATGCCGGGCTTGCGGCGCTCACCGGGCCCCAGGACGCGGTCGGGAAGATGGTGGCGGAGTTCGACCGGCGCCGGAAGTTCATTGTCGAGCGGCTCAATGCCCTCCCCGGGTTTTCGTGCGTCGATGCGGCGGGGGCGTTCTATGCGTTCCCCAACATTTCGGGCACGGGCCTGACCGCCCGGGAAGCGCAGGACCGGTTCCTGAACGAAGCGGGTGTGGCAACGATCGCGGGCACGTCCTTCGGTGCCTGGGGCGAAGGTTATGTCCGGTTTTCCTATGCCAACAACATCGAGAATATCGAGGCCGCGCTCGACCGGATCGGCCGGCTGTTGGCGGGCTAGCTGCCCGGTCTTCAGCCGGTTTCAGTGAAAGTCGATCGGCCGGGGCGCCTGCATGAGGTTCCGCACACCCCGGCGAATGCGTTCGGCCGTGTCGCGGACCACCTCGGGCTTCCGGTTGAAAAGTTCGAGCGACACATCGCCAGAGAAACCGCCCGCCACGAGGCGGTTGATGAGACCCGGATCGTCGGGCCGGTTGCGAAACTCGGAAACCGGCGCCGAAATGAGCTGCGGTTCGTCGTCGAATAGTGGAATGGCTTCCTCGCCTGTCACGTGCACCAGACCGATGCGGTCGGGCCGAACGAGATCGTTGGCGCCACGTTCGAATTCGAAAGTGTCGAGGCACAAGGCGAAATTCCGCCAGTTCGCCACCTCTTCAACCGCTTCGGCGGCTTCGAGGTGCCGGGTCAAAGTCGAGCGCGGATGGCCGGACGGTTCGATGAAACCGATCAACTGGTGATCTTCAAGGATCGGCTGAAGATGCGAAATGGCGAGGCGCAGCATGCGGTCGAGTTCTCGATCGGTCCATTTCTCGGCCGTATCTTCGGAGGGACTCAACACGATTCCGCGTGCGCCAAGCGCCTGGGCGCGGGACGCCAGTTGCAGAGCTTCGCGCTCGCGGTTGCGCGACCAGTCGTTGAACCGTTCGAGCCCGACAAGCGCGGCGACTTCGAGCCCTTCCCGCTTCAGGCGTGCACGAATGTCATCGGTCGTCGTGATGTAGAGGTCCGCGCTTTGCGGCCCGTCACGAAATTCCACAGCTTCGGCCCCGACCTCCTTCGCCAGGGAAACGAAGTCGGACAGTGGGCGATCCGGCAGGCAACATCGGTTGACCGCAAACCGGACGGACATGGGCGGACGCTCCTTCCTCCTGGAGAATGCCATCCGCCTATCAGGCGAAGACAGCATTTGTGTGTCACCCGGCAGAATCGAACATTACGTCGAAATTGCGCCCCTCCCAAGTGCCTGCATCGACATAGTGGAAGGTGAAACTCAGTTTCGCCACGCCGCGCAAAAGTTCAGGGGCAAGCTCGACGCCGTGGAGGCCGAAATATGTCGGCTCCGCCGGCCGTTCCTGCGTCGTCGCCCAATCGTCCGTCGAAAAATGAAGAACGAACGGACGATCACGTTCAATGAGAAGGGCCCTGCCTTTGGGCATGGAGACAAAGGGACTGTTGGTGCGCCAATGCCAGCGGGAAGCGGCGGGAACCTTGCCACCGTAGCGCGCCTCGACTTCAGCGAGCAATTCGGTCGGACGCCCGTTCGCCATGGTTGTCAGAAGCTTCAGAAACTCGGCATGGGCCCAGACGAGCGGCATGGCACTGCCCGATGGTTTTCCGGGGATGAGGAGATGGCCTGAAACCGGGTCGGCGTCCCAGATCTGTTCCGGAATCAGGCCTCCCGGACCAGTCATCTCAGTCATGGCGTCAAGCCAGGGCCGCGCATCGCGACCGGCAGCCAGTTCATAATGTCCGCGCTCGCCCGTCAGAAGCGGCCAGAGCCTGCCGATGCCGGTTCCGTCGAAGGCGCTTCCGTCTTCATGTTCACCGTAGCCGTCGCCATTGTAGCGGTGAAATGACGGGCCGCTGGGCGTTTCCACCCGCAACATCGCGTCAACCAGTTTCACCGTGTCGGTGACGCGCTTGTCGTTCGGAGAACGCAGGCCCATGCGGACAAGGTAGAGGAACTCTGTGCCGATCAGCCGGTCTGTAGCGACGGGACCTTGCGAGACATTGCGGACATCAATCGTTCCGCTGAGGCGCCCGGAATCGGAGCGCGGCGCCAGGCGCACGTAATAGCCGTCGATGTCGTGGCCGGCGCCGAGAGGGCCCTGAGCCGCATAAGTCCAGCGCTCGATCCGCTCGTTCCAGCAGTCGGCGAGCCCAAGTAGGTAGTCGCGTTCGGCCGGCGAGAACCAACCGGCGGACGAAACCAGCGCACCAATGACCACGGCAAGGGTGAACGGACTGGCACCGGCATTTTCCTCCCAGCGATCCTGATCGCTGAGTGGCCCGTTGCGCACGATGTAGCCGATGGCACGCTGCACCATCTGTTCCACGGGCAGTGACTGAAACTGACGGCCAACGGCACCGAGTTTGGCCAGGAGAATGAGGGGCAACGCAACTTCGTCAAGCTGGCTGCCGCTCCAGTAGCCGGTGCCGTCGGGGAAATAGTTCTGGGCCCAGGAACCGTCGTCGGCCTGCGTGCCGACGAGATAGGCAAGCGTTCGTGCTGCGTCGTCAATCTGCCCTACGGCCAGCATGGCCAGCGATGCCTCAACGGTGTCGCGGGTCCAGACCAGATGATAGCCGCCGGGGTCGTCGTGTGCCGATCCCCATGGGACGCTGAGGCTCGCAACGATCGCGCCAGCATAGGTTGTGTCCTCGTGCATCTTGATGACCGCAGCAGACAGCTCGGCCGCCCGGCGCAGTTCCGGCGACAGGAAGGGAATATTGAGACTGCCGGCCCAGGCCTGCCACTGATCGATGAACGTGCGGCGGCAATCTTCGTAGTCATCGGCAAGACTCGAGCGGGCAAGTGTCCGCGCGCCTTCAAGCGTGCGTGCGAAGGCCAAGGACAGAAGCCCGCTCGTGCCTTCGATCTTGCCAGCGAGAGCCACGTTGCCGCCAAGCGCTTCGCGGTAGGACCAGGCCATGTCGCCGTTTCGGGCAAAGTCCTGCCAGGCATCGGACGCACCGACAAATCCGGCACTGGTTTTTGAGAACCCGTTTTCGGCGGCCAGGCAAAGTGCAACGTTGCCGTGGCGCGCGGTCAGCTCGGCATTTGCCCAGGCGTCATTTTCGCGCGCACCTTCCAGATGCGGGGCCAGAAGCGCAAACAACTCCGCCCCCTCGCCTTCGAGGTGAAATCGGATCATCAACGCATCACGCAGCGGGTGCGGCAGGAATTCCAGCTCGAGGCGATATCCTTCGCCTTCATGCACATAGGATGGAAGCGGGATCGCGGCGTCGGGCGTCGACAGTTGATAGCGATTGGCGCGTTTGATTTCGGACCAGCCTTTGGGTGTGCGGACGATGAAACCAAGGTCGCGAATCTGCGGATAGCCGGTCGAGGGCCAATAGACTTCGTTGACGATGCCAAAACCGAACGTCGCCCAAATCCGGCTCGGCCCAAGCGACGTTGTCACGTAGTCCTTGGCGCTAGATGACCAGGTCGGCGCGATGCCGGGCTTTCCCGGAGCGGTTTTCTGTTGGGTGTGAAACATTCTGAACTCGCAGTCTGCGGCAGATCAGCCGCCATGGGAAAAATCGGCGAAATCGGTCATGCCGCCATCGATGAAGACCGTCGAACCCGTAGCGTAGGACGCGATGCCGGAGGCGAGCGCGGCAACCATGCCGGCGATCTCCGCGCGCTCACCCATGCGGCCCATCGGGATCTTCTGGTTGAGGTCCGCCAGACCCGCTGGATCACTCCAGACCGATTTGTTGATCGGCGTTTTGATGGCACCGGGGGCGACCGCGAGAACGCGGACGCCGAAGGGCGCCGCTTCCTGGGCAAGTGTTTTGGTCATCATCGAAAGCCCGGCCTTGGAGGCAGTGTAGGCGGCATAGCCGCTCCAGGGGATCATTTCATGCACTGAGGTCATGTTGACGATCACACCGGATTTTTGCGCAACCATGCGCCGAAGAGCTTCGTGACTGACGAGAAAGGCCCCGGTCAGGTTGATGTCGATGACGCGACTCCAATGTCCGGTGTCCAGTTCCCAGGCCCTGCCCGCCTGCCCGTCAATGCCCGCATTGTTGACCAGTATGTCGATGCCCCCCAGATGCGTGTCGATTTCGGCGAACATCTCTGCGACCTGATCCGCGTTCGAGACGTCGGCGCAAACTAAAATCGAATTTCGACCCCTGGCCTTGATCCGGTCAACCACGGCACCAGCGGCTTCGGGGTGCGTCACGTAGTTGACGGCAACATCGGCGCCCGCCTCGGCAAGTGTCTCAGCGACGGACTCGCCGATGCCCGAATTAGCGCCGGTGACCAGGGCGCGCTTGCCGGAAAGATCGATTTGAATCATTTCGCCGGGCCTTCATTTTCACGGAGCGGTATTGAGCCTTCTTGATGGGGCTGAACCTCAAATAGGGCAGCAATTCGCCAGCCAAAGCCCGAAATGCCCAGCCTTTCCGATATTTAACCTCATGGACAGGTTCCGGCGGGAGCCGGCTGCGCCAAAACAAAAGGCGCGGCCTCACGACCGCGCCCTCATTCCGGACTCAGGCGGCTGATCAGTCCCTGACGGCGCCGGGCCCCGGTGTCGCGGCCGGTGGGCACTTGCCGAGAATGATCATGCCCAGCACTTCGTCCTTGGTCACGTCCGCGGTCTTGGCCGTTCCGACAACCTTGCCGTTCTTCATAACGCAAACCCGGTCGGCGAGATCGAAGACGTCATGAATGTCGTGGCTGATCAGGAAGATGCCAATGCCCTCGGCCTTGAGCTGCTTGATCAGTTCCCCGACCTGAGCGGTCTCCTGCGGGCCAAGCGCCGCAGTTGGTTCGTCCATGATCAGAATGCGGGCGTTGAAGTGGATCGCTCGGGCGATGGCGACAGACTGCCGCTGGCCGCCCGAAAGGGCTTTGACCGGAGTCTTGAAGCGCCGGAAGTTGGGGTTGAGGCGCCCCATGATCTTGCGGGTCTGGGCTTCCATCGCCACGTCATCAAGGGTTCCCATGCGGGTGCGCAGTTCGCGGCCAAGAAAGAGATTGGCCGCTGCATCCACGTTATCGGCGACCGCAAGCGTCTGGTAGATCGTCTCGATGCCATAGGTCTTGGCGTCGCGGGGATTGTTGATCGTGGCTTCCTTGCCTTCGATCCTGATCGTGCCGCCATCGCGATGATAGGCGCCGGAAAGGACCTTGATCAGGCAGGATTTGCCCGCCCCGTTGTGGCCGAGAATACCGACGACTTCGCCGGGATAGAGATCGACGGACACGTCGTCGACGGCATGAATGCCGCCGAAGGACAGCGAGATATGCTGCATCTCGACGAGAGGTGTTGTGTGGTCCAGCATATCAGTTCACCTATTCCGCGCGGCCACGATAGAGCGTGTCGAGCCAGACCGCCAGCACCAGCACCGTGCCGATGACGATGCTTTGCATGGGCGACTCGATGCCGATAAGCACCATGCCGGATTGTAGCGACTGCATGACCACAGCACCAACCATGGCACCGGCTATGGTGCCGATGCCGCCCGCGAACGAGGTTCCACCGATCACCGCCGCTGCGATGACATAGAGTTCGTTGAGGGTGCCAAGCGCGTTGGTCGCGGCATTAAGCCGGGCCGAGGCGATGGCAGCGGAAATGGCGCAGAGAACGCCCATCAGGATGAAGATCTTCATCGTCACCCAGCGGGTATTGATGCCCGCGAGATCGGCTGCTTCCGGGTTACCGCCCATGGCGAAGACGTAGCGGCCGAAGCGGGTGCGGCGGGCGAGGAAATTCATCGCGACGGCGACGCCGATGGCCATCAGAACCGGAATGGCAATGCCGGTTGAAATGAAGAGACCTTCCGGCGGAACGGTGATGTTGTGCGCCGCCGCATACTGCTCGGCGATGCGCCGCGGCCAGGGATAGGCGTTGAAAACACCGATAGCGGCGAGCGCAACCGCGCAACCGACCGCCCCGATGGTGAATTCGGCCCACATGGGACGCTGCGGGAAACTGTAGCGGTGCCGCTGGCGGCGATTGTCGATGATGGCCCAGACGATGGCGACGCAGGCTACCGCGCCCACGATCCAGCTCGCCAGGAAACCGATCGATCCCGCCGGTCCGCCGCCCATCAGCTGGAAGGTGGTGTCGAGGGGCGCGACGGTGCGCCCGGACGTCACCCACCACGCAGCACCACGCCAGACGAGGTAACCGCCGAGTGTGACGATGAAGGCGGGCACGCGCAGGAAGGCAATGATGTAGCCGTGGATGGCGCCGATCGCCGCGCCGAGCGCGATGCCGACTGCAAGCGTGATGATCCAGGTGCCCCAGAAGTCGAACCCGACATATTGCGGCAGGATTTCGGCCTGCAAGGTCGCCATGACCATGCCGACAAAACCGACAACGGAGCCGACACTGAGGTCGATGTTGCGGGTAACGATGACCAGCACCATGCCGGTCGCCATGACCGAAACCGCCGCCGCCTGAACCGACAGGTTCCAGAGGTTGCGCGGGGTCAGGAACAGCCCACCCGAAAGAATATTGAAGACGATCCAGACCAACAGAAGTGCGCCGATCATGCCGAACATGCGCGTGTCGATCTCGGTCGCGGCAAGGATCCGATTAATCAGATTGCCGCTCACTTCGCCCGGCTTGCTGGCCGGCGAAACCGTTTGGTCAGACATGGTGCCTCCCCCTCAAGGCAAACGGACCCTGTTTCGAAAGGCCGCCGCGGCGTGACACCGCGACGGCCTTCAGGTCTTTTTGACTAGAAACGATGGAGCGTCGCGATCAACCGCAAACGGCAACCGTTCCAGCCGGCACGCCCTGGCAGGCCTGTTCCTTGCTGATCCAGCCCGCGTCGATAACCAGGTTGAGGTTGTCGCGGGTGATCGGAACCGGCGTCAGGAAGATCGAGTGCATGTCGACGCCCTTCGGGCCGCCGTTGAACATGACCGAGTCCGTGATCGAGTCCATCGAGGAACCGCCGGCCAGCTGCAGGGCCGCTTCAGCGGCAGCCTTGCCGAGGGCACGGGCATCCTTCCAGACCGACACGGCCTGCGTGCCGAGCGCAACGCGATTGAGCGCGGCGAGGTCGGCGTCCTGACCGGAGACAGGAACCTGGCCCGCAAGGCCCTGGGCGGCAAGAGCGGCAACCACGCCGCTGGCCATGCCGTCGTTTTCGGACAGGACCGCGTCAACATTGTTGTTGTTGACGGTCAGGAACTGTTCCATTTCGCGCTGGGCGTTGGTCGGATCCCAGTTGTCGGTGTAGGTTTCGCCGACGTTCTTGATCGCGCCTGAATCAAGCGCGCCGCCGATGACTTCCATCATGCCGGAAAACAGGAAATCGGCATTGGGGTCAGCTGCGTTGCCCTTGATGAAGACGTAGTTACCTTCGGGAACCAGGCCGAAAATGGTCTGGGCCATCAGCACGCCGACGCCTTTGTTGTCGAAGGTGATGTAGAACGCACCCGGATTCTCGATCAGGCGGTCATAGCCGATCACCGGAATGCCTTCGTCGAGGGCCTTCTGGACCGCCGGCTGAATGGCTTCGGTGTCCTGCGCCAGAATGATGATGGCGTCTGCACCTTGCGAAATCAGGTTTTCAACGTCGGAGAGCTGCTTGGTGGCCGACGATTGCGCGTCGGTCGAAATGTAGGTGGCGCCGGCCGCCGACAGAACTTCCTTCATTGCCGGTTCGTCCCACTTGCCCCAGCGCTCTTCCTGGAAGTTGTTCCAGGACACGCCGATGACAGGTGCATTCTGTGCGAATGCACCGGCCGACATGCTGACGACCGCGACGGCGCCCAAAAGCGCCACGGCGAGATGTTTCATATTTTCCTCCCAATGGAATGCATCGCGCATTCCCTATGCCAGAAACACGCTGCGGACCGCGCCGCAGCGATCAAGAGCATTATTTTTAATGCTCGAAAAAAATAGTGACATGGCCGTTGAGAATGTGTCAACCTGTTTTTTGCGCGCGGGAGACCGAAGCATCCGGCACCGCCGCAACAGGGAGGGAGGCTGCTTGAAACGCGCCGTCAGCGACGCCGATTCCATGCGCCGGCACAACCGGGCACTGGTTTTGCGCGCCCTCCGGCAGCAGGGCGAATTGTCGCGGACGCAGATCGCACAGATCACCGGGCTAAGCCACGCATCGGTGTCGGCGATGGTCGCCGACCTGATGCAACAAAGCATTCTTCGGGAACTGCCGATCGACTTCGGCGATCAGCGCCTTCGGGGCCGCCCAGCCATCAATGTGAGTTTCGAGCGCGCGGTGCACAACGTTCTGGTGCTCGAAATCGACGTCACAAAAGTGCGCACGTCGCTTGTGGATTATTCTGGCACCCTGGTGGACCGCATCGATCTCGACGTTGGGCCCGACACCTTCCACCGCCAGTCGCCTGTCCAGCTCATATCCGAGCGGATCGAGCGCATGCTCGTGCGCAACCCTGACCGGCGCGCATCGATCACCCGGGGCGCCGTTTCCGTGCAAGGCATTCTCGATCGCAACGGTTCGGCGTTGAAATGGTCACCCGTACCCGGCTTTTCCGGGCACAATATCAGTGACGAAATCGGACATCGATTCGGGTTTCCGTTTCGGCTTTTCAAGCGCGGGCGACTGCTGGCCGAGGGCACGCGCTGGCTCCACCCCGAGCTCAGAAGCGCCAACGTTGCGACGGTCTTTCTCGGTTCGACCATCGGGCTCGGCATGACCCTTCACGGCCGCAATTCACAAATGGGCGACGATGCGGCCACGGAATTTGGCCACATGATCCACATTCCCGGCGGCGCGCTCTGCCGGTGCGGAATGCGCGGCTGCATCGAAGCCTATGCGGCAGACTATGCGGTGCTGCGTTCGACCTATGGCGTGAAAGACACCGCCCAGCCGGCCATGGCCGTACCGCAGGAACGCTTTTCCGAACTGGTCGGCGCCGCGCTGCGGGGTGACCGGAATGCCAAATATGCCTTCGCTCAGGCTGGCAGCGCGATCGGCTTTGGCATCAGCCGGCTGATGACCGTGTTCGACCTGACGCACTTGATGCTGGTCGGGCCAGGCGCGCGTGCCCTCAGCTTCATGCGCGAAGCGCTTGAATCCGCCCTGGCGGACTCGCTTGTCGGGCGAATTCACGGGCAACCCCAAATCCTCGCACAGGACGATGAGAGCCAGCCGGTCTTCAAAGGCCTGGTGATGAAACTTCTCGAGGAGGTCGACGAGTTCGATGTGGCGGCCCTGCCCCCCGTGGCCAGCAGCGTCGGGGCGAGCGAATGACCCCATACCTACAAAACCAGGGACTTTCTTCCCGCAACCGTGCGGCGGCAGGCGCTGCCGTCACGCGACAACCGGACCAGCAATATGCGTAAGTTTCTTCCACTTCTTGCGGCAAGCGTGATCGGGGGGACTGCCCTCGCCTCGCCAGTCACCTTCATCGAACGCGCACCGTATGACGAGACGGGGATAAATGTGGCGGTCGATCAATCCGCGCTGCGCGGGGTGTTGTCGCCGGATGACCTTTCCGATCTGGTCGAGGCAGGGCGGCGCCTGTTTGGCACGCATTTTACCACGCTCGACGGAGCCGGACGTCCGCTCGCGACGCAGGCAACAATCCCGACCCATTTCAAGCATCCGCGCGAAATCGTTTTTCAGCGGGCTTCCGGTCCGGACGCGAACGCCTGCACCTCCTGTCACAACCTTCCCAAGTCGGGTGGTGCGGGCGATTTCACCGCGAACGTCTTCACCTCGGAGGGGACGGAAAGCGCGGACTTCGACTCGGTCGATCCCCAATTCTCCAACGAGCGCAACACGAACCACATGTTCGGATCGGGGCTGATGGAGCTTCTTGCGCGCGAGATGACGGCGGAACTCCACGCGGAGCGCGACGCCGGTTTCGCCAAGGCCCGCGAGACGGGTCAGCCGGTTCAGGTCGATCTTCAGACCAAGGGCGTGGGATTTGGGTCCATCACGATCTCGCCGGACGGGGTGATCGATGTCGCCAAACTCGATGGAGTCGACCAGGATCTGGTGATCCGCGCCTTCAGCCAGAAGGGTGTAATCCCTTCGCTGCGCATGTTCACACTCAACGCGCTCAATGCCCACCACGGGATGGAGGGCGACGAACGGTTCGGCGCGGCGATGACCGGAGAGGTCGATTTCGACGGCGACGGCAAGGTGAATGAGCTCGGACCCGGACTGGTGTCGGCGCTCGTTGCCTATCAGGCGACCCTGCCCGCCCCCGTTGCCGTGCCGTTTGACAATCCCGAGTGGAACGCGCTGGCGCAAAAAGGCAGTGAGGCCTTCGCAGAGGCGGGTTGCGCGAGTTGCCATGTTCCGGCGCTGCCACTCCATAGCCTTGCCTTTGCCGATCCGGGGCCGCTCGACACTGCCGGCACGCTGACCCAGGGAGACGTGCCGGAACCGGCCATCTACGACCTTTCCAAGCTTGACTGGGTCGCGGCCCTGCCCCGCGACGCCAACGGCGACGTGCTGGTGCCGATGTTCGGAGACCTCAAGCGCCACGAAATATCCGACGATCGGACCAGTCATTTCGGCAACGAACTGATGAGCCAGGGATTCGTGCCGCGCAGCACGTTCATCACCGCCGAGCTTTGGGGCGTGGCGGATACGCCGCCCTACGGACACCGGGGCGACCTGACGACGCTCGATGAAGCGATCCGCGCCCATGGCGGCGAAGCGACCGCCTCGCGCGATGCCTATTTGAGCCTCGACCAGGAAACGCGGGATGCCATTCTGACCTTTCTTAAGACGCTGAGGATGCCGCAATGAAACGCCTCGTTCTGATCATCCTGTCGTTTCTTGCCGCGCATGCGGCCTTTGGGCAGTCGGACGAGCGTGCGGCACGGCTACAAACCGTGATGGTTCCCGAATTCGCCGAAGAGGCAGAGGCCGCCGGTATCCACCATTCCTATGAGGGCGGCTGGGAGTTCTTTGTCGGTGGCGGAGGTTCGTCATTCGACTGCAACAGCGACGACATGCCCGACATTGCGCTGGCGGGCGGTACGGAACCCGCAGCCCTTTATGTCAATGAAAGTGCGCCGGGCGGGGCCTTGCACTTCTCGGAAAAATCGCTTGGCCTCGAAGACCGGCTGCTGCGCAACGTCCTTGGCATCTATTCGCTCGATATCGATGGCGACGGCCAGTTCGACCTTGTGCTGCTCCGGCTCGGCGAGAACATTATTCTGCGGGGAATGGGCCATTGCGAGTTCGAGCGGGCGGAGCGGGCCTGGAACATCGATGGCGGGCGCGACTGGACCACGGCCTTTGCCGCCGAATGGGAAAAAGGCGCGACCTACCCCACCCTCGCCTTCGGCAACTATGTCGACCGCGCGGCGCCGGGTTCGCCCTGGGGGACGTGCAGCGACAACTACCTAATCCGCCCGGCGCCGGGCGCGAACACTGCGGCCTATTCGGAACCCGACGTTCTCAATCCGGGCTATTGTGCCCTGTCGATGCTTTTTTCGGACTGGAACCGATCGGGCGAACCGGCGCTACGCATCGCCAACGACCGGCAATACTATCGGGGTGGCGAAGAGCAGATGTGGAAAATCGAGCCCGACCGGCCGCCCCGCCTCTATCGCCGTGCCGATGGCTGGGCGCATCTTTCGATCTGGGGAATGGGGATTTCGGCGGCTGACCTGAATTCGGACGGGTTGCCTGAATATGCCCTGACCTCGATGGGTGACACCAAGCTGCAGACCCTCGACGATCCCGGCGACACGACCTATCCTAAATATGTCGATATCGCTCTCGAAAAGGGCGTGACGGCGGCTCAGCCCTATATGGGTCCAGACAAATTGCCTTCGACCGGCTGGCATTCGGAATTCGCCGATTTCAACAATGACGGCCGGCTGGACCTTTTTATCGCCAAGGGCAATGTGGAGGCGATGACCGACTTTGCCGCCTTTGACCCGGACAATCTGCTGCTGCAGACGGTCGACGGCACGTTCGTGGAAAGCGGCGACATGGCCGGCATCGACCTGCCGACCAACGGACGCGGCGCCATCGTTGACGATTTCAATCGCGACGGCATGCTCGATCTTCTGGTCGTGAACCGCAAGGCCAACGTGTCGCTTTTCCGCAATCTCGGCCAGAAGACCGACTGGGGTCACAAGCCGCTCGGCAATTGGGTTGAAATCGACGTGCGTGATGACGGCGGCAACATCAATGCGGTCGGCGCGCGGCTTCTGGTCAAGGTGGGAACTGTGTCGATGAGCCGCACGATCTTCGTCGGTGGCGGCCATGCATCCGGCCATTCGGGTCCGATCCATATCGGGCTTGGCCTGCTCGATCGCGGAACGGTTCGGGTTCAGTGGCCCGATGGATCGTGGAGCCACGACTACCGGTTCCTCGCCAACCAGCACATTGTCGTCGAACGCGGTGCGGAAAACGTTTCCTACAAACTCGACGAGTGACCGAGTTTCGGAACCGGAATTCAGATGATCAGGTCGCTGGCATGCAGGGCATGCTGGTCCAGGCCGGTCAGGGTGATCTTGGTGCCGGCATGGACAAAGACGAGGCTGTGGAACGGCCCATGTCCCACTTCCTTGAAGTCGTGCAGCGCCTCGGCCTTATTGTGGTAGCCAAGTGCAGAAAGGTCTAACCGGTCACCTTTTCCGAAGTCGAGCACCCGATCCGCGCCGTCGTGCTTCTTGAAGACAAACGTGTCCCGTCCGGAACCGCCACGCAGACTGTCGTTGCCGCGTCCACCACCAAGAATGTCGTTTCCGTTGCCGCCAAGGAGCATGTCCCGACCGCCATTACCCATGAGTACGTCGTCACCAGCCTCGCCGTTAAGAACGTTGCGCGCAGCAGAGCCCGTCAGATGGTTATCGAGGCTGTTGCCAGTCCCGACCCTTGCACTGCCCAACAAGCGCAGGTCTTCAACCTGACCTTCAATCGTGCCGAACCGTGCAAGCGAGAAGCTGATCGAGGATTTGACGAGGTCCTCGCCGCCGCCGAGAAGTTCACTGATCCGATCGCCGCGATTGTCAACTACGTAGGTATCGTCGCCGGTGCCGCCGATCAGGGTGTCGCTGCCCTGCCCGCCATCGAGATAGTCGTCGCCTCCGTTGCCGCTGATCACGTCGTTACCCGCGCCTGCGTGGACGATGTCGCGCGCTTCGTCGGTTCCTGCCCAGAATGTGTCGTCGCCGGAGGTCAGGATGAAGGATTCAACATTCACAAACGTGTCGCCGGCCGCCGCGCCACCGCCCGCGTTGGCACCAAGGTCGATGACGACAGCCTCTGTCGCAGTGGCATAGCTGACCGTGTCAACACCGCTGCCACCGTCGAAATGGTCGGCGCCTTGTCCGCCGATCATCAGGTCCCTGCCGTTTCCGCCGAGAAGGGTATCGTCGCCGTCGCCACCATCGAGCCGGTCGGCGCCGTAGCCGCCGCGAATAACATTGTCGAGCGCATTGCCGGTAATGTGGTCGGCGTGCGCAGTGCCGATTGCGTCTTCAAAGTCTCCGTTCAGGGTAAAATCAACACCCTGAAGTCGGCTGGAAGCGCCTGAATTCATGTCCAGAACCACGCCACTGCCGGCGGCCGCGAAATTCAGCGTGTCCTCACCGCCATCGACGTCGGTGATGGTGGTCCGATCAGCGTTTGCGGCGGCGAGCGTCGCGAAAGACGAGGTGAAGAAGTAATCGTCGTTGGCGCCTTCATAGTCGCCGTAGACGTCGAGTGAAGCACCGAGAATGGAAAAGGAATCCGAGGCGGTCGGATGTGACAGAACCAGCGTCCAGGTGCCGAATGGGTTTTCACCCCAATGGGCGACCGACGAAAAGGTGAAGTTCAGCGCGGTCGTGCCGTTGCTTGCGGCATTGAGATTCGGCGCGATCAACGAGTGCGTGCCATCCGGCGAAATGAGTTCGATCCGTAGCTTTTTCAGATCGGCGTCCTGAACGTTGAGGGTCAATTCAACGAAATCGGTCGAGAACTTGTCGAGCGTTTCCGGCGTGAGGTCGAGGGTCAGTTCCTGATGGCTGGTATCCGCGCTGCCGGGCAAATCGAACGCGCCACCAAGGTGTTCTTCGTTGGCAGCCGTCGATGTTGCCGACCAGACTGACGCAAGGTGAACAGCGGCCTCGGCGTCGAGGGCGCCGAAGCCGATGTCGCGCGAAAAATAGAGCCCGCCGCCATTGACATTGCCGGCGCCATTCTCGGCGCCATTGAGATCAATGCCCGTGCGAGCGGTGATGGCGAGGATTTCCTGAATGTCGCGATAGCCGAGATCGGGATTGACTTCGAGCATGAGCGCGATGGCGGCGCTGACCATGGGAGCGGCAAACGAAGTGCCCGAAACGTAGCTCGATTCCGTCGATCCGCTACCGTTGCCGCTGGTGGTGACCAGCGCAACGCCGGGGGCGGAAATCAGCACGTTGGTGCCGGGATTGGAAAAGAAGGCAGCATTGCCGTTGGCGTCGTGAGCGCCGACAGCGATGGCAAAACGGGAATTGGAGAGATTGTGGAAATTGGCGTCACCGCCGGCATTCTCGCCATCAACGAGGAATTTCGAGTTGCCCGCTGCGACAACAAAGGAGGTGCCGAGGCCGTCGCGTCCGGTTTCCGCGTTGGCTTCGATGGCGGCCTCAAGCGCCGCGAAGCCGGCGGTGTTGAAATTGTCGGCGAAGGCGGTGGTGAACCCCCAGGAGTTGTTTGACACGTCATATTGGGTCTGGTGCGCGACATCGGCGACGATGTCGCTCATGTTTACCGTCGAGCCGTAACGAAGGTACGAGGCCGAAATAGTCGCGTCGGGCGCCGCGCCGAAGGTGCCGATTGAGTTGTAAATCGATCCGGCGATGATGCCCGCCACCTCGGTGCCGTGCTGCTGGGCCAGGTCGTCGGGCATTGCGTCCCAAAGGCCGTCAGCGTCTTGCGGATCGAAGTCGATATCGCTGTTGTAACTGTCGACAAGATCGAGGTGGGTGTAGTTCACGCCTTCATCGACCAGGCCAACCGTAATTCCGGCGCCGGTCGCATAATCCCAGGCGCTTTGAAATCTTGCGGATCCCATGCCGCCGACTTGGAGACTCCAGAACTGAGCGCCGCTCAAGCTTGAATGGGCGGGCAAAACCAGTGCCTGGCTTTGTATTGCGACGCTCAGATCTGAAGCATTATTTGCTAAATCTTCGGTAGTCATTTGTTCGCTTCCCCATTGAATGCAGTTTTACGGGAAGCGATCAAAATCGCTGTTAAATCACATGATTAATTTTGGCGAATTTCCTTTGTTAATTACTCAGCCTTAACTCGACATTTATTGGTTAAAGACTGGTTTTCTCAAAAATAACGCGACGTCACCATGCGAGGTATATTTTGCGTAAATGTCGTGCGCGCCTTAACCGGCCGTTGACCCTTCGGTCTAACTTCCGGTTGATCCTGTTGCTCAGGCATTTGGTGAGAAGTGTTACCTAGTACTGCGAACGGCCCCGCGTTTGGGAGGCTGAAGGTAAATCAGCCGCCGTGCGGATATCGAAATCAGCGCGCGCACCGGGTTCCGGGCATGGTAGCGGGCGAGACGCAGAGGCATTCGGTAACGTGAACGACCGGCTAAGAACACCTGCAAAGTCTTACCCGCCGGGTTAATCGCTTAACACGGGCAAAGCCGAAGATCTGGTAAGAATTCGGCGCAAGGCAGGGTCAGACGGCTAAACTTTGCGCATGGACGTTCACACTTCCGGTGGTCCGGCATTGATTTGGCAACGCCAACTCGAATGCAAACGCCCCGGCGCAGAGGCTGGGGCGTTGAGGCATTCTCAGACTGAACGGGATCAGATGATCAGGTCGCCGTTCGAAACGTCGTGAAGGTCGATGCCTTTGACGATAATCGTCGTGCCATTCTGGACGAATTTCACGACATTGTCGTGGGTCGTGCCAACTTCCTGGAACGCGGCTTTGGCATCGGCCTTGGTCGCAAATCCGAAGGCAGACAGGTCGATCTTGTCGAGCCCGTTCTGGAAGTCGGTGATGGTGTTCTTGTTCTGGAATTTCCCGAACGTGAACGTGTCATCATTCTGACCGCCGGTGAGCGTGTCGGTGCCCTTGCCGGCAATCAGAATGTCGCTGCCTTTTCCGCCCTTCAGGTTGTCATCGCCAGATCCGCCAATCAGCGTATCGCTGCCGTTCCGGCCCTTGAGTATGTCGTCGCCAGCGCCACCATCAAGCCGGTTCGCCTGATTGTTGCCGTTGAGACGATCATTGGTGGGCGCGGTCACGTTGATGGTTACGTTAATCGGTGTGACGTTTGTGCCATCGGAGACGGAAATAACGAGCGCTTCCGTGGACGCCGTATCCTTTGCCGAGTACGTCAGGGCCTGAAACTCGGCCTCGGTCAGTGCCTCGCCACCGGTTAACGCCGTTCCGTTCAGGAAAACGGTGCCATGGGTTGGAAGGGTATCTATCGTATATGTCAACGTGTCGTTTGGATCAGGATCACCCAAGGCACCAAGACCAAGCTTTGCCTGCGTCAACCCGGCCTGAAGCGACGCCGTTTGGGTTTCGAGACCTCCGACACCGCCATTGGGGGCCTCATTCACGTCGGCCACATTGATGGTGATTGCCTGAACCGTCTCATTGCCATGTGAGTCGACCACGGCGACCTTGAGTGCGTAGGACGTCGTCGTTTCGAAATCGAGCGCGCCGGTGACCGTGATGTTACCCGAGGAATCGATGCTGAACGGCCCAGTAAAGGCGCCGCCGCCGGTTTCACGCAGCTCGAACGTCGTGGTATCACCCAATGCCGTCTGGCTGTTGGTGACGTTCACCGTTGCCACTGCAGTGCCCGTGGCACTGTTTTCATCGACAGATATGGTCGAACCCGTTTCCGGATCGATGATCGAGTTGATCGCAATCCCGATATTGGTGCGCGCGTCGTCGGCGTTGACGGTGACACCATTGATCTTGATCTTCTCAATATGGGTCAAAACGTCGGTATCGGCTCCCGAAACGACCGTGTAGGTACCCCCGTTACCTGCGATCGTGTAGTTGGCGAAGCTGCCGTCGAGCACGACGGTATCGCTGCCGCCACCGCCATCGATCATGTCGCTGCCGTCGCCGCCATTGATGACATCGTCAAGGGCACCGCCCTCGATATTGTCGTCACCAGCAAATCCGTTGATCGTGTCTCCGTGGTCAGAGCCAATAACGTGGTCATCACCGGACGAACCGTCGATCGTGCCACCGCTATCGTTGCCCGAGGCGTCGATATCGACGCTGTAACTCTCGATTGATGCAAAGTTGTTGGCAACAGTCTGGGTCAAACCATCGACATTGCCGGAGGCGCCGAGACCGAATTCCGTGCCGGAAACGGTATTTCCTGAAACGTCCACGCCATCAGTCGCGTAGACGTAGATCCCGTTCGTCACCGAGTCGAGGAAGCCCCCGACACCGTCGGTTGCGCCGGACACGTGGTTGTTGGAAACCGTGATGCCGCCACCGCCCTGGTAGACAAGTATTCCGGTCGCGCCATCCATGTCGGAGCGGTTATTGCCGACCTCCGAGATCGTGTTGTTGTTGATCAGACCGCTTGCGCCGAAGCCGAACACAATGCCGTTCTGAGCCATGGCGCCGTCGCCCGGGATCAGGCCGTCACCGGTGATCATGTTACCGATAATGGTAGCTGTCACATGATCGCCACGGACGTCGATGCCATTCTTCTGGAAATCGTCGACGGTGTTGTTGGTCAGAATGACAGCTTGATCGTCGATGAAGTCGCGGACGTAAATGGCGCGGCCCTGCTGGCTGCCCTTCACGTGTCCGTCAGTGCCATAGTCGTCACGCACGCCGGTCACGGTAACACCGTCGACCGTCCCGCCCGCATTTCCGAAATAGATGCCGGAAAACTCGGTGCCGCCGATCGCGTCTCCAACACCACCGGCGTCGACCTTGATGTCTTCAATCGTGACGCCCGTGCTGTTGATCACGGCGATGACTGCGGCCACGTTGAGACCGCCGACGCCGCTGTTGTTCACAACAGGAACGGCCGGCGCGTGGATCAGGGAACCGTCGCCCGCACCCATGATGGTCAGGTTGGTGAAGCCGTTGATGGTCACCTGTTCGGTGATCGTGACATTGTCTTCGATGATGATCGTGTCGCCATCAACGGCGTGGTCCACCGCTTCTTGCAGGGACATGCCCGCGCCGACATGAAATGTGTGGCCGTTCTCAGCGTTCACCCCGGTCGGTGAAAGCGGGCCGGTGACGACGGAGTCCATGCCGTAGTCTATGCTGTGTACAGTGTCGTCGAGACCGTCCTTGGCGAACGCCAGGGCATCAGCCTGATTGTCGAAGAAAAATGTGAAGTGCGGGCTGTCCGGACCACGGAAGCTGTCGTTGGTGACCGCATAGATTTCCGTAACCCCGGTATTGCCGAAATTGATGTCACTTACGGCAGAGCCGTTTTCTTCTTCGGCGTAAATTCCCGTCGCTTCATTGTGGGAATAAGTTCCGGAGAAGCTGACATGGTTGGTGCCCGGTTCCCAGTAGTTGCCCGCGGAATAGAGCCCGATCGACCCCCAGCCATTGTCCATTGTGGTGACGTTTTCGAGGGTGATGTGGGTGGAATCGGTCAGCGCGATGCCGACGCCCGCCGTGCCATCGCCATCGGCGGTCACATTGGAGAGGGACGAATTGTCGACACCGTTCAGGTCGATTTCCGACCTTCCCGCACCAGTGACCGTGACGTGATCGAGCGAGAAATTGTCCACCGAATCGGTCGGGCTGGCCGCGTTGGCCGGATTGACCTTGATACCGTAGTAGGTGACCGCGTGGGCGTCGACGCTGAGGTCGCTGATCGAAACGTCGTCGCCAGTGATGTAAATGCCGTATGCGGAGCTCGCGGCGACGAGAGTGGTCTGCGCCTCACCTGCGCCCAGAATCGTAACGCCTTGAGTGATGTTGAGCTGAGACGTCAAGTTGTAGGTCCCCGGCGCCAGCTGAATGATGTCGCCGACACCGGCGTTCGCAAGCGCCTGGACCAACCCGGCCGCGTCATCGGCAAGCCAAACCGTCGCGTCGTTGAACGACACTTTTTCGACGTTGGAAAGCGTGTCGGTGCCGCCTGTGGGCGTCGATACCGTGAAGTGAATGCCATCATAAGCGATGGTCGCATCGGCATAGTCCGACGTCTCGATGACGTTGTCGATCCCGGCGCCACCGTCGATCGAGTCGTCGCCCGAGCCACCGTCGAACGAGTCACTGGAATTGCCACCGGCCAGGTGGTCGGCGCCGTTGCCACCCTCGAAGTGGACCGAACCGGTCGCCGACGACTTGACGGCCGCCACGTCGTCGCCAGAGGTTAGAACGACGTCAAGCGGGGTTGTGGTCTGGTTGTCATACGCCCACGCATCGGCGGCCGTTGAGTGGTTGGCAATGTTTTCAATGTCGACATTGCTCGGACCGGCCGTGGTTTTGCCCGGCTCGCCGATGCGGATGCCGGTCGAATCTCCGTCGATCGTCCCGTTGGTGATGCTGACATTGTCGAGGGTCGCCGGATTTGAGGCGTAGCCGCCGTCGTCGCGCGCCTTCACCGAAATGGCGCCACCGCCAAGATGCGGACTGCCGCCTCCATCCGACAGCCCAACGTCGGTAAATTGAAAGTCGTGGATCGAAACGTTGGCGAAATCGCCGTATTTGACGTTGACGTCGATGCCTGTGCCCCACTGCCCGATGGTTCCGAACGCATCGCCACGGCCGAATTGGCCGACATCGGTCATGGTAAGGTCGCCGAAATCGGCGTTGGACAGTTGTTCAACGTAGATGCCCTTCTCGGTCATGTGGGTGAACGAGACGTTGTCGAGCGTTACATTGTCGAACGAACCGGCGCCGCTGGGATCGGCGTTGACGATCAAGCCGTGATAACTGTTGGTGAAGGCGCTGTTCTCGAGCGTGAAGTTGGTAACTTCGGCGGAGCCGTTTTCCTTATAGATCGAGTGGATGTTCTCGTCGAAGACGACACCATCGATGGTCAGGCCATCATTGCTTTGAAGATCGATGCCCGTCCGAAACTCGGTGATCGTCAGGTTCTTGATCGTGACGGAATCGCCGCTCACGACAAATCCCGGCGGGGTTGTGGTGTAGGCGGTGGCAGTCCCGATCCATTCATTCAAGGGCGTCGCGTCGCTGATGCCGTTGAGCGCCTTGAACTGGCCCTTGATGATGACGTCGGCAGCATTACCGCTGACGGATTCGAGGGTGATACCGTCGGTGGCAATCGTGAAATTGCCTTCGTAGGTGCCGTCGGCAAGCTTGATTGTATCACCGGCGGCGGCGTTCGCGAGTGCCGTCGTCAGTTCAGCCGCGTCGGACACCAGCCACACTGTTGCGTCATTGAACGTCACTTTTTCCACGTTGGAAAGCGTGTCGGTGCCACCGGTCGCAGTCGTGACGGTGAAGTGGGTGCCATCATAAGCGATGGTCGCGTCCGCGTAGTTCGACGTCTCGATGACGTTGTCGATGCCGGCTCCACCGTCGACGGAATTGTCTGCGGTCGATCCGACGATGACGTCGTCGGCCGAGCCAGTGTTGGCGTTTTCGATGCTCGTCAACGTCGCCGTGTTGGCACCGAAGACGTGCCCGCCATTCAGATCGACCAGCAGGCTGGATGCGGCGTCGCTGGCGTCAAACGTGTCGGAACCGCCACGGCCGTCTACATCATCGACACCAGCCGAGGCGAAGAACGTATTGTCGCCGCTGTCACCGTGGAATTCGTCGTTACCGTCCGATCCACGCAGGTTCTCGATATGACTGAGCGTGTCGATGCCAGTATTGGCCGAAAAGGACACGCCCGACTGCAGATCAGCGTAAGCGCCGCCAGCGGGGTTGGCCACGCTGAAGTCGTAAGTGTCTACGCCGTCGAAGCCGTCCACATTCTGATTGCCGGCAATGGCGACGATGTTGTCGTCCAGCGAGGTCGCGTAGATGACCGTCGGTGCGGAATTGGTGCCGGCGTCGAACGTGCCGCCTTCCTGAATGATGGTCGAAAAGTTCGACGTGCCCTGCGCCGACAGTTCGGTGTTTTCAACAAAGAGATCGGCGTCGTTGCCCGAGAAGTTGACCCCATCGAAGGCAAAATCATCGGAGGCGCCGGCGTTTGCCGGCCCAAAGGTCGGGTGGTGGTCAATGGCGGAAATGCCGTAGACGTTATTGCTTGAGGTTCCACCCTGGACCAAGGCGCCGTCATCGTTGTTCCAGATGAGGTAGCCGGAATTGAAACCAGACACGTCGTTGTCGGTTACCGTCGCGGATACACCCGTTCCCAACGACATAATGCGAATACCGGACCCGCCTTCGGTGTCGTGGGCATAGGTCGTGCCTGTGATATCGTTGTTGGCGATCGCCCAGTCGGTCGCGGCCCCATAGTGGAGGTTGTGATAAATGCCGATCAGGTTGGCTTCGATCGTGTTTCCGGAAATTTCCGGAATGTCGAGCGCGGTGTTCGCATTGCTGAAATTGCCTGTCTGGATGGCGATCTGAACGTCGCTGATCGTGTTGCCGGTCACCTCCGCATAGGCGTTGTTGTAAAGCAGGATACCGCGCGTGGTCGCGCTGTTGTCAGGAGGCAGAACGCCGGTGATCTTGTTGTTGGTGATATGGGCAAAAGTGGCGGAATTGTCCGGCGAATTGTAAAGGGTGATGCCCCAGGCGTCGGGGTGCGTGAAGTGAATGACCGAATTGGTGATCGTCAGGTTGTCGATCGCGTTTGCGCTACCGGTGTAATTGGAGATGACATCGTCGCCGCCATCGTTGATGGCCTCGATGCCGTTGATGACGATATTGTCGGCCTCGACCAGAATGGTGTCGCCTGACGTTGCGACTATCGTCGTTTCCGGTCCGCGGGGGTCGGCACCGTCGACACCGGCATTGGCGCCGTTGATGGTGACTTCCTTGTCAATCACGAGGTTTTCGACGTAGGTCCCGGCCGCAACCTCGATCGTGTCGCCGTTGCTGGCGCTGTTGATCGCGTCCTGTATGGACGTGTAGGGATCGGTCAGCGAGCCGTCGCTCGTTCCACCGGCATAAGAGATATCAACGTAAATGGTCGCCATGACTTCCTCCGTCAGCAAGCTCTGGAGGTTTGTCGGCCATCGGAAGTTGCGGTGAGCTGTCAGCCCGGTCGCGGGCTTGGCGCTTTGGTCAATACACTCAAAACAACTTCTAACTCAGGCCTACGCGCCCCCGTAAGCGGTTCAACACGATCAAAGTACCGGCAGGATATCTGTCGATTTTAACTTTTCGTTAACAGTCACTAAATCGAAATTGACAGGCCAAATCATCCGTAGGGATACGGACTGCTTCGCCTTGATTCGCATTTTAGTTAATTGGTGGCCCTGTGGTGGGCTTTTTGGGCCACTTTGTCCGTATTTCTACTTAGTGCAGGCATGAGGCGCGTGACTGCCAATCATTCACAAAGAAAGGCCACCCAATCCGGACAGCGGGCAATGCGGTCGCCGACAAAAGCACGGACCACCATGGCGGCGAGTTCAAGGCTGTTCCGGACGCCAAATTTCTGAATGACTTTCTCGCGATGGCTTTCAACTGTGCGCTCGGAAATGCCAAGCCGTTCGGATATTTCGCGGGTGGATTCGGCTTCGAGAAGGCAGCGAAATACTGTCCGTTCCCGCGCGCTCAGCTTTTTGAGACAGCCCAAAAACTGATCGATCCGGTCGACCTGCAATTCGGACAGTGCGGATGCACCGGCGAAGTTCATGACGGCAAAAAAGGGCTAAATCAGTACTTGCCCCAATATGATCCCTGCAAGGAACCGAGACATCCGTAGCCATACGGAGGACACATGTCCTGGCCGCAAGTTGCGTCGCAGACGACGTGAAAGCTGTCGGAATTTGTTGCTGGAAAGTGCCTCAAATGGCCCGGGCCGCCGGGGCTTTTGTGTCGCTAAATACGGGTGAACGAAAACCCGCCCGCGTTGGCACCCGCTACCAAATTTGCCGATCACTTTTTTGTGTGGCCTTCAAACTAAAGACTGAACTCAACGCGAAGGTGTTCGTTTGCAGGCAGGTCGAGGGTAATCTCCGACGCAGTCGCGTCGACGGAGACCCTGTTGCCGTTGATCAGGACAGAGGCCGGGTGGGCGCCTGGCGGAAGGGTCCAGATCAGTTTCGTCAGAATGGCGCCGGTGGCCTGGCTCTGATCGATACTGATCTCCGCACCCTGCATGCGGACGTGGATTTGGCTGACGTCGCCGTTCTTATAGGCATTGGTCGTCCCATCGTCGTCGATGATGTCGAACGCGCCGGCGCCGACGCCAAACACTTTCAGCACCAGGTTGCCGCCATCGATGACCGGCACCAGCGCACCCGAACGCGCATAGAGCGGCAGGCTGATGTGACCGTTTTGCCGGGCCGGCGCGTCGATCCATTCGCCACCGTGGCTGACAAGCGCGCCGGTGCGGAAGTCGTACCAGTCGAACTCGGGCAGGTAGACCGGCACCGTTTGATCGCCGTAGCGTGCGATGGCGGCGCCGATCAGAAAGTCGCCAATCATCCTTTCGTACCCGAGGCCGGCTGCCGCCGGGTCATCGGGATAGAGATAATCGAGTGCGGGGAACAGTGGTTCGCCCGTCGCCCACGCGCGGTGGGCCAGCGAGTAGTAGTAGGGCAGCATGGAATAGCGGAGCTCGAGATTGGTCCGGTTGGCCTCGATATCGCCGATGCGATCAGGTGCCGTTTCCTTGCAATTGCAGAGATTTTCGGTGTGCGGACGGACCGGCACCTCGAAGAGCGCGGAATAGGCCAGCCACTCGGAATAGAGCTCGTTCATCGCCTCATCATGGCGTAAATCGCGGGGATAGGATGAAAGCGCCGAGCGGTGGAACCCGCCGATGTCTGAACCGTAATAGTCGATGCCGGACCACATCATGTGGGTCGCTTCGGCCATCTGGGCAGCGAGCGAACCGAAGTCGGATCCCGTATCTCCAGACCACATTGCAGCACCAAGAGCCTGCAGCCCCATGCCGCCGCTTCGCGACATCATGAAATTGCGCTGGTCGGGGTCGGTTCGGACATAGCCGTCGGCGATCGATTGCAGCCATTCGAGATTGTAGGAATTGTGGATCGCCAGATGGGTTTCGCTGTTCGGGCCATAACGCGCGGCAGCATTAAATATTTCGGGTTCGCCGAGGTCGGTCCAATGACCGATGACGCCATCCGAAATCAGGGGCACGCGGCGCGTGTCGTGCCAATAGGCGCCGGCGGCGGGATTGATCCAGTCGATCATCGACCCCCTGCCCCACCAGTAGCCGCCTGGTCCGACGTCAAGAGATCTTCCGTCAGCGTCGTGGATCAGATAGCCCCGCTCGTCGAGGTCCGAATAGGACTGAAGCCCCGACGAGATGTAGCTTTCCTCGATCAGCATGGTGCCGATGCCGCGCCTGGACAGATCGGCGATGTGTCCGGCCGGATCGGGAAAGGCGCTTTCGTCCCAGGTCAGGCTGCCCATTTCGGAACTCGCCGAATTGGACCGGATGCCGCCGAACCATTGCAGGTCGAGTACTACGCCGGACATCGGGAAGTGGTTTTCCTTGAGTGTGGCGAGCTTGCCTTCGACCTCCGCCCAATTGTCGAAACCGTATTCAGAAAGCCAGAGACCGAAAAACGCCTTGGGCGGAACCGGCGGGTGGCCGCTGAGGTCCATGAAGCGGCGGCGGATATCGGCCAGCGTCTCGCCGGTCAGGACGTGAAGATCGAAGACACCATCGTCAGAGCTGATCGCAACTCTGTCACCAGTGAATTTCCAGTCCTGCGGGTAGCGGTTATCGAGCAGCAATGCGAATGGATGCGGTGCGTCGAAATAGGCGATGGGAATCAGCGTGTTGCCGTTGGCGCCACCGTTGAAGCCGGTCATTGCGTTAGTGCCGTCAACCGATTGGCCCAGCCGGTTGGCAACGGTGCTGCCGGCATTGGCGAAGTGCTGGCCGAGGCCGTAAACGTGGCGCGCATCGAACCGGACGGTGACGCTGGTCTTGCTGCCCGAAATGGCGGGATCGCAAAAGGAGAAGAGCGTTTCGCCCTTTTGCATTACCTGAACGCATGCGTCGGCGTTGATCCAGGTGAGACCAGCAGTGGGCGCTTCGCCGGGAAGTTCGGGGAGCCAGGACCGGGCTGCGAAAGGCGTTTCCGCAGGCAGGTCCGCACCCGCCGCATAAACGGTGAACATGTTCACGCCCCGCTCCTCGATGCCGATGCGGCCGGTATTTTGCCGGGCGGCATCCGTCAGAAGCGTGAGTTGCTCGGAATTGAGTTGGGGCGCGGCGGCCTGCAGGGCGGATTGTAGATCATTCTCGTCTGCGAAGGCCTGATTGCGGACCGCGCCGAGTGCCCTGAAAAGATCCGGTCCGAGTTGGTCTCGCAGGCGAAAAAGGCTCGCAGCTTCGAGCTTGTAGGTGCCGATTTCGGCAATCCAGTCGATGGCGGCGGCCGGCGCGGCAAACCCTGCCGCGATGGCAAGCGCGGCAAGTATGGTTTGGAGAGGGCGGCGCATGGGTCAGCCCTTGACCGAACCTTCACTGAGGCCGGCGACCAGGTAGCGCTGGGCGATGAGGAAGACGACGGTGATCGGCACGCCCGACAAAATAGCGGCGGCGGCAAAGTCGCCCCAGAGGTAACGGAATTCATTGAGGTAGAGTCGCGATCCGGTGGCCAGCGTGAGGTTGTTCTCGTTGCGCAAAAGGATCGAGGCGATCGGATAATCGTTGATCACCGAGATGAAGACGAGGACGAACACCACCGACATCATCGGCACAGCCAGCGGCAGGAAGACGTGGCGGAACGTCTGCCAGGGGGTGGCACCGTCGATGGCGGCGGCCTTGTCCATGGCGGGATCGATGGAGTCGAAATAGCCCTTCAGAGTCCAGATGTGAAGCGTGACCCAGCTCAGGTAGATGACGATCAGGCTGACATGGCTGTCGATGCCGATGATGGGCGAAATATCGCCCATGGCATCGAACACCGCATAGAGCGCGATCAGGGCCAGCGTGGTTGGGAACATCTGGATCACGAACAGCGAATCGAGGAACGCGGCGCGGCCGCGGAAGCGGATACGGCTCAGCGCATAGGCGGAAATGGTCGCAATGACCAGACAGCCAAGCGACGAAATCAGGGCGATCTTGATGGAATTGAACATCCAGAGCATCACCGGATAGGGCGGCGAAATGACGGTTCCGTCGGGCCGCGTAAAATCGAGTCCAAACGCAAGGTACCAGTGCTCGAGCGTCGGATGCTCGGGGATGAGCGAGCCGATGGTGAAGTTGCCCTGCCGGAACGAGATCGACACCACCATGAGGAATGGAAACATGATGATGATGAGAAAGACGATCAGAAAACCGTGGGCCGCGACCTTCTTGAGCGTCAGGTTGCGCTTGTCCTCGACGATCATTGGCTCGCTCCCCGGTTGGCCGCGCGGCGCATGGCCACGAAGTTGGCATAGGCGAGAACGGTGACGATCAGGAAAATGATCAGGGTGATGGCCCCGGCAAGTCCGAACTGCTGGGCGGAATCCTGGAACGCCATGCGGAAGGTGAAGGAGCCCAGGATATCCGTCTGGCCCGCGGGAATGATCGTACCCGGAATGTCCGGTCCGCCCTGCGTCAGAAGCAGGATCAGGACGATATTATTGAAGTTGAAGGCGAACGAGGCGAGCAGCAGAGGCAGGAAGGGCGGCAGGATCTGCGGCAGTGTGATGGTGAAGAAGACGCGCGAAGCCGAGGCGCCCTCGAGAACGGCCGCCTTCTTCTGTTCGACTGGCACCGCCTGAAGGAAGCCCATCGAGAGCAGCATCATGTAGGGGTAGCCGAGCCAGACATTGACGATAAGGATCATGGTTCTGGCCAATGTGCCGTTGGTGAACCATTCCGGGCGGACACCGAAAAGCGTCTGAAGGATCAAGTTGATCTCGCCGAAATTCTGGTTGAAGAGCCCGCGGAAAACGAGGATCGAGATAAAGGCCGGCACGGCGTAGGGCAGGATCAGCAGGACCCGGTAGATGGCCTTGAAGCGCAGATGCTCCCACTGGAGAACCGAGGCCAGCACAAGTCCGAGGGCAAATGTCAGCCCGACAGAGCCGGCAGCGAAGATCAGCGTCCAGGTGAAAATGCCAAGCATCGGCGCACGTATGCCGGCGGAAGTGAATATCCGCTCGAAGTTTGCCCAACCGATATTGACCCGCCATCCGGGCGGAACGAGCGTGCCATCGGGGCGAACGTAAAATCCGCGAGTCTGATCCGGTTCGAGAATGTCGCCGGTGGCGTTGTCGCGCATCCGGTCACCGTCGAGAAGGACATATTCGGGCTCTACGGAGGCAAATTCGCGCAAGCCCGCCGATTTGAGGCTTGTTCCATCGGGCAAGACGATCTGCACGGCGCCGAGCCCGTCGCGCAGTTTGATGGCATCGCGCATCGCCATGGTTTCGGCGGGAGGGCTATCGACCGCTACTGCGTTGACCGTGACAGCTGAGCCATCGAGCGCGAGCGGTTCGGTGAGGAACCCCGCATCTCCCTCGGGCAGGAAAATCCTATAGGTTCCGCCCTCGACCACAATGGCAAAGGGCCGCTTGGTTGCCTGATCGACGATGCGGCCCGAGAGAATGACCTCCTTGGCCCGCTCGAAGGTCAGCAGGTTCTGCGAACTGTAGTTCGTGAAGCCAAGATAGATCGTGTAGATGATGGGAAAGGCGATAAAGAGCAGGATCGCCGCCGCGCCAGGATAGATGAAGCGGGCGAAATAGTAACGGCGAAAGCCGTAAATGAAGAAGAAGAAGAGCGCGGCCGCGAGCAGGAAAAGTCCGAAGAGTGGCTGGCCGATGATGTAGACGGACCAGGCCGCAAAGAGACCAACGAGCGTCACCGCCACGACACCAGCCTTTGCGAGAATGCCGAACGGCGAAATGCCGGTTGCCTCCATCGGCGCGGTCTGCGTCTGGCTCATTCCCCCTCCAAGCCGAACGTGAAAGGGGCCGCCAAAGCGGCCCCTTTGCAGAAGTGGTTATTCGCCGAGGATGCGCTTGGCCGCATCGTTGAGCGCATCTTCAACCGAAGTTGCGCCGCTGGTGATGTTGCCAAGAGCCGGCTCCATGGCGGACCAGAATGCACCCATTTCCGGGTTGGACGGCATCGGAACGCCGATCTGGGCATTGGCCATGGTTGCCTGGATCTTCGGGTCGGACTGGTCGGCACCGGCCGACTTGTCGACGAGAACGCCAAGGGCGCCTTTTTCATTCCAGGTCGAGAGGCCATCGTCGGACAGGATGTAGTTTTCCAGCAATTCGGTCGCCAGATCCTTGTTTGGCGAGGCGGCATTGATGGCCCAGGCTTGAACGCCGAGGAACGGCTTGGCGGGCTTGCCATCGACCGTCGGCAGCGGCGCCACGGCGATGTTGATGCCGGCATCGGCATAGGCCTTCCACGACCAGGGGCCGTTGATGATCATGGCGACTTCGCCTTTGGCCATCGCACCATCCATGACGCCGTAGTCGACGCCAGTCGGCAGCACGCCTTCGTCGAAGAGGGCACGCAGGGCATGACCACCCATCATCGAACCTTCATTGTTCACGCCGGTATTCTTGCCGTCATAGTTCCCGTCGACCTTCTGGAAGGCGAAACCGCCATTGGCCATCATCATCGGGAAGGTGAAGTAGGTGTTGTTGTAGTCCCAGAGGATCTTCGACACGCCATCAGGCACGGTCATGTTCTGGATGTCTTCGAACGAAGCCGGCGGGGTCGATATCAGGTCGGTGTTGTAGACGAGGCCGATCGCCTCGACGGCCACGGGGTAGCCCCAGACCTTGCCACCGAACGAGACAGCGTCCCAAGCGGTGTCGATGATGCCGTCGGTAACTTCCTGGCTCGGGGTGACCGGCGAAATCAGGCCGCCATTGGCCCACTCGCCGAACCGGTCGTGCGCCCAAAGGACGATGTCGGGACCGTCGCCAGTTGCAGCGGCTTGCTGGAACTTGTCGGTCAGTTCGCTGACATTTTCGATGACGACATCGATACCAAGATCAGCGGTAAATTTGTCGGTGACCATCTTGAGCTGGTCAGGATCGCGATCCTGCATCCAGATGGTGATGACGCCGTCTTCAAGAGCGAAGGCGCCGGAAGTCGATGCTGACAGCATCAAAAACGCCGTCAGGGCTTTCAAGGATTTCATGTCTGATCCTCCCATTGATTGACATGTTGGTCCCCGCGGCAGCGCGCCACGCGGGACGCCGTTCGGGCCTATCCCGAACGCAAGAACAGCAATGTGACAAAGTCAAGCCCAACAGCGGCAATGTCGCATGTCAGGCTGTTGGAGGCCGAACGAGCCCTGTCGGCACTATCGCGCGTCTCGACAGGAAACCTCCATCCTCCAAGATTGGACTTACCACATCATTTCGGAAAGTTAAACCGCTTTGAAAATCGTGAAACTACCCGTTTTCCGGGCGCAATGCTTGTCAGATGTGAAAAACTCGCCTAGTTTTTCAAAGCGGTTTAGGGGGAGCCGGTGGTCACGATCAAACAGATCAGCGAGAAGCTGCACCTGTCGCCGGCAACGGTCAGCCGGGCGCTGAACGGCTATCCCGAAGTCTCGGCGCGCACGCGCCTTCTGGTTGAGGACACGGCGCGACGGCTCAATTACCGCCCCAACCAGCTTGCCAAAAAGCTCGCAACCGGCCGGTCGGGCATGATCGGACTGGTGCTGCCCCCCTCGCCCGACCAGTCGTTCGATCCGACCTTTTATGACGTGATGACGGGCCTTTCCCGCCGCTTGACCGAGCTCGATCTCGACCTTGTTTTTCACGCGCCGGTGCTCGAAGACGAAGTTGAGCCATTCCGCCGGCTGGTGGGCAAGCAGGCGGTGGATGGCTTCATCGTGACCAATCCCAAGCTTTCAGACCCGCGCATCGAATTTCTCAGGTCCGATGGCGTTCCGTTCGTGGTTCACGGCCGCGACGCCAGTCCGGCGCCGGACTATGCCTTTTTCGACATCGACAATTTCCGGGTTGGCTACGACGCGGCCAAGCTCCTGATCGACCTGGGGCACCGCCAGCTGTGTTTCCTCAACGGACCCGAGGACGTGCACTTTTCATTTGAGCGCCGGCGCGGGTTCGAACAGGCGCTTCGCGATTTCGGCTCGTCGCCCGTGTTCGGAACGGTGCGTCACGGGCGCATGACCGAGACCTATGGATACATGCAAGCTCTGGCAGCGCTCAGCGAACCTGAGAACGCCCGGCCAACCGGCATCGCCTGTTCCTCGACGATCATCGCCGCGGGCGCGATGCGGGCCATCCGCGACAAGGGGCTGAACATTCCGGCCGACGTTTCGGTGATCGCGCACGACGACGCCCCGCCGCAGGTACATGCCATGGGTTTTGATCCCGCTCTGACGGTGACTTTCTCCCCGCTCCGCGACGCCTGCCGGCCGCTGGCCGATATCTTGCAGGGCCTGCTCAATGGTGACAATCTTGCTGGGTTGCAGGTCACCGAGGAGGCGGAGCTGATCGTGCGGCAATCGACCGGCCCTTCCCCATTATCCAAGCAGGTTCAAGGACAAACGGCATGACGACAGCGCTCTCCATCAAGTCGCTTTTTAAAAGCTACGGCTCGGTCGAAATCCTGAAAGACATCAGCGTTTCGATCGAAAAGGGCGAGTTTCTCGTGCTTGTCGGGCCTTCCGGGTGCGGGAAATCCACCCTTCTCAACTGCATCGCCGGGCTGGAGGACGTGACGGCCGGAACGATTGAAATCAATGGTCGCGACGTGACCCAGATCCCGCCAAAGGACCGCGACATAGCGATGGTTTTCCAGTCCTATGCGCTTTATCCGACCATGAGTGTAGGCGAGAATATCGGATTCGGCATGCGCATCCGCCACGTGCCGCAAACCGAAATCAATCAGCGGACGGGCGACGTCGCGCGGCTTCTGCAGATCGACCACCTGCTTGATCGGCGGCCGAGCCAGCTATCGGGCGGCCAGCGCCAGCGCGTTGCCATGGGCCGTGCGCTGGTCCGTGATCCGGCGCTCTTCCTCTTCGATGAGCCCCTCTCCAACCTCGACGCCAAGCTGCGCGTGGAAATGCGGGGCGAAATCAAGAAACTTCACGAAACGACCGGAACGTCAATCGTTTACGTCACCCACGACCAGATCGAGGCGATGACGCTGGCGACAAAGATCGTCGTCCTGAAGGACGGCATCGTGCAGCAAGTCGGCACGCCGGACGAAATCTACAATTCGCCGCAAACCACGTTCGTAGCCGATTTCATGGGCTCGCCGCCGATGAACCTTATTGCGGCGTCGACCGACCCAGACAGCAGCGCGGTGAAGTTCGGCAACGACCAGGTGGTGCACGTGCCGGGCCTCGCGGACAAGGTCAGCGCGCGTTCATCGATCATCGTCGGTATCCGGCCCGAGGATTTCAGCATTGGCGGGGAGTTGAAGGTAACGCCGATCAGCCTCGAACATACGGGCTCCGACAATTTCGTCAGCTTCAAGCTCGGCGAAACGGTAGCAACCGCACGCCTTTCGGGGCGCGCGCACCTTAGCCACTCGGAAATGGGCTTTTCAGTCGACACGAGCCACATGTGCTTCTTCGACACCCAGACCGGCGATCGGATCTGAACTCGGCCGCGGTCAGCCAATCGTCCTGAGGAAGCGCGCGGGCGGTGTCGACAGGGCCCGCCAGGTGGTGATGGCGCCCGCCGCAAGTGTCAGCAGCACAGCCCCGACGACCACGAAGAAGATCAGCACCGGATCCGCGCTGAAATCGACTTCCAATCCGCTCTTGGTGATCACCCAGGCACCAAAGACGCCGACGATCGTTGCGATGAGCGAAGAAAAGACGCCAAGCACCGCATATTCGGTGACGAAGCTGCGCAGAATGTCGCCGCGGGTAGCCCCGAGAACCTTTTTGACGACGGCGTCGGACTCGCGCTGCTTGCGGCCGGCGGCCATCGTGCCTGCGAGGACGAGCAGGCCATTGACCACGGCGATGCCGCCAACCACGTTCACGGCTGTGCCCAGCTGACTGAGAATGGTCGCCGCCTGTTGCAGGGCATCGCCCACCGGTATGAAGGCAACCGTGGGGAATGTCTTGTTCAGCAACCGTTCGACGTCCTTTTCCTTGCCCTCGGCCGCCTTGATCGTGCCGAGCTGGTTGAAGGGGTAATATTCCACGTCGCCGGGCGAGAAGGTGACCATGAAATTGAGGCCCCTCTGCCACTGGTAGTCGCGGAAATTGGCAACCTTTGCGTCAATCAGCTCGCCGAACATGCGGATCTGGATGGAGTCGCCAACCTTGAGGTTGAGCGCCGATTTCATCGTCGAACGCAGGGAGACCAGCGGTGGTCCCTGATAGTCGGCCGGCCACCAGGCTCCGTCGGTGATGGTCGAACCCTCCGGCATGTCGGCGGCATAGGTCATCGGGATTTCGCCCGAAAAGAGGAACTGCGCCTCTTCGTCGACATTCTTGAGGGTGCTGGTATCGACCCCGTTGATCTCGGTGACCGCGCCGCGCAGCATGGGCCGCCACTGGAACTCGACTATGTCCGGGTCGTCCTTGGCCATCTGTTCGATGGCGGCGACCTCGTCATCGAACAGGTCGGTGGCAACGAATGTTGGCGCGTTGCGCGTGACCGAGCCGAGCAGCTGATCATGCAGGTTGCGCTCAAGCAGCGCAATGATCAGCACCATCGAAAGTCCGAGACCGATAGAAACGATGACGACGGGCGCGCTCGATCCGGGTCCATAAATGCTGCGCAACACGTTCCTGATGCCGGTCACCGGCGCGGGCGGCAAACGCTTCAGCACCACCTGTAGCAGATAGGCGGCGCCGCGCAACAGGGCGAAGGTCGCCACAACTCCCAGCGCATACAAGGACACAAGGCGGACGTCGCCGGTCTCGAAAACCGCAAGCCCAAAGACGCCGGCAGCCGCCAACGCGACGGGAATGATGATCCTTGGGTTGGTGAGCGCCCACCAGTCGGCGATGGGAAGGGCCATTCCGGGTGACCGGAACAGAAGGGCCGGACTGATGCGCTGCGTCCGCATCAGGGGCAGATAGGCATAGGCAAAGCCAGACAGAATGCCAAACCCCGCCGCAACCAGAAGCGGTGCGGGCACGATGGTGGGCGGCAGGTCAACGCTGAGCGCGTTGCCAACAAGCGGAAGCATGAAGAGCGAAGCCACCGCTCCCATCAGGACACCAATGCCGACGCCGATGCCGATCAGCACCCCGATCTGGGCGAGGTGGTGAACGAGCACGCGCGCGCCGGTGGCACCAAGGGTCCTGAGAATGGCGATTGTGCGCTGGCGCTCGCCGACATAGGTCGAAACCGCGTTTGAAACGCCCACACCGCCGACCAGCAAAGACGACAAGCCAATGATCAGGAGATAGCGGGTGAAGAGGTTGTAGTAGCGAATGGTCGGGCCAACGGCCTCGCGGGGCGATTGAACCTCCCAGGTCGCCTCCCCGAATTTTGCGGCGATCGCGGCGGCGGCCGTGTCGTAATCGGTGCCCTGGAGCAGGATCTTGTAGTTGTGCTTGGTCAAAAGGCCCGGCAATGGCGGGCGCAGATCAGACATCTGGGCCAGCGCCTCGGTCGATATCACCGTCGTCAGCCCAAGGTGAAATCCGCGCACGGCGCCGTCGGGCAGCGAAGCCAGGTCGCCGCGCACCTGCAGCTGAATGTTTCCAACGGTGAACGTGTCGCCAAGTGAAATTGCCAATCGGTCGAGCAGCACCGGGTCCACGATGGCGCCGTAGGTTCCGTTGACATCGCCGAGCAGCTTTCCGGGCTTTTCTCCCGATTCAAGTTGCGGGCTCAAGACATTGCCCAGCAAGGGATAATTGTCGTCGACCGCGAGCAGATCAATGAGCGCCGTGTTGTCCGGAGTCGATCCATGGGCGTTGGTGCTGACGACTTTCGTCACGGTGCCGAGCGTCTGGAAAAAGGCAAATTCTTCCGGCGTTGCGTCCCGGTCGGGGCGGCTCGCTTCCAGATCACCGCCCATCAGAGCGGTCGCGTCGCGTTCCACCGATTGCTTCAGAACCGTGCCAACCGAACCGACTGCGGCGATGACGCTGGTGCCCAGCGCCAGGCAAACCATCAACAGGCCAAACCTGCGCATGTCGCCGCGCAGGTCGGCAAGGCCGACCCGGATCCAGCTCCAGACTCGGCTCATGCGGGCTCCGCGATCTTCTGCTCGGCCAAAACGCCGCGATCCATCACCAGCCTGCGATCGGCTTTGGTGGCCATTTTGGGATCATGGGTGATCAGCATCATGGCGGTCTGGTGCTTGCGCGCGAGGTTGAGCATGAGCTCGATCACCAGCGAGCCGGTATCCTGATCGAGGTTACCGGTCGGTTCGTCGGCAAGAAGCAATGGCGGTTTGCTGACGATGGCGCGGGCAAGGCCGACGCGCTGCTGTTCGCCGCCCGACAGGGATGAAGGCAAGTGGGTCAGCCGGTCGCCGAGCCCGACTTCCGAAAGCGCGTCGGCCGCCTGTTCGCGGATCTGCTTGAACGACAAGCCGCTTTCGGCGACTTCCAGCGCCAGGCTGACATTCTCATGGGCCGTCAGCGAAGGAATGAGATTGAAGTTCTGGAAGAGAACGCCGATGTGGTGGCGGCGGAACACGGCGAGCCCGTCTTCGTCGAGTTCTGAGAGATTTTTGCCGTCGACAATGACACTGCCGCTCGTGGCGCGCTCAAGGCCGGCAAGCACCATCAGCAGCGAGGTCTTGCCACTGCCCGATGGCCCGACAACCGACACGACTTCTGCGACGTTGATCGAGAAATTGATGTCCTTGAGGATGTGCAGGCGAGACTTGCCGGACATCAGGTGGAGGTTGACGTTGTTTGTCTCGACGAGTTTGGACATGGACTAATGTGCTCTTGCTGCCGGTCTACGCGCGCGGACCCTTGGTGACGGGGCGGGGCCGCATTGTCAATGCGATTTGGGTGACATGATGACCCAGCCGAGTGCCGCTACCGTCCGCAGGCGGGGCAGGACACCTTAAATTTGCCGCATGGATGACAATAAGCCCAGTTGTGCATATATGCACAGTGGGAGGCGCTGCTGCGTAGCGGCGCGAGAACTGGATGGATTTCATGGCCCCTCATTCGCATTCTCGAATTCTGTTTGTCCGCAACTTCGCCGCGCGCGCGCTGGCGGTTCTGGTTCTGGCGATCTCGGGCATCGGTCTGATGTCCCTGTCGGCACAGGCGGGTGACTCCCAGAACGCTCTGCTCGAAACCTATGTCGGCAACTGGACCGGGAGCGGCGTACTTGAAGGCGGCGACGAACCTGAGACCTTTTCCTGCCGCATCGAAGTGACGGCCAACCCCCAGCACAAGCTCTACTATAACGGGCGTTGTGCGCTTGTCGGGCTCAACCTCTCGGTTCGTGGCACCATCCTTTATGACGACGCGACCAACCGCTATGTCGCTGGCATGTCGTCGAACAAGCAATTCTCGGGTCAGGTCTTCGGGCACCAGTCAGGCAACGACGTGGTTTTCAACTTCGCGAAGACCGAAGTGGACGAAAATAACGAACAGGTTTCGGTCTCGTCGCAGATCGCCCTGCGCGGCGGAAAGATTGTCATCGACTTCAACGTGACCTTCGCGGATTCCGGCGACAAACTCCACACATCCATTCCGTTCACGCGCTGACGAGAATGGGCCGGTGAGAAATTCATTCCGGGACAGGAACGATGCGGGCGCCCTGCTCGCCGATGCCCTAACCGGACTGAATCTCGCCGAGCCGCTGGTGCTGGCCATGCCGCGGGGCGGCGTGCCTGTGGCGGCCAAAATCGCGGACGCGCTTGACGCGCCGCTTGATCTTGTCTTTGTCCGAAAGATCGGAGCGCCGGGACAGCCAGAGCTTGCCCTTGGGGCCGTCGTCGACGGTGATGCACCTTCGATCGAAATCAACAAAGATGTCGCCCGCGCCTTTGGCCTCACTGATGACGAGGTTCGGGGCCTGGCCGATCCCCTGCTCGATGAAATCGAAATCCGCAGAAAAACCTATCTGCAGGGGCACGGTCCTCTGCCGGTTGCGGGCAAGTCGGTTGTTCTGGTTGACGACGGCATCGCAACCGGTGCGAGCATCAAGGCGGCGATCATGGCGCTTCGGCAACGGAACGTGCAGCGCATCGCGATTGCGGTTCCCGTAGCGCCCGTAGATACGATCGAGGAACTTGAACCGCTGGTCGATGACGTCGTTTGCCTCAGGATGCCTGAGCCTTTCCACGCCGTGGGCGCCGCATACGAGACCTTCCCCCAGACAAGCGATCAGGAAGTGGTCGCGTTGATGCAGCGGCTTGGCCGATTTGCCGAGCGCCCTGAGGCGCGAACATAGACCATGTCACGTTTTGATGTAATCAAAACGCATGGTCTAAGTCTTTGTATTGTCGCATGTTCGAACCGGAAAACCACTGCGCGTCTCGCAGCGCATCGATCCACCGGACCGATGCCAGTGCCGCTCAACTCCTGAACATGCTCTGGCCTGCGGCTCTGAGCGGATGGCTCAAGTCGTCCAGCCTCCGTCGATGGCATAGGCCTGGCCGGTCGTGTAGGTCGCGTTCGCCAGATGCACCGCGAGGCCGGCGATTTCTTCCGGCGTTCCGATCCGCCCGATGGGCTGGCGCGCGATGAAGGCGGCACGCGCCGCCTCATAGTCTCCCTGCGCCTTCAGGCGTTCCTGAAGGGAGGGGCTTTCAACGGTTCCCGGGCAGATGGCATTGCAGCGGATACCTTTGGCGACGTAATCGGCCGCGATGGACTTGGTAAGACCCACGACGCCAGCCTTGGTCACCCCATAGACGAACCGGTTAGGCACACCGCGGATCGAGCCGGCGACCGACGACATGTTGATGATGGCACCCTCGCCCCGGTCCAGCATTCCGGGCAGAACTGCGCGAATGGTCCGGATCATCGAACGGACATTCAGGTCGACGGCAAAATCGAAATCTTCGTCCGACGCTTCGAGCACCGTGCCGGAATGGACAAATCCAGCACCGTTGAAGAGTACGTCGATTGCGCCGATGTCCGAGACCACTTGGTTGACTTCATCGTCGCGCAAGACGTCGAGGCGGCGTGTGCTAATCCCCTCCACTTCCGAGAGGCTTGCGAGGGCAGCTTCGTTAGTGTCGGTCGCAACGACACGGGCGCCGGCTTCAGCGAATGCGATGGCCGTTGCCCGGCCGATGCCTTGGCCGGCGGCAGTCACCAGCACCGTTTTTCCCCTCACCCAGGTATTCGTCATCTGTCTCTCCCTGGCCGCCCATCCCGGCAGAACCGGACCTGCAAGACCATGTCACGATTTGATTGAATCAAAACGCATGGTCTAAGTCTTTGTATTATCGCATGTTCGACCCGGAAAACCGCTGCGCACTTTTCCTGTACATGCTCTAGTGGCACGGGCGCAGGACCCGTTCAAGCGGCGCACTTCACTTGACCTTGGCGATGAACCGCTCGAAAACCTCGGTCTTTGGGTGACTGAACATCTCGTCGGGCGGGCCCTGCTCCACGATCCGGCCCTCGTGTAAGAAGACCGTTTCGGAGGAAACCTGCCGCGCGAAACCCATTTCGTGGGTCACGACGATCATCGTCCGGCCCTCGGCGGCAAGCGACTGCATGACCTTGAGCACTTCGTCGACCAGCTCAGGATCGAGCGCGGAAGTCGGTTCGTCAAAGAGAATGACGTCAGGTTCCATCGCGAGCGCCCGGGCGATGGCGACGCGCTGCTGCTGCCCGCCGGACAGTTGGGAGGGATAGGCATTCGTTTTTCCCGCCAGTCCGACGCGCTGCAGAAAGGCTTCCGCCTTTTCACGCGCTTCTGCTTTCGGTTCCTTCTTCACATGAACCGGACCTTCCATGACGTTTTCGAGGACGGTGCGGTGGGTCCAGAGGTTGAACTGCTGGAAAACCATGCCCAGGCGGCGGCGCAGGGCCTCGATCTGTCGCGGATTGGCGGGCTTGCCGTTGCGGACCTCAACTTCCTGCCCATGCAGGGAAACCGATCCGGAGGTCGGCGTTTCGAGGAAATTGAGACAGCGCAGAAAGGTACTTTTGCCCGAGCCCGAAGAGCCGAGAATTGAAATGACGTCGTGGTTGCGGGCCTCGAGCGAGACGCCCTTCAGTACTTCGAAGGGACCGAACGTCTTGCGGATTTCGATTGCCTCAAGCACGCAATCCGTTGTGGTCATGGTCGGGCCTCCAGTTCTGCGAGACGGGCGGCGGCGGTGCTGTCCGCCGCACTCAGATGCGGCGACAGGCGCCGCTCGGCGAACCGCCACAAAAGGACGAAGGTCGCCGTGATGCAGAGATAGATCAGGGCCGCCCAAAGGTAGACCGAGAAGTCAAAAGTCCGCGAAAAGACCTGCCGCGTGCGGCCCATCAGGTCGAAAACCGTCACGATGCTGGCGAGAGCGCTGGCCTTCATCAGAAGAATGACTTCGTTGCCGAGCGCCGGCCAGGCGATGCGATAGGCGTGCGGGGCGACGACCCGCCTCAGAACCTGAATCGGGGTCATGCCGACAGCGCGGGCCGCTTCGATTTCGCCGCGCGGCACGCCAAGGATGCCCCCGCGCAGGATTTCGGTCTGGTAGGCTGTCGAATTGAGGGCGAAGGCGAGAACGGCGCAGTTGAACGGGTCGCGGAAAAAGTCCCAAAGCCCCCATTGTTCGAGCTCGGGGCGGAACTGGCCGGATCCATAGAAGATGAGGAACAGTTGCGCCAGCAGCGGCGTTCCGCGCATGAAAGAGACGTAGACGCGGATGGGCGCCTGGATGAATGTAGCCGTGTTCACGCGGACCAAAGCCAGCCACGGCGACACAAGGGCGGCTATGAACGCACCAAGCAGTGTCAGTCGGATGGTCATCAGGGCGCCGTCGATCAGGCGCGGCCAATAGGTGACGATGACGTCCATCGGGTTCACGTCACGCCCTCCGCACGCCGCGATTGGCGCGCCGTTCCATGGCGGCCAATACGAGTTCGGAAAGGACCGACAGCACCCAATAGATGAGGCAGGCGAGCAGATAGAAGGTGAAGGGCTGTTTGGTCACGCCAACGGCCACCTTGGTCATGCGCATGAGGTCATCGAGCGCAATGACCGACACGAGCGCCGTGTCTTTGAGAAGATTGATCCAGAGATTGCCGAGGCCCGGCAGCGCAAAGCGCCAGACCTGCGGCAGGCTGATGCGCCAGAAGACCTGACTATTGGTCATGCCGATGGCGCGGCCCGCTTCGATCTGGCCCCGATCCAACGCGTTGAAGGCGCCACGAAGCACCTCGCCGGCAAAGGCGCCAAAGACCATTCCGAGGGCGATGACGCCGGCGGCAAAGGGACTGAAATCGATTGAACCGGCTTCCGGGCTCAACCATTGAACCAGCGAATTCAGCAGCAGGCCGACACCATTATAGACCACGAAAAGGGTCAATATTTCGGGCAGGCCGCGCATGATGGTCGTGTAACCGACGCCCAGCGCCCGAAGCGGCACGAAGCGCGATAGCGACGCAAAGGCGGCGAAGAAGCCGAGCAGAATTCCGACCGGCAAGGTGGTCACGGCCAATTGGGCCGTGACCAGAAGTCCACGCAGGATTTCGTCCCCCCAGCCGGTGTCGCCGAGTGAAAAGAGTTCAAGCATGACGTAGCCTAAACCACGTCACGTTCTGATGCGATCAAAACGCATGGTCGAGACTTTGCATGGTCGCATGTTCGAACCGGTAAACCGCTTCGTACTCTGCCTGAACATGCTTCCGCGGCCCGGGGAACCGCTCTCATTATTCCATCGTATAGATGTCGATGGGGAAGTATTTGTCGTTGATCGCCTTGTAAGTGCCGTCGGCACGGATTTCTGCAAGAGCGGCGTTGAAGCGCTGACGAAGGTCCTCGTCTTCCTTCCTGAGCGCAATACCTGCCCCAAGCCCGACATAGGCGGGATCGGTGATCGGCGTGCCGACGAGTTCGCAGCATGCGCCATCGTCGGTCTTTTGCACCCAATCGACCATCGGCAGCATATCGCCGACCATCAGGTCGAGCCGGCCGCTGGCGAGGTCGAGATTGGCCTCATCCTGGGTCGGGTAAAGGCGGATGTCCGCGTCCGGATAGGCGGCTTCAATGAAGTCCGACATGGTCGTGCCGGACTGCGCGCCGATGATCTTGCCGGCAAGGCCCTCTGGCGAGAAGTCCGTGATCGTCGAGCCTTTCTGGGCGACCATCGACATTGCTGCCTTGTAGTAGGGATCGGTGAAGGCGACCTGCTTCATGCGTTCTTCGGTGATGTACATCGAAGCGATGATGAAATCATATTTCTTGGCGAGAAGGCCGGGGATGATGCCGTCCCAATCCTGGGCGACGACTTCGCAATCGGCGCCGATGCGTTCGCAAAGAGCCAGCCCGATTTCCACGTCGAAGCCAGTGATCGTCCCGTCCGGCTCGATATAATTGAACGGCGGATAGGCGCCTTCTGTCCCAAGTTTGAGGGACTCGGCCATTGCGGTTCCCGCGAGTGCGGAAAATGCGGCAGCGGCCAGCACCATCGCCGCGGTCTTGATGATTTTCATGAACATTCCTTCCATTGGCTAGCCATGTTCGATCTGATCGAAGAAATGGCGGAGAGCGGAACCCACAAGAGGCTTTGCGTGCATCTCCGCGCATTGATCTCGCGCACTTGTGCTGCCGGTTTCCGGCTCCGGAGCTGAAGATCAACTTGAATTACACAACGGAGGCGCTTGTTGTGTCGAGTCTAAAATTGAGCCCGATTTTGCGCCGGAAAACAGCACGATGGCGCGTCGGACGCACGCCGGGCGCTTTTGGTGGTTGCCAGCGGCGCGGACGATCTCAGACGGCCTTCAGATCTTCTGGCAGCAGGTCAATGGGCATGTTCTGGAAGCTGACTGGCCGCAGAAACCGTCTGATGGCCAATGTGCCGACCGAGGTTGCGCCGAAATTGGTCGAGGCGGGATAGGGTCCGCCGTGAACCATGGCGTCGCAGACCTCGACGCCCGTCGGATAGCCATTGGCGAGCACCCGCCCCGCTTTTCGTTCGAGGACGTGAAGCAGTTTCATTGCGAGACCATGGTCACCGGGGTCGAGGTGAACGGTGCAGGTCAGCTGGCCGTGCAGCGAATGGGCGACCTTGAGCATCTGGTCCTCGTCGCGCACACGGACCACCAAGCCGAGCGGACCAAAGACTTCTTCGCCCAGCGCGTCGTTGGCGAGCCAGTCGTCGCCCGTCGTTTCGTAGAGATAGGGCGTGGCATTGCGGAGGTCGCAAACGGAGGTCAGGACCTCGCGAACGCCACTGGTTCCGGCGACCCGATCGCGGCCGTCGCGATAAGCACGGGCGATGCCATCGGTCAGCATGGTCTGGGAACCGACCTCGGCAAGCGCGGACCTGACGGCATCGACAAAGGCGCTGGCGCCCTCGCCTTCCTTGAGGATCGATATTCCGGGATTGGTGCAGAATTGCCCTGCCCCAAGCGTCAGCGACCCCGTCCAGCCCCGGGCGATTTCAGCGCCGCGCGCCTTAACTGCCTCAGGCAGCAGAAACATCGGGTTGACCGAACCCAGTTCCCCGAAGAACGGGATCGGTTCGGGACGCGATACGCAGAGATCGAAAAGGGCCCGCCCGCCGCCAAGCGAGCCGGTAAAACCAACGGCTTTGATCAGCGGATGCTGGACCAGCGCGTGACCGGTCTCGCGCGTCCCACCCTGGATAAGGGAGAAGGTGCCCGGATGAAGGCCAAGCGCCTTGATGACGGCATCGATGGCCTGAGCGACGATCTCGCCCGTGCCCGGATGAGCCGAGTGTCCCTTGACGACGACCGGACAACCCGCCGCGAGGGCCGACGCCGTGTCACCGCCAGCCGTCGAGAACGCCAGCGGAAAATTCGAGGCGCCAAATACGGCTACCGGTCCGATGGGCAGTTGCATGACCCGAATATCCGGACGCGGCAGCGGCTTGCGGTCCGGCAACGGCGCATCGTGCCTCCGGTCCAGGTAGTCGCCCTTCCGAATGTGCGATGCGAACAGGCGCAACTGGCCGGTAGTGCGTCCGCGTTCACTTTCGAGACGGGCTTCGGGCAGACCCGTCTCGCGCGTGCCGATGGCGGTTATGTCGGCTCCGCGTGCCTCGATCTCGTCGGCGATGCGGTCGAGAAAAGTGGCGCGTGTTTCGCGGGTCGCATAGCCGTAGGACCAGAACGCTTCTTCGGCGGCCTTGCAGGCGCGATCGACATGGGCCGGCGTGCCAACGGCGAAGCGATCGGCAACGCCACTCGTTGGCATGTTTTCAAATGTCGTTTCGCCGGCGACCCATTCGCCGGCAATGAGATGCATTCCGCTCAGCATGATCGTCTCCTAGATCAGGTTGCGTTGCGCCAGGTTGCGCATGAGGTGGCTCGCGCCAAATTCCCACGGCGGGCATTCGGTCGAAAGGCGGACGGTATTGGTCAACTGGCCGAGCTTGTCGTTGGCAATGGTCACCACGTCGCCGAGCTTGTGGGTGAAACCGCCACCCGGCACGTCGCGGTCTTCGGTCGGGGCGAAGAGTGTGCCGAGAAAGAGCATCAACCCATCTGGATATTGATGATGCCGCCCGATCGTCTGGCGCACGAGATCGGCCGGATCGCGGCTGATTTCGGACATGGAGGAATGGCCGTTCAGTTCGTAGCCGTCTCCGCCCGTCACCTTGAGGGTCAGTTCGGCCCCGCGCACATCGTCGAGTGAATAGGTTTCGTCGAAAAGGCGAATGAACGGCCCGATGGCGCAGGACGCATTGTTGTCTTTGGCCTTGGAAAGGAGCAGCGCCGAGCGCCCTTCGACGTCGCGCAGGTTCACGTCGTTGCCGAGGCTCGCGCCGACGATCCCGCCACGCGAGTTGACCGCCAGAACCATTTCGGGTTCCGGATTGTTCCATTTCGATATCGGATGCAAGCCCACCGATGCGCCGTGACCGACCGAGGACAGAACCTGACCCTTGGAAAACACTTCGGCGTCCGGCCCGATACCCACCTCAAGATACTGGCTCCAGAGCCCCTCGCGGATAAGGGCCTCCTTCACCCGGGCAGCCTCGTCCGATCCGGGCCTGATGTTGCGAAGACTGTCGCCGATAGCAGCGCCGATCCTTGTCCGGATGGCTTCCGCCTTGTTGGCGTCACCGGCCGCGCGCTCTTCGATGACGCGCTCGACCATCGAACGGGCAAAGGTTACCCCGCAGGCCTTGACCGCCTGCAGGTCACATGGCGCCAGAAAGTGAATTCGCGTCAGATCCGAGTTGTCTCGACCGGCGACTTCATCGAACCCGCTCAGGTCCGGCCCTGACGCAGTGGCCACGTAGGCGGCCGTATCATCGCGCTCGCAGATGTCGCGCACGGTCGGGGCATCGGGGTTCGTTATGTCGATGAGCCGCCCATTGCGGAGGGTCACGATGCTTGGACCGTTGACGGCGGGATTCCACACCCGGCCGACAAAGGTGCCGCTGGCGGGCATGTTCTGCATTCTGGGACACCCTGTGAAGACTGCGCCGATGCGCTCAGGAAGGGACGGCGGCGGGGTGGCCGCGGCCGGCGAAGCCTCGAAGCTACACGCCCTGCGGCATTATGGCCAGATGCGGCATTCTAAAAAAGGCGCTGCGCGGACAGGGATTTTGCGAGGGCGGCGTCCAGTTATTCGGTGTCAGGGAATCCCAGGCTTTGAGTGCTAGCTGGCGAGGTAGGCCCTAAGCGCCGACCGAACGCCTTGGGCATGAATATGGGTCAGCGACTTTTCAAACGCATCGGCGAACGGAGGCATGGCCGACAGATCGCCGTAGGTCTGGGCCATTTCGAGCCAGGCACGCGGGCGTTCCTTGGCCTGCTGCGCGACGGCGACCAGATCGGACCAGAAGGGATCGTTGGGTTCAATGCTCGATCCATCTTCGCGCGTGCCGAGGCAGTACCGGGCCCAGGCGGCGGAGACCAGGGCCAATCCCTGAACCGGCGTCCTGGACGCCAGACCATCTCGGACCGACGGCAAAATGAAGCCAGGCTGGCGGCTCGAGCCGTCAAAGGCGACGCGACGGGTCGTGTCGACAATGGAGGGGTTGGAGAAGCGCCGTTCGATCAGCTTGACGTATTCTGCCGGGGTGTAGCCGGGAACGGGCTTGACGTGAGGGGCGATTTCAGTGGCCTCGACCTTGTCGAAAAAGGCCCTTAGGTCCGCATCGTCCATGCAACCGGAAATGGTTTCGATGCCGAGCAGGTCGCCAATGACTGAAATGACCTGGTGCCCGCCATTGAGGATGCGGATCTTCATCGCCTCGAAATCATGAACGTGGTCGGTGAATGTCGCACCGGCCCGATCCCAGTCGGGACGCCCGGCGCAGAACTGATCTTCGATCACCCATTGGCGAAAGTTTTCGTGGGTCACCGGTGCGGCATCATCGATGCCGAATTGCTGAACCAGCGCCAGTTCCTTCGGGCCGGTCGCCGGAACGATACAGTCAACCATGGAGTTGGGGAATGTCGCATTGGCATCGATCCAGTCCGCAAGATCGGGGTCGGACAGGCGCGCCAGCGAGGTCACCGTCTGCCGCAGGATACGGCCGTTGCCCTGCAGGTTATCGCATGACTGGCCGGTGAACGGAACGAGGCCTCTCTCGCGCCGAAGCTTGAGTGCGGCAACCATCGCGCCGAATGCTGTGCGGGGGCTCCCCGGATTTGCGGCGTCATGGATGATGTCAGGATGCGCGGCGTCGAAGCCCTTGGTGGCGGGATCAATGAAATACCCGCCCTCGGTAACAGTCAGCGCCACAATGCGGATGTCAGGCTCGGCCATGCGGGCGATCAGAGGGCCATTGCCCTCGGCAATTTCGACATAGTCGATCATCGAGCCGACGATTTCCGCGGAAGTGCCCGAGGGGTCGAGTTCGATAAGCGTCGTCAGATTGTCCTGTGCCATCAGCTTTTCGCGCATGGCGGCGTCGTATTGCCGAACCCCTGCCCCAACGATGGCCCAATCCTGGTTGTGGCCGTCCTGAAAAAGACGATGCAGGTACCAGGACTGATGGGCGCGATGAAAATTGCCGACCCCGATATGCACGATTCCGGGTTTCAGCCGGGACCGGTCATATCGGGGGGCAGCCACCTGGGAGGGGATAGAACCGAGCGTGGCATTCGACAGTTTCATGAGATGCGCAGGCCCTTGGCGTCGAACTTGTGGAGGTGTGCGGTATTTGGCGACAAGTAGATTTCCGCGCCATAGTGAAGATCTACTTCGCCATCGGCGCGCACCGTGACCGGCTCGTCGAACAGATCGGAGTTGACGTGGAAAAACGTGTCGGACCCGAGATGCTCGGAGACGCCGACGGTGCCTTTCCAGTCGCCCTTTTCCTGCGAAAGGACGATGTGTTCGGGGCGGATGCCGATCGTGTCGGCGCCATGCTTTTTGGCTTCGTCGCCCTTGAGGAAATTCATTTTCGGCGAACCGATGAACCCGGCGACGAAGAGGTTGCGCGGCGTGCGGTAGAGTTCGAGCGGGCTGCCGACCTGCTCGATGACGCCGGCGCGCAGGACCACGATCTTGTCGGCCATGGTCATGGCTTCGACTTGGTCGTGGGTGACGTAGATCATCGTCGTCTTCAGGCGCTTATGCAGTTCCGAAATCTCGAGGCGCATGCCGACGCGCAGGGCGGCGTCGAGATTGGACAGCGGCTCGTCGAACAGAAACGCGGCGGGTTCACGCACGATGGCGCGGCCGATGGCCACGCGCTGGCGCTGGCCGCCCGAAAGCTGGCCGGGGCGTCGATCGAGATAGTCGGTGAGGTTCAAAACGCGGGCCGCATCGCTGACGCGACGGTCCTGTTCAGCCTTGTCGAGCTTGGCCATGCGCAGCGGAAAGGCGATGTTGTTGCGCACCGACATGTGGGGATAAAGCGCGTATGACTGGAAGACCATGGCCAGGCGACGCTTGGCCGGCGGCATTTCCGTGGCGTTGGTACCATCGATGACGATTTCGCCGGATGACACATCCTCCAGCCCCGCGATCAGGCGCAGCAAGGTGGACTTGCCACAGCCAGACGGGCCAACGAAAACCACGAACTCGCCGTCGTTGATCTGCAGGTCAAGCGGCGGGATGACCTCCACCTCGCCGAAGCGCTTTGCGACATTCGAAAGCGAAATCTGTCCCATGATGTCCCCCTATTTCACGGCGCCGAAGGTCAGGCCGCGGACAAGCTGCTTCTGGCTGAACCAGCCCATGATGAGAATTGGTGCGATGGCCATGACCGAGGCTGCGCTCAGCTTGGCGTAGAACAGGCCCTCGGGGCTCGAATAGCTGGCGATGAAAGCTGTCAGCGGCGCCGCGTTGGCGGCCGTCAGCTTCAGTGTCCAGAACGCTTCGTTCCAGGCCAGGATAACGTTGAGCAGCACGGTCGATGCCATGCCCGGGATGGCCATTGGTGTCAGAACATAGAGCACCTCGTCGCGCAGGGACGCGCCGTCCATCCGCGCTGCTTCAAGGATTTCGCCCGGAATTTCCTTGAAGTAGGTGTAGAGCATCCAGATGATGATCGGCAGGTTGATGAGCATCAGGACGACGATCAGGCCGAGCTGGCTATCAAGAATCCCGAGGCTGATGAACAGCAGATAAATCGGGTAAAGCACACCCACGGCGGGCAACATCTTGGTGGAAAGCATCCACATCAAGACGTCTTTCGTGCGCTTACTCGGCACGAAGGCCATTGCCCACGCTGCGGGCACCGCGATGATGAGGCCGAGCAGGGTCGAGCCGAACGATAGAAGCACCGAGTTGGAGAAGTGCTTGAAATAGTCCGACCGCTCCTGGACCACACCGTAACTCTCGAGGGTCCACGGGGCGCTCAGCATGTCGAGCGGTGCCTTGATCGCATCGCCTTCTGATTTGAACGACATCAGGAAGATCCAGAGGATCGGGAAGAAGATCAACAGACCGACCGCCCAGGCGATCGCGGTGTTGATCGCTTTTCTGCGTGTGGTGACAGCGCGTGCCATTTGCGGGTCCTCCTCAGGCGTCCAGGTTCTTGCCGACGATGCGCATCAGGAACATCGCGACAATGTTGGCGAGGATGATTGCGTAGACGCCACCAGCAGAGCCGAGGCCGACATTCTGGCTTTCGAGCACCCGCTGGTAGATGAGATAGGTCAGGGTCTTGGAGCCGAAGGAGCCCTGGGTGGTGACGAAAATTTCCGCGAAGATCCCGAGCAGGAAAATGGTCTGGATCAGCAGCACGACCGTCATGGCCCGGCTGAGATGCGGCAGGATGATGTAGATAAAGCGCGACGGCCAGCTGGCGCCGTCCATTTCCGCCGCCTCAAGCTGCTCCTGGTCGAGCGACTGAATCGCGGTCAAGAGGATCAGAGTGGCGAAAGGCAGCCATTCCCATGACACGATAACGATGATCGACGTGAGGGAATGCTGACTGAGGAATTCGATCGGTGCGAGCCCCAAAGCCCGCAATATGTGGGCGAAGAACCCGTTCACGGGGTCCATGAACATGTTCTTCCACAGGAGGGCCGAAACGGTCGGCATGACAAAGAACGGAGCGATGACCAGCACGCGGACAGCACCCTGCCCCCACATGGGCTGGTCGAGCAGCAGGGCGAGAATGACGCCCAGGATGAGGGTAATGAGCAGCACGCCGCCGACGATGATCAGTGTCGCGACAACGGCGGGCCAGAAGGAACTGGAGGTCACGAACCTCACATAGTTATCAAAGCCGACCCAGGTCTGGGCCACTTCGGGCCGGAGCGGCAGGTAGGTCCTGAACGAGAAGAACAGGGTCATGACCAGGGGAACGAGCATCCAGCCGAGCAGCAGGGTAACGGCCGGGGCCATCATCAGTCTGGCGGCGGAGCGGGAATGCTGGGTAGCCATTTCGACATGCCTCCTCAGTAGACGGCAATGCGCCGTCGCATGCGAACCAGGTCACTTGATCAGACTGGCAGGTATTGATCCAGAGGGTGGCCGCAGCCACCCTCCGGTAGGCAGGGAGTGCTTAGTAACCAGCAGCTTCCATCGCGTCGGTGGTCAGGGCCTGGGCCTTGGCCAGGGCCTCGTCCACGGTCTGCTGACCGGCATAGGCAGCCGAGAATTCCTGGCTGACTTCGGTCGCGATGCCGGCAAATTCCGGGATCGCCGCAAACTGCACGCCGACATAGGGCACCGGATCGACGGTCGGATGGTTCGGATCAGCCGACAGGATCGAGTCCAGCGTCATCTTGGCGAACGGAACGCTGATGTAGTTCGGGTTTTCGTAAAGAGAGGTACGAGCGCCCGGAGGAACGTTGGCCCAGCCTTCATTGGCGGCCACGAGTTCGATGTAGTTCTTCGAGGTTGCCCATTCGATGAACTGCTTGGCGGCGTCCACCTTCTGCGTGCCGGCCGGAATGGCAAGCGCCCAGGCCCAGAGCCAGTTTGCGTTCTTGGCCACGCCATCCTTATGCGGTGCCAGTGCGAAACCGACGCTGTCGGCAACCATCGAGTCCTTCGGGTTGGTCACGAACGACGCGGCGACGGTGGCGTCAATCCACATGCCGCACTTGCCCTGCTGGAACAGCGAGAGGTTTTCGTTGAAGCCATTGGTGGCGTAGCCGGCGGGGCCGGATTCGTCCATCATGCCCTTGAAGAAGGTCAGGGTGTCGTGCCACTGGGGTGTGTCGAACTGGGCTTTCCAGTCCATGTCGAACCAGCGGGCGCCGAACGAATTCGACATCGCGGTGATGAAAGCACCACCCTCACCCCAGCCGGCCTTGCCACGGAGGCAAATGCCGTTGATGTCGTTGGCGCGATCGGTCATCGCGGCTGCCGCCTGACGGATGAAGTCCCAGGTCGGGCTGTCGGGCATGGTCAAGCCGGCCTTTTGCATCAGGTCGGTCCGATACATGATCATCGACGATTCACCGTAGAACGGCGCGGCGTAGAGCGTGCCGTCGTAGCTCAGACCGCCCGACATGGCCGGCAGGATGTCGGCCGCATCATAGTCGGCAGAAAGGTCGTTGAGCGGAACCAGCCAGCCGTTCTTGCCCCAGATCGGGGTTTCGTACATGCCGATGGTCATGATGTCGAACTGACCGCCCTTGGTCGAAATATCCGTGGTCACGCGTTCGCGCAGCACGTTTTCTTCGAGCGTGACCCATTCGACGTCGATGCCGGTCTCCTGGGTGAACTGGCTGGTGTAGCCCTGCATGCGGATCATGTCGCCATTGTTGACGGTGGCGATGGTGATGGTTTCCGCCTGAACCGCACCAGCCGTTGCCAGACTGACAACAGCACACGCGCCCAAAAGGGCGCTCAATTTGAATTTCATGGTAATCCTCCCACTTGGAACGAGCAATTGCTCCTTTCACGAGCAAATACTCATTTCCGCGCGACAATTTGTCAAGCCCCCATCGCTGAAATGCGCACAGGAACGGCTAAAGCAATGCTTTTGCTGTGGTTTCGTCGGTGATGAGGCCCGCCAGCAATCCGCCGCGGATCGCAGCCCGAAGGGCGGGAACCTTGCTGGCGCCGGCCGCGATGCACAGAACCGGCATGCCGTTGACCGGGACCCGGACGCCGACCATGCGCCGGTTGATCGGGTGGTCGAGATAGCGGCCCTGACTATCGAATATGTGGCTGACTATTTCTCCCGCGGCGTCAGCCGCGCGGAGTTCGGCCAGTTCCTCGTCAGAGAGAAATCCGTCGACGTAAAGCGGCGCATTCTCGCCCATCTGCCCAATGCCGACGATGGCGATTTCCGCTGACTCCGCGAGTTTGCGGGAGGCAGCAACATAGGGCAGCGAAATGTAGCGCTCGAGATCGGCGGGCGATTCGGCAATCAGGGGCACTGGCATCGGATGATAGGGAGCGGACGTTTTTTCAGACAGGCGCACGATCACTTCGTAAGCGGTGGCCGACCCGTCGGGCGCAACATTGCCGTTGAGCGAAACGAGTTTGTGATGCGACCCATCGATCCGCTGCATCTGTTCGACGACCGCGCGAAGGGTGCGTCCCGTCCCCACCGCGATCACGTTTTCGTCGTTGGCCTCGAAGAGGTGCTCGATCACCGGCGCGGCGGTCAGCGCCAATCCGGCCAGCGGATCAGCGCCTCCGCCCACATCGGGCGAAACCCGAACCGTGCGGAAGCCGAACTTCTTCTTCAGGTTCTTTTCGAGTTCGAGACATGATGCGATCGGATGGACGATCCGTACGCGAATGAGCCCTTCGGCAATCGCGCGCGCCACCAATCGTTGCGCCCGCTGCCGCGAAATGCCGAGTTCTCTGGCGATCTGGTCTTGGGTGAGCCCGCCCACATGCGACATCCAGGCGGCGCGAGCCGCAAGGTCGCGTGGCGAAACGTCTGGGTCGTCGGATCCGGATAGCGCCATGATGTCAGGATTTCCGTTTCAGTTCAGGCGCCAAATAGAAGAAATCGGCGAACGAGGCAAACTGCCGGTGCGGTTCGGCGTCCGGATCGGAGGGCGGGACGAGACCCTTGAGGTGGCTGCCACCGGTAAATTGCCAGACCTCCATGCCTGCCGCCAGGCCTGCGCGCACCCCGGCGAGCGAGTCCTCGATCACAAGGCATTCGCCCGGTGCAATTCCCACCTTGTCAGCGGCCCTGAGAAACAGGTCGGGTGCCGGTTTGCCGTGCTCGACTTCGGAGGCGGTCGTCATACGATCGGTGAAAAGCTCTACCATTCCAACGAGTTCGAGCGATTTCTGCAAGCGGCTTGGGCTGGAGCTGGTCGCCAGCGCATAGGGCACCGCAAGGTTAGTCAACACCTCCCGCACGCCCGCGGTAGCTTTGAGATCGCGGCGAAAGGCATCGAGCAGACGGCTGCGATAATCGGCTTCGAACCCCTCCGGGAGCACCACGCCGAATTCACGGCGGATTTGGGAAAGGACCACCGCGTAGGAGCGACCAAGGAAATGGCGCGCAACATAGGACAGGTCGACCTCGATGCCGTGATTTTGGAGTTCCGCGATCAGCATGCTTGCGGAAATGACCTCGCTGTCGATCAGAACGCCGTCGCAATCGAAAATGACGAGTTGAATGGGCACGGGCAGACCGGAAGGAGTATTGCAGCCCGGTTGATACGGAATCCGGCGCGACATGGCAACGTGAGCCCACGATGGCGCCAGCGTAGCGCCTCAAATTCGCCCGCCACCCTTCGGACACTGAACCAATTGCGGCATCGAAATTGGATGACGGTCCTTGAGCCCGACGCCAATTTCGCGCATGAAACTTGCGGCCCGGCGTGACCACACCGACGGAGTCGGCCTGGCGCTGTACCGGGCGTCGAAGGGTTGGAGGCGTGAATGAAGCGAAGAGAGTTTCTTGCGGCGGCCGGGGCCGGCATTGCCGCGCCGGCATTCGTCCGGAATGCATTTGGGCAGAACCCGGAAGTGGTTCTGAAGCTTCATCATTTTCTTGGCCCGACCACAACCGGTCAGGCAAAGATGTTCGAACCATGGGCCAAGTCGATCCTCGAGGATAGCGGCGGACGGGTGAAAATCGACATCTATCCGTCGATGAGCCTTGGCGGGTCGCCGCCACAGCTGTTCCGGCAGGTGGCTGACGGCGTGGTTGACATCATCTGGATGGTCAACGGCTACGCGCCGGGTCTGTTTCCGCGTTCGGAAGTGTTTGAACTGCCAACGATTTTCACCAACGATATCGCGGCGACCAACCTCGCCATGCGCGACATGTTTGCGGATTATCTCGCGCCCGAATATGAGGCGGTGCACCTGCTCTACAATCACGTGCATGCGGGCCAGGCCCTGAGCATGGCCAAGGATCCGGTCCACTCGATCGCAGACACGCAAGGCAAGAAACTGCGCGTGCCCGGTCCGACCGGCAATGAAGTGGTCAAGGCGATGGGTGCGACGCCGATCACCATGCCGGTGCCCGACCTGCCGCAGGCGCTCGCAACAAACGTGGTAGATGGTGCGCTGATCCCGTGGGAGATCATCCCGACGCTGCAGCTGCAGGACGTGACGCAATACCAGATCGAAGGGCCGAACAAGAACCGGTTCGGCACGACAACCTTCCAAGTGTCGATGAACAAGGACCGCTGGAATAGCCTCGATGACGATCTGAAAGCGGTATTCGACAAGAACTGCGATGCCGACTGGCTTCGGCATATCGGTGATGTCTGGCGGGCGGCCGACGATGCGGCCATTCAGGGCGCGGTCGATGCGGGGAACGAATATATCGTTCTTTCGGATGCGGAAATGGCTGGCTTCAACGACGCACTGGCGCCAGTGGTCGACAAGTGGATCGCTGATCATCCCGATCTCGACGGCCGGGGACTTGTCGATGCGGCGCGCGCGGCGATCGCGAAATACTCGTGAGCGGACACGTCCCTGAGCGGATCGATCAGCCGGCGGCCCCGCCGCGGCCGGCGGGTGTCGCCGCGGGGCTGGTGCGGGTCATTCGCTGGTGGGCGCTTGCAGGGGGCGTGATCGTTGGCGGGCTAGCCGTCATGTCAGCCTATAGCGCCCTCGGCAATCTTTTGTTCCGGTCGCCCTTCGCCCCGGACTACGAATTGTCCAAGCATTTGATGGCAGTCGCGGTTTTCATGTTCCTGCCCTATTGTCAGATTGCCGGCGCCAACGTGAATGTCGACATTTTCACCGAACGTCTCGACCCTCGCGCCAAGGCCGTGATGAGCGTGGTCGCGGCGGTTCTGGCCGCCTCCTTTGCCCTGCTTCTGCTGCGGCAGATGACGCTGGGCTTCGATGGCTATCTCAGATATCCCGAGGTGACGCCGGTTCTCGGCCTTCCCCTCTGGACCGCCTTTCCGCCCATCCTGATTTCGCTCGGTTTGCTGCTGGCAGCGGCATTGATGACGCTGGCGGACGCGTTTGGCGGGCTGCGCGGCAAATCCGGCCGCTTTTCCCTTGAAGAAACCGACGCGGACGCGTGAGCGGCATGGACGCATACTGGCTCGGGCTCGTGGGGCTTTTTGCGATTGTTGGACTGATCGCAATCCGCGTACCGATTGCCTATGCCATGATCGTGACCGGCATTGCCGGGACCATGATCCTCTCCGGGCCGCTGGTTCTGCTCAACCAGCTCAAGGACCTCGCCTACGCGCAGTTCTCGAACTACGACCTGACGGTTCTGCCCATGTTCATCCTGATGGGCGGTCTCGCGGCCCGGTCCGGACTGTCGCGCGACCTGTTTCGGGCTGGAAACGCGCTGCTCGGACGGTTTCGCGGCGGCGTGGCGATGGCCGCCATTGCCGCCTGTGCTGGTTTCGGCGCCCTTTCCGGTTCGTCGACGGCGACTGCGTCGACGATGGCAAAGGTCGCCCTGCCCGAACTCCGGCGCTACAATTTTTCGCCTGCGCTCGCCACCGGCACAATTGCAGCGGGCGGCACCCTTGGCATTCTCATTCCGCCGTCGGTGGTGCTGATCGTCTATGCGGTCATCGTCGAAGCGAATGTGGTTTCACTTTTCGCGGCGGCGCTCTTGCCCGGACTTCTTGCGATCCTCCTCTTCATGCTGGCGATTGCCGCCTATGTGCGGCTGGTGCCCGGTTCCGGACCTGAAGGGCAGATCGCCAGCGGCCGGGAGCTTCTGGCGGCAACCGTTGGCGTGGTGCCCGTGGTCGTCATTTTCGGCATCGTCATCGGCGGCATCTATGCCGGCGTCTACAACCCAACGCCCGCGGCGGGGATCGGGGTCGTGCTGGTTGCGCTTTATGGCTTTGTTTCGCGGCGGCTCAGTTTTGGCGATGTGCGGGCGTCACTTCTCGAGACGGCGCGAACGAGCGGCATGATCTTCCTCATCCTGCTCGGCGCCGAAATACTGAAGATCTTCATGGCGCGGGCTGGCGTGCCGCAGGCCGCCGCGGACGCGCTGCAATCCAGCGGTCTGCAACCCTATGTCATTCTAACGCTGATCATCGCGGCGTTCCTCGTGTTCGGATGCCTGATGGATTCCCTCTCAATGGTGATCCTCGCCATTCCGTTCTTCTGGCCTGTGGTCAGCGGCCTGGAATTCGGGCTCGACCCGGCCGCGCTCAAGATATGGTTCGGCATCATCATTCTGGTGGTGGTGGAGCTGGGGCTGATTACGCCCCCGGTCGGGCTCAACGTCTTCATCATCAACTCGCTGGCGCCCGATGTGCCGATGCGGAGGACGTTTCTGGGCGTGCTGCCGTTCGTTGGCGTCGAGTTGGTGCGGGTGACACTGTTGGTGCTTTTTCCGGTGATCAGTCTGGCCCTGCCCCGCCTTCTCGGACTTCTCTGACCGCGGTCGCCTATTTCTCGTTGGCGTGGATGCCGACGGCCGGCTGACGAGGTCCAAGCCGAAGCAGGCCCCCAGCCTCGATATGGACCGGTTCAGGGTCAAGAAGGTAGCCGCCAAATCCCGCTTTGGTCTGATCGGCAAATCCGATTAAGACCGGACCGTCTTCGGTTTCGAGGAGCCGCGCCGCGTAGCGGCGGCATGGGTTTCCGCCATCCAGAAATGGACCCGGGGCCACCTTCCAAGGTCCGCGCAGGTCATCGGCAATCAGATAGTGATTTCCGGTGACCGGTGACTGACCGCTAGTCCTCGTGTGCGCCTCCGACCAATGCGCCGCCGACGTGCAAAAGAGGCAATACCAGCGCTTTCCCATCCGGAAGACCTGGGGCACTTCCAACTGGCCAAAAGCGCCCGCGAAAACCGGCTCCTGGAGCGTCCACGTATCCAGATCCGGCGAGGTTGCGAAGCCGATCGCGCCAGCAGCGTTTGCCTCGATCATACCTGCAACGCGGGCCGTGAAGAACATCAGGTAGCCATCGCCATCCGGATCGGCGATGACGAACGGATCGCGCATGGCCCGGTCATGCCAGTGCCCGACCCGGTGTTCTGTTTCGTACAGGGCGGCGTTGGGACCATTGAGATCGAGGCAAAGCCCGGTCTCTCCGGCGCGTGTCCAGTTCTGCAGATCAGTCGACACTGCGTGTCCGATCCGCTGGATCAGGGCGCCCTCGGAACGCGAACCGCCGGTATAGAACAGGTGCCACTCGCCGTTCTTTGCCTTGATCACCGAACCGGTCCAGGTGGTCATGTCGTCGAACGCAGGACCGCTCGATGGCGCGAAGCTGGTGCCAAGGTAGGTCCAGTGGACCAGATCCCGGCTGATGGCATGACCTTGCGAAACGTTGAAGTGCCGCAGATCGGGATCAACGAGTGCGCGGTCGGCCTTCAGAAAGAAGGCATGCCAGAGTCCTTTGTCTTGCGCATACCAACTGTCCCAGACCCATTCGCATTCGAGGCAAAGCACGCTGTTCAGGTCTCCCGCAATTGCCGACGGCCGCCACCGCCGCGTCACTCAATTCAGAGAATCACTATCCGAATTTTCGCAATTTTCCTTGGCGATAATCACTATCGCGCTTGAATCGATCTAAGGCATACCGGCGGTTTTCGCCCGGCTGTTGCCCTTTTCGAAGTCTCGCCGTCCGCCATCACAATTCCACCCAGATCACCGTCACAATCAGCATCAAGGGGCATGTTGACCGGCCCGCAACGCGCATTGGCGCACGCGGCAACCGGCGTGCATAGCTGGAGACTTTCATGACGAACCTCACCCGATCGATCGGCCTTGCGGGGCTGATCTTTCTTTCCTCTGCCGCAGTGGCCTTTGCACAGGACGGCGGTGACAATCTTCGCCGCCAGATCCGCCAAGCCTATTCGGACTATGCCGACGCGCTTTTGGCGCTTCAGCAAAACCAGGATCCGGCGGCGGTGGATGGGCTGGCCGGTGATTTGCGCGACAAGCGTTCGATCGTCGCCGACCTGTGCCAGACGGCCGGGTACAACCGGCTGAAACCCTGTTTTGACGAGCGCGTCGCGGACAATCGACGCGTTGAGGGCGATACCCAAAAACTCGATGACATTCTCGCTGCGGCGTCAGCGGCGCTGGCCGTTCCAGCTGCTGTAGAGGAGCCGCCCGCAATGGTGGAGGAACCTTCTCAAGAGCCCGATCAAAACTCCGACGTCGCGACGGAACCCGAAGAGGTTCCCGCGGCCGACGCTGGCACTGACGCGGTCCAGCCGGAAACGCCGGTGGTCGAGGCGGATGCGCCGGCCGAGACCGAAGTGATCGTCGAAGCTGACGGTACGGACGAGGCACCCGTCATCGAAGAGCAGCCGCAGCACGAAGAGCCGCAGGCCACGACCACGGAACCTGCCAGCGACGAAGCGGCCTCCGAAACCATGCCGGAACCTCCTGCTGACGCGGTTGAGCCCGAAACCCCGGTAAATATTGGCGCAGACGCCGTTGTCGAGGAAGTCGTTGAGGGCGCCGCACCCGACGAGGTGGCACCGGTGCTCGACAGCCTGAAGGACCAAGCCAGCACTCCCGTCGCCGTTGAGGACAATGCCGGGCCCGCCGGGCAAGCGGCCGAACCGCTGCCGGTTATCGAGGTCGCGCCGCCGCAAAGCGACGCGGATGCCCAAAGCGAAGAGGTCAAGGAAACGGTTGTCGTCTCCGCCGATCAGGAACAGGGGCGGCAGGTCAACCAGGAGCAGGCCGCCGAAGAGCGGCAACGCCAGATCAACACCGCGCCGCCGGTCGCGCGCAAGGTCAACCAGCCGCAGAACGGCAATGCCCCGCTCGATCTCCGGGCGGTGTTCGAGATCGGCAACCAGCTCATCATCCGCAATCGCGACGATGACCGGCTGCAGGCCGGCGGCGCCCAGACTGTGCAGGAAGACCTTGGGGGCGGCCAGACCCGAAACACGGTATTCCGGCCGGATGGCACGCGTGTCGTGACCATCTTCAACCGGAACGGCGATATCGTCCAACGGTCCCGGTTCGATGCCGATGGCCGTGAACACATCATCGTCTTCACCCCTGAAAACCGGCGCGAGGACCTTCTGGAATGGCGCGACCCGGCCGAAGACCTGCCGCCGCTCAGGCTCAACATCCCGGTCAGCGAGTACGTGCTCGACGTGTCGCATTCCAATCCGGAACAGGTGGTCCAGTTCCTTGACCAGCCGCCGGTCGAGCAGATCCAGCGGCTTTATTCGGTCGACGAAGTCAAGCGCTCGGCCCGTATCCGGGACACGGTGAGGCGCCTCGAAATCAGCGACCTCACCTTTGAAACCGGATCGGCCAACCTCGGGCCGCAGGAACTGGGCAGCCTTGCGGCCGTAGCCGAGGCAATGAAGCAGATGCTGGCGCAAAATCCCGGCGAGCTCTTCCTCATCGAAGGGCACACCGACGCGGTCGGCGACGAATACTACAACCTCCGCCTGTCGGACCTTCGGGCCGAGACGGTTGCGGTGGCGCTGTCGCAACTTTTCGGTGTTCCGCCTGAAAACCTGACGACCCAGGGCTATGGCGAGCGGTACTTGAAGGTCAGGACGCAGGCGGCCGAACGCGCCAACCGGCGCGTGACGATCAAGCGGATCACTCCGCTCGTCTCTCCGGTCGGCATTGTGAACGGCTAGTAAGAACAATGCCGGGTGCCTTTGGCGGGCACCCGGCAGTCATCCGAAACGCATCAAACTTTCACGTTCGCGGCCGTGCCGCCGCCGCACTTCGCCGAAGTCTAGTTTTCGACGGCACCCTTGCGCGCGTTGAGCCCGATTTCCTGCAGCGACGCCGCCGCCTCGGCATTACTCTCCGACATTTCGATCATCAGCGAAAATGCCGCAAGCGCAAGGTCCTTGGATTTAGTCTTGGGAAACTGCTTCTTGACCAGTTTCAGAACGTCTTTCGGCTTTGCCCCGGCGTGCAGTGAATCCGTGATGCTCTGCCTAAGTGTTTCACGATCATTGTCTTTTGACATTTTCCAGTCTCGCCCCGACATCAGAATGCGACAACTCTAGCCCGGCATGAACCTGCGGAAAAGCCGAATTGCGTTCCGGCACGCACCGCTGCGTCACGTGCGGTGGTTACGGCCGCAGAAGTGTGTGCGCTTGGGTTGCGGACCTTTTGCCCAGCCGCTTCTGAAAGACCCGTATCAGTGCAGGCAACATTATGAGGTCCCCCAGAAGCGCCGCGACGAAGATGATGATGGTGATCTGGGCATAGTCGCGATTCATCGGCATTTCGCTCAAAAAGAGCACCGAGATCCCGGTAACCAGCACCAGGCTCGAGATCACGAGAACCGGTGCGATCTTGCCTATGGTCGTATTCAGCGCCTCGCTTGCCCGCCCGGTTTTGGCGAACTCCGAGCGAAATCTGTAAAGCATGTGGATCGTGTCATCCACGGCGAGGCCGAACGCCACGGTCATGGCGATGGCCCCGGCGAAATTCAGGTCGCCTCCCCGCAGCGCCAGGAAGGCGCCGCCCACCGAGATGGGAAATACGTTCGGCAGGATACTGATGGCGGCAGGCCAAAGTTGCCGGAACGTCAGACCAATGAGCGCGATGATCACGACGATCGCGGCAAACAGACTGATCTGAAGCGATCCAATAATGTGACCGGTTTCGACTGCCGTAAGCGCCACGATGCCGGTGATGTCAAAGGTGAATCCCGGTGTTGTCGATGCCAGTTGCGCCAAGTCGGTCGCGATTGCGCCGGCGAGCCGGCGGTTTGCATCGGACGACTGATCGGGGACCATGGCCGTGATCAGCGCAGCGCCCGCATCCCGGTCGATGAGGCTTGTGGAAATGGACTCCGGCAGCGCTTGCAGAAGAGCGTCGAGATCGTTGGCCGATTGCTGGCCGGAAGCGGCGAGCCAATCACCAAATGTGGCCAGCGACAGCACCGAGGCGACCGCGGGATAGGCGGACAGGCGGTGCTCTGCAGCGCGCAATTGGCCGAGCACGGCAGTTTCGGCGGCCGGATCATGCGCCGGCCAGTGAACTAGGATCTGCAGGGGTTGGGAGCCGCCAAAGGCCGTATCGATCTTGCTGATCGCGGCGCGGCTTTCTGACTGGAAGGGCACGTTGTCGGACAAAAGATAGCGCGGGGTCAGCGAGTACTGGGCGCCAGCGAAGATAAGGAAGAGCACGACGCCTGACGCAACGATCGCCTTGGCGTGGCGGCCCGCTAAGCGGTCGACCGCCAGGCAGAACCGCACCACGGCTCCCGCCTGGGGCCTCTTGCCCGCGAGAAACGACGGACCGCGCCACTTGATGGCCAGCGTGGCCAGCGCGGGAACGAAGGTTACGACGGCGATGAATGCCACCATCGTGCCGAATGCGGCCAGAGCGCCGAATGTCTTGATCATGTCCGATTGCGCAAGCATCAGCGCCGCGAAAGCGATGGCCGAGGTGAGGCTCGTCATCAGGCTCGCCGGCCCCACCTCCGCGATGGCGCGCGCGACCGGCGAAATGGGTTGATCATGACGATCGGGCGGACTTTGCAGGATGGCGAAAAGCACGTGCAATGCGTTGTTGAACGCGATGAAGATCGCCAGAGGGGCTACGATTTGCAGCGCAAGCGTGATCGGGATACCGAGCCAGCCGAGAAGCCCGTAGGTGATGACGACAGTGCCAATCGGAACTGTTCCGGAAATCAGCACAAGCGACAGCCGGCGGAAATATAGTAGCGATACAAGACCACCGACGAGCAGACCGGCGGCGGCCAGCATCAGTTGTTCGCGCGCATTGATCGCGTCGAGCTCGGCCCGGATGACGGAGGCGCCGGTCATGATCGCGGACAGGCCGACAGGCCCAAGATCGCGTTCTGAAATCACCCGGAAAGAATCAAACACCCGGCCAAAGGACGCGCGGTCCACCTGCTCGGGATCAAGCCTGACGCTGAAAATGGCAGTTGTTCCGTCGTTGCTGAGGAGCCGGTTGTGAACCAGCGGGTTGGCCTCGATCTTCGCAGTCAGGTCTTCGAATTCCGTCCCGTCGGGAATGACTTCAGGCACTAGCGGGGGAAATGATCCTGCTTGCGGTCCCGCCTCGCGGGCGGAAAACAAGGACACGACGCTTGCCACGCCGTCTTCGAGCCGGAGGTCGAGGGAGAAGTCGCGCAGCGCTTCCAGCCGCGTTGGACTCAACAGGTCCGGGTCTGAGACAACGAGAACGGCATCCATCTCGCTTGCCGGAAACAGGGCGCTTAGCGCCTGATAGTGTTGATAGGCTTCAGAGTTGCCGACAAAAAATTGCTGAACGCCATTTGCCGCCGTCAGGCGAGAAAGCCCAACAAGACCGGCAACAAAAAAGCACAAAGACACGAGCAGCACCGCGAGGGGCCGTCGCACCACGAACGCGCCCCACCGCTCAAATATGCCCTGCATTCAAGTCCAAGCTCCCGACCGCCAGTTCCAGTTGTCCGGCGTTTTCCTAGTGCTTCGCCCGTGGCTGGTCCACCCGGCCCAGCGGCAACCAATGCGCGCTATCGCCGCATCATTCAACAAGGCCCGGCGAAACGCATTGAGCATCTGCGGCGCAAAAGCTATGTCGACGGAGCCGCGTCCGGCCCGGGCGCCACAGGCCAGTCTCGTAGAGTGCGGAAAGCGGGGGCACAAGACCATGGATGGCGTGTTGGCCGTTTTGGGCATCACCTTTCCCGTATTCGCAACGGTTGCGCTGGGCTACGGCCTCGTTGCGTCGCGCGTTTTCAAACCAGAGGTCATCCGCGCTTTCGGCTTTTTCGTGATGAATATCGCGCTGCCGGCGCAGATTTTCTCGTCGGTTTCATCGCAGCCGGTCGGCGCGGCGATGGATATCGGCTTTCTTGCGGCATTCGCACTGGGCAGTCTGGCGACGATCGCCCTCACCTACATCTGGTTTTCCCTGGCCACGGGTGCCGTTCGCCGCAGCGTCGCGGTGTTGGGCAGCGTCTATTCCAATTCCAGCTTCATTGGCTATCCGCTGGTGCTGGTCGCCCTACCGCAGATTGCGGGCGTGGCGCTGGCGATGGCGCTGCTGGTCGAGATCGTGGTGATCGCGCCGATCACCTACCTGATTCTTTCGGCGGCTCCCCATGCACACACCGGCACGTTGCTGTCGCGCGGGCGCAACACGATCGTCAACCTGCTGCGCCGGCCGGTTGTGATTGCGGTTCTGCTTGCTCTGGTGCTTTCCGCCACCGGGATCACGCCGCCCGAGCCGTTGACCCGCCTGACTTCGGTTCTCGGAAGCTCCGCCGCGGCACTGGCACTTCTGGTCATCGGCGGTTCGGTCGTCGGGCTGAAGGTTCGCGACAATGCCAGCCTCGCCGGGCAGATTGTCGTTGGGAAACTGATCATCCATCCGTTGATGACCCTGCTCTCAGTTCTCCTGATCGGTGGATTCGGCATCACGCTCAGTGCGCCGATGCAGTCGGCGGTCCTGCTATTCGCCGCCGTGCCGATGCTGTCGATCTACTCTGCGATCGCCCAGGAGGCCAATGAGGCCGAGATGGCCTCGCTGGCCCAGATTGGCGCGGTCATAGGGTCCTTTTTTACGCTATCGGTTCTGCTGTTTCTGCTCGGCTAGACTTTCCGGTTGAAGCCGGTGACGGCATCCCGATAGTCCGCCAGAAGCCTTGAAAAGACCGAATCCCAATCGTGATCGGCCAGGGCAATTTCGCGAGCCCGCTCGCCGAACCGTGTTCGCAGATGAGGATCGTCGGCGAGTTGCGTCAGCCGAGCGAGCATCAATTCCTCTTCGCCAACATCGACCAGAAACCCGGTTTCACCATCGCGGACCAGCGAGCGCGAGCCGGTTGCATCGGCGGCCACCACAGGCAGGCCCGACGCCATTGCTTCGAGGGTCACGTTGCCGAACGTTTCGGTGGTCGAAGGCGTGAAGAACAGGTCAGAGGAGGCATAGGCGGTGGCGAGTGCGTCGCCATGCAGGAAGCCGGCAAATATCGTGTTGGGCAAGGCTTCGCGCATCCGGTCCGCTTCGGGTCCATCGCCAAGAAGAATGGTGCGATGCGGGAGCGCCAACTCGCTCAGCGCTTTGAAGACCCGTGCCAGCAGCGCCATGTTCTTCTCAGCGACCAGACGTCCCGCATAGGCGACCAGAACCTCGTCGTCTCCGACGCCCTGAGCACGCCGCCATTCGAGCGACCGCTTCGCAGGCGTGAACCGTTCGTGATCCACACCACGTCCCCAAAGCCGCATGTTTTCACCGGCCACTCCCGCCTTTTTCAACTCTTCCACCATTGAGTCTGAGGGCACGTAGAGGTGAACGCACTGGTCGTAGAACGAGCGCTCTGCGCGGTTCATCAGCGGCCGCAGAAAGCCCAGGTGGTAGTAGTCGAGGTAGGAATCGAACCGCGTGTGATAGGAGGCGACAACCGGCTTGCCCAGCGATCGCGCGAGGCGGAGTGCACTGTGGCCGGTAATGTCGGGCGCCGTGATGTGAAAGAGGTGCGGGTCAAAGTCGCGGATTCTGGCTTCAAGATCACGCCCGATCGGCAGTCCGACACGGTATTCTCCGCGAAAGGGAACCGGCAGGGAGGGAACGGTTTCAAGCCATCCCTCATGTTCGAAGGCAGGTTTCTTCACCCGCGAAGCGACAACCATCACGTCAACATCGTGCTGGCCGAGCCAACCCACGAGCCGATTGAGCGTGAGCGCGACGCCATCCTTGATGTAGTTGTAATTGCCGGTGGCGACTACCAGCCGCAGGGTCTCCGCCACGTGGGGATCTCCAGAACTTTTCGGGCATATAGACCGCGGCGGGTGCATTGAGTCCAGCGCAATGCTTCCGATTGAAGCACCCAGCCCACAGCTCTTGTCCGGCCCTGGTGAACCACCCACCAGCCGCTGCGCCATTTCCCGCCCGCAGCAGTTGGAGCGCGCCAATGGCTGCTATATGTTGACTTCGGGCAGTGCCGCTGTCCAAGACCGGGAATGCAAAGGAACGAAACCGGGATGTTCTCAGGAGATCGGGCAGACGGCAAGCGGGTGCGCAACGTGTCGACGACGCGGTTGCTGATGCCCTACATTCTGCCGCGGCGCGGCGATGCGGTCACGTACCTGAAACAGAAGATCGACGTCACCGAGACACAGGCCTATCTGAAGCGCTGGAACGACGGCACACGCCCGAAACTGCGCATCATGCATGTCTATCTCGCTGCCTATGCGCGGATGTTCGGCGAACGCCCGCACGCCAACCGCTTCATTGCCGGACGGCGGCTCTATCAGCGCAACGATGTCGCCATTTCGATGGCGGTTCTCAAGTCGCGTGGCGACGAAGGTCACGTGAGCACGGTCAAACAGACTTATGAGCCAACCGACGGGCTAACGAAGACGCGGGCGCGGGTCATGGAAATCGTCACACTCGGTCGCGGCAGTGACAAGACGGCGGCCGAGCAGGAAATGGACATTCTGCTGAAGCTGCCGCGCTTCTTGATTCCGTTCGTGCTCTGGCTTCAGAAGGTTGGAGACTGGCTCAACCTGACGCCGTCCATATTCGCCAGAAATGACCCGCTCTACGCGTCAATGATGGTCGCCTTCAACGGAACGGTCGGTCTCGACAGCGTCTATCATCATCTTTTCGAGCACGGCACCATTCCGATCGTGAGTGTGATCGGACCAATTCGCGACGAGGTTGTGGTCAACAAGAACCGCGAAATGGAGGTTCGACCCATCGTTACCATCAGGTACGCAACCGACGAGCGCATGATCGAAGGCCACTATGCCGCGACCGGTTTCGATCTGTTCAAGAAATATGTCGAGAACCCCTGGCTGCTGGAAACCCCGGACGACAACGGTCCCGGTGCGCCGGCAAGCTAAAAGAGCGCGCTCAGGCTTTCGGTGGCGTCGCCCGCGGCGCGCAGCTCCGCCAATGCCTCGGCCGTTGCGGCCACGGCTTTGCGGATCATTTCTTCAGTATGGGCGGCAGAGACAAAGAACCGGAGTCTGGCGGCATTCTGGGGTACCGCAGGATAAATGATCGGCAGAGCGTTGACGTCCCTCTCCAGCAGCGCCTCGGAGAGCTGGACGGCGAGGATGGAGTCGCCCAATATCACCGGCACGATCGCAAAAGGCTCCGCGAAGCCTGTGTCGAGCCCGGCTTGTCGTGCGAGGTCGAGGAACAGGGCCGTGTTCGCATGAAGCCGGGTGACGCGTTCGGGCTCGGCGTGCATCACTTCAAGCGCCGCCAGCGCGGAAGCGGCAAGCGCAGGTGCGAGACCGACGGAAAAGACGAAACCCGATGCGTTGGCCTTCAGGATTTCGATGAGCGCCGCCGAACCGCAGATATAGCCGCCGGTCGACGCGAGGGTCTTGGACATTGTGCCCATCCAGATATCGACGTCGGTTGGGTCGATCCCCGCGTGTTCAAAGGCCCCCTTGCCGGTTGCGCCCAACGTGCCAAGCCCATGCGCGTCGTCCACCATCAGCCAGCAGCCATAGCGGCGCTTCAGCTTGATGAATGGGGCAAGCGGGGCGGCGTCGCCGTCCATCGAATAAAGTCCCTCGACGACAATCAGCACGTTGCGGAAGCGGCCGCGTTCCTTGGCGAGAATCTGCTCAAGCGCATCGGGATCGTTGTGGGCAAAGCCGCGCCGGGTGGCGCCAGACAGCTGAGCCCCGACCAGAACGCTATTGTGGATGAGATTGTCGTGCAGGATGAGGTCCTGCGCTTCCATGAGTTCGCCGATCGTGGTCACGTTGGTGGCGTGACCACTGACGAATGACAGGGCCGCCGCCGTTCCGTAGTGACGCGCCAGGGCTTTCTCAAACTGGCGATGAATCGGCCGCTCACCTGCGACGAGCCGGCTTGCGGAAGGCGAGATGCCATATGTGTCGATGGCCTGGTGGGCCGCCTCGATCAGTCGCGGGTCGCCGTTCAAACCCAGATAGTCATAGGACGCGAAGTTAATGTATTCGTGCCCGCCGATTTTGGTCGTCGCTCCCGCCCTGCCGTCGTGCTCGCGGTAAAACGGGTTGGGAATGTCCAACAGGCTCGAAACCTCGGACATTTTCTCGATCAGGCGGTACTTTTCGGTCTGATCGAACCGGGCCGCCTCGAACACCTCCGGCTCCGTGGGCGTACGCTTTTCGCCGCGCTGCCTGGCGGAAGCCCGGCCCGCGGCGGCCAACTTGTCCAGTCCGTCGCGCCCGCTCATGACCCGCCCCCCGCGTCCAATCCGCCCGCATGCTTGGCCAGAAGCGACAGCGCGGCGGCATCCTGGCCGTCAGCACCGGCGTTTTCTGATCTCAGATGCGCGACGAGGTTGCGCGCGATCTGATTGATGCTCAGGCTGTCGGAAATCAGCGATACGGGCACGGCTTCGCCAAGCGCCTGTTCCATGGCCAACGCGAATTCCACCCCCATCAGCGAATCCATCCCGAGGTTGCCGATCGGCTCGTTGGTCTTGATCGAGGATTCCGACACCCGCAGGATGTCGGCGATCCGTTCCACTGAAAACGCCGTCAGACGCGCTTCCGCCTTGTGCAGCGGAAGGGCTTCGAGCTCGGTACGCAGGTTGCCGCCTTCGGCATCAAGACCCTCCCGCTCGGACAGGGCGCGCAGCAAGCGGTTGGAGGGCTCCGACAAGGTCCGCAGGGTGCGCGCAAGGGTTCCCCAGCGCATGTTGGAGACATATTGAACGGGGTCGCTGACGACGCCGGGTGCAAGAAGCGTCTCCAGCGCCTCGGTGACCTCCCGGACCGTGAGCGCAACGTCTCCCGTGGCGCGCTTGATCAGGGCGGCCTGCTGCGGGTCTCGAGCGAGATAGCCCGCATCGGTCACCGCGCCCCAGCCGACGGCCAGACCCGGAAGACCCTCGGCGCGGCGGCGGGTCGCAATGCCTTCGAGATATCCGTTGGCGGCGGCATAGGCGGACTGACCATGGTTTCCGAACATCGCCGCGACAGAAGAAAACAGGACGAAATAATCGAGGGCATCACCGCGTGTGAGACGGTCAAGATTGCCTGCCCCGCTCACCTTGGCAGGGAGCGTGCGTCGGAGACTTTCTTTGGTGAGCGCGCTCATCGGCATGTCTTCGAGCACCATAGCAGAGTGGAACACGCCCCGTATCGGCCCCTTGGCACGCAATCCCTCGAGGAGCGCGTCGAGCGCGTTTTCGTCGGCGATGTCGCAGGCCGCCAGCGTCACGTCAACGCCCGCCGCTCGCCACTGCGCAATCCGCTCCACGGCATCCGGGCCGGGAGTGGCATTCCGGCCAACCAGCACTACGGATCGCGCCCCGCGCGCGATCAGCCACTCGGCGACCTCGAAACCGAGACCGCCCAGTCCGCCGAAAACCAGATGGAAGCCCTCCGGCGATGCCGCAAACCTTTGCGACCCCGGCGTCCGGGGTGCCACGGATTGAGGGGGCTGCGGCCGAACCACAATCTTGCCAATGTGGCCGGATTTCTGCATCAGGCGAAAGGCATCGGTTACCTGCCCGCCATCGAAACCCCGATAAGGAACCGGGCGCAGCTTTCCGGACCGGAAACCCTCGAGCATCTCGGAAAAGAGCCGGGACGACAGTTCCGGCTGCGCCTTGATGAGCTGGTCCACATCGATGCCGAAATAGGAGATGTTCTCCTTCATGGGGCGCAGGCCAACCATGGTGTTGGCGTAGTAGTCGAGCTTGCCAAGTTCGAGAAACCGGCCGAACGGAGCCAGGCAGTTGAGGGACTTTTCCATCGCCTCGCCCGCAACCGAATTCAGGACCACGTCAACGCCTCGGCCATTTGTGAGGTCCATGACCTGATCGGCAAATGCAAGGTGGCGTGAATCCAGCACGTCGCTGACGCCGAGTGTCTCAAGCAGGGCGCGCTTTACCGGCGAACCCGCCGTCCCAATAACCCGGGCACCGATCGATTGCGCGATCTGGATGGCCGCAAGTCCGACACCCCCAGCGGCTCCGTGGACGAGCACCGTTTCGTTTTCTGCCAACCGGCCAAGGTGGACCAGCGCGAAGTGCGCGGTGAAAAACGCCACAGGGATGGCTGCCGCTGCTTCAAGGTCCATTTCACCCGGCAGTTTGGCGACGAACCGGGTTGAAAGCGTGCGATGGGAGGCAAAAGATGCCGGACCGAAGGCGACCACCTTGTCGCCGGCCTCGAGGCCGGAAACCCCGGCGCCGCAGCGCACGACACGACCCGAGAATTCCATTCCCAATGTCGGGCCGGCAAAGCCCTTTTCAAGCGCCTCCTCGGGCAGAAGGCCCATCGCCCACATCACGTCGCGGTAGTTGAGGCCCGTTGCGGCGACTTCGATCTCAACCTCGCCCTTCTCGGGCGCGCGACGAGCTGCCGTCGCCCAGTGGAGATCGTTGAGCCCGCCGGTCGCCGGTGGAACCAGAACGGCAGCGTCGTTGGAACTTGCCGCCGCCGGCGCCGGCAGTCCCCGCACGACGCGGAGGCCATAGCCGGCGTCATCGGTGAGGATGATTTCGCTCTCGACGTCGGTGCCGTCGAGATGTTCGGTGACGCGTGACGCCACTGACGTGGCGCTCATTCCGTCGGCGGTGTCGACAGCAAGGCGACTGACGGCCGGGTATTCGTTGACAAGAACTCTCAGGGCCTTCCAGGTGGCGACCTGAAGCGGAGCCGTGGCGCGCGCCAGCCCCTGCCCCGAGCCCCCGGGCAAAATCGCGACGATCATGGCCTGAGCAGTGGAGAACTCCGCCGCCAAATCCCTAAGCGCGAGCAACCTCGCCGCCAAAACTTCGTCCACGCCGCGAGCTGTGCCGTTTGCCTCAGGTGTGCCAAACAGGATCGCATGGGCTTTTCCACCTGCGGGTCTGGCGATGCGCAGGGCTGCTTCTGGCAGATCGGTGACCAACGGGTGCTTTTGGCCGGCAACCAGAGCCTCGATCAAAGATTCCAATTCCGGGTCCCGGGCCCGCACTGGCGCGCGCTCGTCCGGCCTTGAAGCCATGACCAATGCCGCGGGGCCGAAGCCGTCGGGCAGTGCCTCTACCGAAATGTCGGCGAACCCGGCCGCGCCAAATATATCTCCAAGTTCTTCGGCGGCCTGCCGCCGCGAAGGCAGTTCTCCGTCAGCGCCGGGGCTTTCGAACCAGTCCGGGTCAAGACCGTTGACGAGATCGTCAAAGTCGCTCGGGGCCTGCGCGGTCGCGACAAGCATGCCGCCCGGGGCAAGCCATTCGGCAAGCTGACTGACGAGAACTGCGCTGTCTTTGGCCCGGTCGAGGGTGCCGGGAACGATCACGAGATCGAATTGGCCTGCTATTTCAGATGCCTCAATCCGCTCGACCCGCTCAAGCGGCAGCGCGACCGCGGCTCCGGCCTCGCCCCTGCTTGGAACAACGATTTCCGCCAGCGTCGCCTGCCGCAACGCTGGCTTGTCGGCAAGGTCGGCCAGCAGTTGCGCTCGTCCGTCGTTGATTTCCGCAATGCGCAGTGCCTTATGTTTCGGCCATTTCGCGGCGATCTCTTCGACCAGCCGCAGGCAAAGCCGGGTTCGCCGCGCAGCAAACACAGAGCCTTCGGAAATGTTGGTCAGCGCATCGCGGCCTAATGCCTCCCGCGCGCTTTCCGGGGGAGCCTTGAGGAAATCCCGCAAGCCCGATGTCAATCTGGCGAGGACGGCGGCTTCGGCGCCAAGATCCGGGCGATGCCCTGCAAGACTGGCAACCAATTCCGCCGGGATCGGCGCGTCGGGTTCTTGAGGCGTCAATTGCCAACCGGACCCAGTCTTCTGCGCAAGTCCAGCGCGCACGAGAATGTTCATCGCGCTCATGAAATAGGGTGTCATACCGTCTGCGGGTTTCGGCACAACGCATTGCTGGTTGGCGAGGCCGCGCGCGGCGCTCAGGACGATCTGCTGGGCGATGCCTTCGACCAGAAAGGCGCCTTCATCGCCGGGCGAGAATTCGTGAGAATGCACGAGTTCCGTGAGTTCGCGGATCGCGGGGCGAGGCGATAACGCATCCGAGGGCAGAATTTGCGGGACAAAACGATAGGCGTGTTCCGCCAGATCAAGGCCGCGCTTCAGGCTTGCCGCCTGGAACCTGACACCAGCCAGAAGTGCCACCGGCCTGCCATCGGTCCCGAACAGTTCGAAATTGGCCAGAATGCTACGATGACCGACACGCTGGATGGCGATCCGACCGGACCCGATGGACGCACCGGTACGCAACAGTTTCACCCGGCCAACCCGGACCGGAAGGTAGCCAAGGGCGTCCACTTTGCGCCGCCGCATCGCGCCGATCAGTCCGTGAAACACCGCATCTGCGCCGATGAGATCCAACGCCGCCACATTCACGCCCCTGTGGCCCAGGGCGATTGGCTGGGCAGGATCGAGGATAACTTCGATCAGGTCATCGCCATCAAGACGCATATGCGACAAACGGCGGAACCGGTCGCCGTAGTCGAGGCCGATCCTTTGCGCCGCCTCATAAACGAACCTGCCGTCAACATCGCCCGGCTTTCGTGCCGGGTCCGGAGCACGGCCCACCGCCGGTTCAGTTTCGAGCCGGTAATAGCGGCACCTCACATTGCTGCGCCATTGGCCCTCTGTCCCTCGCGGCCGCGTTTCAATCTTCACGGTGGCTGTCGCGGCCTCGGCGGCGGTGCGCATGGTGACGAGGCTTTTTTCGGCCAACCGTAATGGCGCGAGAATATCGAGGTCGCGCAGTTCGACCATTCCCTCAGGAATTTTCCGCAGAGCCGCAGCTAGGGCTGTTTCAACGAATGCGGTTGCCGGGAACAATACCTGCCCGCCGACGCGATGGTCGCCGATCTCGGGCGTTACTCCGAGATCCAAATCGGTGCGCCACACGCCACCGTCGTCGCCATCTTCGATGCCGAGGAAGCGGTGAAAGTCCTCGTTTGCGCCAAATATCCGGTTGATTGTCGAGGTCTGATCGACGCGGTGAACGCGGTTCATCCAGGCGTAGCGAGGCAGCGAGCGGTCAAAATTCACCGGTTTTGGGGCAACTTCGGCAGAGGTCAGCCCGCATCCGTGCACAAGGGCCCGGGCCAGCGCACGGCCAACCGGATCGAGCGTATCCTGTTTTTCAAATCCTGGTATCACTACCGCGTCGGGCATGTCACCACCGATGCAACCCTTGATGTAGTTGATCAGCACGGAGCTCGGCCCGATTTCGAGATAGGCCTTCAGACCCATCTCTTTGAGCGTTGCCATCGCACTCCGGAAATTTACCGGCCGGCGCACGTTGTCACACCAATAGTCGGTCGCCAGCGCCTCTCCCGGTTCCTCGGCGCCTGTGACCGTGGAGACGAATGGCAAAACGGTCGCCGCCGGCCTGATGTCCCCGATATGCGAGCGCAGTTCCTCCAGGATCTGGTCCTGAGCCGGCGAGTGGTAGGGATAGTCGATATCGAGTTTGACACAGGCCCACCGGCGGGACTTGCGGGCAAACGGGATATAGGCGGCGATCGCCTCGTTTGATCCGACCAGGGTTACGCTTCGCGGGCTGTTCTCAGCGGCAAGGTGAATGTCCCCTCCGAACTCGGCCAGGCTTTCCACCGCCTCATCCGCGCCAACCTGAAGGGCTGCCATCGTGCCAGTGCCGCGCAACCGGTTCTGGGAAATGCTGCGCCAGTGGATGAGCGCCAGCGCTTCGCGCAAGGAAAGCGCGCCGGCAACATGGGCGGCTGCCACTTCTCCGCCAGAATGGCCCATGACCGCCGCAGGCCGGAGTCCGCGTGCGGCGTAGGCCGCGACCTGGGAAACCTGATCGGCAAAGAGCAGAGGCTGGGCGATGTCGCATGCCCGAAGGTCGTCCTCGAGCGTGGGGCTTTCGAGGCGCGCAAGAATTGACCAACCGGAAAAGTCCGCGAATATCGCATCGATTTCGCGAAGCTTGGCATCGTAGTCCGGGTTCGACGACCGGGCGAGCCTGCACATGCCGGCATATTGCGAGCCATTGCCGGAAAAGACGAACGCGGCAGGTTCGCCGCTAAAACTGCTTTGACCAAGGGCTACTCGAGGATCCTTTGCTCCCCGTGCGGCGTTGTCGAGAGCTTCGGCAGTCGCGGCAGCATTGTCGCAAACCACCGCAGCGCGCCGCTGTTCATTTGAGCGGAACGCACTGGCCTGGCCGGCAAGATCGGCAAGCCGGGCTGCGTCGGGCAAGGTCCGCCCGATCCGGGACGACCACACGGCAAGCATTTTGCGAAGCGATTCCTCGGTGGCGGCCGATACCATGAGGATGGGCGGCTGTGCCGGTTCTGAAGGCATCGCCGGCGCCGCGTCCGGCACTTTTTCGAGGATCATGTGGGCGTTGGCGCCGCCGAAACCGAAGGAACTGACGCCAGCGCGGGGCACCCTGCCCTCTCTCGTTTCGATGGCCATCGCCTCGCGCACAACAGAGAGATTCAGGTCGTCAAACGGGATGTTGGGGTTCAAATGTTCCGCGTGAAGCGTAGCCGGGTAGCGACCAGCTTCGAACGCGATCAGCGTTTTCAGAACGCCGGCAGCACCGGACGCGGGCTCAAGATGGCCGATATTGGACTTGATCGATCCGATCGGCAGCGGCCGGCTCCGGCGCGTGCCGAGAACCTGCCCAAGCGCCGTGGCTTCAACGGGGTCGCCAACCGCGGTTCCCGTTCCGTGCGCCTCAACGAAACTGAGGGTGGCCGGATCGATTCCAGCGCGCTCGTAGACGGATCGGAGCAGATCGGTCTGTCCGGCAAGGGCTGGAAGTGCCGCAGTCAGCGTGTGTCCGTCCGAATTCGTTCCCACGCCGAGTATGGCGGCGCGCGGACGCCGCGGAGCGATGTCAGCGATTTCCTTGCGCTCGAGCACGAAGGCCACAATCCCTTCGGCGCGCGCATAGCCGTCGGCGGCTGCCGAAAATGGCCGGGAACGGCCGGTCGGCGACAGCATGTGTGCCGCGGAAAACCCGGCGAAATGTGCCGGATCGAGCAGAATGTTCGCACCGGCGACAATTGCCGTGTCGATTTCGCCGCGCTCCAGCGCCTTCTCAGCCAGGTCGAAAGCAAAAAGAGACGACGAACAGGCCGTGTCGACCGTGAGGCTCGGCCCACGCAAATCGTAGGCATAGGAGATGCGATTGGACACGAGCGAAAGCGTGTTGCCGGTCATCATATAGGGGTCGGCCAGCAATGGATCGTTGGCGAGCCGCGTGCCGTGGGTCATGGTGGACGCCCCGACATAGACGCCGACCTGCTGCCCGGCGAGCCTGTTGCGCGAAAGTCCAGCGTCTTCGAGCGCTTCGAAGACCACCTGCAGAAGCAGGCGTTGCTGCGGGTCCATTTGCGCTGCTTCGCGCGGCGAAATGCCGAAGGTCTCGGCGTCAAAACTCCAGAGGTCGTTCAGAATGCCGGCGGAAAAAACGTATGACCGGCCCGGAGGCGCCGGATTGGGATGCAAATAAGCTGCATGCGCCCAGCGATCCTCGGGAATTTCGGTGACGAGGTCGACGCCATCGAACAGTGCACGCGTGAGCGAGGTAACATCATCACAGCCCGGCAGCCGGCAGGACTGGCCGGTGATATAGGTAGTCGCAGGCAATGATATCCCCTAGTCGGTCCCCGTGCCACGGGGGCAGAACCCAGTCGGTCGGCTCCGCTCTGACAATCGCCAGAAGCATGCCGAATAGACCATTATCCACCACGACATTCAATACTGCTGTGGCTGCTTCTGTGCTCCAGAAGCGGGGCTTCGGCCAACCGGCGGCGGGAACTCCAGCCGCGAAAGAAATGCCATTATGCGGGGAGCTTCGACCGGCGGAAGCGGGCACGGTGGTGATCGCGTGGCTGCGGGGATATGGTCAGCCGCGCGATGGTAATCTCGGCAGCGACTTGGGCGGGATCTACAGGCCCGGGAAGTTCGCGGAATTCAAGGGGAAATTGGGACAATGAACCAACCAAGACGCATCGCGATCACGGGCGCCAGTTCGGGGCTGGGCGCGGCGCTTGCCCGGGCGCTTTCCGCACCGGGCGTTACCCTTCATCTTTGTGCCCGCGGGGCGGAGGGACTGGCGCAAATCGAACGCGAATGCGGTCAGCGCGGCGCGCAGGCGATTTGCCGCAGCATCGATTTGCGCGATCCTCAAGCGGGTCCGGCCTGGATCGCCGAGATCGAAATCGAAGGTCCCATTGACCTTTTGATCCTGAACGCGGGCATTTTCGCCGGCCGCGTTCAATCCGGCATGGCGGAGCCGCTCGACATTATTCCCGCACTTGTCGGAACAAATCTGACGGCGCCGCTGCTTTGCGCGACCGCAGCCGTTTCCGCAATGCGATCGCGCGGACACGGGCAAATCGTTCTGATTTCGTCGCTCGCGGCGGTCAGCGCCTCGCCCGACGCGCCAACATATGGTGCGACCAAGGCGGCCCTTTCGGCCTATGGAAAGGCCCTTGGTGACGATCTGGCGGGAACGGGCGTCACCGTGCACGTGGTCGAGCCCGGACACATTCTTTCGCATCACACCGATCAACAGAATGGAGTGGTGCCGCTGGCCATTTCCGCCGACGTCGCCGCCATGAAAATCGTCAGAGGACTGGAAAGCGGTGCCGCGCTCATATCGTTCCCCCTACTTTCTCGAGCATACGTGCGCTTGATCAGCCTTCTGCCGCGTTCAGTCCGCCTGCTGATCGATCGCAACCAGCGCTTCACCGTCCGAAATGATCCAACATCGGCCAAGTGAGGTGTGCGGGAGGACAGATCCGGTTCTACTCGGTCGCAAGAGCACGACTTATCGACAGGAATTCGCGTTCCTGACCTCGGCGTGCCCGATTGCAGCCGCTTGTTGAGACAGAGCGCCTGTCGCCGGTCAGAGCTTCTGCGTCAGTTCGGGCAAGAGTTCGAACAGGTCCCCGACAAGCCCGAAGTCTGCGACTGCAAAGATCGGTGCATCTTCATCTTTGTTTATTGCAACAATCACGCGAGAGTCCTTCATTCCGGCAAGATGCTGGATCGCGCCGGAAATCCCGCATGCAAAATAGAGTTCGGGGGCTACGATTTTTCCTGTCTGTCCAACCTGGCAGTCATTTGAAACAAAGCCAGAATCAACTGCCGCTCGCGAAGCTCCGACCGCCGCGCCCAGCTTGTCCGCCAATGGCAAGATCAGGCGCTCGAATTCCTCGCGTGAACCCAATGCACGCCCGCCGGAAACGACGATCCGCGCGCTGCCGAGTTCAGGCCGGTCAGAACTGGCAGCGTCGAGACGAACGAAGGTCGTCGGACTGGCAAGGTCCGGAATTTCCACTTGTTCGATTCGAGCTGCACCACCGCTCTTTGCCGGTGGAAAAGCAGTCGGGCGGACGGTGAGCAACTTTTTCGATTCGTCAGATCTGACCGTTTCGATCGCGTTGCCTGCATAGATCGGCCGCCGGAACGTCGAAGCGTCAACGATTTCAATGACATCGGAGATCTGCATCACGTCAAGCAGGGCTGCGACCCGTGGCAGAACGTTTTTTCCGAAACTGGTCGCTGGAGCCAAAATCGCGCCGTACCCGACCGCAAGCCAGAAGACCAAATCTGCCAGTGGCTCGGCCAGCCGGTGTTCCAGAGACGGGTCTTCAGCAACGAGGACTCGATCGACACCATGGAATGCTGAAACCTCCCCGGCTGCATTGGCACAGCCGTTGCCGGCAACCAGTACGTCAACTTCGGATCCCAGGCGGATTGCGGCGGCAACCATTCGGGATGTCGCCTCCGCGAGGTTCGAATTGTCGTGCTCTGCGACGACGAGAGTCCGCATTCTATGCCCCTTTCAGAACGCCGGCCTCATCGCGCAGCGCCGCAAGGAGTTCATCAACCGACGAAACCATTCGGCCACCCGTTCGCGCCGGCGGCTCTGAAACCCTGACCACCGCCAGACGCGGATGCAGATCGACGCCAATGTCATCCGGCGAGATTTCGCTGAGAGGCTTGCTTTTGGCCTTCATTATGTTGGGCAGGGACGCGTAGCGCGGCTCGTTGAGCCTCAGATCGACCGTCACAACAGCGGGTAGCGGCAACTCAAGTGTCTCAAGTCCGCCGTCGATTTCGCGCGTGACTTCCAGTTTGCCGTCGCCAACATTGATGGCGGATGCGAAACATGCCTGACCACAGAGCATCAACGCGGCCAGCATCTGGCCGGTCTGGTTGCTGTCATCGTCTATCGCCTGCTTGCCCAACAGAATCAGATCCGCCCCTTCGCGTTCGGCGATGACCTTGAGAACCTTGGCGACACCCAGGGGTTCGGTGCGTTCTTCGGTTGGGACAAGGATTGCGCGGTCGGCGCCCATCGCCAGAGCCGCGCGCAGCGTTTCCTGTGCCTGTTTTGGGCCGACCGAGACGACCACAACCTCGGTCGCCTGACCACGTTCCTTCATGCGGATTGCCTCTTCGAGGGCGATCTCGTCGAAGGGGTTCATACTCATCTTCACGTTCTGAAGATCAATGCCCGATCCATCCGGCTTCACCCGAACCTTCACGTTGTAATCGACCACGCGTTTCACCGCGACAAGCAGCTTCATCGTATCACTTTCGATTTGAGTTCATCGGCCAACCGTTCAGAGTTCACCGAGATAGGTTTTTGCGAACTCCGCAGCGCGAAGCGAAAGCGCCGCAACGGTCAATCCGGGATTGACCGCAGCTGAAGAGACGAAGCTACTGGCATCGACCACCATCAGGTTGGGGTGATCCCAGGCGACATTGTTCTGATTAAGTACCGAAGTTTTCGGATCGGCACCCATGCGAACGGTTCCGCATTGGTGATAGGGCACGTCTTCGCCCATCAGCCGGTGAAACTGTATCGGAAACCCGGCTGTCTTGAACATCTTCTTGGCGCGTTCGACCATGGCCATGTGCGTCGGAATATGCGGCCGGTTCCAGATGAGCTTGGTCGTTCCGTCCTTTATGACGACACGGTTGTCCGGCTTTGGAATGTCTTCGGTCTGCAGGAACCAGTCCACGCCATGCCGCGAGATCCACTTGAGCAGCCAGTAGGGTGCGTTTTTCTCCTGGAAACGAAGCGTTTCCGGGAACAGCCGACCGACGAGCTGCATGTTTCCAAGCGCTTTGCCGGTGTCATTGTCCTCATCGTAGAAGTGGTTGATGGAGAGCGTCTTCTGATATGAACTGGTGTTGGAGAAGAACGGATTGACCGCAATCAGGAAGCTGAACACGTGGTTCATGAAGTTCCGCCCTACCTGGTCGGAGGTGTTGGCCAGTCCCGACTTGAGCAACAGCGCCGCGCTCGGCACCGCCCCCGCGGCAAGAACAACAAGCTTCGCCCTGGCCTGGTGAGTTTCGCCGCCCAGCGTGAAGGTCACACTTTCGATGCGGTTGCTCGATTTACCGAGCTCCAGTGCCTGGACCTCGGCGTTGCGAATGAGTTTGAACCCCGGATTGCCGACCGCAATCGTGAGCGCGCAGGACTCCGCATCCATTTTCCCGGTATTCGACCCATCCGGGTATTGATCCCAGGGTCCCTTGCCGCGCGAAGTCCAGGCATCGATATCCACCGCGAGCGGCAGGGAAGACACTTTGATGCCGGTACGCTCTAGCCGGCGCCGGACGTCGGCAATGGCTGGCTCATCGGGAACCGGGGGATAGTCATAGCCATAGGGACCCCGCGGTTCGGATGGGTCGACGCCAGTCTGGCCTCGCACCTTGTAGAGGCGTTCGGCCTTTTCGTACCAAGGCTGCAGTTCGGAATAGCCGAACGGCCATGCGGGAGAGACGCCCTCTTCGTACCGGCGTTCGCCAAAATCCGCTTCGCGAAAGCGATAGAGGACCGCGCCATAGAACTTTGTGTTGCCCCCGACCCATTCGAAATTGCCGGGGGTAAATGCCTGGTCGTTTTTGTCGAGCCAGTGCAATTTGCTGTGAAAGCGCATCTGCCCGTAAACGACGTCTGGGTCTCGGTTGTCCGGCGAGTCCGCAATGAAGTCGCCCTGCTCCAGCATGACGATCCTGACGCCGCTCTCCGCGAGCGCGGAGGCAAACGTCGCCCCACCCATGCCGCTGCCAATGATCAGGATGTCGGAATCAAGATCAGTTGCGGGGTCGAATCGGTGATCCTGCCCTGGATGCGTATTCGTCATTTCACCTACCATCCATCGATCGGGCCCACAGCCAAAGGCACGCCCGAGTTTCTGAGGACATGGGCTCCGGCAAACTGACGTTGAAAGTAAAGAAGCGGGTCAACTCCTTCGCCTGCGCGAACCGCCAATACCCGTCCGAACATGATCGTGTGCGTCCCGACATCGAGTGCCGCGGCGAGATCGCAATCCACATTCGCCGTGCTGCCGACCAGGGCCGGTGCACCCGTTTCCAGCTCGTCCCAGTCGTCCTGCGCGAAGCGCAACGCTCCCTTGGACCCGTCGCGCGCCGCGAACCGGTTGGCGATGGCTTCCTGATAGGTGTGCAACACGTTCACGCAGAAATACCCGTTCGCGAGCAGATGCGGGTGCGCATCGACGCCCTTATTCACGCAGACGCCGATCAGGGGCGGCGAGAGCGACACGCTGAAGACTGCCGAGGCGGTAAATCCCCGCCGGTCTTCGTCGGTCCCGGTCGTGATGATGTTCACCACGGCCGGGTAGCCTGCCATGCTGTTCCGGAAGGCCTCCGCCACTGCGGCATCCACTGAATCTCCTGCCATTCCGGCAAAGGTTCTCAGTCCAAACGCGTGTTCGGTCGATGCAGTGTCGGTCATGCGAAATCACCTCCCCGGGGGTGCTTTGAGCACCCCCCAATTCCAGGTCAGCCCAGCTTTGGCAGGATCCGGTTCTGCAGGATCTGCATGGTTTTGCGTTCCGCCGGGCCGCTGGCGCCCTCGCCATCCATTGAGGCAAGCAACAGCGTGCCGAATGGTCCAACCCGGTCGCGGAACGCTGCGAGTTTCTCGGTCACCGTCTTCTCGGATCCGTGGATGACAAGCGCATCGATGATGTCCTCGATCTTAACCTGGTCGTCCGGCGTTTCCGGATTTGGTTTCATCGCCACCGTGAAGTTTGCCCCCACAAGCGCACGCCACACATATTCGAAATAGTATCGCGTCGAGCCTGATGGGTTGAACGCCATTTGCTGCGCTTCTTCATCGGTGTCGGCGATGATCACGTTGCGGGAAACACGCCACTTGTTGCCGTCAGCCTCCATCTTGGCCTCGGCACAACCTTCCTTGTATTTGGTCCAGTGGCTCGCCACGATGTATTCGGGCACGAAATTGGCCGAAATCGGCAACCAGCCCTTGAGTGCTGCGCGCTTTGCGCTGCCGGAGAAGGGGCTCATGACGCTGAGGCCGACCGGCGGCAGTGGCTTCTGGTACGGCTTGTGAAGGGTCCCGATGCCCATATCCCCGATGATGTTGTCCTTGATCCGAACATGGTAGTAGGGGCCCTGGTAGTCGTAGGGCGCGTCATGCGTCCAGATATACTTGATCGCTTCGAACGCATCGAGCATGCGCTCTTCGCGCACCTTCGGGTCGGTATTGTCGAAGACCTCGAAATCGCTCGCAAGACCGCCAGGTCCAATGCCGAACATAAAACGGCCCTTTGACATGTGGTCGAACTGGGCCGCCTCGGCCGCGACGATGAGCGGATTGTGGTTCGGCAAGTTGACCACGCCCGTTCCAAGCTTGATGTGCTTGGTTTGCGGCAATGCGGCTGCAAGGAAGATCATGGCCGCCGCGATCGGTTCGGTGGTCGCCGAGAAGTGTTCACCGACCCAGACCTCCTCCATGCCGATCTGGTCGGCGAAAATGATCTTGGCCATATCTTCGTCGTAGACGTCCGTCAGCGCCCGGTGGGGCGGGTGAAGGGGCATCATAAACATTCCGAGTTTCATGGTTTCCTCCGGTTTTATGAGAGCACGTTGTGGGCAACGAGCTTGGTGATCTGATAGGCCCGCAGGCCTTCGATGGAACCTTCACGTCCGTATCCGCTCTCCTTGACGCCACCGAGCGGCCCCTCGTGGTGAGACACGGCACAGGTATTGGCGCCAACAAGCCCTGCTTCGAGCGCGGCGGCGGTTTCGTCGATCTTCTGGATCGAGCTTGAAAACACGTAGGAGGCGAGACCAAACCTGAGGCTGTTCGATCGCGCAATCGCGTCATCCAGCGAGCGAAATTTCTGCACGGGCGCGACGGGCCCGAACGGTTCGATCTGCATGATGTCGGCTTCGTCGGGCACATCGGTCAGGACTGTCGGGCTATAAAAGTAGCCGCGATTGCCGATGCGGGCGCCGCCGAAGCAGAGCTTTGCGCCCTTGGCGACGGCGTTGTCGACCAGACGGGTCACCTCGTCGAGCCTCGCCCGATTGGTGAGAGCGCCCATATGGATTCCGTCCTTGACGCCCTCGCCGACGGCGAGTTCTGACGCGTATTCCACCATCCGGTCGACAAATGCGTCATGGACATCTTCATGCACAAAGAACCGGTCGGGCGCGAGGCAGACCTGCCCGGCATTGCGGAACTTGGCGGCGGCCGAATGGGCCACCGCTTTTTCGATGTCCGCATCTTCGAAAACGATCACCGGATTGTGTCCGCCCAGTTCGAAAATCGCTGGCTTCATGGTCGCGGCGGCCTGCTTTGCTAGCAGCTTGCCCACACGGGTGGAGCCGGTCAGCGTGATCATCCGGATTTCCGGGGCGTCGACCAGAATTGTTGAGATTTCCGCGGGGTTGCCAAACAGCAGATTGACCACACCCGCCGGCAGGCCCGCGGCCTCGAGCGCCTGTACGATATGGACGGCAGTTCCCGGAGTTTCTTCGGCTGCCTTGACTACGATGCTGCAGCCGGCCGCGACGGCGGCACCGATCTTGCGCGCAGGAACGAGACCTGGGAAATTCCAGGTGCAGAACGCTGCAACCGGCCCGACCGGTTCCTGCACGACGTGAAGCTTCACGCCCTCGACACGGCTTTCGACAACACGGCCATAGCTGCGGCGACACTCTTCTGCGAACCAATCGAAGAGATCGGCGACCGTCTGCACTTCGAGGCGGGCTTCGGCGATGATCTTGCCCTGTTCGCGCGACAGCGTTTGAGCCATTCCTTCGGCGTTTTCGCGCATGATTGTCGCGGCTTTTCGCAAAATGTTGGATCGCGTGATGGGCAGTGTGCCGCGCCAGGAACGGAACGCCGCATCGGCAGCACTGATGGCGGCTTTGACGTCGCGCGCCGTGGCAACCGGAACCAGTCCGATGACATCTTCCGTCGCCGGGTTGATGAGCTCGATTTCTTCGCGATCGTCCGCCTCGATCCAGTCGCCACCGACAAAAAGTGCCGGGTCACCTCTGAGGTTGAAGGTGTCGGTCGATTTCAGCATGTTTTGTTCCCTCCTGGCCGCAATTTGTCAGTGACCGCCTGCGGACCGGCTGCGGTTGACCAGTACGTCCGCTGCTAGCGCCACCAGTAGGATCATGCCCTTGATGATCATCTGAACAAACGACGAAATGTTTAGAAGGCTCATGCCGTTGTCGATGGTCACGAGCAGCGCCGCGCCCAGGATCGCCCCGCCGACCGAACCGATGCCGCCACGCAACGAGGTGCCGCCGATCACGGCCGCCGCGATTGCATCGAGTTCCAGATATTGTCCAAGGGCCGGCGTCGAAGCGCTCAGACGCGCCGTGGCCAGTGTCGCCGCAACCGCATAGAAGGCCCCCATGATCAGGAACCCCCCAAGCATGTGAAGCTTGACGTCAACGCCCGCGAGCCGCGCAGCCTCGCGATTTGAGCCGATCAAATACGCATTCCGGCCGAAAACGGTTCGCGACATCAGGAACCAGAGCGCAAGTCCACAGCCTGCGACCCACAGGACAGCGTTGGGAATGCCGCGATAGCCCGCAAAGATCCAGGCGAGCGCCACGCAAGCAAGGCCAAGGAGAACGATCCGTGCCAGAAGACCGAACACCCCACCCCCTGCATCGGACCGCGAGTGTCTGCCGAGGACCAATATGGCCGCACCGGCTACGAAAACGAGGCCGAGGATGATCATGCTGAAATCGACCGGCACGAACCCTTCGCTCAGAGCCGTGTAGGGTTGCGACATGGGTGCGAGGGTCGCGGCGTCGGTCAGGAAATAGCCCAGACCCCGAAAGGCCAGAAGCCCGCCAAGCGTCACGACGAAGGATGGAACCCTGAGAGCGACGACCCACAATCCCTGCCAGGCACCCAGCAGCAGTCCTACGCTCAACGTGACGGCCACCGTCGGAAGCACGGGCCACGCATAGTGCAACTGAAGTGTCGCCGCGGCAGTTCCGCACAGATAAACGGCACTGCCGATGGAGAGGTCGATTTCGCCCTTGATGATCAGAAGCGAGACGCCCATCGCGACGATGGAAATGATCGCGCCCTGGCGCATAAGGAGGGTCAGATTTCGCGGCGACAGGAATATTCCGCCTGTTGCGACGTTGAAGATCACCGCCAGGACGACAAATACCAGGATCATGGAGATCCAGCGTGTGTTGGCTCCCACCAGTTCACCCAGTTGGGCGATTGGTGTCATGGGTGCTGCTTGTTTGGTGTCGACTGTTTCCGCCATTATTGTAATTCTGCCGCCCGTTCCGCTTCCGGAACGGACTCTCCTCCCGATTGGCCGGTGGCTGCCGCCATGAGGACATGGCGCGCCGTTCCGCGCTCGAATTCTCCGGTGACCCGGCCTTTGTACATCACCAGCACACGGTCGGTTTCGTTGATGATCTCTTCCAGATCGCTCGAGATGAGCAGGATCGCCTTTCCGGCATCCGCGAGTTGCCGCAGCACCTGATAGATCTCGTAACGCGCGCCCACATCGACGCCATAGGTCGGCTCATCTGCGATCAGCACGTCGGGTTCCGTTGCGAGCCATTTCGCCAGCATCACCTTTTGCTGGTTGCCGCCGGAATAGGTCTCGATGTGCTTGGAGAGCTTCAAAGGACGCAGGTCGAGCCTGCGGGCGAGGCCGTAGTCGCGATCGTATTCCTGACGCCTCTTTATCAGCCCCCAGGAACTGACACGCTCGATGCTCGCGGCGCTCATGTTGAAGAGCACGCTCTGCCCTTCAATGATGCCGGAGCGTTTGCGATCCTCGGTCAGCATAGCCAATCCACGGGCCAGCGCCTCCTTGGGATTACGCGGCCGGCCCGCTACGCCGTTTATGCTGACCTCACCCGCGACGTCGCCGCCCCATGCGCCGAAAACCGCTTTCGCGAGCTCGGTCCGGCCTGCACCCACCAGACCAAACAGGCCGACGATTTCTCCGAACCGGACATCGAGGTTTGCGCCGTTCACATAAGGCTTCGTGCTTTCGCCCGCACCCTGGACTTTCAGACCGCTTACGCTGAGGGCAATTTTGCCGCCAGCCGAGACCGCACGGTTCTTTGCGGTTTCGGGTTCGCGACCAATCATGGCGCGCACCAGCTCATTGTCCCGGTTGGTAACATTGTCCGTTTGCAGAACCACCTCGCCGTTCCGCAAAACGATGGCCCGGTCGCACACGCCCTGAATTTCGTCCAGCCGATGTGTGATGAGAATTGTCGCAACGCCCGATTTGCTGACCCGGCGGATGCGCTCATACATGTGCCGGGCTTCGCCCTCGGTCAAAGAGGCGGTCGGTTCATCGAGAATGAGAACGCGCGGTTCGGCCCGCGACAGCGCCGCGGAAATCATCAGCAGCCGCTGCTCGGATGCGGAGAGCGCCGAGGCGGGCTTACCGGGGTCGGCCTGCATGCCGAAGAAATCAAGGCACGCCTTTGCATGCCGGTACAGACCGGCCCGATCTACGATACCGAACCGGTGAGGCAAAACGCCCATCGCGGCGTTTTCAGCGATGGTGAGATTGGGCGCAATGTGAAGTTCTTGTGGCACCAGCACGATGCCCTTTGATTCCGCATCCCGCACGTTGCGGCACTGAAGTTCCTCCCCGCCAAGGAACATTCTGCCTTTGTAAGTACCGGACGGATAGATGCCCGCGACCACCTTCATGAGCGTAGATTTGCCGGCGCCGTTTTCGCCCAGCAGGGCCACGGATTCACCAGCGGCAATCGACAGGCTTGCGTCGGAAACGGCGGGGACTCCGCCAAATTCCTTGGTCAGATTTTCGATGCGAAGCGCGCTGTCGCTGGCCATCTTGCTCAACTGTGTCCGGGGTTGCCGACCGCCCCGTGGATTGCTCCACGGGGCGATTGGGAGGAATGCTGCCGCTTGCTACTGGCAGTCTGCCGGATTTTCGAAGACTTCGTCGACCGAGGTCCAACCTTCGGGCGCGTTTTTCACGAAGTCGCAAACGTTGGCCTTGCTGATCGCGATGATCGGCACCAGGTGGGTTGGCACCTCGCCGGAACCGAGGTCCATCATCGTGTCGTATTGAGGCGCTTCACCCTTTGCCAAGGCAACCGCAGCTGCGACTGCCGAGCGACCGTGGTCTTCAAGGTCGGTATAGGCGGTCATGGTCTGGATGCCTTCCGCGACCAGTTTCAGGCTGGCGGATTCGCCGTCGAGACCGGAAAGGAACACCTTGCCCTGCAGATCGCGCGAAATCAGCGCCTGGGCGACACCGGTTGCCATGCCGTCATTGGTGACAACGAAAGCGGCGATATCGTCATTGTTGGCCGAAAGCACGTTTTCGGCGTTCGACTGCGCGGTCGCCGGGCTCCATCCAGGAATGAACTGATCGAACACGATGTTGATCGCGCCGTTCGAATTCAGACCGTCCTCGTAGGCCTTGGCGATCGTCTGTGCCACGTCGTTGCCCGCATCGCCCTTGACGATGGCATAGTTGCCGGTCGGGGCGAAATCGAGTGCGGCCTGAACCTGAAGCTCGCCGACCTGATAATTGTTGCGGGTGACGTAGTAGTCGACCTTTGACGTGGTGATGCCGCCATCGTAGGCGATGACCGGAACGCCCGCTTCATGCGCGGAGTCGACGATGGCTCCCGCCGCATTGCGATCCGCCGGCACAATGATCAGCGCCTGCGGGTTCTGGCTGAGCAGGTTCTCGACCTGCGATGCCTGCTTGGTCGGATCGCTGTCCGCGTACTGGAACGCGAGACGGACGCCGAGCGTCGCGGCTTCAGCTTCCATCGCAGCGCGGTCAACCGCCCAGCGGCGCTCCTGCTGTCGGTTCATCGAAACGGCGATTAGGATGTCGTCCTGTGCCCAAGCCGGCGTTGCCGACATGACCGCGACACCTCCGCCAAGCATGGTCGAGCAAAGGGCAATCCCTACAATAGGTCCAAGTTTTTTCATCTCTCCCCTCCCTTCGTGGGTGCCCAAATTGTTTGACTGCCGCCCTTCGGTGACAATCGAGTTTTTAGATGCGTCGCGTGATTTTTGATTAAGTGAGCGGCAGCGGAGTGAAAATTGAGCAATCCGAATGCCCGAAACTTTTCTATATATATCAATATGTTCAATCGATCCCGCCACTTCGAAGCAGGAACCAGCCATGACCAGAAATGGAGGGAGAACCGCACTGGACCGGAGACCGGCGGGCATGGCATCCCACAATGCGGAACCAAAGAATTGGCGCTAGGGAGCCAGAACCGCGCCGCGTGATGTCAGACTGTCCTGAAGGGCAGAAACTGCCACGTCGCCAACGCTGCCATCCGCGGCCATTGCCGCAGCGATGCCTGCCGCCTGCCCCATGGCAAAGCAGTTGGCTGTGACCCGCAATGAGGCCTGCGCCACGTGGTCAGCGGACAGGCAGCGCCCGGCCACCAGCAGGTTGTCTGCCCCTCTGGGCAAAAGACTGCGATAGGGGATATGGCAATATCCGCCCGGGCTGAGCCAACCCCAGTTGGTTCCTCTGCCCACCCCGTGTTCCTCTACCGGCCAGCAATTGACCGCAATCGCGTCGGCGAATTTGCGCTCGGAATAGATGTCGTCAGACGTCATGACATATTGGCCCGCTAGTCTCCGCGACTCGCGGACTCCTATCTCGCAGCCGGTATCGAGCACGTAGGCCTTGTCGAAGCCGGGAACGAATTGCCGGAACGCTTCGAGGTAAAACTCCACCTGCTCCCGGCCAGCTATTTCGGCGCGGGTTGAGGATTTCGGATCGAAGGGGTCCGGCGCCCGCCCGTCGACCGAAACACGGGTGATGTTGAGATGAACGACCCCGTCCCTGACCGAATAGATGCCCCCCGCTGTTCTCGGCAGGTCGAAGCCGGCTGACACCGCGTTTTCGAGGTAGTCGTGGAGCCGTTCGCGTTTCATGCGACCGACGACACTCGTGTCGACCCCGCCAAGCCGGAACATCATTGATGGGAACTGCAGTTCCTCGGGCGAAAATTCCGTTCCAACGCCGGCGAGCTGACAAAGGTCGGCGTCGCCGGTGCAATCAATGAATGCGTTTCCCCGGACAGCAAAGGCCCCGCCCGGACCCTCCATTGCCACGCCGCCGATGCGGCCGTCTTCTATATCGACGTGCGTGATGGTCGAATGGAAGAACACCGTGATCCTTTTTTCGTCGACAAGCCGATCGAAAATGCGCTTCAGAATGAAGACGTCGTAGGGCAGCGATGCTGTCTTGAGCCAGGGCTTTGGCCCCGTCGTGCCACCGTGGGTCTCGAGCAGGTGCCGGATTTCGTCGGCAAAACCGAATACAAGCTGCGCTGGTTGGCCGTCGACCAGCGAATACAGGCCACAAATGCCGCCGAGGGTCGCGGCGGTCATGGTACCGCCAAGAAATCCGAGCCGCTCGATCAGAACAACATTGGCGCCCTCCCGCGCCGCAGACACGGCAGCGGCGATGCCGGCAGCGCCGCCACCTGCCACAACCACGTCCGCTTCGGCAACAACCTTCACCTTGCGGACAGGAACGTTGATGACCGAAAGATCCTGCGGCATCAGATCACACCGGCCGCATGCAGGTTTACGAGCTCGCCATCATCGAGGTCCAGCAGGTTCTTGAGCACTTCGTCCGTATGCTCACCGAGCTTGGGCGCCGCCTGACATTCCGACGCCAGCGGATCCCCTGCACGCAGGGGTGACGCTACCATCAGGTGCCCGGTCCCGCCGCGCGACATTGCTCGCGCCAACATGCCGCGCGCCGCAATCTGAGGGTCGGCGAGAACCTCTGGAACTGTGTTAATCGGCCCGCACGGCACCGCAACCTCCTCGAAGATCCGCAACCATTCCGCCGATGATTTGGTCCTCATGACCGGCACCATGGCGGAAATGAGATTCAACCTGTGGGTCAACCGCGCTGAGTTAGTCTTGTACTTCGGATCGTCCGCCATCCATCCCATGCCCAAGGCAGCACACAGCCGGCGAAATTGAGCGTCGTTGCCTACGCCAAGATTGATGTGACCGTCTGCCGTCTCGAACGATTGATAGGGTGCGATATTGGGGTGCCCGTTGCCAAACCGCGCCGGTTCGGCACCGCCCACCAGATAGTTCGCACCCTGATTGTAGAGGACCGCCAGAACGCAATCGAGCAGCGCGATGTCAAGATAGGTGCCCAACCCTGTTTCGTCGCGCCGGTGAAGTGCCGCCAGAATGCCGGTCGATGCGTAGAGGCCGGCGAGGATATCGGCGATGGGAACACCGACCTTCATTGGCTCACCGCCCGGTTCGCCGGTGACGCTCATCAAGCCGGACATGCCCTGGATCATGAAGTCGTAGCCAAGACGCCCCGAATAGGGGCCCGTCTGCCCGAAACCCGTGATCGAACAGTAGATCAGTGCGGGATTGATAGCTCTCGCATCGGCCCATCCAAGCCCGCGCCGCGCAAGATCGCCGGTCTTGAAATTCTCGACCAGAATATCGCACTTGCTGATTAGGTCGCGAACGATGTTGCGTCCCGATACGCTCGAAATATCGACTGTCAGTGACTTCTTGTTGCGGTTGACCGCCGAGAAATACGCGCTGTAGCTCGGTTCGCCCTCGGCATCGGAAACAAATGGCGGCCCCCACTTGCGCGTGTCGTCGCCCTCGCCCGGCCGCTCGATCTTGATGACTTCCGCACCAAGATCCCCGAGCGTTTGGGTGCAACTTGGACCCGCGAGAATCCGCGACAGGTCAAGCACCCGAATGCCCGCAAGCGGCAGGGACATCTCATTCTCCAACACACACCGAAACCCGCGGCGGAAAGCCACAAAGGCCTGCACAGCGGGAAATTTTCGATCTCGATAGGAGCTTTGCGCTTTCTGTTTGACAACCGACTTGTCGTTTCCCCTAATTGAGTTTTGGTTACGTTACGTTTCGTGGGAGGAGTGTCGTGGCCAGAAAATTGCCGCCGCTGAGCGGTCTCAGAACATTTGTGGTTGCCGCGCGCACCTGCAGTTTTGCGGAGGCGGCTGAGGAACTCTGCCTGACCCCTGCCGCCGTTAGCCGGAGCATCCGGTCGCTCGAGGATTTTCTCGGGTGCTCTTTGTTCCATCGCCTTCACCGCGAGGTGACGCTGACGGAGCAGGGTCACTACTATTTCGGCGCGCTCGAAGGCGTGTTCGACCAGATTTCGGCGGCAACCCAGGAACTATTGGTTGAACGCGAGGAAAGCCCGCTCGTCGTTTGCGCCTTTCCGAGCTTCATGACCCGCTGGCTCATCCCGCGCCTCGCGAGCTTTCGCAAGGACAAGTATGCCTTTGACCTGCGCCTCATCACTACGCTGACACATCGCATCGACTTCGAGCGAAACAATGTGGATGTGGCGATCCTGACCGACAGCCCGGAATATTCAGGATGTTCGAGCGAGGAGATATTCACGACCGAACTCGTGCCAGTCTGCAGGCCAGGCCTTCTGCCAAACGGACTGAGGCCAAACGAGGCCAGCGAGTGGAAGAAGCTGCTGCTGCATTCGGATACCCGTCCAAACGATTGGTCACGCTGGGCCTCGCGAAACGTCACGACGGAATTCGACCCCAGCGCAGGTCAGCATTTCGAAAGCTCGAATCTGATGTACGAGGCGGCGATTTCCGGTCTCGGTATCGGTATCGGCCTGAAGGACACACTCACGCGCGAGTTGCAGACGGGTGCGTTGACGCCGGCCTTCCCCGGCAGCCGTCCGGCCGAATGCCCGGTCTTTCTTGTTCGCCCGGCGACAACAGACAGACGGCCCGGCTTCCGCAAGTTCCGCAACTGGATCATGAAGGAAGCCCAACAGAGTTTCGGCGGAACCGCGCCGGTGCACTAGTCAAGTGGACAGTTGGCTACCTGAATCTCGCAGGGACCTTCAGCTGTCGAATTTTTGCTGCCATTCGTCCAGGTCTGATGCAGGCATCCAATCATTTAGGGCGGAAAGCGGCACCGCTTCGGCGGGCGGTGACGGGTTGGCAGGCTCAGTGCGGCTGAATTTCGGGGCCGGAGCCCCCTGCGTGAAGCCATTTACATCCACATAGGCCCGTCGTTCGGACATGTGTGGATCAGCAAAAGACTCCTCGAGGCTCAGCACCGCGGAAACGCATGCGTCGGAATCGGCAAAGATGCCCGCCCATTCATCGCGCGTTTTCGTCTTGAAAACTTCGGCAAGCACCGCTCGCGCTTCGTCCCAGCGCGACCGTTCGTTCTGTGGCGGCATTCGCTCAAGCGGAACGCCTAAACGCTCAAGCATCTCGGCGTAGAACTTGGGTTCGATCGCGCCGACCGCCACGAATTTTCCGTCTGCACAGGCGTAGGTGTCGTAAAAGTATGCACCGGAATCGAGAATGTTCGAGCCCCGCTCTTTCGAAAAGACGCCCCCTGTTCGCAAGCCGTTGATCGAATTCATCATGGCGGTCAACCCGTCGACGATTGCCGCATCGACGACCTGGCCCTTTCCAGATGCGCGCGCGTCGAGCACTCCGGCAAGCAGACCGATTGCCAGAAACATGGCACCACCGGCAAAATCACCAACCAGATTGAGGGGAACAGGCGGCCGCTCGCCTTTGCGACCCATCGCATCCAGTGCCCCGGTGATGGCGATATAGTTGATGTCGTGTCCTGCGTTGAGGGAAAGCGGTCCCTCCTGCCCCCATCCTGTTACTCTGCCATAGACGAGGCGCGGGTTGCGCCGCATTGCAGCCTCAGGTCCAAGACCGAGACGTTCCATGACGCCGGGTCGAAATCCTTCAATCAAACAGTCCGCATAACCAATCAGGTCGAGTGCAAATGACGCATGACGCGGCTGCTTCAGGTCGAGCTTGATGGTGCGCCGCCCACGCAGAATGAAATTGGTTTCAAGCGGCCGCTTGATCCCCACATCCGCGGGTGACGGGCGGTCGATGCGCACGACGTCCGCTCCGAGATCGGATAGGAGCATCCCGCACATCGGCGCGGGGCCGATACCCGCGAATTCGACGACCCGAACTCCCGACAACGGACCGGCTTTGCCCGAATGGGTCATTTCCTGCCGCCGGTGCGATTGCGATAACCACCGGCCCCCATGAAAGCGGGAATGCCTGTCAGCTCGCGGCCGACGATCAACTGGTTGATCTGGGTCGTGCCGTCCGGAATGGTCAGCATGCGCGCGTTTCGGAAATGGCGTTCCACCGGGAATTCCCGGGTCACGCCATAGGCACCGTGTACCTGAATTGCTCGCGAGGCAACGCGAACGGCAGCTTCCGAAGCGTAGGCCTTCGCCATCGATGTCGGCAGATCTGCGCGTCCGCCCCGATCGAGCGCCGCCAGTGCCTTCATCGTCAGGAGGTACGAGGCCTCGGTCTCGCAGGCCATGTCGGCCAACTGCTCCTGCACCAGCTGATGCGCGGCGATCGGCGCGCCGAACTGGTCGCGCTCCGTGGCATATTTGATCGCGTCCCTGAGGGCCGCCTGCGCAATCCCGGTGGCGATGACGGCAACCCAGGCCCGTGCCCGTTCGAAGCCGCCCATGACTTCCGAAAGCGCCTCGCCCACTTCCCCGATCCGAAACACGTCGTCGACATAGGTGTCCGTGAAGACCAGTGAACCGAACGACCAGCCGTTCATTCCGAGCTTGGATATTTCACGGCTTTCGAACTTGTGTTCCGACCGGTCGACGAGGAAAATGGTGAATTCGTTGTCTCCGGTACGTGCCAGCACGGTCAGCACATCCGCCACCGTCGCGTTCGAAATGAACATCTTCTCGCCGTTGAGCCGCCAGCCCTTGCCATCTCGCTCCGCCCGGGTGCGCAGTTGGCGAACGTTGGAACCTGCGCCCGGCTCGGTCACCGACCCGCACCCGATCAGTTTACCCGCGCCGAAAAGGGGCAGGTAGCGTTCCTTGAGCGCCGGCGAACCCTGATTGTAGATCTTCATCGCCGCCCCCTCGCTCACGTAGAGAAGTCCGGCGATATCCGGCACCTGGCGCGAAAGCTCCATATAAAGCAGGCCGCTCGTGACGTAGGGCAGGCCGAGTCCGCCTCCATCCTCTGGCAGCCACCCATTTCCAAGCCCAAAATCGGCGAGGATGGAGATCAGTTGGTGGGCCAGATCGGGCGAAAAAGCACTGTCGAGCTTGCCGCTCACCAGCGGAAGAACCTGGCTCTCGATGCAGCGGCGCAAGCTCTCGACCGCCATGCCGTCTTCACTTGAAAGTTCGAAATCCATTGTTCGCGAGTATCCTCAATAACGAGCGGCAACTGGCTCTTCATCGAGCCAGTCGGCCAGAATCCGGTCGCGTTCCTCGCCGAGCAATGGCGGGGCGGCCCAGTCGCGCGTGATGTCGAAGCCGGAATACTTGAGTGCCGAACCCAGGGTCGGCACGTCGCCATAGTCCGGATGATTAAGTTTGAGACTCATCTGCCGGTGCAGAACCTGCGGATGCGAAAAGACTTGCGCCATGTCGTTGACCGGCGCGCAGGGAACGCCGCCCGCGTCCAGGGCTTTGAGCAGATTTTCGCTGGTCCAACTTGCGAACTCGCGATCAAGAATGTCGTTCATCGCGTCCCGGTGGTTGACGCGATCCTCCATCGACACGAACCTTGGGTCATGCTCGAGCTCGGGCCGGCCGATGGCACGGCAGAAAGGTCCGTAGACACTCTGGTAGCCGGCGCCTATCACGACCTGGCCGTCGGAAGTGTCGAATACTTTATAGGGCACGATCTGGGCGTGCTCAGATCCCCATTTCTGGCGGATCTGCCCGGCGATCAGGTATTCCATCGCGGCATCGACCAGAAACGTGACCTGGGATTCCATCAGACTGGTTTCGATTTTCTGCCCCCGCCCGGTCTGGTCACGATGGCGAAGAGCCGCGAGCACCCCGCCAAAGGCGTAAAGGCCAGTGACCAGATCAAAGACCGAGGTCCCCTGTTTGATGGGCTTGCCGTCCCGTTCTCCGCTAATGCTCATAAAGCCGAACTCAGCCTGAACGGTGATGTCGAACCCACCCTTGTCGGCCATTGGTCCGTCAGCTCCGAGCGCGGAAAGGGAGGCATAGATCACGCCGGGATTGCGCGCCGAGATTGTCTCGTAATCGATGCCGAGCCGTCCCAGGACGTCGGGCCGGAAGTTTTCGACCACCACATCGGCGCTGAGGGCAAGGCGTTTCAACAAGGCACGTCCCTCGGGTGTCTTGGCGTCGAGTTCGAGCGAACGCTTGTTCCGGTTGGAGGCGAAATAAGTCATGCCGTTCTCGGCAAAAAAGGGTGGACCCTGCCGCCGCGTCTGGTCGCCGCCCGGGGGCTCAACCTTGACCACATCTGCACCGTGATCGCCGAGGATCATCGTGCAAAACGGCCCCGCAAAAAATCGGGTCAGGTCCAGCACCCTGATGCCGGCCAAGGGCTTTTCGCTCGTCATTGTCGTCTGAACTCAATTTCCTCGCTCGGTCCAAACGTTCTCAAATCCGTCATTTGGCGACAAACAACAAAAACCTAACCGACCCTGATTTTTTGTTGTTTTTGAAATTGGCTCCACATTTGTAACCTCGCGGCGGGCTTCGCACATCTGGAGTGGTCTGGCCGTCCCGCTCGCGGGTTGGATGGGGATCATTTCGGACGTGCCGGGCCCAAAATGTTAGGTTCAAACATCGGGACCCGTCCGGACCTCAACGCGGCAAAAGGGAAGTTGGAATGCCCAAGGCAGTCAATCTCAAAGCGAAATCTGAATGGGTCGAACTCAAAGCGAGTGCTGCCGACTGGAATGACCTCGACCCGGACCTCGGCCGGACCATGCTGGCTCAACTTCATCTGATCCGCGCGTTCGAGGAAAAGGTGCTCGAATTCGCCGGACAAGGGCTCGTGCACGGACCGGCCCATTCCGCGATTGGACAGGAGGGCGGAGCGGTCGGCTCGGCGCTGGCCATGCGCCCCTCCGATCAGGTCAACGGTTCACACCGGGCCCACCACCAGTTCCTGGCGAAGTCGATGTCATATCTTGAACCGGACGGCATTTCCGCGAAATCGGCCTATCCGGGATCTGTCCGGACCCTGGCCAAACGCACCCTTTCAGAGATTGCCGGGCTTGCCGAAGGATTCTGCAAAGGCCGGGGCGGTTCGATGCACCTGCGTTGGGCGGAAGCTGGAAATCTCGGCACCAATGCCATCGTCGGGGGAGCGGTGCCCTCGGCGGCGGGTGCTGCCTGGGCCCACAAACGCGCCGGGAGCGGCGACGTTGTCTATACGTATTTCGGCGACGGGGCGACGAACATCGGCTCGACCCTTGAGACGATGAACCTCGCTGCGGCCTGGAAGCTGCCGATCTGCTTTTTCATCGAAAACAATCAGTACGCTGTTTCGACGACGCTTGAAGAGTCGACCGCCGAAACGCGCCTTTCCGCACGCGGGCTGGGTTTCGCCATCCCCTCGTTCCGCGTAGACGGCATGGACCCGCTCGCCGTCTACCTCGCATGCCAGCAGGCCAACGAAATCATGCGCGCCGGAGAAGGTCCTGTCATCATAGAAGCAGATCTTTACCGCTACTTCCATCAGAGCGGCGTGCTGCCGGGAAGCGCCTTCGGCTACCGCTCCAAGCAGGAAGAGGAAGCCTGGAAGAAACGCGACCCGCTCGAACAGCTGGCCGCACAACTTCAGAAACGTCAGATCGTCGGCCAGTCCGACATCGACAAGGTGCGCAAAAACGCCCAGGACCTGATGAATTCTGTCGCCGGGGAACTGATTGAAGAGGTCGACGGACAGCGCCGCATCGTGCCCGCGCTTTGGCCGAAGCCCGAGTTCCGCGACTTTGGCATTCGAGGCGATCTGTCGGAGTTCAATGGCGTCAGGTTCGAAGAATTCGAGACCTTCAGGGGCGCTCTAAGTGAAGAGCGCACGTTCATACAGACGATCGCTGCGGTGATGAAGCAACGGATGAGCCAGGACGAGCGCATCATCAACATGGGCGAGGATATTCACCAGCTTAATGGCGGCACCCATGGCGCAACCCGGGGTCTTCGCGACCTTTTTCCGGACCGAATTCTGCCGACGCCGATCTGCGAGAATGCCTTTGCCGGTCTTTCCTGCGGTATCGCGGCGGATGGCCGCTATGTTCCGGTCATGGAATTCATGTTCCCGGATTTCATCTGGGTCGCGGCAGACCAAATCTTTAACCAGATTGGCAAGTATCGGCACATGTTCGGCGGCGACACGGACTTGCCGCTCGTGCTGCGCACAAAAGTCTCAATGGGCGCCGGCTATGGTTCGCAGCATTCGATGGATCCGGCCGGCCTCTTCGCCACCGCGCCGGGCTGGCGGATCGTCGCTCCGTCAACGCCTTTCGACTATATCGGCCTGATGAACAGCGCCCTTTTGTGCCGGGACCCCGTGCTCATGATCGAGCATGTCGACCTCTACAAGCAGAAGGGACTCACTCCTACGGACGATCTCGACTTCTATATTCCGCTCGGCAAGGCCAAGCGCGTGCGCGAGGGCAAGGACCTGACCATCCTGACCTATCTCAGCATGGTCGGCTTGTCGGGCGAGATTGCCAGCGACCTCGGCATCGACGCTGAAATCATCGATCTGCGGAGTCTGGATCAGGCCGGGCTCGACTGGCAGACGATCGAGGCATCGGTGCGAAAGACAGGCAACGTCGTCATTGTCGAACAGGGGCCCATCGGACCCTCCTATGGTGGCATGCTGGCCAACAAGGTGCAGGAACGCTGCTTCGACTGGCTCGATCAGCCGGTCAAACGGGTACATGGCGGCGAGGCGTCGCCAAGCATCTCAAAAGTGCTCGAGGCCTCCACATTGGCCGGCGCGGCAGAAATCGAAGTGACCCTGCGCGCCATGATGGCCGACACCGGCCGCACCCTTTAGCCTTTCCGGAGATTGCTGACGTGCCAGCCGAAATCAGAATTCCGAGCATCCCAGGAACTGAAACGGTCAGATTTGTCGGCTGGCTCAGGAATCCCGGAGACCGGGTCGAGGCGGGCGACGAAATCGCCGAAATCGAATCCGAAAAGGCGACGGTCTCCATAGAAAGTCCAGCGGACGGCGCGCTTGGCGAAGTGCTTGCGGGGTCAGATGGCGAAGAAATTGCCTGTGGCTCGCTCATCGCTTTCGTCCTGGCGCCGGGAGAAGATGCTCCCCATCCGCCGGCAGAGACCGTGGCCAACACGACACCGGCTCCAGTTGCTGGCAGTTCACCGGTCGTCAGCTCGACCCTGGACGCGGAGCTTTTTGCCAGCCACCGATCCGAAGCGCGCAAACTGGCTAGTCCTCTGGCGCGCCGCATAGCGCGGGAAAACGCGATCGATCTGGAGTTGGTGAGCGGCAGCGGCCCCAAAGGCCGCGTGGTGCGGCTCGACGTGGAACGTGCGCTCAGGACGGAACAAAGTGCTTCCGCGATTTCGGCCCATCCGCAAGTTCAACCGAACGGCGACAACCGCGACAATCTCTTGCGGGTCTATCGGAACAATATTGCAGAGGAGGTTGCCCTCGACGGCATGCGGAAGACGATCGCCAATCGCCTCTCGTTCGCCAAGCAGACCGTGCCGCACTACTACCTTCGGCGCGACATTCACCTCGACGCGCTGGAGTCGCTCCGCAGAGACATCAACCTCGGCCGCAACGACGAAACGCGCCTTTCGCTCAACGACTTTTTTGTCAAGGCCGCTGCGTTGGCCTTGATTGCCGTGCCGGACTGCAACGCCATCTGGGGCGAAGACCGGATCTACCGGCTCAGCGATGCCGACATCTCCGTCGCGATTGCGGTTGACGGCGGTCTTTACACGCCGGTCGTCCGGAAAGCCCAAGAGCTATCGCTTTCGTCGGTTTCAAGTCAGATGAAGGCTTTCATCGCCGCTGCGCGCGACCGGCGACTCGGTCCCGATCAGCTCGAAGGTGGCAGTCTCGCCATTTCCAATCTCGGCATGTTCGGCATCGACAGTTTCGACGCCATCGTCAACGCGCCCCAATCAGCCATATTGGCCATCGGAACCGGCCGACGCGTGCCGGTATTTGCCGGTGACGGTGCCAGCGTCGTTCCGGCCCGAGTCGCGACGTTCACCCTTTCGCTCGACCACCGGGTCATCGACGGCGCCCGCGGCGCCGCCCTCCTTGCGGCGTTTGCCGGACTGATCGAAACCCCGCTCAACATTCTGGTCTAGGCGAAAGCACAATGACCCGGCCCGCACAAACAACTGCAAGAGACGATACGGTTCAATCGGTCGAGCGGGCCATTCTCATCCTCGAAGCGCTGGGCGCACAGACCGAGGGCTCCCGGCTGGTCGATCTGGTCGCCGCAACAGGTCTGGCCAAATCGACTATCCACCGGCTGCTGGCGACGCTTGAAAAACGTCATTTCGTTCAGTTCAACCGGATGACGAATACCTGGCATATCGGCCGAAGGGCTTTCTCCGTCGGCTCGAGTTTCGTGTTTGATGAAAACATCGTTGCGGCTGCCCTTCCCTTCCTCCGCGAGCTTCGCGATCGAACCCAGGAAACAGCAAATCTTGGCGTGCTCGAAAGCGCCGAAATCAGGACAATCGCCCAGTTGGGCGACCGAGGCAACATTCGGGCAGCGGCGCTGAAAGGCGGCCGGATGCCGGCGATTGCGTCGGGAATGGGAAAGGCCATTCTCGCAACACTTGACAGCGGCCGACTGGGATTGGCGCTTCCGGCCGAGCCGATGCGGCGCTGGACTCTTAATACGATCGCGTCCCAGTCAGCGCTTGTGACCGATCTCGAGGCCACGCGAACCCGCGGATTTGCGTTCGACAACGAAGAATATGTCAAAGGTATTAGATGCGTTGCGGCGCCGGTTACCGCGCTCGCAGCCACGACCTCCATCGCCGTGTCGGTCTCCGGCCCGTGTGACCGCATGTCATTCAGCCGATTGGAGCGGATCGGTGAACTCGTCAATTCTGCGGCCCAGCAAATGAACGCGAGCTTCGCCCCTTATGGGAAGAATGGCGGCGCGCATACGCGCTAAACTCAGTTTCGAATCCACCGCATACCGACCCTGCGAGCGTCCGGCACTTTCCGGGCCGCCATGTGTTTGCGGTTGAATAGCAACTGCGCGAAAATCTCGATTGGTCGCGAGACTTCGCTGATCCGGCGAACCCGGGTCCGATGCGCTGAAGCGTGCTAGTGCGGCTTGGTCGGCCGGATGACCGCCCTGGCGGTGCGGGTTTCGGTGCGGTCGTAGGAGAGCAGCGCCCTGAGCGGCGACAGGTTGAGGTCCGGTTTCCGGCCGTCGGCGAGCGAGTAGATGTGCTCGTAGTACCAGCCCAGTGCGCCCCAGGCGTTCAGGTCGCGCAGATATGAGATCGGCGAGCGCGGACCGAGAAGCCCACTGCCCACGACCAGATCCTCATCGCGGCTTTCGGCACGTTCGACCCGGCCGCTGAGGATCTTTGCGGCAATGTCAGGATCGATGATCATCGGACGGCCGAGCCCGATCAGATCGACGCCGTCAAGTTCGATCGCCTCGAGCATGGCGGCAACGCTGCGGAAGCCGCCGGTGACCATGACCGGAATAGTCACCGCTTCGCGCAGCCTGGGCACGAAATCGAGGAAATAGGCTTCCCGCTGCCGCGTGCTTTCGCGTTTCTGAGCAGCGAGCGGATCCTTGCGGTCGAAATCGATCATGCGCGGCTGTTCGTAGTTTCCGCCCGATACTTCAATGAAGTCGCATCCGGCATCTTCAAGCCATTTTGCCACGACGACGCTGTCGGCTTCGGAAAAGCCGCCGCGCTGGAAATCGGCGGAATTGAGTTTGGCGGCCACGATGAACCCGTCGCTGGTTGCCGCGCGAACCCGGCGCATGATTTCAATCAGAATGCGGGCGCGGTTCTCCAGCGAGCCGCCCCACTCGTCCCGCCGCCGGTTGGAGAGCGGAGACAGAAACTGGCTCATCAGATAGCCATGGGCGGCGTGGATCTGCACGCCGTCAAATCCCGCACTGCGGAGCGTTCGCGCGGCGCTGACGAAAGCTTCGATCGTTTCCTCGATCTCCACGTCGTTGAGGGGAACGGGCTGGCCGAAGCGGCCATTGCCCATCTTCAGCGCGATGTCTGACGGCGCGCTGGGCTTTTTGTTGATGGCTTTCTGGGTCTGCCGTCCCGCGTGGTTGAGCTGGGCCACGATGCGCGCGCCATGGGCCTTGGCAGCCGACGCCATTTCGGCGAGCTTGTCGAGGGCCGCGTTGGTTTGCTGACCTTCGACCGCGAGGTTGCCGCCGCGTTCGAGGTGGAAGCGATCCACCAGCACGTTTCCGGTGATCAGCATCGCAGCTCCGCCCTGCCCCCATGTGCGGTAAAGGGTCACGAACCGGTCGTTCGCCGCGTTGGTGCCGTCGGCCAAACCCTCAGTCAGGGCCGCCTTGACGATCCGGTTCTCAAGTGTAACGCCGCAAGGAAGTGCCAGGGGCTCAGCGAGCCTCGAAATATCGACCATTGTTGCCTCTCAACGGTTTCCGCCGGCGGCAAAATTAACATTTCGGCAACCTTAATAGAAGGTTAAGGTGAATGTTTAACAAATCAGGGTTAACGCGACTCGGCGCGTAGAACTACGCTAGGCATATCTGGGACCACCGCGATGACACACATCGTGAACCCAAGTCCGGGTCGAGGGTTTGCCTATTCTGGCCGACCCGCGAACGCCGCTCCGCTTCGCCATGCCGCGCGATTGCGGCGCTGACGTTTCGGCCTATTTCCAGTCAGCTGAACGAAATCGCTCTCTGGATTGTTCGACGACTTTTGTCAGGAACCGACTGACCGCCGCAACTTGCGGTGACGAACGAAGGTTTTCGTGAACGGCGGTCCAGTAGGCGCGGCTGATCGTGATCTCGGGCAGAACTCTGACCAGGTCTTCCGCCTCGCTCGCAATATAGTCATGCAGGATGCCGATGCCGGCACCGGCCCTCACCGCTTCGAACTGGCCCATGGCGCTCGAGATGGCGAGGGCATTGCGCCAGCTTTTCGAGATTTCGCGCTCGAAATTGAGTTCGGGCGTCGGGATCAGGTCTTCGACATAGCCGACGAGCCGGTGGGCGCTGAGGTCCTCGATATCCTTCGGCGTTCCCCGTTGGGCCAGATAGTCCGGCGTGGCGTAAAGCGAGAGCGAGTAATCGGTCAACTTCCTGACCACCAGCCGGCCCTGGCTTGGGCGCCCGATCAGGACGGCAATGTCGGCCTCGCGCTGCGAGAGCGAAAAAGTGCGCGAGACGGGCACGAGTTCGAGACGCAGGGATGGATGAAGATCCATCAGCCTTGGCAGCTGCGGCGCGAGAAAGGAGACGCCGAAACCGTCTGGTGCGCCGATGCGGACCGTTCCGGACATGTCGAGCTCGGTTCCCGACAGCTGCAACACCGCCGAGAGAATGGGGCCTTCGGCAGCCTCGAGGGCTTTCTTGAGCTTTTGCCCGGACTCGGTCAGCTGGCAGCCGGTGGTGCTGCGAAAAAGCAACCTGGTGCCAAGATCGGATTCCAGCGCCGTCAGCCGCCGGCTGAGGGTTGCCTGATTGACGCCAAGCGACCGCGCCGCGCCGAGCATCTGCCCGGCCCGCGCCACCGCCAGAAACAGACGCGCATCCTCCCAGTTCATGTCAGTGTTATGCATAAATGCAAAACAGATTTCAATATCGCGCGATTGTTATGCTCATTCGCAACGGATATTCCCCCTTCGAACCAGGAGGAACCCATGACACTCATTTCCCACTATGTCGCCGGTGAGCATTTCGCCGGCAATCCCGCCGGCCAGCAGCCGGTCTTCGATCCGGCCACCGGCGCAACGGACAAAGAGGTCGCGCTCGCCTCGGTTGGCGACGTGAACCATGCGGTCGCGGCGGCGAAAGCGGCCTGGCCGGCCTGGGCCAAGGCATCGCCCCTCAAGCGCGCCCGCATTCTCGACCGGTTCAAGATGATCCTCTGGGATCGTGCCGATCAACTGGCCGCGGTGATCTCTTCAGAACACGGCAAGACCCATGACGATGCGCTCGGCGAAGTCACCCGCGGCCTCGAGGTGGTCGAGTTCGCAACCGCCGCGCCGACCCTCATGAAGGGCGAGTTCTCGGAGAATGTCGGGACCGGCGTCGACAGCCAGATGATCCGCCAGCCCCTGGGTGTTGTGGCCGGCATCACGCCATTCAATTTTCCGGCCATGGTGCCGATGTGGATGTTCCCGGTGGCGCTGGCGACCGGCAATTGCTTTGTGCTCAAGCCCTCGGAGCGCGACCCCTCCGCCTCCCTGCTTCTGGCCGAATGGCTGACCGAAGCCGGACTGCCCCACGGCGTCTTCAACGTCATCCAGGGCGACAAGATTGCGGTTGACGCGCTGCTCGATCACCCGGACGTCAAGGCGATCAGCTTCGTCGGGTCGACCCCGATCGCCGAATATATCCACACCCGCGGATGCGCCAACCACAAGCGCGTGTTGGCTCTTGGCGGCGCCAAGAACCACATGGTCATCATGCCCGATGCCGATCTCGACATGGCGGCCAACGCGTTGATGGGCGCAGCCTATGGCTCGGCCGGCGAGCGCTGCATGGCCATATCGGTCGCCGTGCCGGTCACCGATGCGGTTGCCGACGCGCTGATCGAGCGGCTGGTCCCCAAGATCGCGGCGCTCAAGATCGGTCCCGCCGCAGATCGTTCGTCGGATATGGGTCCGCTCGTGACGGCCCAGCACCGCGACAAGGTCGTCTCCTATATCGACGCCGGCGTCAGAGAAGGCGCCGAGCTGGTGGTCGATGGCCGCGGCTTCCGTCAGCCGATGCAGGGCTATGAGAACGGTTACTATGTCGGCGGCACCCTCTTCGATCACGTCACGCCTGACATGTCGATCTACCGGGACGAGATCTTCGGCCCTGTGCTGTCGGTGGTGCGCCGCAAGACCTATCAGGATGCCGTCGATCTCATCCACGGCCACCATTATGCCAACGGCACGGCGATCTTTACCCGCGACGGTGATACGGCCCGGGCCTTCGCCCAGGACATCGAAGTGGGCATGGTCGGGGTCAATGTGCCGATCCCGGTGCCAATGGCTTTCCATTCGTTCGGCGGCTGGAAGGACTCTGTGTTCGGCGATCACGCCATGCACGGCATGGAAGGGGTGCGCTTCAATACCCGCATCAAGACCACGACCCTGAGGTGGCCGCACGGGCAACGTTCAGACCCGCAATTCACCATGCCGACCCTCGGGTAACGGAACAGCCGCGAATAAAAGGCAAAAGGGCAATCACACCGTGATTGCCCTTTTTTGCGGGGTCCTGCCCTAAACGCTTTCCGGGGTCACGATTTCAAAGGGCAGGAGCTTTTGCACCGGCGCACCGGCCTCCTTGCTCTCCACCGCCGTCAGCAAACTGTCGATCAACGCCTCCGAAGAGGCTTCGACGGGATGGCAGAGCGCCGCAACAATCAGGCCTTCGGTCAGGCCCTTGCGGGTTTCGGGCCCAATGTCCCGGCACACCAGCCGGATGCTGGAACGCTGGCTCTCGTTCATTTCACGCATCGCCCGCAGCACGCCGGAAATGCCGCCACCTGAAACGAAAATGCCGACAAGGTTGGAATAGTCCACGGCGATCTGTTTGACGACCTTGTAGGCGACATCGGAATCTTCATGGGTGGGTATGGCTTCGCTGACCACAAATTGCGGCGCCTTTTCCCGGAAGTATGAGCGGAAGCTGGCGTCGGCAATGTCCTGACACTGGTAGCGGTGATTGCCGACAAAGGCTGCAACCGTGCCGCTTTGGCGCGCAGTTCCGCTGATGAACCAGGCAGCGGTGCGCCCAAGCTTCCAGTTATTCGTACCAACGTGTCCGGCCCGGTTGGGCGACGACAGATCGGTGATATAGGTAACCACCGGCACACCTTGGGCGGAAAGATGATCGACCGCCTGGTTGATCAGCGGATGATCGGCTGCGATCACGGCGACCGCGTCCACGGTGCTGCCGAGCGCGATCAGGTTTTCAGCGACCGCTTCTGGCGCCAGGTCGTCCTCGAACTGCAGATGCGGCCTGATAAGATAATCGGCCCGGCGTTTGGACGCCTGTAAAAGGGACTCGCCAAACATCTGGTAGATCGGGCGATGCGACTGCTGCAGCAAGAAGCCGAGTTTGCGCGCCGGCAGGGACTCGCGCTTGCGTTCGCGAAGCGCACCAAGACCGTAAAACCCGATTTCTTCTGCAGCGAGCGCGATACGGTCGATCGTGTCTCCACGCACGATTCCTGTCCCATGTAGCAGACGATTCACCGTCGAGACGCTCACTCCAGATGCGCCCGCCAAATCCGCAATTGTCGGTCTTCTCATGCTGTTGGGCCCCAATATGTTTCATTTTGAAATGACACTATTTGGAACAAAATAGCTCACTGTCAACATGAAATATTCTATTGATGTCGTCAACGCGGTAAATAGCAGTCCGCGTAAAACGAAGCCTGTCCGGTGACGGGCATTGGGAGGAGACATCCATGACACGCAATTTCAAGGTACTTGCCGTTTCTGCCATTGCCGCAATGATGGCGACCAGCGCCTTCGCTGCCGACATCTTCGTGATTGGCGGCAAGCCGGACGATCCGTTTTGGTCCCGCGTTAAGAAGGGTGCCGAAGATGCAGGCATCGTGGCGCAGGCGCAGGGCGGCTCGGTCACCTGGCTTGGCCCCCAGAACTACGACAATCTCGGACCCGATGCCGCTGAGCTTATCCGCCAGGCCATCGACCAGGGTGCCGACGCCATCGTCGGCCCGGACTGGGTTCCCGAAGCAATGGATCCGGCTTTTGAAGCGGTCGTTGCTGCCGGCATTCCGCTGGTGATCTACAATGCAGGCGGCATCGAAGCCGCTGACCGCCTTGGCGCCATGAACTATGTCGGCGCGGTCGACTACAAGTCCGGTTATGCCGGTGGTGAATATCTCGGCAAGGCCGGCCATCTGCACGGCGCTTGCGTCAACACCCTGCCGGGTGCGGCCAATATCGAAGCGTTCTGCAACGGCTTCAACGACGGTCTCGCCGCCGCCGGTGGTACGGGTTCGGTCCTCCAGCTGCCCGCGACCGCCTTCGGTGACTCGACCGCCGTTGCCCAGGCCGTGCGTGCGCACCTGATCCAGAACCCGGATATCGATGCGCTGTTCGCCATTGGCGACCAGGACACCAACGCGTCGATCAGCGGCATCCAGCAGGCTGGCAAGACCGGGTCCGTCTTTGTGTGCGGCATGAACTTCAACGACTCGATCCTGGCCAACATCCAACAGGGCACGCAGGCCTGCGCGATCGACCAGCAGGGTTATCAGCAGGGCTTCTTCGCCGTGTCGATCCTGAACAACAACGTGACCTATGGCACCACCATCCCGACCCGTGAAATCCTCACCGGTCCGGGCGTCATCGACTCCAGCAACGTTGATCTGGTGATCGAAGGCGTCAAGGCTGGCGCTCGCTAATCCAGCACTTTGTCCGGGGGCTCCGGCCCCCGGATATTCCAACAACAGGCCAACCGCGTCACGCGGGCGGATTGTTGTGCGCATTTTTTGCGCCCGGCCGGCACAGAAACGGTGAATGAAACGGGACGCGCGAGGGAGCAGGCAAATGTCCACGCAAGCAGAAACCGGAGCGAAAGGTTTTTCGCTGGGCGCGCTCGCCAGGCGGCCCGAGACCGGAACCGTGATCGGCCTGATCGTTGTGTACACCTTCTTTGCGGTGATGGGCGGTCCCGTGTTCATGGGCGCGCCGGGCTGGTCCAGCTGGCTCAATATCGCGGCCGAAGTCGGTATCATCGCATTGCCGGTGGGCCTGCTGATGATTTCGGGCGACTTCGACATGTCGGTTGGCGCCATCATCCCCGCATCATCGATGATGGCAGCCATTCTCTGCGGTCACTACGACCTGCCTGCCATCGTGGGAATAGTCGGCGGGCTCGGAGTTGGTCTGCTCGTCGGATTCGTCAACGGCCTGGTCGTGACCCGGACCACAATTCCATCGCTGATCGCCACGATCGGCGTGATGTTCGCGGTGATGGGGCTGACGCTTGGTTTCGCGGTTCTGATCAAGGGATCGACCAGCGTTTCCTATGTGCCCGATCCCCTGACCAAGTCGATCCTCGGCCAGTTCATCAACGGCATGTTCAACGTGTCGATCCTCTGGTGGGCCGGCTTTGTCGCGCTGTTCTTCTGGTTTCTCCACCTGTCGCCCATCGGCAACTGGGTCTATGCGCTCGGTGGTGACCAGGAAAGTGCCCGCAATGCCGGGGTGCCGACCAACAAACTCAAGATTTCGCTGTTCATGATGTCCGGTTTTTGCGCCGCATTCGTCGGTGTGGCGCAGGTCATGACCTATCAGCAGGCGCAGGTCGCCGGCGGCCAGTCCTTCATCTTCAACTCGATCATGTGCGTCGTGATCGGCGGGGTGCTGCTGACGGGCGGTGCCGGTTCGGTCGTCGGCATCGTTCTCGGGACAATGACGTTCGCCATCGTCAACCAGGGCATCTTCTTCGCATCCCTCGATCCAAACGTTGGGTCAATCATCATCGGCGTACTGCTGCTCGTCGCGGTACTTTCCAACGACACGTTCCGCGCGCTCGCCCTCAGTTACGCAACGAAGAAGAAGTGAGGGCGGGAAAATGAACGCAATTACAGATCTGTTGCGCAAACCGGCAGCGGCCTCGATTCTCAGCCTTCTGGGTGTGCTGGCCTTTTACGTGATCTTCGGAGGCGTCGACCTCGGAAATCTCCTGAGCGCCGCCAGCTGGGTCAACTATGCGGCCCGCATCGGCATCGTCGCGGTTGCGGTCGGCCTTCTGATGACCTCGGGCGAAATAGACATTTCGATCGGCGCGATGATCCCCGCCGGTGCGATGACCACGGCGATCATATCCGGTTACTATGGATTGCCGATCGGCTTCGGCATCCTTGGGGCGCTTGCGGTCGGCGTGCTGGTGGGCCTCTTCAACGGCATCCTTGCCGTGCGAACCTCGGTGCCGACGCTGATCATCACCCTCGGCACGCTGGTTGCGATGCAGGGCATCGTGCTGGCCGGATCCAAACTGCTAACCGGAGCGGCCTCTGTGCCGCTAACCGCGCCGGAATGGGCCAAGACGCTTTTCGGGCAACTCATGTTCGGGGGCAGTCATCAGGTGCTCATCATCTGGTGGGTTGCCATTGCCGCCGTTGCCTGGTTCGTCCTGCACCGCACAAAATATGGCAACTGGATCTTCGCCATCGGCGGTGATCGCGAGAGCGCGCGCAATGCCGGCGTTCCGGTCGACCGGACCACGATCATCCTGTTCGTGCTGACGGCAACCTCGGCCTCGTTCGTGGGCATGTGCAACGCGATCCTGTTCAACTCGGCGCAGGTTTCAGGCGGCATGGGCGACATCTTCAACATCATCGTCAGCGTCGTCGTCGGTGGCGTGCTGCTGACCGGCGGGTTCGGCTCCGTCGTCGGTATCTTTTTCGGGGCCATCACCTTCGCCATCGTCAACAAGGGCATCGATTTCACCGCCATCGACCGCAACTGGTCGAACCTGATCATCGGCGTGATGCTGGTGGTTGCTGTTCTGCTCAACGAGAACTTCCGGCAAATGGCGCTGAAGTATGTGCCCAGAAAAAAGTCTCAGAAATCGGACGTGACACCATGACCGACGGGCACTTCGTCAATCCAAATGCCCTTTGCCCGGCGCGAGCTGACGCAGGTGGCTTTCCGCAGCCGATCACCTCTCGGAGCGCCTGGCGCTCGAACGAAAGAAATGTCGAACCGTCATAGGCACGGGCCAACAAGGAGGAAACCGACATGAAACTAACCAAGACCCTCGCCGTCGCAGCTTTCGCGGCGCTTTTGTCAACTGGCGCCATGGCGCAGAGCATCGCGGTCATCGCGGGCTCGGTCGAAGACGCCTTCATGGACAAGATCAAGAAGGGCGTCGACGACGCCACGCTGATGGTCGAGGCCAATGGCGGCTCGGTCCAGTATCTGCGCACGCAGAATTACGAAAACTTTGGCCCTGACCTTGTGACCCTCATCAATCAGGCCGTTGCGCAGGGCGTTGACGGCATCGCCATCCCGGTCTGGGTTCCCGACGCACAGATCCCTGCGCTTCAGGCCGCTGCCGCTCAGGGCATCGTGATCATGCAGTACAATTCCGGTCTGCCGGTCAAGGACGAGATCAGCGCCATCAACTATTTCGGTTCTGATGAATACGCGGCCGGTTTCGGTGGCGGCAAGTACATGGCCGAACATGGTGCCAAGCACATTCTCTGCCACATTCAGGTTCCTGGCGCGATCAACCTCGAAGAGCGTTGCCGCGGCGTGACTGACGGCGCGACCGCTGCCGGTGCAACCGTGACCACGATCAGCACGCCGGCCAACCTTGACGGTGACGTCACCGGTACGGCGGAAGCGCTCAAGGCCGAATTCATCGGCGACAGCTCGTACGATGCCATGATCTCCTGTGCCGACTTCGGTGGTGCCGCTGGCGCCAACGCAGTCGAACAGACCGGCCTCGACATCAAGATCGGTGCGTTCGACTTCAGCCCCGCCACGCTCGACCGCATCGCGGCCGGCACCCAGACCATGGCAATTGACCAGCAGCCCTATCTGCAGGGCTTCCTGGCAACCTCGATGCTCTTCGCCAACCTCAAATATGGGACCAATATCTCGACCAATCCCGTTCTGACCGGTCCGGCGATCATCGATTCCTCGAATGTTGCGGCCGTTGTGGCCGGTGCGGCACTCGGCGCACGCTAGTCCAAACAATATCCCCGGCCGGTCTTGCCGGCCGGGGAACCCGACGCGTCGGCTGACCGGCGCGAAATCAATCTCAGGTCATCGCGGGAGGATCCGACGTGGCGGACATGCAAAAGACAGATGGCGGCGAGACGGGGAACGGTTTTTCCTTCCTCGGCCTGTTGAGACGTCCTGAAGCCGGGGCTGCCGCGGGATTTGTGCTGATCTTTATTTTCTTCAGCATCTTTGGCTGGGACAAGAACTTTCTGACACCTCTCGGCGCGTCAACCTGGCTGAACTTCGCGTCAAAGGTCGGCATCATCGCCATTCCCATCGGCTTTCTGATGATTGCCGGCGAACTCGACATTTCCATCGGCGCGGTCATTCCCGCGGGTGGCATCGTTCTGGCGATGGCGGTCGAACTCTACGGCATCAATATCTGGCTCGGTGTGTTGCTGAGTTTTGCCGTTGCGGCGGCGATTGGCTTCATTAACGGCTTGATCGTGACGCGCACGAGGGTGCCTTCGCTGATTGTGACCCTCGCGACGCTGTTCGTGGTCGCGGGTCTGAACGCCTACATTTCCAAGCAGCTTGCTGGCACGACCCAACATAGTCTGCAGGACGTCGGCCCGGTGTCGGAATTCATCCTTGGTGACTACCATTCGCTGATATTTGGCGAGGGCGACGGCGCGATCACGATCTTCCGCAGCCTGCAAAGTTCATTCTTCATCTGGATCGCCTTTGCCGCCGCGTGCTTTTACATCCTGCACGTATCGCCTTGGGGAAATTGGATATTCGCCATGGGCGGTGATCAGGACAGCGCCCGCAATGCGGGCATCCCCACGAACCGGCTGAAAATCGCGTTGTTCATGCTTTCGGCCATGGCCGCCGCACTCGTTGGCATGACCGAAGCCGTGCTGGCGAATACGGCCAGCACGACGACCCAGTTCGGCATGATATTCAACACGATCATCTGCGTGGTGGTCGGCGGGGTACTGCTGACCGGGGGCTTCGGCACAGTGACCGGCACCGTTTTCGGCACGCTGACCTTCGGTATCGTGTTCCAGGGCATCAACTTCACGACGTTCGACAAGGACCTCAACCTGCTGTTCATCGGCGTCTTGCTGCTGATCGCGGTCCTGATGAACGATTCATTCCGCAACATGGCGACCAGAGCGTCATCACTGAAAAAGAAATAGGGAAAGGCTCCAAAAATGGCTGATCAGACCCCGATCCTTGAACTGCAGCACGTCGACAAGAGCTTCGGCCCGATCGACGTCCTCGGCGACATCAATCTCAAGGTGCATGCAGGCGAAGTATTGTGCCTTCTCGGAGACAACGGCGCCGGAAAGTCGACGTTGATCAAGACCTTGGCCGGCGTCTACACGCCGACCCGCGGCAAGATCCTGATGGATGGCAAGGAGGTTCATTTCACCCGCCCGCGCGACGCGCAGGAAATGGGCATTTCAACCGTGCATCAGTTTGGTGGCACCTTCCCGCTCATGTCGATCGGCCGTTCGTTCTTCGTCGGTGTCGAACCGACCAAAGGTTGGGGACCGTTCAAGGTCTTTGACCGGAAGACGGCCAACGATGTCGCGGTCAAGGCGGTTCAGGATTTCGGCATTACCCGTATCGATGACGGTGATCGACTGGTGGGCGGCCTTTCGGGTGGCGAGCGCCAGTCGCTGGCCATCGCTCGCGCGGTCCATTTCGGCGCGCGCGTTCTCATTCTTGATGAGCCGACGGCGGCGCTCGGCGTCAAGCAAGCGAGCCACGTCCTCCGAATCGTCAACGAAGCCAAGAAACGCGGACTGGCGGTCATTTTCATCACCCACCAGGTGATGCACGCCCTCGCGGTGGGTGATCATTTCGCCGTGCTCATCCGCGGCAGGCTCGCGGCCAATTTCATGAAGGGCGAGAAGAGCCGCGAGGAAATCACCGACCTGATGGCCGGCGGCGAGGACATGGCAACCCTTGAGGCACAAATCGCCGGCGAGGATACCGAATTGCATAGCCCGGCGCATGTCCGGGCGTCACAGGCCGAATAAGGAGGCACCAATGCGCATCGCGCTCGACCCGTTCATGCATCGGTTTTATTCGCTGGAAGATCTGCCCGGGAAGGTGGCGGAGCTCGGCTACGAGTGGATCGAACTGAGCCCGCGCGGGGACTTTCTCGAATGGTTCAAGGCGCCGCGGGTTTTCCCGGCGCGCATGCGCGGTTTCAAGAAAGCGCTGAAGGATGCCGGGGTCGGCATTGCCTCGCTTTTGCCGATGTACCGCTGGGCTTCGAACGACGAGGACGAGCGCCAGGCGGCAGTGCGCCACTGGAAGCGCGCCATCGAGATCGCGGTCGAGATGGACGTCGATACGATGAACTCCGAATTCGGCCGCGGACCCCATCCGGACAAGGGCACCTGCTATTGCTGCCATACCGGTTCGATGATCGAGGCCTGTGAGGATGCCTGGTGGCGCTCGATGGAGGAACTGGTGCCGGTTCTCGAAAAGGAGGGGATCAACCTTCACATCGAGCCGCATCCGGAGGACTGGGTGGAGACGATCCAGCCGGCGGTCGACATCATTCGCACGGTCAACAGCCCGCGCGTCAAGTTCCTTTATTGCGCGCCCCATACCTTCTATTTCGGCGACGACACGAAGGCGATGATCCGCGAATGCGCCGACGTTCTGGCCCATGTCCACGTGGGCGACACGTTCAACCACAAGGCGAGTTCGGGTCTTCGCTACATCATCAACCCGCCGGGCTCGACTGCCCGGGTGCACCAGCATCTCGATGTGGGACAGGGCGAGGTTCCCTGGGACGACTTCTTCGGCACGCTGGCCGAGGTCGGGTTCGACGGCATCATGACGACCTGCGTCTTTGCCTGGGAGGAACGCGCCGACGACTCGGCCCGCTTCAACAAGGCAAAGATCGACAGCTACATCGCCAGGTATTTCAACAAGTAAGTCCCGGGAACCAAGGATCGCAAAATGGGCGAAATTCTAAAGGTCGGAGTGATCGGCACCGGGATGATCGGTCAGGACCACATAAGGCGGTTGACCAAGGTCCTGTCCGGCGTCGCAGTGGTTGCCGTCAACGACATCGATCCCAAGCGGGCGGCAGCGGCCGCTCCGGCGGGCGCCAAAGTGTTCGACAGCGCCGACGCACTGATCGCAGATGCCAATGTCGAGGCCGTCATCATCTGCTCCTGGGGTCCCGCCCACGAAGCGCAGCTGCTTGCCGCCATAGCGGCCGAAAAGCCGGTTTTCTGCGAAAAGCCGATGACGACAAGCGAAGCCGCGGCCCTCAAGGTCATCGATGCCGAGGTCGCTTTCGGGCGGCGGCTGGTGCAAGTCGGCTTCATGCGCCGGTTCGATGCCGACTATCGCCGGCTGAAAGCAGTGATCGACGGCGGGACGCTTGGCACGCCGCTCATGTATCACTCGGCGCACCGCAATGCCTCGGTGCCCGCCGGGCTCTACACCTCAGACATGCCGCTCAATGACACGCTGGTGCATGACGCCGACATTTCCCGCTTCCTCTTGTCCGACGAAGTTTCCGGCGTCGAAGTGCGCCTGCCCCGCCGTTCCTCCCAGGGCGTTGACCTGCGTGACCCGACCTTCGTGCTTTTGCACATGGCGTCGGGCGCGCTGGTCGACGTCGAGATCTCGGTCAATATCGGCTACGGCTACGATATTCGTGGCGAAGTGAGCTGCGAGCAGGGCGTCGCGCGGCTGCCCGAGCGCCCGGCAACTCTGGTGCGCGACGCGCATGGGGTGCGTCAGGCCATCCCCGAAGACTGGCGCGAGCGCTTCATCGAGGCCTACGACCAGGAATTCCGCGAATGGATCGTGGCCGCAAAAACCGGAACCGCGACGGGACCCAGCACCTGGGACGGCTATGCCGCAACCCTTGTCGCCGATGCCGCGCTGCGTGCCGTTGAAAGCGGTGCGTTCGAACCCGTCCGGATGCGCGACAAACCCGCAATTTACAACTGAGCCGAGCGCTCTTCTGCAGGATCAAAATGATCAACGGTGAAAGACTTATCGAACGCCCCCTGCGCTGGGGCATGGTTGGCGGCGGCCGCACGGGCCAGGTCGGCTACAAGCACCGCACCGGTGCCTTGCGTGATGGAACCTACAGCCTTGTCGCGGGCGCGTTCGATCTCGACGCGGAACGCGGGCGCGATTTCGGCGTCCGTCTCGGGGTCGAAGCTGGCCGTTGCTATGCGACCTATCAGGACCTGATCGCCGGAGAAACGGCGCGCGACGACGCGGTCGAAGTCGTCTCCGTCGCCACGCCGAATTTCACTCACTACGAAATCACCAGGGCCTGTCTTGAAGCCGGCTTGCATGTGATCTGCGAAAAGCCGCTCTTCTTCACCGTGGCCGAAAGCGAACAGATCAAGGAACTGGCCGAGCATAAAAACCTAATCGTCGGCGTGACCTACGGGTTCACCGGCCATCCGCTCGTCCACCAGATGGCGACAATGGTCAAAAAGGGCATGCTCGGCGACATTCGCATCGTCGACATGGCCTACACCCACGGCTTCAATTCAGGCGACGATGTAGGTGCCCCCGAAGCGGTCAAGTGGCGCACCAATCCGAAGACCGCCGGCTCGACCTTTGTGCTGGGCGATATCGGCACGCACCTTTATTACCTCTCGGAGATCGTCCTCGCCGATCTGAAAATCGAAAAGCTGCTCTGCGACCGCAAGGCCTTCATCCCGTCGCGCGCGCCGCTCGAAGATCACGCCACCGTATTGATGCACTACAACAATGGTGCACGTGGCCGACTGTGGGTTTCGTCGGTCGACGCCGGCAACATGGGTTCGCAGCGCTATCGTTTCGTCGGGTCCAAAGCCTCGATCGCCTGGTCTGATTCCCATCCCGACCAGCTGGTCTATCAGGTCCAGGGCGAGCCCGAGCGGATCATGCATCACGGCATGCCCTACCTCGAGGACGAAAGTCTTGCGGTCGACCGCATGGGCGCCCTGCACACGGAGGGGCTCGGCGACAGCTGGTCCAACATCTATCTCTGGATCGCCCAGGCCATCGACGCGAAGCGCCGGGGCGATGAGGCTTTCCTCAAAACCCATCACTACCCGGACATAAACGCGGGTCTCGAAGGCGTGCGCTTCCTCGAGAACTGCGTACGCTCGGCCGACGCCGGCGCTGTCTGGGTCGACTTCGAATAAACTGTCCAATCACGGAGTAGAAAATGAGACTTTCAATTTGCACCGATGTCATGGGCAATCTCTCCTTCACCGACATGCTCGACAAGGTCGTCAAGCTTGGCGTCGAGGGCGTTGAGATGACCGGCGGCGGTTGGTCGCCCGGGCCGCACTTCCGCGCTGACGAGCTTCTGGCCGACAAGAGTCTTCTGCGTTCGAAGCTCAAGGAAATAGAGGCTCGCGGCCTCGAGATCGCGGCGCTCAACTGCTCGGGCAACCCGCTCGATCCGGGCGCCATGGGCGAAAAGCACCGCAAGGAAATCGCCGATACGGTGACGCTTGCCGGCGAGATCGGCGTGAAAAAGATTGTCACGATGTCCGGCCTGCCTGAAGCGGCCCCCGGCGACAAGGTTCCGAACTGGCTGACGGCGACCAAATCCTGGCCCGCCGAACATCCCGAATGGCACCGCTACCAGTGGGAAGACCGGGCAATTCCCTATTGGAACGGCCTCGTCGCGCACGCCAAAAAGGCGGGCGTTGAGAAATTCGCGCTGGAAAACTTCTCGGCTATGCTGGTGTGGAATCCGACCACCCTCTTCAAGCTGCGCAATGCCACTGATCCGATGGTCGGCCTGAACCTCGATCCCAGCCACCTGATGTGGATGGGCGCCGACGCCATCGCCTCGGCCCGCGCCCTCGGCGAAGCCATTCACCACGTGCATGGCAAGGATACGCGCCTCGAACGCGGCAAGGTCGATGTCGACGGCATTCTCGAAACCCGCGAAGTGACCGACGTGAAGGATCGCGCCTGGAATTATGTCGCGGTTGGCGCAGGCCACGACCTGCAATGGTGGAAGGAATTCTTCTCGGTCGTCCGCATGGAAGGCTACAACGGCTGGGTCAGCCTCGAAATGGAAGACTTCACCATGTCGACCGACGCTGGCATCCAGTCCTCAGTCGACGCGCTGCAGGCAACGATCAGCCGGTAGGCAGGGCGCAACGATGCGGATCGGCGTGGTCGGATACGGAACGGGAGGGCAGCATTTTCATGCGCCCTTCATCGCCGCTGCCAGGGGTTGCGAACTGGCGGGCGTGGTTGCGCGCGCGCCGGCGACCATCGCCAAAGTGCATGCGGACCTTCCCGACACGCCGGTCTATCCCAGTCTTGCGGCCATGCTCGCCGCCGGCGTCGACGCCGTGACAATTACGACGCCACCTCAGACACGCCGCGAACTGGTTCTCGAAGCCATTGCGGCGGGTGTGCACGTGATTGCCGACAAGCCATTTGCTCCGTCCGCCGATGCTGCGCGTGATCTCGCCCGCGCGGCCAAGGCCAAAGGGATCGTTCTGGGTGTCTACCAGAACCGCCGATGGGACGCAGACATCCAGACCCTGAAAAAGCTCAAGGACGATGGCCGGCTCGGCAAGATCTGGCGTATTCACAACCGCATGGATTTCGACGACCCGGCGACGCTGGAGCACGGACCGACTGGCGGGCTTCTGCGCGACCTTGGCAGCCATCTGGTCGACCAGATGCTCTATCTGCTCGGTCCGGCCGTGCTTGTGGACGCGCAGATGGACGATGTCGATCTGCCCGAAGGCCCGACCAATGCGAGCTTCACCATCACGGTGCGGCATCAGGGCGGCACACACAGCCACATTTCGGCGTCGAAACTCAACCATTTCAATCAGCGCGAGCTGAGAGCCTATGGCGATGCCGGCGCCTATGTGAGCCATGCAACCGACGTGCAGGCCCAGGCCATTTTTTCAGGCAAGCGTCCGGCCGACGATCGTGAGGGTTGGGGCCACGAGCCTCAGTCGGCCTGGGGGACCTTTTATGGCGCGGATGGCGCTGTGAAGGTGCCTTCGGAACAGGGCGCCTATTTTGCCTACTACGAAGCCTTTGCCGAGGCCATCAGAACCGGCGGCGTGCCGCCGGTGACGGCGGAAGAGGGCATCGCAACGCTGGCCGTTCTCGACGCGGCGCGCGTAAGCGCCGCCGAGGGCCGTTCCGTGGCGGTCGGTTGAGCGAAGGCCGAAGGATAGTCGATGTACAAATTCATCATCACCATCGAACTTGAACCGGGAACGCGGGACCGGATTCTGGCTCGCGCACCTGAAGCGCAGGCCGCGACGCGCGCCGAGCCGGGCTGTCTCGCCTACGACTTTTTCACCTGCACAGATGACGCCGACAAGCTGGTTTTCGTCGAAGCGTGGAAAGACCAGGCGGCGCATGCCTTCCACATGGAACAACAGCACACGAAGGACTGGATCGCCTTTCACGAGCCGTTCAACCGCAAACTGACCTTTGAGACGATCAATGTTGAAGAGTGACGTGAGCGGCCAGATCGTCGTCACCACCGCCCCTTGCTGCTGGGGGGTCGACGACGTGAACAATCCGCACCTGCCGGCTTGGGAAAAGGTGCTGGATGAAGCTGCGCTGGCCGGTTTTGGCGGGTTGGAGCTCGGGCCATACGGCTATATGCCGCTCGACGCCGCCCGCGTCTCCGAGGCGCTTAACGCACGCGGACTGGTGATCGTGGCCGGGACGATTTTCGACGATCTGGTCGACCCCGCCAACCGTGAAAACCTCCTGAGGCAGACCGAAGAAATCTGCACCCTGATCACCGCACTGCCAAAGCCGGCGACCTTCCCCGGCCAACCGTTCGGAGCACCCTATCTGACTGTCATGGATTGGGGTCACGATGACCGCGACTACGCGGCCGGACATGCCGATCGCGCCGTCCGGCTAGACGATGCCGCCTGGGCCGGTATGATGGCAAACATTCGGGCCATCGCGGAACTGGCTCGCGAGAGGTTCGGTGTGCGGGCCGTCATTCATCCGCATGCCGGCGGCTATATCGAATTCGCGGACGAGATCGAAAATTTGGCGCGGGATATCCCTGCCGAGGTTGCAGGCTTCTGCATCGACACTGGCCACACCGCCTATGCCGGAATGGACCCGGTCGCCATTCTCGAAAAGTATTGGGACCGGATCCACTATATCCATTTCAAGGACATCGACCCGAACGTGTTTCAGACCGTGATGGGCGAGCGCATCCGCTTTTTCGATGCCTGTGCCAAAGGGGTGATGTGCCCCATCGGGCGGGGCAATATCGACTATGCCGCGATCCATTCGTTTCTGGCGTCGCGCGGTTATGCCGGCTACATCACCATCGAACAGGAGCGGGACCCGCGCAATTCTGGTTCTGTGCTCGATGATCTCGTGGCCAGCCGTAGTTTCCTGTCGATGTTCGCGACCGGCCCCAGCACATTATCGAAATCCGGACCTTGCAATCCCTCCGACAACGCAGACGATCCTGCTTTTAGGGGGTCATGTGCCATGTTCGAGCCCGGCACCGGTGAAAAAGAATGACGAACGGAATACAAATGCCCCCCCTCGATGTGATCACTCTGGGCCGGAGTTCGGTCGATCTTTACGGTGGCCAGGTTGGCGGGCGGCTCGAGGATATGGGTTCGTTCGACAAGTACATCGGGGGCTCACCGACCAACATTGCCTGCGGCGCGGCGCGGCTGGGGCTGAAGTCGGCGGTGATCACGCGGGTCGGCGACGAGCATATGGGCCGGTTCATCCGCGAGCAGCTGGCGCGCGAGGGCGTCAACACCAACGGCGTTGTGACCGATCCCGAGCGGCTGACGGCGCTGGTGATATTGGGGATCAGGGACGAAGAGCAGTTTCCGCTGATTTTCTATCGCGAGAACTGCGCGGACATGGCCCTCGGCGAAGAGGATATTGACGAAGACTTCATCGCCTCGGCTCGGGCACTGGTGGTCACCGGCACCCATCTCAGCCATCAGCGCACCGAGGCGGCGGTTCTCAAGGCTCTCAAGCTGGCCAAAAAACACGGATTGCGAACGGCGCTCGACATCGATTACCGGCCGAACCTCTGGGGCGTTGCCGGGCATGGGGCGGGCGAGAGCCGGTTCGTGGAAAGCGGCAAGGTGACGGCCAAGCTGCATTCGAGCCTTGGTTATTTCGACCTGATCGTCGGAACCGAGGAAGAGTTCCACATCGCAGGCGGATCGACGGTCACGCTTGAAGCCCTGAATTCGGTGCGCAAGGTTTCGAGCGCGACCCTGATCTGCAAACGCGGGGCGAAGGGCGCATCGGCGTTCGAGGGCGCGATACCGCAAAGCCTCGATGACGGTCAGACAGGCCCCGGTTTTCCGATCGAGGTCTTCAACGTTCTCGGCGCCGGGGACGGGTTCTTTGCCGGTCTGCTCAAGGGCTGGATGGAGGATGCGGACTGGCCGACGGCATTGAAGTATGCCAATGCCTGCGGCGCTTTCGCCGTATCGAGGCATGGTTGCACGCCGGCCTATCCGAGCCTTGAGGAACTGAACTTCTTCCTTGGCCGCGGCATCAGGACGAAGGCACTTCGTCACGATGCCGAACTTGAACAGGTCCATTGGGCGACCAATCGGCACACCAGGGTCAATGGCGACTTCTCGACCATGCGGGTCTTCGCCTTCGATCACCGGCTGCAGCTCGAGGAGATGCAGGGCTATTCGCCCGAAGGGGGCGGCAGGTTCAAGGAACTTTGCCTTGAAGCGGCCCTCAAGGTTCAGAACGGGCAAAGCGGCTACGGCATTTTGTGCGACAACCGCATCGGCAAAAAGGCGCTGCACGCGGCGTCGGGAACGGGTCTCTGGATCGGCCGGCCGGCCGAACTGCCCGGCTCGCGGCCGCTCGATTTCGAGCCGGAACTCGGCCCCGACTGCGGCGAACTTTCAGAATGGGCGCGCGAGGAGGTGGTCAAGGTTCTTTGCTTCTGCCATCCGGGCGACGACGAAGCGACCTGGACGAAGCAGATCGCAACTGTCGGGCGCCTTTTCGCGGCCAGCAGGCGCAACAATCTTGAATTCCTTCTCGAGGTCATTCCGTCGAAAGTCGGACCGGTGAACGATCAAACCGTTGCCGACGTCATTGCCCGTTTCTATGCGGCCGGGATCTATCCCGACTGGTGGAAGCTCGAACCGATGACAACCAAAGCGGCGTGGCAGAACGCCATCGATGCGATCGAAGTGCATGACCGGCATACGCGCGGCATCGTCGTTCTCGGTCTCGATGCCCCCGAGGCCGAGCTGAAGGCGAGTTTCGAAGTCGCGGCCGGTTTCGATCTGGTCAGGGGCTTTGCCGTCGGGCGGACGATCTTCGGGGACGTGGCGCGAAGCTGGTTCAAAGGCGAGCTCGGCGGCAGCGAAGCGGTCGCCGAGATGGCGGACCGCTATTCGCGACTGTGCAGGATTTGGGATGAGGCGCGCGCCAAAGCCGCGCGGCACGCCGTGGGAGACAGAGCATGAACAACACGATCAGACCAACGGCGGCGCAGGCACAAGCTGCCGCAGGAAAAGCGGCTATCGGTTTTCAGTTCGCGGCAGCGGCGCGATAACCAGCGCCTGGGAGAAAATAGCATGAACAACACGATCAGACTGACGGCGGCCCAGGCGATGGTGCGCTGGCTTTCGCTACAAATGAACGAGGATGGCGAGCGGTTCATCGAGGGCATGTGGGCCATATTCGGGCACGGCAATGTGGCCGGTCTCGGCGAGGCCCTGCACGGGATGAAGGACACGTTTCCGACCTGGCGCGGGCAGAACGAACAGACCATGGCCCATGCCGCCATCGCCTATGCCAAGACCCTCAAGCGCCGACGCGCCCATGCCGTGACCTCGTCCATCGGGCCGGGCTCGACCAACATGGTCACCGCCGCCGCGCTCGCCCATGTCAATCGGCTGCCGGTGCTGCTTGTTCCGTCAGATGTCTTTGCCAACCGGCGTCCCGATCCGGTGCTGCAGCAGATCGAGGATTTCGATGACGGCACAATCTCGGCCAACGATTGCTTCAAGCCGGTCGCCCGCTATTTCGACCGTATCTCGAGGCCCGAACACCTTTTGAGCGCCCTGCCGCGTGCGATGCGGGTTCTGACCGACCCTCAGAACTGCGGTCCGGTGGTCCTCAGCTTTTGCCAGGACGTGCAGGCCGAGGCATATGACTACCCAACGGCTTTCTTCGAACGGAAAACCTGGCATATCCGGCGGCCCGAGCCCGACCCCAGGGAGGTCACGCGCGTGGTCGAGATGGTCCGGGCGGCGAAAAATCCGGTCATCGTTGCCGGTGGCGGCGTGCTCTATTCGGGGGCCGAGGAGGTCCTCGCCCGTTTTGCCGAAAAGCACAATATCCCCTTCGTCGAGACCCAGGCCGGCAAGGGCGGCAACAGTTATGAACATGCCCTCAACTTCGGCTCGCCGGGCGTGACCGGATCGCAATGCGCCAACGATCTCTGTCAGGCAGCGGACCTGATCATCGGGGTCGGCACAAGGTTCCAGGACTTCACAACCGGTTCGTGGACAGTCTTCGGCAATCCGGACCGCAAGCTCATCTCGATCAACCTTCACCCCTATGACGCACAAAAGCACGGATCGGTGGGTCTGGTCTCGGACGCGAGGGTCGCGATCGAACGGATCGATCAGCAATTGGGCGACCTGAAGTTCGCCGCCGCCGATCCGGCATCGCGCGACCAGTGGCATGGGACCGTCAGAGACGTCACTGCGGCACCTGGCGACACCAACGCGCTGCCGACCGACGCACAGGTGATCGGGGCGGTGCAGCGCACCGCGACGGAAAAGACCGTCGCCATGTGCGCCGCCGGCACCATGCCCGGCGCGCTGCAGGTGCTCTGGCAATCGGCCAAAGGCGGCTATCATATGGAATATGGCTATTCCTGCATGGGCTATGAGGTCGCCGGCGCCATGGGCATCAAGCTTGCCGCGCCAGACAAGGACGTCGTCTGTTTCGTCGGCGATGGATCCTACATGATGGCGAACTCGGAGCTGGCGACGGCGGTGATGCGGCGGGTACCCTTCACCATCGTTCTGACCGACAATCGCGGCTACGGCTGCATCAACCGTCTGCAGATCGAGACCGGCGGCGCCCAGTTCAACAATCTCTACAAGGACAGCAATGTCGAGGTGCAGCCCGAGATCGACTTTGTCGCCCATGCTGCGTCGATGGGCGCCCATGCCGAAAAAGCGGGTTCCATTGCCGAACTCGAGCGGAAGATCGTCGAAGCCCGCTCACGGGACATTCCCTCGGTCATCGTCATCGACACCGACCCGATGCCCGGAACCGGCGCCGGTGGCTTTTGGTGGGACGTTGCCGTCCCCGAAGTCGGCGGACCCGAACGTCTCGAAAAGGCGCGCGAGACCTATACCCAAAACAAGTCCAGACAGCATACGGTCAACTGACAACATCCATCAGGCCCGAAGGCCTCGAACCATGATCCTATACGGCACCAACCCGATCGCCTGGTCGAACGACGACGACTGGTCGCTCGGCGATCATCTTTCGCTCGACGATTGCCTGTCCGACTGCCGTACAATCGGCTTCGACGGCATCGAAAAGGGTCACAAGATGCCCAGCGAAGGCCGCGCCCTCAAGGCGAAGCTCGGCGAATACGGACTTCGCTTTGCCGCTGGCTGGTTTTCGACCAATATCCTGGTCAACGATATCGAGACCGAGAAAAAGGCGCTTAGGGCCTGGATCGACTTTACCAGGGCGGCGGGCGGTTCGCATATCAATGCCTGCGAATGCTCCAACACGGTGCACGGCAACGACGCGGTGCCGGTCAACAATCGACCGATCATGACCGATGCGCAGTGGGAGCGGTTTTCAACCGGCTACGAGGAACTCTCGAAGCTCGCCCATGATGAAGGCATCAGGATGGGCTATCACCATCACATGGGCACAATCATCGAAAGCGCCGACGACATCGACCGGTTCATGCAGATGGCCGGACCGCACACACGCCTGTTGCTCGACACAGGCCATGCCTATTTCGGAGGCGCCGACCCAACCGAGGTCGCGCGCAAGTACATGGACCGGGTCACCCATATCCACTGCAAGAACATCCGTCCCGCGATCATGCAGAAGGTGCGGGACGAAAACCTCTCGTTTCTCGAAGGCGTTCGCCAGGGCGCTTTTACCGTACCGGGCGACCCCGAAGGTTGCGTCGCGTTCGAACCGGCGCTCCGGATTGCCGCCGATCACGGCTATCAGGGCTGGGTGGTGATCGAGGCGGAACAGGACAGTCTCGTCTACGAGCCGCTCAAATATCAGGGCATGGGCCTTCAGGCGCTCAAAGAGATTGCCGGACGCGTCGGGCTTGGCCGGCCGCGGGCGACCTGAGCGGGAACTGACCGGTGTTCGATCTCAACCATCCCTTTTTCAAGCCGCTTCTGGTCCGGATTCTGGTCACGGTACTGGTTCTCGGCTGGGGATTGTTCGAGCTCACGATGGGCTCGGTTTTCTGGGCCATTCTGTTTCTGGCCATGGGCGCTTATTGCGTCTACGGCTTCTTTTTCAACTTCAACCCGCGGGACGACCAATGACAAACCTCTTGCACAAGCCCTTCGGCACCCATGGCAAGGTGCATGAGATCACCCCGCAATCGGCGGGCTGGCGCTATGTCGGCTTTTCTCTCTATCGCCTGAGGGCTGGGGAGAGTGCCGCCGAAGCGACGGGCGAGCGCGAAGTCATTCTCGTCCTGGTCGAGGGCAAGGCGGCAATCACAGGCGCCGGAAAGGACTGGGGCGTTCTCGGCGCGCGCATGAACGTCTTCGAGAAGACACCGCCGCATTGCCTCTATCTGCCCAACGGAACCACGTGGGAAGCAAGAGCGGAAACCGACTGCACCATTGCCGTCTGCTCGGCGCCCGGCAAAAGCGGCCACGAAGCCCGGCGCATCGGACCGGAGGGCATTTCGCTTACCGAGCGCGGCAAGGGCACCAACACCCGCTACATCAACAATATCGCCATGGAGAACGAGGACTATTGCGACTCGCTTCTGGTGACCGAGGTCTTTACCCCGGCCGGGCACTGGTCGTCCTATCCGTCACACCGCCACGACGAAGACGATTATCCGCGCATCACCTATCTCGAAGAGACCTACTACCACCGCCTCAACCCCGCCGACGGGTTCGGCATCCAGCGCGTCTATACCGACGACCTGCTGCTCAACGAGACGATGGCCGTCTCCGACGGCGATGTCGTTTGTGTTCCCAAGGGCCATCATCCCTGCGGCGCGCCCTACGGATTCGAGATGTACTATCTCAACGTCATGGCCGGACCCTTGCGCAAGTGGCGTTTCGTCCCCGCGCCTCAGGTCAAGTGGATCCTCGATCGCGACGCCTGAGCCAGCGTATTGCATAGAGGAGTTTTCGGCATGGATTTCGCGCTCAACCAGGCGACCGTTCCGAGCCTGCCGTTCATTGAGTTTCTCAATCTTGCATCCGATCTTGGCTGCGTCGGTGTCGAGCCGCGCAACGACATGAAGTGCCCATTGTTCGACGGGCTGCCGGCCCGAGACGCCGGACAGATGGTCGCCGACAGAGGACTGAGGATCGTCGGGCTCAGCCAGGTTTATCCGTTCAATGACTGGTCGCCCGAACGGCGGCGGGAGATCGTCGATCTTGCCAGATTGGCGCGGGAATGCGGCGCGCCCGGCATCAGCCTCATTCCGCGCGTCGACGGTGCGGGCACTGATCCAGACGAATGCCGCGATACCTTGCGCTTGATTGTTGCCGACCTCCTTCCCGTTCTCACCGAACTGAACGTCGCCGGCTGGATCGAGCCGATCGGATTCGAAAAATCCTCGATCCGGGTCAAACGGGGGCTGGTTGAAACCATCGAGGAACTCGGTGCCGGCGATCATTTCGGGCTGATCCACGACACGTTTCAGCACACGATCGCTGCCGACCCCGATATCTTCGCGGGACATACGGCTTTGGTGCACATTTCGGGAATTTCAGATCCGGACGTGCCGCTCGATGAAAGTCAGGACGCCCATCGCGTTCTGATCGATGAAGCCGACAGGGTTGGAAATGTCACCCAGATCATCGAACTTCAGCGGCGGGGTTATCGCGGCCCATTCTCGTTCGAGTGCACGGAACCAGCCATCCATGCATTGCCGGATTTACAGTCTAGACTGGAAAGGTCGATAAGCTTCTTGCAAGCCCGGATTGCGGCGTAGATTCGGGGTGGTTTGGCGAGCGCCAAGCTTATCCGCAGTCAGATGTTGCGCATGCGGTTGCGAGGGATCAACGCGATCGGGCAATCGCGTTTTTTGCGGTGCGGCCACAAGAATTCGGCCCAAATCCGCTGCTGGGCGCAAGGCTGACTGGGGCACTAAATGAATGGTCTAGAGATTTCGCTGAAGAAAGCCACGGCCAGCCGCCATTCCGTTGCTCTCGTGCTCGGACCAACAATCCTAACTCTTGGACCCCAAATCCGCCAAAGCGCGGGTATCAGCCACTTGTCTTTTCGAACCGATTGTATTGTCCGCGTGTTCGTTGCGAGCCTGCGCTTGTCTGGTAGGCGCCTTTTTGCTTCACCACAGAGGCGTTGGTGGTCAGGCAAACAAGTCTCGGGTTCCTATCCCACGCCGATATTTTCGTGGTGCACCCCGATTCCTGATTTTTGCGGACGACACCTCGAAGCACCTGAATTATTGGCGGTTATTTTGGCGGGCCGGTATCAAATACATAAATATAATTCAATAAAATCAAAATGTTATGGCGGAGAGGAAGGGATTCGAACCCTCGAGACAGCTTTTGACCGCCTACTCCCTTAGCAGGGGAGCGCCTTCGACCACTCGGCCACCTCTCCGCTGGCCTCGGTATAGAAGCGAGGGGGTTGAATCAAGGCTTTTTCCATAGCGTCGCGATCTTCGGCGGATGGCGGGTCGTTGGAGTGGTTGGTGGTGAACCCGAACCAGCCTCCGGACGTGAATGCAAGCCGCCACACCGATTGAGTGCCAAGCCGCCGAGAATCACTTCTCCGAGCGAGGTGCGCGCCGCTTCGGCAAGCTGCTGACAGACAATCGCTTTTTCGTGTCACAAAAGCGTTGCGGCGATCGGGATAATCGTTCTCAAGCAATAGCGGGGACGTGGCCGATGACGCAGCAGGCGGTTTCGAGGCGTGTGCGTTCCATCTTCGTGTCTGATCTGCACCTTGGCATGCGGGGTGCCAAAGCCGAAGAACTCTGTGCGTTTCTTCTGAGCCACGAAGCGGAGCACCTGTTCCTTGTCGGCGACATTGTCGACGGGTGGAAACTCAGAAAGCGCTGGATCTGGCCGGAGATCTACAACCGGTTCGTCATGCTGCTGATCCGGCTGGCCGACAGGGGAACGCGCGTCATCATCCTGCCAGGCAATCATGACGCGTTTCTGCACCGCTTTGCCGGCGTGTCGTTCGGGCGGATCGAAGTGCACGAACGCTTCCTCCATGCGAGCGCCGATGGCCGGCGCTATCTGGTCCTGCACGGCGACCAGTTCGACGGCGTTGTCTCACAATATGAGTGGCTTAGCCGGCTCGGACACTGGGCCTATGGCTGGGCTCTGCTACTCAACCGGCCAATCAATGGGCTGAGGAGGCTTTGCGGGCTCGGCGCCTGGTCGCTCAGCCGCTGGGGCAAGCAGAGGGTCAAACAGATTGGCGGGATCAAGAACTGGTTCGCAGAGGCGCTGGCGCGGGAGGCCGCCGAAGCAGGCGCCGACGGCGTGATCTGCGGCCACATTCACATTGCCGAGATGCACGAGGATTTCGGTCTCGCCTACCTCAATTGCGGTGACTGGGTCGAGGCAGGCACCGCCATTGTCGAAGGCCTCGATGGAACTTTCGAACTCGTGAACTGGCGCGCAAGCGAATTCGGTGCGGACCACGAGGTCAATCTGTTCCCGGAGGTGCCATCGCATGCGTGAACGTCTGCTGATTGTTTCCGATGCCTGGTATCCGCAAACCAACGGTGTGGTGCGAACGCTCGATGCCATACGAACCGAACTTTCCACGCGCGGAATTGTGGTCGACATGCTGACGCCCGAAGCGTTCTGGACCGTGCCAATGCCGACATACCCCGAGATCAAACTGGCGCTGACCCTTCCCGGCACGGTGGCGCAGATCATCGCTGCGAAAAAGCCGGATTTCATCCATATCGCCACCGAGGGACCACTGGGCTTCGCCGCACGCATGCATTGCGAACGGCAAAAGCTCGGGTTCACCACCAGCTACCACACGCGTTTTCCCGAATATCTTTCGGCGCGAATGCCGGTTCCCGAGGAAGTGCCTTACGCTTTCCTCAAATGGTTCCACTGGCCGGCCGCCGCGATGCTGGTCCCGACGATTTCGGTCGCGAATGAGTTGCTGGACAGGGGTTTCCGCCAGGCCAATCTCTGGACACGCGGGGTCGATCCCCTCGCCTTCCATCCCGGCCCAAAGACGCTTTTTGACGACCTGCCCGGCCCGCATCTGCTTTATGTCGGGCGCGTGGCAATTGAAAAGAACATCGAGGCCTTCCTGCGGCTGGACATTGAAGGCAGCAAAATGGTCGTCGGTGACGGTCCCCAGTTGGAGGCACTCCGGACGGCCTATCCTTCGGTTCGATTTGTGGGTCGAAAAACCGGCGCGGAGCTTCGCGCGGCCTACCAGAGCGCTGACGTTCTTGTCTTTCCGAGCAAGACCGACACATTCGGCAACGTCATGCTTGAAGCACTGGCCTGCGGCACGCCGGTCGCCGCCTTCCCCGTTACGGGTCCGATCGACGTGATCACGGCTCCGGCGGCCGGCGCCCTCAACACGGACCTCAGACTTGCCATCTGCGAGGCGTTGACGCGACCCCGCGCGGGGGCACATGCCTTTTCCACCCAGTTCACCTGGGCGCGGGCAGCAGACATTTTTCAGCGTCACCTCACACGAGTTCGACGCCCGGCGATGACGGCTGTTGGCGTGGGCGCGTAGGTCGCGAAGTCCTCCGCGTTGCGCCCGACCGCCGCCGCCATTAGGGTGCGATGCTGCCCATACTTGCCCAACTCAAGGGATGAATTCACATGCGTCTTGCAATGATTGGCACCGGCTATGTCGGCCTCGTTTCCGGGGCGTGCTTTGCCGATTTCGGCCACCACGTCACCTGCATCGACGCCGACGCGCGCAAGATCGAGGCGCTCAATCGAGGTGAAATTCCGATTTTCGAACCGGGACTCGACGAACTCGTCCGGACCAACGTCGCTGCCGGACGTCTCGATTTTTCCGGGACGCCGGACGAGGCGGTGCGTGAGGCCGACGTCGTGTTTCTTGCGGTCGGTACGCCGTCGCGGCGCGGTGACGGCCATGCCGACCTGCAATATGTCTACGCCGCGACAGCCGAGATTGCTGCGTTACTGCGCGACGACGCGGTGGTGGTGACCAAATCGACCGTTCCCGTCGGCACGGGTGACGAGATCGAGCGGATCATCGCCTCGCTGCGGCCCGAAAGCGGGATCAGCGTCGCCTCGAACCCTGAATTCATGCGTGAAGGCGCCGCGATCGACGATTTCCGGCGCCCGAACCGTATCATCGTCGGGGCCGAGAACGACCATGCCCGCGAGGTGATGGGCGAGGTTTATCGCCCGCTCTATCTCAACCAGGCTCCCCTGGTATTCGTGTCGCGGCGCTCGGCGGAACTGACCAAATATGCGGCCAACGCTTTTCTGGCGATGAAGATTACCTTCATCAACGAGATGGCGGATCTCTGCGAAAAGACCGGCGCCAATGTGCAGGACATTGCCCGCGGCATTGGCCTCGACCAGCGCATCGGCTCGAAATTCCTGAACGCGGGGCCGGGCTTCGGCGGTTCGTGCTTTCCCAAGGATCTTCTGGCCCTGGCCAAGACGGCGCAGGACTTTTCGACCGAACTCCGGCTCGTCGAGACGACGATTTATGCCAATGACCGGCGCAAGCGCGACATGGCCAAAAAGGTCATCGCGGCCTGCGGCGGAAACGTACGCGGCAAGAAGATTGCGGTGCTCGGTCTGACCTTCAAGCCCAACACGGATGACATGCGCGACGCGCCGAGCATTTCGGTGATTACGGCGCTGATCGACCAGGGCGCGGAAATTGTGGGCCACGATCCGGTCGGCAATGCACAAGCCCGGTCGGCGCTGGGCGATTCGCCGGTGATGTTCGCCGATGATCCCTATGCCGCGGCCGAGGGCGCCGATGCCGTAGTGATCGTGACGGAATGGGCGTCGTTGCGTGCACTCGATCTCGCACGACTGGGCAAGGTCATGTCGGCGCCGGTTCTTGTCGATCTCAGAAACATTTACCGGCGCGACGAAGTTGTGCGCGCGGGCTTTTCCTACCATTGCGTCGGCCGTCCGACTGAAGAGGCGCTGCCGAGCGAAACCGACGGGCACTTTTCCGACCTCCCGATGCGTGCTTAGACTGGTTGGGCATTGCAACACCTGATGAGGAGGACAGGATGAATGTGATGACCATTCTCGAGCGCAAGGGACATGCGGTCGTGACGCTTCAGGACAACGGATCGGTCAGCGACGCCGTAAGGCTGCTCCGCCAGCACAATATCGGTGCGCTGGTGGTGGTCGATGCCACCGGAAAAGTGGTCGGCATCACTTCGGAACGGGACGTGGTGCGCCAGCTGGCCGACGGGGGTGGCAGCGTTCTCGGTCAGCCGATCGCCACCTGCATGACGGCCAAGCCGCATGTCGCCGGGAGCGAAACCACCATCGACGAAGTGATGGCGATGATGACCAAGTTCCGCATCCGACACCTGCCGGTCGTGGACAATGGCCGTCTTTCGGGGATCATTTCGATCGGCGATGTGGTCAAGCTCAAGATCGAGACGACCGAGGCCGAGCGCTCGGCCCTGATGGACTATATCGCGGGATAGAACAACGCTTTCGAGCTGCGTTGGTTGAGGCGGAAGACCTCGGCCTGTGTGTGTGCGCCCACCAGGTCGGGAGCGTTCCAGTATGGCCCTTGGGACTTGCGGCGCTTGTCTCAGTCTGGTTACATTTTGGAATTACCTTTACGGGCCACTTGCGGAGGCGGACGCATGAAGCCTCGGATTCTGCTACTATTTCGAACGATCGTTCTGACCGGGCTTTGGTTTTTGACCGGCGCGTCCACCCATGCCGAAGAGCTCGCGGCGCCGATCCTTCTTGGCACGTGGCTGACCGACGGCCAGTCTGAAATCACCATCGACGTTTGCGATCAGGGCTATTGCGGCCAGATCACAAAGATCGAACTCCCGCAGGATGTGATCGACAAATACGGGCCGGAGCGGATCGAGGCCCTGCAGGGCGACTTCCGTGACGTCAATAACGAGGACGCCAGGTTGCGCGATCGCCCCCTGCTCGGCCTGACCATCCTCGTGCTCGATCATCAGGTCTCGCCGGATCATATCGAGGGTGCCATCTACAATCCCAAAGACGGCAAGACCTATGACGGGTTCGCCGACATCGTTGACGGCAACCGGATCATGGTCGGTGGCTGCGTCGCATGGCGGACGATCTGCAACGGTGAACTCTGGATCCGCGCGCCAGTCGTGGTCGCCGATCAGGTGGCCGAAAACAACGGCTGAGCGGTACGAACGCCACCCAAGAGCCGTTCAGGTTTTGATTAAATCAAAACCTGAACGGCTCTAAGTTCTTGTTTTATCGCGTTTCCGAGTCGGAAAACCGTTTTTCACTTTTCCTGGAAACGCTCTAGCGCTGCCCGAACAGCACCTTCTTGGCGTCGTCATCTTCGCGGAGGGGCTTGGACTCTTCGCCCTTGACCGCGAGACCAGCGGCAACGCCGGGACGGGCCTGCATGCGGGCGATCCAGTCGCGAACGTTGGGGAATTCCGCGATGTCAACGTTCTGTCGTTCGTGGCCGAGGGCCCAACCGATGCAGGCAATGTCGGCGATCGAGAACTCGCCGCAAATGTAGTTTCTGCCCTCAAGCTGGGTGTTCAAAACGCGATAAAGGCGCCGGGTCTCGTTGACGTAGCGGTCGATGGCGTAGGGAATCTTTTCAGGCGCGTACTGAACGAAATGATGGTTCTGGCCAAGCATCGGGCCGAATCCACCCATCTGCCACATAAGCCACTGATTGACCTCGGTGCGCTTGCGGACGTCGGCGGGATAGAAGCGGCCGAACTTGTCACCCAGATATTGCAGGATCGCGCCGCTTTCGAAAATCGAGATTGGCTCGCCGTCAGGCCCTTCCGGATCGACGATGGCGGGGATGCGGTTATTGGGCGAAATGGCCAGGAACTCCGGCTTGAACTGATCTCCCCGGCCGATATGGACGTGGTGCACCGTGTAAGGAACGCCCAGTTCCTCGAGCATGACCGAGATCTTTTTGCCGTTCGGGGTGGGGAAGTAATAAAGATCGATGGGCTTGGTCTGGCTCGTCATGTTCGGTTTCCCTGAGGGTGTTCGTGTCACGAACTTATGGGACGAGTTCGCCTCCCACAAGCCTTTCATCGGCAAATTACGATGAAATAATCGTGAGGCCATTCACAGCCCTGATGACCCCATTCGCAATTGGCGTTGGACAGGTGGGGGGCGTTCGGGCTCTGCTGCGGCATCGGGAGGTAGGGCTGTGTTCGAGGCAATCCTGTTGTTTGGCGCCGGGCTGGTGGCGGGAATTCTCAATTCCCTCGCCGGAGGTGGCTCGTTCATCGCGTTTCCGGCACTTCTCGCGGCCGGTGTCCCCCCGGTCCTGGCGAACGCAACCAACACGTTTGCCGCCCTGCCCGGCTATCTCTCGGGCGCGATCGGATTCTGGCCGCACATCCGGCCCGAGCTTCACCGCCTGCCCGGCTACATAGCCGCGACCGCAATCGGAGCCCTGATCGGGGCCGAACTGCTGCTGCATATTTCCAATGAGCAATTCAAGGTCACCCTGCCCTGGCTTATGGCCCTCGCCGTGCTGTTGTTCGCGTTTGGCGCCCGGCTCAACGCCGCTGTCCGGCAATGGACAACGGGACATCGGCAGGCGGGGCTGGCGGGAGCTGCGGTTCTTTTCGCCCTCCTCATCCTCGTCAACATCTATGGCGGGTTCTTCAACGGCGGGCTCGGGATCATCCTTCTGGCTTTCCTCGCGCTTGCTGGCCTGACGAACATTCACGCGATGAACGGGCTGAAGCTGTTGCTTAGTGCGGTTGTTGCCATCATCGCGACGGGGCGGTTTGCGCTTGGCGGTTCGATTGCGTGGGTCGAGGGTCTCTACGTCTTTGCTGGCACCCTGATTGGGGGGTTCGTCGCAGCGCGGCTGGCGCGGCACGTGCCGGTGGGCGCCCTGCGGATCGGCATCATAATTTACGGATCCGGGCTGACGGCTTGGTTCTTCTACGCCGCCTATTGGGCCTGAGCCGCCCGTCGCACCCAAACCGCCGCATCGTGGAAAGCCGCGCCGCCAAAGGGGGGAATCCGCTCGGCATTGATGAGCGTGTTTATGCCCCTTCCGTCCGGATGATCGGCATTCGGATGGATCGATTCGACGATGACGACGCCGCGCCGCAGGCCATCGAAAAGCGCCGCAGCGAGAGTCACTTGACCGCGCTTGTTGCCGATCTGAATCATGTCGCCGTCGCCAATGCCAAGCTCTCCGGCATCGTCGGGATGAAGGAATGCACGGGGTGACCCTTCCCGCTTCCGGCTGCCGGGTGTTTCGGTGAAGCTGGTATTGAGGAAGGTGCGGGCTGGACTGGTTGCAAGCTTGAACGGGTGGTCGGCGTCGGTCTTTTCGTTGACGTCGAAATAGTCGGCAAAGCGCGGCATGATGGCGGGATCGTAATGCCATTCGTAGCCGAGCATTTTCCGCACCGCCTCCCAATCGGGCGCAAAACGGTAGCGCCTGTCGGGCCAGGCAAAGCCCGTGGCAAAGTGCGCTTCAGCCACCGGAAAGGCCCGATCGACAAAGCCTTTGGCCTGAATGGTGGCAAAATCGCCGTATACGGACTTTTCGAACGTCTTTTCAATGACTTCGCCGTCCGACTTCGGGAAGAGATTCGGATTGGTACCGAGGCGGACGGAGAGTTCGCGGATCACCTCATAGTTCGAGCGGCATTCGCCGGGAGCGTCCATGACTGCCGGCCCGAGGAGAATGCGGTTATGGCCGCCACGCGTATAATAGTCGTTGTGCTCGGTAAACATAGTCGCGGGCAGAACGATGTCGGACCATTGCGCCGTCTCGGTCATGAACTGCTCGTGCACTGCGACGAAAAGATCGTCGCGGGCAAAGCCCTTTTTGACCAGTTCCTGCTCCGGTGCGACGACGATCGGATTGGTGTTCTGGATGATCATCGCCTTGACCGGACCGCCGCCGCGCAAGGCTTTTGCATCGCCGGTCAGCACCCGCCCAATCTGGCTCATGTCGAGCATGCGCACGTCGGGGTCGACCACGTCGCTGGCGGTGATGGGGGTCTTGTTGAGGCCCCAGCCGCCGCCATGCGAGTGGAAGGCGCCGCCGCCCGGATATTTCCATGCGCCGGTGATGGCGGCGATCGCCTGCGCTGCATGCATGTTGGTAATGCCATTGTTCTGGCGCGTGAACCCGAAACCAAGCCGGAAGTAGGTTGCCTTAACCGTGCCGACGAGGTGGGCGAAGGCCTCGATTTCAGTCACGCCGAGGCCGGTGATGCTGGCTGCCCATTCGGGTGTCCTGGTTTCCAGATGTGATTCAAATTCGGGCGAGAAGTCGGTGAAATCTCTTAAGTATTCCCGATCGGCCAACCCGTCGCGGACCAGCACATGCATCGTTGCGAGCGCGAAGGCGCCGTCGGACCCGGGCCGAAGCAGGATGGGCATGTCGGCCTGTTCCATGGTGCCGGTGCGGTAGATGTCGATGACGACGAGCCTGGCGCCATTCTTCTTGGCGCGCATGGCATGGGTCATCAGATTGACCTGGGTATTGACCGGATTGGTGCCCCAGATCACCACGCAGCCTGCCTCGGACATCTCGACCGGATCGACGCCAGTAATGAGGCCCGTTCCGGCGAGATAACCGGCATAGGCCACGTGCGAGCAGATGGTCTGGTACTGGCCGGAATAGGACCGCAGGTGGCGCATCTTGTGAATGCTGTCGCGGTGCACGTGACCCATCGTGCCCGCGTAGTAGTAGGGCCAAACGGATTCTGTGCCGAATTCGCGTTCAGCCTCGTGAAACCGGGTGGTGATCTCGTCGAGCGCGTCGTCCCAGGAAATCCGTGTCCAACGCCCCTCACCCTTCCGGCCGGCCCGCTTCAACGGGTGAAGCAGGCGATCCGGGTGGTGCTGACGCTCGGCATAGCGCGCAACCTTTTCGCAAATCACACCGGCCGTATAGGGATCGTCTCTGGCGCCGCGCACCCGGCCCATGCGGCCATCGAGGCCAATCTCGATGTCGAGGGCGCAGGTCGAAGGGCAATCGTGCGGGCACACGGAACGGACGATGCGGGGATGCTGGTTCATTTCGTTGATCTCAATCCGGTCCGCCACTCCCTAGCGCGCCGCGACGGCGCCTGCCAGCCCCAAACGGTTACGGGTTAAGTTTAACGCGGGCTTCTGTTTGATCGCCCGCTGGGTGACGGCTAGTTCAACGGTCTGCGGAGGACCCAATGAGCGGCGTTGGTCACAGCATTCAATCGGTATTCGCGTCGGGCGACATCGATATCGATGCGCTCTTGAGCGGCGTCCGGTGGGGCGACACCCGCATCTTCTTCGACTTTCCCGACAGCGAAGGCGCCTATTCGTATCCGGATGACATCGTCACTTTTTCGGAGGTTGGGCAGTCGATCAAGGCGACGGCAGCCTTTGCCCTCGACAAGGAGGCAGGAACCCCTGCCGATGACGGGTTCAGCGTCGAAGGGTTCACCAACCTCAACATCGATTTCACCACCGCCACGGACGCGCATATCCGGCTCGGCAACAATAGCGGCACCGCCTATCACGGTGCGTGGGGATTTTATCCGGACACCGAAGATACGGGCGGTGACGTCTGGTTCTTCGATTATTACGACCAGTCCGTTGCCGGAAACTGGGCCTGGTACACGATCCAGCATGAAATCGGGCACGCCCTCGGACTGAAGCACCCGCACGAAAACACCATATTTGGCGCCCTGCCGACCGAACTCGATTCGATGGAATTCTCCATCATGACCTACAAGTCGCATGTGGGCGCAAACGGTTCGGAATTCACCAACGAGGTCTGGGGACGCGCCCAGACCTACATGATGTTCGATATCGCCGCCCTGCAGCACATGTATGGCGCCAACTTCTCCACCAATTCGGGCAATACGGTGTACAAGTGGACACCCGACAGCGGCAACACGCTGGTCAATGGCGGGGTTGGGATCGCGCCCGGTGAAAACCGCATCTTCGCGACGATCTGGGACGGGGGCGGCAGGGACACCTACGATCTCAGCGCCTATCACACCCGCGTCGTGATCGATCTCAGGCCGGGCGGTTTCAGCGTCTTTTCGCAAGGCCAGCTTGCGGACCTTGGCGAGGGCTTTCACTCGCGCGGCAACATATTCAATGCCCTGCAATATGAAGGCGATCCCCGTTCACTGATTGAAAACGCCATCGGCGGGTCGGGCAACGACAGGATCGGCGGAAATCAGGCCAACAACGTTTTGCGGGGTGGTGACGGTGCCGACGACCTGTTCGGGCGCAACGGCAATGACCGTCTGATTGGCGGTGACGGCCGGGACGACCTCTATGGCGGGCGCGGCCGCGACATTCTGATTGGTGGAGCCGACGGCGACCGGTTTCACTTTGCCGACGGCGACCGGAACGACCGGATCGCCGACTTTGGCGCCGGCGACATGATCGTGCTCGACGGCGACCTCTGGGCCGGACACAAGAGCGCCAAAACCGTGCTGAACCAACTGGGTCACGACACGAAATGGGGATACGTCTTCGATTTCGGCCACGGCGACGTGCTCAAGATCAAGGGCGCTGACTTTCACGACCTTCGCGGCCATATCGACATCGTCTGAAGGGTCATGGCCGCCGCTCTACGTCCTTTCACGGACCGGCGGACCCATATTCCATTAGCCATTGCCGCCTAGCCTTCGGGCACCTGAACCCGACGGAGGCCAGAATGGCAAAAGAGCCCGGCGTGACCGGCGTTGAGCGGTTTTTCGACGAGGACGAGCTGATCGTCTCGAAGACCAATCTCAAGGGCCACATCACCTACTGCAACGACGTCTTCCTGCGCATTGCCGGTTATACGGAGGCCGAATGTCTCGGCCAGCCGCATTCGATGATCCGGCATCCGGACATGCCCCGGGCCGTTTTTGCCCTGCTGTGGGAGACGATCCAGACCGGCGACGAAATTTTCGCTTATGTGATCAATCGCTGCAAGAATGGCGATCACTACTGGGTCAGTGCGCATGTTACGCCGAGCCGCGATGCCCAGGGTGCGGTGGTTGGCTATCACTCCAACCGGCGCGTTCCCGACCGGATGATCCTCGAGAACCATATCAAACCGCTTTATGCGAGCCTGCTGCGCACCGAACGCAGCCTTTCCAACCGCAAGGACGGCATGGCGGCTTCGCTCGAACAGATCAAGTCGCTCCTGACCGAAAAGGGCATGGAGTACGACCGGTTCATCCTGACACTTGCTGCGTGAAGGAGCCGTGCCAATGTTCTTCAAAGCCCACAAAAACGCGATCGAGAAGGCGCTTGAGGTCTGCAACGCAGTTGCCGAAGGCGATTTCGAGGCCCGCATAACCGGCATCGGCGAAAAAGGCGAAACTGCTGCGTTCCTGCATGCGGTCAACCGCATGATCGATCGCTGCGACGCCTATGTGCGCGAAACCCGAGCTTCGCTCGAATATGTCGCGGCAAACAAGTATTTCCGCAAGATTTCCGAGCGCGGCATGCTTGGTGCCTTTGGTGAGGCCAGCCGCACCATCAATACGGCGATGGAATCGATGGAGGCGCGGGTCAACGCCTTTTCCGGAGTCGTTTCGAAGTTCGAAGAGGAAATGGGCCAGGTCGTAACCAGCGTCACGGAGGCGGCGACAGGCCTGCAGAGCTCCGCGACGAACATGGGCGAGAGTTCGTCAAACACCGCGCAGCAGTCGATGGCGGTATCTTCCGCCGCCGAACAGGCTTCCGCCAGCGTCTCGTCCGTTGCCGCGGCGACCGAGGAAATGACCAATTCCGTCAGCGAGATCTCCGAACAGGTCAACCGGGCCAGCCAGGTGACCGGCGCTGCGGTTCAGGAAGTGCGGCAGGCAAACGAAGATGTGCGGGGCCTGGCCGACGCATCGCGAAAGATCGGCGAGGTCGTCGCTCTGATCGCGGACATTGCGGACCAGACCAATCTCCTCGCGCTCAACACGTCCATCGAGGCGGCGCGGGCCGGAGAGGCCGGCAAGGGTTTTGCCGTCGTTGCGTCCGAGGTCAAATCGCTGGCCAACCAGACCGCGACCGCGACCGAGGAGATCGGCAAACAGATTGCCGAAATCCAGGAAGCGAGCAACCGCGCCGTCGATGCGATTGCGCGGATCGGCGAAACGATCAACCGAGTCGACGAGGTCTCGACGACGATTGCGGCGGCGGTCGAAGAACAGAGTGCCGCGACACAGGAAATCGCGGGAAACATCGATCAGGCAGCCAAGGGCACGACCGAGGTCAGCGCAAATATCCAGATGATCAGCCGCGCCGTGTCGGAGACCGACGAGGTTGCAGGAAAAGTCCTCGCCGCCTCGAAGAGTCTCAACGAAAGCGGTGAAGGAATGCGTGCTGCGGTGGCGGGATTTATCGAGGAAGTCCGGAAGGTTATCTGACCATCCTCGCGGATCGATTCAACGAAAAAGGGGGCCTTTCGGCCCCCTTCTCATTCAATCGCTAGTGTTTGACGGTCCCGGCAATCGGGATCTTCTTGCTCGTCCGGACCTTTTCGACCGGGCGCTTGACCTCGACGGTCAGCACACCATGCTCGAACTTGGCCGAGACGTGTTCAGGATTGATTTCGAACGGCAGGCGGACGGTGCGGGAGAAGCTGCCATAGGAGCGTTCGGAGCGCACCCATTCGTCTTCCTTTGATTCCGTTTCCGTGAGCTTTTCGCCGGAAATCGTCAGCATGTCATGGTCGACATCAATGTCGATGTCCTTTTCCATGACGCCAGGGAGTTCCGCTGTCACAAGGACCTTATCCTTGGCGTTTCGCACGTCCATGCTCGGAACGACGTCGGCGCGCGAACCGGCGAAAATGTCCGGCCACGTGTAGCCGATCGAGAAATCGTTGAAGAGCTCGTCCATGCGTTTTTGCAGATCCATGAACGGATGATGCGTACGAACCGGCATCTTTTCGGTGGTAGTGGTGGTTTTGACTTCGTTTCTCATAGGAACCTCCTGATTTCGAGTTCCCTAAACGCCCCCAACGAACGAAATATGGTGATTCAGGACCCGTTTTTCCATGGCTGCGGCGGTCCGTCGCAACAAAAAGGGCCGCTCTCGCGGCCCTCAAGGTCAGTCAGGAATTGCCCGCGTGCCGGGCCGAATTCAGCCGACGATCTCGGTGTCGGAGAAGAAGTACCTGATTTCCTGCGCGGCGGTGTCCGGGCCATCGGAGCCGTGCACCGAATTCTCACCAACGGAGAGGGCGAATTCCTTGCGGATCGTGCCTTCAGCGGCATTGGCCGGGTTGGTGGCGCCCATGACCTCGCGGTTCTTCGCGATGGCGTTTTCACCTTCAAGTACCTGAACTACGACCGGCTGG
>JACKJF010000003.1 GCA_020638095.1 Hyphomicrobiaceae bacterium | reverse complement strand
TCCGTCACGACACCACTGACCCTTCCTGCGGAGCACTCAAGTGCGCGAACAGCGCAGCCGGTGAGGACATGCGCACCAACTTTGACCGCGGCCCGAGCAATGGCTGGCGCGGCCAAAAGTGGTTCTGCGCGACCATCGCTTCTGGTGTATTGTGCGCAAATGAACTTGCCGACAACGCCAGGAAAATACTCTGACAGACCCGAATTGCGGAGCATCGTTGTATCGAGCCCGAACGCGCGGGCATGCTGCATCCATGCCTCGAACTCGGCTTCCTGTTTGGGAGTGCGTCCGAGGTAGGCGGCACCGGTCTGCCGGAAACCTGTCTCCTCGCCGGTACGTTCATTCATCTCCCTCCATTTGGCGAGGCTCAACATCGCGAGTGGTATTTCCGCCGGATCGCGACCCATCTGCCTGACCCAGCCCCAGTTGCGGCCAGATTGTTCTCCCCCGACAAGGCCCTTCTCGCAGAGCGCCACGCTTACGCCGCGCTCCGCTAATGTGAGCGCCGTGCAAACCCCTACGATGCCTCCGCCGATGATCACGACATCCACCTTTTCGGGCACTGTGCGGTAGGCAGGGACAGGGTCAGGAATTATGCGACTCATCTAACACTATTTTCTACAAACGGCAGTCATTCCTACGAAATACCAACCTGTACTACCGCGCCTAGCTCGGCCCCAGGATCAGGTTTGGCAGCGTCAGCACTGTCGCAGGAATGAAAGTCATGATTAGAAGAACCGCAATAAGTACAAGGACAAACGGCAGCATTGCCACAGCGAGCTTTTCCAATTTGATGCTCCCAACCTCGGCCACGACATAAAGCCCAATGCCCATTGGCGGAGTGGCGATTCCTATGAGCATCCCAAAGGTCATAACGAGCCCAAAATGAATGCGATCTATGCCCAAGCTATCCACAGCGGGCAACAACACCGGCACTAGGATGAGTGTGGCCGCATTCCCCTCGATGAAGGCTCCGATTACGATAAGGAACACAACCAAGATCGCCAGGAAAATATACGGATTTGAGATGTTCCCGACAATGAACTCGGCAAGCAGTTGGGGCGTCCGTTCGATTGTAATCAGCCATCCCATGGCGTTGGAAAAACCGATGATCATCATGATCACGGCCGTGATCAATACAGTCTGGCTCAAGGCCAACCACAGTGCTCGCCAAGTCAGCGAGCGATAGAAGACGCCCAGACCTAACGCATAAAAGCATGCGATAATGCCCGCCTCGGTGGGAGTCACAAGTCCGCTCGTGATAGACCCCAAGATGAATAGGGGCGCCAGAAGAGCCGCGATCCCGTCGAAGGCGGTATCCTTGACCCTGCGCCACTCCCGGGTCTTCCGCTCCTGAACAAAATCGCCCGTTTTGGCAAAGAACGCGCAATAGATCATGAGCGCGCTACCCACAAGGATTCCGGGCACAACTCCGGCAAGAAACAGTCTCGCGACCGAGGTTGAGGACAAGAACGAGTAGATGATCAGCCCCAGAGAGGGCGGAATAAGCGGTCCAATCACTGACGACGCGAGCGTGATGGCACCTGAAAACTCTGGCGAGTATCCACGATCGCGCATGGCCTTGATTTCAATCCGTCCCAACCCGGCGGCGTCCGCCAAAGCAGCGCCGGAAATCCCGGCAAAAACCATGGACGCAACTATGTTCACCTGCGCGAGCCCGGCTCGCCAGTGACCGACAAGCGCATCGGCAAAATTGAAAATGCGGTCCGTCATATTGGTAGCATTCATCAGATTTCCGGTCAGAATAAAGAACGGAATCGCCAGCAGTACCGGATTGCTTGCACCCTCTACAATCTTCAACGGCACGATATATGTAAACGATGAATAGTTAGACAGCGCCAGAGTGAACAAAACCGCGGAGCCGATCGAGATAGACACCGGTGTTTTCAACAACATAAAGACAATAAAAAGGATCAGTATTACCGCCAAAATCATTTCTCATCATCTCCCATTTCATGCGGCATCGCCGATGTTGCTTTATGTAAAGGCGCGATGGCCGTGTTCAGACTTGATATGATGACAAGAACGGCGGAAAAAAATAGCGGTAGGGAAATGATGTATCTCGGGAAATCTATTGTCTCCAATGGGATCGACTGAAGTGAAATAAGTTTTGGCGCCTGCAACAGGATGGTGCCAAACAGAAGAATTGTTAGCCCGCAGGTGAACCACCGAACCAACTGTTGAAGCGGAGGGCTGAACAGGTCCACTATCAGCTCAACAGAAACGTCTGCGCCACGCCGATATACAACGAAGATACCGAAGAATATGGACCAGGCGAAGAAGATGATTGAAGTCTGAAACACCCAGACAATGCCCTGCCCAAGCAAATCGCGCACCAGGATGTTGACCATTCCGCCGACCACCATCAGGGCCAACAGAACGTTGCAAATGGTCAGACAAATCATCTCCATCAGCTTTAGAAACTGCTCGAGCAGGTCTCTCATATTCTAGTCTCCGGATTATCTTATCGCGTAGCCTGCACCGCTTCCCAAATACTTCGGGGCAAATCTCCATCGTCGACCATCTTCTGATAGAACGACTTCATTCTGTCGGTGAAATCCTTCGTCTCGAGTTCGACGAAATTGACATTGTTTGCCCTGAAGAATGCCAGCGTATCGTCGACTTGGTTTCCCGCCAACTCATTGTAATAGTTGGCCGTCTCCTTGTACGCACGGATCACCGCATCACGCGTCTCCTGACGGAGAGAGTTCCATGCTTGGCTATTGGTGAAATACGCTAGCGCATTGGGATATTCGTCGGTGCGGGCAACATTGGGTGCCTGCTCGTAGAATTTCGTGGATTCAACGAGTGATAGCGGGGACGTGACGCCGCTTACGACTCCATTGCGAAGTGCTTCGTAGACGTCGGCCCATCCCAAGACGATCGGCGTGGCGCCAAGATAATTCCAGACATCGATGTGGAACTTCGACTCGAACATGCGCAGCTTCAAACCCTTTAGGTCAGGAACTCCGCGAAAAGGCTGCTTCGTCACAATCGTCCGGTACGGCCGTGGCATGAGCGATTGATCGCCAATGACCTCCCCAAGAACCGTGACATTGTGTTCGGCCTCGAGACGGTCAAAATACGGCTTCATGACGCCAGACTGAAGAAACCTCTTCCAGTGGTTGACGCTGTCGAACATGAATGGCGCTGAGATCCACTGCATCTCCGATACGTACTGGTTGCCCCCGCCGGTACCCTCAGCGAAAATCTGGATCACTCCACCTTCCACCTGCTGCCACAGTTCCGGTGTCGAGCCGAGTTGACTGGAGGGAAAGACGTTTATCTCGAGTTCGCCGCTAGTATACGCTTTCACGAGGTCGGCGAACCTCTGATGCACCTGGCCTTCAACGCTATCCGCTGGCTGAAGATGCGCAAGACTCCATGTTTCCGCCATCGCCAGGTTGCCGCCGAACATCGTCATGGTCAGGCCAAACACCATCGCGCGCAGCGCTCTCACTAAGGCAATCATCGCGTTTCCTCCCTAATTCCTGATAGTCGAGTAGTTTTGATAGCTCTTCACTTCCACTTCCCAACCGCTATCAGCCACCCACGAGCAACAGCGCCTTCAACTTCTCGGTCAGTCGCCTTAATCAGCACCTGAGCTCGAAAGTAACCCGACCGCGCCATATCGAGACAGATAGCGCCACGTCCACGAGTAGATCTGGCCAAGGCGTCCTGTAGGGGCAAATAGCTGCAAGCTTTGGGCGCTCTGCCCGAGCTACTTGCTGGATGCTCACCATTGAAGGACGATGCATTCAGCTAAGCCTGCGCTGAGCCCTTCAAGAACGGGGTGCGTTGCTCCACAGTCTTCGGCGAGCGCTCGGACAGAGGCTTCATTTCTATCGGGTCGCTTGCACGGCCTCCCAGATATCGGCCGGCAACTCTCCATCATCGACCATCTTCTGGTAGAAGGGCTTCAGCTTCTCCGTGAACTCTGTCGCGTCGAGTTCAACAAAGTTCACCCCCTGCTCCTTAAGAAATGCAAGGGTGTCTTCCAGTCCTTCCGTCACCAACTCTCGGTCCATTGCTGCCGCTTCATCATAGGCCTTCAGGACCGCCTCGCGGTTGCTATCGCTCAGATTGTTCCAGGCCTGGGTGTTAACATGGTAGCTGATAGCCGCTGGGAACTCATCGGTACGGGCAACGTTTGGCGCCTGTTCGTAGAACCTCGTTGACTCAACGAGCGAGATAGGCGCGGTCACACCGCTCACGACACCGTTGCGCAATCCTTCGTAGACGTCAGCCCACCCCAGGACGATGGGCGACGTGCCGAGGTAATTCCAGACGTCGATGTGAAACTTCGAATTGAACATTCGCAGTTTGAGACCCTGGATATCAGCGAGGTTCGCTACAGGCTCCTTGGTCACAAGCACCCGAAATGGCCCGCGGATCATCACCGTCGGGTCTCCGATGACCGTGATGTTGTCCTCATTTGCAAATTGATCGTAGTAGGGCTTCATGGCGCCAGAGCGCATGAAGCGCTGCCAATGCTCAGGGCTATCAAACAAGAACGGAGCTGAGACCCAGTTGAATTCCTTCACGTAGGCCTGACCGTTGCCCGTTCCCTCAGCGTAAAGCTGAATAATTCCTCCTTGGAGTTGCTGCAGCAGCTCTGCGTCCTGACCGAGTTGCGCTGCCGGGAAGACGTTGATCTCGATCTCTCCATTTGTGTATTCTTTGACGAGATCGGCGAAGTGTTGATGCACCTTGCCCTCGATACTGTCTGCAGGCTGCTGATGTGCGAACGTCCATGTTTCAGCCATCGCTGCGGTGCTGGCGAGCGCGGTCATTGCGATACCCAACGCTGTCCGCCTCACTGCCTTCACTAGATTTTTCATTTTCCACCTCCGTGTTATCGACGGACGACGCCCATCGCTTGATTATTAAGGGTCGATCGTTCGGAGTGAGCCGAAGAAGGACCCCCAGTGCTCCATGAATTCCAGCAGCGCTCCACACCACCTTCGCGAGCGATGCGTCGCACTCCTCGACATATACCTGCTAGTAAACCAACATATAGACAGGCGACTACACCAAGGCATGGATGTCATTAAACTGTCAAGCGATTTGTGGTCCACAGCACGCCCCAGAGCCTAAGATTTCGCCTTGACAGATCGTAGTGGACTACTCCAAAAAATAGCCCAAGGTGGTGTGGTTGCGTTTTGATAAAGCATCCGAGCCAACGAAGCCTCAGTAAGAGAAAGGGATCCCGACGTGCGAATTAGTGATTTAGCCCAATGGGTTGCGTCGGTAGGCGATGTTGCCCCACAGGTTAAGCAGGCCGGAGTGAAGGTCGTAGCAGACGCTGTTGCGAGCGCTATCTCGGGACATAGATTGACCGGCTCAGTAGCAGCACGCAGAGCAGCGCTGAGTATCTGGGGCGACGGAGAAGCGCCCATCTGGTTTACGCCAGAAAGAGGGTCTTTGACCGCCGCCGCCTTCGCCAACTCGATGTCGACATGTATCCTGGATTTTGACGATGGCCATCGCCTCGCGTCGGGCCACCCCGGCGCCGCGATTGTACCGGCGGCCATCGCATCGGCTCAAATACTCGGCGCTTCGACGGAAAGGTTGCTGACCGCGATTGCAGTCGGCTACGAGGTGGGCATCCGGATAGCGGCTTCGCGGGACGTTCGCGCGCTCGACACCTTGGTCACAGGGCGTTGGTGTGGGCAGGGCGTGGCCGCCGCGATCGGGTGGCTGAAGGGCGACGGGGCCGATCAGCTTGCTGAAGCAATGGCGATCGCCGGCGCCATCGCGCCATACATGTTTGTAGCGGAATATACTCAGGTCGGAAACCACACCAAGGAAGCAATACCTTGGGGCACGGCGAACGGTATTCTCGCAGGCCAACTAGCAGCCGAGGGACTAAAAGGCCCCCTCGACATATTGGATCACTCATCCTTCAATGCAGAAGTCCTCGCCAACGGCAATGATGGGGCCTGGTTCATCGAATCGACCTACTTCAAGCCGTATAGCTGCTGCCGGTGGATACACGCGCCCATCGACGCAATACTCCTACTCCGCGATCAGGTCATATGGCAGGAAGTCAGTGAGGTGGAAGTGGCCACGATCGGTCGAACATTGTCGCTGAATAATCAAATTCGACCAACAACAGTCCAAGCGGCGCAGTATAGCGTCCCCTTCTGTGTGGCTGCGGCGGCAATCCATGGCGCTAAATGTCTACAGCCAATGTCAGAACGGCTACTTAAGGATGAGCGCATTTTCGCCCTCGCCTCAAAGGTTCGACTAGTAGTGGATCCCAAGTTGGACGAGATGTATCCGGGTCGCGCAGGTGGTCGTGTTTCGATTATCAGCAAAGCGAATAAACTCGAAAAAGAAGTCCTGGTCCCTAAAGGTGATGCCACCAATCCCATGAGCTGGGACGAGCAGATGGACAAGCTGACGGAGATATCGCTGCCGGAACTCGGGGACAACCACACTAGCCAAGTAAAAGAGGCGCTATTCTGTCTGCGGGATGGGCTCGAGATCGAACCACTCCTCAAGTGTCTGTCCAAGGCAAGAGTGGATTGAAAGCTCAGGCTTCCTGCTCAAGCAAATTTCAGCGGGTTAGTCATATCGATGAGTGCCTGTGGTCCTTCGTGTTCGCCTTACACTGACAGGCTTCGCCGCCGGTAACGCATAATGACAACCGAGCACGGCGCCGGACCGGCTCCGGTCGGTCGGGACTATACGACGATCAGCCAGTGGTATAGGCTACGGGAGAACAATTGGAGTACTCCATGGCCAGAAAGCCTGAAAAACTGCCGGTTTATCTTCAAGTCCAACGATTTGTCGAAGAGCTGATCGATAGCGCGGACTATGGTCCAGGAGACCATATTCCGTCTGAGCGGGCGCTTGCAGAGCAACTCAACGTAAATAGATTGACTGTAAGGAAGGCAATTGATCGGATAGTTTCTGAAGGCAAACTGGAGCGAAACAGCACAAACGGAACAAGAATACCGAAGCCAAGGCTACTCAGACCCGTTGAACCTCTGAATATTGGAGGTATTACTCGGGTTATCCAGCTCAGCGGCGGAGAGCCCAGCGTCAGGCTGCTCCACTTCGAGTTGGCAAAAGCGCAAGAGTCCATCGCCAAACACCTCTCGATCCCGGTTGGATCGGACATTGTCGTGATCCGAAGGCTTTGGAAGGTTGACGATACACCTATCGTCATTGAGACTAGCTATATCCCCTCAAGTTCCGTACCAGGATTAGCTGCCGAAGATCTGACGGCCGGTCAGTCACTCTATAGTGTGCTAAAAGAGCGTTATGGCATAATTGCAGCGCCAACCACCAAAACGATTTCAATTCACGTGCCGACCGCGTTCGAAGAGCAAACACTGATGTTGAGCCCGCACTCATCAACACTGCTGATGCGCCTGATAGTCGAAGACGGGCAAGGTCGACCCATAGAGTACGTCCGTTCGGTCAATCATCCGATTCACGTGAATTTCAGTGCTACCGCCCAAAACGCCCCTTAGGCTTAGCGGTCATCCAAGCTACAACCCGAAAACTAGGTTTATTCTCCCCTTGGAAGAGGTTCAATAACCCCACAGCGGCGGGTCAGACCGCATGGGTCCTCAGATCCCGATAACTTCGCACTTGATAGCCATCCGAGTTATGGCAAGTCAGATAATCATGCCCTCGCGCTGGGTCGGCGCGGCGGCAGATCCTCGGGAAGGGTAGAAAATGCGACGCCATGACCGAACGCGCCCATGACTCCACAGATAGCGGCTGCGTTACGCGCGCCCGCCTCGAGCGCACGTGAGACATCGGACGATATCTTCCATTCAACGAGAAAACCGGCAATAAATCCATCGCCCGCGCCAAGAGTATCCACGACCTGTGCTGATTTCACGCCGGCCGCATAGAGACGATCATCAAACAATGCAAGAGACCCCTCGCCCCCACGGGTCCCGATGACTAATTTACATCCGACGTCGGACCATTGCCTCAGGATAGCTTCACAATCCGAGAACTCAGCAGAACCAAGAGACAAGAACGCGATATCGACATGCGGCGCCAAAAGGTCCCGCTGCTCACCACTCCAACGGTTCGAAAAATCGTATGATAGGAGCTTAGAGCGCAGCCCTATCATTGGGACCTGGTGATCGAGGCCGCTGTGCACACTCGTATGGACGACATCGAATGAAGCCATATACAAAAAGTCGTCCTCAACCAAAGAGAAGTTGGCACGAACTCCTGGTCTTGAACCCAGAAACCTCCTGTCACCATCTTCATGGCCAATCAAGGCGCAGCCGTTTGGACCATCAGCTCGGCGGCACCGTGAAAGATCAACCTTTTCTTGGGACAACGCCTCATATACAAGACTGCCGTAGCGGTCGGACGACAAGCATCCAATGTAACCAGCAAACGCACCCAGCCGACCTGACATAGCGGCGACGTTGACCGCATTGCCGCCAGGAAACATCCAGCCCTTATCAACATAGACGTCAACCGTATTGTCGCCAATTCCCAAGACACTTGGCGCTCTGCCGCGCATGCTAAAATTTCCTCGATTTTTGGTCGCGTCAGAATCCATATTCATACCTTCGCGTGCCCCTGAAAGTCCTACGAAGAACAGGATGACAGCGTCGGTCGCCTGAGCGGCCGACGCAGGCACAAGTCAGTATTCCATTTTCCACATGTAACGACGCACCGTCAGTGGGTGCCCGCGACGTTCCGACAGTTCCACGGCATAAATCCGCATGAGCGGCTGAAAAACCAGGGGAACAATGTACTCGGCCACCTCTGGATCGACTCCTTCAAGATCGAACTTGCATGCATCCAGCACCAGGACATTCTTCGAGTGTGCTTCTGCGAAGCGCCGCGCGCGCTCGTCCATTTGACGGGAGGGACCTAGGCCGAGGAGCAGAATTATGGGCGTGTCGAAATCCGTAATTTCGAATGGACCGTGGAAATATTCGCCGGTGTGGATGGCTTGCGAGTGAATCCACTGCATCTCCTGCAGAATGCAGATCGAAAAAGAGTAAGCGACCCCCCAATTGGAGCCAGAAGCCATCGTATAGATGATCGACTCGCGCTTATTTGCCTCCCCCCAACGCTTCGCGTCTTCGGAGTGAGCCTTCTGCGCCGCCGCCGAGATGCCCTCAACTTTGGCAAGGGCGGCAAGTAGGGCCGCCGCCTTCGGGGATTTCTCGCGGTGATTTACGATGCCAAATGCAATGCGAAGAATTACAGCGGAAGGTGCATCCTGGTCACCAATAAGGGGAGCCGAGACATAGGGCACCGCATAGTCCGCCGTCTTGGCCAACTGTGACTCCGGCTCCGTCGTCAGGCCGATCGTATATGCCCCTTTTTCACGGGCGAACGCGGCCGCCGCCACGGTCTCCGGCGTGTTCCCGGAGCTAGAACATAGAATGACAACGCTAGAGGATCCGAGACGCACAGGATCACGGGCGATAAACTCAGCTGAGCTAAAGACCTCTGCGGTGATCGTCGAAGAGTTCCGATCTATAGCATATTTCGGCAAGTGCATTTGCGCGAGCGAGCCACCGCAGGCCACGAGGTAAATCGTTGAAACGGCCTCTCGCTCGGAGACTGCCGACAGGCTGCCTTTGACTGCGGTTTCGATTGATTTTGATTGCATAGTTCCACCAGTGCTAGAGGGCAGGATTGCCAAGGAATGGTCTATCAATGGAGTACACCAGTGAATAGTCCAAATCAAGCTGCATGATGAATTTTTTCGGTACCCGCTGATACTTTCGCAGCTCCCGTCTTCAAATGAGCAGATAAGTCAGTGCGAGCATGAATCCTGCACGTGAGGAAGGGCTTTCTGGCCGAGTGCTGGGTTGCCTTCTTCACCGCCTTGGTGTAGTCCAACTAAGAAGAAGCTGAGGCGGGATGGCGACGGTCCTTCCAACCGCGGGCCGGAAAGCTACGCAACTCCACCTGCGGTCCAGCGAAATTCAAACCCAGTCTGGAGAGAAAAGTGGATGGCCTACAAATCAATAGGCATTGTCGGCGGAGGTGTCATCGGCCAAGCACTGTTCGACTACGTGAGCAAACATGACTCGCTATCTGTCGAATATGTTCTGGTTTCCGACGTGAGGCGTAGCACGCGCCAGGGTGCAATTACTCGGATTCTGACCGACGATGTTGACGCTGCACTTAGTCAGAAAGTTGACCTAGTGCTCGAAGCTGCCAATCCCGATTTCCTCCATGCCCACGCATCTCGGATATTGGAATCGTCGAGCCTATGCGGTTTTAGCTGTTCGGCATTGGCAACTGAAGCAACAGAAGATGCGATCCTTGCGAGCGCAGGGCGCAGCGGCCGACGCTTTTATCTGCCTCACGGCGGGATATTCGGCCTTGATGGTCTCATTGACGGCCGTCCAGTCCTCAACAGCGTGACCATCACGACAACCAAGAGTGGCCCAAGTCTTGGCGGAGCAGCCGATCTTCATGGAGTTGTTTTCGACGGATCCACACGAGACGCTTGCATTCAATTTCCCCGCAACGTGAATGTCCACGCCGCCATCGCTTGGGCCGGTCTGGGCTTCGATCGCACCCGGAGTATCATTGTTGCAGAACCCAACGCGACCGTCATGACGCACCAGATCCGTATTATCGGAGATAACCTAGAGTGGAACATCACCGCTCAATCAAGATCGCTTGGTGGTGTAACCGGCTCTTACACCCCAAAGTCAGCTGTCGGCTCTGTTGCGCGCATCCTTAACTCAGGGATCATCGCAAACGTATAGCCACTCCGCCATGGCGGTTGGCCTCCCTACACATGTCGTTGCGATGGAGAATTCGACACTTTACGATGGGATGGCTAAATGTTCCGATTGGAGAACGTTAGCGAAGAAAGGGGCATCGACATTGCCACCAGAAACGACGACGACAGAAGTCAACCCCTCAACATTCACCTTCTTGAAGAGCAGCGCTGCGAGTCCAACTACTCCACCTGGCTCGATTATCAGCTTCAGCCTCTCGAATGCCCAGTGCATGGCTGATTGAACTTCGGCGTCAGAGACTTTCAGCGCACTGACATTGTGACGAAGGAGAATCGGGAAGGTTAATTCGCCAGGAGTGGGTGATTGTAGGGCGTCGCAAATAGATCGCGCCGACCGGCTGTTCACTTCCCTTCGTCCAGCTGCAAGCGACCTTCCTGTATCATCGAAGTCTGCTGGCTCCACGATAAATGACTTCACATTGGGAAACGCAGACGAAACAGACATCACCGTGCCTGAAGAAAGTCCACCGCCCCCGCAAGGAGCCAATAAACAGTCTATATCAGTTCCCAGTTCCTTGGCCTGAGCGCTCACTTCCAGGCCGAGCGTCCCCTGCCCCGAGATGATAAGCGGATCGTCAAACGGGCTGACATAGATAGCGCCCGTTTCGTCAATGAACTCTCTTACCATCTCCTCGCGATTGTCATTGAATCGGTCATACAAGATCACTTCAGCGCCATAGCTCTTTGCCCCGCGGATCTTCAGCTGGGGAGCATCTTTCGGCATGAACACCGTGGCACGAGCATTACGAAGCGATGCGGCCAAGGCAACTGCCTGTCCATGGTTCCCCGATGAAACCGCAGCCACACCCCGCTCCACGGCGTCCTTCCCTTGAGCCAACAGAAAATTCGCGGCGCCCCGAAACTTGAAGCTTCCAGTGCGCTGGAAGGTCTCGGTCTTCAGCAAAACCCTTCCACCACAGATCATATTTAGTTCTTCGGATTCCAAAACCGGCGTCCGACGTACAAATATGTTAATCCTGTCCGCGGCTTCCGTGATATCCAACATATTCACTGGGAGCGGGTGCAGCGTCATTTGACTCATCTTGATCTGGATAATCTCGACATGTGTCGATCACGTTGGCGCTAATCCATTTGGACTAGGCCAGCATCGACCGATCAATCTTCACCCCATAGTCCCGCTCCGCACCTTCGACAGTCACGAGACCCTCCCTGATATCGCCCACAATAGCCGCAATGTCGCGATCGCTAGGATTACCGTAACCACCTCCACCGTTAGTGTACTGGGTTACGATGTCGCCTTTCTTGATGGGTATAAGATCGCCCATCGAGTACTCCAGCTTGAACTCTTCGGGCTTGCCGGCATTGACGAACCAGGCACCACTCTTACCGGGTTGGCCCCCAGCCACGCCTTGAGGCGGTATCTTACTCTTCTGCGACGTGAACGAGAGCTGTGGGTGATCTGTAAGCACCTTGTAAGACAATACAATCCCAGTACCGCCCCGTTGTTTCCCAGCGCCTCCGGAATCAGCGAGGAATTCGCGCTGAGTATAGAGTACGGGATTCTCTATTTCGTTGACCTCAATTGGTGGAAGTGGGCAGTTGGTGACGTGACAAGAAAGCGCGCTTGCCCCGTCCCGAACCGCAGTTCCTCCCAATCCACCGGGAGAAACTTCCCCAAAATGAACTCGAGTTCCCGTCATGAGATCAGTCGCAATGATCTCATTATATGAGCATCCGATGGAATCGCCCATGACGCGCTCTGGCGCACATTTCTCAAGAGCGCCCATGATAAGGTCTACGATGGAATGGCAAACGACCATGCGCTGCTGAACGGCCGCCGGCCATTGGGCGTTAACCATCGATCCTGCCGGTGCAATGACACGAATCGGTCGCCGCGACCCCTCCGTATTCGGTATTGTGGGGTCAGTAACACAGCGCATTACGTAAAAAGTTGCCGCATATGTCGCGGATAACGTTGCATTGATAGGCCCACGGATTTGCGGATCTGTTCCAGAGAAATCGCACTCGACCTCGTCGCCGGAAACAGTGATCTTAATCGCCAGTTTGTATGGCCCCCCCATGGCGCCGTCCTCAAGGACATACTCCTCGTGAGTGTAGACGCCATCCTTGAAGCGCTCTATTTCCTGACGTGTGCGCCGCTCCGAGTAGTCAATCAACTCGTCAAAACAGGCTTTCATTGTTTGGCTGCCATAGCGTTCGAACATCCTTGCGATATCCGGCTTGCCTAGCGTCACGCTATAAATCTGTGCTCGAAGGTCGTTATCCAGACTGGCCTTCAAACGGCTATTGTTCACCATGATCGATACAAGCTGCTCGTCGAGCACCCCTTTTTTTACGATCTTGACTGGAGGGAAGCGAATTCCCTCTTGCTCGATTTCAACACCCCACCCGCGGCAGGCCATCCACATGGAACCCAAATCGACGTGGTGGACGGTAAGAGCCGTAATGGCCACGAGTTCTGTCTCCCAGAAGATGGGGGCATATACGATGACATCGTTGGTATGATGGGTCGAAAGGGAACCTTCCCCGGCGAAGGGATCATTGATTAAGACAACGTCACCCTCATTCCATTCAGAAAGGGGCAGATAGTGATCGATGACAGTCCGTAGTGTGAGCCCTATAGCGCCTAAATGAATCGGGACACTTGCAGATTCGGCGAGCAGCCTGCCCTGTCCATCGAAGACGGCGGCGGAGCAGTCCTGCATCTCCTTGACGACAACGTTCATCGCCGAACGGATGATTCGTGCATTGATCTGCTCCGCGGTCATAACCATGCTCGAGCGGACGATCTCAAGCGTAACAGGATCAACAAGATCCTTGGGGGTTGTGGAAAGATCGTTAGTTGTATCGGTCGTATTCATCGTGTCACCAGCGCGTTCATGTAAGCGTCGTATTCGGCGGTCCAGTCTGGGGGGATCACCAAAGTCGATCCGGGATATTCGACAATGGCGGGACCAGTAACGGCCGAACCAACACCAAGGCTTTCGAAACGGTAGATCGGCCACTCCTTTCGCCCGGATTGAGAGCGATGGGCTACTTGGCGGTAACCGATGGGCTTAGGCGTCATGTGGGCTGCTTGCCGTTCCGGCCAGGGGATTCCGGGAAGTGGGCCGAAGCAAGTCACTCGAAAGTTCACGATTTCGATGGGCTTGTCCGGTATGTCGTAACCGAACAGCTGGCGATGTTGGTCCGCAAAATTCTGGGAAAGCCGTTCGAACCCTTTGCCTTCGAAGTCACCAGCAGTGACGGGGATATTGATATCATGCGACTGCCCTGCGTATCGAACGTCGGCAGACAGCACGGCTTGCTGATCTCCTTTGGCAACGCCTTCTTCGGCAAGGTTTGCTCCAATTTCGGCCAGCAACTCGTCGACGATGGAGCGCACATCCTCAGGTTTCAGCAAACTCGCTGCTTTGACCACTGTCCGCACGCCATCCTGACGGATTTCGGCTGAAAGCAAACCACTCGCAGATACGTTTCCGGGCGCGGGTGGGATGAGCACGGAGCGCATGCCCAGAGCCTCCGCAAGCGCCACAGTGTGCAATGGGCCGGCGCCCCCAAAACCAACCAACGTGAAATCACGCGGGTCAAGGCCACGCTGAACTGAAACCAGCTTGATCGCATTCGTCATATGAGACTCAGCAATATCGATGATCCCCAATGCTGCCTCGTCAGTTTCCATATTCAAGGGCGCACCGATTCTTTCACTCAGGCCTTTCGCCGTGAGATCCGAATTGATCCTGCGTGCACCCGCCAGGAAATATTCGGCGTTGAGGCGGCCACAAAATAGATTGGCATCCGTAATCGTGGCGTTCTCGCCTCCCTGCTCATAACAAAGAGGACCGGGAACCGAACCCGCGCTTTGAGGGCCGACGAGAAGACGCCCACCACTATCGACCCGGGCGATCGAACCACCACCAGCTCCGATGGTCACAAGATCCATGATTGGTAGCAGTACCGGATATCCGGCAAGTTTGCCCTGAGTGGTCACAATAGGTGAACTGTTCGCTACGAGTGAAATATCGGAACTCGTTCCCCCCATGTCGAAAGTGATGATATTGGCAAAACCGGCAGATTTGGCCAGCAAAGTCGCACCGACAATGCCGGCAACCGGACCAGAATGCGTGATTGCAACAGGAATGCTTTTGCCTTTGTTGAAACTCATGATGCCGCCGTTGCCACGCATGATGTAGGGTGTGCTTGGAACACCTCGCGACTTCAGCTTGTCGGCAAGATCGTCAAGGTGATCACGGACCGACTGCAGGACATAGGCGTTGATGGCGGTTGTGCTCGAACGTTCGTATTCCCGGTATTCGCGGACGATCTCCGAAGACAGCGAGATGCTGAGCTCAGGGAAGTCGCTTGCGGCAATTGCTTTTACCCGCTGCTCATGTTCGGGGTTGATATACGCGTGCATCAAACATACGGCGACGGATCGGATTCCGGCATCGCGCAGTTCGCTGAGCGCTTTTCTCACGCTGCTCTCGTCCAGCGGAGTTTCCACCGTACCCGATGAGGTCATGCGTTCCCTGACTGACAGCCTGTAACGGCGCGGTACGATCGGCTCTTGCGGCCTCCAATTTATGTCATAGATGTTTTCTTTGCGTGTAGCGCGGCCGATCGCCAGCGTGTCCCGAAACCCCTCCGTGGCGATCAGACCCACGTCCACGACCTTCTGTTCGACAATGATATTGGTCACATAAGTCGTCCCATAGACGAAATGTGACACTTCTTCTGGCGTGAGATCGGTCTCCTGCAGGGCCCGCTGGACCCCGTTAAGAATACCATAGCTAATATTCTCAGGGGTCGTTGGGACTTTCAGTGTGTGAAACACTTTCTTGTCCTTCCCCACGAGAATCACGTCAGTGTGAGTTCCTCCGGTATCAATTCCGATCTGTACGCTCATTTGCGACTTGCAACTCCCTCGCCGTGCCAAACCGCGTGCGCAGCGGGCCCCGTGCGCTCTCCAGGTTCGGTGCATCAAACTGATTCAACGACAGTGCCGCAGGTGGTGACGGCTTGTCGGTGTTCGGAACATCAGACGTGTTCCTTCTAGCGTCAACGAGTTATTTCTATTATAGTGTCAGAAACAGCATATATTACGATAATAGGAATAAATGGTGTCAACCTCCTCGAACGCATCTCGGGCTGCAGCGATGCTCTTAATGCTCGGAAGAGCCGGCGTGTCCGGCGCGGCACTGAAAGACCTTGCTGCGGAGCTTGGGGAGGCGAAGCCTCCCGTCCTGCGATGCCTTAATTCATTGATTGAATATGGTTTTGCTGAGCAAGTTGCCCGCGGGCGCTACAGGCTTGGGCCATCGATATTCTCCTTGGCCCGGACAAAAAGCGCCGTCGAAATTGAGGTGGCACGCTGGCGGTCGGTCCTCGAAGAGGTTGTCGAGCATCTCGGGCAGACCGTGAGTCTCGTGCGCAGAGCGGGGCTCAATGTTGTTGTCGTCGACAAGCAAGTCGGCACATCCCCCATTCAGGCACTTGTCGACGATATTGGTGGCCGTCTTCCGATGGGCATTGGTTCCGGCTCGGTGTCTATCCTCGCCACGATGGATGAGTCGGACTGGACGGAAATCGTCAGGCGCAACTCCGACAAATACCCAAACTGGAACCTGGACGCCGATGTCGTCGCGAAGCACGTCAAGAAGGCAAGCGTTCAAGGCTTCTCGCACGACGTTGGACTGCTGATCCCGGAATGTGCCGGCCTTGCGGTGCCCATAAGGGAACGCGGTCGGTACGAGTCGAGCCTGTCGTTGGTACTTTCGGTTCCGCGTTCGTTTTTTGATCTCCATGAAGCTTCAGATGTCGCCCATCAGATGAAAAGTATCATCGAGACGGCGTAGGATACCTCCGGAGCCTGAACTCGTACTGGACCACTTCCGACTATGGATACGATCGACCCCGCGCTTCGAGTTTTTGAGAACGACCGGATTTCGTAGCGGCCACCCCAACGCGATTGAATGCCATGGTTTGCTTGCAACCGATTCCGATATGGTTCCGGAGGTCGCTTTCTCTCGGCTACAGCAGAATGCAAAAAATCCACCAACTCATTAAGTTAGCGGTGTTATTTCGGTTGCGGGGGCAGAATTTGAACCAGCGACCTTCCGGTCATGAGCCTGAATCCGGCCACTTCCCGAATGCCAGCGCCGGGCGCGTGCGGCATAAGCCGCTGACCATGCTCAACTTTCGGCTCCGCAACCGACCGTACCGAATGGCGCAAGACCGAGGTGAAACGGCGAACGCTCGTTGAGTTGGTGTTGAGGTGTCGGGCGATCAGTCTTGCCCGTTCGACAGCACCCTTTCGTCCGCGAAGCCAAGCTCTCCTTGCAGCAGATCGCGATCCAGAACAGCCAATCGGAACCGCATCGCGATCCCGTCGTTCGGCGACTGCGCGAAGCGGTCGAACTCAAGAAGGTGGTAGTTGGCGCTGGCGATATCGTCCTCGGCCGTTCGACGGTTCTCCCGTCGCGAGTCCTCGAACTCAAGCAGCTTTGCTCTGGTGATGTGATTTTGGATTCCCTTCGCCGCAGCCGCCTCCAGCAAGAGGAAATAAAGGCTGACCATGCCGACCGAGCGCAGCAACACATCCTCGTCGACGAAAATCCCCGCCATTGCGTCCAGGACGGTCTCGACACCCGTCTTGAGATGTTCAACGTCGGCGCGGGCGGAAGTGCTGTGCCGCTCAAAAAAGCTGTCGAGATAGGCCTTCTTTGTATCCGCGACGTTCTCGCGGCTCGCCATCAGCAGCATCTTCGCGATGATGTCGAAATGCCTATACCGCTTGTTCGTGAAGGGCATCTTTTGCGTAAAGAAGCGGTGTTGCGCCAGTTCGCGGACCAACTGTGGCAACGGTCCCGGGCGGGCGTTTCGCTTCTCGGCCGCGTTCAGCGGCATTGCCTCGTTGAGCCGGGAAAATAGATCCTCGATCAGTTCGATATCGTCGGTGTCGATGGTGATCACGTCGAGATTGAACGAGTCAAAGTCCTGCTTGATGTCGGGGTAGCGGCTTGCCAGTTCCTGATAGGTCAAACGACGAAGGTCGACGTCGTCATCGTGCAAATAGACAAAGTCGGGATCGAGCGCGAAGCGGTTCTCGATAAAGTCGAAAATCGCTTGGGTTCGCTGCTTGCCGTCGATCATGGCGTACTCGTAGGACCTGTCCCCTTCGATCAGCGGCGTCGTGAACTTGTGCAAGTAGAGCTTCGGGACGTCGAAGCCGTTGATCATCGTATCGATGAGCAGGCGCCGCTTGTCGACAGTCCAGATATCCCCCTGGCGCTGATAGACCGGGTCCATTTTGATACTGTCGCGCATGCGGAACAGCGACCATGCGGAGGATCTCTGCAGCCGGTTGATTTGGAAGCGGGTCATCGGAACATCTCCCGGGTATGCAACGCCAAGGTTTCAAGCTCTGGGAAAAGCAGGAACTCGTTGAAGCCGAGCAGACGGAGCTCTCCGCGAAGGTTGGCTTTTTGAGCGGCCGGGACAATCAGCCGCCAGACGTGATCCTGGTCGGGCACATCTTCCACGGCCATCCTCTGGCTGTGCATGATCGTGAAGGTGCCGGACTGGGCGATCATTCGGGTCGAGTTGCGCGGGCCGATTGCGGCGACCGGCAGCAGCTCCGCGCCCTGGTTTTCGCCAACTCGGTCCGGGAGATATCCGTTAAGAACGTCGTCGATCCCGAAAGCCAAAATATCCCGATCGAACCGCCGACGATGACCTGATTTCCGATTGAGCTCCATGGGGTCAAGGCACCAAACGACAGCGTCGGTTTCCACATCCGTTCCACCGAGCGCAAAATACAAGGCCACCAAGGGACTCTCCGTCCAATCGAGCAGCCTCGTTAGGCCCCGGTGGTGCTGCATCAAGAAAATCCATTCCCAATCGTCTCGGGGCACGCGAGCGAGGAAAGCATCGGCGTTCTGCTTGAAGCGCTTTATCGCCGGGAGTTCCTGGTTCATCGGACCATCGGGGTAGCCTTCAATTGGGCGAGCAATATTGGGAAGCAGCGGCCATCCAACATTGGTTTGCCCACGGAACCAGACAAGACCGTCCTGGGCAGTATTTCGGAGTTCGGTGACGAACTCTCCAACAGTATGAATATTTCGATCATCGTGTCGCATCGAAGCTCGCCCCAAATACTAAGCTTACCGGCGTTTAGTAGTGCAAGTTGAACTGCTTGTCCCGGTTCGATGCATACCGGCATTCCGTCGATTCCACCACCCTCCATTCCGTGCCGTCGCGCCACCAACTCGGACGGCGTCCGCTGGTCTCCTGTCAATCACATGGGCGGGCGGCGTAGGGTTTCACTCCGTTTGAAACCGCGTCGCAACAGGTGCTGGCCTAGATCTGTGTGCCATGTAGATAGGCTCGGTTTTCCTTATAAAGGATCACATGGCTCACAAAATAGGTGGCCTGCCATCCTTGAGGCAACGCTGCCACGATCAGCCGCATCGTTTCCCTTACGGTCATTGGTCCGGCGGGAACCGTGAGTTGCGCGGCCACCATGTCCGGATGCGGATTCACCCGGTAGTCATGGCTACCGACCTTCGTTCTCCCGGGCGGAAGCTGGACTTCGTAACGCAGCGTGTAGGGCAAGGCATCCTTTAGCGCGATGAGCGCCTCGTGGATGCACATTGGCCCCCGCTGCAGGATCTCGAGCGGGATATCGATGTCTATCGGGAACCGCGCGTCGAAGCCTTGCTCCGGCTTGTTGGTTGTCTCACGCTCGCGCCCTGGATCATTCGAACCGAACCCCGAGCCGTTCCACTCCGAGCCGTAGTGCGCGATCACCTTGGACTCTATGTCCATCGCGGTGAGAACGAGGATCTGGGCCGCCTTAAAGCAAACGTCCTCGGGCCGGACATTCCGTCGCTGTTCAAACTTGCGCGCGTGGCGCCCCATTCGTGTTCTTAGCCCGGCCTCGGCGTCGGTCTTTCCGACATACCGAATTTGGCCGTCGTAGATGAGTAGGTAGACACCTTGCGCCTCTGGCAGCTCGACGGCGTTGGCCAAAGTCAGCGGAGCGCTGCTCATGGCGTCAAGCGCCGGGATGATCTGGGTCATAACCGCGCGCATCAAATCCAGTTCGAATGCAATAAACCCCGCCGACAAATCCCCAACCTCGAAATTCCCACTCTCTCGCCGTCCTAACATGGCCGGCCGGTCGACGCAGCCCGCTTGGTGCAAACATTGACGTGGCGCCGAAAAAACGAAAGCTGACCGCGATGGCCAGGCATCCCCGTGGTCGATTGATATGGACACAAACGTTCTTAGTTCCGGCGGTAGGATATGAACCTACGACCTTCAGGTTATTGGGTTTCTGGCCGGAAGCGAGCCCATTAGCACATCGAAAGCACTTAATTGTGCTGCGAATCCATTCGCTATTCGCTGCCATAACAGCTGATAACCGCCTACCCTATCCTCGTGGCGCCGTTTGCTCCAATTGAACTTCTCAGTTGCGCAATTGATGATCGCACCGATGATCTTAGGCGGGCGACAAATTTGAATACACTTTTCCTACTCATGGCACAGTATGATGGACGGGTGATCATCCCCGCCGAGATCGTGTGCAAGGACTATTTCTCTCACCTGACGATCACCAAATTCCTGCGTAAGGTAAGCACCGGCGAAATCGACCTACCGCTTACCCGGGCTGAAAGAAGCCAGAAAAGCGCAAAGGGTGTCCACCTGCAGGACCTAGCTTCTTATCTCGACAAACGGCGAGAGATAGCCTTATCCGAGGCTCGCGCGTTTCGTACCAAATAGCTCCTTGGCGTGACCTCAGCGTCGGTAGATCGTTGGCTCGGTGGAGACCGGATGGACTCGGCAAGACTTAGCTATTCACTCGCGCCCTACCCCGCAGCCTTTTGGCAATCGGCAGTTCCGGCCAACTAGTACAACGACGGTACAACTCATCAAAGGGCAGACCCGTTAGCCATTGATTTTGCAGGCCTTTTCGAGGCGTCCGTCCAATCCATCATTGGCGCGACGGAGAATATGCGCGATTCAGCTAGATTCATTGGATGGTGCGTGAACTCAGGGACAAACGTCAAAATCCGGCGGGCCGGACCAGTTTCGCGGTTCCCCTAACACGTTTGCCACCATGATGCACACCCGCTAGCACCGCGCGGCCGCCGGTCGCATGGATTGAACTCGCGGAGGATCAGGCGGCAAGTTCGAGAATTTTCCGCACCTCCGCCGGGCCGATATCTTCGTTTTCGCCCAATCTGGTTTGGCCGGCCCGCTCGAGATGGGCGACGATGTCGTCGGCGGAAAACGCAACACCCTCGACCTCTGAAAGCCTGGTCGGGCAACCCATTTCGCGGAAAAACGCTTCGGTCCGCTTGATAGCCAGCCCGGCCGCGATTGTGTCGTCCGCCTCCTCGATCTTCCAGACCCGCCGGCCATAGCGTGCCAGCATTGCCGTTTTGGCCGCAAGCCGAAAACGCTGAACGGACCCCATGATGAGCGTGAGCGAACGCGCGTGATCGATGTCGTAAAGGGCGGTGATGGCGTGGCCGATATAGTGTGTCGACCAATCCTGCCGCACGCCCGCGCCAATCAGACCGTTGAGTGCCTGGTTGGCGGCCCACATGACGTTCTCGCGTGCTTCCGCGCTATTGTCTTGCACGAACTTCGGACCCCATTCGAACAGGACTTCGAGCAGGGATTCGCTGTAACCGTACTGGACAGGCGTGTTGGCCGGAACCGTGAGGTATTGTTCGAGGACGTGGGTGACCGCATCGACCGCGCCATTGGCGCGTTGCCGCCGGTCAAGGCTCACCAGGGTGTCGGGATCAAGAATGGCAAACCGCGGGCGGGCCGCTTCATTGGCGAAGGGATATTTGATCCTCCGGCCCTGGTGGCTGATGACGGAAACCGCGTTACTTTCGGATCCGGTTGCCGGAAGGGTCAGGACGACGCCAACGGGCAGGATTTTCTCCGGGTAGCGCCCGGCCATGAGTTCATCCCAGGGGTCTGCCCCGGTGATCATCGCCGCTGAAGCCAGAAATTTGGCCGCATCGGCGACCGAGCCTCCGCCCACCGACAGGATCAGCCCGATATCATTGCGGCGGACGACGTCGCACGCCTCGAGAATCGTCTCGTAGTGAGGGTTGACCTCGATGCCGCCGAACTCAGCAACGATCCGCGTTCCAAGGGCCTGCGTGACCTGATCATAGACGCCGTTCCGCTTGATGCTGCCGCCACCGTAAAAGAGCAGAACGCGCGCGCTCGCCGGCACCAAATCATCGAGACGGGCGATTTTTCCCGAACCAAAAACAATCCGGGTGGGATTGACCAAATCAAATTGCATTGATGAACCTCCTACTGAAAGTCGGCGTGGCCTGATCGCCGCATAACTGGCCGCAGGGGCCCAACACTCCGCCCAATCTAGGTCGAGATCGCCATGCGCACACTGCCCAAGCCTTTGAACTCGATTGCAATGTCCTGTCCCGGTTTGCCGAACGCCAGGCCGGTACAGGTTCCCGTCGTGATGAACTGCCCCGCCTCGAAACCCGCCTTCGCCTGCCGAGCGTGAACAAATTCCAATGCGGGCAGAAATGGGTCCTTGCGGGCGTGGCCGCCGACCACGCTGAGGGTGACCTCCCCGTTCGTTGTGACCGTTACCGGGACCACATTGAGGTCCTGGGGCCGGCCTGTGGTCGCACCGATCACCATGCCGCCATTGGACATGCGGTCCGCAAGCCGAACCACAGGCGGCGTTCCTGCATAGCTGGTGAACCGGGAATTCACGATTTCGATTGCGGGAAACGGCACAAGCACGGCCGCGAGCTCTTCCGAAGTGTACGGCGCTTCGCGCGCGGGCAGGCCATTCAAGAACCGAAACGCGATTTCACCTTCGATCCCGAGGAGTGGAAATCGCCCGGCAGACACGATTGCCGGGGAGTCGAGGCAATCGTCGGCGTAGATTGCGCCGTAGGTGACCGTTCCGTCGGGGCCCGTTGCCACCTTCCAGCCCGAAACGCGTTTGCCGGACCGGGCAACAAGTTCGTCCTGAACTGCAAGCGCTTCGGCAGCTGTCGATGGCCTGCTGCCATCGGGCAGATCATCGACCGGCGGCCCACCGCTGGCGGCAGCGTGCAGCAGATCAACGGCGATGCGCCGTTCCCCGGCGTTCACTGGTCCGAACTTTCGAACAACTGGCGGGCGCCGCGGACGAGAATATCGTTGATCCAGCCCACGGTGATGAAATCTTCCCGCACCGGCTTGCCTGCCGCGCGGATACGAGCGGACGCTTCTGCGACCCGGGCAGTGACCTCAGCCGCAGCCGGGTTGCCGGGGTGCCCAAGCGACTGCGCAAGGTCCATCATACCGAAGCTCATATAGTCCACGCCCTCGACCGCTGCGATTTCCGCGGCAGCATCGAGACCCGCCACGGTTTCGATCATGATCGAGACGCACATATCGCGGTTGGCTTCGGCCATGTGCGCAGGCATGTCCGATATCCCCGCAGTGAATTTCGGGCGGTTTCCACCAAAAGAGCGGTTGCCCAGAGGCCCGAAATAGGCGGCATCGACCACCTCCCGCGCGGTCGCCACGGAATCCACGTGCGGGACCACGATCCCCTTGATGCCGCGATCGAGGAACCTCGAAATTGTCGCCGGCGACGGGTCCGGCACGCGCGCGATCGGCGTGATCCCATGACGCTCTGCCGCCACGCACGCATATTCGATGTCACGCACGTCAAAGGCGCCATGTTCGCCATCGAGGTACACATAGTCGACGCCGACGATGGCCATCAGTTCGATGACACCCGCCTGCGGGAAGGTCATGTGCAGACCGCGGATGCGGCGGTTTTCAGAAATTGCGCGTTTGATGGAATTTGCCGTTTTCACTCAGAAACCTCCTCGGGCCGCAAGCCGACATTGCTCCGCGCCAGCGCGCCACACAGAATTGCGAATGCGAGCATGCCCGGGTCGTCGAAGCCAATGGTCTTGTTGCCGTAGCGCCCTGCCCTGCCAATACGGCTGGGACGATCGCGAAATGAATCAAGCGCCTTCCGGGACGCCGCACTCGCAACCTCCCAAGACGCGACGGCTGGTGCAGTCTTCAGTTCACCGGCGACCGTGGCGATTGAATCGACGATGGTCTTGTCGCCCAGACTGGCGCCGCCACGGGCAAGCATGGCAGTCGCGGCCGCCTCTATCATTTCCGGTATCGCCTGGCGGGACAGGGTCGACTGACCGGCGGCGTACTTTGAGACCGCAAGCAGAGCCGTCATGACCAGGGTGCCAAGGCTCGACCCCGTCGACCGCGATGCCGCAGCGGCCATTTTTCTGAAGGCCGAACCAAGGTCCGGTTCCGCTTTGAGGTCAACGAGGGCTATCGCCGAGGCCAGCCGGTTGAGCATGGTGCCGGTATCGCCGTCGCCAAAGCGGCCATCGGCGGCGTTCAAATCGCTTTCCGCAGCGTCGAAAGCCAGACGGGCGCGTTCGACGATCGCGGAGATCTCTCGAATGGTTACGTCGGTCATGGCACGGTCCAGAACGGACAGGATGCCGGCGCCAGAAGGTGTGGCTCGATGTCTTCGTCGAGAAAGCAGAGACTGACGGAAGCGCCCGCCATTTCCATGGAAGTCGTATAGCGTCCCACGAGGGGCAGAACGATCTCCACACCGTGATCAGACAGGCGGCGTGCGAGCCGCCGGTAGAGAATGAACAGTTCCTCCAGCGGCGTTGCCCCAAGACTGTTGACCAGAACCGTTACGCGCCGGAAATCGCCTAGCGCTTCGGCCATCAGTCTGTCGAGCATTTCATCCGCGAGGTCATCGGCGGGCTTCACCCGATCCTGCCAGATTCCGGGTTCGCCATGGATGCCCATCCCCATGCCGATTTCGCCTTCGGCCAGTTCGAACGAGGCAACCGCGGCACCCGGAAGCCGGCATGGCGAAAGGGCAAATCCGATCGTCTTGGTGCGCTCGACGGTGCGCCGAGCCATTTCGGTCACATCGGCCAGGCTTGCGCCCAGGGCGGCGAGGGCTCCGGCAGTTTTGTAGGCGTAGATGATACCGGCCACGCCACGCCGACGGGAGTGCTCGTCAAAGCTGGCGCTGGCCACATCGTCGATGCCAAGCACCGTTGAGGTTTCGATCCCTTCCGCCTCGGCCAATTCTGAGGCCATGTCGAAGTTCATCCGGTCGCCACCATAGTTGCCGTAGAGGCAAAGCACGCCCCTGCCGCGATCGGCGACCCTGATCGCCTCCATGCAGGACTGAACATTGGGGCCCTCGAAGACGTTGCCGATTGCGCAGGCGTCAAGCAGTCCGGAGCCGACATAGCCCGTAAACAACGGCAAGTGGCCAGAGCCGCCGCCCGACACAATTCCCACCCTTGCCCGATCGCCGGGCGTACTCAGGCCGACGACACGTCCGGCTTCGCCGAGGCGCACAAGTGACCGATTGGCGGCGACCAGCCCTTCGAGCATCTCATCGACGTATTGGAGCGCGCTGTTGATGATCTGGCTCATGGGCGACCTGACTAGACCTGATGAAGCTGGGGCGCATAGAGCCGGATCGGCGTTCCATCGAGAAACGCCAGCGTGTTCTCCAGGCTGTTGCGGTAAAAGAGACTGTAGATTTCGCGGGTCCCATAGCCGACATGCGGGGTCAGAACCGTGTTGGGGGCCGTGCGAAGCGGATGATCCGCGGGGAGCGGTTCCTCATGGAACACGTCAAGCGCCGCGCGCAGTTTGCCGGTTGTCAATGCGGCCAGCAAAGCCTCTTCATCAACGATCTGCGCCCGGGACGTGTTGATCAGAACGGCCCCGTCCCGCATGGACGACAGCTGCGTCCGGCCGACGAGGTTGCGCGTCTCAGCCGAAAGTACGAGGTGGATCGAAACCACATCGGACCGCTCGAAAATGTCATCGATGCCCGCCGGTTCCACGCCGGCGCGCTGCGCACGGTCCGCCGTCATGGACCTGCTGTAGGCAAGAACACGCATGCCAAGAGCGTTGCAGTATCCCGCCATGCGTTCGCCAATCAGCCCGAGGCCAAGAATGCCGATTGTCTTGCCCGCCAGCCGCGTGCCGGGCGCGACGCCGTCCTGAAAATGACCGGCACGGATCGAGGCGTCGCCTTCGGTCACGCGTCTTGCCGAAGCGAGCATCAGCGCCAGGGCGTGTTCGGCAGTATCTTCGCCGCTTTCCCCGCCACCGGTAATGGCAACGGTGATACCGCGTTTCACGATATCATCCAGCCCCCGCGCCCGGCGACCAGTCATGTTGAAAAAACGCAATCTGGGCAGCCGGTCGAGAACGCTTGGCGGAAACGGCGTCCGTTCGCGCATAGCCAATATCGCGTCGAAGTCCACGAGCGCCTCAACCGTGGCGTCTTCGGACGGGAATGGCTGGTGAAAGAACCGCACGTCGGCCCGCGCCATGAGTGGTGACCAGTCCACCTCGGCCTCGGCAATATGCTGCCAATCGTCGAGAATCGCGATCTTGGGTCGGCCTGAGTTAATCGACTTAAGTATGGTCACTTGAGAAACCCGGTTGAAAGCCATGGCACGGCAGCAATGATCAGGACGCCGATGGCCAACACACCGAGATACGGCCACAAATGCCGCATGGCTTTGTTGGGATCCGCGCCGCCAATCGCGCAGGTAATATAAAATCCGATGCCGAACGGGGGCGTGAAAAGGCCAAGGCTCATCGCCATAATTGCAACGATGGCATAGTAGATTTCATTGACGCCAAGTCCGCGGGCGATCGGAAACATCAGGGGTCCGAACAGAACGATGGCGGGCAGCCCTTCGAGTACGCTCCCGAGAATTGCAAACAGCAGGATCGACAGTGCGATGAAGCTCGCGACGCCGCCAGGCACGCTGCCGATTGCGGATGCGAGACTCTGCGAAAAGCCCGATTGCGTGATCGCCCAGGCCATGCCCGTTGCCGCGCCCGTGACGAACAGGATCGCGCCGGAAAGCGACGCCGTGGCGACGAGCGTCGGGTAGATCCGCCGCCACTCAAACTTCCGGTAGACGACCAGACCCACAACGATGGAATAGGCGATGCCAATGGTTGAGACTTCGGTCGCGGTCGCGACCCCCTCCACTACCGCAGCGCGGATCACGAAGGGAAGCAGCAGCGCCGGCAGCGCGATCAGCATGCTCATCCAGGTTTTCGCTGCAGGCGACCGTTCAGCCTTTCCGTGCGGCATCCGGCGCGACTGAAAAAACACAATGGCGCACAGCATGGCCCCAAGCATGGCTGCCGGCAGAAGACCTGCAGTGAAGAGCGCGGCAATCGACAGGCCCGAAACGGAACCGACGGCGATCAGGATGAGGCTTGGCGGCACGATTTCAGTTTGCGCACCTGTGGCGGCCAGCAGCGCCGTCATCGAATTCCGGTCATGTCCGAGCTTTTCCATTTCGGGGAAAAGGGCGGGCGCGATCGCGGCCATGTCGGCCGCCTTGGAGCCTGAAATACCCGAAACCAGGTACATCGCGACAACCAGCACGTAGTGGAGCCCGCCGCGAACATGGCCGAGCAGATTGGAGAGAAAGACAATCATGCGCTCGGCCATTCCGGTCATCTCGATGAGAACGCCGAGAAACACGAAGGTAGGGATGGCCAGTAGCAGCAACTGCGCCATGCCGGCGTCAAGACGGGCCACGAATACTGACGTCGGCACGTGGGTTCCAAGGCCTAAATAGGCAAACGTCGCGGCACCGAACGCAAACGCGATCGGAAGCCCCGAGAACACCATCAGCGGCACGCCAAGCAGGAAGAAGATCGCCAGATTGGTTTGCCCAAGGCCCAGAAAGATGGGCTTGAGAAGGGTGAGAACCACAACCAGTACGGCGACAGAAGCCAGCGAAATCAATGCGTTGCGCAACCCGTCGTGGCGCAGGCGCAAAAGCGCTTCGATCAAGAGCAGAACCACGCCCACGGGCATCGCCGCAGCGCGCCAGAACATGGATATTTCAAGGCTTGGAGTGATGACGCCTGACTCGGTCTGAACATGCTCGATGACCGAAGGAAGAAGCAGGATCATGAACGCCGCGATCAGGGCAGTGCCCAGCCCGCCAAGAACGCTCTGGATCCGCTTCGGCAGCATGTCGACGAGCGTCGTCATGCGCATATGCTGCCAGTTCCGGAGCGCCAGCACCGCTCCGAAAACGCCAAGCCACAGGAAAAGGATGGAATTGACTTCGTCGGTCCAGACCAGCGGATGATGAAAGACGTATCGGGCCACAACCCCGGCGAACAGGATCACGGTTTCGACCGCTAGAAGGACCGCGGCAACGAATTCGACGACCCGATTCAGACCGGTTTCAAACGCTCGCAGCGGCGAATATGCGCTGACTTCCGATCGGTCATGTGTTGCGGTGGGGGTGGCGCTTTCAGCATTGTTCATTTCAAGCCGGTCTCCCACGCAACTTGACCGGGTTGGTACTGTCCTTCGATGAGGCAATTACGTCTGTGACAAAATCGGCAAGCTCGACGTTGAAATCGCTTGCCGCTTCGAAAAAGACCGAATGACCGCAATCGTCATAGATGCTGAGATGGGAACCGGGCACCAGATCGGCCGTTGCCTTGGCGGCGTCCGGGAGGACCAGAATATCCCTGGCGCCGTGCACCACCAGTGTCGGGACCTCCACGCGGCGCAGCGCGTCTGAACTTATCGACGGCTCGGTCCACCAGCCGCCGATCTGCTGGCGAATTTCAAACGGACAAAGCATGTTGTAGGCCAGCATGAATTCGAACTCAGCCGGATCGGGTTGCCGTTCAAAACAGTTGCGCAAAAACTGCGCCGCGACATCGATGCGGCTGCCGAGGTCCTGCATCGAAATGGATTCAAGCACCTTGTTGCCGGGACCGACAAACTCGGGAAGTTCGACCGGCCGGCAGGAGAGAAACACCAACCCCGACAGCCGGTCATCGCCGTAATCGACAAGGTATTGCCGGACGATGCGACCGCCGAGCGACCAGCCGAGCAAGACGGGCTTTCGCAGGCCAACACCTTCCATCACCGTTCTGACTTCGTCGGACCAGCGCCGTCCGCGATACCATTCCTCCCCGCTGGGCTTGCCGGAAAGGCCGTGGCCCCGCGGGTCGTAGCTGACGATGCGAAAGTGCTGGAGCGCCGGGTCGTCGAACTGCCGGATGAAGCTCAGGTAGCTCTGAGCGACACCCGGCACGAGCAAAAGCTCTGGCCCATTCGGGTCGCCGAACTCGCGGACTTCGAGTTCGACGCCGTCCGGTGTGCGAAGACGATGCCGAATGCCGGCCAGCCGATCGCCAAATGCCAGGGCCATGATTTGCGCAACTCCCGACGCGAACTCGATGGATTAGCCGAGTTTACCCGCGTAGCTTTCGAGAATCTCCCACGCCTCGCCGCCGATCTTTTCACGCCAGGTCTGGTAAAACCCTGCCTCACGAAGCTTGGCGCGGAACGAGTCCGTATCGATCGTGGTGATCTCCATGCCCTTGGACTTGAGGCTGTCGGCAAGCCCGACATTCATGTCGACGAGGTCCTGACGCTGCAACAGCCCCTTGGAGCTGAAGGCATCGTTGACGATCTGCTGAATGTCTTCGGGAAGCCTTGCCCACGCATCGCCATTGGCGAGCATCCAGAAGCCGTTCCAAACGTGGTTCGACAATGCCAGGTGGTTCTGAACCTCGTAGAACTTGCCGGCGTCGATGGTGGCCAGCGGGTTTTCCTGTCCGTCGACCACCTTGGTCTGCAAGGCGGTATAAACTTCGCCGAACTGCATGCTGACCGGCGCCACGCCCAGTCCCTGAAAGAGAGACACCAGCGCCGGCGCACCGGGAACGCGAAGTTTCAGCCCTTCCAGATCGTCTGCCGTGACAACCGGCCGGACGCTGTTGGTGATCTGCCGATAGCCGAGGTCCCAGACACGGTCCATCGGAACCAGATTGGTCTTGGTGCGGATCTGGTCCGCAACGTATTTACCGAGATCGCCGTCAACCGCCGCCCAGACTTTGTCGTAGCTCGGGAAGGCAAATCCCATGCCATCGATGGCCGTAACGGGCAGCACCGAAGCGAGGATCAGCCCGGCGCCCGGAAAAAACTCCACGGCGCCAGAGCGGACCTGGCTCAAGAGATCATTGTCGCCGCCCAGCTGGCTCGCCGGGAAAAGCTGAATTTCCATACGTCCGCCGGTCTTTTCCATTACTTCAGCGGCCATCTCGGTCAGCCTGATCGAGAATGGATGTTCGGCAGGCGTCGAGTGACCCAGTTTGTAGGTGAATTCGGCGCCGCTGGCGCGCGTTACGAATGCGGCCGCGCCCAATGCTGCGGTGCCTCCGACAAAGGTTCTACGGTTGATGAGCATGGTTTCCTCCCTAGGCTCTTGACGAGCGCTATGATTGACGGTCCGGCGCCTCATGCGTCGGCCGCCTCCCAAGGAAACAATGCTGCATGAGCGCGTGTGGGGCTATTGCCAATTGGTGAAGCGGCCTGCGCCAAACACGAACAAGCCTGGGGTTGGGCCACTGGCCGTCAATACGGTAAATCAGTATGATAGAAGCGGAGGCTGAACGGAGGAGCAGATGTCGACTCGCGTCGACCTGGTGACGCTTAGCTTGTTCATCGCAGTTGCCGAGGAAACCAGCCTCGCGAAGGCGGCGGCACGGGAGCACCTTGCAGCTTCCGCGATCAGCAAACGCCTCGCCGACCTCGAACTCAACATGAATGTGCGCCTGTTCGAACGCAAGCCAACGGGGATGTTCCTGACGGCCGCGGGCACGGCGCTTCTTCACCACGCCCGGCTGATCATGCACAACGTGCTCGAGCTCGAAAGCGAGATGGTCGATTTCTCCGGTGGCGTGCGCGGCACGATCCGCGTGCAGGCGAATGCGACGGCCATGGCCTCCTATCTGGCCGATGATCTGGCGAGCTTTCTCACCCTGTTTCCGCAGGTCCGGATCGACATCGAGGAAAGCACGAGTCCGGAAACCCTGCGCGCCATCGCGGAGAACGCCGCGGATATTGGCATTTACGGCGACGTCGTCGTGCCGACCGAGCTCAGTTCGTTCGTCTACCGGCAGGACAAGCTGGCATTGCTCGTTCCAAACGGGCACCCGCTGGAAAACCGCTCCGGGGTCAATTTTGAGGAAATCGTTGCGTTCGAATTCATTGGCCCCCCGCGCGGAAGCTCTATCGATACCGCATTGCTGAGAGCTGCGAGTGACGTTGGGGTCTCGCTCAAGATCGCCATCCGTTCGTCCGGATTTGACGCGATCAGCCGACTGGTCGATGCGGGCCTCGGCGTCGCCGTCATGCCTGAAAGCGTCGCTTCGCTCTACGTGAAATCAATGGCGGTGAAGGTACTGCCGGTCAACGAGAAGTGGGCGCACCGCAAGCTGATGATCTGCGTCCGCGACCACACGGCCCTCACGCCGCCGGCCGCCGCCTTCCTGTCGCACCTGACCCGGCCCCTGACGGCGCAATGAAACCGCCGCGGCCTTTCGGTCCGCGGCGGCTTTCGGGAAGATTCGCCGTCTATTTGCGTTCGACGCCAGCCCAGAAGTCGCACTGGTGGGCGGCCGCAAAATTGCCGACCCCTCGCGACTGCGGCGTATTCAGCGATTGAACCGGTCCACCTGCCTTGGCGTTGAACATGTTCCATTGCGGCAGGCCGGGGCCATTCGGATTGCCGTTCCGGGCAAATGAGGCCCAGTAGGCACGCATCTGCTTGCCGAGCGCCTGTTGCGCATCGGTCAGAGCCGGCGTTCCATCAATGGTGATCGAGCTCAGGTCGAAGATGTATTGGAGCTCGCTGAAATGCCCAGCCCGATAGGGGAAGCTGACGGGTCCAGCGACGACGGACGGAGCGTTGATGTCGGCCATTTCGTATTCAAAGACGGGATTGAATGCGGCCATGATCTTGTTGGCTTCAAAGGCCGGACAGGCAATGACGCCGTCGGTGATGATCTGGGACGCGGCAAGATCCGGCACATCGTATTTCGACGGGTCGTAGGCCGTTTCGACCACCTTGAACATGCGATCGGTATAGCCAACACGCGGAATGAAATTGCCGACGATGTTGACCGCAGTTCCCATATCCTTGGCGTCAAGCGGTGCGCCCGACAGGTCCCAGATAAAGGCCGCGATGAGATTGCCTTCGTCGTGGTTGGTGCCATTCATGACCGGCATGCGGTTGTAGTTGCCGCTCCTGAGCAGATCGAGAACCGGGGCTGTCAGAAGTTTGCCGTCGATGATCGTGGCAATCGGCGTGGCTTGGGCCGCAAGCAACTGTTCGACCGGAACCGCGCGCAAACATGCTGCTGCGTCCGCATCGGCGGTGGTCGGGCAACCGACCTTTTCGGCGAGTGCGTTGCCTTGTGTTTCAGCAACCGATAGCGGCTCGTCCGCCGGCGCACCACTTTCGATGATGGCTTTCTGGAACAACCCGCTCGCCAAGGGCGACACAAGGTGGGTGTAGATCGCGATTGCGCCCGCGGATTCACCGAACACCGTCAGGTTGTTGGGATTTCCGCCGAACGAGGCGATGTTGGCCTGCAGCCACTTCAGGGCCTGCTGCTGATCGAGCAGACCGTAGTTCGCGACCACGTGGTCTTCGGCATCAAGGGCCGGGTGGGCGAAGAAGCCAAGCGAGCCAAGACGATAGTTGACGGTGACGACAATCACGTCGTTTTCGCGGGCAAGTGCCTGGGCGTCATAAACGTCGCCCGAGCCGCCGGTGAAGCCACCGCCGTGAAACCAGACGAGCACCGGCTTGTTCTGCCAGAAGCCCATGGCGTTGGCCGGGCCTGGAACCGTGATGTTGAGGAACAGGCAGTCCTCCGAGGTCGAGGGTGTGCCCCAGGGGCTTGGACCTTGCGCGCAGCCAGGACCGGGCTTGGTCGCATCCACCGGACCGGTTGCCGCACCGACAGGCACAGGCGGCATCCAACGGTTTTCCCCAACCGGCGGCATGGCGTATCTCACGCCGCTGAACTGGACGACGCCATCGCCTTCGGTGCCGGCAAGCGTTCCTTGAGAAATGGTGATTTCGGGGTTGGCAAATGCGATCGCCGGAAATGCCATCGCAGCGCAGAACGCGACCGCTGCCACACGCAGAGATCGCTTGAAAGAGTTATCTGTCATTTCATCCTCCTGAAGGTCACGCCGGACTTCAGGTGATGGCGAGATTCCTCCACTCACGCGCCCGGGCGTTCCGACGAAAACTTGTCGAAACCGGTGCATGCGCGCCATTGCTAATTAGAGAACCGCCCTGCGCGGACCGCGAACGGCATTCGAATGAGTTGAGAGGGAAGCGATTTTTTCGGGTATCCGCATGCGGGACCTACGGCGATTTGGCCAGCGCAGAACGGGCCACTCTTTTCTTTAAAAACACATGCGTTTCAGCGGAATGCCAGAATCTACACTTGAGGAAACTGCACAAGCGCCGAATTCAACGGTCAGGCAGGTCTCGACGAAGGCGCGTGCTTCCGTCTCTCAGCGCCGGGCAAACGCCGCAAGGCCGCGGTTGAAATCTTCCGGCTCCTCGATGAAAGCGCAATGCCCGCTCTTTTCGAAGCGGAGAACCTGCGCATCGGGCAGAAGTTCGGCGGTGGCGTTTGCCGCGCCGATGGGGGCCTGGGGGTCTTCGGCACCCGCGCAGATGAGCACCGGAACATCGATTTTGGGCACGAAATCGCGCCAGTCGATGTTCATGTGGTCCTGCAACATGCGCGAGGCGGCGATGGGTGGCGTCTTAAGGCTTTCCTCGGTACGCGCCTGGACAAAATCATCCGGCAGGACCTGATGGGTCATGTCGACTATCATGTTGGAGACGACGTTTGGATAGTCGCCGACAACGGAGTCGATGAATTCCTGAGGGGGGACGTTGAACCCCCACGGCCAGTCGGCGCGGGCGGCAAGGCTCGGCAGATAGCCGATCAGGGCGATCCGGTCGACGCGCCTCGTGCCGAACAGTTCGAGATAGGACATGAGAACGCCGGAACCACGGGACCAGGCGACGAAGACGATTTGATCAAGCCCCAGCGCCTCGATGAATTCGTTGATATCTGCGGCATGGCGCGAGAGACGGTGACCGAACTCGACGGGTTCGGATTTGCCCTGGGCGCGGGTGTCCAGAATGATGACGCGGTTGATCTTCTTGAAGAAGTCGCGCTGTTCGCAGTACCACTCGCCCGACATGCACCAGCCGCTGACGAAAAGCATGACCGGCCCCTCGCCGTCATCGGTGTAGTGCAGGCGTACGCCATCGCTTGTGGTGAAATCGGGCATGTCAGGCCGTCTCCCCGGATTTGGCGGGCGTGGCGTTTTCCTGGCGCTGCCGGATCAGCTTGGAGGCTGCGCTGGTCCGGTTCGCCGTGCGCCGGCCCACCCATCCGGCAAGGCCCACCGACAGGATCAGCGTTGTGCCGCTGAAGAGCGGGTCGACGTAAAAGACCGCGCCCAGTTGCTGGAGGCCGGACACGCCGACCGCGAGCACGGCGACGGCGGTGACCGTTCCCCAGACGTTGACACGGCCCGGACGGACCGCCGTTGCCCCCAACAGCGCCGCGGCGAAGGCGGGCAGCAGGAATTCGGGTCCCGTGCCGCCCTGCCCGATGCGCAGCTGGCTCGCAAGAAACACGCCTGCCAGAGCCGTCAGAACGCCAGAGACGATGAAAGAGCCGACGACGTAGCGGCCCGTCGGAATGCCCATGAGTTCGGCGGCACGGCGGTTGGCGCCGGTGACATAAAGATAGCGGCCAACCGGCAGGTACTCGGCGCAAATCCACATGGCGACGGCGACGACCAGCACCACGATGACCGGCCAGGGAACGCCGTAGATGACTGAAGTGAGGCCCAGGAACTCTCGCGGCAACGGCGTCGGAGAAACGATCTGAAGCCCGCCCGAATACCATTGAGAGAGACCGTAAATGACCGTCCCGGTGCCCAGGGTCGCAATGAAGGACGATATCTTCGCCCACGCCACGAGAAGCCCGTTGACGAGGCCAAGAAGGGCGCCGGCGAGCAGAACCACGGGGACAGCGACGAACCAGGGCAGTCCCGAAAAGACCATCAGCCCCATGGTCAGGATATGGAAAAGGCCGATGCCATAGCCGACCGACAGATCGAATTCGTTGGCCGCGATCGGCACCATGACGGCGAGCGCCAGAAGGGCGACAATGGACTTGCCGGTCCCCATGGTCTGCATGTTGAAGGGCGTCGGGAAGGAATGCGGCGCAAGCCACGAAAAGACGAGGAACAGAAGGATGAGAACGCCCAGAAGGAAATAGGCGCTGCCGAACTTGGCGAGCGAAAAGCCCTCCCTGTCGCGCGCAGACCCGCCAGTCTTGTTGCCGGATGCGGTGCTCTCGGTGCTAGACTGCGACATGATCTGAAACCTCTTTGTGGTCGCCCGAAGCGATGCGGGTCAGTTGTTCTTCCGAGACGTTGGGCTTGCGCAATTCAGCGACGATGCGACCGCGGTCAAACACCAGCGCACGATAGCAGGTCGCGGCAATTTCTTCGAAATCAGAGGAAATCATCAAAACGCCCATGCCCTCCGCCAATGCCTCATCGATGATGCGGTAAATTTGCGCCTTGGCACCCACGTCGACGCCGGCAGTCGGCTCCTCGACGATGAACAGGCGCGGTTTAGTTTCGAGCGAGCGGGCAAGCACTACCTTTTGCTGGTTGCCGCCGCTGAGCGTGTTGATCGGCTGTTCCGTGTCCTGAAAGCGTACGTCGTAGCGGCTCAGCACGGCCAGCGAACGGTCGCGTTCACTCGCGCGGGTTTCAAAGTCAAACAGGTTCCGGCCGTAGCTCGCGGGATTGAGCCAGAGATTTTCCTTGACCGACAATTGGGTTGCGAGGCCCTCTTCATTGCGCCGGCCGGTGGCGAATTCGATGCCGCACCTGCGGCTGTTTTCGATGGTTCCACCGGCCAACTTTCCGTCGACGCGAATGGAACCGCTTTCGAGCGGCTCGGCTCCATAAATGGCCCGGCCGACAACGTCGTGGCCGGCGCCAATGCGGCCGACGAGCCCGACAACCTCGCCGACATTGACCTTGAAACTGACCGGCCCGGCGATGCCGGAGACGAGATCGCTGACATCAAGGGCGATTTCGGTGCTTGGCGCGGGCGGTTCGACGAAGAGTTCGGTCAGCGGCCGGCCGAGAATCTTTTCGACAAGGGAATCGTGGGTGACCTCGGACACGGCGGCGTCCGCGACCACCTGGCCGTTCCGCAGCACGCAGACCCGGTCGGCAAGACGGAACACCTCGTCGATGCGATGGGACACATAAATGAGGCCGACACCGGAATCGCGCAGGCGCCGGAGAATGGTGAAGAGCTTTTCGACGTCGCCAGCCGGAAGCGCCGCCGTTGGCTCGTCGAGAACAAGCACATCGGATTTGGCGGAAACGGCACGGGCAATACCCACCACTGATCGCTCGGTGGCCGTCAGGCTCCGAACCGGACGTTCGACATCGATGGGCGCATCAAGGACCTTTAGCGCCTCGACCGCTGCGTCACGGACCTGTTTCCAGGAAATCAGCGCACCCTGGCGCGGAAAGCCGTTCACCAGTGCGATGTTTTCGGCGACGGTCATGTCGTCGACAAGGCCAAGGTCCTGATGGATGAAACTTATGGGCCTGCTTCTCGGATCGCCGGTCAGGTGGTCGCCGCCGAGCAGGACGGCGCCGGAGTCGGCCTGGTAGACCCCGGCCAGAATCTTGATCAGCGTAGACTTTCCGGCGCCGTTCTCGCCCAGAAGCGCGAGAATTTCGCCGCGATGGAGCGAAAAGGACGCGCCCTGAAGCGCGCGCGTCCCTGCAAAGGTTTTGGTCAGTCCGGTGATCTCAAGCACCGGTTCGGACGTGTGGATCACGACACTTTTCCTGACAATCGGACTCTACTGACCCAGCCAGATGGACAGGTAGTGATCCTTGAAGTTGTTGTCAGGCGTGAACGTATTCTGATCGCCGCCCTGTGCCGAGATATTGTCCTTGGTCACGATGTAGACCGGCTGCACGAAGGTGCTCGGGGCTTCACCGTGGATGGCCCGGTTGAGTTCGTCGATGGCCTGCCAGGACTGCATCTCGATCGGCTCGGGAACCGTGACGACCTGATAGTCGTTGTCACGCACGCGCTGATAGGCCTGCGGGGTGCCGTCTGCACCGATCAGGACGACGTCCTGGGTCGGCACGTTGCCGGTACGAAGCGCCGGGGTGGCGAAGTCGAACCAGAAGTCCCCCACCGCCAGAACGTAGAGCGGCTTTGGATACTGCAGGACCCAGTTGGTCATGATCCCGCCCATCTGAGCCGAAACGTTGGCCGCGGGGATGTTCTCGTTCGAGATCAGGTTGCACGTGTCGCAACCGGCAACATGCTCGACCATGGCGTCGGTTTTGACCACCGAAATGGGGTAGATGTTGTCGCCGATGAAGATCAGGTTGGCCGTGCCGTTTGAATCAGCGACCGCCCAATCAACCATGGCACGGCCGATTTCGGCCGGATCGGAGCTGAGGTTGTTATAGAGGTGGTATTCTTCGCTCGGACCAGGCAGGCTGGTCGAGTGCATTCCCACGACCGGAATGCCGAGTTGTGCGGCCGATTCCAGAGGTCCTGTTACCGATGGCGACTGCAAGGTCATGGCGATGCCATCGGGATTGAGGGCCAGGGCCTGGTTGAAGGCGTTGATCCAGTTGGCCGCGGTCGCCTTGCCGTCGATGACGGTGACTTCCCAGCCGATCTTGGAGGCAGCGTCCTTGAGGAACTCGCCATACTGGGCCGACAGTGCGTTGTTCTGATCAGACGACAGGTAGACGATGCGCTTGCCCGGCTCAGCCTTCGGTCCGGTGGTCGGCCCAAGCCATTCGGTCTGAATGGCCGTGCGCGATTGGGTTGCCTCCTTGGCCGCCGCGACAAAAGCTTCGTCCGCCTGCGCAAACGAGGTTGTCGCCATCAGAGCCAGGGCGAAGGCCGCCGACGCAATGGCCGGCACTGTCCCTTTGTTAAATTGGTTCATGTGTTTCCTCCCTTGAACCGTTGTTGTTTGGACCCGTGTCAAATCGGGTTTTTGACATCCCACCAGTACGCGTCGAGCTGGTACTGAACGCGCTGGAAGATTTTTGCGTGAACGATCTTGCCGTTTTCGCAGTGATAAAGGTGCAGCGAATCCCAGTGCATGGTGACGCCGCGCCGGTGGCCCGCCGGAAGCTCGTAGGCCATGGCCACTTCGTCATTGGCCAGAATGTAGCGGGGATTGACCCCGAAGCTCTCGTCGGTGAGTTCCTTGACCTTCTTGAAGAAGGAAACGATGTCCTGCGGACCCCGATAGTCGCGCGCCATCACGTTGTGGCCGGGATATTGCCAGAGCGCATCGTCCGCGAAACAGGCGGCAATGCCGTCCCAGTCACTGGCTGCGCGCGCCTGATAGAGGCGCTCGATGAGCCGGGCGTTCGGGTGATCTGCTACGAATTTTTCAGTCATGTCACTTCCAGGTTGGGTAGGTTTCGATCAGTCCTGCCGGGGGCCGGGGTCTCCGGGCTGGCGCTTGTGCTCCACCGTGATGAAGACGAGTTCGGTGGTGCCGATATTTTCGAGGTCGTGCAGCAGGTAGTCACCCTCACCGAACGTGTAGTGGCGGGTGATGCCAGGCACATATGAGACGTGACGGGTGGCCCCGTCTTCGGTGTGCTGGCGGCTGTCGCCGGCCGTCACTGCGGTCCAGAAATAGTCAAGCACATGTTTGTGGGCGGGAAGGCGCTGGCCCGGCGGCAGACGGATTTCCCACACCTTAAGCCGATCGGTTTCCGACAAAAGCTTGCCGCCAACCTGGTAGTTGCGCGTGTTCGCCCTGAACTCGTTGCGCAAATCCTCGGACCAGCCTTCGAAATTGCGGCTGACCACCTCACCTGCCGGCATGACCTTTCCCCCCACGTTTCCGCTTTGGGAAAGCTGTTGATTTTGACCTGTCATATCTCCCCGCCACATGTGCGTTTTCGCATTTTGGCCGAGACTATTGTCGGCGGGAAAATGAATGTCTAATACAATATTCGGCTTGAAATTAAACGAAACCTTATAGCTCGTGGAGCTGCTATGACCTTGAGACAATTGGAATATTTCATCGCGGTGATCGAAGAAGGCTCCTTCTCGCAGGCGTCGGGCCGCCTGAATGTCTCCCAGCCGGCGCTTTCGCAACAGGTGCGCGCGCTCGAGGAAACGCTCGGAGCGCCACTGCTCGAACGGCTCGGACGTGGCGTACGGATAACCGCGGCTGGGCGAGCCTTTCTTCCCCATGCCCGCGCGACGCTGGCGGCACGCAGTCAGGGTGATCGGGCGGTGCGCGACGCGGTGGCGGGCAAGGCCGGAGAACTCGAACTGGCAACGGTCATTTCCGTCGGCATGGGCGTGCTGCTGCGCCCTCTGCTCGTTTGGCATGCGGAGATGCCGAGCGTGACGATTCGCATGGCAGAGTTTTCCCACCGGCGCGCCCTGGAGGAATTCGCAGCGGCCGGCGGGCCAGATCTGGCAGTGGGTCCGACACCGATCGACTGGGACGGGCCGACCGTCAATCTGGGATATGAACGCTTCGTGCTTGTGCTGTCGCGCGACGATCCTGCCACGTCGCACGTCAAGCCCTATCCCGGCGCGACGCCGACCGCGGCGCTCCGGTCCGTCGGCACGCTCGCGCTGAGACATCTCAAGCGGCACCAATGGGTGCTGTTCGACAAGGCGAACGGGCTGAGCGAAATCGTCGACGGGCATCTGGCCGCCTCGGGCCTGACGAGCACCCGCGCCTCGCTGCGCACGACCCAGTTCATGATGGCAGCCAACATGGCGAGCAGCGGCATGGGACCAACGCTTATTCCGGCCAACGTCGTGCCCGCCGATCTCGACGCCATCGTCTGCGAACCCGATCCGCCCCTCAGGCGGTCGCTGAGCGCCTATGCGGTCGGGTCGCTCGACAATCTGGTTGGGCACTTCATCGACCTGATCCGCCAGCACAGCGGGGCCCTTGGAACCTAGACGGACGAGCGGGGTCATTCAGACCCCTCCCTGAGAAAGGCACGGAGTTCGGCGTTGAACTGCCGCGGATTCTCCAGGAACATGAAGTGGCTGCCGCCTTCTTCCTTTTTCCAGATGCGCAATTTCGCACCGGGGATTTGCGACGCCACCCAGGTCAGCACCTCGACCTTGTGGGTGCTCCCCTCGGCGCCGATGACCAAAGCGGGAAGGTTGACGCGCTTGATCGTGCCCCGCCAGTCAACGCTTGAGGTCGCGTAGAGGAGCTCCATCGACTTGTCCCGGGGCATCTTGAGATTTTCAGCGACGATCCAGTCGAATTCGTCCGGGTGCGCGGAGAGATAAGCCTCCGAAAACATGCCCGCCATGGCGGTTCTGGTGAAACTGTTGTCACCAGGCGCCAGCAGGTCACGGGCGAAGTCATCGAGCCCGCCGCCGGAGAACATGGGCCTGACCTCGGCCCGATCCTTCTCCGTCCAGCCCGGATTGTCGGTCAGCCTCGGCGAGTCGTCGGCGATGACCAACCGCGATAACCGGTCGGCGCCGTAGAGCTCCCAATAGGCCCAGATGTACTTGACGCCGCTTGAATGGCCAAAGAGCACAATGTCCCTGAGATCGAGGGCCAGGATGAGTTCGCGAATGTCGGCGGTCAGCCTGTGCGCGTTGTATCCGAAATCCGGAGCCTCGGAATCGCCATGGCCGCGTGGGTCGACGGCAACGATGTGAAATTCGTCGCCGAGATCGTTGATCTGGTGGCGGAACATGGCGGCCGACTGGGACCAGCCCGGCATCATAACCATGGTCGGGTTCGCGGGGTCGCCGGCTTCGAGGTAGTGAATTTTCACCCCGTCACTGGTTTCGAAATAACGATGTCTGGCCTTGATGCCGTCGGCCGGGGCGGCATCCTCCCTGTCTGTCAGCATGCAGTTGCGCCGGTTGGCGACCTCCCTCGCGACTGGCATTCCATGTCTTTGCCAACAGCCCGATGCTAGCGAATTCGATCCGGCTGTCAAGTATCATATATCATGCATGATTTTGCATTTTGATGCTGATGTGAATGCAAAATTTATATGCTAATTATCTGTAATAACTTGTCTTTTCGATTTTTTCGTCGACTTGGCGCAGAAATTTCATTTTTCCAAAATTCGTCAAGATGACGCGAAACGGTGCACACAACAGGCCAAGGGAGGGGAACATGGCCGCGTCAGACCGCCCGCTCTGCAACAACTTGATTGCTGAGCGTCCCAATGCCTTCGATTTCGACGTCGACCCGGTCGCCGGGCTTTAGCCACGTTTTCGGGTCGCGGGTTATCCCGGCGCCGACAGGCGTACCGGTGAGGATGACGTCTCCCGGCTCAAGCAGCGTGAACCGCGAGCAGTAGGAAACGAGACTGGCAACGCCAAAGACCATGTCGCTCAGGGGCGAATGCTGAACCACTTCGCCGTTCAGCCGGGTCGTCAAACACTTCGAGCCAATGTCGCCGAAGGCGTCGGCGGTGACCATGACCGGACCGAAGGCGCCTGTGCCGGGAAAGGCCTTGGCTGCTGTGACCTGCGTTGAATGTTTGAGCCAGTCCACCGCGGTTGCATCGTTGTAACAGGCATAGCCGGCGACATGATCGAGCGCGTTGTCTTCCGATAGATAGCGCGCGGGCGAGCCGATGATCACCGCCAACTCGCCCTCGAAGTCCAGGCTTTCGGAAACGGCGGGAATTTGCAGGGCCTCGCCACCACCAATCTGGCTCGAAGCAAGTCGAATGAAGATCGTTGGAAATTGCGGCGTTTCGCGCTTCATGTGACTGAGAAAGCTGCGATAGTTGGCCCCGACGCCGAGAATCTTGCCGGGGTTTGGGATCACCGGCGCGAGGCGGAGGCGACTCATTTCGAGCGTTCCGGCGTCCATCCCAAAGTCGGGAGCCGCGAACCGCGACCGCCAGTCTGCAAGCGAGAGCATGGACCGGAGGTCGCCAAAATGATGCCCAAGCGGCAGAACCCGGTCATCCTCGCCGTGAATGCTCTGAACCAGCCCGAAATCCGAACGACCGTCCGATGTCGTGAAACTCGCAAATTTCATGGAATCGGCTCCCTTCGGCGGATTGGCGCACCGACGGTGTCGAAACGGCGATCCTGTGCTCCGACGGGCTATGTTGCATCATAAAAACATCATTTCAACGACCTATTTGACAATGGCCTCTCGACAAGCTCGGCCGTTCAGTTTGTCCAATAACATATTGATATTCATATTGTATTTTGTCTTCCTTCGGCAACCATCTTCGTCAGATCGATCCTCTTGCGTCGTATATCGTGCATGATACATACTGAAAGCACGAACGTTCGGTGGAACAGAAATGACTTTTCAATTCGCCCCGTTGAAACTTCAGCAACGGCTCAGCAGCGGCGTGCTGTCCTTTCCGCTCAGCGACTTCGGTTCCGATGGAGAATTCCTGCCGCGGGCCTTTTCCGAGAGGGTTGCATGGCTTTGCAGCTTCGGGCCGTGCGTCACCATCGCGGCGGGGGGCGCCGGGGAATTTTTTTCGCTGACACCCGCCGAGTACCGGCCGCTGCTCGATGCCGCGATCGGCGGAGCGCCCTCGGGCCATCCGGTGCTCGCGACGGTCGGATATGGCACAAGGGTGGCCATGGCTCAGGCCGAGGAAGCCGAGGCGGCCGGAGCCGCGGGCCTTCTGCTCCTGCCGCCCTATCTGACCGATTCTCCGCAACGGGGGCTCAGGGCACACATCGCAGCAATCTGCAAATCGACGCGACTTGGCGTCGTGGTCTACAACCGGGCCAATTGCCGTCTGAGCGCAGAAACGATCGCCGAAATCGCGGATGAATGCCCCAACTTCGTCGCGTTCAAGGATGGCTGGGGCGACACGGAAGAATTGCTCAGGATCGGTGCGAAGCTTGGCGACCGTGTTCTGGTGATCAACGGCATGCCGACCGCCGAAGTCTATGCCGGCGCCTATTTCGGCATGGGCATCCGTTCCTATTCGTCGGCCATCCTCAACTTTGCGCCGCGCGCGGCGATGCAGTTCTATGATGATGTCGCGAGTGGCAACCGCGCCGGGGCCGCAAGGTTTATCGCTGAATTCCTCGTACCCTACGGGCGGATCCGCTCGAGCCAGCCGGGCTATGCGGTTAGCATCGTCAAGGCCGGTGCCCGGCTTGCAGGGCGGGATGCGGGTCCGGTTCGTCCGCCGCTCGCCGAACTGACCCAATCCGAATGCGACCTGCTTTCCGAACTTTTGTCCCGGCTCGGACCTCAGGACTAGCCGAAGGCATCGCTTCCCCTCAAACTGCTCAGACCGGAGGATCAAGTGACAGAAATTCTAACCGTTTCGAGCAGCGCTTCGGCAACCGAAACCGCCAAAGGAAACGTCCTCGTCTCCGGGTCGTATGGCGGAGAATACAATGCCTGGCATGCGGCCAAGTGGGGCATTCGCGGGGTCGTTCTCTGCGATGCCGGCGTCGGGCTCAACGATGCCGGGATCAACGGATTGCCCTATCTCGACCGGATCGGGCTTGCGGCGGCCACGGCGGATGCGTTCACCTGTCATATCGCCGATGCCGAACACATGCTCGCCCATGGCCGGATCAGCCATGTCAACGCTTCGGCGGCCAAACTTGGCTGCAAGGTTGGCCAGAGCGTTGCCGAATGTGCGAACCTGATGAAGGCCGGGCCGGTTATCAACGAAAAGCCGCCCGAAATTGCCGGTGGCAAGCGTTTCGTCATTCTTGACTCAAAGCCGCCGGTACTCGGGCTCGACGCTGCGCCGCTGCTGACGCCGGATGACAAGGGCGCAATCGCGGTGACGGCATCGCACGCAGCGCTTTTCCGCGGCCAGCCCGACGGGATCATCGGTCCCGATCTATATGCCGTCTTCTTCAACGATGCCGGCGTCGGAATGGATGAAGCCGGCATTTCGCGGCTGCCTACCCTTGATGAGCGCGGCATAGCGGCAGGAGCGGTGTCGGCGGCAAGCGCGTCGATCGGCAAAGCCCGGTCGAGCTACGAAACCGGCATCCTTTCGCACGTCAACGAAACAGCGCGCAAACGCGGCGCGCGTTCGGGCATGCCGCTCCGGGATTTCATCGAGATGCTTCTTGCCGACTATGGGAGGCAAATTTGACGCTCGATGCGGTGCAGAACATCGAGGACCTGCGGCGCCACTGCAAACGCAGGCTGCCCAAGGTTCTGTTCGAACTGATCGAATCCGGCGTTGAGGACGAACTGAGCATCGAGCGGAACCTGACTGCCTTCGACGCCTACCAGATTCTGCCCCGATATCTCACGGACATCTCCGGACGCAAGCAGTCGGTCGAACTGTTTGGCCGGACATACGCTTCGCCGTTCGGCCTGGCACCGACCGGATTTGCCGGGCTCATGCGCAAGGATATCGACCTGGATCTGGCGGGCGCGGCTGAAGCGGGTGGGCTTCCCTTCATCCTGTCGGGGGCGAGCATCGCTTCGGTCGAACGGATCCGGCCAGTGGCAAAAGCGAATTTGTGGTGTCACCTCTATCCAGCCAAGGACGGTACGGTGATCGAGAAACAACTCGAGCGCTATGCCGCTGCCTGTGCGGATGTGCTGGTCGTGACGGTCGATAATCCGGTCTTTCCCAAGCGGGACCGCGACACGCGGAACGGATTTTCACTGCCGCTTCGCCTTCCGCTGCCAATCATGCTTGAAGCGCTCACTCACCCCGGCTGGCTCTTCGATTATTTTCGCGCCGGTGGCATGCCGATGATGGAAAGCTGGCGGGACTATGCGCCCAAGGGCAGCAATGCGGGTGCGGTTGCGGGTTACTTCCGCCAGCAAAGCCCATCTGACCAGACGTGGGAATCGCTGAACACTATACGCAAGCTTTGGCCCGGCAAATTCGTCGTCAAAGGTATTCAACACCCGGAGGACGCGCACCGCTGCGCTGAAGAGGGCGTCGACGGCATCATCGTATCGAACCACGGGGGCAAGGCCTTTGATCCCTTGCCGAGCCCCCTGACCGTTCTGCCGCATGTCAAAGCGCGGGTTGCCGGCCGGCTGGCGGTGATGTTCGACGGCGGAATCAGGCGCGGCTGGCACATGCTAGTCGCCAGGGCGCTTGGCGCCGACTTCATGTTCGTCGCCCGGCCGACGCTCTACGGCGCTGCAGCGTTCGGGCGTGCGGGGGCCGAAAAGGCCATCCAGATCCTCAAAAAGGAAATCGACATCTCACTGGCGATGACCGGGCTCAACGATTTCGCCGACATGGGGCCGCAGCATCTGGTGCAAACGGGTCTGCCCGCCGCACCGGCCGGCTCGGCCAATTGAACGGAAGGGACTTATCGTGACCGAGAACCGCCACTACCGACCGACATTTGAAATCACGCTCGCAGGCGCAAAGGCCGCCATCGTTGGCGCCCTTGGCGAAGCCGAGCGCCAGGGCGTTGCCATCACCGCCGCGGTGGTCGACGCCGGCGGCCACCTTTTTGCGCTCAGCCGCATGGACATGGTGCATGCCGGAACGGTGGCCGTGGCGCAGGCAAAGGCGAATACTGCTGTGATGTTCAAACGGCCGAGCACGCAGTTTGCCGACGCTCTGAAGGCGGGCAATTCCGCAATGCTCGGCATTCCGAACGTCATTGCACTACCGGGTGGGATTCCACTCAAGGCAGGCGATTCCGTGGTTGGGGCGATCGGGATCAGTGGCGCCAGCCCGGATGTCGACGAAGCGATCGCAAAGGCCGGCGCGGCAGCATTCGAGACGGCGGGAGGCCAATGACATGACACACCGGATAGCAGTTGTCGCGCAGGGCGGCATGGGCGCAGGGTTGGCCAAGGCTTTGAACGAAAAGGCGACGGTTCTGACCTCGCTCGAAGGTCGTGGTCCATCGAGCGCGGCGCGCGCAAGGGAAGCGGGTATGCAGGACGTGGGCGATGCCGGACTAATGGACGCTGACGTGATCCTGTCGGTAGTACCACCGGACAATGCACTCGAACTTGCACGGCGTCTGGCCGATCACCTCAGAGCTGCGGAGCACAAGCCGATTTACATCGACTGCAACGCAGTCGCACCTGAAACAGCGCGGCGGATCGGCGAAGTCGTTTCAGCCACCGGTGCGAAATTCGTCGATGGCGGGATCATCGGCATGCCGCCACGTCCTGGTTATGCGGGGCCGTTGATCTGTGTCTCGGGCGAACATGCGGGCGAGGTCGACTTTCTCAATCAACTCGGCATCAGAATCGGGCAGATCGCCGGACCGGTCGGCGCCGCGTCCGCGCTCAAGATGAGCTATGCGGGCATTACCAAGGGGCTCATCGCATTGGCTTCGATCATGGCACTGGCTTCGAGCCGCGCCGGGGTTGGCGAAGAACTCGCAAAGGAACTTGCCAGCAGCCAGCCGGCCCTTTTTGCGAGCTTCTGCAAAAGCGTTCCCGACATGCTGCCCAAGGCGGGCCGCTGGGTGCGCGAAATGCACGAGATCTCCGACTATGTGGGCAAGCAATATCCCGAAGCAGCAGTCTATTCGGCCTTTGCTGAGCTATATGCCCGCATTGCCGAAGACAGGGAGAACCGGCAGCTTCTTGAAAGTTTCTACCGGACCTGATCGCTGGCAGCGCGGCTGGAATCGTGCTTTGTGGAGCCGGATTTGCGGTGAATCGCGCTTGATGCAGGATGGATGAGGGCTCGCGGGGATGGCAAGACAGACCACGACAACCAAATCGAGAAGCAGACCGGCTGCCTCAAGCCGCGGAAAGCGCGACACGAAACCGGCCGGACGAACCATCGTTCGGACCACACTCTCCGAACAGACTTATGAAGCGATCAAGGAACAGATCCTCGACCAGACCCTTCCGCCCGGCGCGCGGCTCAACATCGATCTTTTATCGCATGACCTCGGCGTGAGTTCGTCGCCGGTACGCGAGGCTCTGGCGCGCCTTGAGGCCGAGCGCCTGGTCGTGTCGGAGCTCTACAGCGGGTATTCGGTCGCCCCGAGCCCGTCGCTCGAATATCTTCGCGATCTCAACGCTTACCGGCTGGTGATCGAAACCCATTGCGCCCTGATCGGCGCGCCAAAGCGCAAGAAGACCGTGCTCACCCAGATGCGGCAGGCCTTCGACCGCATGGCCGCGGTCCCGCAGCTTGGCACCAGGTATCGCGAGTACCGGCGCTTTGTGCAGGCCGACATGCGCTTTCATGAGGTTCTTGTGGCAAGCGCTGAAAACGAGGTCATGTCGGACAGCCATGCCTCGCTGCACCCGATCATCATCCAGTCGCGCCTTTACCTGAACCGAGAAGGCGGTACCACTTCGTCGGACGAAGTGATGGCCGAGCATTCAAGGATCATCGAAGCTTTCGAGAATGGAGACGGCGAAGCCGCCGCCGCTGCGGTCCGGCATCACCTCGAAGGCGGCCGCCGGCGACTGCTTGCGGGCGCCGACGAAGAAGCCTGACCGGAATAGCCGGGCCTCGGCCCGAACTGTGGCCGGAGTTCCAGCCATCAGATGCCGGCCATCAGCATGTATTTCAGGTTGGTGAATTCCTCGGTGCCATGGTGCGAGCCCTCGCGGCCAAAACCGCTTTCCTTGATGCCGCCGAACGGGGCGAGTTCGGTGGAGAGGATGCCGGAATTGATGGCCACCATGCCGTATTCCAGCGCCTCGGCGACACGCCAGACGCGACCGATGTCGCGGGCATAGAAATAGGCGGCAAGGCCGAACTGGGTGGCGTTGGCAAGCTCGACAACCTCTTCGTCGGAATGGAAGCGATAGACCGGTGCGAGCGGCCCGAAGGTTTCCTCGTTGGTTACCATCATGTCGCGGGTGACCTCGGTCAGGATGGTCGGCTCGAAGAAGGTGCCGCCGAGGGCGTGCCGGTGGCCGCCGGTCACGAGCTTGGCGCCCTTCGAAATGGCATCGGAAATGTGTTCCTCGACCTTGGAAATGGCCGCCTGGTTGATCAGCGGCCCCTGCTCTATGTCCGGCTCGCTGCCGTCGCCGACCTTGAGCGCGGCAACGCGTGCGTTGAGCTTCTCGACAAAGGCGTCGTAGACCCGATCGTGGACGTAGATGCGGTTGGCGCAAACGCAGGTCTGGCCCGCATTGCGATATTTGGATGCGATGGCACCGTCGGCAGCGGCGTCAAGATCCGCATCGTCAAAAACGATGAATGGGGCGTTGCCGCCGAGTTCGAGCCCGAGCTTCTTCACAGTGCCGGCGCATTGCTGCATCAGGATTTTGCCGACCTCTGTCGAGCCGGTGAAGGTGAGCGCCCGGACATCGGGGCTTTCGCAGAAGGCGGCACCGATTTCGGAGGACTTGCCGGTGATGACGTTGATCACACCCGCTGGAACACCCGCCTCGACGGCCAGTTCGGCGAGCGCCAGCGCGGTCAGCGGCGTTTCGCCGGCCGGCTTGAGGACGGTCGTGCAGCCGACGGCCATGGCGGGGGCGAGCTTTCGCGTGATCATGGCGGCGGGGAAGTTCCACGGCGTGATCGCAGCGACGACGCCGACCGGCTGACGGATGACGACGATGCGGCCATTCCTGATGTGGCTCGGAATGGTCTCGCCGTTTATGCGTTTGGCCTCTTCGGCGTAGTATTCGATGTAGGATGCGCCATAGGCGATCTCGCCGCGCGCCTCATCGAGAGGCTTTCCCTGCTCCGCCGTCAGGATGCCGGCCAGGCGTTCCTGGTTGTCCATGACGAGCTCGAACCAGCGACGGAGGATGCGGGAACGCTCCTTGGCGGTTCGCGCGGCCCATTCTGGGAATGCCGCTTTGGCCGCGGCAATCGCCGCTTCGGCCTCGGCGCGCCCGAAATAGGGAACGTGGGCGAGCGTTGCGCCTGAGGCGGGATTGGTCACCGGCGTCTTGCCGTCACCCACCCATTTTCCGTTGATGAGATTTTGCGTGCGGAAATTGAGCGAAGCGGTGTCGAGCATGATTGCCTCTGGTCGGAATGCCGGCCGGATCCGGCCGGTTCTGGGGTGTGGGCCAGACTTAGTGGGCCGCGCACGGAAATTCCAGTGCCTTGGAAGCCGCAGGCTCCACTACATCTCGGCGGCAGAGGTTCTGCGAAAACCGGAAAATGCGACATGCCCACAGTTGCATCAATTCCGGAGGTGTGCTGAACATAAAGGCAATTGGTGCAGAACGGTCGTACATGGCTGGCTTCGATGAAATGCTGGGGGACAACGGCGACGTCCGTCATCCCTATCGTGTGTACAATTCCTGGTTCACCGACCAGGAACTCGATCACCTCCTCAAAAAGCAGAAGGAGGCGGAGACTTTCTTCCGCCGGTCGGGCATTACCTTTGCCGTTTACGGCGAAAAGGAAGCCAGCGAGCGGCTGATTCCGTTCGATATTCTGCCGCGGATCATTTCAAGCGGCGAATGGCGGCGCCTGGCTGAAGGCATCGAGCAGCGGGTGGTGGCGATCAATGCCTTTCTCGCGGATATCTATCATCGCCAGGAAATCGTCCGCGCAGGACGGGTGCCGGAAAGCCTTATCCGCAACAACTCGGCCTTCCTGCCGTGGATGGTCGGGTTCACGCCGCCCAAGAACGTCTACACGCACATTATCGGCGTCGACATCGTCCGTACCTCGGAAAACGAATTCTTCGTGCTCGAAGACAATGCGCGGACGCCATCGGGCGTCTCGTACATGCTCGAGAATCGCGAAACGATGATGCAGATGTTCCCGACCCTGTTCGCGGTCAATCGCGTCCGGCCGGTCGAGAATTATCCGGTACTCTTGCGGCAAAGCCTTGCCGCAACGGCGCCGCCGGGGTGCGACGGCGAACCGACGATCGCGATCCTTACCCCCGGCATCCACAACTCGGCCTATTTCGAGCATTCGTTCCTGGCCGACCAGATGGGCGCCGAACTGGTCGAGGGCACGGACCTTCGGGTTGTCGATGGCCGCGTCGCAATGCGCACGACGCGCGGATACAAGCCGATCGACGTGATCTACCGGCGGGTCGACGACGAATTTCTCGACCCCCTCACCTTCCGCCCCGAATCCTATCTCGGCGTGCCCGGCATCATGGATGTGTACCGGGCCGGGAACATCACCATCGCCAATGCGCCGGGCACGGGGATTGCCGACGACAAGGCGATCTATTCGTACATTCCCGACATTGTCGAATTCTACACCGGCCGCAAAAGCATTCTGCAGAACGTGCCGACGCGCCGTTGCTCGGAGGCGGACGACTGCAAATACGTGCTCGAGCATCTCGACGAACTGGTGGTCAAGGAAGTGCACGGCTCGGGTGGCTACGGCATGCTGGTCGGACCGACGAGCAGCAAGGCCGAGCGGGAAATCTTTGCGGAAAAGATCAAGGCCAACCCGGGCAACTACATCGCGCAGCCAACCCTGTCGCTCTCAACCGTTCCCATCGTGACCGAAGGCGGGCTGGCGCCCCGGCACGTTGACCTTCGCCCCTATGTCCTTGTTTCCGACGGCGTCAGGATCGTGCCGGGCGGTTTGACACGTGTGGCCCTGAAGCAGGGTTCCCTGGTGGTCAATTCAAGCCAGGGTGGCGGCACCAAGGACACCTGGGTGCTGGAGGACTAGGCCATGCTCGGGAAAACAGCCAACGGCCTGTTCTGGATGTCGCGCTATATCGAGCGTGCCGAAAATACGGCGCGGCTCGTTCAGGTGGGACTTCGGATGGCGTTGACCCGATCTTCGAGCGGCGAAGACGAGTGGGCGTCGCTTCTGGCGACAGCCGGCGCAACCACCGCGTTTTTCGAGAAACACGATGCCGCGACCGCCATGAACGTTGTGGATTTTCTGATCCGCGACCAGGAAAATGCGTCGAGCGTCCTTGCATGCATGAACGCGGCAAGGACCAATGCGCGGCTGGTGCGAACGGCGGTGACGCGCGAAGTCTGGGAAAACGTCAACCAGGCGTGGATGGACCTTCATACCCTCCTCCGTCAGCCGATCCGCGAAGCCGACCTGCCCTACGTACTCACGGATATCAAACGCGACGGGTCCCTGATCCGAGGCGCGTTCGACGGCACGATGCTGCGCAACGAAGTCTACGATTTTGCGCGGATCGGCACGTTCGTGGAACGGGCGGACAACACGGCGCGCATCCTCGACGTCAAGTATTACGTGCTACTGCCGAGTGTGGCCTTCGTCGGGTCGACGCTGGACAATATCCAGTGGGAGAGCATCCTCAGGTCGGTTTCCGGCCAGCGTTCCTATCGCTGGGTCTATGACGCCAACTATCAGCCCGCCAACATCGCCGATTTTCTGATCCTGAACGGCCGCATGCCGCGATCGCTGGCTTTTTCGTACAAGAAGATCGTCGACAACCTGAAATACCTCAACGGCGACCCGGACAGCCCGAAAGCCTGTCAGCGCACCGCCCAGCGCAACATGAACAGGTTGCACGGGCGAAGCGTTGCCGACATATTCGAATATGGACTTCACGAGTTCCTGACCGAGTTCATCGAAGACAACAACCGGCTGAGCCAGGAAATCGCTGAAGACTTTCTGTTCGTCTAACCCTTTGAGCCGATGCTTCTTTCCGTCACGCACACGACCGAATATTGCTACGACGAGCCCATCGTCTACGGCTTGCAACGCTCGCGACAGACGGCGAGGGCCCGGCCCGGGCAAAGCGTTGGCAACTGGTCGACGGAATATGAGGGTGCAAAACTGCAGGTCAGCTACACCGACCATTTCGGCAACTTCACTGAACTTGTGAGCGTCATTCCCGGCGCAGACCGCATCCTGGTGACGGCAAAAGGCGAAGTCGAAACCGAAGACCTTTCCGGCATCATCGGCAAGCATCGCGGCTATACTCCGCTTTGGCTGTTCCTGCGCGAGACCGACCTTACGCGACCCTCCGACGCGGTGCGGGATCTCGCCGCCGGCGCCAGCGGAGACGATGATATTTCGCGGCTTCATGACCTGATGGGGCGGTTGGCCGCCGCCGTCTCCTACGAAGTCGGCACGACGCATGCGCTGACCACCGCCGCCGAGGCGCTGGAGCATGGCGTCGGCGTGTGTCAGGACCACGCGCACGTCTTCTGTTCGGCCGCGCGGGTGCTGGGCTATCCGGCCCGCTACATTTCCGGTCTGCTCAAGATGGACGACACGGATCATCAGGCAGCCAGCCACGCCTGGGCAGAAGTGTTCGTCGATGCGCTCGGATGGGTCGGGTTTGACGTCTCCAACCAGGTCAGCCCCGACGAACGTTATGTATGCGTCGCAACGGGGCTGGATTATTCAGACGCGGCGCCTATCCTTGGCATCCGCCACGGAACCGCAAACGAGTCGTTGTCGGTCGCCGTGGTGGTTGAACAATAGATGATGCCATCATGACCTATTGCGTTGCGCTGAAGCTTGCCAGCGGACTGGTTTTTGCGTCCGACACCCGCACCAATGCGGGCGTCGACAATGTTGCTGTGTTTCGCAAGATGCACACATTCGAGGTTCCGGGCGAACGCCTGATCACCATCCTGACTGCGGGAAATCTGGCGACCACACAGTTGACCATCTCGGAGCTTGAAGAGCGTTCGAAGGCGGCGATGGAGCGCCATCCGACAATTCTTGAAACGGTTTCGATGTTTCAGACCGCTCAGCTGATTGGAGACACGCTGCGGCAGGTCATTTCGCGCAATGCGACGAGCGGTCAGAAGGCAGATTCGACCTTCAACGCAACGCTGATCGTTGGCGGGCAGATCAACGGCCACCCGCCCCGGCTTTTCCTCATCTACCCCGAGGGCAACTTCATTGAGGCCTCAGACGACACACCGTTCTTCCAGATCGGCGAGACCAAATATGGCAAGCCGATTCTGGTACGCGCGTTCGACAAGGACATGAGTTTCGAGGCAGCGGTGAAGCTGCTGCTCGTCTCGTTCGATTCGACGATCAAGGCCAATCTGAGCGTCGGCCCGCCGATCGACGTGCAGTTTTACGTCAATGACAGCCTGAAGCGCGGCTACGACACGCGTATCCGCGCCGACGACCCCTATTTCATGAAGCTCTCGACCGGATGGGGCGAAGCCCTGCGGGACGCGTTCCAGCACCTGCCGGACTACGAGCGGAGCTAGGCCGCGCGGACGAGATCGGGCGACCCGGCAAGCAGCATGACCTCATCACGGGCGCCTAGAGAGACCGGCGTCCGCTGGTGGATCGAGGTCGGGACCACGTCGCGCAGACGTTGGGTTCCAGCCATGGCGGCGCCACCGGCGGTTTCAGCGAGCATTGCCATGGGGATGCCCTCGTAGAGCAGGCGGAGCTTGCCGTCGGGTTCACCTTTTTTCGGCATGGCCGGATAGATGAAATGGCCGCCCTTGATGAAGACGCGGTGCATGTCGGCGACCATGGCGCCGGCCCAACGCATGTTGAAGGCCTTGCCGCGCGGGCCGGACTTTCCGGCGATGCAGTTGCGGACATAGGTGCGCACGGGGCGCGGCCAGAGTGGCGCGTAGGCCATGTTGATGGAGAATTCGGAGGCTTCGGGCGCGATTCGGATGTCGTCGCGCACAAGTTCATAAAGCCGCGTCATTTCGTTGAGCGCGAACTTGGCGACGCGTTTTCCAGTTGTCAGCACAAGCAGGGTCGCCGGCCCGTAGAGGGCATAGCCCGCCGCAAGCTGATTGCGCGTAGACGACAAGACCTTTTGTTCCGCGTCACCCTGCGCGCCCGTGCAGTCCAGAACACAAAACACCGTGCCGACCGTGTTGTTGGTGGCGATATTGCCCGAGCCGTCGAGCGGATCGAAACAGACGGCGAAATCGTGGGTGCCCGGTGCGTAGGTGTTGGTGACAACGTGATCGATTTCCTCGGACACCAGATAGCGCACCACCGGAACCTGCTGCAGCAGATCAAGGCAGAGCTGGTTGCACACATCGTCGAGCTTGAGCTGGGTTTCGCCCTGGACGTTGATGATGCCCGATTCAAGCCCGGCCGTGCCTTCGAGCGCCAGCTGACGGATCTCTCCGGCAATCGCCGCAGTCGCCGCGGCCATGGCCAGCACAGTCTGGCGCAGTTCCAGGTCCGCGCCCTGTGCTGAGAGCCATTCATCGAGTTTGGGGTTGTGGTGAATTGGATGGGGAATCGGCATTTTGCGTCCTGCGGCAAGAGAAAACGGCCGGGCTGATACCCGGCCGTCCGAAAGGTCAAGCAGCGTTGGCGCTGACGCCGGAACCGAGGAGTTCGGCGTGGTCGATGCCAAGCTTTTCCATGTTGGTCTGGAACAGACCGACCAGCTTTTGCGCCGTGGCGCGGTAGGCGGTGCGGTCGGCCCAGGTCATTTCGGGGTGCAGGACGTTGCTGTCCACGCCGTTGACCTCAATCGGCACTTCGAGACCGAAAATGTCGTCGATGCGATAGGCAACGTTGTCGAGGTTGCCGGCCAGCGCCTCTTCGAGCATCTGGCGGGTGTCGCGCAGCTTCATGCGGCTTCCGACGCCGTAGCCGCCACCCGTCCAGCCGGTATTGAGCAACCAGCAATTAACTTCGCCTTCGGCGAGGCGCTTGCCGAGCAATTCGCCATATTCACGCGGATGACGGGCCATGAAGGGTGCGCCAAAGCAGGCCGAGAAGGTCGCGGTCGGTTCGGTGATGCCGCGCTCGGTGCCCGCAACCTTGGCGGTGTAGCCGGCCAGGAAGTAGTAGATGGCCTGTTCGCGGGTCAGCCGGGCGATCGGCGGCAGAACACCGAAGGCATCGGCGGTCAGCAGCACGATATTCTCGGGCGCCGGCCCGCGGCTGTCGCCGACCCGATGCGGAATGGCTGTCAGCGGATAGGCAATGCGCGTGTTCTCGGTCCTGGATGTGTCGTCGAAGTCGGCGTGGCCCATGTCGTCGATAACGACGTTTTCCATCACCGTGTCCGGGGTCATCGCCGCGGCATAGATTTCCGGCTCGGTTTCGGGACGAAGGTTGATCGCCTTGGCATAGCAGCCGCCTTCAAGATTGAAGACGCCGGTTTCCGACCAGCCATGCTCGTCATCGCCGATCAGGGCGCGGTGCGGCGAGGTCGACAGGGTCGTCTTGCCGGTTCCCGAAAGACCGAAGAAAAGGGTCGTATCGCCCTTTTCGCCAAGATTGGCCGAGCAGTGCATCGGCAGAATGCCCGTTTCCGGAGCGTGGTAATTGAAAAGCGAGAAGATCGACTTCTTCATTTCGCCGGCATATTGCGTGCCACCGATCAGGATGATGTTGCGGCTGAGATCGAGGGCAATGACCGTGGTCGACTTGGTGCCATGGCGCGCCGGATTGGCCTCGAAGTCGGGCATATGCAGAAGCGTGACGCTCGGGGCGAATCCCTGAAGCTCCTCGGGATTGGGCCGGATCAGCAGGTGGCGGATGAAAAGCGCGTGCCAGGCGTTCGGCGTGAAGACTTCGACCTCGAAACGGGCATCGGGATCGGCACCGGCAAAGAGCTGCTGGCGGTAGAAGTGCTTGCCTTTGGCGGCCTCAAGCATGTCGGCCAAAAGCAGGTCGAAGCCCTCGGTCGTCATGGCATTGGCGTTGCTCCACCACACCGACTTGTCGGTTTTAGCGTCGCGGACGATGAATTTGTCGGACGGTGACCGGCCGGTGAACTTGCCGGTTTCGGCAACGAGGGCACCCTGCGGAGTTTCAAGCACTTCGCGATTCTTGCGGGCTTCGGTTCCGAGCACGGCCGAGACGTCGTTGACAGAGAGTGTGCCGGCGGCGGCGGTGATGCGATCGACGATGATGTCGTGAAGGGTCTGGGTTTTCATCTTCGGACCTTTGGATGGAATTTCTTGGGAGATGGTTCTGGTTCAGATGCGCCGGTGCCCGTCAGGTCAGCGGCGCGATGGAATATCGATCGCAGGACCAAGATCGCCGCAGCATCAGCAATCGTTGCATGCGCATGCATGTCGCGGACCGCAAATCGTCCTTTGAAGAAGGGGTGCTCATCATATTTGCGCTCCACCGGGGATTTCGTTGTGCGATGGCAACCCGCGCTGCCTTGCATACGCATGCAATATTTCATTTTGCATGCGTATGCAACAGTAAATCGGCAAAAGTCGCATTTTGGTTAAGACCGGGGCTGTCCGAGCGTCAAGCGCTTGCGGGCGGGCGCTTCGCCGAGCCCCGCAGGATGAGTTCGCCCTGCACCTCGCGGCGCTGGGCCCTGCGGCCCGGACGGGCAATCATTGAATCGATGATGTCGATTGCTGCGTCGACCAGAAGCCCGGCCGGCTGGGAATAGGTCGTCAGATCCCAGGCAAACCGGCTCGCCGCCGGCACGTTGTCAAAACCGATGACGGAAAGATCGTCCGGCACCTTGAGGTTGAATTCGCGCTTGGCAACGTCGAGCGTCGCGAAAGCCATATAGTCGGAGGCGCAGAAAATGGCGTCCGGCGGCTCAGCCATGGAAAGCAGCTGCCGGGTGACAATTGCCGCACCCTCGAACGTGTAGTCGCCATGAGCAACCAACACATCCTTGACCCCGAGTTCGCGCAGGCGGCCGACGAAGGCGTTTTCGCGAACCTTCGAGGTTCCTGATTCGACGGTGCCGCCGATGAATGCGTAGCGAAGATGGCCGCCGGCGTGGAGAAATTCTGCGATCTTGGTCGCGGCCAGTTCGTTGGGGCCGCGAACGATCGAAATGCCCGGCAGTTTCGATTCCCGGTTGATCTGAACGATCGGCACGCCGGCAGCCTGACATTGAACAGCGAGTTCGTGGCTGGCGGTGGTTGCGGTGAGGATTAGGGCATCGACCTTGTAGGACAGGACGTCTTCGAGGGCTGGATCGGCCTTGCCGTCGGGGGAAGTCGTGAACAACAGAATGTGACGGCCGGTTTCTCTCAGTTTTTCCGAAAGCTCGCGCACGACCTGCGCGTAGAAGGGATTGTCGAGGTAGGAAATGGCCAGCGCAACGATGTTGGAGCGATTGGTCGCGAGCGTCCGCGCCATCATGTTGGGGTGATAGCCGAGTTCGCGCGCCGCCTTCAGGATCTTTTCGCGAGTCGATTCGGCGACACTCGCGCCGGGAGTGTAGGCGCGCGAAACGGCAGACTGGCTAACGCCGGCCAACCTCGCCACGTCACTTTCGGTAGGCGCACGTTTGGCGCCGTCTTTTGCCCGCATCGCTCCCAGCCCTTCCCGGCCTTCTATACAATCATTGATCCCGGAATGCGAACAGCCTTGCATCAGATTTTGAGGCACGTGCCTCAAAACCATTCCGCCCAAAGCTGGAGCATGCTAAAAGGCGGAAAAATCGCCGAGCGTTTCGGCCGGGAGGAAGAGAATGGACGCGATCAAAGCCGGGATCATCGGCTGCGGAAACATTTCGCAGGCCTATTTCGATGCGATCAAACAGCTTCATGACATGAATGTGGTCGCCTGCGCCGACATAAACATGGATGCGGCCCGGGCCAAGGCCGAGAAGAACGGTGTCGACGCACTCAGCGTCGATGCCCTTCTTGCGCGTGACGATATCGAAGTGGTGGTCAACCTGACGCTGCCGCAGACCCATGCCGAGGTGAACCGGCAGATTCTGAACGCCGGCAAACACGCGCACTGCGAAAAACCGTTCGCGGTGACCCGGGAAGACGGGCTTGAGGTTCTGGCCCTGGCGCGCTCGAAGGGCCTTCGGGTCGGTTGCGCGCCCGATACGTTTCTGGGCGGCGGGCACCAGACTGTGCGCAAGCTGATCGACGACGGCGCGATCGGGCGGCCCGTGAGCGGCACCGCGTTCTTTGCGACGCCCGGCCATGAGCGCTGGCATCCCAATCCCGGCTTCTACTACCTCAAAGGCGGCGGCCCGGTATTCGACATGGGTCCCTATTACATCACAACACTTGTCAATCTTCTCGGTCCGGTCGCCGAAGTGACCTCGATGAACACACGCAAGGCCGATGCACGCATTGCGACGAGCGAAATGGCCAATGGCCAGGTTCTTCCCGTGGAAGTCGACACTCACTCAACCGCCCTCCTCCGCTTCGAAAGCGGCGCGGTCATCACGATGGTGCTGAGTTTCGATATCTGGAAGCACACCAACCACAATATCGAGATTCATGGCACAGACGGCAGCATCAGCGTGCCAGACCCCAATTTCTTCAAGGGACCCGTCATGATTGCGGAAGGCGGCGCGGACTGGCGCGAGGTGCCCATCACGCATCCCTATCTCGGCAACATGCGGGGGCTCGGTCCAACCGATCTGGCGGCGGCAACCCGCACCGGCCGGCCACACCGCTGCTCGGGTGAACTTGCCTACCATGTGCTCGACGTGATGCATGCGATCGACGACGCGACGGCGCGCAAGGGATATGTCAGCGTGACAAGCCGGTGCGATCGGCCTGCGCCGATGCGTGCGGACCTCAAAGAAGGCTATCTGGACTAGGCGGCGACCGGCGCCGGCTGTGCGCAGTCCGTTTCCTGCTTGAAACACGGCGCGCAGTTCATTATCTCAATCCCACCCGGATTTTTGCGAATTTGAACATCCGCAAGCAAGCGGAGCGTTGGCTTATAGGGCTCGGTGCGTGAACGCGCTCACCGGGGGGTGGCAGTTCCGGGCAAGTGGCAGCGCGGCATAAGGCGGCATTCATGCAGCGAAGAGTTTCGTTTCTGACATTGGGAACGCGTGGCGATGTGCAGCCCTATCTGGCGTTGGCCGTGCGCATGAAGGCCGAGGGATTCGCGGTCAATTTCGGGGCGACCGAAGAATTCAAGAATTTCGTCGAAAACAACGGGATCGAATATTTCAACATTGGCGGGTCAATCGAGAGCTTTCTGAGGGAAGCCGATTTCGAGCGCGCGATGAGCGAATCCTTGCTCGCCAATGCGGGTACGCTGCTTCAGCGCGGCCAGCAGATCGTCGAGGAGGCGGGGTGGCGGAGCTGGCGCGAGGTACAGAAGGCCGACATCCTGTTGATGAACATGAATGTCAGCTTTGGCATCGACTATGCCGAGGCGCTCGGCATCCCCGCCGTGATGATGGCGCTGCAGCCGCTCGACATGACGGCCGAGTTTCCGTTCTGTGCTTATGACGGACCGGATTTCGGGCGCACCTTCAACCGCATCAGCCACGTGGTGACGGCGCTGCAGCAGGCCTATTACGATTTTCCGCGCAACCGGCTGAGGCGCAAGTTGCTCGGGCTCAAGAGCCGCGCCAAAGGCGGGTTCTTCAAGGATTCCCAGGGGCGGCACCTGCCCACGCTCTATGCCTATTCGCCGCATGTTTCAGCCAAACCGGCCGACTGGCACAACAAGACCTACGTGACCGGATACTGGCAGCTTCAGGACCGGAGCAGCTGGACGCCTTCCGCAGAGCTCAGGGCGTTTCTCGATGCCGGCAAGAAGCCGGTCTATATCGGATATGGTTCGATGCCGTTCGGTGCGGAGCGCAACACCAAGATCCTGACGGACGCCCTCAACAAATGGGGCGGCCGCGCCATTGTCGGCAGGGGCTGGGGCGGCATCAATATCGATGAATTGCCGGATACGGTCTTTCCGGTCGAAAACGCACCGCACGACAGGCTCTTCGAGCATGTCTCCGCAGTTGTCCACCATGGAGGTGCAGGAACAACCTCAGCGGGTCTGCATGCGGGTCTGCCGACCCTGGTGGTGCCGCAGACCGTCGACCAGCCCTTCTGGGGCAAGCGAGTTTTCGACCTCGGATGCGGCCCGGAGCCGGTCAAAATCAAGAAGCTGACGGCGGACCTTCTGGCAAGCCGCCTGATCGATCTTGAAAACAATCCAAGCTATCGTCGCGCCGCACAGGCATTGGCACAAAAGCTCGCCAAGGAAGACGGGCCCGCCAACGCCATCAAGATCATCAACCGCATATTACCGATCGAAGACCCCCTGCCCGGCGAAGAAGAGCCGGCTGCGACGCTCTATTCGCAATAGGGCTTTTTGGGGCGACACCCAGGCCGTGACGGGTCAATAGCGGTGGCGACAATTGCCGCCACCCGCGATCAACCTCTTCATTCAGTCTTTGATCAGTTGGACCCGGCCGTGTTGTCGGTCGTCGCGTTGGGATCGGCGGTCGTGCTATCGCCCTGGACGCCGAGTTCCTGGCGCAGCTGTTCGGCGCGGTCCTGCAGCATCTGCTCAAGGGCAGTTTCACCGGTCTGCTGACGGTTGAAGTCCTCGTAGGACAGCGACTGGTCGCTGTCATAGACCGAGGTGAAACCGGCAAGGTTGATCTCGACGACGAAATCCTGGTTCTGCCGGTTCTTGGCGGTCAGTTTGAGTACCGCGCCCTTCTTCAGGCTGTTGACGTAGGCTTCGTTGATCACGAGCTGGGTCGAACATGACTGCGGGTCGCACAGCATGAAGGGCACGCGGATCGGCTGCGCGCCGTCGATCTGCCAGGTCAGGCCAAACGGCAGCAACACGCCGAGCGGCACGGCGGCGATGGCCAGGAGCCGGCTTTCCTGCCCCGGATCGTCGCGCAAAAGGAACGAGCCGTAAAACTGGTTATTGCGAACGATGACCTGGCGCATGATGCAGGCCTTGTCACCGCTGTCGAGCGTTTCACAGACCTTCAGCCAATTGTCTTCAGGCTTCGCGTGGGGAACAAGCTGCGGCTCAGCGGCGTTCGCGGCGGCGTCGCCATTCGCGTTGGCATTTGCATCTTGCGCAAAAGCTCCGGCCGACATGCCGAGCACCATCAGCGCAGAAAGTGCGATTTGCTTAAACGTCATTTCTCACCCGCAGTCAGAATCCAACCCCGCCTTGAGCGGCCCTTGAAAGGGTCAAATCAGGCAATAACATGACCAAATGGGCAATCCAATTTATTGTCGCAGAGTGTGGTAAATCGGTCATCCGGCGGGCACGGCCTCGGCTAGCCGTGCGAGGCGCAACAGAATGGTCGCCGCACCTTTCAGCCGGTCATCGGGCGCCGGCCAGCTACGGGAGAAAACGAGGCGCTGATCGGGCTTGAGCGAGACGCCGGAGGCCGGATCGGCGACGAGCCGCACCAGGGCTTGCGGATCGGCAAATTCGTTGTTCCTGAGCGTGATGACGGCGCCCTTCGGACCGGCGTCGATCTTTTCGACATTGGCGCGGCGGCAAAGCGTCTTAACGACGATCGTCTTGAGCAGGGCTTCAACCTCATCGGGCAGCGGGCCGAAGCGGTCGATCATTTCGGCGCCGAGAGCTTCCACCTCGCTCGTCTCGCCAAGGTCGCCGAGGCGCCGATAGAGCTGCATGCGCAACTGAAGATCAGGCACATAGTGCTCGGGGATCATGACCGGAATGCCGAGCGAAATCTGCGGCGACCATTCGCCGGCTTCCTGTTCGAGCGCAGTCTGGCCGGCACGCAGCGAGGCGACCGCCTCTTCGAGCATCGACTGATAGAGTTCGTAGCCGACCTCACGGATGTGACCGGACTGTTCTTCGCCAAGCAGGTTGCCGGCCCCGCGAATGTCGAGGTCGTGGGAGGCGAGCTGGAAGCCGGCACCAAGGCTTTCGAGTGACTGCAGCACCTGCAGGCGGCGCTCGGCAGTCTCGGTCAGGCGCTGGTCGGGCGGCGTGGTGAAGAGCGCGTAGGCGCGGGTCTTGGAGCGGCCTATGCGGCCACGGATCTGATAGAGCTGGGCAAGTCCATACATGTCGGCACGATAGACAATCATGGTATTGGCGTTCGGGATATCGAGCCCAGATTCAACGATGGTGGTCGAAACCAGAACGTCGAACTTGCCGTCGTAGAAGGCGTTCATGATGTCATCGAGCTGCCCCGGCGGCATCTGGCCGTTGGCGATGACGTAGCTGACTTCCGGCACGTGCTCGGCCAGGAATTCGCCGATGCGCGGCTGATCCTTGATGCGCGGCACGACGAAGAAGGCCTGACCGCCGCGAAACTTTTCGCGCAGCAGCGCTTCGCGGATCGACAGTGGGTCGAACGGGGCGATGAAGGTGCGGATGGCAAGGCGGTCAACAGGCGGCGTGGCGAGCAGCGACAGGTCGCGAACCCCGGTCAGAGCCAGTTGCAGCGTGCGCGGAATGGGCGTTGCGGTCAGCGTCAGAACATGGACGTCGTGGCGCAGTTCCTTCAACCGCTCTTTGTGGGACACGCCGAAATGCTGCTCCTCGTCAACAATGAGCAAACCAAGATCGCGGAACTTGATCGACTTGGCCAATAGTGCGTGCGTGCCGATCACGATATCGACCGAACCGTCTTCCAGTCCGTCGCGGGTTTTCTTCAAATCGGCGGTCCCGACCAGGCGCGAAGCCTGGGCAACGTTGACCGGCAGACCGGTAAAGCGTTCCCTGAATGTGCGAAAGTGCTGACGCGCCAGAAGCGTGGTCGGTACGACCACCGCGACCTGCTTGCCGGTCATCGCCACAGCAAAGGCCGCGCGAAGGGCAACTTCCGTCTTGCCGAAACCGACGTCGCCACAGATCAGGCGATCCATGACGCGGCCCGAGGACAAATCGTCGAATACTGCGTCGATCGCGTTCAACTGGTCTTCGGTTTCCTCGTAAGGGAAACGTGTGGCAAACTCGTCGTAAAGCCCGGTCTGGGGCTGAATGGGTTCGCTCGACGACATGGCGCGGGCGGCGGCAACCTTGATGAGTTGCTCGGCCATGTCGCGGATGCGCTGTTTGAGCTTGGATTTCTTAGCCTGCCAGGCCGCACCGCCCAACCGGTCGAGCAAAGCCTCGGATTCGGCTTCGCCGTAGCGCGACAGAAGTTCAATGTTCTCGACCGGCAGATAGAGCTTGTCACCGCGCGCATATTCGATTTCGACGCAATCATGCGGCACGCCAGCCGCCTCGATGGCCTTGAGGCCGACGAAGCGGCCGATGCCATGGTCGATGTGAACGACGAGGTCGCCCGCTGAAAGGCTCGACGCCTCGGTCAGGGCATCAGAAGCCTTGCGTTTGCGGCGATTGCGGATCAGACGCTCGCCAACAATATCCTGCTCGGTCAGAACGAAGAGATCGGGGCTTTGAAAGCCGGTTTCGAGTTCGAGCACGATGAGCGCGGCTGAACCGGCTGGACCGGCAAGCGCGTCGCGCCAGTTTTCGGCACTGCGAAGCTTCTTGAGGCCGTGATCGGCCAGAACCTGCCCCATCCGTTCACGCGTGCCTTCGGACCAGCAGGTAATGACGACCTTCTGCCCGGCCTTGTGGGCCGCGCCGATGCGTCCGATGACCGCTTCGAAGAGATTGGTGTCGGCGGCCTGTCTTTCGGCAGCAAAACTTGGCGCAACCGCGCCCTTGCGGTCGTCGACCCGCGCGCCCGACTCGGTTGGAACGAACGGCGACAATTGGATCGCGGCGCCTTCGCCCGTGAGGTCGTAGAGCGGCGTTTCGACGTCGTAGAGGCGTTCAGGGGCGACGGGATTGTATTTGACGGCGCTGGTGGCCTTCGCGTCCCTCGCTTCCAGCCGCGCGGCATAATAGTCGCGAATGGATTCCCGCCGCTCATCGAGCGCCAGCGCGCATTGATCGTCAAAAACGAACTCCGCCTGACCGGTATAGTCGGAGAGCAAGTTAAGATCGCCATAGAAAAAGGGCAGCCAGTGTTCTGCACCCGGATAATGCTGGCCAGCGCTGATCGCCGCATAGAGCGGATCATCGACAGTGTTTCCCCCGAACGCTGCCGTGTAGTTGCGGCGAAAGGTGCGGACACTTTCCTCGTTGATCACGACCTCGCCCATGGGCAGCAGTTCGACGGTCGGAAGATTGCCAGTGGTGCGCTGGCTGTCGGGATCGAAGGTGCGCACCGTTTCGAGCACCGCGCCGAAAAAGTCGAAACGGATCGGCTGGTCGAACCCCGCCGGAAAAAGGTCGATCAGGCCGCCGCGCACGGCGAACTCGCCGGACTCGCGCACCGTGGGCACACGCAGATAGCCGTTGGCCTGGGCCCACATGATCAGGGCTTCGCTTTCGACCACATTGCCGGCCTGAGCGGAAAACGCCATCTTGCGCATGGTCCCTGGCGGAACGACTTTCTGCAGCAAGGCGCTGGTTGCGGTGACCACGATCGCGCCGCGCGTCTCCGGCCGGGCCAGCGTTGCGAGGCAGGTCATGCGTGCCGACGTCGTCACGAGGTTGGGTGACAGGCGGTCATATGGCAGGCAGTCCCATGCCGGAAATGACAGGACCGGATGGCCCGGCAGAAGGGCCGACAATGTCTCAAGCACGCGCAGCATGCGGTCGCCGTCGCGCGCCACAAAGACCAGTGCCGTTTTCGCCGACGGGTCAGACTTGAGGCGCTGCTCGACCCGCTCGGCCAGAACGAAAGGCTGCATGCCATCGGGAACGCCGGCCAGAATTCGATCTGCGTGGCCTAGGGTCGTCATCGGCTCAGTCGTGCCTCGTTTCGAGATTTTCGATGTGATCGCCGGCGATCCTTGCGATCAGCGGACCATCGACATGGGGCGGAGGGGTTTCGGAGCCGAGCAGCCAGGCCTGCAATTCCGTTTCTTCTTCATTGAGCAGGCGTTCAAAGGCGTCGAGGCCGGGTTCGTCCAGCCGGCTGAGATGGCGCTGCGCGTAGCCGCCGAGAATCAGATCGAGTTCCTTAGTGCCGCGATGGGCGGCACGATAAGCGAGACGGCGGCGGCGGGTTTCAAGGCTTTCCATCAGGCCGAATCCGGTTGCAGAAAGTGGGCGCCGAATGCTCCGGCGCTGCCGGCTGGGCAAGCAGCCATTTCAATTGAGGGCGCCTGTTTGGCATGCGGGCACCACGGTCGCAAGGGCTTTGCAGGCTTTTGAACGCCCCCGGGACAGGTTAGGTTCGCCACGCCGAATCCGTTGGGGAATCACGTGTCGCGTCCGGACAAATTGACACCGCTGTTCCGCTCGCTCCGCAGCTTCAAGGGTGTGGGGCCGCAGGTTTCGGTCGCGCTCAAGCGCCTGCTCGGGACGCCGGAGGGCCAGGACCCGGTGGCGCTCGATCTTCTGCTGCATACACCGTTCGCCTTCATCGACCGGTCCGAAGTCACCGATCTGGCGCGTGTCCCGCTTGATGCCGTGGTGACCTGTCGCGTGCATGTCGACCGGCACCATGCGCCGCCCAAGACCAAGCGTGTCATCCCGCACCGCGTCGATTGCCATGACGAGACCGGGGAATTGACACTGGTCTTTTTCGGCAACAAGGGCGGTTGGGTTGAGCGGGCACTGCCGGTCGGTGAGGTTCGCCTGGTCTCCGGGCGCGTCACCTATTTCCAGGGCATCCGGCAGATGAGCCATCCGGACCTGATCGCGACCGAACAGGAATATGAAAAGCTGCCGCCGTTCGAGCCGGTCTATCCGCTGACAGCCGGACTGAGTAGGCGGGTTCTGGCGCGGCTTGCCAGTCAGGTGCTGGAATCGCTGCCCCGGTTCGCTGAATGGGTGCCTGCTGATCGCCTTGTTCAGCAAAAATGGCCAGACTTCGCTACGGCCCTCCGGGAGGTGCATCACCCGCAAGACGCGGCCACCGCGCAACTCGACAGTTCGGCGCGGCGGCGGCTAGCCTATGACGAATACCTCGCGGGACAGGTGACGCTTCAGCTTGTCCGCAGCCGCACGGTGACGCGGCGCGGCAGGGCGCGGCGGATGGACGGGCGTCTGACGACCGACCTCAAAAATGCCCTGCCCTTTACCCTCACCGCGGCCCAGCGCGCCGCGATCGGCGAGATCATGGCCGACCTCAAAGCGCCCGAACGCATGTCGCGCCTGCTCCAGGGTGACGTCGGCGCAGGCAAGACGGTGGTGGCGCTGATGGCGATGGCTGCGGTCGCGGAAGACGGCGCGCAAAGCGCCTTCATGGCGCCGACCGAGCTTCTGGCCCAACAGCATTTCGGCACGATTGCGCCCTTGTGCGAGGCGATCGGACTGACTTGCCGGCTGCTCACCGGAAAGATGCGCGGTGCCGAGGCGAGGCAGGTGCTGAGCGAACTGCAGGATGGGACCTGCCAGATTGTCGTTGGCACACATGCGCTATTCCAGGGAGACGTCGGCTTTGCCGATCTCGGGCTGGTCGTCGTCGACGAGCAGCACCGGTTCGGAGTGCATCAACGGCTCGCGCTCTCGGACAAGGGCGAACATTCCGATCTCCTGGTGATGACGGCGACGCCGATTCCGCGAACCCTGGTCCTCACCCATTTCGGTGACATGGCGGTCAGCCAGATCCGGGGAAAGCCCGCCGGACGGCAACCAATCGAGACCGCGGTTCTTTCCATCGATGCGCTCGACCGGGTCGTCGACCGGTTGGCACAGCGCATCGTCAGCGGCGCGCAAGCCTATTGGGTCTGCCCGCTGGTCGAGGAGAGCGAAGAGGTCGATCTGGTTTCCGCGCAAGACCGGTTCGATTTTCTGAGGACGCGGTTTGGCGACCGGGTTGGCCTCATCCATGGCCGGATGACCTCAGGCGAAAAACAGGCGGTCATGGAGGCCTTCTCTTCCGGCCGGCTGGCGGTGCTCGTCGCGACGACCGTCATCGAGGTCGGGGTGGACGTGCCGAACGCGACGATCATGATCGTCGAGCATTCGGAGCGGTTCGGGCTGGCGCAACTGCATCAGTTGCGCGGACGCGTCGGGCGCGGAACGGAGAAGTCGGCGTGCCTTTTGCTGTTCAAGGGGCCGTTGGGCCCGACGGCCCAGGCGCGGCTCGATACGATCAAGTCAACCGAAGACGGTTTCGTGATCGCTGAAATGGACCTTGAACTCAGAGGGCATGGCGACGTGCTCGGCACGCGGCAATCGGGCATGCCGGACTATCACCTTGTCATTCCGGACCTGCACCGGGAAATGCTTGAATTGGCGCACGCTGATGCGCAACGGATTCTTGAAACAAATCCTGGTCTTGCGGGCGAAGACGGCAACGCGGTGCGCGAACTGCTTTACGTCTTCCGGCGCGACCTCGCGATCCCCCTGATCCGCTCGGGGTAATGCCTCGATCAGGCGGTCTTCTTCAGCTTTTCCTCGGCTTCCGCAGCGAGTTTGGCGGTTGCGGCCTGATAGTCAGGCGAGACGAGGCCCGCCGAAATGATCATCTTGGCCGCATCTTCGGTGCTCATGTTGAGAATGGTCACCTGCGAGCGCGGCACAAACAGCAAATAGCCCGAAGTCGGGTTTGGCGTCGTCGGCAGGAAGCAGCTTAGCACTTCTTCGACCTCATGCACCTTTTCGGCGATTTCGCCGCGCGCGGGGGTTGAAATCAAAACGAGCGCCCACAGGCCGGGACGCGGATATTCAATCAGGCCGACCTGCTTGAAGCTCTGGCTTGACTGGTTGACCACGGTTTCGAAAATCTGTTTCAGACTGCGATAAAGCACCGAAACCAGCGGCACGCGCGCGAGGATGCTTTCGGATAGCTGGACCAATTGCCGGCCGAGAAAGTTGGCAGCGAGAAAGCCGAGGATGGTGATCGTCGCCAGCGCGATCAGCAGTCCGAAGCCGGGAATGTTGACGGGCAGGAAATTGTCCGGCCAGTACTGGTGCGGCACCAACGGTTTGACGAAATTGTCGACCGCGTTGATCGCCCACCAGGCGACGTAGAGTGTAATGCCGACTGGCCCGGCAATCACGAGACCGGTCAGGAACCAGCGGGTCAGCGCGGCGCCGAAATGCTTGTGGGCGGGCTTTGGGGCCAGCGACAGCAGATCTTCGGTGTTTTTGTCAGACACGCTTGCTTTCCCCGGTCGCACCAAACCGATGCAAAGATAAAATATAGGTCGCCGGAGCGATTTGCCAAGCTCCGAAGCGATCAGGCCCGCGTGATCTGAGAGAAAAAGTTTGCCCTACTCGACGGTAACCGACTTGGCGAGGTTGCGCGGCTGGTCGACGTCCGTGCCCATCAACACCGCCGTGTGATAGGCGATTAGCTGGACCGGCAGGACCGCGAGGATGGGCGCGACGAAGGGGTGAACGGCCGGGAGCAAGACCTGATCGATCTTTTTCGATCCAACAGCAGTCGCCCGCTTTTCGTCGGTGATCAGGATGATCCGGCCACCGCGTGCCGCAACTTCCTCCATGTTGGAGAGGGTCTTGTCCATCAATTCGTCGGACGGCGCGACGACGATCACAGGCATGCTCTCATCCACCAGCGCAATCGGGCCGTGCTTGAGTTCGCCGGCCGGATAGCCTTCGGCATGGATGTACGAGATTTCCTTGAGCTTCAGCGCCCCTTCCAAAGCAATCGGGAACATGGGACCGCGCCCGAGATAGAGGACGTGCCGCGTACGCATCAATTCGGCGGCAAGCGCCTCGATACGGTCTTCCCCAGCGAGCGTCTTGGCGACGGCCGCCGGAAGATGCAGCAACGCCGCAACGAGCTCGGCTTCCTTCCTGGCGTCGACATGTCCCCTCGCCTTGCCGGCGGCGACTGCGAGACTGGCGAGAACGGCAAGTTGGGCAGTCGTCGCCTTGGTTGAGGCCACAGCAATTTCTGGACCGCAAAGAATGGGGAAGACGGACTGCGACTCGCGGGCGATGGTCGATTCGGTGACGTTGACGATCGCGGCGATCTGCTGGCCCTCGGCGGCGCAATAGCGCAGGGCGGCCAGAGTATCGGCGGTTTCGCCGGACTGAGATATGAACAGCGACAGACCGTCCTTTTCGAGCGGCGGTTCACGGTAACGGAATTCTGACGCGACATCGACATCGACGGGAAGCCGGGCGATGCTTTCAAACCAGTATTTGGCGACGAGCCCGGCATAGTAAGAGGTGCCGCAGGCAACGATGTTGAGCCGCGCCAGCTTGGCAAAGTCGAACGGCAGGCGTTCGGCAAGGTCAACCCGGCCTTCGGCCATGTTGATATAGTGGCCGAGCGTGTGAGAGATCGATTCCGGCTGCTCGTAGATTTCCTTGGCCATGAAGTGGCGGTGGTTGCCCTTGTCCACAAGAGCCGCCGAGGCGGACGACACATGCACGTCCCGGGTCACTTCGTTGCCGCCGAAGTCGCGGATCGTGACCCCCTCGGGCCGCAGCACGGCCCAATCGCCTTCTTCGAGGTAAGCGACGCGATTGGTAAAGGGGGCGAGCGCAAAGGCGTCGGAGCCCAGATAGACCTCGTCAGCGCCAAAGCCCACGGCCAGCGGCGAGCCCTGCCGGGCTGCGATCAGAAGGTCGTCGTGTCCGGCAAAGAGGAATGCCAGACCGAACGCCCCATGCAGACGGGGCAGGACGGTGCCAACCGCCGTGACCGGATCGGCGCCGCGATCGAGCTCGCGGGTGACGAGCAAAGCCACCGCCTCGGTGTCGGTTTCGGTCTGCTGGTGGTAGCCATCGCGCGCCAGCTCTTCGCGCAGTTCGCGGAAATTCTCGATGATGCCGTTATGGACCACCGCGACCTTTTCGGTTGCATGCGGGTGGGCATTGCCTTCGGTTGGCGCGCCGTGGGTGGCCCAGCGGGTGTGGCCGATGCCGATAGTTCCGACGAGCGGCGCCGCCTCGAGTTTTTCGGCAAGATTTCCGAGTTTTCCCGGTGCGCGGCGGCGTGCAAGTCCGGTCGTCTCGAGAGTCGCGACGCCGGCACTGTCATATCCTCGATATTCGAGACGTTTCAGCGCCTCAACCAGACGTTTGGCAACCGGGCTCGTGCCGATGATCCCGACGATTCCGCACATGGGCGCTTCCTATTTCTTCTTGGCCTTGGCACGGGCGCGCAGGTGCGCCGCATAGCCGTCCCGGTTTTCCTGACGGGCACGGGCAACCGTCAGCGCCTCTGCGGGCACGTCGCGGGTGACCGTGCTGCCCGCTGCGATCAAGGCGCCGTCGCCAACGCTGACTGGCGCGACGAGCGCCGTGTTGGAGCCGACGAAGACATCGGCGCCGATTTCTGTATGGTGTTTGTTGAAGCCGTCATAGTTGCAGGTGATGGTGCCGGCGCCGACATTGGTGCGGGCGCCGATCGATGCGTCGCCGATATAGGTCAGGTGGTTGACTTTGGCGCCTGGCCCGACCGTCGCGTTCTTGATCTCGACGAAATTGCCGACATGGGCATTTTCGGCGAGCTCGGCACCGGGCCTCAGCCGGGCAAAGGGCCCGACAACCGAACCGGATCCGATGTGTGCCCCTTCGATATGTGAAAAAGCGCGGATGACGACATCACTTTCGACGCGGACACCAGGGCCGAAAACCACGTGCGGTTCGATAGTAACGTCGGAGGCAATCAGGGTGTCGAAGGCGAAATAGGTCGATTGGGGATCCTGGAGAGTGACGCCGGCATCGAGCATCACCGTGCGCATGCGGTTCTGAAATTCCGCTTCGGCCGTGGCAAGCTGGGCGCGGGTATTGACCCCGGCGACCACCTCTTCGGGAGCGATGGTGAAGGTGATGTTCCCGCCACGGGCGCGGATATGGCGCACCATGTCGGTCAGGTAGAATTCGCCCTGCGCGTTGTCGTTCCTTAGGTCGGCCACAGCTTCGCGGAAGGCGCGTCTGGAGAAGGCAAGAATACAGGCATTGCAAAGCCCGATTTCGCGGGTTTTCTCGTCGGCGTCCTTGTGCTCGACGATGGCCAACAGATCTTCTCCCTCGGTGACAAGGCGGCCATAGCCGGAAGGGTCTTCCGGTTCGAAGCCGAGAACCGCGCCGTCCCAGCCTTGTTCGAGCTTTTCGCGGATGGCGTTGAAGGTCTCGGGCAGCAGCAAGGGATGGTCGCCGTAGACAAAGGCGACAAATCCATCCCCCTCGCGCCAGACGGGCTCGGCCATTCTGGCCGCGTGGCCAGTGCCGAGTTTTTCGACCTGGGCGAAGAACCCGATCTTCGGATCGATCGCCGCAACCGCCTTTCTGAGCGCATCCGCATCGGGTTCGGTGACCACGTGCAGCGAGGTTGGTTTGCTCTTTTCAGCGGCCCTCACCAGATGGGCGATCATGGGGGCGCCCGCGACCTTGTGCAGGAGCTTGGGCAAGCGCGATTTCATCCGGGTGCCGCCGCCGGCGGCGAGAATGACAATGGAAAAGTCTGGCATGGTTTTTCGGGCTGTGACGCTGCCATTGCGGTGCATCGGTTTTATGGCAGCAAGATGTTGGTAAACCAATAACAAGGTGAACCGGTGGTAAACTGCGCGCGAGAGCTTTGATTCGGCAAAGGATGATCGGTGGCCAAGGCGGACGAACCCCTCACCCAGCGTGATATCGGGCGGTGGGCGTTTCTTGCCATGTTCGCCGGCGGACTCGCGGTGATCAGCGGCGTGCTGGCGCTGGTGCTTCCGCCGAACCTGACCGCGGTTCTGCACGCCGAACGGGGCGGCAGCGTCAACAATGCCCAATTGCTCGCGCAACTCGAGCAGATGCGGTCGGATCAGGACCGGATCATCCGGGAAAACGAACAGCTCCGGACGCGGGTTGCAGAACTCGAAAAACAGCGTGGCCAGGTGGCCGAACGGGTCGGCGCGCTCGAAACTGCGATACCCATGCTGCTGGAAGCTGTGCCGCCTGATGCACAGATCGACCGTTCGCTGGTGACTTCGGCCATCGGCGTTGACGATAGTTCCCAGAAATATGATGCCGAAGGCGGAAGCGTTTCGATCGTTCGTCGACCGCTATTCGCCATCGATCCGAACGCAAATCAGGACATGCCGTCGTCCCTAAGTGACATTGCCATGCCGCAGGAACTGGAGCCCGTGCCGGTCACGACTCTTCCGCAAATTGCGGTGGCCGTGCCGCAGGCCAATATCGTCACTGCGACCGATTTCGGCATCGCGCTCGGGGACAGTCTCGGGCCGATCGATTCCGTTGCGGAACTGGACGCAGAAATCGCCTGGCAGACTGTTCTCAACAAGGCCGGATTGCTGATGATCGGGTTAGAGCCCGCGCTCTCTGACCCCGACGGAACCGGCCGGGCGCGGATTGTTGCGGGGCCAATCACCGACTATGCGAGCGCCGAGGATATCTGCGCGCGGGTGAACATTCTCGGCATCCCCTGTGCGCCGGTGCGCTACCGGTTCGATCCGGATAGCGTTCTGGCTTCCGAATAGGAACCGAACGGCACCAGCAGGAAATTGGCCGCAGGTTCACACGTGGTTGACAGCGCAAGACCAATCACTATGTTCGCGCCATCTTTCCAGGCGCCCGTAGCTCAGGGGTAGAGCATCCGACTTTTAATCGGCAGGTCGAAGGTTCAAATCCTTCCGGGCGTACCAATTCGCAGAATTTGAATCGCTGAACGGTCAGTCGCGGACTGTGCGCAGGCGCGCGGCCTGGATGTCGGCCACGGTCAAGTTGCCGGTCGTGGCGCCGGTCTTGCGGAGTTTCCTGCGCTTCGCCTCGATTTGCCGTTCTGCCGCCATGACGCGAAGCATCGACAAGAGGGGGGTCGCCCGGGTGTTTGCTTCTCGCCCGTCGCCGAGGCGGTAAAGCTGTTCGTAGAACCAGTAGATACCGGCGAAGCTGGCTATGGTGCGGACCAGGGAAAGCGGCGAGTTGTTGCTCAAGAGGCCGGTGTCGCGGCGCAGATTTTCCTCCCAGCACGGCAGGGATTCGCTTTCTCCGATCAGGAAGCGGGCAAAACTGACGGGATCGACGCAGGCCGGTCGCGCGAGACCAATGAGGTCGATGCCTTCGTCGAGGGCCTGTTGCATGCCTGCCCGGGAGCGAAGGCCGCCGGTCAGCATGATCGGCAAATTCACCCGGCGGCGCAGGGCACGCGCACATTCCAGAAAATAGGCTTCTCGGGCAACGGTCGACGCCCGCTTGGGCGGATCAGCCGATTTGCCGCCACCGCGTTCGCCAATCATGGCCGGGTTTTCGTAGCTCCCGCCGGAAATCTCGATCAGATCAACACCGGCGTCCTCGAGCATGAGCGCGACTTGCGCGCACTCTTCCAAAACAAAGCCGCCCTTCTGAAAGTCCGCGGAGTTGAGCTTGACGCAGATGGGAAATTCGGGCCCGACGACCCTCCGGGTTTCTTCGACAATACGCATGAGAAGCCTGGCACGGTTGTCGAGACTTCCGCCCCACTGGTCGTCGCGCCGGTTGGCGAGCGGGCTGAGAAAGCTCGAAAGCAGATATCCGTGAGCCGCGTGAATCTGCACGCCAGTGAAGCCGACCGACTTGCAGACCTCTGCGGCGCGCCGGAAAGAGGCAATCACCTGCACGATCTGGGCTTCGGTCATAGCGCGGGGTTTGCCGAAAAGACCGCCCGGCAGGCCCACGCCGATCGCTGATGGCGAAAGCGGTTGCCCGTTGACCGACTTCTGGGTCTGGCGCCCCGAATGGGAAAGCTGGGCCCAAAGATGAGCTCCGTGTTTTCGGCCGGCGGCGACCCAGTCTTCCAGCGCTTCACGCTGTGCCTTGCCGGGAACACGGTCGATGATCACATTGCCCGGCCGCTCGATGTGGTCAGCATCAACAATGACGTTGCCGGTAATCATCAGCGGAAAGCCGACATCGGCCCAGCCCGAATAGAGCCGTTCAAGCCGCTTGGTCGGCCAGCCGCGCGGATCAGCCAGGCCCTCGGTAATCGCTGCCTTTGCGAGGCGGTGTTCGATGACCGCGCCGCATGGCAGAGTTACCGGCCTCTCGAGCTGAACCTGCATGGATCGCAACGTTCCCTGAAGCGCACACTCGGCATTTCCGCAGGACATCGATCCCGGGACCGCGTCTAGATTGACCGGGGCGCGCGGCGGAAGCCGTCTGAGGAATCCTACAGGTCGCGGTTTTCCGCCCGGTTAACGGGCCTGTTCAAATCCACAGAGCCGGGATTGGCGCGCCTTGCGAATGGTCGATTGTGCGTTATTTTTCAATTGGTTATGCGGTTGTCGCTGGACCTACCTCAACGAATGATAATGTGCGAGCAGGCCCTCGGTCGAACTGTCGTGGGTGCCGTCGGGACCTTTTTCGACAGCCGGCAGCACCGCCTTGGCCAGTTGCTTGCCCAGTTCCACGCCCCACTGATCGAACGAATTGATGTTCCAGATCGTGCCCTGAACGAAGACCTTGTGCTCGTAAAGGGCGACCAGCCTACCCAATGTGCGCGGGTCCAGGGTACGGTAGAGGAGCGTGTTGGACGGACGGTTGCCAACGAAGACCTTGTGCGGGGCGACGCGCCTGATTTCCTTCTTGGAGGCGCCGGCGGCCCTCAGTTCGGCCTCGGCTTCCTCGCGGGTCTTGCCGCGCATCAGGGCTTCGGACTGGGCGAGGCAGTTGGCGACGAGCTTGACGTGGTGTGGCGGCATCGCCTCGTGCGGATTGGCGGCAACGAGGAAATCGCAGGGAATGACCGAGGTGCCCTGGTGGATCAGCTGATAGAAGGCGTGCTGGCCGTTGGTGCCCGGCTCACCCCAGATGATCGGGCCGGTATTGTAATCGACCGGCTTGCCGTCGAGACCGACGAACTTGCCGTTCGATTCCATGTCCTGCTGCTGCAGGTAAGCGGTGAAACGTGAAAGGCGCTGGTCGTAGGGCAGAACCGCGTGGGTGTCGAAGCCCCAGGCGTTGCGATACCAGACTCCCAGAAGCCCCATGATCACCGGCAGATTCTGCCTCAAAGGTGCGGTAAGGAAGTGCTGGTCCATTTCTGCGGCGCCGGCGAGAAAGTCTGCGAAATTGTCGAAGCCGACAGCGATGGCGACCGGCAGCCCGATAGGCGACCAGACCGAATAGCGTCCGCCCACCCAGTCCCAGAAACCGAAAATCCTGTCGGCGGCGATGCCGAACGCGGCGCAGGCCTCGAGATTGGTCGAAAGGGCGGCAAAGTGGTTGGTGACCGCCGCTTCGCCCAACGCATCGGCGATCCATTTGCGGGCCGAATGGGCGTTGGTCATGGTCTCGTCGGTGGTGAAGGTCTTTGAGGCGACGATGAACAGCGTGCGCGCCGGGTCGAGGCGCTTCAGCGTGTCGTGCATGTGGGCGCCATCGACGTTGGAGACGTAGTGCAGCCGGAGATCGGCGCGGGTATAGGGCTCGAGGGCGAGCGTCGCCATGACGGGACCGAGATCGGACCCGCCGATGCCGATATTGACGACATCGGTGAATGGGCGGCCGTCGGCGGCAGCAATCGCGCCGCCGCGGACGCCATCGGAGAAGGCCTTCATCGCGGCAAGAACTGCGCGCACGTCGGGCATCACGTTTTTGCCGCCGACCATGACGGGATCGTTGCCGCCGTAGCGCAAGGCCATATGCATGACGGCGCGATGCTCGGTGAAGTTGATCGGCTCACCCGACCACATGGCGTCGCGGCGGGACTCGACATCGCAATCGCGGGCGAGATCGAACAAGGCCGACATGGCTTTCGCGTCGATGCGATTTTTGGAGTAGTCGAGCAAGAGGTCGCCGAACGTGACCGAATAGGTGGCGAACCGCTTCGGGTCGTCGGCGAACATCTGCCGCATGGGCTTGTCTGCCAGCCGCTTGCGGTGCGCCATCAATTCGTTGAGGCGCGACTTTCGTTTCGAAGCCATGGTCCCATCCTATTCGATTGCGGGCAGATCGCCTTTTTCCCAGCCTGCCCTTGTGTTCGACGAGAAGTCCTCGAACGTCCCTTGTTCGATCGCAACGCGCATTCCAGCCATGAGGGTCTGATAGTAGGCCAGGTTGATCTGGCTCAGGATCATGGCGCCCAATATCTCTTCCGTTTTGACCAGATGATGCAAGTAGGCGCGCGAAAAGCGCCGGCAATTCTCGTTGGGAGAGGTTTCATCGAGCGGGCGCGGATCGTCGCGGTGGCGCGCATTCTTGAGGTTTATGACACCAAAGCGCGAATAAGCATGGCCATGGCGACCGGCACGAGTGGGGTGGACACAGTCGAACATGTCGACACCGCGAGCAACAGAGCCAAGAAGGTCATCGGGTTTTCCCACTCCCATCAGATAGTGCGGCGCTTCGGCCGGCAATTCGGGCACGATCTCGTCGAGCACCCGGAACATGGTTTCCTGAGGCTCGCCCACGGCAAGACCGCCAATCGAATAACCCTGAAAGCCGATGGAGCGAAGACCGGCGGCCGACCGCGCGCGGAGTTCGGCCACATCGCCGCCCTGCACAATTCCGAACAGCGCGCGACCCATGGCATTGGCGAAGGCCGACTTGCTGCGCTCGGCCCAACGAAGCGACAGTTGCATGGCGCGTTCGATGTCGTCGCGTTCGGCCGGCAGGCGAATGCATTCGTCAAGCTGCATCAGAATGTCGGAATCCAGTTGAAGCTGGATTTCGACAGAGCGCTCGGGACTGAGGTGATGCGTGCTGCCGTCGATATGGCTCTTGAAAATCACGCCCTCTTCGCTGAGCTTTCTGAGCTGGGCCAGGGACATGACCTGAAAGCCGCCGCTGTCGGTCAGGATTGGGTGAGGCCAATCCATAAACTCGTGGAGGCCGCCGAGGCGTTGAACCCGCTCGGAACCTGGGCGAAGCATCAGGTGATAGGTGTTGCCGAGGAGAATTTCCGCGCCCGTCGCACGCACCTGATCGGGATACATAGCCTTGACCGTGGCGGCCGTGCCGACCGGCATAAATGCCGGCGTCTCGATGGTGCCGCGCGGGGTTGTGATCCGGCCGCGGCGGGCCCTTCCGTCAGTTTTCGACAGTGCGAAGGAGAAGTTCGTGCTCATCGGGCCGCGCTCAGATCAGCCCGTTCGAGCAGACACGCATCACCGTAGGAATAGAAGCGATATTCGTTCTCGATGGCGTGGCGATAGGCCTTCTGCATGGTTTCGAGCCCTGAAAAGGCGGCGACCAGCATGAACAGGGTCGAACGCGGCAGATGGAAGTTCGTCATCAGCATGTCGACGGTTTTAAAGCCATATCCGGGCGTGATGAAAATGTCGGTCTCGCCAGTGTAGGGCTTAAGACTTCCGGCCGCCTGACTGGCGGCCTCGAGCGAGCGCAGGCTCGTGGTCCCGACAGCGACGCACTTGTTGCCGCGCCGTCGGGCCGAATTGATCGCGTCAACCGCCACGTCCGAGACCTCGATCCATTCCGCATGCATTTTGTGGCCGGCCGTGTCGTCCGATTTAACCGGCAGAAAGGTGCCAGCCCCGACGTGAAGGGTTATGCGGACCAGTTCCACGCCTTTTTCGGCAATGCGTTCGAGAAGGTCCTCGGTGAAATGCAGGCCGGCGGTCGGAGCTGCGACCGCGCCGTCAATTTCTGCAAAGATCGTCTGGTAGTCCGTCTTGTCGGTTTCGGTGATGGTGCGGCGCGAGGCGATGTAGGGCGGCAGCGGCATGGCGCCAAGACCCTTGATGGTTTCGTCGAGATAGGCGCCGGACTTGTCGAACCTCAGGACGACCTCCCCAGCTTCGCGGACTTCTTCGACCTCTGCCCCGAGACTGAGGATAGCGCAGGCCCGGTCGTCCTCTGAGCCAAAGGCGATCAGGTCGGCCGGCTTCAGCCGCTTGGCCGGCCGCGCGAACGCGGCCCAGCGCTCGGCATCAAGCCGGCGATGCAGGTTGAACGAGATGCTGGCCCGGTTTTCACCGCGAAAGCGCGTTCCGCTGAGTTCAGCCGGCAAGACACGGGTGTCGTTGACAACAAGGACGTCGCCAGAGTCGAGGAAGTCGAGAAGGTCCGGGATGTGGCGATCGGTGAGCGCGCCGTCAGCCGCAACGTGCAACAGGCGCGCAGAGTCGCGCGGGTCGGCAGGATGAAGCGCGATCCGGTCGGGGGGTAGTTCGAAATCGAAGAGATCGACCCGCATCGGTCCTCACGGACCCTCGCAGATCAGCGGCCAGGCCCCTTCCCCCGGCACGATCAAAATGCCGTCGAGCACATAGTCACCGGCCTCGCTCGCCTGCAGCAGCCGCAGCGAGGCCAGAATGCGCTCGAAATTGGGATCCACGAAATCGATCATCCAGCGCTGATCCTCGAAAAATGCCTGGCCGACGGCGATGTCTCCGTCGACAAGGCTCCACCTGGTCTTGCCGAATTCGATGCCGGCGCCGACCACGGCAGCGCCGGGAACGTCGCCGAGCGTGAGGTCGACACGCTGGTTGAAATCAAGGCTGGCGCAGCTGACGGAGCTCGTTGCCAGAACGGGCGAGGCCCAGAGAGCCACCAGTGATGCGGCAACGAACGCGCGCATCAGACGTCCGCAGCGACTTTCATGGAAATGATCTTGTCGGGATCGCGCACCGGTTCGCCGCGCTTCAGCTTGTCGATGGCGTCCATACCCTCGGTAACCTTGCCCCAGACCGTGTATTGCCGGTTGAGGAAGGGCACGTCGTCAAAACAGATGAAGAACTGCGAATTGGCGGAATCCGGAACGGCGGTGCGGGCCATCGAGCAGGTGCCGCGCACATGCGGCTCGTCATTGAATTCCTGCTTGAGGTCGGGCTTGTCTGAGCCGCCGGTGCCGGTGCCGTGCGGGCAGCCGGCCTGAGCCATGAAGTCGTCGATCACGCGGTGAAAGACGATGCCGTCATAGAAGCCCTCGCGCGCCAGTTCCTTGATTCTGGCAACGTGCTTCGGCGCCAGGTCGGGACGCAGTTCGATGATTGCGGTGCCCTTGGTGGTTTCAAGGATCAGGGTGTTTTCCGGGTCTTTGTAATCGGCCATTGTCCGCCTTTCGGGATGTTGGTTCAGTTGGACGCGTCGGGTTCGACGAGCTTGAGCGAGATGATCTTGTCAGGGTCCTCGACCATGCCGTTCTTGGCACTGTCGCCCTTCTTGATGGCATCCACATGATCCATGCCGCCGATAACCTCGCCAAAGACGGTGTATTTCCCGTCAAGGTTCCCGTTACGGTCGAACATGATGAAGAATTGCGAGTTCGCACTGTCGGGATCGGATGAGCGGGCCATGCCGACCGTTCCGCGTACGAACGGCGTGTCGGTGAATTCGGCCTTGACGTCGGGCAGATCTGATCCACCCGCACCGGTGCCGGTTGGGTCGCCGGTCTGGGCCATGAAGCCGTCGATCACCCGATGAAAGGTCAGGCCGTCATAGAAGCCTTGTTTCACCAGCGTCAGAATCTGGGCAACGTGGTTGGGCGCGAGGTCCGGCCGCAGCTCGATTTCGACCGGGCCGTCCTTGAGCATCATTTCAAGAACCGGACCCTGGGCGTGCGGCGCGGACGCAGTCTCCATCGGCGGTTGAGATGACGGCGAAAAGAACATCGTGTAGGCGAGGAACACGGCAAAAAGCACGGCAAGGGCCAGAGCCAGATAGCCGATGACCCGCGGCGTTTCGGATTGAGGATGTGAACTCATAAATTCTCCAGGGCGCGCAGAACCACGCCAGGCACGAAGGCCGAAACGTCGCCGCCCATTTCGGCGATCTGACGAACCAATGTCGCCGAAATGTGACGCACATGGGGGCTCGAAGGCACGAAAACAGTTTGCAGGTCCGGCGCCATCTGCGCGTTCATGCCAACCATTTGCATTTCATAATTGTAGTCGGTGGTGTCGCGCAGGCCCCGGATAATCAGCCGCGCACCGAGTTCGCGGGCCTTCTGAATCATCAGACCCTCGAAATCGACGATTTCGATTTCGGTCTGGGTGCGCCTGGCGATCGCTTCGGTGGTCTGGGACAGAAGGGCGCTTCGGTCCTCGTGGGTCAGAAGCGGCATCTTGCCGGCGTGAAGCCCGACGCCGACGAACAGTTTGTCGACGATCTTGCAGGCGCGTTCGATGACGTCGAGGTGACCGTTGGTGACCGGATCAAACGAGCCGGGATAAAATCCTGTGAGCTTTGACATTGCGTTCCCACTGCGATGGCAGGGCGGTTTTGTCACGCATTTTGTTGGGACGCAAGCCAGACTGCGGCGGCGATCAGAACGAGGCCGGAGACCCAGCCAAGCGCGTTTCCGCCACCTTTTGCGAGCGCGGCGCGGATGCGCCCCGCCCCCAGAATATAGGCGCCATCAACGATGAATGCGGTGCAAAGCCAGATGGCCCCGAGCACCGCGATCTGCGGCCAGACCGAGACATTCGTATCGATGAACTGGGGTATGAAAGCGCCGAGGAAAAGGAAGGCCTTCGGGTTGCTCCAGAGCACAAGAAACCCGCGAAGGACAAGCAGGCCCGCGGCACGGCCCGGCGTGCGCTCAGGCGTCAGCAGGTGCGGCTGGCGGATGGCACGTATACCGAGCCACAAAAGATAGGCGGCGCCGACGATCTTGATCCAGGTGAAGGCGGCCGCGATGAAGCCGCTGACGAAATCGAGCGCGAAGCCGAGCAGCAGCAGCATGGAAAGCCGCCCGAGACCCGCCCCCGCCTCGACCCAGAAACCGGCGACGGTTCCCTTGGCCATGGCCGTGCCGGTGACATTGGAAATGGTGATGCCGGGCGTCGCCATGACCGCCGCCGTCGCGAGGACGAATGTGATGTAGTCCTGTGGGGTCACGGTTTCAGGCGGCCAGCGTTTTTTTCTGCAGCGCCAACCAGATGCCTCCGCCGATCAGAACGAGACCCGAAACCCGGTTGAGGAGACGGATGCGCGTGCGGGTCAAGAAGTGGCGCGCAGAACCCGCCAGAACCGCATAAAGGGCATCGGTCGTGCCGGCGATGATCATGAAGATCAGGCCAAGCACCAGGACCTGCGGCGCCGCGGGCACGTCGCGGGTGACGAACTGGGGAATGAACGCGCCAAGGAAGATCAATGCCTTGGGGTTCGACCAGAGAATGAGGCAGCCCTCGAGGGCCAGCCTCCAGAGCGATTTTTCGGCTGGGACCTCTCCCGCGGCAAGGCGGCCACTGGCGCGCAGCATGCCGATGCCCATCCAGATCAGGTAGGCGGCGCCGAGCAGTTTGATCCAGTCGAAGGCCCAGGCCATGAACGCGACGAGTGCCTGCATGCCGAGTGCGATGACCACGACCATGGACAGAACACCGACCTGGGTGCCGAGGACCACGGCAATCCCGGCTTTGGTGCCGCGCGTCAGGGCGTTGCCGATGATGGCAGTCACGTTGGGTCCCGGCACAATGGCGAGCACAAGACACGCGATGGCGTAGGTCACAAGAACGGTTGGACTGAACATGACGAACTCTCCGAAGACGGCGTTCACAAAGCGTCAGATTCCGGGGAAATGCAAGCGTCGCGGCGCGGTGCATCCAGCTCGTTGCGATGTTTCCCTCTTTTGGCGGGGAGAAGCGCACGCGGTTCTTCGGATTTCGATAACCAAGCCGACTTACCGGCAGCTAACCCAGATGCGAAATGGCCGACTTTGACCGGCAATTTCGACGGAAGATTAGGAATTGGCCACCAAAGTCGCGCGCATGAACAAGGTGGGGAAGATCATTGCCGGTTCGAACGTCGTGCCGTTCGTGCAGAACGACGCGCTGTTCCGGAACGTTCTCGATCACGCGGCGGTTGGGATGGTTCTTCTCAGCGCCGAGGGCCGGCTGCTCTACGCGAACCCGGCCTTTTCGTCGTTGCTCGGCTATTCGGAATCCGAGATTGCGAAGCTGACCCTCGCGGACCTGGCCCCGGCGGACGAATTGAGCGCGGCGGCCGTGCAGTTCGAGCGCCTCTGCGCCGGCAAGCTGAACGCGTTCGAGACGGAGTGCCAATACCGGCAGCGTGACGGCCGCTTCATCTGGGTGCGCCTGACGGCGTCGGTGCTGCAGCCGGATGCTCTCGACGCGCCATCGCATTTCTTTCTTCAACTCAGCGACATCGACCAGCAGAAACGCGACCAGGCGGCGCGGGCCTATGACGAGGCGCGATGGGTCAACGCACTCGAGGCGGCCGGCCAGGGCGTCTGGGATCACGACATCCGCAAGGACAAGATGTTCTATTCGCGGCACTGGCGGCAGATGCGCGGCTATCGCGACGACGAAGAGGTCGACGATGCGCTCGACGTTTGGCTGGATCGGTTGCACCCGGAAGACCGGGATCGAATCCGGGCCGTGGTCAAAAAGCAGGATTCCGGCGAAAACGGACATGACTCGCTGGTCTATCGCGAGCGGCATCGCAATGGACATTATGTCTGGATCTGGAGCCGCGGCCGCCCCGTGGAATGGGACGACAATGGGGTTCCGACCCGCACCGTCGGCATTGATACCGACATCACCCACATCAAGCAGATCGAAGCCGAGTTGGCCGACGAAAAGGAACGGTTGCGCGTGACGCTCGAGGCGATCGACGAAGGCGTGATTGCCACCGACGCCAAGGGACGCGTGACGTTCGTGAATGACGCCGCGGAGCGGATGACCGGCCGCAAGATGGAAGACGTCTTTGGCAAACCGGTCGGCATGGTGTTTGAGACCTTTGCCGAAGATGCGAAGAAAATGCCGGTTCAATCGGTGCTCAATTGCCTTTCGAGCGGCAAGACCTGCCGCATCGACAGCTACACGCGGCTCTTTTCGGCCGACGGCTCGGTGCGCTACCTCAAGGAAAGCGCGGCGCCGCTCTTCCAGGCAAACGGCGACATTACCGGCGCGGTCGTGGTTTTCCGCGACGCCACGGCGACACGCGACCTGCACAGCAAGCTCGAATATTCCGCATTGCACGACAGTCTGACGGGCCTGCCCAACCGGTTGGCCTTCGAGCGGGAAATGCAGGCAACGCTGGAACTGGTGCGCGACGAGGGCCGATCGGCGGCGCTTTGCCTGATCGACCTCGATCACTTCAAACAGGTCAATGACAGTGCCGGGCACATGGCCGGCGACGCGCTGTTGAAAGAGGTTGCGGCCATCATCAAGGACAATTGCCGCCGCAATGATTTCTCGGCGCGCCTTGGGGGAGACGAATTCGCCATCATTCTCAAAGATTGCGGCGAGAAACCTGCCAAGCGGGTGGCCAATGCCATTGCCCGCGCGATTGGCCAGATGTCGTTCCGGCACGAGGGCCGGAGCTTCACGGTTGGCGCCAGTCTCGGGGTCGCGCCGTTCGACGAACAGTCACCCTGCGCCGACACGACCTACAAGCTGGCCGACGCCGCCTGTTACGCGGCCAAAAAAGGGCGGACGCAACCGGGTCGAAGCAGCGCCGTTTGCCAAAATCACCGCCTGACCCTTTTCAATCAGATCCGAAGCGTCAGGCAAGCCACCTGGCATAGTCGCTGACCAGCAGGTGCCAGGGCGCCTCGTCTTCATCGATGCCGGAGAAGCGCGAAATGCGCTTGTCCTCGAATACGTTGTCGGTGTTGTCGTCGTTGACCGTCGAGACTTCGCCGACAAAGACATCGCCGCCTTCGCCCCAAAAGGCGTGCCAGTGTTCGTTGGGCATAAGCGTAACGCTTTCGCCCGGTTGAAGCCTGAGTTTGTGGCCCGGTTCGAGTTCGCGCCGGATGCCATCGGTGAAAACGGTCGTGCCCTTTTCGCGGTCGCATTCGCCGTTCGTGTCGCCGAAAAGTTCAATCACCAGCGTGCCACCGCCGCGATTGATGATGTCCTCAGCCTTGAGATTGTGCCGGTGCATCGGTGAATACTGATCCTTGCGCGAGATCATCGCCTTTTCCGCGTAGAGCATGCCCCGGCCACGAGCGAGGTCGGCGACGTTGCCGTTGCGTACCGTGAAGAGAAACAGGCCGGTATCCATGAAGTCGCCAAGGCCGTAGTCGGTAATATCCCAGCCGAGATTAGCGCCAACGATATTGGCGGCCACGTCGCGATTGGCGCGGAACTCGTCTGGCGTCCAATAGGCGAAAGGGGGCATGACATAGCCGAACGAGCGAATGAACGCATCGGCCTCGCGCATGATCCTGTTGACGTCCGAGCGTTTCATCGACGCCTGTGACATTTCATCCTCCACCGCGGCCGGCGGGTGCGATGCCGGCGCTAGTTTGTCTTTGTTTTTGGCATGTACGGGCACATGCCAAACATAGGCGCGACCCGATGCCCCCAGTCTTTTCTGCGAGGCGGCGCTGCCGGTTCATCGGGTTGCGGAAGGTGCCGGCGATAGTCAGCCGGCAACTCGTCTATCAGTTCGGGCCGAGCCCGTTTCGCGGCCCGGCGGCCAATCCGGCCGAGCAAGGTTGCGCCCACTTCTGGCTCAGTCGACGACGCGGGTGCTCGGCACCGCGCGGATCGCCAGCAGATAGAGGCCGAAGACCAGCGCGGTCGAAGTGAAGTCGGCGATGAGGCTGTTCTGCCAGAATGGCAGGGCCATGACATAGCAGTTGACAAAGCCGTCGAACGTGAAGCCGTAATAGCCCGACATGAAGACGCCGAGGTTCGACAGAAGGAAGAAAGCGACGCTCGAGGCAAAGGTCACGCCGATCAGGCGGACCGGGGTCAGCGGATGGAGGAACCCGCGCGCCAGAAACACGCCCGCCGCCATGCCGGCGTAGGTGTAGAGAACCTCGTTGTACCAGCCGAGCACGAAGTCGGCGAGCATCATCGAAAGAATGGGCACCAGAAGGGCGATCCATCTGTTCTTGATGGCAAAGCCGGCAAAAATGGTGACGCCGGTGACGGCTGCGATGTTGGGGGGCAGATGCAACAGGCGGCTCAAAGCACCAATCAGCACCAGAAGAATCGCCAGTTTGTCGGAATTGCCCATGATTCTGCCCTTTCGTCCGTATCGGAGGTCCGCTCTTACACTCTTGAGCCCCCCGTTTGAAGGGCCAGTTCGAACTTTTGCGCCCCTCTAGTATGTTTGTGCCAGGTGCAGCAGGTGCAGGCCGCCTGCAAAATCAGTCAGGTCCTCGCCGTCCCGTTTTGGCAGGAAGCGGATGGAGCGCTTTTCCCCCGGCAATAGCGTGATCGAGTTGTCCGAGAAGCGGCCCGGGATGCTCGATGAGAGCGTGACAAAGAAGGCCGGGGTGTTGGTCTGGAGGGAAATCGCCGCGCCGCCGTCCGTTATGTCGACGTCGGTTTGGACGGTTGAGGGGGGCAGATCGTAATATTTGTAGGCGCGTGGGAAGAAGTCGTTCTCGCCGAGACGTGTGCCGGAATCGTCAGTCCAGGCGAAATAGAGGAACTCACCGGGTTTGAGTTCTCCTGCGGGAATGGTTGCGAGCGTGAGGGCCGAGTCTGTGCCGACCTCATGACGGCCACCATGCAGCTGACGCTTGTTGCCCGTCATGCTCACTGACCATACGGTCAGCCCCACAGCGAGCCCTTCCGCGCGATCGTTTATCCCTCTCAAGACGATGGACCCGTCGGGGCGCGGAACAGCGACGACATTGACCTGGCGGAAGAAGCGCGCCGCCATGGACTGGAGCGGCTTCCATTGGCCACCATAGTCGATCGATGACCAGGAATGGACGGGCCAGGTATCGTTGATCTGCCAGAACAGCGTTCCCATGCAGCGCGGCTTGGTCGACCGCCAGAACTCGATGGCGGTCTTAATCGCCAGGCCCTGCTGGATCTGGCTCAAAAAGACCATATGCTCGAAGTCCTTCGGGAAGCGGAAATAGCGGCACATGGTTTCCAGAATCCGGGCATTGCCACCATCGTTACGCTGGTGCTGCTCCATGACTGGCGAAGATGGATTGCGGTCCCCGGGTTCGGTGAAGTTCTCAATGACATTCATCGAGGTGAATGACTGGAAGCCGAATTCGGAAGCGAATCTTGGACTGACCGTTCGGTAGGCTTCAAACGGCTTGGCCGAATGCCAGACGTCCCAATAGTGCATATCACCACGCGAATCGACGTGCCAACCGTCCGAGAAGTCCATGTAGCCGAGCGAGGGCGACGAGGGCCAAAAGCGGCGACCCGGATCTTCCTGTTCGACGGTGTCGGCAAGGACCTTGGAAAGGCGAGTATAATTGGCAACATAGCGGTCGCGGTTGGCGATGGTTTCGGGATACCAGGTCAGCGAACCGATGACCTCGTTGTCGCCGCACCAGAGCGCAATCGAGGCGTGGTGCTGCAGGCGGCGCACCTGCTGGGTGATTTCGGTTGTGACACTTTCGATGAATGACCGATCGGTCGGGTACGGCATGCAGGAGAACATAAAATCCTGCCAGACCAGAATGCCGAGTTCGTCGCAGATCTCGTAGAAGTAGTCGGGTTCATATTGCCCGCCGCCCCAGACGCGGATCATGTTCATGTTGGCGGCGACGGCGCTTTCGAGCAGGTCGCGCACCACCTCCGGCGTGATGCGGGAGGGAATGGCGTCGGCCGGAATCCAGTTAGCGCCCATCATGGTGATGTCGCGGCCATTGACCCGGCATTTGAACGTGTGATCGATCTCGTCCTTTTCGATGACCCAGTCGAGCTGGCGGAAGCCGATTTTCTGGGTGAGGGTCTCGTTGTCGAGCCGGGTCATCAGATCGTAAAGCCGTTGGGCGCCCTGCCCGGCCGGCCACCAGAGTTCGGGGTTCTGAACTTCAAGTTCTGATTCAAGTTCATTTTCGCCGGGCGAAACTTGGTGCGTTTTTTCAATCACTTGCCCGGCAATGCTGTGAATGAGATTCACTTCGCCTTGCGCAACCGCATGGATGCGGGTTTTGAGGCTGAGGGTAACGTTGCCGTTGGCGTGACGCTGGTCAACCTGCACGGAATCGATGCGTGCAAGCTTTGATTTGCGCAGGCGTAGCCCACCATAAACGCCAGTCGGCATGAGGCATATGCCCCAGTCCCAGCCGGCGTGACAGGCGACCTTGCGGATGAAGTTCATGTGCACGCCTTCAAGCCCATTGGTCTGGTAGTTCTTGGTGAAAGGCAGCGGAAACGGATGGGCCTTGGCTCGGGCGGCGGCCACGTCGCGGGCGATGGCAAAATCGAACCTGAGGTGATTTTCGCCGGGACGGATCTTGCCGGTGACGTCGAGGTCGTGGCGGATGAACTGGTTGTCGACCGCGGCGAGTTTTTCGCCGTTGAGATAGATCGTCGCGATGCAATCGACCTCAGTGAGGGTCAGCGTCAGGACGCTCATGGCCATGTCGAGAGGCACCTGAAATGTGCCGTCGATGGTCCAGCGGGTCTTGTTGACCCACATGACTTCCTGCTCGTTGGTACCGAAATAGGGATCGGGGATCTTGCCCGCTTCGATCAGGGCGGTGTGGACATCACCCGGCAATGTGATGGGCACGTCGATGCGGCCCTCGGCATCGCGCAGGCGATAGGCTCCGCCGATATCCAGTTCCGTTGCGGCGTTCCCCATCTCATCCTCCGGCATGCGGGCGTTGCGTATGAACGCTCACATGCCAGAAGGCGAAATGGGGTGCAATGCCAATCCGGCGGGCGGGCCGCAGGGGTCAGGCGCGGCCGTGGGAGGTGTTGTAGATCGAAAGGGCGCGGGCCCCGGAGTTGCAGTAGCCGAGGACCGGTTTCGGCAGGCTCTGGCAAAGGTCGTTGAACTGACGCAGCTGCGAATTGGAGGCGCTGCCGGAAACAGGAATGTAGGCCGCCCGCATGCCGAACTGGTGAGCGGTGCGCGCAATGTCATCGAAGCGGGGCTGACCGGAGATTTCATTGTCCGGGCGGATGCAGACGACCGACTTGTAGCCGGCCTGGGCGACGATGCGGAGGTCGCCCTCGGCGATCTGGCCGCTGATGGAATAGTCACGACTGATGGGTTCGATTTTCATTCTGGAATGTTCCGATTTTGGAGGATCGGCCAACGGCCGCGATTGATGGCCGAAGATATATTAGTTTTTTCTAATATACGCAAGGGCACACCGACCCGCTTGCGACTAGGCCGACTCTCAGGCGCGCTCGGCGACCCGTTCGGTTTCGTCGCCAAGGAACCCACCCGACTGGCGGTTCCAGAGCGTCGCATAAATGCCGCCGCGCGCCAGAAGCTCGGCATGGGTGCCCTCTTCGGCCACCCTGCCCTCATCGAGCACAACCAGCCGGTCCATGGCGGCAATGGTCGACAGACGATGGGCGATCGCGATGACCGTTTTGCCCTCGATCAGCTCGTCGAGCTGGCTCTGGATGGCCGCTTCGACCTCGGAATCGAGGGCGGACGTCGCCTCGTCGAGGACGAGAATGGGCGCGTTCTTGAGCAGGACCCGGGCGATGGCAATCCGTTGGCGCTGACCACCGCTGAGCTTGATGCCCCGTTCGCCGACATAGGCGTCATAGCCCTTGCGGCCCTGATGATCGGCGAGAGCGGAGATGAAGTCGTGCGCTTCGGCGCGCCGGGCCGCGTTCTCGATTTCGGCCAGGGCCGCGCCCGGTTTGCCGATGCCGATATTGTCGCGGACGGAACGATGCAGCAGCGCCGTGTCCTGGGTCACGACGCCGACGGCATGTCGCAGCGAATCCTGTTTGACCTCGGCGATGTTCTGCCCGTCGATGGTGATGGCGCCCGATTTCAGGTCGTAAAAGCGCAGAAGGAGACTGACGAGGGTCGATTTGCCCGCGCCGGAGCGGCCGACCAGCCCGACCCGTTCGCCGGGCGCGATGCTGAGATTGAAGTCTTCGAAGACCGGCTTGCCCTTCAGATATTCGAAGGACACGTTCTTGAAGTCGATGCCGCCCTTGCTGACCACGAGGTCGCCGGCGCCCGGGTGATCGACAACGTCGATTGGGCGCGACACCATTTCCATCGTGTTCTGCAACACGCCGAAATTGCGCATCAGGCCGCTGATGCTGCCGAGCATCCAGCCCATCCACATGTTGAGCCGGAGGATGAGCGCCAGCGCTGCGGCAACGCTGCCGACGCTGATCGCGCCACGTGTCCAGAGGTCGATGCAAAGGGCGATGGTCGCGGCGAATGCGAGGCCGGACGCTGTGGTCATGACGGTGTGCATGCCGACTGACAGGCGGCCCGCCCGGCGCACGCGGCCGATATAGGAGACGACGCCCTCGCGCATGTAGCCGTCGGCCTCCTGCGCCGAACCATAAAGGCGCACAGTCTGGATGTTCGAGAAGACGTCGACGAAGCGACCGTTCATCTCGGCCGAAGCCTCAGCGACATCGGTCGAGGTCTCGCGCATGCGCGGCAGGAAATAGCGACCGGTGAGAAGAACCACCACAACCCATGCCAGAACGATGCCGTCGAGGGCGATGTGCAATTGCGCGAACAGGAACATCGAGGTGCCGAAATAGGTGGCGATGGTCCAGAACGACGAAAGCGAACCCGTGATGAAATTGCCGACGGAGTCACCCGCCTGTCCGGTTTTGGTGAGGACCGCGCCGGACTGTTCGTTGGCGAAAAATCCAAGGCTTTGCCGCGCGACCTGCGAATAGGCCTGCCAGGCGACGAGGTTGTAGAAGCCGCGGCCGATGACCTGGTTGTCGATCAGCGCCTGCAGGACGGCGAGGAGAGAGCGAATGAGGATGGCAAAGACGAAGATCGCCGTCAGTTCGCTGCCGTTCAGGGTAAAAAGCCCGCTCCAGCCATCAACCGCCTTGGAACCGGCCAGAATGTCGACGACCCGGCCGACGTAGAAAAGCAACAGGGCTTCGAGCGACCCGCTGATTGCGTTGAGCACGAAGGAGGCGAAAAGGGGTAGCTTGGCCTGGCGCACATAGTGCCAGATGTAACGCCAGATGGTCGCCGGCGGCTGCAGGGTTTTCGGCGCCTTGAGCGGGTCAATCCAGCCCTCGAAGAGCCGCGCCACCGCCGCAAACGGGTTGAGCCCGTCGGGCTTTTCGGGAAAGCGCCTGACGCGAGGCTTCGACAGATCTTCATCGTTCCGGCCGCGGCGGGAAAAGTTGTGGTGGTGACCGCGCAATGCAGGTTCCTAGTTCACGAGCAAATCGAAAGCATAGCCGGTCGGGTGCGCCGCCGCACCCGTTCCGGCTTCACAATTTGGTTTCTACTCTGCGGCTTCAACCTCGTCGTCTTCGAGCAGGAAGCCGCCGGACTGATGCTGCCAGAGGCGGGCATAGGTGCCGCCATGCGCCAGCAGTTCCTCGTGGCTGCCCTGTTCGACGATCCGGCCCTGGTCGAGAATGACAAGGTGATCCATGGCCGCAATGGTCGACAAACGATGCGCGATGGCGATGACTGTCTTGCCGCGCATGAGCAGTTCGAACTGGCTCTGTATGGCGGCTTCAACCTCTGAATCGAGGGCCGACGTCGCTTCGTCGAGGACGAGGATCGGCGCGTCCTTCAAGAGAACACGGGCGATGGCAATGCGCTGGCGCTGACCGCCGCTGAGCTTGACGCCGCGTTCGCCGACATGGGCATCGAGGCCGCGCCGGCCTTTTGCATCGACCAGATGCCCGATGAATTCATCGGCCTCCGCCATGCGGGCCGCCGCCATGATTTCTTCGTCGGTGGCGTCGGGTTTGCCGTAGGCGATGTTTTCACGCACGGAACGATGCAGAAGCGAGGTGTCCTGGCTGACCATGCCGATATTGGCGCGAAGCGACTCCTGGGTGACGGAGGAAATGTCCACACCATCGATGGTGATCGAACCTTTTTCGACGTCGAAGAAGCGAAGGAGCAGGTTGACCAAAGTCGACTTGCCGGCACCCGAGCGGCCAACCAGACCGATTTTCCGGCCGGCCGGAATGGTCAGGTCCAGGCCGTCAATGACGACCTTGGGGCTGCTGCCGTCCGCATTCGCGGTGGCACCGTAGGCGAAACTGACATGGTTGAACGAGACCTCGCCGTGCTTGCATTCGAGCAGCGCGGCGCGCGGCGCGTCGGTGACCAACCGTTTCACGGAGATGGAATTGATGCCGTCGCGCACGGTGCCGATATTCTCGAACAGGGCCGCCATTTCCCAGATGACCCAGTGCGACATGCCCTGAAGTCGCGCCGCCAGTGCCAGCGTAGCGGCTACCGGCCCGGGTTCGATATGGCCGGCCATCCACTGGAATATGCCAAGAATGGCAAGCGACACCAGCAGCAGCACGTTGAGCACCGTGATCCACACGTCGATGTAGGTGCCCATGCGCATCTGCCGGTAGACGGTCTGCAGGAAGCCGTCCATCGAGTTGTGGATGTAGTTCTCCTCGCGGGCATTGTGCGAGAAGAGCTTGATCGTCGAGATGTTGGTGTAGGAGTCCACCACGGCGCCCGTCATGACCGAGCGGGCGTCAGCCTGATCTTCGGAGATTTTCGACATGCGCGGCACGAACACGTACATGAAGACGCTGTAGGCGATCAGCCACAGGATGAAGGGCACCGCCATCCAGCCGTCGGCAGTCGCGGCCATGAAGATCGCGGAGATGAAATAGACGGCCACGAAGACGAAGACGTCGAGAATCTTGACCGCGACTTCGCGCACGGCGAGCGAGGTCTGCATCAGCTTGGTGGCGATGCGACCGGCAAACTCGTCCTGAAAATAGGCCATCGACTGGCGCAGGATGTAGCGGTGCGCCAGCCACCGGATGCGCTGGGGAAGATTGCCCATCAGAATCTGATGACGGACCATCGCATTGACGCTGACGAGGCCGGGATAGATGACCAGCAAAATGACACCCATCCAGGCCAGAGTGACCAGATGCGCGGAAACAAACCCCTGAACGGGCTCGGTCGAAATCCAGTTCACGACGGTGCCGATGAACCCGTAGACCGCCACCTCAAGAATGGCGATCAGAGCCGACAGAACCGCCATCAGCACCAGCGCGATTCTCGCGCCCTTGGAATAGTGCAGACAAAAGGCCCAGAGACCACGCGGAGGCTGCGCGGGTTCGGCAATGGGATAGGGATCGAGGCGGCGTTCAAACCATCTCAACATGAGGCACCTGTCGGTTCTGTTCTGATGAGCGCGCTCGATGCGTCGGGAGATCGTAGAGGAGCGGCGCGCTGGCCCCTTGCACAAGACGCTAAGTCAGAAATGTGACGCGCGAATTGCACAGGCCAGCCGCACAGGCTATCCCAGATCGAACGATTCTCCTGTAACCGCAGGGACACACCTGCGACAAAACGTCATCGATCCATGAACCTTTCCTTCGAAGCCCAACACCCCGACAAATTCATCCGCCTGAGCGACTACCGCCCGACCCCGTTTGCCATCTCGCATGTCGACCTGACTTTCGACGTTGCAGAAGGCGAAACGCGGGTCACTTCAAAGCTGAGTGTGGTTCCCCGCGAGGGCAGGTCCGGCGAGCCGCTCGTGCTTGACGGCGAAGCACTTGAGCTCGAACGGATTGCGATCGACGCAGAGCCGCTGAACCCCTCAGATTACACCTACGCGGACGACAAGCTGACCATTGCAAGTGTTCCCGACCGGCCGTTCGAACTTCTGACGGTCGTCGTCATCCGGCCGGAAACGAACACGCAATTGGAGGGGCTTTTCCGCTCGGCGGACATCTGGTGCACCCAGTGCGAGGCCGAGGGATTTCGCCGGATCACCTTCATGTATGACCGGCCGGATGTGCTCAGCACCTTTTCGGTCAGGATCGAGGCCGACAGGGAATTGGCGCCGGTGCTCCTCTCAAACGGCAATCCCGGCACCGCTGGAGTTCTCGGGGGCGGACGTCATTTCGCCGAATGGCATGATCCATTTCCAAAACCGACCTATCTTTTCGCGCTGGTGGCAGGAGACTTGTCGCATCTTGCTGACGGGTTCACCACGGCGTCGGGACAGGAAGTTGCGCTCAAAATCTACTGCGAGCCGGGCAAGCAGGACCGCTGCCAGTATGCGATGAAGGTCCTCAAGGATTCGATGCGCTGGGACGAATCCCGCTTCGGGCGGGAATACGATCTCGACGTGTTCAACATCGTCGCGGTGTCGAATTTCAACACCGGCGCGATGGAGAACAAGGGACTCAACATATTCAACGACAAGCTCATTCTGGCGAGTCCCGAAACCGCGACCGACGCAGACTATGCCAATATCGAGCGGGTGGTCAGTCACGAGTACTTCCACAACTGGACCGGCAACCGCATCACCTGCCGCGACTGGTTCCAGCTCTGCCTGAAGGAAGGGCTGACAGTTTTCCGCGATCAGGAATTCACCTCCGACACGCGGTCCCGGCCGGTCAAGCGCATCGACGATATCAAGGATCTCTGGGCCCGGCAGTTTCCGGAAGATGCCGGCCCCCTCGCCCATCCGCCGCGGCCCGACCGCTACGAGGCGATCGACAATTTCTACACCGGCACCGTCTACGAGAAGGGCGCCGAAATCGTTCGCATGCTTCTGACCCTTCTTGGCAAGGACGGTTTCCGCAAGGGCATGGACCTTTATTTCGAGCGGCACGACGGCGAGGCAACGACCATCGAAGCCTGGATCAAGGTCTTCGAGGATGCGAGTGGGCAAAACCTGCAACAATTCCTCGGCTGGTACACCCAGGCCGGAACGCCCGAAGTCCGCGCGGCGACATCGTGGGACGAGGCGACGCGCACCTTCACACTCGAACTCGAGCAAAACGTCGCGCCGACACCGGGTGAGCCAACCAAAAAGGTCCTCGATATCCCCCTCGGTTTCGGACTTGTCGGTCCGAATGGCGAGGATCTTGAAATTGCGGAGGTTTCGGGAGGCACGGTTGAATCGGGGCTGATCCGTCTGAAGCAAAAGAAACAGACGCTGACCTTCACGGGACTTTCCGCCCGTCCGGTCCTGTCGCTCAACCGTGAATTCTCGGCGCCGATCAACGTTGCAGACGATCTCGGACCTGAAGATCTCTCGTTCCTTGCACGGCATGACGCCGATCCGGTCAACCGATGGATGGCAATTCAGGAACTTGCCAAGGAAATGATGGTTGCCCGTGCGCGGAGCGGGACCTCCTATGTAGCCGCCGAATTGGCCACATTGGTCGACGCTCTGCGGCAAACGCTTGCGCGGCCCAGTGATGACCCGAGCTTCAAGGCGCTTTGCCTGCAGATGCCGAGTGAAGGCGAACTCTACTCGGCCCTCAAATCCAATATCGACCCTGATGCCGTGCAGCTGGCGCGGGAGGAACTCGTCAGGGCGATCGCCCGCGCGCTCAAGTCTGATCTCGCGGACCATTACGCTGCAAATACGCCCAGGGGACCGTTTTCGCTCGCCTTTTCCGAGGTTGACCGGCGTGCAATCCGCAATCAGGCACTGCGTCTGCTGGTGGCGACCAATGATCCGGAATGGGCGGAAATTGCGGCGGACCAGTTTGAGACGGCGGACAATCTCACAGACCGGCTGGCGGCCCTTTCCATCTCCGTACACAACCGGACCGCACATGCCGAACGGCTCATGCGCGAATTCGGCGAAACCTCAGCGAACGAACCACTGGTCTGGGACAAGTGGCTGGCGCTGACGGCGGTCCGCCCTGCCCGGGAAGCCCTCGACGATGTGATCGCGACACTTGCAAGCCCGCGCTTTCCAACGGCGAATCCCAACCGCTTCCGGGCACTGGTCGGCGCATTCGTTACCAGCAATGTACCGCAGTTCGCGCGTCCCGACGGCAGGGGCTTCCAGTTCGTGGCCGGATTGCTGGGCGATGTGGACCGGTCCAATCCGCAACTGGCGGCGCGGCTTCTCACCAGCTTCCGCACCTTTCGCATGTTCGAATCAGGACGGCGCGAAAAGGCCGAATCGGCACTTCGGGAGCTGGCATCTCAGCCGCATCTGTCACGCAACAGCGAGGAAATTCTGGGTCGCATCCTCGAAGGTTAAAAAAATCTTTCCTGCCTAAGTGATTCTGCGGAATCGGCTTTTCGCGATCGCGTTGAGAAGACGCCGACTGGCCACTGGACAAGAGTCTTGAAGTTGATTCAAGGTGTTGCGCGGTGCAATCAATCGCGATTTTCGGGGCGGAAAATGGCATTGCCGAAGCGCAATTCGCAACTTTGGGCAGAATTCGGCAAGCGCTCGCCGCACCCACAACGCCAGTTGCCGCCCATCGCTCCCGCGCAGGAATCCGCCCAGCGTGATAGCGTTCTCGTTGGCTTGGTGGTGGGGCAGTTGCTGGCGACGTCGTTGCTCTGTCTGATGGCGGTTTTGTCGCTCGATTTCGCCCACGGCGCCTGGCAAATCGCTTTACTCGCGGGCGCGGGTGCCGCCCTGATCGGGCTTCTGATGACCGGAGGATTTGTGCTTGGCGCGCGGCGGGCGTCCAAGAAGACCGAAAACGCATGCGCCGCGTGCGCCGAAGGTCAAATGACCCACAACCTCGAAGTGGAGCTTGGTCAGCTCAAGAAGATGCTGCGCATCGCAGAACACAAGGCACAGGCGGCCAACCTCGCCAAGCAGGCCTTCGTTTCACAGCTGAACCACGATATTCGTACCCCGCTCAATCACATTCTCGGCTTCACCGAACTGATGCGGAAGCAGACATTCGGGAGTCTTGGTGACGCCCGGTATCTCGCATACCTGGACGACATAACGCGGTCGGGCGAAGTGTTGATGCAATCATTCGGGCAGATTCTCGAACTTGCGGCCATCGATACCGGTCAGACATCTCTCAATGTCACGGACATCGATTTCAGCCGTTTCGAAAGCCGGCTGCAGATGGAATATGACGACAAGGCTTCGAAGCGCGGTATCGGACTTTCCATCGCGCTGCCCCGCGACATTCACCTCAGCGCCGATTTCAACTGCCTGCATCGCATCGTCGCACAGTTGCTCAGCAACGCCCTGCGCTTCACGCCCCGCGGCGGCGAGGTCAGGCTCGACGCCTTCCGGTTCAATGATTCTGTGGTCTTTCGCGTGACCGACACGGGTGTGGGCATCGGTCCGGAACAACTGGAAATGCTCAACCTGCCATTCGCTTTCGCCGACTACGAGTCGCGAGCGCGCGCGCCGGGCAAAGGAATGGGTCTTGCGGTATCGCGTACGCTGGCCGAGCTATCGGGCGGTGAGTTGCGCATCGACAGCACACTCGGGGTTGGCACCACAGTGGCGGTTCAACTGCCGGCCCGCCCGCTGGCTGTGTTACCCGCATCGGCCTCCAAGACCGAAACGTCGGCCTGGCTTGTCGCCTGACAGGCCCTAGACCCGCAGCGAAGCCAATTCCGCGACTTTTTCAAACCAGAGATCGCGCCCAGCGCGCACCGTCGCGGTTGCGTTTTCAACCGTCGCGACCAGACGCTCGAAGTCCGGTGCGTTATTGAGGCGCGCCAGCTGATCCTTGAAGGCGTCGGTCCAGCCCTCTTCCCGGAACGGCTCGGCAAGACTTGCGCTCATGATCTGCAATATGTCGCTCATGAGGCGATAGGCCGAAACGAGCCCTTCGGCGTCCAGTTCCGGCACAAACGCGGGAAGATGGTCGAGCAGCGCGCCGATGTCGCGGCGCTTTGCGATCAGGTCCGGGTCGTCTCGTCCAAAAAGCAGGATGGCCGACTGCCCAATGAAATCGAGATCGACCAGGCCGCCGTCAGCCAGCTTGAGATCGAAGGGATGGCGGGCTGGCCGGTCACGCAGCATTCGCACCCGCATGTCGAGCACATCGCGAAGGGTCTGTTGAAGGTCGCGATCGCGCGTCAGTGCTTCGATGATGGCCTCATCGAGAACATCGGCAAAACCGGGATCAGCACAGATCGGGCGGGCACGGCTGAGAGCGAGATGTTCCCAGGTCCAGGCTTCGTTGGCCTGGTAGTCGCGGAACGAAACGAGCGATGTCGCGACGGGTCCCGCGTTGCCGGAGGGGCGCAACCGCATGTCGACTTCGTAAAGAACCCCGGTGGCGGTCGGTGCGGAAAGAGCGGTGATGAAGCGGTTGGTCAACCGGGCAAAGTAGGTGACCGCGTCGAGAGGTCTTGCGCCGTCGGACTGGGCGAGGTGCTCCGGCACGTCGTAGACGAGAATGAGGTCGAGGTCGGACCGGGCCGTCATTTCGCGACTGCCGAGCTTGCCGAAGCCGACAAGTCCGACCCGCGCTTCCGGAATGGTGCCGTGCGCCGCGGCGAAACGCTCGCGCACGTCGGCGAACAGTCGCTTCATCAGGGTCTCGGCAAGAGCGGTGAACTGGCCCGCCGCGATGTGGGCGTCGATTGAACCCGAAACGAGACCGGCGGAAACGAGGAACTGCTGTTCCTGCCCGACAATGCGGGCGCGGTCGATCAGGTCTTCGTAGGAGGTCGCCTGCCCAAGAAAATGGTCGACCTTTTCGCGCAGAACGTCCGGATCGACGACTTCGCCGGACCGCGTCGGGTCAAGCAGTCCGTCGAGCACATGCGCGCGCCGGATCACCGCATCGGCCATGCGCGGCGCGGCGGCCAGAAGGGCGACGAGGAGCTGGCAAAGTTCGGCATGACCGCGCAAAAGCGCAAAAAGCTGAACCCCGGTAGGCAGGCGCGACAGAAACCGATCGAACCGATCAAGGGTCGCATCCGCGTTTCGCGCCGACCCGATCGCGGTCAGAAGTACGGGCATGAGTTCGGTCAGATGGGCGCGGGCGGCGCTGGTGCGGGTCGCGGCATAACCGCCATAATGCCACTTGCGGATGGTGGCGGAAGCAAGTTCGGGATTGGCAAAACCCATGCCCGCAAGGGTTTCGAGGGTGGCGGGATCGTCGTCAGTGCCAGTGAAGACAAGGTTGCCGCCCGCCGCCGACAGTTCGCCCTGTTCGGTGAAAAGGTTGGCATAGTTCCGGGCGACGCAATCGAGCGCCTCAAGATAGGCGGCCTCGAAAGCCTCAAGCGTCGAATAGCCCATCAGGGCCGCGATTTCGGCCAGTCGATCAGGCTCGGTCGGAAGGTCCTGAGTCTGGTGATCCCCAATCATCTGCAGGCGATTTTCGACCGCCCTCAAAAACCAGTAGGCGGCGCCAAGTTCCGTTTTGGTCCTGGCGTTGATCCAGCCAGCCTTCGCCAACGCGGCCAAAGACTCTTCGGTCGATTTGACCCGGAGGCCGAGGTCGCGCCCGCCGGCAATCAGGAGCTGGGTCTGGACGAAGAATTCGACCTCACGAATGCCGCCCCGCCCCAGTTTCACATTGTGGCCGGCCAGGCGCTGGCCGCCGACGCTTTTGGAGATGTTGATCTGCCGCTTCATCGCCTGGATGTCGGCAATCGTCGCGAAGTCGAGATGTTTGCGCCAGATGAACGGAACAAGATCCTTGAGGAAGCGGTCACCGACCGTGCGGTCACCACCGCATTGGCGGGCCTTGATCCAGGCGGCGCGTTCCCAGTTCTGGCCGCGCGCCTCGTAGTAGGTCAGGGCCGCATCAACCGGCAGGGCGACTGGGGTCGATCCCGGATCGGGTCTGAGGCGCAGATCGGTGCGGAAGATGTAGCCGAATTCATTCCGCTCGGTGAGGAGATTGCCAAGGTTCTGCATCAGGCGCGAAAAGAACTTGGTGGCTTCGCCCGCGTCGGCCAAGGGCGCGGCATCGGGATCGAAAAAGGCAACGATGTCGATATCGGACGAGAAGTTGAGTTCGCTTCCGCCGAGCTTGCCGAGGGCGAAAATGGCAAGTCCGCAATTGTCGGGCGCAGCATCCGGCTTGAGCACGCCCTTTTCCACTTGTCTTGCGAGGAGTGTGGAAAGGGCCGCCTCGACCGCCGCGTCGGCAAACGCACTCAAGGCCGCGGTGCAACGCCTCGTGGTCCAGATGCCCGAGATTTCGGCAATTCCCGCGAGAAGGGCTACTGACCGGCGGATCGCGCGCAATCGGCGCCCGGTCTCCTCGACGGTGTCTGGGTGAACCGCGAGCGTCCGTGCCTCCTCCATAAGCGCGTCAAAGCGCAGGTCGGCGTCCTCTCCTTCGGCCAGAGCGCGGACGAGATCGGGTTCGCGGACGGCGGCTTCGGCGAGAAATGGAGAGATGGCGAGAATGGTCGCAAGGTTGGACCAGAAAGCCGTCGCACGACCGTCGAGTTCGGGAAACGTGTCCAGCACGCGGGGCGGCAGCGGCGCGGCGGTGTTGGGCAAACGGATCATGGCCAGCCAGCCCACCCGGTCCGGTCAGCGCTTTCGCGGCAGGACGAGCCTGGCACAGAGGCCCGGCGAATTGTCGAGAAGCTTGAGTTCGCCCTTGTGCAAGTGGGCGACGGCCTGCACCAGTGACAGCCCGAGACCCGAGCCGCTTTCAGTGCGGCTTTTTTCCAGCCGCACGAAGCGCTGCAGCACGCGTTCCCGCTCGTTTTCGGGAACGCCCGGCCCGTTGTCGCAGACTTCGATGAAGATCTCGCTGGCGCCCGCGTAGGACCTGACATCGATGACGCTGTTCGGTCTGTCGGCACCATTGTCTCCCTCGGCCGCTGGGCGCCGGACACCGTACTTTATGGCGTTTTCAATGAGGTTCACAAGCGCCTGGCCGAGCAGCTCCCGGTTCGCTTCGAGCGAGATGCTTTCGTTTGCCGACCAGGTCAGGCGCGCACCCGCCTCGTCGGCAACCGGTTCATAGAGCTCGACAATATCGGCAATGACATCGCGCAGGTTGACCGTCGAAAATGCGCCAGACGGTGTGCCGGCCTCGACGCGCGCAATGAGCAGCAGGGCGTTGAAGGTGCGGATCAGCTGATCGCTTTCCTCGATCACGCCCTCAAGGGTCTGCCGCCGCTCCTCCTCGCCGGCCTTTTCGCCGAGTGCAGCCTGTGCGCGGTTGCGCAGGCGCGTCAGCGGCGTCTTGAGATCGTGAGCCACATTGTCGGTCACGTCCTTGAGGCCCTGTAGCAATTGCTCGATGCGGTCGAGCATGGCGTTGAGGCTGCGGGCGAGATCATCGAACTCGTCATTCCGGCGCGTGATCGGAACACGCTCCGACAGGTTGCCGGACATGATCTTCGAGGAAGTCGCGGTGATCGAGCCGATGCGCTTGATGACGCGATTGGCGGTGATGCCGCCGGCGAGGGCGGACAGGACGAGAATGCCGACAATGCCGATCCCGAGCCAGCCGAAAATGATGGCGGTGAACCCCTGCCGCTCGACAACGTCGCGTCCGACAACGAGCCTGAATCCGTTTTCGAGAAGCGTGGTCTGCACGACTGCGTATCCGCCCTCATCGCGGCCACCGGCGTTTTCGAGGTCGACGTTGCGGTTGTAGCTGAAGGAATACTGGCCCGGTGCAAGGAGGATGTTGGGCGGAAAATCGGACACGTTGCCGACGATCATCTGGCCGGAGGCATCGCCGAGATAGTAGATGCCGGGTCCCGGCCGCTGGCTCAGCTGCTGAACGGCCATGGCAACGGAGCGAATGCCGCGCTGGGCATCGAGCTGAACCAATTGGCCCGTTTCCCGAGCGATTGCGTCGGCCTGCTGGCGTTGAATGGCAAATGAAACCTGGAAGGCCGTGTAGCCAAGCAAAACGACGGAAAAGACCATGAAGATGGCGATGAAAATCGCCGTGAGGCGCACGGTGGTGGTGCGCCAAAGGGACGAGATGCGCCCCCAGAGGCTATTCACGGATCATATATCCAGCGCCTCTGATCGTGTGCAGCAGCGGATTGTCGTGGCCCCGGTCGATCTTGGCGCGCAGACGCGACATGTGAACGTCGATGACGTTTGTCTGGGGGTCAAAATGATAGTCCCAGACATTTTCGAGAAGCATGGTGCGGGTCACGACCTGCCCGGCATGGCGCATGAGATATTCGAGCAGGCGGAATTCGCGCGGCTGCAGCAGGATGTTTTCCCCTGCCCGGTCAACGGTGCGGGCCAGCCGGTCGAGAGTAAGGTCGCCAACGGCATACTTGGTGTCGGCCTCGGCAGGGTTGGCACGGCGCGCCAGAACTTCGATGCGGGCGAGCAGTTCGGTAAAGGCATAGGGCTTAGTGAGGTAGTCATCGCCGCCTGCCCTCAGCCCAGAGACACGATCGTCGACTTCACCGAGGGCGGAAAGAATGAGAACCGGCGTGTTGTCGTTCTGGGCGCGAAGTGATTCGATGATCGACAGGCCGTCGCGGCGCGGCAGCATCCGGTCGATGATCATCACGTCGTAGTCCATGCCTTCTGCCATCGCCATGCCGGTTTCACCGTCGGCGGCATGGTGGGTGACGTGGCCGGCTTCATCGAGCGCCTGCACCAGATACTTGGCCGCTTCCGTATCGTCTTCGACAAGCAGAATCTTCATGGAACCTATCTATGCCCGCCTATGCAAAAGAACAACGCCGCCCGCGCACAAGGGGGGAAATTGCGCGGGCGGCGTGGAGGGTCGGCCTACTGGGAGATGGGCAGGCCGACGAAGACAGTCTGGTCGTTGTGGAGGACCTTCAGGAACACCGCTTCCTTGCCGGAGGATTTGGCCGCACCCACGATCTGTTCGAAGTCCGACACGCTGGCGAGCGTTTGGTTGTCAGCTTCGACGATCACGTCACCTGCAGAGAATCCGGTCTGCGACGCGATTGAGCCGTCTGCGACACCCTGAACCACGAGACCGCCACCATCATTGGGTGCTAGTTCGAGGCCAAGCTGCTGGGGAAGCGGCGGCGGGGCCGGTTCGGCTGGCTGCGACAATGCGGCCTGGGCCTGTTCGTTCAGGGTGTCGAGAACGACCTTGAAGTTGATCGTCTGGCCCTGACGGTAGACGTCGACGCTGGCGTCCGATCCTGGGTCGAGGCGCGAAATGGTGCGGGTCAGGTCGAGCGAGTCCTTGATCGGCTTGCCGTTGACCGCCGTGATGACGTCACCCGGCTTGATGCCGGCAATCGCCGCAGGACTGCCATCGACCGGCTGAGTGACCATGGCGCCTTCAGGCTTGTCGAGGCCAATCGAAGTGGCCAGAGCCTGATCAAGGTCCTGAAGATGCACGCCGAGGAAGCCGCGGGTCACGGATCCGTTGGACTTGAGCTCGGAAATCACCTGCTCGACCGTTGCAGCCGGAATCGCGAAGGCTATGCCGACATTGCCACCGTTCGGCGAGAAAATGGCCGTGTTGACGCCAACCACCTGGCCGCTCAGGTTGAAGGCCGGGCCGCCGGAATTGCCACGGTTGATGGCCGCGTCGATCTGAATGTAGTCACCGTAGGAATTCGGGGTGATATCGCGGCCACGGGCGGAAACGATTCCCGCCGTAACGGTGTCGCCGAGACCGAATGGATTGCCGATGGCCACCACCCAGTCGCCGACCCGCACGGGGTCCGTGGCGAAATCAACGTAGGTGAGACTGTTGCCGTCATCGACCTTGAGCAGGGCAAGGTCGGTACGCGGGTCGGTGCCCACAATGGTTGCAGGTTTCTCGGTGCCGTCGTTGAAGGTCACGGAGACCTTGTCGGCGTCCTGAACAACATGGTTGTTGGTCACGATGTAGCCATCGGCGGAGATGACAAAGCCGGAGCCTGCCGCCTCGAATTCCTGGGTCTGAGGCTGGCCCTGACCGTCGCCGAATTGCTGACCGAACTGGCGGAACAGATCGCGGAAAGGATGATCTTCCGGTAGATCGGGGAACTGGAACTGGAAGTTCGGGCCGAACTGGCGCATCTGGCGCGTGCCGCTGACATTTACGGAGACGACAGCGGGGTTCACGGCCTCGACGAGATCAGCGAAACTTGAAGGCGCGCCTGCCTGCACCGTGACCTGGGCAACCGCCGCCGGTGCGGTCAGGGTCGCGGCGTAAAAGCCGCCGGCAGCCATGACTGCGGCCAGCGAAATCGCGCCAAGCAGCCTTTTGGTGGTGGATTTGAACGCAAGGGACATGAAGACCTCTCCTGTTTGGTCGACTGCTCAAAGCGTTAGGAGCGGTCACCTTTCCGGAGGATTTCACCGACATTAAATTCCGGTAAGGAACGTGGCCGAACGGTGACGCGGCGATCAGCCGCCAAAGAACGAGCGCCGCAAAAGATCGAGCGCGATGACCGTCAGAATGAGCCTAAAGGCCCAGCGGAACACGGTTTCCGGTAGCTTGTCGAGGAAGAACGAGCCCATGTGCGTGCCGGCATAGCCCGTCGCGACCATCAAAAGGATCAGGATCAAATAGTCGTGAAAGGCGAAGCCAAGCGCCATGAAGGTGATGAGCTTGAAGGTATTCTGCATTGACATCAGGAAGGCGTGGGTGCCAACGATCTCGCGGCGGTCGGTCAGATGCCTCAGGAAGGAAATGACCAACGGTCCAGAAACGCCGACCACCATGCCGACGGCGGAGGTGAAGGTGCCGGCCACGACGTATGAGGGTTTGCCCGAAGCCTTGAAGACCGGCTTCGGAGCCCAGATCGAATAAAGGATGAACAGGGCGATAGCGGCGCGGAACCAATCCTCGGGCAGGAACCGGGCAATGCCGCCGCCGACGGCCGCGCCAATGGCGCTGCCGAGCACGAACCAGCCGGCGAAATTCCATTGGATGTAGTCGCGCCGCAACATGGCGCGGCCCGCGTTCGAGCCGAGCTGGACGGCCCCATGCACGGGCACGACGACAGCCGGGGTCATGATCAGGCTCATCACCGCGATCATGGCGGAGCCGCCGCCAAGGCCGAAGGTGGCGGTGATGGCCGAGGTGACAAAACTGACACCGATCAGCAGCAGAGACTGGAATAGATCGAGCCCGGGCGGGACGATGAAGGAGAGAAGGTCACCCATGGGCGCCTGTTAGCCGGGCGCTCGGGGTTCGGCAAGCCCGGTTGCTCGCCCGTTCAGGCGTCCTTGCTCTGGTCGGTCAGGCGTGCCAGAGCCGCCAATTCCTCGTCCGTCGGTCCAGCACTTGCATTAGACCGACCTGATTTTGGCCGCCGCCGCACCCAGATCACCAGACCGATGGCGCCTCCCGCGAGGACCAGCGGCGCTGCAACCCATAGAATGAGGGTGTGCAGCGCGAATACCGGCCGGAGCAACACGAATTCCCCGTAGCGATTGACCAGATACTGCAACACTTCACCGTCGGTGTCGCCGCCAACGAGGCGTTCACGCACCAACAGCCGAAGGTCGCGGGCGAGATCGGCCTCGGAATCATCGATTGACTGGTTCTGGCAGACGAGGCACCTGAGCTGCGCCGAAATGGCCCGGGCGCGCGCCTCAAGCGCGGGATCGGCCAGAACCTCGTCGGGCTGGACTGCGAAGGCCGGCGCCGCGAGCATGAGGAGGAAGGTCAGAACCAGGGCCAGGCGGCGCATCATGCGGCTTCGGCTTTCTGGCGGGTGCGCGCCGGTTTTGGTGCGCCGATGCGCAGCCGCCGGTCCGTCAGGGACAGAAGCCCGCCAGCAGCCATGATGAGGGCGCCGATCCAGACAAGGGTCACATAGGGCTTGAACCAGGCGCGAACGACCCAGGCGCCACTTTCGTCCTGGTCGCCGATGGCCAGATAAAGCTGCGAAAAGCCGAAATTGGTGATCGCCGCTTCGGTGCTCGGCATGCGCTGGGCCGTGTAGACGCGCTTCTCGGACACCGCCTCGGCGTTGGAACCGCCCGGTGTGACGATGGCAAAGCCCACCGCGTCGCCGACATAGTTTGGTCCCTGATAGGTCTTGGAACCGGACAGGGTGACGGTGTAGCCCGAGATTTCGAGGCTTTCTCCGGCCTTCAGCGTCGTGATGTTCTCCGTCTGGAACGATGAGACGATGACGATGCCGAGGATGGAAACGCCGAGGCCGAAATGGGCAATGGCGGTCGACCAGGCGGTGCGGGGCAACCCCGTCAGGCGGCGCATGCTTTCACCGAGGGGGATTCGCCCGAGGCGAATGCGGTCGAGGATGTCGGCAGCTGCTCCGACGACGATCCAAGTACCGAGCAGCAGGCCAAGTGTCGTCAGCGTCGCGCCGGACTGGAGCGTGAACGCCACGATCAGCCAGACCACCAGCGTCGCGGCCATGGCCCAGACCATGCGCTGGACGACGCCAGAAAGATCGGCGCGTTTCCATGGCAGATAGGGTCCAAAAGGCACCAGCAGCACGAGAGGAACCATCAGGGCGCCGAAGGTGAGATTGAAGAAGGGCGCACCCACGGAGATGCGCTGACCGTCCATGGCTTCGAGAAGCAGCGGATAGAGCGTGCCGACGAACACGGCAACGACACCCGTGGCGAGGAAGAGATTGTTGAGCACCAGGGCCCCTTCCCGGCTGATGGGCGCGAACACGCCGCCGGCCTTCAGCGCATTGGCGCGAAGCGCGAACAGCACAAAAGCGCCACCAATGATAACGGCAAGAATTGCGAGAATGACGATGCCGCGCGTCGGGTCGGAGGCAAAGGAATGGACCGACGTCAGAATACCCGAGCGGACGAGGAAGGTGCCGAGCAAGCTTAAGGAAAAGGCGACGATCGCCAGAAAGATCGACCAGACCTTGAGCGCGTTGCGCTTTTCCATGACGAGCGCGGAATGAAGGAGCGCCGTTGCGGCGAGCCAGGGCATGAAGGAGGCGTTCTCGACCGGGTCCCAATACCACCAGCCACCCCAGCCAAGCTCGTAATAGGCCCAGTATGAGCCCATGGCGATGCCGAGGGTCAGGAACATCCAGCTGGCCAGAGTCCATGGCCTCACCCAGCGCGCCCAGGCTGCATCGATGCGTCCGGACACAAGCGCGGCCACTGCGAAGGCGAAACAGACCGATAGCCCGACATAGCCGAGATAGAGAAGCGGCGGGTGAATGGCGAGGCCGATGTCCTGCAGGACCGGATTGAGGTCGCGACCTTCAAGCGGTGCCGGAGACAATCTGAGGAACGGATTCGAGGTGAAAAGAATGAAGCCGGAAAAGGCGGCAATCATGGCCGATTGCACGGTCAGGGTCAGGTTGGCGAGATCGGTCGGCAGGTTGCGCCCGAAAACGGCAAGGGCTGCACCGAAAATGACCAGAATGAGAACCCAGAGGAGCATGGAGCCCTCGTGGTTGCCCCAGACCGACGTGAGCTTGAACAGAAGCGGCTGCTGCGAATGGGAATACTCGTAGACCAGGGCGACCGAGAAATCGGACAGGGCAAAAGCCTGCAACAGGGCCGCGAAGGCAATGGCAACCAGAATGAAAGTGAGGAGCGACGCCTGCTGCAGGATCGGCGTGACCGAGTCGCGCTGCCAGAAAAGCATGCCGACGATCGCCTGTCCCGCCGCGAGGGCGAAGGCCAGAACCATCGCGAAATGGCCGAGTTCAATGGACATGTGGCGCTCCCTTTGGTGCCCGCGATCGCGAAGCGATGGCTACTGACCCTGCCAGTGGCCTTCCTGTTTCAGCGTGTCTTCGATCTCTTTGGGAATGTATTTCTCGTCGTGTTTGGCAAGGACGTTGGTAGCGACGAAGGTGCCGTCGCTGCCAAGCTTTCCCTCCGCAATGATGCCTTGCCCTTCGCGGAACAGGTCTGGCAGGATGCCGGTGAACGCGATCTTGAGGTCCTTGTCGCCATCGGTGATGGTGAAGGTGTTGTTTTCGCCTTCCTTGACCCAGGTGCCGGTTTCCACCAAGCCGCCAACGCGAATGGACTGGCCGGCGACGTCACCCCGGGTCAGGAGCTCGCTTGGCGAGAAGAAGAAGACGATCTGATTACGCAGTGCGCTGAGGATGAGCGCCGTGGCGACGCCGAGCACCAGAAGGAGCCCAAGGATCAGGGCGAGGCGTTTCTGTTTGCGGGTCATTGTTGGGTGCCTGTGTCAGGTTGAGCCGCAGCCTCGGTCAATCCGGCGCCCGATGCAAGCTGGTCGAGTTCCTGCCTTGCGGCGGGGTCCGGATGGGCGGCGATGGCTTTCTCGTAGTCAAGTTTGGCGGTTTCAAGATCGCCGAGCACCAGCCGGGACCGCACGAGACGTGTCCATTCCTCGACCGTGCCGCCGTCAGAATAGAGCCGGTCGGCCAGCCCCTCGACCATGCCCTGAACCATGTCGCGCTGCTCTGGCGATAGGTCGAGGTTTCCGCCATTGGCAGGCGCGGCGGGCGGCGCTGCATCCGCGGGCAACTCACCCTTGTTCTGGGCCAGAAGAAGTCCGCGTTCTGCCGCCGGCCGCCAGGCTTCGGTACCATCGGAAAGGGCGAGAAGCTCGGTCCAGGCCGTTTCCGCCTTGTCCCATTGTTCGGCCGCGGTTGCGCCGCCGGCGATATAGTAAAGGGTGCGCACGTCCTTCGGATCGAGCGTATGCGCGCGATCGAGAAGCGACGAAATGTCGGTATCGAAATGCCCGTTGTTGAACATGATCCGGGCCTCGGCCTCGTCGGTCAGGGTCGCCGCGGTTGGCTCGGACAGGGCGTTGATACGTCCAAATGCGTTGACGGCGTCGCCAAAACGCTCAAGCTGCATGTAGGCGGGGCCGAGCACCTGCCAGCCGCGCACATCGGACGGATCCTGCTGCATGCGCGCCTCGACGCGTGAAATGGCCTCCTCGAAGCTGAGATTGCCGATCTGCGCTTCGGGCCGCGCGGCCAATGGCAGCGATGGCAGCTCCGGGCGGCCGAGTTCTGAATAGACCCAGAACGCCAGGACCGGCACCAGCAGCACAGTCAGTCCCATCACGGCCCATTGCTTGCGACCCGCCGGGTGGTGCGAAACGTGGCTCGTATCTTCCAGGCGCATCACTTCACGGGCCAGTTCGGCGCGGGCCGATTCCGCCTCCGCTTCACCCATCCGGCCCATGTCGAGGTCGGTTTCAATGTCCTTGAGCCGGGCACGAAACAAAGCCCGCTCGCCACCCTGGCCGTCATCAGGTCGGGCAACACGCGCGCCCTGGCGCGCCGAAAGCCACAGGGTGACGAGCACCAGGGCACACAGCGCAGCCGCGAGAAGCCAGAATGTCAATTGACCCTACCGGATTAGGATTTTGTGTCGGCGGGTTTAATAGTAACAATTGGTCAAAGCTCCAAGCGCGTAACGCGCAATTGTACCGAGATGTCGCACCACGCGAAAAAAATCGGAAGGAACAGGCGGGCGTGGAAGAACGGGACGTCGCGATCATTGGCACGAGCGTTTTGGCGGCGCTGCTTGCGATTTCGCTCGTTCGGGACCACCGCAAGAGCGTGTTGCTCGTCACCGACCGCTCCCGTCCCTATCGCCTGGCGCGCGACATGCCAGCGAGTTTTGGGTTCTTCCTCAATGCCAACGCCTGGCATGTGTTGCGTGCGTGCCGGGATGACGGGCAGCGCCTCATCGCCGACATTGGCGGGCGCTGGCTCGTCCGCCGCCGCGACCTGCATCTGGGTGCGGTCAGCGCCGCGGGTGCGCAGGCGCTCGATCATGTCACCCAAATGGCGCGCTTTTACGGGCAGGAAAGCGAGTCGGTTTCTTCGCGGCAGGTGCGTGGAAGCACGGCAGGGTGCGTGGTGCGTGGTGTCAGCATGTTCGACCCCGCCCGGTTCTGGCTGAAGTTTCGCGAAACGGGCCGTTCGGCGGACATTTCCCTGACCGATATTGGCGGCCTTTCGCTTGGGTTCGGTGCGTCGGGGGGCGGCGACATCAGCGCGAACGGGCAGACCTATCGCGCCAAACGCATCGTTTTGGTCGACAATGAAGCCATCGCCAATTTCTCGCCTTCAGATCTCCTCGCTTCCAGCTTCGCGTTCGGTCAGGACAGCGTCATCGGACTTTCGCAAAGGGGCAAGGAACGCGGCGAACTCTACGTTCCGGAGTTCGACCTTCGACAGTTTGCCTCGGGGCGGTTTGCCCGGATCGTCGGGATTTCCGGCGGGCGCGATGCGGCACTCGCAACGGCTGTGCGGCTCCTTCCCGAATTCGACGTGCGCCACATCACAGCGATGAGCAGCCGGACGACCATTTCGGTTCGCGGCGGCGGTCCGCTGGCGGGACGCGGGGGTTCGGCGCGGCCGTTCGTGATCGCGGGTTTCGGGCTTGCCGGACCATTCTTCGCGCCGGCGCTTGCGCGCCTCATCGCCGATGCGCCTACCCGTGACGAAGAACGCCTCTTCCAGTCGATCGCGCCCGACGCCGCACGTCAAAGCAGAACGGGTGACCTCGTGTTGCCACTCTCTCTGCCTGCCGGAATATCGTGATGTTTGTGCGCGTTGAGTCTCCCGCCGACAACCGCTTTTCCGGCAGCCTGATCGACCGGACAAGGCCGCTCCGTTTCACGCTTGACGGGGTCGCGATGCAGGCCTTCGCCGGTGACACGGTTTTTTCCGCTGCGCTCGCCAACGGTGTTTCCGAGCTTGGGGCGTTCGAGGGCGAAAGGATCGGCGTGTCGCGCGACCTCGCCCCTGACGTCTGGACCGTCGACGGTGCACGCTTCAAGCGGTTCGGCTGCTGTGAACTTCGCGCCCGCGACGGCGGCGAATACTGGACGATCAGGGAGCGAGACGAACAGGCGCCGCCAAGTCGCGGGAAAAAATTTGCCGCACGGCTGGGCCATGCCGTTTCGAAAGCGCCCCCTGGGTTCGGATTGAAACTCGGCGGGCCGTTGCCGATGATCCCGCTCGATGCGCGCAATTTCGATCTGACGACGGTCTCTCACGAAGAAGCGGAGACCGAAGTGCTGGTGATTGGCGGCGGCGTCTCCGGGCTCGGGGCAGCGCTCGACGCTGCCGACCAGGGTGCGGATGTTCTCGTTCTCGAAATGCGTGACGAACTCGGTGGATCGCAACTGCTCACCGGTCAGGGCTGGGGCGGCATGCGCGCAAATGAGGCTCTGCAAAGCCTCGTTGAAATGGTCGAAGGCATTCCGCTGATCAAGGTGCGGACTGGCCTTCGCGTCAGCCGGATTTCCCCCGGTTTCGCCCGCGCGGTCGGTTTCGGCGGGCAGGAAACGGATCGGTCGCACCTTTTGACCATTCGGGCCAAGCGGATCGTTCTGGCAACGGGTTACAAGGAACTACCCCTGCCCTTTCTCGGCAATCGTTCGCCTGGAGTGGTCGGCGCCACGGACGCGTTCCGCCTCCTTCGAGACCATGCGCTGGCGCCGGGCGCGCGCATTGCGCTCGCAACGATCGGGAATGCGGGACTGGGGCTCGCGCTCCGTTTCGCCGAACACGGGATCAAAGTCGAGAAGGTCGTCGACCTTCGGCCCGCGCCGCAATCGAGATATATCGATTTTCTCAAGGCATACGGGGTCGGGATCACCACCGCCACGCGCATCCATTCGCTGGACGCCGTCAAGGGACAGGTGCAGGTCGCCCTCGCGGCCAGCACCTCCGGAGAAAGTTCTCCATCTGCCGTCATTTCGGTCGATGCCCTGGTGACCTATGGTGGCCAGCAGCCCGATCTCGACCTTTGGGTTCGTGCGGGCGGTTCGGTCTCCTGGAACGACAGTTATCGCCAGCTCTGGCCGCGTGGCCGCCTCGACGGCATCGTGTTCGCCGGCTTGCCCGATGGTGCGCCGGACGCGGCCCTCGATCCTGACATGGCGCCCGAATCGCCCGATGGGACCGATGCGGTCGTTGCATTCGATGACAAAAGACCGGCACCATTTCTGAGTCTGTCCCGCTCGTTTGTCCGGCACGATAGACCGAAGCCGGCGCGCGGCATTGGCAGTGCGGCGCGGAGCTTTTTCGGCGGAGACGACAAGGCCTGGCAGGAACAGAATACGACCGATCTCTTCGATCTGACGGCAAAGGTTCGCGCTGGAGAGATTCCGGTCGAGTTCATCGAGGTGCAGATCGATGAACACAGCTATGGCGATTTGCCCGCCAACCTTGGCGATGAAGCCGCGTATCCCGGTCCGGACATGCTGGGTGAGAACTTCATTCCGGGCGTGTGGCGTGTGCGACTTGGTGGTGGCACGGCTACGGTCCGCCTGAAGGCGGAAACCGGCGCATTGGCGCGTGGAGCACTTCTGTTTCAGAGCGGCCGGGACAAGGATCCGCGTCAGGCGGTTGGCGTGGTGATCTCGACCTCGGATCACACTGCCGAGGCGCTTCTTGCCACGCAGGAGCCGCCGCTTGAAACCTGCGTCGCGCGCCTGGGCGACCGGTCGATCGCATGCTCAGTCGAAAACCCCGCGCCAGCGCCAGACCGCCCGGCCGCAGACACGCCCGCAGATTCCGGTATCACGGAAGCCGCGGCGGAACAGCCACCATCAGGTGGCTGACACACGTCAGGCGGGATTTGGCGTCAGATATCCGTCCCGGTCGTGCCGTTGCGCATGATCGAGTCCCGCGCCCGCTCCAGAACTTCGGCATATTCCTGGGAAAAGCGTACGGCTGCGATCTTCGCGCAAAAGCTGACGCGATCCTGGGTGACGGTATCATGAGGGTGTTCGCGCAGACGGTCCAGCAGCCGGGTGCCGAGCACCTCGCAGGTCTGTCCCGTATGCAGCCAGGCGGTCTCGATTGCCTGGTTGAGGGCAAGGGATTCTCGGGCGTCGCGTGCCGCCTGAAGCAGATACATGCTGTTGAGTGCGTCGAGGAGGCCGTCGCGGTCGAGCGCATCGGTGCCCAGCCGGGCCGGACGCAATCCACGCCGGATTTGCGCATCGACTTCTTCGATGCGGGGCCTGAGCAGGTCGCTCAGGTGGCCGACAAGGCGCGTGACGTTGGCATACCAGAATGACCGGCGATCTTCTTCGACAATGGGAGCGATGGCACGCATTAGTTTGTGGAACCGGCCGATGACCCGGCAGGAAAGGTCGATGTCGGTGAAGTGGCCACGAGCGCTCTTGAGATTGCCGATCTGATGCTGGGCGTGCGCGATGATGGCGTCGACGAATGATTTCAGTCCCGCCTGCTGCACACGGGCCGGCTGGCTGCCGCCAGCCGCGACAATGATGCCTTCGCCGACTACCTGCGGGTTGGTTACCTGCCCCACGGCGGCAAGCGCCAGTTGCATGGTCAGCAGATGGTCCTCTACCGGCAGGGATTTGAGCGTCACCGCAAGCGCATGGCGGTCCGTGATTCCATTGAGCGTCTTGCCGAAATGAGCCGCCTGGTGAATGAGCTTGAGGTTGCGCAGCGCCGACTGGAAGGCGGGGAGCATTTCGAGCATGTACTCGCCGCCCAGCTGAACGCCAAGGCGGTGCAGGGCAGCTGGGCTTTCGCTCGCTGTCCGGTGCTGGGCCGCGACGAGGTCTCCGAGCAGCCGCGCAAATCGTTCATCGGTGCCGATGGGCGTGCCCGGCTTCAGCGCAATGGCGGCATAACTGGGAAGTTGAGGATCGATGTCGCGCACCATCCAGTTCCAGGCGGCAATGGCCGCCTCGGTGCGGATCGCGCCTTCGCAATAGACCAGGTCCGGCCCGTCGATCAGAACCGGGCCGATCAGATGTGTCACGATCTGGCGGGGTGTGACCTCAGGTGTGACGAGCTGCGCCGCCGCGGGGTCGCCCGCAGCGTGGGTCTTGTTCGCGCCCGGCAAGGGGCTGGTGGCAGCTACATTCATGATTGACGCGAGTTAAGCGGACTGGCGTCTATTTTAGGTGAAGTCGCGTAAACAAATCATTGTTCGAAAACGGGAACCAGAACCGCGTGGCGCCCGGGGAAATCAGCTTTCCGCGACCAGCCAGTTTCCATCTTCGCGACAGCTTGTTCCCGACTTGGCGTAGTCGGTGCCATTGATGGTTACGGTGTGCTGGAATTCGCGGCAGTCGCGCTCGTTGACCCGCACGAATGGGCCCACCGTGACGGCCCCTTTGGCGCCGCTATCGCCGCTCCAATAGCGCGGCGCGCCGGGCCGGCCAGTCTGCATGGCGAAATATTGCGCGCTCGCTGCCTCCTGTTTGTCCTTGTCGGACATCTTGGCGAGCGCGGCCGGGTCGATGAAGGACTGCAACTGAGCGTCAACCGACGAAACGGAGACAGCGGTCGAAGCCGCTTGAGGCAGCGTTGGAAGCGCCGCGACCGTCTGTTGATCGGTGGGCTGCGTGCTCGCGCCGAAGTATGGCCCGCTATTTGATGCGGGCATGCCTCCGCCCATGCACCCGGACAAGGTAGCGAGAAGCACAAAAGTCAAAGGCAGTTGCAGACGAGGCGACATGAACAATCCGGGAAACTGGGCCGGCCCCCCTATCCGGTCTCAAGATGGTGATTTTGCGGCAGGAAGATCGAGCGTCACCGACAAGCCGCCCAGGTCGGACGGGCCAAGCTGCAGCGTACCACCATAGATGTCGATCAACTCCTTGACGATGTCGAGGCCCAGCCCGCTGCCCTGAACCTTTTCGTCCAGCCTGACGCCGCGACGGAGAACCTGATGCCGTTCTGCTTCGGTAAGGCCAGGTCCGTCATCGTCGATCAAGAGGCGTATCTGCCGCCGTCCTTCCGGATGTGCCCGCAGGCTGACCTCAACGGTATTTTTTGCGAACTTGCATGCGTTGTCGAGCAGGTTGCCGGCGATTTCTTCGAAGTCGGCTTCGTCGCCACGAAACCACAATGGCGCAACCTCGTTCAGCATGAGCTGGCGATCGGGATGGATCTTTTGCATGACGCGCACGAGGCGCGTGAGCGTCTGCTGGGCGTCGGCCCGCTTGCCAACCACGGCGGTGCGTGCGGCAAGCCGCGCCCGATCTAGATAAGTCGAAACGATATCCGTCATGCGGTTCGTCTGCTCGCGGACAGCGAGTGCCAGCGGTTCGCTCCGGCTTTCCGCTTCGTTGCGCAGCACGGCAAGCGGTGTTTTGAGCCCGTGCGCCAGATTGCCGACCTGGGCCCGCGCGCGTTCAACGATCTGGGCGTTTGAGCGCAGCAACTCGTTGACTTCCTGTGCCAAGGGCGCGAGCTCGCGCGGATATTGTCCGGCGATCTCGGAATTCGTGCCGTCGCGCACGTCTTCCATCTCGGAGCGGAGCTTTTCGACCGGCCGAAGCGCCACCCGCGCCACGAGCGCCGACATGACGGCAAGTGCCGCGCCGACGGCAACCAGCACGAGAATGGCCTGCCATCGGAAGTTGTCGGTCAGCGCGGTATTTTCATCGAGATTGCCGGTGACCGCGAACAGATAGGTTCCCGACGGCAGGCCGATTCGCCGTTCGACGATGCGGATATTGGTGTCGAAATCGTCGCGGGCGACCGCGCTCCGGCGTCCGGACTCGTCGAACGTTGAGTCAACGGCAGGCAGGATAGAGCCAAGAAGCGATTTGGACGTGTTGACGACAATGCCGCCCTCGGTTCGAATTTCCCAATAATAACCCGAACCTGTGCGTTCGAACCGCGGATCGGCGGCCTGCAGAGAGGCACTTGCGACATCCTGTTCGTTCAGCGTGCGTCCGACCAGGGTTTCAAGATTGAAATTTAGATTGTCGATCATCGCGGCGTCGAGCGCGCGCGAATAGAGTTCGGTCAGAAGGAACGCGGTCGCGACAAGCGCGATAACAAGCCACGCGGCCGAAAGGGCAAACAGCCGCGCTGCAATCGAGCCTCTGCCCATCGGACGGCCCTACCCGCCGGTGATCTGATAGCCCAGACCCCGAACGGTTTCGATAAAATTGTCCGGCAGCTTCTTGCGCAGGCGGCCGACAAAGACCTCGATCGTGTTGGAATCGCGGTCGAAGTCCTGATCGTAGAGATGCTCGGTCAGCTCGGTCCGGGAAATGACTTCGCCCTTGTGGTGGATGAGATAGGCGAGCAGGCGGAATTCGTGGGAGGTCAGCTTGAGTGCCTTGCCGTCGACCGTCACCCGGCCCGCCTTGGCGTCGAGGCGAACCGGACCGACTTCGATCTCGTTGGAGGCGTGGCCCGCGGCGCGGCGCACCAAGGCGCGGATTCGGGCCAGCACTTCTTCCATATGAAAGGGCTTGGCCACGTAATCGTCGGCTCCGGCGTCGATCCCCTGCACCTTGTCGGACCAGCGGTCGCGCGCGGTCAGCAGGAGAACCGGCATCTTCCGGTCGTTGCGGCGCCACTCTTCAAGAACGCTCAGCCCGTCCATCTGTGGCAGGCCGATATCGAGGACAACCGCGTCATAGGGTTCGGTATCGCCGAGAAAGTGGCCTTCCTCGCCATCGAAGGCAACGTCGACCACGTAACCGGCCTCAGAGAGCGCATCCTTGATCTGGCGATTGAGATCCTTGTCGTCTTCGACAACCAGAACACGCATGATGACCTCCCGAACCCGTCGCAAGACTAATTGTAGGGAGTTCCGTCGCTGCCATGCAAGATCAATTGGCGTGTCTCACCCGAGCTTTCGAGGACGCTCAGCACATAGGCAAGCTGGCCGTCGACGTAGCAGACCTGCTGGTTGAGCACCTGGGCACTGCGCTGCACGCCGGCAACATTGAGCGCCTGGGGCAGCTTGAGAATCTGTCCAGAGCGGACCGCCGCATTTGCGTCGGCATTGGAGACGCACTGATCCACAGCCTGGGCCGACGCGGCCCCGGCAAATCCGAGCGTCATGAGTCCGAGTAGCGCAGCAGCGGCCATTTTTCGAAAGGGGTGCGTGTTCATCATGGACGCACCCTATGTTCGCGCGCCTGAACTGAAAATGAACGATTTGTTTGAACCCGCACGCCACTCGCCGCGTCTAAGCAAGCTTGGCCACACCATGACGCAGGAAAATGACTGCAAGAGCGTCAAACACAAGGTTGAGCGCCGACTTGTCTTCGAACCCGGGCAGGTCCACACCCGCAAGTTGCGCCAGCCCTGCCGCGAGCATGGCAAGCGCGACGATGTAGGTCATCGCACCAGGCGGCGGCAAATTGCGGACCGCGAAAGCTCTCGGGTTGGCTCGCCGACATCAGCCGCGCCACCGTCCCGTTCGGCCAGATCAGGGCATTGCGGCCGGCATCGAATTTCGGTCGCCGGTCCTGCTGCCCAGTGTTCAGAATTCCCGACACGCCCTCGACCATGACGCTTTGAGCCTGGTTGAGCGTCTCGGCGACCAGCGCAATCGGCGTGACCGGCGGATCGGACCAGGCAAGTTCCTGCACCCATTCGGCGCCGGCGCGTGTCTTTCCAGAACCGCGCCCACCGAGCAGCAGCCAGGTCAGCCAGTCGCCCTCGGGCGGCAATTGTTCGGGCCGTGCCCAGGTTCGCCAGTCATGAACCAGTGCCCGGACTTCATCGTCGCTTAGCCGAGCGACGAGGCCCTCCGCGGTGTCGGGCTTCAAGCCGGCTTGCTTTCAAGCGCCCGTATTCGGTCCGCAAGTTTCTTCCGCAACTCCGCCATTTCGATATTGGCCGGCTTGCGGGTTTTGGCCGGCTTCTGCTTCTCGTCGAGTTCGATCAGTTTTTCGAGGGTGCGAGCCAGCGTTCCGAGCAAGGCGATTTCCTTGTCGGGTCCCTGGTCGAGCGTTCCATTTTCCATTTCGGTGACCTGTTTTTCGAGCAGCATCTCGAGACGGTGGATCAGCCGCCGCCGGTTCGCGGCGCTCGATGTGGATGCCATGGGATGTCGGTCGGGGTTGCCTGCATCGGCCGCAATTCATCGACCATGCCTGAAACCTACACCCGGACCGTGACGCGGGGATAAGTTCTTGAAACGTCTACTCGTCCGGGTCGAACGATGGCCATTCGGCGACGTGGTCTTCCCATTCGCCGGGCTTGACCTCCGTTTCCGAAACGGTGCGGCTCCTGACCGAAATGCCGGCATCGATCACGGTCTGTTTCGTTCCCGAAACCAGCGGATGCCACCAGGCCAGGCCGCGTCCCTCAGCCACCCGGCGATAGGCGCAGGTCTTCGGAATCCATCCAAGCGTCCTGACCGCTTCAGGGTCGAGGCGGATGCAGTCAGGCACAAGGTCCTGCCGGTTGGCATAGTCGGTGCACCGGCAGGTGTGACCGTTAAGGAGCTTGCAGCGCACGTTGGAGGTGTAGGTTTCGCCCGTGTCTTCATCCTCGAGTTTGAGCAGGCAGCAGCGCCCGCAGCCGTCACACAGCGACTCCCATTCCTCAGGCGACATTTCCTCCAGTGTCTTGATTTCCCAGAAGGCGGTCATTGGTTCTCCGGCCCGCGACAAGCATTTGCCGCAAAGTCAACTATGCTCGGGCAAAACACTTGCTTTTTGTTCCAGCGAAGTCAAAAGGTTGGGCGCGACGGTTGGGGTTTAGGCGTGCAAGACCCGTTTTTCACCAGAAAAAAACGCAAGAAGGGCGACGGCCTGCTGCAGGCCGATGCGCTGATCGACTCGTCGCTCTACGACTTTTTCCAGTCGCTTGGGCGCGGCTACCAGCGGGTTGAGGATTTTTTCCAGCGCTTTCACGTTCAGGGGTTCAAACGGCTTCTCACCGAGCTTATTTCGGACGGACTGACGTTCTTCGCCATCGGCATGGTGTTGATGACCGCGTTGGCCCAGCCTGCATTCAAGGCAACGGCGAGCGGCGAATTCAACCCGGTTGAAGACTATGCCGTCACGTTTCTTGATCGCTATGGCAACGTCATCGGGCGGCGCGGTATCAGGGCCGACAATTCCTATGAGCTCAAGGACCTGCCCGACTATCTGATCAAGGCAGCCATCGCCACCGAGGATCAGCATTTCTACGAGCATTTCGGCATCGACATTGCCGGCACGCTGCGCGCCATTCTTTCGAACGCCCAGGGCGACTCGAGCCTCCAGGGCGGCTCGTCGATCACCCAGCAGCTGGCCAAGAACTTGTTTCTGAGTTCCGAACGCACCATCGAGCGCAAGATCAACGAGGCGTTCCTCGCCGTGTGGCTCGAGACGCACTACACCAAGGACGAGATTCTCAAGCTCTACTTTGACCGCGCCTATATGGGCGGCGGCAATTTTGGCGTCGCTGCCGCCTCGGAATATTATTTCGGCAAATCCGTGCGCGACATCGACATGGCCGAGGCCGCCATGCTTGCAGGTCTTTTCAAGGCGCCGACCAAATATGCGCCGCATATCGATCTGGCGGCAGCCCGCGGCCGCGCCAACGTCGTTCTCAATCGCCTTGTAGATGCGGGCTTTTACACAGAGGGCCAGGTCACCGCCGCCCGGCGCCATCCGGCGACGCCGATTGACCATTCCGACGAACTCGAAAGTCCCAACTACTTTTTGGACTGGGCCTTTGAGGAAACCAAGACGCTGGTCGCCGGCACCAACGATATCGGCTTCATTGTTCGCACCACCATCGACCCGCAATTGCAGGACTATGCCGAGCAGGCCGTGACTTCGGTCATCCGGGAATCGGGTCGCAACTACAATGTCGAACAGGCCGCGCTGGTTGCGACCGATCTCGACGGAGCGGTTCGCGCCATGGTCGGTGGCGTCGATTATGGCAAGAGCCAGTTCAACCGCGCCATCACCCCCAACCGGCAACCCGGGTCCTCGTTCAAGCCATTCGTTTATGCGACGGCGTTCGAGGAACTAGGCTACACGCCCGAAACCACCATCGTTGATGGACCGGTCTGCATCGGCAACTGGTGCCCGCACAACTACGCCTATTCCTATAGTGGCACGGTGACGCTCCGGAACGCCCTGACAAGGTCGATCAACACGATCCCGGTCAAGCTTTCGATCAAGACCGGCCGCGAACCGATTGCTGAAATGGCGCACCGCCTTGGCATTCGCAACGATTTCCCGATCACCCGGTCTTTGCCGCTCGGCGTGGTGTCGGTCTCGCCGCTGGACATGGCTTCGGCATTTGCCGTGTTCGCCAATGGTGGCATGAAGGCGACGGCGTTCGGCATTACCCGCATCACAACTTTGCGTGGGGACGTGGTCTACGAACATGACCGTCAGGTTGCGCCCGAGCGTTTGCTTGACGAGAAGATTTCGCGCTACATGAATTCAATCCTGCGCAACGTGGTGACCAACGGCACGGCCCGCGCGGCCCAGGTTGATGGCGTGCCTGCGGCTGGCAAGACGGGAACGACGTCCGACTATCGTGACGCCTGGTTCGTCGGTTACACGGGCAACTATGTCGCCGCGGTCTGGATGGGCAACGATGATTATCACAAGACCAATCGCGTGACCGGCGGATCACTGCCCGCGACGATCTGGCAGAAGTTCATGGAAATCGCCCACACCAATATCGAGGTCAAACCGCTCTTCGGGGTCGACTTCACACCGAGGCCCTTCACCGCGATCGTCGTGGCGGACGACGGTACGGCAGGGCAGGAGCGGCCGCCGACCTTGCAGCCGCAGGCCGCGCAAAAACTCATGGATTTGTCCTTGTTGTTCGATCAGGCCCGCAGCGCGGGCGGAGCGAGCATCGTGTCCGCCGCTCTGACTGAAACGACCGAGCCGGCGGTGCAATAGGCGTTGAAGAATCTCTTTGATCTGCTTTTGGCGATTCTCGTTGCAGTAGGTGTTGGCTTCGGCCTCTCCTACTATGCGCTTGGTCGTGGCGTCATCGTCGGCGCCCGGCAGGTTGGGCCGTGGATCACCTGGCCGTCGGCCGGCACGCCGACGCCTGATCCTTATACGCGGGCCTACCTGGCGCGCACGCCGGAACTGGCGCTCAATGTCGCCGAAGGCATCGCGTTCGTGGCGCATGCGGACAGCGCCGGTGAGCCCTTTTCCGGCAACTGCACCTACCGGCTCGATGGTACCACTCCTCAGGCGGCGTTCTGGACGCTTTATGCGATCAATGAAGACGGCGCGATCATAACGCCCGCGGGACGCGCAACGCACCTGCTCAGCACGCAACTTGTGCGCGAGGAGGACAATTCGGCGATCGTCCGCGTCAGTTCGCATCTGGCACCGGGCAACTGGCTCGAAATCGCCCCCGCCGACACGTTTTCGCTGGTCCTGACACTTTACGATGCCGCTGAATTTGCCGGGCTCGGCAAGACAGACACGGTCATGCCCGCAATCACAAGGGAGGCGTGCCAATGATCCGCACGTTCCTTTTTGTCCTTGGCGGCATCGTCCTCGGACTGATCATCCACCTGGTGGTTGTGCTCGGCCTGCCGCTGGCATCCGAAGAAACCAACTGGACGCGCATTTCAGCGCTCGATGCGCTCGACAAGCCGCGGATACTAGATGTCCCCTCCGGCTTTTCGCCGAACCCGTTCCGGCTCGACCCGACCTTCATTTCGGCGGTCTGCCGGCTGAGCCTCGTTTCGGGACCGGGCGTCGTTTCCGGCCTGTTGCCGGACACGTTCTGGTCGGTCGCGGTGTTCGACAGTTCCAACCGCGCGGTCTACGGTACGACCAATCGCTCCGGCCTCGGACAATCGCTGCAACTGGGTGTCTTCAACCCGTCCCAAACCCGCCTCTTGGCCCAGCGCGAGCTTGAGATCACCGAGGGGTTGCTGATTGTCGAGTCGGCGCTGGACGATATTTATGTCGTCGTGCGCCTCGCCATGCCCTTGCCGGAGCTGGCCGACCGCTATCGAGCGGCACTTTCCGGACTGACCTGCACGAATGCACCCATGCGCACCACCGAAGTGCCGCTCACGCCGCCCGGCGGCATCACGGAAAATGGCGCGCCAATTCCCTATGATCGGCCGAACCGCTAGAGCGCGTCAGTAAAGGGCGAAGTGGATTTCCGGTTCGAACACGCGACAAATTCCCGCCTAGAGGTCGACGGGGCCGGAATTGTCTGGAGCGGTCACACTGACAGGACCTGCATAGCGTGAGCGCGGCGCGTCGACATGGCTCTCCGCACCGCAATAGGCGTCATTCTCAGAGCGGCCGAGGAACTCTGCAAGCTCGCTGAGCTTGGCATCGACGTAGCGCGCATTTTCGCCCGGCGCCTGCACCAGCATCTGTTCAAGCGCGTAGGAGTAGGAGTTGTAGCGGAACTGCAGCGCCTGGCCGAACCTGTCGATGTCCGCCTGATTGTGCATGCGGCGCTCTTCGAGAGCCACCAGCGTTTCGGGTGGCGTCGTTGGAATCTGATCGCCCGCGATGTTCCGCTGCCGGTCGACACGCTCGACAGCGCAGATTGAGCCAAACATACCGGGCAGGGTGAGAAGGTCCGTGTCGACGTCGTTGCCGATGCGGCCGTAGACGGCCGAAATCGAATCTGAATAGTCGTCGCGCAGCCAGAGGAAATAGTCCTGTTCTGTCGGTTGCTTGCCGGTCGATATGCGCAGTTTCCGCGTCACGTCGGCCAGCCAACCGCTTCTGGCGTCCATATTCATGAACCGCTGCAATCGTGACTGGAAATCGCGCTCCTCATCCGAAATCGCCAGCGTGCTGGCCAGACCGGCGGTTGTGTCGGCCGGCTGGTACGCCAGCGTTGCGACGTCGCGATCGATCCGCCCGAAATCACCGGCGGTCGAACAGGCTGCAAGAATCGAAAGAACGGTCGCGGCGCCTAGAATTTGGGCGGCAAGGGCCGGAACGGTCCGTCGATACGGGCTGCGGTCCATCCGTCGAAAAGTCCCTATTCGCGCGGCGCTTTTTTCAGAGCGCCGTTTCCGCTTGTCGGGGGAAGCCGGTCATGATCCACGCCTGAGTGGCGCGAATAGCGAATGCCGGTGAAAAGAAGCAGCTTTCCGAGATCGTCATCCCGAAGCTCTTCGAACGGTTTTGTACGGGAGGGCTTGTCGGGCCGTTTCAGCTGCAAGAGCTTTCCCATGTGCGTCACTCCATGGCGCCGTCCCCTGAGGGCGCCCATCCGAGCCGTCGTTATTGGGGGTTGCAGCTTCGAGTACAGCTGTGAACCGCATCACGACGGCCCAAATCATCCTTTTTCGGTTATTGGGCGTTATGGTTAACAGTCTGCTAACGAATATGAAGAAATAGTGCCCGCAACCCTTCCCTCTGATTTGCGGGTCGTCGATGATCGGCTTCCAACCCTATGAAACCTTCCAGCTCCTGATCGAATCCGGCGGGACCGATCGCGCCAACACGTTGCTCGTGGCGGCATGCGATGCCTTCGCCCGCCGGGGAAAACCGCATTCCATCGAAGTCGAGCAGTTCGAAGAACTCGCCACACGGCTGTTCCCCAGCGCCGACCAGACCGCCCGGATGAAGGCTGCCGCGACACTCGGCCGCTCCCACTACCTGTCGCCGAAACTCGAACAGGTCGTCATCGAGAATATCGGACCCGACCTTGCGCTTTACCTCGAGGAAACTCCGTTTCTTTCGGAACAGACGATGGTCGGGCTGATCTCGACCGGTGATGCCGATATCTGCGCCGTGCTCGCCAATCGTTCCGACCTCGGCAATGTCGCGCTCAGCAAGCTTTTTCAGATGAACAGCCGAAAGGTCTATCGGGCCCTTGCGAGCAATCGTTCGATCCATCCGCGCGGACCCTATCTCAACGCATTGGCGCGCTCGGCGCAGATGGATCACAAGGTCGCCTGGACGCTGGCCGGACGCGAGGATTTCGACAAGGCGCTTCTGGCGCCCGCCTTCTTCGACCTGCGCGAGGAAGACCGGATCCGGGTCATCAATGCCTTCGCCCTGCGCAAGACGCCTGAAGCGCCAATCAAGAAGACGATCGAGCAGGTGTCGGTGGCCGTCGGTGAACTTACCGCCGCTCTGATGAAACTCTTCTCGCAGAACCGGCGCCCCGAGGTCACGCGGCTCCTGACCCAGATCACCGGACTCGATGAAATCCGCTGCGGGCAGATCGCCCATGATGTCAGCGGTGCGGCCCTTTTCGTGGTGCTGCGGGCATTCGGCCTCTCGAGCCATGACGGGCTCAAGGTTCTCATTCACGCCACCAGCCACGACGAGCAGAACCGTTCGGAAGCGCTTTCCGCCTATGCCAAGCTTTTCCAGAATGTCAGTGCAGACGCCATGGCCTATCTGCTGAGTTCCTGGCGCGGCGAAGTCAATTTGCTCGACCTCGAGAAGCCGCAATACAGTCCCTTTGCCCAGACGACGCGGCGCACTGCGGAAGCGGCTCAGCCAGCTGCCGGTCAATTCCGTAAGCAGGATCAGGATCCGGCCATCGCGCAGGCGGTCGAAGCCCTCGAACGGCTTCGGCTGAGACGCGCCAGCTAGAGCATGTTCAGGAAAAGTGCGCAGCGGTTTTCCGGTTCGAACATGCGGTAATTCAGAAGTCTAGACCATGCGTTTTGATTCCATCAAAACGCATGGCCTAGCGGCCAAGCGGCGCAACAATCGCGAGGTCCGGGTCGAGCGTCCGCGACTCCAACGTGATATGCCAGAAGTCCGGATCAAAATCCGCTTCCCGTCGAAGGCGCGCGGCGATCTCGGCAAGAGGCTGATTGTCCATCAATTTCTGAAATTGCCAGTCGGCACTTGCTGCTTCAAGGGCGGCCCCCGGCGCCGGCGACAGCAGGGTTCCGTTTCCGTCGAGGTGGTCGAACTCGATCCAGACCTGCCCGGCGACCGGATCACCCCGCCGGACGACGACGCAAATGTGCCCGAGATTGTTTTGCCGGCGCACGAATGCCGAGCACCAGAGGTCGGAACGCAGGCGTGACATCGAAGTGAAGTCCAAATCAGGTTTGGACGAGACCCTAGTTGATGGTTGCGCCCTGCTCAATCAGCAAGTCGAGCAGTTCGGGGGTCACGCGCCCGGTCACTTCGTAGTTGTAAAAGACTTCGAAGTTCCGGATAGCGCGGGCCGTCGACTCGCCGGCAATGCCGTCGATCGTGCCATGCAGAAAGGCGAGGCTCGCCAAACCCTTTTGAACCTTGCGCACATATTCGCGATCGGTCACGTCAATCGGGCCAGCGCTGGTTTGTGGCACGCTGGTGACGGCCGGCGCGGCGCTGGTTTGTTCCGCGATGCTTGCAGTAGGCTCGGGGTCAGCGGCTACGTTGGGTTCCGTTGTCTGCGGTGTGGCGCTGGCCGTGCTGATCAGGGTTTGCAGGGCAGCCTGGCCACTCGGGACCTGGTCATTCGCCGCAACGGGCTGTTGCATCACAGGAGGATTGATGACCGGGGCGGTCTGGCGCACCGGGTTGCTGATGGTCGTGCCGATGATCAGGTCGATCACCCGGGCATCCAGAGCGCCCTTTGCCGGCAGTCCGGCACGCAATTCGAAGGCGCGGATGGCCTCCGCAGTCTTGGGACCGTAGAGCCCATCCACTTGGCCGGAGAAAAGCCCCATGTCCTGTAGCTTCCGCTGGGCGCTTGCCAGCATTTCGTTGGTCACCCGCTCGGTCGAGCTGACCTGGGCCGGCGCGGCAACGATGGGCTGCGGGGAAATCTGCGTGACCGCGGGCAGCGGTTGCGCTGCTGGTGCCTGGACGGCAACCCGGTTCTGCGGAGCCGGTGCGGGCTGCACCACTTCGGGCTGCATCTGCGCCATTTCCGAACGTGGCTGGTAAAAAAACGGCGACGGATGCACGTGATGCTGGCCGAACAACGCATTGCTGACCGCCATCATGCCGCCGACGGACAGAATCAGCCAGCCGGTCGATGCCAACGGCGTGCGCGCATAAAGGGCTGCGGCGTTGCGGACGGCAGACAGGGATGCCTGTCCCATGCTGCTGAAGGCTGCCATGGGAAGGCTCATCGTGGCTGTGGCGTTCATGAAGCTTTTCTTTTTCTTTCGGGCCATTGTTCGGCGTGGCTTGGTGTTTGATCTGGCGTGATTTCGGTGACGGTTGCGTCGTGGCGGTTTTCGGCGTCGGGTCCGTCGATCGGCAACAGAACGCTCATCGTCGTGCCAACGTCACGGGTCGAGGTCGCGTTGAGCTGGCCGCCGTGAAGCTCAATCAGGCCCTTGACGATCGAGAGGCCGAGCCCGGTCCCTTCGTAGCGGCGGGCAAGCCCCTGCCCCGCCTGGTAGAAGGGTTCGCCGATGCGCGCGAGTTCTTCCTTGTCCATGCCGACCCCGGTGTCGGAAACCGCGATGCAAAGGCGTGTTCCCTGACGGCGCATGCTGACACCGATCCGGCCGTTCTTGTGCGAGAACTTGACGGCGTTCGACATGAGATTGATCAGGATCTGACGGATCGCGCGCTCATCGGCGAGGATTTCGGGCAACCTGTCCTGAATGTCGAGTTCGATGGCGAGATTCTTTTGGTTGAGCGGTACCTCGACCATGCGCAGCACAGGCGCGACCAATCCATCGGGCGCAAATCGGCCGAGATCGAGCTCGAACTTGCCGGCCTCGATTTTCGACATATCGAGAAGCATGTTGACGACGTCGAGCAGGTGCCGCCCGGAATCCTTGATGTGGTTGGCATATTCGCGGTGGGCGTCGGAAAGGTCGCCACCGATATTGCTCGCCATCATTTCGGAAAAGCCGACGATGGCATTGAGGGGCGTCCGCAACTCATGACCAATGGTCGCGAGGAAGCGCGATTTGGTGCGCGCGGCTTCTTCCGCGTTTGCCCGCGCGGCCTCAAGCTGCTGCTGCTGCTGCTTGCGCGAAGACACGTCGCGGAAGACCACGACGGCTTCTGGCGCATCGCCTGCCGAATCAAGGTCGTTGCGCCGTGTTGCGCCGAGCTCGAGCCAGATGAAGCCTGCGCTCGAAATGTGATCTACGCGCACCCGGATTTCGGTAGTCAGCGGCTCCCTGCCGTGCGCGGCGTCGGAGATCTGTTTCAGGAACAGCGGCTGGTCGAGCAGGTGGACGCGCTTGAAAAAGCCTCGGCCCTTTAGCTGGTAGGCCTCACAGCCAAGAATCTGCCCGAGTATTGGCGAGGCGAAAAGAAGATCACCCTGCGCGGTCATGCGCGCAAGTCCCGAACCCATGCGTTCAATGGCCTGCTGCAGGTTGTCGATACGGGCCGCCGGCGCGGCGAGATCATGCGCGGCAAGGGCGGAAAGGGTCCGCCACTGAGCGAGGATCAGGCCAAGAATGATGACGGTGGCAACGATCGACACCGGACCAAAACTTGTCCAGGCCTTGAAGGCGATCGCTCCTGCGACCACCGAACCGAGCATCAGCGCTAGCGTGAGTTCGATCGGGCGATGGCGGTTGCGGAACAAGGTTGTCTGAAAGGTGAGCCAGTGCGTCGCCCCGAGCATGGCGAACATGCCGGTGGCCAGCCAGCCCTGGGGGTGGGTCGGGGCAATCACGACCCCTGTCAGAGCGATGCCGAGCGCCTGTACGGCAGCCGTGGTCGTCGTCTGGCGCGCGCCAAGCGCGGCGAGCCCGCCGATCCCGACCGTGGCGGTGATCAGCCCGACAAGCAGAATGGTAGGATCGCCGGTCGACAGGGTTATGGCACCCGCAAGCATGAAGATCAGGCTCGAAGCGATCGTTCCGCGGGAAATGCGCGCCAGCCGGTTCTGCACCAGCGCGCGATGGCCGTTTGAGGCGCTGCGCTGGAGCCAGAGCGAACCAATGGAGTGAATGAACTGACGCATGAACCTGACCACTCATCCACGCCTGCCCGCGTGGTTGTCCCACCTTCCCGCCGAGCTCCTAAAACAAGTTTAAGCGATGGCGGACCGGCAGCGGCAATCCTGCGAAAGCCGCCAAAAAGGGCGGACAAATTCGGGTTAGCGTAAACGAAGGGTTTCGGGTTTCCTCTGACGCCTGCATGCGGGTGCCCGGACACCTGCACCGCTCAAAATTGCTTCAAATTGAAACCAATTTCTCTGCGACGGCTTAATTTCCGTCGGGCTAGATGCTCGCTACCGAAAGGGCTGAGGAGCGTTTCAGTCATGGCCATCATTCGATCAGCATTCTGGCTCGGCATCGCCTTTCTGGCGGTCGGACCGCATGCCGATCTCGGCAGCAGTGCCACCGGACTGGCCCAGGGCGCCCTTGGGGTCGGCACCGCCTATGCCAAGGACCAGATCGCCGCGATTGTTTGTGAAGATCTTTCGTGCGCCACCAACGTGACGCTGGCAACCGCCGGGTTGGACGTGGTGCAGCAAATGGCGGCACCCGAGCCATCGGTCGTCACGGGTCCGGCCATGTTGGATGCACCCTATCCGGCGCCCCGCACCACATTGCGAAATTAGGAGATACGAAGACCGCGCTACTTCCCCGACGCTACTCCGAAAAGCGGTCTTTGAAGAGCCGCAGGTGCGCTGCCCCGCCCTGCGGCTCGCCCCTTTCTGGGACGTTGCGCGCGGCGGCACGCCGGTCTATGCAACGGGCATGACCGACTTTGCCGAAATTGCCGAAAACCTTTCCTTTCTTGATGATTGGGAAGACCGCTACCGCTATCTCATCGAACTGGGACAGAGCCTTCCGCCCATGGATGAGGCGCTCAAGACCGAGGCGAGCAAGGTCAATGGATGCGTCTCCCAGGTCTGGGTCTTTGCCAGTATCGAGGCCGGCGATCCCAGGAAATGCATGCACTTTGTCGCCGATTCCGACGCTGCGATCGTCAAGGGTCTGGTCGCCGTGCTGTTGGCGTTCTATTCGGGTCAACCTGCGGAAGCGATTGCCGAAAAGGATGCCATCGCCGCTCTGGACGAAATCGGACTTCGCGAACACCTGACCTCGCAGCGATCCAACGGCCTCGTGTCCATGGTGCGCCGCATGCAATCGGAGGCGCAGCGGGCGCTGCAATAGGTCAGCCAAACTCCGCCGGCCGCGCACCCTCGCCGATCCAGGCCCGGGTCAGCGTTCGTGTTCTACCCGATGCGGCGTCACGGAGGCCCATTTCGCGGGCCAGAAGTTCAAGGCCAATCCGCAACAGCATCTTTCCGCTTCGGCGCGGCCAATGCCGCTCCTGCTCGATCAATTGCAGGCCCTTTTGTTGTCCGCAGACGCCAGCGACAGCACGCGCTGCATCTTCGGGCAACGCCTGCAACAGGGCATCAAGCCGATTGCGCGCGTCGAGCCCGATATCTGTCACACCATCGGCGCTCCGGGCGGGGCTGCCATCGATCTTGCCGGTTGGGTCATAGCTCATGGTCACCCGTTGCCGAAGGTGTGCGCGCTCGTAGAGCCGGGCGAAGCGCTCGCCAGCAAGAACCAGGTGCGGCGCGAGGAACGGTGCACCATCTTCCTTGATCGAAGCCAGCCGCGATAGCGGACTCTCCGCAAGGTTGAGGCCCGGCACTGTTGCGACGAGCGGCGCTTTCTTCGATTTGGCCGCAGACTCGGCCAGCCGTTGCCGGCGAAGCCACGACTGAGCCTCCGGCCGCGCTTCGATCAGATCGCCCCGATGTGTGAGAATTCCCTGCGAAACAAGCAGCGCGACATCATGGGCCTCAACAGTTGCAGAGGTTTTTTGACCCGAAAGCCGCGCGGTGCCATCGGCCTCCAGGGTGGCTCTGCCACCCTTGGCGAGGAGCGCAACAAACCGGAGCACCCTTGAGTCAGTCATCGTTGTCCGCACCCGCGACACGACCATCGTCACACGGGAGGCCCCCGCTCCGATTTCCAACGGCATTCCAGATCCGGTCCTCAAGCTCGTCGAGTTCCGCGTCGAAACCGCCATTCTCCCGCATGTCCTCAATGCGGGCACAGGCGTGGGCAACGGTCGTGCGGTCGCGCCCGTAGAAGTCGCCGACTTCGGTAAGCGAGCGTCCGAGGAGGACATGGGTCAGGTACATGGCGATCTGGCGCGTGGTCGCGATCGGCGCGCGGCTGCGGGAATGATGAAAAAGCTCTTCCGGGGTGACGCCGTGCGAATCTGCGACGAACCGTGCAACCAGAGACACGTCCCAGTCGCCAAGCGCATCGGCCTTCTGCAAGTCCCTCGAGGCACGGGATGACTGCGGTTGTGGCTCCGGTTCTGGCGGCGCTTTGCGTCGAACGCGAATATCCATTTGATTACCCCTCTGATTATAGGACCATAATCCTATACCGCGCGCAAGGCGGCGGGGATAAATCAAACGAAAACGGCCGCCATTGGCGGCCGTTTCAAACATCGATTAGCTGGCTTGCTCAGCGGGCCTTGCGGCCGAGGCCGTTGGCCTTGGCGAGGCTCGAACGGACCTTGGAATAGCTCGGCGCGACCATCGGATAGTCGGCGGGCAGGTTCCACTTTTCCCGGTATTCTTCCGGCGAAAGATTGTAGTGCGTCCGCAGGTGCCGCTTGAGCGACTTGAATTTCTTTCCGTCTTCAAGACAGACGATATAGTCCGGGCCGATCGACTTGCGAACCGGCACGGCAGGCTTGAGCTCGGGCGCGGGTTCGGCCATCTGGCCGCCGCTCAGCGCCCTAAGCGTCGCGTGGACATCGCCAAGAAACTTCGAGACATCAGCCGGGCTGATTTCGTTGTTGGAGACGTAGGCGCAGACAATTTCTGTGCTCAGGTCAATGAGCTCGGAGTCGCTGCGGCCCTTTGGCGAAATGGTTTCGGTCATACTTCATCCTTTGTCTTTTCTTGGCCGGACTCAGCGTTTCGCGAGCCCCGGCGCCCGGAGACGTACTTCCGCGCGGCAGAAATTTCAAATTAATTTTTGTGTCTGTATTTGAACTGCTTTGAAATCAGCTAAAAGAGTAGTTTTTGCCCCTAATTGTTCGGTGGCGGAGCATTTTTCAGGTCGTCAATTCTGGTTAGCGGCGTCATTGGCTGTTTTGCAAAGTAGGCGGCGCGGGCGAGAAGATGCGCCGAAACCGGCGCGGTGAGCAACAGAAATACAAAGCCGACGAACGCCCGCAGGATCACAGGGCCGTTGAACGAGATCAGGGCCACGGCCAGAAACATCAGGCCCGCTCCCATGGTTCCCGCCTTCGAGGCAGCATGCATGCGGGTGAAGAGGTCCGGCAGGCGAACGATGCCGATAGCCGCCAGCAGCGAAAAGATCGATCCGCAAAGGATGGAAACGCCAGCGAGGATCGGGAAGATTGCGCTAAACATTCCGGCCCTCCTTTTTGCCTTCTGCATCCGGTGTTTGTCCGCGCATGGCGTTTTGCAGGACGAAGCGGGCAAACGCGACTGTCGCCAGAAAGCCGACAAGGCCCAGCGAGATGGCCACGTCGAGATAGAGGTAATAGCCGGTCTTGACGGCGATGACGACGATGAAACCAATGCCGATCGAGACCAGCATGTCGAGGCCGAGCACGCGGTCGGCCACGGTTGGGCCCTTAAGAATGCGCACCACGGTCAAAAGGAATGCGAGACTGAGTATCGCGAGCGATATCGCGATCGATAGTTCGAGAAAGCCCTCTCCGGTCATTCGAACACCTCGATGATCTTCGCCTCGAACCCGTCGGCAATATCGCGGATGACCTTTTGCTTGTCGTCAACCGATATGCAGTGGACATAGATGACTGACCGGTCCTCCGCTACATCGACACTGAGCGTGCCCGGCGTCAGCGTGATGAGGTTGGCGAGAAGCGTGATCTCGACATCGGATTTTGCCGAGACCGGAAAGGCGATGATCCCCGGCTTGAGGTGCGTGTTGACGTTTGGCGTCAGGACAAGCGAGGCGACGCGCAGGGCGGACATGAGAAGTTCATAGAGAAACAGGTAAATGAGTCCGATGATGCGCCGCATCCTTGTGATCAGGACTGGCGTCGTCATCTGGTTGCGCACCACCCACATGGCGATCAGCGAAATGATCCAGCCCATGACAAGGTTGGGGGCGGAGAAGCTGCCGGTGATCGAGACCCAGACCAGCGCCAGCACCAATGAAATCATGGCGAAGTTCATTTGTCCGGCACCTCCAGATTCACGGCTGCGGTGTAGCGGTCCGGATGGACAAGGCCCACGGCCGCGATTTGGGCGCTTTCAAGCAGGATGTTGGGGCGAAGACCGAGGAAAAGGATCAGCGCCACCAGCACGGCCGAGGCGAATATTGTTGGCCGCTTGACGGCCGCGGCCACGGGCTTCAAATCCGGGTTGATTGCATTCGGAGCTTCGCCCTCACGCCCGTTGCGCCAGAACACATGCGCCCAGATGCGCGCGCCAGCGATCGAGGTGAAGAGCGAGTTGATGAGAATGGCGGCGACCAGCAAGCCGTCATTGTCGAGCAGCGCACCCTGCAGCAAAAGCAGTTTCGGCCAGAAGCCGAGGAATGGCGGCAGGCCCGCGGATGCGAACACAAGCACCAGAAACAGAATGGAGAGACCGGAACTCGCGCGATAGATGCCGCCCATCCTGCGAATGTCATCCGTGCCGGTGACCTGTTCGATCATACCTGCAACAAGATAGAGCGCGGTCATGGTCAGCATGGAATGGATCGCATAGAGCCCGCCGCCCGCCACGCCGAACAGGCCGGAAATGGCGATGCCCGCCATCACCGAACCGATGCCACCGATGACGATGAAGCCGACGGCGCGCCTGAGATTGGTCTGCGCCATGGCCCCCATCGGCCCCAGCAGCAGCGTTGCGACCGCGATGGTGGTGATGACCGGGTCGAGCACTTCGCGGGCCGCAGGCATCATCAGCACCATGGTGCGCAGCAGAGCGTAGGCGCCGACCTTAGTCAGAAGTCCGCCAAACAGCGCGGAAATGGCCGCGTCCGGGGTATGGTAGGAGGCGGGCAGCCAGGCATTGAGCGGAAAGGCCGCGGCCTTCATGCCGAACGCCAGCAAGAAAAGCCCGGCAACCGCGATCATCGCCGGAGAATTCGTCTGGCTGGCAACGCGGGCGATATCGGCCATGTTGAGGGTGCCGATAAGGCCGTAAAGATAGCCGAGCCCAATCAGGAAGAAGGTTGTCGCGAGAAAGTTCAGGAAGCCGTACTTGACCGCGCCATCCAGCTGAATCTTGCGACCCCCGATGATCATCAGGCCGAACGAAGCGATCAGCATCACTTCGAACCAGACATAGAGATTGAAGAGGTCGCCGGTCAGAAAGGCGCCGGTGACCCCGGCCAACAGCAACATGATCAGCGAATAGAAGCCATAGCGAACTTCGCGCTGCATCGTGTCGGCGGAATAGGAAATCACGACGACGATCGTGGCAATCGTTGCGGCAAGGGCAAATCCGGCACCGAGAACGTCGACGGCAAAGGTAATGCCGAACGGCGGCAACCAGTTGCCCATGGTCATGGCGATGGGACCATCGGTCAAAACGCGCACGAAAAGCTGGGCTTCAAGCGCCGCGATTGCGGCCAGGAACACCAGCGTGAGGCCAAGTTGAGCCCCCCGCCATTCGCGCACCAGAAGTAGGAACGCACCGCCCATCAGGCACAATACAATCGGAAGAATGATCACCCAGTCGTTGAGCGACGTTGCGATGTCGAGCATGGCGCGGGGCAAATCGCCGGGGTCAATGGTGTGTGCGGTTGTTGCCATTGTCGATCAGTAACTCAGCGGAGGACGCGGCGCGTCCTTGGGTTCGGCGACGCGCATCGTGTCGGTATTGTCGGCGTCGAGTTCCTGATAGGCGCGATAGCCCAGCACCAGAAGGAAGGTGAACATGGCGAAGCCGATCACAATGGCGGTGAGGATGAGCGCCTGCGGCAGCGGATTGGCGAAGCCCGCCGCCGGCTGCAACTCGCCATTGCTGACGATCGGGGGCACTTCCCGGCTGACCCGGCCCAGGGTGAAAATCAGGAGATTGACGCCGTTGCCAAGAATGGTGACGCCAAGCAGCATGCGAATGATGGCCTTCGAGAGGATCAGATAGATCGAGGCGGCGAAGAAGATGCCGACGAGCGCTGCAAGGACCTGCTCAAGCATGATCGTCCTCCGTTTCCTCAAGCGCCAGCGCTACGGCCGAGACCGTGCCGAGAACGACGAGATAGACGCCGATATCGAACACCATCGGGGTCGAAATCGCGACTTCACCGGCGCCAACGGAGAAAAAGGTCCAGAGGCCGGTCAGGTAGGGCACGTGCTGAGATAGTGACAGAAGCCCCGATAGGCCCGCGATGAATACGCCAAATGCCGCGATGTTGAGCGGTCGAACGCGAATGGCAGAACGCACTTCGTCGACCCCGGCGGCAATGCCGTAAATAGCGATGGCCGACGCGGCGATAAGGCCGCCGATGAAGCCGCCGCCCGGTTCGTTGTGGCCGCGCAGGAGTACGAAGACGGAGAAAACCAGCATGATGGCGGCCAGGGATGGGGCGATGGTGCGGAAGATGACCGTTTTCATTTGGGCGCCTTCCTCGGTTCCGGCTTCAGCGCACCGATACCCGTCTGGCGCCCGCCGCTTCTGATGCGGATAAGCGCCAGAATGGCAATGCCCGCCGTCATGACGACCGAGATTTCGCCCAGCGTATCAAGACCGCGGTAGTCGACGAGAATGACGTTGACGATGTTGTGGCCATGCGCCAGCGCCACGCTGGTTGCGGCGAAAAGATCGGTCAGTCGCATGTCGAGATTGCCCTGAAGTACCAGCAGCATCAGCGCCGTGACGCCAAGGCCGCTGATGAAGGCGACGGATCCGTCCCGCATCCGGTCCGAAACGCCGCGAATGTCGGCCTGGTCAAGGTGCAACCGGGTCATGACAAGCGCAAGGATGACCACCGACAGGGTTTCAACCATGAATTGGGTGAAGCTGAGGTCCGGCGCGCCGTAGAGGAGGAAGAGAATGGCCACGGAAAATCCCTGGATGCCGAGCGACACGATGGCCTGCAAGCGCGTGCGCGCCGCCAGCACGGCGGCGAGACCGGCCACGGCAATGGCGATGGTCGACCATTCGTAGAAGTGCAGTTGCGGCATCTGCAGGGGTTGCCAGTCGACCTGCATCAGGAACAGCGGACCGAAGAAGACCGCCGCAAACATCAGAAAAACGAGGGTCAGATAGATTTCCAGCCGCCCGTGATGGAGAAACCGCGTGATCGCGTCGCTGAGGCGGACAAGGCCGAACATCAGCCAGTCGAATATCTTGTCGAAGGAGATGTTGGCACGCTCGACCAGACTGGCAAGGTCGACCCGGATGCGGTCGATGACGAGAAAGACCAGCGTGCCGAGCACCCAGGTCAGGAGCGATAGCACGAATGCCGGCTTGGTCACGATATCGAAGCCGAGGTGCAGATGCGCTTCGACCTCTTGATTGATGATGTGGGACGCGACCGGAGCAACGAAATTGTGCCCCATGAACGCGGTCATCACGCCGGCCAGCACGGCAAGAATTCCGAGCACCGCCGGTCCGACCCAGAATGAGAAGCTGTTTTCATGCGCGTGCTCAGCCGTGGGTTTCTGCCGGCCGAGGAAAACCTTGATGAGCACGGCGAGGCCAACCGCCATCATCAGGGCGTTGCCGACCAGGATGACCAGGGCCGCGATCAGGTTTTGCGGTTGCGAGAAGAGCGTCAGGACGTCGGTTTCCACGAGCGCGCCGTAAATCTCCTCCTTGGCGAGGAACGCAACAGTCAGCGGGAATCCGGCCATGCCGGCTGCGGCGAGTATTGTCGCGATGAAGGTGACAGGCATCTTGCGGGCGAGACCGCCAAGCATGGTGATGTCGCGGGTTCCGGCGGAGTGATCGACACCGCCGGCGATCATGAACATGGCGCCTTTGTAAAATGCATGTGCAAGCAGATAGAGCACGACCCCGATGATCGCGGCCTCGTTGAAAATGCCGATCAGCATGACCATTAGCCCGAGCGAAGCGACCGTGGTCTGGGCCAGCATTTGCTTGAGATCGGTCTGCTTGAGGGCAAAAGTCGCACCCCAGAGCAGCGTGATGCCGCCGAAGATCGGCAGAATGGTGCTCCAGAGTTCGGTGCCGCCAAGGATCGGCGCCATGCGCGCCAGAAGGTAGACGCCCGCTTTGACCATAGTCGCTGAGTGAAGGTAGGCCGAGACCGGGGTTGGCGCCTCCATCGCGTTCGGCAACCAGAAATGCAGCGGGAACTGCGCCGACTTGGCGAAGGCGCCGCCGAGAACGAACAGCAGGACAGGCAGATAGAATTCGGACTGCTTCAGCGCCGGAGCAAACGCGAACATGTCGGTCATGTTCCAGTGCTGCGTTATCAGGTTGAGCAGGGCGAAGCCCGCGAGCAGCGACAGCCCGCCGCCGCCGGTGACGACCAGTGCCTGAATGGCGGCGCGGCGCGATGCCTCACGGGAATGATCGAACCCGATCAAGAGGAAAGAGGTGATCGAAGTCAGTTCCCAGAAGGTGAAGAGCGCGATCAGGTTGTCGGCCATGACAAGACCGAGCATCGAGCCCATGAACATCAGGATGAAGGCGAAGAACCGGCCCTGGTGCGCATGTCCCTTCAGGTAGGCACCTGAATAAAGAACGATAAACGTGCCGATGCCGGAGATGAGCAGGCCGAAGGTCAGGCTGAGGCCGTCAAGATAGAAATTGAGATCGACGCCGAGGGCGGTGATCCAGGCGAATCCGGCCGATACGGTTTTGTGCTCGGCAATTTCGGGCAGAAATGACAGCAGAAAGATGAATATCGCTGCCGGGATTATGGCAAGTGCCCAGGACGAATATTCTTTCAGAAAGCGAAAGATGTAGGGCGCCATCAAGGCGGCGATGAAGGGTGCAAGCGCGACCAGCGTGAAACTCAGGTCGAGATCAGACGCCACGTTCACCTCTTTGCTCTTCCGCTGCTTCGCCGCCACGCCGCGCCATCAGAGGATGATGGCTTCGCCCACCTGTGACGTGCGAATCATTAAAGCAAACTTAACCGCTTCGCCCGGACCGGCAAGCTGCGGGGCCTGGATATCCGGGGATTTGCCAAGATCGCTTGTTTTCCCAATCGCGTGAACGCACTTTCCATTCCCGAGCGCCGAACCCATATCAGGCGGGCAAATCTTCCGAACAGGAGTGAAGAATGGTCAAGGTCGTCAAAAGCGATGCCGATTGGAAGGCCGAACTCAGCCCCGAACAGTACCGCGTCACGCGCAAGCACGGCACGGAGCGGGCCTTTACCAGCCCGCTTAACGACGAAAAGCGCGACGGCATGTTTACCTGCGTCTGCTGCGGCGCCCCGCTGTTCGAAACTTCGAGCAAGTTCAATTCGGGCACGGGTTGGCCGAGCTTTTTCAAGCCGGTTACTGGCGAGGCGGTAAGTGAGCATGAGGACCGCGCGTTCTTCATGCGGCGCACGGAAGTGCGTTGTGCCAATTGCGATGCGCATCTTGGACATGTATTCCCTGACGGGCCGGACCCGACCGGACTGCGCTATTGCATGAACGGGGTGGCGCTCGGTTTCAGTCCCAAGAACGCCGAATAGTCCGGCAAACCACCAGAGCTCAAATGTCAAAGTCCGCCCTGCCGCACGCAGAAAAGCGTCAGCACAATTCCACGCATCACGGTGTCGAACGCCAGGACCCCTACTTCTGGCTCAGGGCGGACAACTGGCAGGAGGTCATGCACGATCCTGACGTTTTGCCTCAGGATATCCGAACCTATCTCGAGGCAGAGAACGCTTATTTCGAAGCCGAGTTCGAGACACCAAATGCGGCGCTGAGCGAAACGATCTACAAGGAAATCCGTGGCCGCATGAAGGAAGACGATAGTGGCGTCCCTTCACCGGATGGACCCTATGCCTACAATTCGAAAATGGCGGAGGGCAAGCAGTACCCGATCCTCGTGCGCACGCCTCGCGCAGGCGGCGAGGAAACAGTTCTCATCGACTGCAATGTCGAGGCCGAGGGAAGCGACTATTTCGGCTTTGGCGGCGCGGCACACGACGAGACGCACCGCCTTCTGGCCTGGTCGGCAGACCGCAAGGGATCGGAATTCTTTACGATCCGCGTGCGCGATCTCGACACGGGAACAGAACTTCCGGACATCATCGAAAAGAGTTCCGGCGGGGCGGTCTGGACGCATGACAGCACCGCGTTCCTTTATGTCGAGCAGGATCAGAACCATCGCCCCTACCGCGTGCGCAAGCATGTCCTGGGCACCGAACAGGCCGACGATCCAATCCTTTATACAGAGTCGGATTCCGGGTTCTTCGTCGCGGTCGGCGAAACGCATTCCCGCCAGTTTCTGCTGATCGAGGCCCACGACCACCAGACCTCCGAAGTCTATCTGCTCGATGCCAATGCCGCGACCGGGCCACGTCTCGTTGAACCCCGCAAGGTAGGTCGGGAGTATTCGGTCGAAGAAGCGGATGGGGTGCTCTTCATCCACACCAACGAGGGTAACGCGGAAGACTTCAAGATCGTCACGGCCCCGGCTGCCGAGCCAGGAGTTCGGAACTGGACCGATCTGGTGCCACATCGCGAAGGCGTGCTGATCTTAAGCTCGTTCGTCATCAAGGGCCGGCTGATCCGGCTGGAACGGGCAGACGGATTGCCTCGTATCATCATTCGAGATCTGGCGAGCGGCGCCGAGGAGCCTATCGCTTTCGAAGAGGAGGCCTATGCGCTCGGTGTTTCGGCCGGATACGAGTTCGACACCGATACGATCCGCTTCACCTATTCTTCCCCGACCACGCCGACGCAGGTTTACGACTACAATTGCGGGACCAGCGAACGGACGCTGCGCAAAGAGCAGGAAGTGCCCTCGGGACACAACCCGCACGACTATGTGGCACGCCGCATTCATGCCAGGGCGCCAGACGGCGAAGAGGTTCCCGTCACCCTGCTCCATCGGGCGGCCACGAAACTCGACGGATCGGCACCCTGCCTGCTTTACGGTTATGGGTCCTACGGCATGTCGATGCCGGCGGGGTTCTCGATTTCGACCCTGTCGCTGGTGGATCGAGGTTTCGTCTACGCCATCGCCCATATCCGGGGCGGCGAGGAAAAAGGCCGCCACTGGTATCGCGAGGGCCGCGGCATGAAGAAGCAGAACACGTTCACCGATTTCATCGCGGTGGCCGATCACCTTGCCGAGGCGAAACTCGTCGACGGCAAGCGCATCATCGCGCAGGGCGGCTCTGCGGGCGGAATGTTGATGGGCGCGGTAACGAATATGCGCCCGGACCGGTTCGAGGGCATCATCGCCCAGGTGCCGTTTGTCGACGTGCTCAACACGATGCTCGACGACTCGTTGCCGCTCACCCCGCCCGAATGGCCGGAATGGGGCAACCCGATCACGAGCAAGGAGGCGTATGACTACATCGCTTCCTATTCGCCTTACGACAATATCGGGGCCAAAGACCATCCGGCGATTTTCGCGCTTGCTGGGCTCACCGATCCGCGGGTTACCTATTGGGAGCCGGCCAAGTGGGTCGCCAAGCTGCGCGAACACAAAACCGACACCAACCCTCTCTATTTGCGGACGAATATGGGCGCGGGCCATGGTGGTGCGTCGGGGCGTTTCGACCGGCTCAAGGAGGTCGCACTGACCTACGCATTCGCCATTAGAACGGCTGGCGCCCCCGACAAGGCCTGATCCCGTGGGTCTAGCTTTTCAAACCAAAAGGTTTATAAAATCGGCCTCATTCATCCGAGGTCCACTCAAAAGGAGAGCAAAATGGCTTTCGAACTCCCGGAACTTCCCTATGCCTATGATGCGCTGGCGCCCTACATGTCGGCGGAAACGCTCGAATATCACCATGACAAGCACCATCAGGCCTATGTGACCAACGGCAACAAACTGCTTGACGGATCAGGCCTTGAAGGCATGAGCCTTGAGGAGGTGGTCAAGGGATCGTTCGGCAAGAATGCCGGGCTCTTCAACAATGCGGGCCAGCACTTCAATCACATCCATTTCTGGAAGTGGATGAAGCCGAATGGCGGTGGCCACATGCCTGGCGAACTTGAAAAGAAGGTCGTTGCAGATCTCGGTTCGGTCGCGGCGTTCCGTGAGGCATTTCTCAATGCGGGCGCGACCCAGTTCGGTTCCGGCTGGTGCTGGCTGACCCTCAAGGACGGCAAGCTCGAAGTCACCAAGACGCCGAATGGCGAAAACCCGCTGGTTCACGGCGCGACGCCGCTTCTTGGCTGCGATGTCTGGGAACATTCCTATTACATCGATTACCGCAACGCCCGGCCGAAATATCTCGAAGCCTTCTTCGACAACCTGGTGAACTGGGATTATGTCGCCGAGCTTCTGAGCAAGGCCAACTAATCGCACAGCCAACTCGGTAAGTCTCCAATCCCGGCGTCTGCGGCGCCGGGATTTGTTTTGCACACGTCCATCATCGGAATTGCGCCACTCGCGCGATGTGTTAACCTTTGGTTAACCATTCCTGAGAGGCACGACATGACGGCGGCGCATGTTCTCATCCTGACGCAAAGCGAGGCACTCGGCTCGATCCTTGCCGCAACGCTGCGCGCGGATGGAACCCTCGCCACGCGCCAGGCGCTGGGCCTCGATGATGCGATCCGGGTGATGCGGGCACTGCCCATCCGCTTCGTCATCTGCGATCGCGTGTTCGGTGGCCAGCCGATGGAAAAGCTTCTGCCAATTTTGCGGGATGCCGCGGAATTCGGCCGTTTCGAGGCCATCCTGCTCACGCATGACGTCGATGCCGGCCTTCAGGATGCCTGCCGGCAATCCGGCGTGGACGAGGTCATCATCAAACCGATGTCGCCACGATTCATTGCCGAGCGGCTTTCGGCGCGAATCGGACGGCATGATACTTTGCCGGACAGCGCCGTTTCATTCGGTGTTTTGGCGGGCCGTCACAACGTCGTTCCGTTTCTGCGCAGAGCTGAAGGAAGAGCCGGGCACTAGTTCTGAGCTAGGAGCCGCTGGATGCGGTTCCACATGTCATCGAGACTGTCGGCAACCTGCATCACCCGGTCCGGGTTCGGATGGTTGTGCACAAGCACGTCGACTACGAACCCGCGGAGCACCTCGAACGCATTTTCGTGGTTGAGCAAGATGACAGGCGGCGCGCCCGGATTGCGAAGGGACGATTGATAAAGATCGTTCGCGAGGGGCAAGGCGCCGGGCAGAACCGCAATCACATCGGCCTTCTGGCGTAGCAGCGCCATCCGTTCGTCGAGCGTTACTGCGCGCGTGACCGTGACTTCGGCCAAGGCCTTCGGCACCTCGAAGCGCGGAGAAACGACGATTTCGATGTGTCCATGCGCCGTCCGTGCGGCTGAAAGCGTGGTCAGCGGCAAACCCGCCACCCCTTCAACGGCGACAAGATGCGCGCCCTTTCGGGCAAAAAACGATCCGGCTTGCGCGAAAACCTGGGCGCGGTTCGCATGTGCCCCGACGATGCCGGAAAAAACCGCGATTGTCGGGCTGCTGGCCACGGGACGTCCTAACTGCCGCGCCTGAGGCTGCCGAGAATGCCGCGCACCAGCGCGTTGCCGAGTTCCCGGGCCACGGTGCGGGCAAACTGTTTGGTTGCGCTTTCGACCGCCGTTTCGCGCTGCGACGAACGGTTGTTCGACGGTGTCGGGCGCTTCTCTTCTTCGGCCTGCTGACGGGTGTCAGCCTTGCGCTTGAGCACTTCGAACGCCGATTCCCGATCGATCATCTCGTCGTAGAGGCTGGCAACCGGGCTCTTGGCAATGATCGCGGCGCGCTCTTCGGGAAGGATCGGTCCAAGGCGGCTTGAGGGCGGCCGCATCATGGTCCGCCCGACCATAGAGGGAACGCCCTTATCCTCGAGCACCGAAACCAGCGCCTCGCCGACGCCGAGCTGGGTAATGACCTCCTCGGTATCGAAAGCCGGGTTCGGGCGGAACGTGTCGGCGGCTACCCTCACCGCTTTCTGCTCACGCGGCGTGTAGGCGCGCAGGGCGTGCTGCACCCGGTTGCCGAGTTGGGCAAGCACAGATTCCGGCATGTCGGCGGGGTTCTGGGTGACGAAATAGACGCCAACGCCTTTTGAACGGACCAGCTTGACCACCTGCTCGATCTTGTCGAGCAGCGCCTTTGGCGGATCGTCGAACAGCAGATGCGCTTCGTCGAAGAAGAAGACGAGTTTCGGTTTGTCCGGATTGCCGACTTCGGGCAGTTCCTCGAACAATTCGGACAGCATCCAGAGAAGGAACGTCGCGTAGAGTTTGGGCGTCTGCATCAATTCATCGGCGGCGAGCACCGAAATATAGCCGCGCCCGTCGATGGCCGTTCGCATCATGTCCGCGATCGAAAGGGCCCGCTCGCCGAAAAAGAGATCGCCCTGCTGCTGTTCAAGAACGAGCAGGGCACGCTGGATCGCGCCAAGCGAGGCGGTTGAGACATTGCCATAGGTGGTCGAGATTTCCTTGGCGCGTTCGCCCATATTGACCAGAAGCGCACGCAAATCCTTCAGGTCGAGAAGCAGCAGACCCTCATCGTCGGCGAGCTTGAAGGCGATGTTGAGCAGACCTTCCTGCGTGTCGTTGAGATCGAGCAGGCGCGAGAACAGCAGCGGCCCCATTTCCGACACGGTCGTGCGGATCGGGTGGCCCTGCCGCCCGAACAGGTCCCAGAAAATGGTCGGAAAGGCCTCGAACGAGTAATCGTCGAAGCCGATATCGCCGGCCCGCTTGGTCAGGAAGTCCTTCGGCTCGCCGGCCACCGCAATGCCGGACAGATCGCCTTTGACGTCGGCACAAAAGACCGGCACGCCGGCGCGCGATAAGCCCTCGGCCATGATCTGCAGGCTGACGGTCTTTCCTGTGCCCGTCGCGCCCGTGACCAAGCCGTGCCGGTTGGCATATTTGAACTGCAGGTATTCGGGGCGGGTGCTGGTGCCGAGATAGAGACGGTCATCGAGCAACAGGGGCATGCTGCACTCCCAAAAGGCGCGAAGGGTGCTGGCCTTATAGCCACGCGGCAGACGCCTTCACAAGCTTTTCACAATTCATCCTCTGGATTCCCAGACGTGCGGACCTATCTAACGCTCAATCGGAAACGGGGGACAAAATGATCGTTTCGACCACGGACACGCTTCAGGGGCGTGTCATCACCGACTATCTCGGCATTGTCACTGGCGAGACCATCTCGGGCGCCAACTTCGTGCGTGACATGATGGCGACCGTAACCGACTACATTGGCGGCCGCTCGGGCGCCTATGAAGAGGTGCTGCAGAAGTCGCGACAGTCGACGCTCGACGAACTTGAAGACCGGGCGCGGCGGCTTGGCGCCGACGCGATTGTCGGGGTCAGTTTCGACTATGAAACGATCGGCGGGCGCGGAGCGATGATCATGGTCACGGCCACCGGCACTGCCGTCAAGACGGCGATCGCGGTTTAGCTTTTCGCATCGGATTCATCATCTTTGCGGGCTTTGGTGGAGCCGGATTCGGGCATCGGGTAGACTCCGACCATGTCCAATTCAGTCACAGGCACCCGCTTTCGATTGGGACGCCGCACCCTTCTGGCCGGCGGCGCTGGTGTTGCTGCATTTCTGCCAGCCCGCAGCTTTGCGCTCGACGCGGGGTCTCTCGGCATTTCTGCAAATAGCGGACGCGACGTCACGTCTGCGCTGAATGATGCCATTCGGCAGGCCGCCGCGCGTGGCGCCACGCTGCAGCTCGACGCAGGCGACTATCTTGTTTCAGACCTCAAGCTGCCGGGCGGTGCACGAATCTCGGGCAACGGCGCGCGTCTCGTGCTTTCGGGCGGCGACATGCTTTTGTCCGCCGAAGATCAGGGGAACATCCTGCTTTCCGGGCTCTCGCTGGATGGTTCGGGACTCGGCCGGCGCAAAACCGAAACGACGCTGGTCGGCTTTCGGAACTGTGAGGGCGTCGCGATCGACACCTGCAGTTTTTCGAATTTCGAGGCTAACGGGCTCTACGCGGAAGCCTCGTCGATCAACGTGTGGGACTGCGTTTTTTCCGGCTTTGGCGAAACCGGCATCCACCTGCAGGATTGCCACCTGTCGCAGGTGCGGGGCAACCGCGTCCTCAAGAGCGGCAACGGCGCGATCCGCATCTGGCGCTTCGAAAAGGGCTTCGACGGCAGCGTCGTTGCCGACAACCAGATCTCCGGCGTCGGATCGGATTCGGGGAATGGTGAGAACGGCAACGGCATCAATGTCTTTCAGGCCGATGGCGTCGTGGTCAGCGGCAACGTTGTCCAGGATTGCGATTTTTCCGCAATCCGCGCCAACTCGACCCGCGATACGATCATTTCGGGCAATCAGTGTCACGACTGCCGGGAAGTGGCGATCTTTTCGGAGTTCGCGTTCTCAGGATCGATCATTGCCGACAACGTGATCGACAAGGCGGCGACCGGCATTTCGATCACCAACCTTGACGAAGAGGGGCATCTGGCGACCTGCACCGGCAACGTGGTGCGAAATATCCTCCCCTCCTCCCCGACCAATCCTGACACATATCCGGTCGGCATCTATGTCGAAGCCGAGGTTGCGGTCACCGGCAACGTGGTCGAAGACGTTCCAGGGCTTTGCATCGGTGCCGGCTGGGGTCCCTACCTTCGAAACGTTCTGATTTCGAACAACGTGCTCCGGCGGGGTCAGGTCGGAATCGGCGTGTCGGTGGTTGATGGCGCCGGAGCGGTCGAAATCACAAACAACCTCATCGCCGAGATGTCGCAAACCGCCATCGGCGGGTTCGAATGGGACAAGCTCGTGGCCAAGGATCTCGCCGACGGGGCCTACCCTCACGTTGGCGTCAGCGGCAATCGCATCGCGGGCTAGAGTATCGGATAGGCGAGCCGCGTCGGCCGCAACAGACCCACTTCAAACTTGTTCCAGTTGGTCATGACCTGGCTGATGCTGCGATCAAGAACACGCCTCTGGGCGGAATTCGGATCGGCAATGATGGTCAGAACCGCCGCAATCATGGCCTGCGCGGCCGCTTCCTTGCCGTCGTCGCACTTGAGGGCAAAACCCCAGCCCTTGTCGCGCACCGCACCGCAATAGACCCCTTCCGCCCCGACCTTGATCATCAGGCGCCCCTCAAAGGCCTCCATGACGTTGGTGTCAAACACACCGGTGCCCCCGACAAGAACGGGGTTGGCGGTGGCGGCGTCGAAAATGCGCCGCGCGGCGGCCGCATCTTCCGGTGAGAGCTCCTCGCCGGTTGACATGCGCGCAAACCCGCGCGCGAACGCATGTAGCGGCGCGGCGAAGGTTGGGATCGAGCAGCCATCCGTGCCGCAAAGGTCTTCACTGAGCGGCATGCCGATCACGTCTTCGATGCATTGGCGAACCAGCATCTGCTCGGGATGGTTGCGGTTGATGTAGCCGTGCGGATCGACGCCAAGCGCCAGCGCGCCCGCCAGCATACCGGAATGCTTGCCCGAGCAATTGTTGTGGATTGCGGTCGGTGCTTCGCCGTGGTTGCGAAGACCTACCCGCGCCCCTTTGCTCCCCGGCGGGTGCGCACCGCACTCGAGGTCGCCAATCCCCAGCCCTATCCGGGCAAGAAGGTCGCGCACCGTCGCCACGTGAACGTCCTCGGCCTTGTGCGAGGCGCAGGCGACGGCGATATGCTGGTCCGTGAGCTGGAAACGCTCGGCCGCGCCCGACCGAAAAATCGCCAATGCCTGCAGGGATTTGATGGCGGAACGCGGAAAGACGGGGCGATCGATGTCGCCAGCCGAGACGATGACATTGCCTGAGGCGTCCGACACGCAGAATGCGCCACGGTGCAAGTTTTCGGTGGCGTCGCCGCGCACGACTTCAGCCAGAATCGGATTGGCGGTCATCACAAAATTCCCTGGTTCCGTCGCCGATTGTGGAGCGTGAAACCAGGGATCAGTCAAGCGGGAGTTGAGGAGGCCGAATGGAATGATCGTCAGAGGTTGACGAGGTGCAGGAAGCGGGAATTGACCCAGCCATAGATGCCGTCGCGGCCGATCTTGCACCAGTCGGACGAATTCTCCACCTTGATGCAGCGCTCGACATAGACATAGGTCAGGTTCGGGAGCTGGCCGATCTTTTGCGAGTAGGAGGCGGGCCACAGGCGAACGTTGAGATTGTCCCAGGGATCGACATTGATCACCTGGCCGGCATGAAAGACATTGTAGCCTGCGGCCATGGCCGGGCTGATGGCAAAGAATGCGGCGCCGAGAATGACAAGCCCGGCAGTCGCTGAAAGAATCAGGTTTCTGAGTGCGGTTTTCATCGTTGCGTCCCTCTTGCAGCGGTTGCGATGCGTGAAGGACTAGGCTTTGGCGATTGAACCAATCCTGATCCGGGCGTTCAGATTGGGTTCAGGCGCAAAAACCGGGTGGCGGCCTAGATCAGCGAGCTGAACGGGCGGCTGCGGACAAATTCCGTGTAGCCGCTTTCGCGCGCGGCCTCGAGCAGGTCGCCCAGATCGGCAATGGGAGTTCGGGAAAGGTCAATTCTGAGATCGATCTCGGGCACCTGGCCTGGTCCGCACACCTTGACGGCGGAGGACTTTGCCCCGCGCATGTCGCCCCCCGCCGCTTCGCCGGCATTCAGTGCGGCCAGCAGGCGAATTTCGAGCGGGTCATTGGCGCTCGTCGCCGCGAAGGCGTCGAACATGGCTGGAACGACCGTTTCGTTGGCGAGCATGTTGCCGGCCACCGCATAGTGCTCGCCGAGCCTGTGGGCGGCGGAAGGAATCGCATCAGCGCCGGTCCACGCTGCCGGAGGGTTTGACGCGTCGAGCATGATGCATTGCCGATCCTCGCGCCCCTCGTCCTTTCCAATCAGGACATTGAGCGCTTCCGCGGCGGTCTGACCACCGGCCATCAGGACAAGTCCGTCGATCGCAAGAAATGGATTGGTCTGGCTCTGAGTCGCCACCGCCCCTACCCCGGCCCGCACATGGGGCACCAGGGCTCCAACGGCCGGAAGCCCGGTCGCGGTCGCCACGCCCAACCGGCCGCTTGCCGGGTCCCGCGCTACAATTGAAAAGGTCATGCCCCTTGATGACCGAGTTTTCCCCGCTCGTCAATTTATCCGCATAAATATCTTGCGCACTCAATTTATGCTGATAAATTAATTTTTGATCGGTCGCCAATGCCGGTCCTTCTCCGGGGCGGCCGGTTTCACTCGTGCCCACTGGAGGATGTCATGCTCAAACTATCCAAGGGGATCGCAGCTCTCGCTTTCGCCGCCGCCGCGGCGTTCGGGCTTGTGGCGCCCGCTGCTGCGCAAACCCCGCCCAATGTGCTCGTGGTCGGCCAGATTGCCGAACCCGCGGCGCTCGATCCGCATACCGTTACCGCGGTGAACGATTTCCGTATTCTGATGAACATCTATGACGGACTTGTGCGCTACAAGCCCGGCACGCTCGAAGTCGAACCAGCCCTCGCGACCAGCTGGGATATTTCAGACGACGGCACGGAATACACGTTCCATCTGCGCGATGGCGTGAAATTCCACGATGGTTCGGACTTCAACGCGGATGCGGTGAAGTTCAACTTCGACCGCATGCTCAAGGACGACCATCCCTATCACGATACCGGCCCGTTCCCGCTGTCGTTCTTCTTCTCGTCGATCACCGACGTGACGGCGGTCGACCCTCTGACCGTGAAATTCACGCTCAGCGAACCCTATGCTCCGTTCCTTTCGAACCTTGCCTACCCGACGGGCCTCATCGTTTCGCCGGCTGCGGTTGAACAATACGGCAAGGATTTTGGCCGACATCCGTCCGGCACCGGCCCATTCAAGTTCGTCGAGTGGCAGTCGAATGCCCGCGTGGTCATCGAACGCAATGACGATTACTGGGATGGCGCCCCGGCGCTCGACGCGGTCATCTACCGCCCGATCACCGATGCCAATACCCGCGTTGCCGAGATGCTGTCGGGCGGGCTTGATCTCATGGTCGAGGTGCCGCCGGACAATGTGGCGACCTTTGCCAGTGACCCGGCGTTCAAGGTCTACGAGCAGGCTGGACCCCATCTATGGTTCCTGATCCTGAATGCCAAGGACGGTCCGTTTGCCAACAAGGAAGTGCGTCAGGCGGTCAACTACGCCGTCAACAAGCAGGCGCTCGTGGATAACGTTCTGCAGGGAACCGCGACGGTTGCCGCTGGACCGACCCCACCGGCCTTCAACTGGGCCTATGACGAGAGTCTCGATCCTTATCCATACAACCCGGATAAGGCGCGCCAGATGATCAAGGATGCCGGATTCGAAGGCGCCGAGGTCACATTCCTCGTCACCGAAGGCGGTTCGGGCATGCTCGATCCGATCCCGATGGGAACCGCGATCCAGGCGGATCTCGAGGCCGTCGGCCTCAAGGTCAAGATCGAGACCTACGAGTGGAACACGTTCCTCGGAATCGTGAACCCAGGTCTTGAGGGCAAGGGTGACATGGCTGAAATGGCGTGGATGACCAACGATCCGGACACCCTGCCGTTCCTGGCTCTTCGCACCGATGCCTGGCCCGACAAGGGCGGCTTCAACTCGGGTTACTATTCGAATCCGAAGGTTGACGAACTGCTCGAAGCGGCCCGCAAATCGACCGATCAGGCCGAGCGCGCCAGTCTCTACAAGCAGATGCAGGAACTGGTCTACGACGATGCCCCGTGGCTCTTCGTGGCCAACTGGAAGCAGAACGCGGTCTCGTCCGCGCGGGTTGAAAACTTCGCGCTGCAGCCGTCGTTCCTTCTCGATCTGCGAAAGGTATCCAAGCCCAACTAGGCTTGGTCAAACTCCGGGCCGGCGTTGACTCGCCGGCCCATTCCGTCTGGAAAAGCGGCTAGTCCCGGACCGATTGCCGGACCGCGAAATCTGGAGGTCGACCACCGTGACCGGCTATATCGTCAAGCGTCTCTTTGCCGCGATCCCGGTTCTGGTCGGCCTGTCGATCATCGTCTTCCTGATCATGGCGGCAATTCCCGGCGATCCGGCCACGGCCATCCTCGGCGCCTTTGCAACTCCTGAAAATGTCGCGCGCATCAACCAGCAGCTCGGGCTCGATAAGCCCCTCTGGGACCAGTATTTCATCTGGGTCGGCAACCTGCTGCACGGCGATTTCGGCCGCTCCTACATTCTCAACCGCCCGGTGCTCGACGAAATTCTGGAACGCTTCTCGGCGACGCTCATTCTGGCCGGGACGTCGCTGGTCATCTGCTCGTTTCTCGGACTTCTCGCCGGCATCGTCTCCGCGGTTCGCCAGTTCACCTGGGTTGACCGGGTCGTCACCTTTTTCGTCCTGATCGGCATTTCCATGCCGTCCTTCTTCCTCGGCCTGTTGATGATCATCGTCTTCGCCGTGCAGTGGCGCCTTCTGCCTCCGTCCGGCATGTTTGCCGCTTATGGCGGTGGCGACCTGCCCGACCTGCTCCGGCATCTTGTTCTGCCCGCCGCGACCCTTTCGGTCGTCGCAACCGGCGTCATTGCACGCCTGACCCGTGCCTCGATGCTTGAGGTCCTAAGGCAGGACTACGTGCGTACCGCCCGGGCCAAGGGCCTCGATGAGCGAACGGTGATCTACAAGCACGCCTTCAAGGCAGCCCTGGTTTCCGTGGTTCCGGTCATCGGCATCCAGGCAGGGTTCGTGCTTGGCGGCGCGGTCTACATCGAGACCGTGTTCCAGTGGCCGGGCATCGGGGCGATGCTGGTCAAAGCGATCTCGACCCGCGACATCCTTTTGGTGCAAGGCGGCGTTCTGGTCGTCGCCGCAGCCTATGTGTTCTTCAACCTCCTGGCAGACGTCGCCCAGTCGCTGCTCGACCCAAGGCTCAAGACATGAGCGGGTCGGCAACGATGAAGCGCGTCGAAGTCATCAAGGAAAGCCGTCGGCCGACGGCCTGGCAACTCCTGATGAACAACACGCTCGCGGCGATCGGGTTCTATCTGATTTGCGCGGTGATCTTGGTTGCCGTCGCCGCGCCGTTGCTGCCCATCCCCAATCCCGATGCGACCAGTCTCGCCGAAAGATTCCTGCCCTTCGGCAGTCCCGGTCACCTGCTGGGTACCGATCATCTCGGTCGCGACGTTCTCGCCCGCCTGATCTGGGGCACGCAGGTTTCACTGCTGGTCGGCATTTCGGCCTCGGTGATTGCCGCCTTCTTCGGGTCGGCAATCGGGCTCGTTTCCGGCTATGCGGGCGGGCGCACCGACAATCTGATGATGCGCGGCATCGATATGCTGATGGCCTTTCCCTACATCCTTTTGGCGCTCGCGATCGTTGCCGTACTCGGGCCGGGCCTGATGAACGCGCTTTATGCGATTTCGGTCGTCAACATTCCCTTCTTCGCGCGAAACATTCGCGGCATCACGATCGGACTTTCGCATCGAGAATTTGTCGACGCGGCGCGGCTGTCCGGCAAGGGTCACCTCTCGATCATTCTTACGGAAATCCTGCCAAACGTCCTGCCGGTGATCGTGATTACCATGTCGACGACCGTTGGCTGGATGATCCTCGAAACTGCGGGCCTCAGCTTCCTTGGGCTGGGGGCGCAGCCGCCGCAGGCGGACCTCGGGTCGATGCTGGGCGAGGCCAGAACGCAGATGTTCACGCACCCGTTCGTTGCGACGGCGCCCGGCCTCATGGTCTTCATCATCGTGATGAGTATCAACCTGCTCGGCGATGGGGTGCGCGACGCACTCGATCCGCGCCTCAGGGCGGGCGCCCTCTCCCGTCCGCGGGCGGTGACCCGCATCGAACGCCGCGACACGCCGACCGCGCAACCGGCGGGAGGTGCCGCCCTCAACGTGGTCGAACTCGAAACGAGCTTCGAAGGCACGAAAGGACCCGAACCGGCGGTCAAGGGCGTCAGCTTCTCCCTCAGCAAGGGCGAATGCCTCGGCCTGATCGGCGAAAGCGGATCGGGCAAGAGCGTCACCGCCCTGTCGCTTCTGGGTCTAGTCGCCTCGCCGCCGGGCATCATCACCGGTGGACGCGTCGATATCGATGGCGAAGACATCCTCTCCATGCCCGAGACGAAAATCACCTCCTATCGCGGTGGCAAGGTCGCCTATGTGTTTCAGGATCCGCTGACGACCCTGCACCCGCTTTTTACCATTGGCGATCAGGTCGCGGAGGCGATCCGGGTACATCAGCCGGTCAGCCAGACTGAGGCGAGGGCCAAGGCGGTAGAGCTTTTCAAAGCGGTCCGCCTGCCCGATCCGGAACAACGATCGAGCGCCTATCCGCATGAATTGTCGGGTGGACAACGCCAGCGTGTCGGTATCGCCATGGCACTGGCCAACGATCCGGACATCATCATCGCCGACGAGCCGACCACCGCGCTTGATGTCACGGTGCAGGCGGAAATCCTCCGGCTGTTGCAGGTCCTGCGCGAGGAACGCGGTCTGGCCCTCCTGTTCATCACCCACGATTTCGGCGTTGTCGCCCAGATCTGCGACAAGGTCGCCGTCATGCGCTACGGCAAAATCGTTGAGGCGGGCGCAACCAGCGAAGTGCTGCGCAACCCGCAACACGACTACACGAAGCGCTTGATTGCCTGTGTGCCGAAGCCCGGCCAGGGCCGCGCCTTCCTTGAAGGGGTGCGGGCCCTGCTCGACCGCGAAGCGAGGGGACGGGCGTGATGGAAAAGGCAATCGAGGTCACCAATCTCGTCAAGACCTTCGGCGGCAAGCGCACGCTTTTCGGCGGAAGAACCCACGAAGTGCAGGCCGTCCGAAATGTCACGCTGGCCCTTGAGCAGGGCGAGACCCTTGCCATTGTCGGGGAAAGCGGCTCGGGCAAGTCGACCCTGGCGCGCATGGTCGTGGGACTGGAGGCTCCAACCTCCGGAGAGATGAAAATTGCCGGACGTGCATGGCACGACCTCGCCGCCGATGGGGTGCGCGCCTTCGGCAACATGATTCAATATGTCTTTCAGGACCCGGTCGCATCGCTCAATCCGCGCAAGACGATCGGGCAAACCCTCGATGCGCCGCTGCGCCTGCTCAAGGGCTACGATGACGCGAAACGCAAGTCGCGCATGAAAGACCTGTTCGACGCGGTACAGATGCCGGCCGACACCCACCAGCGTTATCCGCACGAGTTTTCCGGCGGGCAGGCGCAGCGCATCGCCATTGCGCGGGCGCTGGCAGCAGAACCGCGCATCATGGTACTGGACGAACCCGTCTCGGCGCTCGACGTATCGGTACAGGCTCAGGTTCTGGTACTTCTCGAGGACCTGAAGAAAGAGTTCGACCTCTCCTATCTCTTCATCAGTCACGATCTTGCGGTGGTCGAGAGCATTTCCGACCGGGTGGCGGTGATGTATTTTGGTGAGGTCGTTGAACTCGGTTCGGCCGAACAACTTTTCAGTGCACCGGAACATGACTATACAAAGCGCCTGATCTCCAGCGCGCCACGACTTTAGGCCCCACGAACTTCATGTCCCACGAAATCACTTCCGAGCCGGGGTCCGTTGTTTCAAAGCCAAAGTCACGGCTGCGCAAGCGCACGGATGAGATTGCCGATGCGATCAAGCTGACCATGATCCAGCACGGCCTCGAACCCGGCGACCGGCTTCCGCAGGAAAAGGAACTGATGGCGCAGTATGCGGCGAGCAAGGGCACGGTTCGCGAAGCGCTGAAGTCGCTCGAGGTTCAGGGGCTCGTTCGCATCCGTACCGGACCTGGCGGTGGCGCCTTCGTCGAACGCATGTCGGAGCGGCGGGCAATGAGCCTTCTTGGCAACTACCTCTTTGCCAAGAAGGTAACGATTGCCGACATCTACGCCCTCCGCAAGGTTCTCGAACCGCTCGTGGCGGTCAGCGCCATGCGGCATATCGATGACGCCGGTTTCAGGCGCCTCGAGGACACGATCGCGATCTATGATCACGAACCGAACGATGCCCAGGAACGCTGGGACCAGCGTATGGCGGAGTTGGATTTTCACAGCGTCGTCGCCGAATATTCGGACAACGCGCTTCTTGCGTTTCAGGTGAGGTTTCTTCAGCGGCTCCTCAAGGACCTCGCGGTCTGCCACGACATCTATCGCCAGCCGCAACCGGTGCTCCGGCAACGCGGCATCGCTTTTCAGCGCGACCTGATCGATGCGATGCGCGCAGGTGACGCGACCAAAGTCAACGCCATCATGGCCGAGCACATGGCCCTGGCCGAGCAGCAGATGCTCGCCTTAGAAGCCGAAGTCGCCAACAGGTTCATCGAGGTTTGATCGGCCCGCCGCTCAAACCGACAGGAAACGCCTGATCACGGCAATTTCCGCTTCCGACCCAAGCGTCGGGGCGTGGCCAAAGCCCTCGAACTCGACGAATTCGGCTTTCGGTCCCCGGCTGCACATTTCGTCCGCGAGGGCTTTGGGCAAGACGTCGGAATTGGCTCCGCGGGTCAGAAGAGTCTTGGCCGCAATCTGGTCCCAATAGGGCCAGACGTCGAGGTCGCCCTTGTGCACCGTGAACTGGCTGGTGATCCGGGGATCGTAGTGAACAGTGATCTTGCCATTGTCCATGCGACGGCCCGAACTGTCGGCCATGCGGCGCCAGAAGCTTTCCGGGTTCTGGCCGAACGGGGTGTAGTTCTTTCTCAGCCACGCCTCGAGTTCGCTGACTTTGTCGAATTCGGGAGGCCCGCCGACATAGGCGGCAATGCGGGTGGTCGCCTCGACGGGAATGGACGGACCAACGTCGTTGACCACCAGATGGGTGATGCGGTCCCGCATACGGTCACCGGCCAGGGTCACGCCGATCAACCCGCCCATGGAGGTCCCCACCCAGCGCACCTTGCCAATGCCGAAATGGTCGAGCACCGCTTCAGCCTGGTCGCCATAGGCCTTATAGGAATAGTCGGTGTTGACGTCCCTGGCCCAGGACGAGAGGCCGCGCCCAAGCGTGTCGGGGCAAAGAACGAAATATTGGTCGCTGAGCGCCGATGCCGGTTCGTCGAAATCGCGGCCCGTGCGCGCTAAACCGTGCCACATGACGAGGGCCGGATTGGCCGGATCGCCCCAATGGGTCACGTGGATTTCATGTTCGCCTGCGGAAACGTAGGCAGAGACGGGACCGGTCATTTCTGACCTCCTTTTTTCATCAGCGTGCCGGCAATGCCGGCTGGAAAGAAATAGACGAGCAGAATGAAGAGAATGCCGAGCCACAAAAGCCACCGATCGGGGTTGAGCATCTGGGGCAGAACCGGCACGTTTGCAGTAGCCGAGGCCGCAACTTCCATGATGTCCTTGAGATAATATTGCGCCAGACTCATCAGCGCGACGCCGATCACGGCGCCATACATCGTACCCATGCCGCCGATCACGACCATCAAGAGAATGTCGATCATGATGTCGAATGAAAGCACCGAATCCGGACCGGTATATTTCAGCCACACGGCCCAGAGGAGGCCGGCGAGCGCGGCGACGATGGCGGCAATGATAAAGACGGCGGTACGGTACGCGACTACGCGATAGCCGAGCGCCTCGGCCCGCATTTCGTTTTCGCGGATGGCTTCGAGAACCGTGCCGAGCGGCGAGCGGACGATGCGCAACAGGAACCAGAACAGGGCAAGGCTGATCAGGAAAACGAAGTAATAGGCGGCGATCTTGCCATTGAGCGACACGCCGAAGAGCTTGATCACGCCACCGTCCGCATCGACCAGAAGCCTTGTCGCCGGTTTGAAGAGGTCGGGTGTGGTGTAGACAATGCCGTCTTCGCCGCCCGTCAGGCCGGAAAACTGGCTTGCCAGAACCATCATCACCGACGCTGCGGCAAGAGTCACCATGGCGAAAAAGATCGCCTTCACTCGCAGGGACAGGACCCCGATCAGGAAGGCGAGCACGATTGCCGCCGCGATGCCGCCGGCCCCGCCGAGGGCAATAGCCGCCCAGCCGCCACCCATGGCCTTGAGCGCGATCGCGGCGCCATAGGCGCCGAGACCGAAGAACATGGTGTGGGCGAACGAGACGATACCCGTATAGCCGATGAGAAGGTCATAGCTCGCCGCCAGAACGATGAAGACGCAGATACGCGCGGCGACCTGCTGGCTTCTGACATCAGTGAAAAGGAACGGCGCGAACATCAGGGTGAGCCCGATCAGCGCTGCAAGCGTCCAGACGATGACGCGACCGGTCGTGACGCGGGATGCAGGCGGGTTCGAAGCAAGATCGGTCATTCGCCCGCCCTCACCGCTTGATCGCCGGTTTGAGCCCATAGGGCCGCCAGAGAAGGATTACCATCATCAAGAGCATGTTCGAGGCGAGAGAGAGCTTTGGGAAGATGAAGGCGACGTAGTTGCCCAGTAGCCCGACCAAAAGGGCCCCGAGCAGCGACCCCTCGATCGACCCAAGCCCGCCGATGATGACGACGATAAAGACGAGGATCATCACCTGGCTGCCGAGTTCGCCGGAAATCAGGCCCTGATAACCGCCCCACATCGCCCCGCCCATGGCCGCGAGCGCCGAGCCGACGACGAAAACCAGAACGAACAGACGGCCGATGCGGAAGCCGAGCGCCTCGACCATTTCGCGGTTTTCCACCCCGGCACGAATGAGCAGGCCGAGCCGGGTGCGGTTGAGGACAAGGTAAAGAAGTCCGAAGACGACGACCCCAACGACGAAGGCAAAGGAGCGGTAGATCTCGATCGAAATGTCGCCAATGAAGAACGACCCCTGCAGGAACGCGGGTTTGGGGACGGAGATTGGAATGCCGCCCCAGATGACCAGCACCAGCTGGTCTGCGACAATCAGCGCACCGATGGTGATGAGAATCTGACGCAGATGATCGGAATAGACCGGCCTCACGATCACCGCCTCGAAGGCCCAGCCGGCGACGAGGCCGAAGAGCATGGCGGCCCCGATGGCAAGCGTGAGGGCCAAAAGGTTGAGCACCCAGTTGTCGGCGCCGACCCAGACTGCCAGCACCGACAGAACCGACGCAGCAATAAAGGCCCCGAACGAAATGAAGGCGGAATGGCCGAAATTGAGCACGTCCATCAGCCCGAAAACGAGGCTGAGCCCCGAGGCCATGAGAAAGATCATCATGCCCATGCCCAGCCCGGCAACAGTCAGTGTGACCCATGTCGGGAACGAGCCGACCAGCGGCAGGGCGATGACCATCAGAATGACGGGGAGCGCATAGACGCCGCCGGCTTTTTCGAACAGTGAGGAGATTTGCTTGTTCATGTCTCTCCCCGGCTCAGGCGTTCATCGACAGGCTCAGGAGCCGGTTCTGCAGGTCCGCGTCGGCGACGAGATCGGCCATGTCGCCGTGATGTGAAATGCGGCCGTCATCGATGACGGCCACCGAATCTCCCAGCGACGAGGCGAAGTGGAAATTCTGTTCGACCAGCAGGATCGTCGTATCCTGGGCGATCTCCCGGAAGGCGGCGATCATCGCCTCGATGATGGCTGGCGCGAGGCCCTTTGTCGGTTCATCGATCAGGATCAGGTCGCGCTTTTCGATGATGGCGCGGGAAATGGCGAGCATCTGCTTCTGGCCGCCCGAAAGGGCCCAGGCGGGCCGGTCCCAGAAGGTCTTCATGGCCGGGAAGAGGTCGTAGATGCGGTCGAGCCGCCCGGCGTCGAACCGGTCGGAATGGGTCGCCAACCGCATGTTTTCCGCCACCGTCAATCCGCCGAAAATCCCCATATTTTCCGGCACATAGGCGATGCCGAGCCGGGCAATGTCCGACGTGTGCAAATTGGAGATGTCGTGGTGATGAAAGGTAATGGCGCCGGCGCGGGCCCGCCAGAGCCCCATGATGGTCCTCAGGGTCGTGGTCTTGCCAGCGCCGTTGCGACCGAGCAGAACGTGCACCCCGCCCTCGGGCACGTTGAGGCTGATGCCGTGCAAAATCTGGTACTGGCCGATATCGGTGTGAACGTCGTCGAGGCGAAGAATATGGTCGCTCATGCCGCGTTCTCCGCCGGGACGCCGAGATAGATTTCCCTGACGATGGGCAGGCTCATAACCGTTTCGGGGGCGTCGTCGGCGACCAGTTGCCCGTTGTGCAGAACGATGATCCGGTCGGCCAGCGCGCGGACCACATCCATCTTGTGCTCGACCAGAAGAATGGTCTTTGACGTGTCCTTCTTGATCTCGGCGACGAGATCGAGAATGGCCGGCGCTTCGTCGACGCTCATGCCTGCCGTCGGTTCGTCGAACATGAAAATGTCCGGCTCCATGGCCAGCAGAAGCGCGACCTCCAGTTTGCGCTGGTCGCCGTGGGGCAGCGCCGAGGCTGGCAGATGCGCGACGGACTGCAATCGGGCCGCTGTGAGGTGCTCCTCGGCGCGCTGTTCGAGATCCTTGAAAGACGATGCCGCACGGAAAAAGCGCGGCCCCATTCCTTTCTGGGCCTGCACGGCCAGGCGGATGTTCTCCAGGACCGTGAGCTTGGGGAAGAGGTTGGTCAGCTGAAAGGCCCGGCCCATTCCGGCGCGCGCGCGAGCCGAGGGTGAGAGGCGTGTGATGTCGTGACCGGACTTGATTATCTCACCGGACGTTGGGGTCAGCTGCCCCGACATCAGATTGAAATAGGTGGTCTTGCCCGCACCATTGGGGCCGACGATGACGGTCAGCTCACCGGGCCGGAAGGCGCACGAGACCGAATTGACCGCCACATGGCCGCCAAAGCTGATGGTCAGATCGCGCGTCTCTAGGGAAACGGGCGGAGGGTTCATGATGCTTCAGCTGCGATGACCGGGCGGCACAAGGCCGCCCGGCGCACGCACTATTGCTGGTTGTTGCGGCCGATGGGGATATTCATCTGATCGGGCGTAATGACATTCACCAGATCAGGAATGGCCCATTCGACATTCGGATCAATGCGCAGCTTGAAGTGATACATGTTCTGCAGCGCCTGATGGTCCTCGGGCCGGAAGGTCATGGTGCCCTTGGGGGTCTCCCAGCTCATGCCTTCCATGGTCGAGATCAGTGTCTCGGTGTCCCAGCTGTTGGCGGTTTCAAGCGCCTGGGCAACGGCGAGCGCTGCGGCCATGCCACCGGCGGTGAAGAAGTCGGGCGGGCTGGAGAACCGCTTTTCATGCTCGGTCACCAGCCAGTCGTTGATCGGGTTCTTGGGCGCTTCGTAGTAGTAGTAGATCGCGCCTTCCATTCCCGGCACCACCTTGTAGGCCGCCAGCGCCGGCAGAATGTTGCCGCCGGTCGAGAGCGAAATGCCATAACGGCCCGGGTCCATAGCAGCGATCTTGCCGAGCGGGTCGGAACCGCCGGCGACGTAGATCAGGATGACTTTGCGGCCCGGCTCGTCCTTGAGTGCGGCGAACATGCGTTCGGCGACGGCGGTGTAGTCGGTCGCGTCGGTCGGCACATATTCCTCGGTCACCACGTGGGCGCCGGTGCCCTCAAGCGCGGCCTTGAAGGCGGCGATGCCGTCACGCCCGAACGCATAGTCCTGCGCGAGGGTTGCGACATAGAGATCGGGGCCGGGTTCCATCGCCTGGGCCTGGGCCTGCATGTCCATCGAGGAATTGCGCGAGGTCTTGAAGACGTAGCGGTTCGAATCCGGGCCGGTCAGGGAATCGGCCACGGCGGGTTCGACAATGAGGATCTTCTCATATTCCTCGGCGACCGGCAGCATGGCAGTGGTCACGCCCGAGGAGGTGCCGCCGATGGCGATCAGCGCGTCGTCATCGCCGTAGGCTTCGGCCAGAACCGCACGGGCAATGTCCGGTTTGAACTGGGTATCCTTGTAGATGACGTTGATCGGATGGCCCTTGATTTCCATCGTGCCATTGGTGGCGTATTCGAGCCCCATTTCGAAGCCGGTCTGCGACTGCTTGGAATAGACGTCAAAGCTCGCGCCGGACGTGCCCTGGACGATGGCGATGGTCACCGGCGCGCCGGCGGCGATGCCTTCCTGTGCCATTGCGCTGCCGGCAAGGCCGAGCACGGCGGCGGCCGCAAGGCCGAGCAAGTGGATGGGTTTCTTCATGACTTTCCTCCCGTTTCGGTCCGCTCACGACAAAAAGGCTGCGCGCTTCTCGGGCAGCGGAACGGCGGACCGGTTGGGTCCAGTAGAAACGGCTTGGCCCGGCCCCGCAAGTGGTAGATTCTCCTAGTTTTTGAGACTACGTGCGGCCGGTCCGGGTCCGGCTAGACCGGAATGCCCGCGATGTTGGCGACAAGCTCAAGGCTGTTCTTGGCCTTGAATTTTTCCATCAGCCGCGCGCGATGCGCTTCGACGGTTCGATGGGAAATACCGAGCGAACGGGCGATTTCCTTGCTGGTGCGGCCCTCGGCCATCATCTTGACGACGAGGCGCTCGCGGCGCGTCAGTTCGGCGACGGGCCGCGATTCCGAAATATCGGCGAAGCTCCAGACCGCCTTGGCGAAGGGCGCCTCGGGATCCAGCGACTGGCCGCGAACGCGGCACCAGAACAGCGTGCCGTCGCGTTTCTTCATGATGCGCTCGTCCTGGTACTTGCCGTTTCCCTTCATTTTGAGAACGCCGATGCGGCCGATCGAGTCGAATTCTTCGTTCGAGGGGTAGAGTTTGGCGAGCGAATGACCCTCGAGCTCGGTCCGGCGAAATCCGAACATCTCGACAAAGCGCTCGTTGCAGCGCTTGACGATGCGCTCCTCGGTGTAGGCGAGACCGATTGGCGCGTTTTCAAATGCAATTTGCGACAGGTCGTCCATCGGCTCCCTGTGATTAGGTGATTTCACGAATCCAGTGCGGTTTCCGCCCTCCTTATGCTGAATGTCAAGCAAGGGAGGCAAGATTGGACGCACGAATTGTGGGTTGGGGACACACCCCGTTCGGGGCGCTGGCCGGGCAAAGCCTTGAAGACCTGATCAAACAGGCCGCGGGCGAGGCGCTCGAACATGCGGGCATTGAGCCATCGGATGTCGACGCCATATGGCTCGGTCACTTCAATGGCGGGCTCGTTCCGGACGCGTTCCCCTCATCGCTGGTTCTCGGGCTCGACGACGGCCTGCGCTTCACGCCGGCGACGCGGGTCGAGAATGCCTGTGCGTCGGGTTCGGCGGCGGTGTTTGCGGCGCGCAATGCCATCCGGGCCGGAGCGGCGCGCACCGTTCTGGTGATCGGCGCGGAGAAGATGACGTCGCAGGACACGGCGGGGGTCACCGAGGCGCTGGCCGGTGCTTCCTATCAGGCCGAAGAAGCGGGGGTCAGTTTCCCGGAGGTCTTTGCACGCATCGCGCAGGGCTATTTCCAGCGTTTCGGCGACAAGTCCGAGGCCCTGGCGCGGATTGCCGCCAAGAACCATCACAACGCCATGGCCAATCCGCTGGCGCACCTGAAGAAGGATCTCGGTTTTGAGTTCTGCAATGCCGCCTCCGACAAGAACCGGCTGATCGCACCACCCTTGCGCATGACCGATTGTTCGCTGATCTCGGATGGGGCGGCGGCGCTGGTCATGGTGGCCGACGACCTGGTGGACGATTTCGACCGCGCTGTCGGGTTCAGGGGCACGGCGCAGGTCAACGACTATCTGCCGATGTCGCGGCGCGACATGACCGAGCTGACCGGCGCGGCGAAAGCTTTTGCCGGCGCGTTCGACGAGGCGGGTATTTCGGTTGGCGACCTCGACGCGGCCGAGGTGCACGACTGCTTCACCATCGCCGAACTGATGATCTACGAAGCGATGGGCCTCGCAGAAAAGGGCAAGGGCGACCGGGTCATCGAAAGCGGGCGGGTGAGCCGGGGCGGCGACCTGCCGGTCAATCTCTCCGGTGGTCTCAAGGCCAAGGGTCACCCGGTTGGTGCAACGGGCGTCTCCATGCACGTCCTTGCGGCGCGGCAGGTTACCGGCACAGCGGGCGACATGCAGGCGGACGGCGCGGAACTGGCCTGTGTGTTCAACATGGGCGGCTCGGGCGTTGCCAGCTATTGTTCAGTGCTGGAAGCCGTCAAATGAATCCGGCAGAGTGGCTCGAGCGCTCCGCCGCGCGCGATCCGGATGCACCGGCGCTTTTTTGTGGTGCCACTCAGGTCTCCAGCTACGGCGAATTCCGGCGCACGGCGGCCGGCATTGGCGCCGCGCTCGCCGAAAAGGGCATCGGGCCGGGGTCGCGGGTCGCCGTCTTCATGGCCAATCGCACCGAATATCTCGAAGCGCTTTACGGCATCTGGTTTTGCGGGGCGGCGGCGGTGCCGATCAATGCCAAGCTTCATGAAAAGGAGGCCGTGTGGATCGTCGGCAATGCCGATGCTGCGCTGGTCATTACCGACGACAAGCTCGGGGCCAATCTCAGGCAATTGCTCGGCCCCGACGGTCCCGACGCGATTTCGGTTGATGGCGGCATGTTCGGCGCGATGCGCGAGGCCGACCCCCTCGACGCGCCGGCGGGCATGGATCGCGACGATCTTCTCTGGCTGTTCTACACCTCGGGCACGACCGGCAAGCCCAAGGGCGTTCGCATGTCGACCGGCAACCTGATGGCGATGACGCTCTCCTATTTCGTTGATGTCGACGAGGTCAGGACCGAAGACGCCATTCTTTACGCGGCGCCTATGTCGCACGGAGCGGGCATCTACAATTTCATGCACGTCATTCGCGGCGCGCGTCACGTGGTGCCGGAAAGCGGCGGGTTCGATCCAACCGAAATCTTCGACCTCGCCGAAGAAATCGACCACATTTCCATGTTCGCCGCCCCGACCATGGTGAAGCGGCTGGTCGATGTCGCCCGGGCCGATGGGCGCAACGGCAAGGGCATCAAGACCATCGTCTACGCGGGCGGGCCGATGTACGAGGCCGACATTCTCGATGCCGTCGAGACGATGGGGCCGCGTTTCGTCCAGATCTATGGCCAGGGCGAATGCCCGATGGCGATCACTGCACTCTCCCGTCACGACGTCGCAGACAGGTCGCACCCCCGCTGGCGGGAGCGGCTCAACTCGGTCGGCGTCGCCCAGTGCGACGTCAGGGTGCGGATTGTCGATGAGGACGGACACGAGGTGGCGCGCGGCCAGACCGGCGAAATCACCGTTCGCGGCGCGCCCGTGATGATGGGCTATTGGGGCAACGACGAAGCAACAGCTAAAACAATCCGGGATGGCTGGCTCTGGACGGGCGACATGGGGCGGATGGACGACGACGGCTATGTCAGCCTCATCGACCGGTCAAAGGACATGATCATTTCCGGCGGATCCAACATCTATCCGCGTGAGGTCGAGGAAGTGCTTTTGATGCACCCCGACGTGTCGGAAGTTGCCGTCGTCGGGCGCCCGCACCCGGAATGGGGCGAGGAGGTGATTGCCTTCGTCGTGCCAGTTGCCGGGCGCGAGGTCGCTGCGGAGGCCCTCGACCAGATGTGCCTCGATCAGATCGCCCGTTTCAAGAGGCCCAAGCACTATCGCTTCGTCGAAGCGCTGCCGAAGAACAATTACGGCAAGGTCCTCAAAACGGACCTCAGACAACGCCTTTTGGCGGAGGAGGAACAATGACCGATCTCAGCGGAAAAACGGCACTCGTGACCGGCTCGGTGCAAGGCATCGGTTTTGCCGTGGCCAAGGCGCTCGCCGGTTCCGGTGCGCGCATCGGCGTGCACGGGCTGGCGAAACAGGATCAGATCGATCAGGTCATCGCGGAACTCAAAGCAGCGGGCGCTGCCGATGCAAGGTACTTCGATGCCAACCTCATGGACGTCGCCGCCATCGACAAGATGATGGACGACGTCGCCGAATGGGGCGGGGCCGACATTCTGGTCAACAATGCCGGCATCCAGAAGACCGCAGCCCTCGACGAAGTGGGGATCGACACCTGGAATGCGATCATCGCGGTCAATCTCTCGGCGGCTTTTCACACAATGCGCCGCGCGCTGCCGGAGATGGCCAAGCGCGACTATGGGCGCGTGGTCAATATCGCCTCGGTTCACGGGCTCGTCGCGTCGGTGAAAAAGGCACCTTATGTCTCGGCCAAGTTCGGACTTGTCGGGCTCAGCCGGGTGGCCGCACTTGAATACGCAACCGCCGGCACCAAGGCGGCGGGCGGGATCACCGTCAATTGCATCAGTCCGGGCTGGACGGAAACCGCGATCATCGAACCGCAGGTGCAGGAGCGCGCGGCCCTGTTCGGCGGCGATCGGGAGAAGGGCATTGCCGACCTTTTGTCGGAAAAGCAGCCGACGCGGCGTACGTCCGACCCCTCCGAAATCGGTCAGGTCGCCTTATGGCTCTGCTCGCCAATGGCGCACAACATTACCGGCACCGCCATTCCAGTCGATGGCGGCTGGACGGCGCAGTAGCAGCGGGTATCAGCAAATCCGGGGAAGCGGGTCGTCTTCGAGTTCGTCGAGCACCCGGCTGCCGCCGATTTCCGTTTCGAGCAACACCTGCGCGCGGCCCTGTTCGATCGTGCCGATGATTGCCGCACCCTCGCCCCCCGGCGTCCGCTTGAGCGCTGCGAACGCGCTGTCGGCCGCACCAGGCGCGACGATGGCGACGACGCGGCCTTCGCAGGCCAAATAGTAGGGATCGTAGCCGAGCATGTCGCAGACCGATTTGACCGGGTCCTGAACCGGCACGTCTGTCTCCTTGAGCCGGACGGTCGTGCTGGTGGCCATGGCGATTTCGTGGGCAACGGTTGCCAGACCGCCACGCGTCGGATCGCGCATGAATTTCAGGCCCGCAACTTCAGACAGCGCGGCGGTCAGGTGGTTCACCGGCGCGCAGTCGGACTGGACCGGGCCCTTGAGATCGAACGCCTCGCGGGCAAGCATGACGGCGATGCCGTGATCGCCAACCGGTCCGGAGACGAGTATGCGATCACCCACTGCAATCCGGCCCAAGCCAAGCTGCAGGTCGGCCGGGCGCATGCCGACGCCGGTCGTCGCGAGGTAAAGCCCGCCACCCTGCCCGCGCGGCAAAACCTTGGTGTCGCCGGCAACGATCTTGACCCCAGCCAGTCTGGCGGCGGCGGCGACTGATTGCACCAGCCGTTCCAGCGTTTCGACCTCGAACCCTTCCTCGATAAAGGCGTTGAGGGTCATGTAAAGCGGTGTCGCGCCAGAGACGGCGAGGTCGTTGACCGTGCCGTTGACCGCAAGTGAGCCGATATCGCCGCCGGGAAACTCGAGGGGCTGCACCGTGAACCCGTCCGTCGTGATCATCGGCACCATGCCCTCGGGCAGGTGCATCGGCGCCGCGTCCAGACCAACATCCAGTTCGTCATTGGCGAGGTGAAGGGCGAACAGTTCCTCGATCAGGGTGCGTGTCAGGCGCCCGCCATTTCCATAGGCGAGGCCGATATGGCGGTCTTCAATCATTTTCTCGTCCGAGTGCTTCGATCAATTGTCCGAAGGACAGGCCGCCATCGTTGGCGGGTACCATTTGCGGCATCAACACCTTCAACCCGGCCTGGGTCAACCGGTCGATGGTTTTTTCGGCCAGGAGTCGGTTCTGGAACACGCCGCCTGTCAGGCCGACAGCGTCGAACGGATGACTTTCAGCCAGACGCAATGCCTGATTGGCCAAGCCATGCGCGAGGCTCGCGTGAAACACGCCGGCACGCTCACTCGCGGAACGGCCTTCATCAATCAGCACGTCGAGAATCGGCTCCCAATCGAGCCGCAAAACGCCGTCCTGACCGTCAACATTCGGAAGGTCGATGGCATCGGCATCGGGATCGGCGATGGCCTCGACTTCCATGGGGCCCTGCCCTTCGAAACTCGCCAAATTGCGGCCGAGAACAAGGCTTGCCGCAGCATCGAACAGGCGCCCGGCCGCGGAGGTGGCAAGCGTGCCAAGGCCCTTTTCCCAGGCCTGCGCGACGAGGCGAGAAGTATCTGCTTGAGGCGCGAAGGCCCGGCCGGCCTCCCACATCAGCCCCGCCGCCGAGCGCCAGGGCTCGCGCCCTACCCTGTCTCCACCGGTCACGCCGAATGGCCGGATGCTCGCGACCCGTTGCCAGTTGCCCGGACAGCCAAGAAATGCCTCGCCGCCCCAGATTGTGCCGTCATCGCCGTATCCGACGCCATCCCATGTGAAGGTCAGCCAAGTGCCGACTTCAAAGTGCTCTCCGGCGAGCGCGGAAGCATGGGCGCGGTGGTGCTGGACGCGCGAGAGCGGCAAACCGCAGGCCTCGGCCCAACGGGTCGACACGTAGTCGGGATGCAAGTCGCAGAACACGCGCGCTGCCCTAACCCCGTAGAGCGCCTGAAGGTCCGCAATCACCTGCCCGAAGACCTCGCGACTGCGGGCGCTTTCGAGCTCACCAATATGGGGCGAAACGACGATCCGATTGCCCCAGCCGAGGGCAATCGTGTTTTTCAGGTGGCCGCCCACCGCGAGGGTCGGCTTGGCGAAAGCGCGACCGATCTCAATTTCCATGGGCGCGATGCCGCGTCCGAGCCGGATAGCGCGCGGCACGCCGGCGATGACGCGGGTGACCGAATCGTCGGCCGGCCGGACGATCGGGCGGTTGTGGTGGAGGAAGGCGTCTGCCACCTGTCCCAACCGCGTTTCGGCTTCCCGATTGTCGATGATCACCGGCTCGCCGCTGGTATTGCCAGAGGTCGCAACCAGGGGCCCACCAAACGCGTCGAGCAGCAGGACGTGCAGCGGCGAATAGGGCAGAAACGCGCCGAGTTCCTCAAGACCTGGCGCCAACCTGCCGCTGAGGGGGAACGGTGCGCGCTTGCGAGCAAGAACGATGGACCGGGCCGGGTCCGTCAGCGCTTTTTCCTGCTCCGGCGATGGATCGAGGGCCAGCCGCACGGCGTCGAGCCCATCCTCGCCCCGCTGCGGGAAAAGCACGGCCAACGGCTTGTCCGGCCGGTGTTTTCGTTCGCGCAGCGTTGCGACGGCGCCGTCATTCGCCGCATCGCACATCAGGTGATAGCCGCCGATCCCTTTGACGGCGACGACGTTGCCCGCCCTGAGTGCCGCCACCGCCGCATTCAGCGCGTCGTCGCCATCCCGTTCCTGACCCTTCCCGCGAAAGGTCAGCCTCGGTCCGCACACCGGGCAGGCCAGGGGTTGGGCATGGAAGCGCCGGTCCAGGGGATTCTCGTATTCCGCCCGGCATTCAGGACACAGGTCGAACCCGGCCATGCTTGTCGAGGGCCGGTCGTAGGGCAGCGCCGTGATGATGGTGTAGCGCGGGCCGCACTGGGTGCAGTTGGTGAAGGCGTAGGCGTGCCGGCGTTCGGCCGGGTCGTGCAGTTCGGCGAGGCAATCGTCGCAGCAGAAGAGATCAGGCGGCAGATGATTGTCTGGCTCGGCGCCGGCTTCGCTGTGGCGGATTTCGAAGTCCGGGAAGCCTTCAACCCTTGTTTCCGTTGAAGCCTTCAGGGTCGGTTTTGCCAACGGCGGAGCTTCGGCGAACAGCGCCGTTTCAAATTGCACAAGCGCGCCGGCGGGTCCTTCGACATGAATGTCGACCATGCCGGCGCCGTTGCGGACCCAACCCGCAAGCCGGAGTTCGGTCGCGGTGCGATAGACAAAGGGGCGAAAGCCAACGCCCTGCACGCGGCCAGCTACGGTCAGGCGGCGGGCCAGAAGGGTGCCGTTCGCCTCAATAGTGCGCAGAAACCGCCTCCTGAGGCGTATCTGGCCGAACACCCGAACTCCACCAGATGTGGCAGGCGCCCTCGTCGGACACCATACAGGGGCCGATCGGGTTGCGCGGCGTGCAGGCCTTGCCGTAAAGCGCACACTGGTTGGGATAGAGCTTGCCCAGAACCACGCGGGCGCAGTCGCAGCCCGGAGGCATCTCACCGATGCGCTTTCGTGCCTGCTTGGGGTCGATCTGGAAGCGCACCAGCGCATCGTGTTCGGCATAGGCCGGCTTCAGGGCAAAACCCGATGCCGGAATGGTGCCGATGCCGCGCCAGGTGGAATCGACCACGTCCATAGTCATGTCGAGCAGGCGCCGCGCGGTCGGGTTGCCGCCTGGCTTGGCGACGTTGATGTAGGTGTTGTCGAGAAAGGCCTTGCCATCGAGATATTGGCGCAAAACCGAATAGAGCGAGGCCAGAAGACTCGGCGTCTCGAAGCCCGACACAGACGACGGGATGCCGTGCTTTTCCGGCACGAAGGTCCATTCCTCCGGTCCCATGATGGCCGAGACATGACCCGGCGCGATCAGGGCATCAAAACCGGGGGTTTCGCTGTCGAGCAGCATGGCGACCGCTGGCCAGGTCAACCGGCCCGAGAGCAACACGGACATGTTGGCGGGAATGCCTTCGGCGACCAGCCCCGCGACGGGGGCCGTCGTTGTCTCAAACCCGGCGGCAAAGAAGACCACTTCCTTGTCGGGATTCTCGTTGGCAATCCTGCGGGCTTCGGAGGGTGACGCCACCGGACGCACCTCGCCGCCGGCGGCGCGGGCCTGTTCCAAGGTGCGCGGTTCATTCTTCGGTGCGTTGCACGGCACGCGAAGCATGTCGCCGAAGGCAACGAGAATCGTGTCCGGACGCATGGCCAGTTGAACCGCTGTGTATATGTCTTCTTCCGGGCAGACGCAGACAGGGCAACCGGGACCGGGAATGAGTTCAATTTCCGGCGGCAGCGCGCCTCTGAGGCCCGCCATCGAGATCGAACGCTCGTGACCGCCACAGACATTCATGACCCTGATCTTGCCTTCGAGCGGCAGCGCGCGGATGCGCTCGAGCCAGGTGCGCGCGTCGGTCACGGTCAATGATCCAGAACGGTCGCGTGCGAATGGGCGTGCGGGTGCGCGTGGGGATGATCATGCCCGCCATGGTCATGATGATGGTGATGCGGGTGTGTGGCCGGCCGGTCCGCTGTCGCCTTTTTCACCTCTTCGACCTGATGGTCGAGCCAGTGCAGCCAGGGTTCCAGCGTTTCGGGCCTGCGGGCCGAGACTTCGGGAACATCGGCGCCGTTGGCCAGTTCGCGAATGTGCTTGCGCGCCTTGTTGCTGTCGAAATCATCGAGCACCGGGATGAGATCGGCCTTGGTGATCAGCACGAGATCGGCACCACGGAACATGACGGGATATTTGGCCGGCTTGTCATCGCCTTCGGTCGCCGAAAGCAGCACCACGTTGGCCTTCTGCCCGAGATCGAAACTCGCCGGGCAGACAAGGTTGCCGACATTCTCGATGAACAGAATATCGACCTCGCTCAGGTCCAGGGCGTGGAGCGCGTCGTGCACCATGCTCGCATCAAGATGGCAGGTCTGGCCGGTGACGACTTGAATTGCGGGCACCCCTTTGGCGCGGACACGATCGGCATCGTTTTCCGTTTCGAGATCCCCCTCGATAACGGCAATGCGGTATTTCGACTTGATGGCGTCGATCGTCGCTTCGAGCAGGCTGGTCTTGCCCGAGCCCGGCGATGACATGATGTTGACGGCCAGCACCCTGTGATCGGCCAGGTGGTCACGGATGTGACAAGCCAGGCGGTCGTTTTCGTCAAGGATGCCGGTCAAGACCTCGATCGAGGTTTCATCTGCCGGGCGGGTGTGGACGACACCCCTGGCGTCCCTGATCTGGATATCTTCCGGCGTGGTGGTGCAACCGCAATATTCGCACATGATCTTCTCCTCACCCCGCAGCGGCGGGTTCCTGTTCGGGTATGTCGAGCGCCACGCTCTTCAAGAGCAGTTCGTCGCCCGATCGCAACGTTACGTGCCAGTCACCGCAATTGCCGCAAACGAGCCTGTTGAGCGCGGCTTCTGTCTCCATCTGGCATGTGTCGCACCAGACCCGGACCGGCATTTCGTGGACCTCCAACTCGGCATCTTCCGCCGAAGTGCCCATCCGGGCAATGGTGAAGGCGCGTTCCAGAAGCGGTGCCTCGACCCCCGAAAGCGGTCCTACGAGGACGAGAATGCGTGTGACGCGTTTGGCTCCGTGTTCGGCCACCAACCGCTCGACTTGACCGATCAGTCCCTGACAGACCGAAAGCTCATGCATTGCCCATCAGTTCTTCTTCGGTGAGCATCTCGTCCAGAAGCTCCCACGAGATTTTCGCATCCTCGGCGGTCATTTTCTGGATCGCGTAGCCCACGTGCACCATGACATGGTCGCCGGGCTTGATGTCCTCGTGCTGCAGCAGGAAAAGGCTCACCGAGCGCTCGATGCCCTTTGCCTCGCACCGCGCGGTGATGCCATCATGTTCAACAACTTGCATCGGAACGCCAAGGCACATGGCTGGCACTGACCTCACTTGCCAATTTGCGGTGAGTTTGTACCCAATCCTACACTCTTCATTTGACGAAGATCAATGCTCGACATATGTCGGTGCGAGAATAGGTGTACACACACTCGGGGTCAGCCATGCTTACCGACGTCGTGACACTTCCAACCTTGATACTGGGGATCGGCAACGTTCTCCTGAGCGATGATGGTGTGGGCATCCACGTCATCCGCGCCTTGCAAGCCATGCAGAAATCCGGCGAGGTTGCCGCCAGCGTTGCCCTGCGGGACGGCGGCACGATTGGATTGTCGCTGCTCACAGAATTTGCCGACTATCCATCGCTCATTGCCGTCGACGCCGCCGAACTGGGTGCAGCGCCCGGAACCGTCAGAACGTTTCTGGGCGACGAGATGGACCGGCAGCTTGGTGGTACCAAGCGCAGCGCGCATGAAGTTGCCCTTTCGGACCTGATCGGCGCTGCCCACCTTTCCGGAAGTGCGCCGGCCATGCGCGCGCTGATCGCCATACAACCTGCATCGACCGATTGGGGTCTGGAGCCAACCGATGCCGTGAAGGCGGCTGTTCCCGTCGCATGCGCAGTCGCGCTTTCCATCATGAAGGACTGGTCACATGCATGATCGGGCGACGAGCGGCGAATTTCTCACCGGCCTGGTCGACAGCCTGATCCGCGAGATCGCCCGTCACCTCGACAGACTCGCGGCAACCGGCGAGACGGCGGTCATCGATCTGCGCAGCCTGCCCCTCACCCCGGCCGACCGTGACCAGCTTGCGGAACGTCTTGGGCGCGGCGAAGTCGAGATCCTGTTTGACATCGCCGGATCGAGCGAGGCGTGGGAAACTGCCTATTCAGGCGTCTGGTGGGTCCGGCACTACGGGGCCGGCGACCGGGTTGCCGCGGAACGCATCGAAATCATGCCGCTACCCGAAATGCTGGAGCCCTCTCCGGCAGACATCGGCAATGCGGCGCGGCGGCTTGCCGCCGATTTGGAAGAACTTTCGGACATGGAGGGTCTGACGGATGGCTGAAACCGGCACAGTTGGCGAACTGCTCGCCAAGCGCGGGATCACGCGGCGCGCTTTGCTCAAATATACCGCTTATCTCTCAAGCGTCATGGCGCTTGCACCGTCGGCCTCCAAGATCATGGCGCAGGCCCTTGCCGACGCAAAACGGCAGTCGGTGATCTGGCTGTCGTTCCAGGAATGCACGGGCTGCACAGAGTCGCTGACGCGATCGTTCAGCCCGACGCTGGAAGACCTGCTCTTCGATCTCATCTCGCTCGACTATCACGAAACGCTTCAGGCCGTTTCGGGTGCCGCTGCTGAAGAGGCACGCCTCGCGGCGATGGCGGAGAACAAGGGCAAATACGTCGTGGTGGTCGACGGTTCGGTTTCGACCAAGGACGGCGGCGTCTATTCGACCAATGCCGGCAAGACCAACCTTGCCGTCCTTCAGGAAACAGCCGCCGATGCCCTCGCCGTGATTTCGGTTGGCACCTGCGCCGCGTTCGGCGGCATTCCGCATGCAAACCCGAACCCAACGGGCGCGGTAGCGGTGTCCGACATCATCAAGGACAAGCCGGTGATCAATATTCCGGGTTGTCCGCCGATTGCAGAGGCGATTGCCGGAACGGTCGGCTACCTCGTGACCTTTGGCACCATTCCCGACCTCGACGACAAGGGCCGGCCGCTCTCGTTCTTCGGCGATTCCATTCACGACCGCTGCTACCGGCGGCCCTTCTATGATCGCGGGCTCTTTGCCAAGAGCTTCGACGACGAAGGCGCGCGCAAGGGCTGGTGCCTTTATGAAATGGGCTGCAAAGGACCGGTCACCTACAATGCCTGTGCCACGCTGAAGTGGAACGGCGGGGTGTCGTTCCCGATCCAGTCGGGTCACGGTTGCCTCGGATGCTCCGAGCCCAATTTCTGGGACAAGGGCAGTTTCTACCGGGCTCTGCCGGCTGACACGGGTGTCAATGCCGGCGTGATCGCCGGTGCGGCCGCAACGGGCGCGGTGGTTGGCGCTGCAAGCGCATGGATGGCCCGCCGCCGCAAGGAACGCGCAATCAAGGAGACGCAATCATGACATTACTGGATTTCGCACGCGGCCTCGGCATGCAGATCGCGCTCAGCGTTTTCGTTCTGGGCGTCCTTTGGCGGCTTCTTTCATTGATGCTTCTTCCGTGGTCGCGCGAACGGTCGGTCAAGCGGGATGGCACGCCCATTCGGGCAGTCGCCGCCGTTCAGGGCTTCATCCGGCACATGTGGCCGGCAAGCAGCCACGCCCGGACATCGATGTTCGTGACGATCAACGGCTATGTGTTCCACCTGGGGCTTGCCATCGTCGTTTTCGGATTCGCGCAGCACATCCTCTTCTTCAAGGGGTTGTTCGGGCTATCCTGGCCCGGCATTCCGAGCACGTTCATCAATATCGTGGCGGTCGTCACGTTCGCCTCGTTGATCGCCGCGCTGGTGCGGCGCATTTCCAACCCGGTGACGCGGCTGCTTTCGAGCTTCAACGACTATTTCAGCTGGACCGTGACGGCCCTGCCGGTTCTGACCGGGCTTCTGGCCGTCGGCCACTATATCGAACCCTACGAGACAATTCTGGCACTGCACATTCTCAGCGTCGAACTTCTGCTCGTCTGGTTCCCGTTCGGCAAGCTGATGCACGCTTTCCTCGTGTTCCTGACACGCAGCGAAACCGGCGTGTTCTACAGCCGGCGGGGGGTCGACATATGAGCCGGTCCGTTCGTAGCGAAGGGGGAATATCATGAACCGCGTTGTTGTTGATCCGATCACACGGATCGAGGGCCACCTGCGCATCGAGGCGGAAACTGCCGCCAATGGCGCAATCACCAGTGCCTACAGTTCGGGCACAATGGTGCGTGGCATTGAACTGATCTTGAAGGGCCGCGATCCGCGCGACGCCTGGGCCTTCGCCCAGCGCATCTGCGGCGTCTGCACACTGGTGCACGGCATCGCTTCGGTCCGGGCGGTCGAAAACGCCCTCGACTACAAGATTCCGCCCAACGCCCAGCTCATCCGCAACCTGATGATCGCGGCGCAATATGTGCACGACCATGTCATGCATTTCTATCACCTGCATGCACTGGACTGGGTGGATATCGTCTCGGCGCTCAACGCCGATCCAGCCGCAACTTCGTCGCTGGCGCAGTCGATTTCGTCTTGGCCGAATTCAAGCCCGGGCTATTTCGCAGACGTGCAGAAGAAGATCAAAGGCTTCGTGGAGGCCGGCCAGCTCGGCATTTTCGCCAACGGGTTCTGGGGTCACCCGGAATTCAAGCTGCCGGCGGAAGCCAATCTGATGGCGGTCGCGCACTATCTTGAGGCGCTCGACTGGCAGCGCAACGTGGTGCAGATCCACACGATATTCGGCGGCAAGAACCCGCATCCGAATTTCCTGGTTGGCGGCGCTCCGTCGCCCATCAGCGGAACCAGTGGCGGAAGCTCGGCGACGGCGCTCAATCTTGAAGGTCTCAATACGATCAAGACCGTGATCGGCAAGATGCAGCAGTTCGTCGATCAGGTTTACGTTCCGGACACGCTCGCCATCGCCTCGTTCTACAAGGACTGGTTCGCGCGCGGCGAAGGCCTCGGCAATTTCATGACCTATGGGGATTTCCCCGAAAAGGGCATGGACGACCCGTCGAGCTGGCTCATTCCGGCTGGCGTCATCCTTGATCGCGATTTGTCGACAATCCACCCGATCGACATGAACGATCCGGAACAGATCCAGGAATTCGTATCGCACTCCTACTACGATTATGGCGGCGGCAAGGATCAGGGTTTGCACCCTTATTCCGGGGAAACCAACCTCAACTATTCCGGGCCGACGCCGCCATTCGAGCAGCTTGATGTCGCCAATTCCTATTCGTGGCTGAAATCGCCGCGCTGGCGTGGCAAGCCGATGGAAGTTGGACCATTGTCCCGCGTCCTGATGCTTTACGCGAAGGGCCACGAGCCGACGAGAGAGCTGGCGACCATGGCGCTCAGCAAGCTCGACCTGCCCCTTACGGCCATGTTCTCGACGCTCGGACGCACTGCGGCCCGGACGCTCGAAAGCAAGATCATCGCCGATCAGATGGAAACCTGGCTCGATAACCTGATCGCCAATATCCGGGCGGGCGACCTGACCGTTCACAATCCGGTCAAGTGGGACCCCTCGACCTGGCCGGCAGAGGCCAAGGGCGTCGGGTTCATGGAAGCCCCGCGTGGAGGCCTCGCCCACTGGGTCGTCATCAAGAATGGCAAGATCGACAATTATCAGGCGGTTGTGCCCTCGACCTGGAATGCGGGTCCGCGCGACTCGGGCGGCCAGCCGGGCGCCTATGAGGCTGCGCTGATGGACCGGCATACCCTGTTCGATCCCAAGCAGCCGCTTGAAATCCAACGCACCATCCACAGTTTTGATCCGTGCATCGCTTGCGCCGTGCACGTGGTCGATCCGAATGGTGAAGAACTCACGCAGATCAAGGTGCGGTGAGGAGGCAATCATGACCGAGACCATCAACGTCCAGGCCGCGACAAGAGCCTTTCTGGCCAGAACCGAGGAACACCTGGTGTCCTATCTGGAAGCCTGCGTACATTGCGGGCTTTGCGCGGATGCCTGTCACTTCCACGAGGCCTCGGGCGACCCGCGGCACACACCTGCCTACAAGCTCTTTCCGATGGCCAAGGCCTATCGTGGCCAGAAATTCCCCTACAATCTCATCGCCCCGAAGATCACCGAAAAGGATCTCAAGGAGTGGGAGGAGCTTCTGTTCGACACCTGCACCATGTGCGGGCGCTGCACGACCGTGTGCCCGATGGGCATCGACATCGCCTCGATCGTCGGTCAGGCGCGGCAGGCCTTTGTGGCGGCCGGACTCGGGCCGGAAGACCTGATGCAGGCGGCGCAGAATTCCAAGGACCATGGTAGCGCCCTCAACGTCACGCCGGAGCGGTTTGCCGACCGGCTCGAATGGCTTGAGGACGAAAACGAGGTGCCGATCCCGGTCGACAAGCCGAAGGCCGACATTCTTTTGACCATCTCTTCCATCGAGACGATGAAGTATCCGGACTCGATCGTGGCGATGGCGAAGATTCTCAATCATGCCGGCGTCAGCTGGACGACGAGCACGAAGGGATACGAGGCCACCAATTTCGGCTATCTTGCCGGGCGTGGTGACATTGCCAAGATCATGGTCAACCGCATCGTCGAGGCCGCCGAAGCCTGCGGTGCGAAGACCGTCGTCATTCCCGAGTGCGGACACGCCTATGGCGTTCTGCGCTGGGGTGCCGCGAACATGATCGGGCGGGCACTGCCGTTCGAAGTGCTGCACATTTCCGAGTTCATGGCCAAGCTCAAACGCGAAGGCAAACTCAAGCTGACGCCGGTCAAGGAATCGATCACCTATCACGATCCCTGCCAGATTTCGCGGCGCGGCGGTGCGACCGAGGATGCGCGTTATCTGCTCGACGGGTTCGCCGAAGACTTCCGAGAAATGACGCCGACCGGCAACCTCAACTGGTGTTGCGGCGGCGGCGGCGGCGTGCAGGCCATCGGCCGCACGGCGGAACTGAGACACAAGGTCTTCAAGATCAAGATCGATCAGGTCGAAAAGACGGGCGCATCGACACTCGTTTCGTCATGCTCGAACTGCAGGCTGACCATGGACGAGAGCAAGGAAGCCCTTCACTGGGGCGGCGGACTTGGCAGTCTCGTCGAACTGATCGCCGACCATCTGGTCGAAAACGAATCCGTGGTTGCGGCCGCGGAATAGATTTCCAAAGTCAGACCATGGGCGGGCGCTGTCGGGACAGGCAGCGCCCGCTTTCTTTTGGGGTTCGCCTGGCCGGCTAGAATTTCATTGTGCCGGGAAGACGGATGCCCATGCCGCCGCCTTCGCCGTTACCGCCCATCGTCTCCTGGATGACGCGGCGCGTCACTTCGTTGTCGAGCCGGACTGTGGGATTCTGGTTGCCGGGACTGCCTCCATTATCCGTCGGACCTGGATCAACGCCGGGCGATTGCGACTGGTTGTTGCCGTTCCCGCCCGTCTGGTTGCGCACCACATCGATTTCGACACAGGCGCTTGGACCCGATACTGCATTTGCCTCCATGGGCCCGAAGAAGGCGACGTACAGGTCCTCGGCATCCGGCGCTTCCAGAGCCAATCCCTGCTGCTCGGCATAGTCCGCCATCGCCGCGTTCGTCTTCGGTCCGGCGATTCCATCGGCAGATCCAAGTTCATAGCCCATGGACGCAAGCGCAACCTGCACCATCTGGACTCGGGCGCGCGCATCGTCGGCACCGAACGGCGACACACAAAGTTCGGTGCCCCGTGGAACGCGGTTCGGCAGACCGATTGTCAGTCGCAGATCGATCTTGCCACCGGCTTCAAGCGCGTCTGCCTGCAGGACGCACAGCGACTGGCCGGACCGCGCCGGGCTGCACCACGCGTCACCAAAGGCGCCGCCATTCGCACTTGTCGAGACGCGGCCGGAAACCGCGAAGAACACGGACCCCGAATAGGCCCTGTCAGACCCGTTTACCGCGCCGATCTCATAATCGCAGTCATCGCCGCGGCGGCATTGTTCGGTCTGCGCGATGCTGAAGGCAAATTCTGGTGCGGGCCTGGCTCGATCCGAACCCTCGGGCTGAATTGCACCCTCGCCAAGTCCAACCTTCGTCTCTTCGGTCGAGTTGCACTGTTTCTCGCAGTCGGCCAGCTTGGCCCGCAGTTCGGCTTCCCGCGCCGTCAGAGCTTTGAAGTAAGTTTCAGCGGCGTTCACCTTGTCCTGCAGGTTCAGTTCGGTGAGTTCCATGTCCTCGACATTGGTCAGCAGGTCCGCCGCTTTTTTCAGATTCGCGTCGAGCAGATCCTGTTGCGCCGAAGTGTCCGCCCCCGCCTCCTGCAGCCGGCCCTTTTCAACCGCTGCTGCGGTGAAGGCATCCTGCGCTGCCTTCAGGTCGGCTCGGCGCCCCTCGAGCTCGGTCTGGAGGACGGCAAGTCTCGCCCGCGCATCCGCAAGCGCCGATTCTGACGCTGGAAGCGAACCGATCACGTCATTGAGTTCGCTCGCCAGCGCCTGACAGGGTTCGCAGTCCGTCGAAACAAATGCCGGGCCTTGTGGAACGGCGGTTTGTTGGCCATTGCCGACATTCAGGCCGGTCTGAGATTGACCCGAACCCGGGTCGCATCGCTTCTCGCACTCGGCGAGTTGAGCTTTCAGGTCGGCAATTAACTTGGTCAGTTCCCCGACCTTGGTTTTGGCGATGTCGCGCGCGGCCTCCAGCGCCTGCTTCTGCGCCGCCTCTCCAGCCTTTGCGTCGGTCAGTGAATTTCGTTCGGCGTCGACATTGGTCAGATCCTTGTCGATCTCAGTCTTGCGGGCATCGTCCCTGGTCGTTAGCCATTCCTCATTGAGCGCCGACTCCCTGGCCAGAACCGCGTCAAGCGCCTCCTGACGCGCGGTCGCCGCCGCTTCGAATTCGGTCAGCTTGTCTTCTGCGGCTTTCAGGTCGCGCTCGGCGCCGATCTGCGTTCCGACCGCGTCGTTGACCATGCTTGCGAGCGCCTGGCAGGCTTCGCAATCGGTCGAGACGAAGGGCGATTGCGGCTGGCCATTTGCTCCCGGAATACCGATGGCGCCACCGTCAGGCGGCTGACATTGCTTCTCGCACTCGGCGAGTTGCGCCTTGAGGTCGGCGATGAGCTTCGTCAACTCATCGACTTTCGCCTTGGCGGCGTCGCGTGCCGATTGAAGAGTCTGTCTCTGCGCCGCCTCTCCGGCCTTGGCGTCGGTCAGCGAATTGCGCTCGGCGTCGACATCGGTCAGGTCCTTGTCGATCTCAGCCTTGCGCGCATCGTCCCTGGTCGCCAGCCATTCCTCATTGAGCGCCGACTCCCTGGCCAGAACCGCATCAAGCGCCTCCTGACGCGCGGTCGCTGCCGCTTCGAACTCGGTCAGTCTGTCTTCCGCGGCTTTCAGGTCGCGCTCGGCGCCGATCAGCGTTCCGACCGCGTCGTTGACCATGCTTGCGAGCGCCTGGCAGGCTTCGCAAACGGTCGAGACGAAGGGCGATTGCGGCTGGCCATTTGCTCCCGGAATACCGATGGCGCCACCGTCAGGCGGCTGACATTGCTTCTCGCACTCGGCGAGTTGCGCCTTGAGGTCGGCGATGAGCTTCGTCAACTCGTCGACTTTCGCCTTGGCGGCATCGTGGGCAGCCTCCAGCGCCTGCTTCTGCGCCGCCTCTCCAGCCTTTGCGTCGGTCAGTGAATTGCGCTCGGCGTCGACATCAGTCAGCTCCTTGTCGATCTCAGCCTTGCGCGCATCGTCCCTGGTTGTCAGCCATTCCTCATTGAGCGCCGACTCCCTCGCCAGAGCCGCATCAAGCGCCTCCTGACGCGCGGTCGCCGCCGCTTCGAATTCTGTCAGCTTGTCTTCCGCGGCTTTCAGATCACGTTCCGCGCCGATCTGCGTTCCGACTGCGTCGTTGACCATGCTTGCGAGCGCCTGGCAGGGTTCGCAGTCGGTCGAAACGAAGGGCGATTGTGGCTGGCCATTTGCTCCCGGAATGCCAATCGCGCCACCGTCAGGCGGCTGGCATTGCTTCTCGCACTCGGCGAGTTGCACACGGAGCTTTGCCTCCAGGTCCTCAAGGTCATCAACCTTCTGTTGTGCCGCGTCGATGGCGTCGAGGTCCGACCTGACGACACCGGAGTCGTCCGCCGCCTGCTGTTCGAGCGCGTAGCGTTCGTGATCTATGTCGCCGAGTGCCTTGTCGAGTTCGGTCCTTTTGGCCTCGTCCGTGCTGCCAAGCCATTCCTCGTTGAGCGCCGATTCCTGCTGTGACAGCTCTTCAAGCCGGTTGCGCCTCTGCTCGGCGGCGGCATGATCCTGCCGGAACCTCTCATTGGCCTCTGCAAGTTCGCGGAGAGCCGCATAACGGCTGCCCACGGCGTCGTTGACCATGCTGGCGAGGGCCTGGCATGGTTCGCAATTGGTCGTCACAAACTCGCTGGGGTCGGGAGCGGGCATGGAAATCGCGACGCCGCCACCTCCGGCCGGGGCGCATTTCTTTTCGCATTCGGCGAGGGCCGCCGTCAGCCGGACCACCGTTTCATCGGCGGCCGCGTGGTCGGCCACAAGCGTCTCCAGCTGCCTTTTGGCGTCGGCCACCGCCTTGTTGATCGCATCGACCTGATCCTGCAGCCGGTTCCGCGCCACGTCGATCCGCTCATAGTCCTTGGCCTGCTCACCGGTTTCCTGTCCGCCCGGCTGCTTCAGGACCGTTTCGTTGAGCGCACTTTCCTCGGCCAGAACCGCGTCGAGCTGCTGCTGAAGTGGAGCCCGGCGCTTTTGGTTGGCACGCATCTGGAACTGCGTCGACTGGATTTTCGAGGCGAGTTCGTAACGCGCCTTGAGGGCGTCATTCAGTTCGGCCGCCACCGCGTCGCAATCGGCGCACTTGGCGGAAACCGGCGCAAACGTCACAGGGATGGGATAGGCCGTATCGAAATAATCGAGACTGAGCTGGTTAACTGGCGAGAGGATCTGCTCACAGGTCCTTTCGCACTCGGTCAGTTCGATCCTGAGCTGGTCGGCACGCTCGGAGAGGTTTCGCCACTGCTCCATCAGCTTGTCGACCGCGGTGCCAAGCCGGCTGATTTCATCGCCGGCCCAGAGAATGTTGTTCAGGAGCTCGGTGCGTTGCTCATCCAATTCGAACAGGTAGAGGCCGAGATTGTCGATCTTGGCATTTCTGGTGATCCCGCTCGCGATGAGGTCGGCAATCTGACGCTCCTCCGCAGCGAGGGCCTCGTCCTCCGCCTGCCATTTTTCGAGGGACGCCTTCCGCCCCTTCAACAGCCAGACGGCCGACTGGATGTCGCCGGCGATGCTGCGCCGGTCTGAAAGCGTTCTGGCCAGATCGTCGGCGACGGGCTGGCATTTCGCGCAAGCCGCCGTGATGGGATCGACATTTTCCTGTTGCGGATAATCGGGGTCGACGAACGGGTCGACATAGGACCCGCCCTCGGCGACGCTGATGGTCGCGCAGGTTTCCTCGCACTGCGCCAGCCTTGCCTCCGCCGCCGCAAGCAGGGCCGACTGCGCGCGATAGCCGCTCAGCGCTTCCTCAGGCCCCTTTTGCTGGTCGGTAATGAGTTTTTGCAGACCCGCCATGTCGGCGGCGTTCTCGGACCGCTTGTCCGCGATCGCCTTGAGGCGTTGCTGGGCATCCAACTGGTCGGCATTGTCGAACGCCTCGTCGATCCGCATCGACTCTTCGCCCGGCCCCTTGGGCGTGAAGCTCACAAGAAGGCTTTGGTAGAGATCACGTTCGGCTTGGGCGAGGGCGATCTGTTCATGTTCAATGCGCGCGAAGGTCTGCTTGTTGGCGCTTAGCGTCTCAAAGGCCCAATTCGCGTCAACGGCAAAGCTCCGGCGTTGCGAGCGGATGGAGTTGACCTGTTCGGCAAGTGGCTGGCAGTTCGCACATTTGGCAACGATGCCGATGAAGTTCTCGATCTCGGGAAGGTCCGCTCGCGAAATTTCGCCGACAGTTGGTGTGGCGGGCATGGCGATTGCCGGTGCGCCGTCGAGGGCGAGTTCACCGACGTCGCAAGCAAGCTCGCACTGGTGCATCAACGATTCGAGGCGCAGGGCCTTCCGCCGTTCCGCCACGGCTCTCAGGCGTAGGCGCTCGAGTTCCCGAAGAGCCGTATCGAGCTCCTGCCGCGCCGTCGCGAGCGCCTTCTCGGCGGCGATTTCGTCTTCCTCTGCCTTGTCCCGGTCCGGCACGAGTTCGTCATAGTCGTAGAGCTTGCCGGCGAAGAGCAGTTCGCGCGCGTCATGGTCGAGCGTCTGGAAAGCCGCACGGCGCTCCGCATAGGTCTCGCGCAATGCAACAAACAGGTCGGCTTCCTGGCGGACGATGGCAATCTGGGCCTCGTATGCCTGCCGCGCCGCTTCATAAACGTCGACTTGGGCGTGATAGGCGGCCTCGGCTTCAGCACATTTGGCGCAGATCGTCGCGATTTTTTCGAGCGGCGAAAGTGCGGGGCTAAGCGCCGGGCCGCCAAGCGGCAAGCCCGCCCCGGTCGACTGCGCGAGCGCCGGCGGCATCGCGAGCAGAATGAGCCACACGAATAGGGCAGCAAATACCAGCCGTGGTGCGGACGCGCGTCCCATCCGTGCCAACTCCCCTGTCCCATTGGGGTGCCACCATGCGGGCGCCTGTTCAGCAGTCCTTTGAGCGACCGGCAGCGACAAAACTATAAAGTCGAAACCGCAATAAATGCAAGAAACGACTAATATTAGCTATTTCAACGGGTTATGTGGTTGAAGTTGGCTGGGGCGCCAGGATTCGAACCTGGGAATGTCGGTACCAAAAACCGATGCCTTACCACTTGGCGACGCCCCAATCGGGCCGGTTCCTACACCGATTGCCTGCGCCGCGCAACATGACCATGGCGGCACCCCAGAGCGGCGAAATGGGCCGGTCTGGCAGGCTTGTCAGTGCAATTTCGCTTCTATATAACGCCGCCATATTCTGACGGAGTATAGCGCAGCCTGGTAGCGCACCTCGTTCGGGACGAGGGGGTCGAGTGTTCGAATCACTCTACTCCGACCAATCAAAAGCCGGTCTCTCAGAGGCCGGCTTTTTGTTTGCCGCCGACCGGTCCATGGCCCCGGGCGGTGTGCCGCGGCCGCTGCGAGGCTGGGAAATGCCGCCCGCCTCTGCTACACCGTCCGCCCGGCACACGGAAACCCAAAGGACATCGAAATGCTTCCGCAAACCGAAGACGAAATGGTGGCCTTGCTGGTCAATGCCGGCATGATCCGCGCCTATGGTGAGCTCAGAAAGGCCGCGCTGACCGGCACGACCGAGGCCAGGATCAAGGCGATGGAGGTCAAGGTCATCGCCCACACCCGCGCCCAGACCAAATCAGCGGATCAGTTCAAGACCTTCGATCTGGACTCGGCGGTGGCCAAGGCCTGCCAGATGCTGGTGCAGTTCTTCAACGCCGCACAGGCACAGGGCTCGCAACACTAGACGCGCGCCCTTGATCGCGCCTCGGCGTTTTTGGGCGCGTTCCTGGCGTCAGACGAGGGTAACTTGCGCCCAGACATCCGCTTCGCTGGCGAAAAAGGCATTCTGCAAATCGACATAGGCGCCGGAGGCTTTGTAGGTGATGCGGGTGGTTCCACCCGGGCCGACGGCCAGGTCGATGGTGAAATCCCCCTGCACCGCGCCAAAGGCCGAATAATCGAGCAGTTCGTCAAGATTGCCGACTTCGAAATCGGTGATCGTGTCGTGGCCGAAGTCGGCGTAAGCAACGGCAGGGTCAGTACCCCCAAAGTGGAAAACATCGCCATCTTCGCCACCGGTCAGCGTGTCGTCAAAGTTACCGCCGTCGAGAAAATCCCGGCCCTTGCCACCGATCAGCGTGTCGTTTCCGTCACCGGTTTCAATCCTGTTGTCGGCATCATTGCCGGTGACTTGAGCCGCTGAAATCGAGTAGACGAAGACATTCTCGATGCCGCGCAGAATGTCCATGCCATAGCCGGTATCCTGCTTGCCAGTGTTGGTGAGGTCGACCGTGACTGGTGAATCACCGTAGAGCCAATCCCCAAACACGGCCGTGTCAACACCATTGCCACCGATCAGGACGTCGTTGCCTTCACCACCCTCAAAAGTGTTGTCGGCATCATTGCCTTTGAGCACATCGTTCTTGTCGGTGCCGACCAGATTCTCGATCCCGACCAATTTGACGTGACCCGTCGGCACATTCTGCCAGCCCTTGAGGCTAAGGTCGACCTTGACCCCCTTGTTAAGGAAGTGGAACCAGGCGGTGTCTCGCCCGGCGCCGCCGTTCAATAGGTCATCACCGCGGTCATAAAAGAGATAGTCATCGCCGCTTTCACCGAAAAGGCTGTCATTGCCGGTTTTGAGGCTGCCCACAACCCAGGTTCCAAAAAAATCCCAGTTAACACCGTCACCGACCAATGCGTCGTCACCCGTGCCGCCGCGAAGCGTGTCGTTGTCCTCACAACCAATCAACACATCGTTCCCACCCAGCCCCTTGAGCAGATCGTTGCCCTTGCCGCCGAGCAGCCAATCGTCGTTTGCGGTGCCGTTCATCTTGTCATTGTTTTTGGAGCCGGTGTCGGCCACCTCCATGCTGAGATCGTAGCCACCATCACTGTGACCGGCGAGGTTGGTTGAGTTGATCGCCGTCGTCGCCGCAACGTAATAGGTACCGGGCTTGGGCGCGGTGAAGGCCAGTTGGACATCGCCAATGCCACCGCCGATCCAGCCGAACGGATCATCCGGATGGCCTTTTTCAACCGACGCCAGGAGCTTGTTGTTGACATTGAACACGCCAAGGTAGGAATTGAGCGACGAGCCATCGGTGGCGGACATGCTGAAGAAATAGGTGTCGCCCTTCTTCATGTGGACCGCGAACCAATCCTCATCGTCATCACCGGAAAACGGGGCAATGTCCGACGTCACGACATCGCCGTCGTGCAGGGTTTGGGTGGTGTTCTTGTCGCCGGCAATGTCACCAGGGCCGAAGGGCGAGCCCTCGACCATTGTGAGATCGTAGTTGCCGGGGTCTCGAAACGTGCCGGCATCGAGGAAGAACGTGCCCGTTTGTGTCGCGGTAAAGGTCAGTTGAGAGGCGTTGTCCCGCGCGCCTTCGAAGTCGTCGACCAGCACATTGCCATTGGCATCGTGCAGAACCAGATGGCTATGAAGGTTGGAAACGCCGTTGAGCGTCATGTTGAACGTATAGGTCGTGCCCTGCACCAGGTCGACACGGTACCAATCCTGATCCGCATCCGCGGCGATGTCGGAGGAAACCGGAGTGCTGGTCGACAGGGTCGCAGTGGTGGTCGCGTCGCCAGGAACATCATTCAACCCGAACGGCGGCATCTTAATCATTGAGATCGAGTACTGGCCCGTCGCACTACTGTTGAAGTCGCCCACATCGAGATAAAAGTCCTGCCACAGCGCACCACCGACAGCAGTGAACTGGATTTGTTCCACCAGTCCGGTGCCATTGTCGACGCTTTGGACAGTGTTTCCGGCCGCGTTGTGCACGAAGATCGAGGCGTCGATGCCTGTGCCGTTATCGGCCGTCATCGTAAAGACATAGGTGACCCCTCGCTTCAACCGAACATGAATCCAGTCGAAGTCGCCTGCGAAGCCAACGTTGGTGATGATCGTGTCACCCACCGCCAGTTCCGCGGTGGTTGCTGTACTTTCTGGCAGGTCGGCGTTTATCGTTGTTGTGGTCACGGCGCATGAACTCCTGTCTATCCCATCCACGGCGCCGCTCGCCGCAGGTCAGATCACCAGATTGCACAGTCTCGCGCGCCTGTCTCCAATCGAATTGTGCTGCCATTCAGTTTTTTTGTGCGAGATAGACCGGACAACATTGTTGCCCACCCCGGATTTGCAGGCCGCCGCTTCGGGCTACGCAGCTTTCCCGGCGTGCGAGCGCCCTTAGACGTACTTGCCTCGAGGATATGCTGCGCACGCCAAACCAATTGCCGGAATCAAAAAGCCGGCTCCAAAGAGCCGGCTTTCGGAAACTGGAATTTTGAAGCGCCTAGCGCTTGCGGGATTCGAGATAGGTGTAGGTTCCCGTCACCATGATCGCAGCGAGAGCCATCTTGACCACGTCCCAGATCACGAAGGGCTGAACCGCCTTTTCGAAGGCGGATGCAACCGGCCGCGCCTGATCGACCCAGGTCGCATTTCCGGCAAGCGCCAGAAGCCAGAGATAGCCGAACCCGAAGACGAACAGTTCGCCGATCAACATGGCACCGAAAAGCTTCAGGAAGCTCGAAGAGGCGCCGCGATCGGCCGCCATGCCGATGACCAATGCCATCGGAATGTAGGCGATCAGGAAGCCGCCGGTCGGACCGAAAAGATAGAGCGGCCCGCCACCCGACGCAAAGACGGGCATGCCGGCCAGGCCCTCGGCGAGATAGAGCAACACCGTCGCGACGCCGATGCGGGCACCGAAGGTCGCCGCAAGGAAGGCGACGGCCAGGGTTTGCAGGGTCACCGGAACCGGCCAGGTCGGCACCTTGAACTGGGCCGAGAGAGCCAGAAGCGCCGTACCAAGCATGATCAGCGACAGGTTCCAGGCGATCCGTGTCGGCTCGGATTTGGGTTGCGCGCGCCCCAGAAGTGTGTTTGGCGTGGCGGACAGAAGCGGCATGGCTGGAACCCCCCGTTCAGCGTTGCATGATGGCTCACTCCTAACCGGCGGAACCCCAAAACGCAATGTCGGAAGCGCCCCCACACGTTGCGGCAGGCCTGAACTTCCAAAGGCAATTCGACGCCCAGCCCGGCGAACCTATTCAAGTCGGCGACGGCCTCACACGGGTGACGGCTCCCAACGCCAGCCCTTACACGTTCACCGGCACCAATTCCTTTCTGATCGGTACGAAAGAACTCTTCGTTCTCGATCCCGGGCCGGACGACGGGAGGCATCTTGAAGCGCTGACATCCGCGATCGGCGGGCGGCCGCTCAGGGCGATCATTCTCACGCATACCCACAAGGATCATTCGCGGCTTGCGCGTAAACTGTCGCGGCGCACCGGCGGCACGCCGATCTGGTTCGGCGGACGGCACAAAACATCCCGAAGGTTACGCCGGTTCGAGGTCAATCCGCTGATCGCGAGTTGCGACTGGTCACTGGTGCCCGACCGAACGCTCGCCGATGGCGATGTTATTGACGCAGGCGGGGTTTCCCTTGAGGTGATCGCGACGCCCGGCCACTGCGCCAATCATCTCTGTTTCGGGGTGCAGGGCACGCCTTTGCTCTTTTCCGGCGACCATGTGATGGGCTGGAACAGCACGCTCGTCGCTGTACCAGACGGCAGCATGGCCGACTATTTCGCTTCGCTCGAAAAGATCATGAATGCGGGCTACTCCACCTACTTGCCAGCGCATGGCGGCCCGATCAGTGACGGTCCAGCCTATGCACGCGCGCTTCTCTTTCACCGCCAGCAGCGCAACAGGCAGATTCTCCTCGCCCTCTCCGACGGGGAAAAACCGGTCGGTGATCTCGTGTCGCGACTCTATCCGGATGCGAATGCATCGATCCGCCGGGCGGCGGCGATGACCGTCGCGGCCCATCTTGAATATCTGGCCGATCTTGGAAAGGTCCGGCTCTCCTTCGGGCCGGTCGGCTGGGTCCAGAACGCGCGGATTGCAGATCAGGTCTAGGTCATCTCACGTTTTGATTGAATCAAAACGCATGGCCGATGCGTCTGAATTATCGCATGTTCGAACCGGAAAACCGCTACGCGTCTCGCGGCGCATCGATCCACCGGATCGATGCCGATGCCGCTCAACTCCTGAACATGCTCTAGTCGGTGGATCCGGGAACGGGGTTGGCCGGCGCGTCTTCCTCGTCGGGTACGCCGGAAACGGCCTGGCGCGCCAGAATCGCTTCGTTGATCTGATCGTCGAGATCGACAAGGAACGCCTCGATCCGCGTGCCGTTCGCGCCGAGATCGTCGGCGCCATAGACCGAGGCTGAGCGAATGTCGAGCTTTGCGCCTTCGCGGGTGCCGAGCACAACGACCGATATTTCATCGACAAAACCGAAAAGCGACTGGCTGGTCGCGTTGACCTGCCCGGCGCGACCGAACTGGTTGGGCTCGCGGCGGCTCAGAATCTGCCAGCCGCGGCTGACCATCAGCTGTGCGGCGCTATCGAACAGTGCCGGCGCGTCGATCGGGTAGATTCGGGTGACGGCATTGGGGAAAGCCGCAACGATCTGAGCGATGCCGCCCCTCGGCATGGCATTTTCGTTTGCCGTGGTGATGAGTTCGGGCGGGTTGGTCCAGTCCGTGGTCACTTCGTTTGTATAGGGATAACGGACGAACAGAAATCCTGCGTAGCCGGCCGGCACGAGGCAGATAAGGCTGATCAGAATGCCGAGCGTCGCCCGGCCCCAGCCACGGTCGCCCGTGTGCCAGAGGCGGAAATAGGCGATCAGCCCAGTCGCCAGGCCAAGAAAGGCGAGAAAGCTCGCAAGGCCAAGCACCAGAAGGAAGGTGCTGGTATCAAGCATCTTCAGGCGATGCAGCAGCACCGAAAAGACGAGCACCGGCAATGCGAAAGCCGCCAGGCGCCGCGACCAGATCGCCCAACGCGATGTCCTGATAAGTACGCGCAAATGAACCTCTTTTGCTGCGACGTCCTTAGTTCCGGATAGCGGCGATTGCAAGCCGCCCACCCCTGGCCGGCCGACGAAGCCAGACCCCATTTGAGTCTTGGACGCACACTGGCGGGCGGCGGTTCTGCAAAAGTCACCGTGCGGGTGTCAGGGCCTCAAAACGCGGCCTTTACGCAGCCCATTCAGCATCAGGACCGCTTCTTCTTGTCGACTTCGGGCGAAGCGGACGGACCGGAATCGCACATGTGGGTAATGGCCTTCCACTCGTCTTCGGTGAATGGCGGGCCGCCGATCGCGTTGTCGACAGGCTCGTGGAGTGCGATGCGGCGTTCGCCCGTCAGCGGGTGGGTGGAGAGCAGCGCAAACCCAGCGCTGTCAGCATCGTCGGCGGCAACCCGTTCGAGAAGGTCAGCGAGCGCCATTGCGTTGAATGGCGCGCGCGCCGAGGCCTCGCGCGCGAACTCGTCGGCCTCCGCTTCGGCCTCACGCGAAAAGCGGGTGTTGATGACCGCTGCCCCGAGAATTGCGCCCACAGACAGGCCGGTCGCGTCGCCCAGAACGAAGCCGATGAGCAGGCCGGTTCCTGCGCTCGAAACGAGCTGCTGCATGCCGTGGCGGTGGACGACATGGCCGATCTCGTGGGCTAGCACCGCCGCGAACTCGTCGGGAGTTTTGGTCTGGTCGAGAAGCGCCGAGAAATAATAGGTCTGTCCGCCCGGCAGTGCGAAGGCGTTCGGGATATCACTTTGCACAACGCTGACATGCAGCGGGAAAGGTGCGCCTGTTCCCTCACGGACTTCTGAAGCAAAGCGCGTAATAGCGCGGTTGGCTAAGCTATCGGGATTTGAATCGCAGAGTTTCAACCCGCCGGCGCCGCCAAGCGCCGCTTCGACCTGTTGCCTGATGCGCGCGCCCAGGGCGATTTCCGTTTCGGGCGGCACGAGGCTCACGATCTGGCGGGCAAAGAGGGGCACGCCAAATATGTAGAGGGTAATGATCGCGCCAAGCGTGACCGTTGCCAGCGAAATGATGCGCGCCTGCTTCCAGACGTCACCTCGGAGGGAGCGACGCAATTGTGGCAGCGCGTCGTTGACCGCCTTGGCCTCGCCTGGCGAAAATACCAGCCGCGCGCCAGCGGGTTGGCCGGTGCAGGCGAGAACGATATCCTTGCCGCCCTGCGGGACCATCCTGATCCGGTCCACCGGCCAGTGGGCGATCTGACGGGCACGATCCACGTCGTGAATTGGGGCCAATGTGCTGAGTCCCCGCCCGCCAATCTCAAACAGAACCTCGACCGGGCTCGCCGTCTGACCGTCGTAGTAGCGGGCCGGGATCAGCATCAATAGGCCCCGACATTGAGGGCATCGGCGATCCCCTCACCCATGACGGCGCTTTCTTCAGCGCTGCCCCGCCGGACGGTCAGCAGATCGTCGGCGTTTTCGATCTGCGCGCCGCGCGCCACGGCTTTCCAGAAGCCGAGCGCCAAAATCGACTCGCCCAGTAGCGACAGGACGCCAAGAATGCCGAGATAGCCAAGCGCCAGTGCGCCGAGCTGCCACCAGCCGATGCTGAGGATCGCGGCAATATCGTTGTGATCGATGCCGGAGGTGCGGTTGTTGATCCACTGGACGGCGAAGCCGAGCAGCATCAGCGCGATGAAGCCGGCAAAGGCGAGCAGCACGCCGTAGAGGATGGCATGCGCAATGAGGCGTACGGCACTGACGCGGACATTGAGTTTCGCGCCGCCGATCTCCAGGGCCGAATAGAGCTTAGACGCGACGCGCGCCCGGCCGAGAAGATAGGCGAGCATCAGGATGATCAGCGTGCCGGCACTCGCGAGCACAGATGCGGCCTGCGGTGGACGGTTCCAGTCAATGCCAAGGTTTAGCGCCATGGCGACGCCTGCTCCGAAAAGCACGATTGACAGAAGCGCGATCGGCAGGATGGCCCGAATGAGCAAATGCCATTTGCCGGTGAAGCGGAATGGCCGGTCGCCGAAATAGGTATTGTCCCAAGCGTAGCGGAACAGGCCGATCCGCATGAAGGGATAGGCGAGCCCCGCGGTCAGCATCACCGCGACCGACCAGAGCAGGCGCCGCATTGCGTATCCCCAGGCACTGCCGGACTGCGAAAACCGAATGCCGCGCCAGAGGGTACGGGTCAGCCGGAAGCGGCGTGCGCGATACTCGGCGTAGCCGGTGAGGAAATAGAGCACGCCGCCAAGGGCGAGATAGCCAGCATATTGGACGTCGGTGTCGAACGTTCCGAACCAGAAATAGAGACCGGCCGTCGGCAAGAAAATGAGGAGCGCAAGCAGAAAGCCGATCAGAAGCTGCACCGCGCTGCCCGTATACTCGAGCGCGTCGCCGTCAATTTTCGTGCGCGACCAGTAGAAACGGCGCTTGGAGGTCAGTTGCCAGAAACGGAAGATGCCGAGCGTCGGCAACATCAGCAGGTAACCGGGTATCAAAAGACCGGCGAGCCCGAAGCCCGAACCGCTGAAGGCGACCTGGGCCACGCGGCCCTGCCCGGCGTTGGATGTCGGTCGGGCGCCGGCCATTTCAGGGGTTGAGGCGCTGGGCCGCCCAGCCCTCGCCGTTGCGGAGATAGCGCACGCGATTGTGGAGACGGAATTCGCCGTTCTCCCAGAATTCGATTTCTGAGGGAACCAGGCGATAGCCGTTCCAATGCGGCGGGCGCGGCACGTCCTGCCCGTCGAACTGGTGTTCGACGGCCTGCCAGTGCTTGAGCAGGGCCTCACGACTCAGCAGCGGATGGGACTGATTGGAGGCGTGGGCGCCGATCTGGGAGCCACGCGGCCGGGTTGCGAAATATTCATCCGCCTCGGCCGAACTGACCATTTCGATGTCGCCGCGAATACGCACCTGCCGGCGGTTCGACTTCCAGTGAAAGAGCAGCGCCGCCTTCGGATTCTCTGCCAGTTCCTCGCCCTTGGCCGAGTTTGAATTGGTGAAGAACACGAAACCACGCCGGTCGTGCCGGTTCATCAGCACGGCCCGGCAATTCGGCAGTCCCTCCGAATCAACCGTGGCAAGGCTCATGGCAATCGGGTCGTTGATTTCGCTCTTGGCAGCGTCATCGAGCCAGACTTCGAACATTTCGAACGGGTCTGGCTTGCCTGCGCCGGAATCGTCAAACAGCTGCTCTGTCAGGGTTTGGCCAGACATGGATGAAAAGCCTCCGCAGGTCGTTGCCGATGGTTTGCATCGAATGCCGCATATTCTGGACAAGGCCGGCACGCCAGCCCATATATGCGTCGAGTATTAAGGCAGTTGCAACTGCCCGCAACCTAATCTGGTATCGACATGCGTGACCCATACACGGTTCTGGGGGTCGCCAAGTCTGCAAGCGCGGCCGACGTCAAGTCGGCCTATCGCAAGCTGGCCAAGGCATACCACCCGGACCAGAACAAGAATGACCCGAACGCCCAAAGCAAGTTTGCCGAGGTGACGGCCGCGTATGACCTTTTGTCCGACAAGACCAAGCGCGGACAGTATGATCGCGGCGAGATCGACGCGGACGGCAATCCCAAGTTTGGCGGCTTTGATTTTGCCGGCGCGAGAACGCGCGGCGCGGGGCCTGGCGCGACCGGCGGCATCAACCCCGAAGACATTCTGAAAGAGTTCATGGGTGGTCTCGGCGGCGGGTTCGGCGGCGCCCAGGCGCGCACCAACCGCACTGGCGGGGCTGGGTGGGATCCCTTTTCAGGTGGGCCCCAGCGCCAGGCCCCGACCAAGGGCAAGGATTTCACCGCACCGATTTCGGTGACGCTCGAGCAGGCTCATCGGGCAGAAACGGTGCCGCTCACTCTCAGCAACGGCAAGGTCCTGTCGGTCAAGCTGCCGATCGGGGTCCAGGACGGCCAGCAGATCCGGCTGAAGGATCAGGGACAACCGTCGCCGGCCGGCGGCGAGCCGGGCGACGCAATTCTGACCGTCAAGTTCGCACGGCACAAATATTTCCGCCGCGACGGAAAGGACCTGCGCGTCGAGGTGCCGATCACGCTCTACGAAGCGGTACTTGGCGCCAGGGTGCGGGTGCCGACACTCGACGGACCTGTGGAAATCAGCGTGCCGATCGGGGCCGACACGTCCAAGGCCATGCGTCTCAAGGGCAAGGGTTTGCAGGGCGAAGGCGATCTGCTGGTCGGCCTGCGCATCGTTCTGCCCAAGGGCGGCGATCCCGATCTCGAAAGCCTCATGCGGTTCTGGCGCGACCAGAAGCCCTATGACGTTCGGGACTAGTTCCCGTCTCGTGGTGCGGCAGCGCGTTGCAGTCGATCGTTGATTGCCTCGCCGAGCCCTTCGTCGGGAACAGGCGCGACGGCAATTCCAGTTGCGCCTTTCTCATCCAGTAGCGCCAGCATGGCAAAGAGGTTTCGGGCCGCTTCATCAAGGTCGCCGGCCGGGCTGAGATTGAGTGCGCCGGATGGTCCTTCGTGGCGTCCGAAACCGAGATAGGCCTCGCCGGGTTCTACACTCTCCGCGTTGAGCCGCAGGTGCGCGCGAGGTGCGTAATGGCTCTTGAGCATGCCGGGCGCCAAAACCTCGGCGCCCTCGCCCGCAACCTCGACCGGCATCCCCGTCGCTGCTTCGACTACTGACCGGGGCAGTGCTCCGGCGCGGAGTTGCACGATCTTGTTGCCGTCCACGGCCAATATCGTTGATTCAACGCCCTTTTCGCAGGCGCCGCCATCCAGCACCGGCACGCAGTCATGAAAGGCCGCGCGCACCATGGCGGCCGTGGTCGGCGAAAGGCGCCCGGACGGGTTGGCCGATGGGGCGGCGAGCGGCTTGCTGACGGCTGCGATAAGGTCGCGGGCAAGCGACAGGTCCGGCACGCGGACGCCAATCGTTCCAAGCCCCGCAGTCACGAGATCCGAAATCCCGGCTTCCGGTCTGAGTGGCAAGACGAGCGTCAGGGCACCCGGCCAGAGTGCCGCGACCTTTTCCGCGAGCGGCGAAAAGACGGCGATGGATCGGGCCATGCCGAAGTCGGCGCAATGGGCGATCAGCGGGTTGAAGCGCGGCCGTTTCTTGGTTTCATAAATTTTGAGCACCGCACCGGAATTGGTGGCGTCGGCCCCAAGCCCGTAAACGGTCTCGGTCGGAAACGCGCAAATCTCGCCGGCCTTCAGAAGCGCAACGGCTTCTTCAAACGAGACGGGGTTCGCGGCCATGATGATACCCGGCAAAGTGAATGCGGCTGTTTGACAAGGTGGTCCGGGCACGTCAAGAACGATGAATGGCCGGGCCGCCGTTCCGGCCAAGGTTTGCGGCATGACAACCCTCTATGTCAGACAGGAAAATGGCGCGCTTCACCGGACCCCCATGGGCCATCCGGAGCGCGGCGAACGTCTCGAAGCCGTCGAAAAGGCGCTGGCGCAGGAGGCATTCGCCGGGTTGGTCCGCATGGATGCGCCGATGGGCGATCTGGGTCTCGCCTCGCTGGTGCACGACCCCTCGGTTCTTGCCGACCTGCAGGATGCGCGGCCGGCCGCCGGCATTCGTCAGATCGAGGCGGATACCTACGTTTCGGAAGGGTCGCTGACCGCCGCGGCGACGGCCCTCGGCGGCGCGCTGGCGGCGCTTGACGCGGTGATGACAGGCGAAGCCGACAATGCCTTTTGCGGGATCCGGCCGCCCGGGCACCACGCCGAGCGGACACGGTCGATGGGCTTTTGCCTGATCAACACGATTGCGGTGGTGGCCCGCGTGGCCCAGCAGGACTATGGGGTTGAGCGCGTTGCCATCGTCGATTTCGACGTGCATCACGGCAACGGCACGCAGGACGTTTTCTTTCGCGACGACAGCGTCTTTTATGGCTCAACCCATCAGATGCCACTTTATCCGGGCACCGGGGCGCGGGACGAGACCGGGGTCGGCAATGTCGTCAATGCGCCGCTCGATCCTCATTCCGATGGCGATCTGGCGCGCGAAGCATTCACCGAACTGCTGTTGCCGGCACTCGAAGATTTCTCGCCGGACCTGCTTCTGATTTCCGCCGGGTTCGACGCCCATCGTCGCGACCCTCTGGCGCAACTCAACTGGGTGGGCAGTGACTTTGGCTGGGTCACCGGCAAATTGATGGACGTGGCCGACCGGTTTTGCGGGCAACGGATCGTGTCGCTGCTCGAAGGCGGCTATGATCTCAGAGGGCTTGGCGAAGGTGTGGCCAACCACGTGGCAATGCTGCTAAACGGCCAGAGCACCAGAATGAGCGAAACGGACCGAGATGACTGACAAGTCCCTATCCGACATCAAATCCCTCAGTTTCGAAGCGGCTCTGAGCGAGCTCGAAACGATCGTTGCGAAGCTGGAAAGCGGTCAGGCGCCGCTGCAGGAAAGCATCGCAATCTACGAGCGCGGCGAGGCGTTGAAAACGCACTGCGAGACGCTGCTCAAGGCCGCCGAGGCGCGGATCGAAAAGATCACGCTCAGCAAGGACGGCACGCCGACCGGCATCGAACCCCTGGACGAATAAATTGGCCGAAAACAACCCCAACATGCTGCGCCGGGTGCGCATTGTTCTCTGGATTCTGGTGCTGATCGTCGGCGCGGCGTCGACCATCTTCTTTCTGGTCGCGCCGCCGCAATCGCCGTTCGGGAACTTCCCGGAGAATTTCTCGATTCCCCGAACCGACGGAACGCCGTTCGTCAAGGCTGACCTCGAAGGCTCACCGACCCTTCTTTATTTCGGCTACACGTTTTGCCCCGACGTTTGCCCGACGACGCTCGCCGAAATGATCCAGTGGCGCGACGCGCTCAACCTCACGCCGGACCAGCTCAAATTCATTTTCGTGACCGTTGATCCCGAGCGCGATACACCCGACGCGCTCGCGGAATATGCCGCCGCATTTGGCGACATCATCACGCTGCGTGGTGATGCGGCCCAGACGCAAATGCTCGAAAAGGCATACGGTGTCGTTGCGGAAAAGGTCAATGATCCCGGGGCGACCGACTATCTGGTCAACCACACGGCCTCGGTGTTCATGCTCGACCGCAACGGCAATTTCATCGGCACGATCAGCTATGGCGAAGCAACGAGCGCCGCGCTCGGCAAAGTCCAGGCGCTGATGGACCGGGGCTAATATCCCACCGGGCCGTCGCGGCCGGTTTGGCCACGATGCCGCAGGAACTGGTCGGCAAGCACGCAGGCCATCATGGCTTCGGCGACGGGGACGGCCCGAATGCCAACGCAGGGATCGTGCCTGCCCTTGGTGACAATCTCGGTATTCTCGTTGTGCGTCGTCACCGTTTCGCGGGGCGTCAGGATGGACGAAGTCGGCTTGATGGCGAGGCGCACAACGATCGGATCACCGTTGCTGACGCCGCCGAGAATGCCGCCGGCCTTGTTCGACTTGAAATAGGGCGCCTGATTGCCAGCCCGCATTTCATCGGCATTTTCCGAGCCGGTCAGCGCTGCCGCCTCGAAGCCGGCGCCGATTTCGACGCCCTTGACGGCGTTAATGCTCATCATCGCCGAGGCGAGATCGGAGCTGAGCTTGCCATAGATCGGCGCACCCCAACCGGCCGGTACTCCTTCGGCCACGACCTCAACGACAGCGCCAACGGAGTTGCCATCCTTACGGATGCCGTCGAGATAGTCGGCCCAGCCGGCCGCGGCCTTTGCGTCAGCGCAAAAGAACGGGTTCCTGTCGACTTCGCTCCAATCAAAGTTGGCGGGATCGATTTTGTGCGGCCCCATTTGCACCAGCGACCCGCGAATGGTCACGCCGGGTATGACGAGCCGGGCTATGGCGCCGGCGGCAACGCGCGAGGCCGTTTCGCGCGCGGAGGTACGCCCGCCACCGCGATAGTCGCGGATGCCGTATTTCTGCTCATAGGTGTAATCGGCGTGGCCTGGCCGGTATTTGTCGCGGATGTCCGAATAGTCCTTGGACCGCTGATCCTTGTTCTCAATGAGCATCGAGATCGGGGTGCCGGTGGTCTTCAATCCGCCGGTCCGGTCGTCCTCGAAGGTGCCCGAGAGGATTTTGACTTCGTCATCCTCACGCCGTTGCGTGGTGAAGCGCGATTGCCCGGGCTTACGCCGATCGAGCTGGCGCTGAATTTCGCTAACGTCCACGTCGAGCATGGGTGGGCAGCCATCGACGATCACGCCAATGGCGGGACCATGGCTTTCACCCCAGGTGGTGAAGCGAAAGAGATGTCCGAACGTGTTGTGCGACATCGCGCGCTCCGCGGGGTGACAATGGTGCCCTTCTAGGCATGCGGGCCATTTGCGTCAATCATCGGTCCGGGGAGGCGCGGGTCAGTCGGCATGAAGATTCCGGTCGATCGGAGCGCCGACATGGAAATTGAAAAAGTTCGCCTCAAACCCGGCCCGCTGCGGCGAGCTAGCCGTCGGGCCCACCTCCGCATCCGCCGCCGTGAACGGACAAAGCCGCGCCATCTGCCAGGCGCCGTCGCCGAGGTGATATTGAACCCGCACCACATCGTCGTGGCGGGTGATCCGAAGATGGACCGCTTCCGCTGGCGAATGGTGATGCAGCGGCACGACCGACCAGTCGGAAACCGGATTGGTCACCACGGTGCTCAGGTGCATCAGGCCGTCGGTGAATTCGATACCCGCCTTGATCCATTTTTCAGGACCGGTTCTGAGCATTAGCCCGGCCTGATCGTAGAGTGTCTCGTACCTACCCGTGAACGAGACTTCAGCGCTGAAATCGCCTGAAACCGGCGTCAGCCAGGCATGGCCCGTGTCCCTGCGGAACCCGTAGAAAGTCGATTGCCAGAAATCGGTTTCCTTGCCGGTCGCGATGACAAGCCGCTCGGCATCTCCCGACCAGATTTCGGGCTCGTTGAGCCAACTGAATGTCCGCGAAGCAAACCCTTCCATTTCAAAACCTCAGTATGTGTCAGGGTATAGGAATGCGCGGTGAACGCCCTAGCGCGGGATGAACTGGCTCGCCAGTTCGGTTTCATAAAGCGACATGCGGCCTTCAAGAAAGTGAACGATCGCCCCCTGCGGCGGCATCCAGTTGAGGACGTCGAGGCGCGGTTTTCCGGCAATGACATGAGAGAGAGCACGCAGCGTTCCGCCATGAGACACAATGATGGCGGGACCGGTTAGATCGGCTGCGAATGATTCCAGGCGCCCGGTAAGATCGTCATAGTTTTCGCCGCCCGGCGGCCGGTAGGACCAGTATTGGGCATTTCGGTGCCCGGGCGCGATTGCCAGTTCGGCGGGCAATTCATCGAAAAGCGAACCTTCGAGAATTCCGAACGAGATTTCCATCAGCCTTTTGTCCAACCGGACTGGCGGAAGCTGACCCTCGAACGCCGCGCGCATGCGGTCCATCGTCTCAACGGCCCGCCCGAGCGGGGATGCGTACCAGGCGAAATCTGCCGGCGTGCGATGATCGCGCTCCAGCAGGTCGCGCAGCAGTGGGCCATTGGCGTCGGCCTGGCGCCGGCCAAGTTCATTGAGCGGCACGTCCTTGGTGCCCTGATAGCGGCGTTCCCTGTTCCAGTCGGTTTCGCCGTGGCGGGCAAAATAGATTTCCGGCCAGCTCATGGCGTTGACGGATTCCTTGTGGTGGGGCTCAGGCCTGCGCGTCTTCTTCAAGAACGCTCATGCCGCGAATATTGTAGCCGCAATCGACATAGTGGACCTCGCCGGTCGTGCCCGACGAGAGGTCGGACAGAAGATACATTCCGGCGTTGCCGACTTCGTCGATGGTCACATTGCGCCTGAGGGGCGCGTTCGCTTCCTGATAGTGCAGCATGTCGCGAAGGCCTGAAATGCCCGAAGCAGCAAGGGTTTTGATGGCGCCGGCCGAGATCGCGTTGACGCGAATACCCCTGGGGCCGAGGTCAGCCGCGAGGTAGCGCACCGAGGCCTCGAGCGCCGCCTTGGCCACGCCCATGACGTTGTAGTTGGGCAGGACCTTGGTCGAGCCGTAATAAGTCAGCGTCAGCAGCGAGCCGCCGTCCTTCATCAGCGCTTCGGCACGCTTTGCGACTGCGGTGAAGGAATAGACGGAAATATCCATGGTCAGGGTGAAGTTCTCGCGCGTCGTGTCGACATAGCGGCCTTCGAGTTCGTCCTTGTTGGAAAAGCCGATGGCGTGGACGACGAAATCGAGCTTGCCCCATTTCTTGGCGATGCCCGCGAATGCCTGCTCCATGGCCGCGTCGTCGGTCACGTCGCACTCGACCACATAATCGGACCCGACTTCGGCGGCGAGTGGTTCGACCCGGCGCTTCAGCGCTTCGCCCTGATAGGAGAAGGCCAGTTCGCCGCCCTGAGCATGAATTGCCTTGGCGATGCCCCAGCCGATCGAGCGGTTGTTGGCGACGCCCATGATCAGCCCGCGCTTGCCCGCCATTAACCCGGATGCCATGTCGATCTCCTTGAACAGGGTGGGTGAAATCTGGTTTGCTTGTGGCACAGGGGCGCGCGGCTGGGCAAGTTCCCTGGCGCCGTTTTCCCGCCGCATGCGGGCAGCCAATCGGGGGAACGATATGCCGAATTCCGATCTCGTGAACGTGCTTACCGCCCTGGTCGGGACGCAAAACGTCGTAGCATCGCACGACCACATGGCGCCTTTTCTGAGCGAACCGCGACATCGTTTCCATCAAACAGCAAAGGCGATCGTTTCGCCGAGAAGCGTCGAGGATCTGCAAGCACTGGTCCAGTGGGCCAACGCCGTGCGCCAGCCGCTGGTTCCGCAGTCGGGCAATACGGGTCTTGTCGGCGGACAGGTTCCCCTCACCGGCAATGAAATCGTCGTTTCCATCCGGCATCTTGACGGCGTCATGGCGCTTGACGCGGGCGCCGGGCATATGAGCGTCGGCGCGGGGCTTACGCTTCAGAAAGCACACGAAGTCGCCGAAGAGGCCGGCGCGCTCTTCCCCCTCACCATTGCCTCGCAGGGCAGCGCGATGATCGGCGGAGTGCTGTCGTCCAATGCCGGGGGTGTGCAGGTTCTGAGCTATGGCAATGCGCGGGAACTCTGCCTCGGCGTCGATGTCGTGCTGCCGAATGGCAACCTGATGCACGGCCTCAACTCGCTGAGAAAAAACAATACGGGCTATGATCTCAAGGACCTGTTCGTTGGCGCCGAGGGCACGCTCGGCATCATCACCGCCGCGACCCTGAAGCTTTTTCCGCGGCCCGAAGGATACGAGACGGCATTCATTTCGGTTGCCGGCCCGGATGCTGCCTATGAGCTCTTCGGGCACATTCGGGACCGGCTTGGCACCAGCCTGACAGCGTTCGAGCTGATGCCCCGTTTCGGCATCGACATGCTGCTCAAGCATGGCGTCATCGGCCGCGACCCAGCTGCGTCGCCCTCGCCATGGTATGTTCTGGCGGAACTGTCGCGACCGCGCGGCGGACGCGAGGGCAGGCTTGTCGAGTCGCTCGAAACCGGACTTGGGACGGGGTTAATCGCGGACGCCGCCATCGCTCAGTCGGAAGGTGACCGGCAAGGCCTTTGGCGGGCACGTGAAAGCATGTCAGACGTGCAATCGCGCGAAGGCGCTTCGATCAAGCACGATGTTTCCGTGCCTTTGGCGGCCGTGCCGGCGCTCGTGGCGGAGGGGATCGCGGCCGCGAAAAGGCTCGTTCCGGGAATCCGCCCCTGCCCCTTCGGGCATATGGGCGACGGAAATCTCCATTTCAATTTCTCGCAGCCGGAGGGCGCTGACCCAAAAGCCTTCATGGCGGGGGCCGAGCCAATCCATGCGGCGATCTATGAGATCGTGACGGGGCTCGGCGGTTCGGTGTCGGCCGAACATGGTATCGGGCAACTCAAGACCCACCTTCTGCGCCGGGTCAAAGACCCGGTCGCCTATGCGGCGATGAAGCAGATCAAGTCGGCGCTCGACCCGCACAATATCATGAATCCGGGCAAGATTTTCGACGCGGACGACTAGAAGAGGTCGAGCTGGCTTTTCTTCGGGGGCTTGGATCCACTCGGACTCGCCTCGACGGGCGGTTTCGGTCTGGCGCTGTCGAAGACCGGGACAATCAGGTCCTCGCCTTCGTTGCGGGCGGAGTTGACCCGCGGCGAAACGGCAAACTGCTTGGTCGTGCCCGGCGGGACCGGCTTCAGGATCGCGTGCGCCTTGTCGGCATTGACGCTGGCCGTGTCGAGCCACTTCGAAATGTCGTCGCCCGAAAGAAGCGCCGGCGACCGGTCGTGGATTTCGGCAAGTTCCGGATTGGCCGGGACGGTGATTATGGTCGCGGTGTCGACCTCTTCGCCGTCGGGACCCATCCAGGTCGACCAGAGCCCGGCAAAGAGCATCGGGCTGTCGTCGCGGTTGGTGATGTAGTGCGGGGTCTTGGATCCGTCCGGCCGCCTCAGCCACTCGTAGTAGCCGCTCGCGGGTATGATGCAGCGCTTGTTCTTCAGCGGGTTGCGAAACGAGGCCTTTTCCTTAAGCGTTTCGGAGCGGGCATTGACGATCAGGGGAAAGTCCTTGGGGTCCTTGACCCATTCGGGCACCAGCCCCCAGCGCATCAGCTCGGCCTGAACCGTTCCGCCCTCACGCCGGAATACGATGATCGGCTGGGTCGGGGCGATATTGTAGCGCGGTGGGGCATCGGCGACCCCGGGTCCGGCTTCCTTCTTCAGAACCTCGACGAATCCCGCCAGATGGTCGTGGATCTCCTGCCAGGTGAACTTGTAGGTGAATCGGCCGCACATGGCGCGAGGTCCTCAGGACTTTTGCGGAGGTTGGAGTTTAGCCCGATGCAATCGGAATCGGCAAACCTTTGCGGCGAATGTCCGATCCGACACCTGCGGTGCTCCGTGCTTGACCTGCCCTATTCCGAATCTGAACTCAGGTCTGCCAACGTCAACCCCGAGACGGGGCTTGCCACGGACTATCTCAACCACTTCAACGAATATCTGATGCTGGCGGAACTGGTCGCAGATGACCTCGAGGACCGCGCCATCCTTGGTGATTGGCGGCCGATCGACTATTGCGGTCATTTCCTCAAGTCGAAGCTTGCCGGACACGAAACGGCCGTCGCGGTCTATCAGTGCCTGCCGGCCGACCGGCGCGACCGGTTCAAGCATGCGGTTGCTGGACTCGATGAGGCGATTCTCGCGCACAAGCGCGGCGACGTTCCCATCTCGCTGCTGGATGAGATATCGGCAAAACGCGATGCCGTGGCCGACCTGATCAGTGCCGAGCGGGGATTTGACGAGCATGCCGCAACGCAGGACGAGATCGACGCCCTGTTCGGGTGATTGAACAACGTGTCATTTCATGCGACCGCTCAAGTATGGCGAACCCGCGTCCACAGGCCGTTTCGATCGCGCTCTTTCACGAGGCCCAGCTTCTCATGATCGAACGCGCAAGAGCACCGCTCGCGGGGCATTGGACCTTTCCCGGCGGACGGGTGGAACCGGGAGAGACCCTCGAAACGGCAGTCCGGCGCGAGATCGTCGAGGAACTTTCTTTAATTCTTACACGAATTCGGCCGGTTGGCCTTGCGCCGCGCGAGGCAACGGGCGGGCATTTCGACCTGACCGTGTTTGTCGCCGACCTGGCGGACCGAGCCATCACGCCCGACCCGACGGAAATCGCGCGTTTCGGATGGTTCGATCCGCATGGCGCTTTGCCGTCGCCCACAACACCCGGCTTCGGCACGGTACTTGATGCCATTTTTCGCCTCCGATCTTGAATTGGCCGAAATCCGCGCGTAGCGATTTCACCGATTTCAGAGGAGTTCGACGTGTCCCGCATACTTCGCCACGCCGCGATCGCCATCATGCTGTTGCTGGCCGGAGGGCGGCCTGCACTTGCCGCCGATCCTCTTTACGAACCGCAAATGGAACGCCTTTTGACGATCATGGGGTCGCTCTACCTGCTCGATCCAATGTGCTCGCATATCGACAGATTCTGGCGCTATCAGGCGGAAGACCTGATCAATCTCGACCAGCCGGACGATGACCGCCGGCAGCGCCTCTACGGCGCTTTCAACCAGGGTTATGAGGACTATTCGCGCACCTATGTCAGTTGCACGCCTGCGGCGCGGATGGCGCTTGATACGCTGCTCGACGAGGCTGAGGCGCTGACGCAGGACATCCATTCCCGGTTCGCCGAATAGCGGTTAAGTATAAATCCCAAGGTGCGGTTAACCTTTGCGTAACAAGTGTTCCCACGCGGTTAATCCGCGTGTTAGGGATGGCAATCGAAGAGTACGGAAGTGCCGATGTTTTCCCTGCAGGAAGTGCGGCGCGTGATGCGCGCCGAGAACGAAGAACGCCAGATCGCGCTCGAATATATCGCCGACGCATGGAATGCGGCCGAGACCGACGGGGTCAACAACGAAGCGCTTTCACACGCGTCGCTGTTCGCGGCGCTGGCAACGCTGGTCAATCTCTACGGTGAAGAGACGACGGCCAAACTGATCGCCGACCTGCCCAAGCGGATCGAGATGGGCGAATATTCGCTCGACCGGATTGTCCAGTAGTTCAGAGCGCCTCTGAAAAGAGGATCGGCTGCCCCCGGTTCGGGGCCAGCAAGTCGCCTTCCCACATTACCATTTCGCCGCGCACCACCGTGCCGACCGGCCAGCCTTTGACCCTTTTGCCGTCATAGGGCGTCCAGCCGGCGCGTGACTTGATCCAATCATTGGTGATTGTTTCTTCGCGGCTGAGGTCAACCACCGTCAGGTCGGCGTCATAGCCAACGGCGATTCGACCCTTGGTGGCGAGTCCGAAAAGCCGGTTGGGACCGGCGCTAGTCATGTCGACAAACCGCTCCAGCGACAGCCGGCCCGCATTGACGTGGTCGAGCATGACGGGAACCAGCGTCTGGACGCCGGTCATGCCCGAGGGCGAATTGGGATAGGGCTTGTCCTTTTCCTCGCGCGTGTGCGGCGCATGGTCCGAGCCAAGAATATCGGCAATCCCCTGTTCCAGCCCCCACCAGATTCCCTTCTGGTGTTCCAGATCGCGTACCGGCGGGTTCATCTGCACATAGGTGCCGAGGGTCCCGTAGGCCGACGCGTCGAGCGTCAGGTGGTGCGGGGTCACTTCGACCGACGCCACGTGTTTGTGCTCCGCGAGAAACCGCATTTCGTCGACCGTCGAGATATGCAGCACGTGGATGCGTTTGCCCGTCCTTTCAGCCAGCGCCACGAGACGTTTCGTGCAATTGAGCGCCGCCTCGGCATCGCGCCAAACCGGATGGGAGGACGGATCGCCTTGAACGCGCAAGTCCTTTCGCGCCTCAAGTCGATACTCGTCTTCGGAATGGAAGGCCGCGCGCCGGTTGATGTGGCGGAGGATATTCTCGACCCCGTCGTCGTCGGCTACGAGCAGTGATCCGGTCGAGGAGCCCATAAAGACCTTAACGCCGGCGCAGCCGCGCTTCTTTTCCATTTGCGCGAGGATGCCGGCATTGTCGTGCGTGCCGCCGAAATAGAAGGCGAAATCGCAATGCATGCGATTGGTGGCACGAGCGATCTTGTCGTCGAACGCCTCTTCGGTGACGGTCAGCGGATTGGTGTTGGGCATTTCGAATACGGCGGTCACCCCGCCCATGACGGCGGAGAGGGAACCCGATTCGAGATCTTCCTTGTGGGTTGCGCCGGGCTCGCGGAAGTGCACCTGCGTGTCGATGACACCGGGAATGATGTGCAGGCCGGCGCAGTCGACAACGTCCATCGCGTCGCCGTCAATCGTGCCGATCGCGGCGATCCTGCGGTTCCGGACAGCCAGATCGGCCTGGATGCGTCCGTCCTGATTGACGATGGTGGCGTTCTTGAAAAGCCGGTCGTATGTTGCCATCTCGGACTCCGTCGATCATCCCCGCCCGTCCTTAGGCCGCACGCACCACCATCTCAAGGGACTTGCCGCGCAATGTCACCAGTTCATCTTGCCGATCGCCGGATCATCGAGGTTTCAGGCGACGAAGCGGACCACTTTCTCGCCAATCTTCTGACGACCAACCCGCCGGATGCCGACAAGGCCGTGTGGTGGGCACTTCTCAGCCCGCAAGGCAAAATTGCCGCCGAGGGCCTGATGATGCGGCGGGATGGTTCAATCCTGCTCGATGTCCATGAAAGCGTTGCGGCGGCATTCGAGAAGCGCCTTTGGATGTACAAGCTCCGCGCCAAGGTCGATATTGCCCTGCGAGACGAACTTGCGGTCGGGTGGTCGTCCGACACGAACTTAAATGGCGCCGTTCTTTCGGTCGCGGACCCGCGCGGCGGGGGGTTCGGGTATCGGTTGGTCGCAGTTCAGGACATCACGGGCCAGTGGACCGAAGATCGCGATGGCTATGAATCCGAACGGCGCAGGTGTGGCCTGGCCTTTCTGGGGTCCGAGTTCGGCCCGGACGAGCAGTTTCCGCACGATATCGCCATGGAGATCAATTCGGGCGTCGACTTCAAAAAGGGCTGCTATGTCGGCCAGGAAGTCGTCTCGCGCATGCAGCATCGTTCGACCGCGCGGAAGCGCCCAGTCATCGTTTCTGGCCCGGCCAACACCGGATTGGCTGAGGTGATGCTCGGCGACCGGCCGATCGGGAGGGCGGGACCGGCCGCAGATGGCCTTGCCGTCGCCATCGTCCGGATCGACAAGGTCTCCGATCCCGAGGCCACCAGCATCGGTGGGCAGCCGGTCGCGCTTGCCCTGCCCTCGTGGGCAAGCTACGCTTTTTCGGATTCGGCCGACTGATCCATTCCGGGACATTTTCATGGCGCGTGGGGAGCAAAGAGCGTGGCAACGCATGCTGTCGGGCCGCCGGCTCGATCTGCTCAACCCGTCGCCGCTCGACGTCGAGATCACCGATATCGCGCATGGTCTGGCGCGCGTGGCGCGCTGGAACGGACAGACGACGGGTGACTATGCCTTTTCGGTCGCCCAGCACTCCATTCTGGTGCTGCACATCTACGTCGCATTGGCCGGTGAAACCTCGGCGAAGAACGAGCTTTACGCCCTGCTGCACGACGCGCCCGAATATGTGATGGGCGACATCATTTCCCCGTTCAAGGCGGTGATGGGCGGCAACTACAAGGACATCGAGAACCACCTGCTGGGCGCCATTCATGCGCGATTTTCCCTGCCTGCCCTCCGTCCGGCGGTCGTGACCCGAACGATCAAGAAGGCCGACAAGCACGCGGCCTATTTCGAGGCGGTGCACCTCGCGGGGTTCGAGGTTGCCGAGGCGCAAACGCTTTTCGGGCGGCCTGACCTGCCCGATTTCGATATTGACGGCTTTGGCGAACTTATCCGCCCCTGGCCCACCCAGGAATCCCAGGACCGGTTCTTGTCAAGCTTCGAAGGCATTTCCGGGCGCCTCTGACGCGCGGACTTTCAGACAAGTTGCGCAGTTTCATAAACTTGTCCCCATTCATGGTAAACTAAGCCTTGCTTTGACCCCACCCCTCCGACGTGGTGAATGAACCGTAAACTGTAGCGCGGTTCATGTTCGGAGAGGCATTATGAGATTGTTAACCACACTTTTGGGCCTATCGGTGGTCGGACTTGGTGCCGCGACACTTGTCGCATCAGAGCCCCCAGCCAGTTCGACGGTTCAGTCCGTTACCGGCCAGCCGGCCATCTCGCTGCCTTTCGGGCTCGGCCAAACGATGAATGACATGCTTGCCAAGCAACCGACGCCGTTTTCGGTCGCGGACCTTCAGAATCTTGTTTACGTCGATGGTCACTATTACGACGTGACGGTGGACGACAGCGTCTCGACCGAGGTGATTTCAAGCGGACAGATCCGCAAGATCGAATATGGTCATGAAACTGCGGTGACCGTCGTGACGACGCCGTCCGGCACATATTCGACCGACGCACTTTTCGATCCCCACGTGATCTACCGCGGTATCCATGTGCGCAATGCGGATGGCGATTTGCGTTCAATGATGGCGCAGATCTGGCGCTCCGGCACCGGCTGGGTGATGATCCCGGTTGAGGCTGCCGGCTCGATCCTCAGCCTCGGCCAACCCGCGACTGACGAAAGCTAGTTCACGTTCTAAATCGATAGAATATGTGAAGCCCGATGCGGGTGACGCGAACCATTCGCGACGCCCAGTGCGGGTAGACATAGGCAGCATGGTAGTGCGTCGCGTTGCTGACCTCGGGCAGATAGAGCGCGCCTGACGTCACTTCGTCTGTGATTTCCTCTGCCGTTTTCCATGACGTCTGGTCGGTCACCCGTTCGGGCTTGCCGTCGCAAGCGAACGAAAACTGGCAGCGGTTGCGCCAGGTCGAGTTCTGGAAAACCACTCCGCAAATCGTATTGGGATAGGCTGGGTGCTTGACCCGGTTCATGACCACCTGGGCGACGGCCACCTGTCCGCGATACGACTCGCCACGTGCTTCGAAATAGATGGCGGTCGCCATGCACCACCGCTCGCGGTCGGAGAAGGGGTTAGCGTCGCGCTCGGTCGATGGCGTATTGGCACGGGCATAGGCCAGGGTTTCGGGCAGCGCGGTTGGCACCGGCACGTTCGGGTCGAGAACGCTCATGGACTCGATCGCCTGGAGCGCCGCCGAGGCCTGGCCCGGATCGATCGAAGCGACCGATATGCGCGGAGATTCGTCACCCTGAATGAAGTCAGGCTGGGCGCCAATGACGCTCTGCTGAAGGGACGGATCGACCGGCCCGGCATTGCGCGCGGCAATTCGGATGCGAGCCTGATTGAATTTCAGCGCGAAGGCGTTGATGTCGATCTGTGGAACGGGACGGTCAACCTTGAGGGCGCGGTTGGGTCCGACGAATTCCTCGGACTGAAAGAGGCCCTGCACCGAACCGGTAATGACAGGGTCGACGCCGTCGCGGCTGATCGAGGCCGTCACATATTGCGTCGAGGGAACGGTCTGCACGTCGGGAAGTGGACCGATCGCGTTGTGGGTCAGCGCAACGATCAGGATCGCGCCGAGGGTCGAAACAGAGACGATGCGCGCAACGACGTCCAATAAGGACCATCGTCTCTGTCCGCGTGCGGGAACCCTGAACGCCATGAACTCTCAACTCAACACGATGTACGCACACGGTCACTCGATAAAATGACCGATTTGCGGATCATCGCCCATTAAGGTTGACCAACAGTAAAACCGCGGATTCGGGCGGTCATTTGGGGTGAGTTGGGCGGGGAAAGGGTAAATGCCGGGCCATTTTGTGTCGGCCCGAAAGACAGGTATCAGCTCTGTGCCTGGGCGAGGGCGAGCCGGGCAACCGGCACCTGGTAGGGCGAACAGCTGACATAGTCGACATTGAGCGATGCAAAGAACTCGATGCTCTTGGGTTCACCGGCATGTTCGCCGCAAATGCCGATTTTCAGATCGGGATTGGCCGCGCGGCCGCGTTCGATGGCGACGCGGATCAGTTCGCCGACGCCCCGCTGGTCGACGGTAACGAAGGGATCATAATCGTACAAACCCTTGCGCTGGTAAGCCGCGAGGAATGCCGGGGAATCGTCACGCGAAATGCCGTAGGTGGTCTGAGTCAGATCGTTGGTGCCGAACGAGAAGAAGTCGACGGAATGGGCGATTTCCCCTGCCCTCAGGGCTGCGCGTGGCAGCTCGATCATGGTGCCATAGGTCATGCTCAGCGCGCCGTCCGCCATTTCGAGTTCCGGCGCGGCAATGCGCATGATCTGCTGTTTGACCCACTGAACCTCATGGGCCGACGAGACGAAGGGCACCATGATCTCGAGCGGCAGGGCCGTGTTCATGCGCTGGATCGCGGCGTGCGCGCCGGCGAAGAGGGCGCGCATCTGCATGTCGAGAATTTCCGGATAGGTGATCGCCAGCCGGCAACCGCGATGGCCGAGCATCGGGTTGATCTCAGTCAGCCGTCCGAGGCGCTGGTGCAACGCCCGGACCGACAGGCCAAGGCTTTCAGCGGTTTCCTCGATGTCCTCGTCGGTGCGCGGCAGGAATTCGTGCAAAGGCGGATCGAACAGGCGCACGGTGACCGGTCGGCCGGCCATGACCGCAAACAGGTCGGCAAAATCGCCGGTCTGGTATTCGACCAGTCCTTCCAGGGCCTGGGCGCGATCCTGTTCGTTTTCGGAAAGGATCAGGCGGCGCAGCGCCCGCATGCGCTCAACCGAGAAGAACATGTGTTCGGACCGCGCGAGGCCGATGCCCTCCGCCCCGAAATTGAGGGCGTTTTCGGCGGCGGCCACGGTCTCGACATTGGTGCGCACCTCAATCGTGCGGCTTCCGTCCGACCAGTCGAGCAGGCGCGAAATCGCCCCACTCACCGCCGGCTGACTCAGTGGCTGGCGGCCGAGATAGATTTCGCCAAGGGTGCCGTCGATGGTGATGTCATCGCCTGCGCGAAGTTCGACGTCGCCGATGCGGCAGGTCTGTTCCGCCTCATCGATGCTGAGGGTGCGAATGCCGGCGATGCAGGGCCGGCCGATGACGCGCGCCACGACGGCGGCGTGCGAGGTCATGCCGCCGCGCGCCGTCACGATGCCGGAGGCGGCATGCATGCCTTCGACGTCGGTCGGCCCGGTTTCCATCATCACCAGAACGGAATGGATGCCGCGCGCCCTGAGGCGTCCTGCATCCTCGGGCGAAAAGACGATCCGCCCGGTGGCCGCGCCAAGGGCGACGCCCAGCCCGCTGGCGATCGGATGACGGTTTTCGTCGCGTGCAAGGCGCGGATGCAGCAGTTGCGAAAGCTGCGTCGGGTTGATGGCGTTGACCGCCTCGCGGGTCGACCAGATGCCGCGTTCTGCTCGATCGACGGCCGCGTTAAGGTCCGCTTCGGCGCTGGCCGGCGCACCACGGGCCGAAAGGAAGCGCACATGCGCGTCCCGTTCGATGACATGGATCAGCATGTGCTTGCCGGCGACATTGTCCAAAAGCTCGGCAACTGCCACGAACATTTCCGGTATCGGTTCGGGTAAATGGCCGCCGCGCGGCGCGGTTGGTATCAGATCGCCGGTCTGGGGGTCGCGCGACAGGAACTCGATCAGCCGCCCCTCGGCCATTGCCTGGACAATCACGATCTGGCGCTGCCAGGCCATCTGGCTTGCGTGATCGGTCCAGACCGGTGGCTCGTCGCCATAGGAGGCAAAGGCTTCGGTAATGGATCGGGCAAGCGGGCGTGCCCGGTCCACCGCTTCCGCCTCGGTGCGGGGTGGCGCGACGTTGAGTTGGGCACGCATCAACCCGTGCGAATGAGACTCTGCGGCCGTGCGGACGGCCAGAAGCGGCGGATCGCTGCCCTTTTGCACGAGGCGAAAGAGCGTCGTGACCCAGGCGGTGCGCAACCGCTCTTCGCCGCCGCTTTTTTCGTCGAGAAGACCCTGCCAGGCGGCGCGGGTTATCGCGATGGTCGGGACGGTCAGAAGGCCGCCCTCAAAGACCGCCCGCAGCCAGCGCGCCTTGCCGGTCAGAAGGCTTCGCTGTTCCGCAGACAGCGGCGCCGGCCCGTCAGCCGGAGCAATCACGATCATCTGCTGGGCAAGAGACACGTGGCGTTCCTCAAAAGACAGATTTCATATGGCAGTTTGCGGCATGCGCCGCAACCGAGGCGGCAACATGTCTTGACTTCATGCCTGACGACGCGCATCTGACCGAAATGACCGAACGTCCAAAGCTCGAAATTCTGCTTTGTTCGCCGCGCGGATTTTGCGCCGGCGTCGACCGCGCCATCCAGATCGTCGAACTGGCACTGACGAAGTTCGGCGCGCCGGTCTATGTGCGCCACGAAATCGTTCACAACAAATATGTGGTCGACGGGCTCAAAGCGAAAGGTGCGATTTTCGTCGAAGAACTCGAAGAGATACCGCAAACGGATGCGCCCGTGGTTTTTTCAGCGCACGGCGTGCCGAAATCGGTTCCGTCAGAAGCGCGCCACCGCAACATGTTCTATCTCGATGCGACCTGTCCGCTGGTGTCGAAAGTGCATGTCGAAGCACAAAAGCACTTCGCAAACGGCGAAGAGGTTGTGCTGATCGGACACCGCGGCCACCCGGAAGTCGTCGGCACGATGGGCCAGCTGCCCGAAGGTGCGATCAGCCTGATCGAGACCGTTGCCGACGCTCGAACCTATGTCCCGAAAGATCCGGCCCGCCTGGCTCTTGTGACCCAGACGACGCTCTCGGTCGACGACACCGCCGATATTGTCGGCGTGCTCAAGGAACGGTTCCCAACCATTTCGAGCCCGCACAAGGAAGATATCTGCTACGCGACGACAAACAGGCAGGAGGCGGTCAAGCAGGTCGCACCGCTGGTTGACGCGATGATCGTGGTCGGTGCGCCGAATTCGTCCAATTCCATGCGCCTGGTCGAAGTGGCGGAGCGGTCCGGGTGCCCCATCGCCAAGCTGGTGCAGCGGGCGAGCGAAATCGACTGGAGCGTCTTCAGCGGCATCCAAAGTCTCGGCATTACTGCCGGAGCATCGGCGCCCGAAACCCTGGTCAGCGAGATCATCGACGCCTTTGGCGAGCGATTTGACATCTCCGTCTCGCTGCACGTGACCGCGAGCGAAGACATCGCCTTCAACCTGCCGCGCGAACTGCGCGATCCGGCGGGGCAGGCCGTCGGTGCCTGAACGGGTCACGATCTACACCGACGGTGCGTGCTCGGGAAATCCGGGACCTGGCGGCTGGGGTGCCGTGCTGATCTACGGCGAGCACCAGAAGCATCTCAAGGGCGGCGCGCCGGAAACGACCAACAACCAGATGGAACTGACCGCCGCCATCGAGGCGCTCAATGCCCTCAAGAGACCCTGTGCCGCCGATCTTCACACCGACAGCCAGTATGTCAAAGGCGGGATCACGGGCTGGATCCACAACTGGAAGCGGAACGGCTGGCGCACGGCCGACAAGAAGCCGGTGAAGAACGTCGAACTCTGGCAGGCGCTCGACGAGGCTCTGAAGCGGCATGACGTGGCCTGGCACTGGGTCAAGGGCCACGCCGGCGAGACCTTCAACGAACTCGCCGATCAGCTCGCCAACGAGGGCATGGCGCCCTTCAAACCGGTGACGCCAGAACCGGCCGCGGGGTCGGCACCCACACCGGATGCTGTTGCCACTCCTCCCCAAGAGTGACAAACTGTCGCCACGAGTCCGAACGCGGCGAACAGGGGACGTTTCATGAATACCGGCTGGATCATTCTGATCATCATTGTGGCCCTCGCGGCCTACGCGGTCTTCATCTACAACCGGCTGGTGACCAACCGGCAAATGATGCAGGAAGGCTGGTCGGGCATCGACGTGCAGCTCAAGCGCCGCACCGACCTGATCCCCAATCTCATGGAAACCGTGAAAGGCTATATGGGCCACGAACGCGAGACGCTCGAAGCGGTCACTTCTGCCCGCACGGCCATTCAGTCAGCGGGAGATGCGGGCCCTGCCGAGCGCTCCAAACTCGAAGGCGCGCTTTCGGGCGCTCTCGGACGGCTCTTTGCCGTGGCCGAGGCCTATCCGGACCTCAAGGCCAACACCACATTTCTTGAGTTTCAGGGCGCCCTGCAAAAGGTTGAAGACGAAATTCAGCTGTCGCGCCGCTATTACAACGGTTCGGTGCGCAATATGAATGTCGCGGTCGAGAGCTTTCCGTCCAACATCGTGGCCAACATGTTCGGCTTCATGAAGGGCGAGTATTTCGAGCTCGACAACGAGGGCGACCGCGCCGTCCCGCAGGTCAAATTCAACTGATCCACATGCGCCTGAGGGCATTTTCTCCGATCTTACGCGTCTGGGCGCTGCTTTCGGCGCTGGCTCTGGCGTTTTCCGCGACGCCAGTGTTTGCCGAAGAGGTCATTCACTCCTTTTCGAGCCAGGTCACGGTTCTGACCAACGGCTCTGTCGACGTGGTCGAGACGATTTCGGTGCGGGCTGAAGGCTCTCAGATCCGCCACGGCATTTTCCGCGATATTCCGACCACCCTTCGCAACGATGACGGTTCGCTTCTTCGGTCGAATCTCAACGTGGTCGACATTCAGAAAGATGGGCGCACCGAACCCTGGTTTACCGAATCCATCGAGGGTGGCCTGCGTATCTATATCGGCAACAAAGACATCTACCTGACGGGCGGCGACTATACCTACCGCATTCACTACACGATGACCCGAATGGTCAGGCGGTTCGAGACCTACGACGAACTTTACTGGAACGCGACCGGCAACTTCTGGACCTTCCCGATCAAGACGGCAGTTGCGCATGTCATCCTGCCCGACGGCGCGCGAATCGGTGAGTTGCAGGTCTATACGGGCCGGCAGGGCGACACGGGGTCGGACGCGACCAAGGAACAGGTCGCCGGCAACGAGGCGATTTTTCGAACCACCCGGCCGCTGCAAGCCTATGAAGGCATGACGGTTTCCGTCTCATTCGCCAAGGGCGTGCTTGCGCCGGAGACCGACTGGGACAGGTTCCTCTACTATCTTTCCGACCACAGGGGGGCGATCTTTCCCGGCGTCGCCGCCTTTTTGATCCTGCTCTACTACTATTTTGCCTGGGACGCGGTAGGCCGGGACCCCAAAAAGGGGACGATCATTCCCCTGTTTCATCCGCCAAAAGACATGTCGGCGGCGCTGGTTCACTACGTCCATAATTATGGCTGGAAACGCTCCGGCTGGACCGCCTTTTCGGCGGCAATCCTCTCGCTCGCGACCAAGGGACTGATCGAGATTGAAAAGGAAGGCAAGGAAACAAGCTTTCGGCACACCCAGAAGACCGTCGACTATCTGCCGCCGGGCGAACAAATTCTGGACGATTATATCCGGATGAAGGGCACGCTGAAGGTCAATGTCTCGAACGGACCAACCATACTCAGCAAGCGCAAGAAATTCACTTCGGCCATCGAAACGGAAAACCGGGCGGTCTATTTCAACCAGAACCGGCTCTACGTCTTTTTCGGGCTGGCTCTTTCGCTGATCCTGATGCTCGGGCTGGTGCTGATCGGCGCCATCGACCCGATCTGGCTCTTGATCGCCTTTGGCATCGGCATCGCATTCGTGGTGCTTGGATCGCTGCTCAATTCGGTGTTTCAGGGCGGCTGGGCCGTCCGTATTTTCATTTTCGTCTGGGTCATGATTGCCGGTTCCAACGTGGTGGGGTCGCTCGGCTCGATCCTGACGCTCGGCGAAATCAACGCAGGCTGGTTCGCGGCAATCTCGATCATCCTGATCAACGTGGTTTTCGCCTTTCTGATGCGCGCGCCCACGGTGCTCGGGCGGCAGGTCATGGACCAGATCGACGGGTTCAAACTCTATCTGGAAACGGCCGAGAAGAACCGGCTCGACTTCATCGAAGAGCCGGACTTCACCATCGCCCGGTTCGAGGAAATTCTGCCCTATGCCGTTGCGCTCGGGGTCGAACAGAAATGGTCCGACCGGATGACCGGCGAGCTCGAACGCCACACGATCGAGGTGTCACAGGGCGGCTATCACCCCTACTGGTATCACGGGTCGGACTTTTCGACCTCGAACCTGTCACGTAGCGTTGCCGGCATCTCCTCGGGCATCAGTGCGGCGATGATCGCGTCGCAACCGGCCTCGTCGTCTTCGTCTGGCGGTGGAGGTGGCGGCTTTTCCGGCGGCGGTGGCGGTGGCGGTGGAGGCGGCGGCTGGTAGCCGCGCGTACACCTCAGGTGGCCGGTCCGGGCCCGGCACGGCATACCCCAAATGGATGATTGTCCGGGTGACGGGCCATGGCTAGCGTCTTTCGTTCAAAAACGGAGCGCAGGCCATGGGCACGCCAAAAAAACTCGGTTCGGAAATGGTCGTCAACGAATTTGGCGGCAACGATCAGGACAGTGTTGAAGTCGTTGGTCTGGCACGCGGCGGCTTCGCCATTGTCTGGCAGAGCGACGGGCAGGACACGAGCGGCGATGGCGTTTATGGCCGGTATTTCGACAAGAACGGCAATGCCCTTCTGACCGAATTTCAGATCAACACGACGGTCGCCGGTGCGCAGTTCTCACCGGCGCTTGGTGCGAGAACCGATGGCGGTTTGACCGTTGCCTGGACGTCCTCGGGTCAGGACGGCAGCAGTTTCGGCATTTACAAGGACATCGTGAATGCGCCCGAGGACGGCGGCGGACTGACCGGAACTGAAACACTCGTCAATGTCGAAGTGAATGACGCTCAGGCCAATGCGCAGGTCGCGATCCTGTCGACCGGCTATATCGCGATCTCATGGGAGTCCTATGGCGATCAGGACGGGGCCGGCGCCGGCGTCTATCTGCGGATGTTCGACACTGGCGGCGGTCAGTTCGTCGGCGAGACCCTGGTGAACGACACCACGGCGGGCGATCAGTATTCGGCCGATATTGCCCCACTCGACGGCGGAAAGAGCGTGGTCGTCTGGGAAGGCGATGACAGCGACGGTCGTGGCATTTTTGCGAGTGTTGTTGACGGCTTTGGAGTCCCCGGCGCCGAGTTCCGCGTGAATGCTTACGAAACAACCGATCAGGTCGACCCTTTCGTGGCGGGACTCGGGGATGGGCGCTTCGTCGTTGTCTGGTCCGGGTCGAACGCCAACAGCGCGTCTTCACGTATCAACGCGCGGATATTCGACAATACCGGTACGGCCCTGACTGACGAGTTTCAGGTCAACACGAGTACCTCAACGTCCCAGTTTTCGCACGCCATCACCAAGCTGGCAGATGGCGGTTTCGTCATCACCTGGGCACAGAACGGCGGCGGCATAGCGGGCCAGCGCTATGACGCGAACGGGGATGCGGTTGGCGGCGAGTTCGATATCAATTCGACGCCGGGCAACATGACCAATCCTTCCGTCGGCGCACTCAACAATGGCGGATTCGTCGTTGGCTGGCAGGGGCCCACAGGATCGTCGCCTGCACCTGGCCACAGCGGCAACGAGGTCTATGCGCAGATGTACCGGCCCGAATGGTACGGCACGAGCGACGCCAACACGATTTCCGACAATGCCGGCACCAACTGGATCGACGGTCGCGGCGGTGCCGATTCGATTTTCGGGCTGGGCGGCGCTGACACGATCTTCGGACGAAACGGCAACGATCATCTCGAAGGCGGAAACGGCAATGACACCCTGAACGGCGGCGCGAACCGGGACACGCTTCTGGGCCAGAACGGTGCCGACACGATTCTGGGCGGTACGGAGGCTGACACACTTCGTGGCGGCAAGGGCAACGACCTGCTCAAGGGTCAGGACGGCAACGACATTATTTTCGGCAACCAGGGCAACGATACGCTGGTTGGCGGAGATGGCCGCGACACGTTCGGCTTCGGCAAACATGACGACCTCAACAAGGTCAAGGATTTCCAGAACAACAGGGACAAGTTCGATCTCAGCGCTTTCGGTTTTGCCAGCAAGGCGCAGGCGCTCAGCCATTTTCGCGAAGTGGGCACGGCAACCGACAACCACATCGGCTTTTCGGCAGCCGGAACCGAGATCGACATTCGGGGCATCAACCTCAGTCAGCTCGGCGCCAGTGACATCGTCATCTGATCAGGCCGAAAACAGCTCCGCCGGAAGCTGAAAGGCCTGTCCGAACCCGGCAATGTAGGTCGCCTTGGTGACCACGAGCCGAAAAAACGCGAAGTCTGGCAGGTCGATATAGATTTTCGATTTCGGATTCTGGTCAAGCCAGATTTCGCGCATATCGGCAAGGCTCGCGTCGCCTTCGCCAACGCGGGCAGCTGTGCAATGCAGTGTCAGGCGGGGATTGATCAGCGGATCGCCTTTCGAGACCTCGCCGACAAGCAGCGAGCAACGCGGGTCCATCACCAACGCCTTGAAGTGTGCCGTCAGGGCACTTGCCAGCATAACCGGCTGGGCGGAACCTAACGTTCCGAGCACGATCCGCGTGCATTGCGGGTGGCCGGTTTCGGGGTCGAGGGTCGCAAGCGCGCCATGGCCGGACTGACGCAGAATGGTGACGGCGTCGAGTATCACTTCATCGGTGACGGTCTGATAGAGTTCGGGCATCGGTCTGTCCGGTTGAGGCGTGACAATCGGTATGCGTCTTGATAGCACGGCGCGACGTTATTTTCGCCGCCAGGATTGCGTTCGATGCCCGAACTTCTGCTTGAAATCTTCTCCGAGGAAATCCCCGCCCGCCTGCAGCGGCGCGCCGCCGAGGATCTGAAAAGGGGCGTGACCAACGCCATGGTCGATCGTGGCCTGGTCTACGAAAGCGCGGCAGCATTCGTAACCCCTCGCCGGCTGGCGCTGACGGTTACGGGCATACCGGCGCGTTCGCCCAACACGCGCGAAGAGCGGAAAGGTCCGCGCACCGATGCGCCGCAGCAGGCGATCGAAGGATTTCTGCGCGGTGCCGGCCTCAGCTCGATCAGCGACGCCCAGGTTGGGCATGACGACAAGAAGGGCGATTTCTATCTCGCGGTGATCGAAAAGCCGGGTGAAGACGCCAGGACGATCCTTGGCGAGGTTCTGCCGGCGGTGCTTGGCGGGTTTCCCTGGGGCAAGCCGATGCGCTGGGGCGCGGGCCGCGACCAGTGGGTCCGCCCGATCCGCGCCATCACAGCCACGTTCGGCACCGAAAATGACGAGCCCGAAGTCGTTGGCTTTTCCGTTGGGGACATCACGTCCGGACAGATGGTCTACGGGCACCGCTTCATGGCGCCGGACGGGTTCGGGGTGAAGCGGTTTTCGGACTATGCTGAGGGCCTTAAAGCCCGGAAGGTCGTGCTCGATCTTGACCGGCGGATGGACGAGATCAAGACCGACGCCGATCATCTCGCCTTCGCGCAAGGGCTTACGGTCATCGACGACACAGGCCTTCTCGAAGAGACAGCGGGGCTGGTTGAATGGCCGGTGGTGATGATGGGCAGATTCGAGGAGCGGTTTCTCGAATTGCCCGACGAGGTGATCATCGCGACAATCAAGTCGAACCAGAAATGCTTCTGCGTGCGCGACCGGGCGACGGCCAGGCTCGCCAACAAGTTCATTCTTGTTTCCAACCTTGAGGCCAGGGACGGCGGCAAGACCATCGTTGCCGGCAACGAGAAGGTCATCCGGGCGCGGCTTTCGGATGCGATGTTCTTCTATCGCAACGACCTCTCCGTGCCGCTCGAACAAAGACTGCCGAAACTTGCGGAAATGATCTTCCACCAGAAACTCGGCAACCAGCTGCAAAGGGTGGAACGGCTCGAGACCCTGGCGGCAGACATCGCCAGGAAAATCGGTGCCGACGTGGCTGTTTCGGGCCGGGCCGCACGGCTCGCCAAGGCCGATCTCGTCACCGAGATGGTCTTCGAGTTCCCCGAACTGCAGGGGCTGATGGGGCGCTACTATGCCGAGGCGCAGGGTGAGGATGCGGCGGTCGCCGATGCCGCCGAGATGCATTACAAGCCCCTTGGCCCCTCCGACGCGGTACCGACCAACCCGGCCAGCATCGCGGTTGCGCTGGCGGACAAGCTCGACCTCCTGACCGGGTTCTGGTCGATTGACGAGAAACCCACGGGCAGCCGCGATCCGTTCGCGCTGAGGCGCGCCGCGCTTGGGGTGATCCGGATCCTCGTCGAGAACGAAATCGCGTTCAAACTCGACGTACCGCCCGACCTCCTCGCCTTCTTCCATGACCGGCTCAAGGTCATGCTGAGGGACAAAGGCGCGCGGCATGATCTGGTCGATGCGGTGATTTCCGGCAAGAGTGACGACGTGCTCGAAATCGTTCGCCGGGTCGGGGCATTGTCGGCCCTACTCGAAACCGAAACTGGTGCGCAACTTCTTGCGGGCTACAAGCGCGCCGCCAACATTCTCGCCGCCGAAGAAAGGAAGGACGACAACCGCTATTCCGGCAATGTCGACCTCGCGTTCCTGAAAGAAGACGCCGAACAGTCGCTCGCCGGGGCCGTCGATGCGAAGGTCAAAAGCGTCGGCAAGCTGGTCGCGGACGACGACTATCGCGGGGCCATCGACGATCTCAGCACGCTGCGCGCGCCAGTCGACGAATTCTTCGACAAGGTTCTGGTCAATGACGACGATCCGAAGGTGCGGGCCAACCGGCTGAACCTTCTGGCCCGCCTGCGAAACGTGATGCACCAGGTCGCCGATTTCTCGAAAATCGAGGGTTAGTTCGGAACGCGGCCCGGGACAGCACCGTCGAGGAAGCTGCAATTTCGCTCAACGGTGTCCCGGCCAGCGAGCCAGGACACATCGTTATCTAGACCCTGACCTTCAGCGCGTTGGCGGACGGATCCTTCATCAATAGCGCGCCGTTGCCTTCGCGGGCGAACGGCACCTGGTGCGCGTCCAACCGCCCGGCAAGCTGATCGAGTTCGCCCGAATTGGGAACGACCAGTTCGAAATGATCGAGGCCGGCATGGGACTTGTCGGTCTGCGCCGCCATCGGCCCGGACCAGACATTGAACGCCAGAATATGCGGCTCGAACGTGGTCTTTACATCGCCCATCCCGTAGCGCGGGCTGAGAATCTGGCGCTGAAAGCCAATCGTGTCGGCGTAAAAGCGCATCGATTGCTCGAGATCGCTGACATGAACATGGATGTGGCCAAGTCGCGTCCCCACCGGCAAAGGCTGCATGAGGTCATCGTCCGGCGAAAGCTCGGCGAAAAGGCCGTCGAGTTCGATGGCTTCAAGACCCGAATGCGGCTTGCCGTCGGCCGTCACCATCTGCATCGAGCCTTCGGTATAGGCAATGAAGCCGCGCTCGGGCGTCTCGAACGTCATCTCGATGCCATTGCCATCGAGGTCCCAAAGATAGGTTGCCTCGCTGACGAGGTGGTCAGTCGGGGATGTCCGCACCCCCGCCCTGAGCTGCCGCAAGACGGCCCGGGCGATTTCCTTGCGGGCCGGCACGTGAATGGCAATGTGATAGAGTCCGAGGCTTTTTGGCCGCACCGCGCGCTCCGCACCCGCATGCAGGTGAACGAGCGGTTGGTCGCCAATACCAAGCACGAGTTCGCTTTGGGTCTGATCGATGACGTGCAGGCCAATCATGTCGCGCCAGATCGGCAAGGCGCGCTCAACCGAGGTGATGCGCAGGTGAAGCGCGCCAACCCTGGTTTCGGGCGCGATCAGAAGCGGATTGGGATTGTGGCGTTGAAACTGGGCGTTCATTCTGGCCCTCCTGTCCCGCCCGATGTGGACTTCAAATTTCGTTTGCGCAAGCCGAACGAAACCAATCGCGGCGTTTCCTGATGGTGAACGGTCGTGGTGGAAATCGCTGTGCGGCCGGGCTAGGCGTTTTTGGGCCGCCTGTTGTCTGTGTCGGCGCAGCCGCTGGCGGCGGTTTCGATCTCAAGGGTGGCATGACAAATGCCGAAGTCGCGGTCGAGCATCGATTTCGCCGTGCGGACGATCGCGCTTGCTTCCGAAAGGCCGGCTGCTTCAATCACCACATGGCCGCTGAGGGCGGTCCGGGCTTCATCGATCTGCCAGACATGCACATGGTGGACCGATTGAACACCGGTCAGGCCTTCGAGGCGGCCGACCACGGTTTCGCGCAGAAGGCCGTCTGGCGTCGCCATCATCAGGGTGCGAATGACGGCGCTGATCTCGCTCCCTGCCTGCCAGATCACGTAGGCGGCGATGGCGAGCGTGATCAGCGGGTCGACCCAGGTCCACCCGAAGAGAATGATCAGTGTTCCTGCAACGATCACCGCGACCGACCCCAGGGCATCGGCGACATTGTGCAGAAAAGCCGCGCGGATGTTCACGCTGGTTTTCGACATGGCATAGGTCAGAAGGGCCGTGGCCACATCGATGGCCAGCGCAATCGCGGCAATGATCACGACGATCCAGCCCGCCACCGGCTCGGGCGCGAAGAACCGCATGATCGCCTCGTAGACCAGAAACAGTCCGAGCACGATCAGTGTCGTGTAGTTGATCATCGCGGCGATGATTTCGGCACGGGCGTAGCCATAGGACATGGTGGCGTCGGCATGGCGCCGTGCGATGCGCCGGGCAAAGAAGGCGATGGCAAGGCTCATTGCATCGGAAAGATTGTGCAGCGCGTCGGCAACGAGGGCGATGCTGCCGGACAAGGCGCCGCCGACCACCTGCGCGACGGTCAGCGCGAGATTGGCCGCGACGGCGAACCCCATACGCAGGTCCCCCGCTTCGGGGTCGACATGGTGATGACCGTGGTGCTCGTGGTCCGGCATGTGCCCGCCGATTGTCATTGCGTCGGACCGACGATAGAACCTCTAGCCACTAGAGGTTCAAGGGTTTTCGGCAATGATTTCCATCGGTGAGCTCGCGCGCAGAACGGCGACCAAGATTCCAACCATTCGCTACTATGAACAGGCAGGGCTCGTACCCGCGGCGGACCGGACCGAAGGCAACCAGCGGCGTTATGGCCGCGAGGCCGTGCAACGGCTGCAGTTTGTCCGGCATTGCCGCGAGCTTGGATTTTCGCTGGACGACATCAGGGAAATGATTCTTCTCGATGCCGACCCCGACCTGCCCTGTTCGGCGATTCACGGCATTGCGGAAAGCCAGCTTGCGGCGGTGCGGGCGCGCATCAGCCGGCTCAAATCGCTCGAACGCGAGTTGACGCGCATTCTCGCGCTGCCGCACGATGCAAGCTCGGGACAGTGCGCCGTCATCACCAACCTCGTTTGAGGCGAGCGACGCCATCCAGACGCAACGATCGGGAGCAGCGTGCCTTCAAAGGGCTTTCAGAAGACTCTGAAATCCGGCCCAGTTTGCGTCGTTGGGTGCAAGTTCGTGCTTCCAGTTCGTCAGGGCGCGCACCAACGTGTTCGACCGTTTGCTGAATTCGCCGCCGAACATGAACAGGGCATCTTCCTTCTTGCCGCCCACGGCATGACCAAGAACTTCGGCGGCGCATTTGTGAAATTCGGCGTGGAGGTGGCGGATGCCTTCATACGATGCGCCCTTCTTGGTGGCCGGGTCGATTTCGGACCCATAAAGCCACTTGCCGAATTCGCATTTGTTGTCGCATTTGACCGTTTCGACGTCGGCGTCGGTCTTGCCGGACGAAATCGCTGAATAGAGTCTGAGCTTCCACATGGAGTGGGCGCAAATAGCATTGTTGATTGAAAGAGTGCCGTCGGAATTACTCATTTTGCCCTCGTTGAAAAGCACATATGGGCCAATTTTGGAATTGAGATGTTAATTTCTCATGATTTCGATTGATGCATTTTCGCCCTTTGGGCTGCGACAAAAAGGAAGGGCGTCTTCAACGTCGACGCCCTTCTTGATGTATTTCGATTTCCGGCTGTAGGCGGTCTTGCCCTTGACGATGCGGATACGGAATTTGCCCTCCCGCAGCGCCTTCGCCGCCTGGTTTGGCGGTGCCCCGATGGGGCGTTTGCGTTTCATCTTGATGCTCCTTTTCTTAAGCGCCCTGGATATGGCGATGGTCAGGAGCAATGTCCAGCTTTCTCAGCTTGCCCCACCGCCCGCCGTCTGCAGCCAGGCGCCACCGCACGCTTTGGCGAGTTCGCGGATTCTGAGGATGTAGCCTTGCCGTTCGGTGACCGAAATAACCCCGCGCGCGTCGAGCATGTTGAAGGCATGGGCGGCCTTGAGCACCTGCTCGTAAGCCGGAATGGCCATCGGCTGGCCCATGTAGCCCTGGTCCGACGCGAGAATTGCGCGGCTTTCGCGCTCGGCATCATCGAAATGCCGAAACAGCGTATCGGTGTCGGCGACGTTGAAATTGTAGGCCGAACTTTCCTGCTCGTTCTGCAGGAAAACGTCGCCATAAGTGACCTTTGAGTTGCCGCCGCCACCGTTGAAATTGAGGTCATAGACGCTGTCGACGTCCTGAATGTACATGGCCAGACGCTCGAGCCCGTAGGTCAGCTCGCCCGAAACCGGTGCACATTCATAGCCGGCGACCTGCTGGAAATAGGTGAACTGGCTGACCTCCATGCCATCACACCACACTTCCCAGCCGAGCCCCCAGGCGCCAAGTGTCGGATTTTCCCAGTCGTCCTCGACGAAGCGCAGATCATGCAGCGTCGGGTCGATGCCGATGGCATAGAGCGATTTGAGGTAGAGCTCCTGAATGTCGGCGGGCGACGGCTTCAGGATCACCTGGAACTGATAATAGTGCTGCAGGCGGTTGGGGTTCTCGCCAAAGCGTCCGTCGGTCGGGCGGCGCGATGGCTGAACGTAGGCGGCATTCCACGGCTTGGGGCCAAGCGCGCGGAGGGCCGTCGCGACGTGGCTGGTGCCCGCGCCCATCTGCATGTCGTAGGGCTGCAAAATCACGCAACCCTGCGCCGCCCAGAACTGCTGGAGGGTCAGAATGAGACCCTGAAACGAGTTTTTCGGATCCATGTGGGCGGGCAGGTCGGCCATCGATCGGGCTCCGGTGGGCAGACATAGTTCGGAACCGGTGTTTATCACCGTTGGTTCGATCTGCAAGGCGAAGGTCAGAGGTCGAGGGCGTAGAGGAGCTTTGTGCTTCCGTCCTCACGGACGAATTCGCGATCAAGGGCAAAACCGAGCGACAGGGCGGTGCGAATCGAGGCGCCGTTGTCCGGCGAGATCAGCGCGACCAGCCGCTTCAATCCAAGGGGTTCACGTGCGTGTCCGATCAGCGCGGCGCTAATTTCGCGGGCGTAGCCCTGTCCCCAATGACGGGCCGCAAGAACATAGATCAACTCGATCTCCGGCACGCCGTCGAATTGCTTTTCGAGAAGGCCGCAATGTCCGATCGGTTGGCCGGTTGATTTCAGGATCAGCGGCCAGAGCATGAACGGCGCGTCGACGCCGATATCCTCGCGTCCGCCTGCACGCACTTTTTCCGGATCGCGTGGCCCGCCGATATGGGCCGTGACGGCGGGATCAGTCCAGAGCGCAACCATGGGCTCAAGCACGTCTTCGCCGGTGGTGCGAAGGTAGAGCCGCTCGGTTTCGAGAACGATTTTCATCGTTTCTCGTCGTCTCCTGGCCGGAACACGCCGTCCTTGCCCTGCTTGAGGTCGATCACGTCGGGGCGCTCGCGCTCCTTCAGGTCACGCTGGTGACGGGCCGCGTCGTCGGCGCGGAACTTGTTCTGCCAGTCGGACCAGATGCGCCGGACGCCAAACCAGATGGCGGCAAAAACTAGCACATAAATCAGAATGCGAAGCAGGATCGCAGACATGCCCCCTCCTCGACCCCAGACTACAGTCCAAAACGGGCCCAGAGTGCCCGGTCTTCGACTTCGGCCGCGAGATCACCGGCGATACTCGACGCAGAAGATCCCAGCCCAAATCCCGACAGCGAAAAGAGCGGACGGCGGCGCTTCATCCATTTGATCTTCGCGTCATCGCCGAAGCGATTGCGGACGACCTCGTAAATGTCGCCGATCCCGTCAATCAGCCCCATGTCGAGGCCACGAGTCGCCGTCCAAAATTCGCCGGTGAACAATTCGTCGTCCGGGGCAGTCAGGCGTGCACCACGATGGGCCTTCACCCAGTCGATGAAGACCTGATGGATGTCGAGCTCGTAGGTCTTGATGCGTTCCACGTCTTCCTTCTTTTCGGGAAGGAAGGGGTCGAGCGTGCTCTTGTTTTTGCCGGCCGTGTAAAGGCGGCGGGAAATGCCGAGCTTCTTGATCGCCTCTTCAAAGCCGAAGGTCGCCATGATGACCCCGATCGAGCCGACGATCGAGCTCGGATCGGCAAAGATTTCGTCACCGGCCACGGCGATGAAATAGCCGCCGGATGCAGCGACATCTTCGACGAAAACCAGAGCCGGTTTTTCATGCCTGTCAGCGAGTTCGCGGATGCGCTTGGAGACAAGGCGGGACTGTACCGCCGATCCGCCGGGCGAGTTGATGACGATGGCAACTGCGGGCGCGGACTTGATCTTGAACGCCTGTTCGAGCAGAGGGTTGACCGTTTCGATGTTGATCCGGTTGGGCCGGTCGCCAGCCGCGATGGCACCGTAAAGACGAACCGCCGGAACGACAGGTCCGCCGCGACCGAGCATGTCCCTGACCATCTGGCCGCCACGCTCCATCATGGACACAAGCGTGGTGGACCGGGATTCCTCAATACTCATCGGAACGCTCCTCAAACTGAGATGCGCATCATTTAGGGGGCCGGCGCCAGGATTACCAGACCAGCCGCGCGGTGCCCCGGAAAATGGCCTCCGGCAAAGGCGCAAAGCCGTTGCCGGTTTCACCATGAAGCACCAGCGGCGGCAGAAGCGTCATTGGCGCCCGCGAGCCTTTTGTTCCGCGCAGGAGAATGCGGGTTGCAGCCGTTCCGGGGCGCGGTGCCACCGGCAGCAGCGCCAACGCGCCAAAGCGTCTGGTGAATGCCGAGACCAAAACTGGCATCGATTCAGCTGGCAAAATGAAGATCGCCTCGCCGCGCGGCCGCAGTGATCCCGCTGCCAGCCTGACCCAATCGTCGAGCTCCGCGATTGCCATGTGGCTCGCCGCCGCCTTGGCTGGGTCGGGGGCCTTCGTTCCCGCTATGCTGTCGAAGAAGGGCGGGTTGGCGACGACGGTATCGAAGTGGTTGGCGGGCAGACCGGAATTCTCGCGCAGCTTTTTGTCGAGCAGGTCGCCTTGGACCACCTCGCAGCGTTCCGCAAAGCCGTTCGCGGCAATATTGTCCCGCAATAGCGCGAGCATCTGCGGTTGCCGCTCGATCAGGGTCAGTTCCGCGTTCGGAAGGTCGGCGAGGATGCAGCAGGCGATCGCCCCCGCGCCAGCGCCCAGCTCCAGCACGCGTGTTGCCGACTGCGAAACCGATGCGGCAAGAAGCACACTGTCGAGCCCTGCACGAAAGCCCTTCAAGGGCTGCCGGATCGTGATGCGTCCGCCCAGAAAAGCGTCGCTTGTCGTCCCCGTCAATGACGTGTCGGCAACGGTCACGGCTTGGCCCCTTGGGCCTTTTGCGCGAATTGCAGGTCGGTTTGTCGCTGGCCGAAACGCATGAGAGGGCTTTGAGCTTTTGGCTTGCCAGTATAAGGAACTGAAACTGCATTTGGGAAATTGGTTTGGCAATGTCTGTTTCGCAGCTCACCGAAGCGCACGAAAAAGACACGGGGCTGGCGGTCGACCGGCTGATCGACCTGACGGCGAACGATATGGATCAGGTCAACAGCCTGATCCTCTCGCGCGCCGACTCGCATGTCGAGATGGTGCCCCAGCTTGCCCGCTACCTCATCGAAGCCGGTGGCAAGCGGCTAAGGCCGATGCTGACCCTGGCCTCGGCCTATGTGCTTGGCGAGGCCAATGGCAACCAGATCAAATATGCCGCCGCCATCGAATTCATGCACAACGCGACCCTGCTGCACGACGACGTTGTCGATGAAAGCGATATGCGGCGCGGAAAACCGGCCGCCCGCAAGATCTGGGGCAACCAGGCCAGCGTTTTGGTCGGCGATTTTCTGCTCGGCCAAGCCTTCATGATGATGGTCGAGGCCGGGAGCCTCGAGGCCCTCGATGTGCTCTCCCGGGCGGCCGCGGTCATCGCGGAAGGCGAGGTTTTGCAGCTGGCCAAGGCCGGCGACCAGGCGACCAGCGAAGCCGACTATATGCAGATCATCGGGGCCAAGACCGCCAAGCTTTTTGAAGCGGCAACCGAGGTCGGGGTCATGGCCGGTGGCGGCAGCGGAGAGAGCCGTGCTGCGATGGCACGCTACGGTTATGAACTCGGCCTCGCCTTCCAGCTGGTCGACGACGTGCTCGACTATGGGCTTGGCGTCGGACTCGGCAAGAATGTCGGCGACGATCTGCGCGAAGGAAAGATGACCCTGCCGGTCATTCTCGCGCTCAAGGACGGCTCGGAGCTCGAGCGGCAGACGGTTCTGAATGCTCTCGGCCAACAGGAGGCCGACGACAAGGTGGTCGGGTCCGTGCGCAACGTCCTCAACCGGCGCGGCGCACTCGACAAGACAATGGAACGGGCGCAAAGACACGCCGAACTGGCGCAGGAGGCCTTGCTTGGTCTGCCGCCGTCGATCCATCGCGATGTGCTGGCCGAGGTCGCCATCTTCTGCGTGCAGCGGGCCTACTGAATTCCAGCACCTGCGACCGACTTGGCGCCGACCCAGTATCTGGGCCATTGACGCTGAAGTTCCGTCGCCGCCGCGTCGGCCGAAACGAGATTCTCGAAAAGCCCGAAAACGGTGGCGCCCGAGCCGCTCATGCGTGCAAAGCGGCAGCCCTTCTGTCCGGCCATCGACATTTCTAGCATGGCGATCACCGGCAAGAGCGCGACCGCCGGATCGCGAAGATCGTTTCGCGTCGGCTTCAACCATTCGATGAGATCGTCAAACCTGCGCCAGCCCGGCCCCATGTCTGGCAGAGGCGGATTTTCCCGAACGGCGAGCGCCCCGAAAACGCTTGCTGTCGCCACGAGCTCAAGCGGATTGATGAGCACCACGGCGCAAGCGGGAAAGTGCGGCAAGGGCGTAATGTCGGAACCCCTTCCCTGCATCCGCAGGGGTTTGCCTTGAAGGCAGGCGGGAACGTCGGAGCCGAGCACGTCCGCCAGTTCAAACAGGCGGTCGCCGGCAACGTTGCCCGCCAACAGGTCCAGTGCCTTCAGGGATGAAGCCGCGTCGGCACTGCCGCCGCCAACGCCTGAGGCGACCGGCAACTGCTTATCGAGCCTGATGGTAAGTCCATTGGGCAGAGCGCCAGGAAATTCGGCCCGGTAAAGATCGCGGGCTCGTTCAACGAGATTGGGTTCGTCTGGATCGAGTGCCGCCGCGAATGGGCCACTGATCTCCAAACTGTCTTTTTCGGCCGGTGCAACGCTCACCACATCGCCCGGTGACGCGAACACGACCAGCGAATCGAGATTGTGATAACCGCCCGGCCGGCGGCCGGTCACATGCAGCGCGAGATTGATCTTGGCAGAAGCGTGCGCGACGGAAACTCCGATCACGACGGACCGGCGCCTGCATCGTCAACGAGGCCATTTTCGAGCTTGGGCGTCGCGCGGTCCCGGACCTCTCCGGTCTTGTCGACGTCGATGGCAATCTGCCACTGGAACCGGGCCTCGCGGTGGCGGCCCGCCTTCCAGTAGGCATCACCGAGATGGTCGTTGATTTCGGGATCGTTGGGCTCGAGGTGAATGGCCTGTTCGAGAACCGAGACCGCCTCGTCGATGCGGCCAAGCTTGTAGAAAGCCCAGCCGAGCGAATCGACGATATATCCATCGCTCGGGCTCTGGCGGACGGCGTTTTGGATCATGTCGAGAGCGCGGTCATAGTTCTCGCCGCGATCGACCCAGGAATAGCCGAGATAGTTGAGGACCTGCGGCTGGTCTGGACGCAGGTCCAGCGCCTTGAGGAAGTCGGCTTCCGCCAGTGGCCATTGCTGGGTGCGTTCGTAGCAGATGGCGCGGAGATAGAAATAGAGCCAGTCGCGCGGATGGTCGCCGCCGGAAATTTCGATCAGGCGCGAATAGTAGGGCACCGCCTCGGAAAACTGCTTGTCGAAGCGCAAAAGGTCGGCAAGCGAGGAAATCGCCTCGACATAGTCCGGTTCGATCTGGACCATGTTCTTGAGCCGGCGGATCGCTTCGGCGCGATCGCCTTCCTTGTCGAGGTTTGCTGCCAGCTGCACCACCGCTTCCGGCTTGAAGATCGAACGCGGCGAGATCGCGTCGTAGATGGCGTTGGCCTCGTCATATTGCTCGAGCTGCTCATAGAGCTGGGCGATCGTGAGGCGCACTACGTCGGCATCCGGGTTTAGGTACAGCGCCAGGCGCAAGAAGACCATGGCGACGTCGGGCGCACCGTCGCGGGCGAGCGCCGCGCCGATGCCGCGATAGACCTCGGAGGCGCCGGCTGGAATGTCGGCGGCATATTTTCCGGGCAACTGGCGCTGATTGATGGGCTCGTAAAGCGCCGTCACCGATTGCTGCACGAGACCCTGCGCCGAATAGGCGTCGAGCACGGCCTTGGCCTCGTCGAAACGCCCGTCATTGCCAAGCATGTGCACGTAGGCCTCGACCACATTCGGCACGAGGGGATCGAGCTTGTAGGCCCGCGCCATGTAGTCGGTTGCGGACGGATCATTGGCCGCGTCCGCCATCAGGGCGCGATGGAACATCAAAAAGTCGCCAAGGCCGATATCGCTGAGCGCATCGAGCCCCGACATGGCCTTCTTGAAATCGCCGCGGCCGACATCGGTCCATGCGCTGAGGACCGCGCCCGTTATCCCGACAAAATCTTCGAGACCGATGGCGCTCAGTTCCTTTGCGGCCGAAGTGTAACGGCGTTCCTTCAGCGCGACCGTGCCGACCAGCAGATGGGCGAGCGAGTAGTTCGGCTCGATTTCGAGCAGGTGCCGGGCCATCGTGTCCGCGTCATCGATCTGACCGTTCGCAGCAAGGGCTCCAAAAGCCCGTTCGACGATGGACGCATTGTCCCATTCCTCATTCGTCGCCGTGACGAGAAACGAGGCGGCGTTGCCCGTATCAAGCGCGTCGAGGGCATGGCGGCCGGCCAGAAAATTGCCCGTCGCCGTGATGTTGAACGCGGAAAAATCGCCATGCTGGGCGAAACCGGGTCCCGAATTTCCCGCCAGTCCAAGGCAGGCGACGGCGGCGGTCAGCAGGCGGGCAAATTTCATGGGATGTCTGGATCGTTGCTTTTGGAACGGGATTCGGATGTGCGGACACACGATGGTGATTTTAGGGCATTTGCGCAAGATGCGGGTCGATCAACGTTCCGTCTGCGGCGCTTTGGAGGCACCGCCGCACCTGACAAAGCCAAATTCACGTGGCAAGGTGGGCCGGAAGGAAGAGCTGAAGCGCATCATGGCCGACTCGCCGCTGTCTGTTCTGAAATGGTATGCCGCTTCGGGGGTCGATCTCGCGGTCGAGGACGCGCCGGTCGACCGCTTTGCGGCATCGCAAACACCGCTTGCCGCAATGACGGCCGCACCGTCGCCCGCTCTTCCGGCGGCGGTGGCAACCGGCGCCGAACCTGAAACGATTGCGGAAGCCGAGGCGCTGGCAGCCGGGGCTGAAAGCCTTGACGCCCTCAAACAGAGATTCGACGCCTTCAACGGCTGTCCGCTCAAGCTCAGGGCGACCCAGCTGGTATTTGCCGATGGCAATCCCGAGGGCAAGGTGATGTTCATCGGAGAGGCGCCCGGGGCGGATGAGGACATTCAGGGCAAGCCCTTTGTCGGGCGCGCGGGGCGTCTATTGGACCGCATGCTGGCGGCCATCGGTCTTGACCGTACCATGGTCTATATCGCCAACACGGTGCCCTGGCGTCCGCCGGGGAATCGCAATCCGACCGACCAGGAAATCGCGCCCTGCCTGCCCTTTCTCAAGCGCCAGGTCGAACTCGCAGCGCCCAGGATCATTGTTACACTCGGACTGGTCGCGACCCGTGTCGTCTTTGACGATGCCAAGCTGACGATCACCCGCACGCGGGGCCAGTGGCGCGAGCTTTCTTTCGGCAACTGGACCGGGCCGGCAATGGCGACGCTTCACCCGGCTTTTCTTCTCAGGCAGCCGCTACAAAAACGCGAAGTCTGGAAAGACATGCTGGCTTTACAAGACCGGCTGGAACGCCTTTAAGTCGGCGCAACATCGTGGTTCGCTGACGTGCGAATCAACCATTCGGCGCCAAAGAAATCGCCGCCTTAACCACCGTTGCCGCATGTCCCATCTCGTCAAGATCCAGGCTCTGTTCCTTTCCTCGTTCCTGCTCATGTTCGGCGGCGGGCTGCATGGTCTGCTGCTCGCGGTTCGGGGCGCACAGGAAGGGTTTTCCACGCTGGCGCTGGGTCTCATCGGCACGGGCTGGTCGGCCGGGTTCATTGCCGGCTCGATCTTGGTTCCGATGCTCGTCAACCGGGTCGGGCATATTCGGTCCTATGCGGTGATGGCCGCGATCGGCGCGATCACGATCCTGCTCAATCTCTTGTGGATCAATGAGATCGGCTGGATCGTCATGCGGGTGTTCTCCGGCTTCTGCTTTGCCGGCGCGGCGATGGTGGTGGAAAGCTGGCTCAACGAACGCGCCGAAAATTCCAGCCGGGGCACGCTTTTTTCGACCTATGTCGTGGTCAATCTCAGCGCATCGACGCTCGGACAGCTCGCCATTTCGGTGATGGGCGTGGCGGGCATGGTGCCGTTTGTCGTCGGCGCGATCGCGATCATCGGCGCCATGCTGCCGACGGCGCTCAGCACACAGCCGCAGCCGACCCCAATCGCCGCGACACGCATCAACCTGCCGCTCTTGTACAAGACCTCGCCGGTGGCCGTTGTCGCGAGTTTCGGCGTGGGGGTGGCCAACGGGACGTTCGGCACGCTGGCACCGGTTTTTGCCTTCCTCAAAGGCATTCCGGCGCATGAAATCGGCTATCTGATGAGCGTGCCGATCATTCTTGGTGCCGTGGGGCAGCTGCCGCTCGGTCGGCTTTCCGACCACGTGGACCGGCGGCTCGTTATTGTCGGGGCTGGCTTGCTGGCCGCTTTGACCGGCCTTGTGATCCTTTTCACGGGCGCGTCGGGATGGTTGCTGACGGTCCTTTTCGGCATTTACGGGCTTTCGGCCTATCCGATCTACGCGGTGGCGGTGGCGCATGCCAACGACTTCGCGGAGCGGGATCAGTTCTCGGCAATCGCGTCGGGCATGCTCCTGACGTTTGGCGTCGGACTGGCGATCGGGCCGCTGGTCGCCGCGTTCGTGATGGGACCGCTCGGTCCGGGCGGGCTTTTCGCGGTGACCGCATTCATGCATGGCGTCATCGCCATTTCGGCCTATATCCGGATGCAGTTGCGCCGCGCCGAACCGCGCGAACCGTTCCGGCCCCTGCCATTGCCGCTCGGCAAGAACACAACATCGGCGACGAGCGTCCTCGACCCGCGCGCCAATCCCGAAGAAGGAGACGAAATCCGTGTTTGATTCACGATATGACGAAAGCAAGGCGTTCGTACCCCTCAATATCGGGGTCATTGTCGTCTCGAACACGCGGACTCTCGAAACCGATACGGCTGGCAGACTTCTTGAAGACCTGTTTCAGGCCGACGGCCACGTTTCCACCAGCCGGGTTGTGGTGCGCGACGATGCGGGTGCCATCAGAAGCGCAGTTCAGAGTTTCGTCGAGAACCCGGAAGTCGACGTGATCCTGACCACAGGCGGAACCGGCTTTTCGGGTTTCGACGTTACGCCCGATACGGTCGAGCCGATGTTTTCCAAGCGGATGGAAGGCTTTTCCGTGCTCTTTCACATGTATTCTGCGTCAAAAGTCGGCACCTCCACCATCCAGTCACGCGCGACGGCGGGCCTGATCGAGGACACGTTTGTCTTCTGCCTTCCGGGGTCGCGCGGTGCATGCCGGGATGCCTGGGAAGGCATCCTGCGCCATCAGCTCGACGCGCGGCACCTGCCCTGCAACTTCATCGAAGTCATGCCGCGGCTGATGGAGCACAAGGCCTGACCCGCTCCGCAATTCCGGTGCCCATGATCACATTTGTTCTTTATTTGTTCTCATTGTCTGCTATGGTCTGGCAAGGCATTTGAGTCGGATTGCGGTCCGGCGCGCTGAGCGGAGACCAGAATGGGCCTTTCGGTTCAACCCAGTTTCGAAGCGATCGAAAAGCTGACGCGCACGCGGGACGGTGACCTTGTCGGTCGCATTCTCGTCGATCCGGCGCTCAATCGCGGCCGCGGCGCCCAAAGCAATACCAGCGGGCGGTTCGAGCGCCACCACCGCGAGGATTTCGCCGACGGCTGGGCGGATGAAGCGCCGGGAACCGTTTTCGAGACGGTTGAGCATATCGAGCGCGCCAAGACGATCATTTCGAAGAACCAGTCGCCCGATCTCGGTTTCGACCGGTCAATCAATCCCTATCGCGGTTGCGCACATGGCTGCCCCTATTGCTACGCGCGGCCGACCCATACCTATCTCGGCCATTCGGCCGGGCTCGATTTCGAGCGCGATCTCTACGTCAAGGTCAACGCCGCCGAACTTCTGAAGAAGGAGTTGGCGCAGGCCCGCTACCGGCCGCGGCTCATCAATCTTGGCGCCAATACCGATCCCTACCAGCCGCTCGAACGCAAGCACAGGATCACCCGCTCGGTGCTCGAAGTTCTGGCCGAGGCGCGCCATCCCGTCATCATCGTGACCAAGTCGGCGCTGGTCGTGCGGGACCTCGATCTTCTGACCGATCTGGCCAAGGACAATCTCGTCCGGGTGGCTTTGTCGATCACGAGCATGGATCACATTCTCTCGCGCAAGCTCGAACCGCGTGCCTCGACGCCGGCGCGACGGCTCGAGGCTGTCCGGCTTCTCAGTGAAGCCGGCGTGCCCGTCGAGGTGATGGCCTCACCGATGATCCCGGCGATCAACGACATGGAACTCGAGCGCATTCTGGACGCGGCGGCGGCGCAGGGTGCCAGGTATGCATCGATGATCCTTCTGAGACTGCCGCTCGAAGTGCGCGAAATTTTCCGCGAATGGCTTTTGACGCATTTCCCCAACAAGGTGTCGCACGTGATGGAACTGGTGCGGGGCGCCCGCAATGGCCGCGACAACGATCCGAGGTTCGGGTCCCGGTTCGTCGGTGAAGGCGCCTATGCGACCATCCTGCAGCAACGGTTCACGCTCGCGACCAAGCGGCTCGGGCTTTCGAACAGGCAGCCACCGCTGAGGACCGATCTATTCCGGGCGCCGGCGGCTGAAGATGCGCAGCTTGATCTCTTCGGCTGATCATGGTCGAACCGGCAGATCATGCCGGATTTTTCCAACGAACAGCGCCTTTTTGCCCTTGGCCGGCCCATTATTGCGGGTGTCGACGAGGCGGGCCGCGGGCCGCTGGCAGGTCCGGTCGTTGCGGCGGCGGTCGTGCTCGACCCCGCCAGCATTCCCGACGGCCTCGATGATTCCAAAGCGTTGAGCGCCCGGCGCCGCGAGCAACTTTTCGCCGAGATCGCTGCCACTTCGGCTCTATGCGTCATTGCGGCGCCACCATCCGTCATCGAGCGGCTCAACATTCGTGGTGCGACGCTCTGGGCCATGCGCGCGGCGGTCGCCGGTCTGCCCTCCATTCCCGACCACGCGCTCATAGACGGCCGCGACGTGCCGCCGGACCTCGTCTGCCCGGCCACCGCGCTTGTTGGCGGGGATGGCTTAAGCCTTTCGATCGCAGCGGCCTCGATTGTCGCCAAGGTCACGCGCGACCGGATGTGCGCGCAAATGGAACTCGATGCACCCGGCTATGGCATGGGCCAGCACAAGGGGTACGGCAGCGCCGGGCATCTTGAGGCCCTACAACGGCTCGGTCCATCAATCCACCATCGGTGCGATTTTGCGCCAGTCAGACGGCTCGTAACCGGCTCTTAACCCTCTTCTTTCAGTCCGGCTTAACCCTGACAAATTACAAATAGGGCGTTGAGTAATGCGTCAGGGTTCAGGCGATGTTGCGTACCAAGCGGGCCGAAAACGGCACCGGCCTTCCTCTCGATTCCATTCTCGTCGGCGAGTGCGTCGCGGAGATGAACAAGCTGCCGGCGGGTTCGGTCGATCTGATTTTCGCCGATCCACCTTACAATCTTCAGCTCGGGCAGGACCTCACGCGGCCAGACCAGTCGGAAGTTAAGGCGGTCAACGATCACTGGGACCAGTTCGATAGCTTTGCCGACTATGATGCGTTCACACGAGACTGGCTGACGGCGGCGCGGCGGCTATTGAAACCGGACGGGGCGATCTGGACGATCGGGTCCTATCACAACATCTTCCGGGTCGGCTCGATCCTGCAGGATCTCGGGTTCTGGATGCTCAATGACGTCGTATGGCGCAAGGCCAATCCCATGCCCAATTTCCGCGGCACGCGCTTCACCAATGCGCATGAGACGCTGATCTGGGCGTCGCGCGACAAGAATTCGCGCCCGACCTTCAACTACGAAGCGCTCAAACTGGCCAATGACGACGTGCAAATGCGTTCGGACTGGCTGTTCCCGATCTGCTCGGGCGCCGAGCGGCTGAAGAACGAGAATGACGAGAAAGCGCATCCGACCCAGAAACCGGAGGCGCTGCTGCATCGGGTGCTGACAGCGACCACGCGGCCCGGCGACGTCGTGCTGGACCCGTTCTTCGGCACGGGCACCACGGGGGCGGTCGCCCGCAAGCTTGGCCGCCACTTCATCGGCATCGAGCGCGAACGCGACTATGTCGGCGCCGCGCTGAAGCGGCTTGCCGCCATCCGTCCGCACGACGCGGATGTGATCGAGTTCACCCGTCCCAAACGCGCCGAACCGCGGGTTGCGTTCGGGCTTCTGGTCGAACAGGGTCTTATTGCCCCCGGTGCCATTCTGCGCGACGCGCGGGCACAACACGAGGCAAAGGTGCGGATCGACGGTTCGCTGGTTTCAGGCACCCATCGCGGCTCGATCCACAAGGTCGGTGCGCTGGTTCAGGGCGCGTCGGCCTGCAATGGCTGGACGTTCTGGCATGCCGAACAGGCCGGCGACTGGGTGCCCATCGATACGTTCCGCGCCGATATCCGCGCGCAGATGGAGAAGATTCCGGCCTGACCTCAGGGCTCGAGCGGAAGGCCGGCAACGGCGGCAACCTTTTTGAAAAGGATGGGGAGCGCAAGCTGACCCAGCCTTTTTTCGCCGACCCAATCCGAACCGGTCTCGATCGTTGCCAGATCCAGACGCCACACGGTCAGCGTCAGGGCAAAATGGGTGAAGACGTGACGCACCTCGCCCTTGTCTTGCCAGTGGCCGGGAACGGGAAATGCCGGATCTCCCACAGGTTCGGATACCCACTCGCTACCGGGGAATTCGTGCATGCCGCCGAGCAGGCCGCGCGGGGGACGGGTTCCAAACTTCACCTTCCCATCCCGGTCTCGCACGATGAAGACATGGCCGTAGCGGTTCGGCCTTGGCTGTTTTTGCGGCTTGACCGGATAGGCCAATGGGTCGGCCGTCGCAGCGCGGCAATCAGGTTGCAGGGGGCAACGGCCGCAAAGCGAGGCGCGCGGCGCGCAGATGGTCGCCCCAAGATCCATCAGCGCCTGCGCATAATCGCCGGCTCGGGCGGGAACGGTCTGGTCGAGTGCGGCGCGCAGCTCCGCCTTGATCTCGCGTACGGGCCGGTTCAGCGCAAAGAATCGCGCGAGCACCCGTTCGACATTTCCATCGAGTACGCCGACCCTCTCGTCGAAGCAGATCGCCGCGACGGCCGCCGCCGTATAGGGCCCAATGCCGGGAAGGCTGGTCAGTTGGGCGGCGGTCTCAGGGAAGCGCCCCGCGAGCGGACCGGCAACCTGCCGGGCGCAAGCCAGCAGATTGCGTGCCCGCGCATAGTAGCCAAGGCCGGCCCACTCGGCCATCACTTCGCCGTCCGGCGCCGCGGCCAGGGCGAAAACGTCAGGCCATCGCTTGGTGAACCGTTCGAAATAGCCGCGCACGGCGGGAACGGTGGTCTGCTGGAGCATGATCTCGGACAGCCAGACCCGGTAGGGGTCAGGTACGTGGCCCGCCTTTCGCTCTTGTGGACCGATGCGCCAGGGCAGCGCGCGCGCGTGGCGGTCGTACCAGCCGAGAAGGCCGGCGGCACGCGCCGATAGATTTTTGATCTGTCGCTGGTCTAGACTGGGCATGGGCCAAGACAAGAACGGCGGCGCGCCGTTTTCAAGCGGCCCGGTCAGGACGACTGGATTTGCCCCCGGATTTTGCATGGTGACGGACAAGCAGGACGCGAAACGGCGTAATCGCGATGCCCCCCTCGACGAACTGATCGGGGCGGTGATGGATCCGGTGCTGAGAAAGCGCGGCTTTGCCAGCAGCGAGATCCTGAAGCGCTGGCCGGTGATCGCGCCGCCGCCCTATTCCGAAAAGTCGCTTCCCGACCGGCTGAGCTGGCCGCGCGGCGAGGAAACGGGGACCCTTCACCTCCGCATCGTGCCTGGCCTCCGGTTAGCGGCAACCCATGACGCGCCAAAGATCCTTGCGTCCGTTAATACCTATTTCGGCTATCTTTTGGTCGAGCGGCTGATGTTGAGCCCGTCACCGTTCATTCCGGGTTCAGACGCATTGCCACAGATTGAGCCCCAACCCGATGGAGCGACGCAAAAGAGGGTTGCCGAAGCGGTCGGCGATGTCGACGAAGGCCCGTTGAAGGATGCCCTCAGGACACTCGGCGAAAGCATTCTCGGCCGCAAGGATTAGGCAAATCACGAAAGTGTTTGCGCCCCGCCCTTTTGTCGCCATATCGGATGTGATTTGTTGCGCGATCATCGAAGGAGTTCAAAAGTGAAACTGACTCGCCGCACCGCCCTTTCGCTTGCTTCCGGCCTTGCGGCCGCGTCGGCCCTGGGCCTTCGCCCTGCGTTCGCTGCCGAAGGCGACACCTACGAAATGCTCAAGCTCCTGGCGCCGGCCGGCGACTGGACCGACAAGTGGCTCGGCGCGGCGGATGCCCCGGTCACGATCATCGAATATGCGTCGTCGACCTGCCCGCACTGCGCCCGTTTTCACGAGGAAGTCTACCCGGAGCTTAAGGCGCAATATATCGACACCGGCAAAGCGCGGTTCAGCCTGCGGCCGTTCCTGCTCAACGTGCTCGACGCCGCCGTATTCATGCTCGCGGTGCAGGCGGAAGGTGACAAGTATTACGACGTGCTCGACGCCTATTTCCCGACGCAGACGGCCTGGGTCACGTCCGACAACCCCCGCGATGCCATTCTTCAGATCGCCGAACAACTTGGATATAACGAGGAAAGCTTCAACGCCGCCTTGTCGAATCAGGCATTGTTTGAAGGTATGGACAAGTTGCGCCAGCAGGGCACTGACGAGTTTGGAATCACGGGAACGCCGACCTTCTATGTCAACGGCAAGCAGTTTGTGGGCGAAACACCCATCGAGACCCTTGCTGCGGAAATCGATCCGCTGGTTGGCTGACCGCGCGCATCTTTCAGGCGTTGGCGCATGAAGTTCGAGCGCCTTCGCCTTCACGGCTTCAAGAGTTTCTGCGAACAGACGGACCTGATGCTCGAGCCCGGGCTGACCGGCGTGGTCGGCCCGAATGGCTGCGGCAAATCCAATCTGGTTGAGGCCCTGCGCTGGGTCATGGGCGAAAGCTCTTACAAGGCCATGCGCGCTTCGGGCATGGACGATGTCATTTTTTCCGGGTCCGGCAAGCGGCCCGGGCGCAACTCGGCCGAGGTTACACTCGTTCTCGACAATGCGGACCGGTCGGCCCCCGCTTCCCTGAATTCGTCTGACCGGCTCGAGGTCACCCGCCGCATCGAGCGCGAGCAGGGCTCGGTCTATCGGGTCAATGGCCGCGAAGTCCGGGCGCGCGACGTGCAGCTTTTGTTTGCCGACGCGTCGACCGGGGCGCATTCGCCGGCGCTTGTGCGGCAAGGCCAGATTGGCGAACTGATTTCGGCAAAGCCGGTGCGCCGCCGGGCGCTTCTTGAAGAAGCCGCCGGGATTTCGGGCCTGCATTCGCGCCGGCACGAAGCGGAATTGCGCCTGCGCGCGGCCGAGCAGAATCTCGAACGCGTCGATGATATCGTTGCGCAGGTAGAAACTCAGCTCGAAACACTTCGGCGTCAGGCCCGGCTGGCGGTTCGCTATCGCACGATTTCGGCGGACATTCGCAAGGCCGAAGCTGCGCTTTTCCATGTGCGCTGGGTCGCGGCACGGAGCACGGAAAAGGAAACCGAGGCGCTTCAGGGCCAGCTGGTTGGCAAGGTCGCCGACGCCATGCATGCCGATCGGGTGGCGCAACAAAAACTCGAGCGCTCGACGCAGGCGCAGCAGCCGCTCCGTACCGAGGAGGCTGCTGCCGGCGCCATCGTTCAGCGCCTCAGGATTTTGCGCGAACAACTGGACGAGGACATCCGGCGCAACGACCGGCGCCGCGCGGAACTGACGGAACGCCAGCAACAGATTGCGACCGACCTTGAGCGTGAAGAGCGGCTTTCCGAAGAGAGCCTCGCCATCGTGACCGAATTTGCCGAGGAACGTGATCGGCTTTCCGGGGAATTGGCTGCGCAGAGCGCCACCGAGGCGTCCGCTTTGGCAAGCGTCGAACAGGCGCGGGAAGGTCTCGGCAAGGTCGAAGCACTCTACCGGCAGGCAACCGAAGAACTGGCGCAGCTCAAGGCGCGCCGGTCCCAGGCCGAGCGCAGCGAGCGCGATGCGGCACAGCGGGCCGAACGGCTCCGTCAGCAGATCGCCGAAGTCGAGCGCGACATGGCCGGGATCACCTCCGAACTCGAAGGTGACCAGCGCATCGCCGAACGGCGGCGGGAGCTTGAGGCGGCGCATGCAACCTCCGCCGAAGCCGAGGCGGACACGCTGCGCGCCGAGCAGGCAACGGCGGGTCTTTCCGCGCAAGTCGATGCTCTTGGTCCCGAGCTGTCGGCCGCGCAAAGCGCCCTCAGCCGCCTCGAAAGCGAAGCGGACACGCTTGCACGGGTGCTCAACGTTCAGGACGGCAGTCTCTGGCCGCCAATCGTTGATCAGATCAAGGTCGAAACCGGCTACGAAACCGCTCTTGGCGCGGCGCTCGGCGACGACCTCGAAGCCTCGTCCGACAGCGGCGCGCCGATCCACTGGTCGGGCATTGCCGCTTCCGGGGACGACCCTCGGCTTCCCGAGGGCGTCGTACCCCTCACCCGCTTTGTGCGCGGAGCCGAAGCGCTCACCCGAAACCTCAATCAGGTCGGTCTCGTTCCGGCTGCAGATGGACCCCGGCTAATGGCGGCACTGCGGCCCGGCCAGCGACTCGTTACGACGGACGGCGATCTGTGGCGATGGGATGGGCTTGTTGCCAAATCCGACGCCCCGAGCCCGGCCGCGCAAAGGCTCGCGCAACGCAACCGGCTGGCCGAACTCGACGCCGAACTTGCCCAATCTCGCGCCCGCCTTCGTGCCCTGCAGGCGCGAAGCGACGAGCTCAAGGCTGCATATGCCAGTGCGCAAGGCACCGAACGCACCTGCCGCGAGGCCTGGCGCGAAGCGCAAAAACGCATTGCCGTTGCCCAGTCCAGCCTCGATATCGCGCAAAAAGCGGTCGGCGATCTGACGTCGCGCCAAAGCGCGCTCGAAGAGGCAAGGGTCCGGCTGCGGTCGAGCCTTGAGGAGGCCGAGGCCGTTCGCGCCGATTCCGCGGCGGCGGCCAATGCGCTCGACAGCGAGGAAGTGGTGGCATTCAAGGTCGAGGCGGTGCAGGCGGAAGTCGCCAAGGCGCGCGATCTCGCCGAGCAGAAGCGCGTGGCGCTTTCGAGCCTCGAGGCGGCCCGGTCGATGCGGGAGGGCCGTATCCGGCAGCTTGAAACGGAAATCGCCAGCTGGGCTCGGCGCGGCGACGGAGCGCGGGCGCAAAAGGAGGCTCTTTCCAGCCGCGCGGCGCTGCTCGTCGAAGAACTCAACTCGCTGGCCAGCGGACCCGACGCGTTCGCCGATCGCGTTTTGAAGCTCGACAACGACCTTGCTGAAGCTCAACTCCGGCTCGGCGCGGCCACCGACGCGCTTGCGGCGGCCGAAACGGAACATCGCCAATTGGATCGGGCCAGCCGCGCCGCCGCTGAACAGCTCGGTGCGCTTCGGGCGGAAATGGCGCGGGTCGACGAGCGGCTCAAAGGCATCATCGAACGACGTCAGCAACTCGAACAGACCATTGTCGAGGTCCTCGGCATTTCCGCTTCTGAGACCGCGCAGGTCGCGGGCATCCGTCCAGAAGCGCAACTACCCAACGAGGACCAGCTCGAAGGCAAGGTGGAGCGGCTGAAAGCCGAACGCGAGCGGCTGGGCGGGGTCAACCTTTCGGCCGAGCAGGAAATGGAAGAGGTTCGCGAGAAGCTCGAGATCATGCAGACCGATCGCGATGATCTGATCGCGGCCATCGCCAAGCTGAGAACCGGCATTTCGAGCCTTAACCGCGAGGGCCGCCAACGGCTGACCGAAGCCTTCGACAAGGTCAACGCGCATTTCCAGGACCTCTTCACCACGCTTTTTGGCGGCGGTGCGGCGGAACTGGCCTTCGTTGAGTCCGACGATCCGCTTGAGGCCGGTCTTGAAATCATTGCCCGGCCCCCGGGCAAAAAGCCGCAGGTTCTGACGCTCCTTTCCGGCGGCGAGCAGGCACTGACGGCGATGGCCCTGATCTTTGCGGTGTTTCTGACCAATCCGGCCCCCATCTGCGTACTCGACGAAGTCGATGCGCCGCTCGACGACGCGAATGTGGAACGGTTCTGCGATCTTCTGGATTCGATGCGCCGGCGCACCGAAACCCGGTTTCTGATCATCACGCACAATCCGATCACCATGGCGCGCGTCGACCGTCTGTTCGGCGTGACCATGGCGGAGCGCGGCGTTTCGACCCTCGTTTCGGTAGACCTGACGACTGCGCAAAGTGTGCGCGAGGCCTCGTAGGCCGGACATCGGCGGCGCGAGCGCCAAACAAGCTAGGTCAACGCATGTCATTTCCATTTTATTCAATAATATCAATATCTTAATCACCCGCTCTGTCGCTTGACAGGTTGCGGGGGCGAAATTATGTTGCGCCCGACTTGAGGGGGCTCTCTTTCAAGGCTGGGCAGCAGAAAAGGCGGCGTGCGCGATGGCCAATTCGTCTCATTCCGATGGCCCGGATCCGGAACGTGAAGCACGCGACCGCAGCCGGTCGCTTGCGGAACGGATCGCGGGTGCCAGGCGCGAGACGATGGTCGCCGAGGCATCGGCGGAATTCCGGCAACGGGAAATGACCGGAATGGGACGGGCGTTTCGCTTCGCCGCCGAGTTCGTGGCCGCGATCATTGTCGGTGCTGGGATCGGTTATGGAATCGATCTGTTGCTGGGGACAAGACCGTGGGCGATGATCGTTTTATTGCTGTTGGGCTTTGCAGCGGGCGTTCTCAATGTTATGCGGGCGGCGGCGGAAATGAACGCCGATGTGTCCGTGGGGACGGCGTCTTCCAGCCAGGTGCTGGACGACGATGATGACTAGGGTCGCGGAAGAAGGATTAAGGCGTGTCCGAAAAAGCGATTGAGCCGATCCATCAGTTCAATATTGTGAAATATTTCACCTTCGGCAACTTCGGCGGCAATGGCTCCGAAGGCAGCGGGATGGAAATCGCCTTCACCAATTCGGCGCTGTTCATGCTGCTGACGCTTTTGGCGGCCAGTGCCTTCCTCATTCTGTCAACGCGCGGGCGCGGGCTGGTGCCAGGTCGCATGCAGTTGATGGCGGAGATGGTCTACGAGTTCGTGGCCAATATGGTGCGTTCGTCGGCCGGCACGGAAGGCATGCGGTTCTTCCCGTTCGTCTTCACGCTCTTCATGTTCATTCTGGTCGCCAATTTCTTCGGCATGGTGCCCTACTTCTTCACCGTGACGAGCCACATCATCGTCACTGCGGCGCTGGCCGTTCTGGTTTTCCTTGTGGTGGTGATCTACGGGTTCATGCGCAATGGCGCGAAATTCCTCAAGCTTTTCGTGCCGCCCGGGATTCCCTGGTTCATCATCTGGCTGGTTGTGCCGATCGAAATCATCTCGTTCCTGTCGCGGCCCCTGAGCCACAGCCTCCGACTATGGGGCAACATGCTGGCGGGTCACATCGTGCTCAAGGTGTTCGGCGGCATGGTCGTCGCGCTTCTGGGCGCCGGTGCATGGGGCGTAGTCGCCATCCTGCCCTTCGGCATGGCCGTGGCGCTGACCGGTCTCGAATTCCTGGTTGCGGCGCTGCAGGCGTTCGTCTTTGCGGTTCTCACCTGCGTCTATCTCAATGACGCGATCCATCCCGGACACTGAGCGGTCCGGCCCAGTTCAATCCATCAAACCAATCCAACGGAGTTAAAAATGGAAGCAGATGCAGCAAAACTGATCGGAGCGGGTATTGCCTGTATCGGTATGGGCGGCGCCGGTGTCGGCGTGGGCGTGATCTTCGGCAACTATCTTGCCGGCGCCCTGCGCAACCCTTCGGCGGCCGCGGGCCAGTTCTCGAACCTGATCTTCGGCTTCGCCGTGACCGAAGCTCTGGGCATCTTCTCGCTGGTTATCGCCTTCCTGCTGCTCTACGCAGTCTGAGTTCGTTTGCGGGGCGCGCGGGAGGTTTCCCGCGCCCTTTTCCGCGTCATACGACAAAGGAATGATCGATGGCTGGTGAAGCCCAACCACAAGTCGTTGTCGAGAATGGTGCTGTCGCGCAAGACAGTACCGCAGGTGCACAGGCTGTGACCGACACGCACGCGACCACGGAAGCTGCTGCCGGCGGACATGAAGCCGTCGGGTTTCCGCCGTTCGACGCGTCCACTTTCGGATCACAGCTTTTGTGGCTGGCGATCACGTTTGGCGCGCTTTACGTGATCATGGCGCGCGTGGCGTTGCCGCGTATCGGGGAAATTCTCGAAGTCCGGCAGGACCGGATCGAGAGCGATCTCGCCGAGGCGGACCGGATGCGTCAGCGCACCGACCAGGCCGTCGAAGCCTATGAAAAGGAACTCGCCGAGGCCCGCCAGAAGGCGCACGGCATTGCCGAACAGACCCGCGCTGACAATAGCGCCGCCGCTGACGCCCGCCGGGCGGAGGTGGAGGCCGAATTGTCTAAGCAGGTGGCAACCGCTGAAGCACGCATTCAGGCGACCAAGACCGAGGCGCTGAAGAACGTCGACGCGATTGCCGCTGACACCGCAGCGGCCCTCGTCGGCCAGATTGCCGGCAAGGTCTCGGCCGCTGAGGCGGCGAGTGCCGTCAAGAAAGTGCTGGAGGGCTGAACCCATGGCATTTGATGCAGCATTCTGGGCCTTTATCGCCCTGATCGTCTTTATCGGCGTTGTCATCTATCTCAAGGTTCCGGGCGCGATCACCGGTGCTCTCGACAAGCAGATCAAGAAGATCGAGGACGATCTCAGCGAAGCCAAGCGCCTGCGCGAAGAGGCACAGGCCATGCTTGCCGACTATGAGCGCAAGCGTAAGGCCGCCGAGGCGGAAGCCGAGGAAATCGTCAGCGCCGCGCGTGAAGAGGCCGATCGCATGGCCCGGGAAGCCGAGGAATCGCTGACCGAACTCGTTGCCCGGCGCCGGAAGGCAGTCGAGGAAAAAATCGCCCAGGCCGAGGCTCAGGCCATCGCGGATGTCCGCGCCCGCTCGGCCGATGTGGCTATCGAGGCGGCGCGTCATCTGCTGCAGGACCAGATGACCAAGCAGGGTGACGACGTGATTTCGGCTTCGATCAAGGAAGTTGGCGACCGTTTGAACTAAGGCGGTTCCGGTTCCGATGGCTTCCAGAAGGCGGGCAGTTGCCCGCCTTTTTCATTGCAGCCCGACGGGATCGATAATCCCCGCCGGACATCCGCGCTGACGTGAGGCCGCATCCCTCAACAAAGCGGCGAGATCCGGCTGCGACCCGATTTCGCCTTTGATCGAAATCCGGAGTTCATTGATCAGATGCCGGTTCGCGTCATCGCCACATTCAACCGTCACCCGCGCGCCCGAGCCCGCGCCGAAAGCCTGGTCAAACGCGGTGCGGACCGTGTCGGCGGTCAGAGACTTGCCGACGCTGGCGACGAATAGATTGCGTACCGCAGAGGCATTGATCTCGTCGAGAAGTGCAATTGCGGCTTGGAAATAGGCTTCGGGTTCAGCGCCTGAACACGTTCCGTGCTTCGTCCATTCGTGGCGATCGAGATAGGACAATGTTCCCGGCATCGCCTCTTCGAGCCGAGCGCGAAGCGCCGCCGGAAGACGGACGCGCGGCAGGTTGCGCCAGTCACCCCGATTGTCAGCCTGTTCGTCCGCATTTGACACGCCGCAATATTCGGTTCCTTGCGGTTCCGGCCAGAGCCCATGCAGGGCGAAGTGATCGGCGGAGAAGTCGCCCAGCTTCTGACCTTGGCATTCGGGCTTCAGCGATTGCTGTTCGCAAAAGGCTGGCTGCCAGGAAATGGCGAGCGTGAACGTGCCCGAGAGCAGTGGCCCAGTCGCGACCGCGGCCGTTGGAACGGTCTGAATATCGGGTGCCGCCGGGGGAGGGCTTACCGCAGGGTCAACCTGCTGCCAGATCTCGGGTCCAAAGGCGAGCAGTGCCGCACCGGCAAGAAGGACCAGGGTCAGCGCGCTCGAAATGGTGCCGAGCTTCATGCCCTATTCCGCCGCAATGGCGGGATCCGGCTGCGTCCATTTCAACACCGGTTTGCGCGCCGCCAGGGTTTCGTCGAGGCGCGCCCGCGGCGCGGATTGCGGCGCGTTGGCGAAGCGTTCGACCTCTCCGGCCTTCGCCGCGTCCGCAAGCCGGATCAGGGCATCGGCAAAGGCATCCAGGGAGGCGAGCGACTCGCTTTCGGTCGGCTCGATCAGCATGGCGCCATGCACGACCAGCGGGAAATACATGGTCATCGGGTGATAACCCTCGTCGATCATCGCCTTGGCGAAATCGAGCGTGGTTACGTCGGTGCCTTCGAGGAAACTGTCGTCGCAAAGCACCTCGTGCATGCAGTGCTGTGATGCGAACGGAATCGAGAAACGCGTTCCGATCCGCGCCTTGATGTAGTTGGCGTTGAGCACGGCATCCTTTGCCGCCTGCCTCAGCCCATCGCCGCCATGGCTGAGCATATAGGTCAGCGCACGCACATACATGCCCATCTGGCCGTGAAAGGCGGTCATTCGGCCAAAGCTTTCCGAACCCGTCGCGTGCTCCACCAATTCAAGGCCCGAGTCGGTTCGCCGGACGAACGGAACCGGCGCGAACGGCGCCAGCGCGTCGGAAAGCACAACCGGGCCCGCGCCCGGACCCCCACCACCATGCGGGGTCGAAAAGGTCTTGTGCAGGTTGATATGCATCGCGTCGATGCCGAGATCACCTGGCCGCACCACGCCCATGATGGCGTTGAAGTTCGCACCGTCGCAGTAGAAATAGGCGCCCGCTGCGTGAACCACGTCGGCGATTTTTCGGATCTCGGGCTCGAACAGGCCGACCGTGTTAGGATTGGTCAGCATGATGGCGGCCACGTCGGGACCAAGTGCGGCCTCGACATCGTCGGCGCGCACCGTGCCGTCTTCGGCGGCCGGGATCGGTTTCACGCGATAACCAAGGAACGCGGCGGTCGCCGGATTGGTTCCGTGCGCGCTCTCGGGCACAAGCACCACGTCGCGGTGGCCCTGCCCCGATGCCTGGTGGGCCGCGCGAATGGCCATCATGCCGCACATTTCGCCGTGGGCGCCCGCCTTGGGGCTGAGCGCGACGGCGCGCGTGTTGGTCAGGACCATCAGCCAATCGGCAAGCTCACCCATCAATTCGAGCGCTCCCTGAACTGTCGAGACCGGTTGCAGCGGGTGAATGTCGGCAAAGCCCGGCAGGCGCGCGGCCTTCTCGTTGAGGCGTGGATTGTGTTTCATCGTGCAGCTGCCGAGCGGATAGAGCCCGGCATCGATCGAATAGTTGAGGCGCGACAGCCGCACGTAATGTCGCATCGTTTCGGGTTCGGTCAGACCGGGAAGGTCAAGCGGCGTCCGGCGCATCTGGCCACCCAGATAGGCGTCGTCGATTTCGACATCGTCGATGTCGACTCCGGAATGATCGGTTCCCCCGATCTCGAAGAGCAACGGTTCGTCGGGCAGAAGCGCTGCACGGTGACCGTCGCTGGAGGGTGACACTTCGTCGATGGCAGTAGGCCGGCCCTGCGTGTTGAGGCTCATTTCAGGACCTCCGCCAGAGCGGCAACATAGTCATCGAAATCGCTTTCGGTTGAGGTTTCTGTGACAGCAACAACAAGAAGGTCTTCGACTTCAGGGATTTGCGGCAGCAGCCGCGACACGGGGACGCCGCCAAGCACGCCCTTCCGGGCGAGATCGTCCACCACATTCGCGGCGGATTTGGGCAGGCGGAGGGTGAATTCGTTGAAGAAGCTCCGGTTGACCAGTTCAACGCCTTCGATCGCCATGAGGCGCTGGGCCAGATCGCGGGCGAGCTTGTGGTTGAGCCGCGCCAGCCGTGTCAGTCCGCGCTCGCCAAGAAGAGACAGGTGAATGGTGAATGCCAGGGCGCAAAGACCGGAATTGGTGCAGATGTTCGACGTCGCTTTCTCACGGCGGATATGCTGCTCACGGGTCGAAAGCGTCAGAACGAAGCCGCGTTCGCCGCGCGCGTCGACCGTCTGGCCGCAGACCCGGCCCGGCATTTGCCGGACATAGGCGTTGCGCGTGGCCAGCAGCCCCACATAGGGCCCGCCGAACGTCAGCGGGTTGCCAAGCGACTGGCCTTCCGCAACGACGATATCGGCGCCAAGTGCGCCCGGTGCCTCGATCAGCCCCAGGGAGATGACCTCGGTGACACTGACGATCAGAAGGGCGCCGTGGGCATGCGCCGCATCCGCAAGCGCTTTAACGTCGCGCAGATTGCCAAAAAAGTCAGGCGTCTGAACAATGATGGCGGCGGTCTCGGAATCGAGTCCGGCGGCGAGATCCTCAGCTCCCGAAACATCGGTTTGTGCCAGCCAAAGCCCTTCCTTTGGGCTGACATAGGTCGAAAGAACGTCGCGATACTGCGGATGAACTCCACCGGAGACCACCAGTTTCTGGCGGCGGGTCAGGCGCTGGGCCATCAGCGCGGCTTCGGCAAGGGCGGTCGAGCCGTCGTACATCGAGGCGTTGGCGACCTCCATTCCGGTCAGATGCGCGACCTGAGTCTGGAATTCGAAAAGCGTCTGCAGCGTTCCCTGCGAAATTTCAGGCTGATAGGGCGTGTAGGCGGTCAGGAACTCCGACCGCTGGATGAGGTGATCGACGGTTGCCGGCACGTGATGGCGATAGGCCCCGGCGCCAACGAAGAACGGACCCTCGCCCGCCGTTCGGTTCCTGCCCGCCAGCGCACGCATGTATCGGTCAACTTCGAGTTCCGACTTGTGGCCCGGCAGATCGACGGCATGGCCGAGCCGCAGGTCGTCGGGTACGGCGCCGAACAGATCTTCGGTGCGGCTGATGCCGATGACGGCACGCATGTGCTGCCGGTCGGCCTCGGAATGGGGCAGATAACGCATTTGGAATCCGGGTCAGGCGATGTGGTTCTGGTAGGCGGCTTCATCCATCAGGCCGGTCAGTTCACCGGCGTCATCGATGGACATCTTGATGAACCAGCCGGCGCCCATCGGGTCGGAATTGACCAGATCAGGCGCGCCGGTGAGCGCGGCATTGACTTCGGTGATGGTGCCTGAAACGGGTGCGTAGATTTCCGAAGCGGCCTTGACCGATTCAACCACGGCGATCTCATCGCCCTTGGTGAATTTCGCGCCGACCGAAGGTAGCTCGACGAAAACGATGTCGCCAAGCTGGGACTGCGCATAGTCGGAAATGCCGACGGTGCCGGTCGCACCGTCCTGGCGGATATATTCATGGTCTTCGGTGAAATGGGTGCTCATGGACAATCCTTTCAGGCTGGCTTTCTGAAATAGCGATGCGGGACGAATGGGGTGGGGGTGACGTCTGCGGGTTGCTGGCGACCACGGACAACAGCGAAAAGCCTGGTCCCGGGCGCGCCAAGCTCCGGCGCGACGAAGGCAAGGGCGATGGCGCGGCCCAGCGAGGGCGAAAAGCCGCCGCTCGTGACGATACCGACGGATCTTCCGTCTGTATCGACGATTTCCGCGCCCTCGCGGGCCGGTGCGCCGTCGACAAGGAGGCCAACCCGAACCCGGGCCGGGCCGTTCTCACGCTCATTGAGAATACGTTCGGCGCCCGGAAAATCGCGCGCCTCGCGGCGGCGTTTGGAGAGGGCAAAGCCGAGATCGGCCTCGACCGGAGAGGTCGTCTGGTCAAGATCGTGGCCATAGAGAGGCAACCCGGCCTCAAGCCTGAGGCTGTCGCGGGCGCCGAGCCCGGCCGGCTCGACGCGGCGATCGGCATGCAACGCATCCCAAAGATCCTCGGCGCAATCTGCGGGGCACAGAATTTCGAATCCGTCCTCGCCGGTATAACCGGACCGCGCGATCATCAGGCGCGCGCCGTTCCATTCCCATGACCCGTAGTGCATGAATCCGAGTTCGGTGGCTTCCGGAATCAGCATTCCCATCACGTCAACCGCTTCGGGACCTTGAAGCGCGAGAAGTGCACCATCATCGGCACGGGTGAATTTGGCCTTTCCCGCCGTCGCCGCAGCGATCATCGCGAAATCGGCTTCCTTGGTCGCCGCGTTGACCACGATGTAGAGCGTGCCGCCAAAACGCGGAGACCGCGCGACCATCAGGTCATCGAGGATGCCGCCCTGGTCATTCAGCAGCAGGGTGTAGCGGACCTGGCCGGGCTTCAGACCGGCAATGTCGCCGCAAACGAGAGGCTCTACCAGCGCAGCGACCGCGGCGTGATCCGCATCCGCGTCACCGCTGGGATTTTTGAGCTCGAGAAAGCTCGGCCCCATGTGCGAAACATCGAACAGGCCGGCATGGGTGCGGGTCCACTCATGCTCCTTGATGATGCCGGGCAGGTATTGGACCGGCAACGAATAGCCGCCAAACGGCACCATTCGGCCACCGGCGGCAACGTGCCGGTCGTTGAGCACCACTTTCTTGAGGTCGGCGTTGGGCGTGTCGGCCATTTTTCTCTCTGGTTCGAGGCGAGCAAAGCCACGCACGGTTTTGCCGTGTGCAGCGCCCCCTCTGTCTCAACGACCTGAGAGATTTCCCGGGTTTTCGGCCCGGTTGCTCCTTCGGTGGGAGTGGCCCATGAGGCCCTCCGCTTTCCAGAGTTTATGGCGATTGCGGTCCGTTTGCCTGAGAGATTCCGGGGCGGTTGCTCCTTCGGCGCCACCGGCGCATTTGCACCGGCAGACTCTCCCGCATTCACGCCTTCATGATTAGCGCGCCGGATTTGCCGGCGTCAACGCCGGACCTTGTTTCATCCCTGAGTATCGAAGCCAACCCAGATGACGATGTTCTCGCCACCAAGATAGGGGATCGCGACATTGTCGACGACCTTGACGAATTCCTGGGACTGTTCCGGCGGGGTGACCGTGACCGGAATGTCGTAGACCTGAGTGAACACGGGAACGTTGTCGCGCTCCACAGCGAAACGAAGCGGAACGGTCAGCGAATTGGTTGCCGGCTTGGGTCCGAGAATGACCCGGCCGCGGGCACCCATGGTGACGTTGATCAGTCCGTTTGAAACGCGGCAGTTGCGCGACTGATCCTCAAGGACCGCCTGGAACTGCACCGACTGTGCGTCACCGACCCGGTTATTTTCGTAGGAAACAATCGATTGCGATCCGTCCCTGACGCGAATGGGCGGGCATTCGGTGGCGATGACCGGCAGTGCCGAACTCTGCGCGGCGCTAATGTCCGCCTGGGAGGCGCTGGTGCCGGCAAGCTGGGTCGTGTTGACGTCGCTCGAGCCGCCGCCCATGAGATTGCCCATGCTGCAACCGGCAAGAATTGCGGCCAACGACAGGCCGAACGCGGAGCGGGTCAGCACTCGAAGCACATTCGGCGACAGCCATGCCGCCAAGGAACTGGATTTTTCTGTCATGCTAGCCGCCAAGATTACGCACTACTTCCCCTCGCTGGGGATAGCTCAGCTTTGTGACCTTAGTGCGGCAAGCACGGCGTCGGCGCTGGTATCACCCAACTGGCCGGGCTGGTCGGCGGAGAAAGACGCAACAATGTGCCCGTCCCGAATCAGAAAGGCGGACCGTTTGTAGCGGTGGCCAAGCGCCGACATGTGGGTCGCGACGCCGAGGCCCTCGGCGAAGGCTGCAGCATGATCGGCGATGAAGGCGACCTTTCCGTTGGCGCCCTTGACCTCGGACCAGGCCTTCATCACGTGATGATCGTTGGCGGCGGCGCAGATAATGCGGTCGACTCCGAGGGCAGCAAACTGGTCGGCCTTCTCAACATAGCCCGGCAGGTGATCGTTCGAGCAGGTCGGCGTGAAGGCGCCCGGTACGCAGAACAGGGCCGACAGGCCCTGAGCGAAAATCTCGGCGGTATCGGCGTCGTGAACGTCGCCATTCTCGACCAGCTTGACATTCACGGAAGGAACGGGCGCACCGGGCTCGATCAATTGGCTATTCTCCTTGATGGCGAATTATCGGGTTCGACCGAGGATATCGAACGGGGATGTGACGAATTGTGGACCATTGGTCGTGTCGAAAAGGAAATCAAGCGTTTCCTGCTCGTCGAGTTTTTCCGGCGTTCGCGACAGGAGGCGAAAACGAAGCGAATAGTCGGGGAAAAATTCAGGCTCGGCAAAAACCAGCGCAGGATCGGCGGTGGCTAGAATGGCGTTCCGCGGATCGTCGATGGGTTCCTTCAACCGCACGGTCAACATGCCGGCCTCCGGGTCGAATTCGGGCCGGGACGCAAGCAGGTCGTCTGCATTCAGCGCCAGGGGGACGGTTGCCATGGCCTGCCGGATGGAGATATTGCTCGCCATATCGGGCGCATCGGTCGCGAGCGGCAGTTCCAGGTCCACCGAGACCGGGATACACACTTCGTTGCAGATGCCGAGCAAAAGGTGGGCCGACCAGACCGCGTTCCCAGCCGTTGGCCTCAGCTGGACGGGAAAGACGGTATTTCCCTCATAGACATAATCGGTATAGCCGGATTTGACGACGCGCCGCGGCATGGGCCAGAAGATTTCCGCGCCGCCAAGGTTCTGGCTTGCGCTCCAGTCCATCACCATCGGCACTCCGGTCTCGCCGGGCACGCGCCAGTAGGTGCTGGTGTCAGACGGCATATCGATGGCGATTCCAGCCCAGACCGTTCCGTCTGGCTGAAGCTTGCCGGCCGAAATCAGCCGGATGCTGGCGGTGTCGGAAACGGCTACGGGTTCGGTTTCGGACGCGCCGGCGGCTGGAGCCACGGCGAACAGCAAAACGAAAAGGAGCAGAATTCTGGTCATGCCCTGTTTCAACCATGCCCTGCGATGAAATGGAAATGACAGTTTGGAGAACGGCCGGGTTTGGCGATATGCTTGGGCGGGGGCAACTGTGGGTAGTTCGAAAGTTCGCCAACATGCAATCGCTCAAGGGCCAGTTTCTCATCGCCATGCCGCAAATGCACGATCCGCGGTTTGAGCGTTCAGTCATCTTCCTCATCGATCACACGGAACAGGGCGCGATGGGTCTCATCGTCAACAAGCCGCTGGATGATCTGAACTTCGGTGACGTGCTCGATGACCTTCAAATGGCTGACGAGACGAAAGAGATCTCGGACCCTGAGCATGTTCGCACGCAGACCGTCTGGAACGGCGGTCCGGTCGAGCCGGGGCGCGGTTTTGTGCTTCATTCGGCCGACTATTACCAGCAGGGCGCTTCCGTCCGGATCCGGTCCGACATCGTGCTTTCGGCCAACCGCGACATTCTGCAGGCGATCGCCAGCGAACACGGCCAGCCGGGCCAAAGCCTCTTCGCGCTCGGCTATGCCGGATGGGGTCCCGGCCAGCTCGACGCGGAGATGGCAGAGAATGCCTGGCTCAACGTGACGGGCGATGCGAGCCTGGTCTTTTCGGTACCGGCGGACCGGCGCTACCAGCAAGCCCTTGCCAGTATCGGGCTGAACCCGGCCAATCTCAGCGGCGAGGCCGGCCTCGCCTGAGCCGGGCGCATCAATTTCTCGATTAAGTGCGGTCAGACCCCGTGCTGGGTCGCGAGCTTCCGCTTGAGCGCGGACGCATCAATGGCGGCTTCGAACACGAATCCCTGGGCGAGGTGGCAATCGTACTGGATCAGCCGCTTGAGTTCCTCGGGCGTTTCCACCCCCTCCCCGACCACGATCAGTCCAAGCTCGTTGGCAAGCGAAGTGATTGATCGGATGATCGGGCCCTGGGTGCGGGCGCTGCCGGAATCGTCGCCGAGCTGAACGAACTGGGCCGGAATCTTGACGGTGTCGAACGGAAACCGGTGCAGATACGAGAATGACGAATGACCGGTGCCGAAATCATCGAGCGCCAGACCGAATCCCAGATCCTTGAGCGCAGAAAGAACGAATGCGGACTGTTCCGGGTTGGCCATGACCTGGGTTTCAGTGACCTCGAGCTTGATATGCCTCGGCAGCTGCCGGTTCTCGGTGACAAGCGTCCTCAGGTCGTTGAGCAGGGTTTCGGTCGCGAGCTGGGTTGCTGAGAGATTGATCGAAACGAAAAAATTCTCGTCGAGCGGCAGGGCCGAGATCCAGTCCGACGTCTGGTTGGCGGCCTGGCGAATGGCAAGGCGGCCGAGCTTTTCAATGAGGCCGGTCCGTTCCGCCAGCGGAATGAACTCGGAGGGCCCGACGATGCCCTTGGTCGGATGGTTCCAGCGCATCAGGGCTTCGGCGCCAGCAATCGAGGCGGTCCGGATGTCGTAGATCGGCTGGTAGTAGACCTGCAATTCGCCTTCGTTCATCGCCCGTTCGAGGTCGCGTTCGGAGGCTTCCGAATAGGCCGCGATCGAGCGGGCCGAGGCGCGATAGGCCTCGATGCGGTCACCACCCAGTCGCTTGGCATAGTACATGGCGAGTTCCGCATCGCGGAGCACGTCGGCAGCGCCAACCGGGGAATTGTCATAGATGGTGATGCCGATGGAGGCGGTCAGGGAGAAGTCCTGGTCGCCGAAATTGAACGGGGTCCGCAGCGCCCGGCGCATCTGTTCAGCGACTTCGGCAATCTTGCCGGCGCTCTCGTCTGACACGAGGATGGCGGCGAACTGGTCGCCCCGGATGCGGCCAAGCGTGTCCATCGGGCGCATGACCCGCGACAGTCGGCGCGCCACGGCGAGCAGCAGCGAATCCGATGCAGAATGCCCGAAACGTTCGTCGATCTCGGTGAAGCCATCGAGGTCGATCACCATGACCGCCGGTTTGACGGCGTGGCCGGCCTTTGCCCGCTTGAGCGCGCGATCGAGCCGGTCGAGCAGCAGCACGCGCAGGGGCAAACCGGTGAAACTGTCATAGACGGCGTCATGCAGAAGCCGCTCGGCGGAAATCTTCTCGTCGGTCACGTCGCGGAGCGATCCGACGATGCGGGAAACCTGCCCGTCGCGGTCGAGCACGGGTTTGGCGCGCAATCGAAAGCCGCGATAATTGCCGTCATGCGCGGCGATGCGAACGTACGAATTCACTTTGCCGCGCTTGAGTTCGACAAGGGTGTCGAGAGCAGTGCGGAAGCGGTCCCGGTCGTCAGGATGGACCCGGTCGAGCCAGAGCTTGATCGAGCCACGCAGGGCGCCGCGCCGCTCGCCGAGGCGAGGATGGATTTCCTCTGAGACGGTCACACGGTCACGTTCGAGATTCCAGTCGAAGACGAAATCGCCGCTGCCCGTCATGGCGAGGGCCCGCCGTTCCACTTCGGAAAGCGAGCCGACGCTGACCTGACCTTCGGCGAAGGCGTGCTGGACGGTAGTGAAGCCGACAAGCATGACCATGAGCACGAGGCCGCCCGCGACGGCGGGCTGGGCAATGTCATTGGTCACCGACCCGGACAGGACCATCCACGAATAGATCAGCCAGGCGATGAAGATGATCCAGGTCGGGACGAGCAGAACCGCGCGATCGTAGCCACGAACCGAGAGAATGATGATCAGCATCGTGCCCATGATGCCGAGAAGCAGCAGGACCACGCGGGCGACGGTTGCGGCCAGCTGCGGCTGCAGGAAGGAAAAGGCGAAAAGCGCGAGAAAGACCGCCGCAAGCGCCAGCGCCAGATGCAGAAACCTCAGGTGCCAGCGATGGAGGTTGAGATAGATGAACACAAATCCGAAGAGGGTCGTGGCAAGCGCCGCCACCGATGCAGCGCGATAGGGCTGGACGGCACCATTGCCGACCCCGATCAAAGGACCGAAAATGCCGAAGTCGATCAGAAGGTAGGCCAGAACGGACCAGGCGAACGCCGCCGTCGCGGGAAAGACGCCGCGTCCGCGCACAACGAACATGATGGTCAGAAACACCGCCGCAAGGCCCGAAATGCCGAGCACGGTACCGCGAAAAAGCGTGAACGAGTTCTGGTAGGAACGGTAGGCGCCCGGCTCCCAGAGGTAAAGTTCGGGAAGCGTGCCTCCGGACAGTTCGGCAACGAAGGTCACGGTCGCGCCCGGGTCGAGCACGACCTGGAATACATCAGCTTCTGCGTCGGCCTGGCGTTCCGGCCGGATGCCGCCGCTCGGGGTCAGAACGTTGATCCGGTTGCTGCCAAGGTCGGGGTTGACGACGCCTGAGCCGGGCATGCGGAAAAATGGGGCGACAATCAGCCGTTCAAGCTGAACATCCGAGACGTTGCGAAGTGCGAAAATGGCCCAGTTGGGGTTGGTTCCCGGATCGGCGGCAAGCACTTCGATGCGGCGGACAATGCCGTCGGCGTCGGGGGCTGTGCTGAGGCGCACGGAGCCGTCTTCGCCGGCCTGGCGCTCAATGGCGGCGCTGAGATTGACGGCGTTGACGTCTTCAGGGACGGTGATGACCTCAAGCGCGCGGGCGGCGTTCGGGCCGAAAACGGCCAGAAAAACGCACAGCACTATCGCTTTGAGAAAACGCATAGAGAACTGACAGCCCCAACTCTTGCGGATTTCGCCCTTGGTAACGGGGAATGACCGAAGTCACAAGTGAAACGAAGGTTTGTCCTTAAGCGCCAGAATTGCGTCGGCATCGCGGCGGGCGCGGGTCAGGCCGAAGAGGACATGATCCTCCCAGCGGCCGTTGATCTTGAGGTAATGTTCGGCAAATCCCTCTTCGACAAAGCCGTTCTTTTCGAGCACGCGACGTGACGCGGCATTATGCGGTAGAAAGGCGGCGTGAACCCGGTTCAGGCCGAGCTTGTCGAATGCGTAGCCGCAGGCAAGGCCGACTGCTTCGGTCATGATCCCCTGCCCCGCGAATGGTGCCCCGGTCCAGTAGCCGAGATTGGCGTGGCAGGCGACCGCAAAGCGGACGTTTGAGAGTGTCAGACCACCGGCGAGCCGGTATTTCCGGCCGTCGCGGGCAAAGACGAAGAACGAATAGTCAGTGCCCTCGCGTGCCTGCTTCACAGCCCGGCGGAGACGCCGGGAGAATGCCGGGCGCGTGTAATCGAGGTCGCTCCAACTGGGCTCGAACGGTTCGAGATGGTCACGACTCCTCAGCCGCAGATCGCGCCATTCGGCAAAATCGGACGCTTGTGGCAGGCGGAGCAACAGGCGGTCAGACCGAACCTCCGGCGCATTTCGGGCGGACCAGAGGGGCATCTGGTCAGGCGGCAAACCGCGAGACGATCGCGTCGTATTCCGACAGACTCGAAATGGGACCGTTGGCGGCGACGGCAGGTGCATTGCCAGAAAATAGTTCGGCGGCAATTGCGCGGACCCGTTCGGCATCGATGCGGTTGATGCGATCGATGATTTCCTGCATTTCGATGGGTCGGCCCCAAAGCAGCTGCTGGCGGGCCAGTTGCCCGGCGCGGCCTGACGGGCTTTCGAGCGACATCAGCAGGCCGGCGCGGATCTGGTTGCGGACACGCAGCACTTCGTCGTCGGTGATGTCCTCGGTCGCGCGGCGGAGTTCATCGAGAATGACGGGAACAAGTTCCTCGACATGTTTCTCGCCAGTCGCGGCCGAAACGCCGAAAACGCCGGTATCGGCGAAGGCCCAGTGAAAGGCAAAGACCGAATAGCAAAGGCCGCGCTTTTCGCGGACTTCCTGGAAGAGGCGCGAACTCATGCCGCCGCCCAGCACCGATGCGAGTATCTGGCTCGTATAGTAGCCGGTCGAATTGTAGGCCCGGCCCTCGAAACCAAGAATGATATGGGCCTGCTCATGTTCCGACACCTTGCGGCTGTCGCCACCAACATAGGAGGCTCCGTCTGGCGTCGCTTCCGGGTTCGGGCGCACGCCGGAGAAGCGTTCCGCCGCAATGTCGACGAGCCGGTCGTGTTCGACATTTCCGGCAGCTGCCATGACCATGTTCCGGCCGACATAGTTGCGGTCCATATAGGCGCGGATCTGGTCGGCGCCGAAGCCCGTCACACTCTCGACCGTGCCGAGGATGGGCCGGCCGATCGCCTGCTCGGGGAAAACGGCGGACTGAAAAAGGTCGAAGACCTGATCGTTGGGATCGTCGTGGGCGGCGCCAATCTCCTGGACGATGACCTGCTGTTCGCGGGCCAGTTCGTTGGGTGCGAACGTCGAATTGCGGAGAATGTCCGAAAGGATATCCGCCGCAAGGCTGACATCGTCTTTCAGCACCCGGGCGAAATAGCCGGTCTGCTCAATCGAGGTCGCGGCGTTGAGTTCGCCCCCCACCTGCTCGATCTCGCCGACGATCTGCTGCGAAGTCCGCGTCGTCGTGCCCTTGAACGCCATGTGTTCGAGGAGGTGGGATATGCCGTGTTCGTCGTCGCGCTCGCTGCGCGAGCCCGCCTTGACCCAGACACCGAGCGCCGCACTTTCAAGGTGCGGCATGTGGTGGGTCAGAACGGTCATGCCGTTATCAAGGGTGGTGGATATGACGCTCAACTCATCCTCCTCAGGCCCTGGCGCGGGCCCTGATATAGTCTTCGATGACCGACTGGTCGTTTGCCAGCGCATCGCAACGTTCGCTGCGGTCGAATAGATCAGATAGCCATTGCGGCAGCGCCGGTTCAAGTCCCGTGGCCGATTTTACCGCCGCAGGGAACTTGGCCGGGTGGGCGGTGGCAAGGGTGACCATCGGCGTCTCGTTGCTGGCGAAGTGGCGGGCGACGTGGACCCCGACGGCGGAATGCGGGTCGAGTATGTAGCCCGATTGGGCATGGACACCACGGATCGTCTCGATGGTTTCTGCCTCGCTGGCGCGACCGGCACGGAACGAGGCGCCAATGAACTTCTGCGCAGGTTCAGGCAATTCGAACCCGCCACCCTGCTTGAGCCGGTTCATCAGCCCCGTCAGCACGTCGGCGTCGCGATCGACGGCATCGAACACAAGCCGTTCGAAATTGGATGAGACCTGGATATCCATCGAGGGGCTGATGGATTTGAGGACCGTGCCGGTTTCATACGCGCCCGTCTCGATGGTCCGGGCCAGAATGTCGTTCTGGTTTGTCGCGATGATCAGCCGGGCGATCGGCAGGCCCATGCGCATGGCGGCGTAACCGGCAAAAATGTCGCCGAAATTTCCGGTCGGCACGGTGAAGCTGATAGCGCGGTGCGGTGCGCCGAGTGCGAGTGCTGCGGTGACGTAATAGACGATCTGGGCAACGATCCGGCCCCAGTTGATCGAATTGACGCCGGACAGATGCAACCCTTCGCGGAAGGGCCGGTTGGCGAACATGGCTTTGACGGCGTCCTGGCAGTCGTCGAACGTGCCTTCCAGTGCGATATTGTGAACGTTCGCGTCCAGAACCGTCGTCATCTGACGGCGCTGGACTTCCGACGTGCCGCCCGCCGGATGGAGAATGAAGATATCGGTATTTTCGCGGCCCCTAAACGCTTCGATCGCCGCGCTGCCCGTATCGCCCGAGGTCGCGCCGACAATCGTTGCCCGCGCGTCGCGCTCGGCGAGAATATGATCCATCAGCCTGGCGAGCAGTTGCATCGCCACGTCCTTGAAGGCCAGCGTCGGTCCGTGGAATAGCTCAAGCACAAAGTGACCCGGCTCGATTTCGATCAACGGCGCAACCGAAGGGTGGCGAAAGGTTGCATAGGCCGCGTCGATCATGCCGCGCAACTTGCTGCTTTCGATCTCGCCATCGACGAAGCGCGAAATGACGGCAAATGCTGCGTCCTGATAGGGCCGGTTGGCCAGCGCCTCGAATTCGGCCGGGCTCATCTGCGGCCATTCAGCAGGGACATAGAGGCCGCCATCGGTCGCAAGGCCGGCAAGCACCGCATCGCAAAATCCGAGTTCCGGCGCCTGGCCGCGTGTCGAGACGTAACGCATGAGAGGTCCCTGGGAAGAGCGCGGCACCCTAGTCCGATGGCTTTGCCGGAGCAAGCCCGGCCCGGCCGCGGCCGCGAAGCAGCCAGGTGATCAAAAGGATCGGCGTGATGACGGCCAGCGAAAACCAGGTCAGCGCGTATTCGAAGTGGCGGTTCGGCAGGGTCAGCTTGGTTTCGCCACCCTGGGGGAGCGCGCCGGGCTCGCTTGCCGCTTCGTCAATGTAGAAAGGCGCCACGGTCCGTCCCGTCGCGTCGACATACTGCAGGAGGCGATCGATGTTGCGGACCCATTCAACGCGGCCGACAAGGTCGGACGGGGGCGTGAAGAGATTGGCCTCTTCACTGACGCGGGCCAGGCCCGTGACCGTGACCACCACCTGCGGCCCGGCCCCGCCGGCACGGAACTGGTCTTTCTGTTCCTGCGGAATGAAGCCGCGATTGATGAAAATCAGGCCGTTGTCGTCAGTCATCAGGGGAACCAGAACCCAATAGCCGGGACCCGAAAAGGGGCCCTTGGCCTCTTCGAGGCTGGTGAAGACCAGAACGGTTTCGTCGTTACGGAAGGTGCCGGTGACGGTGACCGGCAAGTAGTTGAACGCGACGGGATCGCTCACGGACCATTCGGCAACCGGAGGCAGAGGCATGGGCGCGCGTTCGGCCCGGCTTTCGATGGCTTCGAGCAGCCGGGTTTTCTCGCCCAGCCGCAGAACCTGCCAGTAGCCGAGGCCGGCGAAGAGCGCGGTCAGGGCCAGCATGAAGAGAATGAAGCTCAGCCGCTGCCAGCCGATGCCTTTTTGATCAACCGTGTTCACCATTCCGGTCATTCGGCGGCGTGGTCGTCGTCGGTCTGTTGACCCTCGCGCGCATCGTTGCGGTATTGCAGCGCGATCATGATGCCCTTGAAGGGGCGCAGAAGAGCGAGCGACAGGCCGATGGTCACTGGAATCCACAACAGCAGATGCACCCACATTGGCGGGTTGAAGAGCACGTTGACGATCAGCGCCAGGGAGACGACGACAAAACCGACGATGAACATGATGAAGATGGCCGGACCGTCGCCGCTATCGGCGAAGGCGAGGTCGAGGCCGCAACTTTCGCACCGGCTCGACGTCTTGAGGAAGCCGGCAAACAGGTGACCTTCGCCGCAGCGCGGGCAGCGCCCGGCAAAACCAGTGGCAAAAGGATTGGGAGCCTCGGTATGCGATGAGTGGTCGTGGGACACTATGGAGTTTCCTTGATCGGGTTGCGGGGTCCCTCGCCCGCAATTTGGCGGGGCGCCCGGAGGCGCCCCGAACAGATTAGCCGTGCGCGACAGCTGCCACGCCCCAGCTGCCCCAAACGTAGATGCAGGCGAACAGGAACAGCCAGACCACGTCGACGAAGTGCCAGTACCAGGCGGCAAACTCGAAGCCGAGGTGTTGCTGCGGGGTGAACTGACCGGCAAGAACCCGGAGCAAGGTGACGATCAGGAAGATAGTACCGATGATTACGTGGAAACCGTGAAATCCGGTCGCCATGAAGAACGTCGCGCCGTAGATGTTGCCGCTGAACGAGAAGCCGGCGCTCGAATATTCGATCGCCTGGACCGTGGTGAAGAGCGCGCCGAGCACGATGGTGAGAACAAGCGCCCATTTGACGCTCTGCCGGTCCCCCTGAAGAAGGGCATGGTGCGCCCAGGTCACCGTGGTGCCGGAGGTCAAGAGCAGAAGCGTGTTGAATAGCGGCAGGTGCCAGGGATTGAACAGCTCAACGCCTTCATATGGCCAATGGCCGTTGGTCAGGATCGCCTGACGCGCATAAAGCGCCGTATCGTCGACCATGAAGAAGCCGTCGAAATAGGCCCAGAACCAGGCGACGAAGAACATGACCTCTGAGGCGATGAACAGCATCATGCCGTAACGGTGATGGAGCTGGACAACCGGCGTGTGGTCGCCGCCATTGGCTTCCTTGATGACGTCGGCCCACCAGGAATACATGGTGAAGAGCACGCCAACCAGGCCGATCATGAACACCCAGGGGGTCACGCTGCGCATCCAGAGGATGGCGCCCACGGCCATGACGAAGGCCGAAACGGCTCCCACTACGGGCCAGGGGCTCGGATTAACGAGGTGATAGTCGTGATGCTTGGCGTGAGCGGCCATCGTCAGGTTCTCCCAGGTTCGGTCGCATAGAAGGAATAGGACAGCGTGACGTCCTGAACGGTTTCCAAGTCCTGCACTTTATCGATTTCAGGATCAAGAAAGAAGGTAACGGGCATTTCAGCGGTTTCGCCCGGAGCAAGGGTCTGCTCGGTGAAGCAGAAACACTCAATCTTGTTGAAGTAGCGCCCAACCAGTTCCGGCGTCACGTTGAAGGACGCGGTGGTCGTCACCGGATGGGACGAGAGATTGGTCGCAAGAAAGGTGATCGTTTCGATCGTGCCGATCTTGGCGCTGACGGGCTGAGCGGGGGTGACCTTGATCGGCAGGTCGCCGGACACGTTGGCGTCGAAGCGCGTCGTCATCACACGGTCGATGATGCCAAGGCTGTTGCCGGCGGAACGCTGGGTGGTGCCGCCATAGCCGGTCACCTTGCAGAAGATGGAATAGAGTGGCACGGCCGCATAGGACATGCCGACCATGCCCAGCACGATGGCCATGAGCATGATCGCAACGCGCAGATGCCTGCCGCGATCGGGTTCAGCCGGAAGGGTTGCCTGGTCGACCATCACGCGGCTCACATCGGCCGGTTGAAGATGGCGGGTCCCATCTTGACGATGGTCAGCGCGTAAAACATCAGCGCCAGCGCCCCGAGCACGATGGCAAGCACGATCGAGCGCGGACGCCGCGACTTCTCGATCTTGGCGCTTTCTTCCTTGCTCAGCATTTCGGGCTCGCCGGGATTGGGGTTGTTCACGAAATCATCTCCAACCAGCGGGCGATGCCGACATCCGCGGCGAGCGCGAGAAAGATGCCGAAAAGATAGAGCAGCGAGAAGGTGAAAAGCTCGCGTGCCTTGTGCTTCATGCGGTCGGCCGGTGCGCGCCAGAGCTGGACGGCAAGGCCCGAAAAGGTCGCGGACAGCGCGATGGCCGGCACCGCATAGACCCAGCCGGTAAGCCCGGTCACGAGCGGCAACAGCGCGGAAACCGACAGGACCAGCGAATAGGCAAGGATCTGGTTGCGGGTGCTGCGTTCGCCGGCAACATTGGGCATCATCGGAATGCCGGCCGCCGCGTAGTCGGACTGCTTGTAGAGCGCCAGCGCCCAGAAGTGCGGCGGCGTCCAGAGGAAGATGATCAGAAACAGAACGATCGAGTCGAGGCTGATATTCCCGGTGACGGCGGCCCAGCCGACCATTGGCGGAAAGGCCCCGGCGGCGCCTCCGATGACGATGTTCTGCGGCGTCGCCCGCTTCAGCCACATCGTATAGATGACCGCGTAAAAGAATATCGTAAACGCGAGAAATCCGGCGGCGAACCAGTTGGTGGCAAGGCCCAGAAATGCGACCGAAAAGACCGCGAGAACCAGACCGAACATCAGCGCCGTTTGGCGGTCGAGGTGTCCGGCGGGAATCGGCCGGTTGCGCGTGCGCGACATGATGGCGTCGATATCGGCATCATACCACATGTTGAGGGCCCCGGAGGCGCCGGCGCCGACCGCGATGCAAAGGATCGCGATCGCGGCCACCAGAGGATGCAGGGAACCCGGCGCGACAAACATGCCGGCGGCGGCGGTGAAGACGACCAGCGACATGACGCGCGGCTTCAGGAGGGCGACGAAGTCTCCGACCTCGCCCCCCATCGCGACATGTGCCGCAGTCAGGTTGTCATCCACCAGCGCCAAGTGCGTTGCTCCAGTTACTTGAAGCGCGGAAGCGTTTCAAACTGGTGGAACGGCGGAGGCGACGACAGGGTCCATTCCAGCGTCGTTGCACCCTCACCCCACGGGTTGGCCTCGGCTTTGCGCTTCTTGGAGAATGCCTCGATCAGGAGATAGAGGAAGACCAGAACGCCAACCGCGGTGATCGCATAGCCGATCGAGGACACGCCGTTCCAGAACGCATAGGCGTCCGGATAGTCGATATAACGGCGCGGCATGCCGGCAAGCCCGAGGAAGTGCTGCGGGAAGAAGATCGTGTTCACACCGATGAAGGTCAGCCAGAAGTGGGTCTTGGCGAGGAACGAGTTGTACATGATGCCGAACATCTTGGGGAACCAGTAGTACCAGCCCGCAAAGATCGCGAACACCGCGCCAAGCGACAGAACATAGTGGAAATGAGCGACCACATAGTAGGTGTCATGCAGCACGCGGTCCGCCCCGGCATTGGCCAGAACCACGCCCGTGACGCCACCGACCGTGAACAGGAAGATGAAGCCGAGGGCCCAGAGCATCGGGGTGCGGAAGGTGATCGAGCCGCCCCACATGGTGGCAATCCAGGAGAAGATCTTCACACCGGTCGGAACCGCGATGACCATGGTGGCCGCAACGAAATAGCGCTGCACGTCGAGGCTGAGGCCGGTCGTGTACATGTGGTGCGCCCACACGATAAAGCCGACGAAGCCGATGGCGACCATCGCGTAGACCATGCCGAGATAGCCGAAGATCGGCTTTTTGGAGAAAGTTGAGACGATGTGGGAGATCACGCCGAAGCCCGGCAGGATGAGAATATAGACTTCGGGGTGCCCGAAGAACCAGAACAGGTGCTGGAAGAGGACCGGATCACCGCCACCTGACGGATTGAAGAAGTTGGTGTGGAAGTTGCGGTCGGTCAAAAGCATGGTGATGCCGCCGGCCAGAACGGGCAGGCTCAGAAGCAGAAGGAAAGCCGTCACCAGGATCGACCAGGGGAAAAGCGGCATCTTGTGCAGGGTCATGCCCGGCGCGCGCATGTTGAAGATCGTGGTGATGAAGTTGATGGCCCCAAGGATCGAGGACGCACCCGCAAGGTGGAGCGACAGGATGGCGAAGTCCATGGCCGGGCCGGGCTGACCGGCAACCGAAGACAGGGGCGGATAGATTGTCCAGCCGCCGCCAACACCGTTCATGCCGTCGCCCGAAGGGCCGCCGACAAACATGGAAATGAGCAGAAGCAGGAAAGCCGGGGGCAGCAGCCAGAACGAGATGTTGTTCATGCGCGGGAAGGCCATGTCGGGCGCGCCGATCATGATCGGCACGAACCAGTTGGCAAAGCCGCCGATAAGCGCCGGCATGACCATGAAGAAGATCATGATCAGGCCGTGGGCCGTGGTGAACACGTTGTACATGTGCTTGCCCTGGTCGAGCGCCGCCGCTTCGGGCGAGCCGTAGACCATCGAGGCCAGGCCGTTGAAAATCTGAATACCCGGTTCGGCCAGTTCCCAGCGCATGAAGCCTGAGAGAATGCCGCCGACCACGCCGGTGAATATGGCGAACACGAGGTACATCATGCCGATGTCCTTGTGGTTCGTCGAATAGACGTAGCGTTTCCAGCCCGTCGGGTGGTCATGCGCGTCGTGGGAAGCTGCTGCTGCGTTTGCCATGATTTTCCCTTTGTCTTTCTGGTTCTTCGGGTCGGAAATCAGCTGACCGGGCCAAGAAGGGCCGCACCGGCATCAGTACCACCGTCCTGCACCGCCTTGACCCAGGCGTCGTAGGTGTCCTGCGAGACAACGCGCACCGCGATGGGCATGAAGGCATGGTCCTTGCCGCACAATTCGGAGCACTGACCGTAATAAATGCCTTCACGCTCGGCATAGAACCAGGTTTCATTGGTCCGGCCAGGCACCGCGTCGATCTTGATACCGAAGGACGGAACCGCGAAGGAGTGGATTACCCCGGTCGGATCGGCGGTCACGAGCACACGGACGGTCGTTTCGACCGGCACGACGAGGTCGTTGTCAACGGCCAGCAGACGCGGCTCGCTGGGCTTTTGCGCAGCGCGTTCGGAATCGCTCAGCATGAAGGAGTCGAAGGAAATATCGAGGTCGGGATATTCATAGGACCAGTTCCACTGAACCCCGGTAACCTTGACCGTGAGGCCCGGCGCGGGGAGCGAAACGTCGCCGTAGGAAAAGATGTTCGAGCCCAGATATTTGCGGCTGCCGTCGGGGACGGTTTGCTGGTCCGCCAGAACGCCGAAGGACGGCACGGCGATGACCACCAGAACGAGGATCGGCACCACCGTCCAGACCACTTCAATGACCGAGTTGTGGCTCGTCTTTGATGGGGTCGGGTTGGCGCGGGCGTTGAAGCGCAGCATCACGACAATGAGCAGTGCAAGCACCAGAAGAACGATCGCGGTGATGACCCAGAGGAGAAGGTTGTTATGGAAAGCGGTGATGCTCTCCATGATCGGGGTCGCGGGTTCCTGCAGGTGAATCTGGCCCTCGGTGGCCGCGCCGACTTCGGCGAATGCGGCCCCCGTTGTTGCCAGACCCGCCGCTGCTGCCCCCAGGGCGCGGGCCAAAAAGGCGTTCCGAACGGAAAACTTGTCGATCAATGTGGTCTCCCTAAGTCACATCCGGGACATGCAATTCGGCAAAATGCATATGGCAAAAACGCACGCCCCAAGCGCCCCGACTCAAACGGGGCTGCCTCAATGGTACGACTAAAATCACATCGGGCGCGGCAAGGCAATGTGAGAGCCATGCATTGATGTGCGTCAAATTGCGCGGACAATGATGATTTGTCGCGCCCGCCTCACACTTGCCGTTTTTGACCGGGAATTGCAGGCATGGCGCACTGGCAATAGCCCGCTGCGTGTGTATGTTCAACCCGCCAGACCAGACGGAGTCGCTTACGTGTCCGCATCGCTTGCCATGACCGCAAAACGTGTTCTCATCGCCCTGGCCATCGGGCTCGCATGGCTCGCAGCCGCGCCGGCGGCAATGGCGCAAGGCGTGGTCAAGTCGCAGCACGGCGACTGGCAGTTGAGCTGCGACACGCCGCCGGGCGCCGAGTCCGAGCAATGCGCCATTATCCAGAACGTGACTGCCGAGGATCAGACCAATGTCGGTCTCAGCGTCATCGTGCTCAAAACGGCCGACCGGCAGGCAACGCTTCTTCGGGTGCTGGTGCCGCTCGGGGTGCTTTTGCCCAACGGGCTCGGGCTGAATATCGATGGTACCGATCTCGGGCGCGTTGCCTTCGTGCGGTGCCTGCCCAATGGCTGCATCGCCGAAGTCATCATGGATGCAGATCTGATGTCCAAATTCTCGGCAGGCAATCAGGCGATTTTCGTTGTCTTCAAGACCCCGGAAGAAGGGATCGGAATTCCGGTGTCGCTGATCGGGTTCTCGGACGGTTACGCCGCCCTGCCCTAAGCACTTCGATGGCGGCACCGGCCCCAACGGCCAATTGGCAAGCGGGAACTGAGGTACGTTACCGTTTTGTTTGACTGGAAACCGCCGGTTTTGTATTAACGTTGAGAAACAAGGGTTTTCGAGGGATTTAGACGCTTCGGTTTCCGCAACCGGTTTTGATCGGCGTTGGCCTGGGTGGGAGGAGGCTGGCAGCTCATGAGCGATCCGTCGCCTGTACTTTGCGCATCTGCAATCTCGAAAAGTTTCGGGCCGGTCCGCGTGTTGTTCGACGTGGACCTCAATCTCAGGTCCGGCGACGTTCACGCGCTGATTGGGGAGAACGGCGCGGGAAAATCCACACTCATGAAGATTCTGGGCGGCTATTTGCCGCCAAGTTCCGGCACAATCGAGATCGATGGTGCGCCGGTGCGCTTCGGCAACAGCGCAGCGGCGGAAGCAGCGGGAATCGTCCTCATCCATCAGGAGTTCAATCTGGCGGAGCAACTCACGGTCGAGGCGAATGTCTTTCTCGGCCGCGAACTGCACGCCGGACCGTTCCTCGACTGGCGGCGCATGCGCGAGAAGACGCGCGAACTCCTGGCAGAATTAGAAACCGACATCGCGCCGCAACAGCGCGTGCGCGAACTCTCGGTCCCGCAAAAGCAGATGGTGGAAATCGCCAAGGCGCTGGTCCGCGACGCCCGCGTCCTGATGATGGACGAGCCGACGGCGGCCCTCACAAGCCGCGAAGCGCAGGTCCTTTTCCGACAGATCGAAAAGCTCAAGGCGCAGGGCGTCGCCATTCTCTACACCTCGCACAAACTGGACGAGGTCAAGGCGATTTCGGACACGGTGACGATCCTCAGGGACGGCGCGAAGGTGACCGAAGGGCCGGTTTCAGAATTCAGCATCGACCAGATGGCAACGCAGATGGTGGGACGGGACGTTTCCGACCTTTTCCCGCAAAAGGCCGTTCACCAGGGCGAGGCCGAAGCGCTGTCGGTCGCGCATTTTTCTGTGCCGGGCCATGTCGAGGATGCGGGCTTCACACTGCGTCGCGGCGAAATCCTCGGATTTGCCGGGCTGGTTGGCGCCGGCCGGACCGAACTCATGGAAGCGATCGTTGGTTTGCGGCATGCGCGCGGCGAAACCCGAATTGCCGGCAAGCCGACGGTCATTCGCTCGCTCAAAGATGCATCACGGCATGGACTCGCCTATCTGACCGAGGACCGGAAGGGCCATGGGCTACTTCTCGACAAACTGATGCGGCCGAACGTGACGCTTCTGGGGCTCGATCGATTTGCTGGTATCTTCATCGACGAGCGCGCGGAAGATGCGGCACTTAGCACTTCGATCGGCGAATTCGACATTCGCGCTCCCGATCGGCAGGTCAAGGTCTCGAATCTTTCCGGTGGCAACCAGCAAAAGCTGCTCCTGGCCAAGACCATGCTTGTCGAGCCGGATATCGTGATCATCGACGAGCCGACGCGCGGCATCGATATCGGCACCAAGCAGCAGATCTACGAATTCATCAACGGCCTGGCCGAAGCAGGCAAAAGCATCATTCTCATTTCGTCGGAGATGGCTGAGGTCATCGGCCTCTGCCATCGCGTCATCGTCATGCGTGCCGGGCGGCTGACGGGAGAGCTTACGGGGGAAGATATCAGCGAGGAAAACATCGTTCGCCTCGCGGTTGGGATCGAGGGGCACAGGGTGGCATGAGTTCCGAACGCAGCGAACGGCCCAAAAGCCGGCTTAGACTGAACTATTCCGTTCTCGGACCGCTGCTGGCGCTGGCGCTGCTGATCGTTCTCGGCGCATCGCTCAACGGCAACTTTCTCAGCTACACGAATATTGCAAACGTGGTCGCGCGTGCTTCGTTCATCGGCATCATCGCGGTCGGCGCCACCTTTGTAATTACTTCGGGCGGGCTGGACCTCTCCGTCGGATCGATGTCAGCTTTCGTTGCCGGCATGATGATCATCATTATCAACGCGCTGGTGCCTTCGCTCGGCGCAGGCTGGGCAACGATCATCGTCGGCATTCTTGCAGGGCTTGCCATCGGTTCGCTTGGCGGCGCGGCCAACGGGCTTCTGGTCACCGCGGGGCGGATCGAGCCGTTTATCGTCACCCTCGGAACGCTCGGCATCTTTCGTGCGCTCATCACGTTTCTGGCGAACGGCGGAACGCTCAACCTCAATTTCGAGGTCAGCGGCGTCTATGAGCCGGTCTATACCGGCGACATTCTCGGGGTGCCCGTTCCCATCATCGTTTTTGCCGTCGTCGCCATCGTTGGCGAAGTGGTGATGCGGCGCACACGGTTCGGCCGGCACGTCGCCGCCATCGGCTCGAACGAACAGGTGGCGCGCTATTCGGCGATCAATGTCGACCGGGTCCGCCTGCTGACCTACATTTTGCAGGGTTTCCTCATTGGTATCGCGGCGGCGCTATACGTGCCGAAATTCGGCTCGGCCAACAGTTCGACGGCGGTGCTTTGGGAGCTTCAGGCCATTGCGGCGGTGATCATCGGCGGCACGATGCTCAAAGGCGGTTTCGGCCGCATCTGGGGCACGGTCGTCGGGGTCATCATTCTCGAACTGATCGGCAACATTCTGAACCTTCAGAATCTCATCAGTCCTTATCTCAATCAGGCGTTCCAGGGGGCGATCATCATCATCGCCGTCCTGTTGCAGCGGTCGCGGCGGCAAAGCTGACGGCCAATATTCACCGCCCCAAAAGGGGCATTCAGGAGGAAGTAGAACATGAGGATGTTCAAAGCATTTACGGCAACGGCGGTCGTTGCCGCAGGTCTGGGCCTGGCCGGGCAGGCCTTTGCCCAGGATATGGATTATACGATCGGCGTTTCGGTGCCGACCGCCGATCATGGCTGGACGGGCGGCGTCGATTTCTTCGCGCAACAGGCCGTTGACCGGCTGAGCGCGACCTATCCGCACCTGCATTTCGTGCTGCAGACGGCGCCCGATTCAACCAAGCAGGCCGCCGATCTCGAAGACATGGTGACGACCCGAGGGATCGACGCTCTCGTCATTCTCCCGGGCGATCCGGACGCGATGACGGCTTCGATCAAGAAGGTCAAGGACGCCGGGGTCTGGGTTACGGTCGTCGACCGCCAGCTCAGCCAGTCGGGCATCGAGGACCTTTATGTTGCCGGTGACAATCCCGGCCTTGGCGCGGTGACGGCAGAGTACTTCAAGGAACGCATGCCGAATGGCGGCAAGATCGTGGTTCTGCGCGGCCTGCCCATCCCGATCGACAAGCAGCGTTTCGACGCCTTCATGGCAGGCATCGAGGGCACCGGAATTGAAGTGCTCGACAACCAGTTCGCCAACTGGAACCGCGATGACGGCTACAAGGTAATGCAGGACTTCCTGACCAAGTACGACCATATCGACGCGGTCTGGGCACAGGACGACGACATTCTGGTCGGCGTGCTGAAAGCCCTGAAGGAAGCCGGTCGCGAAGACGAAATGTGGTCGGTCGGCGGCGCTGGCATGAACCAGATCATCAAGATGGTCGAGGCCGGTGATCCGCACGTCCCGGTCGATGTCAGCTACAATCCTGGCATGATCGGAACCGCGATCGAAGTCACCGCGCTCAAGTTTGTCGCGGGGCTGCAGATCAATGGCCGCTACATCATCGACTCGACCCTGATCACGCCGGAAAACGCGTCCGACTTCGACTATGCGGGCACGCCGTTCTGATTGAGGCGCCGACGACGAAGTTGCGATCAAGACGGCAACTTCAACAAACGAATCGGAAGGGCCGGGGAAATCCCCGGCCCTTCTTTCATTCAGCAATAACCGCTTTTGACGGTCGCCCCTTGCGTCGATTGGTTGGGCTCAGCGGAGCCAGAAACCGGCGCGCTCGGAGCGGCGCTGGTTGAGGAAAGCGGCGCGGCGATCGCCACGCAGGTTGCGACTTTCGTAAATGTCGAACGGGTTCAGGCCGAGATCGTTCAGGCGATCGGCGTCAAGGCCTTCAAGGGCGCGGCTGTCGGCCCAGGAAGCGTACAAGTGGCTAAGTGACGTAAACAGGCTCATTTTACTCTCCAATCATTCAGCACGGGGCGTGTGCTTTATCTCAAGGTGCATATGGGGACTTGCGTCCCATAAGTTAAATGAATACAAATGATCCGGTTAATCAAATCCTGTGATGGAGATGGGCATGGCCGTTCCCCTCGATCTCGACCAGTTGCAGACCTTTTGCGCCATTGCCGATTGCGGCAGTTTTACCGAAGCCTCGCGCCGCGTGAACAAGACCCAGTCGGCCGTCTCGATGCAGATCAAGCGCCTCGAAGAACGGCTTGGAACTTCGCTATTTGTGCGCGACGGGCGCACCACCACGACAACAGCCCATGGGGCGGAGCTTTATTCTCGCGCCCGGCGCATGCTGAGGCTGAACGCCGACATTCTTGATCTGTTTGCGAGCGGCGACCTGGCTGGCTCGATCCGTATCGGGGTGCCCGACGACTATGCCGTGCGGCTGCTGCCGGTGATTCTGTCGGAATTCCAGATCACCAATCCGAAGATCATGGTCGACGTGATGTGCATGTCGTCCGAAATGCTCTTGCAGGGCATGCATTCGGGCAAGTTCGACCTCATCGTCTTCACCCAGGGCACCAGCGACGAGTACGGCGAGCATTTCCGCACCGAGCGGATGCACTGGGTCGGATCGGTGAACGGCGAAGCTTTCAGGCAGGACCCGCTTCCCCTCGCCTGCGGCCCGCAGACCTGCTGCTGGCGGAAGTCGGCGCTCGAGGCGCTCAACCGCGAGGGTATCGATTACCGGATCGCCTACACCTCATCTTACGCGACGGCCATATCGAGCGCGGTCGGGTCGGACCTTGCCGTCGGCTGGCTGCCGGAAAGCGCGATGCGGTCGGGGCTCAGGACGCTCGGCAAGAAGGAAGGGCTGCCGTCGTTGCCGGACGCGCAGATCGCGATCCTCAGAGCCAGCCACGCTTATGGCGGCATCTATGAGGCGCTGGCCAATCATATCGTCGCCTCACTCGGCAATCTCGACGGTCACGATCCCCTTTATGCAACCAATCTGCACCGGCATCTGAACGCGGCCGAACTGGCGTAGGACGCCTATTCGACAGATGCGGACTTGCCCGACGGACCGTCGGGATCGTCTTCGCGCCAAACCCTCGTCATCGCGTCTCGAATGGCGGCCTTCTCGCGTTTGATTCGCGCGGCAAAGTTCTTGGCGGCGCGGAGGCGTTCGGTGGGATCGAGGCCGCCTGGCGCCGCATATTCGCGCAGCAAATCCGACAAGGTACGGTTCATGTAGGCACTGGTTCTGAGGAATCGCGCCACGAGAACCATGTCCTCTTCCGGCATTGCGCGCATGCCGTCCGCGCCGATTTCGCCCAGCTGCCCGTAGATCAGGGTGGCGAGAGTCCCGGTCAGTTCGGTGACTTCGACATAGACCTTGCGCCGGTCGCTTTCTGACCGGGTCCTTCGTGCGTAGCCAGCCGATTCGAGCCGGTCGATGACACTGGTGACCGCCCCGGTCGTGAGACCGCTTTCGATGGCCAGTTCGCCGGCGGTGATGCGCCCCGACCTGTGGATGATGTCGAGACAACGTCCATCCGTGCGGTTGATGCCGAGCAGGGCCGCGTGGGCCTCGTCCATCATATCAGAGGCGTTCTGGCTGATGCGAATGGCAGCGATCAGTTGATCGAAAATCCGGGTCTTTTCTCTTGACTTAAAAGTTTCTTGATCCATAAGATATCAGAATATCAAATTAAATTACCGGGTCAAGCGGATATGAGTTCTAACGATCTGATGATCGAGGCCAGGGGCCTCAAACGCACGTACAAGGCGCGCAAGAAGGTGATCGAAGCGGTGCAGGGCATCGACCTCAGCGTCCGCCGTGGTGAAATCGTCGGGTTTCTCGGGCCGAATGGCGCAGGCAAGACGACGACGCTCAAGATGCTTTGCACCCTTTTGCAGCCGACCGATGGAGAAGCAACGGTTGCGGGATGCGACCTGCGCCGCGATCCCGAGGGGGTCAGGCGCAATATCGGATATGTCGCCCAGGGCGGCACGACTTCAGGTTTGGCGCGAGTCGGGCTCGAAATCGTCAGCCAGGCGGAACTCTTCGGCATCCACTCAACCGAAGCCAAAAAGCGCGGCCTGGAACTGCTGCACGCGCTCGATCTGGACGATATCTGGGACCGCCCCTGCGGCTCGCTTTCAGGCGGGCAGCGGCGGCGACTGGACATCGTCATGGGCCTGTTGCACCAGCCAGCTCTCGTTTTTCTCGACGAACCCTCGACCGGCCTCGACCCGCAGTCGCGGGCAAATCTCTGGAACCATATCCGGCGCCTGCGCGACGAATTCGAGACTACGGTGTTTCTGACAACGCACTATATGGACGAAGCCGATTCCCTCTCCGATCGGTTGTTGATCATCGATCACGGCAGGATCGCGGGCGAAGGCACCTCGTCGGAACTCAAGGCACGCATTTCGGGAGATTCGCTGACCTTCACCTTGCGCGACAACGAAGAGGCGGCAAAGGCCGGCGGGGTCGCGGGAGGCCTCGACAAGGCGGCCAACGTCGTAGTCGAGGGCAATGTCCTGAAGTTCCAGATTCCCGAAGGCGCCCGCGCGCTGCCGGGGTTCCTCAAGGCACTCGGCGAGCAGAACATCGATCCGATCGGCGCGGAAATCGCCCGGCCGACGCTCGACGACGTGTTCCTCACCCTCACCGGCCGCAGCCTGCGCGACTAGGAGACAGAGATGAAATTCCTTCATGATTCCTGGGTGATCTTCAAACGCTCGATCATCCTCTCGGCGCAAAATCCCTTGTGGATCGCGATCGGGCTCTTGCAGCCGATTCTCTACCTGTCCCTATTCGGCCCTCTCTTGACCCGAATGGCCTCGGTTCCGGGTTTTCCGCCGGGCGATGCCTGGCGGGTCTTCGTGCCCGGTCTTCTGGTGCAGCTCGGGATATTCGGGGGCGCCTTTGTCGGGTTCGTCATTATCGCCGAATGGCGGAATGGCGTCATCGACCGTCAGATGGTCAGCCCGGCTTCGCGTGCCGCGCTGATCACCGGGCGGGTGCTTCGGGACGTGGTTGTGCTGCTGGTGCAGACGATCATCCTCATCACCGCGGCCATCGCCTTTGGACTTCGCGTTCCAATAGAGGCGCTGCTGCTCGGCGTGGTTCTGGTGATGTTGCTTGGCGCGTCCTTTTCCGCGCTGTCCTACGCGGCCGGGCTGGCGCTCAAGAGCGAGGATGCATTTGCACCGATGGTCAACACCTTCGCGCTGCCGGTGCTCCTGCTTTCGGGCATCCTGCTGCCGATGACTCTGGCGCCGCGCTGGCTGCAGATCGCATCCGATTTCAACCCGTTCAAGCACATGGTCGAAGCGCTCCGCGCGGTGTTCCGCTCGGAATATTTCAGCTTCACGGTTGCGCTTGGGTTCGGCCTCGCGCTCGGGCTCGTAATCCTTAGCGCCTGGGTCGGCACGCGCGTATTCGGAAACCAGACCAAATAGGCCTCAGTAGGCGAGTTCGCGATAGGCGTTGTCGACGTCACCCCGCCAGCGCCCGTTATAGAGCTCGAGCAGCCATTCGGCGCGGGTCTGGCCGGTTTCGACGATCTTTTGCAGCGGTGCGATATATTGCTGCTCGTCGAGGTTTTCCCAACTCATGATGTTGCGCGCCTTGAGCCCGGCAGCGGAAAGTTCAAGCGCCTCGCGGGCGATTTCGTGCACGTTGGTGTTGCGGAAGACTGTGTGGAGCGCCTTTTTCGGAACTTCGTCGCGAAGGTTCTGGCGTTCGTCTTCGGTCCAGTCCTTCACCAGGTCCCAAGCCGCATCAAGCGAGTTTTCATCGTAGAGAATGCCGGTCCAGAAGGCGGGCAGCGCGCAGATCTCGCGCCAGGGTCCGCAATCCGCGCCGCGCATCTCGAGGAACTGCTTCAGCCGGACCTCCGGGAAAATCGTCGACAGGTGATCTTCCCAATCGCGAATGGTCGGCTTCTCCCCCGGTGCGGCAGGAAGCCTGCCATCGAGAAAGTCGCGGAAACTCTGGCCGGCGCAATTGATGTACCTGCCCCCACGCACGATGAAGTACATCGGCACGTCGAGGGCATAGTCGACATAGCGCTCAAAACCCATTCCATCTTCGAAGGCGAAGGGCAGCATGCCGGTGCGATCCGGGTCGGTATTGCGCCAGACTTCCGAGCGGAAAGACAGATATCCGTTCGGCCGCCCCTCAAGGAAGGGCGAATTTGCAAAGAGCGCAGTGGCAATCGGCTGGAGCGCCAGCGAGACCCGGAGCTTCTTGACCATGTCGGCTTCGGAAGCAAAGTCGAGATTGACCTGCACGGTCGAGGAGCGGAACATCATGGTCGTGCCAAGGGTTCCGACCTTTTCCATGTAGGGCGCCATGATGCCGTAGCGGCTCTTGGGCATGGCTTCGATGTCGCTGAGCGCCCAATTCGGCGAAACGCCGAGACCCAGAAAGCCGATGCCCATCGGTTCGGCGATCGCTTCGAGCATGCGCAGGTGCTTGTGGGTTTCCGAACAGGTCTGATGAAGATTTTCGAGCGGGGCGCCGCTCAGTTCGAACTGCCCGCCGGGTTCGAGAGAAATCGCTCCACCGCCATTTGGGTTGGTCAGTCCGATGATGTTGCCGTTGTCGAGGGCCGGTTTCCAGCCGGTTTCGCCCTGCATCTTTTCGAGAATGGCGCGGATGCCCCGATCGCCGCCATAGGGGACGGGCGAGAAATCGCTTTTGTAAAAGACGAACTTTTCGTGCTCGGTGCCGATCCGCCACTCGGATTTGGGCTTGTTGCCGCGCTCAAGCACCTGAACCAGGTCCGCCTTGGACTCGATCAGGGGAGAGGGAACAGACGAGTCGGAAATCGCACTCATAGAGAAACTTTCAGACCTGAAGCTTCAACAAAACGGGGCGACATTAGCCACGGCGAACGCAATTGCAATGCTTTTATCGCCAATCACCGATGATTGACTGAATGACCGCCAGCGCGGCCACCGCGGCCGTATCGGCACGCAGGATGCGTGGCCCCAAAGAGATGGGGATGGCGAACGGTTTTGCCAACAGGTCCGTTCGTTCGCGCGGCGAAAAACCGCCCTCGGGACCGATCAGAAGCCCGATCCGCTGGCCGCGAAGTTGGGCGAGATCTTCGACCGGCGAAGCCGATGGCGCGGCCTCATCAGCCAGCACAAGGCGCCGGTCGCCGTGAGCGGCATCCCAATTGTCGAGCAGCTGTGCGAGGGATGTTTCCGGAAGCACCTCGGGCACCTGCAGGACTTCGCATTGTTCCGTGGCCTCGATGACATTGGCGCGGGCACGCTCAAGGTTGAAGCGGCTCACCTGCGTGTGTTCGGTCATAACCGGCTGCAGCGCCGAAACTCCCATTTCGGTTGCTTTTTGCACCATATAGTCGAGGCGGGCGGATTTGAGCGGTGCGAAGCCATACCAGAGGTCGGTTCGGGGTGGCTGGGCTGCGATCTGCTCAATGAGTGTCACGCTGGCCGATTTGCGCGTGACGCCGTCGAGCCTTGCCAGCCAGGCGCCGTCGCAACCGTTGAACAGAACCAGTTCGTCGCCGTCGCGCTTGCGAAGAACATTTCCAAGATAGTTGGCCTGATCCTTGCCGAAGGTCAGGGTTGCGCCGGCACCGAGATCGCCGGTCACGAAGAGGCGCGGCAATTTGGCATGGGTGCGCGGCATCGCAGTTGACTTCCCGTCGGGGACCGATAGCGTCTCGGCGTTTTAGCAAAGGGTTTTGGCAATGCAATCAGGCTCGACGCCCGACAATGGTCGCGTCGCCGACGCGCAGAGGGGCAACTGGGTCGATCATCTGGCGCCCGTCTGGGCCCGCCCCTACCTGAGACTGTCGCGGCTCGACCGGCCCATCGGTTTCTGGCTTCTGTTATGGCCCTGCGCCTTTTCGGTCGGGCTCATCGCCAACGCCCAGCCCGCGAACGGTTTCAATTTCGGGCTTCTGCTCTGGTTCCTCGTCGGTTCCATTGCCATGCGGGGAGCCGGGTGCACGTTCAACGACCTGGTCGATGTCGATATCGATGCCAAGGTCGAGCGGACGCGGTCGCGGCCGATCCCGAGCGGGCAGGTCTCGAAGCGCAACGCAGCGATCTGGCTGGTCGTGCAGGCCCTGGTCGGGCTCGTCGTTCTCTTGCAGCTTTCACCCTTCGCGATCTGGCTCGGCGTAGCCTCGCTGGTGCTTGTGGCAATCTACCCGTTCATGAAGCGGATCACCTGGTGGCCACAGCTATTTCTCGGTCTCGCCTTTTCCTACGGCGCGCTGATGGGCTGGGCCGACAAGTTCGGCGCCCTGCACTTTCCTGCGTACATTCTCTATCTCGGCACGATCCTCTGGGTGATCGGGTACGATACGATCTACGCGCTGCAGGACAAGGAAGACGATGCATTGGTCGGGGTCAAATCGACGGCGCTGCTGTTCGGGGAACGTGCGCGGTTGATGACCGCGCTCTTTTACGCCGGCGCATTCGCGCTCTGGCTCTGGGCGGGCTGGGCAGCGCAGGCGCGCTGGCTCTATGTCGTCGTCGCCATTCCGGCTGGGGCCCTTCTCGTGTGGCAGGTCTTGACGCTTGACATGTCGTCGCCTGCCAATTGCCTCAAACGGTTCAAGGCCAACCACTGGGTGGGGTTGGCCTTGACGCTCGCGCTTTATCTGGATTCGCGGTTTTAGCCGAGAAGAGTGGCGTCGCCGAGGTTGCGGCGGTTGAGAAACCGCGGACGACGATTGGCCTCGGTCTGGGTTTTGCGGCGGGCGCGGGTCTCGCCCAGAAGAACGCCGTCAACCTGTTGCGAATAGGGCATCAGCTGGCCATCGCCGGCGCGGATGAACAGAGGCAGGCGCAGCTTGCGGCCCCAGTTCTGCCATTCGGCGACCACGTTGTCGTTGCCGGTTTCCTCGAAGACGAGATAGTTGAAATCGGCGTCGGGATGAATGAGGTGGATGGCGCTTGTCAGAACGCCCTCTTCGGAGATGCGGGTTGAAACCGCTACGCCGGTAAATTCGGTGACGGGAACCTTGACCTTGACCTCGACGCCGCTCTTTTCGAGCGTGCGGCGCATGGTAACGGTGCGAACCTCGTCCGCCGACCTGGCGCCAGCGCCGTTGTCGTTGGCGCCCTTGAGACGCGCCAGCCGCTCCTGGTCGAAAATGTGGACGCGTGATCCCTGATTGTCCGGTCCGGTGAACATTGCGTTTGCCTCACTGTTAACTTCGAGAGCGATTGATTGGGTGCTCTTCGTTACGAGGCAAACTAGCAGCCCCATGCTCCCGCCGGCTTAAGGAATGGGGTTAAATTTTTGTAGTTTTGAAAAGGGTTAGCACCTTATGACCGGGTGTAAGGGGCGATTAACCGCAAGGGTTGGCAAGGCGGCGGTTGCGCGTCCCGAGGGCTTCAACCTATAAGGACGCCTCACGCCCGGATCGGCCCAAATGCCGGAATCGTTGGACCAGATGCCCACCATGACTGATGACGAGCTCGATGCCGACCTGGCCCTTTTGCGGGCGGCCGCGGTGAGCGCGGGCATCATGGCGATGGGTTATTTCCGGCGCGACATCAAATCATGGACCAAGGAGAACGCGTCACCCGTGAGCGAAGCCGACATGCTCGTCGACGAATTTCTTGGTGAAACGCTTCTGACCGCGCGGCCCGACTATGGCTGGCTCAGCGAGGAAACGGTTGACGACTTCGACCGGCTTTCGCGCAAGCGGGTATTCATCGTCGATCCGATCGACGGCACGCGCGGGTTCCTGCGCGGCGACGATGCGTGGACGGTGGTGCTCAGCGTCGTCGAAGACGGTAGACCTAAGGTCGGGGTGGTCTATGCCCCGGCACGCGATGAATTGTTCGAGGCGCGGCTGGGCGGCGGCGCTTTTCTCAACAGCGCGCTGCTCAAGACGCGCCAGCACCAGGGCGACAAGCTCGTCATTCCCGCCCCGAGCGCGGTTTTGAAGCAGCTGGGCGATCTCGGCCTCGACTATGTTCACGGACCGGTGCTCCCCTCCCTCGCTTACCGCCTGCTGCAGGTGGCGACGGGGGTGTTCGATCTGGCGCTGGCCCGGCGCGGGGCGCAGGACTGGGACATTGCTGCCTCGGACATCATTCTTGAGGAGTGCGGCATCGCGCTTGAGGATGTGTGCGCGGGCCTGCCCATCTACAATCGCGAGAATTCACGGCACGGCGCGCTTGCGGCTACGCGCGATTCGTCCCTAAGATCGAAGGCGCACTTCGCGCTCCGCACCGTTTATGGCTGTCCCGATGCGTCGGACGTGGATGCCAACCACCAAATCGAGAGGCCGGCATGACCGAGACACCCAAAAAGCAGCTGCTCCACCTTGTGATTGGCGGGGAACTGTCCGACCTCGAGGGCGTGGAGTTTACCAACCTCGACGAGGTCGACATTGTCGGTGTCTATCCGAATTATTCAGCCGCCCACAAAGTCTGGAAGCAGAAGGCGCAGATGACGGTCGACAATGCGCATATGCGCTATTTCATCGTGCACCTGCACCGGCTGATGGATCCGGAAAACGACTGATCTTCCCGCCTGATCGCGTTTCCTGACCTGCAAACCGGTGCCCGCTTCGCCTGGAAACGCCCCGGTTCAATCCAGTCCCTGGTCGCGGAGATAGGCCTTGTAGGCGGTTTCGGCGTCGGCATAGGCCTCTTGCCGGTCAACGCTCCAATATTTCAGATCATCGATGGGGATCGCCGCACCGGTCAGCGCACAACGCACGAAATTGCCGGGCGAGAGAACCACGTAGTCGGCGTCGAGATATTTGAGCTTGGCTTCGCGCGGCGCGAAGTCGGGATTGCGGATATCCATGCGATCTGCCGGTCCTTGAGCCGGCCTAAAAGAGACTTTCCTGCCCGTCATCAGAGCCGGAACGCGGTTTGCGTGGCCCCTTTGGTGGTGGTTGATGCGGAACATGTGCCTTGCCGGCAACTGCGTCAAGGCTGCCTTCTGCCAATTCGATGAGAAGCGGATCGCCGTCGGCCACCGTCGATGGCGCGCGCAGCACATTGCCTTGCGAATCTGTGACGAGCGCGAAGCCGCGCGCCAGGACGTTTCGATAGCCGAGCGAACTCGCCAGTTTGAAAAGATCGGTGAGGTGTCTTTTCCGATCGCGCAACAAGCGCAATGCGGCTGGCCGCAAACGCCCGACGAGCGGGTCAAGCCGGGCACGAGCGGTTTGCGCACGTGACGACAGGGCCGCTGTCCTGGCGCGATCCGTCGCCCGCAGGCGCTGGCGGGCATCAACAATCCTTCGGCTGAGGATGGAGGGCGCAAGCCTTGGGGACACCTGGGCAAGCTGCAATCCCTTCGACTGCGCCGCGTGGCGGAGCGCAGATGCCAAACGAGTCGATGCCAGGTCGAGCCGCTGGCGCGCCTCGCCAAGAAGCTCGGCAGGCCTCGGCAGGGCGGCAGAGGCCGCGCGCAACCTGTCGCGCCGGCGAGAAGCGAGGTTGCGCATGGCGGTCTTCAGCCGCATCGACTGGTCATCGACGTATGACAGCAATTCGGCGCGCACGGGCACGGCCATTTCGGCGGCGCCAGTCGGAGTGGGCGCCCGGCGGTCGGCGGCAAAATCTGCAAGCGTGAAGTCGGTTTCGTGACCGATGGCGGAAATGACCGGCAGTTCGCTTTCGGCGATGGCCCGCACAACGATTTCTTCGTTGAAGCCCCAGAGGTCCTCAACCGATCCGCCGCCGCGCGCGACGATCAGGAGATCGGGCCGGGCGATTGGTCCGTCCGGGGGCAGCATGTTAAAGCCCTCGATGGCCGCGGCGACCTCAGGTGCGCAGCCCTCGCCCTGCACCCGTACCGGCCAGACAATGACATGGGTGGGAAACCGGTCGGCCAACCGGTGCAGGATATCGCGGATGACCGCACCCGTCGGCGAAGTCACCACCCCAATGATGCGCGGCAGGTAGGGCAGTTCCTGCTTGCGTGCCTCGTCGAACAGTCCCTCGGCCTGAAGTTTCTTCCGCCGCTCCTCCAGAAGCGCCATCAACGCGCCGAGGCCGGCGGGTTCGACGTTCTCGACGATCAGCTGGTATTTGGACTGGCCGGGAAAGGTCGTCAGCCGCCCGGTCGCGACAACTTCAAGACCCTGCTCGGGCTGAAAACGCCAGCGCGAGGCGGTGCCTTTCCACGCAACGGCCGCGAGAACCGACCGGTCATCCTTGAGATCGAAATAGAGGTGGCCCGAGCCGGGCTTTGAAACCCGCCCCACCTCGCCACGCACGCGAACGAAGCCGAATTCGTCCTCGATCGTGTTCTTCACCGATTGGGAGAGTTCGGAAACCGTGTATTCGTGGGCGTTGCTGGGGGCGTCGGACATGGCCATGGTGTGCCCTGCGGCGGGTTCCGGGTCAAGGCTGGTGGCGGGCGGCCTCACATGCTAGGGCGCGGCCATTCGCAAGGGGATTCGCGGAGAAAGACGCATGGACGTTCTGGTCATCGGCTCTGGCGGACGTGAACATGCCCTCGCATGGAAGCTGAGGCAATCGCCGCAGGTCGGGCGCCTGTTCGTCGCGCCGGGTAATGCCGGAACGGCGAAAACCGCAACCAACGTCGCGCTCGACGCTAGTGACCACAACGCGGTCGCGGCCTTCTGCGAGGCGGAGTCCATCGGTCTGGTGGTGGTGGGCCCGGAAGTACCGCTTGTCGCCGGCCTCGCGGACGACCTTCGGGAACGTGGGATTCTCGTCTTCGGACCTTCCAGGGCCGCGGCGCAGCTTGAGGGATCAAAGGCCTTCACCAAGGCACTTTGCGACGAGATGCACATTCCGACGGCCGCCTATGGCCGATTTGACAATCCTGATGCCGCACTTGCCTATCTGAGGACCCATTCAGCACCGATCGTCATCAAGGCGGATGGGCTGGCGGCGGGCAAAGGCGTGACGGTGGCCATGACCGATGCCGAAGCAGAAGAAGCGGTGCGCGCCTGTTTCGATGGTGAATTTGGGGCGGCAGGCGCCGAGGTCGTGATCGAGGAATTCCTCAGCGGCGAGGAAGCGAGCCTTTTTGCGGTGTCTGACGGTCGAACCTACCGCCTCCTTGCGACAGCGCAGGACCACAAACGCGCCTTCGATGGAGACGCCGGGCCGAATACGGGCGGCATGGGGGCCTATTCGCCCGCGCCGGTGATGACGCCGGAGCTTACCGCCCGCGCCGAACGGGAGATCATTGCCCCGACCATCGCCGGAATGGCGGCGCGCGGGACGCCGTTTCTGGGCGTGCTTTATGCCGGGCTGATGCTGACCGATGCGGGTCCCAAGCTCATCGAATACAATGTCCGTTTCGGCGATCCGGAATGCCAGGTGCTCATGCCCCGCCTCAGGTCAGACCTCATGGATCTGTTGCTTGGTTCAGCCAGGGGAGACCTTGGTGGCGTTGAGCCCGAATGGCGCGACGAAGCTGCGCTGACCGTCGTCATTGCCTCGAAAGGCTATCCGGGCAGCTATGAGAAAGGCAGGCCGATATCCGGCCTTCACCAGGACTTCGGGGACGGCGTGACCGTCTTTCACGCGGGAACCACACGGGGAGACGGTCAGGTGATCGCCACGGGCGGACGCGTGCTGAACGTGACCGCGATCGGCGACACGGTGGCGGACGCCCAGCGCAAGGCCTATGAAGCGGTGGACCGGATCGACTGGAAGGGCGGGTTTTGCCGCCGCGACATCGGCTACCGCGCGATTAACCGCGAAAACCGTTAGCGATTGCGCTTTGGCCGGCAATCGTTGCCCTATAAGAGAGGGAACGGAGACGGACATGACGGTGATTTCGGGTCCGAAGATCGGAGTTGCCCTTGGCGGCGGCGCGGCGCGCGGCCTGACGCATATTCCCTTCATGGAGGCGCTCGATGAACTGGGCCTCAGGCCGTCGCTGATTGCGGGCACGTCGATCGGCGCGTTTCTCGGATCGGGCTGGGCCGCCGGCTACCAGGGCCGTGAAATCCGCGAGATGGCGCACGAATATCTCGGCTCGCTGAGATCCATAATCGGGCGTATCTGGACCAGGCGATTTCGCGATCTCGGTGCGGTCATCCGCGGCGGGCTGTCGATGCAGCTCAACCCGGTCGAGGTTATCGAGAGCTTCGTGCCCAGTGACTTTCCGCGTGACTTTTCGGGTCTCAAGGTGCCGTTTCAGGTGGTCGCCACCGACCTTCACACCTGGCATCAGGTCGTGCTTTTATCGGGACCGCTCATTCCGGCCATCTCCGGATCGGTCGCAATTCCCTCCGTGTTCAAGCCTGTACACTATGAAGGCCGGGTGCTGGTCGATGGAAGCGTGGTCAATCCGCTTCCGCTCGATTGTGCCCATCGCGGCATGGATATCGTGATCGCCATCGATGTCAGCGGCGAGCCGCAGGACTATGACGAGAGCGTCATCCCCTCGCAGTTCGAAATCGGCTGGCGTTCAGCCCAGATCATGATGCATTCGCTTGCGGCCAATTCGCTCGCAGCCTATCCGCCGACCGTTTACGCGCGGCCGCGCGTCAAGGAATTCGGGGCGATGGAGTTTTGGCGCGTCGCCGAAATCATCGAGGCGGGGCAGGAACGCAAGGACATGTTCAAGCGCCAGGTTGCCCAGGCGGTCGAGGACTTCATCGTTTCGGAAGAAAGAAGGCCCTGAGTAGTTCGGCGGCCTCTGCCTCCCTGATGCCGGAAATGACTTCGGGCCGATGATGGCAGGTCGGCTGATCGAAGAACCGCACGCCACTTTCGACCGCTCCGGCCTTTGGGTCGCGAGCCGCATAATAGAGTCGGCGGATGCGGGCATGCGCTATCGCCCCGGCGCACATGGTGCAGGGCTCAAGCGTGACGTAAAGATCGCAATCGTCCAGTTTTGAACCGCCGCCTGCGGCAAGTGCTTCGCGCAGGGCCAGCATTTCAGCGTGGGCGGTCGGATCGCCGAGCTCCCGCATGCGGTTGGGACATGCGGCGATCACGTTTCCATTCCGGACCACCAGCGCGGCAACAGGCACTTCGCCCGCCTCGCCGGCGTTGCGGGCGAGATCAAGCGCCATCTGCATGAAGTCGGGGCGGGCAGGCATATCAACTGTCAACTCTCGGGTTTCGGTCCGCATAGCACGGCGCGGCCAGGATGATCTATGCTCCCCCGAAGGAGAATCACCCCCATGCCGATCCGCCGCCTGCCTGACGACCTCATCAACCGCATCGCCGCGGGCGAAGTCGTCGAGCGTCCGGCGAGCGTGGTCAAGGAACTGATGGAGAATGCGCTCGATGCGGGGGCGACGCGGATCGCCATCACCACCGCCGGTGGCGGGCGCGACCTGATCCGGATCGTCGATAACGGGTCCGGAATGGACGAAACCGACCTTCGTTTATCGGTCGAGCGGCATGCGACCTCGAAGCTTGGTCACGACGACCTCGACGATATCCGGTCGCTTGGGTTCCGCGGCGAAGCGCTTGCCTCGATCGGCGCGGTATCACGCCTCAGGATCGCTTCGCGGACCGAAGTTGCGGAAGGTGGTGCGGAAATCCAGGTCGAACACGGCCGTATTGGCGCGGTCATTCCCGCCGGGGTCAATCGTGGCACAGCGATCTCGGTCGAAAGCCTTTTTGAAAACGTGCCGGCGAGACTCAAGTTTCTCAAGGGAGACCGTGCCGAGGCCAGCGCGGTAACCGATGTGGTCAGGCGGCTGGCGATGGCCAATCCGTCCGTTCACATCCAGCTTGAAGGCTCGGACCGGCAGAACCTTGTCTGGCCATCGGTCGGTGGCGCCGGCGCGCTGAGGGAACGGCTCGGCCAGGTGATGGGAGCCGATTTCGTCGCCAACGCGATTGAGGTGGCCGATACGCGGCACGGGGTCGTTGTGCGTGGTCTTGCGGGCCTGCCAACCTTCACCCGCGCCAACTCGCTGCATCAGTATTTCTATGTGAACGGGCGCAGCGTCCGCGACAAGGTGGTGATTGGCGCAGTCCGGGCGGCCTATGCCGATTTCACCTTTCGCGACCGGTTTCCGGTTCTCGCGCTTTTTCTTGCCGTCGAACCCGAGGATGTCGACGTCAACGTGCATCCGGCAAAGGCCGAAGTGCGGTTCCGCGACCCCGGCGGTGTCCGGTCGGCGGTCATCAACGCGATCGGCAAGGCATTGGCTGAGGCAGGCTATCGCGCCTCCTCGCATGTGGCCGAGGATGCCGCATCGGCGTTTCGCGTCGGCGGCGCCGCGGATGCGGTATCGGGCTTCGGTGGCTTTCGCGCCGAGCGCCCGTCGCGGGCAAATCTTGATGCCGAATATCGCTATGCACAACCGACTGCCGCGCAGACCCGGTTTTCAGGCTTTGCTGAACCGAGCGCGGCGGCCAGTTATCAGCCCGAACCGGAGACCGCCGCCGCGGACGCAGAGTCCTTTCCACTCGGCGCAGCAAGAGCACAGGTTTTCGCCAACTACATCGTGGCGCAATCGGACGATGCGTTGATCCTGATCGATCAGCACGCAGCCCATGAACGGCTGGTCTATGAGCGGTTCAAGGCGGCGCTCAACGAGGGTCGGGTGGCCTCGCAGGCGCATCTCATCCCGGTGGTCATCGAACTGCCGGAAGAGGATATCGGACGGCTTCTTGATGCGGCGGATAGTCTCGAAACACTTGGTCTCGTGATCGAGCGGTTCGGCGACCGGGCGATTGCGGTTCGCGAAACCCCTGCCCTGCTTGGCCGAGCCGACGTCCACAAGCTCGTCGAGGACCTTGTAGACGGGCTCGCCGAATGGGATACGATCGACAGTGTGGCCAAAAGGCTGGACGCGATCATCGGGCGCATGGCCTGTCATGGTTCGGTTCGTTCGGGGCGGCAGCTCAGGCCAGACGAAATGAACGCGCTTTTGCGGCAGATGGAAGAGACACCGCATTCAGGGCAGTGCATCCACGGCCGCCCAACCTATATCGAACTCAAGAAATCAGACCTCGAACGCCTGTTCGGTCGGGACTGAGCTGAGTTCCGGCCAGACTTGCATTTGTCATTGCGGGGAACATAGCGAAAAAGCAATCGAGCGAACATCGTTGCTTGGGCGTTTGGATTGCGGCGCTCACATTCGTTCGCTCGCAATGACGGATGTCACGTTCAGGCCTGAGGCGACGGCCGCAGCAGGGCGATTGCGGTATCGCCATAGTCGCGCTGGTCCAGCGCTTCGAAGGTTTCTTCAAGGCCGGGTTCGGTTCCCTTGCGCTCTTCGAGAACGATCAAAGCTTCGGGCGCGATCCAGCCACCGGCAAGCGCGCTCAGGAGAGCCTTTTCGCCCAGACCCTGGCCATAGGGCGGGTCGCAGAAGATCAGGTCTGCAGGTTTCTGGCTGCCGGCCGGTCCCATACCCGTCGCGTCGCGGCGAAGAAGTTTGGATTGTCCACCCAGGCCAAACGCCTCGATGTGGCCACGGATCAGACCGCGCGCCTCGGCACCCATATCGACAAAGGTTGCGTGCGTGGCGCCGCGCGACAGCGCTTCGAGCCCCATCGCACCGGTTCCGGCAAAGAGATCAAGGACGAACAGCCCGTCGAGATTGGGTCCGAGACGGCTGGCAATAATGTTGAAGATCGATTCCCGCACGCGGTCGGACGTGGGGCGTATGCTTTCGTCCTTTGGCGACGTCAGCTGCTTGCCGCGAAATCGGCCGGCAATGATGCGCATGGATCAGCGGGGCTTTCCGGGACGGCTTTGCGGGCGGCCCGTACGCGGCTTGCCTGGGCGATCCCCGCCTTGTCTTGAATCGCGATCCGATCTGGGTTTCTGCGCGCGGGCAAAGCCGGATTTTTGCGGCCTGTCCGAACCGGGCCTCGGCGGGCGCCCGCCCTTTTCTACCGGCTTGCCCCCAGCGCGACCGGGCTTTCGCCCCTCATCCACCTCGACATATTCAGGCTTCCGCCCGTCATCGAAGAGAATGCGCCCGCGCGGCTTTCCGCGCGGCCTGTCCGCCTGTTCCTCCGGCTCGTCCTGGCGCTTCGGACGCCGGACGCGCGGCGCCGTCAGATCTCGCGGCATCATCTTGCGCGGCGCGACGTCGGTCCGTCCGGCAAGGGCGGCCGGCATGGGCGCGGCGAAATCGACGCCCGCTTCTTCCGCAAGCCGCTTGCCCAACTGATCGGCCAGCACACGGGACTTGACGGTGGAAACCTCACCAACCGGAAGGTCGCCGAGCTGGAACGGCCCGTAGGACACGCGAATGAGGCGGTTAACCTGAAGGCCAAGCGCGCCGAGCACATTCTTGACCTCACGGTTCTTGCCCTCGCGCAGGGCGAGATTGATCCAGGCATTGCCACCCTGCATTCGGTCGAGGCTTGCCTCGATCGGCCCGTACTGGATGCCTTCAATGGTCATTCCGTCCCTGAGCTTGTCGAGCTGGGCCTGGGTGACGCGGCCGTGCGCACGAACACGATAGCGCCGCAGCCAGCCGGTCGAGGGCAGTTCGAGGACACGCTTGAGGCCGCCGTCGTTGGTCAGCAGCAGCAGGCCTTCCGTATTGATGTCGAGCCGCCCCACCGTCACCACGCGCGGCAGGCCCTTGGCCTCAAGGTCGGCAAAGATCGTTTCGCGGCCTTCGGGGTCGCTTTCTGTCACGACCTTTCCCGACGGCTTGTGGTAAAGCCAGACGCGCGTTCCTTGGCGCTCGGCGAGGCGTTCGCCGTCGATGCGGATATCGTCACTTTCGGTCACGTTGAGCGCCGGCGACGACACCTTGTTGCCATTGAGCGTCACGCGGCCCTCGGCGATCAGCTGCTCGGCCTGACGGCGCGATGCGGCACCCCGGCGCGCCATGACCTTGGCGATCCGATCGCCTTCCCTTTTCTCAAGCGGCTTTGTGGTCTTCTTGCGCGCAGGTTTTTGCGGCTCACCCATGAGGCGGCTCCTTGATCCAATTGGACCGGCTATAGGCGGCTATTGGGTGCCCTGCAAGGCGGCGCGGATTTCGGCCGGGCAATTGGGGTCCTGCAGCGACACCAGCTGGCCGTTCGGCGCCAGACAGACCGCGTCGTGATTGTTGACGGTCGTGAAATATTCGTCGGGCGGCAAATAGAGCGGGCGTGCGCCGGCCTGGCTGACGGTCAGGCCGTTGCGTTGCATCATGGCGGCAAGCTGGCGGGTCTCGTCTTCGGTCAGCGGACGGCCGGAGGGCGTGCGCATGTCGATCACACGGGCGTTTCGCAGCCGCCTCAGTTCGTCTTCGCTGAGGCCGGCAAGATCAAATTCGACATTGTCGGAATCCTCCGGCAGCGCCGTGGGGTCTTCTTCGGTCGGCGGCGGCAGGTTGTCGGCATTGGCCGGCATGACCAGCGGCGAACGCGGCGTGGTGATAGGCGCCTTTTCCTCGCGTGGAATAAGGCCAATGCCGGCGGCGGTTTCGTTCATGACTTCGCGCTCGAAGGTGCCGACGTCCTGAAAGGCGTTGGTACCTTCCACGGTGGTGCAGCCGGCCAGCAGCAGAAGCGCGCAGGAAACGGCACCCGCCGTCAGCACGCGCCGGGACTTGCCGGTCGAAAACCAAATCTGAGTCATGAACTCGCCCTTTGCCCCACCCGGCATTCGAAAAGTCAGGTGGTTATACTCAATGTCGCTCCGCTACACAAAGATTCTGGCAGCAATGCGGTTAAGCCTTCCTCTCCGGCGGAGAGAATATCAGGTCGCCGATCAACAGGATCGCGCCCAAGGTTATCCCCATGTCGGCGACGTTGAAAACGTAAAACGACCACGCACCCCAATGGAAGTGGAAGAAATCGGCCACCGCCCCGTAGATCAGCCGATCAATGAAATTCGAAGCTGCGCCGAAAAGACAGAAGGCAAGGCCAAGCAGTGTCAGAAAGCGCGCGGCGCGCCACCACCAGAGCAAAAGCAGCGCCGCAGCCATACCGATGACGAGGTAGATCAGGGCTTTCGGCACCCCAACCAGCAGCGAGTAGGAAACACCCGGATTCCAGACGAGAACGTAGTTGAAGAATGGCGTGACGGGGACGAATTCGCCCCCGTGCCATCCCTGGATCTCGATCTGGAAGAACTTGTGGACGCGATCGAGAATGAGCGCGTCAGACCCGATCGCGACCGAAAGAAGTCTCGCCTTGCCGAGGCCGATCGGCATGATCACAGGCCGGCCGCCTGCCGCTCGCGCATCGCCTTGGCGTCGCGGGCCGAAAGATCGGGCCATTGCGGGTCCATGCCGACATCGCCCGTGTACTTCCATGACCGGGCGCAGCGCGAACCCTTTGCCTTCTTCACTTCGACCGAAACTCCCGGCACCTCTTCGAGGCGGAAGGCCTCGAGCGGACCTTCTCGCTGGAGAATTTCGATGCCTGAGGTTATCGAAATCTCGGCCATGTCGACATCGAACTGGGAAACGTAAAGACCCGCGTCGGAAATGAAGACTTTGGGAGCCGCTTCGAGCGACGAACCGATCGTCTTGTTCTTGCGTTCGATCTCGAGCGCGCCCGTGATCACTCGGCGCACTTTGCGGATATTGGCCCATTTGACCGCAAGCTTGTCGTTCAGCCACTCCGCCGGAATATCGGGGAAGGTCTGGAGATGGACCGACGACTGGTCGCCCGGATTGAGTTCGAGCCAGATTTCCTCGGCGGTGAAGGTCAGGACTGGCGCCAACCAGACGACGAGCGCGTTGAACAGGCGGTCGATGACCTGCAGCGCCGCGCGCCGGCGGACCGAGGATATCGGATCGCAGTAAAGGGCGTCTTTGCGCACGTCGAAATAGAAGGCCGACAGTTCGAGGTTCATGAAATTCGACAGGGCGGCCACGACCCGCTTGTAGTCGTAATTGGCGTAGCCGTCCCTGACCTCACGGTCGAGCACCGCCAGATGGTGAAGCATCAGTTTTTCGAGTTCGGGCAGGTCCTTGAACGCTACGTGCTCGTCGGCCCGGAAATGGGCGAGCGTGCCCAGCATCCAGCGGAAAGTGTTGCGCATCTTGCGATAGGAATCGACCGTGGTCTTGAGGATTTCATCGCCAATGCGATGATCCTCGGAATAGTCGATGGTCGAGGCCCAAAGCCGCAGAATGTCGGCGCCGAACTGCTTGATGATATCCTGGGGCGGGATGATGTTGCCAAGCGACTTGGACATCTTGAACCCGTCCTTGTCCATGGTGAAGCCATGGGTCAGAACGCTTTCATAGGGCGCAAAGCCGTTGGTGCCGCAGCTTTGCAGCAGCGAAGAATGGAACCAGCCGCGATGCTGGTCCGAGCCTTCGAGGTACATGGAGGCGGGGAATTTGACGTCCGGCCACTTTTTCGAATTCCGCAGCACGAAGGCATGGGTCGAGCCGGAATCGAACCAGACGTCGAGAATGTCCATGACCATGTCGTAGGCACTGGCGTCGTAGTCGTTGCCGAGAAACCGCGCCTTGGCACCTTCGGCGAACCAGGCATCGGCGCCTTCAACGCGGAACGCCTCGATGATGCGGGCGTTGACCGCCTCGTCCTTGAGGAGTTCACCGGTTTCCTTTTCGACGAACACCGCGATAGGCACGCCCCAGGTGCGCTGGCGGCTGAGAACCCAGTCGGGCCGTTCGGCAATCATGGCGCGCAGGCGATTCTGGCCCTGCGGCGGCACGAACCGCGTCTTGTCGATCGCAGTCAGGGCGCGGTAGCGCAGGGTGTCGCCGCCCTCGCCCAGATCCTTGTCCATATAGACGAACCATTGCGGCGTGTTGCGATAGATGATCGGTTTTTTTGAACGCCACGAATGGGCATATTGGTGCTTGAAGCGCCACTGCACGGCGAAGAGATTGCCGGCCGATTTGAGCGCCTCGATGACGCGCTTGTTGGCGTCACCCTTGTTGCCCTTGTCGTCGATGATGCGCGCCGCGCCACCCTCGGCATCGGGACCGAAACCCGGCACATGCTTGGTGTAATAGCCGGCATCGTCGACCGAGAACGGGATGTCGGTATCGATGCGGACCGATCGCTCGTGCAGGGAAAGTCCGCCCGGATTCTTCGGGTCAAGTATCTTGAAGGCGCGCTCCTGGCCGATGTGGCGTGCGTTCGCCATCCAGACGTCGAAGTCGTCAGCGCCGTGGCCGGGCGCGGTATGAACAAAGCCGGTGCCCGTTTCTGCGGTCACATGCTCGCCGTCGAGCATCGGCACATAGAAGTCGTAGCCATTGCCGAAGCCCTTGAGCGGATGGGACAGCAGCAGATTGGCAAGATCCTCGGCGGGAACATCGGCGATGCGAGCGATCGTGAGCTTGGCCTTTTCTTCGGCGCTCTGGGCCAGGTCATCGGCAAAGACCAGCTTTTCTCCGGGCTGCGGGCCGAACGGGTTCTGGGCGGCCTGGACTTCATAGAGGCCATAAGCAACCTTGGACGAGAAGGAAACAGCGCGGTTGGCGGGGATCGTCCAGGGGGTGGTGGTCCAGATGACGACGAAGCTTCCGGCAAGCGTCTCCATCTTCTTTTCGGCTGCCGCCGGGTCCTCGCCCATACCGTAACCGACGACCGGAAACTTCACCCAGATCACGTCACTTTCATATTCATGATATTCGATCTCGGCTTCGGCCAGGGCGGTGCGTTCGACCACCGACCACATGACCGGCTTGGAGCCGCGGTAAAGCTGGCCGGACATGGAGAATTTGTGGAGTTCGGCGGCGATGGTCGCCTCGGCCTCGAAATCCATGGTCAGATAGGGATTGTCCCAATCACCCGTGACGCCGAGCCGCTTGAATTCCTCGCGCTGCACGTCGATCCATTTCAGGGCGAAGTCGCGGCATTCCTTGCGGAATTCGTTGACCGGCACCTCGTCCTTGTTCTTGCCCTGGGCCCGATACTGTTCCTCGATCTTCCATTCGATGGGCAGACCATGGCAGTCCCAGCCGGGCACATAAGCCGAGTTATAGCCCATCATCTGCATGGAGCGGGTGACGAGGTCCTTCAGGACCTTGTTGAGCGCATGCCCGATATGGATGTTGCCGTTGGCGTAGGGCGGGCCATCGTGGAGCGTGAATTTCTCGCGGCCCTGCGACTGGGCGCGAAGCAGTTTGTAGAGGCCCATCTTTTCCCAGCGTTCGAGCCAGATCGGCTCGCGGTCGGGCAATCCGGCGCGCATCGGAAAATCGGTTTTCGGCAGGAAAAGGGTATCGGAATAGTCGCGTTCTTCGGTCGCGCCCTTGGTCGTATCGGTCATGATCGTTCGTTCGGTGAGTTTGGACTTGCCTTGACGGCGGCGGCAGGCGTTTTTTGGCGGGACAGAGCTCGCGGCCCTATCCCCGGCTAATGAAGCCGAGGTCCTCGTCGAGCTTTGAAATCGGCTTTGCGTTCGTCAAGATCGCCCTCGCCTTTGCGCTGTCTGCATCCATCTGGACAATGAGTTCATCGAGCCCGTTGAAGGTCATCTGGCTGCGAATGTGGCTTATTAGCGCCACTTCGATGGTTTGGCCATAAATATCCTCGTTGAAGTCGAAGATGTGGACCTCGAAGGGGCTCTTGTGGATGTCGAACATGGGCTTGCCGTAGGAGGCGACACCGTCGAACAGCCTGCCGCCAAGCCGCACGCGGGTGGCATAGATGCCGTGTTCGAGCTTGCAGCAGTGGGGCAGTTCGAAATTGGCCGTCGGATAACCGAGTTCGCGGCCGCGCTGGTCGCCGACGATGACCTGGCCTTCGATGATCCAGTGATAGCCGAGCATGTGGTTGGCCATGTCGAGCAAGCCGGTATTGAGCGCGGCGCGAATGCGCGACGAGGATATTGGGTCGTCGCTGTCCTCAAGCAGCGCAAGCTGGAGAACCTCGAACCCATAGCGCTCGCCGGCGTCGCGCAGAAAGGCCGGGGTGCCCTTGCGCTTGTGGCCGAAATGAAAATCCTCGCCGACAACCACGCCGGCAACGCCAAGCGCATCAACCAGGAAGCGCCGGACGAAATCTTCCGCCTCAACGGCCGCCAGGTCCTTGTTGAACGGCATGATGCAGATGCCGTCGAGCCCGAGCGCCTCTGTGATACGGGCCTTGGCATGGGCGTCGGTGAGGCGGAACATGAACGGCTCGGGCGCAAACACGTCGCCGGGATGCGGCTCGAAGGTGAGCAGCAGGCTCGGCGCGCCGAGCTCCGCCGCGCGCTTGCGGGCCGTCGCCAGAACCGTCTGATGGCCACGATGGAGACCATCGAAATTGCCGATCGCCACGATCGATCCCCGCACCGGTGCCGGCACGTTGTCGAGCCCGTTCAGAACGTGAAACCCCACTCCGATGGCCTCCGCGGGAGATTTTCTTGAAACGGCGCGGAACCTGCACAAAGTCGGCGGCAATTGCAAGCCGCCGCCTCGCCGCATGCGCGCATGCGCTTGGAGGGGCCGCAATTTCCCGTAGCCCGCGATTTACCCGGATTTTGCAGAGCAAACCTAGCGTTGAATTTCCGAGGGGACGCCAAGCTTCGCCGGGCATGAGCCGACCGGACTCCCGCAGTCCGGGACCGGACATGTCCGGTGAAATCCTGCAACTGGGAGTTCGACATGGCACTTGACCACAATGCGCCGATCCTGATCGTCGACGATTATGCGACGATGATCCGCATCATCCGCAACCTGCTCAAGCAGCTCGGCTACGATAATGTCGACGATGCGAGCGACGGCACCGAGGCGCTGGAACGGCTGCGGGAGAAACCCTACCAGCTCATTATTTCCGACTGGAACATGGAACCGATGACCGGCTACGATCTTCTGCGTCATGTCCGCTCGAACGAACAGACAGCACGCCTGCCCTTCATCATGGTCACCGCCGAATCCAAGACGGAAAACGTGATCGCGGCCAAGAAGGCGGGCGTCAACAACTACATCGTCAAACCGTTCAATGCGCAAACCCTGCGCGGCAAGATCGACACGGTTTTCGGAGCCTGACGATGAAAGCCACGGACACGCCGATTTCGGACCAGTCTGTCATCGAAAACCTGGTGGCGCTCGGCCGGCGTCTTGGGGCGCATGGCGACCGGCCGATGACCCTGACCGACGTGATCGGGGTTGCCGAAGCCATGACGAGTTCGCTGCAACCGCTTCTGAGACGGATCGACACGACGCTTCAGCGTGAACTGCGCGGCATACTCAGGAAGATCGAGCAGCTGCGCACGGATATTTCAAAAGTTCATGCCGGCGACATTTCGCGGAACCGCATTCCCGAGGTCGGCAAAGAGCTCGACGAGGTGGTCAGGTCGACCGAGCAGGCGACCAACGCGATCATGGAAGCTGCGGAAACCGTGCTGTCGGCGGACCATGCCGACGCCGGCGCCTACCGGCAGCTTGTCGAAAACCAGATGATGCTGATCTTTGAATCCTGTTCCTTCCAGGACCTGACCGGGCAGCGCGTCAACCGCGTGGTCGAGACAATCAAAGTCATCGAGGACCGGATCAACATGCTCTGCAACGTGATCGATTCCGCCGAACTCGGCGAGGGGCCCGTGCTCACCGATCGCGAGCGGGCCAAGCAGGACCAGTTGCTCCATGGCCCAACGAGCGGCGGCACGGCCCAGGCCGACATCGACGCGATGTTCTGAGCGGTCAGGCGAGCCTGCGCATGAAACCGACGAGGTTGGCGCCTGACGGGGCGACAAGCGCCCGCACGATGGCGTCGTCGGCATCCGACCCGTCTCCGTGCAGTTCAGGTGCGTGGATCGACCCGGTTATGAACAGGAAATCGGCTCCTTCACCGCGGGCGCCTGTGGCGTCCGTGCGGACCGAGTCGCCAATAACCAGGGTTCGTTCCGGTGTCACGCCGCCGAGGCCAAGGCCCGCGAGGCGCGATCGTGCCAGTTCGTAGATTGGGGGAAAGGGCTTGCCGGCCATGACCACCTCGCCGCCACGCTCGGCATAGGCATCGGCCAGCGCACCGCCGCAGAGAACCATGCGGTCTCCAACCTCGACCACCTTGTCGGGGTTGGCGCAGATCATGGTCAGGCCGAGCATCTTCCACTCGGCCATCTGGTCCTCGTAATCGGCAATGTCCTCGCCAATGTCATCGAGATCGGAAACGACCAGCACCTCCGCCTCATCGGCCGCGCCGAAAAGAACACCCGTTCCGTCGAAGAGGTTGCGATCGTCAATCGGACCGACATGATGGACGATGCGTCCGCGATATTCCGAAATGAGCGTCTGGGTCACGTCGCCCGACGTGACCACACAATCGTAGGCTCTTTGCGGAACGCCGAGGCGTGCGAGCGTCTGGCGGACAAAGGAATTGGGACGCGGCGCATTCGACACGAGCGCAACCTGCCCGCCCTTCTCGCGGAAGCGCGTCAGCGCCGAAACCGCTCCCGGCACGTGTTCGACGCCGTTATGAACGACCCCCCAGATGTCGCACAGGAGCCGATCATAGCGACCGTCGAGATCGGACAGGGACGAAAGACTGAGACCGGTCATCAGGGCCGTTTCGAAAAGAGCATTGCTGGGCGTGAAATCAGTTGAGGCTGGCGGTTCTGCGCGCGGGAGCAGGTTCCCGATGCGCCAGATCCTCGCGAATCGGTCCGGGTTTGGCGATGTGGGGACCCTGCGCAAGGTTCATGCCATCATCGATGAGGGTGAGTATCTGCTGTTCGCTCGTGACCCCGGTGACGATGAGGTCCATTTCATAGCGCTGCAGGTAGGGCGCAATGTCCGAGGTGTGAAAGTCGGTATAGCTTTCCGGATCCTCGACGATGCGTTTGGCATCGACGCGCACCGAGCGAACGCCTGCCTGCATGAGTTCTGAAAAGGTCAGGCGAAGCGACTTCAGCTTGCCGATCGAGAAATGTGCGCCCTTTTCCGCCAGCGCTTCGAGACCTTTGTCCTCAAGGGCCGAGAGGTGCTTCCAGTCGGCCTCGGCGACCTTGATGCAGAGTTCGCGGACGATCGCCTGATTGGCGTCGAGCTGGGCGAGCAAATGCTGGCGGGAGGCGGCATTGGCCAGGGTCGCGTCGGTCATCGGGATGTAGACCGTGACCGGTGCACCCTGGGTCTTGGCGCGGCGGGCAAAAGCAACGGCCTGAACCATGGCGCGGCTTTCGATCATGCGGACCACGTCCCCGTGTCCGCTGCGCGGCATGAAATCCTCGGGTCCGGCCACTTCGCCGTCTTCCATGAGCAGATGCGGAACGATGTCGTAGCCATGAATGCGCCGGCCCGGCAGGGTGACGATCGGCTGGACGTAGAAAAGGAGGCGCCCCTCTTCGATCGCCTGCCGCAGCATTTCGATCGGAATGACCGGTTCGAGTTCGTCCTTTTCCTCGGGGTCCTCGTCTGTCGGAACCGGAACGGCGGCAGCAGCCGGCGCTGAGGCCCCGATGTGCCCCTGCGCGTCCTCGATGTCGGCGACTGTTTCGGCCAGCTGGCGAACCACGGTACCAAGCACCGAAACATCGGCTTCGATCACGTCAAGTCTCTGGCCGGCATCGATCGATTCCAGCGCGTTGATGCGCTTGGAGAGCGCCTGGCCTGCCTGGGCGTCCGTGGACAGCAATCTCGAGAGATCCTGAACGCTTCTTTCGAGCCGTTCGTGAGCGCGCCGGCGCATGTTGCGTTCGACGAGAACGAGGCAGAACGCGGCCACGACGAGCCCGGTCAGAAGGGCCTCGATAATCGTCAGATTGAGGGCGAAATACCCCGCGGCGCCAAGGCCAACTCCGATAGCGGCGACGAAGAGGTAAATCAGGCTTTGCACCGGCAATCTCTGTGGGCAAAAGGAATCGCCCGTTCTTAGCATCTTGCGGCGCGCGAATGAAACGGTTCCGACCGGAAATGCAGCAGTTCCGGTCACCCATTCGAAGCCATGCAAAGATTTTGTTTACCCTGTTCCCGCAAATTGCCGGCAATCACCCGATACCGTCTCAGGGTTTCCGATCCATGGCCGAAGGGTCAGACGCCGACAGCATTCCGCGCATTCTTGTCGTCGATCGCGACGAGGGGTTCGCGGCTCGCCTTCGCGAAGGACTTGCCGGAGACGGCGGCCGTCATGCGAAAGTCGCGCTCGCCTCCAATCCGGCCGACGCGGTCCTTCACCTGCGCAACGCGGGAGCGGATGTCGTCCTGGCCGATCTTGCCACGCTCGACACCCACGAAAAGGGATTTGAATTCGCCTTGAGGCGGCTTGCGAACCTTTCAGGCGGCGCCCTTCTGGTCGCGCTCTCGCGGGCGGACTCGGTGAGTTCCTCAATGTCAGCTCTGCAATCTGGCGCGCACGACTACCTGGTCAAGCCTTTCGCGGTTGAAACGCTGGGCGCGAGACTCGCCGAACTTGGTCAACGACATCGAAAAGCAGGCGCGATCCGGCTGGCGCAGCCGGCCGAAGAGATTGTCGCCGAGTTTCATGGTCTCGTCGGCGCATCGCTTCAAATGCAGACGATCATCGCCCAGATCGAGGGTGCGGCCGCCGTCGAAGTGCCGGTCTTTGTCACAGGCGAGAGGGGCACGGGCAAAAGCGCCGTTGCGCGCGCCATCCATGCGGCGAGCGGACGGGCGGATTGGCCATTCATCGAAGTGGATTGCGAGCAACTGGGCACTGTCCGGGCCGAAGCTCACATTTTCGGCGATCGCCGGTCCGAGGGCGCAATCGCTGCGGCTGATGGCGGGGTGCTGCATCTCCGGCATGTCGACGCGTTGGACGGCGGAACGCAATTGCGGCTTTTGCGGTTCCTCCAGACAGCCACGCCAGATGTGATGCGTGACGGACGCAGTGCAAATGTCCGGCTCATCTGCTCGACCAGCGCCAACCTGTTGCAGCGCATCGAGGAAAAGGCATTCCGCGAGGACCTTTTTTATCGTCTTCACGTTCTGACGCTTCACCTGCCCCCGTTGCGCCAGCGCCCAGCAGACATTCTGCCGCTCGCGCGGTTCTTCCTCAAAGGGGCCTCTCAGGATCAGCCTCGTCTCGCGCCCGCTGTCGCCGATGCGCTCGTTGCGCGGGACTGGCCGGGCAATGTCAGCGAACTGCGATTGATGATGGCGCTGATCGCTTCGCAGACGGATGGAGGCGATTTCAGCGCGGAAGGCATGGCCGGTATCGGCATGCCGCTGATGTCCTATTCCGGCCCGCTCCGGCCCGAGCGCGAGGCGGCGCCGAGGCTCGTCGAGCCGATGTGGGTTCAGGAGCGGCGGATCATCGAGGGGGCAGTCGCGCGTTTCGAAGGCAATATCGCCCAGGCCGCTGCAGCGCTCGAAATCAGTCCCTCGACAATCTATCGCAAGCGCCAGCAATGGGACGAACTGGAGCGCCACAAGGGCGCGGCCTGATCGAGCTCACTCCCTGCCGATCCTCGTCTCAACCGTCGACGGCGACACGAACCGTGTCGCCCCAAAAGCCGACATAATCACGAATCGGCGCGACGAGCGGACAGGGTTCGGCGTAAAACCAGATTGCGTTCCGTTCGAGGGCACCGGCGTCATTCCTCAAATGGAAATAGCTCGCATAGCCCTTGAACGGGCAATAGGTCTGATGGTCGGATGCTTCCGTCATCAGTTCGGCAAGAACGCTATTGGGAAAGTAGTAGACAATCGGATAGCCGCCTTCGCGCAGCCCAAGCGTCTCGTTGCTCGAGGCCACTTCCTTGCCGTCAAGAAAGACGCGGACAGTTCTCGGCTCGGGCGTAATGGTGATATCGCGGTTCCGGCATTCGGGGGTTTGCATGGATCGTTTCTCCTCGTTCATTGAGCCGTTCCATCCCGCAACCGGCAAACACGATCAAACCAAACTTTGGTGATCTTGACTCCGGATTTAGCCCCTCCTATATCCCCGCTGACTTGTTAGCACTCCATAATCGAGAGTGCTAACAGCCCAATTTAGCGAGTTGGACAACAGGATCAGGCAAAGGAGCAATCATGAGCTTCCGTCCACTTCACGACCGCGTGGTCGTTCGTCGAGTCGACAGTGAGGAAAAGACCGCTGGCGGCATCATCATTCCAGACACCGCCAAGGAAAAGCCCTCCGAAGGCGTAATCGTGTCGGCAGGCCCCGGCGCGCGCGATGACAGCGGCAAGGTCGTTGCTCTCGACGTCAAGGCCGGCGACCGCGTGCTTTTCGGCAAGTGGTCCGGCACCGAGGTCAAGATCAACGGGGAAGATCTGCTGATCATGAAGGAAAGCGACATCATGGGTGTGATCGAGGCCTAGGTCCCGAACTGCCCTTTTCCGAAATTCGAATTCAAGGAACAGATAAATGGCTGCAAAAGAAGTCAAATTCTCGACCGACGCGCGTGAGCGCATGCTCAAGGGCGTGAACATTCTCGCCAACGCCGTCAAGGTTACGCTCGGCCCCAAGGGCCGCAACGTCGTCATCGATAAGTCGTTCGGCGCGCCGCGCATCACCAAGGACGGTGTGACCGTTGCCAAGGAAATCGAACTCGAAGACAAGTTCGAAAACATGGGCGCCCAGATGGTGCGCACCGTTGCCTCCAAGACCAACGACATTGCCGGTGACGGCACGACCACGGCCACGGTTCTGGCCCAGTCGATCGTCAACGAAGGCGCCAAGCTGGTGGCCGCGGGCATGAACCCGATGGACCTCAAGCGCGGCATCGACATGGCCGTTGCGGAAGTCATCGACAATCTCGGCAAGGCCAAGAAGATCATTTCGACCGAAGCGGAAATCGCCCAGGTCGGCACCATCTCCGCCAACGGCGAAAAGGCCATCGGTGATCAGATCGCCGACGCCATGCAGCGCGTGGGCAACGAGGGTGTGATCACCGTCGAGGAAGCCAAGTCGATTGAAACCGAGACCGAAGTGGTCGAGGGCATGCAGTTCGACCGCGGCTACCTCAGTGCCTATTTCGTGACCAACACGGAAAAGATGATCGCCGAGCTCGAAGATCCCTTCATCCTTCTGCACGAAAAGAAGCTTTCGAGCCTGCAGCCGATGCTGCCGGTACTCGAGTCGGTGGTTCAGACCGGCCGTCCGCTGCTCATCGTCGCCGAGGATATCGAAGGCGAAGCGCTTGCGACCCTCGTGGTCAACCGCCTGCGTGGCGGCCTCAAGGTCGCTGCCGTCAAGGCTCCCGGCTTTGGCGACCGCCGCAAGGCCATGCTCGAAGACATCGCCATTCTTACCGGCGGTTCGGTAATTTCCGAAGATCTGGGCATCAAGCTCGAGAACGTAACCCTCGACATGCTGGGCACCGCCAAGCGCGTCGACATCACCAAGGAAAACACCACCATCGTCGATGGTGCGGGTTCCAAGGACGACATCACCGGCCGCGTCGACCAGATCAAGGCGCAGATCGAGGAGACCACCTCGGACTATGACCGCGAAAAGCTGCAGGAACGTCTGGCGAAGCTCGCCGGCGGCGTTGCGGTGATCAAGGTCGGCGGCGCGACGGAAGTCGAAGTCAAGGAACGCAAGGACCGCGTCGAGGACGCACTCAATGCGACCCGCGCCGCGGTTGAAGAAGGCATTGTGGCCGGCGGCGGTGTCGCCCTGCTGCGCGCCTCCAGCAACCTTTCGGCCAAGGGCGAGAATTCCGACCAGGATGCCGGTATCGGCATCGTCAGGCGCGCCCTTCAGGGTCCGCTGCGCCAGATCGCGGCCAATGCCGGCGCCGAGGCTTCGGTGATCGTCGGCAAGGTGCTCGACAACAAGTCCGGCACTTATGGCTACAACGCCCAGACCGGCGAATTCGGCGACATGATCGAGCTCGGCATTGTCGACCCGGTCAAGGTCGTGCGCACCGCCCTTCAGGATGCCGCCTCGGTTGCTTCGCTTCTGATCACTACTGAAGCGATGGTTGCCGAAGTGCCGAAGAAGGACGAACCGGCCATGCCGGCCGGCGGAATGGGTGGTATGGGCGGCATGGATTTCTAAGCCGTTTCAGAGCAAGTCTCGAACGAAGGCGCCGGATATTTCCGGCGCCTTTCTTTTTGAATTGTTAATGTTTTTGCCAAAGTCCTGACCCCTTGGCGCCCAAAATCGGACTCTTTCGCATGATCCTCTGACGGCAACGCAGGAGGTTGCCATGACCAAGTCCGCCCTCATCAAAAAGGCCAAACTCGTCGCCCAGGCGATGGTTCCTGCTCTCGGCGCGCTGGTCGGCGACACGGCCATGGCCGACGAACTGAGCTATATCGACCAGCGCAATGACCCGGTCTCTCTGGTCCGGTCCTACTATAACGCACTCAACCGCCACGAATATGCCCGCGCCTGGTCCTATTGGGGGGCGGACGGCAAGCCCGGCCAGTCCTATGACAGTTTCGTCAACGGCTTCGAGGGAACCCTTTTCGTCGATCTCTATATCGGCAATGTCCAGTCCGAAGGCGCGGCGGGCAGCGCCTTCCACGCGGTTCCGGTGGCAATCAACGCCTGGCAGCAGGACGGTACGGCAACCGCCTTTGCCGGCTGTTTCTTCCTCCGCATCGCGGAACCGACGATTCAGGAGCCCCCGTTCGAAGGTCTTCATCTTTATGAAGCCAACCTCGACCACGTCGACGAGCCCTATTTCGTGCACGTGCCCGAGACCTGCGCGCCCTAGTTCCAGAACAAAAGCCTAAGCGCCATCACGATCGAGACGACAACCACAAGCGGGCGGATGAAGCGTGCGCCATGGCGGATGCCGGCATGGGCACCGAGGTAACCGCCGATGATCTGTCCCGCGGCCATGGCAAGCGCGATTGGCCAAAGCACATCGCCGGAGGGAATGAAAAGGGCAAGAGAAGCGGCGTTGGAGACGAAATTGAGCGCCTTGGTGTTGGCCGTGGCGCGCGTCAGCCCGAAACCGAAAAGAACCACAAAACCAATGGTCAGGAACGACCCGGTGCCGGGACCGAAAATGCCGTCGTAAAAGCCGATGCAAAAGCCCATGACCGGGATGAACCCGCGCGCAAGGCGCTGGGCGCGGTCTTCGTCGCCAAGGCGTGGCGCAACGAGAAAATAGAGCGCGATTGCAATGAGCGCGAATGGCACGACCTGGCGGAGCGCGGAGACGTCAATGGCCTTGACCGAGGCCGAGCCCAAATAAGCGCCGGCGAAAGTGGCGACGATGGCAATGGCGAGGGACCTGAGATCAACCAGCCCTTTCCGCCAGTAAGTCAGGGCCGCGATGAAGGTACCGATCGATCCCTGAAGCTTGTTGGTGGCGAGGGCCGCCACGGGGTGAACCCCCGCGGCAAGCAGTGAGGGCAGCGCGATCAGCCCGCCGCCGCCGGCCACCGCATCGACGAAACCGGCGGCAAGCCCGACCAGGGCGAGCCCGGCCAGCAACAGGCCGTCATAGCCGAATATCACTCCGCCACCTTGTCGGCGGCGCGGCGTTGGTGGTCCGGATGGGCAATGTCGGTCACCCGGCGCTCGTAGAGCGGAATATTGATCATCGACGAGAGAAAGCCGGTCAGCATGGTCTGCATGCCGGCGACGATGGCCGTGACCGAGAAAATCATCCAGCGCATCATGTCGCCATAGGCCAGACGCCCGAAATCGGTTTCGGCCCAGCGGCCGACGGCCCAGGCGATGCCAACAATGCCAGCGACGATGACGATGGCGGAAAAGACGAGGATCCGTTCAAGCGACAAGGCCTCGAGAATCCGGTCGAAGACGCGTGACGGCGGAATGAAGCCGTAGCGCGAGGCGAAGCGCCGCCCGATGAGGGCAAAGGAAATGGCCTGCACGCCGACAAGCACGAACATCGACGCGATCAGAAGGGTGTGAATGTCAAGTTCGATGCGGTTGGTGATCTTGAAGGGGCCCGGCAGAAGCGCGCCGGTCGCGAAGATGCCGATCAGCAGCAGGGTGATGCCCGGATAAAGGAACAGCCAGCGCGGCGAAAAGAGCAGAAGAAAACGCAGATGACGCCAGCCGTCGCGGAAGGAGCGCAGGTGCGGCGCGCGCGACCGGCCGTCCTTGCTGAGCGTGGTTGCCACTTCCGAGATGCGAAGGCCGGTAAGCGTTGCCTTCACCACCATTTCAGAGGCGAATTCCATGCCGGTGGTTCTGAGATTCAGGTTGCGGATCGACTGGCGGTTGAAGCCGCGCAGGCCACAGTGAAAATCGCCGATCTTCGAGCCGAAGAACAGGCGCCCGACATAGGAGAGGACGGGGTTGCCGAAGTAGCGGTGAAGCGGCGGCATGGCGCCGGGGGCGATGCCGCCCTCGAAGCGGTTGCCCATGACGAGATCGTCGCCTTCTCGCAAGCGTTCGACAAAGGCCTCGAGGCGCGAGAAATCATAGGAATCGTCGGCGTCTCCCATGATGACATATTTGCCTTTGGCGGCCGCAATGCCGCCGGAAAGGGCGGCGCCATAGCCCTTCTCAGCCACGTCGACAACGTGTGCGCCCGCATCGATGGCAAGATCCTGAGACCCGTCGGTCGACCCGTTGTCGGCGATGATGACCTCGCCAGCAATGCCGGTGCGCTTGAGAAAGCCCAGCGCCTTCTCAATGCAGGTGACAATGGTCTCCGCCTCGTTGAGGCAGGGCATGATGATGCTGAGTTCGCAATCCGGCTCTGTCATCTGGCCGTTCAATCCCACGCGAATCCGTTCGGTGGCTTTTAGCACGGCGCGGGTTAACGCAGGTCGAACGGAATGCGTTCAGGCCTTCAGGTCGAGCGTCGCAACCCCAAATGCCCTCAACATTTCGTCGAGGACCTGCCGCGAGGCCGCATCCCATGTCGCCGTTTTCGACACGACGAGATTGGCCTGGCTTTTGAGGATCACCCCGTCTTCGAGAACCCTGAGGCCATTGGCGCGCAGGGTGCTGCCGGTCGTCGTGATATCGACGATCAGGTCGGCGGAGCCATTGGCGGGTGCCGCCTCGGTCGCGCCGAGGCTTTCGACGATGCGATACTCGGCGATGCCGTGACGGGCGAAAAAGGCGCGCGTCAGGTTGACGTATTTGGTGGCGATGCGCAGCCAGCGCGTCTTGTGTGCAGCGAAATCGGCGCCCACATCGCTGAGATCGTCGACATGGGTGACATCGCGCCAGGCGTCGGGCACGGCGATCACCACGTCCGCTTCGCCGAACTCCAGAGGCTTGGCGAAAATCACCTGATGCGGCGCGGCCTCGGAGACTTCGTGGATCAGATCGGCGCCCGTCACCCCGACATGAATATTGCCGCGGGTCAGTTCCCGCGCAATTTCTCCGGCGGAAAGAAATCGGACCGTCACGCCGTCAAGGCCGCCAAGCTCGCCCTGATAGGCGCGCGCCCCACCCGGCCGCGTGATCTTCAACCCGGCTTTTTCGAACGTCGAACGGGCCTGTTCTTCAAGGCGTCCCTTTGAGGGCAAAGCAAGAATGAGGTCAGGCATTTGCCGCCTCCACGATGCGCTCGATCCACATGGCCGCACCAGAGGCAGCGATTTCGCCCGGGGCGCCGAGGGCGCTCAGCAGCCGGTCATATTGACCGCCCGAAGCAAGGACATCGGTGCCCCTGCCCCGCACTTCGAATACGAGGCCGGTATAGTAGTGAAGGCGCGGCGCGAAACCTGCCGCGAAATTGAGGATCATGCCGGGCGCGAAGGTCGCGAGATTTTCGGCGTGCCGCATCAGGGTCTCAACCGGCGCCGAGAGGTCGGTGCCTGACGCGGCGGCGAGATCGGTCACGCGGGCGACAGCCGATTCTACCGTGCCGGAAACCTGGAGAAAGTCCCGCAGCAGCGCCAGCGTTTCCGAAGGTACGCGCGCGGCATCTAGCTCGCGCTGTTCGATGTACCGGTTGGCGATTTCTGCGGGCGTGCGGCCTTCGGTCAGGCTCAGCCCGTCGGCAACCATCTGCTCGGTGATTTCGGCGATGAGGCTTTGACGGTTCGGAATTGCGACTTCAGCCGCAACCGGCGCGCTGCCGAGCCGGTTCAGAAGGGCATCGAGCGCCTCGGGATTGCCAAACCGGTGGCGGAGGCGCGGCAGCCAGACGGCGGGAATATCGGCACCGCCGAGCAGCGCCTCAAAGAGGGCGACCGAACCAAAGGTCAGGGTCAGGTTGCGAAGGTCGGCGGCCTCGAGACCATCGACGACGAAGCGCAGCACCTTGTCGAGCGCGGCATCCGCGTCGTCGTGGCCAAGAAGTTCGAGCCCCATCTGGGTAAACTCCGCCGGCCCGTCGCTGCGCTGGCGAAAGACCTTGCCCCAATAACCGAACGAGGCGGCACCCGGCGCGCCGGAACGCAGGAAGTTCTGGGCCACGGGCAGGGTGAAATCGGGCCGCAGGCAATAATCGTGGCCGTCGACGCCCGTAGTCAGCATCAACCGCCGCCCGAACTCCTCGCCCGCCAGTTCGAAATAATCATTGGCCGGAACCAGCAGGTCCGGCTCGGTGCGCTCGGGCACGTAGGTGTCGAGCACCGCACCAAGTTTTCTGATGATTTCGGTGGCGGCGGGCATCATCCGTTGCCTCCGGACCAACTGTGCGCCGCCAGATCCTCATTCTGCGTCTGCCGAAGCGTGAGGATTGATCCCTCGTGGTTCGACAAGCTCACCATGAGGGACAAGGAGCGGTCAGATGTTTTGGCTGTGCGGGACATTGGTCAGGATTTGCCGATGCCGTAGGTGGCCAGGAGCTTTCTGACTTCGGTGACGAGATCGGCGCGGGTGACCTCGAACTGGCCGGGGCGTTCGGATTTCCATTCGGCATTGTCGGAGATGGCGGCGGCGGCCTTCTTGCCCTCGATCAGGTCCTTGATCTGGACGACGCCGCGAGCGCGCTCGTCGCTGCCCTCGATGATAACTGCCGGCGAGTTACGCTTGTCGGCATAGGCGACCTGCTTGCCGAAATTCTTGGTGGAGCCGAGGAAGAGTTCGGCGCGAATGCCGTCCCTGCGCAGTTCGGAGACCATTTTCTGGTAGCCGGCGACCTGATCCTTGTCCATGACAAGAACCACGACGGGGCCAAAGGTTTCCTCGGTGCCGAGATTGCCGGTGAGCTTGAGCGCGGTCGCGAGACGCGACACGCCGATGGAAAAGCCGGTCGCCGGCGTCGCCTCGGGCCTGAAGCGCGAAACGAGACCATCATAGCGCCCGCCGCCGCCGACGGAGCCGAAGACAACCTCCTGCCCCTTTTCATTGGTGACCGGAAAGGTCAGTTCGATCTCGAAGACCGGGCCGGTGTAATATTCGAGGCCGCGGACGACTGAGGGATCGATTTTTATTTGGTCATTCTTATAGTCGGCAGCATCGAACAGCGCCTGCATCGCCTTGAGTTCTTGAACGCCTTCATGTCCAGAAGAAGGGAGTCCGGCGTACTCATCGAGCCACTTTAGTTTCTGCTCATTTCCTTCGACTCCTGACTGAAAGTGCTGGTATCGACTTCCTTCATATGCCCCAGAAAATGTCGGAGCGTAGTCGAGGAATTGAAGAACTCTTTGAATGTTCGGTAATGAAAGTCCTGCTCCGCGTGTGAATGCACCAGATTCGTCTTCACGACCTTTTCCCAACAGCAGCGCAACGCCGTCACCACCAAATTTGTCCAGCTTGTCGATCGCGCGAAGGACCGTCAGCTTCTGACCCTCATCGGTCACCCCCGCCGCCTCGAGCACCCCGTCGAGCACCTTCCGGTTGTTCACCCTGACGACATACTTCCCCTCCAGCCCGAGGGCATCCATCGTGTCGGCCATCATCATGCACATTTCGGCGTCGGCCTCGGGGCCGGCAGCGCCGACCGTGTCGGCATCGAACTGCATGAACTGGCGGAAGCGGCCGGGGCCGGGCTTTTCGTTGCGGAAGACATAGCCGAGCCGGTAGGTGCGATAGGGCTTGGCGGCGTCCTGATAGATTTCGGAGAAATGGCGGGCGAGCGGCGCCGTCAGGTCATATCTGAGGCTCATCCACTGTTCGTCGTCGTCCTGCAGCGAGAACACGCCCTGGTTGGGCCGGTCTTCGTCGGGCAGGAACTTGCCGAGCGCCTCGGTATATTCAAAGAATGGGGTTTCGATTGGGTCGAACCCGTAGCGCTCATAGACCTTGCGAATGGTCGCAATCATCTTGTCCGTGGCGGCGATGTCAGCGGCGTCGCGGTCTTCGAATCCGCGCGGCAGACGGGCGGCGACGCGCTTGTCGGCTTTGGCCATTTGGTGCGGTCCTCAAAAGGGTTTCGGGCCGGGGGAATTGGCGCCTACCTAATCGATTGGCCCCCAATGGGCAAGGCGCGGAGGATGGGTTGGTGCGCGACGGAACGAGGTCCCGGCTCTTTGCATGGCAAAGGCCGGGACTGCGCGAGTTGGAGGTTCTTCCTGAAACCCGAACCCGCGCTGCCCCGGACCTGATCCGGGGCCTTTTCGGCATCCGGACTGGCGATCGGCTGGGCCGGGATTAGCGCAAATAGGTCTGCCACGGTTTCGGCTCCCGAACCGGCTCGAGGCCGATATCCCTGCGCAAATGGTTGCTCAGACGGTCCGCATGCGGTCGCGGATGGAGGCGGAACAGTTTTACGAGGTCGGGGAACCAGGCGGATTTCACGCGATGATTGTCCAGCGGCCTGGACACGAAGGCATTTTCACGAGTCATGATAGCAGCGGGCATGATGCCCCTCCTTTGCCGCGCCGGCGGCCGGAAGGGACAAAGCGGCGAGCCGCAAACCCGTTCAGACGCGCAAACGCGTTGGTTCAGATGATGGTTGGTGCTGGTTGGGTTGCCGGATCGACCGGCGGGGTTCTGACGTCAGACGTCAGGCGAGAACGGAAAGGCCAGTGGCCCCGAAATGCGACCGTCCAAAATGCCCTTCAAACGAAACGGCAACCGACACAGCAATGTGGTGATGGTGACAAGCGACCATGTTGCGCGCTCCCTGTTTGAGTTGAAGGTTCGGGGCTGATAGCCGCGCCGTGACGACCGATCAAGCAAAATGCGACAGCCTGTCGCAGTCTTCTTATGACTGATGCGCCACGGACACACTGGCGCAAACGCCGAGTCTCAATCAGGACGCGGCCAGCTCAACCGCCTTGGCGGCGTCGATCAGCCCGGCGCCATAGACTTCATCGCGGCCGGGTAGGCCGAGATCGCGGCAGGCTTCTTCGAGAATGGCGCGCAGGCCAGCGGTCGAAAGTCCCGGTTTCACCGCCAGCACAAGCGCGGCAATGCCGCTTACGTGCGCAGTTGCAACCGACGTGCCGGTTTCGAGGCGATAGCGGTCTTCCGGTGCGGGCGAGAGAATATCGACGCCGGGTGCAGCGATTTCGACATACATACCGAGATTGGCGCCGAAAAAGGCCTCGTCCTTGTTGTCGGTGGCAGTCACCGCGATGGCATGGCGATGGGCGGCGGGATAGACCGGCGGCGCGTCGGGTCCGTTATTGCCGGCGGCGGCAATGATGGGCACATCCATCGCTTCAAGCTGGTCGACGACCTTGAGCACGAGCGGGTCGCGCGGACCGGCAAAGCTGAAATTGAGCAGGTCGGCCCCCTCCCCGATCGCCTTGTCGATGGCCTCGGCCAGGGCAAAACTGTTGGATGTGACCTTTCCCGACGTGTCGGCATCGAAGGCGCGGACGGACAAAAGCTTCACATCGGGGGCGATGCCGTCGAGCAGATCGTGGGCGGTGATCAGCCCGCCCATTGCCGTGCCATGATCGAGCGAAACCGGGTCGCCGCCGAGGACGTCGAGCCGGTCGCGAAGGGTTCCGGTCAATTCCGGCTGCGCCGGATCGACGGCGGTGTCGATCAGGCCGATGGTGATACCCTCACCGGTCGAAATCAGATGAGCGTCGGGCAGGTCCATTTTCTGCGGCGCATATTGCAGGGCGCGCATCACGTCCCGGCTTTCGCCGTCGGCAACTTCGAACAGGTAGTTGGGCTGGACCGAGGAAACGCGCGGATCGGCCGCGAGCAGCCACGTTGCCTCGGCCGGGTCCAACCCGTCCGGGAGACGAAGCTTGGCCAGACTGACGCCAAGAACGTCGAGAGGCGCGGCGTCGACAAATTCAAAGCCATATTCCGCCATCAATGCGCTGAGCAGCGCGCCGGCGTCGCGCCTCGGCACCATGACGACCAGCGTCTGGGGTTCGAACGGCGCGTCGATGATCGCGGCCCGTCCGAGGGTCAGCAAGGGACGTGCGACCGGATAGGGCACCTCGCGCAGTTCGGGGCGCGGCAGCGGCAGCGGCACGCGGCGATAGACGATCTGTCGCGCCGGTGGCGTTGCGGGTTCGGTGACTTGGGGTGTTACCGGCACGGTCGTCGTTGGCGTCGGCCGGTTGGTGTTCTGGTTCTTGTTCGGCCGGTTGGGGTTGCCGGACTGCTGGGGTGGCGGAAGGTTCGTGGGTGGCGTGACGATGATCGGGTTCGTCGTTGGCGGCGTGTTGGCCGGGGGCGTCGTGGTCGTGGGTGGGATCCGAATGGTGGTGATCGGCGTCGTCGGCGCAACCAGAACCGGGTTTACGACCGGCGGTACACGGACCTGCGCCAGGGTCCCGGAGACCGCCAGCGCAAGCAAAACCGTCGCGAGCAGCAGCGCGCGCATCTGATCAGTCGCTCTCGGAGAAGAAGGTCACCAGCGCGGCATTGGCAGAAAGGCTCGCCAGGGCAGCTTTGCCGGCGTCCGTGTCTGGTGCGGCGATGGTATAAATGCCGCCCGGGGCCGGGCCGTCGATGATGCGCAGGCGCAAATCGTCGAGCGCCGACGTGATCTCGGCCAGCGACACGCCGGGCACGAAAGCCACGAGGGCCTTCTGTTGCGGCCCGACTGCGGTTTCAGCCCCGGCAACCTGAAAGGCAGGGCCCGAAGAACTGCTGGTCAGAAGTCCGATAATCGCACCCTGCGCGAGCACCAGCAGAAAGAGCGCGGCGATACCGGCCAGTGCGTAGCGCGGCGACAGGCCGGCCCAGAGACGGTCGATCCAGCCCGACGCAACGGATTTTGCGGTTTTGGGTTCGATCCGGGCCATCAGGGCGTCAAAGCTCTGGCGGGTTGGCTGACCCAGCGCCTCGGCATCGGCGAAGGTGAGGTCCATTTCCTCGCTGGCGCGGGCCAGGTGGGCGCTGGCATCGGGGTTTTCCGTGAGCCAGGATTCGACCTTTCGCTTGTCGTCGGGCGAAATCCGGCCGCTGACGTACCAGGGCAGCAAAAGCTCGGCTTCGTCGGGAATTCTGCTATCGATGTCGTTCACTTCATCGGTCATGGCCAACCTCTATCGATCCCGTGGCGGCGAAAATGTTCGGACAATTGCTTGCGGGCGTGGAACATGCGGGTCTTGACCGTGTTCTCCGGGATCCCGACCACCTCGGCCACCTCTGCCACCGACAGGTCCTGATAATAGACCAGATCGATGATTTCGCGGTGGGCGGGGCTGAGCTTGTCGATGCAGAGCCGCATGACGGCGCACTTGTCCTTTTTCGCTGCGGTTACGTCCTGGGTATCGCTTTCATCCTCAATCTGGGCCGCTTGTTCCTCGTCGAGCGGGGCTTCGCGGCGTTTGCGCAGGTGGCTCAGCGCCTCGTTGCGCGCGATGGTGAACAGCCAGGTTGAAACCGAAGACTGCCCCCCGAAACTCTCGGCCTTCAGCCAGACTTTCAGAAACGTCTCGTTGACGCATTCTTCCGCCAGGGCCTCGTTGCCGGTCAGCCGGACGAGGAAGCGATAGAGCCGGACATTGTGGCGCGTGTAGAGGATGCGAAGTGCACCGCTGTCCCGCGCCGAAATCCGCCCCAGAAGCGCCTTGTCCGTTTCGTCCGGTTCCATTCCGTTCCAGCCGTATTCATTTGACGCTTCATGGCGCCACAAGGTTCAAAGATTTGGCATTCCGCCGTACATCGCAAGAATACACACGAGTTTGGACTTTGTTGCGATCCTTTTTCTGGAAGAGAAAGAAAATCCCCGGCCGAAGCCGGGGCAGTTGCACGGGGGAGGTCAAAAAGGGTGGGCGGGTGGAGGAGTTCGGGGGCGCCACCCGCCCATCAGGCGGTCACCGGGCTGTGGTGAGCGATGCCTGATTGTTCGATGCACGGCAGTCGTCATTCTGCGGATTGCCGTCGAGAAGAATGTCGGGATCGAACGCGACATAGGCGTTGTAGGTCGCGGGAAATTCGAAAGGCTCGAAAGTGTCGTTCCACTGGATGAAGCGGCCGCTCGCCAGTTCCGCGAAGCGCATCATGCCGGAATGGCCGCCATTGTGACCCTCGATGACAAGCATCTGTTGCGCGGGATCGGACACATAATCAGCCGTCGAGATGTTGGCGACGCGCACTTCAACGGCGATCGATCCATCGGGGTTCGGGTGCTGGCTGGCCGAGACCTTGAGGTCAGGACAAGCGATCTGGCGGAGAATACCCGGGTCCACCAGTGGAGAGTGCACATTGGCGAGTGCCGGTTGCGGATTGAGATTCTTGCCGATGGTGAAAAGCGGTCCGGCGACAACCGAGGTGCCGGTATAGGCCAGAATCGCGGTGGCGATGACAAATCGTGCGGTCAGTCTGGTCATTGATCTGTTCCTTCCGAATGGTCCCGCCGAAGGCATCTGGCCAACGGCTCGTACCGGTTGGACGCGCGTTGGCGGAAACAGGTTCAACTATTATTGAGAGTGCCGCCCGAGCGGTTATCGGACCGGCTATCGCCGGCGCGGGCATGTGCTAGTTTAGGTGCCTGAACTCTGGGGGCCGGCATGCATCTTGTGATTACGGCAATCGCCATGCTGGCTTTCGCGGCCAATTCGATTCTGGCCCGCATGGCGCTCGGGCAGGACCTGATTGACCCAGCCAGCTATACGCTGATCCGGCTTGCGTCCGGGGCGCTTGCGCTTTCGCTGATGGTCTGGCGTCCAAATGGGCCGCTCCTGCCCAAGGCGGGAAGCTGGATTTCGGGGCTTGCCCTGATCACTTACGCCGCGGCCTTTTCGTTCGCCTATCTGGCGCTCGACACGGGCACAGGTGCGCTCATCCTTTTCGCGACCGTCCAGGCAAGCATGATCGGGTGGGCGCTCTATAAGGGTGATCGGCCAGTTCCATTGGAGTGGGCGGGGCTGACCATCGCTTTCGCCGCGCTCGTTTGGCTCGTCTCGCCCGGCGTCTCGGCGCCGGACCCGCTGGGTGCGGCACTCATGGGCGTGGCCGGTGTCGCCTGGGGGATTTATTCACTGAGGGGACGTGGTGCGAGCAATCCCCTTGGTGCGACCGCAGGAAACTTCTTGCGTTCGGTGCCGGCGGCACTTCTGGTATTCGCCGTCTTTTTCTCAGGACTGCATGCGAGCCCGTGGGGGATGGTTCTGGCAGCACTGTCCGGCGTCGTCACTTCGGCGATGGGCTATGCGATCTGGTATCAGGCCTTGCGCGGTTTGAGCTCGACGCAGGCCGCCATCGTGCAACTGTCCGTGCCCGCTCTCGCCGCCATTGGCGGCGTCGGGCTCAGCGGCGAAAGCCTCAGCCTCAGGTTCGTCGCGAGCTGCGCCCTGATCATCGGCGGGGTCGCCGTCGCCATCCTCGCCAAGCAGAAGCGCGTTTCAGCCTGACCTAAGTGGGCCGTTTCAGCACTGACCGCTCCGCTTCGGCTTCCACTCGACACGGGCAGGTGTCGATATGGTCATTCACCATGCCCATGGCCTGCATGAAGGCGTAACAGGTGGTCGGGCCAACAAATTTGAACCCGCGTTTCTTGAGATCCTTGGAAAGACGCGCGGCGCTGTCGCAGGTCGTAACCGTTCGAAGAGTCTCCCACGAATAGTCCCCCGGCCGTTCGGCAGGCGCCGGCTCAAAGCGCCAGATATAAGCTGCGAACGAGCCGAATTCGCTGACGACATCCAGAACTGCGGCGGCGTTGGCGATGGTCGCGCGGATCTTTCCCTGATGGCGGATGATGCCTTCGTCCTGCAGCAAACGGGCCACGTCCGCCTCGCCGAAGCGGGCAACTTGATGAAAATCGAAGCCGGCAAAGGCTCGCCGGAAGTTCTCGCGCTTTCTAAGGATCGTGATCCAGCTCAGGCCCGACTGAAATCCTTCAAGGCAGAGTTTTTCGTAGAGCCTGACATCGCTTGTAACCGGCCGTCCCCACTCATGCGCATGGTAGCCGACATAGAGCGGGTCGCTTGTGGCCCAGGGGCATGGCGCCGAATTGTCGCTGTTCGTCATGGCGCGAACGGGTCCGCTTGACTTCGGTATCGGAATACCCTTACTGGCGCGGGGCCATTCACCGGGGAACCATCGCCGCGCGGGGCGATGAAGGGATGGAGATTGGGCATGCGGGCACCTGAGGACCTGACCGTTCTCATTGTCGATGACAATGATTACGGGCGTATCCTTTTGTCGACAAGTCTGGAGAGGGTTGGCGTCGGCCGGGTCGAAGGTGTCAAGGACGCCGTCAAAGCTCTCGACTTTCTGCGCAGCAACAAGACCGACATCGTGCTGATGGACTGGTACATGCCCGAAATCAGCGGCGCGGGCCTTGTGCGCCTGATGCGCCAGTTCGGATATGACGTGCCGGTGGTGGTCTGCACGGCCTATGCGACCCGGGACAATGTGCGGCGCATCAAGGATCTCGGCTTGCAGCACGCACTGGTCAAACCGTTCGAAGACGGGGTGATGTTGCGCACCATCTGGGCGGCACTTCGGGATCACGATCACCTGCCGGCGGCGCCCGTTCGGGTTGAGGGCAGCGTTCCGGAAGAAGACGATCAGATCTTTCTTTGAGTGGTTCCCAATACCCGGCGACGCTATTTGAATTGCGTTTACCATCGTGCTTGGCAAAACATTAACCAAGCCCTTTCACGCAATATTCTCCAGTTCCGTGCACCATTGAGTCACCACGACTCCTGATTTGTTTTGCGTGAGGGAGAGAGATGCGGACTCAAAAGTTTCTGGCGCGCGCCACGGCGCTTGGCCTTGCCCTGCCCCTGCTCGTTTCGAGCGTATTCGCCGCTCCGGCGCAGATCGCCTTTCCGCCACCCGCAGGTATGGCGCTGACGACCGGCACGCCGACGAACGGGCTCACCCTTCGGGTCAACGCGACGCCCGATCCAAGCTTTCTGCGCCAAGTCGTCCCCTACCGCACGGGCGAGCGGCCTGGCACGATCGTGGTCAATACCGGCCAGCATTACCTCTATCTCGTGCTCGGCAACGGGTGGGCGCTTCGCTACGGCATCGGGGTGGCTCGCGACGGGTTCGAATGGTCCGGCACGCACAATGTCACAGCAAAGCGCGAATGGCCCGGCTGGACGCCACCTGTCGAAATGCGCCAGCGGCAACCCGGCCTGCCTGAATATATGGAAGGTGGCGAAGACAATCCGCTGGGTGCCCGCGCGCTTTACATCGGCTCGACGCTTTACCGCATTCACGGCACCAACCAGCCCTGGACCATCGGCCAGAACGTTTCGTCGGGCTGCATTCGCATGACCAACCAGGACGTCATCGACCTTTACAGCCGGGTTGGCGTCGGGACCAAGGTCATCGTGATGTGAATGGAATGGTACCGCCTCCCCGGATCGAACGGGGGACCTCTAGATCCACAATCTAGCGCTCTAACCAACTGAGCTAAGGCGGCATGGAATGGCGCGGAACATATGTCGGGATGGCAAGGCTGACAAGACCGAAATGCACCGCGGCGTCTTAACCAACAAACGCTAAGAAAGGCCGGAAAATTGGCGGTTAGCTGGACCTCTTCGCGCCATGCTCTATACTTAATGAACGGTAAATCAATCGACTTGCCGCGCGCGCCGGGTCCGATGCCGGAAGGGCCGCGCGCCGGCTGGTGAGTTGTGTTCATGTATGCGAGTTGGTTCACATCGACGGCAGGCCAAAGGCTCATCGGACTCGCCGGTGACCGGCGCCCGGCGTGGCTTTGGCCACGCGAGGGCGATCAGCCGCTCTGGGCCAATGACGCAGCACGGCTTTTTGCCCAATCGCATTGCGACGAGGCCGAATTCGCGCCCATCGCAGGCCAGATCAAACGGCTTTTGCGCCTCGGTCTTTTCAGCGCGGCCAACCGGGCCCGCATCCCGTTCGTCGCCTGCGGGCATCCAGTTTCCCTGACCTGTTCCTGCGCGCCGGTGGAATTGCAGAACGCCGAAACCTGCCTCCTGACGGTCGGCATCGATCCGATCGACGAGGCACTGTTCGCGACGCGTGACGGCTTGCCACCCCAGACCTTTTCGCTCCTTCCGGTGAACACCGCCTACGTGATTGCGGATGGAAACGGACGTATCCTTGGCGGTGCAGGTTCGGCATTGGAGCTCGCCCATTCAGACAATCTCGACGATGCCCGAATGTGGGAAGTATCGGATCTCGGCGCGGGGTTGAAACTCTTCGAATTGACGGGCGAACCAGAGCAGAAACCCGTTGTGGTGGCGGCCGAGCCAGCGCTCGCAACACCACCGGTTGAAATCGCCAATGCCAGCGACGCCGATGCGGACCAGACCGAAATCGAAACTGAGTCAGCGGAGGCGGTACCGCCTTTTGCTGAGGATGCCGAGGGATGGGAAGCGGAAGACGACGAGGACTTCGAAGGAGGCGGCAGTCTCAGCCGCCTGATTTCGCGTTTCGAAGGCACCGGCACCCTCTTCACTCCGCTTGGTCCGGAAGACGAGGAATTGCCGGAAGAATTCACTGCACTGAGTGCCACGGGACAGGATTCCGGGGAAGTGCCGCCGACGGTTCCTGGAGAACTTGAACTTCCTTCAGAAGGCGCGGGCGATGCGCACGTCCCATCACAACTCACCGCTCCCTCGACGGAGCCTGAAACAGACGAGTTTGCTGGCGAATCTGGCCCAACCGAGGCGGTTGAGCATTCCGGAGACGATGGTGATAGGCTTCCGCCGATGGCGGACCCCGAACACCCTTCGGAACAAGAAGCGACATCCCAGCCCGAGATCTGGCGGGTCGTGGGTCGCGGGCCTGTTCGGCGGACCAACCTTGCGCCCGAACCCGCGGCAGCGGCATTTCCGCAAGACGATCAGGCACCCGTCGCCACCGCGCCGTTGACGGCCGTCGCGGCGGCGCTCGATGCCGAACTCGCAGCCGAACCGCAAGAGCCAGAAACCGGCTCGGATCAGAATCCCGGCGAGCCCGAACGCACGGCGCAGAGGCAAGCTGAAGTCGACAAAGCCGCGCGCTACAATTTCGATGAGCTGGCCAAAATTCTCAATGAACGCGTTTCCGGTGAAGGCCGTGATGGGGACGGACGTTCTGCCGCAGCGGCGGCGCCAACAAATCCGCCGGCAAGTCCGGTCGCCCTCGACGGCGATCTCGTGGTGCTCAACCGGCTTCCGGTCGGGGTGATGATCTTTCGTGACTCCGACATCCTCTTTGCCAATCGCGCCTTCACCCAGCTCGTCGGCTGCGACTCGCTCGATTCCCTGCGCGCGCTGGGGCTCGGTCGCATCTTCCCCCACGAAGGTGACGACGGCACCACGGCGGGGCCGGTTCTGCGGCTGATATCGGCAGACGGCGTGCCGGTCAGGGTCGACGCGCGACTCAACAGCATGACGTGGCAGGCAGCGCCAGCGCTGGTCCTGACCGCGCAAAGCGCGGCGCCGGCGGACGACTCGTCGGCAAGGGAACGCTATCTGAAATCAGTGCTTCTCACCGAAACGCTGAGCGCCGCGCGGCAAGAAGGCGTGGCGCGCGTCGATGAACACGGAACCATCATCGACGCGAACCAGCGGGTGGTCGACATCGTCGGGCATCCGGAACGGGTCCTGGTCGGCCGGCCGCTGGCACTCTTTGTCAAGCAGGCGGATGCCGAAAAACTCAGCGATCATCTCGCACGCGTCACCGATCAGGAGCCGAAAGTGCCGGAGGTTCTGTCGCTCGACCTGATCGGCGGCGCACGCGCCCAGTTGGTGACGCTGCCGGACCGGCCCTCAGATTCATTGCAGGCGGCACATCTTCTTGTTGTTGCCGATGCTGCCGAAACCGGCCCGGGCTCCCAGGCCCGACCCGACGCCGCGCTCCTCAATCGGCTCAGCCGGGGGATACGGCGGCCGCTCAACACGATCACCGGATTTTCGCAGTTGATCGAGGGCGAGGCTTTCGGGCCGGCCGGCACTCAGCGCTATGTCGACTACGCGCGCGACATCAACGCCGCGAGCCGCGAGATCGAGGGGCTGATCGACGAACTGGACGATTATGCCCAGATCGAGTCCGGCACCTATCCGACGGACGAGAAGGCATTTTCGCTCGGGGAACTGATCAGCGAGTGTGAGGCCAAGGTGCGCCATCAGGCTTCGGTGCGGCAGGTTCTGGTGCGCAGTGCGGTCTCGGAAAACCTGCCGCTCGTTCGGGCAGACCGGGCCTCCATGCGCAAGGCGCTTCTCAACCTGCTCGCCAGCGCCATCGACCAGTCATCGACGGGCGGAAAGGTTGTGCTTTCGGCGCAGTATGAAGATGACGGGTCAGTCGCCGTGCACGTCCGGGATTCAAGTTCTGGCGGTGATGATCTCGCCGACCGCTTTTCCGTGTTCCGCGAACAAACGGGAAAACGCGACGAAGAAATGGTTCCGCTCAAGTCGAGCATGGGGCTGGCCTTGACCCGCTCGCTTTTGGCGGTCAACTCCTGTTCGCTGCTCGTCGGGCCGGCCAGCGGCACGGGAACGCTGATGACCCTCAGGGTTCCGCAGGCACTGATTGTCGCAGAAGGGCATAAATAGTCATCCTGCTAGCTGGCTGAAAAGGCTCAGTTTTTGGCACGAAGATTTGAACCCTTCTAAACTGCAACCATAATCTAACCCATTGAAATTTCTCCAGTTCTTGACTTCGAAAGCATAGCGGCTAAAAGGACCGGGTTGCTTGGGACCTTGAATCCTTTGTCAAACGGAGACCTTCATGTCGCGTATCATTCTGGCGCTTGGCGCGCTTGCCGGCATCGTTGCCGGTATCCTGACGGGTCCGGCCTTTGCCGATGGCGTCGTCAACATCTATTCCTATCGGGAACCCGAACTCTTCGTGCCGCTGCTCCATGCCTTCACGGCGGAAACCGGCATCGAAACCCGCATTCTCAATTTCAGCGACGGCATGCTGGAACGGGTCAAGGCCGAAGGCCGGAACTCTCCGGCGGACGTATTCCTGACGACGGATATCGGCCGGCTGATCGAACTTCGCGACGGCGGAGTTACGCAACCCGTTGTCAGCGACGAGCTTCAGGCCAACATTCCCCCGGCCTATCGCGACCCGGGGAACGAATGGTTCGGCCTGACCATGCGTGCGCGCGTCGTCTACGCGTCCAAGGACCGGGTCCCGGATACCGAGATCACCTACGAAGATCTCGCCGACCCGAAATGGCGCAGCCGGGTGTGCACACGTTCCGGCCAGCACCACTACAATACGGCGCTCTTCGCCTCGATGATCGCCCATCATGGTGAAGACTACACGCAGACCTGGCTCGAAGGGCTGAAGGCCAATCTCGCCCACCCGCCCACCGGCAATGACCGGCAACAGGCCCAGGCGATTTACGCGGGCGAATGCGACATCGCGCTTGGCAACACCTATTATGTCGGCCTGATGATGACCAACGAGGAAGAGCCTGAACAGAAGGACTGGGCCGCGGCGATCAAGGTCATTTTCCCCAATGCCAACGATCGCGGCACGCATGTGAACATTTCCGGCATGGCGATGGCCAAGAATTCCCCCAACCCCGACAATGCCCGCAAGCTTCTCGAGTTCCTCGCCAGCCCCGAAGCGCAGTCGATCTACGCCAACCAGGTCTTCGAATATCCGCTTTCACCGGATGCGACGACCAACGACATCGTCAAATCGTTCGGCACGCTTAATCCGGACACTCTGCCGCTCGAGGACATCGCCAAATATCGCGATCTGGCCTCCGAACTCGTCGACCGGGTCGGCTTTGACAATTAGCGCCGCAGAGCCGGCCCTCAAACGCCAAGGCGACGGCCTCTCTCTGGGCGGCTGGGGCTGGGGCGCGCTGGTGGTGGCCGGCCTCGTGGCCATGCCGATCGTGGTGCTGGTCGTTCTGGCCCTCAGTGGTCCGCCGGACGATTTCATCAAGATCGCAACAAGCGTCCTGCCGCGTTCCGCATGGGTGACATTTCTGCTGCTTGCCGGTGTCAGCCTTGTTGCGGGCTCCATCGGCTCAATCAGTGCGTGGCTGGTGAGCTTTTTCGAGTTCCCGTTCCGGCGGGTGATCGCCTGGCTACTGGTTCTGCCCCTGGCGGTGCCGACCTATATCAGCGCCTACGCCTTTGCCGAATTCTTTGCCTTTACCGGGCCAATCCAGGGGCTCGTGCGCCAGATCGGCGGCTTCCAGCTCGCCCGCGACTACTGGTTCCCCGACATTCGAAGCCTGCCCGGCGCGGTGATGGTCCTAGGTCTGGTACTTTACCCCTATGTTTATCTGTCGCTTCGCGTGCTCTTTCGCCTGCAGGGGCGGCGGGCCACCGAAGCGGCTGAAATTCTCGGCGCCTCCCAGCGCCGCATCTTCTTTCGTGTGCTGCTGCCGCTGGCGCGACCGGCTTTGGCACTCGGCATCATTCTGGCCCTCATGGAGGCGCTCAACGATATCGGCGCCATCCAGTATCTGGGTGTGCAGACGCTCACCCTTTCGGTCTTCACGCTCTGGGCCAACCAAAGCAACCTCGCCGGCGCTTCGCAACTTGCGCTGGCGCTCCTAATCGCGGTTGGCCTGTTGATCTGGGCGGAACGGCGCGCCCGCGTGGGGCAGATGCATGCCGGACCTGCACCCTCATCCCGCGAGCCCTTCGAGAGAACCGGTCTTTCCGGGACCAAGGCGTGGGCGGCGCTGGTCGCCTGTTCGCTGCCGGTGATCTTCGGGTTCGGCATCCCCTTCCTTACGCTTGGCGCCAATGCACTTCGCGACCTTTCAGATGGCATTGACCGGCGGCTGGTCGACGCGGTCGGCACAAGCGTTTTTCTGTCCCTCGGCGCTGCATTGGTGACGGCGGCGCTGGCGCTTTATCTTTCCTATTCCGTGCGTCTCGAAGGGGCGAAAAGGATGCGTATTCTCGTCCGCATCGCCTCGGTCGGCTACGCGGTGCCGGGTACTGTGCTCGCCATCGGCCTGTTGCTGCCGCTATCGTTCGTGGACAATCTGGTCGACGGGTTCATGCGCGACTGGTTCGGGGTAGCGACGGGTCTGCTGATCACCGGCAGTGGCGCAACCCTGATTTACGCCTATTCGGCCCGATTCATGGCCATGGCCGAGGGCACGATCGATGGCGCGCTTTCCAAGATCTCGCCCAATCTCGACCTCGCCGCCATGGTCTACGGGCAATCGCGCTGGGGCACGCTGCGCCATATTCTCTTGCCGCTGATCAGTCCGGCCATCCTGACGGCCATGGCGCTGGTCTTTATCGAAACGATGAAGGAATTGTCGGCAACCATGGTACTGAGGCCCTTCGGCGTCGAAACCGTCGCGATCTACGTGCACGACCTCGCCACCGCCGGACGCATCGAGCAGGGCGCGCTCGGCGCATTCATGATCATGCTCGTCGGCATCATTCCGGTCGCGATCCTGACGCACACCGCCGAACGCAGCGAAACGTCGGGAGGGGCGGTCAGAGTGCCGTCAAAAGCCCGACAAATCCGGTCAGCGGCGGCAGAGTGACGGTTCCGTCTGCCGCGATCGGCTGCGATCCGGGCGCTTCGACCGAGGTGAGCTTCTGACCCGCCGGCGGCACGAAGGTGACGTTGTCGTCGAAACCCATATTGTAGGCACAAACGATCCGCTGGCCGTCGGTCTCGCGGACATAGGCGAGAAGATTGGCTTTGGAAGAGATGACCTCGATCGAGCCCTTGACGAGCGCCGGCTGGGACTTCCGGAAACCGACAAACGACCGGTAAAACTGCAAGACGCTGTCATTGTCGCCGCGCGTCTGGAGGTCCACCGCCCGGTCGAGATGGTTTGCCGGGACCGGCAGCCACGAGCGGGGCGCCGAGGTGAAGCCGCCAAGATGGGCGGCCGACTGCCAGACCATCGGCGTGCGGCAGCCGTCGCGGCCCTTGTATTCCGGCCAGAATTCGCGGCCATAGGGGTCGACAATGTCTTCGAACGAGATTTCGGCCTCTGGCAGTGCCAGTTCCTCGCCCTGATAGAGGCAGACCGAACCGCGCATGGTCAGCAGCAGCATGGCGGCAACGCGGGCAAAATCGTCTTCGCGGCCCGGCGGTGACCACCGGGACACGTGGCGCATCACGTCATGGTTGGAAAAGGCCAGGCACTGCCAGCTGTCCGGCATGTCGTTGACCTCGTCGATCGACTCCGCGAAATGCGCGGCGGTGAACTCGCCACCGAGAAAATCAAACGTATAGGCCATGTGCAGGTGGTCTTTGCCGGACGTATAGGCGGCCATGATCTCCACCTGCCGCTGGGCATCGCCGACTTCGCCGACGCTGGTCGTGCCGGGATACTCGTCGAGGAGCGTGCGCAGCCGGGCGAGGAAGGCGAGATTTTCGGGCTGCGACTTGTCGTAGAGGTGGTTCTGGAAATTGTAGGGGTTCACGTCGGGCGCGGTCGAGGTGTCGATCTGGTCCTTGGGCAGGGCCGGGTTGTCCTTGAGACTTTGCGAGTGGAAGTAGAAGTTGACCGTGTCGAGCCGGAACCCGTCGACGCCCCGATCGAGCCAGAAGCGCATTTCGTCGAGCAGAGCGTCCTGGACTTTCGGGTTGTGAAAGTTGAGGTCTGGCTGCGACGACAGGAAGTTGTGCATGTAATATTGCTTCCGCCGCGCGTCCCAGTGCCAGGCGGAACCGCCAAATATCGAAAGCCAGTTGTTGGGTGCAGTGCCATCGTCCTTGGGGTCTGCCCAGACGTACCAATCGGCCTTGGCGTTGTCGCGCGAGCGGCGGCTTTCGGCGAACCAGGGATGTTCGTCCGACGAATGGGAAATCACCTGATCGATGATGACACGCAGGCCGAGTTCATGGGCGCGCTGCACCAGCCGGTCGAAATCCTCGATCGTGCCGAAACTTGAATCGACGTCGCGATAGTTCGACACGTCGTAGCCGAAATCCTTCATCGGCGAGGTAAAGAACGGCGACAGCCAGATGGCGTCGACGCCAAGTTCGGCGACATAGGGCAAGCGTTCAGTGATGCCCGGCAGGTCGCCGATGCCGTCGCCGTTATGGTCCTGATAGGACCGCGGATAGATCTGGTAGATCACGCCACCGCGCCACCAGTCGGTGTTTTCCGCCCGCATCTGCGCGAATTGAGACTGACTTGATGGAGCCATGTTGAACATGGAACTGACCTCTTGCTGATTGTGCGCCGCCGCCCATCGGGGCTGGGTGCTGTCCCTTTGCAAACCGCTCGAAAGCGATTTTCGGTTTCCGCCTCGACGGATTGTCCGAAACGTTTTAGCCTGCGTGATATCGCTGTGGAATATTCGATGCAAACGATTTTGCTGGCGAGGGAGGTGGGCGGCCATCCGGGGCCGTTCAGAAGCCAGTGAGGGGGGACATGGACCAGACGGGCCGCTTGCGGCTTTCAGAGGCCCGACGACGGGTGACGATTCGCGACCTGGCGCGCGATCTCGACCTGTCGATCACGACGATATCGCGGGCGCTTAACGGACACGACGATGTCGGCGAAGCCACGCGCACGCGGATCAAGGAGCGTGCCGAGGCGCTCGGCTACCGGCCCAATCGCAATGCCCAGCGGCTAGTGACGCAGCGCACGCACAGTCTTGGGTGGATTCAGTCCTCGGACGACGAGAAGATTCTCGATCCCCACTTTGTCGAAGTCATGGGCGGCGTCCTGCATACGGCGCGCGAAAAACATTACGACATCGTGATGACTGGCGAAGCGTCGGAGAGCCAGATATTGGCCTACGACCGCTACGTCCGGGACAATAGCGTCGACGGGTTCATCATCGATCTGCCGATGCCCGGCGATGCGCGCATCGACTTTCTGCTCGAGCACAATGTGCCGTTCGTGGTGCATGGGCGAACAGAGCGGCATGGCGAATATAGCTGGGTCGACATCGACAATGCCGGCATTTTCTACCGGCTCACCCATCTGCTGGTCGCAAACGGGCATCGCCACATCGCTTTCATCAACGGCGACGAGCGGTTCACTTTTGCCGCCCAGCGGCGGCTCGGCGTGCGCCATGCCCTTCGCGACCTCGGTCTGCCGCGCGAGACCGTGACCATCCACGCCTCCCGACATCCGATGGGGCTGACCGGGCAGAACCTCACCAAACAGGCGCTCGCCGACACGCGCATCACGGCAATCGTCTATTCCTCGGTGCTGATGGCGATCGAAGGACAGGCGACGCTGAGCGAACTCGGCCGGGTGGCGGGGCAGAATATCTGTGTCGCGACCATGGACGACCAGTTGCACTATATCGATGCCAGTCAGTACGAGGGCAAATTCACCTTTGCCCGGTCTTCCCTGCGGGAGGCCGGCAAGCTCATCGCTTCAACGCTGATGAGCCTTTGCGAACGACCGGAAACGCCGATCCGGACGCTGGTGCCGTATCACTTCTTTGTCGGGAACGATCTTGATCTGTCAAAAGTTGACGCGGATATCATGAAACCGAGCACACAGATCCCCCCTTACGAGCCGGTCTGAAGCCGTCCCTTCAATCAACCGTTGTGCAACATGCCCTGAAATGCGCGGTAACTCGCCTTGGGCGTACGCTCCTGGGTCTTGTAGTCGACACGTACGAGGCCAAACCGCTTGGCGTAGCCTTCGGCCCATTCGTAGTTGTCGAGCAATGACCAGGCGAAATAGCCCCGCATGTCGGCCCCGCGGGCCTTGGCGCGCATAACCGCCTGCAGGTGCGCGTCGTAGTAGGCGACGCGGCGCGCATCTTCGACCTCATCGATTTCGGCCATGCCGTTTTCGGTCACATAGATCGGACCATTCGTATATTCGGAAGCCACGCGGACGAGCAGGTCTTCAAGTCCCTTGGGGTAGATTTCCCAGCCCGTTTCGGTCTTTTCGAGCCCACCCTCGACGGACCGGACGCCAAAGACCGGCTCCTCGGGTGCATGCGCCATCAAGGACCGCGTGTAATAATTGATACCAAGCCAGTCGATGGGCGCCGAAACCGTGCCCATTTCCGCCTCGAAACCCTTGGGCATATGCGGGGCGATGCGATCGAGCACGTCCTGCGGATAGATGCCGCGGAAAATCGCGTCGAGGTACCAGCGGTTGAAGACGCCATCGAACATGTCGCTGGCGGCACGGTCGGCGTCGCTGTCTGACGCGGGTTCGCACTTTTGCAGGTTGAGAACGATGCCGACGTTTTTCGCACCTTCGGCACGCAGGGCCTTCACCGCAGTGCCATGCGCGAGAAGCACGTGATGCATGGCGCGGGCCGCCGCTCGAATGTCGCGATAGCCGGGCGCGTGTATGCCGAGGAAATGGCTCAGGAACGCGACGCACCAGGGTTCATTGATGGTCGCAACCGCCTGCAACCGGTCTCCGAATTTCTGCTGGACCAGCGTGGCATAGTCGGCAAACCAGTGGGCGATGTCCGGGTTCATCCAGCCGCCCTTGTCCTGCAGCGGCGATGGCAGGTCCCAATGATAAAGGGTGGCGAACGGCTGGATTCCGCGTTCGAGCATGCCGTCGATCAACCGGTCATAAAAATCGATGCCGGATTGATTGACCGCGCCGACGCCTGCCGGAATGAGCCGTGGCCAGGCAAAGGAAAACCGGTAGGCGTCAAAGCCGCCGCGTTCGATGAGGTCGAGGTCTTCTGGCCAGCGGTTGTAGTGGTCACACGCGGTTGCGCCGTTGTCGCCGCCACGGACATTGCCAGGTGTTGCCGAAAACGTATCCCAGATCGAGATGCCGCGGCCATCCGTCTGCCCGCCTTCGATCTGATAGGACGCAGTCGCCGTGCCGAACACAAAATCCGGCCCGAAGGCATCACGTGTCATGCTGAACATGGCATTCCCCCATGGGCAAAGACCGCTGATTTTGCTTTAGGAAATCGGCCCGCCCTCAGATCAGGTTACCAGAGCGCGCCAATTTCTGCAATCGATTACATTTTTTTGCGATGCCGATGGCGCGCTGGTCGCGCAGTCGTGCCACCGATCATGAAAACCTGGTTTTGGCCAGAAGCCGGTCGGCGATTTCCATGAAGGCCTGCGCCTCGGGACTGCCGGGCATGCTCGCGACAACGGGTTCACCGCGGTCGGATTGCTCGCGGATCGACCCGTGGATCGGCACTTCGCCAAGGAAGGGAATGCCACCGCGCGCCGCATCGTCGCGCGCACCGCCATGGCCGAAGATGTCGTAGCGGTTGCCCGTGTCCGGCGCGATGAAATAGCTCATGTTCTCGATCATGCCGAGGATCGGAATGTTCATGCGCTTGAACATGTCGATGGCCTTGCGCGCATCGATCAGCGACAGATCCTGCGGCGTCGAGACGATGACCGCGCCGGCAAGATCGATCTGCTGGCCAAGGGTGATCTGGATATCGCCGGTCCCCGGAGGCATATCGACCACAAGCACGTCGAGCCCGCCCCAATTGGTTTCCAGAAGGAGCTGCCGCAGCGCGGAGCTGGCCATGGGACCCCGCCAGGCGACAGACTGGTCGCCCTGAACCATCGTGCCGATCGACATGGCGCGAATGCCAAACGCTTCGTAAGGTTCGAACATTTCGTCTTCGCGGATGGCCGGGCGACCCTCGATGCCAAGCAGGCGCGGCACGGACGGGCCATAGATATCCGCGTCGAGCACGCCGGTCTTGAGGCCGCGCTTGGCCAGCGCGAGGGCGAGATTGACCGAGCAGGTCGATTTGCCGACGCCGCCCTTGCCCGAAGCGACCGCGATGATGTTCCTGACGGTCTTGACCGCCTGTTTGGCGGGTGGCGCCTGCCGCGTCTGGGGGACCGCCTGTTGCTGGCCGCCGCCGGGCGCCCGGTCTGCCGTGATCGAAACAAGCACCTTCCGGCCTTCGGCCACGCGTTGCGCGGCTTCGGTTGCGGCGACGCGCGCCGGCCCGAATGCGCCCTCCATGCCGGGTTCGACGGAAATGGCAAAGGCCAGCGCCGACGGCGTGACGATGACCTCGCTCAGACCGGGATAATCGGCGAGATTTCCGCCTCCGGGAATTTCGACGGATTTCAGCGCGGCTTTGACGGACTGGGCGAGCTCTTGATTGGCCATTGGACGACTTTCGGAAAAAGGAAGGCGGACCGGACGGTCCGCCTCAAACATATGCCGTTCGCAGAGGTTTTAAAGGATTGATTGTCCGGTCTTCTTCCAATCGGCGACGAAACCCGCCAGCCCCTTGTCGGTGAGCGGATGACTGACGAGTTTGCGGATCACTTCGGGCGGGATGGTGGCCACGTCGGCGCCGGCGATTGCTGCCTGCGACACATGGTTCACGCCGCGGATCGAAGCGGCGAGAATTTCGGTCGCGTAAGCATAGTTGTCATAGATCGTGCGGATGTCTTCGATCAGCTGCATGCCCTCGAGATTGATGTCATCGAGCCGGCCGATGAACGGCGAAATGTAGGTCGCGCCGGCCTTGGCCGCGAGAAGTGCCTGATTGGCGGAAAAACAAAGGGTTACGTTGGTTTTGATGCCCTTTGACGTCATGTGGCGGCAGGCCTTGAGACCGTCCCATGTCAGAGGCAGCTTGACCACGACGTTTTCGGCCAGACCCGCCAGATGCTCGCCTTCCGCGATCATGCCCGCAAGGTCGGTTGCGGCGACTTCAGCGGACACCGGACCGGGGACGATGGCGCAGATTTCCTTGACCACATCGAGGAAGTTGCGGCCGGATTTGGCGATGAGCGAGGGGTTGGTGGTGACGCCGTCGAGCAGTCCCGTCTCCATCAGCTCGCGAATGTCATCAACCTCCGCCGTGTCCACAAAAAACTTCATTTCTCACTCCTTGGCGCGTTAAAAGGTCGCGCAGTTATGCTTCGGGTTCTGTTTAGCAGCCTGACGGCACGACGCAAGGCGGTGCCCGATCAGGCGCGGGTGACCGCGATGATCGATTCTGCAAGGGCATCCATGTCGTCGCGCGGAAGCCCGGCAACGTTCATGCGGCTGTCGCCGATAAGATAAACCGCGTCCTTTTCCCGAAGTGCCGTCACCTCTTCCGGGCTGATGCCAATCAGGGAAAACATGCCGCGATGTTCGGCCACGAAATCATACTCGTCCGAGTTTGAGGCCTTGCGCAAAGCTGCGGCCAGTCGCTTGCGGTTGTCGAGCATGGTTTCGCGCATTTCGGTCAGTTCGGCTTCCCAATCCGCCCTGAGGTCCGGATCGGTCAGGATCAGCCGCACGATTTCGACGCCATGATCGGGACTTTGCGACCAGGCCGCGCGGATGATGTTGCCCATCTGCGAGCCGACGATAGCGGCCGATGCCTTGTCGCGGGCGACCGCGAAGCTGACGCCGGCACGCTCGCGATAGAGCCCGAAATTCTTCGAAGCCGAAAACGAGACCAGCAGTTCGTCGCAGGTCGCGGCGACCTTGCGCACCCCGTAGGAATCCGCGTCGAGGCCGTCACCGAAGCCCTGATAGGCGAGGTCGATCAGCGGCAAGGCGCCGGTTCGTCTGAGACTTGATGCAACCTGATCCCATTGCGCTTCGGTGAGGTTCGCACCGGTCGGGTTGTGGCAGCAGCCGTGGAGCAGAACCGTATCGTTCGGCCCCAGGCCATCGAGCTTTGCCATCAACGCGTCGAAACGCACGGAGCGGGTCGCCGGATCGAAATAAGGATAAGTGTCAACCTTGAGGCCGACACCTTCGAGCATCGGCTCGTGGTTCGGCCAGGTCGGGTCGGAAATCAGCACGCGCCCGCCGCTATTGGCACGATCGACGAGTTTCATAAGCACCCAGAGCGCACCGGTTCCTCCTGGCGCCTGCACCGACGCCACGCGTTCATTGGCAACGGCGCCGCCAAAAACAAGATCCCGCACCGCGTCGCGGAAGCCAGGGTTTCCGGCAACCCCGACATAGGTCTTCGTCGTCTGGGCATCGAGAATCATCTGCTCGGCGCGGCGCACGGCACGCATGACCGGCGTGTTTCCGGCCTGGTCCTTGTAGACACCGATCCCGAGATCCAGTTTCTCCGGACGAGTGTCGGCGCGAAACTTGGCGACCAGTTCAAAAATCTTGTCGGCGGGGGCTTGGGTCAGGGATTCAAACATCGGTGATCACGTTGTTGCGGCAGGCGAAGCTGGCATAGGGTCGCGGCACTCATACACACATGTTCCGGCTTTGCCTATGCCCGCCCGCCCAACAATCTTTGCCCTTCTTGTCGTGCTTGTAACCTTTGCTTTGCCGCTGAATCCGGCCGCCGCACAGACCGCCGCCACCGACCAGGACAGACTGGCCGAGTCCGAAATCACGACCGGCGCGCGCGACATTGCCGAGGCGTGGCTCGTCTTTCCCACAACCCGATATGACCATCAAGTGCTCGGCCGGCCCTATGAGGCGGGGGGAATGCGCGTGCGCATGCGCGATGGTTCCGTCATCACCTACACGCTTCCCAACGACATGGTGTTCGAAGACCGGCTGGTCAGGCTCGCCGATCTCGATGGAGATGGACACGACGAAGCGATTGTCGTGATGACCTCACTGAGCGAGGGTGCGTCGCTCGCCGTGTTCGGGACCAAAAACGGTGCCCTCGAACTCGTGGCGCAAACGCCCTTCATCGGCCAGCCGCACCGCTGGCTCAACCCGGCCGCCATCGCCGACCTGACCGGTGATGGGCGGCTGGATATTGCGCTTGTGCAGATGCCGCATCTGGTCAAGCGTCTCGAACTCTGGACCCTGCGCGGCGGCAGGCTTGTCCGGCTCACGACATTCGACGGCGTCAGCACGCACGAAATCGGCTTGGGCGAGACAAAGATGTTTGCCGCCTACGATTTCAACGATGACGGATTGCTCGAACTGATCGTTCCGGACGCGACCCGCATCAATCTCCTTGTCCTTTCCTTTGCGGGTGGTCGTGCCAGGACCATCGGAACGATTGCATTGCCCGCACCGGCGTTCGGCAATTTCAGCCTGCAGGACAATGTGCTTAGCGTACCACTGGCCAACGGCGACCTTTTCAGAACCCAGCTCAGATAGCCGCCTGCAACCCGACCTCGCTTGACCGGCAGCGGGGCAAAGGCCACATTCGCCCAACAATCTGATTTGCCTTCAAGGACCTTATCGATGGCCATCATCAATCGTTTTGCCGAGTTTCACGACGAAATCACCGAGTGGCGGCGCGACTTTCACGCCAACCCGGAGCTTCTGTTCGACGTGGTTCGCACCGCCGGCAAGGTCGAGGAGATGCTGAAGGGATTCGGGGTCGACGATGTGGTGACGGGGCTCGGCCGGACCGGCGTCGTCGGGGTCATTCACGGCAAGACCAACAAGTCGGGCAAGGTGATCGGGCTTCGCGCCGACATGGATGCCCTGCCCATTCTCGAAAAGACCGGCAAGCCTTACGCGTCGCAGGTCGACGGGAAAATGCATGCCTGCGGGCACGACGGACACACCGCGATGCTGCTTGGCGCGGCGAAGTACCTCGCCGAAACGCGCAATTTCGACGGCACGGCGATCGTCATCTTCCAGCCCGCCGAAGAAGGCGGCGGCGGCGGCGATGAAATGGTCAAAGACGGCCTGATGGACCGGTTCGGCATTCAGGAGGTTTATGGCCTCCACAATTTCCCGGGTTTTCCGGTCGGCCAGTTTGCCATCCGCTCGGGCGGGATCATGGCGGCGACGGATGAGTTCTTCATCGATATCGAGGGTGTAGGCGGGCACGCGGCCATGCCGCACAATACCATCGACCCGGTGGTCATCGCCGCTCAGATCATTGTCGGGCTGCAAACGCTCGTCTCGCGCAACGTCGATCCGCTGGCGAACGCGGTCCTTTCAACGACCGTGGTCAAGACAGGGACCGCGACCAACGTCATTCCGCGCGTTGTGGAACTGGCGGGCACCGTCCGCACACTCGATGAAAAGGTCCGGGACACGATGGAGCGGCGCATCACCGAAATGGTGACGCAGATGGCGGGCGCGTTCGGGGCAAAAGCCAAGATTCGCTACCGGCGCGGCTATCCCGTCACCCACAATGCGCCGGAACAGACCGAATTCGCCGCGCGGGTGGCGGCGCAAATCGTTGGCGACGACAAGGTGATCCAGAACGTCAACCCGACCATGGGTGGCGAGGATTTCTCCTATATGCTGCAGGCCCGGCCGGGCGCCTATATCATTCTCGGGCAGGGCCAGGGGCCGATGCTTCACGAGGACACGTACGATTTCAACGACGAGATCATTCCTGTTGGCTGCTCCTATTGGGTGAAACTGGTTGAAACCGCCCTCCCCGCCGCGTGACCGATCGATTGTCGCCAATCTTCTCGAAGGCACTCATCCCGGCCAACTCGCGGCGACGCTGAGCCTCTCCGTTTTGGGAGGTTTGGCGGCCCTGTGGATCGGCATTCCGGCACCGCTTCTGATCGGCGGGATCGTGACGGTCGGGATTGCCTCGTTTTTCAGATTCGACACACACCTGCCAAACCGGCTGGTCAACGTCGCCTTCGTGATTGTCGGTCTTCTGCTCGGCTCCAACGTGTCGGAGGACACGCTGGCACTCGTGGGCCAATGGCCTTTTTCGATGGTCGGTGTCGCAGCGGGCCTTGTCGTCATGGTCGGCCTTACGACGCTTCTGATGATGCGGGTTTTCAAACTCGATCCTACCACCGCCTATCTCTGTTCCGTGCCCGGCCATCTGTCGATGGTGATGAGCATGGCCGTCAGCGGCATTGGCGACGCAAAGCGCATCGTGACCATCCAGTCGGTCAGAATCCTCTTTTTGACGCTTTTGGTACCGCTTCTGGCCATGGCGCTGGGCCTCGTGCCGGAACATTTGACGGGTGCGCGTGTGGAGATGAGCGTGGTCACGCTCGTCGTGCTCTCGGCCATTGCCGTCGCGGCGGGGCTCATACTGATGCGGGTTCAGGCACCGGCGCCGATGGTGATCGGCCCCATGCTGGTTTCGGTCGCGGGCAAGCTTGCCGGCCTTTATCACGGTGTGCTGCCGCAGAGCGTCGCGGCTGTTGGCCTCATCATCATCGGGGCGCAGATCGGCGGACGCATGGCCCGTGTCACACTCGATGACCTGAAGCGGGATTCCATCGCCGGCATCGTCATGACGCTGATCATGGTCGGCATCACGGCACTGGTCGCGCTTGGGCTGAGCCTCGTCATGGATATGCCGCTTGGGCAGATTTGGCTCGGACTGGCGCCGGGAGGCCTCGACGCCATCGGCGCTCTCGGGCTCGCGCTCGGCTATGACACGGCCTTCATCGCGGCGCACCAGACCTGGCGGCTGATCATTCTCGGCGTCGCCATTCCGCTTGGACCGGTGCTCATTCGCCGGCGTCAGCGCGCAGGCTAAACGACCCGGGTGAGCAGCGGCTCGCCAGCAAAGAACGCATCGAGATTGGCAATGATCAGGTCGCCCATGGCCGACCGGGTTTCGTTGGTCGCGCTGCCCTGATGGGGCGAAAGAACCACGTTTTCCATGCCAGTCAGCACTTCAGGAACCCTTGGTTCGTTTTCGAAAACGTCCAGCGCCGCCCCGGCAATTGTGCCGTTCTGCAACGCCTCGACAAGCGCCGCCTCGTCCACGACCGATCCCCTGGCCATGTTGCAGAGCGAACCCTTGGGGCCGAGAGCCTCCAGCACTTCTTTACTGACCAACCGTTCCGTTGATTTTCCACCCGGCGTGATGGCGACGAGCCAGTCGACGTCTCGCGCCATGTCGACCAGATTGTCATAGTAGACGTAGGGCTGATGATTCTGGCGGTGGCGGCCGAAATAGACGACGCGCATCTTCATCGCGAGGCAGCGCGCTGCAATCTCCTTGCCGATCCGTCCCAGCCCGATGATGCCGACGGTCTTGCCTCGAAGTTCCGTCTGCAGCGGATAGGCGGCCGAAGGCCACTTGCCGGCGCGAACGTAGGCATCGGCGGAAATCAGACGCCTGCTGAGCGCAATCATCAATCCGATGGTGATTTCCGCCATGGCGTCGTTGAGAACGTCCGGGGTGTTGGTCACGGCGATGCCGCGCTGCCGTGCGGCCTCGGTATCGACGGAATCGTAACCGACGCCAAAGTTGGAGATCATCTTGAGATTGGGCAGTTTTTCCATCAGCGTTGCCGGGACCTTGCCACCGGCAATGGCGGTCACGGACGGGGCAAGCCGTTCAATCAGCGCATCGCGATCTTCTGCCCGATAGAGGCGATGGGCATCGAAGCGCTCGTCGAGCGTCTTCTCGCAGGTCGGTGGCAGTGCCTGGGTCACGAGAACGGTGGGCTTCAATTCGCTTCTCCTTTTCTCAACCGAGAACAGCAAGCCATGCCGACACGGTGACGACCGCCGCAACGGTCGAAATCAGAATGCCGTTGGCGGCCACGTCGACCGAGCGGTTGTAGTAGCTGGCATAGATGTAAACGTTAACCCCCGACGGCATCGCGGCCATCACCACCGCATAGCGGGCGATCTGTGGGTCGACGCGAAGAATTGGCACCATGATCGTCCAGACGATCAGCGGGTGGACGATCAGCTTCAGGCTGCTGGTGAACAGCGCCTCGGGCCAGTTGTCGCGGAGGGAGTAGGAATTGAGTGCGCCCCCCAGCCCGAACAGCGCGACCGGCACGATGGCGCGAGTCAGAATGTCGATGAAATCGGCGGCGATCGGCGGCAGCTTGATGCCAAGCAAGTTGCCCGCAAAACCGAATGCAATGCCGATCAGGAGCGGATTGCGCGCGATCGATATCAGCGCTTCGCGAACCGCCTGTCCCAGCTTCTTGCCATCCGAGCGGACGATTTCCATGACGACCAGGGCAATGGTCATCATGACCGCCGCGTGCAGGCCGATCAGGGTGAAGGCGATGGTCAGCGCCTCGTCGCCATAGGCTCGGCTGATGATCGGCAGGCCGAGCAACACAAGGTTCGAGTACATGCCGATCATGCCCGTAGCGACGGATTCGCCGGGGCGATTGTGAAAGATCACCCGGCCACCGGCGATACCGAGCGCAAAGACGATCACGGCGCTGACGAAGAAGGGCACGATATTGGCGGGATGAAAGGCGTGGCCGAAATCGACCGTCAACATGGCGCGAAACAGCAGGAACGGCGTCACGAACGAATTGACGAAGGTCAGAAGCCCCTGAACGCCCGAGGCGGGATAGAGCTTGAACCGCACCATCAGGTAGCCGAACGCCACGATGGCAAAGACCGGAGCAACGACGTTGAAGACGGTGAGCATGGCGCGGTGCGGCAAAAAAAGGCAGGAAAAGCGACGTGACATGGATCGGCGGCAGGGTCAACATTGCGCAGGCCCGAGCGCTGGAAATGCCCGCAAAATCAGGTAAGTTCGCGCCGACAAACAAAGAAAGCCGCAATGTCCGACTATATTCTCGCCATAGACCAGGGCACGACTTCGAGCCGCGCCATCCTCTTCGACCAGAACCAGCAGGTCGTCGCGGTTGCACAGAAGGAATTCACCCAGATCTTTCCGCAGCCGGGTTGGGTTGAACACGATCCCGACGAAATCTGGCAGTCGGTCCTGACCACCTGCCGGGAAGCGATGGAAAAGGGTGGCGTTTCGGCCGACCAGGTGGCGGCGATCGGCATCACCAACCAGCGCGAAACGGTTGTCGTCTGGGATCGCGAGACGGGCGAGCCGGTCTACAACGCCATCGTCTGGCAGGACCGGCGCACCGCCGGCATGTGCGAAACGCTGAAGCTTGCGGCCAAGGAAAAGGTCTTCGTGCGCAAGACCGGCCTGCTGCTCGACCCCTATTTCTCGGGCACAAAGCTCCGCTGGATGATGGAGCATGTGGTCGGCATCCGCGAGCGGGCACGCAAGGGCAAACTTGCCTTTGGCACCGTCGATTCCTTCCTCATCTGGCGCCTCACGGGCGGCAACGTACACGCCACCGACATCACCAATGCCAGCCGCACCCTGATGTTCGACATCGAGCATGAAGCCTGGGACGAGGAATTGCTCGACATCCTCAAGGTGCCCCCCGAAATGCTGCCGGTCGTCAAGGAATGTGCCGACAATTACGGGATCACCGACGAGAAGATCTTTGGCGCGCAGATCGCGATCCGCGGCGTTGCCGGCGATCAGCACGCGGCGACGATCGGCCAGGCCTGTTTCGAGCCCGGAATGATGAAATCAACCTATGGCACCGGTTGTTTCGCCATGCTCAACACGGGCGATGAACTGGTCCGGTCGAAGAACCGGCTTCTGACGACCATCGCCTACAAGATCAACGGCAAGACAACCTACGCCCTCGAAGGATCGATTTTTGTTGCCGGCGCGGCGGTGCAGTGGCTGAGGGATGGGCTCAAGATCATCGATGCGGCAGCGCAGACCGGCGAGATGGCCGCCAATGCCGACCCGGCGCAGCATGTCTATCTGGTGCCGGCCTTTGTCGGGCTGGGTGCCCCCTATTGGGACGCTGAGGCCCGTGGGGCCCTGTTCGGACTTACGCGGAATACCGGCCCGAACGAACTGGCACGCGCGGCGCTCGAGGCGGCCTGCTACCAGACCAAGGACCTGCTCGACGCGATGAAACGCGACGCAAAGGAACTAGGCGGCGAAACCGTTCTTCGGGTCGATGGCGGCATGGTCGCGTCGGACTGGACCATGCAGTTTCTCGCCGACATCATCGACGCTCCCGTCGACCGGCCGACCATTCTCGAGACAACGGCACTGGGTGTGGCCTGGCTCGCGGCCGCGCATGTGGGGGTCTGGCCGTCACAGCGCCATTTCGCCAAGGCCTGGCAGCTTGAGCGTCAATTCACGCCGCTGATGGATCGGAAGGAGCGCCACGATCTGATCAAGGGCTGGGAAGACGCGGTTTCGCGTACGCTCAGCCACCGGGCCTGACCGACGAACGCCGTTACCGCCCGATGTCCGCGTCGCCGCCAAGGATCATGGCCCAGTAAACCTTGTAGGGCGCGCGCCCCTGGGCGACCGCAAGACCAAACTCGGTAAAATGGGTCGAAAGCAGGATGATGTTGTGCTCGCGCGAGTCGAGCCAGCCCTTGATCGCCTTTTCAAGCGTGTCCTGCCCCGCCGCGATGATCTCGCCGACCGGGCCGGTATAATCGACCGCGCGAACCCGCTCGCGCAGCGTGCCGCCGAGCGTGTGCGACACTTCCCCGCGCGAGGCCATCAGGTTCGCCTGGTTTTGCGCGGCACGAGCCAGGGTCGAGGAAAAGTTGAGCGGCGGACGGCCATAGGCGGCGCGGGTTTCGTTGATTTTCTGGGAGGCGATGGCCGGGGTGACGAGCGGCGCCGAGGTGCTGCCTTCGGGCAAAAAGGTCGTGCAGCCCGAAAGCGCCGCCAGCGACAGAACCAGAACCGAGCGGCGGGTGAGTTCGGGAGCAGCGCTGGCCGTCGCGAGATCGGCCATCAGACGAGGTCCGGGTGGGTTGCGGCCAGGGCGGTCATGACGCCGCGCAATTCGGCCAGTCCCTTGAGGCGGCCGATGGTTGGATAGCCGGGCTGTCCGCGCCGTCCGAGATCGTCGGCGATGTCCTGACCGTGGTCGGGCCGCATGGGGATCTGGTGGTCGGTGCGCCCTTCTGCGCGGCGGCGTTTTTCCTCGATCATCAGTTCGGCGATGATGGCGACCATGTCTGCCTGACCGCCAAGGTGTTCGTCTTCGAAAAAGGAGCCGGCAATGTCCGTTGACTGGCGGGTCACGTTGCGCAGGTGGACGAAATGGATGTCCGGGGCGAAGGTCCGGACAATTTCGACGAGGTCATTGTCGGGCCGCGCACCAAGCGAGCCGGTGCAAAAGGTCATGCCGTTGGCAGGACTTGGGACCGCGCCGAGCGCCAGGCGATAGTCCTCCATGGTCGACATGACGCGCGGCAGGCCGAGAAGCGGAAACGGCGGATCGTCGGGATGGCAGCAGAGGCGCATGCCCAGCCTTTCGGCGGTCGGCACGACTTCCGACAGGAAATCGGTCAGATGCCGGCGCAGGCGATCTGCGTCGATCTCGTCATAGGCTGACAAAAGTTCGCGAACATTGTCGAGGGTCAGGTGCTCGTTGGCGCCGGGCAATCCTGCAACCACGTTGTCGACGAGGGATTTCTTGCCGGCATCATCCATGCCCGCAACGATGGCGCCGGCCTTCGCGGCGATCTCTTCCGGAAAATCGTCGCGCGCGCCGGGCCGCTTGAGCAGGTGAATGTCGAAGGCAGCGAATTCGGCATAATCGAAGCGCATGGCCGTGCCGCCATTTGGCAAGGGCCATCTGAGGTTCGTGCGTGTCCAATCAATGACCGGCATGAAGTTGTAGCAGATGGTCTCGATGCCGGCCCGTTTGAGATTTTCGAGGCTTTGGCGGTAGTTGGCATAGTGGGCACGAAAGTCGCCGCGCTGCTGCTTGATGTCTTCGGAAACGACAAGGCTCTCAACCACGGCCCAATGAAGACCGGACGGACGCTCGTCGGAGAAGCGCTCGATGTCACGCTTGCGCCGGTCGATTTCGGCCGGCGTCCAGACGTCACCGCTTCTGACATGGTGGAGAGCCGAGACAACGCCGGTTGCGCCGGCCTGACGCACATGTTCGAGTTTCGTCAGGTCGTTGGGGCCGAACCAGCGCCAGGTCTGAAGCATCTAGTCGCCTCAGCCCGCCGTTGGCGGCGGACCGAACGTGACCGGCCCAACGCCGAGCGCATCGGCGATCTTGCCGGCCAGATCGGCCTCGTTGCGCAACGCCGCGATCACCTCATCAATGCGGGCCACGCCGTCGGGATCCTTGGAGGCATAGATGTCGTCGAGGGGCATGTCGTCGCGAACGAAACGGATGAGCGCCCGCATGCGGACCGAAGTCACGGAAATGGCGAGGCGGAACTGATTGTCGAGTTCCGAGTCCTTGGCGGACACAAGGTCGGCAAGCGACGGGCCGATGATCGATTCGCCGTCGAGCGTGTAGTAGTCGCCGAGATAGGTATTGAGAATGCCGCGGGCCGCGAGAAGGTGTGAGGCATAGCCGTAGTCGGCAAACGTATCGAGCTCGTTCTGCGGGTCGTTGCCGTTAAGCCCCTGCTCGAAATTGTTCTGGACCAATTCGACATCGGCCACCGAGCCAACGGCGCTCAGGATGCGGTTGAGCGCCTTGTCGGGATCTTCGATGAAGGCGGCGCGGGCGGAACCAGTTACGTCCCACTTGTTGGCCATGTTGGAGAGATCGGCGGCAAGAAGCTCGATGGCCGAGAGCAGATAGGTCCCGCGGTGGTTGCAGGCCGTGTCTGGGCAGTTGGCGATGTCGAAATCGGACAGCGGGCGGTTGCCCTCGCCATATTCGCCTTCGCCATTATCCTCACCCCAGAGCATGAATTCGATGGCGGCGAAGCCTGCAGCGACGTTGTGCTGGTTGCCGCCGGCAAAGTTGAGCTTGTCGCGGATGAAATCGGCGGACATGTCGTCCCAGCTATAGGTCACGCCATCGAGCGTGATTTCCGGCTGAGCCACGAGATCGAAGTTCGCATAAGAATTGCCGGACGAGGGCTGATAGCCCGGGCCGACATAGTCGAGAAAACCCTCGTCGATCGGATGGGCATCGACACGGTGGCTGAGATCGGCCATCTGCGCGCTGGCATAGCGGAAGAGCTCGGCCTGCTTGTAGACGATGCGTGCCGTCTGCCAGCTTTCATGCACCTTGTCGAAATTGTCCTGGGTCGGTTCGCGCAGGAGGTTGGACACATCGTCCTTGAGCGTCTCGGCGGAACTGACCGCGTCCTGATAGGTCGCGAGCGCCAGATCGGCAAAGTGCGCCACGACTTTGGCGGTCTCGGATTCCTGGGCGATGGCGGGCGGCAGGGCCACGAATGCCGACCCCGCGGCGATTGCGGCGCAGGCGAGAGAAAAACGCAATGACATGAAGGGCCTTTCTCGACCGATTCAGAACGAACCATTGACTAACCCGCGACGCGGGCGAGTTCAATCAATCGCGCGCAAATGTGTGCCAATCGTGGCTGGCCGCTTCAGGACGCGGACGCGAAGATGTGATTGTCGAACTCGATGGGCGAGCGGAGCGGATCGCTGGAGGTACCTTTGTCGACGGTAAGCCAGTCGCCCGGGCCACTCGACAACACAAAGCCGGTCCCGGCCGGCGCCGCGCCGCATATGGCGTCCCGATCGATCCTCGAACGCACGGTGCCATCCGGGTCAAGGACCAGCGCTGCGCCGCCTTCGGGCGAGGTCACGCAGACTTCTCCCGACCGGCTGAAGGCGATGGACCCCACATAACCTTTGAGCAATCGCAGGTCCGATTCACGAACGGGCAGCCAGCTCAATTCTTCGTGCGGGTGAACGTGGCCAATGAGGGGCATGGCCTCGACCAGATCGCCCTGATCCTGTGCCCCGAAATAGATGTGTCCGCCCTCCCCCATCGCAAGGTGACGCAGCGAAAGCTTGTGTTGCTCGGGCGGCAGGTCATGGCGGGCGACGATGTGGCCGCTTTCAATATCGATCCAGACGATCGAGGGTTTCATTGTCGGAATATTGAGCTTCTGGCGGCCGAAATCGGGGTGGGTCTCGATGCCGCCATTGGCGACGCACAAGAGTTTGCCGTCCGCACTCAGCAGCAAATCATGCGGGCCGATGCCGCCCGTATCCCATTCGCCGATGCGGCGGAACCGATCGGTCGCGTCGTAGATGCCGAGCTTGCCTGCCGCGCCGTCGATCTGGTTTTCGGTGGCGAACATCAGCCTGCCGTCAGGGGTGAAGACGCCATGGCCGTAGAAGTGCCGGCCGTCGGGCGACGTGATCGTCTGGGCCGCGCCTGAATTGGGGTCGAAGACGACCGCAAATGTTCCGGGACGGCGCGCAAACGCTACATAGCGGCCAGTCGCCGGGCAGCGCGTGATATCATGGCCGCGCCCCGGCAGACCGATTGTCGAGATCAGGTCGCCACGCTCGTTGAGCAGCGCCGCAATGAAATTGCCCCCTTCGTCGCGGGCCGCCGTGGCAAAAACGGCATCGGTCGCAGCGAACACCTCGGCGCCGCGCGCGCTGAGCGACAGGGCAAACCCCGCGCCGGCAGATTTGAGAAATGTGCGGCGGGACCACATGTCAGTCGCCGTCAAGCGCCGAGAACCCGGCCGCAAGGCCGAGTTCGGCGGCAAGCTGCTCGACCACAAGCCTTTGCAGCGAATTGGTCACGATCACGAGATAGCGGACCTTGCCCTGCCCATCATCATCACGCGCCACCTGATCGAGTGGCAGGTCGGCGATTTCGCCGGCCGTCCGAAGGAAGTTCTGCATTTCGAAATCGACCGATCCAACTTCCCATCTCTGGTCTTCCGGCATGAGGCTTTCGATTCCGGAGGTCAGCAACATGGTTCTGAGGCCAGCAACGTCGGCAGTGAGCGCACGCATGGTCAGGCCGGAACGATAAAAGAGCGCGATCCTCGGGTTAACATCGCCGGTTTCAGACACCAGCATCGATAGCCGGGCATCGCGGATATTTTCCAGCCCGTGGACCATCACACCGATGAATTCGTTCAACACCTCGCGCGGAGACCGGAAGTCGGCGTTGTCGTCTTCGGGGTCTTCCAACTCGCTTGCAAGCGAATCCGGCGCCTCCCAATCGGCCAGGACTTCCCCCGCCGTTGCGACAATGGCCGCGGCAATGGTTTTGGCGTAGCGACAGGCGAAGTCGCCGTTCGCCGTGGTCAGCGTGTCACCGGCATCGCCAAAGAGCACATATTCAAGCGAGGTCAGGCCCTGGGTTGCGACGCTTTTAGCCCTAAGGCTTTCAAGACTCGTCGCGGTTTCGTCCTCGCCGGAAAGGATCGCCTGAACCTGTCGGAGTCCCAATCCGCGCGGATCGGGGAAGAACAGAATGCGCTCCAACCGGTTGTCGGTCAGGATCGGGCCAAAGCGGACGAATTCGATGCGCGACCAGGCATCGACCAAGGCACCGAATTGCGTGCGTGCGCGATCAAGGCCCGCCGCGTCGGGCGCGGCGCAGAGCGAGGTCATGGTCTGCTGCATCAGACCGGCCTCTGCAGCCAGCCGATCGTAGGAATTGATGATGTAGGATCGGGCAAAATTCTGCCCGAACTCGAAGGGCTCTTCGGCAAGCGCGGGAGCGGCAAATGCCGCCAACGGCAGAAGGCAGGCCAGACCAAACATCAAGTTGCGCGGCTTCAGCATTAGAGCGACTCCAGGAAGACGATGAGATTGTCACGGTCCGTTTTGTCCATGGCCACCACCGCGTCGCGGGCGTTCTGTGCCTCGCCACCATGCCAGAGCACCGCTTCGAGAATGTTCCGGGCGCGTCCGTCGTGAAGCAGAAGCGTGTGGCCCGAGACGGTTTCGGTCAGACCAACGCCCCATAGCGGTTGGGTGCGCCATTCATAGCCATCGGCCTCGCCCTCGGGCCGGTGATCGGCGAGGCCCTCGCCCATGTCGTGCAGCAGCATGTCGGTATAGGGCCAGATCAACTGGAATTGCTGGAACGCGTTGTCGGCATTGCGGGAGGTCACGTATTTTGGCGTGTGGCAGGAAAAACAGCCAATCGAATAGAACAGCTCCTTGCCCGCCAGAACGTTCGCATCCGCTGAATTCCGGCGCTCGGGTACTGCGAGGTTCTGCGAATAGAAGTTGACCAGATCGAGCACCGGGTCGGGCGCCTCGGTGGGGCCGAGATTTTCCTGTTCGCCGTTGGGCATGGCGAGGCATTGCGGTTCGTTTTCGGTGCAGTCGCCGTAGCTGTGGGGCACGAGTGGCGTCGAAATGCCGATATCACCGGCAAAGGCGCCGGCGGACTGGGCCCTGATGGTCGCCTCGCCGGCCTTCCAGCCAAAACGGCCGAGTTCAACGTCACCACTGACCGGGTTCGTGACCCAATTGGGCCTGCCGGAAATGCCGTCGCCGTCGGTGTCGTCCGGATCGGCATGGGCCAGAATATCGGCGGCGGGCACCGCTTCGAGCAGGCCTAAGCCGATCATTGGCGGCGCAACGCGCGGTGACAGCATGATTTCTGGATCGGCCGGCCCATAGTTGAGGTCCGCGAGTGCGTATTGCGGGGAACGCAAGGTGACGACAGTGCCGTCGCCGAGCTCGACCGGCAGATCGGTGTAGGCAATTGCCATCTCCCCCTCGCCCATAAGGCCGGGCACGGCGAAATTCTGAAGCTGGGTGCCATAGGTCGGGTCCGGCAGAACGTTGGCGCCGTGCGCGGTGAGCAGAGCCTCATCGCCCGGCGTCTTTGGCGGCACGGAAAGGCGAAGGAACATCGAGGAGGCCCGCTCCTCCGGGGTCATGGGCGGATGGCCTCGGCCGTCTTTCAGATGGCAGGTCTGACACGAGCGCGAGTTGAAGATTGGCCCGAGCCCGTCCGAAGCCTCGGTGGAAGACGGGGCGCTGACCCATTCCTTGCGGAAAAGCGCGTTGCCGAGATTGAACTGTTCCTGGTCGGCAAAACTCATGTTCTGGGTAAAGTGCGAGAAGGCATTCTCATCGATAACGCCGACAAATGTGCCCGCACCGCCAGACTTGTTCTCGAACTGCTCGGGTTTGGAGAAATCCTCCGTGGGCTTCGTCACGGCGCGCACCCGCGCCAACTGATCGGCGCTGAGGTCGCTGCGCTCATCAATGGTCCCGCCGGCCGCAAGGGCGGTTGCGCCCCAGAGCGCGAAACCCGCCAGCATGAGTGTTGTACGCCGAAACATTGGCGTTCGCCTCCGATCTGGATCCGCCTACTGAAACACCGCGTCGGCGCCGCCAAGACTGTCGGAGCCTTCGATCTCGATCTTGTCGAGCCCAAGTGCCGCCACCGCGCGTTCGATGCTCGATGTCTGGTCGATCAGGGAATCGATGACAGCCTGCACAGTTCCATTCCCCTCGGCGTTTCCTTCGGCGATCATCTGGTCATAGGCCTCGATGTTCCTGGCCCGGTCCACCATGGTCTGGGCCTTGTTGAGAGTCGATCGCAGTTTCTGCGTCAATTCGTCGGTCAATTGCGGATCGGTCGCGGCAACCAGGTCGGCAAGGGACGACCCCTCGACGACGGAACCGTTGGTGCGGACATAGTGGCCGAAATAGAGGTTTTGCATGCCCTCGACGTCGTTGAAGTGCGAGGCGTGCGTGTTGTCGGAGAAGCAATCCTGCTCTTCCTCGGGGTCGTGCAACAAAAGTCCGAGTTTCATTCGCTCGCCTGCCAACTCTCCATAGGAGAGCGAACCAAGCCCCGTCAGCATGGCCGAAATCGCCTTGTCAGGATCGGCCACAAGGGGTGTACGGGCGGCCCCACCAGGCGCCCAATTTGCAGCCATTTCGCCAAGATCGGCGACCAGAAGGTCGACCGCAGCGTTGAGATAATCGGTGCGCCGGTCGCAATTGCCGTTGGTGCAGTTGGCGACGTCGAAATCGCTGGCCGGCCGTTCGCCCGCGCCCGGACCGGTGCCGTGAAGGTCCTGTCCCCACAACATGAATTCGATGGCGTGATAGCCGGAGGCGACGTTGGCTTCGACGTGACCCGCTTCCTGCAGGACGCCGGCGACGATCTGGGGCGTGAAGTGATCGATGGTCACCTCCATGCCGTCGATGACGATGGTCGGATTGGCGATCACATTGGCGGCGTAAAGCGAGTTGTAGTCGTTCTCGGCGCCGTAGGAGACGTCGACATAGTCAAGCAGGCCCTCATCGAGCGGCCACGAATTGACCCGCCCCTCCCAGGCATCGACCAGGGGATTGCCAAAGCGGAAAACCTCGGACTGTGAATAGGGCACGCGCGCCGCAATCCAGGCTGCACGCGCCGCGCTGAGATTGGCCTCCGTGGGTTCGGCTTCAAGTGCGTGGATAGCATCGCGCAGCGCCTCCGCGGTCGTAAGCGCGTCGCCGAACACGGCCTCGCCGATGCGCACATAGGTGTCCGTGACCTCGGCCCGCGTCACCTCGGCGGCGGCGCACGAAAATGGGATTGCGGATGCAACAAAAATCACTGCGGCCGTTGCGGCCAAGCGTGGGGGAAACATGCTCACTCCTTCCGGGTTCAAGGTCCGGGGATGATGGATATTTGCAGTGGCGAATGGCCAATTGGTTCTGCCTAGCGGCAGATACCTCCAAATTCAACAATAAAATCAATTGGTTGGAACCATTCTAAACTAACCCGCACAACCGCTTGATTTTTGCGGTGTTTTTTTGTGCCAATGGAATGCATGTTTTGAGGGACCGCCGATGCTGATCAAACGCGACATTCTCGAAGCCATCAGGCGCGGTGACATCGATCTCCAGTTCCGGCGCTGGTCGCGGGCAACCGTCAAGCCCGGCGGGACGCTCAAAACGGCGGTCGGCATTCTCAATATCGGCGCCATCACCGAGCTAGGCGAAGACGAGGTCGCGCTCGCGGATGTCCGGCGAGCCGGGTTCAGCGATCTCCCGGATTTCCGCTCATGGCTTCAGACGATGAAGCCGGGCTATCTCTGCAAGATCGAGATTTCCTATGCCGGTGATGACCCGCTCTTAGCCCTGCGTGAGCGGCGCAACCTCAGCCTCGACGAGCTCAATCAGGTCAATGGCAAGCTCGATGCGATGGACAAGCGCGCCGGCAGCGCATGGACCACTGCGACGCTAGAGCTGATCGCCCAGAATCCGGGGCGGCTCGCGGCCGAGCTGGCCGCGTTGGCAGGCAAGGACAAGGCAAAATTCAAATCCGATGTCGCCAGGCTCAAGGCACTTGGCCTGACGATCTCGCTCGAACAGGGTTATCGCCTGTCACCGAGGGGCGCGACAGTGTTCGGCGCGCGGCACCTGTAGCAACCCTCAGCGGTTGACGTCGACCACGACGCGGCCGGCGGTCTGGCCGGCGATTTGTTTCTTCGCGGCCGCCTCGACCTCATCAAGACCGATTGTTTCGATCATTGGATCGATCACCGACCAGTCGAGGTCGCGGGCGAGGCGCGCCCAGGCCGCTTCCCTGTCTGCAATCGGCCGCATCACCGAGTCGACGCCGGCAAGCGTGACACCACGCAGGATGAATGGTGCGACCGACCCCGGAAAATCGAGGCTTTCCGCCATGCCGCAGGCGGCGACGGTGCCCTGATACTTCGTCTGGGCACAGACATTTGCGAGCGTCTGTCCGCCGACGGCATCGACCGCTGCGGCCCATCTTTCCTTGCCGAGCGGGCGGCCTGGCGCACTCAGCTCATGCCGATCGATGATTTCGGCGGCGCCGAGCATCCGAAGATGATCGGCCTCCGCCGGTTTGCCGGTCGAGGCGATGACCTCGTGGCCCGCAGCTTTCAGGAGAGCAATCGAAAAAAGTCCGACACCTCCCGTCGCCCCGGTCACCAGAACCGGTCCGTCGCCGGGTCTGACGCCGTTTCGTTCGAGCGCCATGACGCAAAGGGCAGCGGTATAGCCGGCTGTCCCGCAAGCCATGGCGTGGATCGGGCTGATGCCCTCCGGCAGGCGGATCAGCCAGTCACTTCTCAAGCGCGCCTTCTGGGCAAGGCCACCCCAGTGCTTTTCGCCGACGCCCCAGCCATTGAGGATGACCTGGTCGCCGGGACCAAAGGCGATGTTGTCCGATCGGGCGACCGTTCCGACCAGATCGACCCCGGGAACCATCGGATACTGGCGCACGATGGGCGCGGAGCCGGTCAGGGCCAGCGCGTCCTTATAGTTGAGCGTCGAATAGGCGGTGTCGATGGTCACGTCGCCTTCGGGCAGGTCGCTGTCTTCAAGCTCCGCGAGCCGGACAGACTGACCTTGATCGGTCTTTTCGATCAGAACCGCGCGAAAGGACATGCGCTTCCTCCCCTCATTGCCGAAACTGGCGGTGATTGGCGTTCGGTCACATTAGGGTTAGACTCCGCGGAACGCGAGGTGGGAATTGGACAATTCTGAAATCATGCTGAGCTGGCAGCAGTTCCTCGGGGAACTGGCAACAGGTTGGGCCAGCCTGCAATCAGCCGTTCTGGGCCTCCTTCTGGAACCCTGGGGGCAGCTGCAGATCGTCTTCCTGATCGCTCTTTACGGGGTCTCGACCTTTTTGGCCGGACAGATCGAACCCCGGCTTGACCATTGGATCCGGAGCCTCGACACGACGCGCCAGTGGCTGAAGCTGCTGGTCATTGTGTTGCGGCGCCTCAAGCTCGAAATCTTCGTGGTCGGCGCATGGATCCTGTTGATCGTCATGCGCGCAACCACCTGGCCCAGCCGCTCCTATTTCATCGGAGTGGTGGCCTCCATCGCAACCGTCTGGCTTGCCGTCAACGTCATCAGCCGGCTGGTCAAGAACAAGCTGGCGGCGCGGGTTCTCACCTATGTGGCGATGAGCTGGGCTGCCATTCAGGTGCTCGGGCTGATGCCCACGGTGATCACCATTCTCGATTCCGCCGCGATTTCGTCCGGCGATTTCCGGCTGTCGCTTCTAACCGTGGCCCGGGGCCTGCTGCTGCTGGTCGTGCTTCTGCCGCTCGCCGTTTTCGTTTCCAATTTCATCGAGAAGCGTCTGGCGACTTTCGAGGACATTTCACCGTCGATGCGGGTTCTGGCCTCGAAAACGGTGCGCATTGGCCTGATCGCCGTCGCGGTCATATTCGGGCTGCAGAGTACCGGGCTCAACCTGACGACGCTGACCGTCTTTTCCGGCGCGATCGGACTCGGGCTCGGCTTCGGCCTCCAGAAGATCGTTTCCAACCTCATCAGCGGGGTCATTCTGCTGCTCGACAAGTCGGTCAAGCCGGGCGACGTGATCGAGGTCGGCGACACGTGGGGGCAGATCAACAAGCTCGGCTCGCGTTTCGTCTCGGTGGTCACCCGCGACGGGCGCGAATATCTGATCCCGAACGAAGACCTGATCACCAACCAGGTGATCAACTGGTCATTCTCGGATCCGCGCGTCCGGCTCGAAATCGCGTTCGGGGTTTCCTACGATGCAGACCCACTGACCGTTCGCAAGATTGCTATCGAGGCGGCGAGCAAACCGAAACGGGTGCTCGGCGTGCCTTCGCCCGTCTGCCACCTGGTCGCCTATGGCGAAAGTTCGGTCGACTATGTCCTCAGGTTCTGGGTCGGTGACCCAAGCGGCGGGGTGGTGAACATCCGCAGTGAAGTCCTCATCGCACTTTGGTACGCGCTCAAGGAAGCGGGGATTTCAATCCCCTATGCGCACCGCGACATCAATGTCGTCGCTCCGGTCCGGGTCGAAATTGCAGAACCGGCGAGCGAGCCAAGGCCCCGCACGACGAGACCCCGCAAGGGCTGAGCCGCTATTTCTCGGTGTTTGCGTCAAACTTCGCGCGGGCCGCGTCGACGCGGTCGGCGTTGTCGATGGCCCATTGGCCGAGTGCGGACACCGGACACAGCAGGTCGCGTCCGAGATCGGTCAGCTGATATTCCACTTTCGGCGGAATGGTCGGGTAGACGGTGCGCTCGACGAAGCCGTCGCGTTCGAGATTGCGCAACGTGGTGGTCAGCATCTTTTGCGAAATGCCGTCCACTTCGCGCTTGATTTCGGAAAAGCGCATGGTCCGATTGCCGAGATAGGAGACGATCAGAACGCTCCACTTGTCGCCTATTCTGGACAGCAAATCCGACACTCTCGAGCAGGATTGCCCGACGTGAAACTTCGCGCACGCGGCATCGTCTGATTCCGGCCCGCGCGCACGCTCGGGTGCCTCGCGCACTTCGGTGTAACCTGGTTTCGAAAAAGTGCCGTCTTGCATGGCCTTGGTGGTTTCCAATATTGACCTGGTATCTGATGTATACCATGGAAAGGACAAACCTCAAATGCTCAAAATCGGTGTCATCATCGGCAGCACCCGTCAGACACGTTTCGCGGATGTTCCAGCCAAATGGATCTTCGATCTCGCCAGTCAGCGGCCTGATCTCGAGGTCGAAATGCTCGACCTGCGCGACTACGACCTGCCTTTCTTCAATGAAGTCGCTTCAAACCGCTGGGCGCCGTCCCAGAGCGTCGAAGCGCAGGCATGGCAGAAAAAGCTCGGCGAACTCGACGGTTTCATCTTCGTCACCTCCGAGTACAACCGCTCGATCGCGGCATCGCTCAAGAACGCGCTCGACCATGCCTACAACGAATGGAACCGCAAGCCGGCCGGCTATCTCGGCTATGGCTCCGTCGGCGGTTCGCGCGCGGTCGAACACCTGCGCACGATCAATATCGAACTGCAGCTGGTGCCCACCCGCGCCGCCGTTCATATCGGGGGCAGCGATTTCTTCAAGGTTCACCCGCTTGGCGGCGGCAATGGCGATATGAGTCTCATCGAGGCCGGCCTTTTGCCGACGGCCAACGAAATGCTCGACCAGCTCACCTGGCTTGGCAATGCACTCAAGGCGGCGCGTGAGACGGACGCGGCGGCCAGCAAGGCTGCCTAAGAGGTCTGACATGAGTTTGGGTAGGCGCTCCTCCCGCTGACCCCGATCGCAGAAAGGCCCCGGTTTCGACCGGGGCCTTTTCGTTGGTGCGATCAGACGGCGACGGAGAGCGGCAGGGCCTCAACGATTTCGAGACGCCGGCCAGTCGCCTTGAGCGTGCCGTGGGCGCGATCGAGCGCGCCGTTCTGCAGCTCGAGCGCCAGCATGCGATGACGCTCGAACGGGCCAGGCATGGCCATGCGACGCGCGGCATGGGCGGAAAAGCCGAAGCGGCGATAATAGTCCGCATCGCCGACCAGCACGATGGCGGTTTTGCCGAGCACACCGGCCCGGCCGATCGCGTCGCGCATCAGCGCTGCACCGATACCCTGCCCGTTGAATTCGGGCTCGACCGCAAGGGGCCCGAGCATGACCGCGTCGCGCAGGCCACTGGCCGAAGCATCCCACAAGCGGACGGTACCCAACACGGAACCCTCTTCAGAGACAGCGATGCGCGCCAGCCCCTCTGCCGGAATGCGCCCCTCGCGGATGCGCTCGGACGAACGGCGAAAGCGGATTTCGCCCATGGTCCGGTCGAGCAGGTTTTCCCGCGCCGCAACATGGTGCAGCGCCTCGTCGACGATTTCAAAGCCGATCATTGGCCTGATCCTTGCCCCGTCAGATGACGTAGCTTGCGAGCGGCGGGAAGCCGTTGAACGCAATGGCGGAGTAGGTCGTGGTGTAGGCGCCGGTGCCTTCGATCAGGATCTCGTCACCTACGGTCAGCGAAAGAGGCAGATTGTAGGGCGTCTTCTCGTAGAGGACGTCAGCACTGTCGCAAGTCGGCCCGGCGACGACGCAGGGCGCCTTGGCGTCCATGTCGCGCGGCGTGCGGATGTCGTAGCGGATCGCTTCTTCCATCGTCTCGGCCAGACCACCGAACTTGCCGATGTCGAGATAGACCCAGCGGACATTGTCGTTGGCGGCCTTTTTCGAGACCAGAACGACTTCGGCCTTGATGGTGCCGGCGCTGCCGACCATGCCACGGCCCGGCTCGATGATCGTTTCGGGAATGTGGTTGCCGAAGTGACGGCGAAGCGCACCGAAAATGGCCATGCCATATTGGGTGGCCGAGGGCACGTCCTTCAGATAGCGGGCCGGAAATCCGCCGCCCATGTTGACCATGCCGAGTTCGATACCGCGCTTGCGCATGGCGCCGAAGATGGTCGCGGCCGAGGCGAGCGCGCCATCCCAGGCTTCGGGATTGGTCTGCTGCGAGCCGACATGGAAGCTGACGCCCCAGGCCCTGAGCCCGAGGTCATGGGCATGCTGCAGCACGTCAACGGCCATTTCGGGTTCGCAGCCGAACTTGCGGCTGAGCGGCCATTCGGCACCGGCGCCGTCGGCAAGGATGCGGCAGAAGACGCGGGCGCCTGGCGCGGCGCGGGCGACCTTTTCGACTTCCTCGACGGCGTCGACGGCAAAGAGGCGCACGCCGAGCTCGAACGCGCGGGCAATGTCGCGCTCTTTCTTGATCGTGTTGCCGAAGGAAATTCGGTTGGGCTCGGCGCCCGCATTCATCGCCATTTCGATTTCAGGAACCGAGGCGCAGTCGAAGGACGAACCAAGACCGGCGAGAAGGCGCAGGACTTCGGGAGCCGGGTTGGCCTTGACCGCGTAGAAGATGCGCGATTCCGGCAGGGCCTTGCGATAGGCGTTGTAGTTTTCCTCGACCACATCAAGGTCGACAATCAGGCAAGGACCTTCGGGTCGTCGGGTTTCGAGAAAGTGGCGGATGCGTTCGGTGGTCATGGTGCGGCTCCAAATCAAATCGGTTGCGATCTGCGCCGTCCCCGATCGGCCGCGCATGCGGCCAGGCAAAAGGGTGAGACGCATCGACGAGCCGCGCGAAAACACGCGAACCGTCTGGATGATCTGCCATTGATTGGAGGGGTTGGACCCGCCGCACGTTTGGCAAGAGGTGTTGCCTCTTTGAACCCCGGCGTTGGACTGCCGGAAGAAGACAAAGGGCCCTCACCGTCGTTGCTTCACGGCGCCCGGCGGGACATACGACCTTCCCGCCACGATCCCGGTCCTTGCCGTTCTCGTTGTACCATCGGCCAGACACACCACCTGCCGGTCCGGAGAGGACCAACGTAGCCGGCTTCGAGGTTTTCTCACCGGCCCGATGCGGCTTGCCGCGGGCGCCCACAGGCACGTGCGACCTAGGGCGAGCGGCATATGCGTCTGTTTGATGTCTTTTTCAAGACAAAATGCAGCTCCGACCGAGAATATTTTTGCGTTGTTGGCCAGACCGGGCAAACATGGTTAACCAATGGTTAGCGCGGGGCTTTTTTGACCGCCTGCACCGGGGCCGGCAGAACTGGAATTTCCGGCCTTTTTGTCCGGCCGGTGCCGGACGTGGACAAATATACCAGGATCGGAATAGGTATGCCCGTTCCAGGTATTCGCACAAACGGGGGAAGGTATGCGGTTAAGAGTGATTGATTTCGGGCTCGTGCCCGCGCTTCGGAGCCAGGCGGTTTATCACGGGCTGGCAAAGCTGATCGACGAGGACTCCGATCCGATCCTGTCGCTCGCCAGCCCTGAAACGCCTTATGTCTGCGTCGGGCGGCATCAGGAAGTGAACAAGGAAGTCGACGAGGCCTTCTGCGCCGCGCACAATCTGCCGGTCTATCGTCGGCGCGTTGGCGGCGGTGCGGTCTATCTCGACCACAATCAGCTTTTCACCCACTTCATCTACCCGCGCAAAAAGGCGCCGGAATTCGCCAAGAACCTTTATCCGCTCTTCATCGAGCCGGTGGTTCGCACCTACCGCGACTTCGGGGTCGAGGCATCCTATCGGCCGGTCAACGATATCCACGTCAACGGACGCAAGATCGGTGGCACGGGCGCCGCGAGCATCGGCGATGCCACGTTAATGGTCGGCAGCTTCATGTACGATTTCGACACGGAGACGATGTCGAAATGCCTCAAGGTTCCGAGCGAGAAATTCCGCGACAAGTTGCGCCAAACGCTCAACGACTACATGACGACGATGGTCAAGGAACTCGGCATACCGCCCGCACGGTCCGATCTGATCGAGAACTTCCTCGGACATTGTCACGACGTTCTCGGCGTCGATCCCGAATTCGACCAGCCGACCGCCGCCGAACTGGCCGCGATCGCCGAGGCGGAGGCGGAACTGGCCGATCCGGAATTCATTCATCTCAAGGGCAAGAAGCTTGTCGATATGGGCGTCAAGATTTCGGCCAGCACGCACCTGACCGAAAGCGCCTTCAAGGCGCCGGGCGGCATGATCCGCGTCCATTTGCTGGGGACCAACAACAAGGTCGGCGACCTGATGATATCGGGCGATTTCACCTGCTTGCCGCACGAAGGCGTCGATCAACTCTCGGAAGCGCTCAAGGGAACCGAGCTCAGCCAGGACGCGCTCGCGACCGCAGCGGGCAAGGCGATATCCGATCTCGGCATCGAAATGCCCGGGATCGAACCCAACGACATCGCGACCGCGATCATGATGGCCGCGCAGCCGGCCGAATAGGCACGGGAGTTCAATGAAAAAGCTCTGCGTCATCCAGCATACCGAGGCGGAATATCTCGGGCTGATCGAGGACCATTTCGAGGGACGGAATGTCCGCTTCATCTACCACCGCCCCTTCACCCATGGCGGCACGCTGCCGTCGGGGGTGGAAGACTATGATGGGCTGGTGCTTCTGGGCGGCGGCCCATACGGGCTGGTCAGCGGGCATATTCTTCCGACGATCTCCAAAGAACTCAAGATCACCGAGGGCTTTCTTGCGGCGGGCGTGCCGGTTCTGGGGCTGGAACTCGGCAGCGTCATCCTGTCGGTCGCGGCGGGTGGCGGCGCGCTCGAAGCCGATCTTCGTTTCACCATGGACGAAGCGGCCGCAACCGATCGCGGCAAGGATCTGCTCGATCTACCAGCGACCTTTCCCCTTTCCTGTTATCTCAGAGACCTGCCCAAACCGCCGGCCAATGCCGAAATACTGGCGGTCAGCGAAACCGGCGAGCCCCTGGTGTTTGCAACAGGTGAGCGCAATTTCGGATTTGTCGGGCATCCCGGGGCCAAACGCGGCATGATGGAAGACCTCATCATGGAATTTGTTGAATCCCCGGACGATCCGCACCAAACTTTGGTGGAGTTGGGTGCCCGTCAGGCCGAAATTGCGGAGAATCTGACGGGTCTCATGGTGGCGCTTTCACGCCGGATGGGTCTGTTCGAACCCGCAGAGTGAACCGGCGCAAGCATTAAGTGCTTGCTGCTATAAGATGAATCAAAAATGCACGTGAGCGCATTGCATATTCCAAAAACTACATGTAACGTTTTCTGACGCGCCCAAGGGCGCCACGGAATATGTATGCCGAATCTTGAGGAGGAAAACGGCATGGCAAGCAAACTCATTATCGTGATGGTCAACACCGATCCGCGCAACGGCGAAGAACTCGGTGCGCCGTTCTTTCAGGCAACCGTCGCGGCAGCGATGGACTATGAAGTGGACGTGGTCTGCACAGCGACCGCCGGTCAGCTGATGAAGAAGGGTGTGGCCGAGAAGCTGGTGGTCAAGGAAGGGTCGCCAAAGACCGTCTATGACTTCATCAAGGACGCACACGAGGCCGGCGCCAAGTTCTATTGCTGCTCGCCGAACCTCGACCTTTTCGACATGACCGCGGACGACCTCATTCCCGAATGCGAAGGCATCGTGGGCGGCGCCAAGGTCATTGAAGACATCATGGAAGACGACGACGCGAAAGTTCTGACCTACTAATCGCGCCGCCGGAAGCCATCGAGGAGGAAAGAATGGGCGTCCATCCGCAAATCGCTGATCCCGTATCTCCTGCCCCGCAGGTTTCGCGCGAGAAGCTCGAAGAGATTTTCGACGATATCCGCGGACATGCGGTCTATCATCACGAAATTCATGGATGCCTGAATTGCGGCATCTGCACCGCGACCTGCCCCTCCGCACACTATTACGACTATTCGCCGCGCGAGATCGTCCAACTCCTCTGGACCGAAAATCTCGAAGGCATTTACGATGCGATGCAGGAAAAGATCTGGGCCTGCGCCCAGTGCTACACCTGCGCGGCGCGCTGCCCGTTTGAGAATTCGCCGGGCGGTCTGGTGATGATCATGCGCGAAGTGGCGATCAAGCACGATATGGAATCGGCCAAGGAAGTTCTGAGGCCCTTCTCGCGCGTGTTGCTGAAGGTCATTTCGACCGGCAACCAGCTCGCCCCGAACATGATCACCAAGGAAGCGTTCCCCGATTGGGGGCCGAACGTCTCCAAGGTCGACGCGCCGCTGAATATTCTCAGAAAAGCCATTCCGATGCCGACGATGCACACGCTCGATACGGCCTGGATCGTCAATCTCAAGACCTCGGTCGAACTCTATTCCATCTGGGAAGCGACGGGCGTTCTCGATCAGCTCGAGACGGTCGACGAAAACCTCTTCGACGTCGTTTCCGATGTGATGGATGAAAAGCGCGAAGAATGGGAAGACTGGCTCGAAGAGCAGGAAGACGAAGACGACGAGGATGACGACGACTGATTGTCGGCAGATAACCGGAGGGTTCTGACATGACCAATGAAATCGGTGAAAACGGCGGCGCCTACAAAGGCTTTGGCGCCGAGTGGAACGCGAGCCAGCTCAGCGCCGACGAGGCGCGGCGGGCGACCGACTGGGTCGAGGCCAAGATCGACAAACGCGCGCTGTTGACCACCAAGGAGCGCAAGGAAGACGTGCGCGACGTCATGTGGCAGCTCGAAAAGGAAGGCGAAATTCTCGTCCACCGGGTCGGCGACCACAATGACCCGATCATCGCCAAGACGCTTTACGGCTGGGACAAGAAGATCCCGACCAACAACCTCTGGCACCACAAGAGCTGCGGCCAGTGCGGCAACATTCCGGGCTATCCGACGTCGGTCCTGTGGCTGATGAACAAGCTCGGGACCAAATATCTCGACGAAACCGACCAGACCTCGTGCACCGCCTGGAACTACCACGGTTCGGGCATCGGCAACGTCGTGTCGCTGGCGGCGGTGTTCCTTCGCAATTTCCACCAGGCCTACGTTTCCGCAAAGTCGCAGGGCCTGCCGGAAGGCACTTATTATCCGCTGGTTCACTGCGGCACCTCGTTCGGCAACTATAAGGAAATGCGGCACTTCCTTTTGCATTCCGCCGAACTCCGCGAGGAAGTGAAGAAGATCCTGGGCAAGCTCGGCCGCCTGATCGATGGCAAGCTCCTGATCCCGGAAGAAATCGTCCACTATTCGGAATGGCTGCACGTTGTCCGCAACCGGCTGAAAGAGCACCAGGTCATCGACGTGTCGAACCTACGCGCTACCGTTCACCCGGCCTGCCACGTCTACAAGATGGTGCCCGAAGACGTGATTTATGACGATCAGGTGCTCGACGGAAACCGCGTGGCGGTGACCACGGGCGTGCTGCAGACACTCGGCGCCAACGTGGTCGACTATTCGACCTGGTACGATTGCTGCGGCTTTGGCTTCCGCCACATTATCGGGGAGCGCGAATTCACCCGTTCGTTCACAATCGACCGCAAGATCAAGGTCGCCGTGGAAGAGGCCAAGGCCGACGTGATGATCGGCCACGACACGGGCTGCATCACCACGCTCGACAAGAATCAGTGGATCGGCAAGGCGGTCGACAAGGTCTACGCGCTGCCGATCATGGCGGACTGCCAGTTCACCGCCCTTGCGCTTGGCGCCCACCCCTACAAGCTGGCGCAACTGCACTGGCATGCGTCGCCGTTTGAAAACCTGCTCGAAAAGATGGGAATCGACTGGGAGAAGGCGAAAGCCGAATTCACCGATTACCTGGAAGAGGTGAAGCAGGGCAGAATCGAAACATTGTACGATCCGAAGCGGGCGATCACGTCCGGTCCCGGATATGTCAAACCCAAAGTGCTCGCCGGAGGAGAATAATGAGCAAACCCGTTCTTGTGGTCGGCGGCGGACCCGCCGGCCTTTCCGCTGCGCGCGCTCTGGCCGATGCTGGTCAGGCGGTCGTTCTTGTCGACAAGGAAGACCGGCTGGGCGGCGCGCCGATCCTTTCGGGCTATGCCAAGCTGGTGCCCAGCCATGAATGGGCCAAGGATGCGATCGGCGGCATGGTGTCCGGCGTCGAGGGCCACAAGATGGTCACCGTCAAGACCGGCACCAAGGTCGACAAGTTCGACGGCGATCCGGGCAATTTCGTTGCCACGCTGAGCGATGGTTCGAAGGTCGAGGCCTCGGCCACGATCCTTGCCACCGGCTTTACCCATTTCGACTCGGTCAACAAGCCCGAATGGGGCTTTGGCACCTATCCTGACGTGGTCACGACCACCCAGGTCGAGCAGATGCTGAGCACCGGCGCGGGCGTCAAATGCCCGTCGGACGGACGCGAGCCGGAGCGCGTGGCGATCCTGCTCTGTGTCGGGTCGCGCGACCGGCAGATCGGGCGCGAATGGTGCTCGAAGATCTGCTGCACGGTCTCGGCCAATCTGGCCATGGAAATCCGTGAGCAGCTGCCGAACTGCAACGTTTATATCTACTACATGGATATCCGCACGTTCGGCCTCTATGAAGGCGAATATTACTGGGCGAGCCAGGAAGAGCACAAAGTCAAGTATATCAAGGCGCGTATCGCCGAGGTGACCTCTGACGGCAAGCGCCTTCTGGTCAAGGGCGAGGACACGCTGGTCAAGCGGCCGATCTCGATCCCGTTCGACATGGTGGTGCACGCGGTCGGCATGGACCCGAACGTCGACAACATGACGCTCAGCGCCATCTTCAATGTCGACCTCAACAAGTACGGCTATATCGGCAAGCCCTCGACCTATGCGCACATGTCCGAGACCAGCCGTCCGGGCGTGTTCGTCGCCGGTGCGGCAACCGGACCTGAAACGATCGACGACTCGATCGCCCAGGGCAAGGCTGCGGCCATTGCCGCCCTGATCAGCGCCAGTTCGACGGTTCGCGAGGCGGCCGAATAATGTTCGGCCTTTCGCGCAAGGCGGAAGCACCTGCGGTTGCTGAGGTTCCCAACCTGGACCTCAGCGGACCGCGGCTTCGCCGTGCGTTCGAAAATCTTGTCAAATCGGCCGAGGCAACCGGCGGCGTCGAGCGCTATGTCGGGGCGCTGGCCCTCAAGGCTTCGCTGTTCGAGGAGCTGCTCGGGCGGGGCAAGGTCAGCCAGCTGACCGAAAAGGAATTCCTTGACCTTGCCGCGTTCATCACACCGGTCCGCCGGCGTATCGGGTCGTGGCTGGCCAACAATGATTTTGCCAACCTTCGGCGGGCCATGGTCCTGTTGCTCGACGGATGGACAGATACGGACAGCGCCGATGCGCGGCTGTCGGTTTTCGTCGCCTCTTTCCCGGACGACAAGGATCATCGCTGGATGCGCGATCTTGGCGCGGAAATTCTCCATTTCGTGGCGCCGGATCGCTATCCGCTGATGACTCGCTGGATATGGGACCAGAAGGTTGCGACCGGGGTCCTGAGGGAGATCTGGTTTGCCGACAATATCGACATGGTCGAGATCAGTGTTCCGGACACGTTCGTGACATTTACGACGCTTCGCACGGAGCTCGAAAGCTTTCTTGGCGAGAATGGCGTCTTCCGTGACCTGCCGTTCTATGTCGATCTTTTGTGCGCCCATATCTACGCGGGCTACATCAACGACCGTGGCGGCCAATATCTGCGTTCGGATTTCACCAATGACGGTGATCCGATGTCGCACACGCGGCGCATGCTCGGGCTCGACGCCGTGGATACGCAAAGCGGGCGCACGCGGCTGAAACTCATCGACGGCACGGCACATGTGCTCGGCGATGTTCATCTGATCGAAAGCGGGGAGGTGCACTAATGCCCATCCACGAAAAAAGCCTCATCCGGCCGGAAAACCTGGTCGAACACGAGGAACTCGTCATTGACGGGGTGGATGTGTCGGGACACTGGTCGACCTTCATCGAAGGGCGCTCGGTGCCGGACTACAACGAACAGCTGCAGGAGGAGATCGCGGCCATTGGCGGGGGTGAAAACATTCACCGCTGCTGGCAATGCGGATCATGCACCAATGCGTGCACCGTCAACGCGATCAATCCGGACTTTAATCCGCGCTTCTGGATTTACCTGATCCGCATGGGGCTCGAAGAAGAGCTGGTGCGCGACCGCGACATCATCTGGCAGTGCGTGAGCTGCAACAAGTGCACCTATGCCTGCCCGCGCGACGTCAATCCGGAAGGCGTGATGAAGGCGACGGCCCATTGGCTTGAACTCAAGGGCTACACCGAAATGAAGCCTTCGATGGTGTTTGACGAAGAGTTCTCGCTGCAGGTCTTCAACACCGGCAAGATCGAGGAAGGCAAGGTGCTGCAGAAGTTTTTCAAGCGCACCAATCAGCCTCTGACGCAGCCCTGGCTCGTCCATCTCATCACCGGCCTAGTCAAGCGGTTCCCGGTTTTCTACCTGATGAAGCTCGGCTGGGGCGCCGTATTCCATCCGCGCACCCGCGACTGGGGCCGGGCACGCGACGCCATCAACGAGTACGTCGAAGAACGCAATGCCGAAATCCACAAGGCCTTGAACCTTGATGCGAAGGGAGCCGACTGAGAATGGCCAAGGGTAAACACAAGAAGGTCGCCTATTATCCGGGATGCGCCCTGGAAGGCACCGGCCATGCCTATAACCGCTCGACAAAAGCGGTGGGCAAGAAGCTCGGCCTCGACCTGGTCGAACTCGAAAACTGGAACTGCTGCGGGGCGATGGAGGTCAAGAACGTCGACCCGAAGATCCAGACCTATTTGTCGGCGCGCAATCTTTCCATTGCCGAGGATATGGGCTTCGACACTGTCATGGCGCCCTGCAACGGCTGCTATCACAACCTCAAGAAGGCCGAATACGACCTCGCGCACGACGACAAGTCGGTCGAGGTCAATGCGCGGCTGAGCTCAAAGGCAGGCCACACGACCTATGAGGCCGGCAAGGTCGAAACCATTCATGCGCTCGACTGGATCAAGGACTCGGTTGGCGAGGAAGGCATTACCGAGCGAGTGAAGAACTCGCTCAAGGGCCTGAAGGTCGCCAACTATTACGGCTGCATGTATACAAGGCCGCGCCACATCTTCCCCGAAAAGGACAAGGGTCCGGAAACGGAATCGACATCGAAGCCGCATTTCATGGACGATCTTCTGGCTGCGGCCGGGGCGGAGAATGTCAACTATCCGCTCAAGACCGCGTGCTGCGGCGGTGCCCATGCGCTTTCCGACAGCGACACGTCGACCAAGCTGGTGCTCAACCTGCTCGAGACTGCAGAGGCATGCGGCGCGGACGTGATCGCCACGGAATGCCCGACCTGCCACACCGGTCTTGAGATGCACCAGGTCCGGGCCGAAAAGGTTCTGGGGCGCAAGACGAACGTGAAGGTCCTCTACTTCACGCAGTTGCTCGGCATGGCCATGGGCCTTTCGCCGAACGAAGTCGGCGTGAACGAAAACTTTTCGGACTCGCGCAGCCTGATCAAGGAAAAAGGCCTGGCCTGATGGACCGGCCTGAGGCTCCCTTCGCCGATATCGTGACGTTTGCGGACGGGCTGTCCCGGCGCGCAGACGCGGAATTGGGAGACTTCGGCGAGCTCGAAGCGCTAGCCCTGCTCGAGTATGGCGAGACCATTCTTTGCACCTGGCTCGAAGCGCACGAAACGGTGCCAACCGAAAACAAGAGCGAGGGGTTCCGGCTTCTCGCGCTTCACAAGCAGGCGGCCCGGGGCAATCCGAGCTTCAATGCCTGCAGGGAAACGTGCCGGGAACTTGTCTACCACTACAATCTCATAGTACTGGAACCGAACGATGTTGATCGGGGTCAACGCATCCGCATGGCTGCGATGATACTCAAGCATCTGGCCCTGTTCGTCGGCGGCAAGCTCGAAGAATCGGGCCTTGGGGATTTCTGCTGTTCGTCGCGGCCCATCCGTCAGGCAGAATTGCTGGATCCCCGCCAGAACGTATGAAAAATGGAGATCGAAAATGCCTGTTGTTCGCGGATGTGAGCTTCCCGACGATCTGCTTTATGACGTCGAAAACAATCTTTGGTATCGCGACAATGGCGACGAGACCTTCACGGTTGGCATGACCGCCATCGCGACCGGCATGGCTGGGCAGCTGGTAGCCTTCACGGCAAAGCGCGCCGGCAAGGAAATCAAGGCGGGCAAGTCCTGCGCGACGATTGAGTCCGGCAAGTGGGTGGGTCCGGCAAAGCTCGGGTTCGACGCCGAGATTACCGAGGTCAACGACAATCTGACCGGCGAACCGAAGCTGGCCAATTCCGACACCTATGGCGCGGGCTGGATGGTGAAGGTGAAACCTGCCGACTATAGCGGCGCCAAAGGCATGCTGACCCCGGGTGGGTCCGTCGCGGGCCCCTATGAAGCCAAGATGGCCGCCGATGAATTCGCAGGATGCGCGGCCTGACGCGGCCTGTTGCAGAAGTTACGAAATTGTGAGTATGTCAATCGCGACATATAACGTAGACTGAATTTATCGAACTTGGCAGTCCTGCTCTTGCTGCCTGTCTGATCCTGATGATCAGGAAGGAGGGAATTATGAGCGAAACGAATGCAAAAACCATGTCGATGATTGTGACCAAGGGCACGCTCGACTGGGCCTATCCGCCGTTTATTCTGGCCACGACCGCCGCCGCGATGGGGCTCGACGTGACCATGTTCTTCACCTTCTATGGTCTTGGGCTTCTCAAGAAGGACCTCAACCTCAAGGTGTCGACGCTTGGCAATCCTGCGATGGAAATGCCGATGGGCGGCGGGCACATGGCCATGCCAAACATCATGGCGGCCCTGCCGGGCATGACCGGCCTGACCAGCAACATGATGCGCGACATGATCAAGAAGAAAGGCGTTGCCTCGATCGAGGAACTGCGCGAACTGGCCGTCGAGGCGGAAGTCAAGATGATCGCATGCCAGATGACCATGGACCTTTTCGAATACAAGCGCGAAGACATGATCGACGGTCCGGTGCTCGGCGGTGCCGCCAGCTACATCGATGTTGCCCAGCAGAGCGACATCAACCTTTATATCTAGGGAGAAATCCAAATGCCTGACCAGACTCTCGACGCAAAGGGCCTCAATTGCCCATTGCCCATCCTCAAAGCCAAGAAGGCGCTCAAGGAAGTGCCGACCGGCGGGACTCTGGAAATCCTGGCAACCGACCCTGGTTCGGTGAAGGACTTCGAGGCCTTCTGCCGCACGACCGGCAACGAGCTGGTCGAAAGCGGACAGGATGGCAGCACATTCCGGTTCCTGATCCGCCACACCGGCTGATCGCGACCTGTGAAGTTGAAAAACCCCATGGCCGCGAGGCCGTGGGGTTTTGCTTTGTTCGCGACCATTCATAAAGGCGGCCGCCGCCACGTGCAGAGCGTGACGCGGGCGTCAGTCGCGGACGCAGAATTCCTCGTAAAGGGTCTGGACGACCCGGCGTGCGCGGTCATCGGCAAGCTCATAGACCATGAACCTGCCTTGACGGGTTGCCTTGACGAGATTTTCATCGCGCAGGCGGCTCAGCTGCTTGGAGACGGCGGCCTGTGGCATGTCGAGGACCGTTTCCAGCTCGTTGACCCGCGTCCCGCCCTCGGCCAGGCGGCAGAGAATCACCAGCCGCATCGGATGCGACAGCGATTTGAGGAAATCCGTGGTCTTGCGCGCATTGACCAACATTTGAGACGAATCGACGTCAACGCCCAATGCGGCCTTCGCGCTTCTGACTGGCTCTTCCAAAAGTGCCTGATCCAATTGTTGTCCCTTTTTGTCCTGCACCGCACCCGGCTCATTCGCACCGGTCTGCACCGACCGCCATTTTGCCATAGGTCTAGCCCGTATTTCAACTTTCGCTAATGATTTTGTCAAAGCGGGTCGCGGGCGTGTTTGATCAAAATCAACGAATCGCGCGATGGCGCCGGAACGTGGCATGAAGTCTCTGCCGCTGATTCCCGGGCAAGTTGACCTGAACGGAGGGGCTCAGACCGCTTTTGTCAGGTGCGCGACGCCAACGTCGCCACGGCTTCCGGCAAATCCGCCAGGGTAACGACAGTCAAGTCGGCACCGAGCCCGCCGGCATGTTCGGCCGTGTAGCCGCCCTCGACGAGAATCACCCTGACACCGGCAGCGCGGGCCGCACCCACGTCGGCGGCGCTATCGCCAACGACGAGTGCGTCTGCGGGATCCACATCCAAGCGCTTGAGCGCGGTCGTCACGAGGTCAGGATGCGGTTTCTTGTTGGGAACCGAGTCTCCGCCGAGCACCAAATCGATGCAGGCATCGAGGCCAAAATGGGCGATGATTCCCTCCGCCGCGCGTTGCGGCTTGTTGGTAATGACCCCGGTCTTGACGCCGCCGCGGCAATGGGCAGTCAGGGTGGTCCTGGCGCCTGGGAGCATGGTGGTGCGGCTGGTGAGGTCGTTCATGTAGAAGTGCATCATGCGGTCGACCAACGGGCTCAGTGTCCCGTCGTCCAGGGCAACCCCCCGGGCGGCGAAGGCGCGCTCGACCAGCTTGCCGACACCATGGCCGATCATCACCCGCACTTCGCTGACCTCAAGCGGACTATGCCCGTTTTCCTCGAGCACCTGGTTGACTGCTGCGGCCAGATCGGGGACCGAGTCGATCAGCGTGCCGTCGAGATCGAACAGGACGGCCTTGGGCCAGGAGGCGTTTTCTTGCGGGTTCATGCTGGGATCAGAAGGTTCTGGAGTTTCTCGATCGATGAAACGGGCCGAAGGTCATCAAGGACGGCGAGCGCGCCACTGAAATCCTCGCCCCGCGTGTAACGGCTTGGGGATATCACGGTGGCAAGGCCGGCGCCATTGGCGGATTTGAGGCCGTTCTGCGAATCCTCGAAGGCGAGACAGACGGCCGGTGGCAGGCCAAGTTCCCGCAGCGCCAACTGGTAGACGTCGGGCGCCGGTTTCTTGGCCCGCACGTCATCGCCGGCGGCAATCACTTCGAAGACCTTGTCGGCGGCTTTGCCGAAGGTCGCTTCGATCAACGCATCGACATTTGGCCGGTTAGTGGTGGTTGCGACCGCAAGACGTATGCCGGTGGCTGCGGCGTCGGCGATGAGTTCGGCAATGCCGGGGCGAAGCCCCACCGTGCCAGTCGCGATCAACTCGCCGTAACGGCGGGTCTTGTCGGCATGGAGGCGCCGAACAAGATCGTCGTCGAGCACTAGGCCGATTGAGTTGGCATAGGCACGGATACGTTCCTTGCCTCCGGTCGTTTTGAGCAGCTCCCGGTAGTCGTCGACACTCCAACTCCAGATCAGACCATGATCGGCGAAGGTTTCGTTGAAGGCCCGGCGGTGCGCCTCCTCGGTTTCCGCAAGCGTGCCATCCACGTCGAAAATGAGGGCTTTGAGCTGCATCGCGCTACCCGATCGCCTTGAGTGCCGCCTCGCGGATGGCGCGGATGTTCTGGCCATAGACTTCCGGCTTGTCGACCGAACCGCCCTTGAACACCGCCGAGCCCGCAACGAAACAGTCGGCCCCCGCCGCGACAAGCGGGCCGACCGTAGTTGGATCGACGCCGCCATCGACCTGAATGTGGATCGGCCGGTCGCCGATCATCTGGCGCACCTTGCGCACCTTCTCGATCGCGGTCGGGATGAATTTCTGCCCGCCAAAGCCGGGGTTGACGCTCATGACCAGCACCATGTCGGTCAGGTCGAGAATGTCAGAGATGCTTTCGGCCGGCGTGCCCGGGTTGAGGGAGACACCCGCCATCTTTCCGGTTGCCCTGATCGCCTGCAGGGTGCGGTGAATGTGCGGACCTGCCTCAACATGGGCGGTGATCATGTCGGCCCCCGCCTTGGCGTAGGCCTCGATATAGGGATCGACCGGCGCGATCATCAGGTGAACGTCCATGAAGGTCTTCACATGCGGGCGAAACGCGGCGACGGCCGGCGGGCCAAAAGTCAGGTTCGGCACGAAGTGTCCGTCCATGACGTCAACATGGACCCAGTCGGCACCCTCGGCCTCGATGGCGCGGATCTCAGCGCCGAAATTGGCAAAGTCGGCCGAAAGGATCGACGGCGCGATCTTGATGGAACGGTCGAACATGGTCTTTCTCCTCCGCGACATCCCTGGGTCGCGGACGGCAACTGACGTCGCCGTCCGATCGTTATTGAACCAGTCTAGGCGGCCGCCACGCCGAGTCTGTCGCGCCAGCCCGGATAGAGCTTGTCGGCATCGTTCGGGAAGCTTTCAAAGGCGCGGGCGAATTCCCCGTGTCCCTTGGCGAACTCAACCGGATCGGCTCCCTCGCGCCAGCACATCTCCGCCTGACGGAGTGAAGTTGCACCCGCGACCGGCCCGTCGATATGGCCGAACGATCCGCCGCCGGCCGTCATGATCAGGTTCGAATGGCCGAGGTTCGCGAAGAAGCCGGGCATACGAAGGGCATTCATGCCGCCCGAAATGATCGGGGTCGTCGGGTTCATGCCCAGCCATTCCTGGTGGTAGTAGGGTCCGTTGACGCTGTCTTCGGTGATCTGGTGTGCAATGATCGTGTCGGACGCATCGCCCTCCATCTTGCCATATCCCATTGTGCCGACATGGATGCCCGAGGCCCCCTGAAGCCGCGCCATCTTGGCCAGCACAAAGGCGGTGTAGCCGCGCTTGGCGCTCGGCGAGGTCACCGCACCGTGACCTGCGCGGTGATAGTGCAGATATTGCTTCGGGAAAGTGCGCCGCGCCGTGGTGATCGCCTGCGGCCCGGCGACATAGCCATCGACCAGAAACGCGCAATGGTCGGCGTCGGGACCAAAGGTCTCGAGGATGTATTCGCCGCGAGCGATCGTCTCGCGATAGTCGTCGGCGGTGATGTTCCAGGAAAAGAGCTTGGCCATGCCGGTCTTGTCCTGAGCCCGCTTCATCGCGTCGTGGACCAGTTGCACGGTTTCCTTGAGCGGCGCAAAGGTCTGATTGCCCTGTGGCTCGTCGTTCTTGATGAAGTCCCCGCCCAGCCAGAAATCATAGCAGGCATCGGCGAAGGGCCGCGGGCGCAGGCCGAGCTTCGGCTTGATGATGGTGCCGACGATGAACCCGCCATCGACCACCGGGCGGCCGAGCACGCGCCACAGGTCCCGGATCGTGGTCGAAGGACCGTCGAACAGCCGGAGATAGGCCGGCGGCACGTAGAAGTCGTGCATCTTGGCGTATTCGACGTCGCCCATGCCCTGATTGTTGCCAATGGTCAGGGTCAGGAACGAAGCGATCATGGCGCGGCCGTCGATGATATTGCGGTCGAAAAGCTCGATCGGATAGGCGATCTTCATGAGCTCTTTCTGCTCATCGATCTCGTAGACCAGAGCGTCGACACCACGGGTGAAGTCGTCGGTCGTCGAGACCTCGACGTTGGTGCCAGTCGAACTTTCCGCAGCGAAGTGAGCGGCCGTTTCCAGATAACCATAGCCCGCCTTGGGCTTCATGATGTAGGCACAAAGGACATGGCGTCCGTTGGCGATCAACTCGGCTTCGCGCAGGGACAGGTCTGCATAGCGTTTCGATTGGTCCATGATCATTCTCCTGGTCGCGCGCCCGGAATCCCGTTCCGGGCAGCGGTGCGTTTCCCTGATCGTAGAACGGCGGCGGCAGGCTCAGGGTTCCGACCCGCCGCCACGAATTGGCGTCAGCCGATCTTGGGATCGAGACTTCCGCTGGCGTAGCGCTTGGCCATCTCGTCGATGGAAACCGGCTTGATCTTCGAGGCGTTTCCGGCAGTGCCGAAGGCCTCGAAACGGATCGTGCAGACTTCCTTCATCGCCTCGATCGACGGCGCGAGGAATTTGCGCGGGTCGAATTCGGCGGGGTTTTCCATGGCGACCTTGCGGAATGCGCCGGTCATGGCCATGCGGTTGTCGGTGTCGATGTTGACCTTGCGCACGCCGTGCTTGATGCCGCGGGCGATTTCCTCGAGCGGCACGCCAAATGTCTGGGGCATCTTGCCGCCATACTTGTTGATGACGTCCTGCAGTTCCTGCGGCACCGAGGATGAGCCGTGCATGACCAGGTGCGTGTTGGGCAGGCGGTTGTGGATTTCCTCGATGACCGAAATGGCGAGAGTTTCGCCGGTCGGCTTCTGGGTGAACTTGTAGGCGCCATGCGACGTGCCACACGCAATGGCGAGGGCGTCGACCTTGGTCTTCTTGACGAAATCGACCGCCTGGTCGGGATCGGTGAGCAGTTGATCGCGGCTGAGCTTGCCGACGGCGCCGTGGCCGTCTTCAGCCTCGCTCTCACCGGATTCGAGCGAACCCAGAACACCGAGTTCTCCCTCGACCGAGGCACCGACCCAGTGGGCGATGCGGGCGACGCGCTCGGTGATCGCGACATTGTATTCGTAGGAGGCCGGGGTCTTGGCGTCGGCTTCGAGCGAGCCGTCCATCATCACCGAGGTGAAGCCGTGGCGGATCGCGGTCATGCAGGTGGCTTCGTTGTTGCCATGGTCCTGGTGCATGACGACGGGAATATCGGGGTAGATCTCGACCAGCGCATCGATCATCTTGGCAAGCATGATGTCGTGCGCATATTTGCGGGCGCCGCGCGACGCCTGAATGATCACCGGGGCGTCGCATTTCTGCGCCGCTTCCATGATGGCGATGCCCTGTTCCATATTGTTGATGTTGAAGGCGGGGACGCCATAATCATGCTCGGCGGCGTGGTCGAGCAATTGTCTGAGGGTAACGCGGGCCATTTTCAGTTCCTTCCGTTCGATTTCCGGCCAGCGTGCCGCCGGCCGGTATTTGTGTCGTTGATTCAGCCCAATTTGGCCAGCGCGAGTTCAACCGTTTTCTCGGCCGTGATGCCGAAATGGGGATAGAGCTTGTCGGCGGGGGCGCTGGCGCCGAACGAGTTCATGCCGATGAACCCGCCACTGTCGCCAACCCAGCGATCCCAGCCAAGCCGGGCTGCCGCCTCGATGGCAATACGGGGAGCGGTGCCGAGCACATCGGCCTGGTAGGACTCGCCGGTGGCCTCGAACAGCTCCCAGCAAGGCATCGACACGACGGCGGCCTTGATCTTGTGGCCCTTGGCCAAAATGTCGGCGGCCCTGACCGCGATCTCGACCTCAGAACCGGTCGCCATCAATGTCACGTCGCGTTTGCCCTTGGGCTTGCGGAGGAGATAGGCGCCGTTGGCGCTGAGATTGGCTGCACCGCTCCGTTCGCGCAGCATCGGAAGGTTCTGGCGGGACAGGGCGAGAACACTCGGGCGATCCGTGGCCTGAAGCGCGATTTCCCAAGCTTCAGCGGTCTCGATGATGTCGGCCGGGCGGAAGAGGTTGAGGTTCGGGGTCGCCCGGAGCATCGCCAGATGTTCGATCGGCTGGTGGGTCGGGCCATCTTCGCCAAGACCGATCGAGTCGTGCGTCATGACATAGACGACGCGCTGGCCCATTAGGGCAGAGAGGCGGATCGCGCCACGCGCATAGTCGGTGAAGACGAGGAAGGTACCGCCATAGGGAATGAAACCCTTGTGGAGCGCGATGCCGTTCATGGCCGCCGCCATGCCGTGCTCGCGAACGCCGTAGTGAATATAAGAGCCCTTGAACTTGCCCGGCGCGACCGAGGCCATGCCCTTGGTGATGGTCAGATTCGAGTGGGTGAGATCGGCGGAACCGCCAACGGTCAGCGAGGTTTTGGCGTTGATCACCTCAAGCGCCATCTGCGAGGCCTTGCGGGTTGCGACCTTGGTCTTTTCCGCCATGTGCTTCTTGCGGAACGCGGCAAGGGCCCGCCCGACCGGAGCCGGCAACTCGCCGGCGATGGCGGCGTCGAAGGCCCTGGCGCGGCGGGAGTCCTTGTGGCGGGCAAGCCATTGCCGGCGCGCGGCGGAACCGCGTTTGGCGACCGTGCCCCAGGCGGCATAGATGTCGTCGGGGATTTCGAAGGGCTTGAACGCCCAACCGAGCTTCTTGCGGGCTGCGGCGATCTCGTCGGCGCCCAAGGGCGCGCCATGAGTCTTTTCGGACCCCTGAAGGTTCGGCGCGCCAAACCCGATTATGGTCTTGCAGGCGATCAGCGATGGCCGGCCGCTGCGGCGTGCGTTTTCGATGGCAGCCGCAATCGCATCATTGTCGTAACCGTCGACCTTCTGCACGTGCCAGCCGGCGGCGCGAAAACGCTGCATCTGGTTCGTCGAGGTTGCGAGTTCGGTCTTGCCGTCGATGGAAATGTGGTTGTCGTCCCAAAAGACGATGAGTTTGCCGAGCTTCAGGTGGCCGGCAAAGTCGATTGCCTCGTGGCTGATGCCTTCCATCAGGCAGCCGTCTCCGGCGATGACGTAGGTAAAATGGTCCACCAGGGTCTTGCCGAAACGTGAGGCAAGCATGCGTTCCGCGAGCGCCATGCCGACGGCCGTGGCGATGCCCTGCCCCAACGGTCCGGTCGTCGTTTCGATGCCCTTGGCGTGCCCATATTCCGGATGGCCGGCGGTCCGGTGACCGAGCTGGCGGAAATTCTCCAGTTCGCTCATCGGCATGTCGTCATAGCCGACGAGATGGTGGATCGCATATTGCAGCATCGAGCCGTGGCCGGCGGAGAGGACGAAACGGTCGCGATCCGGCCAGTCGGGATGTTTCGGATCGAGGTTGATGAAACGGTTGAAAAGAACCGTCGCCACGTCGGCCATGCCCATCGGCATGCCGGGGTGGCCGGAATTGGCCTTCTGCACCGCGTCCATGGCAAGGGCGCGGATCGCGTTGGCCATCTGCTTTTCGCCGGCCATGTCGGTTTTCTTGTCAGCCATCGGTTCCTCCCAGAGCCTCTTTTGTTACCTGCGCCTTAGCCAAGGCGCCGCTTGCGCTCGACCAGCTGCATGATGAGCGGGGTCAGGATGAGCTGCATGGCGAGGTCGAGCTTGTTGCCCGGCACAACGATCGAGTTTGCTCGCGACATGAAACTGTCGTGGATCATCGAGAGCAGGTAGGCAAAGTCGATACCGCGCGGATTGGCGAAGCGGATGACCAGCATCGATTCGTCCGGCGTCGGAATCCAGCGGGCGATGAACGGGTTTGACGTATCCACAATCGGCACGCGCTGGAAGTTGATCTGCGTGCGGGAGAATTGTGGAACGATGAAGCGGGTATAGTCGGGCATGCGCCTCAGGATCACGTCCATCACCGCTTCGGTCGAGTAGCCGCGTGTGGCGCGATCGCGATGGATCTTCTGGATCCATTCAAGGTTGATGACCGGCGTCACACCGATGCGAAGGTCGGCCAGGGCCGGCAGGTTGACGTCGTCGGTCACGGCGCAGCCATGCAGTCCTTCGTAGAAGAGCAGTTCGCTTTCGGGGAACGGCTCCCAGTCGGTGAAGGTGCCGGGTGCGGAGCCGAAGAGCTTGGCCTCGTCGTCGTCGTGCACATAGTGACGGGTGCGGCCATTGCCCGTTTCACCATATTCCTTGAAGACTTCCTGCAGGATGCCGAGTTCGTTGGCGTCTGCGTGAAAGTGGGTGAAGTTGGGGTTGCCGTTCTTTTCTTCTTCGGCCACTTTTTCCTTCATGGCGAAGCGGTCGTAGCGGTGAAAGGCGTCGCCTTCGATGAAGGCGGCCTTGATGTCTTCGCGGCGGAAGATCAGTTCGAAGATGCGCTTGACCGAAGTGGTGCCTGCGCCCGACGAACCGGTGATCGAGATGATGGGGTGACGTGCCGACATCAGAGCCTCCTCAAGTTCTGAACAGACCGCGCTTGCCGAACAGCGGCGAGCGGTGGGCCGTTGCGCTTTCCTCGGTGTGGTAGCGCTGAATTTGTCTGACTTCGTCGCGCGACCCGAAAACCAGGGGCACGCGCTGGTGAATGGTGTGGGGTTGGATATCGAGAATGGCGCCGGTCGTATCGATGGCGCCGCCGCCGGCCTGTTCGATCAGGAAGGCAATGGGGTTGGCCTCATAGACGATGCGAAGGCGGCCGTGGGCATATCCCTTGCGCTGGTCGCCGGGATAGAGGAATACGCCACCGCGCATCATGATGCGGTAGCATTCGGCCACCAGGGACGCCACCCAGCGCATGTTGAAGCGCTTTTCGCGCGGCCCGTCCGCGCCCGCCAGGCAATCATCGACATAGGCGCGAACTGGCGGCTCCCAATGCTGGAAGTTCGATGCGTTGATGGCGAATTCGTGCGTCTGCGGCGGGACGGCGACGTTTTCGTAGGCCCGAACGAAAGCCTGATGGCGATTGGAATAAACGAAGACGTTGGTGCCGTCGCCAAGGGTCAGCGCCAGGGCCAGTTGCGGCCCGTAGATGAAGAACCCGGCCCCGAGCTGGTTGCGCCCCGGCTGAAGGAAGGTCGAGTTGGGATGCTCGGCCGGGTCGTCCTTGACCGGCATGATCGCGAAAATGGTTCCGATGGAAACATTGGCATCGATGTTCGATGAGCCGTCGAGCGGATCGATGGCGAGGCCCAGGGGCGCCTTGTCGTTGACCAGAACGGGATGGTCGAGTTCCTCGGAGGCATAGAGCGCGACCGGGACCTTGCGCACGACGTTGAGGAAGGCGTCGTCGGCGAGAACGTCGAGACCCTTCTGCACATCGCCGTCGGGGTTCTCGGTTTCCTGGGCGGTGGCAAAGGCGCTGCCGAGCACACCCTGGTTGATGATGTCGCGCATGGCGATGGCGCCCTCGGACAGGGCCCGAACCGTCTCGGCAACCTCACGCGCATGGAGCATTTTGCCCTTGGCATGGCCTTGAAGGTAGCTTTCAAGCGTCTGCGGTTCCATTCCTCATCCTCCCGCTCCGGCGCGCAACGCCAAGGCATTCGTTCCCGCCCGTGGCTTTGCCTTCTCCCGCGGGAACAGCCCATTCATGATCCTGAAACCTCACTTAGTAAATTTTAATTCCTTTACAAATGAACTAAATATTTTTTATGCTTTGGCATGTTGAACCTGACGTTCCGGCAGCTCAATTCGCTTCGCGCCGTGATGGCACATGGCAAAATTGCCAATGCCGCCCGTGAGTTAGGCCTAACTGCTCCAGCCGTCACCATCCAGATGAAACAGCTTGAGGCGGAACTCGGCCTGCCCTTGTTCGACCGGACACCTCAGGGCGTGCGTCCAACTGCCGCGGGAGAGGCGGTGGCCCGCCACGCCGAGGCGCTGGCCGCAGAATTGCAGCGCCTCGAAACCGAGCTTGATGCAATAAAGGGGCTGCAATCCGGCTCGGTGCGTCTCGGGCTTGTATCGACGGCAAAATATTTCACACCGACCATGGTTGCCGCCTTCCGCAAGGAGCATCCGGGGGTCGAAGTGACCCTGATCATCGGCAACCGCGAAACGATCCGGGCCGCGCTTCACGGGCAGACAATCGAGCTGGCGCTGACGGGGCGTCCGCCGCGCGATTTGCCGCTCAGTGCGGCGCTGATCGGCGCCCACCCGCTGGTCATCGCCGCGGCGCCGGACCATCCCCTCGCCAAGGCCCGCGACATCAGCAAGGAACGGATCGCCCAGGAGCGGTTTCTGGTGCGTGAGCAGGGTTCGGGCACGCGGGCGGCACTCGCCCAGTTTCTCTCGGATATAGCCGGCCGGCCACGCAACCTCGGCACCGAAATGGGGTCGAACGAAACAATCAAGCAGGCGGTGATGGCCGGGCTCGGAATCGCCTTCATCTCGGCGCACACGATCGCGAGCGAGGTGGAGAACGGCCGGCTGGTCCTGCTCGATGTGGTGGGCTTGCCGGTTCTCCGGCAATGGTTCGTCGTCAGCCGCACCGACCGTGCGCTCTCGCCGGCGGCCGCCGCCTTTCAGTCCTTCCTGATCCGCGAAGGTGCCCGGTTTCTGCCCCAGGTCAGGGGCGTTTCCGTGTAGGCGTCAATCGAACGTGACGTCTTCCTCGCTGCGCCGCACGCTCATGCGCCGCCGGAGCGCCGGACCGACGAGGATCGGCAGGACGAAGCCGATGATGGCGATGGCCCAGAGGGTGATCGACAGGCCGGAATGGACGAGTGTTGTCCAGTCGCCGTTCGATATGGTGATGGCGCGCCGGAGGTTCTTTTCCATCGCGGCACCAAGGAGAATGCCCAGAATGATTGGGACAAGGGGCACGTCGAACTTGCGCAGCACCCAGCCGAGCACGCCGAACACGACCATGACGAGAAGGTCGAAGCTCGAGCCGGAAATGCCGTAGATGCCGACGAACGAGACCATGGCGACGACGGGCATGAGAAAGCGGGTCGGCACCATGAGAATGCGCACAAACATGCCGACCATTGGAATGTTGAGCGCGAGCAGCACGAAATTGGCAATGAAGAGCGCGGCGATGAGGCCCCAGACAACATCGGGATTGTTCTGGAAGAGCAGCGGACCCGGCGTGATGTTGAGCGAGAGAAGCACGGCGAGGAGCACGGCCGTCGTGCCCGATCCCGGCACGCCAAGGGCGAGCATCGGCACCAGCGCGCCGCCCGCAGCGGCATTGTTGCCGGCCTCGGGCGCGGCAACGCCTCTCGGATCGCCAGTCCCGAAGGTTCCCTCTTTGTCGACCAGACGTTTTTCGACCGAATAGGAAATGAACGAGCCGAGCGATGCGCCGGCGCCGGGCAGAACGCCGGCCAGGAAGCCGAGAACGGTCGAGCGCAGCATCGACGGCGTGCAGCTTAGAATGACTGACCATTCAGGCAGGATACGCCCGATCTTGGGATGGTTGTCCTGATGCTTTTCACCACGATTGCGGGTGGCGGCCTGTTCGAGAAAGACGAAGACTTCCGACAGCGCGAAGAGACCGACGATGGCGACAAGGAAGTCGATGCCGTCATAAAGATGGACTTCGCCGAAGGTGAAGCGCGGAACGCCGGTCTGGCCGTCGACGCCGATCATCGCGATACCGAGACCGAGCGCGGCGGCGAAGACCGCCTTCGCCTGGTTGCGCGAGGCGATGCCGCCCAGCGTGGCAAAGGCGAGGGTGAAGAGGGCGAAATATTCGGCCGGACCAAACAGGAGCGCGACCTTGACGAGGAGCGGTGCAAGGAAAACCAGACCCCAGGTGGCAAAGAAGGCGCCGACAAACGAAGCGATGCCGGAAAGGGTCAATGCTTCGCCGGCGCGGCCATTCTTGGCCATGGGGTAGCCATCGAGCGTCGTCATGAGCGCCGGTTCGTCACCGGGGATATTGAGCAGAATCGACGAAATCCGGCCGCCATACATGGCGCCATAATAGACCGACGTCAGCAGGATCATGGCCGGGGTCGGGCCAAGCCCGAGGGTGAAAGCGAGCGGAATGAGAATGGCAACGCCGTTCGACGGCCCGAGGCCCGGCAGCGCGCCGATGATCGTCCCAAGAAAACAGCCGATCAGCGCGAGGCCGAGATTCTGAAGGGTGAAGGCAACGGCAAATCCGTCGGCAAGGGACTGAAAGACTTCCATTTGCCCCTCCCCGCCTAAAAGCCCAGCGGCCCGCGCGCGAGCGACAGGCCAAGAATGACACGAAAGACGAGGTAGAGACCGCCGGAGGTCAGAAGGCCGGCCAGGACGGATTGCCAGACCGGTGAACCGAGCCGCCATGAGAGGTACGCGGTCGCGATGGCCGTGGTGATGGCAAAACCCAATTCCGGCAGGGCGATGGCGTAGGCGACAAGCACCACGATCGCCATGAAGATTTCAATGAGACCGCCAAGTCGCGGCCAGACGGGTTCGGCATCGGGGCGGACGAAAATGTAAAGCGAGGCAAGTCCGAGGATCGTGCCGATAATGATGGGAAAGGTCTTCGGCCCGACGGCGTCGGACATGAAGCTTTCCTGGATGACCGTGGCGCGCCAGATGAAGAGCGCGGCCAGCAGCATTCCGACGACACCGAAAATCCGATCACTCATCTGCCCCTCCCCCAAGGGCGCGCCGGGCGGTCGCCCGCCCGGCACGGAAAATCAGATGTTACTGAATGATGCCGATTTCCTTGGAAATCTGCGTGATCGAGGCGACCGAATTCGCCACGAAGGACTGGAAGGCTTCGCCCTGCAGGTTGAGCGGAGCCAGACCGTTGGCGTCCATCACCGCTTTCCAGGTGTCGGAGGCATAAAGGGTCGCAATGTCGTTGACCCAGTAATTGTAGGCATCGTCGGACATGCCGCCCGGAGCGTAGAAACCGCGCCAGTTGGCGCCAATTGCGTCAACGCCCTGTTCCTTGGCCGTCGGGAATTCGGCAAAGTCCCCGCCGAGACGTTCGGGCGAAAGCACGGCAAGGATCTTGATGTCGCCTGAATCGACGAAGCCCTTGGCTTCCGACAGGTCGCCGGTAAAGGCCTGGACGGAACCGGCCAGAAGCTGGGTCACGGCCTCGCCGCCGCCATCAAAGGCGATGTATTTGACCGAACGGACATCATCGATGCCATAGGCCTTGGCCGCGATGAGAACCTTGAGGTGATCCCAGCCGCCAACGGCGGAACCGCCGGCAATCGAGACCGAGGTCGGATCGTTCTTGATCTGGTCGAGCAGTTCGGGAAGCGTGTTGATCGGCGAATTGGCGGCAACGGCAATCACGCCATAGTCGGAGCCCACGGCTGCGAGCCAGCGCACCTGATCCATCGTGTTGCCGGGATAGGCACCCTGCGCCAAACGGGTCGCCGTGGCGGACGAGGCCGCAACGATCAGATTGTCATCGGTGTTGCGCTTGTTGACGACTTCGGCAAAGGCCACGCCGCCACCGCCGCCAGAAAGGTTCGTCACCTGCATGGTCTGCGAGATCAAACCTTCATCCTGAAGGTTCTTGGCAACCTGGCGGCAGGTGAAATCCCAGCCGCCGCCGGGATCGGCAGGGGCGATACATTCCGGATTTTCCGGATCAAAGGCGAAAGCCGCACCAAGTCCCAGGGACAGGGTCATGCCGACGGCAAGCAGCGCGGCCTTGGCCACGTTCTGAATATTCATGGTTTCCTCCTCGTTCCGGCCCGCACCATGCGTTGCGGCACGGGTCCGGCATTGCAAGCGGGTCGAGCCTGTCACGTGACCCGGCCATTTGCAATGCCGGAAAGAAGGTTGGCTCAGGCCGCCATCGGATCGGTGGCGCGGTAGAAGCTACCCACCGCGTGCTCGGCTTCGGCGAAGAAAAGCCAGCGTTCGGCCAGCATACCGGCGAGGTGGAGAAGGAAAGCAAGGATCAGAAGCGGTGCGGCCGCCCCGGCATAAGTTGCAAGCGCGATCAGGATGACTGGCGCGACGGCCCCGAGAAAAAGGGCCATCCGACGCAGTGCGCGGGCACGCTGGCGGCCGACGCGGTAGATCATTTCCTTCATCAGATAGTTCGGGCTGGTGTTGGGCGGCTCGAACGGGCGGACCGACCCGATGCGGCCGAGGCCCGTCGCGTCGCCCGTGCCGGAACCGCGCGCGGAGAGGGTCGCTGTCTCGGCGTGCCGCCACCAGCCATATTTGATGGCCCAGGCGATGATGATCGCGGCCATGGCATATTGCTCGACCTGCCTTGCGTGCGGTGCACCGAAAGTGGCGAGAAGCGCCGCGAGAAGGAGCAACGATCCCGCAATCGCAAAGCCGTAGAAGGCCAGCGGCGTCCAGCCGGTGGACCAGCGCGGAACGGTGCGAAGCTGGGCATAGATCATCGAGGTCGTCAGGACGGTCACCAGCGCCATGATCGCCGCAATCGCGCCAAGCCAGGGGTCATAGACGTCGAGAAAAAGAACGCCGATCGAATAAAGGCCAAAAACGCCGAGGGTCAGGATCGACATGACCCCTTCGCGCGACAGCCAGGACGAGCGCCACTGCGAAAAGGCGCGCCAGGCCCGGTCAGGGCGGCGGAGGTGGAGCGTCGACGACAAAAGGCCAAGGCCGGCGAAGAAGTAGGCGGCGATGGTGGCGGTCCATTGGAACCACGGATTTTCTACACCGAAGCGCAGACCAAGAAGGGTCATCAGGCCGAAGCCGATGCCGGAAAAGGTGGTGAAGACGATAACGGAGGCAGCGGGATGCATGTTTGTCTCCTCCTAATCTATGACCGCGAGGGCCTTGTCGAGCCAGCCAAGCAGGCCGCCCGGCTGAACAGTTTCTGCTGCGGGCATCGCATATTCCGCGTTGGCCGTTGCGCCTTGCGTCTTCGGGCGCGGCGGCAGGTATTTGTTGACCGGCTTGGTCTTCTGCTCGGGCATCAGGTCATAGCCGCCGCGTTTGGCGACCATGATCGAAACGTCGCTTTCAGGGTCGGCAAAATCGCCAAAATGGCGGGCATTGGCCGGGCAGGTGCGCACGCATGAAGGCACGCGATCTTCTTCCGGGATGTTGTCGTTGTAGATGCGGTCAACGCAAAGGGTGCACTTCTTCATCACGCCGACGGCGCCGTCGAGTTCGCGTGCGCCATAGGGGCAAGCCCAGGCGCAAAGCCCGCAGCCCATGCATTTGTCTTCGTCCACCAAAACGATGCCGTCTTCCGTGCGCTTGTAACTTGCACCGGTCGGGCAAACGGTGACGCAGGGCGCATCCTCACAATGCAGGCACGAGCGGGGGAAGTGAATGAGCTGGGCCGGACCCTCTTTTGGTTTGACCTCGTAGGAATGGACGCGGTTGAGCCAGGTGCCGGACGGGTCAGCGCCGTAGGCATGCAGGTCAGACAGAGGTGCACCGTAGGCACCCGTGTTCCATTCCTTGCAGGAGACGGCACAGGCATGGCAGCCGACACAGATGTCGAGGTCGATAACCAGACCAAGTTTCTTCTCGGTATGATGCGGGAGTGTAGTCATTTCCACGCCTTTCCGTATTCAACGGTCTCGGGGCCCTGCCCGACTGGAGAAACCTGGCCGCCAGTTTCAGGCATCAGACTGTCGGCCCCGGGGCCGTCGGCCTTCTCTATTTTCACGCGCAGGTCGAACCATGCGGCCTGACCGGTTACCGGGTCCGAGTTGGAGACACGCATGCCGTCGCCGCGTGGTGGCAGCAGTTCGTGGATCAAGTGGTTGAGCAGGAAGCCGCGCGTGGTTTCGGGTGCACCTTTGCCAAGCGCCCAGGCGCCCTTGCGCTTGCCTATGGCGTTCCAGGTCCAGAGCGTCTTTTCATTGGAGGCGGCGGTCACATGCACGGGCACGCGGATGCGTCCGTGGTGCGAGGTGACCCAGGCCCAGTCGCCCGACTGAAGGCCCGCCGCCCTGGCGACATTCTCGGGAACATAGAGCGGGTTGGCGCCATGGATCTGCCTGAGCCAGGCGTTCTGCGACCCCCAGGAATGGTACATGGCCGCGGGCCGCTGCGTGATCGCGTGCAGCGGAAACTCCGTCTTGTCGACCATTTCACCCTGGAATGGCGGGTACCAAGTTGGCAGTGGATCAAACGCTTCCCTGATACGGGCGCGCATGTTTTCGGGCGGCTGACGGTCGCCGTGACCCTCGGCCGCCAGCTGGAACTTGCGCAGCGGTTCGGAATAAAGGCTGAACACATAGGGCTGGGGCTTGTCGAAAAAGCCCATGCCCACGGCCCAATCCTGATAGGCTTTGTTCCACGGCTTGAAGAACTGGGCCTCTTCGGGAATGTGGGCAACAAAGAAGCCACCGTTCTCGATATACTTTTCGAGTTGATGCGGGTTGGCCGCGCCACGACCGCGCGCTTCGCCTTCCTCGCCACGCCAGCCAGCAAGCGGGCCGATGCCCGGCCGGCGTTCGTGCTTCACGAGATAGTCGGCATAATCGCGATATTTCGGCGAGCCATTTTCGGCAACGAAACCCGGCAGGCCGAGACGGGCGCCAAGGTCCAGCAGAACTGACTGGAAGCCGCGCACGTCGCGGTCGGGTTCGACAACCGGCCAACGGATAGCGTCGGCCGCCGCGTCGGGCTCAGAAATCGGCCGGTCGAGCAGGGAAATGCAGTCGTGCCGTTCGAGATAAGTCGTATCGGGCAGGATGAGATCGGCAAAGGCGACCATCTCGGAGGAATAGGCGTCCGAATAAATGATCTTGGGGATGACGTAGTCGCCCTTCTCATCGGTGCGGGTGAGCATTTCCATGGTGCCCGACGTATTCATCGACGAGTTCCAGGCCATGTTGGCCATGTAAAGGAACAGGACATCGATGCCGTACGGATCCTTTTCCGCGGCGTTGGCAATGACCATGTGCATCAGGCCATGGGCGGCGAGCGGCGCGTCCCAGGAGAAGGCCTTGTCGATGCGGCGCGGGCGGCCATTTTCGTCGATCTGAAGGTCGTCAGGGCTCAGTGGATAGCCGAGGTGCGGGCCGTGAAGCGGCGTGTCGGGTTCCCATTTTGAGTGCGGCTTGGGGTGCGCCTCGACCGGTTTCGGATAGGGCGGCTTGAAGCGGAAGCCGCCGGGCGTTTCGACCGAACCAAGCAGGATCTGCAGAAAGTGAAGGGCGCGGGCGGTCTGGAACCCGTTGGAATGGGCCGAGATGCCGCGCATCGAATGGAAACTGACCGGACGGCCGATCATCTTGTCGTGTTTTTTGCCGCGCCAGTCGGTCCATTCGCGGTCGAGAACGATTTCCTCCTCGAAGGCGGCGTGGGCCAGTTCAGCGGCAAGGCGGCGGATGGTGCCGGCCTCGATGCCGCAGGTCGCGGCCACCGCTTCCGGAGCATATTTCGGATCGAGATATTTCTCGGCCATGATTTCGAAAACCGGCCGCGCCTTGCGGCCGCCGGGGAGCTTGGCAACGCCCTTCAGATCGGGCTTGGCGTCACTGTCTTCGGCCGAAGCGAGCTTTCCGGTGCGGCGGTCGATGACGAGCGGATGCCCGTCCTTGCCGCGCGCGAAGAGGCCATGGTCCGCTGCGCCGGGGTCCTCGATCACCAGCCAGGGCGCGTTGGTGTAGCGCACCAGATAGGGCACATCGACCTTGCCGGCCTTCAGCAGTTCCTGAACCATGGACAGGATGAAGAGGCCATCCGTTCCCGGCGTTATGCCAACCCATTCGTCGGCGACGGCGTTGTAGCCGCTGCGCACCGGATTGACGCCGACGATCTTGGCGCCGTTCTTCTTGAGTTTGGACAGGCCCAGCTTGATCGGGTTGGAATCGTGATCCTCGGCCACGCCAAAGATCATGAACATCCTCGTGCGTTCCCAATCGGAAGTGCCGAACTCCCAGAACGCGCCGCCCATCGTGTAGATGCCGCCAGCCGCCATGTTGACCGAGCAGAAGCCGCCATGGGCTGCATAGTTCGGCGTGCCAAACGCTTGCGCCCACCAGGAGGTGAAGGATTGCGACTGGTCGCGGCCGGTGAAGAAGGCGAGCTTGCTCGGGTCTTTCTGGCGCGCAGGACGCAGCCAGTTGGTCGCCGTGGTCAGCGCCTCTTCCCAGGAAATTTCCTTGAAGTTGCCCGAACCGCGCGGACCGACGCGCAGGAGCGGCTTTTTCAGCCGCGCCGGCGAATAATGCTGCATGATGCCCGACGACCCTTTGGCGCAGAGCACGCCCTGGTTGGTCGGATGGTCGCGGTTACCTTCAAGATAGGAGACGACCTCACGGCCATTGTGATCCTTGCGGATGTGCACGTTCACCCCGCAACGACAGGCGCACATGTAGCAGGTCGTCTTGCGGATTTCGTCGGAGACGTGCGGGGAAAGATCGAGGCCGCGCTCGGACGGTGCGGTCTGGGGCGGAAAGGTCTTGGTCTTTTCCATGGAGCTTTGAACTTCCGGTTGAAAGCGCGCAACACAAAGGCGGCAAGCACCCGTTCTGCAACCGGTCCCCCACCGTTGGCTGGCAGAATCTACCGTTGCGTTTGATTAGACAAACAAGTAATTCTGGTCATATCAATCGATTTTATCGATGGATTGCCCGAATGACTCTCGACCAGTTGCGAACCTTCATTGCAGTCGCGGAACGGGCGCACGTGACGCGCGCCGCCGCCGCACTCGGCATGACCCAGTCGGCAACTTCGGCCGCGATCGCCACCCTCGAGCGGCAATCAGGCGTTCGGCTTTTTGACCGGGTCGGGCGCGGTATCGAATTGACCGATGCGGGCCGGCGTTTCCTGCCCGAGGCGCGGGCGGTGATCGAACGGGTGCGGATTGCGCGCGCGGTTCTGGAACAGTCCGCCGATCAGATCAGCGGCGCGGTTTCGATCGGCGCCAGCCAGACGATTGCCAACCATTGGCTGCCGCGTCGGCTCGCGGCGTTTCACCAGGCTTTCCCAGAGGTGCGGCTCGACATTTCGATCGGCAACACACAGGCCGTCGAGTCGTCGGTCGTATCCGGACGGGTTGATATCGGGCTGGTCGAGGGTCCGACGACCCATCAGGAACTGATCCGCCGCGTCGTCGACACGGACCGGCCGATGCTGGTGCTCGCCGCGCATGCCGAGCTTGCGCCGGGCGTGGGTGACCGCATCGATCTTCAGAGCCTCTCCTGGGTCATCCGCGAGCGAGGGTCGGGCACGCGATTGCTGCTTGAAGAACTCTGCCTGCGGATGAAGATCGACTTTGCCTCGCTGCGCGTGGTTCTGGAACTGCCCAGCAACGAGGCGGTGTGCGAAGCAGTCGAGGCGGGCGCGGGGGCGACGATCATTTCGGAGCAGGTCGCCGGCGCTTCCCTGAAGGCGGGGCGGCTGCGTGCCATTCCCGTCGACCTGCCGCAGCGCGAATTCGCGCTGCTCCGCCATTCAGAACGAACCCTGACACCGGCGCAGCGGGCACTGGCAGAAGCGCTTGCCGATCACTGAGAAAAGCGGGCGTTGAACGGCGTCAGGGCCGCATAAAGCTCCCGGTACATGCCGAACCGGTCGTCATAATAGGCCTTGTGCCTGGTGTCGGGTTCGAAGACCCGGTCGAACTGGATCAGCCGATTGACCGCCTCTGTCAGCGACGGCATGGCGCCGCTACCGACACCGGCGAGAATGGCAGCACCAAGCGCGGCGGAGTCACGGACCGAAACGCGACGAAGCGCGAAGCCGAGTGCATCGGCCTTGATCCCGGACCAGATGTCGGACTGGGAACCGCCGCCGCCGAGATTGGCAACTTCGAGCGCCAGTCCCGCCGAGGCCTGCAGTGCCTCAAAAGCCCAACGATCCGAAAGGGCCACGCCTTCGAGCACCGCTCGCGCCATTTCCGGCGCCCCTGCCCGCCCGTCGATCCGCGCGAAGGCGCCCCGCGACGCTGCGTCCCAGATCGGTGCACGTTCGCCCTGCAGATGCGGCAGGAAAAAAGGAATAGCAGTCGACGGCGACGATGCGGCCGCGAGGGCCGAGACCTCTTGCGGCGTCCGGCCAATCAGGTTGGCGAACCAGGCGACCGACGCACCGCCCGACTGGGTGGGCGCCGCATGCATACGAATGCCGTCATAATCAGGGAACAGAATCACGCCAGGCGTGGGATTGACGGTTTGGGAGACGATGCCGGGGATTTCGCTGGTTCCGCTCTGGAGCATTGCATCGCCGTTCTCGACGACGCCGACCCCGAACATGCCGCCCCACGCATCCATGGCGCCAACCACAACCGGCGCCCCGGCGCAGGGCAAGCCGGCGCGCACGCGCCCGGCAATGTGAGTGAACTTGAAAAGCGGCGGCAGCAGATCGGCGGCGCGCGGCACCAGGTTAAGCAGCGGCGCCACGTAACCTGACTGATCGGTCAGTCCTACCGCTGAAATTGCGTCGCTGGCCACTTCGCCGGTCAGTTCAAGGACACAATAATCCTTGGGCAGAAGCACGTGGCGGGTCTTTGCGAACAGGTCCGGTTCGGTGCGCGCCACGAAAGCAATGCGGGCAAGCGCGTGGCTGGCGTCGATTGGAACAGGCCCGCCAAACCACTCCGTTTTTTGTTCGACTGTTACCTTTTCATCGATCGCGCGCGCGTCCGGTGCGGGTCGGCCATCCTGCCAGATGATGGCGGGACGAAGTGGGACGCCTGCATTGTCGACAAAGACGTGGGTGTTGACCTGGGAACAGACGCCGATGCCTGCGAGCGCGCCAAGGTCGTGTTTCGAAGAGAAGTCAGTGAGCGCGTCGTAGACAGATTGCATCCAGTCGGCAGGGCTCTGTTCGGCAGCCTGCGGCTCCGGACGCATCATTGCGTGCGGACGCGAAAACGCGGCAAGGCGGTTGCCTTCGCCATCGATCAGCACGGCCTTGACCGCCGTCGTACCGATATCGATTCCGATCAGGGTCGTCATGGTCGCGGCCCTCCAAATGTCCGTAGCCCGGTGAAACTCTGTTCGCTATAGTGGCTTGAAGCGCAAGAAAAACAACTTCGCAAACATGGGAGAAACTCAAAAAAATGCTGAAGCGAATTCTTCGTACCTCCGCCGTCGTGGCGGTTGCCGCAACGGCAGGACTGACAGCCAGTGCGGCCCTGGCCGCCAAGGTTGCGGTCATCACCCCGTATCTGGCCCAGCCCGGCACGCAGTTCTATGTCGAGGCCTTTCAGGGCGTGGCCGCCGAAAAGGGCTGGGACGTCAACGTGATTGACACCCAGGGCGATGTGGCCGCGGTCATCTCCCGGATCGAGGACATGGTGACCCAGAATGTCGACGCGATCGTCATCAATGTCGACCCGGCGCAGGTCGAGGCGGGATTGCAGGTTGCGGCTGACGCGGGCATTCCAGTGTTCGGAATGGATGCAGGTGCCAATCCGCTGCTCGTGACCAACGTCACCTCCAACGGCTATCAGATGGCGGCCGAGACCTCGAGCTATGTGGCGGACCGCATCGAGGGCAAGGGTAACGTCGTCATGTTCATTTTCGATGCGTTTCCGCCGGTGCAGGTGCGCGGCGTGATCGCCCGGGCCGTGTTTGGCAACTATCCCGACATCACCATTCTTGATCAGGTCACTCCGGACGTATCGGATGGCGGCATCGCCGACAGCCGCGCCAAGATGGAGGCAATTCTTGCCGCCAATCCCGAGCCGGGTTCGATTGCCGCGGTGTGGGCGGCCTGGGACCAGCCGGCACTTGGCGCCCTGCAGGCGATCGAGGATGCCGGACGTTCTGATGAAGGCATCGTCATCACCGGTATCGACGCCAACCCGCAGGCTCGGGACGAGATTGCCAAGGGTGGCAATTTCGAAGCCTCCGTGGCGCAGGATTTCCACGGAATCGGCGCGGCAACCGCCGAGGCGGTGGCGCGTGTTCTTGGTGGCGACACGATCAAGCAGCGCGTGACATACGTTCCGACAAAACTGATCACCGTCGCCAACGCGACCGAATAAACTGACCAATCGATCAGGCGGGTGCTTTGCGCCCGCCTTTTCGTTTTCGCGAATGGCCGTGCCCCTGCTCGAACTCGAAAACGTCTCCAAATCCTATGCGGGAACGCCTGCCCTGAGGCAGGTCAATCTCAGCATCGGGGCGGGAGAGGTGCATGCGTTGATGGGCGAGAACGGCGCGGGCAAGTCGACCCTTATCAAAATCCTCGCGGGCGTTGTTGCGCCGGACAGCGCGACGATCCGCGTGGATGGAAAAGCCGTGCAGATCGAAGACGCGGCCTCGGCACATCGGCTCGGCCTGAGGTTCATTCACCAGGAACTCAATGTGGTTCCGGCGCTGTCGGTCGCCGAGAACATCGTCATGGCGCAGGGCTATCCGCGACGTGGCGGCATCTTAGTCGACTGGCAGACGCTCAACCGCATCGCCAAAGAGGCGCTCGAGCGGCTCGGCGTCTCTCACATCGACCCGCGCACGAGAATGGCGCGGCTCTCGACCGGCGACCGAATGCTGGTCAAGATTTCAGCTGCACTTCTCAGCAGCGATGGGGCACCGGCGCGGCTATATGTGATGGATGAGCCGACGGCAGCGCTGACGCGCGAAGAAACCGGAAAGCTTTTCGCGGTCCTCAATCAGATCCGCGCATCGGGAAGTTCCGTGCTTTATGTCTCGCACCGGATCGACGAGGTCATGACCATGTGCGACCGGGCCACCGTGTTGCGTGACGGGCAATCGGTCGACAGCGGGTTGCTGTCCCAAATCACCCATGACGACCTTGTGGCGCTGATGACTGGCCGAACGGTCAGCGAAGCCTATCCGCCGCGACTGGCCGAGCCTTCCGGCAAGATCGCCTATGACGGGCATGGCCTCACCGTACGCCGTGGCGAGATCGTGGGCCTGGCTGGTCTTTCGGGGTCGGGACAGACCGAACTCTTGCGCACCATTTTCGGATCGCCCGCACGCGCATGGCGCACCGGCGCCGCCTACGTTCCGAAAGAGCGGCGCGGCGAAGGGCTGGCCCTCGGCCGCCCGATATTCGAGAACATCACCCTGCCTCACCTTGGCACGCTGAGTTTGGGCGGAGCCATGTTGATGCCGCGGCGGGAACGCCTGTTTGCGGCGGACAGGGGCGAAGACGTCAGGCTTCGCGCGGCGAGCGTGAAGCAAAGCGCGCGCCAGCTCAGTGGCGGTAATCAGCAGAAGGTTGTCTTTGCCAAGGCGCTGAGCGGTGACCCTTCCCTGCTGCTGCTCGACGAGCCGACGCGGGGCGTCGATGTCGGCGCAAAGTTCGACATCTATTCGATCATCCGCGAAATGACGACAAAAGGTATGGCGGTCATTCTGGCGTCATCCGATCTTCCGGAACTGATCGGGCTATGCGACCGCATCGCGGTCATGCGTTCGGGACGGGTCGATACAATCGTTGATGCCCGGCTGACCGAGGATGCGCTTCTCAATCTCTGCTATGGCCGCGGGCCGAACGCCGAGGCGGCATGAGAGCGCTTCCCATTCTTCGCCGGTTCGGCACGTTGATCGGATTTGCGCTCATCGTTGCATTCCTCTGGTGGCGGCTGCCCGACACGTTCATGACCGCGCGGAACTGGCTCAACATCACCCAGCAACTTTCCATGCTCACCGTCGTTGCGGCGGGCATGACGGTGGTGATGGTGATGAACGATTTCGACCTTTCGGTCGGTTCGATGGCGAGTTTGGCAGGCATCGTCGCGGCAATGCTCTTTTCGCTCGGCTATCCAATCTGGGCCGCAGTCGGCGTCGCACTTCTTGCCGGACTTGCCGGCGGGCTTTTCAACGGTGTCCTGGTAGGTGTGATCGGGATACTGCCGTTCGTCGCAACCCTTGCCACCATGACCATGTTCTCGGGTGCGGCGTTCATCGTTTCCGGCGGCAAGACGATATCGGGTCGCGTCATTCCCGAGGCGTTCGGCAACTTCGCCCGCCAGGGGCTCGAGATCGGTCCGGTGACTGTTCCCAATCTCAGCATGGTCGCCGTGGCCGTTGTCGCGCTCGTCTGGGTGTTGCTCGAACAGACGACCTTCGGCCGCCGCCTCTACGCCATCGGCGGCAATCTTGAAGCCGCACATCTCAGCGGTGTGCCGGTTCGCCGGTTCAAGCTCATCGCGTTTTCGCTGACCGGTCTGTCAGCGGCCCTGGCGGGGCTGCTTTATGCGAGCCGTGTCGCCTCGGCAAACCCGACCCAGGGATCGGGGCTGATGCTCAACGCGATCGCAGCGGTATTCCTGGGTATGACGATGAGCGAAGAAGGTGAGCCCCGCGTTCTCGCGACGGTGCTCGGCGTGCTCATTCTTGGGGTGCTCGACAACGGGCTCACGCAGATGAATGTCGACTCCTATGTGCGTCAGATTCTCGTCGGATCCATCATTCTTGTCGCCGTATCCGTCAGCGCGCTTTCACGGTCGCGCCGGTCCTGACCATTTGGTCAGTTTGCGAACATACACGCCCAAAATGGCATTTCAAACGCCAAAAATCACCACTTTCGGAGGCGCTCCAAAACGTGGTTAATTGACAGGAAATCTCTTTGATTTCAATATTTTATGCTGCGGTTCTCCACCCCAACCGATTGCGGCAAATTGGCGCGATTTTGGGCCGACTTGACAAAGCTCAAATGGCGGAAGCTAATATACCATAAAAGGTATAAGAAACGTCTAATAAGAGCGTCAGACAGTAGTTGCTTCATTTTCGAAGCAGTTTGGTCAAGGACAAAAGTCCGGCCAAAAAGACGGGAGGTATGGTTGGTGGACGCGGCACGAGTGTGCCGGTCGAACGCAAATTCTCGCATTCCTGGCTGCAGCGGCGGCGACCAAGGACGTGAGCATGATCCCCATTCGGGCATGTTGGCGACTTGGCCGGTCATAGGCGATCAACGCCGTTCGAAGCAACCATTCGGTCCGCAACGCGGCGCGAACGGGCGCGGCTTGGGAACAACGAGACTGCGCGGTCAGTCCGCAACCACCATCAGTCCCAAACGGGTTTTACGGCGGTCGAAAAAACCGATTTTCGCCAACGGGTTGTTGTTGTCTGCGTTCAACCGGCTCACGCCGGAAAGTTGCACTAGCGCCAAGGGCAGAGGGCGCGCGGTTGCGTCCCTGCCCGCTCAACCGGGAAGAGGAGGTAATGATGGCGGCTCTATTTTCTGACGATTGGATGGTCGATTTCGGCAATGCCTGGAACGACGATCCTGACCTTGGCGACGCCCTCGCCAAGATCGGTTTCAATTCGGTTATCGGCTACGGCTTTCAGGGCGAGGCCCAGCCTCGCGGCTACATCAATGTCGAAAACGGCTACGTCACCGCGGCGGGTGTGTACGAGGGCGCGAAGCTCAGCTGGGATCTGCGCGCCAGCGCGGACGACTGGGAGAAATGGTGCCAGAAGGGCATCGGCATGGTGGCGCTCGGGCTCGCCTATACGGGAGGCAAGCTGAAGTTCCAGGTTGGCGACTACGGGGCCATGATCAAGAACCCGGCAATGGCCGGTCCGTTCATCAAAAGCTTTTCGGTGATGGGCAGCGTACCGCGCAGCTAAGCGGATCGCCCCCGGGAGGAAACCATGGCGTCATTGCTGTTGAGAACCCTGCCTCTGCTGCTTGCCGGCGTAATCGGCGGCTTCGTGGTCTGGCTTTTGGGCGGACATGGCGGTGACGCCCCGAACCCGGCGGTGCACCTGGTTTCCAATCCAGCAAGTCCCGTTGGCCTGCCGGTCGGCGGGGCGGGCTATGTCGCGGTTACCGAAATGCCTGCGGCCGCCCGCGTGAAGCTGGGCGGCTACGTCGAGTCACACGACCATCTGCAACTGACCGCTCAGGATTCCGGCCGCATTACCTTTATCGGCGGCGATGCCGGTGACCGTGTGACGGCCGGGCAGATCGTCATCAGCCTCGATGAAGACATGATCGGCGTCGACTACCGTCAGGCCTGGGCGGCACTGACCGGCGAGATGGCCAATGTCCAGAACCGGCAATTGCAGCTCTACTTCGCCCTTTACGGACAGCAGCAGTCGCCCATCGGCGGACCCGCCTATTCGGCCTACGACCGGTCGATGACGCCCTTCTTCAACATTGCCCAGTCGATGGCCAATTCGTTCTTCCCCGGAATGTTCGGTGGCCAGAACACGCCCATGCTTTCGTCCGGGCAACGCATGCCGGGACCGATGTACGATGCGCGTGCGGCCTATGAGGCGGCGCAGGCAAATCTTGCGGCGGCCCAGGCACGCATCGACGCGCTTGACCAGCGCCTCCGGAACCGGCGCTCGATCGCGCCCTATTCCGCGACAATTCTCAAGCGCTATGTCGAACTTGGCGATATCGTCCAGCCCGGCCAGCCACTCGCCGACCTCGCCGACACCGACCGGCTGGATGTGCGCATCGAAGTGCCGACCAACCTCATCGCCCACCTGAAGCTCGGCGATCAGATTCCGGTCAGCCTGGACCATGAAAATGTCTGGGCGGCGGTGTCGCAAATCTATCCGGCGGCGGACCCGCAAAATCGCACCGTGACGGTCAAGCTCAGCCTGCCCACAGGCGCGGCGGCGGCACCAGGCATGTATGTGGTTGCATGGCTGGCGCAGGAAAGCAGCCAGTCGGAAACGGCAGCAGCCATTCCCGTGACGGCGATTGACTATCGCGCCGGATTGCCGGTCGCTTTCGTCGCCACGAGCGACGGCAGCACCCAGATGCGGGTTCTGCGCCTCGGCGACATCACCGGCGACCAGATTGCCGTTCTCTCGGGCCTCACCCCTGGCGAATACATCCTCGCGAACCCCGGTCTACATACGCAGACCGGTGGCGACGCCGCGACGGGGCACTAGGGAGCGATTGAGCAACCGGTCATGAGCGACACCGCGCACCCGCAACACCCAGCTGGCGAGAACGGCGCCCGACCGAACGGTCAGGGCAGACGGCTCGGCATTGCCGGCCGGGTTGCAGCTGCGTTTGTCGAGTCGCCGCTCACCCCGCTCCTGCTGATTGCCTTCTTCCTGATCGGCATGCTCGGCATGCTCGTCACGCCGCGCGAAGAAGACCCACAAATTTCGGTGCCGATGATCGATGTATTCGTCGCCTTCCCGGGCGCATCGTCGAGCGAGATCGCCAACCTTGTTTCCGAGCCGCTTGAGCGGCTGATGTCGGAAATATCGGGGGTCAAGCACGTCTACTCCCAGTCGCGGCCGGGCATGTCGATGGTGACGGTGCGGTTCGATGTCGGCCAGCAGATGGAACCGTCGCTGGTCAAGGTCTATGACAAGCTTTATTCGCACCTCGATCTCATTCCGCGCGGCGTCAGCCAGCCCCTCGTCAAGCCGAAGAGTATCGACGATGTGCCGGTCCTGACCGTCACCTTCTCATCCGACGAACTTGACGGCGCGGAACTGCGCAAGCTTGGCCTCGATGCAACGCAACGGTTCAAGGCGCTCGACAATACGGGGCAGGCCTTTGTCGTCGGCGGCAGCGCCGAACAGGTTCGGGTCGAACTCGATCCGAGCCAGCTGGCCAATCAGGGATTGACCCTCAGCCAGGTGTCGCAGGCGATCGCCGCGGCCAATACCCGCCAGCCGACCGGATACCTGGTCGAGGGCAACCGCTGGTTCGACATCTTTACCGGCGACTTTCTCCAGAACGCCGCGCAGGTCGGTGACCTCGTGGTGGCGGTTCGCGACGGTCGGCCGATTTTCCTCCGCGACATTGCCAGCGTCACACAGGGCGTCAGCGAAACCAAATCGATCGTCACCAACACGGAACGCAATACCGACGGCGAGTTTGCCACCAAGCCTGCCGTGACCGTTGCCGTCGCCAAGAAGCGCGGAACCAACGGCGTCGATGTCGCCGAGTCCCTGGTCCATGAGCTCGAGGCGATGCGCGGAACCGTCATTCCGCCCAATGTCGACATCACGATTTCCCGCGACTACGGCGACACGGCGCGAGAAAAGGTTTCCGAGCTGATCTTCAAGCTCTTCGTGGTCTCTGCGCTGGTAACGGTTCTGGCGCTCGTGACCATGGGCATCCGGCCGGCGCTGATCGTTCTCGTCACCATACCCGCCGTGCTGCTGATGTCGCTTGCGGTCGCCTACGTGCTCGGCTTCACCATCAATCGCGTTTCGATGTTCGCTCTTGTGTTTGCCATCGGCATTCTGGTCGATGACGCGATCGTCGTGGTTGAAAACATTTACCGGCGGTGGCTCGAGGCCAAGCGCACAGACGATGACCTGATCGTTCATGCGGTCGACGAGGTCGGCAACCCGACCATTCTCGCAACGCTGACGGTGGTCGCCGCGCTCCTGCCGATGGGCTTCGTCTCCGACATGATGGGCCCCTATATGCTGCCCATCCCGGTTCTGGCCTCGGCGGCGATGGTCTTTTCGCTCGCCGCTGCGTTCATCTTCGTGCCATGGCTCGCGGCCCGAGTGAAACCCTCGATGAGCGTGATCGAACGGTCAGCCGAGCGCGAACACAAGCAGTCGGTCGCCATCGCGCGCTGGTATTCGCACATCATCAATCCGATCGTCGATTCCCGGATCGTCGGCTACGCGACGCTGGCGGTGATCATCGTCGCTCTGATTGCCTCGATGGCCATGTTCTTCGTCAAGGCGGTGCCGTTCAAGATGCTGCCCTTCGACAACAAGTCGGAACTGCAGGTCGTGATCGACATGCCGGAGGGCACGGACCTGTTCGTAACCGAAAACCTTGCACGCAAGCTTGGCGCGCAGCTGCAGAGCATCGAGGAAGTGACGGCCTTCCAGTCCTATGTCGGTACGGCCAGCCCGTTCAACTTCAACGGTCTGGTCAGGCACTACTTCCTGAGGTCATTCCCCTGGCAGGGCGACATCGCGGTGCAGTTGCTCGACAAGTCAGAACGCGCCCGATCCAGCCACGATATCGCCGTCGAGGTCCGGTCGCTGCTGACGCCGATCGCCGAAGCCGAAGGCGCGCGGCTGACGATTGCCGAAGCCCCGCCGGGACCGCCGGTTCTGGCCTCGATGGTGGTCGAGCTCTACGGACCCACCGCCGACGTCCGCCGGGAAGTCGCGACCAAGATCATGGGCATTCTCGAAAAGACGCCGGACGTGGCGGACGTCAACACCTACATGGAGGCGCCGCACGATGAGTTGCAGTTCGAGATCGACCAGCAGCGCGCTTCGATGTTTGGCGTTTCGGTCGGCGACATCAACCGCGAGATCGCGATGGCGACCGGCGGATACGAGGTCGGCGCGCTCAAGAGCGACCACAATCTCGAGCAGACGACGATCGTGCTTCAGGCTCCGCTGGCGACGCGCGTCAATCTCGGCAACCTGCTCGTCCTGCCCATCCGCTCGGCAAGCGGCACCATGGTTCCGCTCGGCGAGCTCGGCCAGTTCGTCAACCGTCCGGTCGATCCGCCGATCTATCACAAGGACCTGAGGCCGCTCGAATATGTGACCGGCGACGTTGTCGGCCGTCTCGGCGCACCGCTTTACGGCATGCTCGCGGTCGACGGTGCGCTGCAGAACTATGTCACGCCCGACGGGGTGACGATGCGCGGCAACTATTTCGCGCGGCCGGCCGAAACCAACCATTCCGCCTTCAAGTGGGACGGCGAGTGGGAGGTGACCTACGTCACGTTCCGCGACATGGGCATCGCCTTCATGGCGGCGCTGGTGCTGATCTACATCTTGGTCGTGGCCGAGTTCCGCGGCTTCCTGCTGCCGCTTGTGGTCATGGCACCGATCCCGCTCACACTGATCGGCATCGTGCCGGGCCACTGGCTACTTGGCGCCGACTTCACCGCAACCTCGATGATCGGCTTCATCGCACTGGCCGGCATTATCGTGCGCAACTCCATCCTTCTGGTCGAGTTTGCCCGGGCGCGGGTGCACGAGGGTCTGGACGTGCCCTCGGCCATTCTTATGGCCGGCCGCGTGCGTCTGCGCCCGATCCTCATCACCGCCCTCGCGCTCATCATCGGTTCGATGGTTCTGCTGTCCGATCCGATCTTCCAGGGCATGGCGGTTTCGCTGCTGTTCGGCTCACTGGTTTCGACCTTCCTCACGCTGGTGGTCATTCCGCTCGGCTGCATCTCCGTGCGCAAGGTTTTCCTCGCCAGCGCAAAAAAGGAATCGGGTGAAGGCCCGGACGAGGATCCCGGCCCGAACGGCGGGCCGGCTCCGCAGGGTCCGACGCCGGGCAGCGGATCCGGCGGCAATGGGCCGCTTTCGGGCAATCCTCAAACGGTCAGCGCCCGCCCCGCGCGGCTGGTGCGCAAAGGCGATGAGCAAGCCGCGCCCGTGAGCCAAATCACGCCGGAAAGCGCATCCGTGCCGCCGCCCGTTTCAGGCCGTCCGCCGCGTCTGACCAAAAAGAGCGATTCCGACGACGTGCCGCAGGTCTCCGAAACCCTTGTTGAGGATGCACCTGCGCCTGCCCCCGTTGTGGGCCGGCCAGCCCGCCTTCTGAAGCGCGGCGAAGAGACAGCCGCTCCGGACGTTTCACCGTTGGCCGCGGACGGGTCCGACGCGACCCCGATTGAAGCTTTGCCGCAACCGTCGGCCCGCCCGCCGCGGCTGCTGAAAAAAGGCGAACAGGCGGCGGAAGCCGTTGCCGAAGCGCCCAGTGCAGAACCCGAGACGCCGGCGCAACCCTTGGCGTCGGGACGGCCTGCCCGCCTCGTCCACCGGAGCGATCGCGCCGAAGCAGACGAGTCGGCTGCGGAGCAACTTGCGGAAACACCCCCGGCTGAGGCGACGCGAAAGGTCCGGCCAGCCCGGTCCAGGCCCCAACGCCGTGCCTCCAGTCCGTCGCGCCGCAAGTCCTCTGCCGCGACCAAGCGCCGGGCACCTGCGGCTGCGCCGCGCGCAAGGCAAACGGCACCGGTTGTCGATGACTCGAATGCCGAGGCGTTGCGCATTCGGGCCGAGGGTCTCGAGGCGGCCTTGAGGCAAATTGCGGCGGCCACACAGCGGGCGAGCGCGGAGCTTGCGACGCTGAACGCAGACATCGCCCAGACGCAGCCGGGCACTACGACCAATGAAGAGGAGGACCAGTGATGACCCAGGGTTTCGGTTGGGGCGCGCTCGCGCTCATGGCGTTGCTGATCTCAGGTCCGGCATCGGCTGCGACCTACGGAGATCTGGCGCAGGCCAATGGACATGCGCCGCAATATACCTACCCCGCAGGACCCTATGCGGCGACACCCGGGCAGATCATCTGTGAGGGCTGCGTTCCGATCACTTACGGGACAACGGCGCGCGGCGTGCCGCCCTCGATGATGGAAGACCCGGCCAGCAATTACGGCGGCATCGGATGGCAGAATGCCATGCCCTACCTGCCGTTCACACCGCAGGGCAACCTGCCCAGCGGCCGGCTCAACATTCAATCTTATGTGCAGACCAACGCGGCTACCGACCCGTTCAACCCGTGGGGTCTGCAAACGCCATTCATGTTCGTGCCGTGGAGCACGCCGCTTTCCGGCTGGACCAATGCACAAACATGGAACTGGTGGCGGGTGCGCTCAGGCGCCTTCCCACCGAACTGGTAGGGCTCAGGTCCCGCCCTTTTCAATCGGGACCCAAACAGGGAAGCACATGAAAATGCGCAAACTGACGACAATCGCTCTGGCCCTTGCTTTGGCCGGGTTTGCCGGCACCGCCCTGGCGCAGCAAGCCACGCCTCCAGCTCCGGCCGCCGACGCAAATCAGCAGGTTGCTCCGGGCCAGGTTCCTGGCTGGACTGCCCAGCCGCCGGCAATGCCGGGTTACGGCTACGGCCAGCCCCCGGCAGGCTATGGCTACGGCCAGCCGATGGGTGGCTACGGCTACGCGCCGGCTCCGGGCTACGGCTACGGTCCGAGCTACGGCCCGGGCTATGGTGGCTACGGTCCGGGCTACGGCTACGGCCCCGGCTATGGCTATCCGGGCTACGGTTATGGCGGCTATCCTGGCTACTATAACGGTTACGGAAACGGCAATGGCTACGGCTATGGCAACGGCACCGGCCGCGGCAATATGAGCGGCAACTTCAGCTTCGGCGGCGATGCCAGCACCTATGGCAACGGCTGGGGCAACAATGGGTACAACAATGGCTGGGGTCCCGGTTGGGGCAACGGCTGGTCACCCTGGCGCTGGTAAACCGAAAACCAAACAACTGATGCGGGCCGGACCCGGCCCGCATCAGAACCGCGTTCACGGGAACGACGACACCCATCGAGGGACAAGGAGACGATGATGAAGGCGTTCAAGATGTTGGTGGCGGGCCTTGCCACCGCTCTGGCATTGGCGGTTTCGGCGCCGGCTGAAGCCCAACTGCTGGGTTATCCCGGCCTCGGTTCCTATCCGGGTGCGGGCTATGGCGGCTATTCTCCCTACGGGCTTGGCGGGCTCGGCTATCCTGGCCTGACCGGCTATCCCGGCCTCGGCTATGGCGGCTATTCGCCCTACGCAATGAACGGGCTCGGCTATCCCGGACTTGGTACCTATCCCGGCCTCGGCTATCCCGGCATGACCTATCCTGGGCTTCTTTATCCGGGCCTTGGCTATCCGGGCTGGGGAACTTCGCCATGGGCAAGCGGCTGGGGCCGTGGTCTCGGCAACGGCAATCTCAGCTTCAACGCCGACCTGACCGGCTGGGGCAACGGCTTCGGAAACGGGCTTTATAGCCCATGGAACAGCTGGTCCAGTCCGTGGGGAGGTTCACCCTTTGGTGGTTCGCCTTGGGGTGGTTCGCCCTGGGGCGGCTCACCGTGGGGCGGTTCGCCCTGGAATAGTTTCGGCAGTCCCTTCAGCTTCTTCTGATCCTGAAGCGCCTACCCAGGCATAGCGCATTCGGCTGCCCCGCCCGGGACAGCCGCAACCGGAAGTCGAGATGAGCAATACAAAAAACGAACAAGCCGCCGCTTCCAACCCAGAACCCAATCCGGATACCGGCGGGCGCCCGACGGGCCTCAATCCCGCCTATGCCTATTATCTCGAACATGCCGTGGATGCGGTGCGCACGGTGCGCATCGTGGCCTATACCGGAATGGTCAGCTTCATCATCCTGGCCATCTATGGCTTTTATCTCATCTATCAATTGACCAACGACGCCCACCGCATGACCGAACAGGCTGGTGAGATGCAGGCCGAAATGCGCCTGATGATCACCACCATGTCGACGATGAACGAAACCATGTTGACCATGAACAAGACCATGCTCGCCATGGGCGAGACGATGACCTCCATGAATGCGAGCATCAGCCGAATGGACGGGACGATCACGGGCATGGGCCAGACGCTCGCGGTCATGCGCGGGGACATGGCCTCGATGAACGGCCATATCACCAATATGGACGGCACCATGGCGGGCATGGCCAACACCATCGTCGCCATCCAGCATTCCGCCGCCAATCTCGACCAGGCCTTTGGGCCGGCGGCGGGCATGCTGAACAATTTCATGCCGTTCGGCTGGGGTGGCAATTCCTATCGCGGCGCGCCGGGCTACGCGCCATTCATGCCCTGATCCGGAAACCGTCCCAACCTGTCCAAGCGCGGGTTCGCGCCTAGTACATGTGCTGGCCGCCATTGATCGAGATGGTCGAGCCGGTCACGAAATTGCTATCGTCACGGACGAGGAAATAGACGGCGCGGGCGATTTCGGCCGGGTCGCCAAGGCGGCCGACGGGAACCGTGCTAACGATCTTTTCCAGCACCCGCTCCGGCACCGCGGCGACCATGTCGGTTGCGACATAGCCCGGCGCGACCGTGTTGGCGGTGATGTTGTAGCGCGCGCCCTCGAGCGCCAACGCCTTGGTCATGCCGATGACGCCGGCCTTGGCAGCGCAGTAGTTGACCTGGCCATATTGGCCGGCCTGGCCATTGATCGACGAAATGTTGACGATACGTCCGAAATTCTCGGCGACCATGCCGTCCCAAACCGCCTTGGTCATGTTGAAGACCGAAGTCAGGTTTGTCTGGATGACCGCCATCCAGTTTTCATAGGAAAGCTTCTTGATGGTGGCGTCGCGGGTGATGCCGGCATTGTTGATGAGCACGGTAACCGGGCCGAAATCGGCTTCGATCGACGCCACCGCATTCTGGCAGGCCTGAAAGTCGGCGACGTCCCATTTGCGAGTGGGAATGCCGGTCTCCTTGGTGAATTCCGCGGCCGCCTGATCGTTTCCGCCATAACCGGCAATGACGGTGTAATTCTCGGCTGCAAGGACCTCGGCTATTCCCCGGCCAATTCCCCTGGTGCCTCCAGTCACAATCGCGGTGTGGCGTGGCATTCGTCTCTCCCCCCTTTTTGGAAATCATCCGCTTCAAACGGCGGGCGCTTTTCCGATCAATTCTCTCGAATGGCAACCCCCTCGTTTCGCCACATCGACGCGGCCGCGAACCGGACCGATTTCAGCGCGAATGCTGGCGCACGAATTTCAAAAATACGGGACGAATGTTCTGATGCCAGGCGCGGCCACTGAAGATGCCGTAGTGACCCGCATCGGGTTCGAGATGATAGGCCTTCATGTGCTCCGGCACTCCCGAAAGAATGGTCAGAGCGGCGGCACACTGGCCGGGTGCGGAAATCTCGTCGCGCCCGCCTTCGATGACCTTGACTGGCAGCGTTGTGATCTTGGTCAGGTCCAGCTTCTTGCCACGATAGCTGAAATTGTTCCGGGCGATTTCGCGCTTCTTGAAAATCCGATGCACGGTCGAAAGATAGAACTCGGCCGGCATATCCATAACCGCCAGATATTCGTCGTAAAAGACGTTGTGGCGGTCGAAGTCGTGCGCTTCCTTGCGCGCCGTTGCCGCGATCTGGTTGGCGAATGCGGAGGCGTGGGTCTGCCAGTTCATCATCATGAACGAGGCGAGCTGGACATTGCCGGGATAGACGCGGCGGCCGACACCGGCGTAGTTGGCGCCGACCGTCTGGATCACCGAATGTTCAAGCTGACCCATCGTGGTCTTGGCGCCAAAATCGGTAACCTGGGTCGGGCTCGCATCGGGGTCGACGGGGCCGCCGACCAGGGTCAGCGAGCGGGGAAGCATTTCGGGCTCATGCTCGGCGAACCAGGCTGAGGCTGCCATGGTCAAGGGAGCCGGCTGGCACACGGCCATGACGTGAATGTCGGGCCCGAGGGCGCGCATGAAGGCAATCAGGTGGGCGGTGAAGTCCTCGATATCAAACGAGCCCTCCGAGACGGGCACGTCGCGGGCGTTCTTCCACTCCGTTATATAAACCTCTGCATCCGGCAACAGGCTCGTGACCGTATTGCGCAGCAGCGTCGCATAGTGTCCGGACATCGGCGCGACCAACAGGATGGTCGGACGCTTTGGATCGTGTTCGTCGGAAACCCGGAACCTGAGAAGCCTGCCGAACGGTTGGTCGAGAACGACTTCGGTATTGACCAGACAATCGCGCCCGTGGCGCACGACCGCCGCGATGCCCCAGTCGGGTTTGGCGGACATGCGGTCGAAGGCGCGTTCGCTGACCTCGCCCCAGGCGGCGAACGTCGCTGGAAGCGGGTTGGCCGAAAGACCGAATGCGGGATTGCCCCAGAAGGCGCGAGCGGTTGCACCCAGCCACTTGCCGGTCAGCCGCGTCGATTCGAACATATCGTAGGCAACGAGCGTAATAGGGTTCATCACCGTGTTCCTTGCTACACGATCAGCCATATGTATGTATCATACAAGCGTAAAACAATTAAAAGGCCTTACTGCAGATGAGCAAGGGCGGCGGCACTTCGGATCCCGAGAAGCTGAAGGCCAATCTCGACAAGATCGAGAACCTCACCGCCCGGTTGTCTGCCGCACTTGCCAAACGGCGGCAGGAAAATCCGGATCTGGAAGGACCGGGCGCCGACCTCTACGTGAAGGCGGCATCGGCCTACCTCACCGAGATGATGACTTATCCGGAAAAGCTCATCGAACAGCAGATGCATATGTGGCGGGGGACACTCATGAACCTCGCTGAGGCGATGAAGAATCCCGAGGCCGAGGAAAAGCCCGAATCCGGAAGAGATGCCGTTCGGCCCCCGTCCCCGCCCGATTCACGGTTCCGAAATCCGCTCTGGCAGTCGCATCCCTATTTCAATTTCCTGATGCACCAGTATCTGCTGTCGTCGCAGGCATTGACCAAATCGGTCGAAAGCCTGTCGGGGCTTGACGCGCGCGACCAGCAGCGCGTCGCCTTCTTTGCCCAGCAGTTCGTCGACATGATGTCGCCGACCAATTTCCTCGCGACCAATCCCGACGCGATCGAAAAGGCGCTCGCAACCGACGGCGAGTCGCTGGTTGAGGGGCTCGAGAACTTCGTTCGCGACGTCGAATCCAACGCCGGCGAGTTTGCCGTCACGCTGTCGGACAAGAAGGCCTTCGAGATCGGCCGCAACATCGCGACGACGCCCGGGGAGGTTGTTTTTCGCAACCGGCTCTTCGAACTGATCCATTTCGCGCCAGCGACGGAGGAAGTTCATGCCGTGCCGCTGCTGATCGTGCCGCCCTGGATCAACAAGTATTACATTCTCGACCTGGCGCCGAAGAACAGCTTCATCAAGTTTGCCGTTGAACAAGGACTTTCGGTTTTCGTCGTCTCCTGGGTCAATCCCGACGAGAGTTTTCGCGACGTCGGTTTCGATACCTATGTCGAAGAGGGCGCTCTCACGGCCATCGACACGGTCAAGGCGATTACCGGCGAAAGGAAAATCAATGCGATTGGCTACTGTATCGGGGGCACGCTTCTGGCTTCCACTTTGGCGCTCATGGCCCATCGCGGCGACCACAGCGTCAAGACCGCGACCTTCTTCACGACGCTGGTCGATTTTGCGGAACCGGGCAATCTCGGCGTTTTCATCGACGACCATTTCATCGCCGCCATCGACGAAGAGGTCAAAGAGAAGGGCTATCTCTCCGCCAAACTGATGGCCCGCACCTTCAGTTTCCTGCGCGCCAATGATCTGGTTTACGGGCCTGCCGTGCGCTCCTACCTCCTTGGGGAAGCACCGCCGGCCTTCGATCTCTTGTACTGGAACTCCGATTCCACGAACCTGCCGGCGCGCATGGCGAAGGAATATCTCGACTATTGCTACCGGGAAAACCGGCTGGTCGCGGGACGGTTCGAGGTCGGCGGGGTTCCGCTCAATCTTAAGGACGTCAAGATCCCGATTTTCGCGGTGGCGACCAAGACCGACCATATCGCGCCGTGGAAAGCCTCGTTTTCGGGACTTCAACATCTCGTTGGCAAGAAGATCTTCATTCTGGCGGAAAGCGGGCACATTGCCGGCATCATCAATGCGCCGGCTGCCAACAAGTACGGATACTGGTTCAACGACGGTCCCGCCGACGATCTCGACGCCTGGTTGGCCGCCGCGTCGCGGCATGATGGATCGTGGTGGCCGTTCTGGGCCGGCTGGATCACGGCCGAGTCTGGCAAGAGGACTTCCGCGGAAAATCACAAAAACCCAGCTTTTCCAGCGCTTTGCCCTGCTCCGGGCACCTACGTCACCGCGCGGGCCAAATAATTTTGCCGCAATGCGGCATTTTTCACTTGAAATGCCGCGCTGCAGCATATATGTAGGCTTCATGGAATTCACGCACGGGCCACCGTGCTAACCAGGAGGCTAAAATGGCCAACACAGTTGATTTCTCGCAGTTCTTCAAAGACGCATATTTCGACACCAAGTCGGCGGCTGAGCTTTATGCGAAGTCGAACGAATATGGCGCCAAGTACACCAAGATCCAGCTCGAGGCCGCCGAGAAGGCCATTGACCTCACCAATACGTGGGTCAAGGACTATCTGAGCAAACTCGACGCGTTCACGAAGCCGGAATCCGAGCCGACCGAACTGGTCAAGACGATGACCGAGGTCACCACGTCGCAGCTGCAGGGCGCCCCGGAATATGTCGCGAAGTTCGCCGACATCGCCAAGAACGCCCAGGTTGCTGCCGTTGAACTTTTCATGGCTGCCGGCGCTGACGCCCAGAGCGAACTGACCGCCGCCACCAAGAAGGCCACGGCCAAGACGAGCAAGGCTGCCTAGGGCCAAGGTCCTGTCGGTTTGAACTTGAAGGAAAGGCGGGCTCCGGCCCGCCTTTTCCTTTTGTGCTGATTCCGCGTGTTCGTGCGGGAGATCGGCCGGGTTGCGGCGCGGCACGAGGGCGAGATAGGCTATCTTCAATCAGCCTGAGCGGGGAACCAGATGAGCGACGACGACGGCGATACGATCCTGATCAAGCGCTATGCCAGCCGAAAGCTTTATGACGCTGGCGCGCGCGTCTATGTGACGCTGGACGACATCGCCAAGTACATTCGCGACGGCAAACAGGTGCGCGTGGTCGACAAGGACACGGGCGAAGACCTGACAAGCCAGATTCTGATTCAGATCATCGCCGACCGCGACGCCAAGGGCGAGTCCGCCCTTCCCAACGACGTGCTGACCGATCTGGTGCGGATGTATCATTCGCAGACGAGCGCCCTCACCCCGGCATTCCTGACGCAGGCGGTCGAAATGTTCCAGAAACAGCAGCAGGAACTGGCCGCCGCGCCTATGCAGTTTCTCCAGACGATGGAAGACTGGCAAAGCAAGTTCTTCGCCGATGCGATGCGCGCCTGGACGGGTGGTGGTGTGTCCAAATCGCAGCCGCCGGAGGCCGCACCGGCGCCTCAGCCCAAACAGACTGATGCCGACGCCGAACGCATTGCCGCGCTCGAGGCCCAACTCAAGGCGCTGCGGGACGAACTTGGAAAGCTGAAATAAGCCGGGCGGCAGATTCGGTTGGGTGGAGATCGAGATGCGGAGATTTGCCGAAATTCATGCCATCGCTGCCGACCGGAAGGGGGGACCGGCAGCGCTCGATGCGCTCCTTCAGAAGCCACTCCCGGCCGCCGAACTACAGAAAATTCCCGACGACCGCTGGCTTTCAGCCATGGCGCGATGCATTTTCGAAGCCGGGTTCAACTGGAAGGTCATCGAGGCCAAATGGCCGGGGTTCGAGGAAGCCTTCGACGGGTTCGACGTGGCGCGGGTCGGGTTCTACCACGACGACGATCTGGACCGGCTTTTGCGCGATACGCGGATCGTGCGTAACGGCGCCAAGATCGAATCGGTGATTGCCAATGCGCGATTCCTGACCGACGTCGCGGCCGAACATGGTTCGGCGGGCAGCTTCTTCGGAGCGTGGCCGAGCAGCGACTTTGTCGGCCTGCTCGACCTTCTCAAAAGGAAAGGTTCGCGGCTGGGCGGGCTGACCGGCCAGCGGTTCCTGAGGCGCATGGGCGTTTCGAGTTTCAACCTTTCGACTGACGTCGTGGCCAGGCTGGTTGCCGAAGGCGTGGTGCCGGGACCGCCCTCGTCGAAAAGCGATATGGCCGCGGTGCAAGCGGCCTTCAACAGTTGGGCGGCGGAATCGGGCCGGTCCCTGACCGAAATCAGCCGTGTTCTGGCCATGAGCGTCGGTCCGTAGCGGACAGACGGCGCTCGAGAAAATCCCGGAACGCGGCAGCGGCCGGCGAAAGGATCTTGTTCTTTGGGTGAGCCGCATACCATTGGCGATGCAGCGGCAATCCCTTCACGTCGAGCCGGACAAGTTCGCCACTCGCCAGTTCCTTGCGCACGGTGCTTTCGGAAAGGACCGAAAAGCCGAGGTGACCAGCCACCGACTGCTTGACCGCTTCATTGCTGCCGAGTTCGAGACGAATCTGGAGCGACGCACCGGCTCGGGCGAAGAATTCTTCGGCGGCAAGCCTGGTCCCCGATCCATTTTCGCGGGCGATGAAGGGTTCCTCTGCGAGGCGCCCGGGGTCGATTGCCTTTGCTCTGCGGAGTGGGTGATCGGGTGAGCCGATCGCCACGAGGTCATTGGGCGCGAAGGGCCAGGCCGTGACCCGCGCGCTTTCCGGGGGCTGGCCGAGAATGTAGAGGTCATCCTCATTCGCTTCCATCCGTTCGAGAATGGTCTGCCGGTTGCCCACGAACATGGAAACGTTGAGGTTGGGGTGTTCGGCGTGAAAGTCGCCCAACAGGCGCGGCACGAAATAACTCGCCGTGGTGATGATGGCGACGGAAAGCGACCCGCTTTCCAGCCCTTCTAGCGCGGAAAGATCCTGATTCAGACGCTCAAGGCGATCGAGCAGATCGCGGCAGGCCGATGCCACAGCTTCGCCCTGGGCGGTCAAGTAGAGCTTCTTGCCGATCTGGCCGATCAGCGGGTGGCCGATATGTTCGGCAAGCTGCTTGACCTGTATGGACACGGCTGGCGGCGTCAGGTGCAGCGACTCCGCCGCGCGCACGACGCTCTTGTGCTGCGCGAGCGAGCGGAAAACGGCGAGCTGGCGAAGGGTAGCGTGGCGGAGCGGCATGATCAATCATTAAGTGATCATTTAATTTAATCGTAAAATCATTTAACTGTCAATTATTCATGTGCTTCGCCAGCATGGACCCGAATGGATGCCGGCGACCCCCAACGTTCCGCCGCCCACAACCCGCCGAACCTCTGGAGGAGCATTGATGAGCAAGACATATCAGGCAGGCGTCAAGGAATACCGGGAAACCTACTGGATGCCGGATTACACGCCCAAGGACACCGACATTCTGGCGGTGTTCAAGGTAATTCCGCAGGATGGCGTGCCGCGCGAGGAAGCCGCCGCTGCAGTTGCCGCTGAATCATCGACCGGCACCTGGACGACCGTCTGGACCGACCTTCTGACCGACCTCGACTATTACAAGGGCCGCGCCTATGCGATCGAGGACGTGCCGGGGCACGACGATGCCTTCTATGCGTTCGTCGCCTATCCCGCGGACCTCTTCGAAGAGGGATCGGTGGTCAACGTCTTCACCTCGCTTGTCGGCAACGTGTTCGGCTTCAAGGCCGTGCGGGCGCTCCGTCTGGAGGACGTCCGCTTCCCGATCTGGTTCGTCAAGACCTGCTACGGCCCGCCGCATGGCATCGCGGTCGAGCGCGACAAGATGGATAAATATGGCCGTCCCCTGCTCGGCTGCACGATCAAGCCGAAGCTCGGCCTTTCCGCCAAGAATTACGGACGCGCCGTTTACGAGGTCCTGCGCGGTGGTCTCGACTTCTCGAAGGACGACGAGAACGTCAATTCACAGCCGTTCATGCGCTGGCGCGACCGGTTCCTGTTCTGCCAGGAAGCTATCGACAAGGCGGAAGCCGAAACGGGCGAGCGCAAGGGCCACTACATGAACGTGACCGCGCCGACGGTTGAAGACATGTACATGCGGGCCGAATTCGCCAAGGAACTCGGCACGCCGATCATCATGTCGGACTATCTCACCCTCGGCTGGGCGGCGCACAACTCCCTCTCCAAATGGTGCCGAGACAACGGCATGCTGCTGCACGTTCATCGCGCCATGCACGCCGTGATCGACCGCAACCCCAACCACGGCATCAATTTCCGCGTGCTGGCAAAGTTGCTGAGGCTTCTGGGTGGCGATCACCTGCACTCCGGCACGGTCGTGGGCAAGCTCGAGGGCGACCGCGAGGCAACGCTCGGGTGGATCGACCTTCTGCGCGACCGCTTCGTTGCCGAAGACCGTTCGCGTGGCATCTTCTTCGATCAGGATTGGGGTTCGATGCCAGGCGTCTTTCCGGTCGCGTCGGGCGGCATCCACATCTGGCACATGCCGGCGCTCGTTTCGATTTTCGGCGACGATTCCGTCCTGCAGTTCGGCGGCGGCACGCTCGGCCACCCCTGGGGCAACGCGGCGGGCGCAGCGGCCAATCGCGTGGCACTCGAGGCCTGCGTGCAGGCCCGCAACGAGGGCCGCGAACTCGAAAAAGAGGGCAAGGAAATCCTGACCCGGGCGGCCCAGCACAGCCCGGAACTCAAGATCGCGATGGAGACCTGGAAAGAGATCAAGTTCGAGTTCGATACCGTCGACAAACTCGACGTGTCGCACCGCTGATCCCTTCCCACCCATTCAGAGAATTCAGAGGAGACCCAAATGAGCAAGGTTCAGGACTATCCCTCCCGCCTGTCTACCCCGGAAAGCCGGAAATTCGGTACGTTTTCCTATCTGCCGCCGATGAGCGACGACGAGGTGCGCAAGCAGGTTCAGTACATTGTCGACAAGGGCTTCAATCCGGCGATTGAACACACCGAACCCAAATTCGCGCGCCAGCACTACTGGTACATGTGGAAACTGCCGATGTTCGGGGAGACCGATGTCGACAAGATCCTCGCCGAAATCGAGGAATGCAAAGCTGCCAATCCCGGCCACCATGTCCGCCTGATTGGCTACAACAACTATACCCAAAGCCAGGGCGCCAACATGGTCGTGTTCCGCGGACCGGTGGAATAGGCAAATCGCATTGCGGGGGCGCCGCAGGTGCTCCCGCCTTTCCCGCCGAGGTTGGCATCATGAACGCTGAGATCACTCAGACCGATCCGGCTCAGTACCGGATCAAATCCGAACCCTACTACCGGCCGCTCGCCGACGAGGTTGAGCGCTACGAGGCAGCCTATGACGTGCGCATGCCGGTCATGCTCAAGGGTCCGACCGGCGCGGGCAAATCACGCTTTGTCGAATATATGGCATGGAAACTTGGGCGCCCGCTGATCACCGTCGCGTGCAACGAGGACATGACCGCTTCTGACCTGGTCGGGCGCTTCCTGCTCGACGTGAACGGCACGCGCTGGCAGGACGGACCCCTGACGACTGCCGCCCGCATCGGTGCCATATGCTATCTCGACGAAGTGGTCGAAGCCCGGCAGGACACGACGGTCGTCATCCACCCCCTGACCGACCACCGCCGGAAATTGCCGCTCGACAAGAAGGGCGAGCTGGTCGAGGCACATCCCGATTTCCAGATCGTGATTTCCTACAATCCCGGCTACCAGTCGATGATGAAGGACCTCAAGCAGTCGACCAAGCAACGCTTCGGGGCGATGAGCTTTGACTATCCGCCGGCCGCGATCGAGGCAGAAATTCTGATGCATGAGGCCGGCGTCGACCAGAAAACTGCAGAGCGGCTGGTGCAGGTCGCTCAGCGTTCGCGAAATCTCAAAGGCCACGGTCTCGACGAAGGCATGTCGACACGCCTTCTGATCTATGCGGGGCAGCTGATCGTCAAGGGCATCCCGCCGGTTGCCGCCTGCAACATGGCGCTGGTTGAGCCGCTGACCGACGACATGGACATGCGCGATACGCTCGAGGCCGCCGTCACCACCTTCTTCGGGTAGGGCGCGAGAGGTCCCCATGAGCCTCGAACTCGACGACTATCGCGAAGATCTTGTTGCCGCCGCCCCGGAACTCGGCGACACGCTCGAGCCTCTTTTTCACGAGGCCGCGCGCATCATGTCGCCTCAGGGGGTCAAGGACTGGCTCGATGGCGCGCGTGGACTGACGCAGCTGGGCAAGGGGTCCTCGCTCATCACCGCCTGGCTCCATGCCATTCCACGCGTGGTCAGGGATTGCGGTGAGGACGTGATCCGCGACTGCGTCGGCGCGATCTTCAAGCTCTCTTCGATGACGTCGGGAGAGGTCCTGACCCTCGCCCTTTCGACCCTGCCGACCGCCTCGTCGCGGCTGGCCGACCAGACACTCTTGCGCGCCTATCTGCAATTGCTGCACCGGCTTGCCGCCAAGGCGCCGCGCGGCCTCAGGCCGATGTTTGGCGTGCTGGACGAGCTTCTGGGCAAACTGACCCTTTCGGGCCTCCAGCACTGGATCGATTTCGGCGCTGAAGCCTACCGGCGTGACCTGCCGAAGCAGGCTGATTATTTCGGCCTCAGGTCTGACGACAGCAGGGCGGTTCTCGAAGCCGAACGGCGCGGCACGCTTTTTGTCGACAGCCAGCGAAAGCTCAATTTCTACCTTCGCGCCTTCTGGGCGCGGGACTTTTTCCTGCGCCCGGCCGCCGCCAACTACGAAGGTTTCCGCCCGTTCATCGAGGACCGGGTTCTGCATTTGCCGGACGCGGTGGACGAGGTTTGCGGCACTGCCGGTATCGATGTCTACCGCGCCATGGCCGCCCATATGGCGGCGCACATGGTCTACACAACCGGCCCTGAAGAGGGTGAAAACCTGTCGCCGGCCCAGCGCTTTTTCATCGGCTTCGTGGAGGATGCGCGGGTCGAATATCTCGCGGCGCAGGAGTTTCCCGGCATGCGTTCGCTCTGGCGCGGACTGATTGCCCCGTCCGGCCGGGCCGAGCACCAATCTGTGCCGTTGCTCGAATTGGCCGCCCTCGCCCTTCTCGACCCAGATGCCAAAACCGAGGACGAAGAGGTCGACGCGCTCGCGGCCCGTTTCGCCGAGACGCTGCGGACCGACGCAACCCGGCCGCACCTGTCACGTGACACCGGCCTGCAACTCTTCAATATCCTCGCCCGTCGACGCGCGGTACCAAGCCTGCGCATTCTGGAAGGCCTCAAAATTCCCTATCGCGACGACAACCGCTTTCTCTGGATGGCGGAGGAGTTTGACTGGGACTCCGGCGCGGGCGGCGCGGCGACCGCCGCGCAAGTCCGCAGGAATGTTGGGTTGATGGAATTCATCAACGAGATCGATACAGAGACCGCCGGTGACGACGCCCAGGAAATCTGGACGCTCTCGTCAGAGCTTTTCCCTTATGAAGATGAAGGCGTTTCCTACAACGAAATGGAAGGAAAGGAGCCGGTTTCGGAACCCTATGGCTATCCGGAATGGGACTATCAGACCCAATTGCTCCGGCCCGCATGGACAACGCTCTACGAACGGCGGCAGGGACGCGGCGACCCTGACGGCATTCGCGACATCCTCGCGGCCAACAAGGGCGTTTCACAACGCATCAAGCAGATCATCGACAAGCTCAGGCCCCAGGGTCTTTCGCGTCAGCGCAAGCTCGAAGATGGCGACGAACTCGATCTCAATGCCGCCGTCGAAGCGCTAGTCATGGTTCGTGCGGGCATGCAGCCCGACCCGCACATCACCATGCGCAACGTCATCAACCGTCGTGATCTGGCGGTCGTCATTCTGCTCGACCTCTCCGAATCCACCAACGAAATGGTGCGCGGCACCGACAAGTCGGTCATCGAACTCACACGGGAAGCGAGCACCCTGATCGCCACCGCGATCGAGGGTATCGGCGACCCCTACGCCATTCACGGCTTTGCCTCGGATGGCCGGCATGATGTGCAATATTACCGCTTCAAGGATTTCGATCAGCACCTCGACGACGATGTGCGAAGCCGCCTTGCCGGCATGCGGGGCGGCCTTTCGACCCGCATGGGCGCCGCCATCCGCCATGCAGGCCAACATCTGATCGCGCGGCCGGAAAGGCACAAACTGCTCTTGGTCATTACCGATGGCGAACCGGCCGATATCGACGAACGCGACCCTCAATATCTGCGCATGGATGCGCGCAAGTCCGTTGAGGAGTTGGGGCGCGCCGGCGTCACCTCCTACTGCCTGACGCTCGATCCGCATGCCGACCGCTATGTCGAGCGCATTTTCGGGATCAACCGCTACACGATCATCGACCGCGTCGAACGCCTGCCGGAGCGGCTGCCCACGCTTTTTGCCAACCTGACGCGCTAGGCCAGACTCAGGTTCGCGCGGTGCCGCAATTCAGGAATTTGTGGGGTGGGTGGTGCCCAGGGCCGGAATCGAACCAGCGACACGCGGATTTTCAGTACGCATTGAAGCGTTGATTCAATTGGCTATTTTGGCATCATGTCGCGTTTATGTCGCATCGATCAGTCGAATTTCGGCACTTGGGCGTATAAATCCGTCACCTTTTCGGCGTCTGCCTCGAAGTCGAGAGGTAGCTCGTTGAGCGAACCACTTTGGTCTTCATAAATGTGATTTCCACGAGCTTTGATGTGAACTAACCGGTGATAATGTCGGAGCGCGTTGCGCACCGTTTCAGAAATTGAACTATCCGTGATCTCTGCCAAATGCCTTACGTGCTCGTAAGACACTTCTGATACATTAAGATTGAGGCGTTTGCTGGCCATTGCTTAGTGCCAAAGCTGAATAATGGCGACAATGGCAAGAACTATGGTTCCAATAGCAATGAACCAAGCTGGGTCTAGGCGGATGCGCTTAATTCGCATGATAACCTCCTGCTCTGATTTGAGTAGGAATACCACCTGTCCCTTAACAGATAGTTAATGCCATTCAGCTTGTCCACCCTTGGACCAACGACTCCGCGAGCCGTTCGGCCCTCTCGCGCCGCAGTTTGTCCGCCGTATCGTCTTTGAACAAGTGGCCATACAGATCGTAGGTCACTGTAATGGTGCTATGCCCCATCTCGGCTTGGACTTCCTTCGGATTGGCGCCGTCCGCGATCAAGAGGGAGGCGCGAAAATGCCGAAGGCTATGGAGGTTGTATTTCGGGTCTAGGGCCGGCTTACCCTCCTCGTCCCGGATGGCCTCGCCCTGCTCGTCCAAACGCGGCTTCGCAAGCCCGGCCGCCAGCTGCAGAGGCTTCCTGCACCGCATGTGAATATTCGTAAAGGATTCGAGGCGCCGTTTCCAATTTGGGGAATGACCGCAGACTTACGGCCTCCCAACATCGAGGCGCTAGCGGGTTGCTCTCCAAGCGACTTCTAGGGGGTGGGTGGTGCCCAGGGCCGGAATCGAACCAGCGACACGCGGATTTTCAGTCCGCTGCTCTACCAACTGAGCTACCTGGGCGCCGGGCGCTTGATGCGCGCCGAAAAGACTGGCGGGTTATAGGGAGAAGATTCGGGGTTGTCCAGAACCCAATCGCCGCGCCTGGCGGGTTTTGAAAGGTGGCGGCGCCAGCCGGGATTGTGACCATTGGCAACCTCATCCCGGCCCTTTGAGGCACGCCGCCGGACACCCGGTCAACCGCCTCGCGCGGCCGCATCACCGAAGCCGAGGCATCCTTGTTGCGAAGCGGCGGGATCGTGCTATTAGCGCTAATACAACCAATTTGTCGCCGACTGCGGGAGTTGAGGATGCTTGACGATCTCAAGGGAAAAAGGGTGTTGATCACCGGTTCATCGACCGGCATCGGTGCGGCGGTGGCGCTGGAAATGGGCCGGCTCGGGGCGAACATTGCGGTGCACGGGTTTCGCAATCGTGACGCGGCCGAGGCGATCGCCGCCAAAATCCGGGACGGAGGCGGCGTGGCACACGTGGTTGTCGGCGACGTCGGCAAGACGGAGGCGGCACGTCAGATCGTCGCTGACGCCGTCGCGGCGCTTGGCGGGCTCGACGTCCTCATCAACAATGCCGGCGGCATCATCGAGCGGGTAACGAACGAAGGGTTCGACAACGCGATTTTCGATCAGGTCTATGACCTCAACGTGCGCTCGATCCTCAATGTGACGGCGGCGGCACTGCCGCATCTCAGGGCAGCCGGCGGCGGATCGGTCATTCACACCGGTTCCATTGCGGGTCGGTTCGGCGGGTTCATGGGCTCGACCGTCTACGCTTCGGCCAAGGCGGCGGTTCACTCGATCGCGCGCAACATGGCGCGCGAATTTGCGCCCTACAATATCCGCGTCAACACGGTGGCGCCTGGTTTCATTCTGACCCCGTTCCATGCCGAAACGCCGCAAAGCGTGCGCGACACGGCGGCGGCGCAAATTCCGATGCAGCGGCTGGGGACGGCGGAGGAATGCGTCGGGGCCTACGTATTCCTCGCCTCCGACAACATGTCGGGCTACATCACTGGCCAGATCATCGACGTCAACGGCGGGCAGTTGATGCCCTAGGGTTTTAAGGTTTTGATGGAATCAGAACCTGAAGCCTGCCCTTGTTTGTCTCGTTTCCGAAGCGGCGAACGGGAGTCTACTTCGCCTCGAAACGCACCGGCGCCCGCATTCAGAGACTTTCGAGAAACGCGATCAACTGACCGCGCGCATCGGCGGGAAGCGCGGCGAAGGCGTCGCGCGATTCTTCGGCTTCACCGCCATGCCAGAGTATGGCCTCGAGCAGCGACCGCGCACGGCCATCATGAAGGAACCAGGTGCCGTAGCTGACCTGTTCGGTGCGGCCGATGCCCCAGAGCGGCGGGGTGCGCCATTCGGCCGGGGTCGCATCGCCCATAGGCGGACCATCGGCAAGGCCATCGCCCAGATCGTGCAGAAGCAGGTCGGTATAGGGATGGATCGTGCCGTCGGTGGTTTCGAGCGATGGGGAGTGGCACGCTGCACAACCGATGGTCGTGAATAACCCTTCGCCGGCCATTGCAGAGGGACTGTCGGCGCCGATGCGGGGCGGCACGCTGAGGCTCGATGCGTAGATGGTGAAGATCCGCACCGTGTTGGCGTCGAAATCCGGATCACCGGCACCGTCCTGCAGGTCGGCGACCGCGCGGCATTCGGTCTCGGCCTTGGTACAGGGCAGATAGCGATCGGGGAACAGGGCGCTGGTGAACCCAAGGTCTGTTGCCGCTGCGCGCTGGACCTGTTCGCGGATGGTTTGAATGTTGGCCTTCCAGCCGAAACGGCCGGGCACCTTGCCACCCTCCCCGTCCAGCCAGTTGATGCGGCCGGAAATGCCGTCGCCGTTGGCGTCGTTCGGATCAGCCATGGCCTCGAGCACCTGGTCGGGAACCTCCGCCAGAAGACCAAGGCCAATCAGTGGCGGCGCAAGGCGTGGCGAAAGCACGCTCTGCGGCGCCAACGGTCCGTAGCCAAGATCGACGAGTGAAAATTCGGGCCGGCGCAGCTCAACGCTGGTGCCATCCGGCAAGGCAAGGTGGCTCAACTGCCAGTGGGTCATAACCTGAGCTTCAGGTTTCACGCCCTCGACGGCCTTATCGCTCAGCTGATGTCCGTAAACGGGATCGGGATTGCCGGCCTGATCGGCAATGAGCAGGATCAGCCCTTCGAGCAGGGCCGTTCCTTCTTCGGGTGGCTGACCGCGTCCATCACGCACATGGCAAGCGGCACAGGAGCTGGCGCTGACCAGCGGCCCAAATCCACGCCCGATGCCGTTCAGCGCCTCGACCGGATGCCAGGTATAATCAAACAGACCGCGACCATAGTTGAACTCGGCGAGCAGCGCGGAATTGATGTCGCTGCGCGGCAGACGGAATGCATTTTCGGTGTTGTAGGTGAATTCCTGCCCCGCCGCGGCAATAACGGGCAGGATCAGAACAACGATGCAGGCCAACCAGCGTTTCATGGTGCGATCTTTGTGACCAAAGCCGGCCTTGTCCAGTCACAGTCACGGGAGCGGGCCCACGGCGACATCGTGGGAGACCGGCCTCAATCGATTCGTGGCTGTCGCAACCGGGTATCAAGTTCGGCGAGAATCTCTCCCAACCGGCCTTTGACCGGGGCGCAGGGCGGATATTGCGCAAGCAGGGCCGCAACCTCGGGCGGCGCCTCGTCAATCGCCCGTTTCAGTGCGGCGAATGCCGGCGTTGCGTCCTGAGATTCAAGCGCCAGCGTGGCAAAGGCAACAGCGCCGAGGATGTGTTTGACCTGCTGGCCGTCGGCCAGCGGGTGGAGGAACGCCGAACCTGCGGCGGCAGACGCGGCATGGGCTGCGGCAGATGCGGATGGCTGGCTCGTTTCGTTTGCGGCGCGAAAAGCGTCGAGCGCCGCCTTTCGCAGCCGGTTGTCGCGGCCGCCGCCATCGGCAAACCGGCGAGCGGCGGCGATGGCTTCGCGGGGACGGCCATCGCGGGGCGCAACCAATTCGAACAGGTGAAGCGCCTCGTCCGCGCAGGCGGCGGCCCAGCCAGTCAGCGCGCGCAAACTTTCGAGGTCGACGACGGGGATTGCTCCTTGACCGGACATGACCCGCTCAGTCTTCGGAGGGGTCCGGCACAGCGGAGGCGCTATCCTCTTCGCCCCAGTTTTCGTCTTCACCGTCCTCCTTGTCGCGGCCGGCGATGACGTAAGTGCCGCTCAGCCAACGATTGAGATCGACGTCGGCGCAACGGGCCGAGCAGAACGGGTGGAACTTCTGCGCCGATGGTTTTTTGCAAATCGGACAGGGGCGCGTGGGCCGAAGGCGCGTGACGTTGCTGTCGGCCGCCATCTCAGACGCCGGAGGTGGTGGCCTGGTTGAGCCAGTTGAAACGAACGGGATAGCCGGCCGATTCGAGAAGGCTGACCGTTTCGTAGAGCGGGAGGCCCATGACGGCGTGATAGGAGCCGCTGAGCTTTTGCACGAAAGCGCCGGCGATGCCCTGAATGGCGTAGCCGCCCGCCTTGTCACGCCACTCGGCGCTCGCGAGATAGGCCTCGATTTCCTTGGACGACAACCGCTTGAAACGCACGCGGGTTTCAACCAGCCTGCGGCGCATCTGCCCGCCCGGCGTGATCAGGGCGACGCCGGTAAAGACCTTGTGGGCGCGACCGGAGAGCAGACGAATGCAGGCGGATGCCTCTTCCATCATCTCCGCCTTGGGCAGGATGCGCCGCCCCACTGCGACGACCGTGTCGGCGGCTAGAACGATGGCATTCTCGGCAAGGCCCGCCTGACGGGCGCGCAGTTGCGCCGCCAGAGCCTTGGACTCGGCCAGGCGCTGGGCGAGCTTGCGCGGCAGTTCGTTGCGGTCCGGCGATTCATCGATGTGGGCCGGAATCAGGTGTTCCGGCTCGACGCCGATCTGATTGAGCAGCGCCAGTCGCCGGGGCGAGGCGGATGCCAGAATGAGATCGGGACGGGTGGCCATTGTGCTGCCTTGAAGGAACGGGCTTAGGCTTAGCGGTGCCGGAAGGTGATCCGGCCTTTGGTGAGGTCGTAGGGGGTCATCTCGACCACGACCTTGTCGCCCACGAGAACGCGGATGCGGTTCTTGCGCATGCGGCCCGACGTGTGAGCAATGATTTCATGTCCGTTTTCGAGCTTCACGCGGAAGGTCGCATTCGGCAATAGTTCAGCGATCGTGCCCGGAAATTCGAGCAGTTCTTCTTTGGCCATTCTTTCTCCTGATAAACCGGGCGCCTGGCGCCCGCCCGGCTCAAATTTGGGCGCAAACTATCCCAATTCAAGTGGATTGTGAACCGTTTGCAATGAGCGCGTCCATACGCTGCCTGATGAGGCGCGACAAGTGGTCTCTCAGCCCGGCATAGGCGGCGAGACGCGTATCGCGGTTGCCTTCGAGCTCGGTCGGGTCCTCGACCTGCCAGTGCTCGACCGCGTCCGCGTCAAGGTCACGGTCTGCGACGGCGTTTTCGGCCTCGTCTGACAAGGTGATGACGAGATCGAAATGGGTGCGGACCAGTTCATCCATCGTATGCGGGGTGTGGACCGACATGTCGATGCCGAGCGGTTCCATGACCGACTGCACCATTGCGTCGGCCTTGCCCGAACGCGCGCCGGCGGAGCGGGCGATCAGCTTGCCGGGAAACTGCCGGCGTGCGAGAGCCGCCGCCATCGGCGACCGGACCGAATTCATCGAACAGACGAAGAGCACCGTCGGCAGGCCGCTTTCGTGCGCATCGAGACGCTTGGCATAGGGCTGGATGGCGCAGATGAGGGTGAACAGGCGGCGCGCCGTGTTGACGTCGATGTCGATCTTGTTCCTGAGGCGCTGGCGCAGGGTTTCGGCCGCGTCGTTGTGAAGGCCGCGCCGGCCCATGTCGACCGCCTCGATCTGGAAATGCGAGCCCGATTTGATCGCCTCGTAATAGGAATCGCGTATGCGAAAATAATCCCGGATCAGCTCGCGGAACGGGTTGAGAGACAGATAGTGCGCGACGATCGGCTCGTAGGTTTCAGCGCGGCGCACGTCAAAGAGAATGGTCGAGCCCGAAATCGAGATGTGGAGCGCGTAGGGTCCATCCGCCTCGACGCGGGCGGGCCGGAAGGCATTGTCCTGCAGCAGGTCGTAAATGGCGACGCGCCATTCATGCACTTCGTCCGGGTCGGTCGAAATGATGGTGTTCGGATCGAGCGTCACCGCGAGAACGCGGTCGGTCTCAGGATCGAAAGGAACGTCGAGGGTCATGCCCCGAGATTTATCCTGACACTGACCGAGCGTCCATGTGCCTGAAGGTCTTCGGACTCGGCCAGGGTGATGGTCGGTTTGGCCAGGGCGGCGAGCGCGTCCGGGGTCAGGCCGAGAAGCGATGTGCGCTTCATGAAGTCAATGGTGCCTAGCCCCGAAGCGAAGCGGGCTGAGCGGGCCGTGGGGAGCACGTGGTTTGAGCCGCCCACATAATCGCCCACCGCCTCGGGCGTGTGGTGGCCGAGAAAGATCGCGCCCGCATGCCGGACCAGCGGCAGAAGCGCCTCTGGATCCTCGACCGCCAATTCAAGATGTTCGGGTGCGAAGCGGTTGGAGAGCTCCATGGCCTCACCAAGATCGCGCACGGTGATGATGGCGCCGAAATCGCGCCAGCCCTCGGCGGCGATTTCGCCGCGCCGAAGTGTCTTGAGCTGCGCCTCGACTTCTTCTGCAACCGCGTCGGCGAGGTGCCGGCTCGTGGTGATGGCAACTGATTGAGCTCCGGCACCGTGTTCGGCTTGGGCGAGAAGATCGGCCGCAACCCAGGCGGGATTGGCTGTCTCGTCGGCGATGACGATGACTTCGGATGGTCCGGCAATCATGTCGATGCCGACGGTGCCGAAGACCTGGCGCTTGGCGGCCGCGACGTAGGCGTTACCCGGCCCAACGATCTTGGCAACCGGCGCAATCGTTTCGGTCCCGAAGGCAAGCGCGGCAATCGCCTGGGCGCCGCCGACGCGATAGATTTCGGTGACCCCGGCCAGTTTCGCCGCCGCCATGACGGTGGGGTTGATGATGCCATCAGGCGTCGGCACGACCATGGCAAGCCGTTCGACCCCTGCGACCTTGGCGGGCACCGCGTTCATCAGCACCGAGGACGGATAGGAGGCAAGACCGCCCGGCACGTAGAGTCCGACCGCATCGACCGGGGTCCAGCGCGTGCCGAGTTTGACGCCCAGCGCGTCGGTATAGATGTGATCGGCGGGACGCTGTTTGGCGTGGTGGGCAGCGATGCGATCATGGGCGGTTTCGAGTGCCGCCATCACGTTGGCCGGGACCTTTGCCGCTTCGCGGTCGACCGTCGCCGCATCGATGCGCAGACCTGCAGCATCGATCTCCATCCGGTCAAAACGGGACGTGTAGTCGATCAGGGCCTTGTCGCCGCGGGCGCGCACGTCGGCAATGATTGCCTTGACGGTGTCGTCGACTTCCTGGCTGGTCTCGCGCTTGGCGGAAAGCAGCGCCTCGAACCGGGACTCGAAATCGGCGTCACTACTCGAAAGAAAAAAGGTCACTGACGGTTGCGCCCCCCGGCCAAATCAATCGTGCTTGGGTGTGGCCGCCGCCGCCCAGGCCGCCCCCAGATCGTGAAGCCGCGCCTCGAGGCACTCGACCTGAAGCTCAATCTCCCCGCCACCCGAAAAGGTCAAGGTGATTTTGCCTTCCGGCTCGGCGGTCGGCTCAAAGGTCATGGTGAGAAGTTCGAGCACGCCGTCGCGCGCATTGAGGTTGATGCCCCTTGAGGCGATGTCCCTGACGTTTTCGAAGCGCAGCGCGGTCCGGCGGCGCACACCCTTGCGGGCCCCCGCCCCATCTTCCCAGCAATAGCGGTTCATCAGAAGCGCAAAGCGCCGGTCGCCTTTGGCGAAGCCGACGTCTTCAACCCGAACGACTGCGTCCTGGGTAAAGGCGGAGATGACATCGAGGTCTTCGGCATCGAGCGCGAGCAGTTTCAGGTCAGGCATCGAGGTTTCCGTTCATTTGGGTTCCGCCTCATGTGGGGCGGCGAGCGGTTGATGCAAGGGTCAGTCTGCGTGCGCTGCACCGATCCGTTCAACGGAAGCGCCACAAGCGGAGAGTTTTTCCTCGAGCCGTTCGAAACCGCGATCGAGGTGGTAGATGCGATTGACGATGGTCTCACCCCGCGCCGCAAGGCCGGCGATAACGAGCGAAACCGAGGCGCGAAGATCGGTCGCCATGACCTGAGCGCCCCTGAGATCTTCGACACCGCGTACGGTCGCGACCTGACCGTCGATCGAAATGTGCGCGCCAAAGCGGGCAAGCTCGGCGACGTGCATGAAACGGTTTTCGAAGATGGTCTCGCGGATCTTGGAGATGCCGCGCGCCCTTGTCATCAGAGCCATGAACTGTGCCTGAAGGTCTGTCGGGAACCCGGGAAAGGGCTGGGTTTCGACATCGACCGGCCGGATGAAATCCGTCGGACCGGATACGCGAACCCCGTCCGGGGCTTCCGAAATCTCGGCGCCGACATGTTCGAGAATGTCGAGGGCGGCCCTCAGCGTCTCGGCGCGGGCATTGCGCAACAGCACATTGCCGCCGGTCATTGCCGCAGCCATGGCGTAGGTGCCGGTTTCGATGCGGTCGGGCAGAACGTCGAAAGTCGCGCCGTGCAGTCGGTCGACGCCTTCGATGATCAGCCGGTTTGTGCCGATTCCCGAAATCTTCGCGCCCATCGCGTTGAGGCATTCGGCGAGGTTGCCGATTTCGGGTTCCTGGGCGGCGTTCTCGATGATGGTCGTGCCCTCGGCGAGGGTCGCAGCCATCATGACAACATGGGTCGCCCCGACGGAGACACGGGGAAAGCGGACCTTGTTACCGACCAGCCGGCCATGAGGCACGCGGGCGACGACATAACCTTCGTCGATCTCGATCTGGGCACCAAGGGCACTGAGCCCATCCAGGTAGAAGTCGACCGGCCTTGTGCCGATGGCGCAACCACCGGGCAGCGATACGCGCGCTTCATGCTCGCGGGCCAGCAAAGGCCCGATCACCCAGAAACTCGCGCGCATGGCCGAGACCAGTTCATAGGGCGCGCAGGTATCCTTGATCGTTTTGGTGGTGAACGAAATGGTCTGGCCCGCGCCGTGCTCGCCGTTCGAAAGGGTCACGATCTCGGCGCCGTGGTTGGCAAGAATGAGTTCGAGCTGACGCACGTCAGCCAGGCGCGGCACGTTGCGCAGCGTCAGGGTTTCGTCGGTCAGAAGCGACGCGATCATCAGCGGCAGGGCCGCGTTTTTCGCGCCGGAAATGGGCAGTTCGCCGCTGAGGGCGTTGCCACCCAAGATACGAATCTGTGTCATATTTTCTCGCTTGCGGGCGCAGGTCGGGTCAGCAAGGATCGAACCCAAATGCGTCGAAATTATCGGCGCCTACCTATCGCACCCGCCCGCACCGGGCAAGTCATGCCGGTGCAAGACCCCCAAAAGTGCCGTGGGACTATTTGTTGCTTTCGCCCGAGTCATCCAGAGCCTTGAATGCGCCGCGCCGACCCGCAGTGACATCAAGCCCGCGCTCCTTGGCCTGATCCTTCCGCCGGCGGAGATTTTCACGCAGTTTGGCGGCAAGTCTTTCCTTTTTCGTGGGCCTGGCGCCCGGTTTGTTTTCGGCCAATTCCCGCAACTTTCCGAGCGATTCCACGTCAAACGGCGGGTGATTCTAGCGCCGTTTTTGCGCTTGCGTCCAGTTGCACCCTGTGGCACTAACGGCCCGCTTTGGCCGGGCGCGCGTTCCGCCCCTTTGGCCCGCAATTCGCTGCCGTAGCTCAGGGGTAGAGCACTCCCTTGGTAAGGGAGAGGTCCAGAGTTCAAATCTCTGCGGCAGCACCAGCACAACGCATGGAAAAGACAGTTCTTTTCTACGTCCCGGGGGTCGCTTGCCGAACCCACGAAATCGGCAGAACATGGCAAGAACCGGCACCACTATCCGTGGAAAAAGCGTGGAGTTTGTTCTGCTCTTGTCCCAGGCCCTGTGGGTGGTGTGATCGCATTCAAGTTGTTCTGGAAATCGGCTGCGCGCGGGTGCATCCTGGGTTCCATGCGGTTCATTCCTATTGGCATCGCCGCGCTCGCCCTTGCCAGCACTGCTGCCCTCGCGCGCGACCTGCCGCGCGAGCGCGTCTTTCAAGAGCGCTTCTGCGCCGGAATGGCACTCGAGGTGACCGACAGCTATCACGGCCGGGCCGACTGCCTGACGGCTGAGCTCGCCATCGAGGTCGGGTTCATGTCGCGCTGGCGCCAGGATATGGGCCAGGCCCTCGCCTACGCCGCGGCAAACGACAGGACGCCGGGACTGATCACCATCTGTGACCGCGACGAGAACCGCTGTCTCGACTATCACCTCGGACTGCAGGAAACGCTTTCCCGCTATCAAATCGCCTTCGAACTGTGGGAATGTCTGCCAAGCGACATGGAGCTTTCGGATTGCACGCATCTGACGATTGGGCCCAGTGGCGGGCAATGAGCCCGGCCGAGTGGGACCGGCGCATCATCAAATCGCGGCGGCTCTTCGCCGAGCGGCGGCGCGTGGGCGACGCGCAGTCTGTGGCCGGGGCCGAGACGGAACTGGCACTCCTGAAGCAGCTGCTGGCGCTCGACATCGTGCCCGAGGCCATGCGCGCCAAGGTTCAGAACCTCATCGTCAGGAACGGCTGAGCGGCGAGCGGCCGACGTGATCGCCATATTTGAAGCCGATGCGGGCAACGGCGGCGGGGGTGATGCTCATTTCGCTGCCGGCATGGCCGCCGCATTCCTTGCAGGTCAGGCGGCGAAGGAACCTGGCGCGATTGTCGATGAAGCGATAGGCGGCGCCGGCATGGGCGATGACCTGGTCGAGGTCGAGAACGACCGACCGGTGGCAGCCCGCGCACCAGACGCGGATCTGCATGTCCATTTCCCGATAGCTCTGAAGGGTCCCCGGCTCGGCGCGCATGGGGAACTAGGATAGGCGATTCGAGTTACCTTCACCTGTCTCGACTAAGAATGCCCAAAAAAGCGGAATTGTACGCTTTAGGGGTTGACCTCTACATTCAGTCCCATTAAGTTACGGTCATCGGAAGGGGATTGGCCCCGCCGGGAAGGGTAAGGAGACCCGCCATGACCATCGATACCAGCACCTTCACCATCCACTGCACCGGTGACGCCTGCACGGGAGACGTGATCCTGTTCACTGAGGCCGCGTTCGGTGGATCGTTCCGCAAGCCGAAATTCATGGGCGAGCGCCGCATCGCGGCGCGTATCGTCAAGGACAGCTACGGCAGCGCGAAGCAACAGCACACATTCATCCTAGAAGTGATTGAGAGCGAGGGTTATGACGCGCTTGCAGCCGGCACGACCACAACACGGAAGGGTCGCAACATCTATCGCAATGGCACGACGCGCCAACCGTGGGCCAACGAAGCGGAGCGCAAGGTCACGATTGGCGACAAGCACCAGCGCGGCGATGCCGCCCGCTCTGCCCGCGAAGCAAGGAAGAACGGCTATGACTGGAGCTGAATTGTCAGCCATGTGCCTCGCAATTTGGGGACACAATTGGCAGGGGTCGCTGGCCCGCGCGCTCTTGGTGAATGACCGCACGGTTCGTCGTTGGGCCTCCGGCGATTTGCCGATTCCGGACAGCGTGGGGGCTGAAATACGTCACATTTTAGGCGCAGACGAGCGCGCTGACACGCATTGGCCGCGCGACGAATGGATCGTGCAGCGTGATGAGGGGCGGCGCATGTATGTCGTGCACACGCTTGCCCCGCGCTTCATCGCCCGTGCGGTCGAGTGTGACGAGGATGGCACGCCGGTGCCGGAGGAAGGCGAAGCCGACGTATTGACCGGCGTCGTGTATGCCAGCGGCGATCTTGTCCTGTGCGAAGTTGTCTGGATCGACGCCCCTCCCAGCCTGAATGAGATCAGGCTGATTATGGACCAAGCCGTCGACGCACTGGAGGATGAGTGATGGTTAGCCTTGTAGAGGTCTATCGCCGCTGGCCGACAAAATACGATTGCATCGCACATCTGGAGGCCGTCCGTTGGGGCGGCCTCCCCCTTTGTCCCTACTGCGGCACAGATCGCGTGTCGCGCAACCGGGACATCAAGCGTGGACTGACCGCCAGCCGATGGAAATGCCAGCGTTGCGACCGGAGCTTTTCGGTCACGGTCGGCACGATTTTCCAAAATTCGCACGTCGATTTGCAGCGCTGGTTTCTGCTGATTTTGTTGATGCTTAACGCCAAGAAAGGCTTGAGCGCGATGCAGGCCGCGCGCGATCTCGATATGCGTCGACCCACGGTCTGGTCGATGATGCACCGCGTCCGCGCCGCGCTTGCGGACGATGGTAAATTGCTCTCCGGCATTGTTGAGATGGACGAAGCCTATGTCGGTGGTAAGCGCCGACCTGCAAATCGCAAGGATGACGACGAGCCGGGGCGGCACCGTCCCGGCCGCTTCAAATCCCTCCGATAACCTGCCGCAGCAGCTCCCACGCCCCCATTGCCGCAAGACCGATCAACAGGCCAAGCAAGGGGTTCAGCAGGCGCCGGGCCGCAATGATTTCCCAGCGCTCAAGCCTGGTCGAGGTGCTGCGCGGGCGGCCGCAGAGTGCGCGGACCGCAAAGGGGCAATCGGCGTCGCAGGTCCGCTCGCCCCTGTAGACCGGTTTCGGGTGAGCCGTCAGGTCGCAGTCGCGGGGCTGGGCAGGCTCGGCCAGGACCTCGTGCGGCCGGCAGGCCTTCAGGGCAGCCATTTGTGCACCAGCTCGCCGAGATATCGCAGCGCTCCAGCCCGGTCGATCATGAAGAGGCCGAAGAGCAGCAGGCCGATGAAGAGCGGGCGTCCCCAGGGCCTCAGCGTCTTGATGGCGATCACCAGGGCCGCCCAGTCCCTCAGGGCCTCGGCCTCCTTGCGGTCAAACACCACGATCTCGCCATTGCCGAGCAGCTCGTCGATGTGTTTCAGCTTCTCGAGGGCCGACTGCTCCGCCTTTGGGTCCGTCACGGTTTTCGCCTTTCGAGGATGCGCTGGAGGAGGCCTGGGCGACGGGCAGGCGTTGGGGCCGGCTGGCCGGCGGGTTGTGCCGCGGCGGCTCCCCTGCCCCGGACCGCGAACCAGATGCCGATCGAGAGCACGACCAGGGCCGCAATCAGCGGATTGCGGAACCATCCCCAGAGGAAGAGGAATGCGCCCGCAAGACCGAGTACCAGCCAGGCGGCGGGCGGCAGCGCGGCGATTTCGCTGAACCCGGGCAGCACCAGCCCGGCCGCGGCCAGAAGCCCCGTCCAGGCCGCACCGACGGACCCGAAGAGCTGATCGAGGATCCAGTTGCCCATCACTCACCCCTTTTTTCGATCAGGCCGTCGCGGATACGGCGGTTGATGATGCCCTGGCCGATCGGGCCGGGCCGCGTGGCTGCCATGCGCGCGAGGAAGGTCAGGACGAAAAAGACCAGCGACAGCAGCGAGCCGGGCTTGCGGGTCACGATGTCCAGCGTGATTGCCTGAAGGTTGCCGAGTTCCGCCGGCGAGAGGTTCTGGAACAGCCACACCACGATGTCGGCGGCGGCAATCGCCATGCCGGCGAGCGAGGTGATGTAGGTCTTCAGCCCGTCGAACGCGTCAAAGATGCGGGTGCGAATGGTCATGCCGTGGCCTCCTTCTTGAGCCGGTCGATTTCGGATCGGATGGCTTCGCTGGCGAGGCGCGAGTGGCGCGCCCGGGCGGCAAAGCGGATGAGGGCGATGAGGAGAACGATGGCCACGGCGGCGAGCAGCAGCGCGGGCAACCAGTCGCCGTGCACATTGGTCAGAACGCCGCCCGCCCCGGCGCCCGCGCCGGCCGTGCCCGACTGGGCCGCGCCAGAGCGCGCGTCGGCCTCGCGGCCGGTGGTGACCGGCAGGTTTGCCTCGAGCACGACAATGGGGTCACGCTTGCCGGCCTCGGCCCACATGGTGAGAGACTTGGCGCGAACGCTTGCCACCCGCGCCGACCAGCCGTTGCCGAAGCTGGTCCAGATCGAGAGCGACTTCATGAAGCCGAGCCGCCTGTCGCAAATGCCGTGGATGGTTTTGACCGCATCGGCGGCCCTGGCAAGGCGGGTGGTTTCCGGCCCGAAGGACCCGTCGACCCTCGCGCCGATCGCGCCCTGCAACCACTTGATGCCGCGCGAGGGGCCTGAATTGACCCCGCCGTCGAAGGTGGAATTGTCGACCCCGGCCTTGAGCTCGTCGCCATGCACCGGCGCCCAGTAGAAATCGTGATAGATGCGCCGCCACTCGGCCTCGGTCAGCTGGCGCACGTCCCGGCGCGGCTCGCCCCAACGGCCGCGGGCCTCGTCATAGCGGCTCTGGGTGACACCCTTATATGTCGACCCGCCCGGATCCTTCGGGTGGTTCGAATAGCCGCCCTCATAAACGGCGGTCTGGGCGAGGCAGGTCTCGAAATTGCCTTGCATCTCATTGCTCCATGAAAAAAGCCGCCCAAAGGGGCGGCAGCAAAAGTGGGTACCGGATTTGCGATAGCCGCCCCGCGCATCGATGGCGGCTGGGGCAAGGCCCTGTTGGCGACGAATTTAGGCCGGGTTCGGAGGCCAATATTTGTCGTCTGCGAAGTCGGCCGGGATCGGGTCCATGGCCCTCAGAGCCTTCGACGCCTGGTCATGGGCGTCGACAATCGCCTTGGCTCCCCTCAGTCCGCTCGCACGGCTGAGTTTCTGGGCTGGTAGTTTGCCGAGAGCCTTGCCGTTCGAAATCGCGCCCTCGATCGCCGCCAGGCGCTCATCGAGCAATGCCGTCGCCTCCTCGTTGGCGTCGCGGATGGCGTTTTCCAAGTCCTCGCGGCTAGTCTTGCCGAAGGCCCGCATCAGCCGCCGCCGGCATTCTTCCTTGACGTCGTCGGCTGTCGGTGCAGGCGGCAGCCAGTTCTGCCCGTCCCAGCGACCACCCAGCGCCCCGCCGGCCGGAAGAGGCACGAGGCCCGCGCCAGAAAAGCGGTAGACCCCGGCGACCCGGTCGCCCTCGAACGCGTAGAACCATTCTTCTGTGTCGGTCATGGCAATGTGTATCCATAGGTGAAGATCGCGTAGTTCTGGCTGGCCGCCGATGCATCGACGCGCACCTGCCTGCTATCGCTGCACATGATCGACTTCGATTGCCGAATATTGCTCGACTGGTAGGTGTCCAGAATGTTGGCCATGTAATTGTTGCTGATCGAGACGTTGGGAACGATCGCGCTCATGACCACCACGCCGTCAGAATTGGCGCTCGATGTCTGAACGGAGATATGGGCAACCACACCGAAGACGGGCGGGACTGAAATGGTCACCAGCGCGCTGCCCGTCCCGACCGATCCGGATGCGTCGGCTGTGTGCGGGTCGTACCAAGCGCACTCGCGGCCATATTGGGTGAACGCGCGGATGTTCCCCGCGCTGTTGTTGTAGCAGACCCCCACGCGAGCCAGATGCGTATAGCCGGTCGGCAGGGTCACGTCGGCGTAGGCGGCCTCGACGGACAGAATGGCTATCGGGTCGGAACCGTCGAATTTGGCCGCAATGTAGGTGTAATAGTGAGTTGAGGTCGCCTCGCTGCCGCTATCGAGCCCGTTTTCCCCCGAAACGGTGATGTTGGCAGTTTCGGCGACGCTTGTGAGGATCAGCCGCTCGCCAGTCGTCACATGCACCAGTTCGAGCTCATCGGCGGAAATGTCGACGGTGACATTGTCCGAGCTCGTCACAGCCAGATTGAGGTGCGGCGCCACGAAGCTCGGAGCAGCAAGACCGCCAGCAGCGGGCGCCGGGAAGATCAGGGCGTCGAGCCGGTCGACCCCGTTCGAAAAGACCACGAAGCCCTGCCCGGGCTGCAAATCGATGCTCGCCGCGTCGTTGATCGTGTCGGCCGCGTCCGCCTCGAGCGTCAGGACATACGATGACCCATTGAGCCCCGGCACGCCGATCTCGCCAAGGGTCGCTGCGTCGGTAAAGGTGAACGTCGTGTCGGCCGATCCGGTGAAGCGCTGCAGAATGCCCTTGTCGGCGAGGGTGATGGTTTTCGTCGTGGTGACTTCGGCCTGCGTGCCAGCAATCGCCGTGTCGCCGCTCTCGCCCTTGTCACCGATCATTTCGCGGACGAGAACCACACCATCGGCATCGGCGAAATTGGCGGCACCCGACGGCCCTTCGAACGATACCGGCACTTTCCAGTAGCCCGTACCGTCGATGACGCTGCCCGTCACGGCAAAACGGGCCTGATGCGTCTCGTCGCCAACTTCCTTGAAGGTGATCCGGCCCTTGGTCGTACCCGTAGCGTCGTCGAGCGTGCCGATCAGGTCCTCGATATTGTTCGCGTCGGCGTCGGCATCGTTGATGTAGAGATTGGTCACCGACGCGAGGGTTGCGTTGTTGAAACGGATCTTGCCGGCCGCCGGCACGTCGTCGGTTGTCGCACTGTCGAAGGTCAGGGTGACGCCGGGCTGCATGCCCGCGGCACCGGCATCGCCCTTCGATCCGCTCGGGTAGCATTGTAGGAAAATCGCATCACCGTTCGAAATGGTTCCCTGCCCGGCCAGGTGCGTCAGTGTCAGCTTGCGGTAGCCGGTGCCGTTCACCACGGAACCGGTGATGCTGTAGATCCTCAGGAACGTAGACGTCTGGGATCGGACGAAAAGGAAACCCTTTGATGTAGCGTCGCTGTCATCGAACGTGTCGAGCCAGGTCGTCACATCCGCCCCGCCCGCATCGAGATTGTCGACATAGGCGGCCGTGACCGACCCAAGGGTTGCATTGTTGAACCGGGCCTTGCCCGAACCCGGGTCGGCGTCGGCCGTGGTCGTGTCGTAGGTATATTCCACGCCGGCCGGGTCGCCGGTCGATCCTGCCGGGCCCTTGATGTTGAGCAGCAGGCTCCAGCTGCCATTGTCCTTGTAGAAGAGATCGCCGCTCGATGTGTTGAGCCAGCTCTGGCCGTCCGAACCGTCGCCGCTTGTCGGATCGGCGGAATCCGAGAGCAGGCCGAGCGGGTTCCTGAGCGCCGTCAGCAGCGCCTGGACGCTGGTATGAACCGCGATATTGGTGCCGTATTCGGCCGAGGTCAGAACGATCGCATAGGTGAGCCCCGATCCGGTCGCCCGCTCGATCGGCACGGCGACCTCGATCGTCGACGTGTCGGTCCAGGCCATAATGATCGTCGCGGGTTCGCCTGCGATGCGGATCTGGCTCCCCGGCAGGATCTGGTTTTCAAGCCAAGAGCCGCCGCTCAGGGTCACCGTGGGCGAGCCGTTGGTGACCGACACGGTTCCGGTCGAATAGACGAGCGCCATCAGTTCACCCTTCCGATTGCCGCGATCAGGTCGACCTTCCAGGTCGACCCCCATTTCCATTTGAAGGTGGTCTTGAGGCCTTTCGACCCACCCTCGCTAAAGCCACCAGTGACCTGAATCTCGCTGATGCTGGTGCCGGTCTTCGAACCGAAAGCGATCTTGCGCATCGGCATTTCGGTGTGCGTTTTTGACTTGTCGAACGTGGTGTAGTGGGCTGCGGTTCCGAGGTCGTCGTCGCCTTTGGTACGTCCGGTCTTGATGCCCGGGATTGACTGTTGCACCCGAGCCCGGAGCGCGTCCCCGCTGACTTCAAACGTGACAGCCCGGCGATTGAAATAGTCGCTCTCGAGCAGCCCGGACCCGTTCATCGGGATCCATTGGTTTTGCGGGATCACGACCCTAGGCGTCCGGAGCCAGCCGGGATCGCCGACCTTGTCGGGCGTTTTGACCTGTTCGAAACGCGCCAGGACCAGCGCGAAGTCGCCCTGGTCGCTGTTGAGTGCGGCAAGGTTCTTGAGGGTCGTCCGCTCGCCTGGAATGACCGACGCATAGCTGTCCGCCTGCACCTGATAGCCGCCGAGGATGCTCGCGGCCCGCTCGAAATAGATGTAGTCGTGCCCGGGCTCGGCGAATTCGATCGTGCGGCCCGACAGGCTGAGCGTCTGAAAGACGGAAATCAGCTTCCGTTCGGTGGAAAAGACCAGATGCCCGTCATCCCAGACCTCAATGCCGGCGCCGGTCCGCATGTCGACTTCCGTCCGGTCGTTTTCCCTGTCGGTGCCAACCGCGATGGCCACCGAACCCGTGCCGGTGAAAGATCCCCGGTAGGTTTTGGGCGGGCGGTCCTCGAGCTTCTTGCCCTTGGGGGTGACCGTGCGCGCCGCGCCGTGATCGAGATCGATCGTCCGGCCCTTGGCGATAAGGAAGTTGGTCTCGCTGGCCTTGGCAACGCGGACATAGCGCTTCCGGCTGTCGAACGTCCCGACGCGCATGCGCCCCGGCTCGAGGATGAAATCGGACTTGCCTGACGGCACCTTGAACACGAGAATTTCGAAGCTGACGCTCTGGGCATCGAGACCCTTGCTCGAAACGTTGGCCACCTCCCGAAGCTTGACCTGGCTGGTCGTGACATAGGGTGTGACGATGCGCTGCGATCCGTCCGACGGCCGGCTCTGAACCGGGAACCCGGCGGGAATGACCTCTCCGTTGACGACGACGATAACGAACGGCAGGTAGCCAAGATTGTGGGTGATCAGCGTCCAGTTCTGCTGGCGCACGCCGTAGGAGAGGTCCGGTCCATATTCGGCAATGCTGTCGGCCGACCCCTTGGTAACTTTCGGAAATGCGATCGTCCGGTTGCCCGTAGCCGCCACCTCGAGATAGTCGAGCTTGGTGTGGAATAGGACCTTGTCGAGGTTGGCGACCGGGTTGTTGAACGGCCCGTTCGGATTGCTGGCCGGCCGCTCGCAGATCGCCGCCTCTGTGCCGTCCGTGTCGAAGTAAAGACTTGCCATCAGGTCAGCCTCACCCGGAGCCGTTCTTCACCCGAAAGCCCGTTGATCACGATACCGCCCGGGATCGAGGTGAGCTTCTCGAAGAGCACCTCCCTCACCGTGAGCACCCCGCCGGTAAAGGTGAAAGCATCGGCCGTCGTGGTGCCGTCGGTCACCGCGAACTGATCGACGAGAATGACGACACGCCGCTCTCCATTGGGGAGAATGTCGACATAGATGCCGGCCACCTTTTCGTCATCGTCGACGGATTTGCGCGCCTGCAGCGCGATCCGCACTTCCGCATCTTCGGGTTTGTCAGCCGACGCCACTGCGGTGAACGAAATCAGGGCGTCTGCCGAAACGTTGTTGACCCGGACGAAGGCTTGGTCGACCAGTTCCGCCAGCGCCCCGTCGCCGTCGGCAACGGCCCGTTCGACCCGTGCCACGGCCGCCAGCAGCCCCTGTGACTCGTTGTAGGCATAAAGCCCGTTCGACATGATCGAACGCGAGACGAGGTTCAGCCGCTCACGGATATCGTCGAGCATCGCCGGAAGATCGGGCGCACTGTCACCGGTTATGACGCCGATCGCCTCTTTCGTCTCGAGATCGAACGCGGCGGTTGAGGGCACCACCGGCAGCGTGACCGTGATCCAGCTGGTCCAGGTCGTGTCGCGGCCGGAGAGGACAATATAGCGATAGCGGACGTCGACATCCTCCCCGCCCTTGGCCCAGGCGCCCGTGAGCGTGGTGCCGCCCGCCGTGCCCGGCGGCACGATGTTGCGGTAGATGGTTTCCGTCGTCGTCGAATTCCGGACTTCGACCTCGACGCCGGTTACGTCATCATCGAGCCCCGTGTCCCACACGAGTGCGATTCCGGCCGCATAGGCATTGCTGGCGCTGTCGAGCACGGTCGCAGCCGTCGCTGCCGGCGCGGTCACTTCCTGAGCGTCGGGTTCCTCAACGTCTAGGTCGACTGTTTCGAAACTCGATTCCTCGGTGGTTTCGTCCCAGTCATAGTCGTTCGGGTCGGCCTCCTGCAGGGTCACGGCAATATTGCCGCTCTCCATCTCCTCCGCGGCCGTGACCACGAACTTCTTGGACGAATAGCCGTGGCGCGCCGAGGTCCAGCTGACCCGGTGGATGACCGGCAGGAGGCCGGCAAATTCCGGCCGCAGCACCATCACATGGCGGCGGAACCGCCGCCCCTCCTCGAGCGCCTCCTTCATCAGGCGCTGCGCCTGGGTCTGCGAAAAGACCACCGACAGGTCGAGGCTGGCCTCGGTTTCGATGCCGCCATCCTCGGCCAGGTAGTTCGCGTTCTGCCGGCGCGGCGCCTCGATCACCTCCCAGGCGCTATCGGGATCCGAAAAGCGCGCCGTGACGGTGTTGATCCGCTCCTCGACCGGCGGAAAGAGGACTCCCGACTGGTCTTCGCTGATGACGATATCGTCGTCGGTGATCGCCGCGGCGTCGCTCGAAGGAATGCCGATCTGGATATAGGTCTTGTCGCCCACGGTGGCGAAGCGGGCATTGCAGGCGAGTGCGAAGCGTTTGACCACATCGGCCGGGTCCTCGCTGAAATAGATCTCGCCGCCCGCCCGGTAGCGCTTCTCGCTGCCCCCGCCATTCTTGTTGACGCTCGCGTCGCAGGCATCCATGGCTGCCGCCCAGCTGGCATAGGGCAGCTGCTCGTAGGCCGCGGTGCCGCCCCAGACCCGCGCATCGTCGTACTTGATGCCCCTCAGCACGTTGTAGAGGATCACAACCGGATTGTCGGACGTCTCCCAGGTCGACTGGTCGTCCCAGCGATGCGTGCCGGTCCCGTCTTCCGAACCGTCGAGGCGCGGATCGTAGAGCGGGATCCCGTCGACCTCGACCGACCAGTCGGGGATCTGCTTGAAAAGCGTCTTGTGGAAGCGGGCAGTGAAAATGCCAAAGGCAATGCCGCGCCCCTTCATGTCCGACTGCCAGGGCTGCTTTGAAAGGCTGCCGAACTTGGCGCTGAGATAGCTGTCGGCGCTCGTCTGGGTGCCGTCGTGCCAGGTCACCCAGCCGTAATTGCTGCCGCTTTTGGTGAAGGCCGGCAAGGGCTTGCCCTCGGTCTCCGCCGTTGCCCCGGAATTGTAGTTCGACTGCCGCCCGTCGCCCCAGACCTTCCTCAGGCTCACCCCGGGCAGATCGGACACGCTGAGGACGTGTACGGAACGCGGGCTCTGCCCCCAGGAACGCGCATATTCGAGATAGGGCCGTGGGGCGCAGCGCCCCACCGGAAACGAGATCGCCTCCTCGCCGCCAAGTCTTGCCGTACCGTCGAAGCCGTGCGGACGCGGCTTTGCCGGCTGGGCCGCCTGCAGCCGGTCGTTCTCGCGCTGCTGGTTGATCAGGCCGATCCCGACATTGATCGCGAGGCTGACGAGGCCGAAGAGGAGAATGGTAATCGGGTCCATCAGCGCCGCTTCTTCTTCTCGAAAGGTCCGAGGCTGACCGGCATATCGATCGCCCGGGCCGAATAGCGGCGGAAACGGTCGCCGCTGCGCTGGCGCTGGGTTTGGTCGCTTTTCATCGCCGACAGGGAATGGCCGAGGTGCGGATTGGTCAGAAAGGTGACCGTGAAGCTCGCTTCGCTGCCCGCCGCGCCCAGGTCGCGCTTGGCCTCGTCGATCACGCCATAGAGCATGAGTTCGGGTGTTGCCGTCCAGCCGCTGCCATCAACCTCGCGCCAGCCCCGGTGAATTTCGACCGTCCCGCCCCGCAGCTGGTAGGAGCCGGCAATCGTCGCGATTGCCGAATGGGTCAGGTCGAGTTTCAGGTCATGACTGTCCTGGTTGAGCCCGGCCGCATAGGTGAAGCGGGGCACCTCGAGAAGCCCCTGGTCGCCGGCATAGGAACGGCTGACCGATGACCCCGAAACCGCCGCCGGCACGGTGACCGTGACCGGCCCATCCCCGTTCCAGAAGCCAAAGGTCGCCGGGTCGCCAGCCCCGTCGAAAATGTTGAGCCAGACCAGCACCCGCCGGATGCGCGCGACTGTCACGATGCCGCCTCGTGGGTCTGCCGGGCCGAGAAGGAAAGCGTCTGGTTGAGGCTGTCGGCGCTCGCAAAATGGACACTGTCCGGCACCAGGCGGAAGAGGCCAGACGGCTTGATGAGATTCACCGCATCGTCAGCTGCGACCGCCGCCGGCAGCGGCACTGATACCTCGATCGCCGCTACGTCGCCCGCGCCGTCCGCCGTTGCGCCGGCAACGAACTGGCCGAGATATTCGCGGCTCGTGTCATAGGTGATCTGAATGAAGTCGCCCGCCGTCAGCACATAGCCGGCGGGCAGGCCTGCAATAGCCAGGACGAAGTCCGATGTCCGGGCGCTGACCGTCGGCGTCGCGCTGCCATAGGTCGAACCGTCCGGATCCGCGACCGGATAGGCCCGGTGCGGCGGGTAGAGGCAGAACGCATTGACCGCCCCCTGCAGCCGGCTGAAGAGCGCCTGCCGCGCGCTCATGTCGGCGCTCGTCATCAGCGCGCATTCGATCTCGGCCAGCCAGCGGGCGGGCGCCAGCTGCGTCGCGCGCAACTCGCCGCCGCCAAGACCCGAAAGGGCCTGGTTCTCGCTAAGGTTGAAGGCAATGGCTTTCACCCCGACGAGATCGAAGAAATCGTCGGCCGCCAGCGGAAACGTGAGGGTCATGGTCTATCCCATGCGCCTCACATGCGGCCGCCGCCGGTTGTCGTTCGCATCGGCCTGCACGCCGCCCCGGCGGTAGGACTGCACCACCTCGATCGCCGCGCCCCGGCCGATCTCGGCCATCGTCGCCCTGACATCCGGCCCGAGTTCGATCACCACCCGGCTCGTGCCCGCGGAGGCGCCCGCATTCATCGCATTGAGGTTGCCGACCCCGATCCGGCGGGTCGCCGCGGCATTGAGCACATACTCGCCGCCATGAACGATCCCCGCCACCCGGTTCGACGGCAGGTTGCCGGTGTAGCCGCCCGACGCGAACCCATAAGACCCGAACCCGATGCCGGAGCCGAGCGCGGCCATGCCGCCGCCGCCAAGCCCGAACCCCAGGCCCATCGGCGCACCGAAAAAGCTGCCGAAGATCATGTTGAAAGCCTGGCTCGCGGCCATCTGCATCATCTGGTCGGCAATGTTGCCGAGCGCATTGAGCGCCGCGTCCTGCAGTGCCGAAAAGGCATCCTTGCCCTGGCGGACGCCCTGGCCGATCGAGGTGAAGAACCCGACGAACGTCGACTTTGCGAACTCGTAGGACTGTTGCAGTTGTTCCGTCTGCGTCTGAAGGGCTGCCTCTTGATCCGCAAGCGCCTTCAGCTCTTCAGTCTGCTGCGGCGTCAGGGTGATGCCCGCTTGCACCGCCTGGTTGAGAAGGTTCTGTTCCTCCGTCAGCCGCGCGGCTTCACCGGCCGTCATCGTCAGCGTTTGCTGCTCCATGCGCAGCCCGTCGATGCGCTGGTTGGCCGACAGAACGATCCGGTCATAGGCTTCGCCCAACCGTTGTTCTGCGCGCACTGCGGGCAGGTTCGCCTTGGCCGCCGCTGCGGCTTCCGCTTTGTTGATGCTTTCGAGCACCCGCGCATACTCGGTTCCGACACCGACGGCCTGCGAATAGGTTTCGGCCGTGGCGTAAGCGGCATCCCTCCAGGCCTTCAGTTCCTCTCGAGCGACCTCGAACCGCGAGCGGTCGTCGACAAAGAGGTTCTGCATTTCGCCGTAGGCCTGGCTGAACTCGCTCGACATGCGGAAGCTGACCGACACGTCCTGCGGGATATTCGCGATTGCCACCCCGACTTCCCGAAGCTGGGCCTTGAACTGCCGCGCATTCTCGGCATTGTCCAGCATGGCCTGGGCCGTGCGCTTCAGCATACCGTCCGGCTGTTCGCTGATGAAGCGCAGGAGTGACTGGATAATCGCGTCGATATCCGGCTTGGCCTCGCGCGCGGCATCGCGGATCTGCATCAGGGCGGTGTATTGATCCTCGCCGATAATCGCCAGCGAGTGGCGGCTACCAAGCTCGACAAAGGCATCGCCGATCTGTTTGACGGCGGCCTCGAAGTCCCTCGCGGCTTCAGTCTGCTTCTGCTGCAGCAACAGTAGAGCTTCGGCTTCAGGTAGTCGCTCAGCCGCCGCGCGATAGGCATCGACCGCGTCCGAGGCGCGGTCATAACCCTTGACGATCTTGTCGATCGCCTCCTGCTGGTCCTTTAGCCGGTCGGCAACGCCCTTGGCGTCCTGCTGCATGCTGCCGAACACTTGCTGGGCGACGGTAGCGAGGGCACCAAACCCGAGGAGTGCGAGACTGATGGGATTGGTGAAATAGGAAACAAACCCCGCACCGATCGCTTTCATCGCCGCCAGCACGCCAGTCTTCGGTCCGAAGACCTGGGTGATCTGCGAACCTTGTTGAGCCATGACCAGAAGCGGGTTCTGGCCGCCTGCAAGCGACACGGCAATATCGTTGATTTGGTACGACAGCATCTGCGTTTGTCGCGCGGCCATGCGGTTTGCCCGCGCCATTTCTTCGCCGGCGACCAACGCCTTGGCACCGGCCACCTCGCTGCTCTGTCCGACCGCGAGCATGTCGCGCCTGACCTCAGTCAGGGCACGGCTGGCCTCGTTCTTGGCGGTGATGCGTAGCGCTAGTTCAGGGCTCACGACCCGTCTCCACGTTCCTGTCGATCCTGGATTCTGAGCGCCGCGATTAGTTTCTGAAAATCGTCTACGCCCATGTCGCGGATTTCATCCGGCAACCGGTTGAGCCGAGCCGCGAGCGCGAAGATCGCGTGTTCCCGCGGCTCGGCCGTCAGTTTTTTTCGACGTCCTCGATCGGCTTCAGATACCCGCCGATAAAGAGCGATAACCGCGTGAGGACGGTCGGGTCCGCTGACTGTTCGAGATCGTATCCGTCGGCCATGCCAAACAGGCGATTGCCGTCGGCATCGAGGAGCTTCAGCGCCACGAGGCGCGCATTGTACCTCGATGGGTCGTTGTCGGCCGCCTTCATCGCCATCGACACGTCCCGCATCGTGGCAGGATAGAAGGCCGCCTTCAGCGGCTCGCCACCCTCACCCCATTCCGGAATGTCAACGTGCCGGAGTTCATCGGCCTTGTAGTGTGCCTTCACCCGTTCGATCAGTGAGCTCATCAGGCGATCGAGCCCCGGGTCATCGCACCGTTGCCCTGGAACTGGGCGGTAAAGGTGACGGCGCCGCCATCGTTGGAGTCGATGCTGATACTGGTGATCGTCGCCGTGCCGGTGATCTTTTCGAGCCCGGACGTGTTGCCGATCGTATCGAGCTCGAGCGAAATGCTCGCGCCCGCGACAAGGGTCGCCTGCCCGTTCGTGTCGCCCGGATAGTAGAGGCCGTTGAGCGAGCCGCTCCAGCTCTTCTGGCCGCCGAGATGCGTCTTCCAGGTATCACCCTGCACCGTGTCGTCGGCAACGTCGGACGTTTCGGTGACCTGGAAGCCCTTGACTTCCGCGATCGCATTGGCGCCGCTTTTGATGACGCCGTTCTTGCCGTGATAGGTGGTCACATCATGCTCCTGTGGTTGGGTCGGTTTCGGGGGTCCGGTACCGGACCGGGAAGGTCATGCGGGCGGTGCCGACGCGGCTGTCGCCCTCTCCACTGATGTCGAACGCGGTCGTGGGCGGTTCGATGACGAAGGCGAGCCCACTGAGCGTCCCGCCATCGGAAAAGAGAGCGGTCTCGACCTCGCCGCAGATCTGATCGAGCTGGTCATAGAGCCCGTCATTGCCGAACACGTGGGCGAATACGTCGATCAGCACCCGCCGCATGAAGGTGCCGCTCGATCCATGGGCGTCAAAACCCGCATCCTCGCTGCGCGGCACGATCACCAGGCCCGGAAGTTCACTTTCCTTCAGGGCCGATACCCGGCCAGAAAACACGTTCGCACCGGTTGTCCCGAGGCTGGTCAGCTGTGCCGCCACCTGGTCGCGGATGGTTTTTCGGTGATGCGCCGTCATCAGCTCACCACCTTCTCGAAGCGGACTTCAGCGATGCCTGTGCCATCCGGCAGGATTTCGCGCACCAAATAGCTGCCGCTGCGGATCGTGGCCGCATCGCCCTGGGCGGCGCCGGACGGCAGATCGGCCTCCCGGCAGATCAGCCTGGCCTCGGCAACCTGAACGCTGCCGCCGCCAAAGGGGTCCGCAACGCGTTCGCCGAGGTCAAGGATTCCGGCCACGTCGGTCGCACTGCCGCCCTCGGGCGTCCAGCTGATCGTCTCGGCGAAATCATCCGTCGAGATGAAGGCCGCACGATCGGCCGCGCTTTCGATGCTCATTTGCCGGACTTGACCTGTTCGGTGACCTTGACCGGGTCTGCGGCCTTGGTCTGCGCCGGTGCGTCACCGGCGTCCTTGGCCCAGCCGTTCCCGATCCAGAGCGCCGCAAGGCCATCCTCGAGCCATATTGGCTTGCCGGTCTCGACCACCTTGCCGTTGACCACCAGGTCCTGCCTTGTCGGGATGATCTGGCGGGTCATTGGGCGCGCTCCTCGAGGTCTGCGAGTGCCGCATTGGCCTGCCTGAATTCGGCATTGGCGCTGTCGAGCGAGGTCTGAGCCGCAGCCTTCGCTGCATCGTCCGCGGCATCCTTCAGGGCCTTTGCGGCGGCATCGACGGCTTCTGTGGCCTTGGCCGCACGTTCTTTTGCAGCCGGCAGGGCCTCGCGCGCGGCATCGCGACCGTCACGGCGTCGTTGAGGCGAGAGTTCCGCCTTCGGCTCTGCGCTGCCGAACATGATCTCAAGGCCGCGATCCCCCTCGATCCCGCCCTCGACCACGACCACTTCGCCAGCCTTGAAGAAAGTCGGCGCGGTCAATTCTGCGCGGATCCTCAGATTGGATTTTCCGCCTTTGGTTTTGGGTTTGTCCTCGCGCCTGATGACATGACGCCGGGCTTCGTACTGTTGTTCGGTCAGCCAAAGGGCGTGCGGCGGGTTGATGGCGCGGCCGACGATGACCGTCAGTTCCTCGGAATTGCTCATGAAAATGCCTTTCGTCAGGGTGCGGGAACGCAGAAGCGCAGGCAGTTTCCCGCCTGCGCTTGAACCTCACCGCATGGATTGGGTTGCCTAGGAAAGGGTCACCAGGCACGCACCGCGCCAGTCGCCGAAGGCGACATTGCCGCCCCAATCGACGCCGTACCAGCATTCGCCGGTCTTGGTGCAGTGCTCGGAGTCCGGACCAAGGGCCCAGGGTTCGGCATCATACTGCGTTTGCAGGATGAACGGCTTGACGCCGCCATCGGTGCGGAAAACGGCGAACTTCGTCGTCCAGGTCAGGCGCGGATTGACCTGGACCGTGAAGTCGAGCCTGCCCTTGAGCGCCGGAAGCAGAGCGGATGCGCCGCCCGTGCCCAAAATGGCCGTCACAGCTTCGAGGGCCGCACTCATGAACGGCACCGGCACCATCACCATGAATTGGGTGGCTGACTGGTTGACCGGCTCACCCTGATCGTCGGTGAACCCATACATGGCCTGGACGGCCTTCATGATGGCGGTCGTCATTTCGGCAGCGGTCGGCGCCGTAGCGGACGCGGCACTGGCTCCGATATCGTTAGACTGGGCCGTTTCGTCCCGGTCCTTGTGGTCGGTATCGAAGAAGTACTGAGAGTCGTAGCAGGCCGCGCTTTCGCCACTGATGATCAGCGTGCTCAGCAGTTTGGCAGGATGATCAAGCACCCGCTGCGCGAACTGCCCAACACGGGTTTCGATCATGCCCGATTTGTCGAGCCGCATATCCTTGCGCTGGAACCGGAGCGTCGATTCATAGTCCTTGTTCGTCACCGAGAAGGAATATTCCTTGAGCTCATTCACCGAACGACCGCCGATGAATTCGGAGAGGCCGGGCACGTTGCCAAGCCAGCCGTAGGTTTCCGAATTGTCGTCGCTGTCGACCCGCATGGCGACGGAATCGACCCAGCCCACCGAACCCGTATCGAGTGCGGCGAGCATCATCGCCGTCACCGCAGAATCGGTGACGTACTGGAATTGGAAAGGTCTGGTCATGTTCAGGCCTCCTATGCCTGCAGCGCCGCTTTGACGGCGAGCGCGTCGAATTCGACGATGCAGACGGTGGACGAAATCCAGCGCGACACATAGCCGATCAACGAGTTGGATGTGGACGTCAGCGTGAACGTGTTGTCATCACTGGCGTAAACCGCCGGGCGGTCATTGGCGGTGATCGCCGTGGCGCCGGCCACCGTCAGCTTCACCCGCCCGCGCACGCGGACGTCGACGTTGATGTCGCCGGCCGCACCGCTGGAATTGTCCGCCTTGGCAATCGCGAACCCGAGAAACGGGTCCCCCTGCGCCAGCGGACGTGCGTAGCCGCTGCCGTTTTCGCCGACGGCCGCGCCCTGGTAGATGATGTCGGCAGCGATGACCGGATAGGCTTCGTTGTCGCCCTCCTGCCAGGTGCGCTGCTGGTTTGCCGCGAGGGTCGTCATTTCGAAGCTCCTTTCTTGGCTTCACGCTTCTTGGCGGCAACGTAATGTTCCGCCTTGAGGTAGTTTTTGCGGAGGTCCGAATCCGGCGCGGAGGCTTCCCATTCCGCCTTCCATCCATCTTCGGTTTGCGGGAACGTCCGGTTGTCCTCGCCTGCAGTGGCGGGACTTGCGCCCCTCGCACCGGCGTCATCGCCCTGAAGGCCCGCGAGAGCGGCGGACCTCTTTCTCGCCTCCTTGACATCCGCCGACTTGGCGATCGAAAGCGCCACGTCGGCGGCGGAGGCGCCGGACTTGATGCCTTCAGAGACAATCGTCTCTGCGCCGGGTTCGGCGATGTCGAGGATCGCAGAGACACGCTCGCGGTCCGCAGCCAGCGCAGACTCCCTTTCGGTCGTTGCCGCGGCGCGGCCGGCCGCTTCGCCTTCCTGACGCGCCGCGACAATGGCTGCGTCAAGCTGTGCCTGGGTGAACCCCGCTTCGGTTTCAGCAGCGGGGGTGCTGGGTTTCTCGGCCATGGACTTGCTCCTTTTCTCCGAGGGTTGACGCCCCCCGGCCGCATGGCCATGGGCGTTTGTCAGGTCCGAAAGGACCATTTCGAACGTGCCGACCCGGTCGGCGAGGCCACGCTTGACCGCGTCCTCTCCGATGAACGTGCGCGCTTCGGTGGCGCGCGCCATGTCGGCACTCAGCCGCTCGCCGCGCCCGAGCGCGACGGTTGCCAGAAACTTCGAATAGAAGGCGTCGACCTCCGCCTGCAGGTCCTCTCGGACGCTGTCCGGAAGTGGCTCGAACGGATTGCCGTCGACCTTGTGTGCGCCTGCGAAAATCAGCGTCGGCGAGATGCCCTTTTGCTCAAGGTTCTTGGAATAGTCCGCGTGCAGCAGCACCACACCGATCGAGCCATTAACGCCTGTTTCAGTGGTGACGATCTCGTGCGCGCCGCTCGCAATCGCGTACCCAGCTGACGCCGCCATACCGTTGACGACCGCAATGACGCGTTTGGTGGCGGCCAAGCGGCGAACCGCGGCGGACGTCTCGAAAGCGCCGACCGCCTCCCCTCCGGGCGTGTCAAGATCGATAATGACGGAGTGGAGACCGGGGTCGGCTTCCATCGTGTTGATCTGGTGCTGCAGCCCCTCGTAACTGACTTCGCCCGTGCTGCTGTCCTGTCCAAGCCAGGCGCCCCGGTTGACCAGGGCACCCACTACGGAAAGAATTCCGACACCGTCCTGTTGTCGATACGGCTTTCGTTCAGGTGTTCCGCTCGCGCCGGTGCCGACGTTATGTCCGACGAAGCGGTTCGATTCCGGCATGTTACGCGCGACCTGCGCGAGAATTGGACCCTGCTCGATCGGTCCCAACCGCCCGGCAAGAACGCCGACAATCACGGCAGCTTTTTCCGGCATGACCAAGAGCGGCCGGTTGATGACCCGGTCCGCAATCCGCATCAGAAATGTCATGTTGCTATCCCTGCAGAACTTCCTGCGGCAGCGAGGCGTTCGCCCCTCTTGCAACCGCGTCGGCCTCAAGTCCGGCTTCCCGCCGCTTCACGTGCTCTCGCGCCCGCTGCCGGTGTTTGCGTTCGAAATCGCCCTCGGTCCGCTCGGTGATGACCTGTTCGATCGTCTTGAACCCGTTATCGACGTCCATTTCGTCGGCCTTGGCCTCCTTGACCGGGTCGATCTGGATCCGGGTCGGCGCCACCCATTGATGCGCCATCCATTCCCGCCGGGTAATCGGGTCGTCGAAAAAGCCCTTCGCCTCGAAGCGCCCGAGGGCGACCATTTCCGTGAAGAACATCTCGAGCACCGGGTCGAGCGCGCCGCGCACCAGGTGTGCCCGCCTCACCGTGAACCCCTTCCAGGCGAGTTCCATCGCCGCGCGGCTGGCCGAATAACTGGCCGAAAAGTGCTTCATCAGCAGCTCGAAAGGCAGGTCGAGCGAAACGCCGATCTGTTTCGCGATCGCGATGAAGAACGGATCGAACTGGGCATTCGGCCGTCCCGGCGTTTTGAGCTGAAGATCGCTACCGGGAGGGAGCCGGATGAACGCCAGGTCCTCTAGCTCAACCTCGTCCGCACCCGTCGCAGCACCCGCGCCGCCCTGCGCATCGACCAGGCTCTCCAGTGGCGACATCGAGTCTTCAGACGCGGGCTTTTCGAACCCGAGGAACATCGCCGCGTTGACAGCCGCGCTGACTTCCGCGTCGGTGAAGTCGCCGAGCTGTTTGATCATGTGCAATATCGGCGCAAAATACGGCACGCCCCTCGGCTGCCCCACGCGCAACGGCACAAACGGCAGCAACATCTGCCACATGCCGGATTTCCCCCGCGCCGGGACGAAGTTCCAGTTCACCGATTTGGCCATGAAGTCGCCCGGATGCCGATCGGCGACGTGGAATCCGCTGACCTGCCCGTTCCGATAGACGACGCCACCTTTGACGCTCTCGGTGTCAATGACGCCGCGCGGATTGCCGATCCGGTCTGCCTCGATCAGCACAAGGCAGGACCCATAGGGGTTTCCTGGTGCGCTCCGGAAGCGGCGGGCAATGCCGACGTCGCCGTTCTCGAGTTCTGAACGGAAGGCGAGCGACTGCAGGTCCAGAAAATGCAGCTGACCGGTAAAATCGGCCTGCTCCGACCAGAGTGCGAACTCGGCCTCGATATCGTCTTCGAGTGCGCTCGCCTTGTCCTCGTCAAGCCCGAGCCGTTCGGCGTTCAGTGTCGACTTGAATTTCAATCCGGTGCCGACGACGCCCGTGACCATCGTTTGCAATGCGCCCGACGCCAAAGGCGTGTTGCGGGTCAGATCGCGGGACCGGGCGCGAAGATCCGGATTGTCAGGGTTGATGTCCGCGGCTGCGCTGCCGGCGAATGGCCGCCAGTTCCGCCCGCGCCGGTCGTCGCGACGCCCGCCCGCATAGCCGCCGATCCCAAGCGCCGCTGATGCTACCAGGTTGCCAATCGCGGTGCGGAAGGGTCCGACTTTTGACCGCTTCGCCATTAGCGCACCACGTAGCGCACGCCGGTGCGCCCCTGAGCCTGCCGGGTCAACTGCTCTACCTTCCCGTTCCAGTAGTCGATGCGATTGCGGATCTCCGCCGCGTCGGCGCGTCGCAGCTTTCGCCGGCCGCCGTTTGCCGTTTCGATTTCGAATTCCTGCCCCGTCGCGACCGCCTCGTCGGCGGCAAGCCAGAGGTCGAGATGGCTCTGCGCCTGGTCGATCGTAATGCCTGCCATCAGCGTCTCCTGAACCGGCGCATGCGCGGCCCGGCGGCAATCGCCTGTTTCGGTTTGGCGGCGCCAGAAAGTGCCGAGGCGAACATGTCACGCTGCGCTTCGTCTTTTGGTCCGCGGGCCGCAATCAACCCTTCCCAGTCCGCCTGCGTCATCCCATCGATGCCGAGGTGTGCGGCCATGGCCCGGTTGATGATGCGGCAATCGAGCCAGTGGTTCGGGCCGGATTCGACCCATCGGTGTTGAATCTTGCCCGACCGCATCTCCTGTTTCATATGCTCGGCGGTGAGCTGGCGAAAGAAGCCCTCGTCATGCCCGGCCTCGCTGAAATGGCAATAGCCCGGCGGAAAACCCTCGGCCCCGTCCCTGAGGCCCTCCTTGCGAAGGTTCGCATAGAGCTCGGACTTCAGCGGCCAGGTGCCAATATGCCAGAGCTGCACCCCGACCCGCTTGCCGTCGAAGCTGACCTGCTGCTTTTGCGGTGCCTTTGATATTGCCGGCACGTACCAGCCATCGTCGCCCTTGGTGGCCCGCCGCCTCGGGTGCCGCCGGCAGAAGTCATAGACGACATTCGTGTTGTAGCCGCTGTCGATCCCGGCCACATCGATCGGCCAGTCCCCGCCATTCTGATCCGGATAGGTCCGGTCAAGAACCTCCTCGAGAGCGCGCCATACCGGATTCCGGATATCCGACGGGTCGCCCTGCAGATATCCGGCCTCGATCGACCAGCTCTGCTTGTCAACGCCCCACGAAACGACCTCAAAATAGATACCGTCGAGCTGCACATCGCACCCGGCGGTCACCATCAGGCCACCCAACGGAATTGTCTTCGGCAAATAGGGTTCCCGCCGCAAAATGAGCTTTTGCCAGTCCGGAGCCTCGCCGCGCTCTTCCCAGCTCTGCCCGAGCACCAGGTTGACGAAGCCCTTGAGCTTGATCGGGTCGTCTTTCGCATTGAGGAACCGCTGGGCGATGTTGTCCCAGGTCGTCAGCAGCGAAATCAGCGCATCGATATGAAAGCTCGGATAACGCCCGGGTCCCGGGTTAAGGGCAACCCATCGTCCGGCCCGAACCATGTCGGCCTTCTGATGGTGCTCGATGATGCAGCCGTTCGCCTCGCAGACATAGTGCGCGTCGAACGGGAACCCCTGGTTGAACTTGAGCCCGAACCGGCTGGTCTTGTCGCCGAACCGCAACACCTGCTCATGCCCGCATTCCGGGCATCTGACATGCCAGAAGCGCTGATCGCCGTCCTCGAACGCCTTGTCTATGCGGCTCGCGCCCTTGATCGTCGGGGTCGAACCCTTGAGCACCTTCCAGTCGCCGGTCGCATGAAACGAGGTCAACCTGGCGTCGAGCATTTCCTCCGGGTCGCCCTGCCCGTCGAGGTCGGCCGGGTACTCGTCGATCTCGTCGCGAACCTGTCGCTTCGTGGTTTTCGACCTCAGGTCGGCCGCGGAATTCGCGCCCGTGAGGATCAACGACCCGCCGGGGAATATCTTGACCAGGGCGGTCGACCCTTCGCTTGAGCGCGAAACCTGACGCGCAACCCGCCGCTTGAGGTCTGCCGAGGCCTCGATCGCAGGGGAGAGCTTCAACCGGTTGAAATCCTGCGCCGCCGCGATTGTCGGCTGGATCAGCATGTCATTGGCCGGTACGTTGGCAATGTTGCTCATCAGCCACCCGATCGCGGTCTGCGTGAAGGCCACCTGGGCACTCTTGCGGACCGCCACGACATTGACGGCTTCGTCGTCGAGCGCGTCGAGAATCCCCGGCATGTAGGGCGTCAGGCCCATGTCGAAGGTCTGGCCCGAGCGCGGGCCATCGGCGACGACAAGGTTCTCAGCGATCCAGTCCTTTGAAGCAACGATCGGATCTGGGGCGATTGCTGCGCCCCAGGCCCTCAGAACCGTCGCCTCGCTACGCAGCTGCATCACCATCCTCTTGCTGGCGCACCTCTTCGATGCGCTCGGCCGCTTCGACCATCGATTTGCTGAGGGTCGCCTCGACGTCCCTCACCATTTGCCTCAGTGCCTTGCGGATCCCGAGGGCGCCGCCGGACTTGCCGGCCGCGTAGATGTCCTCGGCGCGGCTCGGTATCGCATCGAGCGCCTTCTTCACCCGCCTGGCCGCTTCGCCCTGCTCCGCTTCGACATGCTCACGCGGCAGAAGGCGGCCCTGTTTTTCCTCGAGCTGCAGTTGCAGCAGCTGCGCCTTGGTCGCCTCGACCATGGTGCGGTGCGCGGTCAGGCTCTTGGCCTCACCCGGTTCCGCACCTCCCTGAAGTGGTTCCGGATCCTCGCCAAGAAGGGACGAGACCGCTTCGGCGCGCTTCTCACTGTTCATCAACTGGGCATCGGCCCTGGCGGGATCGATGCAGCGGCCGGTGCCGTCGCCTTCAACCGGGATCCGGCCGGCCTGCACCCAGACGGTCACCGATTTGCGCGAAACGCCCCGATGGGCGGCATATTCCGCCCGCGTCATCAACTGAGCCATCGTGTTACCGTCAGCCGCGCATTCCGTTACCGTGTTACCCTTGTTTTTCCGCCGTCAAGCTGGCGCGATGCCGGGGCCCGAATTACCCGCGGGAGTGCGGGGAGCCGGAAGAACCTAAGCCGCGACCGGAAGGTAACCGGACGTGCCACGGCCCTGCAGAATCCTGTTGCTTACGACGAATGCGTTGAACCGCTTGACCCAAAGCCCGTCGAAGTTGCGGAGCGCACTTTCACGCGCCGCATCACCGAACGGATATGACCGCCGATAGGACGGCGCCCGCCCCACGAATATGAGGAACGGCCGGATCGATCGCCCCTGCCGTTCCCAGATGCCGCGCGGCAGACCGGTCGATCCATCGGCCACGAAATAGCGGGCGGTCACACGGCGACGATTGCGCTTGCGCGATCGCACCGTCTCGTTCGCCATGTACCCGGCGCTGTTCTCTGCCGCGCCAAGCTGGCTCAGCGCCCGCTCAAGTGTTCCCGGCGAGATGTTGCCATAGGCATCGAGCCGCGCGCCCGACCCGGGCACGGTGAACTCGCCCGGCCCGAGGATGCCGTGTGCCCTGAGGTGGAGCTCGTAGCGTTTCGGCCGCCGGATCGCGCCGACAATGATGGGCTCGAGATACCGGCCAGCCGCCGTACCCTTGTGCGCGAAGCCATCGAGATAGACTTTCGAGACCAGGTTGGCCTTGTCCGCATTCTCCAAGCGCACGCCCCCCGTGGTCCAGGCCTTCGGCCGGTCGATATGGAACGGCATTGCTCGCCGCTCGGCCTCGGCCCCCATCTTTGCGACATCGGTCAGCGCCGACGCCGTGATATAGGGCAGCGCCCAGGCATCGAGCTCGCCGAGCGACCGCGCCAGTTCGTCGACATTGGTCTGAAAGCTCAGCTGCAGTCCGTATGAGTTGAACGGGATGGACATGGCGCCCCAAAAGCAAAGCGCCCGGCGGGGTGACCCGTCAGGCGCTGAAATCCATAGATTGTTGATCGTGCCTTATAGGTCAAGCCATGCGTGCACGTCAACTCCCCTTTCGTGCTTTGTTCGTGTTTCGTGGCCCGCCTGTTCTCAGCCGACAATTCCCGGCCGGTCATAGGCCGGGTTGGCCGCCGCCCGCCGGAAGGCCATGGTGAATTCGGGCGGCACCGGGTCCGGCCCCGCCTGCCCGGCCCAGGGTTCCGACGGCGCCAGCGGTCCGGTCACCCGGTGAAACGCGAGCCGTCCGTCGCCGAGCGCCTCCGCCAGAAGCCGAAGCGCCTCGCGCCAGGCCGTCCAGGTTGCCCGCTCATGCTCGACCCGCTCGCAGTGAAAGGCATAGGCCTCAAAGTCCATCACCGGCCAGCGCCGCGAGCGCCGGTTATTCGGATTCTCGTAAACCCATTTGAGCGTGCCGTTGGCGTTGCGGGCCTGTTCGACATGGCCATATCCCTGCGGCGCCCAGTCGGGCCGCGCCCCGATCCGCCCATATTGGACCACCAGCGAGGCCGCCCCGACCGGCAGCCGGTGGATCGCCTCGTGCACCGCCCAGGCATCCTCATTGTCGGCCATCGCCGCCGATGGCGGGGGCAGCCCGCTGCCCTGCAGCGACCGGTCGACCCGCGTTCCGAGATCCAGCATCCCCGAAAGGCTGTCACGCCCGGTCCAGCCGAGCCCCTGGTCGCCAAGCGCCCATGTCACCAGCTTTTCAATGTCGATCTCTTGTTTGGGGTTCATTTTGCCGCTGGGACAGTTGGGACAGTCAGGGACAGTTGCTTTTCAACTGTCCGGGGAGAAAAACGCCAGCACGATCAAAAGCATGCGGCAGGCCGTGGGAGGGTGGGACAGTTGAACCCCGCCTATGCGCATGAAAACCGAATTTTCACCCGAAGCCCCGCAATGATCATACGCACGAGAAAACCGTCCCACAGTCCCAAAATCGTCCTAACCTGTTGATTTTGCGCTTGTAATCTGCGGGATGGTTGCGCATAAACCCTCCCGGAAGTGTCCCAACTGTCCCAGTATCGCCGCGCCTTTGGCGCGGGCTGGGACAGTTGGGGCCTTATGTCTTCCCTCTTTTGGGGTTGCGGGGCGGGCGTCAGGAACGCTCGAACAGTTCGCCCCAGTGCAGGATGCGCAGGCCGAGATAGAAGTTGACGTTCGACTGGGTCTTGCGGATCCCGATTTCATCGAGGCACATCGCGAAGGCCCGCGCCGTCATGCTGGGCGCATCGGTTTCGCGCGCCCACTCGTCATAGGCCTCTTTGAGGCGGCTCGCCTGCACCCGCCCACCCGGCGTCTCGGCCGTCCGCTCCGCCAGAAATGTCCGCACGAAATCAAGCCCTTGCAGCGCACCCTTGCGGGTTTCGGGCGGCCGGTCATCGAGCGGCGGAAGGCCCAATTCGGCCCAAAGCCGCCGCCCCGCGGCCTTGCCGCCAAGCCGGATGGCGAGGTCGACCAGCCGGGCCCGCGTATTGATCTCGTGGAGCGGCCAGTCTCCCAAAAGGTCGGCCACCGGGCCGAAAAAGTGCCGGTAGAGCACATCATGGCATTCGCGCTTGTAGGCCAGCACCAGCTTTCGCGCTTCAGCGTCGGCGATCCGGCTGTCATCGATGCCGAACAGAAAGCCGGGAATGAGGTTGAGTGGTAGAGCCGTGCTTTCCTGCGGTCCACCTGGCGAAGGTATTCGTATCATACGTATACCTTCGGACAGGATCGGGTCACGTTTGATGCGTTCAAGTTGCCCATGCCACGCGATTGTCAGCCGTTCGACAATCGGCTTGATGGCCACCAGCGGCGGCCCACTTTCGGCGCGTTCGGCAAACAGCGTATCGCCATGAAAATCGACGCGTTCGATGGCGCTCATCTGATCTCGCCTCCCTCGCGGTCGTCGAGATTGCCGTGGACGGCCACATAGCCGCCAATCTCGGCCCAGCCGAGCCAGGGCTCCATCTCATCGCCGGCCGGCTCGTCGTCTCCGTTGGGTTCGGAATCGGCGTCGCCCTCGAAATCCGGGTCGCCGTCGAGCCGGTCCAGCAGGCTGATATAGGTTTCGATGCGCTCTTCGAGCGCCCGTCTCAATTCAGGATTGGTCATTTTCGGGTCCTTGTGCGTTGGACCCGGCAACCCCCTTCCAAAAGGGCGGCCGGGCAGTAACGGGTTGGAAGACCGGTCACAAGGAACCAGCGAGCCTTGCGGCTCCCCGTCACGCCCGACCATAAAAAACCGCGCAACATTGGCGCGGTTCGGGCGCCTTGTGACAAACGGGCTTCCAACCCCGGCTCCGGTCTCCCGAAGCAATGCCATCATGCGCGCCATTGCCTGACATGTCAATTTGGCGTTGAGTACGGGCCAATGAAGGCCGTGCAGCGAATTTTGCGAATTGTGTTTCTGATCGGCCTTGCCGTCGTGTTCCTCTTTTGCCTCATTGCCGGTCTCGCCACCCTCCAGTTGACCGGCGCCACCGATGCCCAAAAGTCGTTCGCGGGCGTCGTTCTGGCAATTGCGGCATTGTGTTTGGGCGCGTTTCTGGGACTCTTGCTCCGCCGAAAACCGCGGTTTGAGGATGACTCTCCAAGCCCGGCGCATGTCCGCGCTGCTGATCCGGAGCACCCCCCCGTGCCCATGCCAGCGCCCGCGCCGCCAGTTTCGGAAGTCGTGGGGCCTTCTATGAAGGCCAAGAGCGCAGACCCCGCGCCGAACAACAGTCGGCCTATCCCACTGCCACCAACAGACCCCGGCCACCCGTTCACCATCGAATATGCCGATATGGACGGCGTGGTGACCATTCGCGACATTCATCCACGCCGCTTCGACTGGGGCTTCTATGGCGACCTCAGGATTGAGGCCTATTGCTACCTGCGCAGCGAGGTGCGGTCGTTTTCGAGCGGTCAAATCCTTCGATGCCGACACAACGCGACCAACCGACCACTTTCGGATCTCGCCGCCTATCTCGAGCGCGAATGGGGTTTTGTGGTGCCGGAAAGGAACTGAACCGATCATTTTAGCGCCCCGTGTTCTGCGCCGGCTGCGCGTAGTGCGGCAGGTTGTCCCTGAGGCGGCAATCCGTGTAGAAAACCGTCGAGCTGCGTTCCTTGGCCCAGCCAAGCTGGCCCATGCGGGTGCCAAAATAGGTCTGCTTGAATGGCCTCAGGGCATTGTGCTCGCACCAAAGCACAAAATTGTCATAGAGCGCCTTGGCCGGCTCGCGGTTGCCCGGCATCGGCTCGAGGCACACCTTGGCAAACTCGCCGACCAGGTCCTTGTCCTTGCGGTACTCGTCGACAAACTGGATGACCTCGGCCGGAATGTGCGGCGTCAGGCCGGTGCCCAGCCATTCGAGCGCACCGCCGATCAGCCAGTTGAGAATGCCCGGCCGTTCGGCGGCAAAGCGCGCCTTCATCTCGTCGAGCGGCACCTGCTCCTCGTCGGGGATCCTGACGTCCCAGTGCATCAGCAGAAGCCGCCGCCAGATCCCGTCATCGGTGCCGAAGATCTCGGGCATGTCATTGCCGGTCATCACCGGCACGAACTGGGGGGTGAATTCGAAGAATTCCTTGAGCAGGTGCCGGGCCAGAATCGGCGTGCCGCCCGAAACCTGCTTGACGAAGCTTTCCTTGAGCGGCGTGCCGCGCGGCAATTCGTCGATCGAGGCCAGGCGCACGTTGAACAGCCGCGCCAGGTCCGGGCTTGCCTGCTGGCTTTGCCGCTGGCCCTCGCCGGAAATGGTTTCGCTCGAAACCGTCGCGGCATAATCGCCGAGGAGCTCGCGGAGCGAGTCGACCATCAGGCTCTTGCCGTTGGCGCCCGAACCGTAATTGTAGAGCAGCTTCTGCTCGCCATTGCCGCCCATCAGGCAATAGCCCCAGAAAACCTGCAGAAACCGGCGCATATGGGGCTTCGGGACCACCCGGGCCAGGAAGGCGTTGAATTGCGGGCAGTCCGCACCCGGCTCATAGGCGACGGCGGCGCATTTGGTCATCAGGTCCTCGCGCCGGTGCGCGCGGAACAATACCGCGCCCTTGAGCCGCACCGAATCCGGGTCCGGGTTCTCTGCATCCTCGATGCGCGCGAATTCCAGCGTGCCGTTGAGTACGTTGAAGGCCATCGGGTCGGCATCGAGCCTGTCCTGGTCGACCGCCTTCTGGCTTTCCGCCTGTTTCAGCATGGCGGCCGTGCGCGTGGCATTGCCCGACGACACGGCGAAATTGCGCCGTTGCTGCCGCTGTTTCTTGAGGCTGGCGCGGATCTCCTCACCCAGACGGATCAGCCGCACCTCTTCGGGCGTCCGCGCGTCCGGGTCCTTCTCGAGCGCGGCATCGGCGCTCGCCAGAAGCTTCTTGTTTTCCCCTACCGGGAAAATGGCCAAAGGCTCGAGCTTGATGCGGTCGACCAGGTCCTGGGCCAGCCGGGCGACCACCAGCGAGCCCTCGTCGCGCTTCCAGTGGGTGCCGGTCCAGACGAGCCATTGGTGACCCTGGACGAACATGAGATTTTCACCCGACCACTCGTCGAGCCGGCGGGCATTGTCCCGGTCGTTCTGGTCGAGCCCGGCGCAGCGCTTCAGCCGGTCCCAGTCGGCCGGCGGCAGGCGGAACGTCCCGCCCCCGCCGGCTTCGGCCACACCATCGGTCGGCGCAGCCTCCGGACCCGGCACATCCTCGACCGGCTCGGCACTCTCCATCGTAGCCTTGATGTCTTTTGCCTGGGTCATGCCCCCACCTCCGACGACTGACGTAGGGCCATCGCCAGTTCGTTCATGTCGGTGCCGGGCGCCGGGGCCGGGACAATGAAGCCGCGAAGGCCGGGGCGCGCCCGCATCGCCCGCCGGAGGCCGCGTTTCAGCTTGTCGTGAATGTGGCTCTTCGGGTCGTCGCCATCGCTCAAATAAATCAGTTCCGCGCACCAGCCGGGCGGCACGAAGGCATTCGGATCGTTCATGTCCGGCTGGTCGTGCACCACGTGCCCCGCCGCGTCGCGCATGGCCCGGCCGGCCATGTTGCCGAGCGAAACCCCGGCCCAATAGGCCGTGTCCGGCTCGAAGGCCCAGGCGAGCGGGGTGAGCGTTGTTTCGATCCCCTCGCCCATGACAATGCGCGTGGCGGTGACCTGCGGCTGGCCCTGCCCAGGGACCCTCGACATGGGCGTATAAAGGCGGATGGCGCCGCCGCCCACATGGCCGCGCGCCTTCTTGGCCGGCCGCGGCCTGCCCTTCGCGTCAGGGGGCAGACTGAGCTTGCCCTTGGGCTGTTCGAGGTCGAGCCAGGTCTGGTGCACCGCGCCAAAGCGCCCGTCGGGCGAAAGAACCGGGGCCAGCATGGCCGGGCCGGCATGAAGCTCCACCCGCTCCCGGCCCGAAACCTCCCACCAGGGATGGGCGGCAAGCGCCCGAAGGCTGGCGCTCGTCAGGTAGGGCAGCGCGCCGCCAATGCCCCGCCGCTCGAGGTACAGGCGCACCATTTCTCCCTCGGGCGAACCGATCGGCTTGCCCGACCGCCAGATCTGATAGCCCTCGCGCCGCGCTTTCTCCCGATAGCTCTCGTCTTCCCGCGCCCGCCTTTCCTCCGCCCGTTTCGCCTCGGCCGCAAGCCTTCTGGCCCGCGCCGGGTCGACCGGCTGGTCGGCGCGCCGGCCGGTGATCAGCTCCGCGGCTTTGACGAAATCGAGCCCCTCGGTCTTCATCACCAGGTCAATGACCCCGCCGCCCGAAAGCCCGCACTGCCGGCAGTTGAAGCTGTTCTTTTTGGTGTGAATGGCGAAGCGGTCGTCGCCTCCGCAATTGGGGCACGGCCCGGCCCGGTCGATGCCGGGGCCAAGCTTCCAGCGCTTGCGCATGGCCCAGTCGATGCAGCTCACCCGCATCGCCTCGTCCCTGAGGGCCTGCAGTTCGGGCGAAAGGCTCATGGCTCGATCCCCTTGACCAGCGGATGAAGCCGCTCATTGGGCCGCCCGTCCTCGAAGGCGCATTCGGCCTCGAACGCTTCGAAGGCGGCGCGCAGCTCGAAAAGATCGGCCTGGCGGTAGGTCACGCTCGTGCCGGTCCCCAGAAGCGCCACCTCGAGCAGGTGCTCGCCCGAGGGCACCAGGTGCACCCGGAAGGCAAAATCCCGCGCCGCTCGCCTCAGCTCCCGCGCCCGGTCGAAGGGAATGCGCGCCGGGGAGTTCATACCGCCTCCTCTTCGCGGTCATCCGCGTTGAGCAAGACTGCCCCCCATTCCGTCTCCACCCAGCCAAGACAAGGCTCGCTGTCGGCATCGCGGTCGAACCGGTCGAGCCTCGCGATCAGCGCCGCCGCCGCGTCGAGGTACCGCTCGATCTCCCTTTCGATGCGCGCTCGGGCTTCAGGGGTCACGCAGCGGCCCCGAAATAGATGATGTTCTTGCTCAGGCCCTTGTTGTAGAGCTCAGAAATCGTCTTGCTGAGCGCGGTTTCCGCCGACCCTCCGCTGAGCTTGCGGAACCCTTCCGCATGGGCGGTCAGCTGCGCGAAACTCTGGCCCGCCAGCACCTGGCGCATCCGCTCCCGGTCAAGCGCCGGGTTGGCCCTGAACAGCCGCGCCAGCGCAAGGATCAGGGTGCCGCGCAGCGCCTTGGCATCGTCCGGCCAGGCTCGCCGGATCAGCGTCAACGCATCGGTCACCGCCTTGTCACCGTGCCGCGCCAGCGCCCGCTGCACGGCATAAACTGACGCCGTCAGTCCAACCGCGATTTCCCCAAGCGACGGCACCACATCGCAGTTCGCCGTTTTCAGCACTTCCGCCATATGCAGGCAGTCCGGATCGCCAGCCGCGATGCCCGCCCAGTAGCGGTCGATGGCGTTTACCGCCTGCCTGTCACGGTTGATGACGAGAAAATTCTTCGCTTCGGCGCTCGTGCTGTCGGCCGCGATGACCAGCGCCGGCACTTCGGTGACATTGGGATGAAGCGACGCCGCCTTGACCCGGTGTTGCCCGTCGGTGACGTGATAGGTCCCGTCCGGCTGGGGCGCCAGCACAACTGCCCCGAAATGGTCCCAGGCAAAATTGGCAAGGATCCGCTCAACCAGATGGGGTCGAATCTCGCGCTGGTAATTGTGGTCAACCAGGATCTTTTCCACCGGCACCCATTCGAGTGTCGGCCGTTTGCCGACCTGCGCATTGATCTCAGGCATTCTCTGACACTCCCTTCACCAGACGGTATCCCCGCCCCCACATGGTCTCGATGGTCAGCGGCAGGCCGGTGAGCTTCTGGCGGATCTTGCAGACATAGACGTCGATGATCTTGATTTCCGGCTCGTCGTTCGGATTGAGGGCATATGTGCGGGCCAGCAGTTGGTCCTTGCTCATTATCCGCGGACTGGCCTCGAGCAGGGCCGCAAGCATCTCGAATTCCTGTTTCGGAAAGATGGCGAAGCGCCCGTTGGCAGGTGGGGCAACACTCACTCATTGCGACGCCTCCCGCCTGCAAACATCCGCGCCGCATGGTCCGGGCAATAGTCGCCCTCGCCCGTCACATCAGCCGCGCAAAAGACCGTGCCGCCTTCCGGCCCGTCATAGGGCCAGCAGCACATGCCAGGCGCGCGTTCGCTGAGCGGCAGGAGCCGCGCGCCCCCGGGCGCATGCGCCGGGTTCAGAACCGCCGCGGCGAACCGCTCGCCGGCCTTGCTCGTCTTGACCTCGGGCCCGAAGGCCTGAGCGGGTGGCGGCCGGTTGAAGCCCCGCGTCGAGAGACCCAGATGGGTCACCCTTCGGCTGACCGCGGCAAGCGGCAGCCCCATAAGACCGGCAATTTCGCGCCGCGACCGCCCCGCCGCGACAAGCCGGCGCAGCCGGGCCTCGAGCGCCGGCGTCCAGACCGACTGCACCGTCCGCGCAACAGCGATCCCGTGCCGCTGCGCATGGTGCTGGATGGTCGAATAATGCCGGTCGAAGCGCACGGCGATTTCGCGGAGCGTCAGCCCCTCCGCCGCCAGCTCGCGGAGCCGCGCCACATTCGCATCGCTCCAGGCCGCGGTCTGGTTCATTGGGCAGCCTCCCCGCGCCTTGCATTGGACCGCGCGACCGCCGCCGACTGGTTGGATGGATCACTCCAGCCGCGGCGCCATGCGCGCATCTTGATCGCAGTTCTCGTCAGGCCCGTCTGGGCGGACAGCGCCGCGAGGTCGACATTTCCGGCCGCATAGGCGGCTTCAATCAGCCCATTGGCTTCATCGTCTGCCGTCTCTCCGGCGGGGGTGCCGGGGACGGCAGCAGAGCTGCCGACGGCGGCATCAAGAAATGCAAACCCGTTCGCATCCGCACCCTCGACCTCGTTGCCCCAGGCCCACCAGCCGGGGCGCGGGGCACCGCGGCGGTTGAGCTCGAGCTTGGGAAGGGTCGGGAACATGCGCTCGATCATGCCGGCGAAGATCAACGGCTTTTCGGAGTGCGCGCCGACATTGGCGGCGAAGGTGCTGAGCGGTTGGGTGTCGGGCGCCGGAGCCGGCACATTGCCCCGCGTTCCGACCAGCAGCAGCTCGTGGGCGTTGCGAAACCAGTAGCCGGTGCCCGCCCTGTCCTTTGTCCAGACCAGGTGCGAGCGGTAGGTGAAACCCCACGCCGCCATGACCTCGAGCGCCTCGGGCAGCAAGGGCACCGTGGCCCAAAGGAAGAGTGCCGCATCGGTGGCAATCACGTCCGGAACGCCGCGCGCCTTGATCGCCTCGAGGGTTGACGTCGGGTAATGGTTCTGGGCGCTCCGCTCCATGCCGCTTTCCGCCCGGGCCTCGAACGTCCATTCCGGGTCGGCATAGACGACGCCGAATTTCGGTACCCCGTCGGCCGCCCCCAGCGCCACCTGTTTCGCCCCGAGCGCCCTTTCCCGCTCCTGCCGCGCCTGTTTCTTGACTTCGAGCTTTTCGGCCCGCGCCCGCCTGGCAACTTCGCGGATGGCCTTCGGGTCCGCCTGTTCGATAAGCCGGACCTGTTCGTCGACCGGCAGGCTGGTCAGTTCGGCGGCCACCGAAACCTTGATGTCGCCGCGCTCGACCGCGGCGGTCAGGTCCGGCGCGCCATGGTCGATGACCTGGCGGGCCGAGGCGACCGACCGGGGCGAGACATGCAGCATGTCGGCCGCGTCCGCGCGTTTCACGGGCGACCAATGATGCAAATTTGCATCTTTTCCCGGAGACGCTGCCCCGGCAATTCCGCCCTTGGCATAGTCGGCCGGCCGTCCGACGCCGAGATTTTCGAGCCTGGCGGCAATTGTCGCGCGCTGGCTTTCGCTGAGGTGCCGACGATGAAGGTTCTTCGACAGGACCCAGCTCAGCGGATCGGCGGTGAAATTGGCATCGAAATCGATGAAAAGGCCGTCGCGCCGGTTGAGCTGGGGCTCGGTATCTTCGGTGATGATCGCCGCCCGGATCGCCGCCCGGTAGCGGTTGCGCCCGTCAAGGATCTGCCCGTCCTTCACAACGATCTGCTCGCGCACGCCGTTCTCGGCGATGTCCCGAACCAGCGCTTCGAATTCCGGCCCTTCGATCAGCGGAAAAAGGTCGGCCAGCGAGTGAAAGGGAATGGTCATTGCACCGCTTCTCCCGAGGGCACACTCTCGAGCGGCGCGAAGTATTCGGCGGGCAGGTGATATTCGAACCCAATTTCGATGAACCACACATAGGCGCCGGCTCCGCCGCCATGCCAGTCGAAGGTGAACCCACCGACGGTCAGTTCCCGGTTTTCCGGGATTGCCGGGAAAGACTGGTCTCCGACGCCCGGCACCTCGTTCAGCGTTTCGAGCGCGCGCACCCTGCGTGCCGTCGCCAGCCAAAGCGGAAATTCCGTCATCCCCGGCCCTCCCCCTCGCCCCGGTCGCGTTCAGCGACGACCGTCTCGCGCAGGCCGGCAAGCGCCGCCAGCGCCTCGTTGATTTCCTTGCCTATCCGTTCGGCTTCATCCGGGGTGATGCGCCCGTCGCGGATCGAGGCGCCGACCGTGATCATCACGTCGCCGAATTCCTTGGCGCTCGCCCCGGCGCTGATCTCGATGCCTGAAAGCCCGCTGCCGCGCGGCAGGGGCACGAAAAGCCCGCCTGCCTGGGCGCACATTTCCTCGATCGTGCGGCTCTTGCCGCCGTCGCGCGCCAGGGCCACCACCAGGTCGATGCCCGGCCACTTCTCGAGAAGATCCGGGTTGCCGAATTCGGAATAGGATTGGTGCCGGCTGACGCGGATGCCCGGAATGAGCGCCGCCGCCTCCTGCCCGCCGGCCCGCTCCACGTCGCGCCGAACCGCCGCCTTGAGCCGCAACAGGTCGGCCGGACTTAGCATGGCAAAATCCCCCGCCCCTGCCGCCTGACGGAACCCCCGGCCCGTGCGAGGCTTGGGCCATGAAACGGCTGACCTCGCCACTGCTCGAAAAGGCCCTGGCCCGCATGAAGGCGATGAAGGATCGCCGGGCGGCCATGCGGGCCAGAACCAGCCGAACCCCGGCACGGGAGGGAGGAGAGCCAGTGCCGGAGATCGAAGCGCGGGAAAGGGAAACGAAGTGAGGCGTTCATTCCGCGGCCTCAAGCGTGGGTCTGGGCACACCATCGGGCCAGTCAAGCCCCTGAGGCCAATTGGCGGCGAAGGCGGCAACGACCTTGTCGTAACGCCGCGCGGTGAACGTGAGACCGTTTTCAAGGTTGGTGAAGAATCGGGGATCGCCGGTAATGTGTTTCGCGACCGTCGACAGCATCAGGCCCTTTGCGGTGCCATAAGCCCCGGCAAGGGCAATCAGGTGCTGGGTGAGTTCATGTTCCATGCGCCTCTGATAGTTGTATGTTTCCAACTTTTCAAGCGGAAATTTCCCATTCGTCAAAAAGTTGTAAATTTACTATCGTTCGGGCATGGCTGACTTGAAGGAAATCGTCGCAGCGCGCCTAGACCAGTTAGGGCTCAAGCCGATCCCGGCCGCCGTCAACGGCGGTTTGGAGCGCGGCTTCATTCGCGACATACTCGAGGGCCGAAAGAAATCGGTCCATGTTGACAAACTGCCGAAACTTGCTGCGGCTCTGCAGCTCGATGCGGCGGATCTCGCCCAAGGCATCGCGACGCCGATTGGCGCACCAATCCCCAACGCAACGCCAGCGCAAAGTGCGCCCCTGCCCGCCGGCCGCACGTCTGGGTTCAAGGATGTGCCTGTTCTGGGGACGGCAGCGGGGGCAGCCACTGGCCACGGGGCATTCCAGATCACCACCGACGTCATCGACTATGTGTTGCGCCCAGCCGGCCTTGCGACAGCGAAGGACATCTATGCCCTTTACGTCGAAGGCAGTTCGATGGAACCGCGCTTCTTTCCGGGTGACCTCATCTATGTGAGCCCGCACAAACCGGTGCGCATCGGCGATGTTGTCGTCATCCAGGAGCCGGACACAAACAACGGCGAACCGCAGGCCTTCATCAAGCTGCTGGAGCGGCGAACGGCCGAACGCATCATCACCCGCCAATACAACCCCGACGCAACGATCGAATTCAGGGCGCGTGATGGGGTCAAGATTCACAAGGTGCTTACGAACAACGAACTTTACGGTATATGATCACTCGCCACATTGGGGGAAGCGATGTCGATACTCAAAGGGATAATTCGATTTCTGGTTGGACTGATTCTGGGCGTTGTAGCGACAGTGCTGCTGGTGCCTGCAGCGGCGGCTCTGTTCGACGTGGGCAACAACGTTGCGCTGGCTGCCTTCTGGATTGGCATTCCTCTATTTGGAGCACTGCTCGGCGTCTTTGCCTCAAGTATTCGTCGAGCCTTCGGACGAGGTTTCCTGCTCGATGCCTTGGCTTCTTTTGCGTTGCCACTGTCTGGTCTTCTGCTTTCGAGCAAGGTTGGCATTGAGCAGGTCGCAAACGCGTCTGCCACCGACAAGGCGGCGGCAACGGTCGGCTCCGGCATTGCGGGCATGATGTTCACGGGACTTTCGACCTTTGTTGGCATCATCCTGGGGTTGATTTTTCTTATTATCGCCCTGGTGCTTTTGCTTGGTGGCAACAAGCCGCCACAGGTGATCGTCATTCAGCAGTCCGCGCCATCGACGACGAATGAACGGCAGGAACCGGAACTCTAGTTTGCCAGGTTCTCGCCGCTTCCACGCGACAACGCTTGTTTTGGTTGCGATCGCAACATCAGGAGCACTCGCGGCCGACGATGTGCACGATCCGATTTCGGTTCCAGAATGCGCCGACGCCCTGACAGGCGACGCGATTTGCTATGACCTTTTCGGCAAAGTGCGCGCAGATTTCGGCTACGACAAATACGGGGGGCTTATAGCAATCTGGGATGATCGCATTGGTCTCGTGGCAAACCGGACGACCGCGATCGGCATCGCCAGCGTCGTATATGAGCACGCGTTTCAGGGGCAAAGCTTTGCCTACCCCTCGTGGTTTTCGGCACCGAACCCTTCCGCTCCGATCAACGCCTACATCGCACTGCGATCGGGGGAATTGCTCGCCCGCACCGGCATCATCGAACAGACAGTCGCCAATTTCGACGGCGGCGACGGATTTTCTGACCGCGACTACTTCTCCATCGGGCCACAATCCACAGATGCTGGTCGAGCGCTGCAGCTACAGGTCAACCCATCGAATCAACTGACGCTGGCGGCATCGGTCGAACAAATCGGCTCGAGCGCATCACCCTGGGGTGTCGGCTATCTCTCTGCGACGTGGGCCTCCGGCGATGTCACCGCCCACGTAACGGCTTCAGTGGAAGACGTTCTCAATGGGACATTCAAGGATCCGTTTGTACACGCAAACCTGGCCTGGAACGGCGACCCCGCACGCGCAGAGGCGACGCTGTATTTCGACGACACCGATGTGCAGCTCCGATTCTCTCCGGAAGTGACGTTCGGCATCATGGATTTTGGCATTGGTGGTGTGCTTGAGACCAGTTCTGGTTTTCTGTCTTCATCGGAAATCGCGGGGCACGCGCGCCTGAACGCATCTGAGACGGTCAGTTTCGAACTCGCCTATGACTATTATGACAACACGATCGACCATGTCGGCGAGCTTGCCCTGATTTCTTCGTTTGCCCCAACCGACGGACTAGCGTTGAAGATCCGGCTGGGGCGGGTAGCGTCCTCTATATACCTCCAACCCAGCTACCATGTGCAGGGGCTGCTGACCTGGGAACCGGACGATCAGACCCGGGTCAGCGGATCAGCGGGCGCCAATAGTTTCGGGACTTATTGGACTGGCTTTTCAGCCGAGCACGAGTTCCACTAGGTTGTAAATTTCCTACTTTTAGTTGACCGGTTGTATTTTTCCCACTATCTTCCCCTCCGTTTTCATCAACGGAGGGCGCCGTGGCCATCACCGTCACCGACATTCTGCTTCTCGCGCCGATCGGCCTCGCCCTTGTCGCGCTGGTCACGGCCGCCGCCGCGCTTTCGGCCCATAGCCGGCTCGCCATCAAGGCGCTCGAGCTCGCCCACGGCGTTCACAAGTGGACCATAGCATCCGGCGACTCTCTCGAGATCCTTCCGGTTCCCCTCACTTCAGGGAGCGTAAAAGGTCGCGCCGACCAGGGGCCAGGCGATGCGCCAGAGGCCGAGGGCGCCGAGCAAAAGGCCAAGCGCCATGACTAGGCCGCCGCGCCAGCCCCAGACAAAAACAGGTTGCCGGATGGTCGCCGATGCGACGCCCGGAATATCGCGGACCAGAATTTCGACGCGGGTATTCATGGCGCGGCCAATGCCAAGCAGCACGAGTCCGACGCCCAAGACCAGCGCATCGTCGTTTTGCGCCGGCAGCGCCGCGACCGCAATCGCGCCACCCGCCGCTGCCGCCATCAGGTGCCATTCGCGCGCCTGTTCCAGAAGTTTTTCCATGCGCCACCCCTCCCCGGCCCATGCCGTGAGCGCGCATGGCGCAGCCCCATCCCCAACTCAACCCCAGGAGGTTTGCATGCCGCTTCAATCCCAATCCATTGCCAGCAGGCTGAGCGACGCGCGAAAGCGCGACGTGACCAGCCGCATGGTCGAACTGATGCGCGACCGCATCGCCATCACCGATGCCATCACCGAGGCCGACCTCAAGCAGGCCGGCCAGTTCAGCGACGACGAGATTGCCCTGTGCGGTCCGGCCGCGGCGGCCATCATGGGCCGGCTCTATGACCGCGACGTGCTGCTGTCGCCCGACGAGGCGGCGCAGCTCTCGGTCGAGGCGCGCCTGCCCAACACGCCCGAGCGCGGCGCAAGGATCGTGGCCGGGCTCTGCCCCAATATCGGGCTCATCCACCAGCAGTTGAGGGTGCATGGCTGGTCGAACGGCGAAATCGCCGAGCAGCTGACCGAAATCCTCAGCCGCGCCGGCCGGGCCTTCGCCAACCTCCTGCCGAAGGAGGCCGTGCAATGAGTGACACCCTTCAGGCGGCAGCCAAAAAGCAACTCGAAATGTTGGCGGCCGGCGACGGTCCCGACAACGTTCTGCAAATCATGGCCATAGGGGCAACGGCACTTGCCTACATCGAGGAACTCGAGGATGAGCTCGGCCAATGGCGCGAGGGAACGCACCCCGACGGCGGGGGTTCCGGGGTAGGCCACAACGTGGCCGACGGCGGAGCGGAATCATGAGCCGCATGCCTCGCAACAGGATCAGCTGGGTCGACGTCGCTCTGCTGGCAGTGCTTCTCGCCGTCCTCGCCTATGCCGCATGGCAGTTCTCGCCCCCGCCGACCTCGGCCGCCGAGGGCTATGCCGACGAGTTCGCGCTCTATGTGGAGGCGGGAGTTTGACCGCCTCCTACGACTTCCCCCGCATCGCGCACCAGCTGAGCCAGATGCCGCGCTGGCTGGGGCGCACCGGCACATTCTACTCGCTGGCCGAGCATTGCTGCCGGGTTGCTACACTGGTTCCGGCCCCGGCGCACCGGGTCTATGCCCTCCTTCACGACGCGCCCGAAGTGCTGGTTGCCGGCGACGTGCCGGAACCCGAGAAATTCGCCATGGTCCGCTCGGGCTATGACCTCATCGCCCGCGAGCGCCGCCACTTCTCGGCCCTTGCGGCGGCGCTGGGCCTGCCGCCCATGCCGGCCGATGCGGCGCGCGCCATCGAGCGGGCCGACCACACCATGCGCCATGCCGAATATCGCGACCTGGTGCCCCACGAACCCGGGAAGGACTGGACGCCGCCCGGCTTCGAATACTGGCCCGCCTGGGCCGATGGCGCGCGCCTGCCCATTCACCCCTGGCCGATGGAAAAGGCGCGCGCCGAATGGCTCCAGCGCCTCGCAACCTACGCCCAGATCACCCGCAATGAGACGGAAAAGGGTGTGGCGTGATGGCTGACGGCACCAAAATAGAATGGGCACGGCACCCGGTGACGGGCGCGGGCGCATCGTGGAACCCGATCCGGGCGCGCAACCTTGAGACCGGGAAGATCGGTCACTTCTGCGTTCATGTGAGCGAGGGGTGTCGCAACTGCTATGCCGAGCGCTGGCAACCCCGGTTTGGCAACCCGGTGCGCTTCGTCGAACAGGACCGCAAGAAGGTCGAAATCTTCGTCGACGCGAAGGCGCTTTTCCAGCCGCTTCACTGGAAAAAGCCGCGCGGCATTTTCGTCTGCGATATGTCGGACCTGTTCGACAAGGGTGTCAGCGACGACATGATCGACATGGTTTTCGCCGTCATGGCGCTCACGCCGCAGCACATTTATTTCGTGCTGACCAAGCGGCCTGCGCGGATGCGAGAGTATTTAAGCGACCCGAAGGTTGTTCGCCGCACCTATGAACTCGCTTGCAACATGGCTATTGCGCACGACGTCAAGTTTATATGGCCCATTCCGAACGTCTGGCTTGGCACGTCGGCGGAAGATCAGACAACCGCCGACGAGCGCATTCCTCGTCTGCTCGCAACCCCGGCAGCGAAGCGTTTCGTCAGCCTGGAGCCATTGCTAGGGCCGGTTTATGTGTCTGAGCGGATTGATTGGGTTATTGCTGGCGGCGAAAGCGGCCCGAAGGCAAGGCCGTCGCATCCTGACTGGTTCCGGTCCCTGCGTGACCAATGCGCTACGGCCGGCGTGCCGTTCTTTTTCAAGCAATGGGGCGAGTGGATCGACGCCGACGAGCTTTGGCCGTCCGGGCCGCCGCTTACGTTCTTGGGGGCTCAGGAACTCGCGGAGTTTGAGGGGTATCAATTCCAACCGCAAAGCAGCGGGCACACGATGGTTCGCGTCGGCAAAAGGCAGGCTGGCCGCACGCTCGACGGAAAGACCCACGACGCCATGCCTGCGCTCGCCAACCGCGGCGCCGGCGGGGGCGAATAACATGGCGGGCCTCACCTTCTACACGCTCGCCGAAGCAGCCGAGAAGCTTCGGATTTCACGGCGCCGGCTGCAGGACCTGATCAAGGACCTCCCGTTTTACCGGTTGAACGGAAACCGCAAGCTGTTTACCGATGAGGACTTGCGGCAAATCTATGAGGCGTTGCCATGCCCCTCAGGCTCAAACCGCCCCGCCGGGGCAAAAGCCCGAACTGGACGATCCGCGGCACGCACCTCGGCATCCACATTGACCAGAGTGCGCGAACTCCTGAAAAGCGGCTCGCCCAAAAAGAGCTCGCGCGCATCAGATCGGACATCGAACGTGGTGCCTTTGTCCCGCGCAACGCACTGACATTCGCCGATGCGGTTCTGGCCTATATCCAGGCCGATGGCGACACCCGGTTCCTGGATGGCCTGACCGAATACTTCCGCGCCACTCCTTTGCCTGAGATCGACCAGGCGGCGATCGACCGGGCAGCGGCCGCGCTCTATCCCGGCCGCTCCGCGGCAACACGCAACCGGCAGGTCTACACCCCGGTCAGCGCCATTCTCAACCATGTGGGTCATGGGTTCCGGCTGAAACGGCCGAAGGGCGCGCAGGGCCGCCAGAAAACCGAATGGATGACGCCCGAACAGGCTGGCCGTTTGATCCACGCGGCCGGAACGCTCGATGCGGAGTTCCGCCTCTTCCTCATCCTTTTGATCTACACCGGGTTGCGGCTGAGCGAAGCATTGGCGGCAACCCTGACGGATCTGCATCTTGCCGAGGCGCTCCTGACCATCCCCTGCACCAAGAATGGCGAACCGCGCCTGGTGCACCTGCCGCCCGTTCTGGTGGCCGAGTTGGCCAATCATCCGCGCGGCCTTGATCGGACCGGCGAACGGCTGTTCAGATTCCGCAAGAATGGCCATCTCTATGGGTTCATGCGCGACGCTCGCGCTGCTGCCGGGCTGCCGCGCGTTTCGTTCCACACTTGCCGTCATACCTGGGCCACGTGGATGCGCCGTTTCGGCAACCTCGACGTCAAGGGACTTGTCGATACGGGCGCCTGGCGCGACGCCAAGTCGGCCGCACGCTACGCCCACTCCGTCGTTACCGAAGAGACCAGGCGCGCCGATCTGCTCCCCGATGCCACGCGCAAAACTCGTGGAAAAGGCGTGTAAAGTCATAATTGTATAATCATTTCAACGATCTTCCCCTCCCTTGGTAAGGGAGAGGTCCAGAGTTCAAATCTCTGCGGCAGCACCAGTCTTACCCGGCTTTGCGTTTTGGCAATTTCGATCGGCTAAACTCTGCCGATCATGCGCCTACGCTATTTCGAGACATTGTTGCTGGCCCTGACGCTCGGCTATCTGGTGCTGTTCGTGCCGTTTGCCCTCGGCACAATTGCCGGTGGGCATGGATTTCAGCTCGCAAACGGAAACCCCGTCGGGGGCGATTTCATCAATCTTCACACCGCTGGACGGCTGGTGATCGAGGGTCGATCGACGGAAATCTATCGGCCAGAGGCGTTTGCCGCTGCCGAGCGCGAGATCATCGATGAAGATGTGGGATTGCGGCTCTGGGCCTATCCGCCCCAGACGCTTCTGATCGCGCCCCTTTTTGGGGCCCTACCCTATTTCTGGTCACTTGGCCTATGGTCGGTCTCCGGGCTTCTGGTGCTCGGCTGGGGTGCTCGCGCGGTGGGCCTTGGCTGGGCTCCGATTGTTGCTCTGCTGCTCTCGCCCGCTTCGCTGCAAAATCTCTATTTTGGGCAAACCGGAAACGTGGCGACAGGACTTTTGCTCGCCGCTCTGGCAACTCTTCTGCCTTCGGCGCCCGCCCTCCCGCCGGGACTGGCGGCGGGAGCACTGACGTTCAAACCGCAGTTCGGTCTTCTGGTTCCCTTTGTTTGGGCGATCGGGGGAAAATGGCGGGCGTTTGCGATCGCACTTGCTGCAACGATTGGGTTTGCCGGATTGGCGGCACTTGCATTCGGAACCGGCGTCTGGATCGACTATGCAACCCAAACGATGCCGCTTCTTGGACGGCTCGAACTCGACGGGAGCGGCGCCTTCGTTTTCATGATCCCCTCGCTCTTCATGACCCTGAGGATCGCCGGCCTGCCGGGTGCCGCTGCAATCATGTGGCATGGCGTGTTCGCCGTTGTGGTCTTTGGCGCGGCCCTCATCGGCGCGTTCGTTCGAAAGGACGGACGGCAGCGGGTGGCGATCACCCTACTCGGCACGGCGCTCATCACACCCTATCTGCATGTCTACGACATGAGTCTGCCGCTCGCTGGGGCGATGGTTCTTGCCAGCGGCGGGTCCGGCAATGGCCGGGCGCGGTTTGTCGACGCCGCGTTTGTCGTCATCCTCTGGGTGCTGCCGCATTTCCTTTACGACCTCAACCATTCAGGTCTCGCCCTTTCACCCCTGATACTCGGTGCGGCACTGGTCTGGGCGATAGCAAAGGGGCCGGACAATGCCCGGCCCCTTGAAAGCACTGATCGCGCTGAAGATTAGCTCGCGCGGAGCGGCGAAATCTGAATCTCGACCCGCCGGTTGGCCGCCTTGCCGGCCTCGGTATTGTTCGAGGCAATTGGCTGGGACTCGCCTTTGCCGTCGACATAGAAACGGCGGGGATCGACGCCGAACCCGGCAATCACGTTGGCAACGGCCACGGCGCGCTCGCGCGACAGGTTGAGGTTGTATTCTTCTGAGCCGTCGGAATCGGTGTGACCGTAAACATCGACCAGGGTCTTGTTGTACTTGTTAAGCACCAGCGCGACGGATTGCAGCGTCGAGCTGAAGCCGGGTTTGACCGCGGAACTGTCGACATCGAAGGTGATGTTGGACGGCATGTTGAGAATGATCTGGTCGCCGACGCGGGTGACCGACACGCCGGTGCCCTGAAGCTGGGCGCGCAATTCGGATTCCTGCTGATCCATATATGCGCCGACCGCGCCACCGGCGAGTGCACCGACGCCGGCACCGATCAGCGCCGCGATGCGCGCATTGCCGCCAGTCGCGTTGGCCGCGATCACGCCACCGAGGGCGCCGGCTGCCGCGCCGAGGGTCGCACCGCCCGCTGTCCGCGAAATCTGGGTTTCGCCCGTATAGGGATTGGTCGTGGTGCAGGCCGCGAGCAGCGCCACCGCAGTCAGCGCGCCGATGGTTCTGAGTTTCATTATGAGTGCCCCAATTTGGTCAGCCGAATGGACCGAGGTCATTATTCCGCGATTGGGGCAGCAAAGTGGTGAAGTGCGCTGGCGCGCTCCACTGGGTGCCTGTTCGGCCGCCGCTCAGTCGTTGGCGTGCCGGGCTTCGATCTGTTCCAGAAGCGGAATGATCTGGTCGACATGCTCGATCAGCCGCTCTTCCATGGTGAACCCAAGGGCAAGGTTGTCACGCGCCGGGCAGAAGGTGCAGATGTTCACACCAGGATGATAAGCGCCGCAGAAGATCGGCTCGATGACGCCGTTGGTCAGGCTGCCATACGGACGGTGCGGCGGCACCAGGGTCAGAACCATGCGCACCGCGCCGTTGAAGCGCCAGAAGCGCTTGGGCGGGATGGCCGGGATGAAGCGGTTGAGGGCGCGCAACGTCTTGAACATCGCGTTGACCATCATCTGGAACTGGGTGATGTCCTTCTGTTCGATGTGGCCGACCGTGTCGTCGATCGCGCGAACATAGGTCTCGAAATCCTCATGCACCTTGAATTTGGCTTCGAGCGCCCGGACACGGAAGAAATCGTCGTCGGCCGCGTGGCGCTTGTTGTCGAGCATCGTATAGGCGATGCCGATGACGCGCTTCGCCAGGTTCTTGTCCTTGCCATCGCCGTTGAGCGCGTAGGTCACGAGCGCAAAGTAGAGCGAGCGCTGACGGACGCCGAGCTTGTTGGCAAGAATGCGCAGCCGGTGGCGGCTGATGGCGAGGGTGCGGAAACCGAACGCTTTTTCGGGCGGGGCGAGCAGAACGCCGATGCCGAGATAAAGTCCGGTCATGGACCAGGCACGAAGCGTGCTTTTGATGCGCTCCCAGAGCCCGATCTTGTTGTCCTTGTCGGACATGATGCCGTGACCAGCCGATTGCGACCGGGTTAGAAGGGCAGAATCGGACCCCTCCATCACCGCATGGCTGGCGCGGACCTGAATGAGCGCGCGGCGGCCCTGTTCGTCCGGTCCGTCAGCCAGCTGGGCGACCATGACGCGGAAGAGCGGCAATTCCTGGTGAGCGAAAATGTCCTCGCTGGTCGACAGCCATTTGTCGGGATAGCCATCAAAGCTCGAAACGGTCTCAATGGAGGTAATCGCATCAAGAACGTGCTTGGGGAACGGCTGTCCGGGGCTGGCGCCGACAAAGCCGTGGGTCAGCTGGGGCGCAAGGGTAACCATTTCAGCGACGAGATTGATGATGCCGTCCTTGTCGAAGGTACGGGTCGAATAGGCGGTGTAAAATACCGTGTCGCGGCCCTCAAAAAGGAACCACTGAAAGTCGGTGAAAAGTGCCTGGGGATCCGCGTGGACCATCTGGCGGGCGCGTTCGAGAACGTCGGCATTTTCTCTTGGGAAACTCGAAGCCGAAAAACTCTTCAATGTTCACTCCTGTGGCACGTCCGGTCACAAACCCTAAACAACGCTTTACCGTTCATCAAGCATGCCGATGCGGAGTGGTTAGCGTGCGTGTTGTTCCGGACACAGATGCCGATTCCGGCTTGTGGGCGCGACATATCGCATCAGGATGCTCCAAACACCGTTCGCGCCGAGCGAATGAATTGTTCATTGGAATTTGCATCTTTTGTCGGTGTCGAGGCGATTCAGCGCCGGTTTTGTCCTGTTTGTTGGACGCGGCCGCCTATCCGAGGGTTCAAAGAATCGGCTTTCGCGGTCGCGGGCGCCGGCCAAGCTTGACACCGATCAAGGTTCGCGAGGTTGCAAACCGTTAGGCGATCTTACATACCAGACCCTCGTTGGGCACCCCGGTCCAACCGCAGAGGGCGGAAATTCCGATAGGAGAAATGATGGACTATCAGGGCATTTTCGAGAATGCGGTCGATGCGTTGCGTCAGGAAAAACGCTACCGCGTATTCGCCGACCTGGAACGGATCGCCGGCCGGTTTCCCAAGGCGCTCTATCGCGATGCGCAGGACAATGCCCGCGAAATCACCATCTGGTGCTCGAACGACTATCTGGGGATGGGGCAGAACCAGAAGGTCATCGATGCGATGCGCGACACGGCCCAGGCGCTTGGCGTCGGCGCCGGCGGCACACGCAACATTTCCGGCACCAACCGGCCGCTGGTCGAACTCGAACGGTCGCTGGCAGACCTGCACCGCAAGCAGGCGGCGCTGGTTTTCACTTCCGGATTCGTTTCCAATGAAGCGGGGATTTCCACCATTGCCCGGCTCCTGCCGAACTGCATCATCTTTTCCGATCAGCTCAATCACGCCTCGATGATCGCCGGCGTGCGTCAGTCGGGCGTGACCAAGCAGATCTTCAGGCACAATGACATGGCGCATCTGCGTCAGTTGCTCGAAGCCGCCGATCCGGCACGCCCGAAGTTGATTGTCTTCGAGTCGGTCTATTCGATGGACGGCGACGTGGCGCCGATTGCTGAAATTCTCGATCTCGCCGAAGAATTCAATGCTCTGACCTATATCGACGAAGTTCATGCCGTCGGGCTTTACGGCGAACGCGGCGGTGGCATTTCCGAGCGGGATGGCCTCATGCACCGAATCGACGTGATCGAGGGAACCCTGGCCAAGGGCTTTGGCACAATGGGCGGTTATATTGCTGCGAGCAGCGCGATCGTTGATGCGGTACGCTCCTACGCCGCCGAGTTCATCTTTACGACCGCCCTGCCCCCGGCGCTTTGCGCCGCCGCACGGGCCTCGATCGAACATCTCAAGGTTTCTCAGGCTGAACGCACGGCGCACCAGCGTCAGGCGGCAATGACAAAAAAGGTTCTTACCGAGGCGGGTTTGCCGGTCATGCCGACCGAAACGCATATCGTGCCACTGATGGTCGGCGATGCGCGCCTCTGCAAGGCGGCGAGCGACATGCTGATGGAGAAACACAATCTCTACATTCAGCCGATCAACTACCCGACCGTGCCCAAGGGTACGGAACGTCTGCGGATCACGCCGACGCCGCTTCACACTGACGAAATGATCTACGAACTTCGCGACGCGGTTCTGTCGGTCTGGAAGGCGCTGAACCTGCCGACCCATGTCGACACGTCGCAGCTCACGGCCAGCAAACTCAATTCGGGGGATCTGACCCTGCCGACCATCGGGGGCTGAGGTCGCCACCAGGTCAGCAAAAAGCCCGCCGTTTGGCGGGCTTTTTCGTTTCGGAGCCGTTTGGCCTACTGGCCGGTCCAGGGTTCGACAGGCAGCCCATCGGCAATCCAGCCAGCGGACTGGCCGTTTCCCGACATGCCTCCCGATACTGAGTAGACATCGGGCACGTTATTCTGGGCAAGGAAGGACTGAACCTGACCAGACCGGTTTCCCGAGCGGCAGATGAAGCCAAACTCGGTTCCGGGGTTCTGCTGGCGCAACTCTGCCAGTTTCTGAAGGAATTGCGGGTCGTTCATGTCGATTGGCTCCGCACCGACGGCAACGCCGGTCTGCTGCCATTCCTGAGGCGTGCGCACATCAACGATGATCATCTGACCCGCCTGCTGGCGGTCATAAGCGCTCCGATCCGTGATATTCGGATCGTCCGCGGCAAATCCGGCGATCGGCATTGCCGCGGCGGCCGCCACACCGGCGCCCAGCACGAGACGCCGGGACAATTTCAGTTTGGTCTCAGTCATTCGAGGAATCCTTGATCGCGCCTGCGGGTTTGCACTGCAAATCATATATTAGATTTTTCTAATATATAGCTCAAGACACGTTGACGTTCAAGTCACAATCCGGCGAGCAGGGCCAAGGTCCGTCCGTAGCGTTTCAGCCGGTAAGGACGATCCGCATGAGGTCGGCGGTGTTGCGGGCGCCGAGCTTTTCCATGACGCGGGCGCGATGCACTTCGACGGTGCGCGGCGAGATCCCCAGTTCACGCCCGGCCTCCTTGTTCGACTGGCCGTTGGAAATGCGCTGGAGCACATCGCGTTCACGGGGGGTGAGCTGGTTGAAACCACGAACCTCGACCGGCCGCCGGCCACCCTGCACCGCGCCGAGATGGACGTCTCGCCGCAGAGCATCGCGCACGGCCCGCATCAGCTTTTCGCTGTCGAACGGTTTGGTGAAGACATCGGTTGCGCCAAGCTTCATTGCCTCGACCGCTCCACCAACGTCTGCACGATCAAGCAGCACAAAGACCGGGATCCCCATCTGCCGGTCCTTGACCAGGCGGAGCGTAGGATGGGTTGGGCCGAACCGATCTTCAAGATTGAGAACGACGATATCGGGCACGCTCGACGCAAAGGCCATACGAAAGGCCTCTGTGTCGGTGGAGAAGCGGGTCTGGAACCCTTCCAGGCGGAACAGAACGCTGAGTGCCTCGCACGTGCCTGGGTCACCGTCGACAATATGCACCATGCGGTCGCGGTTGAGATAGGAATGATAGTATACCTGATCGCTCATGGGGGTCCTCTTCATTCGATCAATCATGCCGCCTGCGGGTTTGCACCGCTTTGCCAAACCATCCGATCGTCACGGTTTGCCGGGAAGCGAATCCGGATGCGCGCCGCCTTGCCACCAGCATCCATTCAACTACATAGGAGCAAATCCCTATATATAGGGTAAAATTCCTATATCTGAATTGTCAAGGACTAATATCCTGAGATGAGTCCAAAACGAAGCCGCCGCTCGTTTGCGGAGCGGCGGCTTGCAGTGACTGAAATGACGCCGGCGACCCTCAGGTGAACCGGCGAGTGCCCTATTTCTTCAGGAGATCGCGAATCTCGCCAAGCAGCTTGATGTCGGCGGGCGGTTCGGCCGGGGCCGCAGGCTTTGCTTCTTCCTTCTTCTTCAGACTGTTCATGCCCTTGACGACGAGGAAGAGCACGAAAGCGATGATGGTGAACTTGACCACCGCATTGATGAAGAGGCCTATGTTGATGGTTGCGACACCGGCGTCCTGCGCCGCTGCCAGAGACGGGGTTGGAACGTTGTTCGGGTTGTTGAGAACGATGAACAGATTTGAGAAGTCGATACCGCCGATAATCAGCCCGATGATCGGCATGAAGACGTCGTCGACAAGCGACGAAACGATGGCGCCAAAGGCCGCGCCGATGATCACGCCAATGGCCAGATCAACCATGTTGCCTTTGAGGGCAAAATCCCTGAATTCCTTGAGCATGGGTATCCCCGTGTTTGCACTCGACCAAGCAGGAGCCATACCTGCTCCGCCGCGGCTGGCAGTCTAAACGCAATTTTAACCCTGAAATCAAGCATTTTGCCGGACTTCGCTACAGTCTGGCGGCCACCTTTGGATCGATGTGTTGCAAAACGCGGCAAGGGTTAACGCGTTCTTTACCTTGTTTTCCGAAAAGAGAGGAGGCGCCAACCGCCTAGATTCCCGCCTGTCCCCACGAGGTCGACCCGCCGAAATGGCTCGCGAGCAACGCAAACCCAACTGGCTGCAATCCGACGGCGATCCGATGCGTCGCGAGTGGCTGGCCCTGCGCGATGAGCTCGAGGATCTGCTCGATGAAGTGGTGCGCAAGCAGGCCGATCTCGAACTCGAGGACCAGCAGGCGCGCCAGACCCCGCGCACCATGATGTCCGCAGGAAATGAGCGCCAGGCGGCGGCCCTTCGCAACGTGCATTCGGCCATGCAGCGGTTTTCCGATTTGGAGGAGGCACCTGCCATGCCATCCAGTTCCCGTCGCGATCTTGAGAACGCAATCGAGCAGATCCGGTCCAGCCGGCACCTCTCGCGATACCGTCAGGACGACGGCTTTGACAGCTTCGACCGCCGGCGGTCGCAGGGCGACCGGCGCGAGGCGGCCGATACGCGCCGCCAGGACGAATTCAACAGCTATGCACGGCGGAGTGCCGAGCAATTCGGGCAGATCGAGACGGCGATCGCGGATATCAGCGCACGTTTGTCGCGGCTCGACGATGTGGTCGGTTCGGACCGGGTGTCGAGCGCGCATCTCAGCGAAATTGCGGTTCAGATCGAACAGCTTACCGACATTGTCGAAGTGCTGGCGGGCAAGGTCAACGAACGCAGCGCCTTCCAGTCGGTCGAACGCCAGATCGAGGCCCTGAGGACATCGATCGAGGGAACCGGACAGGCCGACCTCAGCGGCATGGAGCAGCGCCTCGGACTCCTGTCGGAATCGTTCGAACGGCTTTCAGCGATCCAGGCCGAGCAAAGCGCGGCCCAGTCGAGCTTGATGCAGCAGCTCAATTCGGGTGCGACCGGAGAACAGTTTTCGGCCATCGAAGATGGGGTCCGCAACATCTACGAGCGGCTTGACGCCATGTCGTCGATGGATGTGCAGACAAGCCTGCGCAGCCTGTTCGACCGGCTCGATCTTCTCGAACAGAACGTCGCCACCCCCGCCCCGCTGCTGCAGCGGCTGACCAATGACATCACCGACCTTTCGGCGACCATCAAGTCAGCCAAGGGTCCGGCCGTGACCTCGGTCATCACCACGCGCATCGATGCGCTCAATGAACGGATCAGCGATCTCGAAAACCGGCCGGTGGCCAAGCCGGCAGAACCGGTCGACGTCGATGGTGCGGTCGCCCGCGGAATCGACTCCGCCCTCAGCCCGCGCCTCGCCGAACTCGACGCCAAGATCGGCGGCATCGCCAACGGCCTCAAAAGCCGCGCGGTCAAGCTCGAATCGTCGCCGCAACTCGAACAGCAGATCCGCCAGCTGACCGAAAAGCTCGAGAAGACGAGCGCGGACCTCGAACAATTGCGGGCCAACGCCGCGCCAATGGCGGCAACCTCGCTCCCAGACGCGGACACACTCGCGGAACTCGTTGCCAAGAAAGCAACCGAGGCGATGGCGACCGCCGAACAGAATGGAAACCGGCTGACGGCGGAACTTCTCAAGAAGTTCGAAACGCGCATCAGCGAACTCATCACCAAGGCGCCACAGCCTGTCGCAACCGATTTCACACCGCTGGAAGAGGGCATACGCAAGGTCAATTCACGCCTCGCGGCGCTCGAGGATTCGGTGAAGGCCGGCCAGCCGGCACCTGTCGCCCGCGTTGCCGACCTGCCGCCGGTTGAACCTTCGCCGGCCCACCGCCCGATGATCGAACCAAGCGATAGCTCCGAGTTCGACAAGTTCGCCCTGGAGCCCGAGGCGGGCGACGACGACGTCATGCCGTCCGATTTCAAGCGCCGGGCCCATCCGGGCCTCGAGCGAGACGGGGAAGCCGCGTCCGGCCACCTTCTGCCGGAATTGCGCGATGCGATGCCGCGGCGCCCCGCCGACGAAGCGCCGCTCAATGCCCCGGCCTACCCCAAGCCCACGCCGGAACCCGAGCCCGCGCCCTTCGCGCCACCAAAGCGCTCGGTGCCGGTGCCCGATCTTCTCAAGGAAGAACGAGGCGATCGGCCGATGCGTCACGAAACGGATGCAGAGGCCAATCCGCGCATGTCGTTCGACGCCGGTTCGGTCGTGCCTCCGCCGGCGCCGGTTTCCTCGTTCGCAGCCGTTGATGACGAAAGCGAGTTTGAAGGATTCGGCGCACGTCCGGCGCGCCGCCAGCAGGAGCATGATTTCTCCGGCGACGAACAGCGGTATCCGGTCCGTTCCGCCTTCAGCGAGGAAAACCCGTCGGCGCCATCCGTCAGCCGCTCGACCTTCATTGCCGCCGCGCGCCGCGCTGCGCAGGCCAACAATCCTGAACTTTCAGATGCCGGATCGAATTCGATCTTCGGCCGTGCGCTCAACCGGTTTCAGCGAAAGAAAGCCGGTGAAGCCGAGGCGCCTGCGACAGAGCAGCCACAATTCGTCATGCCCACCGTCGACGACATGCCGCAGGCCGAAGAAAAGCCGGAACGCAAGGGGCGGTTCAGCCTTCGGCGTGCAAAAGCCGAAGCGCCAAAGCCCGCCGAACCGCAGATGGACGCGCCCGTCGCCGACGACGACCATCTCGACATCGTTTCGCAGAACGAAAGTTTTCTCAACCGCTACCGGCGGCCGATTCTGCTTGGCCTGACGGTCGTCGCGGTCTCGCTTCTCGCTCTCAATCTGATCAGCCAGAGGCTGGCGGCGCCTGCGCCGCAACCTGTGGCCGTCGCCGAACCGCCGGCAGCGAGCGAAAACGTCGACACAAATGCCGATCCGATGCCGGTCGGCGCGATCGATGGCGACCAGCTCAGCGCGCCGGAAGCCGATGTGCGCATGATCGACCCGGCGCCGCTTCTCAACATGCCGGCAGCTCTCGAGCAGGCGAGCCTTACACCGCAATCGATGCTGGCGGCACCGGCCATGGCGCCTCTGGGCATGCCCGACGACAGCGTGGGACCCGCAGAACTGCGCCAAGCGGCGGCGGACGGCAATCCGCAGGCGGAATATGAAGTGGCGGCGATCTATGCCGAAGGCCGGGCGGTGCAGCAGGACATGCAAAAGGCCGAGGACTGGTATCAGCGGTCCGCGGAACAGGGTTTCGCGCCGGCGATGTACCTGCTCGCCAACATGTACGAGAATGGCACCGGCGTCGACAAAGACGCCGAACAGGCCGCCTATTGGTATGAACGGGGCGCCGAACTCGGCAACCGGATGTCGATGCACAACCTCGCGGCAATGAATGCCAGTGGTGCGCTCGGCGAGCAGGACTTCCAGAAGGCCGCCTACTGGTTCGAACGGGCTGCGGCACTTGGTCTTACCGACAGCCAGTTCAATCTCGGAATGCTCAATGCACGCGGCCTTGGCGTCGCTCAGGATCTTTCGACCTCATACAAGTGGTTTTCGATTGCGGCTGCGGCCGGCGACCAGGACGCCCTGCAGGCAAAGACGGACATTGCGCGCTCGCTCGATGCCGACACAGTGGCGCGGCTCGATGCGGAAGTGGCCAATTGGGCACCGCAACCCGTTGATATCAAGGCCAATTTCGCGCCAATTGGAACCTGGTCCAATCAGTTCGATCCGGGCCCGGCAATCGACAACCGTGACGTGATCCAGAAAGTGCAGCTGGCGCTCAACAAGCTCGGCTACGACGCGGGCACGGCAGATGGCCTCATCGGCCCCAAAACCCGCGACGCGATCGGCGAATTTGAACAGGCAACCGGCATGTCGGTGAGCAAAGAAATTAATCCCCGCCTGCTTGCAGTTCTGGGCAGTCAGCCTGTATGAGCACTCAGCGCGGAGATATTCCCCGCGCGGTATTTGTTTACGGCGTGAGGACGCCGAGCCGGGACCGCAAACGTGCAGATATACCTGCCGATCGCCGAACTAAGCGTGAACCTGTTCTTCCTGATCGGAACGGGCGCAGTTGTGGGATTTCTTTCGGGACTGTTCGGCGTCGGCGGCGGATTTCTGATCACGCCGCTGCTCATTTTTAACGGCATCCCCTCCTCGGTCGCGGTCGCCTCGGTGACGGCGCAGGTCGTGGCGGCCTCAACCTCTGGCGCACAATCGTACTACCGGCGCGGCGCCATCGACTTCCAGCTTGCGGCCTTCCTGATCAGCGGTGGTCTGGTTGGATCGTTTCTGGGTGTTTCGACCTTCAACGCGCTCAACAGCGCGGGTCAGCTCGATCTCGTCATTTCACTTTCCTATTTCTTCTTTCTCGGCGGCGTCGGCAGCCTGATGCTCGTGGAATCGGTCCGCTCGCTCCTGCGTCAGCGCAAGGGCGTGGTTCGTCCGGTTCATCTGCCCGGCCAGCACAGCTGGGTGCAGTTGCTGCCGTTCCGCGTGCGCTTCAAGAAATCGAAGCTCTATATCTCTGTCATTCCGGTGATGGGGATCGGGCTCGCGATCGGCTATCTCGGATCGCTGCTCGGCATTGGCGGCGGGTTCATTCTGGTGCCGGCGCTGGTTTACATTCTCCGCGTGCCCGGCAACGTGGTGATCGGAACAAGCCTTCTGCAGGTTCTGGCGATCATGGCCTCGACCACGTTTCTTTACGCGATTAATTCGCAGAACGTCGACATCATGCTGGCCTTCTGTCTGATGGTCGGCAGTGTCGCGGGCGCGCAGTTCGGCGCGGCGGCCGGTCAGAAGCTTCGCGGCGAACAGCTGCGCGCCCTGCTCGGCCTGATTGTTCTGGCGGTCGCGTTACGCTTTGCCTATTCGCTCGTCGTCGCGCCGAACGATCCGTTCACGCTCATCACCAAGCTGGGGCTGGTCTGATGCGCGGGGTGGTTCTGGCCACGGCCATTGCCTGGCTGCTTCTGACGGGCCCAGCACTGCCGCAGCGCATCATCTCGGCGCTCTCGGACCAGACGATCTCGATCGACAGCAACTTCACCGGCAAGAAGCTCACCATCTTCGGCAATGTGGAGCCGGCGGTCGGCGATCCATCTCTCAGCAACCAGGGCCCCTACGACATCGTCATCGTGGTCAAGGGGCCGCCGGCGACGCACACGGTGCGCGAAAAGACGCCGCAACTGGGTATCTGGCTCAATTCGGGCTCCGAAGGATTCGCCAACACGCCGAGTTATTTTTACGTGCTGGCCAGCAACGAGCTGGGCAAGATCGCGTCGGCGGAAACGCTCGCGGCCAACCAGATCAGTTTTGAAAGCGTATTCGGAACAGAGGCCAACGCCGCGAATGGGGCGTTCGATTTTTCCGGTGAATTGCGGCGCCTCCTTTCGAAAAAAGGTCTCGAGGGGGTCGACGAGCACGCCGTCCATTTCCTGTCGCCGACCTTCTATTCCACCCAGCTCGACATGCCGGCCAATGTGCCGAGCGGTCTTTATCTGGTGAAGACGTTCCTCTTCGCCAACGGCAACCTGATCGAAGACCAGCCAGTCGTGTTCAATGTCCGGACTGCGGGGATCGAGCGCTTTCTTGAAAATGCCGCGCACGAGAACCCCTGGATCTACGGCATCGCGTCGGTGCTTCTGGCGCTTTTCACCGGATGGCTGGGCAGCGTCGCTTTCAAGCGCTAAACAGGCCGGATGGCTGCCCGTTTTTCCTTGCGCGATCTCTTCCTCCTGCACGTGGCAGCATGGCTGCCGCTCGGCATCGCCGCGCTCTGGGGTGTGAGCGGAGGTACGGGGGCCGACGACTTTTCCTTCAACTACGGCGTGGCACTGCTTTACCTGGCCGCGGGCACGCGTTTCGGCATGCATTATGGCCGGTTCAACGCGCTCAACTGGCACCAGAAGCTCGTCGTTTTCGTACCCTTGATCGGCATTCTTGCCATGCTCGTTTCGGGTGACGCTCGTCTCGGCCTGCTCATTGCCGGCTTCGCGGCACAGGGCGCAATCGACGCCTGGGGCGGTTACGCCGGAGTTGTGCCCGACCGTTACGTTCAGGCGCGGCTGTTCGGCACTGGACTGATCGTCGCGACACTGATTGTCGTTATCCTGTTTGGGTGACCGGCGTTTGGCGCGCCCTAGCCCCGCACCAGGCGACGGACGCTGACCGGGTAAACCGCATCGCGGCCGAGCATCATGACGCGCAGCGCCGCGCGGTTCAAAAGCCCGGTGAACGGGTCGCTCAAGATATTGATGCTGCCGGTCGAAACGCCGTAGGCCGGCATCAGCAACAGCCGATCATCAGCGGCAAAACAGGGTCTGCGGGTCGAGCGGCCGTTGATATAGACCCGTGCTGCCGGATGAAGATGACCAGCGATCACCCGATCGTGGACGGCCGCGGGCTCGTGCGTAAGGGTGATATCCCGAATGCTGAGACCGCCACAGCATCGGCCGCCAAGGTCGTGCGGTGCGGGATCATGATTGCCGGCGATCCAGACCCATTCGACATCCTTCGTCAGCCGATCGAGCAAGGCGCGCGCATCGGGCGGCAGAGTTCCGGTTCCGGTGTCGCGGTGAAAAGAATCGCCCAGCGAGATCAGTCTTTTTGCGCCAGTCGCTTCGACGTCGCGCCCAACCAGACGAAGCGTGGCGTAGGAATCATAGGGCGGCAGGAATAGACCGCGCGCAACGAAAGACGACATCTTTTCGAGGTGAAGGTCGGCGACAAGAAGGGTTTGTTCGTCAGGCCAGTAGAGCGCGCCGGAGGGCAAGGGCACGAATAGCTGGTCCGCGAATGTCAGGGTCACCGCCTCGCGCCGATCGTCGACTTTCGCCACGCCCTGCGCCGTCATTTGCCGAGGTCCATGCGAAAGGTGAAGATGCGCCCGGTCTCCTCGAATCCAAGTTGGAGATGCGCGCGATGACTCGCCAAATTCTCCAGTTCCGCATCGGAGCCGAGAAAGGCGTAGCCCTGTTGGCGGGCCCAATCCGCCGCCGCCTTGACCAGAGCAGCGCCGATACCCTGCCCGCGATATCCGGGCGCGACGTACCACCCTTCGAGAAAGGCAGCCGGGTCGTTGCCGCATGAATTGACAACGCTGCGTTCGGAGACTTCGGCAAAGCCGATGGCAGTCTGGCCCGCAAAGGCCAGAAACACGACCCTGACCGGACCTCCCGCCCGGTAGGCGGCAATGTCCTCTTCATTGTCGTCCGGCCCGCAATCAGGCCAGAGCTCAGACCTGAGGCCGGCCCAGATTTCGGTCTCGTCTGCCCGCATGGGCCGGATATCGGTCACGCTCCCGCTGCCTCGCGCATCAGCTCTTCCGCCGCCTCAGCCATGGCGCTTTCGCGCGCCTCGCCGAAAATCTGGACCTTGCCGATCTCGACCATGGCCGGCACGGCCAGCGGTGAGATTCGATCCAACGGCTTATGGATAATGTGTTGGGATATGCGGTCAAGGCAATCGCTCAGGCGGCGGATATCGAGCAGACCGCGGGCGGCGTCGGCGCGGGTCGCCTGGATGAGAATATGGTCGGGTTCGTGCTGGTTGAGGACGTCGAAAATGAGATCGGAACTCATGGTAAGCTGGCGCCCGGTCTTTTCCTTGCCCGGATGGCGGCGCTCGATCAGTCCGGCGATCATGGCGCAGTTGCGGAAGGTCCGGCGCATGAGGCTCGACTCATTGAGCCATTCCTCAAGATCGTCGCCGAGCATGTCGGGTGCAAAAAGCTCGTCTAGCGACAGGCGTCCCAACCGGATCATCGCGGAAATGTCGCCGAGCCCCCATATCGCTAGAGAATATTCCGACGCGACGAAACCCACCGGCCTGGCCCGGGCGCGCTCGAGGCGCTTGGTCAAAAGCATGCCCATGGTCTGGTGGGCCAGCCGCCCCTCAAACGGATAGCAGACCAGAAAATTGCTCGCCTCGTGCGGAAAGGTTTCGACGAGAAGCTCATCGCGCCTTGGCAAGACTGAAACATCGCGCTGAAGGCTCAGCCAGTCGCGAACCTGATCGGGCAGATGCGCCCAGTTGTCGGGCGAAGAAATCATCGTGCGCACACGTTCGGCGAGATAAGTGGAAAGCGGAAACTTGCCGCCCATGAATGACGGAATCTTGGGGTTGGGCGCGAAGGCGCGCGACACATAGGCCTCGTTCTCGCGGATCATTTCGAAGGCGACCACTTCGCCGCCGAACAGAAACGTGTCGCCCGGGGTCAGCTGGTTGAAGAAATATTCCTCCATTTCGCCGAGCAGCCGCCCGCCGCGGCCGATGGGACCGGTGGTTGCGCCCTGTTTCTGGCCGCGCGCCCGCACGAGGCGCACCTTGACCATCGGCTCCTCGATGATCGTGCCGATATTGAGCCGGTACTGCTGGGCAACGCGCGGATTGGCGACGCGCCAGGTGCCATCGGGGGTGAGGCGCAGGCGGGCGAAGCGCTCATAGGCGCGCAGGGCGTAGCCACCATTGGCAACGAACTGGACGACGCGATCAAAAAGATCGCGGGAAAGGTTGCGATAGGGCCAGGCGTGGCGGATTTCGTCGTAGAGATCGTCGGCGCGGAACGGTGCCGAACAGGCCATGCCCAGTACATGCTGGGCCAGGACGTCGAGTCCGCCGGAAACAGGTTCCTCGCTATCCTGCGCGCCGTCGGCGATGGCCTCGATTGCCGCCTCGCATTCGAGTACCTCGAAGCGGTTCGAGGGCACCATGAGCGCGCGCGAGGGTTCATCGAGCCGGTGATTGGCGCGGCCAATGCGCTGCAGCATGCGCGAGGAGCCCTTGGGCGCGCCGACCTGGATGACGAGATCGACGTCGCCCCAGTCGATACCGAGATCGAGCGTCGAAGTGCAGACGACCGCCCGCAGCTTGCCTGCGGCCATGGCGCTTTCGACCTTGCGGCGCTGTTCGACATCGAGCGATCCGTGGTGAAGCGCTATCGGAAGGTTGTCCGAATTGATCTCCCAAAGGCCCTGGAACAGCATTTCCGCCTGCGAGCGGGTGTTGACGAAAAGAAGCGACGTGCCGTTCTGCTTGATGGTCTCGTATAGCTCGGGAAAGGCATAGGTCGCCGAGTGGCCGGCCCATGGCACGCGTTCGGTGGATTTAAGAATATCGACCTCGGGCGCCGCCCCGCCCTTCATCATCACCAATTCCGCCGCCTGCGGGGCAACGGGCGCTGCAACCCAGTCGCGCAGGGTTTCCGGCTGGGCGACGGTAGCGCTGAGCGCAGTGATGGAAATTCCGGGGCTGAGTTTTGCCAGCCGTGCAATGCCAAGCGACAGAAGCTCGCCGCGCTTAGAGGTCACGAGCGCATGCAATTCGTCGAGCACGATGCGCCTGAGGCCCGAAAAGGTGCGGTCGGCGTCGGGGTGCGAGGTCAGGAGCGCGATCTGTTCGGGCGTCGTCAGCAGGAAGTTCGGCGGGTCGTAGCGCTGGCGCTGGCGTTTGTGCACAGGCGTGTCGCCGGTGCGGGTCTCGACGCGGATGCCAAGACCCATCTCACCGATCGGGGTCATCAGGTTGCGCGCGACGTCGACGGACAATGCCTTGAGCGGCGAAATGTAAAGCGTGTGGATGCCCGGCTGCGGCGCTTCGATCATTTCGGCGAGGCTCGGCAGAAAGCCCGCAAGCGTCTTGCCGGCGCCAGTCGGGGCGATGAGCAATGCCGACTTTCCCGACCGGGCGATGCCGTACATCTCCGTCTGGTGCGGGCGGGGCGCCCAGCCCTTCCGGTCGAACCACTCGGCAATCTGCGGCGGAAGGTCGGGCAAAAGGGGTCCCCGTTGAAGAACAGGACGTGGCAAACTTGTCCGCCGCGACCTTTGCGTTCAGTTTAGACGGATGCGATTCGCCTCCAGTGAGCCATGAGCGCCAGTTTGGATCAACAGGATGATCGACTGTCCATTCTCGACCTTCCGGCCGAGGAGGTTCTGGTCGCTATCACCGAGCAGGCCTTGCGCCTTGCGAACGAAAAGGGCCGGCGGGTTTTGATCGGTATCGTCGGCGGCCCCGGATCGGGAAAATCGACCATGGCCAAGGCGGTGACCGGCATGCTCAACGAGATGGTGCCGGGTTGTGCCGTGACCATGCCGATGGACGGATTTCACCGCCGCCATGCCGATCTCGTTGCCAGTGGCGAAGTAGAACAAAAGGGCGCGCCGGACACGTTCGACGCAGAAGGATTCACGGCGCTTCTTGCCGAAGTCCGCGATGCCGGATCCGATGTGAGGGTGCCGACCTACTCGCGCAAGATAGAGGACGTGGTGCCCGAGGGTCCGGTAATTGGCGCCAGCGTGCCGATCGTCGTCGTGGAGGGCAATTATCTTCTGCTCGACGAGCCGCGCTGGGCAGGGGTGCGACCGCTGCTCGACCGCAGTTTCTTTCTCGATGTCGATCGCGAAACGGTGCGGGCGCGACTTTTGAAGCGGCATGCCGAGCACGGGCTTTTTTCCGAAGAACGCAACATTGCCCATGTCGACAGGGTCGATCTCAGCAACTATGACCTTGTGGACCAATCCAAGGTCCGGGCGGACCAGATCTATCGCGTCAGCGACGCGACCTGACGACAATCAAGGAGAGACGGCATGGCTGATCCGGTCATTCTGATCACCGGCGCAACATCCGGTTTCGGGCGCGCGACCGCCGACAGGTTTGCCCAGAACGGCTGGAAGGTGATAGCGACCGGGCGGCGGACCGACCGGCTTGAGGCGCTTCAGGCGCAATATGGAGCGGAGCGCGTTCACGTCATCGAAATGGATGTGACCAAGCCGGAAGAGATCGCGAAAGGTGTCGCAGACATTCCGGAGGGCTTCCGGCCCGTCAAATGCCTGTTCAACAACAGCGGTCTGGCCCTCGGCACCAAGCCCTGGCCGGATATCCGGCTCGAAGACTGGCGGGTGATGGTCGAGACCAACATCATGGGGGTCCTGCATGTGACCCACGAGGTCCTGCCGCTCCTCAAGGCGGCAGGCCGTGGCGCTTCGATCGTCAATGTCGGGTCGATTGCCGGGCGGTTCGCCTATCCCGGCGGCAATGTCTACGGCGCGTCCAAAGCCTTTGTGCGCCAGTTTTCCTACGAACTGCGCTGCGACCTCGAAGGTTCGGACATTCGCGTGACCTCGCTCGAGCCGGGCATGGCCAAGACCGAATTCACCGCGGTTCGCACCTATGGCGACTACGCGCTTAACGAGACGTTCTACGATGGGGCCGAGCCGATCCTTCCCGAGGACATTGCCGAAACCGTCTGGTGGCTTGCCAACCGGCCGGATCATATCAACATCAATTCGATCGAGATCATGCCCGTCTGCCAGGTACCGGCCATCCCCAAGATCCTCCGAAAGTAGCCAGCCCCTGCCATGAGTGCGCCGGTCTACCCGTTTGAGGTCACGCATCGCGACGTGTGGTCCATCGCCCTGCCGGCGACATTCGCCTTCGTCACCGAACCGCTGGCGGGGCTGGTCGATCTGACGCTTGTGGGGCGGCTGGGTGACGCGTCGCTTCTCGGCGGCCTGGTTATCGGCGTGCTCGTCTTCGACTTCCTGTTTTCGATCACCTTCTTCATCCGGCTCGGCACGGCTGGCCTCGTGGCCCAGGCGGTTGGCGCCCGTGACGATAACCGCGCCCTCACGCATGTGGTGCGGGCGCTGGTGTTCGGGACCGGCCTCGGACTCCTGACGATCGTGCTCGCGCCACTGATCAACTGGCTGAGCCTGACGCTCATCGCACCCGAGCCTGACGTCATTCCGGCCTTTGAGGCCTATTTCGGCATCCGTATCTGGTCGGCGCCGATGGTGCTCGTCAATTTCGCCCTGCTCGGATGGTTTTACGGCAGGGCCGAAGCAACAACGGGTCTGCTGCTTCAGGTGGTCGTGCATGCGGGCAACATGGCGCTGTCGACCCTGTTCGTGTTCGGTCTTGGCTGGGGGGTGGGCGGTGCGGCACTCGGGACTGTCATTGCGCAGGCAATTGCCGCCGGGCTTGGACTATGGCTCGTTGTGAGCCGGTTCGGTGGTTTTGCCGCGATCTATGAACGGGTTCCCAATCATGTGCTGCTCGATCTGGCGGGAATCCGGCGCATGCTGTCGCTCAGTCGCGATCTGATGATCCGGTCGATCGCTCTCATGTCCGCCTTTGCCGTCTTTACGGCGCAGACCGCCCGCATGGGCACGCTCGAACTGACGTCGAACGCGATCGTTCTCAACTTCCTGATGATCACCTCCTACTTGCTAGACGGTCAGGCGCAGGCGGCCGAGCAGATTTCGGGAAAGGCGATCGGGGCGAACTACAGGCCGGCCTTCGTACGAGCGATGAAGCTGACCCATTTCTGGGGCTATGCCATTTCGGCCGTGCTTTTCCTCTTCTGGCTCACCGCCGGCCCGTGGCTGATCGATCTCATGACGACGGCCGACGAGGTCCGCCAGCATGCGCGGATTTATGTTCCGGTTGCCGCCTTGACGGCACTGACCGGCGTGATGCCCTTTGTCATGGACGGGATCACGGTTGGTGCGACCCTCAACACGATGATGCGAAACGGCATGGTGATCGCCTTGGTCGTGTTTCTGCTTCTGGCGGCGATTCTTCAGCCCCTCTTCGGCATCTTCGGGCTTTGGGCCGCGCTACACCTTTGGTTCATCACGCGCGGGCTGGTCTTCTTCATCGGGGTGAGGCGGAAAATCCCGCAACTCTTCCCCGCGAGCTAATCGGGCAGGATTCCGCGCCCGGCCGCCCAGGCATCTGTCCGTTCGCCGACAAATTCGGAAATGTTCGTCCGGCCCGCCTGACGCACCCGCCGGGCGAGGCCGAGCTTGATTTCCTCAAGCAATTCGAGCCCACCGAAGACCAGAGCCGAGTAAAGCTGAATGGCATTGGCGCCGGCCTGGAACTTGGCAAGCGCACTTTGCGGCGAATGGACACCGCCGACGCCGATGATCGACACATGTGGCCCGACCCGCTGGCGCATCTGCGCAAGGCGCTGCGTGGCCAGGCGGAACAATGGTTTTCCGGAAAGCCCGCCCTGCTCGCTCCAATAGGGTTGGCCCTCAACAAATGAGTGATCAATTGTTGTATTGGAAACGATCAACCCGTTCAGCGGGGTTGGCGCTATTGCCGCGGCAATGCCGTCCATCGCGGCTTCGTCGAGGTCGGGCGCGATCTTGAGAAATACCGGAACGCGCTTTGGCTGGCGTTCGCGCTCGGTGAGGACCTCGCCCAGAAGGCGCTCCAACACGTCACGGTTCTGAAGGCCTCTGAGACCGGGTGTGTTGGGCGACGAGATATTGACCGTCAGGTAGTCGGCGACATCGGCAAAGCGGCGCACGCCGGCAACATAGTCTGCAACAAAATCGTCGCTCGTCTTGTTGGCGCCGATGTTCACGCCCGTTGGTGCCCGGCGTTCGCCTTCTGTCAATCTTTGATACGCCGCCTCATGGCCCTCGTTGTTGAATCCCATGCGGTTGATCACGCCTTCGGACTGCATCAAGCGAAAGAGCCGTGGTCGCGGATTGCCGTCCTGGGGCTCTGGCGTGACGGTTCCGACTTCGGCAAAGCCGACGCCCATGGCCTCAAGGGCACTGAACACTTCGGCGTTCTTGTCAAACCCGGCTGCCATGCCGACCGGATTGGATAATTGCAGTCCGGCGAGGCAGGTCTCAAGTTCCGGCGCGTCTTCGCTTGCGAGCTGGGGCACGAGGCCGATCTTGAGTGCCATGATGGTGGCGCGATGGGCGGTCTCCGGTTCCATCGCCAAAAGCGCGTCACGCGTCAGGTTCAGGAGGAAGGAATTGCGCAGGAATGGCGAAAGCCGCGACAGGATCATCCGACCTGCTCCGGCAGATTCATGGTTCCGTCAGCGGCAACTTCCATTGGCTCAGTCCAAACGATCGCAGATCCCGGGATCTCGCCATAGACGTGGGGGAACAGTTGTCCGCCACGTGAAGGTTCCCACCGCAAACCATCGGGAATGCGCGTTTCATCGATGGCGATCAGAACGAGCGGGCCCTTGCCAGCGAAGTGAAGCCGGAGCGTTTCTTCGAGCTGATCGCGCGTCGAGAGGTGCAAAAACCCGTCCTGGTGGTCGATCGGCATGCGGGGAACCGCCGCTCCGCCCGGGTCTGCAGACCAGACCTCAAGCGTCACGATCTTGAAAAGGGTCTGGCTCACTTTCGACTCCGGCTTGTCAGCAGCGGAACCTAGGAGAAGCGGGCGGGCACCGCAAGATTGAGGACCGGGAGGCTGGACGGCGGGGAAATAAGTACGTAGGAATACATTCCGATAGACCCTGAGAAATTCTACGCGACAGGGGCGCGGGGCATCCATGATCAGCCATCGCCAGGCCTGGCGGCAGATCGATCAGCTGGCAAAACGGCATGGGCTGACCCCTTCCGGTCTGGCGAGGCGTGCCGGGCTCGATGCCACGACCTTCAACCCTTCCAAACGGATTTCGAAAGAGGGACGCGAACGCTGGCCAACCCTCGAAAGCGTTGCCAAGGCCGCGGCAGCGGTTGGGGAAGATCTCGGTGTCGTTTTCGCGGCCGCCGAGATCGCCTACGCGCCGTCAAAACGTGACGCCCGGATTCCGCTGATCGGCTTTGCGGAGGCGGGTGCGGGCGGCTATTTCGACAATGACGGCGCGCCGACCGGGGCGGGCTGGGAAGAGATCAGCGTGCCGGCCCTTTTGCCCGAAGGATGTTTCGCGCTCGAAGTTTCAGGGGACTCGATGCTGCCGCTCTATCGCGACCACGATATCTTGATCGCATCCCATACCGAGCAAATCCGGCGGGGGGACCGGGTGGTCGTTCGGACCAGCGAGGGCGAGGCCATGGCGAAGGTGCTTTTTCGCGAAACGGCGGACCGGTACGAACTTCATTCGTTCAACCCGGATCATCCGCCGCGAACCGTGGCCAAAAGCGACGTCGCTTCGATCGCGCGGATTCTCTGGGTCAGCCAGTAGGCTGCGACCGAATGTCACGCGCGGGCTTTCGCGCTGTGTTGCACACTCGATCCATCCTTGGGACGGGAGGGGGACATGTCCGAACAACAGGCCAGTGCGCCGCCACGCGCACCGCAGATCAAGAGCATTTCGTTTGCCGAAATCGGCGCCTCGCTTCGCGCAGGATGGCGTGATTTTCTCAAAGCCCCGGCCTACGGGCTGTTCTTTGGAGCCATTTTCGCGGCAGGTGGACTGTTCATCGTTTGGGTCCTCAGTCAAACAGACCAGCTCTGGATGGTCATTCCGGTCATGATCGGTTTTCCGCTGATCGGGCCATTCATCGCCACCGGGCTCTATGAAATCAGCCGCCGGCTGCAAAAGGGCGAACCGCTGAGCTGGCGGGCGGTTCTGGTGACCGTGTTCAACCAGCGCGAACGGCAGATGGGCTGGATGGCCTTTGTGGTGCTGTTCGACTTCTGGGTGTGGATCTATCTGGTGCGCATCCTTCTCGCCCTGTTCATGGGGTTCAACACACCATCAACGCTCGAAGGGTTTCTCAACGTTGTGCTAAGCACCTCGGAGGGACTGACCTTTCTTGCCGTCGGGACGCTGGTCGGCGCGGTGCTGGCGCTTTTCCTGTTTTCCATCACCGTTGTGGCGATGCCGCTTCTGCTCGATACCGAGCTCGACTTCGTCACCGCCATGATCACAAGTGTGCGTTCCGTCACGCGCAATCCGGCGCCGATGCTGTTCTGGGGATTGGTGGTCACGATTCTGAGCGTTCTTGCCATGGTGCCAGCCTTTTTGGGGCTGCTCGTCATCCTGCCGGTTCTTGGGCACGCGACCTGGCATCTCTACCAGGCCATCACCATCAAACAGGGTTAGACGACGATACCGACGCCACCACGACGCGGGTCACCAACGGCGCTGAACTGGCCGTCCGACGATCTTGCCACAGCGTGACAGCCGCCAAAATACATGCTTGTTCCGGGCCAGACGCGATGGTTCGGAAAGCGGTTGCGCAACGCTTCTTCATCGGCGTGAGAAAATCCCGCCTCGATGTCGAGATGATCGCCTTCGACATGCAGGCGCGGTTGAAAAACTGACTGATCGATCGGTTTATTCGCGAGGATTGCGTGCGCCATGACCTGGGCGATGGTCGACCGGATGCGGCTTGATCCGCCGGAACCCAGAACTAGCAATTCGCCGTGACGTCCGGTGGCAATGGTCGGCGCCATCATCGAAGAAAGGCGCACGCCCAGCGGCCAGCCCGAGGCGCCCTTTGGATTGACGTCTTCTTCGCCAAGCATGTTGTTGAGCATGAAGCCGAAATCGCCAACGATTTCTCCGTTGCCTTCACCGTTGGTCAAGGTCATGGCGACGGCGCGGCCCGCCGCATCAGCAACCGAAATGTGGGTCGTGCCGCGGGTTTGTGGCGGGCCCAGAGTTTCGAGAAGTTGAGCGAGGTCGCCACCGGCGTCGCGGCGCGCATGGTCGGTTTCATCAAGCGCCTCAGCGTGATGGAGGGGCGTGTCGCCCGCCAATCCCATCAAGGTGCGTGCGACAAGAATTCCGCCTGCGGCCGGCGCGGGATTGGTGAAAACCCGCGCGCTGCCGAGATCCAAGGCGAGCGGGGTGCGGGACTCGACCCGGTACTGTTCGAAGTCGGCCGAACCGAGATGGCTGTCGTGCTGGGTGTCCAGCATGGCGGCAACGAGTTCCTGACGGGCAAATGACTGGGGAGACCGGCACAGGGCTTCGAAAAACGACGCCATTCCGCGGTTCGACCAGTGACTGCCTTCGGCATGCAGCCGGCCATCGGGCGCAAAAAGGTTCCGCGCGGCGCTGGTTGCCGATAAAATTGGCGCAACGACTGCCGCGAGATGAGCCTGGAAGGCCGTCACCTTGAAACCGTCCCTTGCCGCCGCAATGGCGGGCGCCGCGAGTTCCTCAAGCGGCAGGGTCGCCGCGCGGGCGTGAAGGTGAAGTATGCCGGGCACGAAGCCGGGCGTCGCGGCCGAGGCGGGACCGATATGAAAGCGCTGGGTTGTCGTGCCGAAATCGGCGAAGACTTCGTCAAAGCCGCTGGCATTGGGGTTTGGACGGAGCGGCGTCTGGGCGAAGAAGTCGACCAGCTCCGGCACGCCGGTTTCCGGCTTCAAAAGCGCGAAACCGCCACCGCCGGGCGAAGTCAGCACAGGCTCGCAGACGCACGCCATGAAGGCTGCGGCGATAGCCGCATCGACCGCCGTTCCCCCGGCGCGAAGAATTTCGACGGCGGCCTCGGCGGTCAAACGGTGACCAGCGGCAACCGCGCCGATTTCACCGCTCGCGCCGGTCAGCCGAGTTCTCCGGAGAGGGCCTTTTCAATGAGTGCGCGGGTTTCGCGCACGCCATAAAGCGCCACGAACGATCCGAAGCGCGGGCCCTGATCCTGGCCCAGAAGGACCTGGTAGAGCGCCTTGAACCAGTCGCGGAGGGGATCGAACTGATGCGCCTTGCCCACCTCGTAAACAAGGTTCTGGATGGCCTCCGCGTCGGTCGATCCGTCGAGGTCCTGAAGCTGCCGGTCGAGGTCGGAAAGGGCCGCCCGCTCCTTCTCGTCGGGCGCGCGGAAAGCCTTGTTGGGGCGAATGAAGTCGTGGAAATAGGCGATCGCGTAGCCAACGAGCCGGTCGAGCTCGGGATGATTTCGTGGCGAGGCACCGGGCACGTAGCGCGAAATGAAGCCCCAGAGCACGCCGGAATCCTCGGCATTTGCCGCCGAGACGAGGTTGAGCAGCAGCGCAAACGAAACCGGCATGTCGTGCAGGCCCGGATCGCCTGAATGAATATGGAATGCCGGGTTTTCCAATTGTTCCGCGTCGGCCTGCCGGTGATAGGCATCGACATAGCTATAATATTCGTCGACCGCCTTGGGGATCACGTCGAAATAGAGCCGCTTGGCCGTCCTGGGCTTCTGGAACATGTAGAGCGCGAGGCTTTCGGTCGGCGCATAGGCGAGCCATTCATCGATGGTGATGCCATTGCCCTTGGACTTTGAGATCTTCTGCCCGTTCTCGTCGAGAAAGAGCTCATAAACGAAGTGTTCGGGCGGGGTGCCGCCGAGAATGGCCGAGATCTTGTCGTAAACCACCGCGTTGGTCTGATGGTCCTTGCCGAACATTTCGAAATCGACGTCAAGCGCTGCCCAGCGCATGCCGAAGTCGGGCTTCCACTGCATCTTGACCCGGCCGCCGGTAACCGGAAGCGTGGTCTCGACCCCGTCTTCGTCGTCAAAGGTAATGGTGCCGTTCTTGGCGTCGACATGCTTCATCGGCACGTAGAGAACGCGGCCGGACTTAGGCGAGATGGGCAGGAATGGCGAATATGTCGCCTGGCGCTCCGGCCCGAGGGTCGGCAGCATGACCTGCATGATTTCGTCATACTTTTCGGCGGCGCGCAGCAGCGCGTCGTCGAGCTTTCCGGTCTTGTAATAGTCGGTGGCGCTGGCGAATTCGTAGTCGAAACCGAACGTATCCAGAAAGCGCCGCAACATGGCGTTGTTGTGGTCGCCAAAGCTCTTGAAGCCGCCGCCAAACGGATTGGGCACCGACGTCAGCGGCAGCTGCAAATAGGGCTTCAGTGCCTCAGGGTCGGGCACGTTGTCCGGAATCTTGCGCATTCCGTCCATGTCGTCCGAAAAGCAGAGGAGGCGCGTCGGTACCTTGTCCTCGGTCAGGAGGCGAAAGGCCGTGCGCACCATGGTCGTGCGCGCCACTTCGCCAAACGTGCCGATATGCGGCAGGCCAGAGGGGCCATAGCCGGTTTCGAAAAGGGCATGGTCCTTGCCGCTCTTTTCGAGACGCGCCACCACCTTGCGGGCTTCCTCGAACGGCCAGGCTTTGGCCGTCCGGGCGACGGCAAAGAGCGACGGATCAAGCGGCGGCAATGGATTGTGCGGCACGATTAAAGTTCCAGACGGATGGATTTTGGCCGGCGCTACCTTGCACAGCCGCAGCCGTTTCGCAACCGGGTCAAACGGGCTGGGACGTTGAGCCGCCTTGCCAATCGGACAAGTGGGCCTTACCTGTTGCGCAATTGATGCATTGGCGGAGGTTGTGATGGGGCTCAGCGTACAGGAATGCCTGATTTACATGATGGTGGTAACCGCCGCCTCGGATTCCGACCTGTCTGACAGCGAACTCAACCGCATCGGCGTTCTTGTCGAACGGTTGCCTGCTTTCCGCGGCTTCGACACCGATCGCCTGCCAGGCATCGCGGCCAAGTGCATCGACCTGTTGCAGGAAGGCACGGTCGAACTGGTGCTGCACGCGATCGTCGACGACCTGCCGGCGAAATTTCAGGACACGGCCTACTATGTGGCCGTGGAAGTGGCCGCCGCCGACCTCGCGCTCGGTCAAGAAGAATTGAGATGGCTTGAAATGGTCCGGGATTATCTCAAGCTCGATCGTCTGGTAACAGCGGCCATTGAAACGGCCGCGCGTGCGCGGCTCAGGCATCTCTGACCAGACGAAAGCATCCTGATGAGTTTTTTCGGACTGAGCGAAAGCGTCTTCCGCTTCGGAAGTTTTGCGCTGATCTTTGCGATCATGGCGCTTGCCGAGACGCTTTACCCCAAACGTGAGCGGCGCTTTTCGCGAACGGTGCGCTGGACGACCAATTTCGGCATTCTGCTGACGGACTATGTCGCGGTCTTTGTGTTCACTTTCATCGGCATGGTCACCGCGGTTGGCGCGGCTGCCTATGCCGAACATATGGGTTGGGGACTGCTGAATCTCGTCGAATGGCCCGCCTGGATCGAATGGCTCATCGCCATCGTCGTGCTCGATTTCGTCATCTGGGCGCAACATGTGGCGACACACAAGGTGCCGATCCTGTGGCGACTGCACCGGGTGCATCATTCGGATGAGGATATCGATGCGTCGACCGCGATCCGGTTCCACCCAATCGAGATCCTGTTCTCGGTTCTCGTGAAAAGTGCGGCGGTTCTGCTTCTTGGGCCCGCGGCCGGCGCCGTTGTCGTTTTCGAGGCCTTCGTCAATGGCTCGGCCCTTTTCAACCATGCCAATGTGCGGCTGCCGAGATGGGCCGATACTATCCTCAGGTCGGTGTTTGTGACACCCGACATGCACAGGGTGCACCATTCGGCGATCAACCGGGAAACCGATTCCAACTACGGCTTCGGCCTTTCGATCTGGGACAGGCTTTTTCGCACCTACATTTCCCAACCGCAGAAAGGCCATACCGGCATGACGATCGGGCTCGAGGAATGGCAGGGCGACGGGCCGAGCACTTATCCCTGGGCGATCAGTTTTCCGTTCCGCGATCCGCCACACACCAAGGCCGGCGACCAGCCTCAGTAAAACCCTACGGGGAACCAGCGCAGATAGAGTTCTCGCAGCGTGCCATCGCGGTTAAGGCGCTGCAGGGCCCAGTCGACGGCGTTGCGGACCGCATCGTGCCCGGCCGGAACCGCCATGGCGAGGCCATCGCCGAAAATATCGGGCCGGTAATAGGCATCGCCGGCAAAGGCGCAGCAGTCGATATTCTCGTTGAGCCAGAACGAAGCGCGCAACGCGTCGCCGAAATAATAGTCGGCGCCGCCAGACTTCATCAGATTCAGCGCCTCGATTTCGGTGGGTGTCGGCTTCAAAACTGCCAACGGCAGAAATTCCTTGATGAAAGCCTCGTGGACGCCTCCGACTCGGACCGCGACCGATCTGCCGGCCAGCGCTTCGGTATCGAACGCCGCGACATCGGATTTGCGAGCGACGAAACGTGCGGGGAAACCGAGATAGACGGCCGAGAAATCGAAACGAGCGACGTTTTCCGGCGTGACGGCAAGTCCACCCAGAAGCACATCGCCCTGGTTGTCAGCCAGCGCGTCGGCCGCCTGTTCGAACGGCCAGGCCTGAACCGTACAGACAACGCCGAGCTTGGCACAGATCGCCTTGGCAAGGTCGATATTGTATCCGATCAGTTCACCGTTCGGCTGGCGGAAACTGAAGGGCGGAAACCCGGTCATGGCAAGAATTCTGAGCGATGGAACGGCACTGAGATCGGGTGCCTCTTCGCGCTGGGTCGTATCGAAATGGTCAGGAAAGGACTGCGCTGCCGAGATGGCCGGCAACAGGACGGCGCAGAAAAGCGCCAATCCGCAAAACATTGACCTCAACAGGCGCCCTGCCCGGCCGCAGGCATGGTTGGCGGTCAATTCAAGCCCGTCGGGCGCGGCAGGATGCATCGGGATTGGATCAACCAGCTTGCTTGAGATTCGCGTCGGCTTGGGCGAAGTTATCCGTCCCCGCCGCGCAATGCCAGCCTTGTCTCAATGAACCAGAGCCGCCCCGCAATTGAGCTCGTCCGCGCCGTGCTTGGCGATACCTGCCGCGACGATGCCGAGGCGCTCTTCTGGCTCGAAAAGTCGCTGGCGCAGGAAATCGAACCATTTCATTTTTTCTCGGTCACGCTTGGGCTTTCAGACAATCTCGTCTATCAGCGGGCGGCGGAATGGGCCGGACTGGCCTTTTCGGATGTGTTGCCGCGCGATCTGCCGCTGATGGCGCCGGTGACACGGCCAGAAGCATTGGCAGAGGTCAAATCGGTCAGGGCCGAGCTCTATGGCCGCGACGTCCTCTTCACGGCGTGCGGGCTGACCGACATTCTGCGCATCGATGTTCAGGCCCGGGACAATCCCGACCTCAGGCACAAGATCTGCGTCGTTCCGCCGCGCGCGTTGCGGGCCGGCCTGACCGACCGGAGCGCGGCGCTTCTGACGGACGAAGCGCGTACGCGGTTATCGCGAAGATGGCCGTTCGCGAGTGCGCATCTCGATCTAAGTCTTGCCAAACGCATCGTCTTTGTCGTGACCATGCTGATGTTGCTGGCGCTTTCGGTTGCGACACCATTCTTCTTGCAGCCGGTTCTCGTGCCGTTGATGGGCCTGCTGCTTCTCGGACCTGCCATCCTGCGCCTCGTAGCGGGGTTGCGCGCCTGGTTTTCCGGCGACCTGTTGCCGCCCCCATCGATTCCGGACGAGGACCTACCGGTCTACACCGTGCTTCTTCCGATGCGCGACGAGGCCAACATGGTCCGGCAACTTGCCGACGCCCTGCAGCGGCTCGACTATCCGGCCGAAAAACTCGACATCAAGTTCGTGGTGGAGGCCAAATCCGTATCGACGCTGCACGCGGCGGCGGCCGAACTCGGCGATCCGCGGTTCGAACTCGTCATTGTTCCGGACAGCCGCCCACACACCAAACCCAAGGCTTTGAACTATGCCCTGCCGCTGGCGCGCGGCGAGTTCGTCGTCATTTTCGACGCCGAGGACATTCCGGACCCCGACCAGCTCAGATGGGCCGTGGGGCTTTTCCGCGACCAGCCGGAACTCGATTGCGTGCAGGCCGAACTCGTCATCGACAATGCGGGCGACAACTGGCTGACCGCGCTTTTTGCCGGAGAGTATGCTGGGTTATTCGGGCTCATCCTGCCGGCACTCGGGGACTGGGACATGCCGCTGCCGCTCGGCGGCACGTCCAACCATTTCCGTCTGCAATCGCTGCGCGAGGCGGGAGGCTGGGACGCGTTCAACGTAACCGAGGATGCCGATCTCGGCGTTCGGCTCAAGCGGCTTCGGTATCGCAGCGGAACCTTTTCGGCCCAAACGCGCGAAGAGGCGCCGGTTTCGCTCTCCGCCTTCCTCAACCAGCGAACCCGCTGGTCGAAGGGCTGGATGCAGACCTTTCTGGCCCACAACAGCCGGCCGTTCCAATTGTTTCGCGACCTTGGCTGGCGCAACTTTCTGATCTTTGAGACCTTTGTCGGCGGCCTGGTTGCGAGTGCGCTTTTGCATCTGGTGTTTCTCGCGGCGCTGGCCCTGCGCTACGCGATTGGGCTGCCCACCGGCCTCTGGCCGTCGGACCTCTGGAGCGGGCTCAGCCTTCTCATCCTTGCCGGGGGCTATTCGGCCGCATTTGCAGTTTCAATTCTCGGGCTGATGCGGCTCCGCCGGCCACATCTTCTCGCCTTCCAGCCGCTGCTGCCGGTCTACTGGATGCTGACGTCGATCGCTGCATTCCGCGCCCTTTATGAGCTGCTCACGCGCCCGCATTTCTGGTCGAAGACACCGCACGGGCTTTCGTTCGGCGGCCGCAGCCGGCGAAAGGGACCGAAGCTCTGACGGGTTGGGTGCGGGCGCTCTGAGATTGAGGAGCTGGAGCGGGTGAAGGGAATCGAACCCTCGTCTGGAGCTTGGGAAGCTCTCGCTCTGCCATTGAGCTACACCCGCAAACCGACGCGAGGATTGCGATGGAAGAAAGGCGGAGTCAAGGGGTGGTGAGCGGGGTGGTCCGCCGACTCCAATGAATGGCTGGTCGTTAAATGCGCCCGCTGAAATCAAACGACGCAGCGTTGCCGTTTAAGTTCCAAGCACCATGCCCACAGCCGCACCAAGTTTCGCCCGTCTGCTCGAAATCACTGAGCGCGCTCGCGCTTACCGCCGAAACACGAATCGCCTCAACCTAAATACGCAGCGAGTTACCTCACCATTCCTAGCGAACTCGCCACCGTCTGCACATCAGGCAATTCAGGCTACATTTAGTGTTTAGCGCCCACATGTCGCATTCCTTTACGCGCTAATATTGCACCACTCACACTATTTTTTGTGCTCAGCGCCACCGTCACAATAAGCTCTCCTCATACTTTTCTGAATATCCAAATGCTTCAAAATCTCTGGAATATATTCTGGCAACCAACTCTATCGTTTGATCATCATAATGGTCTGGCATACTCGATGCAGCGCTTGTTTTGTTAACAGCATTTCCACCAAGGTCACTGGCTACCAACGACCTCTCCGCCTCTGGATAGTGCAGACGCAGCTCAGCAAAACCTTCGTCAATTCGCTCGAATCGACCAATATAGCTGTAGTTAATGACGTCAGGTCGCGTTAGTAGATATTGTTCGCGCCAATGCACATCCCTGTCCCAATGCGGCTCTTCGGCCACAAGCCGAACAAATTCTGCAAAATGCAAAACTGCTGTGTCTGGCACTTTGTGTCGTTTTAGGAAATTGCGACCAGCCGCCGAGTCTTTGGAGTGTACAAATTTGTCTAAATAGGCAGACAGAATTCTCGTGTACGGATTCCTTGCAAAGGTATATCGAAATATATCTTCGGAATAAAAAAACCAGTTTTTCTCCTTTTCTGTCAAATTGCTAAATTCTTTGAACGGATTTTTCTTGTGCACTATCGAAGTGTTGCGCTCTATTTCGTTTCTCAATATTAAGTCACCATTATTACGCGCCTCCGATAAAAACATTGCCTTCTTAACCGTTGTGCAACCCGCCTTTGGATTAGATACAAACATCTGCTTGAGGCGGGGCGATGTCAAAATTCGACGATTTAATTCGGCGAGTCCCCGTGCTCCGAACAAATCCGGTTGAAGTATTGTGTCTTTGGTTTGATTTTGCATTTTCGTTCTCACGCTACATATTTTGGTTTTACGCTGAATTTTCGTATTCATTTCCACGGAGCAAAATGAATTCTAACCAATACCACCGTCATGTTGATTACCTTAAATTGATTTTCGATTTCGGCCAACATTTTGTTCAAGTTCGGGCACAAGGCAATAGATGTCTGCCTTAACCCATCAGGACTGCAAATCGGATCCGACTCCCACGTGCTCCAAAGGATCAGAGGTTACTGTGACCTTCATGCCCATTGCCAGATTTGTTGGCGCCGGGTAGGCTTCAAGCTATACGAACGGACGCGCCCAGGTGATTTGACGCTCAAGGGTGAGCTTCTGCCGAATGCGGCACCTAGCCACGCGAATAATGTACTACCTATTGCGGAGCTTCGCTTATTTGTTTGGGGACCCCAAGTGGGAGTCTATTTGCGCGACCATGCTCGGCCGTTGTTGATCGGAAACCGGCCGGACCCACGATGGGATATTCGCAATTGTTGCAACAGGATTGCGGTGCTCGTCCAAGTTCAATCGACCACCCGCCCCATACGCAATAGTCCTTAGTAGGGAGCCGGAGGACAAGGGCCGACTTGGAACCTAGAGTTTCGGATGTTTATGCCGAAGCCTTGCGTGTGCCGTGACCGTAGCTGCAGGACCAAACGCACAAATCGTTCCCGTGATCCTGGCTGGTGGCATCGGCCGGCGGCTATGGCCGCTTTCCCGAATCGAACGGCCAAAACAGTTTCTTGCCCTCGACGGACCACTCAGCCTCTTTCAGAACACGTTGAAGCGGGTTGCCGACCGCCGCCTGTTTGCCAGCCCAGTCGTATCAACGCAGGAATCCTATCGCTTTCTGGTCGCCGAACAGGCTGCGGCCGTTGGCATCGAACCCCGTTCCATTCTGCTCGAATCCGAACCAACGGGCACCGCCTTTGCGATTGCGGCGGCCGCCTCGGCCATTCTGGCGGATGGCGGTGATTGCCATATTCTTGTTTTGCCGTCCGATCACCGGATTCTCGATCCCGGCGCGTTTCTGGAATCTGTCCGGGCAGGACTCGCGGCGTCTGCTGCGGGATACCTCGTTACGTTTGGCGTCACTGCCGAGGGTCCGGAGACCGGGTTCGGCTACATTCAAGCGGGAGCAACGCTGCCCATCGGCGCGCGGCCGGTCGACGTCTTCGTTGAAAAGCCGGATGCGCTGGTGGCCGCGGACTGGTCGCCTCCGGGAAATGTTTCTGGAACTCAGGCATATTCCTCTTTCAACCACGGACGTTTTTGAGCGAATGCGGCGACACAGTCCTGAAATCTGCATCTGTGCTGAAAATGCAGTCGCGAGGTCCCGGCATGACGGGGATTTCACCCGGCTCAAAAGCCAAGGATTGCTCCCAGGCGCCCAAGATTGCGGTCGATCGCGCGGTATTCGAACTGACCAGACCGAACGGTCATGATTGAACTGAATGCGGGCTGGAGCGACCTTAGCACGTTCGGCGCACTTGGCGCCGCGCTGGCTTCCGACGAGTCAGGAAACGGAGTCATGGGTCCGGCAACTGTCCACGACTCGACCAATTGCACCGGTTGTGTCCGATGGGCCGCATATCGCGGTAACTGGCCTCGAAAATGTGGCCGTGATCGCCACGCAGGACGCGGTCTTTGTGGGCCCACGTTCTGAGCCCAAAGGTGGGAAGAACTGGTTCACCAACTCGCATCAGCGCCACAAACGGCGGATCTTGTTGTCAAACACCCAAACGCGGACCGGCCCCGGGGCCGCTGGGAGGAAGTCAGTGCCGGTCCGGGTTTCAAGATCAAGCGCCTTTTCGTCAGTCCGGGCAAGGAATTATCGCTGCAATTCCATCAGTGGCGGGCTGGAGCATTGGGTGGTGGTCAAGGGGCAAGCGAGGGTTCGGATCGAAAACCGTCAGTTCGATCTTGGCGCCGACCAAGGCACCTATGTGCCTCAGGGGGCGATCCACCGGCTCGGAAATCCGGGCGACGAAGTGCTCGAGATCGTTGAAGTGCAGACCGGATCCTATCTCGAGGAAGACGACATCGTCCGGCTCGAAGACAGTTTCGGGCGGGCGGTTGCCGGGCCGCGGGAGTCCGGCCGGGTCCGGCCGAGGCTCAAGGTCATCCCGACCTGAAATGCTTTGAGAGCTTCAGGCTCTGTGCCTGATAGTTCGAGCCGAGGTCCTTGCCGTAGAGCAACTCGGGGCGCTCAGCCATCCGCTGGTAGATCAGACGCCCAACCGCCCGCCGTGGCCGAGCAGAAACGGAACTTCGTGGCTTCGAACTTCGAGGACGGCGCGCGCACCGTGGCCGCCGGCGGCGGCATGACCGAAACCCGGATCGAAAAGCCGGCATAGTGAACGCGGAACTCACCGACGAGTGGGTCGAAGGGTACCATCTCTGCGGCATAGTCTGGCGGGATGTGCACAGCTTCGCGGCTGACGAGAATGTAGAACTCATCGGGATCGAGGATCAGCTCCGCCCGGCCGCGCCGGGTCAGTGGCTCCCAGAAATCGAGGACGTCAAGGGCATCGCGCTTGTCGACGTCAACGACCGCCGTGTGGTGCTTGGAGCGATAGCCGATCAGGCCATGTCGCCCTCCTCCCTTCAAGATCGATCGATAGTTGCACACCTCGCCGACCTCGAACGCCGTGTCCGAAACAAGCATTTCAGCCGCGTGCAGGGCGCGATGCTCAGCCTCGTCCAGTCGAGTCTGGCCCACACGGAAACGCATCTGGCTGAGGCGGGATCCGGTGCGGGCGAGAATGGGAAAGGTGCGCGGCGACACTTCGAGATAAATCGGCCCCTGATAACCGGCCGGGACGACGTCGAACGAGCGCGCGTGGTCGAAAATCACACGGGTGAAAATGTCGAGCCGGCCGGTCGAGCTTTTCGGGTTGGCGGCCGCGGCCACGGTTTCGGGCAGATCGAGGCCTTCAAGCAGTGGCACCAGGTAGACGCAGCCACGTTCGAGCACCGCGCCTCGCGCAGATCGATCTCGTGCAAAGTGAGGTCAGAAACGCGCTTTTCGACGGTGAAATCGCGGCCCGGCAGGAAGCTCGAGCGGATCTGATAGGCCTTTTCGCCAAGCCGCAGGTCGAGCGACGCCGGCTGAATCTGATCACGATCGAGGGGCCGCTCCGACGTGATGTGACGGGCATTGAAAAGCGCGCCAATCAGGCGGGCGGAAAAATGCCTTCGGGCCAATCAGTCATGCTCTCGGCCTTTTCGAGCGGGTTGCGTTGAGGTCTGGTGGCAACCGCAGAGATTGACGCCAAGCCCTCAATGGCTTTTAGATCACAGGGCGCGCTCGGCGCGCGGTGGTGATTTGGCCGGTCTGATTGCAGCCACCTAAAACAATTTGCTAAAGCGACCCAACCGGCCGGCATGGCCGGTTTTGTTTTTTGAAAGGACCATTGTCATGGCGCGTTCGGACAATCCGCTCAGCAACATTGCCAAGCGCAGGCCGCAGACGCAGATGGTTCATGGCGGGCAGGAACGCAGCCGGTTCGGCGAGACGGCCGAGGCGATCTACATGACCTCGGGCTTTTCCTATGCGGATTCAGCCGCGGCCGAAGCGCGTTTCACCGGCGACGAGCCCGGCCACATCTATTCGCGCTTTTCCAATCCGACGGTGGACATGTTCCAGAAGCGCATGGCGCTATTGGAGGGGGCGGAGGCAGCGCGGGCCACGGCGAGTGGCATGGCAGCGGTGACGACTGCCCTGATGGCGCAGGTTCGGGCGGCGACCACGTTGTCGCCTCGCGCGCGCTTTCGGCGGCTGCCGTTTCGTCGTCGAAGACTACCTGCCGCGTTGGGGCGTGGAGAGTACCCTCGTCGACGGTCGGGACCCGGAGAACTTTGCCAAGGCCATGCGGCCGAACACTAGGCTCGTTTTTCTCTCGAAACACCGACCAATCCGACGCTCGAACTCGTCGACATCAGGGCGGTTGCCGACATCGCCCATGCGCATGGCGCTGTGCTGGTGGTGGACAATGTCTTTGCCACCCCGCTCTGGCAGAAGCCGCTGCAGCTTGGGGCGGACCTCGTTGTCTATTCGGCGACCAAACACGTGGATGGGCAGGGCCGCGCGCTCGCCGGTGCCATATTGGGGTCGAACGAGCTGATCGGCGGCGACGTGCATACGATCATCCGGCAGACCGGGCCGTCGATTTCACCGTTCAACGCCCGGATCATGCTCAAGGGCCTGAGACCCTCGGAATTGCGCGTGACCCGGATGACCGAAAGCGCCGCGCGGATCGCCGATTTCCTTGCCGATCATCCCAAGGTCGGGCGGCTTTACTACCCGCACCACAAGTCCCACCCGCAATACGACCTCGCGCGGCGGCAGATGGGCGCGGGTTCAACCATGGTCGCGTTCGAGGTCCGGGGCGGGCAGGCGGAGGCCTTCACAGTTGCCGACAACCTCGCCATCATCCTGACGTCCAACAATCTGGGGACGCCAAGTCGATCATCTCGCACCCCGCGACGACGACGCATCAAAGGTTCAGCGACGAGATTCGGGCGGAACTCGGAATTTCGCGCAACCTGTTGCGCTTATCGGTTGGACTGGAGAATGCGGAGGACCTTGTTGCCGACCTCGGCTACGCGCTCGATCAGGTCTGATCGCTGCGGATGGCCGCGAACATCTGTCGGGCACGGACCATGCGGGCCGCGCCGGTAAAAAAAGGTCGCCGCACCAAAAGATAGGCCGCCCAGGGATAGGTTGCCGGCCAGATCAGCACGATGAACATGAAGGCGATGGTCTCGGTGCCCTCCATCAGCCCGTCAGTGAAGTAGAAGTTCTTCTGGCCGCGGAGATCGGTCGTCAGCTTGTTGCGCTCGGCAAGGATCGCGTAGCCGAGAAAGGTCGCGCCGTTGAAGTAGAAGCTGCAGAAGGAATGCGGTCGGCACGCCATTGGCAGCCGGTTCCGCCACCGCAAAGGCGAAGCGGTACGGCGCCATAGAAGAGAAAGTCGGCAACGATATCAAAATAGCCGCCAAAATCGGTCTTTCGTGTCGCCCGCGCCACCGCGCCGTCGAGACCGTCGGCCAGCCGCGACAGGACGACCAAAAGCAGACCAAATCCAAATTGCCGGAAACCGATGGCAAGCGCGGCGAGCAGGCTGAGTGCCAAGCCGGCGCCCGTGACCATGTCGGCGGTGATGCCGCGGCGGGCGAGCTTGCGGCCGATATGATTGAGCGGCGGATCGATGAAAGTGCGGGCGAGACCGTCGAGCATCGGTATCTCCTGATAAAAGCCGCCGACTATAGCAGGTTCGCGCAGTCAGCGCCTTCACGTCGGCGCAAAACCCGGTGAGGACGCGACAGGTTGCTTCTTGCCGCAAATGGCGAAGCAGGGCATTTTGCCGCCGACCGAGTTGCAGACGGGCCGGGGCAGCCGCCAATGGGTTTTCGCACAATTCTGACGATCACCGGCGTGCTTCTGGCGACGCTCGGGTTGGCCATGCTCGTGCCGGCAATGGTTGATGCGGTCGCGGGAAATGACGACTGGCGGGTCTTTTTTGCCTGCTCGATGATCACCTGCCTCATTGGCGCCGGGCTCTGGGCCTCGTCGTCGGGTCATGTCGAACCGCTGAGCCTTCGTCAGGCCTTCCTGATGACGACCCTGATCTGGGTGGTCATGACCCTTTTCAGTGCCATCCCCTTCATGTGGTCGGACCTTCACACCTCGTTCACCGATGCCGTTTTCGAAAGCATGTCGGGGTTCACCACGACGGGTTCGACGGTTTTCGTCGGGCTCGACACGATGCCGCCGGGCATTCTCATTTGGCGCGGTATTTTGCAGTGGCTCGGTGGCCTCGGCATGGTGGTGATGTCCATCGCCGTTCTACCGATGCTCTCGGTCGGCGGCATGCAGATGTTCAAGGCCGAAGCGTTCGAAACGCCGGACAAGATCCTGCCGCGCGCCGCCAACATTGCAGGCGGCATGGTCGCCATCTATTCGCTTCTGACGCTCGCTTGCGCCCTGCTCTACTGGATGGCCGGCATGAGCCTGTTCGACGCAGTCGTTCATGCCATGACGACGCTCGCGACCGGTGGATACTCGACGCGCGACTCCTCGCTCGGCGCCTATGAGTCCCACGCCATCGAGTATATCGCGGTGGTCTTCATGATCCTCGGCGCGACGCCGTTCGCCCTGTTTCTGGCGGCTGTGGGCGGACAGGCCTGGCGGCTCATCAAGGACTCGCAGGTCCGCGCCTTTCTCGGACTGATCGCCCTTGGAACGGCCATCGCCTTCTGGCTTCAGACGTCCGCGAACCTCCATCATGGCGAGGAAGCCTTCCGCCACGCCATCTTTTCGGTCGTCTCGGTGATGACGGGTACCGGCTTCGGCAATGCGGACTACAATGCCTGGGGGCCGGCAGCGGTGACGCTCTTTTTCATCCTGACCTTCATGGGGGGATGCACGGGCTCGACGTCCTGCGGAATCAAGATCTTCCGTTTTCAGGTTCTGGCCAAGGATCTCGTGCAGCATATCAGCCGGGTGCTGATGCCGTCCCGGGTCTATGTCAAACGCTTCAACGGCATGCCCCTGACCGACGACGTATCGCGTTCGGTGCAAAGCTTCGTCTTTCTTTACGTGGTCTGTTTTCTGATCGAAGCGGTGCTGCTCGGGCTTGCCGGACTCGACCCCGTCACCGCCCTTTCCGGCGCCGCGACTACCATTTCCAATGTCGGACCGGGGCTCGGTCCGATCATCGGGCCGGCGGGAAACTTCTCCTCGCTCAATGACTTCGTAAAATGGGTGATGACCGTGTCGATGCTGGTCGGGCGGCTCGAGGTTCTTGTGGTTCTGGTGCTGCTGTCACCGCGTTTCTGGCGCGGCTAGGTTACTCGGCCGGATGCACCGGGCCGGCCTGTGGCGGCTGGTCGAGGTGGACGCCACCGATCAATTCGCGGAACGTGGTGGCGCGCTTCGTCATCAGAAGCCAGCGGCCGATGGCGGCGAAATCTGCCCCGATGCCGATGAAGGCGGGCACGAGGAAAAGAACCAGAAGGGTCGCGAGCCCCAGCCCGAAGACGAGGGTGATGGCCATGGGAATGAGGAACTGGGCTTGAAGGCTTTTCTCGAAAAGCAATGGCACCAACCCGCCAATGGTCGTCAAGCTGGTCAACAGGACGGCGCGCAATCGATCGCGTGACGCACCGGTCGCGGCCTCGCGCAGCCCCTCGCCGGTCTGGCGCCGCTCGAGCATGCGCGAAATGAGCACGATGGAATCGTTGACGAGGATGCCCGACAGGCCAAGCAGGCCCATGAGTGAGACGGAAGTCAAATCGTAGCCGAGAAGGTAGTGGCCCCAGATTGCTCCGACGATGCCGAAAGGAATGATGAGCATGACTGCCACCGGCAGGAACCAGGAACCGAATGACCAGGAGATGATGACGTACATCAGCGCGAGGGCGATGATCGAGCCGATGGTCAGGTCGCTCCAGAGCTGGGAAAAGTCACGCTGCTCGCCGGCAAGGTCATAACTGATGCCGTATTTGGAGATAATCTGCGGCAGGTAATCGCTTTCGAGGCGCTTGAGCACGTCATCCGCCGTCGTTTGGGTGCTGTCGACATCGGCCTGCACGTCGACGACGGTCCGGCCATCCTCGCGATTGATACGCGAAAAGACCTGCCGTTCGGAGAAGGTGACGACCGAAGAGAGCGGCACGTAGTTGCCCGAACTCGCGCGGACCCAGAGGTCGCGCAGGGCCGACGAGCCGCTGAGATCGGTGTTGCGTTTCAGAATGATGGCGATTTCGTCGTTGTTGGCTGCGATCGTGTCGACCGTCCGGCCTTCGAAGGCGTCGCGGATCTGGGTGCCGAGACTGGCGAGCGTGAAACCAAGCGCCGCGCCGCGCGGGGTCAGGTGCATGGTCACTTCCGGGCTGCCATAGCTCAGCGTGTCGGAAATGGCGTTGACGCCGCTGAAACCTTCGAGCACGCCCTGCAGATCTTCTGAGGCCTTCTTCAGGGCCGCGACATCAGTACCGATCAGTTGCACGTCGATGGCCCGGCCACCTGGTCCGCCACGCTGCTCGCGCACCGTGATACTCTGCACGCCGGCGACCTTGGGGAGCGCCGCCTGAATGGCGCGGGTGAAATCGGGCGTCCTGACGGACCGGGTTTCGCTCGGGGTCAGATAGACGTTGATCGAGGTGCCGCCGTTCTCGAGGTCCAAGGTCGCGTAGGTTGTCAGAACCAGCGGATGGTCGGGCGACAGATCGTTGTCGACTTTGGTGATGGCCTGTTCGATGTCGCCAACGATACCCGCCATTTGATCCTGCGGCGTGCCCGGCTGGAAGTTGGCAAATATCCGGAAACTGTCGCTTTCGGAGGTCGGAAAGAAGGAAAAGCCGATCTTGCCCGCGCCGATGAGCGAGAAACCGATGATGGTCACGGCGAGCGCGATGGCGACCGTCGCGTAGCGCCAGGAGAAGGACAAGCGGCTGAGCGCGCCAAAGAGCCGATCGCGGAAAAACGCAAATCCCTTGTCGAAGTTGCGGCGGAACCAGCTGGGCGGCCGCCGTTTCGATGGCAGGGAATGGGCAAGGTGTCCGGGCAGGATGAGGAAGCATTCGATCGAGCTTGCGGTCAGGACCGCGAGGACGACCAGCGGCAGCGGCGCCATGATCTGGCCGATGAATTCGCGCACGGCCAGAATCGGACCGAAGGCCGCCATGGTGGTGAGGCTCGCAGCGATGACCGGAATGAACATGTGTCCCGCCCCGGTCAGGGCCGCCTGACGTGGACTGTCGCCCAGGGCAAAACGGGTGGCGGTGTGCTCGCCAACGACGATCGCATCGTCGACGATGATGCCAAGGGTCATCATCATGGCGAACATCGAAATCATGTTGATCGACTGGCCGGTCGCATACATCACCCCGAGCGTCGCGGCGATCGACACGGGAATGCCCGCGGCAACCCAGATGGCGATGCGCCAGTCGAGAAACAGGAACAGGATGATGATCACCAGAACGAGGCCCGAAGCGCCGTTGTTGACGATCAGGGACAAGCGATCGTTGATCTGCTGCGCCGCCGCGTCGAAAACCTGGATGTTGAGCGAGGCGGGCAGCGTCGGTTTGATCTTCTCCACATAGTCGCGGATCGTGTCGTAGGTCGAAACACTGTCGGCGGTCGCCGACCTCGAGACCGTCAGACGGATGGCCGGCTCGCCACGCATGAAGCCGAGCGACGTGTTCTCGTTGAAGCCGTCGGTGATCGTGGCGACGTCGCCAAGGGTCAGCACCTCGCCAGTTGGCAGGCTCTTGATTTCCGTGGCGGCAAGGTCCTCCGGGGTCACATCCGGCGCCACCGCGCGGATCTGCGCCTCGAAGCTGCCGGACAGCGTGCCCGACGGGCGGTCGGCAAGGTTCGGGGAAATCGCGGTTGCGATGGAGTCGAGGGTCAGGTCCAGCTGGCGCAGTTTCGCGTCGTCGACGGAAATCGTGATCTGGCGATCGCGATAGCCGCTCATCGAGACCTGATCGACACCCGCATCGAGCAGGCCATCGCGAATTTCGCGGGCGTAGTTCCGGAGCGCATTTTCCGGGAACGGCCCGGCTATGCCGATCGAGGCGACGGGATCGAAGAACTTCTGGCGCGAGACAACAGGCGCGTCGGCGCTCTCGGGCAGGTTGGGGATGGAATCGACGGCGGTCTGCACGCGGTTTTCCGCGTCGCGCATGTCGGTGTTGCGTTCGAAACTGAGACTAATTGTCCCCCTGCCCTCAGAGGCGTTCGAGGACATCGACCTCACCCCGTCGAGAAAACGAACAGTCGGCTCGATGACCTGCAACAGGTTCTTTTCGATGTCGTCGGCGCTCGCCCCACTCCACGACAGCGATATGCGGATCGTGTTGGGGTTGGTGTCCGGGAACAATTGCCGGTTGAGGCCGATGACGCCATAGAACCCGAAAATGACCAGAAGGATCATCAAGAGGTTGGCCGCGTTGCGGTGGGTGACGAAGCCCTGAAGTATGGCGTTCGTGCGGTGCGGTTCGGCCATTCTAGCCTCCGGGTCCGCCGGGAGGAGGCCCACCCGGCGGGGGTCCACCCGGAGGAGGTCCGCCCGCACCAAAACCACCCGCTCCGCCGCCGCCAAATTGCGGCGTTTCGCCTTCGAGCGCGACCTTAACCCCCTCGCCGGCTTGGGCCAGCCGCGTGGTGATGATCTTGTCGCCTTCGCTCACATCGGCGTTGACGATCACGTTGCCGTCCTGACGGGCCACGAGGGTCGCATCGACCTTCTGCATGCGCCCGTCGGCCATGCGGTAGAAGTGGTTGTCGTCGTAGATGGCGGTTTCCGGCAGTACGAGCACGTGAGCATAGGTGGTGCCGGGCAGTTCGACCGACACGAAGGTGCCGGGCCGGATGAGAGACGTGGCGGCGTCATCGAGACGGGCGAAGAGTTCCACGCCGCCCAGTTGCGGGTCGACTTCGGCGCCCGTGCGGACCACTGTGCCCGTCAGGGTCTGAGGATCGCCGGCAATGTCCCAGGTGACGGTCACCGGACGGCCGATCAGATCGGCGCCGGCGATCTGCCCGAATTCCTTTTCGGACAAGGTGAACCTGACTTCGAGATTGTCGGCCTCGAAAAGAGTGGCCAGGGCCTCGTTCTGGCCGGCAATGGCCCCAACCGTAGCCGAGGCGTCGGTGACAATACCCTCGAACGGGGCGGTTATTTCGGTAGCGTCGAGCGCGCGCTGAGCCTGCGAAACGGCGCGTCCCGCCCGCTCGATGTCGGCATTGCGCCGGTCAATGGCGGATTGCTGCAAGGCCAGTGCGCTTTCGGCCTGGCGCATGGCCTGGTCGCGCTGGGACACAACCAGACGGCGTGCATCGAGCTCCTTGTCGGTCAGCGAGCCGCTATCGACAAGGGTCTTGGCGCGGTCGAAATCGGCGACGGCGACATCGTATTGGTCACGGGCGAAATTGACGTTGGCCTGTTGGAGATTAAGCTGCTCCCTGGCCTCGGTGAGGCTGAGTTTGGCGCTGGCCAAATCGTCCTCGGCATTTGACAGAGCCAGTTGATAGTTGAACGGATCGATGCGAGCCAGGGTTTCTCCGGCACTCACGCGCGCGCCGGGGCGAAGATTGGACGACACGAAAGTGATTTCGCCGGCGGCCTGCGTGCGAAGCTGCAGCGTGTTGCCGGCAGCGACTTCACCGAAGCTCTTGAGCATCGGGGTCTCATCGACATAGGCGGCATCGGTGACAGCAACCGTAAAGCTGCGTTCGAAGGCCGAACGCGTCACGGGAGCGGGGCGGGAGGCGTAGAGCGTTGCCGCGAGATAGAAGGCGCCGGCCAGAATGCCGAGCGCCACGACAATGCGGAAGAGAACGCTGAGGATACCGAAGCGGCGGCGCGGCCTTGGGGCAGCCGGCGCCCCGTCTTCCAGCCCATCGGTCAGCGGATTGCGCTGGTCCAAGCCTTACATCCCATTCGGCTGTCTTCAATCACGAACAATTCCAACAGAGGTATCTGTTGGACACACGCCAGACAAATGAAAGATTGGAAAGGTATGTTTCCGGCAAACGCTTCTGATCGGCGTCAGGACTTCGGGTCGAACTGATGCGGATTGAAGTGATAGGCGGTTGAGCAGAATTCGCAGACTACTTCGATTTCTCCATCGACTGCCATTTCTTCCCGGTCTTCGGCGCTGAAGCTTTCGGCGAGCATCGACTCGATGCGCTCGGCCGAGCAGCGGCAGCGCTCCTCAAGCGCGTGCGGCTCGAAAACACGCACGCCGCGCTCGTGAAACAGGCGGAAAAGCAGGCGTTCGGGGGACACGTCGGGATCGACGAGTTCGTCATCCGAAATCGTCGAGAAGAGCGCTCGCGCCTCGGTCCAGTGGTCCGGTTCGGCGTAAAGCGGATCGGCGGTTTCGGGATTGTCGAAGTCGCCGTCGCCGGGAAGGTCCGGCAGGACCTGTTCGCCCGACTTCGGGAAGAATTGCAGCATCAGGCCGCCGGCGCGCCAATGCGGGCGGTCCGCGCCTTTCTGTGCATGCTCTGCGACGGCGAGCCGCACCTCAGTCGGAATCTGTTCCGACTGCATGAAATAGTGGCGCGCGGCTTCCTCGAACCCAATTCCGTCAAGTTTGACGATGCCCTGGTAGCGGTCGGTGTGGATGCCCTGATCGATGGTCATGGCAAGATGGCCATTGCCGAGTAGCGTACCGGCGTCGAGGGTTTTTGCCGCGATCGCCTTGTTCACCGCAGCGCGGTCGAACCGGGCATAGCCGCGCATGCCGTCCGGCGCGTCGAAATCGACAACGATCATGTCGACAGGCCCATCGGTCTGGGTCTGAAGAATGAAGCGGCCCTCGAACTTCAGAGCAGAGCCGATAAGCGCGGCAAGCGTTGTTGCCTCTGCCAGAAGCCGGGCGACCGGATCGGGATATTTGTGGCGCGACAATATGAGGTCGATGGCGTTACCGAGACGCACAGATCGCCCGCGGCAATCGAGTTCTTCGAGGGTGAACGCGACGGCGACGTCATCTCCGCTCTCGGCGCGGTCGAGGCCATATTGGGCAAGGTTGGCGCGCGCCATCAGATCTCGTCCCAGCCGAAACACCAGGCCAGCACACCCTTTTGCGCGTGGAGCCGGTTTTCCGCCTCGTCGAAGACGACCGATTGCGGCCCGTCCATGACATCGCTCGTGACCTCGTCGCCACGATGAGCGGGAAGGCAGTGCATGAAGAGCGCCTTTTTGGCGGCAAGGTTCATCAGCGATTTGTCGACCCGGTAGGGCTTGAGGATGCGGCGGCGCTCGTTGACATCGCTGTCGCCCATCGAAACCCAGGTATCGGTGATGACAAGGTCGGCACCCTCAACCGCAGCGCGCGGATCGTCGATCAGCTCGACGCGCCCGCCCGCGTCGGCGATATCGGAGAGCATTCCCTGGTCGGGCCCATATTCCTTCGGGGTCGAAATCGTCATCGTGCCGCCAAAGGTGGTGACGGCATGGACCCAGGAAGTCATGACGTTATTGGCATCGCCCACCCAGGCGACCTTGGCCTCGCCGATCGGGCCGCGATGCTCCTCAAAGGTCTGGATATCGGCGAGGATCTGGCATGGATGTGAGACGCGGGTCAGACCGTTGATCACCGGGACTGAAGCCGCGCCCGCAAGCTCAAGCAAATCGTCGTGGCTGAGAATGCGGATCATGATCGCATCGACATAACGCGACATGACGCGTGCGGTGTCCGCAAGGGTTTCCTCACGCGAAAGCTGCATCTCCTTGCCCGTCAGCATGATCGTTTCGCCGCCGAGCTGGCGCATGCCGACATCGAACGAAACGCGCGTGCGCGTGCTCTCGCGCTCGAAGATCATCGCGAGCACCCTGTCCTTGAGCAAGGCCGGGCGCTCACCTTCGCCGAGAAGCTTTTTCAGGCGAACGGACATGTCAAGAATCCGGCGCAGGGTCGCGGCATCGAACTGCTTGATGTCGAGGAAATGGCGAATGGGGCTGGTGGAGGCCATAGGCGCTCTCCTTGCGTGAGGCCGGTGGTTGCGGCTCACGCCGGTTGGTTGGTGCGATAATCTTCAAAGGCGGCGGTCATGCGCTCGAAGCCCTCGTCGATTTCGTCCCGCGTGATGATGAGCGGCGGCAGCAGGCGCAACACATTGTCAGACGCCGCAACCGTCAAAAGGTGATGATCGCGGACCTTCGCAACGAGATCGCGCACCGGCGGAGTGACTTTCAGCCCGGCGATCATGCCCTTGCCGCGCACTTCAACCACCAGATCGGGAAACTTCTGGGCCATCTGCTGAAGATGCCAGTGAAGGTGGCTCGCCACATCCCGGACATGGTCGAGGAATCCCGGCTTCTCGTATTCGTCGAGAACCGCGTTACCGATGGTGCAGGCCAGGGGATTGCCGCCATAGGTTGAGCCATGCGTGCCCGGCACCATGGCCTTGGCAACTTCGCCGCGCGCAAGGCACGCCCCAAGCGGGAAACCGCCGCCAATGGCTTTGGCCGCGCAGAGGATGTCGGGTTCGATGCCGGCCCACTCATAGGCGAAGAAGCGGCCGGTGCGCCCGAAACCGCACTGGATCTCGTCAAGTATGAGAAGGCAACCGTTCTCGTCGCAGGTCGCGCGGAGGTCGCGCAAGAACTGCTCGCTCATCACAGTGATGCCGCCCTCACCCTGGACCGGCTCGATCATGATCGCCGCCGTGCGGTTCGAAAGCTTGGCCCTGACGGCTTCGATATCGTTGGGCTGAACGTGGTGGAAGCCGGGCAGAGGCGTGCCAAACCCTTCGAGATACGAGGGGTTGCCGCCCGCGGCGATGGTGCCGAGCGTGCGGCCATGGAAGGCCCCGGAAAAGCAGATGATCTCGACGCGCTCGGGCTCGCCGACCGCCCAGAAATGGCGGCGGGCAGTCTTGATGGCGCATTCGATCGCCTCGGCGCCCGAATTGGTGAAGAACACCGCGTCGGCGAACGTCTTTTCAACCAGGCGCTCGGCGAGCCGTTCGCTTTCGGGAATGGTGAAGATGTTGGAGACGTGCCAGACCCGGTCGGCGCCGTCTTTGAGCGCCTTGACCAGGGTCGGGTGATGGTGACCGAGCGCCATGACACCGATGCCGGCGTAGAAATCGAGATATTCCTCGCCTTCCGCCGTGAACAGTCGCACGCCTTCGCCCCGCTCGAAAGCGATGGGGGAGCGCGCGTAGGTTCCAAACAGGGCGGACATGGTTTCCAATCCGGATTTGAAGGGGTTGAACGGTTTCTGGCGGCCTTCGAATGGTGGCGCTAAAAACAAAAAACGCGCCGCCGAACGGGGCACGTTCCCTAGTTCGCGCATATAGGGCATCGGGGGAGAATCTGTCAATCATTTGCCCCGGAACGCAGGTTTTCCGCCGCTTTCGGGCGCGGCGGAACCTCGCGGCAAAAAGCAGGTAAAAAGTGCGAGAAACTTGCTCGCCCCGCTTGTCAGCGATTCCGCCGCCTTGTTATTGTGGGTCCGTTGGGTTTACGAGATTTCGTAGGGCGGACCTCCTCAACATACAAATTGTGGTATAGATCGCTGCCTGTTTAGGCAGCGCGGACAGGGATTCTGCGATGAGCTGGACAGACGAACGAGTTGAGCTGCTCAAAAAGCTCTGGATGGACGGTCTCAGCGCCAGCCAGATCGCGGCAGAGCTCGGCAACGGCGTGACGCGCAACGCGGTGATCGGCAAAGTGCATCGCCTCAAATTGACGGGACGCGCCAAGCCGGCGACCTCGACCGCCCGCCCGCGGAGCGCGAGCCGGCCGGCGCGGCGATCAAGCGGTGTGTCGTCGGGCGGGGTCCGGCGACGGCCGGGGATCACCACCAACGTCATCGGCGCGACCGCCCTCAAGGCGGACCCGTCGGCGGATGCGCTGGTGGAACAGGAAGTCTACAACGAACAGGAATTGTTCATTCCGGTCGAAGAACGGCTGACCCTTTTGCAGCTCACGGAGAAGACGTGCAAATGGCCGATCGGCGATCCCTTGACCGAGGAATTCTATTTCTGCGGCCGCGACAGCAAGGAAGATGCGCCTTACTGCGAGTTTCACGCCCGCAAGGCCTATCACCAGCTCGACAAACGCCGGCGCTGACCGGCTTTGTCGCTGACGGGAAGCATGCAAAACCCGCGCACTGCGCGGGTTTTTCATTTCGCGGAGAACTGCTCGTCGAACGCGTAGCCAGCACCGCGCACGGTGCGGATCGGATCGGCCTGGCGGCCGCGATTGATCGCCTTGCGCAGACGGCCGACATGCACGTCGACGGTGCGCTCATCGACATAGACGTCCGAACCCCAGACCCGGTCAAGCAACTGTTCGCGTGAATAGACGCGGCCGGGATTGCCCATCAGGTGCTCAAGCAGGCGGTATTCGGTCGGTCCGAGCTGCAGTTCCCGCCCGGCACGGCGGACGCGATGGCTAACCCGGTCAAGTTCGAGGTCGCCGGCGCGAAGCGCGGTCGAGACCAGATCGGGATTGGCCCGGCGCAACAGCGCCCGGACGCGGGCAGTAAATTCCTGAACCGAGAAGGGCTTGACGATATAGTCGTCGGCGCCGGTCTGCAGGCCGCGGACACGGTCTTCTTCTTGACCGCGGGCGGTCAGCATGATGATCGGCACAGCGGCGGTCTCCCGGCGGATACGCAGGCGCTTGCACACTTCGATGCCGGAAATGCCGGGGAGCATCCAGTCAAGGACGATCAGATCGGGTGCGGATTCCCGCGTCAGGTCGAGGGCCTCGTCGCCAGATTCGGTACAGGTGACGGCAAACCCCTCGGCCTCGAGGTTGTAGCGCAGCATCAATGCCACGTCGGGCTCGTCTTCGACCAGAAGAATGCGGGCGGTCACTTTGGTCTTTCCTGATCCGGGTGCGGCTAGCGACGTTCTTTGCGGATTTCGATTTCGTCAATCAGGTTCGCGCCGGTCTGAATGTAATACGCGGCCTCGACGATGTTGGTTGCATGATCACCGGCGCGCTCGAGGTTCTTGGCGCAAAACAGGAGATGCGTGCAGTCGGTGATGTTGCGCGGGTCTTCCATCATGTAGGTCAGGAATTCGCGGAAGAGAGACATATAGAGAGCGTCGACCTCTTCATCCTTTTCACAAATGCGAATGGCTTCATCGACCTCGAGCGCGGTGACGTTCTGAAGCGCGGCTGACACCTGGGTCAGCACCAGATCGGACATGTGGCGGACGCCCGAGTAGAGTTGCGGCGAAATGTGCTGATCGGAAATCTGCAGCGTGCGGCGGGCAATGCTCTTGGCCATGTCGCCAATCCGCTCAAGGTCGGTCGCGACATGGATCGAAGCCACGATGCGTCGCAGGTCCGAGGCCATCGGCTGGCGGCGGGCAATCATCGAGACAGCCATCTCATCGAGGCCACGCTGCTTCTTGTCGATGTCCTTGTCATTCTGGATGACAATCTGCGCCAGGTCGTGATCGACGCGGACAAGCGCGCTCGTGGCCTCGTTGATCGCCTGTTCGACCATGCCGCCCATCTCGATGATGTGCCGGGTCAAGTGCGTCAGTTCCTCTTCGTAGGAGGAGACGATGTGTTCGGAACGGTGTTGAACCATGATGGTGTCTCGGTTGGTGTGATGCGCCGCAATCAGCCGAACCGGCCGGTGATGTAGTCTTGGGTCTTCTCGTGCCGGGGATTGGTGAAGATCTGTTCGGTATCGCCGGTTTCGATAAGCTTGCCAAGGTGGAAGAAGGCGGTTTTCTGGCTGACGCGCGCCGCCTGCTGCATGGAGTGGGTAACGATGACGATGGTGAAGTTCTCCCTCAACTCGTCGATCAGCTCCTCGATGATGGCCGTCGCGATCGGATCGAGCGCCGAACAGGGCTCGTCCATCAGCAGAACCTCAGGACGCGTGGCAATGGCGCGGGCAATGCAGAGGCGCTGCTGCTGACCACCGCTAAGGCCCGTGCCTGGCTGGTCGAGCCGGTCCTTGACCTCTTCGAACAGGCCCGCGCGCTTGAGCGAAGTGACCACAATCTCGTCGAGTTCGGCCTTGTTTCTGGTCATGCCGTGAATGCGCGGACCGTAGGCGACGTTCTGGTAGATCGATTTGGGGAAGGGATTGGGCTTCTGAAAGACCATGCCAACGCGGGCACGCAGTTCGACGACGTCGAGGTCGGGCCGATTGATGTCTTCGCCATCCAGTTCGACGATGCCTGAAACGCGGCAGCCGTCGATCGTGTCGTTCATGCGGTTGATGCAGCGCAGGAAGGTCGACTTGCCGCAACCCGAAGGTCCGATGAAGGAGGTCACGGAGCGGTCGGGGATATCGATCGAAACGTCGAACAGGGCCTGCTTCTGGCCGTAAAAGACGCTGACGTCGCGGGTGACGACACGAGCCGCGGGTTCTCCCGCTGGAGCGGGCGTGCTAGCGCCCGGAACTGTTGCTGCTGCCGTCTGGTCTTGAACGATGTCCATGGGCCTGGCCTCTTGGCGGTCTGAAACGATTGTGGTCACTGGCGTTTTTCCAGTCGGGTTCTCAAAAAGATGGCGATGGCGTTGAGTACGATCATCAGCGCCAGAAGCACGATGATCGCCGCCGACGTCCGCCCTTCGAAGAAATGACGGTTTTCGTTGCCCTGCCACAAGTAGATTTGCACCGGAAGGGCAGTGGCGGATTCAAGCGGACTCGACGGGATATTGGCGATGAACGCATTCATGCCGATCAGAAGGAGCGGTGCGGTTTCACCAAGGGCCTGGGCAACGCCAATGATCGTCGCGGTCAGGATGCCCGGGAAGGTGAGCGGCAGCACATGGTGAAAGACCGTCTGGGTGCGCGAGGCGCCGAGCCCGAGCGCCGCCTGGCGAAGCGACGGTGGTACCGCCCTCAGCGACGAGCGCGTGGCGATGATGATGGTCGGCAGGGTCATCAGCGTCAGCACCAGACCGCCGACCAGCGGGGCCGAGCGGGGAAGGCCAAAATAGTTGATGAAGACGGCTGCGCCGAGCAGGCCGAAGACGATCGAGGGAACCGCGGCGAGGTTGTTGATGTTGACCTCGATGAGGTCGGTCCAGCGATTCTTGGGCGCGAATTCCTCGAGATAGACCGCGCTTGCCACCCCGATCGGTACCGCCAGCACGATGACGACAAGCATCATGTAAAGCGAACCCATGAATGCGCCAGCAAGTCCGGCCGAGGCCGGGGCGGAACGCGAGTCGACGTTGGTAAAGATATGCATGGCGAAATCGAAGGTCATGGAACCGTCTGTCAGGAGCCTGTCGGCGAGGTCGCGCGAGCCTTTGGACAGCTGCTGGCGCTCGTCGGGAAGGTCACGTGGCAGCTTGCCCTTGACCCAGTTGTCGGCGTCGGCCGAAGCAAGGAGTGCGACAGGAATGGTCTTGCCAAGCAGCGACGTGTCGTTGACGTACATGTCGCGCAGGTCGAAGCGCGCCGCGCTGGTGATGATGGCCAGAACGTCCCGCTTTTCGACCTCGAGGTCAGGCGCCAGACGGCGCACCGACTGCTCGACCAGGTTGTTCCAGTTCGACAGGGTAACCGTGCGCTGCCAGGCCAGAACTTTCTGCTGATAGTCGGCATCGGATTGTCCGGCCTCCTGAACGGGCTTGGGCCCGCCTTTGATCACGTCGGGATCAAAATAGACCTCGGTGTGAACATTGGCTTGCCAGAAGGCGGGAAGGCCCTTCGAGAGCATGATGCCGAAGAGAATGATGACAAAACCGAGTGCTGCTGCAATCGCTGCGATGCCGAGGGTGCGAAATATCGCCTCGCGCCGATGGCGGCCAGCCAGGTTCTTGTGAACCAGCTCACGAAGTTCCTTGTTGGACCGGTTGTCGATGTCACCGAAAGCTGCGTCGGACATGGCTATTCGTACTGCTCCCGGAACCGGCGGACGATGTAAAGGGCGACCACATTCAGAACCAGCGTCATGGCAAAGAGCGTCAGGCCGAGGGCGAAGGCAACGAGCGACTGGGGGCTGGTGAAATCGGCGTCGCCCGTAAGCTGATTGACGATGGTCACGGTTACGGTCGACACCGGTTCGGCGGGATTAAGGCGCAAGACCGGGCTGTTACCGGCCGCAAGCACCACGATCATGGTTTCGCCAATGGCGCGGCTGACGGCGAGCAAAACCGCGCCGACAATGCCGGGAAGCGCAGCCGGTACCAACACGTTGATGATCGTTTCGGACTTGGTGGCGCCGAGCCCAAGCGAGCCGTCGCGCATGGCGCGCGGAACCTGGTGGAGAATGTCTTCCGAGAGCGAAGAGATGAAGGGAATGATCATGATTCCCATGACGATGCCTGCGGTCAGAGCGCTGGTCGCCCGAATGTCGAGGCCGAAAACGTTACCGATCCCGGTCAGGAACGGCCCGACAGTGACGAGGGCGAAAAAGCCGTAAACGATGGTGGGGATGCCGGCGAGCACTTCGATGATCGGCTTGACGACGTTGCGGACGCGATAGTCGGCATATTGGGAAAGGTAGATGGCGGACATCAATCCGACGGGAATGGCCACGAGCATCGCGATGCCCGAAACCATGATCGTGCCCCAAAGAAGCGGCAAGAGCCCGTACTGGCCGACGGCATCGGCTCCGGTGCTCTGGAAGCGTGGGTTCCAGACGGTTCCGAAAAAGAAGTCGAGCGGGTTGACGAAGCTGAAGAACTGAACAGCATCGGCGATCAACGAGAGGGCGATTCCAAGCGTCGTCAGGATGGCGATACCCGAGCAGGCGATCAGGGCGATCCGGACCGCGGTTTCCACCGAGTTGCGGGCACGAAAGCGATGGGCGACGCGGCTATGGGCCCAAAACAGGCCGAGGACGCCGAGGCCCGCTGAAACGGCAATAACGACCAGCGTGGTCAGGGTGCGGAACTGACTGTAGGCACTTGCGGCGGCGCTTTCGGTCGGGTCGGCCTCACCAACGACACCAAAGCCATTGGCGATCGACTTGACGCGCTCGATGGCGCCGACCATTTCGCCCTGCGGACCGGTGCTGACCTCGGGCGGCAGTTGGGAAAGGATGTAGGCCTCGGAGGCGGACTTCGAAAAAATGGCCCAGATTCCGAGAACCAATAGGGCAGGCAGAATGGCCCAGATGGCGACAAAGGCGCCGTGATAGACCGGACGGGAATGAAGCCGCTCGCCGGTCGTATCCGCGAGCTTCCTGCTCCGAGACCAGCCCATCTGGTAGGACACGCTCAGCAAGACCAGCAGAAGTGCGGCGATGAGCAACGCGTTCATTGTCCGGTCCCTGTTGTGTCACGACTGTTCGAAGCTGTCGCGACTTGTTCTGATTGGTGAGGTCCCGGCACGAACCGGGACCTCGATTTTGCAGTCAGGCGCTCAGATCAGGGCTGATACTGGGTGCCGGCATTGAACGCGTCGAGCTGGGACGCGAGGAAGTCGGCCGAGGCGGGAACAAGCCCGGCGGCCTCAAGCGTGCCACCCTCGCCGGCCATTTCGTCGGAGAGGAAGAAGGCCACGTACTCGGCAATGCCTGGAACCAGGCCAATGTGCTCGCCCTTGATGTAGAACTGGAGCGGGCGGGACACAGGATATTCACCCGAAGCGATGGTCGCGAGCGTCGGGGTGATGCCGTTGATCGTGGCGACCTTCAGCGTGTCGCGGTTCTGTTCGTAGAAGCTCAGACCGAAGACGCCGATGGCGGCCGGGTTGGCCTGAAGGCGAGCAAGGGTCTCGGTGTAGTCACCGGAGATCTCGACCACGACGTCCTGGCGAACGGTCGAACAGGCGGCCTTTTCAGCGTCGGCGTCCATTTCAGGCAGGCCAGCTGCCTTGCAGCCGTCTTCAAGAACCTTGATATCGAAGACTTCGCGGGTGCCGTGGTTGGTGCCCGGAATGGCGACGAAGATGTCCTGGTCGGGAAGGGACGGATCGACCTGGTTCCAGTTGGTGTAGGGATTGTCGACCATTTGGCCATCAACCGGGACCTGGGCCGCGATGCCCTTGTAGATCATTTCCGGGGTCAAGGCGAAGTCGCCTTCGTTGATGCCGGTGGCAAAGACGATGCCATCATAGCCGAACACGACTTCACGAACATCCATGACGCCGTTGGTGTGGCAGGCATCGAGCTCGGACTGCTTCATCTTTGAGGACGAATTGGCGATATCGATCGTGTCTTCGCCAACGCCTTCGCACAGAAGACGCTTGCCGGTGCCCGAACCGCCGCTCGCCACGTTGGGCGGGCTGAATTCGGGGAAAGCATTGCCGAATTCCTCGGCGACGATCGAGGCAAACGGCAGAACCGTGGAGGAGCCGGCGATCTGGATCGTGTCACGGGCTTCGGCCTGGGCCGATACCGCGACGAGCGAGGTCGCGAGCAAGCCGATGGCGGCACCCTTAAGAAGTGCGGATTTCATTGATTTCTCCCTTTCAGAGATTGGGCAAAGCCCGTTGGGCCGCGCGGCGGCGAAACCAATTGCCTTTCGGCAAAAACTGCACCCCGCGACGTTGTGCGTGGGGACGCTAGGAAACCTGCACCGAAGTTTTTATGACGGTTTCTTGAAACTTATGTGACGAGTATTTCGCAATTATTTCAATGCACTACGCGCGACCGCAAGGCGCTGGCGTCAGAAGCAGTCACAATATTGCTATTTGGGAAGGAAGACCGCCACGCGCGTGCCGAGACCCAATTCGGACTTGATGGTCAACTCGCCACGATGGCGCTGGACGATGTGCTTGACAATCGCGAGGCCAAGGCCCGTGCCCTTCTTCTTCCGGCTGGTTTCGGCATCGACGCGGTAAAATCGCTCGGTCATGCGCGGCACGTGTTCGGCGGCAACGCCGGGGCCGTAATCGATGACGGCGACTTCAAAACCTTCCGTTGAACCGAGGCGGGCCGGCTTGAGCGTGACCTCGATTTTCTTGCCGCTGGCGCCGTACTTGATGGCATTGTCGACGACGTTCTGGAAAACCTGGAACAGTTCGTCGTGGTCGCCTGGAACGCTCGCCTCGTCGACCTTCTTGTCCACTGTCACGGTCACATCCGCCTCGGCGATCTGCGCCTGCAGGCCTTCGACCACCTCGTCGAGAATCTTTCCCAGTTCGGCCCGGCCTGACGGCTTCAAATGCTGGCGCAGTTCAATGCGCGACAGGGACATGAGGTCTTCTATGAGATTGGACATGCGCTCGGCCTGCGCGCGCATGATGGTGAGAAAGCGCTCGCGCGCGGCCTCGTCCTTGGCCGCAGGTCCGAGCAGCGTGTCGATGAAGCCGATGACCGAGGTCAGCGGGGTCCTGAGCTCGTGGCTGGCATTGGCGATGAAGTCGACCCGCATGGTTTCGGTGCGACGCTGCTCAGTCTGGTTTTCCATGACGACCAGCAGGAGATTTCTGAGATTTGGCGACGTGCCGACCTGAAACGGGGCCACCGCCGCCCGGTACCATTGCTTGCCGCCTCCGATCTGCTGGAACTCGGTTGTTTCCGGCAGGCGGGTCTGGCGGGCGACCTCGATCGTCTCCTGAAAGGCCGGGTGACGAATGGCAAAGAAGATGGGCGTGCCGACCTCGGCACGCGGCACGATGCCGGACGCTGCGAGGTTGCGGTGAATGATGTTGCCGCGCCAGTCGAGAATGAAACAGGGCGCCGCCATCGCATCCGACATGGCGCGCATGACCTGATCTTCTTCACCCTCGTGGCCGGCCAGATCGAGGCTCGACGTGTCTGTGGCCCCCGTGCGGCGTGCAAGAATGAGAATGAGAAACAGGATAAGGCAGTATAGCGCGGTCTCACCAAGCCCCAGCCGGCCAAAGGCCGCCAGAAAGATCAGCAGCACGATCGCGGCGGTCAGGACGATATAGGCGCGTTTGATTTTCATGTTTCGCCAGAGTCCCACCGATTGCCTGCGGCGTGAAAGCCGTGCCAGTGTCTATCCCACAGATTTTTCCGCGCAGGCAAAGCAAAGGTTCCCAGTTGAAACTTCAGGACGCCATAGCACAATTCGACATCGAAAACCCGAAATTGCCGGACGTCATCGCTGATGCCGCGTTCAAGTCCGGCGGGTTTCCGTTCGATGAAGAGATGAAATCCGGGCACTACAAGGACCGGATGAGAACGCTGCAGATCGAGCTGGTCAAACTGCAGAAGGACATGCTGGCGACCAACAAGCGTCTCGTCGTTGTATTCGAGGGGCGCGACGCCGCCGGCAAGGGCGGAACAATCAAGCGCTATGCCAAGTTCCTCAATCCGCGCAACACGCGGATCGTGGCACTGCCAAAGCCCTCCGACCGGGAAATGCGGCAATGGTATTTCCAGCGCTATGCCGAACAGATGCCGGCTTTTGGCGAAACGGCGCTGTTCGACCGGTCCTGGTACAATCGCGGTGTGGTCGAACCGGTCATGGGTTTTTGCACGCCCGAACAGACCAACGCGTTCCTGGCCGACGTGCCGCATTTTGAGAAGATGATCGTCGGGGACGGCATTGTTCTGATCAAGATCTGGCTCAATATCGGACAGGAAATGCAGATCGTCAGGTTCCATTCGCGGCGGCACGATCCGCTGCGCGAGTGGAAGCTTTCGCCGGTTGACCTCAAGGCGCTCGGCAAATGGGACGAATATGGCCAGGCGCGCAATGACATGCTGGAAAAGAGCGACAGTCTCTTCGCGCCCTGGACCATCATCCGGGCCAACGACAAGCGGCGGGCACGACTGGCGGTGATGCGGCACGTGCTGGAGCGCATGGACTATCAGGGCAAGGCGCTGGATAACGACACCCGAACGGAGCCGGGCCTTGTGCTTGGCGTCAAGGAATTCCTCAACGAGGATGGTGCGCGGAGCTAGACCAGCGCGGAAAGGGTCGCGACCGCGCCATTGGTCCGCAGTGACCTGAGGTGGCGCTCCAGGGTGGTGCGAAATTCCGCATTGGCTGGCAAATCCTGGCCGAAAACCACCCCAACGGACAGAACCGCATCCAGATAGGCGTCCAGATCTCCGCCCGAGCGCGCCGCAAGATCTGCGAATTGTCCGGCAAGCGGATCGCGCACGTCGATCGGGTTCCCCGCTTCGTCGGTGCCGGCCACATAGGTCATCCAAGCGGCGACTCCGAGCGCCAACCGGTCGAAGTCTTCGCCCGCGGCAATGCGATCGCGAATTGTCGCGAGCAGGCGCTGTGGCAGCTTCTGCGACCCATCCATGGCGATCTGCCACGTCCGGTGCCTGAGGGCCGGATTTAGGAACCGGTCGAGGAGCGCGTCGCGATAGGCTTCAAGATTGGCGCCGGGAACATCAAGCGTCGGAATGATTTCCGATGTCATCATGGCCTTAAGGAACGACCGGAAGGCCGGAACGCTGACGGTCTCGGCGACGGTCTGGTGACCGGAAAGATAGCCGAGATAGGCCAAGGTCGAGTGCGCGCCATTGAGCAGCCGCAGTTTCATTTCTTCGAACGGCGCCACGTCTTTGACCATCTGCGCGCCGGCGCTTTCGAACGCCGGACGGCCCTCGGGGAAGTCGTCTTCGATAACCCACTGAGAAAATGGTTCGGTCACGACCGGCCACTGGTCGTCGGCGCCGAGCAGCGCGGAAATTTCGTCGCGGTCGGCGTCCGTGGTTGCCGGGACGATGCGATCGACCATGGTCGAGGGAAAGGCAACACCGGTTTCGATAAACCGGCCGAGATCAGGGTCGCGCAGATAGGCGAAACGGGTGACGATGCGGCGGGTCGTGGTGCCGTTTGCCGGAAGATTGTCGCAGCTGAGGACCGTGAAGGGTGGCGTCCCGGCGGCGCGGCGGCGCGCCAGCGCCTCCACGAGCAAGCCGGGTGCGGACCTCGGAACAGCGGGGTTGGCAAGGTCGTGAACGATGTCAGGATGCGCGGGATCAAGGTCACCGCTTGCCGGATCGTGGCAATAACCCTTTTCGGTCACGGTCAGTGAGACGATGCGGGTCGAAGGTGCAACAAGATGGGAAAGGATTTCCTCGCGATCCTCATCAAGGACCAGAACCGAAAGAACCGAACCGATGACGCGCAGCGCGGTTCCCGCGGCGTCGCGCGTCGCCAGCGTGAACAGCCCATCCTGTGGCGCGAGCGCGTTCCGGGTCGCTGGGCTCTTGAGTGAAACTCCGACGACGCCCCAGCCCGGCTCGGATTGCAGAAGCTCGTCGACATAGGCAGCCTGGTGGGCCCGATGAAAGGCGCCGATACCAAGGTGGACGATGCCAACCGACACGCCTGCACGGTCGTAGGCGGGTGTCCGAACTTCCGGTGAAAGGTGAGCCAGTTCGGCGTTTGACAGTCTCAGCATCTGATCAGTCCAGCACGGGAGATCGCGGGTTGAATAAGGTTTGATGTGACTGGCGAGGCGATCGGTTGGTCAGGTCAAGTCGTCTTCTCAGAACATTTTGCCCTGGCGATCGGCAATGTAGGCCTCTTCCTCTGCGGTCGAGGTCCGCCCAAGCGCTGCATTTCGCATGGGAAACCGCCCAAAGCGCGCAATCACGTCCCGATGCGCCAACTCGAACTTCAGGGCATTTTCGTCGCCGAGCCCGGTAAAGAGCCGAACCGCCTCTTCCTGAACCACAGCGCTCTCCGAATGCATGAAAGGCATGTAGGCGAACATGCGCCTGTCGTGATCCAGCGCGGCGTCGAGACCCTGCTGGACAAGCTCCTGCGCCAGCGCCAGCGCCATCCGGTCAGTGGCAAAGGCCTCGGCGCCGCCGCGATAGAACTGGCGTGAAAACTGGTCGAGCACGACAATCTCGGCCACGCGGCCATCGGCGGTCTCACGCCAGTGCCAGGCCTCCCCGGCCGCCACCTGGGCATGGGTTTCGAAAAACTCCGATTTCAGCTCTTCGTCAAACTCGGTCTTGGCGCCGAACCAGTCATCGCTTCCGTGGTCCTCGAACCAGAAGCGGATGACGTCGCGATAGGTCTTCATGTGGGATCCCATTTTTTGCCGACGTTGCGGCGACGGCGGCAGAATTGCAACAGGCGAAGGTGATTTCCTGGCGTCTGCATCGTTTGGACTTGGACGCGGCGTCCCGGCACGCTAGTTTTGAAGGACCGCGCCAGCGGTTCGGAGTCTTTATGCTGGAGATTGCTGCACACCACTAGGTTCCTCAACGGGAACCGCCCGTCAAAGGGTTAGGTCAACGCCTGAGCCCTTTCTGGTTGTGCTGATTTTCCGGATTCCAAGTGAACATCTCAAAATACGAGCAGCGCGTGCTGCATGTCCTCGCCCAGGGCGGGGCAATCCACTTTTCGCGCGAGGGTTCGCGCGTTGTCGACGTCACCTGTTACACGCGAGACGGTTACGTTCTGTCCGATTGCACTCATGCGCTCTTTCAGAAGCTGAAAAAGCGCGGCTTCATTGTCTCGACACAGGGCGCACCCTATCGCATCTCCCGCGCGGGCCGTGACGCGGTGAGATCACAGGCCGACAACAGATAGCGCATCGCACCCCGGCGGTCTCTCGCAGGCCTCCGGGATGCAATTTCAGATGATGATATCGCTGCCGTCGATATTCTTTAGGTCGACGCCCTTGATGGTGATGTCTGTGCCGTTCTTGGAGAAGCCGCACACGTCATTGTTGTTGCTGCCTTTTTCGAAGAAGTAGCCAAGCGCCTGAGATTTCGAGGAGAAGTTGAACGCGGTCAGATCGATCCTGTCGTGATTATTCTGGAAGTCCTTGATCACGTCATTGTCGTCGTTTTTGCCGAACGTGAAACGATCATCGCCGCCTCTGCCATAAAGCGTGTCGTCTCCATCGCCGCCGGTAATGCGGTCGTTGCCGTCGCCGCCGTCAAGGCTATCGTCATTCTTGCCGCCTTCAATCGTGTCGTTTCCGTCTTCGCCCTTGATGGTGTCGTTGCCGTCCTTGCCGAGCAATTCGTCCTTGCCCGTGCCGCCCCGCAACGTGTCGGCGCCGTCGCCACCGTTCAGCGTGTCGTTGCCGTCATCGCCGCGAAGGATGTCATCGCCGCCCTTGCCGAGCAGGGTGTCGGCGCCATCGCCGCCATGCAGGTTATCGACGCCGCCACCGCCGTCGAGACTATCCGTTCCGTCATCGCCGTAAAGAACATCGTCGTTGTTGCCGCCGTGCAGTTCGTCGTTGCCCTCATTGCCGTGCAAGTGGTCGTTACCGTCTCCGCCATTGAGGATATCGGCACCACGATCGCCATACAGAGTGTCGTCATTTTCATCGCCGAATAACTGGTCGTCGCCAATCCCGCCGTGCAGAATGTCGTCCTCGGTGCCGCCATAGAGCGTGTCGTTCTGCGCGCCGCCGAACAGCTCATCGGCACCTTCGTCGCCGTGAATTTCGTCGTTGCCCGTTTCGCCGAATATGATGTCACGTCCCGCCAACCCGTTGATCAGGTCGTTCCAGTTTTCACCGTAGTAGAAGTCGTCGGTATTATTCAGATCGGTCTGATAGAGGTCCGTCGTGAAGCCGTAATCGGCGAGCGTTTCGCCGTTGATCAATTGCACGTTGGAAATTCCGACCACGGACTCGACATCCGACAGGTCAATGCCAGCCGAGGTGGGCACCATCAAAAACGTGTAAATGTCGCCGCCATCGAGGGTAGAGAACAACAATCCGGTGAAGGTGGCGTCAGCCCCTACGCCCCCAATGGACGATAGATCGACCGAAACGGTCGCCGAGACGGCGTTGGGGCGATTGTTGACGGAGTCGTCGCCAAACAAGGTGGTGTAGCTGGCGAAGTCCACCCGGATGTCGATCGGCACATAGCCGCTCATCGAGGTTGGACGGTTGCCTGTTTCAGTCGGCGTGACCACGTCGCCGCCGAGCGTGTATTCAAAGACGCCGTCATCATCGATGATTCCGACCTGCATCCGCTGGATGCCGCTGTTTTCGGGAAGCCCGTCCGTCAGGTTCTGGTCGCGGGTCGAGAGAATTTCAGCGGAATAGAATGTGGCCGTCGTGTCGAACATCCGCCAGCGCGCATAGCTCTTGTCGGTGACTTCTGTGCCGCCGAGCGTTTCGCTGACGATCGCCAGGGTGTCGTCCACGAAAAACGATGGCTCGAACATGTAGTAGGTGTCGCCGCCCGAGGTGAAATAGTCCACGTTGACGGCGAAGGTGCCGGTGCTCCCGAGGAAATCGACAACCTTTTCGTTGATGTCGATCGTGCCGGACCGGATTTCGGGGGCGTCGGTGCCGAGGCTGACGCCGTTTACCTTGTATTCGACGCCTGATTCCTGAGAGGTGGCTTCTGAACCGGCGATACCGCCCGCATTGTCGATGATTTTCAGCTCTACAATCGACAGATTGCCCAAGGCATCCTTTTTGAGAACTTCGCCAACATAGGTCGTCATGGTCCGCGTCCCTCGCTGAAAAAACCCCACCGGTCAGGGAACTCATTAAGTAGCATCGAACGGTTTTGTCCAACGCTTCGTGTCGGGGCAGTCTTCGGCTCTTGGTATCGATCATCGGCAATTCAAGCCGCACCATGTATGGCATACGGAAATGTGATGCGTTTCGCCGTTCTATCTGGTCCGCTAAAAGAGCCTTCCGACTCCAGGAGGTCCAGATCGTGCCGCTTTCCATCTATTCGATTTCCATTCCCGTTTACCTTCGGCGTCTCGCCGCGCTTATCCATGTGCTCGACAAGGCGGAGGCCGATTGTGCCGCGCGCAAGATCGATCCGGTCACGCTGATCGAGTCTCGCCTCTACCCCGACATGCTGCCGCTCAAGGCTCAGGTCAGGCTTGCCTGCAACCATGCCTATCGCGGGGCCGGGCGGCTTTTGGGCGAGGAGCCGAAAAGCGCGAGCGATGTGGCGACCTCGTTCGCCGATCTCAAGGCGACGGTTTCGGCCTGCATGGACGAGCTCAAGGGGCTCGATCAGGCACGGTTCGAAGGCGCCGGGGAAAAGGAACTGACGGTTCCGGTCGGCGACCGGCAGATGACGCTCAGCGGCGCCGACTACGTCCTTCACCTTTCGATGCCGAACTTCTATTTCCACGTCACCACCGCCTATGCCATCCTCCGGCACAGCGGCGTGGTGCTCGGCAAGGGCGACTTCATGGGCGGAGCTTGAGGCGAAACGGAGATTGGCGGTGTGAACGAGCGGGTTCTGGCGTGCGCATGCGGCGCGGTTGAGGTGCGGCTTCTTGGTGAGCCCATGGTTTCGGCCAAGTGCTTTTGCGATGATTGCCAGGCCGCGGCGGCGCGGTTCGAGGCCCTTCCCGGAGCGCCGCGCATGGCCGACGACGACCACGGCACGCCGTTCGATCTCTACCGGCGCGACCGCTACGAGGTCATCAAAGGCGCGGAACTGCTAAAGCCCGTCAAGTTGAAGGGTGGATCGATCTCCAACCGGAACCTGGCGACCTGCTGCAATTCCATGCTTTATCTGGATTTCGACCGCGGGCCATTCTGGATTTCGGTCTATCGCACGCGTGTTCGCGGCGAGCTGCCGCCGCTCGGCTATTTCATCCAGACGCGGTTCGCGCCCGGGCCGGTCACGCCGCCGGATGGTGTGAAGGCTTCGGCATCCCATCCTCCGGGGATGATCGCCAGCTTGCTGGTCGAGCGGCTAAAGATGGCCTTTGGCCGCTAGCAAGCGCTGCGAGTCGACCGTGCCGATGCCCTTTCGCTCGGTTCGATGCTTTTCGGTGGTCGCGTGCTCGAACCGCAAAAGTGGTATCCACTTTTGCTGTCGCTCGGCCATTCGACCATAGGTCTCATGGCGTTCTCGCCTAAAATCAGTCCACCGGACTGATTTTGCCCTTCGGGCCGGTTCGAACTAATGAAAATCCCTACTCGGAAAAAGCGCCTTGGCCTGGTCGCGGGGGTGCATGGCGCGGCGGACCTTCTGGCGGGGGACGCGCGGCGCTTCGTCGTTGACCGTTTCGGGCTGGCCGACCACGTCGTAATCGGGGTGGCCGAGCAGGGCCAGTGCGTCCGACATGTCTTCGACATGATCGGCGATGAGATGGGTGACGATGCCCTCGCGCTGCAGCTTGCCGGTGATGCGCAAAAGCCGCCCGCCAATGACGGCGCGGCGGTATTTCTCGTAGATCTTGGGCCAGACGACGACGTTGCAGACGCCGGTCTCGTCCTCGAGGGTGAGAAAGATCACGCCCGAGGCGGTGCCGGGGCGCTGGCGGGTGATGACGAGGCCGCAAACGCTCGTGCGGCGCAACGGGGCGGCGAGCAGCTGGTCATGGGGCAGAAGATCGGGCCATTTGGGGCGGAGGACCTCCATCGGATGGGCCTTGAGGCTTAAGCGCATGGCCACGTAATCCTCGACCACCTGTTCGCCCAGATGCATGGGCGGCAGGGTGACGTCGGGTTCGAAAATCCCCTCCCCGTCAATCGGATTGGAAAAGAGCGGCAGCGGCGCCTCGCCCCTGATCGCCTTGACCTGCCAGAGCGCGTCGCGGCGGCTCAATTGTATGGACAGGAAGGCATCGGCCTCGGCCAGCCGCTCGAGCACGGCGGGGCCGATGCCGGCGCGGCGCCAGAGGCTTTCGGGGTCAGGATAGCCATTGGCGCGGGCGGCAGTGATCCAGTTGGCATCTTCCTCCTTGAACCCCTTGATCTGGCGGAAGCCGAGGCGGATGGCGAGCGTGCCGTCGCCGCGCATTTCGAGGCTATTGTCCCAGCCCGAATTGTTGACGCAGATCGGTCTGACCTCGATGCCGTGGTCACGCGCGTCGCGGACAATCTGGGCGGGCGCATAAAAGCCCATGGGCTGGGAATTGAGCAGCGCGCAGGCGAAGGCGGCCGGATGGTGGCGCTTGAGGAACCCCGAGGCATAGGCGAGAAGCGCAAAGCTCGCCGCGTGGCTTTCGGGAAAGCCATATTCGCCGAACCCCTCGATCTGGGAAAAACAGCGCTCGGCAAATTCTGGGCTATAGCCCTTCGAGAGCATACCCGAGATGAACTTGTCGCGGAAGGTCGAGATGGTGCCCATACGCTTGAAGGTGGCGAGCGAGCGGCGGAGCCGGTCGGCATCTTCGGCGGAAAAACCGGCGGCGACGATGGCGATCTGCATGGCCTGTTCCTGAAACAGGGGCACGCCGAGGGTCTTGCCGAGCACGTGTTCGAGTTCGGCGGAGGGGAAGCTGATCTGCTCCTCGCCGTTGCGGCGGCGGATATAGGGGTGGACCATATCGCCCTGGATGGGGCCGGGGCGGATGATGGCGACCTCGATGACGAGATCGTAAAAGGTGCGCGGTTTCATGCGCGGCAGAAAATTCATCTGAGCCCGGCTTTCGACCTGGAACACCCCCACCGCATCGGCAACGCAAAGCATGTCGTAGGTCGGCACGTCGCCATGGGGAATGGTGGCCAGCGACCAGGTCTTGTGCTCGTGGGTTTCGATGAGTTCGAAACATTTTCTGATGCAGGTGAGCATGCCGAGCGAGAGCACGTCGACCTTGAGGATGCCGAGGGCGTCGATATCGTCCTTGTCCCATTCGATGACGGTGCGATCATCCATCGCTGCGTTCTCGATGGGGCAGAGTTCGTCGAGCCGGCCCTTGGTGATGATGAAGCCGCCCACATGCTGGGAGAGATGGCGCGGGAAACCGATGATCTGGCTGATGAGATCGAGGGTCAGCAACAACCGCTTGTCGTCGGGGTTGAGGCCGATTTCCCTCAGCTTGTCCACTTCCGGGCCGCGCGAGGACGAGCCCCACATGCGGCCGGTCAGCGCGGCCAGCACGTCCTGGCTCAGACCCATGACCTTGCCCACTTCGCGGATGGCGGCGCGGGAGCGGAAATGGATGACCGTGGCGCAAAGGCCGGCGCGGTGGCGGCCATATTTCTCGTAGATGTGCTGGATGACCTCTTCGCGCCGCTCATGCTCGAAATCGACGTCGATATCGGGCGGCTCGCCGCGCGCCTCGGAGATGAAGCGTTCGAAGACCATCGAGATCGTGTCGGGCCCGACCTCGGTGATGCCGAGGGCATAGCAGATGACCGAATTGGCCGCCGAGCCGCGCCCCTGGCAGAGAATGTCCTGGGAGCGGGCATATTCGACAATGTCGTGCACGGTCAGGAAATAGGCGGCAAAGCGCATCTTTTTGATCAGCGCCAGTTCCTTTTGAACCTTCGCGGTCGTGTCCTCGGGCACGCCCCCAGGAAAGCGGCGCCGAAGGCCGGCCCGGGTCAGCCGTTCGAGGCGGGCCTGGGGGTCTTCGCCATCGGTGATCTCGTCGGGATATTCGTAGGAGAGTTCACTCAGATCGAAGGTGCAGCGCCCGGCAATGTCGAGCGTGCGGCGGATGGCGCCGGGATGATGGCGAAAGAGCCGCGCCATATCCTCGTACCCCTTGAGGCGGCGCTCGGAATTGATCAGGGCATTGGTGCCGATCTCGTCGATCCTGAGCCCGAGGCGCAAACAGGTCAGCACGTCGGCCAGTTGCCGGCGTTTGGAAAGGTGCATGAGCACATCGCCGGTGGCGACCATGGGGATGGCGGCGCGGCGGGCAAGCGCGGCCAGAAGGTTGAAGCGGCGCTGGTCACGCCCGTCATAATTGGGGGCAGCGCCAAGAAAGGTCATGCCGGGGAAATGCCGGGCAATGTGATGAAGTTCGGGCAGCGCCGCCTTGAGGTTCAGTCCCTTGCGCGGCGGCAGGGCAATGAGCACCATGCCCTCTGCCCATTCGACCAGATCGTTTTTGTGCAAGAGGCATTCGCCCTTTTCGGTGCGGCGTTTGCCGGTGGTCAGAAGGCGCGTCAGGCGCTCATAGGCCTTGCGGCTGGTGGGCAGGGCGATCCAGTCGATATCGCTGTCGTCGAGCACCAGCCGCGCGCCGACGATGAGTTTCGGCAGCCTGACCTCGACGCCGCGCTCCCTTGCCTCCCTTTGCATTTCCTTGCGGGCCGAGAAGGCGCGCACCACGCCGGCCAGTGAATTGGTGTCGGTGATGGCAATGGCCTCGAGCCCGAGTTCGGTAGCCTTGACCATATATTCTTCCGGGTGCGAGGCGCCGGTGAGGAAGGTGAAATTGGTGGTCACGCCGAGTTCGGCATAGGCGCCGTCGACCGTTTCGGGGGCGAGCGGATTTGCCTCCTTTTTCCTGGGCAGGCTGACCTTGGGGCGCGGATAGGCGTGGATCGAGGGATCAGGCATCTTTATGCCTCACGGCGCGTACCGCATCGCCGATGACGCTCGTCGCTATCGGCAATGCTGCGCCTGCGGCAGCGCGGCCAAAAAGTTGGCCGGGGTCCTCGCTTTGCTCGTCCAATTGCCTCGCGGCGCGTACCGCATCGCCGATGACGCTCGTCGCTATCGGCAATGCTGCGCCTGCGGCAGCGCGGCCAAAAAGTTGGCCGGGGTCCTCGCTTTGCTCGTCCAATTGCCTCGCGGGCTTGTTCCCACCCGTCATTATGCGGCGGCGCAGCCATTAGGCGAACTCCCCGTGCACGAACCAAGAGGAGAGATGGTCTTCCGCCGTCTGGGGCGTGTGAAAGAGCCAGAGGCGGCGGCCTTCGAGGGTTTCGACCTGCCAGTAGTCGCGCAGGCCCGTGCGCCAGTCGGGATCGTCGAGCCACCATTCGGGCTGGATGCGTTCGGGCCCTTCGGCGCGGGCGGTACTCAAACGCATGTTGCGCCAGCGGAAGCTTCGCGGCGGCTCGGTGCCCGACGCGGCGATCGGTTCAGGCGAAAAGAGCATCAGCGGGCGGTCGGGCGCGGGCTGCCAGTCGGTGGCGGGTTCGCTATAGGCGGCGGCCGCGGTGATGAAGCTCTTTTCCGGAATATGGCTCTGGGCCGGCAGGTAGCGCTGAACCTCGTCAAAACCGATACGATTGCCGATGCGTGAAATAAGGTCGGCCAGCGCCTCGCCCTCACGCGCCTTCCTGTCAGCGTGGCTCAGCTGGGTGAGATTGAGCGGCTCGGCTTCGATCACGTCGAGCCGGAGCCGTTCGATGCCGAAACCGGCATCCATCGCGTCGATGGCGCGGGTGAAAAGGCGGGTCATGCGGTCGGGATCGCGCATGGGGCGGGCAAGGCCGATCTCGGCCTCCTCATTGCCGCTGTCGACTCTCTGGGCGACGAGGCGCAGACGGCGGGCACCCTTGTGGGCGGCTTCGAGCTTTTTGCAGACCTCCTGCATCAAACGCTGGGTGATGCCGAGAACGTCGGCGGCCAGCCCGATCGGCTCGGGCAGGGTGATGCGGGCGGCAAAATGCGGCTCGCCGCGCCGCGGAGTGACCGGTTCCATGGCGTGGCCGAGCGCGAGATCGAGCTGGGTCAGAAGCGTGGTGCCGAAGCGGCGGGAAAGGGTGACGCGCGGGATCTGGGTCAGATCGAAAATGGTCGAAAGCCCGAGGCGGCGAAGCGCGGTGCTGACTTCGTCTTCGATCCTCAGGGCCATGACCGGCAGGTTGGCGATGGCCGAAAAGCTTGCCCCCGGCGGCACGATGGCGCCCGACTGGCGCGGGCCATGGGGATTGTGGGCCGCCCCGCCAAACCGGGCCATGGCCCAGGCGGCCCCGACAGTATCGGCCAGCCCGAGGCGGGCACAAAGCCCGGCCTGGTCGAGGCGGACCAGAAGGTCTTCGACCAGCCCTTCCTCGCCGCCGAAAAGGTGGGCCGCGCCGGTAATGTCGAGCAGAAGACCATTATCGCCGTCGGTTGCAACGATGGGGCAATAGCGCTCGGCCCAGCGGGCCAGAACGTCGAGAAACTGCCGGTCGCTCAGGGGGTCGGCGAGGTCGGAGACAAGATCGGGGTAAAGGGCGCGGGCATCGGCGAAGCTCAGGCCGTGGACGAGGCCGGATTCCTCGGCCTTTTCATTGAGGCAATAGATGCGCTGGGCGCTCTTTTCGAAATGGGTGAGAACGAACGGGGTTTCAGCCAGCTCTTGCGGACGCCGCCGCAGGTAGCGATCGGTCGCCAGTCTCGGAAAGACAATCGATATGATGCGCGGCGTCATTCCAGCGGGTCGTCCAGCTGCCATTTGTTCCTGATTTGTTCTTTATACAAACCCATTCGAACAGAGTCGAATCCAAATGTTCGGGCGGCGCCATCACGGGAGCGCAATGCCAGCGGGTTTCAGCCGCGTTCGAGCCGAGACCTTCGGGCAGGATGAAAAGGCCAAGCGCCCTGCCCGCCTCGGCGGCCAGTTGCAGGCGGCGGCCGGCGGTCAGGTCAACATCACCGCCCAGCTGCGCCACGACCAGCGGCACAGCCCCGGACCGCAAGGCCTCTTCGGCAATCCAGAGCAGGTCGAGGTCCGATGTGCCGCGGCTGACGATCAGACGCGACGGGTCGATAAACCGCCCCACCCCGCCGGGATGCAGGCGCTCGGCCTGGCGCTGGTGAACGATCCACATGACCGGCCCTTCCATGCCCGCGGCAAGGGCAAGGGCAAAGGCGACGGCGCCCGGCCCCGTCACTTCATGGGCACGGCGATTCCGCAAAGGGAAGAAACCGGCAAAGTCCTGCCTCATAGGTCAATTGCTCCCGATTTTGAGAACATATAGAGAACATATAGAGAACAAATTGACCTCAAGCGAGTCAAAAATCAAGCCGGAAAGCAGTCAAATCCAGAGGGATAAACGCACCGATGCGAACGGCGTGGTTAACATTTCGTCAGCATGCCGCCGCTAGACTGGCCCGACCACCTTCGTCGCGGACCGGACGCCTTGCGCACGCTGATCAGCCTAGCTGCCATACTTGCCGTTGCCGGCCTGTTCATCATGCTCGAAAATGCGGGCATGATGACCTCGTTCGACCGGGGTCTCAAAGAGATCCGCTACGAGATGAACAGCCGCAACCCGAGCGGCGACGTGGTGCTCATCGAAATCGACAGCCAGAGCCTTCAGGAGCTCAACGTCTGGCCCTGGCCACGCCGCTATCACGCGCAGGTGCTGCGCAACCTGATCGACATGGGCGCCGCCGACGTGGTGTTCGATATCGACTTCTCCTCGAAGTCGACGCCGGAGGACGACCAGGCGCTTGCCGATGCACTCGACTATGCGGGAGGCTATGCCTATCTGGCCGCGTTCGACCAGGTTTCGGGCATTACCGGCGACATCCTTCGGTCCGCACCCGATGACCGGCTCGCCAAATATGCCGACCCGGTTCTGGTCAATGTCGATCTCGACCGCGACGGCATGGCGGTGACCTTCCCGACCTATTCGACCGGCCATCACGCCATGGTCGAGTCGCTGGCGACGACTCTCGGCATGCCGCAATATGCGCCACCGCAGCGCATGCTGTTCGACTACCGGATCGATCTCAACAAGGTCGACCGGATTTCCTACATCGACGTCTACAACAACAAGGTCGACCCGGCCCGCATCGCCAACAAACAGGTGATTGTCGGCGCCAGCGCCATCGAACTCAGGGATTTCTTCGAGACGCCGCGCTTCGACGTTGTCCCCGGACCACTGCTGCAGGTGCTGGCGCTCGAAACGGTCAAATCAGGGCGTGTGCTGACTGATTACGGTGTTGCGCCGACGCTTATCTATCTCGCGCTCCTGTTTGTTGCCGGCGCACTGATGCGCTGGCGCTTCGGCCACAAAGGTGTGGTCATCACCGGCGTGGCGGGCCTGATCATCGGCGAAGTGCTCGCACTCCTGGCGCTGCAATTTTACGACATGCAGATGGCGACAAGCATCGGGCTCTTTCTCATTCCCATCTCCATCGGCATCGAAACCATCTCCGAAGGCACGGTCTGGTTCCTGCAGCGCCAGAGCATGCAGAAGCGCCTGCAATATCTGGCGCGGCATGACGAGGTGACGGGGGTATTGTCCTATGCCGGGCTCACCGAAAGGCTCGATCACGAAATCCGCGACGGCAAGGCGCACACGATCCTTTTGATCGCCATTCAGCGCATGGGCATCGTCCGGGCCGCGCTGGGGCTGCAGGTCGCCAACGAGACAATGCGCGAGACGGCGCGGCGCATCAAAGCCACCTGCGACAAAAGCGTCGGCATGGCGGCGCCCGGTGTGTTTGCGATTGCTTTCGACCGGCAGCTTTCCGCCGAGCAGCTCGAAGAGATGACCGCCGACATGCTGATGCGCCTCAAGGAGCCGTATCTCGTCGACGGACACACGATCCTGATCGATACAGAGGTTGCCATCGCCCAAAGCGGGCACGAGCCGGAGACGGCGGCCGACCTGATCAACCATGCCCGCATTGCCCTCGACACGCCCGACGCCGAACGAACTGAGGCCCAAAGCTTTGCGCTATACGTGCCGGAACTGGCAGATCGCATCGCGGCACGGCAGCGGATGGACATCGCCATGCGGCGTGCGATCGAGCGCGACGAGTTCCGGCTCGTCTTTCAGCCGCAGATCGATTTGAGGTCCGGCGGGTTGATCGGGGTCGAGGCGCTGATCCGCTGGCACAGCGCGGAAATGGGGCTGGTCTCGCCGGCCCAATTCGTCGATCTCGCCGAAGAGACGGGATTTGTCGTCGATCTCGGGAAATGGGTTCTGGAGGAATCCTGCCGGATCGTTTCGCAATGGGGCTGGCAGGGCCTGCTTTCGGTCAACGTGTCGCCGGTGCAGCTTGAGCTTTCCGATGTGCCCGCGACGGTCGAAGCGGCGCTGGCGCGTTCCGATTACCCCGCCAAGCGGCTTTGTCTGGAGATCACCGAACAGGTTCTGGTCAATCGCAGCCATGGGGTCATCGACGCGCTGCACCAGTTCCAGGCGCTCGGGTCGAGCATCGCCATCGATGATTTCGGGACGGGCTACTCGTCGCTCAGCTATCTCTCGCGGCTGCCGTTCAACAAGATCAAGATCGACCAGAGTTTTGTACGCGAAATGGATGGGCATCGCGCCAACCGGCAGATCGTCGAAACCATCGTCGATCTCGCGCACAGGCTCGGCAAGACGGTCATCGCCGAAGGTATCGAGACGGCCGATCAGGCTAAGATGCTGCGCGAGATGGGATGCGAGGCCGGCCAGGGCTATTATTTCGCGCGGCCAGTCGATGCCATTACACTGACAAAGCTCATTCTCGCTCAGAATACGCGCGGGGAGCAATCGGTGGGCTGAGGTCTGCGGGCCAGGTGGTCCCGGGTCTGTGAGCAGCAGTGCTGGCATAGGCCCCACGCCCAATCGATATCAAGCGAGACGCAGCGCCGGCATGGGCTGCGCCAGAGTCATCCCAACAGGTTGAGACTGCAAGCAAAGGCGCGGGCTCCGTCCGGAACCCGCGCCTTGAATTCGCGTTCAGGTGTTGCTTCAGGCGGGCCTAGTCATCGTCATGCTTGCCGCTTCCGTTGCTTTTGCCGTTGCCGCTATTCCCGGAGTTTCCGTTCCCATTGCCGTTGTTCCCGGAATTGCCATTGCCGGAATTGCCATTGCCGGAATTGCCGTTGCCCGAGTTGCCGCTATTGCCATTGCCGTTGCTACCCGAGTTTCCGTTGCCATTTCCGGAATTCCCGTTGCCATTGCCATTGTTCCCGGAATTTCCGTTCCCGTTGCCGTTGTTCCCGGAATTTCCGTTCCCGTTGCCGTTGTTCCCGGAATTCCCGTTGCCGTTGCCGGAGTTGCCATTCCCGTTGTTACCGGAATTGCCGTTGCTGGAATTTCCATTTCCGTTTCCGGAATTCGAGTTACTGGAATTGCCGTTGCCGGAGTTCCCGTTGCCGCCGTTGCCGGAATTGCCGTTATTGCCGCTGCCCGGGTTGGCATTGCCCTGTGCGATTCCGAAATCGGAATTGCCGTTGCCACGGGCATTGTTGTTGGCATCGCCACGGACCTTGTCATCTGCCTCTTGCGGGGTGAGCATGTCGCCATTGTCGGCCACGAACATGTAGCGCTGGCCGGAGCCGGTAACCTGCATGCCGTGGCCCTGCATGACTTTCACGCGCTGGCCTGCGGGAATAAACGTGCTCATGTCGTGCATGTGGTCGTTGACCTGCACCAGCCCGCGTTCGACCGCGACTGAAGCGTCTTCGTCGCCCACGGTCACGGTGAAGCGCGTGCCCTTGACCACGGCGGCCAGGAACGGCGTTTCCACCGCGAAGTGCTGCACGTTCTGCACTTCAGCCTCGATCGAGACCGAACCAAAATCCTGAATGACCGTGGTGAACTGGCGCCCGTTCGAGTCAACAATGCGCATCTGCGTATTGCCGGCCATCTCGATTGTTTCGTTGCCGCGCAGGAAAGTCACGCGGCCGCTGCCCATGGTACGGATATAGCGATCATCGCTGACCACATCGCCGCGCTGGAGCTGAACCCAATCACCATTGGAGTAGATGAGGACGTTGCCGCGCAGCTGATCCGCGATCCAGTCGTCAGCCATGGCGAGACCCGGCATGAATGCCAGAAGTGCCATCAGAGCGAACGCAAAATAGTTGCGCGGCGCTGTTTGGTTTGCGGTTTTGATTGTCTTGTTCATTTTTGCCTCCAGCTGCGCCTTGCGGGCGCATGCGGTCATAGAATTTGGCGGCAAAATGGGCTTTCGACCTTCAACAAGACCTTAACATGGGCCGATCAGGGCACGCACATCTGTGGCAAGGGTAAACGCGGTCGGAAGTGGAATGATAAATTTGTAGCGAAATCGGCGAAGGTGGACCTATGCGGCGATGGCGGATGTGTTCTAAGTAATATTACTGAGGGTGCGATTAACCTTTGGGAGAATTGGGGGACCTTGGGCAATTGTATCGGGCGCCTATATTTGATTGAGTTGACCGAAGGTTAGTGAGTGTCGGTTTGAGCAATACTGACGGGCAAAGTTCTTTAAGCCTTATGGGGGCCGGGGCGCTCTCGCTTTGTGGCGCAGGTCCGGTTGCGCTTCGCCGCAAGGCGCTTGTCCTGCTCGCCTATCTGGCGCTCGGTCCATCGCCTTTCGTCCGCCGCGAACGCCTGGCCCATTTTCTTTGGCCCGAGGCGGATGCAAGCCGGGCGAGCAACAGCCTCAGACAATTGCTTCACCAGTTTTCAAAGCTCACCGGCAGGTCCGGGGCGCCGGTCGTCGTGGCGAACCGGGATCAGGTCAGGCTCGCGGTCGGGGATCTGAAGATCGACATCATGTCGTTCGAGGCCGGCGAAACGCCAGATTGGCCGGACGGGCTGCCACCTTCGCCCTTCGAACTTCTCCACGATATTGAAAGCGGTCTTGAGGCAGAGCTGGTCGAATGGCTGCGCCATCAACGCAACCTTGCCGCCCACCGGATGGAGGCGGCAGCGAAGGCGCGACTTCGTACCCGGCACGATCCATTGGCCCTCGGCGTGCTCGAGGCCCTTTGGCGGACCAATCCGTATCAGGAAGACCTGTTGCGCGAGCTTTTGAGCCTCAAGACAGAATGGCTTGGCTGGGCGGCAGCGTCACCGCTTTTTGACGAGTTCCATGACATTGCCAGGAGGGAGCTCGGCGTCGACCCGCAGCCGCAAACTCAGCTTCTTGTCGCAGCCCTCTCCCGTCCATCCGGCGGCGGGTCACCCAACGAGGCTGACGTTCCCGAGCCGAGGCCGCGGGCGCGGCTGCTCCTTGTTCAGCGCCACCTGCGCCTGCCGGCCGAAACCGGACCGGACCGTTTGAGCGACTTATTGTTGTCGGACCTTGTGGCCAATGTCAGCCAGTCGCCGGAAATCCTCTGCAGCCGGGTGGTGCTTCCGGTTGGCGCGCCACTTCCCGGAAAGGCCGGATTCGACTTCGTTCTCGATCTGACCTGCACGAGCATGGCTGATCGCTACAACCTCACCTGGATTCTCGAAGAAACGCATCGCGACACAATCGTCGATTCGGACCGTGACTGGATCGGCCGCACCGACCTGATCGTGCTCTACGATCACGTGCTGGGACGCCTGACCCGGCGGATTGCGCGCGACATTGCCGAATCGCGAAATGCGCGAAAATTCACGCCACGCACCACTTCGTTCACCTATTCCTCCTTCCTGAGACTTCGGGACGACATTGGCTCGTGTTTCGATCTCAAGGTCCTGCGGTCGAAACGGAAGCGCCTGACCGGCATTCTCGACGAGGACCCCGATTTCGTGCCCGGCAAGGCGGTGCTGGCCCGCTCCTATTCGCAGGAATGGCTGCTGATGCAGGGGCTCGACAAGGGTTCGCTGGCGCGGGCGCGTGACATTGCCATGCGGCTGATCGATGAACATCCCGACGATCCGTCCGGTTTCAACGAAGCGGGGCACGCCGCCCTGCATCTCGGAGAAATCGAACGCGCCCTTGACCATCAACGCAGGGCGCTCGACCTTTCCCCCAATTCGATGCCGATCCGTGCTGACTTCGCCGACGTTCTGTCGCATGCAGGGCTGCTCGAACGATCGCTCGAACAGATCAATCTCGCCATCGGCGCCCAGCCGGTCGCGCCCGACGACTATTTGTGGATCAAGGCGTCGACTCTCTTTTTCCTTGGTGATTACGACGCGGCCCAGGCGGTTCTGTTGCGTCTGCGCGACGGAGATGCTGCGCTGCGCATGCGGGCCGCGTGCGCGGCCATGGCCGGACGCGATGCCGAGGCGCGTGACCTCAAAGACAGGTCGATGCAGATTTATCCTGATTTCCGGCTCGATACCTATCGCCAGATGGTGCCGGCGGCACGTGCCGAACAGATCGACGCCTATGTCGATGCCCTGCGCCATGCGGGGTTTTCCTGAGAATTCATGACGGGGATGAATCTCAGGGATAGGCCCCGGGGATTTGTCTCCGGGATTGTTGCCACGTATTCCCCCGAAGGGCTTCTGACCCGAATTCATGCCAAGTAGCCAACCTGATTTCAGGACCTGACCAACCTGCCATCGTCGCGCCGTTAACCAATCCAACGGAGATGTGGCCATGCAGGTTTTGGCAACGGCGGATCTGGATCTCGAGCTTCTGGCGAAAGATTCCGAACTCGATCAGGACGCGCTTTCGATGCGCTGGATTTCCCTGATCGCTGAATGACGATGTTGCGCGCGCGGACCGGCGAGATGCCGCGCAACAAGGTGCGGCGCTATTCGGATCGCGCGCGCACCTCGCGGCAGACGTTCGAGCTCATCCGTCCCCATCTCAGCCGGTTTGGCATTACCCGGGTCGCGGACCAGACTGCACTCGACCGCCTCGGCGTTCCCGTCTTTGCGGCAATCCGGCCGAATGCGCTTTCGCTTTCCATGAGCCAGGGCAAGGGTGTGACCGCGGACGACGCCCGAATCTCCGCGGTGATGGAAGCAGTCGAGGTCGCAATTGCGGAAGCACCCCACTGCGATATTGAAAGCGGGTTCCGGGCCTATGACGGGCCGGACATGTTCGACTTCTCCTATTTGATGCCGCTCGCCCGGGGCGGCGCCGCGACGCCCACGGCGCGCAACGACCTCTGGGTTGCTGCCAGCTGCTTTTTTACCGGCGCGCGGAGAATGCTTCCCCTCGACGCCGTATCGATGCGCGGTCGTGCGTTCCGCCTCAAGGGCATATCGCAGAACACCAATGGACTGGCATCCGGCAACTCGTACGAAGAGGCGGGATTTCACGCTGTTTGCGAATTGATCGAGCGCGACGCCCTGACCTTCTGGGCGGCAACGCCGCTGGCCACCAAAGCCGCCCGGAGGATTGATCCCGCCGGGCTCGGCGATCCGGTGGTCGATGAACTTTGCCGCGCAATCGCAAGTGGCAATCTGGACTTGGCGCTTTACGACCTCACTCAGGATATAGGCGTGCCGACATTTGCCGCCTATCTCGGCCCGAAGGGCTCGCGCATCGCGCGGCACGCCGCCTACGCGACGGGCAGCGGCACCCACCCCGATCCGGTCCGGGCGGCGATCCGGGCGCTGACCGAGGCGGCGCAGTCGCGGGTGACGCTGATCGCCTCGGCGCGCGACGACATCAACGCGGCGGCCTTCAAGCGCGATGCGCTCAGCCAGGTCGAGGCGCTGCTTGCGGCGCCCATTGCGCTGAATGAGCCGCTCGGTTCAATCGAGGCCCCCGAAACGCTGGTCGGGCTCAGGCGGTTCGTCCGCGAGGCGCTGCTTCAGGCCGGGATTGACCAGCTCGCCATCGCCCGCCTCGATGGCGGCGATCTGCCGGTCGCGGTGGTCAGGGCCTTTTCACCCCAGCTCGAATCGCATGGCGTCAATGCCAACTGGCGGCCGGGCGAGCGCCTCAGGCGCCGGGCGGGACGGGCCGCATGAACCGCGTCGTGTTTGCCGGACCAAGCCTTCACGGCGCGGACCTTTCGAGGTTCTGTACGATCAGGTTTGCGCCGCCGGCGGAATTCGGCGACGTGTTTCGTGCGACCGAAGCGGGGGCGAAGGTCATCGGCCTGATCGACGGACACTACGAACAGTCCCCTTCGGTGTGGCACAAGGAAATACTCGATGCGCTGAGCCGGGGGGTCAAAGTTTTCGGGGGCGCTTCGATGGGCGCATTGCGCGCGGCAGAGTGCGCTGCGTTCGGCATGGTACCGGTCGGGCAGGTCGCGGCGGCCTATTGCGCCGGCGATCTGACCAGCGATGGCGACGTGGCGGTGATCAACGGTCCGGCGGAGGCGGGATTCGTACCGCTCAGCGAAGCGCTGGTTGACGCGCTGGCGACGATCGGTGAACTTTATGTTGCTGGCCTGATCGACCGGAATGAGTGCGCCCGGCTGGACCAGGCCGCAAGGCGGCTCTTCTTCAAGGATCGGAGCATCCGCCGCATGATCGAGGCGGCGGGGCTTGGGCAACGTGCCGATGCCGTCAGGAGGCTCTACAAATCTCACCGCCGCTCGGTCAAAAGCGCTGACGCGCTCGCGGTTGTCGAAGCGGTGCGCGATGCAGAAGCAGACGGGACAATGAGCCAGGAGCGTGCGCCCTGGTTTGCCGGCTCGATTATCTGGACGGAGGTGGCGCGCCGGCTTTCGGCTGAAATCGCCACCGCGCAACTTGTTGATTAATAAAGATTTAACGCTGAAATAACGGGACGTTTGGCAGGCTGCTCTTCAAAGACATGGAGAGCTGGCATGAATCAGATTGTCCCCACCCACCTCAATGGCAAAGTCGACTATGTGCTCAACAACCTTGCAAGGTTGAGCCCGCGCGAAAAGAGCGTGCTGCGCCTGATCGTTCGCGGCGGCAATGCCAAACAGATTGCCGGGGAATTGCATCTCAGTCCCCGCACCGTCGAAACGCACCGCGAACGCGTGATCATGAAGCTCGGTGCCGACGGGACGCTCGATCTCCTCGCCACGCTTCTGCAGGCGTTTTCCGAGCACCGGATCAACGATTTCGCCGAATGGCGGGATATCATGCGCCCCGATCCGCAATTCACCGGCTTCCCGCCGGTGAACTTGAAGGAAAACGCTGAGTCAGAGCTCAGCCGGCATTAGCCGGCAGCCAACTGGCGATTGTCAGGGTCACACCACGATCTTCCAATAGGAATCCTTGCGGATCACCTTGCCGTCGCGGAACGTGTAGAAATCGCAACCGTGGACTTCGGTTCTGATCCCGTCGCGGGTGGTGCCGGTCAGCATCCATTTTGAAATGCCGGTATTGGCCGCTGGGTCAACGAAGTGCTCTTCGTTCCCATAATGCACATCGGGCAGACCTTCGAAGCGTGTCGAAAGAGCGCGGCGCACATCGTCTTTTCCCTCGAAGTGGGCGCCCCAGGGCCTGTCTCCCCGCGGCATTTCGAGCACGCAATCCTCGGCAAAGAAATCCATGATGCGATCGAGATCGTGCGCATTGAAGGCCGCGCAAAGGTCCCTGAGCGTCTGGTGCATGTCCATTCCAACTCTCCTTCGGCCGGATCCCGGATATTAGGCGATTTCGCCGCGGTTGGAGACGGAAATCCATCCAGAGGCCGAGATTTTGGGTCCAGGAACCCCCCAAATACGGGGTGCGAGGCTTTGGCCGGGCACGTAGCGTTCCAATGGCAGGTTCGGCGCCTCTGAGAATCGGACAAACCGGAGCCAGCCTGACCGGGTGGTATCCATGCTTACCAGGACAGTGCTCAGACTTCAGGCTTTCAGCGCAATCGCCTTTGCGCTGGCGCAAGCGCACGCGGCTGAGTACTGGACAGCGGGGTCAGTGATGTCGACCTGGCTTTTCCCCGTCGAGTCTCGCGGTGCCGACGGGTTCGCGTTCGCCGGTCCATGGTCGCCCTCGCTTGGGAACGCCACCGCCGGCCCTGCCATCTCGTTTGGCCGGATCTCCTGTGAGGGAAGCCAGGTCGCGCCGGATGTTTCGAGCGGCGAATGCACCGCCCTCGACAAGGACAATGACCTCCTGGAGATCCGGTGGCAGTGCCAGAAGTCGGCCGCTCCGGAATCCGTGTCATCCGCCTGTAAGGGCCGCTTCGAGGTGACGTGCGGCACCGGCAAGTTTACCGGTGCGCAAGGCCAGGGAAGCCTGATCCTCTTTCGGTACGAGGGCAGCAATCCCGGCGCATCAAGTGTGAAGGCCATGTTTCCCATCATTTCGCTCGGGCTCACCGACGAGCCCGGCCAGATAACCATGGCCGCTGACGAGGCTGGCCAGAGCCTTGCGCAAGTGCGATGCGAGGGTGCCTGAGGCGTTGTAGAGGCCTTTTTGGGGGGGCTCGGTGCCAGGCGACTCCAACAAAAACTTCAGGCGCAAAACGGGGCTTTGTCAGTTTTTTTGCCGAAGCTCCCGAAAAAAAGTCCCCATTTTGCTTCAAACGCCTGCAATTGAGGCCTGCAATTGAATTTGCGGCAAAAAACCTGCAAATTTGGAGGGGAGAATTCTGGTGCCACTTTGACTTCAACGTTGGTTGCACGGGGGCAGCAATGACGGAAGCAGGGTCAATTGGTTCTTTCTTTTCGGGCCTGTCTTCGGAAGCGATGCGCGAGGCCCCGCCTCCCCCTTGGCAAGTTGAAGTCGAAAACTACCTGGTCGTAGGCGTCAAATTCGACGGGACGGCCGTTCGGCGCCATCTGCCGCGCGGCCTTGTTCCAATCGACGATTGCAGCGGCATTTTCGCGATGTACCACGCCCCAAGGGGCTGGGCGGTCACGCCGTACACATCATTCTACCTCGCGATCGCGGTCAGGAACTTCAACTCTTCAGACGGTTCGGTGGCCCATTACATCGTCCGGCACACAGACGACGAGCGCGCCTTCAGGGCCTTTGCAAAATACTATGGACCCGGATTTCGGCTCGGACACACTGACATCGCGATCGACGGGGACCGTATCAGCGCTCGCGCCTTCGAAGGCGACGGGCTCATCGCAGAGATGGAATTGAACAGCCCGCCGGACCCCAATGCTCCGATCACATCCGGAATTCACAATTACCTGATGGATTCCTGGGACGGCGATGTCCAGATGCTCAAAGTCGCATTTACCGGTCAATATCCCGCCGCGTCGCCCGAGGCCTGCCGGCTGGTCGATTCCGATCATTTCGGACTTTCTGGGTTGCAGCCGACCGAGATAACATGGGCACTGTTCGCGCCGAGAATGAGCCTGGTCGTCGGTCCGTTCGAGCCGCTGCCCGAAGGTGCATCGCAACCGGCGGATAGCGGCACGCGCCTTGCGTTGATGGAGCTTCTTTCACGGATCGGTCTGGCGGCAGCCCTTGTGACGCGTGACGGCAAAATCCTGTTCGTCAACAACCTGGCCCGAGGCCTGATGGAGGCGATCGAAATTGGTGGTCGCCTTCTGGTCTGGCGCCGGGAAGACCAGGCCCGCCTCGACGCCGCGCTCGAACTGGTTTCGGAGGGCCGAGATCATCTGTCCGAGCCAATCGCCATTGAACGGCCGGAGACATCTCTGCCCATGCTTGTCCACGCGCTTCCTGTTTCGGCGGCATTGGCGGGAGAAGCGGCCATTCTGGTTCTGTTTCGCGATCCTGAAGCTTTGCCGGGGGTCGACATCCCTTCGCTTCTGCAATTGCTGGGGCTCACACCAGCCGAAGCGAGACTGGCCTCCGCAGTCGGTTCGGGCCGTTCAGTGGGCGACAGTGCAAATCTGCTTCAGATTTCGGAAAATACCGCGCGGTCAACCTTGAAGGCGATCTACGGAAAGCTGGGCATTTCAAAACAGAGCGAACTGGCCAAGATCGTCGCCCGCCTCGATTTATGAGACCTGGCTCCGCGACAGAGCCGCCTGATCCAGGTCGCATGACGGACCGAGGACGCCAGGGCGCATAGCGATTTCGTGCAATTATGACCGCAGGCTTCGTGGCCTTGCAGCGCTTGAACCTCACCACCTGAGACGCTCATTCACCTTCGCTGAAACTTGCCGCCCCTCGGGCACGGCCCTCATGGCCTTCTTGCCTTCCATAAGTCCACCGGACCGATGGATTTGCATGCGCAAAACGGCTGCGAAGTGGCGCACCTCGAAGGAGAACCTTCGAACGCGCTTTTCGAGGAATTAGCCAACTGGAACGAAATCTTACGTAAATCGGGAACCGGCATTCGGGGGCCGCGCCCATGACCGGCTCTCCGAACAAAGCCAAGCGTAGCGCCCCCATTTCCCTGCGCGTTTCCGATGCCGAGCGTCAGGCGCTGGACGTACGGGCGGGCAATCTGCCGTTGAGTACGTATATTCGCGGCGTTCTTTTCGATGGAAATCGCCCAAGCGTGCGCACGTACGGGCGCAAGGCGCTGGCGGATCGGGCCATCGTGGCCCGCATCCTCTCGGCCCTCGGAAAGGCTTCCCTGACCGTCAATCTGGCGGCGCTGGCCGACGCCGCACAATCGGGAAGCCTGATCGCGGACGAGGACACGGTTAGCCGCATCCTTGAAGCCTGCGACGATCTCGCCGCCATTAGGGCCATGCTTCTGCGGGCGCTTGGCAAGCAGGTGGATGGGCCGGAAGAGAATGACGATGCACCCGTCCTGATTCCCGCCTTCCTGAAGGCGTCAAAGTTTTCGGAGGATCATGGCCGATGATCCTCAAAGGTTCGCAGCGCGGCGGCGCTGCCCAGCTCGCGCATCACTTGATGAATGACCGCGATAACGATCATATCGAACTGGTCGAACTGCGTGGCTTTATGGCCGGTGATCTCTCCGGTGCGTTGGAGGAGGCGCATGCGATCTCCAAGGCCACGCGCTGCCAGCAATTCCTGTTCAGCCTGAGCCTCAACCCGCCTAGGGATCAGGACGCCGGATTCGAGGCGATCATGGACGCGGCAGACGCCGCCGAAGAGCGGCTGGGGCTTATGGGCCAGCCGCGCGCGGTGGTTATCCACGAAAAGCAGGGCCGCAGGCATGCGCATGTCGTGTGGTCGCGCATCGACGGGAACGAGATGAAGGCGATCAACCTGCCGCACTTCAAAAACCGTCTGCGCAATCTATCCAAGGAACTCTACCTCGAACATGGCTGGGAGCTGCCGGACGGCCACCGCGAGAATGGCTGGAAGAATCCGCTCAACTTCACGCTGGCCGAATGGCAGCAGGCCAAGCGTCTCGATCTCGACCCGCGCGAGATCAAGCAGATGTTCCAACAAGCTTGGGCGCATTCCGATGACCAGAAGAGCCTGAAGCATGCGCTTCAGGAACACGGCTTCCATCTGGCGCGCGGCGACCGGCGCGGCTTTGTCGCCGTCGATATCCACGGCGAGGTGTTTTCCCTGTCCCGCTGGGCAGGCGTCAAAACCAAGGCCGTGCGCGAACGTCTCGGCGAACCGGACCAATTGTCGTCAGTTGACCAAACGAAAGACATGATCCGCAACACCCTGTCGCGGAACATGCGCGGATATTTGCGCGAAATGAAATCCGCTCAAGAGACGGAAAGCCAACCGCTCGCCGACGCGCGCGAAACTCTGGTTCGCAAGCAAAGGCTGGAACGCGAGCAACTGGCGGCGCGTCAACGCCTTCGCCAGCGCGAAGAGGAAGTCGAACGCGCAAAGCGGTTCCGCAAAGGCGTCATGGGTGTCTGGGACTTGCTGACCGGACGGGCGCGCGAGCTTCGCCGCGAGAACGAGCGGGAAGTGACGCAATCGCGCATGCGCGACCGTAGCGAGAAGGAACTGCTGTTCCGCACCCAGATCGCCGAACGGCGGGAATTGCAAACCCACATGGACAGGCAGCGAGAGGCACATCGCGCCGCGCGTCTGCATGTCTATCGCCAGATCGCAACCGTGCTGCATCCCATGCGGGCGAACGGGAACGCGCCGGAACGCTCGCGCGATCCGGTGCCCGCACCGTAGCGTTGGAGGGTCGATGAGATGCGCAAGACATTCCCGCCGCGCGGCAATCCGAACAATCCGTTAGAACTACCTTATGACGCCGAATGGGCCGATCCCGACCGGCTGGGGCCGTCATGGACGTATCGCGACGGCGCGGCCCTTCTGGGCCGCTGGGGCGAGCGTTTGATCGGCAGGATCGACGACCGGCATATCATCACCATTGCCGGAAGCCGCGCCGGTAAATCCCAGACGGTCCTGATCCCGAACCTCAAGACCTATACCGGCTCCGCCGTGGTGATCGATCCAAAGGGCGAACTTACGGAAACGACAGCGCGCCATCGCCGCTCCTTGGGGCAAAAGGTGTTCATCCTCGATCCGCTGGACGAACTGGCGCGGCGCGGCAGTAGCGAGCGCGGTTCGTCCTTCAATCCCTTTGACGAGTTGATGGCCTGCGATCCGCAATACCAGTACGGGGAAGCAGCAGCGCTCGCCGAGTCCCTGATCGTCAATGAAGGCAAAGACCCGCACTGGCCGAACTCGGCACGCAAAATACTGCATGCGGTCATTCTGCACCTGCTATCCGACGAGGCGAGCCAACCGGCCACGCTTGGAACACTCACGCGTTTCTTCGCCTCGACCAAGATGCAACAAGCCTTTTTCGAGCGCATGATAATGAGCAAGGCGTTCGACGGGTTTCCCGCCGATGTCGCGACGACTGCGCTTGCCCGCCTGCATGCGGGCGGAACCGAATACGGCTCGATCATGAGCACGGGAGACACCCAGCTCGCACCTTTGCGGGATATAGACCGGATATCGAGGTCTTCCGATTTTGCCTTGCGCGATCTTAGGGGCGGCATGACCCTCTATCTGGTCCTGCCCGCCACCAAGCTTGGGGTGCATTTCCGTTGGCTGCGGCTCGTCATCAACATGGCTCTGGCCGCGATGGAACGGAATCCCGCGCCGCGCGAGGCCAAGCCCGTCTGGTTCATTCTGGAAGAGTTCGCGGCGCTGGGTCAGATGCGCTCGATAGAGATGGCCGCCGGTTACATGGCCGGATACGGGGTGAAGCTCTGGGTCATCCTGCAAGACCTGACCCAACTTAAAACCCACTACCCGCAATCGTGGGAGACCTTCCTTGGCAATGCGGGGATCATTCAGGCATTCGGCAATGTCGATGCAACCACGACCGAGTATCTGGCAAAGATGCTCGGCCAGACAACCATCATGGAACGGCAAAGCACGCGCCTGACCTCAAGATTGATGCAGGAAGGCGATACGGGGATAAAGGAAAATCCAAGACATCTGCAACTATTGGACGCTTCCGAAATCACCTACTATTTCGCGCGGGAAACAGGACGCCAGTTGATTCTTTGTTCCGGCCGACCGCCCATCTATCTGCAACGGCTTTCGATTGGAGAAGTCCGGTGAACATGTCGATCTCGAACAAGATGAAGTACGAGGGCATTCGGGGCCGCAGGAACCTTGAGCGCTGGCAGATCAGGGAACGCGATGCAAACGGCAATCTCACGGAGGCCGGATTCATCTGGTTCGAACGCCGCCCCTTCGTAGCGGTTACACAGACGCTCGGCGCGCTCGCGCTTCTGGTCGCGGCCTGTGTCTATCTTTATCGCGCGATCATGTATGGCGGAGACAACATCCCTGTCTTTATCGTTCTCGCGGCGCTCTATGCCTTCTTCTTTTTTGTATTGAGCAAATACCAGCTCAGGCAACGCCAGATCGTGTTCACCAAGAGCGGCGAGATATGGTTCTCGCACGGCTTCCCGTTGGGTGGCAGGCGTGACAAGGAACCCGATCTCACACTTGTCGCAAACGCCTTTGACGAGTTGGCTTCCGTCGAGGTCCGAAAGGATCAAGCCGACTTCGCCGTGCTGCTGGTGTTTCGCACCGGCGAGGAATTGCCGGTTACGGTCTTCCAGAACATCGAGAGCGAGGCCAGAATCATCGCAACCCAGATCACCCAAGCTGCCGAGGCGATCCGTCAGGCGCAAGACACGAGCCTGAGCGCGGAAGACGCCTTGCGCTGGGCGCAGTCGTCGGCGGGGAAGGACGGCAGTTACTATATCGATTGAGGCTATGCCGCCGGATCATATCCGTGAAAGCACCGGAACCGTTCCGGCGGATTGCGGGATATGCGCAACATGGTGTGCAGCCCGTCCATCTCCCGCGCACGGTTCTCGACCTTCTTGGCAAGCGGCGTATCAGGCATTTCAGGACAGTTCGGGTTGGTCAGGTTGAGCAGGAAAAATCCCTGCTCGGCATGGGCTTCGAGAAAACCAGCGGTCGTCTCGACCAAGCCCGCGTAGCGCGAGGCCGCATCCTTCGTTTCCACGAAACCCTGAAAGAACGCCCACCAGACATTCCGCAGGCGTTCAATCTCTTTCATCGTCGCATCGTGATCGTCACCTATGATGCGCGGCATTGTCCCCATCCCGTCAAAGCTTCGGGCCGGTGCCAGCCGTGCCGCTGGCAAGGCCGCTCACATAGTCGCGGAAATACTGGTAGTCGGCTTTAGCATTCGCCTTGGCGCGCTCGGCATCGCCAAGGTCGAACCGGATGTATTCCGCGTGATCGTCCGAAATTCCGTAATCAGTCTGAAGGCTCAACACGATATCGCAATTGCCACTGTAATTGATGGTTCGGAGATAGTCTTCCGTATCCGGCAGCGCACCCATCGCGGTGCAATCGGTTTTCGTATTCGGCGCGGGCGTCAGGGCGCGGCCATCGTCGAATACGAAGGCCCGCGTAACGGAGCTTCCATCCGCGACATAGACGAACGGCGTGGCTTTGTATTTTTGCGTGAGGCTCGCCAGCAGGTCGGAAATGCGCGGCTGGACCTCGTGCTTGTTGTACCAGATATGACGCTCGATGGAGTAAAGCTGCGCGCCGGATGACGGGGCGCTAAAATGAAGGTGGATTTCTTCATCGACCTCGGTCGTTCCGCCGTCGATCTTCAACTGGAGTTGGCTGGGGTATTTCGTCTCGACGAATTCCCCGCCATGAACCTGCATCTGGAATGCGCGGAAAAATTCCTGCATCGACGCCTTCGCACCGTCCGGCTGACCGGCAATGATCTTTTCGACTTTGGATTTGGCGACCTCGTAAGAGTCGCCGATCCGGATGCCCAGAATGTCGGCGCTGACGCCTTCGGGCATGCCTTTGCCAACGGGAATATCGAGTGTTTGCTTCCACTGCATTTCTGCGGCGAAGCTGGGCGAGGCAGGCAAACAAGAAGCGATTGCCGTCATTGCGCAAGCGGCCAGCCGATACTTGGCATCGCCGAATGAAAAAAGGGTTCCTTTATGCAGCGTAAGGTATACAGACCGAATTAGGCTTGAATTTGTCATAGCTCATTGTTTTAAAGAGCTTCAATCTCTCAAAACCCAAGGAATCCGCATCATGCAGAAGGGAACCCTTTTGCATGGGCGAAAGAGCGCGAATTCGCGGCCTTACTCATCCCGTCAAAAGGAACTTTGCCCGCACGTAAAAGAGGGATCAAAGTCACGGAATGAGAATTGGCTATGTCAGGGTCAGCGATAACGAGCAGACGGAAGCGTTGCAGATCGACGCGCTGAACGCGGCGGGCTGCGATGTCATCTATGGCGATCACGGGGTATCGGGATCGATCCGCAACCGCAAAGGCTTGGGCGACGTTCTGGACGCCCTACAGGCGGGCGACACGCTCATTGTCTGGAAGATCGATCGCTTGAGCCGTTCGACCGTTCATCTGCTTCTGTTGCTCGACGAGCTGCACAAACGCGAGATCGGGTTCATATCGGTCACGCAGGGTATCGACACCACAACGCCGATAGGCCGTCTGATCTTCGGCCAGCTTGCGCTCTTTGCGGAGTTCGAGCGTGAGCAGATCAGGGAACGCACCCGCGCAGGCATGGCAGCGGCCCGCAAGAGCGGCAAGCATCTGGGCAGGCCATTCAAGCTGACCGGCGCGCAGGTGGCGGAAGCCTCGCGTCATCTTGAAACAGGCAAACAAACCATCGGCGCGGTGGCCAAGGGCTATGGCGTATCGAGCGCCACGCTGTCGCGGGCGCTGCGCCGCTTAGAACATCTGTATGCGTAACCAAGGGAAAACAGACATGGAAAAACTGACTGGAATGAACCGGCGCGGCTTCGTTGCCACCTGCGCCGCCGGACTGTCACTGGCGGCGATACCGTCCAGCGTTCACGCGGCAATCGTTCATGCGCCCGACACCATGACACCGGCAATGCAGCTTTTGGCCGACGAAATGGCCATCCAACTAGAGCGGCGGCAGCGTTTCGGGGAAGAGTGCGGCAAGCTGATGGCGCACCAGATCGCCAAAGGCAAGGTATGGGACGCCAAGCGCTGGGAAGTCCGCATGGCCATGTCCAAGGCGACCGATCAGTTGTTCGCGGCCATATTCAGGATCGACGAACTGGTCGAACTGGTCCTGCCGATCCGCTCGGTAAATCCCGCCGACATCGCGTTCCAGAAGCGGGTATTGAAAATCAAGGAAGACTGGCCAGCGATGATCTGGACGTCGTCCTACTATCGGGAAAGGGAACGGATCGAATCCCTTTAATCAAAGGCTGGGGGCGCTGCCCCCAAGCTCCCAATTTAGCATGTGCGGTAGATCAACCGCTGACCGGCAACGGTCGTTAACGTGTAGTCAAATCCAAGATCGCGGGCGATAGCATCACAATCGATGTAAGGCGCCAGATTTTCGGGAATGTCGTCGAATAGGCCTTCGTCGATAAATTGCTCGGCCAATTTGCGCATGGAATCAAGTTCGTAAATCGTCACGTCGAAACCCGCCGGATCGTCCGTCTTCGGATCGAAGCTGTATCCGTCACCGACTGCCAGAATGATCTGGCGTTTGTCGTCATCGCTCCATTTATCAATCCCGTCGATTACGTCGCCGATGTTGGCCTGATTGATGCCGATGGCGTTGCACAGTTCAACGTCAATTAGCTCACCATCGATAAACTGGATTTCGAATTCCTCCACCGGCTGGCCATAGTCGTTGCGAATTTTGCCGGATTTCTCCGTGTAGTCTGCCATCGTCTCGAAATAGAAGCCGCTTGCCGAAATATCGTAGGGCTGGGCGTAAAAAGTGGTCATCTCCTTTGTTTCCTTCCGTCAGAAATGGGCTGCGCATGCAACCCCTGCCTTCCGGCGAGGATGGGTGTGCAAACGGAAGAGAAAAATCGACGGCGGGCGCAGGGCGCAGCCCGAGCCTCGGGAGACCGTCTATTTTTCTTGAAGTGCGCCGAGGGCAAAGCCCTAAAGCATTAGCGCGAGGGATCGAAGCCGAAGGGCCGAGACTACAGGCTGGGTTCACGAGAGCTGAGGCCGCGAGAAGGGGGCGCCAATTGGTGGAAATCCAAACTAAAGAACAATCCATAAAGCTGATCATAGATATGCATAGTCCGCATCGGGCAACCTACAAATACGGTCAAAATAGAGAATGTTATGCAATTAAGAGTGTAGTATTTTCCCTACTTTAGCACCAATAATCTCTTGGAATTCGCTATTGGCAAGATACCCGTATGACTTCCCTTTGTGTCCGATAAAATTGATTGCATACGATGAAAGTTCGGCGAAGTGCGACGATCCATCTTGGAATATGCGTAGCTCATAACGATGCTCACCGACCCGCGTGATTGCGGCCAAGTCCCCCGGTTTCGCTATCTTTGTGTAACGCAGGGGCCCCGTGCCTAGTCTAAAATCTAAATTGTTCTCGGCCTCAAATGTCACTCGTGCTTCTTCTTGTCTACCTAAGTCTATGTAGTTCATATCGATAAGCGTTGAAAACGTTGCTTTCGTGCCTTTTTCATTCCTGATTGTAAGCGGAGGAAAGAAACCATATGAATCTTTGCTGAGCCAAAAATACTGACTACCTTTTCCGGCGGCTGTACCGGGGTCTGCCATGATGCGTGCGGTATCTGGATGCCCGAGTCGGAGCAACATGGTCACTTCATCGGTTTCATCAAGTACAACGTCACCGGCCTCTTCATCGTAGAGCAACTGCCAGCCGGGTGCGGTCGGTTTAGCTAAAGTAGGAGCATGGATATCCCACTTCTGCTTGAGCATGGCCTCTGTCATTTGTTCCCAAGAGAAGCCAATGGTCTTGCTTGCATCGCGATCAAGGAGCAATGCCATCTCTACGTTTTGGGTCATACCCGGACCTGTGAAATTGCCGCTTGTGACAACGACGTACTGGCCATCCGAGTTCAATGAGCCGTAACTCTTTGCATGCATAAGTCGTTTTCGGTTTATGATCCGAACGTCAACACCAATGTCTAGAAGCTGGGTCACTACTTGCTTGCTAGTGAGGCGCTGCCTCGTACTCCCCCCGAAAAAAGCTTGGACGCGACCTCCCTTTTCGATGTGTTTCTTGAACACCTCAAAAAATCGGACACCTCCGTTGTAATTCGCAAATCCTGAAAGCAGAAAAAAATCGCCATCGCCGGGGGTGTTATCTCTGACCCAAACACGCTCCAAGAGCGGAACCAATCCTTTGCTAGGACCGGTTGCATAAACATTTGGATGAAGCGTCAACTCAATCATTTGCTTCTCAGCAAAATCAAAGTTTCAGCAGCCACTGCGTTCGCAGAATGATATCCGTAGCGTTGATACGTTTGTAATGGCATCAGTTCATCAAGGGTCCATCCAACGCCCACTGCAATTTCTGCCAGATGCCTTGGGGTATCGATGTCGAAACGCTTTCCACCCAACGTGGTATGATTATGCCCGACAACCAATGCGAACGGCGCATTACGTTTCATCGACTTTCTGACCGCCACAAAAGAATTTTGCATAAGAGAAAAGTATCGATACATAAGCATGGGAACCGCCTGTCGGCGAAAACCATCTTTTTCCTTCAGGGAATTTGCAAGCTTGCGGCAGAGTTTAAGTTGACCGGAAGGTATATTATCAACGTTCGTCCGAAGCGCGTCGATCAAATCGCGCTTCGTCGATCCACGCATTTCACGACTCCCAATCAGCCGGCTTTCCAGCGGCAGAACCTCGGCTGGCTCTATCAAACCTAACCACACAAGCGAAAGACGCTGCGTATCAATATAAGGTAAAGCCATGGCATAAGGTGGACTTGTAATTGCGCAATCAAACTTACCGCTGAAAGTTCTCGAATTTATTGTTGTATTATCCAACAGCTTAGCGCGCGCCGTGCCAAGATTGATGCCAACTACTTTCTGGGCGGCATCTACACGATCAATCGTATGCAATGCCTTTTCAAGAAATGCTTTCGCAAAGGGCGCATCTGGGAGCGGCGTGCTGCGTCGTCTTATGCGGAGGTCGTTCGGATCCTGCAGTGAGTACTCTCGCAACATGTCGCTAGCGATGGTCAAAAAGACAGGCGCAAGCGACCCACAAACGTCTTCGATTTCTACTCGCAAACTCTCGATCGCGACCAATTGTTTCGGCTCGAACCACTGGCCCAGATATGCGAGGCGATCATCCTTGATATTAACACGGTACCTCTTGCTGCGTTTAAGTCGTTTATCAAGCGACTGAAGTATGGACCGCAGCTCAGTAGCGGAAGTACTGAGAGCCAACTGCTTTGCATCAGCCAGAAATATCGCGAAGGGATTGAGGTCGGTCCCAACAGCGTCAGCGCCAAGTTGAGCGGCTTCAATAAGCGTCGTTCCACTACCACAAAACGGGTCAAGGACTCGCGAACCGGGCCCCACCCTAAAGATGTTCATTAGAGATTTAGCAACCTGAGGGTTAAATTTACCTTTGTATTCATGTAGTCCATGGACAGAATAGCGGGTCGCTTGTCGCTTTTGAAGGCTCACTGAACTTTCAAGTTTACTTTGCATAGTCGCAAAGATGTCGTGACCATTTCTAAGGCTTGCGAAGTAGGTAAGCCTCTCAACGTCGTCTTTTGAAACGTCAGAGGGCACGACTAATCCGTCAAAGGCTTCTTCAACGCCATCAAGCCCTAAAAGCGATACCGCCTCCCTTCGTGCTAATTCACGCTCGTACGGAAAATAGCGATATTGATGCCAAGCAATTCGGAATTCAGTCATGTTCTTCTCATAACCAGTATCGTCTCTGTCTTGATATTGGCATGAGACAGGTTGAACGCCTTTCGTGTTGCTGCGATTTTACGCTCGGTAACAAAAGCTCTCTTGAAACCGCGTTTCTGCGCTAAAGCTTCAATATCGCGTGCATTATCGACTTGCTTTCCATGTATGATCGATCTCCCAACAACAATGCAAATATGGCCATCCGCAACAATGACTTTTTCGAGCAACGCCAATAAAACGTCCATCTGGTGTGAAAAATGTTCGGCTGTATGACGGTTCTTTTTAAAAAAGTGTGCCCTAGCACCGATCTCAAGGCTCTTTACTGCGATCGGATCAAAGCCAAGCCAAAACATGCGGTACTTATGATAGAGCCAGTACTCATAGGCGTTCGGGTATGGTGGTGAGGTGACAACTAACCCTACGGGGCTACCAATGTCGTCGGCTGTCAATGAAAGGGCATCACGCTCCAACACCTTGGAAGACACCAAAGAATGACTTCTTTTGTGGAGAGCTTCCTCCAGTTTTGTTGCGGCCGCGATAAACCCCTTAAACACGTCGTTGCGATCAACATTCTTATCGATGGCGGCGTAACGTGTATCGCTCTCTTGCCGAGACACACGCACCACAATGCTGGACAGAGCCACGCGCAGGGCATCTTGGTGAGGAGCATCGGCTCGCTCAACACTTGCAGCCAGAGAGGCCAACGCAGCCTGCACATCAGCCTGAAACCAGTGATCTAGGTTTGGGATATTAGGAATGGGTGCTTCATGCTTTTGCGCCCATTCGTTCGCATTTCGTGCTGCAGCCGCTAGACCATTGGCCAAAGCAGCGGTCTTAACACGGCTCATCAGACACGCAATCGGGTTAAGATCGACCCCGACCGATTGGAAACCGCGTCGCTGAGCTTCAACCAGAGTGGTTCCACTGCCGCAGAAAGGGTCGAAAACGATTGTGCCCGCCTGCGGAGGGAACAGATCGATCAATGTTCCGGGAATTTCGCGAATGAACTTTGCGGGATACGGATGAACACCTTCGAGGGCATCACCCACCGTGCGCGACGGGAAGTCCCAATCGATTTCTTGTGCGCGCGTCGCGGCATCACAACCCACAAAAATTTGCTCACTCCGCGCACGCCCAACGAGGGGATCGGCGGTTAATTCCAAGGCGTTTTCATCGTGATTGGAGAAGTCGATTCGCATATCTCATTGTGACAGAACATCGTAACTCCGTCGAAGCCTTCCTTTTGGCTTCATTTGTTTTTCCGTAACGTTCAAGGATATCAATTGATCTCCGCTGAAGCAGGCTGTTCGCTTGTGCATGGTTCGGTGCAGGTGGAGAGGAAAGTCTCCAAGCCCTGCCTCTGGGATCGAAGGGGCACGAGCAGGCCCCTCGCCATGGGGTGTCGGGGAGCGTGGAGGCTCCCTGACTGGCGGTGCAGCGGGTAAACGCCTGCGAGGGATCAAACGGCGATTACGTTTGTATGACGCGCGGAAGGTTCGATGCCTGTCGCACGTCACGAGCCGGAGGGGATGCAACGGGGAACGCGCCAGCGGGTTCCCCTTGCCAAGATGTGTGGTCATACCACACACATCTTGCGGTCAACGCCGGTGACCGTTTTCTTTCCATATCCAGCATCCTCGGCCTCGTGTCCTATACAATAGGGCCGCTCACCAATGCTCCTATTTTGCAGCGGTTCAGCCCGCGAGCAAGGCGGTAGGGAAGTATTAACGATTGTCTGGATTCAATTAACGCCTCAGTAGAAGGAAACTCGACCAATGTGATGTTTGGCCTCCGGCGCTCCGTCTAGGGAAATAAATCCCAGATATTTCTTGCTCTCTCACTTTAGGCTGTGAGATAGTTTGTTCCCTTTATGTTCTATTTTATTGGACATAAAGAGGCAACCGACAACGAGCAGGAAAGGAACCGCGCACGGAGAAAACATGGTCGAAAAGTATCCCCAGCCTTCCAACACAGAAATTGTTGACGCGAGTCCGCCGCAGGACGAGACTCAAGGCATACAGGTAGTCGATCCCGCCGGTCGTCCGGCGCTGACGTTGAACGTCGATGACTACCGTCAATACGTCGAAGACATGGGTCTGAGCGAAGAGCAGGAACAAGAGCTGCTTGAGACGCTGTGGACCATCATCGTTCAATTCGTTGATCTCGGCTTCGGCATTGAACCTGTGCAACAGGTCATCGCGGATAGCGCGCGCCGTGCGCCGATCCCGAATGACGAAGGGAGGCCATCGCCATGAACTTTAAAAACGAACCGGCACATAATGTCCGCGATGCGGTCATCTATTGCCGCGTGTCCTCCAAGGCCCAGACTAAGCGCGGCGACGGCCTGAACTCGCAGGAAACGCGCTGCCGTCAATATGCGAGCTTCAAGGGCTACACCGTGAAGCGCGTGTTCACCGACGATCTGACGGGGCAAACGGCAGAGCGGCGTGGCATGCAATCCTTGCTCGCCTTCCTGCAATCGGATCGGCGCAACCCGCATGTCGTCATCATCGACGACCTATCGAGATTCGCTAGAAATGTGCGGGTGCATTTCGATTTGCGCGCGGCGATCCTCGAAGCGGGCGGCATTCTGGAGTCGCCGTCGATTGAATTCCGCGAGGATGCTAACGGGGAATTGCACGAGTACATTCTCGCGTCTGTCTCCCAGCATCAAAGCCGCAAGAACCGCGAGCAAACGCTCAACCGTATGCAGGCCCGCTGCATGAACGGGTATTACGTTTTCCAAGCGCCGGTCGGCTATCGGTATGACAAGCGCGATGGCCACGGCAAGGTGCTGGTGCGGAACGAGCCGCTGGCGTCCATCGTACAGGAAGCGCTGGAAGGCTACGCGGCGGGCCGGTTGGACACGCAAGCGGAAGTGAAGCGCTTTCTCGAAAGTCAGCCCGAGTTCCCGAAGGATTTGCCGGACGGGCAAATCCGCAACCAGCGTGTGAATGACATTCTCACCCGCGTGACCTACGCGGGATATATCGAAGTGCCGAAATGGGATATCGGCCTGCGCGAAGGCAAGCACGAAGGGTTGATTGACCTCGCCACCTTCCAGCGCATTCAGGACCGCCTGAGAGGCGGTGCGAAGGTGCCTGCGCGCGCCGATATCAATGCAGACTTTCCGCTTCGCGGATTTGTTGTGTGCGGCGATTGCGGCAGGCCGCTCACCGCCGGTTGGTCGAAATCCAATACCGGCAAGCGGCACCCGTACTATCTGTGTCACAATCGCTCCTGCGAGAGCAATCGCAAGTCGATCAGGCGTGACCAGATCGAAGGCGAGTTTGCCGAACTGCTGAAAGCGATGACGCCGACGACCAAGCTCTTCGATCTGGCGAAGGCCATGTTCAGAAAAGCTTGGGACGTGCGTCTGGAACAGGCGAAGTCTATTCAGGCGTTGGCCAAGGTCGAGATCGTGAAGCTCGAACGCCAGATCGAGCAGATCGTGGACCGGATCGTCGAAAGCGAAAGCGTGTCGGCGATTTCCGCCTACGAACAACGCATTGCCAAGCTGGAACGTCAGAAGCTTATTGCGACCGAAACACTGTCGCGGGGTGCCGGTCCCAAGCGCACCTTCGAGGAAATGTTCGAACTCGCTTGCGACTTCCTCTCAAACCCTTGGAAACTATGGGCTTCCGACCGTCTGGAAGACAAGCGAACGGTGCTGAAACTGGCGTTTACGCAGCGTGTGGCATACGACCGGAAAACAGGACTTCGAACTCCCGAAACCACCTTACCATTCAAGATGTTAGGAGCCATGAACATGGGAAAATGTGAAATGGCGCGCCCGAAGAGATTCGAACTCCTGACCCCCAGATTCGTAGTCTGGTGCTCTATCCAGCTGAGCTACGGGCGCCTGGCCGGCGCGGCATAGGCGGCGCGACCGGGGGCAACGCATATACCGGCAGGCGGGGCAAGGCAACCCCATCAACACCGCAATCGCGCGGCCGACGGTTAGCCGCTCCTGGGGCTCAGCGCGCCTTCCCGCAACGGCCCTAAATGAGGAGTGACGCGGGCAGCCGCACGTCGAAACGGGTGCCCTTTTCCTGATCGACGAAGACCAATTCGCCGCCATGGGCTTCGGTCAGTTCGCGGGCAATGGTCAGGCCAAGGCCGGTGCCTTCGGCGCGGGCCGAACCCTCGAAGGCGACGAAGAGATTTTCGCGGGCGCGGGGCGGCAGGCCGGGGCCGTTGTCCATCACCGAGATGATCAGCCAGTCCTGGTCCTCGGTATAGGAAAAGCAGACGGTCAGGTCGTCGCGCTTCTCGGCGAGCGGTTCGAGCGCCTCGCGGGCATTCTTGGCGAGGTTGGTGAAGACCCGGGCCATCTGGTCGGGATCGAGGCGGAGCAGGATTTCGTCCGGAACCTGATTATCGACCCGGATGCCGGGATGGGCGCGCAGGCCCGCCTCGAACTGCACCTCTTCGAGCAGGGCCCGAAGATCGACCGGCTGCGGCTTGGGCGGCACACCGGATTCGCGGCCATAGGAGAGCACCGACTGGGCAAAGCCGATGGCGCGGTCAAGCGTGTGGACGAGCCGCGGCGCGAGACGCTGCACATTGGGATCGTCGAGATTGGCCACCTGGTCGGAGAGCAATTGGGCCGAGGTCAGGGTGTTGCGCAGGTCGTGGTTGATCTTGGCAACCGCAAGACCGAGATCGGCAAGGTGGCGGCGCTGACGCAACATGGCGAAGAGGTCGGACTGCATGGCGGCGAGTTCGCGCTCGGTCATGCCGATTTCGTCCTTGCGGTCGGACGGCACGATGATCAGCGACGCGTTTTCGGGCTCCTTGCGGAAAGCCAGGATGGAATCGGTCATGCGCTTGATCGGCCGGATCAGGTCGCGGTTGATGAAGAAGAACAGAACCGCCGCGGTCAGAATGGCAATGGTCAATGACAGAAGGAAGATGTTGCGGGCATAGGTGATGAGTTCGGCGCGAAGCGGCGCCTCGGACATGATGACTTCGATGAGTTGCGTGTCGTCGCGCGAGGCGGTGGCAGCGGCCGTGCCGTCCGGATTCGCCGGCCCGACGATGCGCAGCATGCGGTCGGACCCGTTGATCAGCGTGTCGAGGCCGCCGGTGATCAGGTAGAACGGATCGCGACGGCGCACATCGGCGGTAATCGCGGCATGCGGCATCGGTTCGTCGGACCGTTCGATCAATTGCGAGCGGGCGGGCGAACGGAGGGCGATGGCGTTGGCGCCGGCGGTCGTCAGAAGGCTATCGGCCAGCTTGGCCGGAATGGTCATGTTGGCGGGAACGGCGTCGATCACCCTTAAGGCAACGGCGGCGATGTCGAGACGGTTGTTGAGCCAGTTGGCACGGGCGTTGGCGAGCGAGGGCAGGAAGATGACGACTTCGAGCGCAAGGATGACGATCACGATCATGGCGATCAGTCGCGTCGACAGGCCGGTAAATAAGGGCGGTTTGGCGGTGATTTCAGCCATGATGCATGGCCATACAATGAATGAAAAATCAGGGCAATAAGCGCGCGAACCGGCGCAAGCGGGCCAGCCACGGATTGCCGAGCTGATCGCGATAGAACTCCACCCCCGCGCGCTTGACCAGCTCCGTCAGCGTCGGATAGGGCGCGACGAATTTCGTCAGGCTCGAAGCGGTCAGCTTGTTGGCAATGGCGTAGGCGAAAAGCGAAATGATTTCGCCGGCCTGCAGCCCGGCAATGGTCGCACCGAGAATCCGGCCTTTGCGGTCGAAAATGACCTTGAGCATGCCTTCGGTGCGGTGTTCCGCACGGGCGCGATCGTTTTCGGCATAGGACACGCGAACGACGCGGAACCGGTCGCCATGTCGCTTTTTCGCCTCGGCCTCGTTGAGCCCGACATGCGCCAGTTCGGGATCGGTGTAGGTCGCCCAGGGGATGAGAGTGGTGTTCACCCTCACCGGCAGGCCGAAAAGCGCATTACGCACGACGAGGCCGGCCTGATAGCCGGCCATATGGGTGAATTGCAGAGCCCCCGCCACGTCGCCGATGGCGTAGACCTTGCGGTTGGATGTGCGAAGACCCCGGCTGACCTTCACCGCACCCCGGTCTGTTCTGATCCCGGCGGCATCGAGCCCAAGATCGTCGACATTGGGCTTGCGCCCGGCCGCGACGAGCAGATGCGACCCGGTTACCACTTCCGCCTCGCCATTGCGTTCGATGGTGATGGCAATCGACTGACCGGCCTGAGCAACGGACTTGATCGCAGCCTTGTCGAGAATGGCGACGCCCTCGGCCTCGACCTTCTGGCGGACGATGGCCACAAGTTCCGGATCGTCCTTGGCGAGCGGGCTCGCCATGTCGATGACGGTCACCTCGGCGCCGAGCCGCCGGTGAGCCTGGGCGAGCTCCATGCCGATCGGGCCGGCGCCGATAATCAACAGATGACCGGGCTTGCGGGTCTGCTGAAAGATGGTTTCGTTGGTGAAATAGGGAACGTCGGCAAGCCCCTCGATCGGCGGAATGGCCGCGCGAGACCCCGTGGCAATGACGAAGCGGCGGGCCCGGATCTGATAGTCCCCGGCGGTCACGGTGTTGCGGTCGGTGAACCGGCCGCGTTCCTGAATGACGCGGACGCCGAGGCCTTCGAACCGCTCGACGGAGTCATTGGGGGCAATGGCATCGATCACGCCCTGAACGTGCTCATGGATGCGGCCGAAATTGACCTTCAGGCTTTCGGTCGCGACCCCGAACATTTCGGTGTGAAGAATGGTGTGGGCACGTTTGGCCGAGGCGATGAAGGCTTTCGAGGGCACGCAGCCATAGTTGAGGCAATCGCCTCCCATCTGGGCGGCTTCGATCAGCACCACCGAGGCGCCGAGCTGGGCGGAGGCCGCCGCAACGGTCAACCCGCCGGAGCCGGCGCCGATAACACAAATATCCGGGCTGAGCGTTTCCACGTGCGAACGATCCCAATCTCTGATCAGCGGTCCGCTTTACCCGCTTCACCGCGGGCACGCCACCATTTCAGAACAACGGGCAACAGGGAAACCAGCGCGAGAAGCGAAATGGCGATGAGGGTTTCGGGGCGGACGAGATCGGAGGGACTGAGCGGCCCGCCGCAGGGCGGAACACCGGCGGCACAAGCTGTCGCGCGTTCGGCGACGATGGCGCGCAGGCCCTCGCCCGCGGAGACATAGGCCAGAGTTCCCGGGATGATGCCGAGCGCGGTCGTCCAGGCGTAGGTGAAGAACGGAACGTTGAGTACGCCCGGCAACGCATTGAGCAGCACGAAGGGCGCGACCGGGGTCAGCCGCAGGAACAGAAGATAGCTGGCAGCATTGCGGCGGAAGCCGTCGGCCATGTCGTTGAGCCAACGCCCGGCGCGGGCGCGGAAGAAATCGGCCAGAAGCGTGCGGGCGGCCCAGTAGAGAATGCAGGCGCCAAGGGTGGCGCTGACAATGACGAGAATCGAGCCGTTGACGAGCCCGAATACGACGCCGAAACCCACCGTGATGATCCAGGCGGCAGGAAAGGCGACCGCAACCGCCGCCACGTAAAGCAGGCCGCCGCCGAGATAGGCGAGAACCGGATTGGCCGCGACGTAGCCGGTAATCGCCGCGTAATTGACTGCAAGACCGTCGATGGAAATCTGGCGATGAAGGCCAAGTCCGAAAAAGAGCGCAACCGCCAAGGCGATCAGCGCAAGCGGCCAGAAGCGGGTCAGGGAGCGTTTTTCGGTCATAGCGGTCTGCATTGCGGCCCATGAGTGGCTGGAGGGGTCTGCTTTCACTTCCCTCTAGCGCGCAACGATAGACTTGAGACCCCCTTCTCACCAGCATGTGAGGGCAAGTGATACGCAAGGCGGTTGACGTGAGCGCAGCGTGAAGCATGGCGGCCTCTTTTCAGACCGCTTTGCCAGATTGACTTGAAGGGCACTTTTCCCTATAGGTCCGCGCGAGTTTGCTGGCCTCTTGTCCCGCGGGATGAAGCGTCAGCGTGCAATTGCCCGAATTGATGCAAGAGGAATTGCGCCCGGCGCGCAATGTGGATTTATGAAACGCACTTATCAGCCCTCCAAACTGGTGCGCACCCGCCGGCACGGTTTTCGCGCCCGCATGGCGACCAAAAGCGGCCGCCAGGTTCTCAACGCGCGCCGCAATCGCGGCCGCAAGCGCCTTTCGGCCTGATTGCCATCTGGCGGCGCCGGCTGCGGCCGGAGGCCGATGCGCATGCGACACCTCAAACACAGGGCACAGTTCGTGCAAGCCGCCCGGGGCGCCAAGTCAAACGGGCGGTTTTTTGTGTTGCAGGCCGCCGCGAGCGCCTTTTCCGAACCCGGTGTCGGGTACACTGTGACAAAACGTACCGGCAATTCGCCCGAGCGCAACCGGATCAAGCGCCGGCTCAGGGCAGCAGTCCGGCAAAAGGCTGAATTGTTCGCGACAAACACGGATTATGTGTTGATTGGACGGCAGGCAGCCCTATATGCGCAGTTCAACGATCTGCTTGACGCACTCGACCATCAGATGACCCGGCTTCGCCCCGCGTCGCCATCGCGATAGACCCTCGTTCCCCGGAGAAACCCATGTCGCCCGATCAACGCAATATGGTCATCGCGGTGCTTTTGAGCATCGCCGTCGTCTTCGGGTGGCAATATTTCGTCATGGGGCCGCAAATCGAAAAGGCGCAGCAGCAGGCGGCTGCCACCGCGCAGCAGGATCAGGCCAACACCGACATCGCGCAGCCAGACACGAGCGCGAACGCTTCGACCAACAATCCCGCGCCCGACGCGGCCGCGAGCACCGCGACCTTTGCGGATCGCGAAGCGGCGCTTGCCGCGACCGCCGACCGGGTACAGATCGAAACCGCGTCGATCACCGGTTCGATCAATCTGACCGGTGCCCGGCTCGATGACGTTTCGCTGAAGAAATACAACGAGGCCGTCGACCCGACGAGCCCGATTATTCACCTTCTGCAGCCTGACGGGTCGCCCGACGGATTCTTTATCGAAACCGGCTGGGTGCGTGCCGACGGCAGCAGCGAAGGGCTACCCGACCAGAATTCGCAATGGAAACTTGTCAATGGGTCCACGCTTTCGGCGGGTTCGCCCGTGACGCTTGAATGGGACAATGGCGCCGGACTCGTTTTCAAGCGCACGATCACGGTCGACGATGACTATCTCTTCAGTTTCTCGGACAGCGTTGAGAACAATTCCGGCGGCGACATCGCGCTCTTCCCCTATTCCCGTGTGGTCAGGCAGAACCTGCCGCATGACCTTGCCAACTTCTTCATTCTGCACGAAGGACCAATCGGAGTGATGGGTGGATCGAACCTTCAGGAAAAGACCTACAAGGATCTCGATTCTGAAGGCACGATCCAGAACGACGCAACCGGCGGCTGGCTCGGTTTCACCGACAAGTACTGGGCGGCGGTGATCATGCCGGAAGACGGCACCGACATCACCGCCCGCTTCGTGCACACGCCAACGGCGTCGGGTCCCGGCATCTACCGCGCCAATTTCATCGACAAGACCCCGGTTACGGTCGCATCGGGCGGCACGGCCAACAACGTGACCTATGCCTTTGCCGGCGCCAAGGTCGAGGCAATTATCGACGGGTACGAGCAGGCCTATGGCTTCGATTCGTTCGAACTGATGATCGACTGGGGCTGGTTCCACTTCATCACCAAGCCCATGTTCTTCCTGATCCGGTTCCTTTATTCGATCCTCGGCAATTTCGGCCTCGCCATTCTCAGCGTGACGCTGATCGTCAAGGCGCTGTTCCTTCCGCTGGCCAACCGCTCCTACGCATCGATGGCCAAAATGCGCAAAGTGCAGCCCGAAATGAAGGCGCTGCAGGAACGCTATGCCGACGACCGCGCCGAGCAGCAAAAGCAGATCATGGAGCTTTATAGCCGCGAGAAGATCAATCCGCTCTCGGGCTGCTGGCCGATCCTGATCCAGATCCCGGTCTTCTTCTCGCTCTACAAGGTTCTGTTCATCACCATCGAAATGCGGCACGCGCCGTTCTTCGGCTGGATCCAGGATCTTGCGGCCAAGGACCCGACGAACGTCTTCAATCTCTTCGGCCTCATTCCGTTCGACCCGACGGTGCTTCCGGTTGTCGGCGGGTTCCTCCATCTCGGCTTCTGGCCACTGCTGATGGGCATCACCATGTGGGTGCAGATGCGGCTCAACCCGCCGCAGACCGACCCGACCCAGCAGATGATCTTCAATCTGATGCCGATCTTCTTCACCTTTATGCTCGGATCGTTTCCGGCTGGTCTCGTGATCTACTGGGCCTGGAACAACACGCTGTCGATCGCGCAGCAATGGTTCATCATGAAGCGCAACGGGGCGGACGTGGACCTGTTCGGGAACGTTCTTTCAAGCCTTGGGCTCAGAAAGACGGCGACCCAGAAGCCCGGAAAGTAACGTGGCCGACGCGCCGGACTATTCCGAGGCGGCGCTCGAAGCGGGGCGGCTGCTCTTTGCCCGCCCCTTCGACTTCGTCAAAGGCTGCGTTCGCGTCGATGATCTTCCGCCCGCCGATCGCACGGAAATCGCTTTTGCCGGACGTTCCAATGTCGGCAAGTCGTCGCTGATCAACGCACTGACCGGGCGGGTCAATCTTGCCCGGACCTCGAACACGCCGGGCCGGACGCAGGAACTCAACATATTCGAGGCGGACCTGGCGCCGCTCAGGATCGTCGACATGCCCGGCTACGGGTTCGCCCAAGCGCCGAAGCCAAAGGTCGAAGCCTGGACCAAGCTCATTCATGCCTACCTTGTCGGGCGGCCCAATCTCAGGCGTGTCTACGTGCTGGTCGACGGACGGCATGGCCTCAAGGCACATGACCTGACGCTAATGAACGAGCTCGACAAGGCGGCCGTGAGCTACCAGATCGTCCTGACCAAGTCAGACAAGCCCAGCAGCGACGCGCTCGCCAAGGTTGCGGCCGCAACCGCGAAGGCGATCGTCAAGCGTCCGGCAGCGCACCCGTCGCTGGTCCTCACGTCGTCGGAAAAGGGCACCGGAATCGCTGAGCTTCGCGCGGAAATCGCGGCTCTCGTCGCCTGACCAGTCAGGCGGCCTTGGTCAGAAAATCGGCGATCAATTGGCCCATGAGGTTACGCTCGAGCGGTTCGTCGAGCGTCCGCTCGAGCTCGACGACATAGTTTTCGGGATAGGGATCGTTGAGGCGCAGGCGGCAGAGCGCGCGGGCATAGTCGTGGTTGAATTCGGGATGCGGCTGAACGGTGATCGTCGCCTTGTTGTCGTAAACGAGCCCGGCAACCGGCGTGAAGTCGGACTTCAGAAACGGGGTCGCGATTTTGGGCGGCTCGACGACCTGATCCTGATGGCTGGCTGCGAGGGCAATATCGTGGGGCTCTTCGGGTAGCCCCAGTGCCTCGCGGTCGACCACGTAGACATGCCGGCCAAGGCTCCAGCCTTTTTCGGACTTGACGACCTTGCCGCCGAGCGCATCGGCGATGATCTGGTGGCCGAAACAGACGCCGAGCATGGGCTTGCCAAGATCGTAGGCCTTGCGCACGAACCGGCGCATCGGCTCCATCCACTCGACCTCATCGTAAACGCCATAGGCAGAGCCGGAAATGATGATGCCATCGAGATTGGCGGGATCGGGGACCGGTTCGCCTTCGATGACCCGCACCTGGTCGAAGCTGACTTCGCGGGAAAAGGCCGGTGTCAGCAGGCTCTGAAACTGATTGGGATACTTATCGAACCGGTCCAGCATCGAGGCTGGCGTGTGACCCAGATAAATGATGGTGAAGCGCATGATGATTCGTGAGGTCCGGATGCCTTTCCATAGAAGGTTTTCGCGCCGATTTCAAAGCGGTGCGCCACCCGTGATTGGGTAAAGACATTTGCCGCTTGTCCGGTTAGGACAGGGAAAACCGAGACCGGAGCGAGGGATGACCGACAAAGACAAGCTCAGCCACGATGCCGAAATCGTGGCCAATGCCCTGCCCTTCATGCAGCGCTACGAGGGCAAGACGGTGGTGGTCAAATATGGTGGCCACGCGATGGGCGACGCAACCCTGGGCAAGGCATTCGCCCGGGACATTGCCCTGCTGAAACAGTCGCGCGTCAACCCCATCGTCGTGCATGGGGGCGGACCGCAGATCGCCGAAATGCTCAAGAAGATGGAGATCGACACGCGCTTCGAGGCCGGATTGCGCGTGACCGACGAGAAGACCGTCGAGATCGTCGAAATGGTTCTGGCCGGTTCGATCAACAAGCAGATCGTGGCGCTGATCAATGCCGAGGGCGAATGGGCCATCGGGCTTTGCGGCAAGGACGGCAACATGGTTTTTGCCGAGAAGGTCCATCGCACGGTTGTCGACCCCGACAGCAATATCGAACGGGTGATCGACCTCGGATTCGTCGGCGAACCGGTCGAGGTGGACCGCACGCTGCTCGACCTTCTTGCCACTTCAGCAATGATTCCGGTGATCGCACCGGTCGCGCCGGGACGGGACGGCCACACCTACAATATCAATGCCGACACATTCGCCGGGGCGATCGCCGGCGCGCTGGCGGCCGAACGGCTTTTGTTCCTGACCGATGTGCCCGGCGTTCTCGACAAAAAGGGCGAACTCATTCCCGAACTGACGGTTGCCGAGGCCAGGGCCCTGATCGCCGACGGCACCATTCACGGCGGCATGATCCCCAAGGTTGAAACCTGCATCGATGCGCTCAACCGCGGGGTCAAGGGTGTCGTCATTCTCAACGGCAAGGTCCAGCATTCGGTGATGATCGAACTTTTCACCGATTACGGCGCTGGTACGCTGATCGTAAACTGAGGCCGATTGATCCCGAACGGCCTCTCAACGCCGCGGAAAGACAATTCGATCAAATGACGGGTTGCTGTAACCGATCTGGAACCGGCCGCCGCGCGAAGCGGAATCACCACTCGCGTCGATAAGGCCGAGGTCGCGCTGCAAATGGCCCGACAATGCGCCAATGTCGCCGGCGGTGCGCCCGGCGCCCGAACGTTTCGGCCTGGCGGATGGTGAAGTCAAAGCAGCCAATGGCAGAAGCGAGGCCAATGCCTCGATGATGGAAAAGCGCGTCATTTGTCCCTCCTGATGATCTCAGGTTGTTTCTGGCCCGAATATGGGCGTCCGGCGGGTTGAAATCGAATCGAATGTCAGATACCTCCCATAAAGAGGGCTTATGACAAATGGACGAACCCCTTCCCCCGCTGTCGGCATTGCGCGCGTTCGAGGCGGCGGCGCGCCACCTCAGTTTCACCCGCGCCGCGACCGAACTCGGCATGACCCAGGCGGCGGTCAGCTACCAGATCAAGATTTTGGAGGAGCGGGTCGGGGCGCCGCTTTTCTTGAGGTTGCCGCGACGGCTGACTCTGACCGAAACCGGCGAAAGGCTGGCTCCAGGAATGATCGAAGCCTTCCAGCTCATCCGGCAGACGTTTTCGGCAAGCCGGCAAAAGGCCCAGACGGTCCTCACAATAAGCGTGGTGCAATCGTTCGCGGCCAAATGGCTTGTCGATCATATCGGCGAGTTTCAGCTCAACTTTCCCAACATCGCGGTGCGGTTCGACGTGTCGCAGGACCTCATCGACTTCAACCGAAGCGAAGTCGACGTCGCGATCCGGTCCGGCAAGGGAGACTGGCCGGGGCTCGTGTCGCACCTGCTCATTCGCGCGGATTTCGCGCCGATGCTCGCGCCCAGCCTTGCCGGTGAGGTCCGGGAACCCGCAGACCTGTTGAAACTTCATCGGATCGGGCCCAACGATCCATGGTGGCACCTCTGGTTTGCGGCGGCTGGCGTTGGTGAGGTTCCAGGGCAAAGCGGGCCGGAACTTGTGGTCGACTCGCAGTTTCTCGAAGGCAACCTCGCGCTCGCCGGGCGCGGCGTGGCGATGCTGACGCCTGCCTTTTACCGGCGCGAACTGGAGGCCGGTTGGCTGGTCCAGCCCTTTCCGCTCGTTTGCGCGGGAAGTTTCGGTTACTGGCTGGTCTATCCGCATGCCCGGCGGAATGCCCCACAAATCCGGGCCTTCCGCGACTGGATCGTCGGCCGGGCACCCGCGGTGCCGGACGTCGGACCCAATGGCATCGTTGTGCCGGTGACGCGCTGACGGAGCCGGTCGCGGCTTGCTTTATCAACCGCTTCGTTTAAATATTCATCCATGGCGCAAGATCGAACCCGCGACCGCATTCTGTTGGCGCTCAAGCGCGACGGTGCCCTGACGGCACAGGCAATTGCCGACCAGTTTTCACTGTCGCTCATGGGCGCCCACAAGGCGTTGCAGGGCCTGAGCGAAGACGGCCTGGTGCGAACCATCGACCGGCCTGAAGGACGTGGACGCCCAAGGCGATTTTTCGAACTGACCGGCACGGGACATCGCCAGTTTGCCGACCGGCATGCGGCCATGACGGCTGAGCTCCTCAGCGACATAAGCGAATTTTATGGATCGGCCGGGCTTGAGCGGCTCGTCGGCGCGCGCGAAGAACGGCAGCGGCAGGAATATGCTGCGATCAGCGGAAGTGCCCTTGGGCAGCGCGCCGAAACCCTGGCCGCCATCCGCGACCGCGATGGATACATGGCGCGCCTTGAGCCTCTCGACGACGGCGCGTTGCTGCTGATCGAGGACCATTGCCCGATTTGCGCAGCGGCGGAAGCCTGCCAGGGGTTCTGCCGGTCCGAGCTCGATCTCTTTCGCCTCGCCATGGGCGCAACTGCGACGGTCGAGCGTGCGGAGCACCTTTTCAGCGGCGGACGGCGGTGCGCCTATCGCATTGCTCCGGCCTGAGACCTGCGGACGAAAGACGTCGCGACGCGGGTTGTGATCAAAGCCCGGCGCGCGGTTGCGGTGCGGCGGCTTGGCGGTATAGTCGGGCCGGTCCGCCGAGGGATTCATGCGCGCCGCCAGCCTTTCACACGTCACCGACTGGATCTTCGATCTCGACAACACGCTCTATCCGCGTGAATGCAACCTCTTTGCCCAGATCGATCTGTTGATCACCCAGTACATGATCGACGTCACCGGCCTCGAACATGACGCAGCGCGAAAGCTGCAGAAGGACTATTACCGCGACCACGGCACGACGCTGAACGGACTGATGGTCCACTATGGCATCGACCCGAACCACTATCTCGATACCGTGCACAGGATCGATTATTCGTCGGTCGAACCCGACCCCGAACTCGTCGGGCTGATCGCCGGGCTGCCGGGACGCAAGTTCATTTTCACCAATGCCGATGCCGGCCACGCCCGAAAGGTTCTTGAGCGACTGGGCGGTGATCCTGAAATGTTCGACGGCCTGTTCGACATTCGCGACAGCAGCTTTTCGCCGAAACCGATCCGCTCGGCCTATGACGCCTTTGTCGACCATTTCGCGATCGATCCGTCCCGGGCGGCCATGTTCGATGATCTCGACAAGAACCTCGTCGTGCCGCATCAGATGGGAATGTCGACCATTCAGGTCGTCGCGCACCCGGACTGGCGGCACGATCAAGTCGATGCGTGGGAGCTTGACCGCGATCACAAAGCCCCGCACATTCACGAACTGACTGAAGATTTGAAACAGTTTTTGGCGTCCCTTTGAACCCGGAAGACGCGCCGGCATGTTCAGTTCGGGGCACCGAAGATCACCGGAGAGGACAAACCCATCATGATCAAGACGAATAGCGTGCGCAGCCTTTATCTCGCGGCTGCGATGGCCTTTGGCGGGCTTTTGGCCGGGCCTGCATCCGCCCAGGATGTCGACGGTGCGCTCGCCGCTCTCACCCGGCTGTTGGACGCATCCGGCTATGAAGTCGGACTGAAGGACGTCAGTGTCAGCGGCGACGAAATCACCATCAACAAGGTGCGCGCGCGCCTCAAGAACTCGACGGCGCTCCGGGACGCGTTCGCCGAGCTCGATGTTCCGGTCGACGCCAACGGCGCCTTCCAGCTGCCTGCGCCGCTCGTCATCAAGGGTCTGCACGATTCCGCGGACGGCAACGCCTATCTCGCCGACAAGATTTTCGTGCCCCAGATGGAATTCAAGGTGGACGATGTCGATGTCACGATCGACGAGGTCTCCTATTCGAGCGTCCGGATTCCGAAGGGCGATCCGACCATCTATGACATTCTCTCCTGGGTGGGCGGATCGTCCATCGGGCCGATCACCATCAAGATCGACGACGTTCTGGCGTTCGAGATCGCGCCGGCCGTGGGGGAAACGAGCTTTGTTCCGAGCCAGGGGCCAGAGGCGACCGAGCTCACCACAAAGACCGACCTGCCCTCAATTCTCTTCCACCTCGAAAATGCGCCTGAGCCGCCGACCGGATCCGAAGCCGAAATCGTCGGGACCAAGAGCATCAAGGGCTACCTGACGAGCGACGCCTATTGGTCGCTGACCGACGGACATCTCATTATCCGCTCGTTCGTGATGGGCGCTGAGGATTTCGGGCAGTTCAGCTTCTCGTTCGATTTCACCGGCGTCACTCCGGACGTGATCGAACAGTTGCGGACGCTTTCAGCGAACATGGACCCGGAAGATCCGGCCTCGCAGCAGCAGATGATGGAAGTGGGCATGGGCCTCGCGTCGCGCGGGTTCTTCAATTCCTTCACCCTGCGCTACGACGACTACGGCGTGCTCAACCGCGCCATGACGGTGATGGAACGGGACGAAGGCACGTCGCGCCAGGAAATGGTCAAGCAGATGCTGAGCGAGATGACGGGCGCGATGACCGACCTGCAGCTTGACGATCTCAAGAACAAGCTCGAGGCGGAAATCACCAAGTTCGTCAACGATCCGAAGAATATCGAGCTGAGGATCGAGCCAAGCCAGCCGCTGCCGCTGATCTCGTTCATCGGGCTGGCTTCGACACCAAAGGTTCTGGTCGATTCGCTCGGCGTGACCATCACGGCCAACCAGTAAACCGTTCCGGAGCGCCGCGCCTCATGTGGCGCTCCCATTCGAACCAAGGAGGGACGCAATGGTTCGACTTCTGATGGCGCTCGGCGCCTTGATGACCGCGCTTGCGATGTGGGTGGGACCGGCCGTGGCGGGCGACGTCACATTCTACATCCAGAGCCAGCACCCCAACGTTGTCAGCCTCGAATTCTATTCGCAGGACCGCAACTATGTCTGGCCGGGCAACAGCCAGGTCTACCTGCTCGAGGACTACGACACGCACGAATTCGCGCTCAGCTGCAACAAGGGCGAAAAGATCTGTTTTGGCGCCTGGGTGCGGAACCGCTCGGACCTATACTGGGGCGTCGGGCCGAACAATGCGGAATATTGCACGGACTGCTGCTACACCTGCAACGGCGGCTACACGCAGACGATCGTTCTCAATCCGTAAGCGGAGCGGTTCCGTCGAGGTGGATGGCGGGTAGTTCGTAATAGTCCTGAACGATGCGCCAGGCCTGATCGGCACTGTCGACGATGGTGAAGAGATCGGTGTCGCCGGGCGAAATCGTGCCGGCCTCTTCGAGCGCCTTGAGATTTATGGCGCGCGACCAGAAATCGCCGCCAAACAGCAGGAGCGGTATCTGCTCCATGCGCCCCGTCTGAATGAGGGTCAGTGTTTCGAAGAACTCATCGAGCGTACCGAAGCCGCCGGGAAAGATGGCAACCACCTTGGCGCGCATGAGGAAATGGATCTTCCGCGTCGCGAAATAGTGGAAGTTGAAGCAATATTCCGGCGTGACGTACTGGTTCGGCGCCTGTTCGTGCGGCAAGACGATATTGAAGCCGATCGAAGGCGCGTCGACGTCCGCGGCGCCGCGATTGCCTGCCTCCATCACGCCCGGACCACCGCCCGTGACCACGACGTATTCGGAATAGTCCATCGCCTTGGAGGTCAGTGAGGCATATTGGGCGAAGCGGCGGGCTTCATTGTAGTAGCGTGAGGCCTTGGTGAGATTTTCACGCGCCTGAGGCGTGCGGGCGGCCCATGGGTCCTTGCCCGGTTCCGGAATGCGGGCGCCGCCAAACAGGACAACGGTCGATTCGATGCCATGGTCGCGGAGCCACAGCTCGGGCTTGAGATATTCGAGCTGGAAGCGCACGCCCCGCATCTCGTTCGAGGTCATGAAGTCTTCGTCGGAGAAGGCCAGGCGATAGGAGGCGGCGCGGGTCTGCGGCGTGTCGGGAATGCGCCGTGCGACCTCGATATCCTGTTTCGAGGTGCGCAGGGGCGTGTGGTGCAGGCGGCGGGCCATGGTGTGCTTCAAAACCTCATCAAATTCGCGGCAAATTGTGCCAGCCGAAAGTTAAGGCACTATGTCGGTGGGTGCCGCCCGGAGCTGGTTCGCCACGCGTTGAAAGCGCGGCGAAGCGCGCTTTGATTTTTGGCGCTTCTGCCCCTATTGTCCGCCGACTTCGACCCGACCCGGAGAGCCTGATGTCCCATTCCGATCTCGCAGCCACCATTGAAGAGGCATTCGACAACCGCGATGCCATCGGTTTTTCGACCAAGGGCGCGGTGCGCGAGGCGGTTGAGGAAACGCTCAACCTGCTCGATAGCGGAGTGCTGCGTGTGGCGGAAAAGGGCGCTGACGGCTGGACGGTCAATCAGTGGGCGAAGAAGGCTGTGCTTTTGAGCTTCCGGCTCAACGACATGGACCTGATCCCGGGTGGCCCGGGCGGTTCGCACTGGTGGGACAAGGTTCCTTCCAAGTTCGCCGGGTGGAGCGAGAACCGGTTCCGCGAGGCGGGATTTCGCGCGGTTCCGGGTTCGATCGTCCGGCATTCCGCCCATATTGCCAAGGGTGCGGTTTTGATGCCGTCGTTCGTCAACCTCGGTGCCTATGTCGACGAGGGCACGATGGTCGATACATGGGTGACGGTCGGCTCATGCGCCCAGATCGGCAAGAACGTGCACCTCAGCGGCGGGGTCGGCATTGGCGGGGTTCTGGAGCCGATGCAGGCGGGGCCGACAATCATCGAGGACAACTGTTTCATCGGGGCACGCTCCGAGGTGGTCGAAGGCGTCGTGGTCGGCGAGGGATCGGTGATTTCCATGGGCGTCTTCATCGGGCAGTCGACAAAGGTCGTCGATCGCAATACCGGCGAGGTTCACATGGGCCGCGTGCCGCCCTACTCGGTCGTGGTGTCCGGTTCGATGCCGGGCAAGCCCCTGCCCGACGGCAAGCCGGGCCCGAGCCTTTATTGCGCAGTGATCGTCAAGCGCGTCGACGAGCAGACGCGGTCGAAGACGTCGATCAACGAACTGCTGAGGGACTGACGCACATCGTTCTTGAATCCCCCATGGCGCGGAGTAGTGTTCCGGCCTGCGGCGAGGTGCCGCACCAAGGGACGAATCATGGACAATCTGCAGTCGCTTTTTCTGTCGTCGCAAGGCCGTATCGGCCGTCAGCAATTCTGGATCGGCACGATCATTCTCATCGTTGCCGGCGTGGTCCTTTCGTACATTCTTTCCGCCCTGTTCGGCGTTTCCATGTTTGGCGCGAACATGATGTCGTTTGGGCAGAACGGCAGCGTTCAGATCGATTCCGCCGCCATCCTGGGGGCGATGGCGCGGGCCGGGTGGGTCAGCGTGATCATGACGCTTCTTTTCGCCTATCCGATCGCCAATCTGATGATCAAACGGCGGCACGACCGCAATTCATCGGGTATCGAAGTCTGGATCTATATCGGCGTGTTGCTGCTTTCGAACCTCATTCAGGCGCTCGGGCTCGGCTTCACCATGAACGAAATGGGTGGAATGCAATTCCCCGGACCGACGCTTCTGAGCATGGGAATCGGGTTGGTTGGGCTTGCGCTGGGAGTTTACCTGCTGGTGGTCTGCGGCTTTCTCAAGGGTGATGCCGGCGAAAATTCCTACGGGCCCGATCCGCTAGGGGCAAAATAGCTACGGTCATCGCTAGCGATTGCAACTTCCCGCACTGTCAGGCGCCAGGACCGGCGCCTGACCCTTCAATTGGTTCGGGGCTTGCATCCGGTTGAACCTTGGGTAGACTCACACTGGCGGCAAGGTGCCACACCTGAAGGGGCCATCCGGTGGACAATCTGCACGATCTGTTCCTCACGACTCAGGGGCGCATTGCGCGCCGTCAATTCTGGCTCGGCATAGTGGTGCTCGGGGTTGCTGCGGTGATCATGGGTTTCATCTTTGCCGCTCTATTCGGCGTGCCAATGTTCAATGCTGTGGCGACGGGCCCGGGTTCGGATGGCGGCATGCCGTTCGACAATGAGGCGATTCTCGGGGCGTTGCGCACGTCGGGCTGGGTGACGCTGATCATCACGCTGATCTTCGCTTTCCCGACTGCGGCGCTGATGATCAAGCGGCGGCATGACCGCGGCAGAAGTGGCCGTGAAGTCTGGGCCTATCTGGTCATCGGTCTTTTGATCCAGCTCTACCTGGTTCAGGCGCTTGCCTTCAACCTGCAGATGACTGCGGATGGCGGGCTCTACATGCCGATGCCCTCGGTCATCAACGTGGTCGTCGGTCTTGCGGGATTGTGCCTCGGGCTTTATCTGTTGGTTGTCTGCGGCTTCCTCAAGGGCAGCGCGGGCGAAAACTCCTACGGACCCGATCCGCACAAGGTCCGGTAAATCAATCGACGGAACGGCATGACCCACACCGCGCTCGGCGAGACCGCCGCACTGCTGCAAAATCTTATTCGCTGCGAATCTGTAACCCCGAACGATGGCGGGGCGCTGGATCTTTTGGGAACCATGCTTCAGACCGGCGGATTCAAGGTCGACCGGCTGAACTTCGAAGGCGACGGGTCCTATCCGGTCGGCAATCTCTTCGCGACAGGCGGCTCAGGCGGACGGCATATTCTTTTCTGCGGGCATACCGACGTGGTGCCGCCGGGCAATCCGGATCTTTGGACCCACCCGCCTTTTTCGGGCAAGGTTGCCGACGGCATCATGTTTGGCCGCGGCGCGGTCGACATGAAGAGCGGCGTCGCGGCATTCGCGGTCGCCGCAGCAAGGGTGCTCAAGCGCCTCGCGCCGGGACAGGGCCGGATTTCGCTGGCCATCACCGGCGACGAGGAAGCGGACGCGATCAACGGCACGGTCAAGATGATCGGCTGGGCGATCGACAAGGGTCACAACTTCGATTTCGGGATAGTCGGCGAACCGAGCTCGCGGGTGGAATTCGGCGATTCCATCAAGATCGGCCGGCGCGGCTCAATGAGCGGCATCGTCACGATCAAGGGGAAACAGGGCCATTCCGCCTATCCCGACCGGACGCTGAACCCGGTCACGGTTGCAGCAGCAATTGCGGTTCGCCTCGGCGACCATGAATTCGATCGCGGGTCGGAGCATTTCCAGCCGTCAAATCTCGAAGTCACCTCGATCGATGTTGGCAACAAGGCGACCAATATCATTCCGGCCGAGGCGAAGCTCGCCTTCAACATCCGTTTCAATGATCACTGGACCTCCGAGACCCTGACGCGAAAGATCGACGAGCTGATTTCGGCCGTCGACCATCGCGGCTGCACCGTGACCTGGCGGCACGTGGCGACGGTTGCCAACAGCTTCATTTCGGCGGTCAGCGACGATGTGGAACTGGTCTGCGACGTCATCGAGGGAAGGACCGGCCAGCGGCCCGACCTTGCGACCTTTGGCGGCACATCGGATGCCCGTTTTGTGGCGCCGCTCTGCCCGGTCGTTGAGTGCGGCCTTGTGGGCCAGAGCATGCACCAGGTCGACGAACATGTGCCGCTGGTCGAAGTCGAGGCGCTCACAGCGCTCTACGCGGAAATTCTGGCGCGCTTTTTCGGTCTCGAACCCGCCTGAAAAGGGCGCGCGACTTGTGTTCGGCCCTCGGCCGACCTAAGTCGGTCTGATCGAATAACAGCGGTACCATGAACAAAAGCCTGATCAGAGAGACGTTTGACGCCGGGCGTGGCGTGCTTGGCCTTCTGCTCGGCCAGCGCGATTCGGCGCGCTACTTCAATCTTGGCCTGCAGGGGCTGATGGGCAGCCTGATCGCCTTTCTCTTGGCGGTCACGTTCAACGCCTACATGCCCGCCCTCTTTGGCATGACCGGGCCGCTCGACCGGCCGCTTGCGTCGGTCGCCTCATCCCTGATCATCTTTGCCGGCCAGACCGGCATGGCAGTGCTGGTTCTGGCGCAGTTCCGGCGGCTCGACGGGCTCGTGCCCTACATGGTGTGCGACAACTGGACGAGTTTTTTTACCACGTTCGCCTCGTTCCTTCTTCTTGCGCTTGGCATGAACGGCGCTTTCGCCGTGATCCTGCTGACGCTAGTCGCCATCGTCATGCTGGTCAACATTTCGCGGCTGATCGTGACGCTCAGCCTGCTGCAGATCCTTGGTTTCATCGTGGCGCAGATGGTTGGGGTGATGATCGCCATGCTCGTCGTGAATGCGATCTTTCCCGACATCGCCACTGCGACGCAGGATGCGATTCAGTCATCGCTTTCGTCGGGTGGCTCGCCCGGCGCGCCGTCATAGTCGACACCAGTCAGATAGAGTCCCGCCGACGGCGCAAGCGCGCCGCACCATGACCGGTTCTTGGCCTCAAGCGCGCCGAGCACGTCCTTTGGCTGCCATTTGCCCTCGCCCACCAGTTTCAGCGTACCGACGATCGAGCGCACCATGTGATGCAGGAACGATCGCGCCGAACAGTTGACGAGAACCAGGTCGCGCCGGCGCCGCACAACAATGACATCTAGCGTGCGGACGGGAGACTTGGCCTGGCATTCGGCGGCGCGGAAGGTGGTGAAGTCGTGGTTGCCGACGAGGAACTGCGCACCCTCATGCATGGCGTCGGCGTCGAGCGGCATCGGGACATGCCAGACGCGGTTCATTTCGAGGGCCGGGCGTGCCCGGCGATTCGAGATGCGATATTCGTAGTGGCGGCGGGTCGCCGAGAATCGCGCTTCGAAATCGGGACCGACTTCCTCGCTGGCGACCACGGCAACCGGATGCGGTTTCATGTGATAGTTGAGCGCTTCCTGCACCCGGAACGGGTCCCACGACCGGCTGAGGTCGAAGTGGACCACCTGGCCAAGCGCATGAACGCCGGAATCGGTGCGGCCGGCGGCCTGGGTTGCGACGTGCTCATGGCTGAAGCCGTAAATCGCTTCTTCGAGCACCTGCTGAACACTGAGCCGGTCCGCCTGACGCTGCCAGCCGACAAAGGGGGTGCCGTCATATTCGATGGTCAGGCGGAAACGGTGGGTATCAGCCATCGGCGATGACCTGGCCCCTGAGAGTGCCGCTGCCACGCAGGAATTCGGCAGCACTCATCACGCCCTTTCCGGCACGCTGCAGACGCACGACCCGGACGGCGCCGGACCCGCATGCGATCGTCAGATCGTCGTCGAGAATGGTGCCCGGCCTGCCCGAACCCGAGGTGGTCTCGGTCCGCAGAATCTTGACCCGCTGCTGCTCTCCGCCAAGCGCCATTTCGCACCAGGCGCCGGGAAAGGGTGACAGGCCGCGTATGTGGTTGTGGACCTCTGCCGCGGACCGGTTGAACGCGATGCGGGTCTCGGCCTTGTCGATCTTTTTCGCGTAGGTTGCGCCCTCGGCAGGCTGAGGCGTGAAGGCCAGACTGTCGCGTTCGAGCGCCGCGAGCGCCCGGACCATCAGATCGGCACCGAGCGCCGCCATCTGGTCGTGCAACTCACCGGCGGTCATGTCCGGTGCGATCATGATCGGTTCGGACATCGCGACCGGTCCTGTGTCGAGGCCTTCGTCCATCCGCATGACCATGACGGCGGTTTCGGTGTCGCCGGCCATGATGGCGCGCTGGATGGGCGCGGCACCGCGCCAGCGCGGCAGTTTCGAACCGTGGAGATTAAGGCAGCCGTGCTTCGGCGCGTCGAGGATTGGCTTTGGCAGCAGCAGGCCATAGGCGACGACCACGGCGACATCGGCATCGTGCGCCGCAAAGGCCGAAACGTCGTCGGGATTTTTGAAATTGCGCGGCGTGAGCACCTCGAGGCCGAGTTCATCGGCGGCAAGATGGATGGCGCCCTTTTGTTCCTTCTGGCCCCGGCCCGCGGGGCGGGGCGGCTGCGAATAGACGGCCACAACGTCATGCCCGTGCGCAACAATCTCGCGCAGCGCCGGAACGCCTATCTCCGGCGTACCCATGAAAATGACGCGCATGACCCCTACCCGCTCAGCCGGCGCGACGCGCCAGTTTCTGGAACCGCTTGGTAATGCGCTCGCGTTTCAGGCGTGACAGATAGTCGATGAAGAGCTTTCCGTTGAGGTGGTCGATCTCGTGCTGGATGACCACGGCGAGAAGGCCGCCCGCCTCGCGCTCGACAGATTTGCCGTCCATGTCGGTATAGCTGACGCGGACGAAGGCGGGACGTTCGACGTCCTCGTAATAGTCAGGGATCGACAGACACCCCTCCTCATGGATCTTGGTTTCCTCGGAAAACCAGGTGATCTCCGGATTGATCATGGCGATGGGTTCCCGGACGGGCTCCGGCTCGGGTGCATCGGCCACCTGACCGTGAACATGGTCGTCGCCTTCCGCCTCTTCCCGGGCGGACCGTTCGGCGGCGTCGATGACGATGACGCGGTTCATTACGCCGATCTGCGGCGCGGCGAGGCCAATTCCAGGGGCGTCGTACATCGTGTCGAACATGTCCTTGACCTGTTTGACGATTTCAGGCGTCACCTTTTCGACCGGAGGCACCACGGTGCGCAGGCGATCGTCTGGGATTACCACAATGGGACGCAGGGACATCGGTCCGCCTCGTTTGACCTCACAATTGGCTCTGGATATGGGCGCTTTGGCCGAAACGGTCAAGCGGCGATGCGCGCCGGTCTTTGCGAAAAGCGGCGGAAATCAAGGCGAATCGGCTAAGCTCGGGGGATGAACGAAGTGCTTTTCTCCATCGGCGAATTTCCCGTCTCCGCCCTTCATCTGCTGCTCGGCGGCATCGGGCTATTGGTGCTTGGGCTGGTCGTACTGATCATTCTGGTCCTGCGCGGCAACGGGCGGCGGATCGCGGAAGCGGCCGAAGGTGTGCGAGCCGAGGTCAGGGCCCAGATGCAGGACCGGGACGCCCGCATCCGGGACCTTTCCGACGAGCTCGGACACGAGCGGACCACCAATGCGCGGCTGCAATCGGACGCGGCGCGGCTAACCGCCATGATGCAGGAACGGGACCGGCAGAACGCGGAAAACCTCAAGCGGTTCGAACAGGCCCGCGTGCGGATGACCGACGAATTCAAGGTCATTGCCGGCGACATCCTCAAAAGCCACGGCGAGACCTTCACCAAGCAGAACCGCGAACAGGTCGACACGCTGCTCAACCCGCTGCGCGAAAAGATATCCGAATTCCAGAAAGAGGCCGTCGAGGGGCGGACGCAACTGACCGAGCAGTTGCGGCGGCTGGCGGAAGACAGCGTCAACATGCGCGCCGAAGCGCAGAACCTGACGCGGGCGCTAAAGGGCGACACGCAGGCACAGGGCGCCTGGGGTGAGATGATCCTGTCATCGGTGCTCGAACGGTCGGGACTTGTCGAGGGCGAACATTACGACGTGCAGCAAAGCTATGCGGGTGAGACCGGGCGGCTGCGGACCGATGTTGAAATTCACCTGCCCAACGACAAGGGCAAGATGATCGTTGATTCCAAGGTCAGCCTGACCGCGTTCGAAGCCTGGTCGAACAGCGAAGACGCGGACGAGCGCGAGGAATATCTTCGCGCCCATATCCTGTCGCTGCGCAACCATATCAAGGTGCTGGCGGGCAAGGAGTATCACCGGCATGCGGGCTCGGAGCTCGAATTCGTGGTGATGTTCGTGCCGATGGAAAGCGCCATCGCTGCGGCGCTGCGGGCCGACCCGGCGCTGGTCGATTTCGCCTTTTCGCAGAACGTGTCGCTCGCGACCCCGACCACGCTTCTGACCATGTTGCGGACCGTGTCGAACATCTGGGACATCGACAAACGCAACCGCAATGCCGAGGAAATCGCCAGCCGTGCGGGCAAGCTCTACGACAAATTCGCCGGGTTCCTCGGTTCGATGGACCGGGTCGGTGTGAGCCTTGGGGCCGCACAGAAAAGCTTTGACGAAGCGAAGGGCCAGCTCAGCGAGGGCACCGGCAATCTGGTGCGGCAGGTCGAAATGCTGCAGGAACTCGGAGCCAAGACGTCCAAGCAGATTCCGAGCGGCTGGGACGCCGATGCGGACGCAATCGAGCTACCGGAAAATGCCGATATGCCGGGCGGCAGGGTGCTGCCGCTCAAGCGGATGGCGGATGAAGACAATTAGGTCCCGGCACTTCGGCCGAGACAGCGTGAAGCAGCTTTGATCAGAGTGACGTTCGGGCCTTCATCGCCTGGGCCAGGGTGCCCTCGTCGAGATAGTCAAGCTCGCCGCCAACCGGAACGCCGTGGGCCAGGCGGGTGATCCGGATGCCGGAATGTTCGAGCTTGTCCGTGATGTAGTGGGCCGTGGTCTGGCCCTCGACCGTGGCATTGACCGCCAGAACGATTTCGGAAAATTGCGGGGCGCGGGCAATGAGCCGGTCGATTGAAAGATCGTCGGGGCCAACCCCATCGAGCGGCGACAGAACCCCACCGAGCACATGATAGCGAACCGGGCCGATGCCGGCGCGCTCGAGCGCCCAGAGATCGGCAACATCCTCAACCACGATCAGCATCGGGTTGTCCTTGCGGCGCGGATCGGTGCAGATCGAACAGGGCGATCTGGTATCGACATTGCCGCACTCGGCACAGACGGTAACCGCGTCGACCGCACGCTGCATGGCGGCGGCAAGTGGCATCATCAGGCCCTCTTTCTTCTTGATGAGGTGCAAAACCGCCCGGCGCGCAGACCGCGGCCCCAGCCCCGGCAATCGCGCCAGAAGCTGGATCAGCTGTTCGATTTCGGTTCCCGCGATTCGCTCATTCATGGCATAAGCAATAGGCACAAAGATCACACAAGACCAGATGGGCGGGTTGCCGCCGCAATGGAACAGACAGATGAACGACGTCACAGTCCGGCTCGCGACGGAAGCCGACCGCAAGAAACTCGAACAGCTCATTTCGGACTGCTACGAGGAAATCTATCCGAACTGGTACGGCGAGGAGGTGGTCTATTCGGCTCTGACGCACATGCTGAGGATCGACCCGCAGCTATTGCAGTCGGGGCGCTATTTCGCGGCAGAGATCGAGGGGGAACTTGCGGGCTGTGGCGGCTGGAGCCCGGCGTCGGGCGATGCGCCGGTCGGTCAGATCCGGCATTTCGCGACGCACCCGAAATTCATGCGGCGCGGGGTCGGCAGCGCCATTCTCGACCGGTGCGTCGCTGCGGCGGAGGCCGATGGAATCACGGTGCTGCAGTGCTTTTCGAGTCTTGCCGGCGAGCCCTTCTATGCCGGACACGGCTTTGAGAAGGTGCAGGATGTCAGCGTAATGCTGGGCGGTGACGAGCCCTTCCCAGCGGTGCTGATGGAACGCAAACTCGGCTAGGCGGATCTGGCCCACTCGCTGCGCCAACCTCCGTGCGCATAGACTACCCGCATGAAGCGGGGAGTGACCATGTTTGGTGTCCGCAGCCAAAACGGTAGGTGCTTTGGAACAACGGCGTCACGCCCGGCGGGCAACAATAAATAGCATGTCAGTGCCGCTATTTTTGGCTTCCTAAATCTTGCGCTTTGCATGAAAGATTAACTTGATAGCTTCGCCAACGTCATTGCTGGACCTAATTTTAAATCTGGTGTTTCCTCTGTCATCCTTTATCTCCAGACTTGAGACGTTTCTGAAATGCTCGAGGTCGCCGCGCACTGTTATTGACAACTCGTTTATCTGCGGCTGGACAATTACATACCAGAAATTGTCTGGGGTGTTGCTAAAGTTCCTTGATTTGCCACGTTTCAAATCACCCGCACTCTTGAGCCTCACTTGCGTCAATAGTTCCTTTGCTGCGAGCTTCATGTCTCCCAGCAGCAATCTCTCCGTCAGGTGAAGAAACTCTGTGTCGCCAGTCCCAAAGGCGTTCGAGGCATAAAGACTCTCATCTGTAGACTTACCCGTATCGTCTGATGCCGTCGCGGCAAGCAGAACTGTTTCGTCCTGCTTTCCATATCCAAGAACAGAAAAGTCCTCTCGTTTGAGAAGAACAGTGCCGTTTTCAATCATCAAGGCGCGATGCAAGAGAACAATGCTCCGCTCTCCGACGCGTGGTCCTTCGCCAGCAACCACTTGCAGGTCTCCGGGCGCCAGTCTTCCCAACCAAATCCCTGGTCCAACTTCACTTACATCTTCAACTTCCACCAAAACCGACATTTGCTTTTCCAATTTGCACTGCAGTCTCGCTGATTCCTCGCTGCAGTACATCTGCAGATCATTTTCTAGGTCAATTCGAGCACGCTGTCAACAGATGTAAAAAGCTCAACTAGAACGGCAGTTTCATGCCCGGCGGGATGGGCAGACCTGCGGTCAATTCCTTCATCCTGTCCTGCATCATTGCCTCGGACTTCTGCTTGGCGTCGTTGTGGGCGGCAACGATCAGGTCCTCGAGAATATCCATCTCGTCTTCCCTGAGGAGCGAGGGATCGATCTTGAGGCCCCGCATTTCGCCCTTGCCGCTGAGGGTCACGTGCACCAGCCCGCCGCCGGAGACGCCGTCGACCGCCTGGGCCTCGGCTTCCGCCTGCATCTGCTGCATCTTTTCCTGCATGTCCTGCAGTTTGCCCATCATGCCCATAATGTCGCGCATTTTCAGTCCTCTTCTTCTTCGTCGGCGTCGGATTGCGCGCCGGTGGCCGGCACCTGCCCGATCTGCCGCACGTTGACAATTTTCGATTTGGGAAAGGCGTCGAGCACCGCCCTGACCAGCGGGTCCTGACCGGCCCGTTCCTCGGCAGCCTTTCGGTCGGCCTGGGACTGTTCGCGAAGGGTTGGAACACTCACCTCGTCGTTGGTGACCGAAATGATCCAGTTGCGGCCAGTCCAGTCCCGAAGCCGGGCAATCAGGGTCTGCACGATGCCGCGGTCGGCACCATCGATGAGGCCGATTTCCATGCGGCCCGGTTCAAACGAAACCAGGCGGACAGAGGCTTCAAGCGCGTCCTTGACGATGAGATCGCGTTTGGCGGAAGCGAGGACGACCAGCTCGGCGAAGGAACGTGGATCGGCGAGGTTGCCCCGAGGTTTTGCTGGTTCCGGGGCGGGTTCGGCGGGCACAAAATCGGGTCGCGGCTGACTGACGGCGAGCGAGGGACCCGGACGCGACTGGAGCGCCCGTGGGGCGGAGTGCGGTTGGGACGGGATGCCCTGCGGCTGGTTCGCCCCGTCGGTTTCGCCCGAATTGATCTTCAGGATCAGTTCGTCCGGGGTCGGCAGATCCGCCGCGTGAGCCAGCCGGACCAGGACCATTTCGGCCGCCTGAATGGCGTTCGGCGCGCGCGTCACTTCCTCGAGGCCGGATTGCAGAATCTGCCAGGTGCGGGTGAGCGCGCGCATGTTGAGCTTTTGCGCCATTTCAGCGCCACGCGTGCGTTCTTCCGGCGTCAGCGCAGGGTCATCGGCGGCGGCCGGCACGAGCTTCATGCGGGTGAGGACGTGGGTCAGATTGGCGAGATCGGCAATCATCGTCTCAGGGTCCGCACCAAGATCGTACTGGTTCCTGAGGTTGTCGAGCGCGTCGGCAATGCGGCCGGCCATCAATTCCTCGAAAAGATCGAGAATGCGCGTACGGTCGGCCAGACCCAGCATGCGGGTCACCGTTTCCGCGGTTACCTTGCCGCCGGCATAGGAAATGGCCTGATCGAGCAGCGACAGGCAGTCGCGCACAGAGCCCTCGCCCGCACGGACGATGAGAGAAATGGCCTCGGGTTCGGCCTCAAGGCTTTCGTTCGCGAGCAACTGACCAAGATAGGCGATCATCTGGTCGGCGGGCACGCGGCGAAGGTCAAAGCGCTGGCAGCGGCTGAGGATCGTCACCGGAACCTTGCGGATTTCCGTGGTGGCAAAGATGAACTTCACATAGGGCGGCGGCTCTTCGAGCGTCTTCAGCAGGCCGTTGAAGGCCTGGTTGGAGAGCATGTGAACTTCGTCGATGATGTAGACCTTGTAGGGCGCCGAAACCGGCCCGTACCGCACAGAGTCGATGATTTCGCGGATATCGTTGATGCCGGTATTTGAGGCGGCGTCCATTTCGAGAACGTCGACATGCCGTCCCTCGATGATGGCCTCGCAATGCTCGCCCGGGGTCGAGAGATCGAGCGTCGGCGCGGCGCCGCCCTTACCTACATAGTTGAAGGCGCGGGCCAGAATGCGGGCCGTCGTGGTTTTGCCGACGCCGCGCACGCCGGTCAAAATGAAAGCATGGTGGATGCGACCGGACTTGAAGGCGTTGGTCAGCGTCTGGACCATTGCCTGCTGGCCGATCATGGCGGAGAAATCGCGCGGCCGGTATTTGCGCGCCAGCACCAGATAGGGGGAATTGGCCTTTTCCGCCATCAGGCGAAGGCCCCGGCGCGTGGCGAATTTTTGCGGTTGTTTCGAGAATCGGCCGACATCATTCACTCAGCTTAGCGGCCTGAGCAGGAGGCTGACAACGACCCGAAGAAAAACTCGTTAGGGCTGCTTCCTTCCGGACCTGACCCGGTTGGCGAGGACTCCGTCCGCGCCAACCTCCCGGCGGTCTATGTGGCGTATCCGACCCGAAATTGCAAGCTTCACGCGGGGGTGCGGACCGATGCCATCTGTTCCTTTGCCCAGGCGACGATCTGGCTCGAGGGCATGGCGCCGGAAACGCGTCCGATCTCGCGCCCATGATGCATCAAAAGCATGGTCGGAATGCCGCGAATGCCAAGACGCGAGGAAATGGCCTGCTCGTCATCGGAATTGAGCTTTACGAAGCGCATCTGCGGTTCGAGCTCATGGGCCGCCTTTTCGAATTCGGGGCCCATGATTCGGCACGGGCCGCACCAGGGCGCCCAGACGTCGACGAGGACCGGCACGTCGGACTTGTTGATCTGTTTCATGAAGGCATTGCCATCAACGTTGGCGGGATGACCGTCGAAAAGCGGCTCCTTGCAGGAACCACACTTCGCGGTCAGTTCCTTGCCTTCGGTGACGCGGTTGACCTGCGCGCAGTGCGGGCAGACGATATGATGGGAATGGGTATCGGACATGATCGCCTCACGGGTGATATATTAGCTGCTTCTAATATATTGCGATTGGGCACAGGTTGCAAGGGGCACCGCCGCCGGCCTGTCGCGGCATCTGGATCGTGGGCAAAGGCAAACCCCCGATTGCGCCAACCGCAAAAACGCCTATCAATCAAGGGCTGGCAAGTACCGGGGAGCCAAATCTTGTTCGCCGACAGCGCGGTGAAAGCGGTCGAATTGGTCATGACGCTCGGCTGCGTTCTCATGGGTGTCAGCCACGTGGCCAGACCGCGCATGTGGATGGACTTCTTTGCCCGGCTGCATGAACAGGGCACGAGCGGGGTCGTCATCCGAACCTTCGCGCTCGAACTCTGGCCAGCACTGGTGATCGTGGCTCTGCATCAGGTCTGGACCTGGCCAGGAATCGTGTTGACGCTTTTCGGCTGCGCGCTGACGGTCAAATGCACCATTTCGATGATTTTTCCGGAAGTCGGCGTCAGGTCGCTGTCGCTGGCCAATCGCACACCGCGATCCTTCACCTATGGCGGGGCGTTCCTGATCCTTGTCGGGGCCGCCTCGGGCTGGGCCTATTTGTCCTGACCGGAGGGTCGCGACGCCGGATAGACGCCAAGCAGCTTGAAATGGTCGGTGAAGAAGTCGAGTTCCTCGAACGCGTACTTGACCCGCTGTTCGTCGGGATGACCCTCAATATCGGCGTAAAACTGGGTGGCGGTGAACGAGCCGTCGACCATATAGCTCTCGAGCTTGGTCATGTTGATGCCGTTGGTGGCAAAGCCGCCCATGGCCTTGTAGAGCGAGGCTGGCACGTTGCGCACACGGAAAACGAACGTTGTGCGCACGGGCGTGTCGCCGAGCGGCGCAATCTTTCGCTCGCGGGACATGACGAGGAAGCGGGTCGTGTTGTGGGCGGCGTCCTCGATATTCTCCCTGATGACGTCGAGGCCATGAATTTGGGCGGCGAGTTTCGAGGCGATAGCGGCGACGGACTTGTCGCCCCGTTCGGCGACTTCGCGGGCGGAGCCTGCCGTATCGACCGAATTGATGGTCCTCAGCCTGTGTTCGGCGATGAAACGGCGGCACTGGCCGAGCGCGACGGAAAGTGACTGAACGGCCTTGATGTCTTCAAACTTCGCCCCCGGAACGCCGAGGAGGTTCATGCGGATGGGCTGGAAGTGCTCGCCAATGATGAACAGGCCGCTTTCGGGCAGGATATGATGGATGTCGGCGATGCGGCCATAGAGCGAGTTTTCGACCGGCACCACGGCATGGTCGGCCTCACCCGATTGCACGGCGGCAATGGTCTGTTCGAAGGTGACGCAGGGCATGGGCTCGTCGTTCGGGAAACAGGCGAGTGCCGCTTCGTTGCTGAAGGCGCCATATTCTCCCTGGAATGCAATTTTCTTGGCCATTCTCTGATGCCCCATTCGATTTCGAGGCTCGTTATGGTGAGCCTTTGGCGCGGCGTCAACCGGCTTGAAAGCACCTGCAATTTCGGCGCATTTCGGGGCCGGGCGACTTGCTTTTGTGAAAACCAAAGTCTATTGCGCACCCATTGTCGCACTTGATGCGTAGCCGGTTGCCGGAAGGTCAGCCGGACTATACATTCCGCGCGGCCTTGTCAGGTTCGGGATTCGTCCGAATTGGGGCTGCCAAACCGGGTTTGTGCACTGGGGCGAAACGGCACGGAGACACCTTATGGATTCTTTTGAGTGGAACAAGATTATCGGCGCCATCCTCGGCACCTTGCTGCTGGTGATGGGGGTCGGCTTCCTGGCCGAGGCCCTTTACAAGCCGATCGAGGACCGGAACGGCGGCTATGCTCTTCCGGAACCGGCTGCTTCCGGGGAAACGTCCGCACCTGCCGAAACCACCGCTCCGACGATGACGATCGCACAGCTTCTGGCAACGGCAAGCGCCGAAAACGGTGCCAAGGTCGCACGCAAGTGCCAGTCGTGCCACAATTTCGAAGAGGGCTCTGGCAACAAGACCGGACCTGAACTCTACAATGTCGTTGGCGGCCCCGTGGCCCACAAGAGCGACTTTGCCTATTCCGACGCCCTGACGGCGCTGCACAACGAGGGTGACACCTGGACGTTCGAAAGGCTGAACGAGTTCCTGACCTCGCCGAAAGCCTTTGCGCCGGGCACCAAGATGACGTTTGCCGGCCTGCCCAAGGACAGCGAACGTGCCGATATCATCGCGTATCTGACTTCCTTGTCGCCCAACCCGGTTCCCTTCCCGCCGGTCGACGCTGCTCCTGCTGCCGATGCGACCGCGGCGACGCCGGTTGCCGATGCAGCCCCGGCAGCGGATGCGACGCCTGCTCCTGCGGCGGATGCAACGCCCGCACCTGCAGCTGACGCAACTCCGGCGGCTGATGCAACGCCCGCTCCGGCGGCTGACGCGACGCCCGCACCGGCGGCAGACACGACTCCTGCAGCTGATGCGACGCCGGCTGCGGACACAACCCCAGCGGCGGATGCAACTCCTGCAGCGGATACGATGAGCCAGCCGGCCGATGCGGTGACCAACATCAACAGTGCCGTCGACAACAGCACGATGGTGCTGCCGGCGACCGCCCCGGCGGTCAACTGATCGCCACCGCTGATACATTCCAGATCGGGGCCGCACAGGGTTGTGCGGCCCCGCTTTGCTTGTGACGCCGGAAATGCTGCTGCTTCACCTCAACCAGACAAATGAAGACGCGTGGGCCGAGCGGCTTCGTCGCCGGCTTCCAGCCTATCCAATTGTCCGGCGTGGCGACTCGTTCGATGCAGACAAGGTCCGCTATGTTCTGGTGTGGAAGCCCCTGGCGGATGCTTTCGAAGGGCTGACGGGACTTGAGGCGGTATTGTCTTATGGTGCCGGGGTCGATGCGCTCTTGACCCATCCGCGACTGCCCAGTGTCCCCATCGTCCGGTTCGTTGACCCGGACCTGACGACACGAATGGGGGACTATGTGGTCGCCAACGCGATGATGCACCTCCGGAACAGTGCCGGATTTCTGGCAGACCAGCGCCTCCACCGCTGGCACAACGTGGCGCCGGCCAAAGGCACGGACGTAACCGTCGGGGTCATGGGGCTCGGCCAGCTCGGGCTTCATGCGGCGGCGCGGCTCCTGGCTCAGGGTTTTCGCGTGCTGGGGTGGAGCCGGCGAATGAAGGCAGTCACGGGTGTGGACACTTTTGCGGGCCAGGAGGGATTCGAACCTTTCCTTGCCGGAACCGATATTCTGGTCAATCTCCTGCCGTTGACGCCGGAAACGCGTGGCATTCTTTGCCGCGACGTATTCGAAAAGCTGCACAAGGGCGTGCTGTTGCAGGGCCCGGCTGTGATCAACGCGGCCCGCGGCGGGCATCAGGTTGAGGCGGACCTGATGACGGCGCTGGCGGACGGAACATTGGGTGCGGCCAGCCTCGACGTGTTCGAAACCGAACCATTGCCGGAGACGTCTCCGCTATGGAACCTCCCCAATTGTTTCATCACGCCGCATGTCGCAGCGGTTTCGGACCCTGAAGCCGGTGCGCGTTATTTCGCCGAGGTAATTCTTCGCCACGAAGCGGGTGAGCCGCTGCCCAACGTCATCGATCGTGATCTGGGCTATTGACGCATCGATCCACGCACCGGGCTCAATTCAATTTCCGTGTGTCAGATCCAGCGTCCAGTATTGACCATTAAGGTCAACGCCGAAGGAATGGTGCCGGTCTTCGCGTTCGAGAACAAAGCCTGCTCCCTGGTAGATCCGGCGCGCCGAGACGAGGCAGTCCTGCGTCCATAACATGACGCCGCGATAGCCGGCATCGCGAGAGAAGCGCACCACCTTTTCGACCAGCGTCTGGCCGACGCGATGGCCGCGCGCCTCCGGTTCGACGTAGAGCATGCGCAGTTGCGCAATCTCCGGATCGTCGGCGTTGGGCAGGACAAAGATCGAGCCGGCGACAGCGCCGCCCAACTCAGCGACCCAGAGCCTTTTGCGCTCGATCTCGGGATGGGTCTCATATTCGTGGTAGATGCGGGCGATCAGGGTTTCAAACTCGCCGTTCCAGCCATATTCGGCGCCATAGAGCAGAGCCTGACGGTGAATGAGCCAGCCCAGTTCGCCGAGCCTGTGGGGGCGATAGGTCACCTTTGCGTCGGGGCCCGACCGCGACAGCAATCTTGTGATGGTTGTCATTGCGCCGGTCAGGCGGACCTGTTTTTCAGGTGACAGCGGTTCGACAAGGCGCGCGACGCTTTCTTCGGAAAGCGTGTTGAGTTCGGTTGCCGCATCCTTGCCTTTTGACGTGAGCGTCAGCCAGAAGACCCGCCCGTCCTTTTCGTCACGGCGGCTTTCGATCAGGCCGCGACGGGCAAGCGCCTTGACCAATCGGGACAGTTGGCCGGGGTCCATGTCGAGCGTTTCGGCGAGTTCGCGCGACCGGACCGGCCCACGGGCCCAGATCTCGTAAAGCAGGCGCGCCTCCGCCAGGGCATAGGGCGAATGAAGCACGTGCCGGTCGATGAGGCCGACGACCCGGGTGTAAAACCGGTTGAAGGCGCGGACGGCGGCAATTGTTTCAGGAACGTTTTCCATATAGTTGACTTTATCAACTATATGGAATTTGGCAAGTGGTCAGGCGCGCGGCGGAAATCGGTCCTTGAAGGCGAAATAGGCGGCACGAATGCCGGCTTCGGTGCCGCCTGCCGGGCGGCCCGGCCGCGGCTCAAGGGCCCAACCGGAAATATCAAGATGCACCCATTCGCCGGCCCCTTCGGTGAACTTCTCGAGAAACAGTGCAGCAACAATGGCGCCGGCATAGGACTGGCTGGCTATGTGATTGATATCGGCGACCTTGGACTTCATGCCGCTGGCATAGTTCTGCCAGAGCGGCATGCGCCAGACCGGATCGCCCCACTGGTTGCCGTATTTGGCCATTGCGTCGGCAAGCGGGTCGCTCGCGGTGAACAGCGCCGCGAGCTCGAAACCGACAGCGATGCGGGCGGCACCGGTCAGGGTTGCCATATCGATGAGGATTTCGGGCTTTTCCTCGGTCGCGAGCGCCAGCGCATCGGCGAGAATCAGACGGCCCTCGGCGTCCGTGTTGCCGATTTCAACGGTAATGCCCTTGCGCGAGGTCAGCACGTCGCCCGGGCGAAAGGCCGAGCCCGACACGGCATTTTCGACGATCGGAACCAGCACGCGCAGCCGCACGGGCAACCGGTTGGCCATGATGACATGGGCCAGGCCGAGAATGTTGGCTGAACCACCCATGTCCTTCTTCATCAAGGCCATGGCCGAGGCCGGCTTGAGGTCAAGACCGCCGGTATCGAAGGTCACGCCCTTGCCGACGAGCGTCACTTTCGGGTGGCCCGGATCACCCCAAGTCAGATCCATCAGGCGCGGCGCCTGGGACGAGGCGCGGCCGACGGCATGGATCATCGGGAAGTTTTCGTCGAGCAGGGCGTCGCCGCGGATTTCGCGCGCCACCATCTTGTGGCCCTCGGCGAATTCGAGCACGCGGGTCGCATAGGCGTCCGGGCCGAGCAGGTTGGCCGGCAGGTTGATGAGATCACGGGCCAGAAAGGCGGCGTCACGGAGCGCCAGCACTTCGGCCGAGGGCGTGGACTCGCTCGAAAGTATCGGCGCATCCGCCTCGCCACCTGATAGCTGGAACTTGTAGGCGCCAAGGAGAAAACCAAGCGCCTGTTCCGCGGCGTCGCTTTTGAGACCTTCGAGGCGGTAGCTGCCCTTTGAAAGCGCGGCGGCGGCCTGTCCGAGAAGCAGCGGGTTACGCCCGTCCCTGCTGCCGAGCCCGAAAAGATGGGCGCGAACGCCGCCATTGGCAAGATCGGGGAGAGCGAGCAACTGACCGGATTTGCCGGTGAAGTCGTTGGCAGCACACCAGTTTTCGGCCGCGTCCCCAAGCCCGAGCGCGGAAAGACCGCCCTCTTCGACACAGATCAACGCCTTGGCGCCATCGCTATTCATGACGTTCGTCTCCCGCGCGAATCTCTTTTCCCGCGCCGCTTCAGAAGCCCCGTTTAACCGCTTGTTAGGGTTAATGTTTTATTGAAATGCCGTGAAGAGAGTCGGCGTTCGGGTTTGATCGGACATTGCATGATCACATTGGGCAAATCAAATGAAAGCCTTGGCCGGGCACTCAGGAGCGTCCTGCTCGCAGGTGCGGCTGTCGTCCTCTTGTCCGCCTGTGCCTCGAACCGGGTCAGCACCTCGTCTCCCGATTTCAGCGGACAGCCCGTAGCTGCCGCGCAGGCCAATCTTGCCTCGCTGGCGCAACGCTATCAGTCCAATCCCCGCGACAAGCAGACTGCGATCTATTATGCCGCAGCGCTTCGGGCCAATGGTCAGTCCGCCCAGGCGGTCGCTGTGATCGAGGCAACCCTCGCCTTTCACCAGAACGACGCGGAACTAAGTCTTGCATACGCCAAGGCCCTGGCCGCGGCCGGGCGCTTCAACCAGGCGCTGAACGTGGTCAATGAAACGATCCGTCCGGAAGCGCCAGACTGGAATGCCCTCTCGGTCAAGGGTGCGGTTCTCGACCAGATGGGCCAGAACCAGCAGGCCCGCCAGCTTTACCAGCAGGCCCTGCTCATCGCGCCGGACGAAGCATCGCTCTACGCCAATATGGGTCTGAGCTACGCCATGTCGGGCGATCTCGATCATGCGGAGCAAAACCTGCGCACGGCTTTGACCAAGCGCGGCGCAACCAGCCAGATCCGGCAGAACCTCGCACTCGTGCTCGGGTTGAAAGGCCGGTTCGACGAAGCCCGGTCCATCTATGCGGCCGAACTGCCGCCCGACCAGGTCGAGGCCAACATGGCCTATATCCGGGCCCTCCTGACGCAACAGAATCGCTGGGACGTGATCGAACAGGGGTCCTCCTCCTAACCCCTGGTGTCATGACCCAGCATGAACGCGCGCCAAGCAATTGACGCGCGTTTTGTTTTTCGTAGCTAGCCGTGAATCCGGAAAGGTCTCAGCCGAAGCTGACGCCGCGGGCGAAGACGCGGATCAGGGCCGGCGCCATGATGACAATAAAGAGAACCGGCAGGAAGAAAACGATCAGCGGCACGGTGAGTTTGGGCGGCAGGGCGGCGGCCTTCTTCTCGGCCTCCATCATGCGCTGTTCGCGCCCCTCCTCTGCCATGACGCGCAAAGACTGACCAACCGAGGTTCCGTAGCGGTCGGCCTGGATCAGCGCGGTCATGACGGCGCGGACGCCGTCGAGCCCGGTCCGATCGGCGAGGTTTTCGTAGGCCTTGCCACGATCTTCGAGAAAGCTGAGTTCGGCCGTGGTCAATTCAAGCTCTTCGGCAAGTTCCTCGCTCTGCAGACCGATCTCCCGCGCCACGCGCTTGATCGCGTGTTCGATGGACATGCCCGCCTCGACGCAAAGCAGCATGAGATCAAGCGCGTCCGGCCATGAACGCCTGATCGAGGACTGGCGCTTGATGATCTGGTTCTTGAGAAGAAGGTTTGGCAGATAGGCGCCGGCCAGCCCGAGCGTCAGCGCGTATAGCGCGTTGAGATAGAGAGGCCGGTCGAAAAAGATCACGTAGGCGAAATAGGGAAAACTCAGGCCAAACAGGGCGATCGGCGTGACGAAGCGCATGAAGAGATAGATTGTCACGTAGCGCGGCCCGCGATAGCCGGCCTGAGCCAGCTTCATCGGCGTCTGGTCGTCCATAAAGGCCTTGCGCAGCGACAGCCGCTCAACAAGGTTTTTCAGAAAGTCCGAGCTTTCCCTTGCCCTGAGGCCGCGCACGTCACGGTCGGCTTCGCCTTTGGTGCGGATGCGCTGCAACTGCTCGGCACGCAGGCGTTCGCGTTCAACCGCGACCGATTTGATGCGCTTGTTGAGATCCGACTTCTCGAAAAACTGGGCGCCAAACGTGATGACGGCGGCGGCAGCCGAAACGGCCGCGAGGACCGCGATGAGGAAATTCGGGGATTCGATGAGCTGGATGATATTCATGCGCGCCCCTAATAGTCGAACTTGATCATTCGGCTCATGATGAAGATGCCGGTGCCCATGAGCATGGCGGCGGCGCCGAGCGCGATATAGCCGACCGTGCCGGAAACGAGCGGCAGCAGGTAGCCCGGGGTCACAAAACTGACGAGGGTCGCGACGACGAACGGAAGCGAGCCGATGATCATGGCGGAGGCCTTGGCTTCCGACGACATGGCCTTGACCTTGGCCTGCATCTTGCGCCGGTCGCGCAGCACGCGGGCAAGGTTGCCGAGCGCTTCTGAGAGGTTGCCGCCCGCCTGGGCCTGAACGGTGATGACGACGACAAAGAAGTTCACTTCGGGCAGCGGCACGCGCTTGTAGATGACCTTGATCGCGTCTTCGATGGAGTTGCCGAGCGCCTGGGAGTCGAGAACGCGGACGAATTCGGAGCGGACCGGCTCCTTGACCTCCTTGGCCACCACGCGGATGGAATCGTTGAGCGGCAGACCCGACTTGACGCCACGGACCATGGCTTCGATGGCGTTCGGCAGTTCGTCGAGGAACTTGGACTGAAAGCGGCGCCGGCTGCGATTGAGCCACCAGCGCGGCCCCAGATAGGCAACGGAACCGGCGATGACCATGCAGAAGAACAACGGAACCTGCAGGAAGAAGAGTGCGACGAGAATCAGCACGCCTAGAATGATGACATTGCGGGTCCAGGCATTCTTCTTGATCTTCATGCCCGCCTGGTAGAGTTGCATCTCGAGCGGGATGCGGGAGCGCGCCTTCTTCTTCTGCTCGGCAGCTGCACGCTGCACATTCTGCATGATTTCCTTGCGGCGCGTTTCGCGCGAGCGGTCGGCGCGTTCGGCGGGGCGAACCGGCCCCTTGGCGTCCTTGAGGCTCTTCATGCGCTCGTCGGCGCGCCCGCTGGTGAACAGCGGAAGAAGGGCGAAGGCCGCTGCGCCGATGCCGATCGATACGAGCAGGCCAAGGATGAGGGGGTTCATCGGCTCACCCTCTCAGCTTTTCCTGCTGTTCGAAGTTGGCCCCTTCGAGCGCTTCGGCGAGATTGTGCTCTTCGTTGTAGTAGCGCGCGCGTTCCGACATGCGCGGCTTGGTGATGCCCGTCGAGCGGTGGCGGCCGATCAGGTTGCCGTTGGCGTCTTCGCCGGTGATGTCGTAGACGAAGATGTCCTGGGTCACGACGACTTCGCCTTCCATGCCCAGCACCTCGGTGATGTGGGTGATGCGGCGCGAGCCGTCGCGCAGGCGGGCCGCCTGGACGATGACATCGATCGAGGAAACGATCATTTCGCGGATGGTGCGCGAGGGCAGCGCATAGCCGCCCATGGTAATCATCGATTCAAGACGGCTGAGAGCTTCGCGCGGTGAGTTGGCGTGCAGGGTGCCCATCGAGCCGTCGTGACCCGTGTTCATGGCCTGAAGCAGGTCGAAGGCCTCGGGTCCGCGCACTTCGCCGACGATGATGCGTTCAGGCCGCATTCGCAGGCAGTTCTTGATGAGATCGCGCATGGTGATCTCACCCTCGCCTTCGAGGTTGGGCGGACGGGTTTCAAGACGGACCACGTGCGGCTGCTGCAATTGCAGTTCGGCGGAGTCTTCGCAGGTGATGACGCGTTCGTCGCGCTCGATATAGGCGGTCAGGCAGTTCAGTAGCGTCGTCTTGCCGGAACCGGTACCCCCGGAGATGAGGACATTGGCGCGAACCCGCCCGAGAATGCGCAGAACCTCGGCGCCGTCGGGCGAAATCGAGCCATATTTGACCAGCTGTTCGAGGGTCAGCTTGTCCTTCTTGAACTTGCGGATGGTCAGGGCCGCGCCGTCAATGGCGAGCGGCGGGGCGATGACGTTGACGCGGGAGCCGTCGGGCAGGCGCGCGTCGCAGATCGGCGAGCTTTCGTCGACGCGGCGGCCGACCTGGCTGACGATGCGCTGGCAGACGTTCATCAGGTGGGAATCGTCGCGGAAGCGGATGTTGGTCTTCTTCACGCGACCGGCGACTTCGATGTAGCACTGGGTCGCGCCATTGACCATGATGTCGGCGATGTCATCGCGCGCCAGAAGCGGTTCGAGCGGCCCGTAGCCGAGCACGTCATTGCAGATGTCATCGAGCAGGTCTTCCTGCTCGGAAATCGACATGATGATCGATTTCAGCGAAATGATCTCGGCGACGATGTCGCGGATTTCCTCGCGGGCGCTGTCGAGATCCATCGTCGCGAGCTGGCTGAGATCGATGGAATCGATGAGGGCGGAAAAGACCGCCGTCTTGGTCGAATAGTATTTGTCGTCGCGCTCGATATTGCTGGCGCGCTCAACCTCGACCGGCTCCTGGTTCTTGAGCTGGATGCGGCTGCCGGAGCGCGATTCCGCTGCGGGCGTGGACGGTTCGGCGGCGGGCTGCTTCGGCGCAGGACTACGCGGCGCCTGGGCCGCCGGCTTGAGGGCCGGGACCGAGGGGCTTGGCGTATTGCCGCCGAAAGTTGTCCTTTTGCCGAACATGGGTCCTGCCTAATTCCTATCCGGCGCGCCGAAGCCTGGCCAAAAGCCCGGAGAGATCGAAACTCGACGATTTGGTCTCGGCGGACTGGGTGTTTCGCCCGGCAACCCGCACACCGACCTGGCGGTAGATGTCGTTGATCTTGTTGTTGGCCGCGACCTCGGCGATCATCTGGCCATTGTTGGCGGCGGTGCCGAACAGGGCGCCGTCATAGGGGACCTGGCCGATCAGCTCCATGTCGACGGTCGAAGCGAATTCGGCTGGCGAAATTTCCGGGCGCTTGGGCAATCCGATCTTGTTGAGCAGAAGATAGGGCTTGTTTTCCGTGGGGCGCAGCTGACGGATTGTGTCGCCGAGCGCCTTGGTGTTGCGCAGGTTGGCAAGATCGGGTTCGGCCACGATGACGATCTGGTCGAGCGACGAAAGCAGGTGGGCGATCCAGCCGGACCACATGTGCGGGAAATCGAGCACGACCAGAGGAATATTGGTCTGGCTGAGCTCGATGATCGGATCGAATTCGGACTCGTTGAAATCGTAGGTGCGGTCGAGCGTGCCGGGGGCTGCGAGCAGATGGATATTGTTCGCGGTCTTGTACATCAGACGCTCGAGCAGGGTCGCGTCGACCTTTTCCTTGGCGAAGACTGCATCGGCGATGCCGTTGGGCGGATCCTGGTTGAAATTGAGCCCCGCCGTGCCGAACGGCAGGTCAAGATCAACGATCAGGACTTCCTGCTTGAGGGCTGTCGCCGCTCCCCACGCAACATTGTGCGCGGTGGTTGAACAGCCTGAGCCGCCCTTGGCGGGAACGAAGCCAATCGTCCGGCCGATCGGGGGGGCGTCATGGGAGACGAAGAGTTCGGCAATGGCGTTGACCAGCGTCGTCGCGTCCGTCGGCAGCACCAGATATTCGGACACGCCGGAGCGAATGAGTTCGCGATAGAGCAATACGTCGTTGACGTGACCAAGTACGATGACCCGGGTTTCCGCGTCGCAGACTTCGGCGAGCCCGGTCAATGCCGGGGGGATCTGGTCAGGCGGCAGGCTCGTTTCGACGATGATTAGATTGGGGGTCGGGTTCGAGCGATAGGCCTCGGTTGCGCCCTGGACGCCACCATTGTGAATGGTGAGCGCGACCTTGCCCATGCGGCGGTCGAGCTTCGAGCTTTCAATCAGCTGGGCCGTTTGCGAGTGCTCGCAGAAGGCCTGTACGGTCACGTGCGGAATGATGCGCGCGCCCGCAGCCACGTCGAGCTTTTCGTCCTTGGCCTTGCCGCCACCGTCGGAAAGAAGTCCCATTCCTATGTCCTCAATTCATCTTCGACCGATCAGTCGAGCAAGAAACCCACGGTGCCGTTGTATTGACCCTGCCCGGCCTGATCGCCGACGCCATAGAGGCGCTCCATATGGCCAAGGAAGACGGATTCAGCGTCGCCCGCGAACTGAAGGTTATCGGTCGGCAAGGCCGGACGGTTGCCGGGCGCAGCCAGATAGGGCGTGACCAGGATCATCAGTTCGGTCTGCGACCGGATGAAGTCGCGGGACCTGAAGAGGGCGCCAAGGATCGGCACGTTACCGATGCCGGGCAGTTCGTTGTACTGCTGGCGCACCTTGTCTTCGATCAGCCCGGCAATGGCGAGCGTCGTACCCGAGGGCATTTCGACGGACGTCTTTGCCGTGCGGTCCTTGGTGGCCGGAATGGTAATGTCACCGGCGTTGAAGCCGCCCTCGGTCGTCGGCTCGGAAACGTGGGTCTCGAGCTGCATCGAAATGATGCCGTTGGACCGAACGGTCGGGGTGAATTTGAGATTGACGCCAAATTCCTTGAATTCGAACGAAATGACGCCGTTGTCGATGCCGACCGGAACCGGGAACTGTCCGCCAGCGAGGAATTCCGCTTCCTGACCGGAAAGCGCGGTCAGGGTCGGTTCGGCAAGCGTGCGCATGGCGCCGCGGCGCTCGAGGGCCTTGAGGGTTGCGTCGATGCTCACACCGCCGGCGCTGAAGTTCGCACCGGCCGACGAATTGGCGACGACGTTCGACGCGCCGCCGAGCGCGGGGGCCGATAGAAGGCTCGTCGCGAGATTGCTGAGACTGACGTCGACCGAAAGATCAATGCCGAGCTGCTTGACGACTTCGCGCGACACTTCGGCAACGGTGACCTTGAGCATGACCTGCTGCGAGCCGTCGACGGTGATGATCGAGGCGACATTCTCGGTATTGCCGGCAAACTGGGCGGCAATGGCGAGCGCGTTGGTGACGTCTTCGCTCGACTTGGCCGTGCCGGAAAGAACGATGCGCTCGCCGAAGGAATCGACCTTGATGTGCGAACCGGGAATGACGCGGGCAAGGGTTGCCGAAAGCGACGAGGCGTCGTTCATCACCGACACGTCGAGGGTGGCGATCTGGCGGCCGGCGGCGTCAAGGAAAAGAATGTTGGTGTCGCCGCTCGCCACGCCCTGAAGGATGGCGCGGCGCTTGTCGCGCATGATGGCGGCGGCGATCTGCGGCTGCGAGACGATGACTTCGCCAACTTCGGCCGGCAGATCGACGATAATGGACTTGTTGAGCCCGAGCTGGACGCTTTGGGTAACGCCATACTGACCGATACGCAGCAACGACGCGTCGGCCAGGGCGGGTCCGGCTGCGACAACCGGCGCAAGGCCGAGCGTCAGCGCCATTAGGGCGACCCGGGCCCAGCGGCCTGCCGATTTCGCGGACATGGGATTGGACATCATGGTCTTCATTCCTTTCCGCTACTGCTTGACCGCGGCTGCCGGTGCTTCAACCGGCGTCGCGACGCCAGCGAGCGAGGCGGGCGTTCCGTCGGGGAAGACGGGCTGGAGGGCAGACTGCACCGCCTGACCGGCCAGAGACTCGGGCGAGGCACCGGCGGAGGCATTGGTGTAAAGGTCGGCAACGGCGTTGGACTGAATGCTGCTGGCGGCGCCGAAGCGCACCATGCGAATGGCCTGGTTGGCATTGCGGCCCTGATCGGCGGGCGCGTTGAAATCAGCGACGGAGCGCAGAACGAGGGTTAACTGGCCATCGGCCTCGGCGGCGATGATGGTTTCGGACTGGTAGGGATCGAGTTCGAGCGTTGCGATCGACTTTTCGCCGAACATCTGGTTTTGCGGTTTGTTGTCGCCGTTTTCGGCGCCGCCGGTCGTGCCGCCCTGGCCAAGCCGGGCGCCAATGGCGAGCACCTTGACGTTGCTGAGGATGGTCGACGAAATCGGGCCCGCACCCTCGTCCTTGGTCTGGACCACGTCGACCCGGTCATTGGGGAGCACGAAGCCGCCCGCACCAGAAGCCGCAGTGACCGGAATGGAGACGGCACGCATGCCGGGATCGATGACGGCGCTGAGATAGCCTTGATCGGTGCGCACGAGCTTCAGCGCCTGAATGGGTTCGCCTGAAAAGATCTCGAATCGGGCGACGGTTCCGAGCAGCTTGGCGGGCGCATCGGGCAGGACCTCGGCGGTGATGTATTCGGGGCGGACGGCGTTTTGCGGCCAGTCCTGCCAGGTTAGCAGATCCTCGGTCAGCCGTTCGCCAACGCCAATGGTGGCAGCGGCGATAAGAACCCTGGTTTTCGGCTCTTCCTGGACCTGGGCAATCTGGGGAATGGCCGGCACCGGGGCCTGACCGCGCGTAGCCAGAAAGGCCGCGAGACCGCCTGCAACAATTGCAACCAGTAAGAGGATCAAACGCGCCGGTTTCATTAACCCAACTCCAGCAACTTCCGGCGCAACTCACACGCGCCCTATCGTCCGGAGTGTGCTGTCAAACCGTCAAAGTTTGGTTAATCAGCGGTTTTCTTTTCTGGTTAAATTGGGGTAAAGGCGCGGCCCCTTGCCCTCAGCCGATCAGCGCCTTGAAAAGCGGCGTCGCCGGATAGACGATGAGACCCGCGACGGCAAGGGCGATGCCATAGGGAATGCCGGTCTTGGGGTGGTGCAGCCGGTTGATCCAATCAACTCCGACGAGTTGGGCAGGCAGCGGAAAGCGGCGAAGGCCCAGGAGAAAGAGCGTCAACGCCCCGCCGAGCAGCGCCGAATAGATGAGGTAGGGCACAAGCGTGCCGAAGCCGAGCCAAAGCGCGGTCGCTGCCGCGAACTTGGCGTCGCCACCGCCGATCCAGCCGAAAGCGAAAAAGCTGAACGCGGCCACGAGGACGACAGCGCCGGCGGCGAGGTGCCAGCCAAGTTCGGCAAGACCAAGTCCCGAAAGCGCGGCGGCCATGACAAAGGCGGCCATCAGACCGAGCACCAGCTTGTTGGTGATGCGCATGGTGAAGGTGTCGGAAATGGCGGCGAAGACCATTGCCAGCGGAAAGAGCAACAGTGCGATCGAGTTGACAATGCTCATGCCGGCACCTCGTTTCTTGCCGCCCATCCTCGCTGGGCAAGTTTAACAATTCGGAAATGAAAAAGGGGCCCGAAGGCCCCTTTGACAACCGGGAGAACCGGAATTCGCTGAACTGCTTAGATGGTCGAAGCAGCGTTGTCGAGACGACCGCCAATGCCGGAGAACAGGTTGGACAAGCCATTGCCCAACGTGGTCGCGGCAGCGATGATGCCGACGGAAATGAGTGCAGCAATCAGGCCGTACTCAATCGCCGTTGCGCCGGATTCGTCTTTCACGAAACGCGAAACAATATTCATTACTCTTAGCTCCTTGCTACACGTCAAGTTTCCTTGACTGCTCAATCCGTCGCTCCACACGCCGGACTGCCGGTGACGCTACGTTTCAGCCCTTGAGAATGCGTTAATCGGGCGGGTGCACTTGTATCGATTGGAAATCACTCGGCTTTTTTCCGCACCGTCGACCGATCTCGATACGGATTTTCGCCTGGCATCGCCTCTTCCCTCGGTTTGCCGATGAAAACTGACGCTTACACTCTATCTCATTGATTTTTATTGTTTAATTTGTCCTCTTTGATCCCGTCGAGCCCAACTCGCGGCAACAAAAGCAGGCCAAAGGTCGGCGGCGTTTGCAAAATATTCACCAATCTTGGCAAGACTTGTTGGCGAGGCGGGCGCTGTGCCCGTCAGCGTTGGTTGAGTGTTGTCACCATGTCGCATCGCGTACTGAATTGGCGTCTTGTCCGCAGCCTCGCGGCCCTCGTTTTTCTGGGTGCGGCCGGAATTGATGGCGCGGCGATGGCATCTGACGGCGCCGTCAGCGTCACGGTGAACATGGCCCGCATCCTGCGCATCTCATCTCCGGCTTCGACGGTCGTGGTCGGCAATCCGGGCATTGCGGACGTGACCATCCAGGATGCACAAACGCTCATTCTGACCGGCAAGTCCTATGGCACGACCAATCTCATCGTGCTCGACCCGGCCGGCAATCCCATCGTCGATACGATGGTTGAAGTGGCGCGCGGCGAGACGCAGATGATCACCGTATTCCAGGGGCTTTCAAAAACCACCATGGCTTGCGAACCGGACTGCCAGCCGGTGATCATGCTCGGCGATGACACGACCTACACAGCCCAGGCCATCGCGTCCTCGGGTCTGGTGGAACAATCGGCCCAATAGGACGATCGCCCGCAAACGGGGCATTCCGACAATTCGCAGCAACTCGTTCAGCATTGGTTGACCAAAGGCCAAGCTTTTGCGCGCGCGCATGCATTTGCGCAGGCGCGAATAAGCATTTGTTAGCCAGCAAAACCTAGCGTCTTGGCGTGGATTCATCGGACCGGGACCATGTTTAGGTCGAAGCAGACCAGTATCGGCAAACTCGCAACGCGCGGCCTCGCGCGCCTTTGGCGCAAAGAGGACGGCGCGACCATGATCGAGTTCGGCTTGCTGGCCATTCCGTTCTTCGCCATTATCGGCGCCATTCTGGAGACGGCATTCTTCCTGCTCGCCTCGCAGATTCTCGACGGTGCGGTTGATGAAGCTTCACGCATGATCCGGACTGGCCGGACCCAGGGCAGCGGGTACACGGCCACCAGTTTCCGGAACGAGGTGTGCAACCACCTCTTTGGCCTCTTTGATTGCTCGCAGCTGAAGATCTACGTGCAACCGGTCGCCAACTTCAACTCGGCCAGCTTTTCTTCGAACGTCGTCGATCCCGATGACGGCACCTGGACATCGACCGAAACCTACAATGACGGTGTCGGCTCGAGCGTCATTCTGGTGCGGGTCTATTACAAGTGGCCGACATACCTCAATTTCTTCAACTTCGATCTCGCCAGCCTGCCCGACAATACGCATCTGATCGGCGCAGCGCGGGTGTTCCAGAACGAACCGTTCTAGGGAGGCTGCCATGCGCAAGAATGACCCAATGTTCCCGATTTCGAAAAAGCTGATCCGCAACGAGCGCGCCGTGGCAGCGGTCGAATTCGCCCTCGTGTCGCCGCTCATGCTGCTGTTGTACATGGGCTCGATGGAAGTCAGCCAGGTCATCACGGTCGACAAGAAGGTCTCAACCGTCGCTTCGTCGGTTGGCGACCTGGTGGCACGGGCGGATGGCAGTATCGACGCGACCACGGTCGATGACTTTATCGACGCTTCGAACGTGTTGATGTCGCCCTATGCGTCGACAGACCTCAAGCAGCGCATCACCAGCGTCTATGTGAACAATGGCGGCCAGACCAATGTCGAATGGTCGATTTCCTACAATGGTGCGTCGGTCGAAACGGTCGATTCCGATTTCACCCTTCCTTCGCACATCGTCGATCTCGCCAAGAACGGCTACGTGATCGTGTCGGAGTCCGAGACCAGCTACCATCCGTGGGGCGGTCTGGTGCTCAACAACGACTTCACGCTCTACAAGGTCTTCTACAACCTGCCACGCTATGGCGACGAAATCGTCCTCAATGGCTCGTCGAGCACAGGCACGATGGCGACCGCGAGCACCGGCGGCGGTAGCGGCAATGGCGGAAACGGTGGCAATAGCGGAAACGGTGGTAACAGCGGAAACGGCGGTAACAGCGGAAACGGTGGGAACAGCGGAAACGGTGGCAACAGCGGCAACAGCGGTAACAGCGGTAACAGCGGCAACAGTGGCAACAACGGCAACGGCGGCAATAGCGGCAACGGCGGCCACAACGGTAGCGGTGGAAACAACGGTAACGGCGGAAACAACGGCAACGGCGGCAACAACGGCAATGGCTGGGGCGGCGGCGGCCAATCGGGCGGCAACGGCCTGTTCAATTTCATGTGGGGCCTGCTGTTCGGATAGTCTCCGGCGCTTGCCGCTGACCGGCAAAGCCTTTAAGCAGCAACAAGTCGAACCGGCCGTCACGGCCGGTTCTCTTTTTGGAGTGTCACATGGGCACCAAGCTCATTCCGGTCTTCGACATCGGCAATGTCTTCATGGACTGGAACCCCATGTATCTGTTTCGAAAACTGTTCGAGAGCGAGGAAGAGGCGCGCTGGTTTCACGAAACCATCTGCACGCATGGCTGGAACCTCGAGTTCGACCGGGGCAAACCCTATTTTCAGGGGATCAGCGAGAAGATCGCCGAATACCCGAAGTACTGGCGCGAGATCGAGGCCTTCGACAGCCGCTGGATGGAGATGACCCGCAGGCTCTTTCCGTCAACGATTGCCGTGCATGACGAGTTGATTGCGCTCGGCCACAAGACCTACGCGATCACCAACTTTTCCGCGGAAAAGTGGCGCCTGGTCCTGCCGCAGTGGAGCTTTCTGCAGAAGTTCGACGGCATCGTGGTCTCGGGCATCGACCGGCTGGTCAAGCCAGATCCGGCTATATTCGAGCTTTTTCTCGCCCGTTTCGGGCTTCGGGCCAAGGATTGCGTTTTTGTCGACGACAATGCCAACAATGTCGGCGTCGCGCGCAATCTGGGGTTCGAGACGGTGCACCTGACCGATCCCCTGACCCTTAGGTCCGATCTGATCGCGCTCGGGTTCGACCTCAAGCCAAACGGCTGAATTACTTGGTGCCGTACATGCGGTCGCCGGCATCGCCGAGGCCCGGCACGATATAGCCTTTTTCGTTGAGATGGCTGTCGATCGCGGCGGTGAAGACCGGCACGTCGGGATGGGCGCGGGTGAAGGCTTCGATGCCTTCGGGCGCCGCCAGAAGGCAGAGAAAACGCAGGTGATCGGCGCCGCGCTCCTTGAGGCGGGTCACGGCCGCGATAGATGAATTGGCGGTCGCGAGCATCGGGTCGACGACGATGACGAGGCGGTCCTTCAGATCGCTCGGCGCCTTGAAATAGTATTCGACCGGTTCGAGGGTTTCGTGGTCGCGATAGATGCCGATATGGGCGACGCGGGCGGCGGGAACGAGGTCGAGCATGCCCTCGAGCAGCCCGTTGCCGGCACGAAGGATCGAGGCAAACACGAGTTTCTTGCCCTTGAGTGTCGGCGCATTGGTCGGACCGAGCGGCGTTTCGATTTCGATCTCGATCACCTCAAGATCGCGCGTGACCTCGTAGCAGAGGAGGTGGGCGATTTCGCGCAGCAGGCGACGGAAGCCGGCGGTTGAAGTCGCCTTGTCGCGCATGATGGTCAGCTTGTGCTGGACGAGGGGATGGTCGACGACGGTGACCGACATGGCTTTGCTCCAATACTGGATTAGAGAAAGCTCCGCCCATGCGCGCCCGGCGCAATGCCGAGCCATTTGGCCACGCTTTCCCCGATATCCGAAAAGGTTGATCTCAGGCCGACGCTACCGCCATTCAGCGCGCGTGAAAACACAAGAATGGGCGTTTGTTCACGGGTATGATCCGAGCCTTGCCAGGTCGGGTCGTTGCCGTGGTCGGCGGTCAGGAGCAACAGATCATCGGGGTTGAGCCGGGCAATGATTTCGGGCAGGCGGCGGTCGAATTTCTCGAGCGCGTCGGCATAGCCGGGCACGTCGCGGCGATGACCGAAATCGGTGTCGAACTGGACGAAATTGGTGAAGACGAGATCGCCGTCCGCCGCCATTGTCTCGGCTTCGAGCATGGCGTCGAACAGCGCCATGTTGCCGTGGGCCTTGAGCTTGTGGGTGACGCCGCGGCCGGCGTAGATGTCGGAAATCTTGCCGACGGCATAAACGTTACGGCCGGCGGCCTTCAACCTGTCGAGCAGTGTCTCTTCGGGCGGATCGAGGGCGAAGTCGCGGCGATTGCCGGTCCGGTCGAAGGTCTTGGCGGTTTCGCCGACAAATGGCCGGGCGATGACACGGCCGATGCGCATCGGTTCGGTGTGCTTGAACACGAGCTTGCAGAGATCGTAGAGCCTTTCGAGGCCGAAGTGCTCTTCATGGGCCGCGATCTGGAAGACCGAGTCCGCGGACGTGTAACAGATCGGTTTGCCGGTGCGGATGCTCTCTTCGCCGAGTTCCTCGATGATGACCGTGCCCGAAGCGTGGCAGTTGCCGAGGATGCCTGGCAGGCCGGCTTCGGCGATGATCGTGTCGGTCAGATCCTTTGGGAATGCGGGAACCGTGTCGGGGAAATAGCCCCATTCGAATGGGACCGGACATCCGGCGATTTCCCAATGCCCCGATGGTGTGTCCTTGCCGCGCGAGATTTCGCGTCCGACACCCCAGACGGCATTTGGTGCCGGCTTTGCGTCAAGTCCCGGTGCGGTTTTGCCCGAGGAAAGCTCAACGGCGGCGCCCATGCCAAGCGCGTTGAGATTGGGGATATGAAGCGGACCCTCGCGCAAACCCGGCTGATCGCCCCTGCCCGTCGCGCAACCTTCCGCGATATGCAACATGGTGTTGGAGCCGACATCATTGAAGCTTTCGCCGCCATACTGGTCGGCGTCCGGCGCACCGCCGATGCCAACCGAATCCATCACGCAGAGAAAGGCACGGGGCATGGGTCAGGTCTCCGGCAACAGGGTCTTCTTGATGAGATCGGATTTTGTCGGCGCGTCGCCGACCTCATAGGCCTCGATGAGACGGCGCTCGCCCTCTCGGGCGCTCGCTTCGTCGCGGGCGTGGATGCGGGCAATGGGAATGGTCGCATCGACCAGAGTGCCGATGCCCGCCAGTTCGTCGAAACCGACAGCAGGGTCAACACGGTCCGACGGCATACGCCGCCCGCCGCCAAGCGAGACCACGGCCATGCCGACCTTACGCGTATTGATTTTCGATACAAATCCCGCCTTGGGCGCGAAGACGTCGCGGACGATCGGCGCCTCGGGCAGATGCGCGGCAAGGTTGTCGACCAGGTCGACGGGACCACCAAGGGCGACGACCATGCGGGCGAAGCGGTCGGCCGCATGGCCGGAATCGAGTTCGGAGGCGGCCCGGACAAAAGCCTCGTCGTAGGACTGAGCCTGGCCTGAAAGCTGCAGGGCGGTCGCGGCAAGGGCAAGGGTCACGTCGAGCAGGCGTTTGTCGCGTCGTTCGCCAGTCAGGAAATGGACTGCATTGCGGACCTCGACGGCGTTGCCCGCCGCACTCGCCAACGGCTCGTTCATATCGGTGATGAGCGCGCCCGTGCGCACCCCGGCACCATTGGCGACCTGAACCAGGCTGCGGGCCAGTTCGTCGGCATCGTCGGCGGATTCCATGAAGGCGCCGGAGCCGACCTTGACGTCAAGAATGAGCGTGTCGAGGCCGGCCGCGAGTTTCTTGGAGAGGATCGATGCGGTGATCAGGGAGACGTTTTCGACCGTGCCGGTGACGTCGCGGATGCCGTAGAGAATCTTGTCGGCCGGGGCGAGATCGGCAGTCTGGCCGATAATGGCGCAACCGACTTCCTTGACCGTCTTGCGGAAGAGCTCGTTGTCCGGGCTCGTCGTGTAGCCGGGAATGGAATCGAACTTGTCGAGCGTGCCGCCCGTATGACCAAGGCCACGGCCCGAAATCATCGGCACGAAGACCCCACACGCGGCCAGAATCGGGGCGAGCATGAGCGAAACATTGTCGCCCACGCCGCCGGTTGAGTGTTTGTCGACCACCGGTCCGTCGAGTTCGGACCAGTCGAGCACCTTGCCGCTGTCGCGCATGGCCTCGGTCAGGGCGATGCGTTCGTCGATTTCCATCTGCCGGAAGAAGATCGCCATTGCCAGCGCCGACGCCTGGGCGTCCGTGACGCTGCCCGCGACAAGGCCATTGATGAACTGGCGGATTTCAGCTGGTTCGAGTTTCAGGCCATCCCGCTTGCGGATGATGGTTTCCTGAGGAAGAAACACCATAAGTTACGCTCCGTATGGCACCCAGATGTTCTTGATCTGGGTTGCCCGGTCCAGAAAATAGCGTCCTTCCAGATTGTCGGCGTCGTACCAGTCGAAGGCCCGGCCGCGTGCGGTCCACGTCTGTTTGAGGTTTCCTGTCGAGGCGGCCTCAACTGTGGTGCTGGTTCCCTGGTTCCCTGAATACCAGAGCGCGTCAACGCCGTCATGATCGGCCAAAACCCTTGCCAAATCGTCACTTGCGCCAGTGACCACGTTGACGACGCCGCCGGGCACGTCCGAGGTTTCGAGGACCTGATAGAAATCGGTCATCGAAAGCGGATGAACTTCTGAAGGCACCAGTACCACACAATTGCCCATGGCAACGGCAGGGGCGAGCATCGAGACGGCTGCGAGCAGCGGCGCCTCGGAGGGGGCAACGATGCCAATGACACCGAGGGGTTCAACCATGGCCGTGGCGATGGCGCGCATGGGCGGGTTGTGCACCGCACCGTCGAACTTGTCGGCCCAGCCGGCAAAGGCAAAGAGGCGTTCGATCGATGCATCGACTTCGGTTCTGGCTCTGGCCGCGCTCGCGCCGGTCATGTGCGATATGCGCTCGGCGAATTCCTTTTTCCGGTAGCCGAGGTTCTCACCGAGGAAATAAAGGATCTGCGATCTAAGATGCGCGGTCTTGTTGGCCCAGCCGAGGGCCTTGCGAGCCGCCTCGACGGCGTTGCGGATGTCCTTGCGGTTGCCGTCGGCGACCTCGCCGAGCATCTGGCCTTTTGCGCCGATGACCGGGCGGGCATAGCCGGAATCGCCACGCGCCTGCTTGCCGCCGACATACATTTTGGCGGTCTGGTCGATGCCGGAGATTTCGTATCCGTCGAGTGGCGCGGCCGGCGTGGGTTCGGGTGCGGCTTTCAGCTTTTTCTCGAAATCCGGCTTGAGATAAGCGCGCATGCCTTCGGCGCCGCCTTCACGGCCAAAACCGCTTTCGCGGTAGCCGCCGAACCCCACAGCCGCGTCGAACTGGTTGGAGCAGTTGACCCAGACCACCCCGGCCTTGAGTTGCGGGGCGATATCGAGGGCGAGATTGAGATTTTCGCTCCAGACGGTCGCCGCGAGTCCGTAACGGGTATTGTTGGCAAGCGCCACTGCCTCATCGGGCGTGCGGAATGTCATGGCGACGAGGACCGGGCCGAAAATCTCCTCCTGCACCAGCGGATGGCTTGGGGACACGTCGGTAATGAGGGTCGGGCGCATGAAGCAGCCCTTGTTGGGCAGGCTGCAGCTCGACTCGAAGAAGGTACCGCCCTGCTTGGCCCCATCCGCCAACATTTCGGAAATGCGCTTGACCTGAACCGGGGCGACGAGCGCGCCGACATCGATGCTCTTGTCGAGCGGATCGCCGACGACGAGCTTGTTCATGCGGCGCTTCAGCCGTTTGATGAACTTGTCGGCAATCGATTCCTGCACGAAGAGCCGCGAGCCGGCGCAGCAGACCTGACCCTGGTTGAACCAGATGGCGTCGACCAGCCCCTCGATGGCCGAATCCATGTCGGCATCGTCGAAGACGATGTAGGGGCTCTTGCCGCCGAGTTCGAGCGAAAGGCCCTTGCCGGTGCCGGCGGTCGCCTTGCGGATGATCTTGCCGACTTCGGTCGAGCCGGTGAATGCGATCTTGTCGATGCCAGGATGGTTGACGATCATGGCACCGGTGTCGCCCTCGCCGGTCACGATGTTAACGACGCCGTGGGGCAGGCCGGCCTTCATGCAGGTCTCGGCAAAAAGCAGCGCCGAGAGCGGCGTGAACTCGGCCGGTTTCAGCACCACTGTGTTGCCCGCAGCCAAGGCTGGCGCGATCTTCCAGGCAAGCATCAGGAGCGGAAAGTTCCAGGGGATGATCTGGCCGCAGACGCCATAGGCGCTCATGCCGGGAAATTCGCGGCCCATATGCTGGGCCCAGCCGGCATGGTGATAGAAATGGCGGGCGGCAAGCGGCACATCGGCGTCGCGCGTCTCGCGGATCGGCTTGCCATTGTCCATGGTCTCGACCACGGCAAAGAGCCGGCTGTCCTTCTGGATCAGGCGGGCGATGGCGTAGAGATATCGGGCGCGTTCGAACCCCGACAGCGCCTGCCAGCCGGGCAGCGCGTCGCGGGCCGCCGTCACCGCCGCATCGACGTCTTTTTGCGTGCCATGGCTGATCTCTGCGAGCTTCTCGTCGTTGGACGGATCGCTGGTCGCAAAGGTCTTGCCGGGCTTGGTGAAGCCGCCACCGATAAAGTGGCCGAACTTGCGCTTGTGGCTATCGAGCCAGGCCTTGGCCAAGTCCGGGCTTTCCGGCGCCAGTCCGTAATCGAGGGTTTCGAAGGTTTGGGTGATCTCGTTCATTTGTGGCCTTTCACCGCCCCACGGCGGGAGATCCCTCTCCCCTTGCGGGAGAGGGTGGACCGGCGAGGCCGGGCCGGGTGAGGGATCGCACGGTGATTTCTCTCACCCTCATCTGCCCCTTCGAGGCACCTTCTCCCCTCAAGGCAGAAGGATGGAAACAACTCAGGTCCGATGCTGGAATTCTCATTTTCCATCAAACCATCGGCTGCCGGTAGTCCGCCGCATAACGGCCGGTGGCATTGTGTTCGAGCTGACGTTCGATGTCGGTGAGGAGCGAGGAGGCGCCGAAGCGGAAGAGATGCGGCTGCAGCCAGTGGGTGCCGAGCTCTTCCTTCATCAGGATCATGTAGGTCAGCGCGTCCTTGGCCGTCGAAATGCCGCCGGCGGGCTTGTAGCCGATCTCGATGCCAGTTTCGTCGTGGAATTCGCGGATCATGCGAACCATGGCCAGCGAAGTCGGCAGATTGGCGTTGACCTTTTCCTTGCCGGTCGAGGTCTTGATGAAGTCGGCCCCGGCCAGCATGCAGACAAGTGAGGCCTTGGCAACGTTGGTCAGGGTTGCGAGTTCCCCGGTGCCCAGGATGGTCTTGATGTGGGCTTCGCCGCAGGCGGCGCGCATCTGCTTGACTTCGTCGTAAAGCGCCTGCCAGTCGCCGGTCAAAACCTGGCCGCGCTCGATGACGATGTCGATTTCGCGGGCGCCCGCCTTCACCGATGCCTCGATTTCCTGAAGCCGGATATTGAGGGGGGTCAGGCCATGCGGGAACGAGGTCGAAACCGCAGCCACGGGGATATTGGTGCCGCGCAGGGCGCGCACCGCCGTGGCGACAAAATTGTGATAGACGCAGACGGCACCCGGTTTGATGCCAAGACCTTCGGCACCAAGTGCTTCGAGAATGTCGTCGCGGACGGGATGCCGCGCCTTGGCGCAGAGCCGTTCGACCCGTCCGTCCGTGTCGTCGGAATTCAGGGTCGTCAGATCGATGAGAGTGATGGCCTTGAGAAGCCAAGCCGCCTGCCAGTGCTTTTTGACCGAGCGGCGGGCGGAGAAGGACGCGGCGCGGCGCTCGAGGGCGGAGCGGTTCATCACGGTGCGCTCGACCCAGTCGAGATCGAGCGGAAAACCGGGATTGCGCTCGTGGCCCATGGCTGGCTTCGTATCGGGTACGGCTTTCAGACTCATAATGCCTCCACCAGCGCCGGGATGATCTTGGTCAGCTTTGCGGCGCCTTCAACCGCCATGGCCTTTGTGTGCTCATGGCTGATCGTTTCGTTGCTGAGCCCGGCACCCATATTGGTGATGGCCGAGCAGGCCCAGACGTTCAGTCCCAGCATGCGGGCAATGATGGTTTCTGGAACCGTCGACATGCCCACCGCGTTGGCCCCCAAGCGGATGGCCATCTGGATTTCGGCCATCGTCTCGAAGGAAGGACCTGAATACCACAAATAAACGCCCTCGGTCAGGGAAATGCCAAGGCGGCCGGCAATCCCGGCCGACAATTGCCGAAGCGCGGGATCGTAGCAGTTGACCATGTTGACGAAACGGCGATCGCTCGGCTCGCCGATGAGCGGGTTCATGCCGGCATAGTTGATGTGATCGCAAAGGACCATGAGATCGCCGGGGCGGATGCTTTCGTCGAGCGACCCGGCAGCGTTGGTCAGGATCAGCGTTTTGGCGCCGAGGGCCGCGAGGGTCTCAAGCGCGGGGCGCATGGCCGCGGCATTGCCGTTCTCATAGTAGTGTTCGCGCCCGGTCAGGACCGCGACGCGTTTGCCTGCGAGCGTGCCGACAACGAGGTCCGATCCGTGGCCGGAAACGCCGTGTCCCCTGCCTGACTGACCCGGAAACCCTTCGAGTTCGTGGTAGGGGATGGTGGCCGCATCGCTCAGCGTCGACGCAAATCCTGAGAGGCCGGACCCGAGAACGATGATGGCGTCGATGTGGGAATCGGGAAGAAGCGAGCGGATGTGCAAAAGAGCGGACAATTCGAACCCCATTTTCTCTGTGAGATGATCCGGACCGAAAGAATGCGGCAATAGTTCGCCGAGGGAGGTGACGAGCGGCTCTCCCTCGACGCCATGGCAGACGATGACCGTGTCCGGCGCGGCAAATTCACGAAGGCGCTGGCGGCAACCGCCGCAGGGCGTGACGGGAATTACGCCGCGGCCGGTGACATAAACGCGTTCGATGCGCCGGGCCCCGCCCGAAATCATCGCGGCGATGGCTGAAGCCTCAGCGCAATTGCCGATCGGGTAGGCGGCGTTTTCCACATTGCAGCCGGAATAGATGTTGCCGTCGTCGGCAAGGATCGCGGCACCAACCGAGTAGTTCGAATAGGGCGCATAGGCTCTGTTGCGGGCGTGTTCGGCGGCGGCGAAAAGCTTGGCATCGATATCGGGTTTCACGGCGTTCAGCGACCTCCCCTTCGCGGGACCGGCATTCGGAACCACGCCCCACCTCACACTCCGAGTTAGGCGATGCAGATTAGGTGGTCAACGACCCTCTGAGTTCACACCATTTTTTCTTGCCGGACGCTTTGGAGCCATGCTTAATTGCCGCCAAGCCCTTGGCGAAAGGGGGATGCGCCTTGAACTGCGTTCCGCGCCGCTGGGCTAACAGGAGAAAGCAACATGGATTTTAAACGAATTGCCAAGCCGGCACTGCTTGCGGGCGCAATGGTTCTGGGTTCGGCCGTATCGGCCTTCGCCTTCACCGCCTGCCAGGTGACCGACACGGGCGGCATCGACGACAATGGCTTCAACCAGACCGCCTGGAAGGGCGTGACTGATGCCGAAGCCAAATTCGGTGTCGAAGGCCGTTTCCTCGAGTCGCAGGCCGAGACCGACTATGCCGCCAACATCAATTCGCTTCTGGCGAGCGGCGATTGCGGCGTAATCATCACCGTCGGCTTCCTGATGGGCGATGCCACCAAGGCGGCAGCCGAAGCCAACCCGGACCAGAAGTTCTCGATCGTCGACTATGCCTATGATCCGACCATCCCGAACGTGATCGGCCAGGTCTTCGCGACCGACCAGGCGGCGTTCCTCGCCGGCTATCTTGCCGCGGGCATGACCAAGTCCGGTACCGTCGGCACGTTCGGCGGCATCAACATTCCGCCGGTGACCGTGTTCATGGACGGTTTCGCCTGGGGCGTCGACTATTACAACAAGCAGAAGGGCACGAACGTTACGGTTCTCGGCTGGGATCCGGCAGCCAAGGAAGGCCTCTTCACCAACAACTTCGATTCGCTCGATGACGGCCGCACCTTTGCGCAGAACCTTTACGACGAAGGCGCCGACATCGTTTTGCCGGTTGCCGGTCCCGTGGGTCTCGGCTCGGCGGCTCTGGCCGACGAACTGGGCACCGACAAACTGATGATCGTCGGTGTCGATGCGGACCAGTACCTGACCAACCCGGAAAAGAACCACGTCTACCTGACCTCCATTCTCAAGAACATGGATGCCACGGTGATGCAGGTGATCGACGATGCCATGAACGACCATTTCATGGGCGGTCTGACGGTCGGCACGCTGGCCAACAATGGTGTCGGGCTTGCCCCCTACCATGACATGGACTCGATGGTTCCGGCCGATCTGAAGAGCGAGATCGAAACGATCAAGCAGCAGATCATCGACGGGACGATCACGGTCGGCATGTAATCGGCCTCCAAACGCGTCGCGGCGCCGTCCTTTCGGGATGACGCCGCGATTTTTGCAGGTGGGATCGGGGGAAACGCCTTGGACATCGAACTACGCGGCATTACCAAGCGGTTCGGCGAGGTGGTTGCCAATTCGGGTGTGAACCTTTCGATCAGGGCCGGCGAAGTGCTCGGCCTTCTCGGCGAAAACGGCGCCGGCAAGTCCACCATGATGAACGTGCTCTCGGGCCTCTACCGGCCGGACGAGGGCGAAATCCTGATTGACGGAAAGCCGGTACAGTTCAACGGACCGGGCGACGGCATCCGGGCCGGTATCGGCATGGTGCACCAGCATTTCATGCTGGTCCCCGTCTTTACCGTCGCGGAAAACGTCGTGCTCGGTGTCGAGCCGACGGGACCGCTCGACAGTCTCGATCTCAAGACGGCGCGGGCACAGGTGCGCGAGATCAACGAGACCTATGGGCTCGAGGTCGACCCGGACGCGCTGATCGAAAACCTGCCGGTCGGCATCCAGCAGCGCGTCGAAATCATCAAGGTCCTGTTCCGGTCAGCCGATGTCCTGATCTTCGATGAGCCGACCGCCGTGCTGACGCCGCAGGAAGTCACCGATTTCTTCAAGATCGTCCGGGCCCTGCGCGAAGCGGGCAAGGCGCTGGTTTTCATCACCCACAAGCTTCACGAAATACTCGAGATCGCCGACCGCATCAACGTGCTGCGCGCCGGCCAGATCGTCGGCGAATGCCTGCCCGGCGAAAAGACCGATCTCGAACTGGCGGAAATGATGGTAGGGCGGCCGGTCAGCCTCGAGGTCGAGAAAAAGCCCTATGAGCCCGGCGAGGTCCTGCTCGACGTCAAGGACCTGACAATTCTCCGCGAGGACGATTCACTCGCCGTCGACGATGTCAGTTTTTCGGTGCGGCGCCACGAAGTGGTTGGCATTGCCGGCGTGCAGGGCAACGGCCAGTCGGCGCTGGTGGAAGCGCTGGCCGGGGTGCACCGGATCGCCGGCGGCACGATCGCATTCGAAGGCAAAGACATTACCCGTGCCTCGGCGCGCGCGCGCCATCAGATGGGCATTGCCCATATTCCCGAAGACCGGCTCAAGAACGGCGTGGTCGCCAACTTCTCGATTGCCGAGAACATGGTGCTCAATTCCTACTATGACGACCGCTATTCGCGCGGCGTGATGATGGACTGGAACGCCGTCAACGAACGGGCGGCGGAATATTCGGCGGCTTTCGACGTTCGGACCCCCTCGATCTTCGAGACGGTCAATCACCTGTCCGGCGGCAACCAGCAAAAGATGGTGGTGGCGCGGGAAATGTCGCGCGACACCAAGCTATTGATCGCGGCGCACCCGACCCGTGGCCTCGACGTCGGGTCGATCGAATATATCCATTCGCGCCTCATGGATGCGCGCGACGAAGGCAATGCGGTTCTGATCGTCTCGTCGGAGCTTGACGAGGTCATCGCCCTCTCCGACCGGATTCTGGTGATGTTCAAGGGCAAGATCGTTGCACAATTCGGCGCGGGCGGGCGGCCCGCCGACAAGAACGATATCGGACTTGCAATGGCGGGAGCCGCACTATGAGCGAACCGGCAGAAACCCCGACGGAAAAGCTGGCGCACCAGCTGCTGCAGAAGGCGGCACCCAGCCGCACCGTTTATGAAGACCTGATCATCGTTCCGGTCTTTGCCATCTTCGTCGCCCTTGTTCTTGGCGGGCTCGTCATGCTCGCCACCAATGTCAGCATCGACACGATCGGCCGGTCCTATATCGCGCTGTTGACGGGGTCTGTTGGATCACTCGGCGCCATTTCCGAGACCCTGACGGCGGCAACGCCGCTGGTTCTCGCCGGGCTTGGCGTGGCAATGGGCTTCCGGGCCGGGTTCTTCAATATCGGTGCCGAGGGCCAGGTGCTCATGGGCGGCATGGCGGCGGTGATCGTCGGGTTCAGTTTCGGCGGCCTGCCGATCTACATCCATCTGCCAATGGCGCTTTTGGCGGGTGTGCTGGTCGGGGGTCTTTACGCCGGCATCGCGGGCTGGCTCAGGGCCGCGACCGGGGCGCATGAGGTGATTTCGACGATCATGCTCAACCTCATTTCCTTCCGGCTGGTCGACTATCTTCTCAAGGTTCCCTTCATCCAGAAGGCCGGCCGAAGCGATCCGATTTCCAACGCGGTGCTCGACAGCGCAACCCTGCCGCGCCTGCTCGATTGGGTCGACCCAAACATGCGGGTGCATGCGGGCGTGTTCCTGATGCTTTTCATGGTCTGGTTCTGCTACTGGCTCCTGTTCAAGACGACCATCGGTTTCGAATTCCGCGCCAGCGGCGAGAATCCGGATGCCGCCCGTTTTGCCGGCATGCGGTCGGGTCTCATCGTCGTGCTCGTCATGGCGCTTGCGGGCGCGCTGGCCGGGCTCGCGGGAGCCAATCAGGTTCTCGGCGTGCTTGGCCGTGCTTCCCCGGGCTTTTCGGCGGGGATCGGCTTCAACGCGATTTCCGTAGCGTTGCTCGGGCGGTCACATCCGGTCGGGGTGCTGATTGCGGGGCTCCTGTTCGGCGCTCTCGAAGCCGGCGGCCGGCAGATGCAGGTCGATGCCGGGGTCAGCCTCGATCTCATCGGCATCGTTCAGTCGCTGATCATTGCTTTCATCGCAGCGCCGCTTCTGGTGCGCGCCGTCTTTCCGTGGGGCTTCCGCGGCAAGGCAGCATCACGCAAGGAGTAGGCGGACATGGCCATGGATGCAGTTGCGACCACCAGCACCCGGAAACTCGACACCGCAGCCCTGCGGCAAAGCAAGATCGCCGGCGTGATCCTCATTCTTCTCGCCCTGGTGACGGCGCTCGTTTTCGCGCAGGTCGATGGCGGTGACGCGGTTTTCCGCCTGTCGCGCCCGACCGACCCCTGGGTCTTGCCCGACCTCGTTGTGCCCGCCGGGCCGTTCAACTGGATCGCAGTCGCCATTCTCACCTTTCTCGGCGTGCGTCAGTGGCTGAGCAAGACCGGAAAGGGCACGTCGCTGGCACTGGGCATCGGCTTTGCCGTCCTGATCGCGGCATTCCTCGTCTGGGCGACGGCCGGCAAGGCCTTTTCGCTGACCGGCATGCTGCAGGCGACGGTGGTGCGCGCCGTGCCGATCGCCATGGGCGGGCTGGCCGGCGTGCTGAGCGAGCGTGTCGCGGTGGTCAATATCGGCATCGAAGGCATTCTATTGTCCGGAGCTTTCACAGGCGCGCTGATCGGCTCGCTGCTCGGCAACTGGGTGGGGCTGATCGCCGCCATTCTTGTGGGCGGCATGTTCGGCTTCATCCTCGCGGCGCTGGTCGTGACCTATAGAGTCGACCAGATCATAGCGGGGGTGGTGATCAATCTCTTCGTGCTCGGGCTGACCTCGTATGTGAGCAGTCAGGTCTTTTCCGAGTACCGTTTCCTCAACAATGCGCCCGTTTTCCGCGCGATCAGCATTCCCGTCCTCGGCGATATTCCGGTGATCGGGCCGATGTTCTTCCAGCAGAATATTTTCGTCTATGGCGCGCTGATCATGGTGGCGGCGGCGACCTACTACCTCTTTTACACCAAGCACGGGCTGCATGCCCGGTCGGTCGGCGAACACCCGCAGGCGGCCGATACGCTTGGCATCAACGTTTATCGGGTGCGCTACATCCACGTGATCATGGGCGGCATGGTCGCCGGATTCGGCGGAGCGTTCCTGACCCTTGGCCTCGTCGGACGGTTCGACGACAACATGACCAACGGGCGCGGCTTCATCGGCCTCGCGGCGATGATCTTCGGGCGGTGGCACCCGGTCGGCGCGCTGATGGCGGCGCTGATCTTCGGCTTCGCGGATTCGCTGCAGCAGAAGATGGCCCTGTTGCAGACCCCGATCCCATCGGAGTTTCTGGCCATGGCGCCCTATATCGCGACAATCGTCGTGGTGGCGGGCATTGTCGGGCGCTCGCGCATGCCGGCCGCCGACGGCAAGCCCTACATCAAGGAATAGCCGGGGCCGGTCTACCCCGCTTCACCAAGGTGCAGCACGCCGCCGCCCGCCGCTGCGGCGTCATCCCTGTCGTGCGTGACCATCAGGACCGGCAGTTCGCGCCGCCGCGTCTCGGCAAACACCAGATCCCGCACCGACTGGCGAAGGGCTGGATCGAGCTTTGAAAACGGCTCGTCGAGCAGAAGCGCGCAGGGCTCCGCGGCCAGAACCCTGAGCAGGGCAACGCGGGCCTTCTGTCCCCCCGAGAGGGTGAAGGGATCACGCTCGGCGAACCCTTCGAGCTCCACCGCCGACAGGAGGCGGGCGACGGCTTCGTCACGCGCTTTTCCTTTGATGCTTCGCGGCAAGCCGAAAGCGATGTTCTGGCCGACCGAAAAGTGCGGGAACAGCAGTGGGTCTTGAAACAGCACGCCGACCCGGCGCCGTTCGACCGGCAGACCGATCAGCGACATTCCATCAAGTTCGATCCGTCCGGTGAGCGCAAACACCGACGGCAACAAGCCGATAATCGCGTTGATCAATGTCGACTTTCCCGAACCGGACGGCCCCATGATGGACAGGACTTCGCCGGGCTTCACGCAGGTGGTGACTTCGAACAGACTCTGGCCGTGGAGCGAGACGCAAAGATGATCGAGAAGCAGGCCTTTGCCGGTCATGCGCTTCGCCCCGAGATTTCGCGCACCGGACCCGAAAGAGCCAGGCGGTTGCGCCAGACGAAGCGCGGCCCGAGGCCGGCAAGGGCGAAGGCAATGAACGGCAGGAGCGCCTGCAGCAGGGCGTAGACACCGATCAGGCGGCGGTTGCCGCCCGAAGACAGCGCCACGGCTTCGGTCGTCAGGGTGGGCAGCCGCCCGGCCCCGATGAGCAGGGTCGGCAGGTATTGGGCGATCGATACGGCAAAGCCGAGCGCACATGCAGTCAAAAGGGGCGCGAGCAGAATCGGCAATCTCACTTCGACCAGAGCCATGAACGGGGGTTTGCCGAGACTGCGGGCGATGTCGAGATAGCGCCGGTCGAAATGGTGCCAGGAGGCGGCAAGGGTCAGATAAACGTAGGGAAAGACGAAGACCAGGTGAACCGCCGCGACGGCAAAGATGTTGGCGTCCCAGCCAAGGCTGAGAAACAGGAACGACAGGCCGGACACGAAGACGATCTGGGGCAGAAGGAGCGGCAGGTAGAGCGACAGCCAGCCGCCGCCGGCAATGGGCCGGCCACGCCGGTATTCGAGTTCGAGGGCACCGACGGCCATGATCATCGCGATCAGGGCCGAGGCGATCCCCAGTGCTACAGACCGCCAGACGAGCGAAATTAGATCGCTTCCCGGCGACAACCAGCCGTCGAGCGTGAAGTGGGACGGAAAAAGATCGGGGAAGCGCCAGGACGCGGCGACCGACCAGAGCAGCAGCAGACCAAGTCCGAGATAGGTGACAAGGAAGGTCCAGGCGGAAACGACAAGAATGGCCGATCTCAACGCGCCATCGCCGCGAAGCCTGAAGCCGCGCGTCGAAAGGCTGCGAAAGGCCGAGATCGCCATCCGCTCGCCCAGAAGCCAGACGCCGATGGCCAGCGCGGTTATCGCAAGCTGAACGATCGCGCCGGCGGAAGCCGCCATGCGCAGGCTCAGGTCCGGGTCGTTCATCAGGCGCGGGATCTGCACGGAAAGGACGGGCGGCAGTTGCGGGCCAAGGATCATGGCCATGTCGACCGACGAGGTGGAATAGGCGATGACGGCGATGATCGGCAGGCGAATCTGAACATAAAGGGCGGGAAAAGCGGAGAGAAGAAAGCCCCAGATGCGGCCATAGCCAAGCGTTGCCGCGGTAATGGTCAGGCGCCGGTCGATCTGCGGCAGGGCGGCTAGCACGACGAAGAACAGGAACGGCGTTTCCTTGAGGGCCAATCCCGCGGCAAGCGACAGGCCGGCAGGGTCGTTGACTAGCAACCAGTCGGGCGGATGCTGAAAGCCGAGAAGCGGCGCGACGAGGCGCATCAGGAAGCCGGACGGTGCAACGAGAAACAGCATGCCAAACGCCGCAGCCGCATGGGGAATGGCAAGCAGCGGACGGATAAGGCCGGAGAGCACGGACACGGCCCGTGTTTGGGCGAATGCGGCAAAGAAGAGGCTTGTGAGCGCGACGGAGAATGCCGTCGCAACGAGACCAATCCAAAGGGACAGAAGAATCGAGGTCCAGATGCCGGGCACGCCGAAAAGCGTCGCAAACGGTTGCAGCCAACCGCCCTCGCCTCCGAACGCCATGGGGAACATGTAGACCGTGCCGGCGAGCGCCGGCACGAAAACCAGCGCTATGGCGCTCCATGAGAAGAAGCGCAGGTAGATCGGAGGAGCGCCGGTTGCCTTTGCCGTCACCTTAGCGGGCGGCTCCGAAACGGCGGGCCCATTCCGCTTCAAGCGCATCGGTCCAGCTCGAATCCGGCTCGTTCAGAACGGCGCCAGACTGGTCCGGGCCAAGGGTTGCGGCGCCGCGCGGCAGGGCATCAAACAGCGCCTTTCCGCCGGCATCGAGCTTCTGGTAGGCGAGCACCGTCGGATCGCCCCAGATGCTTTCGTCGGCCTTTCGCGCCTGCGCCTCCGGCGAAAGCAGGAAGTTGGCAACCACCATCGCGCCAGCCTTGGCATTTGCATCAAAGGGGATGGCGACGAAGTGGGCGTTGCCGATCGAACCATAGTCGAGAACGAAACTTCTCACCGTATCGGGCAGAGTGCCGTCGGCGATCGCAGAACTCGCCTCCCCCGGATTGAAGGTCATGGCGATATCGATCTCATCGTCAGCGAGGAGCGTCTTGAGCTGAGTCGTGTCCGCCGCATAAAGCGCGCCCGACCGCCAGAGATCGGGGGTGACATCGGCGAGCCAGGCCCAGAGCGGCGCGGTGACGGCGTCAAAATCGGCCTGCCCGACAGGGCGGGAGAGGACCGACCGGTCATCGACCAGCCCCAAGAGAACCTGTTTCAGAAAGGTCGTGCCGATGAAATTGGGCGGTGCCGCATAGGTGAATCGGCCGGGATGGGCGTGGATGTAGCCCTGAAGCGCGTCGAGGGTGCGTGGCGGTTCGGGAAGGCTGGCGCTGTCATAATAAAAGGTGAATTGCGCCGTGCCCCAGGGGGATTCAAGCCCATCGACCGGCTCGGTGAAGTCCCGGCCCAGCACCGGCTTGTTCTCGAAATCGGTCAAGGCATGGTTGGGCAGGTCAGTGCTCCAGGGGCTCGAAAGCAGCAATCCCGCATCCTTCATGGCCTTGAAATTCTCGCCATTGATCCAGACGAGATCGACAGCGCCGCCATCCGTGCGCCCCGCCTGTTTCTCACTGAGGACGCGGGTGACGACGGATGCCGTTTCGGAAACCTTGACCTGTTCGAGATTGACGCCGTAGTCGGCTTTGACGCGTTCACCGACCCAGGAAATGTAGTCGTTGATGTTTTCCGCTCCGCCCCAGGCGTACCAGTAAACCGTCTGACCCTGCGCTTCGGCCAGAACCGATGGCCAGTCCTTCGGGTCGGGATCCCCGGCATAGGCAAGGTTTGCGGCGAGTACGGCAAGAACAAGGGCCGCGAAGCGGACGAAAACGCGCGCGAACATCGAAATCTCCCCGGGGATTGACCCCGGCTTCTTTCAACGGCACGCGGACGGCCGGGTCAACTCACCTTTCGATCAATCAGGCGCGATCAGAGCGTGTCCGATTGTCCCGTTTCAGGGTCGAGCACCTCGATGTCGGCCTTCATGGCGGCGGCGAAGCGCTCGAAGAAGCGGTCGATGATCTTTTGCGCCGCCGATCCAATCAGTTTGGATCCAAGCGACATGATGGTCGAGGAGGCCTTGCCCTCGGCCTGCATGATCATCAGCGTGCCGCGTTCATGATCGCTGAGCGATATCCGCGCTGCGCCCTCGGCAAGACCCAGCAGTCCACCCCTGCCCTTGCCGTGCAGGACATAGGATGCAGCCGGATCGATGTCGGTCAGCCAGAGATCGCCGGAAAAGGTCGGGTGCATGACGCCGAGGTCGACCTTGAAGGCCAAATCGAGCGTCGTGCCGGAGGTCCAGACCAGCGACTCGCACCCCGGAATGGCCTCACCGAGGATGGCGGTATCGTTGAGGGCGGCCCAGACATCGGCTCGTTCCGCCAAAAATAAGTATCTACCCTGAAATTGCACTTGCTCTGCTCTTTACCTGCGTCTTTTGCGCACCAATATTGCACAAATGGGCTCGCGCCAACGCCCGGTCAATTGCAGAGCCGGATATGCGAGTCTAAATGAAATTCAAACGGCCCATGCGGCTGCAGATTTGCATGGCGAACGGAGAGAACGTTATGGCCACCGACGTGATGGAAAAACCCCTACAATATCTCGACCGGGCGATGGCCCAGATCCGCGACCTCGGCCTCATGCCAGACAAGACCGAAGAAGCGCCGATCACCGCGTTGCTGCAGGAAATTTCCGATCTCGATGAGGAACGCATCATTTTGATCGGGCGGACGCTTAATCAGGCGTCGACCTTCAACGACGTGGTTCGCGAGCAGGTGGCCGCGATGAATATCGGCGAGCGCTACCAGGGCATTACCAACGGTTTCGACTCCATCCGCGACGATGCCAAGGGGCTGGTCGATCAGCTCGACGACGGCAAGCTCGACTTTTTCGAGCGGGTGTCGAATGTTTGGATGAAGGTGTCGCGCGGCGACATCGCGACCCGCTTCGACAAGATCAAACACACTTATCTCGATGTCACCAAGGACACCAAGGACCAGGTCGACCGCGAGCACACGATCCTTGAAGCCTACCGCGACTTCCGGGGCGCGCTGAAGCAGAGCGAAGTGATGGCCCTCGAAGTGCTGCAGAAGGCCGAGGCCAAGCTTCAGGAACGCAAGGACGCGCTTTCGAAGGCGACTGGCGATCTCGAAGCCTTCAAGGAAGGTACGCCGGCCGATCGGGCGCGGCTCGAAATGGCCCGCGACGAGCGCGTGCGTGAACTTCAGGAAGAGGAACGCCGCTACCAGATTTCCAAGGACCTTTCGGATAATCTGACGATTTCCTACAATACGTCGGAAGTCGTGATGGCGCGTCTGATGCAGACGACCAACGCCAAGGAGCGGGTCTATCAGCAGTCGATTTCGTTCTTCTCGACCAATGAAGTGGTTCTGACCGCCCTTTCCGCGTCGTTCACCGGCATGTTCGGCCTGCATGAATCGACCGAAACGCTCAATGCGATGAAGGAAGGCATGTCGAAATCGCTCGAGACCCTCAGCGAGATCGGCGGCAAGATCCAGGAAGAAGCGGTCAAGGCAGGCTACGGCCCGACGATCCGCGCCGATGCGGTCAAGAAGCTGGTCGACAGCGTTGTCAACTTCCAGGAAAAGTCGCGCGAGATCATCAACGAGATGCGCGTCGCCTCGACGAAGAACAGCCAGGAAATCCGTGACGCGGTGGAAGAGGGCAAGATGCGCCTCGCCAAACTTGCGGCCGACGGCAACGCGCTGCTGCTCGAAAAGCCGAAAGCCTGACGGAAGCGGATACGGGACAGGTTTTGTCCATGAGCACCGATGTGGCCGACCAGAAGGCCCCGCTCGATGAAGTGATGATGGCGATGGACGTGGTGGATACGCTGCGCCATCGCCAGGATCTTGCCCTCAAGGAACTCGACGGCGCCTCCAAGAAGGAGCGTCTGATCGAGAAGCTGCGGGAAATCTATCACAACCAGGGCATCGACGTACCGGACTCGATCCTTGAGCAGGGTGTTGCCGCGCTCGAGGAAAACCGGTTCGTCTACGACGCGCCGGGGCCGAGCTTCAAGCGCTCGCTCGCCGAATTCTACGTGGCGCGCCGCCGCTGGGGCCGGCCGGTCCTCATCGTCGCGGCGGTTCTGGTTCTGGGGCTTGGTGCCTATTTCCTCGCCTATCTGCCCTATCAGGCGCACCTGGCGGAACAGGCGCGCATCGAATTGAGCGAGACGTTGCCCGCCCAGATGCAGGCGCTGCGCGACACGATCTTCGAAGAGACCAAAGTCCAGACGGCGGTCAGCGAAGCTGACGGGTTCCTGCAACGCGGCCAGACGGCGGCCAAGGAAGGCGACCGCGTGACGGCGGACGCGATGATCGCCAAACTGACCGACCTGCGCGACACCCTGAGGCTCCAATACCAGCTCCGCGTGGTGAACCGCGACGGCGTGCGCTCCGGCTTCTGGACGTTCCCCGACGTCAACGAGGATGCGACCAACTATTATCTCGTGGTCGAGGCCATCAATCCCGACGGACAAGCACTGACGCTGCCCATTCTCAACGAAGAAAGTGGGGAAACCGAGCGTGTGGCCATGTGGGGACTGAGGGTACCGGAAGCGGTCTACAACAGCGTCGCCGACGACAAGCAGGATGACGGGATCATCGAGAAGAACATTGTGGGCGAAAAGGAACCCGGGTTCCTCGACGTCAATTACGCGGTGCCGGTGCTCGGCGGCGCGGTGACACGGTGGTGACGCGATGGCGCTAAGCGGCCCTCAGGCATTGCAGCATCTGGACGACGCGATCCGCGATGTGCGGCGCGAGGAAAACGACATTTCCTCGAAGCTCAGCAAGAGCGCGGAAATCATCACCAAGCTGCACGAGAACGAAACCGAGCTGTTCCGGCAACTGGCACGGCTGAGACTGTCGCCCGAAATGCTCGAACGGGTCACCGGCAATCTTTCCGCCGCAGAGAAGGCGGCGCGCGGCATGGTCGCCCAGCACCAAAAGGCGCTCGATGATGCGGGGGCACGGGTCGGCGAACTCGACAAGCAGGTAGCGCAGTTCGCGCTCGACCGGCGTGACGCGCTGGCGGAAGTCGAAAAGCAGCAAAAGGCGCTTTCAGATCTTTCCGGACAGATCGCGGCCGCGATCAACGCCGACGCCGACTACAAGGACAAGCGGTCGAAGGCCGACGAGCTTCACACGATCGCCGACGAGAGCCTGAAGAAGACGCAGCAGGCCGAGGAAGACCGCGAGGTCAAGGGCAAGCCCTATCGCGACGACAAGCTCTTCATGTATCTCTGGGAAGCCGGATACGGCACGCGCAACTACAAGGCCAACAACCTGGTGCGCTGGCTCGACTCCATGGTCGCGCGGTTGGTCGATTATCAGAATACGCGGCCGAATTATGCCATGCTGAACGAGATTCCGTTGCGGCTGCGCGAACATGCCGAGCGCCAGATCGCGGCGGCGGAAGCGGCGGACAAGGAACTCGACGAGGTCGAGGCACGGGCGATCGACAAGGCCGGCGGCGGACCGATCCGCAAGGCGCTGGAAGAGGCCCAGGCAAAGGTCGCCGAGATCGACGACGACATGGTCAAGTCCGAGGACGAGCGCGACAAACTCACCCGCGAACTGACGGATATGACCGAACAGGACAACCCGGCGCTCGCGACCGCCATCACCGGCCTTGCCGGATCACTGCAGGCGACGGACATGGCGCAGCTTCTGGCTGACGCGCGGGCGACGGCGACGCCGGAAGACGATGCGATCCTGAAAAAGATTGACGACGTGCGCCTCAGGATTGTCGACGAGGAAAACGACAACCGCGACAAGCATGAACGGCTGAAGGTCCTCGCCTCGCGCCGGCGCGAACTCGAGGATATTGAATTCGAGTTTAAGAAAAAGCGTTTCGATGATCCGCGTTCGAGCTTCCGCGAGGACAATCTGGTGGGCGACCTGCTCGGAGAGTTTTTGAAGGGTGCGATCACCGCCTCGACCTATTGGGGCCACTGGCAGCAATCGCAGAACTGGCGGGCCGGCACCTCGAACTGGGGCGGCGGTATCGGGCTGCCCAACAGCGGCCGGAATACGAACTGGCCGACCATCAATTTTGGCGGGGGATCCTCGTCACCCAACTGGGGGTCGTTCACCTCCAATCGCGGCGGTGGCGGATTTTCGCGGCCGCGAACCGGCTCGCGCGGCACACGCAAGTCCGGCGGCTTCAAGACGGGCGGCGGGTTCTAAACCTCACCCGGCCAATCAGCCTTGGTCGTCTTCGCCGGCCATTGCCTCGCCGCATGACGGCACATCCTGCTGCCCGGTCTGGGCCAGAAGCGTTGTCAGGGTCTCGTTGGAGAGGATCGGCGAAAGGTCGCGGCTACCCGGCAGGGTAACGTAGACCGAAAATGTGGTCTGCCGCGGATCGAGGTTTCCCGTGCGACAGAACTCGGCCTCGAACTTCGTCTCGAGGCGCCCGCCGGGACCGCCCGCGTTAGCGCTCTTGGACTTGATGTCCTGCTGAAGTGCTCGAATCCCCGTCTGCGAGGCTCCGGTCAGCTCGAAGATGTAATAGCCGCGATCGCGGGCCGGTGGCGGCAATTGCTCGGTCACATCGGCGGTGATGGCGCGGGCGAGATTTGCCCGGACCTCGCGGCTGGTTCCATCATTGTAGCTGGCGGTCATGACGAAATGGCTCTTTTCGGGCAGCGGCACCAGAACCACCGGTACGTCGATGGCGATTACCATGGAGGCAATGTCGTCGTTGGCGTAGTCGATCTGCTGCAAGCGGGCTGCGGTGCCAAGATCGAGGGTCGAACAGGCAGCCACGCCCATCAGGGCGAAAGCCGCAACCAGCATTCGCACCCAAGCATCAATCATGCGCAATCACGCTCTCCCCACCTGAGACCGCCAAGCCGGATCCCCTCGCCTCAGCCAAAAACGCTCGCGCCTTCGTCGGCCCGGCCGACGCGCGCGCGGAACCCGGCAAAGAGCTCACGGCCCATGCCGCGATGTTCGGGCCGCAGGTCCTCGCTGGCCGGGGTGCGCGACAGAAACTCATGCTCGTCACCGATGAGGTCCAGAGTTCCGGCCTCCGCATCGAGCCGGATGATATCGCCGTCGCGAATCTTGGCAATCGGTCCGCCATCCATGGCCTCGGGCGTCACGTGGATCGCCGCGGGCACCTTGCCCGACGCACCCGACATGCGGCCGTCGGTGATGAGGGCAACCTTGAGGCCGCGATCCTGAAGGATGCCGAGAACCGGCGTCAGTTTGTGCAGCTCGGGCATGCCCACCGCCCGCGGACCGGAAAACCGGACAACGGCGATGAAATCGCCGGTCAGCTCGCCGGCCTTGAAGGCATCCTGCAACCCCGCCTGTGAATGGAAGACCCGCGCGGGCGCCTCGACAAAGCGATGTTCCGGCTTGACGGCCGATATCTTGATGACGGACTTGCCGAGATTGCCGGAAAGAACCTTGAGTCCGCCATCCGCCGAAAAAGGCGCGCTCGCCGGCGCCAGCACCTTTGGCGCGCCGGATTGTGCGGGTGCCGGATCAAAGGCGAGTTCCCCGTCCTTCAGCTTTGCCTCGACCGTGTAGCCCTCAAGTCCCGTGCCCCAGACCGTCCTGACGTCGTTGTGCAGCAGGCCCGCATCGAGCAATTCGCGAATGAGAAAGCCCATTCCGCCCGCCGCGCTGAAATGGTTCACGTCGGCGACCCCGTTTGGATAGACCCGCGCGAGAAGCGGGACGACGGAGGAAAGTGCCGACATATCGTCCCAGGTGACCTTGAGGCCGGCGGCAGCGGCGATGGCAATGAGATGAAGTGTGTGGTTGGTCGAACCGCCCGTAGCCAATAGCCCGATCATGCCGTTGACGATGGCCTTTTCGTCGATCACCTCGCCGATCGGGGTGAAGTTGTTACCGGTTGCCGCAAGCGAAAGCGCCCGCCGTGCCGCTTCCCTGGTCAGAGCCTCACGAAGCGGCGTGCCTGGATTGACAAAGCTCGCACCCGGCAGGTGCAGGCCCATGATCTCCATCAGCATCTGGTTGGAATTGGCTGTGCCGTAGAACGTGCAGGTGCCGGGCGAATGGTAGGACCGGGCTTCCGCTTCGAGAAGCTCCGCGCGGCCGACTTTTCCCTCCATGAACAACTGGCGGACGCGAGACTTTTCGTCGTTCGGCAGACCGGTCGGCATTGGTCCGGCGGGGATGAAGACGGCGGGAAGATGCCCAAAGGTCAGGGCGCCAATCATCAGGCCGGGAACGATCTTGTCGCAGATACCGAGATAAACGGCGGCATCGAACATGTTGTGGCTGAGGGCAATGGCGGTCGCCATGGCGATCACGTCGCGGGAAAAGAGCGACAGGTCCATGCCCGGCTGGCCCTGGGTAACGCCATCGCACATGGCCGGCACACCGCCGGCGACCTGCGCCGTGGCGCCGATTTCGGCGGCGGCCTGTTTGATGATGTCGGGATAGTCCTTGTAGGGCTGATGGGCCGACAGCATGTCGTTGTAGGCCGTGACGATGCCAAGGTTCGGCGTGTCCATGCCCGAAAGCATCGCCTTTTCATGCGGACTGCAGGCGGCAAACCCGTGGGCAAGATTGCCGCAACTGAGGACCGAACGGTGCACGCCCTTCGCGGCCTGGGCGGCAATCGTGTCGAGATAGTCGCGCCGCGACAGCTCGGATCGGGCGGCAATATGGTCGGTCACGGACTGGATCGTTGCATGAACGGACATGGGAACCCCGGTGTTTTGGGCAAAGTGGCAAACTCGTTACGCAGCCCAGTAGACCTGAACCGCGACCATATCTTGGCGTAGCACGGCGCGTATGGGCATGTCGGCGACCGGACCTTCACCGAGAGCCTTTTCAAGCGTTTCGGCCTTGGCCACGCCTTCAATATGAAGATAGAGCGCGCCCGTGTCCAACAGGCTGGGCAACGTCCAGGTGACACGCGGTTCGCCCGCGCCGGGCGCTTTAAGGGCGATCACCGGCCCGGGGTCGGTCAACGCATGGTCAAGCGTGTCGCCGCCCGGGAAGAACGAGGCCGTGTGACCGTCATTGCCCATACCAAGAACGACCGCATCGAACGGGCGCGGCAGCTCTGCGAGCGATGCGTTGACCGCCCCGATGGACCTGTCATCCGGCGCCTCGCCGCCGCCAAAGAGCGGGGCAAATCGCGCGGCAGCGGCTGGTCCCTGGAGCAGAGCACGCCTGACGAGGCCGGCATTGGAGCGGTCCGAGCTTTCGTCGACCCAGCGTTCATCGACAAGGGTTACAGTCACGTTCGACCAGTCGAGCTCATCGAATTGAGACAATCGCGCAAAGAGCAAAGCCGGCGTCGATCCGCCCGAAACGGCGAGGCTCGCCCTGCCGCGGCGGGCTGTGCCGAGCGAAAGGTCCTTGGCGATGCTGGTTGCGAGCGCTTCTGCCAGTTCCTCGCGGCCTGAAAATTCGTGCCGCACCAGCATCAGAAGTCGCCTTCCTCGTGCCAGGTGCGACCATCGCGTTCGATCAGGGCCACGGAACCAGAGGGACCCCAAGAACCCGGCGTGTAGGATTGCGGAGATTCCGGCGAATCGTCCCAGGCCTCGCGGATCGGATCGATCCAGGCCCAGGCCGCCTCGAGTTCGTCGCGGCGCATGAAGAGCGTCTGGTTGCCGCGGATGACATCGAGCAACAGGCGTTCATAGGCCTCAGGCGTCCGCTCCTCGAATGCATCGGAAAAGCTGAGATTAAGGTGTTCCTCGCGCAGACGCATGCCGCCAGGCCCCGGATCCTTGATCATCATGAACATCTTGACGCCCTCGTCCGGCTGCAGGCGGATGACAAGCTTGTTGGCCCTCAGGGGACCCTCGGCATTGGCGAACATCGAATGCGGCACGTCGCGGAAGTGGATGACGATCTCGGACACGCGCGTTGCGAGCCGTTTGCCGGTGCGGATGTAGAAGGGAACCCCGGCCCACCGCCAGTTCTCGATCTCCGCCTTGAGGGCGACAAAGGTTTCTGTCCGCGATCCCTTTTTGTCGGCCGGCAGCTCTTCCTGATAGGAGGCGACGGTGGCGTTCTCGGAACTCAGGCCCTTATATTGGCCGCGCACCGAGACGCGATCGATATTCTCCCTGGTGATGGGCTTGAGGGCGCGCAGCACCTTGAGCTTCTCGTCGCGAAGGGCATTGGCGTCGTCCGAGGCGGGCGGCTCCATGGCCACCAGACAGAGGAGCTGGAGAATATGGTTCTGCACCATGTCCCTTAGTGCGCCGGACTCGTCATAGTAGCCGCGGGTACCAGCGCCGACGCTCTCGGCAACGGTGATCTGCACATGATCGACATGCGCCCGGTTCCAGATCGGCTCGAACATCGCGTTGGCGAATCGAAGCGCCAGAAGGTTTTGGACCGTTTCCTTTCCGAGGTAGTGGTCGATGCGGTAGACCTGATCTTCGTGAAAGACCTTGGCGACCGCGTCGTTGATCGCCTGGGAACTTTTGAGGTCGCGCCCGAGCGGCTTTTCGAGGACGACGCGGGCGTCGCGCCGCCAGTAGCTCTTCTTTGAGAGATATTCGCAGATCGGCGCGAAGAGGTTCGGCGCCACCGCCAGATAAAAGGCGCGAACGATGCCCGGGTCCTTGCGCAGTTTGGCGCTGAGTTCGGCCCAGCCGTCGGCATCGGTCACGTCGTTCGGAATGTAGGAAAAGCAGCTGACGAAATCATCGAGCAGTTTCTTCTCGATGTCCGCCGGCGCGACCCGATCGGTCACCGCCTGACGCGCCACCTGCTGCATCTTCTTGTCATCCCAGTTGGAGCGGGAGACGCCGATGATCCGCGAATTTGTGTCGAACTGTCCGTCCTTGAACCGATAGTATAGTGCCGGAATGAGCTTGCGGGCGGTCAGATCGCCGGTGGCGCCGAAGACCACATAGTCGAACGCGGCAACAGGAATGATACGTGCGGGCATGGGAAGCTCCCTCGGTCAATCGTTTTGAGGTAATCAGGCGGACTGATGCTGGCGCCGGGCGAGAATAAGGGCGCCGTGCATTGAGTCTTTCTTGGGCAGGCACATGATCGGTCCGTGCCGGGCGATGAGGTCGGGCAACAGCCGTTGCCCAAGCCCGCCGACAATGGCGATCGACTTTGCGCCCCGCGACTTGAACCAGTTCACATACTGGTCGATGGCCGCGTGTTCGAACGCCATCAGGCGCCCGGCGACGGGATCGCCGCGCTCGGCAAACTCCAGAACCATCGGCGCGAACTGACCATAGTCGGCCGGTCGCGCCGGGACCGGACCGCTTGGCTCGGGTGAATAGCCGAGCGAAAACAGTTCTTCCATTTCGGCACGTGCGTCCGGGTTGTTGAACGACCAGGCCATCAGCTTGTCGGCGTCATTGTCGAAACGCGCCATGAGCGCGCGGGTAAGGTCGGACTGTTCGTCGAGGCCCTCGTGGGCGAGAAGCGACAGACGAACGAGTTCGCGGCCGAGGATGCCGCCTGACATCGTGTCGCCGACGAGAAAGCCCCAGCCACCGATCTGGTAGCGGGTGCCATCCATCATGCCCATGCCGGCCGAACCTGTGCCGATGATGAGCACGGCGCCATCGCCGCCCTCGTGCGCGCCGGCCTGAGCAATATCGATATCGTCGTAGACCTCGACATGAGCGAACGGAAAAGTCCTTGCGGCGAAAGCCTCGCGAGCACTGCGGAGGCGGCCGCCGGCCATGCCGAAACAGGCATGGGCCGAGGCGATCGCCGCTGCGCCGAGCCCGGCCTTTTTGAAAACGCTTTCGGTCAGTTCCTGAATCGAGCCGAACGCGGCCGACCCATTGCGCACCTGCAGGTTGGACGGCGAATCGATCACCGATTCAGCGATGGTTTCGAGATTCTCGTCTGCCAGACGCATGCGGCACCTTGTGCCGCCGCCATCCACGCCCACGTAATATGTGGTCATGCAGTGTGTCCTTAAAAGGCACGGGTTGCAGGTGGCATAATCAATGGCAGAAAGCCGCGCAAGGATTGCATACGCAATCATGCTCAACATTTGCTCCAATGGAGCCTCTGAACGCCCAATTGCCTGCAAATTGGCCAAATTTCAGCGCATTTGCCGGGTTGGAGCACGTTAACCCGGACCTGATAGCCTGTTGCGGCAGGTCCAAGCGATGATGACGGACGCAGTCAAATGAAAGTTCTGGTCTTTGGCGGAACGATCGAGGCGGTGGAAATCGCCAATGCGCTGGTGGAGCGCGGGCACGCCGTCACCACATCCGTTGCCGGGCGCAGCGCCGAGCCCGCAAAGCCGAAGGGCAAGCTGGTTACCGGCGGACTTGGCGGCGCCGAGGGCATTGCCGAATTTATCGTACGCAACCACTTCGAACATGTCGTCGATGCAACGCACCCGTTTGCGCCGGGCATTGGCGCACAGATTCTGGAAGCCGTTTCGCGGAGCGGCGTGCCGCTGGTCCGCTATGCCAGGCCGCCCTTCACCGAACCGGCAAACAGTCACTGGTGGCGGGTGGAGAGTGCTGCGCAGGCGGCGGAGCGCATTCCGGTCGGCGCCCGTGTTTTTCTCACCCTTGGCCGGGATTCACTTGAGGCCTTCATCCGGCGGCGCGACGTGCAATTCGCCCTCAGGGCGATCGAAATGCCGGACACATCGCTGCCCGACAATTTCGACGTCGTTCTGGCGACGCCGCCGTTCAGCCGATCCGATGAACTCGCCCTGATGCGAAAGGATCGCATCACGCATCTCGTGGCCAAGGATTCCGGCGGCGCGATGACGGGAACCAAGCTGGAAGCGGCGTTCATGATCAACGTGCAGGTGATCATGGTCGACCGGCCGCGCCTGCCCAACGCACCTTCGGTCGGCTCGGTCACCGAGGTTCTGGCGGCGTTCGACCGGCTCCCGGCACCTGCCCGGACGGGTCTCAGACGGCTCTTTCCGGTCTGATCTTCAGTCTTCGACGGCCGAAGTAGTGCGGGGCAGAGGTTTCGCGCCGGTCAGCTCGCGCACCGAATTGCGCCTTGCGAGGTGCACCTTGAGTTCGATGATTTCGGGTTTCCTGCTCACCTGCCGCCGTCCGCCGCGCCGGTCGCTGAGGACTTTGAGCAGCAGGTCGGTTGCGGCTACCCCGATCTGTTCGCGCGGCTGGGCCATGGTGGTGAGCGCCGGCACGAACACGTCAGCATAGGCATTGTTGTCGAAGCCCATGATCGAAATATCCTCGGGGACGCGGATACCGAGGGTCGAGAGCTCGGAAATCGCGCCCATGGCGACATCGTCCGTGCAGCAGAAAATCGCCGTCGGCAGGCTCGCGAGCCTCGCCATGCGGCGGGCCGTGCGGCGGCCGCCGTCGCGATGGAACTCGGAGGTCCAGACATCGTCCGGGCCGACGGGGAGCTGATGTTCGAGCATGGCTTCCATGAATCCGGCCATGCGCTCGCGGGCAACCGGCAGGTGCTCGGGGCCGCGAATGTGGGCAATATGACGATGCCCGGCCTCGATGAGGTATTTGGTGGCCCGGTAGGCGGCATTGCGGTTGTCGATGAGCACATGCGGGAAGCGCAGCGAGCCGGGAAGTTCGCAGAAGCCGACGATGGGCGGAATGCCGCCGAATTCCTTGCAGAGCGCATCGTAGTTTTCGTTGAGCTTGCGGGTCTGTTCGAGAAGAATGACGCCGTCAACGCGCCCGGTGCGCAGGCGCTCCATATAGCGTTCCTCGCCCCGCTCGTCGCGAAGCGTGGTGATCATCAGATCGTAATTGTTGGCTTCGGCCCGCTCGTGAATGCCCTGGAAGATTTCGGACCAGTAGACATTTCCTAGATTGTTGACGACGACGAGTATGGAGTTCGCTTGCTGGCGGCGCAGTGACAGGCCGGCGGCCGACTTGACGAAGTTGAGTTCGGCGATGGCTTCGAGGACACGGGTGCGGGTGGGTTCGGCGACCCGTTCGGGATGGGTTGTCACGCGGGAAACCGTGGCGGTCGAGACCCCCGCCAGGCGGGCGACGTCAGCGACCGAGGCACGCTTGATCATTTGTCGCTCCGCGGTTCGGGCATTTCCACCGGTCCGCCGCCGCGGCGCCAGGCGGAAAAGCCACCCTCGATATGCGCGACCTTTTTCAGGCCCATGTCCTGCGCCGTTTTTGTGGCGAGGGCCGAGCGCATGCCGGCGGCACAAAAGAATATGAAGGTCTTGTCTTCCTGAAAGACGGGTTTGGCATATTCGCTTTCCGGGTCGATCCAGAATTCGAGCAGGCCGCGCGGCGCATGGAAGGCGCCCGGAATCCGGCCCTCGCGCTGAAGCTCACGGATATCGCGGAGATCGACCAGCTGCACATCGTCGCGGGCGGCCAACTCCCGCGCTTCGTCAACCGGAAGCGTGATGATTTCGCGCAGAGCGGCGCTGACGAGATCGCTGGATGAAACCGGCATCGGACTTGAACTTTTTCCCAACCCGGTACGATAATGCCCACAAGACGAGGAGAGCGCAAATGCCAATCTTGCGGATGGCGGTGGTTCTGATTGTCGTGGCTATGACCGGTCCGGCGCTGGCCCAGCAATGGACGACCTATCACAATGCCCGTTACGGCGTCACGGCCGACATTCCGCCCGAATTCGCGCCGAGCGGGCCGGAAGCGGCCAATTCCGACGGGTTGATCTTTCGGGCCTCCAACGGGCTTCTGACCGTCTACGGGGCCCCGCTCGGCGGCTCGTTCGAGGCCTTCGTCGAGGCGCAGATCGAACACGACCAGACCTATGGCGGGTGGCCGGTCAGCGGTCACACCATCACGCCCGACTGGGCGGAATATTGGGGTGGCGTCGGCGGCGGCAGCCTCAAAGTCAGAATCGAGGCGGCCTGCAACGGGAAAATTGCCATCATTGCCAAGTTTGAAATGCATGGGCGAATGCCTTCGTCCGCAGACCGGGTCTTTGCCTCGCTGCATCAGGAAAACGGGAGAGCCTGCTAAAATGAAGTCACGTCTTCTCATGGCCTTCGTGGCCGGACTTGCCACCTTGCCCGCCGCAGCGCTGGCGGAGGACACTTATTCGAATGCCCGCTACGGATTCCAGTTCACCGTGCCGGACGGGTTCATGGCGGTCGATTCGGCGCCGGACAATGGCGACGGGCAAACCTTTCTCAGCACGGACCAGCGCGCGTCGCTGACCGTGTTCGGCGCCAACGTGATGGCACCGGCGTTTGCCGCCGAAGTTGCCAACAGCACACAGATGGCGCGAGCCAACGGCTGGGCGATCACCTACGAAGCCGGGCAGCCAGGCTGGGGCGTTTATTCGGGAATGTTCGGCCAACAGATTCTTTATGTGCGCATGGAAGCCCAGTGCAACGACACGCAATATGCCGCTGTGTGGCTGTTGTTCGACGCTGCCGACCGCGCACAATATGAACCGCTTACCGGGCAGCTTGCCGACCGGCTGAAGACCAGTACAAGCTGCAACTAGACTCTTTGCGAGATCATTCCGCGTGTTGGCAGGCGACGAATGCGTCTGCAAGCGATCGCAGAAGTTGCTCATATTGACCGGTTCCCGCCGGAAATTGGGATCCCAGCGGGTCTGCTTCGATGGTGGCGATACCACCTTCCGCGGCAAGCAATTCGGCAAGGCGTGGCTCGAATTGGGGCTCGACGAAGACGCAGTCGGCACCGTTCGCCTTGACGATCGCCGTCAGTTCGGAGAGGTGGGCGGCACTGGTGGCGATTTCGGGGTTGAGCGTGACCGCCCCGACCGACTGAACGCCAAAGGCCCGCTCGAAATAGTGAAACGCGTCGTGATAGACGATGGGCCGGCCTGAGCCTTTTTCCAAAAGCTCGGTCTTGAGGTCAGCCGTCAGTTCATTCAGGCGTGATCGCAGATCCGCCAGATTGGCTTCGTAGACCTGCACGTTTTCAGGATCGAGCTTTTCGAGCTCGGTGGCGACTGCAGCGGCAATCGTGCCCGCGTTTTCGGGGTCGAGCCAGAGATGCATGTCGTAGGCGCCATCATGATCGTCATCTCCCTCGCCGAATTCGGCGAGAATGCGCTCGTTGACCGGCAACAATGACAGGCCGGGCGCCCTGTCGAGTTCGAGTATGTCGGCGTTCTGGGCGAGGCTTGCCAGCGGTCTCACCAGAAAGGCTTCGAGGTCAGGCCCGACATAGACCACCAGATCGGCATTCTGCAGGGCCTCGGCGTCGGAAGGCCGCAACGAAAAGGTGTGGGGCGAGGCATTGTTGTCGACAAGAAGGACCGGCGCGCCCAGGTCACCCATCACGGCGGCGACGAGGGAATGGATGGGCTTGACCGAAACCACGACGTTTGGGGCGGCACTCGCCGCCTGATCAACCAGAAGCCAGCCGAGAAGGGCCAGTGCCAATCGTTGCCAATCCATTTTCACGAGCGACTCCGGCTTGTTTTGAATCGATGTTATGTTATGACATAACAAATAACAGGATGTAACTATATTACATCTCGGATGCAAGGCGAAAAGGTGACGGATTGATGGAAACGCGCGAACTGATCCGGCTCGACAATGTCTCCGTCCGCGATGGCACGCGAGTCCGGGTCGAAGGGATCAGCCTCAGCATCACGCGCGGCCAGATCGTGACCCTGATCGGGCCGAACGGCTCGGGCAAGTCGACGACGGCGAAAGTTGTCACAGGCGTTTTGCAGCCGACTTCGGGGTCGGTTCTGAGGCGCCCCGGACTTGTTATCGGCTATGTACCACAAAAGCTTGCGGTCGATCACACGCTGCCAATGAGCGTCCTTCGGCTGATGCAGCTGACCGGGCGCTATCCCCTTCCCGAGGTGATGGCGGTGCTCGAGGCGGTCGGCATCGCCGATCTGGCGCGGCGCGATGTGCAAAGCCTTTCGGGCGGCCAGTTCCAGCGCGCCCTTCTGGCACGGGCGCTGGTGCGCAACCCGGACCTCCTGGTGCTCGATGAGCCGGTGCAGGGTGTCGATTTTTCCGGCGAAACGCAGATTTACGAACTGATCGGCCGGATCAAGCATGAGCGCGATTGCGGCATCCTGCTGATTTCGCACGACCTGCACGTGGTGATGGCGGAAACCGATACGGTCGTCTGCCTCAACAAGCATGTCTGCTGCACGGGCGCTCCGGAACAGGTGATGCAGTCGACCGAATATCTCAGCCTGTTCGGGCCACAGCACGGACATGGCCTTGCGCTCTACAACCATCACCATGACCACGAACACCTGCCCGACGGCCGGGTGGCGCCGGATGGCCACACTCACGATCATCACGGACACCACCATGCTTGACGATTTCTTCGTGCGGGCCGTCCTTGCGGGCAGCATGCTCGCCCTGGTGGCGGGTCCCCTCGGTTGTTTCGTCGTGTGGCGGCGCATGGCCTATTTCGGCGACACGATTGCGCACGCAGCGCTTCTGGGTGTGGCGCTGGCGCTGCTTTTCAACCTCAACATCACGGCCGGCGTGTTTGCCGTCGCGGTGCTGGTCTCGTTACTGCTCATCGTCGTGCAGCGGCGTGCGGGCCTGTCGTCGGACGCTTTGCTCGGCATTCTGTCGCATTCGACGCTGGCCGTAGGACTGGTGATCGTCAGTTTTCTCACCTGGGTCCGGGTCGATCTTGTTGGTTTCCTTTTCGGCGACATTCTGGCCGTCTCGAAGCCGGACCTTCTGGTTATCGGCATGGGCGGGGCGGTAATCCTTTTCGTGCTCGGCTGGTTCTGGCGCCCGCTTCTCGCCTCGACGCTAAGCGTCGAATTGGCGGAGGCGGAAGGCCAGCGGCCAGAAGTGATGCGGGTGGTTTTGATGGTGCTTCTGGCCCTTGTGATCGCCATCGCGATGAAGCTGGTCGGCATTCTCCTGATCACCTCGCTTCTGGTCATTCCGGCAGCGTCCGCGCGCCGGCTATCTGCGTCACCCGAACAGATGGTGCTGATCGCCGCGCTTCTAGGCGTGCTTGCGGTCTGGGGCGGCATGGGACTGTCGCTCAACTTCAACACGCCGTCCGGCCCGTCAATCGTGGTGGGCGCGCTGGTTCTGTTTCTCATTTCGCTGATCGTTCCGGCGCGCCTTTTCGGCCGGGACGCGACCGACGGAGACCTATCCCATGACTGAGCCGCCAAAACTCACCCGCAATCAGGATCTGGTGCTCGGCTGTTTGCAAAAGACCGGCACGCCGATGAGCGCCTATGACATTCTCGGTCAACTCAAGGCCGACGGCATCAAGGCACCGCTTCAGGTCTATCGGGCGCTCGACAAACTGGTTGCGGCGGGGCTCGCCCACCGGCTCGAAAGCCTCAATGCCTTTGTCGCCTGCGCCGGCGATGAGTGCCACCGGCGCGGACTCATCGCCTTCGCCATCTGCGAAACCTGTGGTTCGGTCGAGGAGTTCGCTGATGCCGTAATCCGGCAGCGGCTCGATGGCTGGGCGGAAGAATCAGGCTTTCACACCCATTCGGCAACGGTCGAACTTCGGGGCACGTGCGCGGGCTGCACACGTCCGCACTGACCGGCCGACGATTGGCTATTCCGTCCGTCCCTCTTCGACCGCGTGACAGGCAACCGAAGCGTCGCCCTTCGGCTTCAGACGCGGCTCCTCGCGTTTGCAGCGGTCGTTGGCGAGCGGGCAGCGGGGATGGAAGGTGCACCCCGGAGGCGGGTTGATGGGAGACGGCAATTCGCCTTCGAGCTTGATGCGCCGACCGCGCAGTTTCGGATCGGCAATCGGCGTCGCGGAAAGAAGCGCCCTGGTATAGGGGTGCAGCGGCGCGTTGAACAACTGTCTGGCAGGCGCGATCTCGACCACCGCGCCGAGATACATGACCATGACCTTGTCGGCGACGTGACGAATGACCGAAAGATTGTGCGAGATGAAGAGCAGGGTGAGGTTGAGCTCTTCCTGCAGCCGCTTCAGCAGATTGAGAATCTGCGCCTGAACCGAAACATCAAGGGCCGAAGTCGGCTCGTCGCAGATGATGAATTCCGGGTCCATGATCAGAGCGCGCGCAACCCCGATGCGCTGGCGCTGGCCGCCGGAGAATTCGTGCGGATACCGGTCGGCGGCGTTGGGCGGCAGACCGACCAGTTCGAGAATTTCGCCGACACGGCGCCAGAGCGTCGACGCGTCGCCTTCGTGATGGATGGAGAGGCCCTCGGCGATCGACCGCCAGATCGGCAGGCGCGGATCGAGCGAGGAATAGGGGTCCTGAAAAACGATCTGGATCGATCTGGCGGTGTCGATCCGTTCGGTCGCTTCGGCCCGGATGATGGGTTTGCCGTTGAAACGGATTTCGCCTTCGCTCGGCGGATAAAGACCCACCAGAACCTTGGCGAGTGTCGACTTGCCGCAACCCGATTCCCCGACAAGGCCGAGCGTCGTGCCGCGTTCGATATCGACGGTGACATCGCGGACGGCGTTCACGTGTCCCTTGACGCGCTGGAACAGGCCCTTGCGTACGGGAAAGGTCTTCTTGATGCCCCTGATCTCGAGAAGCGCGTTCATTGGCCCGTCCTCAGCCAGCAGCGGCAGGAATGAGCGGCGGCAATGTCGATCAACTCAGGCGCCTCGGTTTCGCAGCGTGGGTCTGGCGTTTCCTTGCGCTCGGCGCAGCGCGGGGCGAAACGGCAACCCTTTGGCAGATTGGTCAGCGGCGGCACCCTGCCCTCGATCACTTCGAGCATTTCCTGCTCCGCGCCGATCGTGGGGATCGACCGCATGAGCGCGCGCGTATAGGGATGCTGCGGATTGTCGAAGAGCGTCACCACATCGGCGAACTCCACCACCTGCCCAGCATACATGACCGCGACCCTGTCGGCCATTTCGGCCACGATGCCAAGATCGTGGGTGATGAGAATGGTCGCGGTTTCGAACCTGTCCTGCAGGTCACGCATCAGTTCGAGGATCTGCGCCTGGATGGTGACGTCGAGCGCCGTCGTCGGTTCGTCGGCGATCAGCACCTCAGGCTCGCAAGCGAGCGCCATGGCGATCATGATGCGCTGGGCCATGCCGCCCGACATTTCGTGCGGATAGGCCTTCATGCGGGTTTCAGGATCGGGAATGCCGACCGCCTTCATCACGCCAAGCGCGGATTTGTGCGCTTCGGCGGAGGAGAGGCCCATATGAAGTGTGAAGACTTCGGCGATCTGGTCTCCGACTGTGTGAACCGGGTTCAGCGCCGAGGACGGGTCCTGAAAGATCATCGAAATGCGGTTGCCGCGCACCTTGGCGAATTCGCGTTCCTTGAGCGCCAGCAGGTCGAGTTCCTTGAAGAGGATCTGACCGTTGACGATGCGGCCCGGGCGGGGGATCAACCCCATGATCGAGAGGGCAGTAATCGACTTGCCGCAGCCGGACTCGCCGACGACACAGAGGGTCTCGCCCGCGTGAAGCTCGAAAGAAACGCCGTCCACAGCCTTTGCCGTTCCGGCGCGCGTGTCGAACCAGGTCGAGAGATCCTTGACCGTCAGAATGGGTGCGGCGGCGTTCATGAATGATTGAGCCTTGGATCGAGCGCGTCGCGGAGGCCGTCGCCGAGCAGGTTGAAACCGAGCACTGTGATCATGATGGCGATGCCCGGGAAGAAGACGAGGTGCGGAGCCGAAAAGATCTGGTTGCGTTCGGAGCCCAGCATCGTGCCCCATTCAGGCATGGGCGGTTGGGCACCGAGGCCGAGAAAGCTGAGGCCGGCCGCATCGAGAATGGCGGTCGCGATGCCAAGCGTTGCCAGCACCACAATCGGGGTCATGGCGTTGGGCAGGACCCGGAAGAAGAGGATGTGCCGATGGCTCGCGCCCATGACCTTGGATGCGGCGACGAAATCGAGCTCCTTGACCGAGAGCACGGACGCACGCGTCACGCGGGCATATTGAGGCAAGGTCACGATGGATATGGCTAGGAGCGCATTCTGTATGCCTGGCCCGAGAACCGCGACGATGGCGATGGCCAGAAGCAGCGATGGAAAACCGAGAATCACGTCCATCAGTCGCATGATGATCATGTCGATCCAGCCGCCGAAATAACCTGAGACTGCACCGAAAAAGACACCGAAGAGCAGCGCCGCGCTGACGGTTGTCAGACCGATGGTCAGAGAAACCCGGGTGCCGTGCAGGACACGGGAATATTCGTCGCGCACGTTGCCGTCGATGCCCATGATGTGCTGGGGCTTGGCCGTGTCGCAACCGAGGAAATGAACACAGGGCGCATCGCGCTTTTTCACCTGTTCGACGCCGATCAGAACCTGCTGCGGATTGTAGGGCGAGATGACGTCGGCGAAGGCGGCGATGAACAGCAGGATCAGAATGATGACCAGGCCGATCTGGCCGGAGCGGATGGCGAGCAACCGGGAGATGGCCTGGCGCCACATGGGTTTGGGGTCGCCGAGCAATCCTTCGGTGTCGATCTTTTCGGAATATTGCGCGGAGGCGCGGCTGAGGGCACTCACGATCGCGCTCCTATTGCTGGCGGATGCGCGGATCGAGGTAGGAATAGCTCAGATCCACGAGCAGGTTGATGACGACGTAGGCGACGGCGATGGTCACGGTAACGCCCTGGATGATGGGATAGTCGCGGGCAAAGATCGCCTCGACCAGAAGGCGCCCGACGCCGGCCAGTCCAAAGACGCTTTCGGTCAGAACCGCGCCGCTGAGAAGTGCGCCCAGTTGCAGGCCCAGAATGGTGACAACCGGCAGCATGGCATTGCCGAGTGCGTGCTTGCGGACGACGTCGGTTTCAAGAAGCCCCTTGGCGCGGGCGGTGCGGACGTAGTCGCGGCCGAGAACGTCGAGCAGCGAGGATCGGGTCATGCGGGCAATGACCGACATCGGAATGGTCGCGAGCGCCAGCACCGGCAGGATCATGTGGCGGACCGCATCCCAGAAAACCGGCCAGTTGAAGGTGACGAGCGCGTTGAAGATGTAAAGGTTGGAGAGAAATTCGAGGAACTTGCTCCAGCCGCTGTCGGCGGCGAGCTGCCAGCCCCAGACCTCGTAAAACGGCACCGACGAGATGCCGGCGCTGAGGCGACCGGACGGCGGCAGCCAGAATATCGTGTCCTTGAAGATGACGCCGAAAATGTAGGCGAGCATCAGCCCGAGCCAGAAGACCGGCATGGAAACGCCGATATTGGCACCGATCATGGTGGTGACGTCGGCGGCGGAATTGTGTTTTCGGGCGGCGATGATGCCAAGGGTGACGCCGGCAAAGGTCGCGACGATGAGCGCGAGAAGCGCCAGTTCGATGGTCATCGGAAAGCGCTCGACGAGCAGCTGGGTGACCGGGCGCGAGAAGCGGATGGAGTCGCCGAAATTGCCGCGCAGCACGTCGCTCATATAGATGTAGAGCTGGGTGGTGATGGGCTGGTCGAAGCCGAATCTCTGGGTGAAGGCTTCACAGGTTGCCGCGGAGGCCTTTTCGCCGAGCATCGCCTTGCAGGGATCGCCCGGAATGGAACGGGCCATCACGAAGGTAACGATGAGGATTCCGAACAGGACGGGAATGGCGATCAGCAGGCGGCGCAGGGCGTAACCGAGCATGACGTCTCCGCTTTTGGAAAAGAGGCGGGCGGCATTTGCCGTCCGCCCCTTGGTAGGTTCGCTGCCTTAGTTAGCAGGCGCGTTCATGAAGCCGTCCCAGAGGTAGGCATAGTAGTCGAACGAGCCGGTGTTGCCCTTGTGCGCCGGGTTGGAGGCATCGATGCCCGCAGCCCAGGAAGCAACCACGTCATTGGCGTCGAAGGAGGAGCCGTCGTGGAACTTCACGCCCTGACGCAGGGTGCAGGTCCAGACGGTTGCTTCGTCATTGGCCGAGCAGTCGGTGGCAAGAGCGGGGACCGTGTCGCCGGAATCCATCTTGTAGTTGAGAAGGGTCTCAACCACCGGCTGGCAAGCGGCAAGCGATTCACCGTCGGTCTCGTCGGCGCAGTAGAGGCTGATCGGTTCGGCATTCTGCATGTAGACAAGGGTGTCCTTGCCCGGATTGTCGAACTGAAGCTGCGGTGCACCGAATGGCGGGAAGTGAGCGTTGCCCAGGGTCTTCAGCGCCGCGGAGGCCGAAGCGCCGTGCGCGATCGGCACCATCGGTACCAGTTCGCGGATGGCGTTGTTGGCCTTCACGTAATAGGGCTCTGCGGTTGCGGTGTCGGCGATCGTCGAGGCCGTGATCAGGTTGTCATAGATCTCGGGGAACGGATTGCCGAACTGAACGGTGCCCTTGGTGAAGTGGTAGTCAAGGAAGTTGGTGATGTGCGGATAGTCGGCACCCCAACCGAGCATGTAGAAGCCATCGAGACGGCCGGAGGTCGATTCATCGATGAATTCGCCCGATTCCATCACGACCACTTCGGCATTGATGCCGAGATTGTCGCGAAGCTGGGTCTGCAGTTCGACCGCGACAAGGCTTGGTTCAGGCAGATAGCCACGGAACACGTCGCGATAGTAGATCTTGGTGTCGAAGCCATTCGGATAGCCGGCTTCCGCCAGCAGTTCCTTGGCCTTGACCGGATCGAAATCGTACCAGGGATCGCCGACGCAGGCGTTGGGCAGCGAGCACGGGGTGAAGTGAGACGCTACTTCAGAACCGGCCGGGTAGAAGTTGTCGATGATACGCTGACGGTCGATGCCCATGGCGATGGCCTGACGCACCTTGACGTTGTCGAACGGCGCGAAGGTGTTGGTCATGCCCAGATACATGGTGTTGGGATTGACCACCGGAATGAACTGCAGATTGTCGTCCATCTTGACGCTGTCATAGTCGTCCGGCGAGACGTTGGTGATCTGATCGACCGTGCCGGCGCGCAGTTCGTTCAGACGGCCGGCGCCGCTGTCGTTCCAGCGATAGACGAGCGTCTGATAGGCAGGCTTTTCGCCCCAATAGTCGTCGAAGCGCGAATAGACGACGGAGTCGCCACGATTCCAGGCTTCAAGCTTGAACGGGCCCGTGCCGATCGGCGCGGAAATGATCGACCCGTCGACACCGGCGGTGTCTATATACTCTTCCGGCTCGATGCCGAACGGGGTGAAGGCCGCTTTGGCCTTGAAAGCCGGATCGGGCTTGCACAGGTTGAACACAACCGTGAATTCATCCTGGGCGACGATCGACTCAATCTTCCCGCCGTAATCGCAATTCGGTGCGGCCACGGTTCTGCCTTCAAAGGCAGCAGCCGGCACAGACACCGCCGCGAACAGGGCGGATAGAGCCAAGCCCCCCAAAAGGATCTTGTTCATAACTACCTCCAAGTCATAAAGGCACAAGGCCGACGGTCGTCGGCCGTCCGTCTCCATTGCCTTGCGCTCTGGGTCGGGAGCAAAGCGCAGATCGGCATGGCGTTCAAGCCTCTATTTTGACCAAAAGGTCAATCCTCATCCAATTCTGGCAGTTTGGGTCAGGTCCTGGCCGCATCCGTGGCGCTTTCATTGAACCGCAGCAATGCGCACCTATATCGGTTGCAGGCGGCGCCGAGGCACGCGCAAGGGGTCGGACGGCCGGTGCCGCGCTTGGGAGACCTAAGATGAGATTTTCAGTTCTGGGGGCGCTTGGCGCCTTTGTGATGCTGCTTGCAGCACCGGCGGCGGCCGACGACAGCTACGCAATCGGCGGCGATGTCTTTGTTGGCGGTGCGGACGCGTCCGTAGCCGAAACTGTCAAGAACGATGCGTTTGCGATGGGCAACAATGTTTCGGTCAGCGCCAATGTGGGCGGCGACGTCCATTCGATCGGCAACACGGTGACGATTTCGGGCGCGGTGACTGGCAACGTCTATGCGGCGGGCAACAATGTCACGGTTTCGGGCAACGTCTTCAAGGACGCGTCGGTCGCCGGCGCCAACGTGACGCTTAGTGGCGCGCGGGTGGCCGGAAACGTGCGGGCGGCCGGTCAGAACGTGACAATCGGCGCCAATGTCGAGGGTTCGGCAGTGGTTGCCGCGGAAACGCTGCATCTCAATTCGCCGGTGACCGGAGACCTCAATTTTACCGGGCGCAACATCGTGTTCGGAAATGACGCGCGCGTCGACGGCAAGATCCTGATCCGTGCGGAAGAGGAAATCGCGGTTCCCGCGAGTGTTGCTTCGGCGGACCGGGTGACCTTCGAGAAGGCCCAGTTCACCGACATGGCCGGCCAGGCCGGGCACATGGCCGAACAAACGAGCCAGCAGGCCCTGCCCCAGCCCATTCGCGGGTTCGGGTTCCTCGCGGCTTTGTTCGTGATTGGCATTCTCTACATCGCGCTTTTCCGCAGGAATGCCGAGAACTCCTTTTCGGCCTTTCGTGAACATCCGTGGCGTTCCGGGTTCATCGGCATTTTCAGCCTCGGTGCCTTTGTCGGCATCATTCCGGTGCTGCTGGCCACGATCATCGGCATTCCGTTTGCCCTGGTTGCGGTCGCCTGGCTGGTGCTGATGGCCTTTGTCGGCTTTGCGGCCGGAGCCTATTTCATCGCCCGCTGGGTCTTTGAAGCCTTTAACCAGAACACCGAGTCGATGTGGATGAAAGCCCTCGCGCTCGCGGCAGGCCTCGTGCTGGTCTGGGCGATCGGCCTCCTGCCCTTTGTTGGGTGGATCCTCAAGGTTCTGGTGGTCTTTGCCGGCCTTGGCGGCATCGGGCTCGCCTGGGTCCAGTCAACCGCCCGCAAGACTTCGATCGAAGCACCTGCGGCGGCATAAGCCTTCGCGCTTGAATGGAAATAGGGCCCGGCTAAACGGCCGGGCCCTTTTTTGCGTCAGCCACGCACCGCGCGATAAGCGCGGTTGCGCAGCCAGACCGGCATCAGGCGCAAACCAAACCGGATCGGCATCGACAACCGCACCTGCCACGGATTGACCGTGTTGATGCGGTTTGCCGTCGAAAGGGCCCGCCATTCGGCCTTGGCATATTTGAGGCCGCCGCGCCGGCTGTGGAAGCCTTTGCCAGTCCTGGCCCGGACCAGCGGTTCGGCAAGGTTCGCCATGCGTGCCCCGTCGACCAGCATGCGGGTCCAGAGATCAAAGTCCTCGTAGCCGAGAAAATCGCGATAGCCGCCAACCCGGTCGACGGCGGACCTCCGGAAAACCACCGTCATATGGTTGAACGGGGTTCGGAGAAAGGCCGAGCGGCAGATCGCCTGATGCGTCAGGGGAACTTCGCGCCGGCCCGTCGGAGCGTCCGGATCATCGGCAAACTCGACGATCGACGACCCGAGGACATCGACCTCCGGATGGGCGTCGAGAAAGTTCAGCTGCTTTTCGAACCGGTCGGGTTCGGCGATGTCGTCGCTATCCATGCGCGCGACCCATTCCGTCTCGATTGTGGCAAGGCCGGCATTAAGGCTGATCGCCAGCGGCCCGTTTCTAGCGAGATCGACGCGACGGATGGCCAGTGGCTCGCGAAAACGGGCAATGACAGTTTCCAGCTCCTCCGTGAGCGGTCCAGCGCAAACGAGGACCGTTTCGGCGGCCGGCCGGGACTGGCGCACAAGGCTCGCGAGCGCCTGATCGAGATTGTCCGGCCGCTCACCGGCATAGGTGACCATCAGCGTGGTGAGGGGGGTGCTCTCGACGATGGAAGGGATGCTGGTCAACGGAGTACTACCGCGCTTCGGTTGGTGTTCGGCGAGCCCGAGCGACCCCGGCCTTCTCTGTCAGTTGGATTGGAGCGACCGCGGCCCCTCACATGAAGATCGAAACCCATTGCAGAATCTTGCTTCGTCTCGGGCGGTGCATGCCGAACAGGAAACGGTAGAGATTGGGCGAACGAGCCGCCACTTTCGTCCTGCCAGTAGCAAGCAGTTCGGACAGGTCCGGAATGTTCTCGAAGCGGCGATCATGTCTCGTCCTGAACGCCTTGATGGCCAACCACAAAACCTCCTTTTCAAAGCCGCGAGTGAGGTCCTTGAAGCGCTTGTGTACTTCTATCAGCTCGGGCGGAACATTGTATCGGAACCCGCCACCCGCGTTGATCATCTGCTCGGCCCAAAGGATCACTCGAAGAAAAAATGCAAGAAAGTGGGCCTGAGCCTGTCTCGACAATTCGGGACGAAGAGCCTCGAATTCCGCTATGTGCCGATCCATTGCGGACAGAATATCGAGCCCCTTCTGTGGTGAGCGCGTGCTCATGATCGAACCCGCCCGTTGACGATACCCAACCAAGCGCAAGGGTAGATAGTACATTGCAGAAGTGCGCATGAGCATGGCCGGAACAGTGGCGATATCTTCAAACGACATTCGGTCGGGAAAATCGATGCCAAGCAGCAGATCGCGCTTCGCCGCGAAAAGCCATGCGTACATCATTTCGTCTGCGAAATAGCCAGTGATGTATTCCGACCGGTCCTTCATGACCTTTCCTGCCGGTAGCAACCGCGTTTGGGGAATCCAACTTACATATTGAATCCCCCCAGGCTGAGCCGCATGGGGCACTCGAAATGGCCGACGACTAACATGGTGTTCGAGCTGCCGACGCGGTGGCTCGGCGAAGTAGAAGAAGTCAAAGGCGATGAAATCGCATTTTGTCCGGTCCATGATTTCAAGCAGCGTGGTGGCGTGATCGGAAATCACGATGTCGTCGGAATCAAGAAACCAGACATACTCGCCGCGGCACGCCTCCAAGCCGACGCGGCGTGATCGCGACAAACCGCGATTCTGCTCGTTCTCGACAATCGTCACAAGGCAGTTGGCAAACCGTGATCTCGATTGCCTGATATGTTCGATGCTCCCGTCTTGGTCGCAATCACCAACAAACAGTAACTCCACATCTGGACGATCGAATCCGCTGAGACTGGCCAGAAGCTCGCCCAGATAGGGCAGAACATTGTAGACGGGTATGACGATGGAAAGCAGTATTTTGCCTTCGGTTCCGTCTATTATATCCGACACGTAACTAGGGCTCTCTGATTTGATGGGGTGAAGGAATTTTCGTAAATGATAGGGGCAGCTTCAGAAATGGCAAACACTCAATGGGTCGAGATGTCAACGCCGCGGCCCACTTCGCTTGCACAGGCTGCCCCGAGTGAAACCTGAGTTCATGTCGCACTTGAAGCAGGCTACCGAGGCTAAAACGAATACCCTAGCAATTCCCAAGCCAGGATCTTCATCCTGTAGTCCGGCAGCTTGGAAATGGTGGAAATATAGTCTGGATTCGTGTTCTTGATGTCTTCAAACCGACTTTCGATGCCAATTCTCTTCGCGCGCGGCGTCAGATCGCAGAAGGCCGCGATTTCCCCCATCGTTTCTTCAGGGTGATCGCAGAATTCCTCGTAGGATTTGATAATGCAATCTCCGTCGAGTTCATCTATGGCTTTCAAGTAGGCCGCGTTCCAGTTCATCATCAAAGCATCGAGAGACATGTCGACCCATTTCTGGGTCGCGCAGGCTACGGCACGCGGATCTCGTGTCCAGAGGATGAATTTCGAATTTTTCGGATAAAGACTTCGCAGATACGCGATGCGGGTTGTGTTGGACGGCGATTTTTCTAGCAAAATTCTGCTGTCGCCGATTAGGCGGCGGCCCCATTGCTGCTTCAGCCGTCGGGCTTTAGTCCAGGCGCGAACCGGATTTCGTACCGGACCGGGGCGCATTTGAGGGTAGAAGGCAAAGGCGCCTGCCGGTCCAAACGGAAAGGGCCCCGGGTAAACGTTTTGGAGATGCTGGCCTTCGGCCTCGGGCACGATGCCCTTGGGGAAATAGCCAACCTGATAGCGCGATGCGAGGTGGTCCGCCAGAAGCGTCGTACCACTGCGATGAACGCCACATATGAAGACGATGCGATCAATGGGCTTGGCCGGACCAGATGTGAGTACCTTGCGCCGAGGACCTACGATTTTGGTGAGGCCCACAAGGGACAGCAATCGGCGCGCCTCGTCGAAATCACCTTCTCTGAGCTGACTTGCGATTTCAACCGCCACTTCATGCAGTTGTCTTGGCGTTTCCGGTGCCATGGCGCGATCCCCTTTTCCACGCGATATGCGCTGCAGCGCGCCGACTGAGGCGCACGTTACCAGCTCCCGCGGTCCCGGGCGGGATTGGAATGGGGAAATTCCCCACCTGGGTTGGCCTCGCCAAGAAACGCACAGAGCCGATCCCAGCCGTCGCCATTTTCAAAGCACATCTTGAGAAAGTTCGGCTTGCCCGCAAAAAATGCCTCGACCTCCCGATTGTGTGCCTCATATGCGGCTACGTGCGTCTCGGGTTCAGCATGCGGATCGTAAGTCCCATAGATCAAAAAGTGGCCGACCCAGCGCCGATTGCCAACATGCTTGCGGTAGGAATTCAGCCATGTCTCGGCGTCCTTGCGAACAGACAGAATGAAGCGGGCATCCGGGTAGAGTTCATAGCATTGCTTAAAAAGCAGAGGCCACGGCAGATCCTCGAAAGCATCGTATTCGTTGGCAATGCTGGAAATCAGGCTTTTGAGTTCAGGGTGCCCTTCGTGCCAACGGCTAATGAGCTGCATGCCGAGATTGCCGTGCCAACCGAAAGTTTTGAATCTGAGTTTGACAAGTGCGTGGCCGAGCGAAGTTGTGCCCGTCTTGTGCCAACCGATGCAGAAAACCTTCGGTCCGCCCCGCATCGGCATTTCCTCTCGTACGACCGACCTCTGATTTGCTTTGACGCTTGATTTGGCTTTTTTCCGCCGTTCTAGTGGCTTCCACATCGGATTTCTCGTGTCTTGAGCGCAGATGGCCGCGGTGGCAAAGTGGCGAAACTTGACCAAGCTTGCAACGGTTTTCGGGTCAGAGTGGCATTAGCGTCAGCCACAAGCCGCCGTCAAATGGAATAACGCAAAAAGCTGCCAATCAGAACACCGTGCGGAGCCCGGATCACAACGACGTCCAGGGCCAGACAGAAACCGAAATTCACCCAGACCGCACCGCGCTGGACATTTCTGAGGCCGCGATGTGCCACGGGGCCTCGCTGTGTCCCCAACAATTGTCTGGTGGTACAGACAGTCCCCGCGCGAATCGTTGGGTGAACTTGCCGACATGTATTCGGGGAATACGGCAGCAGGCCAGGCCGCCGTCAATGGAAAGACGCACCCGTTCTCACGATGACGTTTTTCGCTACCGGACCGTGCGCCTGACGACGAAAGCTGCGGCGATCGCATAGAGCATCAAGTAGGCTGAAGGTCTGTTCGAGTTTTTGAGCAATTGTCTGACAAGGAACCGCAATGATGCCGGCATATTTCCCATTCGGGCGCTCGGTAACGGTAGGAAGTATTTGTCCTTTTCCAGTTCTTCGGAGATCCGTCGTGCAGTTCCGATAACGATCCTTCGACCTGCGCGATCATTCCAGAAGTTCGGGAAATGCGCGACCAGCATCACCGCGAGAAATTTCTCAACGGACAGCCATCGATGGGTGGCTCGATAAACTGGATGCAGTTCGGCGCCACTCTGGTCGAGTCGCCGGGCGACCAACCGGATGTGGCGAGCCATAAGCCAGAGATCTCGTCGGGTCAGGGTCCGGTTGGTGATTCTGGCACCTGCCCCTTTGCCCACGAAATACACGCGTGAAGGTTGTAATACGGCGGCCACGCGTTGGGCTCTTGAGAGGCAGTCCAACAAAAAGGGCCGATCCTCCCACCTGCGCAACACCTGGTCGAAGTGCAAGGCGTTTCTTTGCACAAATTCGCGATTCAGAGACAACGACCAACTCGACATGGCCAATGCCAGTTCTGGAAGGTTTTTGCAGGAGAAAGGACCGTCCCCCAAGGCCAGTTCTTTCGTCAACGCGATTTCGGTTTCAGGGAAGACTGTCGCACCCTTTTCGGAATTCGCAAGCACGGTGGGGAGGTAAACCAGATCCGGCGTTCCTTGCCGAATGACCGCCATCAAAGACGAAAACGCATCTGGAAGCAGCCAGTCATCGGCATCAAGCAAAATAATCCAATCGCCTGTCGCCCTGCGCATTCCGGTATTTCGCGCCGCGGCCAGTCCGAGATTTTCCGGATGTCGCTCAACGGCCAATGAAACGGAAAACGATGCGCTCGAGACGACGCCAGCCAAGTCGCCTAGTTCTGGCAGACCGCCACCATCGTCGACGATGACGATTTCCAGTTCGTCCTGAAATTTGCGTTGGCCGAGAAGTGATGAAACCGCGCGTTTCAAGTCCGAAGGCTCGGGATGAAAACAGGGAATGATCACGGAAAGCTTCAATGACCCGCTGCCTCATGCCGGACGAATGTGAAGAATAGAACGGTCAAAGGTTGGCAAATCTTCGCGCGACGCGCCTGAGACCCTCAGGCATCAACCGATACATTGACGCTGCAACTGTCCTGGTCGTCGCGTTGCTCATCACGGTATGCATCACTCGGGAGGCCAATCGTTTCGGCCACGAATTGCCCGATGCCACTGATTGCGACAGGGTATGCTGAAAAAGATAGGTTTCCAAAAGTTCCGGCAAAAGCAATGCCGATGACGAACCCGTGCTGGCGATCGATTGGTTCACCTTGTTCTTCATAGCGTTCCAATCGAAATGACAATCCAAGTCGGCGAGAAACGCAGCCGACGTCATCCGGGCGTAGTCAATTATCCGATCTTGCATCACCGGGTGAAGCGCCGAAGATGGGGCCGTTTCAAGCTTTGTCATGCGCTTTGCGTATGACACAAGTGATTTTGTTGCGGTTACGTGCCCCTCCAGGCTAGAGCCAAAAGCATTTGCCAGCCTCAGCACTTCAATGACTTCGCGTCGCGGCGAAGAATATACGCTTGCGGCATTTTCATGTGAAAGGTCGAAACCGAGCCTAGACGAAAATCCGGCGAGATAGTCGCCCTCACCGATTAGTTCCTCATAGGAAAGCAGCCGCAGCCGCCCGTTGAATTCCTCGTTCCAGGGTTCAAGCATGGTTCTGAAATTCACGGCATTTCGGAAATTCAGTTCGGAAAACTGGGCAGCAGAAAGCGACTCCCGAACGCTTAGACTCATCACCCTTTCACGATAAAGTGCTTCCAGGTACGAATGAGGCTCGCGCATTACCGCAACGATTTCAGCGTCTCCGAGTTTCCGAAAAAACGCTGCGGCCTTCTCAGCGCGAAGGCGACGCTCCGACCCGTTTGCAAAGGGATCAATGAAATTTTCGCAGCTTATCAAAACCGAGCTGCAATTTGACTCGGCGATTTCGGCGACCAAGCGCCTCCGGGCCAGTCCAAAATTGGGGTGAATCGCAGCTCTGACAATGCCTTGATGTCCCGGCGTAGCGTCGTGCCTTGCACTTTCCAGGTGTTTTTCCATAAATCCGGTTTTGGGGAACAGCCAACCCTGCCTCGCCAGTTCCGCTCGGCGCGACGCAAGTTGGTGCTGGAGGTAGGTTGTTCCGGTCTTGTGCAAGCCGATGTGAACTACGATTCTCATCTGGCGCGAGACTTGGCTTTCTTGTGGTTCAAATCGACTGGTGGGCGTTCAGCTGGCAGGCGATGCTTGATCCGCACCACCAAACAGATTTTCGACCTTTACAAGTCGCGAAACCTGACCCCAGTCGCCGTTGGCCAATGCGTGCCACAGACGAAGGACTGAATCAATCCCGCCCCGATTGTCTGCCAAAACAGGTGCTATTCCTGCGACTTTGGCACGTAAAAAAGCGTCTCCCGCGCTGAACGCTGGCACGGCGGCACTTTTGAACAGGGCGGAAAGCTCTGATCTCAATTCGGTGGCAAAAGAGTCTTCGCGCAGTGCACGCCTCAAAATTGGTGTTGCGGTCGAGACCCTCGCAAGAGCATGGGCCAGTTCCCTTTGGCGCACCCCGGAGACATTCTTGCCGTTGGTCTCGAACCGATCGATGACTTCAAAACAACGCAAGACGCTCACCATCATCAGTCCGATCTCGTCGTCCGATTTTGCCATACTTGAAATGGATCCCGGCCGATGCCGCCAGGCTCGGTAGGGCTTTGGATAGAAAGCGATCTGGCCACCTGCCAAAAGGAGAGACAAAACAAATGGCCGGTCTTCGAACTTACGCAAATCCGGCTCAAACCCGATTTTGTTTCTGACAAGATAGTCCCGCTTCATCAGAAACTTCCAGGGTGTCACTATCATCTGAAGCTCTGGGAAAGACCAAAGGCTCTTCAGGTCCTGGACCTTCGAAAAATATGACTTGTCCAATCCGTTGGATACGAACTCCACTTTTGGTGAAAACCCTGCTTGCGCAGGTGCGTGCACAAATTGTCCGTGAACCATTTCGGCGCCCGTTTGCTCGGCAAGCGCGACAGTCTCTGTGAGACCTCCGGGCAAGAAAAAATCGTCACCATCAAGGAAAACAACATAGTCGCCTGACGCAGCATCCAATCCAGCATTCCGCGCCTGAGACAGGCCAATATTTGCCGGAGTTGAGATGACGTTTACTGGCAATTGGTCAAAAATGTTCCCCAGAAAAGAGGACGTTTCCAAGGTTGGGTTGTCGTTGACCAAAATCAGCTCAAGATCCAGGCCGGGTTGCGACATTGCGGACCGTACGGAGTCCGCAACAAATGCAAACTCATCGTAGAAATTCACAACTGCCGAGAGCTTCGCCAAGGCATGGTCCTAAAAATCGTCTTCATCGAGGTCATCGGAACCCATTGGGCTTTCGGTTGCGCGAGGGATAGTCCCGAAGCGGAGAAGCGCTATCAGATCATTGAGTTCGTCGACAGACCTTCCCGCAACACTCACTCCGAACGTGACTCTGGTCATTGACATTAGCGAAGATCTCACAATCATTACAACAACAAGCAAATGACTATCAATCACACCCGAAACTTGGCCCGCACCATAATACAAATATGCTCCAAAAAACACGAAAAACAAGATTAGGAGATTAGACGCTCTCAACATTCTCCTCATTACGAATATTCCGGATTTTGACAATAGTATTGAGTGCACAATTGAATTCTCTCGCTCCCCAATTACCATTTTGTTCAGCAAATCCCTATATGTATACTTGGTCTGGTGCACCGGCATTCGTGCAGGTACATACAAAAATATAGCAACAACATTCAACAGAACCAAACCGATTGCAACAATCGGACTAATAAACAACAGATAGATCGTCCCCGCAAACAAAACTCCAAGCGGCTGCACGGACCTCAGCAATATTCCCGCCATGTTGGAGCCGAGTTTCGAAACATTGAACACCGCGCGGCGGCTGCCGGGATCAAGTTCTTTCCATTTTCCGCTTGGTTTGGAAAATACCTCCAGGCCGAAATCGGCAGAGACGCGACCTCCGAGGATAGACTCTGCAATTGAACCCAACCCGGTCAGCGCCAAAGCAGATAACCCCAATTGCATCGCCCAAGGCACGTCCATTTCCTGCTCGACAAAGAACCGGAAGTGAATGACCGTCTCGTGCGCAATTTGTGCCCTAATTCCGGAAAACAGCAAAAGGAACGAAGCAATCATTAGCACCGAAGAGACGATCACCAAGCCCAAATAGGTGTGCAAAGCAAGATTTGTCCTAAAGAAAAAATGAGGCAGAAATCTCAACAATGCAAATATCGGGGAGTTTTTCACCAACTTTTCCTGTTTTCCCGTGCTATCCGTAAGTGAATTCGTTATCAAAGTTAGTATTTAGATAGTTGTATTTCTTATTATAATTTGTTGCTAAACTGTATGTTTGCGTACAAACGATAGATACTAGACAATTTTTCATTTTCTGCGTTGACAAGTTGTCGGATAGTTCTTGTTTCTTTGATATTCGGTGATACATTTACACGCCTTAGCGGTGACCTTGACGGCAGGTTAAGGCGACGCTGAAGGTGGTCGTGGAGAATGTCGATGTCTTCGTATTTAAAGATGGTCAGTCTATTTTCGATTTCGCCGGCTCGGTCCAGAACGAATTCAACTGAAGTACTGACGCGTGCCAATTCAGGCGGGTCCGCACTACACCAAAGGCCAAAGAAGTCCGCAAAGCTGATTTGTGTGGTCCTTCGGGCCTTCGGCACGACAAAACCCCTCGACCGATATCGATACCACGAGTAAAGCGTGTCCAAAGGATCGCGAACAACCGTGACGATGTCATAGGTTTTCGCGATTTCCGGCATTTTCCGTTGAAGCGCTGGAAACCTGGCGTGCTTACCAAACTGACTGCTCAGGGTCCGGTTTGCATATTTGCCAAAAGCGCGCTCGATGGCCGTTGTGCCCGTTTTCGGGTTTGCCAGGTAAACCAGTTTGGCATCGTCAAAAATCAGCACGTGATGCCCCTTCTGGTTTCCCAACCCGACCGGATGTGATCCAACTCACTTGTCGGTCACCAATTCAAAAAGTGTTGCCTTCACCGAAGGAACATCGTGCGATCGAACCCTGGCTTCAAGCCCACTCACGGCTTTGTCCATTGGGGGAGTTTCGACTCCCTGGGTGCGAACGCGCAAGATTTTTGGATGACGAGTGGGTCGCGCCATTTGCGGCTGATAGAAAAGTTCTTCGGTCAGCTTTTCGCCCCGGCGTATTCCAGTAATCGCGATGGCGATATCGCCCGAGGGATTCTGGGGTGATCGCACCGTCAGGCCCGCCAGGTGGATCATGTTCTCGGCCAGATCCCGGATACGAACCGGATTGCCCATTTCAAGCATGAAAAGGTCGTTGCCTTCGCTCAGCGCGCCGGCCTGCACGATCAGTTCGGCTGCCTCGTGGATCGACATGAAATAGCGGGTCATGCGTTCGTCGGTCAGGGTGATGGGGCCGCCATGGGCGATCTGTTCGCGAAAGAGCGGGACGACGGAACCGTTCGAGCCGAGCACGTTGCCGAAACGGACGGCGCAGAAAATCTGCCCGGTCTTTTTCGCCGCAGCGCGGGCGCCATAATCGCGAACGATCAGTTCGGCCCAGCGCTTGGTCGCGCCCATGACACTCGACGGACGGACCGCCTTGTCGGTGGAGATCAGAACGAAGTTCTTCACGCCGGTTTCAAAGGCGGCGTGCACCAGGTTGCGGGTGCCAAAGACATTGTTGGCCACGCCTTCGATGACGTTCGATTCGAGTAGCGGAACGTGCTTGTGCGCGGCAGCGTGAAACACGACCTCGACCTTCTGCGCGGCAAGGACTTCGTGCATCAACCGGTCGTCCTCGACCGATCCCAGAACCGGCACCAGTTCCACCTTGCCGGTGCGGCGAAGTTCACGGTCGATCTGGTAAAGGGCATGCTCGTTGGCCTCAAGAAGCACGAGGCGCGCCGGGCCGTGGCGGGCAATCAGGCGCGAGAGTTCCGAGCCGATGGAGCCGCCGGCGCCCGAAACGAAGATCACCCGGCCTTCGATCATCTTCTTGATGAGCTCTTCGTCCGGAGCAACCGACGACCGGCCGAGAAGGTCGTCGATGTCGATTTCGCGGACCTGGTTGATCAGGTACTTGCCCGAGGCAAGATCGGTGATGGACGGAAGGGCGCGGATGTTGACCCCAAGGCCGGCGAGTTCGGTGTAGATGGCCTGGCGGCGCTCCGGCGCGATCGAGGGAAGCGAGAGAATCACTTCCTTGACTTCGCGGGACCGGACGAGATCGGCAACCCGGACCGGGCTATAGACACGGATGCCAGAAACATCGTGGCCGTGAAGGTTGGGGTCGTCATCGATGAAACCGACAACGTTGCGGCCGCCATGGGCGCGCAGGGCTGCGGCCAGATGCACGCCGGCTTCGCGCGCGCCATAGACGAGCACGCGCACGCGCTGTGGCGCGTCCATTTCGCGATCGATGAGGAAGCGCTTGGCGGCAAAGCGTGAACCGGCGACCACGACCATCGACAGGAGCCAGTAGAGAACCGGAACGGACCGCGGCGCCCCAACAATGCCGGTCATGGCGGTCAGGTAGACGATCGCCATCCAGATCAGCGTCGCGAGAAACGTCGCCTGAACGATGGTCCAGACGGCACGCTCGGGCAGATAGCGGATGACGGCGCGATAAAGCCCCATGCGGATGAAGACCGGCAGGGCCGTCATCGGCGCGAGCAGCATGACCACGAGCTGCCCGTCATTGGGGATGAAGCGGGTGTTGAGGCGGAGGGAATAGGCGAGCCAGACGCAAAAGGCGAGCGCGACGAAATCGAACACGACGAGAATGGCGCGTTTCAGGGAACGCGGCAGATGGTTGAGGCGCGTGCGGATGTTTTCAAGCATGCTCGGGCAGTCCCGCTCTGTTGCGCCCCACAAACACGATTGCCGGCAAATAGGCAAGAAGCAGCCCCAACCCGGCCCAGATCAATCCGGTCTGAACGAGCAGGGCAAGCGGCAAAAGCCAGAGCACATTGTAGACGAGATAGAGTCCGACCGTTCGTGCATGACCAAAGCGGCGTGACACGTGCTGATAAGCATGGGTGCGGTGACCCTGCCATATCCTGTGGCCATGCGCGGCGCGGACCGCAAGGGTTACTGCGGCATCGGCCAGAAAGGCGGCCGGCAGAATGAGGCTGGCAACGATATCAATGCGTCCGGAACCGGCGGTTGCCAGAACAACCAGAAAAATCGCCGCTGCATGAAAATAGGCGCCGGCGTCGCCGCCAAAGATGCGGGCGGGCTGCCAGTTAAACGCAAGGAAGACGATGGCGGCGAGCGCCGCGGCGCCGGCAAAGAGCACGTTTCCTGAAAGGGGCAGCCCCGCCACTGCGCAAAGGACCATCAGGCCAACCAGCACGAAAGCGGATTCGCTTGCCGCAATGCCGTCGATCCCATCCATGAAGTTAAAGAGGTTGATCCAGAGTGCGCCGGAAAGGGCAGCGCCGAGGACGAGCGCCAGCGCGAGCCAGGCGGGCAAGATATCAAACCAGCCCGGGCCGGCCGTGGCGAGAACGACAATGAGACTGCCAACAATCTGCGCGCCGAGGCGCGAGGCCACCGGCAGGTCGAAAAGGTCATCGGCGAAACCGACAAGCGCAAGTCCGAGAACCGCCGCGACTGGCACGATAAGGGTCAGATCATCCGTGAGCGCGAGAAGCAGGCCCGACAGCGATGCCCCGAGGGCCAGGGCAATGCCGGCGCCGCTCGCGCGCCGGCCCGCATGCGAGGAGCGGGCATTCGCGGTCTGCACAAGACCGAAATCGGCGGCGCGCGCGATAACGATCGGAACGAGAACGAGCGTCAGCGCGGGTGCGATGAGAACGATGAAAAGATGAACCAGCATGGGCAAGCCTTAGCGCAAATTGCAGAACCGGGGCAGCTATTTGTGTGTCGCGGCATAGCCATGCGCCGCGGCAATCAACGCCTTTTGTGCGGCGACAGGAGGATGCCAGCCGGTGGCAGATTTGAAGGCCGAGGCGTCGACGGTCAGGGTGCCGGTGAGTTTCCGCCATTCGTCGGCCCGGCCGGCCATTCCGAGCACGGCTTCGATCAGCGGCGGCGGCGCCCAGAAAATGGCTGCCTTTCGCGGTTGGGGGGTGCGCAGCAGGCGGACAAGCTCCGGCGTCGACAGGCTCTCATTGTCGGCAACGAGAAATGGACGGCTTCCGGTTCCCCTTCGCCCGACGCAATGAAGAATGGCGTCCGCGAGGTTGTCGACCGCGACAAACGTCCGCCTGTTGTCGACACCACCAATGGGCAGAGGCAGTCCGGACCCAGAAAGGCGGAGCAACTGACCAAAACGGGCGGGCGCGTCCGGGCCGTAGACCAAAGGGGGGCGGAGAACGGTGACCGTGAAATTTTGCGTCTCGAGCGCGCGCAGGGCTTTTTCCGCCAGCCATTTCGAGCGTCCGTAGTCGGTTTCCGGGGATGGCTGCGCGGCCGCATCGAGATGCGTCAATGAGCTTGAATAGACCGAGATGGAGCTGATGAAGATGAATTGGGTGACACCGGCCGCTTTCGCCTGATGTGCGAGATTGGCGGTCGCGAGCGTGTTGGTAATTTCGAACGCGCGCGCCGGATCTGTGTCCTTTTCATCGAGCACGTGCGCGCGGCCGGCGAGGTGAATGACAGTCGCGACACCCTCAAGCGCTTCCGACCAGTTTGTTGCCGCGCCGATTTCTCCCACGGCGACGGTCTTTTTTCCGCCGACATCAGACCCGCTGCGGGTCGCGGCCACGACGTCGATGCTGCCACCCGCGCATGCGGCGAGCAGGTGGCGGCCGACGAAGCCATTGGCTCCGGTGACCAGAATCTTTGAGGGAGCGGGTGAGGTCGGGGTCATGTTTCCGGCGGGGTTCAGCGCGTTGTGACCGCAATCGCCACGTATTGCAAGGGACCGGAAACGCCGCCGCAACGCGCAGACATGCGCCTTTGAACATATGTGCGATTGACCTCTTTGTCGCGATGGTTAGGATAGGCCCACCGCGAGTTAATCTTCCGGCAGGGCGGGGCCGGTGGGGGATGGCGTTCTTGACGGACCTAACGTCGGAAAAGCGCTGGGATGTGCATAATTCGAGTGTGCCGCGGGTGTGCATGAGTTGCGAGGCCCGGCATCACGGCATTTGCGGGTCTCTGCGCGAAGACGAACTGCTTGAATTGTCTCGCCATTCCTTTCAGTCCGAGCACCAGCCGGGCGAAGAACTGATCGGCGACGCAGAGGATGTCGATTCCTATGCGACGGTTCTGAGCGGCGTGGTCAAACTGACCAAGATATTGCAGGACGGGCGTCAGCAAGTGGTCGGGCTGCAATTCGCGCCGGACTTTCTCGGGCGGCTTTTCGCCAAACAAAGTTCGCTCAATGCCGATGCTGCTTCAAAGGTCCGGCTTTGCCGGTTGCCGAAGGGCTCGATCGAACAGCTGGTCAAGAACAACCCGAAACTCGAGGCCAAGCTTTTCGAGCAAACCCTGAGGGAGCTCGACGAGGCGCGCGAATGGATGGTGACTCTCGGTCGCAAGACGGCGAGCGAAAAGGTCGCGAGCTTCCTCTATCTCATCGCCAGCCATGTGGACCCGACGCGCCAGACGGGATCGGTCAGTTTCGAATTACCCCTGTCGCGCACCGACATTGCCGACTTTCTCGGCCTGACGATCGAAACGGTGTCGCGCCAGTTCACCAAACTGAGATCGACGCATGTGATCGAGGTGCAGAACCACCGCCACATCACGGTCGGTAGTCTGGAATATCTGCGGGATCTCTGCGGCTAGGCGCCGTGGTTTTGCGAATCAGGCAAGCACCAGGTCGACCATTTCGCGTTCGACCGAGATGTGGCGCCTGAGGCTGACGAAAAATCCCCTCAGCATATAGCCGAGCGCATCGGGCGCCATGGCGCGGGTTCCCGTGGCGAATTCGATGAGGGCTTCGCGCACTTCCTCGGCGAAACAGGCATCCTGCTGGTGCTCGTTGCGGAAACGGTTCAGCGCGGTCTGGACCAGCGCACTTTCATGTGCCCGGGCTTCGAGAATCGGGAAGACCTCGTTCTCTTCAAGGTCGTGGGCCCGGTCGAGAACGATCGAGATCTTTTCGGCGACTCGCAGGGCAAGTCCCCGGTCGACATCGTCCGGCAGGGCGTCGGCGATTCGCTCAAGATCATCGCAGAGCACCGACTGTTCGATGCTCGCTTTTTCGAAGTCAGACAGGGTTTTTGCCGTTGCCATGATGCCCAAGCCCAAGCCCTTGAGAGCCACCTTGTTTTCGAACTGGACAGTTTGCCGCGTCATAGCTGGGCAAAAGAGCACAAGCGCCGCGGGCCAACGTTGACCTAGGTCAAGACATGCAGCACGGTGCCGGATATGAGCCGTTTGATGCAACTTATCAGGCTTGGCATGAGGCGGCCTGAAAAGGGGGTAATATGCAGACTACAGGAACTAGACATACCGGGGCTGCCATAGTCCTGGCGGTGGGGGCGTTGCTGACGCTTCTGCTCGCCGGGTTCGCGCAGGACAGCCTCTTCCGCGTGCATATGGGGGTGGTTACGGTCGCTCTCGGCATCGCGGCAATCGTGGCGCTTCGCCGGATCAGCTTTTCGGGCGGCGCTGCTGAAGACACAAGCGGCTACATGGATGGACCGATCCGCGTCGGCGCCATAATGACCGTTTTCTGGGGTGTTGTCGGCTTTCTGGTGGGCGTTATCGTGGCCACGCAGCTCGCCGTCCCCGAACTCAACTTCGGGCCCTATCTGACCTTCGGTCGCCTGCGCCCGCTGCACACGTCAGCGGTTATTTTTGCATTTGGCGGCACGGCGCTGATCACAACCAGCATGTATGTCGTGCAGCGCACGACGCGGGCCCGCCTTTTTGGCGGTAGCCTCGCCTGGTTCGTGTTCTGGGGCTATCAGCTGTTCATTCTGATGGCGGCGACCGGCTACATTCTCGGCATCACCGAAAGCCGCGAATATGCCGAGCCTGAATGGTATGTCGACCTGTGGCTGACCATTGTCTGGGTTGCCTACCTTCTGATGTTCATGGGCACGCTGATCAAGCGGAAAGAACCCCACATCTATGTGGCGAACTGGTTCTATCTGAGCTTCATCGTGACCATCGCCATGCTGCACGTGGTCAATAACCTTTCCATCCCCGTCTCGTTCCTGGGCACGAAGAGCTATTCGCTGTTCTCCGGCGTGCAGGACGCGCTGACGCAGTGGTGGTACGGCCACAACGCGGTCGGGTTCTTCCTGACGGCAGGCTTCCTTGGCATGATGTACTACTTCATGCCCAAGCAGGCTGAACGGCCGGTCTATTCGTACCGCCTGTCGATCATCCACTTCTGGGCGCTGATCTTCCTTTATATCTGGGCCGGTCCGCACCACCTGCACTATACGGCTCTGCCGGACTGGGCGCAGACGCTTGGCATGGTCTTCTCGATCATGCTGTGGATGCCTTCATGGGGCGGCATGATCAACGGCCTGATGACCCTTTCGGGCGCGTGGGACAAGATGCGCACCGATCCGATCATCCGCATGATGGTCATCGCGGTCGCCTTCTACGGCATGTCGACCTTTGAAGGTCCGGTCATGTCGATCAAGGCGGTGAACGGCCTGTCGCACTATACCGACTGGACCATTGGTCACGTGCACTCCGGCGCTCTCGGCTGGGTGGGCATGATCTCGTTCGGCGCGATCTACTACATGGTGCCGAAACTCTGGGGCCGCTCGGGTCTTTACTCGCTGCGCATGGTCAACTGGCACTTCTGGCTCGCAACCCTCGGCATCGTGATCTACGCCGCCGTGATGTGGGTCGCCGGTATCACGCAGGGCCTGATGTGGCGCGAATACGACTCGCAGGGCTTCCTGGTCTATTCGTTCGCGGAAACGGTGGCGGCGCTCAAGCCCTACTACGTGCTCCGTATCTTCGGCGGTCTGCTCTATCTGACCGGCGGATTGATCATGGCCTACAACATCTGGATGACCATTCTTGGTCGCCGGCGTAGTGAAAAGCCGATTGCTGGTGCTGTCACCGCAGCGGCGCAGCCTGCAGAGTAAGGAGAAAGTCAAATGGGACTTCTTGACAGACATGTTGTGCTAGAGCGCAACGCCACCTTGCTCATGGTTGTGTCGCTTCTGGTGGTCGCCATCGGCGGAATCGTGGAAATCGCCCCGCTGTTCTACTTCCAGAACACGATCGAAAAGGTGGAGGGGATGCGCCCCTACACCCCGCTCGAACTGGCGGGCCGGAACATCTACATTCGCGAAGGGTGCTATGTGTGCCACTCGCAGATGATCCGCCCGTTCCGGGACGAAGTGGAACGCTATGGCCATTATTCGCTCGCTGCCGAGTCGATGTATGACCATCCGTTCCAGTGGGGCTCCAAGCGTACCGGACCGGATCTGGCCCGCGTGGGCGACCGCTATTCGAACGAATGGCACGTCCAGCACCTGACAGATCCGCGTTCGGTGGTGCCGGAGTCGGTGATGCCTGCCTATGGTTTCCTCGCCAATACACCGCTCGAGTATGACCATATTGCTCAGCATCTGGCGACGAACACCATCGTGGGCGTGCCCTACTCGCAGGACGAGATCGACAATGCGGTCGCGGACCTGGAGGCTCAGGCCAATCCGGAAGCGGATTCGTCGGGGTTGATCGAGCGCTACGGCGATAACGTGAAGGTGGCCGCCTTTGACGGCAACCCGGGCGAAGTCACCGAAATGGACGCGCTCGTGGCCTATCTGCAAATGCTCGGAACGCTGGTCGATTTCTCGACCTACGAAGCCGAAGCGAATTATCGCTAGGAGGCGTTGATGGATTACGACGCTTTCAGACATTTCGCAGACAGCTGGGGGCTGATCTACATGTTCGCCATATTTGGCGGCGTTCTGGTGGTCCTTCTGTTGCCCGGCGCAAAACGCCGGGCCCAGGAGGCAGCCAACATCCCCCTCAACGACGACCATCCGCTCGAAGAGGAGCGTAGATCATGAGCAATACGCACGAACGAGAAATCGACGAACTCAGCGGCACCGAAACGACGGGTCACGTCTGGGACGGTATCAAGGAGCTTAACACGCCCCTGCCGCGCTGGTGGCTGTGGACTTTCTACGGCACCATCATCTGGGCAATCGGTTACACGATCGCCTATCCGGCATGGCCCATCATTTCCGGTTCGACGCCGGGACTTCTGGGCTATTCAAGCCGCGGCACCCTCGACCAGAAACTCGCGGACGCCAAGGCAGCCCAGGCCGTCTTTGTTGACCAGATCGCTTCGATGAGCGTCGACGACATTCTGGCCAATGACGAACTGGCGCGGTTCGCCCGTGCCGGCGGTTCGTCGGTGTTCAAGGTCTACTGCACGCAGTGCCACGGCTCGGGCGCGCAGGGTGGCAACGGCTATCCCAACCTGAACGACGACGAATGGATCTGGGGCGGTACGGCCGACCAGATCTACACGACCATCTCGCACGGCGCCCGCTTTGCGGCGGACCCCGACACGCACATCAACGACATGCCGGCTTTCGGCCGGGATCAGTTGCTGACGTCCGAAGAGATCGACACCGTGGCCAAGTATGTGGCCTCGCTCAGCGGTCTTGAGGGCGGCGTTGCCAGCGACGAGGGCAAGACCCTCTTCGAGGACAATTGCGTGGCCTGCCATGGTGAGGGCGGCGCTGGTGAACCGGACCTTGGTGGTCCGGCGCTCAACAACGCCATCTGGCTCTATAACGGCAGCCTTGAGGGCATCGTTGCCCAGATCAACCAGCCGCGCCAGGGCGAAATGCCGGCCTGGTCGCTGAGACTGGACGACGCAACGGTCAAGGAACTGACCGTCTATGTCCACTCGCTGGGCGGCGGGCAGTAGGTTCTGCCACATCGAAACTGAAAAGCCCGGCCTTGCGCCGGGCTTTTTGTTTGGGCTTTCCGCGTTGGTTCAGCCTGGAATCTCAAATGTCAGGGATGACCAGAAGCTCTGCCAGACCACATCGTCCCGCGGCGGATCGACGGGCAACATCTTGACCGAATTGAGCATGTAGACGGTGGCAGGGGACACGGCGAAGGCGATCGTGCCGTCCGCACCGGTCGAGTAGTCGACCACTTCGGGCATGCTGCCCTCGGCCCCGGCCGGCCGCGAGAAGATCTTGATCTGCCGGCCCGCTTCGGGCCTTCCCTGCCAGAGCAGCTGCACATGCATTTGGGCACCCGGCGCCAAAGAATAGGGATTGTCGAGCGCGACCAATTCGGCTTCGAGGCCGGTGGAGCGATCAGCGCCAGCAGCGCTGCCGCCGACCTCGACAAGGGTCTTGGGATAGCGGGCATAAAGTTCGGTGAACCCGGTTTCCGGGAGACCGCGCTTGTGATGTTCGTCGAGAACCCAGTCGAGGCCTTCCCATTCGAGGTAGGCCTTGAAAAGGTCAGGATCATCAAAGGTCACTTCGCTTTGAGTAGACTGGTAGGCGATCACCAGCAGGCCAGGCGCGCGCGCTTCGACCTGCAGCGCCGGCCGGTCGCCGACATTGCCCGCGGGCGACCGCATGCCTTCGGCGTCGAAGGCTTCATAGAAGAGCACCATCTGCGGAATGAGGGGTAGCGTGTCGCCCTTGAAATCCTGCCCAACCCTGAGGTTGGCCTTGACGATGTCGCCGACGGCTGGCGTGAAATCGAGAGGATCGATCCAGAATTCGTGTGCGTTCACAGAGCCGAATGTAACAAGAAAAAAGGCCGTTTCCGCAAAAAGGCGTGATAAGCGTCGGTTCATGACGGTTTCCATCGGAATTTGGTCCAAGAGCATGCGCCACAACGCCATCTGGCTCAAGTGGGTGGTCGCAGCCGTGTTCCTGTTCGTGCTGTCAGTTAATGCTAGTGCCCATGAAATCGTGCCGGCCATCGTCGATATGACGCCCGGCGCCAACGGCGAGATGTCCATCTCGATCCGGGCCAATGCCGAGGCCCTGGTTGCCAAAATCGGACCCCAGCACACCAATACCAACGACTCGCCCAATGCAGCCGACTATGACCGGTTGCGTGCGCTGCCGCCCGAGGTTCTGGCTCGGGAATTCGCCGGTTTCGCACCTACGCTCGTCGCCGGAATTGCCCTTTCAGCCGACGGGCAACCGGTCAGCCTCATCTATGACGGAATCGACGTGCCGGAGATCGGAGACACAAGCCTTGCCCGCGAGTCGGTCATTCGCCTCAGCGCGCGGTTGCCGGCCGGTGCGGCGGAGTTCGTCTGGAGCTGGGACCGGGAGTTCGGAGCGAGCATCATCCGCGTGATGACCGGCGGACCGGAACCCGCCTATTCGGAATATGTGCTCGACGGAATGAGCAGCAAGCCGGTCAGCTTAAGCGGGCCGCAACCGCGCGGATTTCTCGAAACCGTCGGCGATTACATGAGCATCGGTTTCACCCATATCGTTCCCAAGGGGCTCGATCATATCCTCTTTGTCGTCGGTATCTTTCTCGCCTCGACCCGGCTTCATCCGCTCCTCATTCAGGTGAGTTCGTTCACCGTCGCGCATACGGTTTCGCTGGCGCTCGGGGCGCTGGGGCTGGTGGTCGTCGATCCGAGGATCGTCGAGCCGCTGATTGCGCTCTCGATCGCTTATGTGTGCGTCGAGAATATCTGGTTCGGACACCTGACGGTGTGGCGGCCATTCGTGGTGTTCGGGTTCGGACTTCTGCACGGGCTCGGCTTTGCCGGCGTGCTCGGCGAAGTGGGCCTGCCGGCGAGCGAATTCATCACCGGACTGGTCTCGTTCAATCTCGGCGTCGAATTCGGCCAGCTGTTCGTCATTCTGGCCTGCTTTTTGCTGGTCGGCTTCTGGTTCGGACGGAAACCCTTCTATCGCCGGCTGATTGTCGTACCCGCATCCAGCATCGTCGGGCTGATCGGATTTTTCTGGTTCGTCCAGCGCGTCGTTGGTTTCTGAATGTTGCCGGACGCCCGTCAGGCCCTGATCCCGGGGAAAGACCGAAGGGCGGCCTCCAGCGCGGTGAAGGATTCTTCGCTCATCTCCTTCCGAATCCGCGCCTCGACCCTGCGCTTGGCCCGCGCCCGGGCGGCATAATCCTCAAGCCCGAGCTCCGTCAGTTCCACGCGGCGGGCCCGGCCATCGCTCTTGTCGGCAACCCGGCGGATGACGCCGTCCACTTCGAGTTGGTCCAGCAGCTGTTGCACTGCCTGCTTGGTCATGGACATGGCTTCGACCAATTCCGCCTGCGACCGGCCCGATGGTCCGAGATGGGCCAACACGGCGCCTCGTGCCTCGGTATGCCATGAAAAGCCCTCGTGCCGCATCTCGGCGGCGAACATGTCCTTCCAAGCGGCGGCGGCCCGCCACAGCAAGATTCCGATATGGTCTTCGGCATGATCCTTTTTTTCGTCAAGATGCTTGACCATTTTACCGATTCCCCGCATAGTCAAGAACCTTGACTAACAGCATCGTGGGACCGGCGCAATGTTTCGCCGCCGTACTTTTCTCCTCGCCATGGGATTGAACATGACATTGAACCGCAGTGGCGCCGCCCGTCCGGTCGCGCCGGTCCGTCCCGGTGAGATTGCCGTAACGGACGAAGGGTCGGGCACCCGATTCTGGCTCGACATATCAGATGACGGAATACTCAAAGGCCAGTTCGCGGCGCCCGCGAGCGGCTGGCTCGCCGTCGGTTTCGCGCGGCAGGCCGAACTCGCTGGCACCCGGTTTCTGATCGCAGCCCTCGACGGAAGCGAAACACGCTGGGAAGAGCATATCGCCTGCCCGCCCGAACATCGGCCGCTCGCGGAATGGTCGGCCATGCCGCTTTTCACGCAGGCAGCAATCCGGCCGGACCGGGGTCAGGTGCTGGACTTCGCGCTCATCCGCCGGGTCGGCGCACCGCACGCGCTCGACCTTTCGTCCGGCCGAACGGCCGGGCTGATGCTGGCCTATGCGAACGATCCGGATTTCGCCCACCACTCGGCGTGGCGGCGGCATTTTTCCATAACTCTCTAGGAGACGAAGATGACTCTCGACGACCCCCTCACGCTCAAAGTCCTGATGGACGGCATGACGCATTTTGTCGATATCGGCGCCGCCGACCCGGCGGCGATGTTCTACGAACCATCCGGACGCGCCCACATTCGGCTGCCGGACGGACATGTCATGCATGGAAGCTGGACGCCAACAAGGACCGGATATGACGTAGCCTGGGAGAATGGACCAACGGGATCATGGGCCTTCGCCTATGAGCCCGGCCGGATTTCGTATGTCGACGGAGACGGGAAGAATCACGGCCCAATCGTCCGGATCGAGCCGGGAGACGCCGCCAATATTGGCATCTGACCTGTTCCGCCGGGGGGCGGTGAAACGTCGCGTCTTGACGCAAATCAAGTTGGACTGGACATCCGGCTGATAGTTACGGACAAAATACATCATTGCCCCCCAGAACAGGTCACCATGCTCGACATCAAGAAGGACGATCCGGGTCAAATTGAACAGTTTGACGCGGAGGCAGTCAACAAGGCCGGCGTGCGCCAGCCCCTTTACGCTGCACGCAAGAAGGTGTTTCCGAAGCGGGCTTCCGGCAATTTCCGGCGCTTCAAATGGCTGGTGATGCTCCTCACCCTCGGCGTTTACTACATCACGCCGTGGCTCAGATGGGACCGCGGTCCTTATGCGCCGGACCAGTTCGTTCTGGTCGACCTTGCCAACCGGCGGTTCTATTTCGCCTTCATCGAGATCTGGCCGCAGGAATTCTACTATGTCGCCGGCATGCTGGTCATGGCTGGTATCGGGCTGTTTCTAATCACCTCGACCGTCGGGCGCGCCTGGTGCGGCTATACGTGTCCGCAAACCGTGTGGGTCGATCTCTTCCTCGTGGTCGAGCGCGCCATCGAAGGTGATCGCAACGCCCGCATCAAGCTCGACGCGGCGCCGTGGACCTTCGACAAGATCTGGAAGCGGCTGCTCAAACACGCGATCTGGATCGTCATCGGCGTACTGACCGGCGGTGCGTGGATTTTCTATTTTGCCGACGCGCCAACCCTCTTCTGGGATTTCGTGCATTTCGAGGCGCCGGCCGTGGCCTACATGACCGTCGCCATTCTGACCGCCACGACCTACACGTTCGGCGGCATGATGCGCGAACAGGTCTGCACCTACATGTGCCCGTGGCCGCGCATTCAGGCGGCCATGCTCGACGAATATTCGCTGACCGTCACCTATAACGAATGGCGGGGTGAACCCCGCTCAAAGCATGCCAAGAAGATGGCGGCGGAGGGCAAACCCGTCGGCGATTGCGTCGACTGCAATGCCTGTGTCGCCGTCTGTCCGATGGGTATCGACATTCGCGACGGGCAACAGCTCGAATGCATCACCTGCGCGCTTTGCATCGATGCCTGCGACTCGGTGATGGACAAGCTCGGCAAGGAACGCGGGCTGATTTCGTACGCCACGCTCAACGATTACAACAACAATATGCGCGTCGCGATGGGCCACGAGGTGCATCAGCACGGCGATCCGGTCAGCCATATCGTCCCGGCCAATGTGCGGAAGACCGATGGCTCGTTTGTCGACCGGATCCGGCACACCAACTGGCGCTCGATCGTCCGGCCGCGCACGATTCTTTACTTCGGCGTGTGGGCCGCAATCGGCGTTGCCATGCTATTGGTACTTGCCACAAGGCAGCGGCTCGACCTCAACGTCCTGCACGATCGCAATCCGCTCTACGTCCTTCTGTCAGACGGCGAGGTCCGCAACGGTTACGACGTCAAGATTCTCAACATGACGCCGCAGCCGCGCCAGATCACGCTCAGTCTCGAAGGGCTTGAGGGCGGCACGATGAAGCTTTCGGACACGAGCGAATCGGTGACCACGATGGTGCTCGACGTCGAACCGGACAAAGTGCTGCCGCTAAGGCTTTATGTGCAAGCCGATCCGAAGCTCTTGACCGACAAGCCGCAAAAGTTCGAACTGGTGGCAAGCGACGCCGAGGCCGGGGAAGAGAACCGGGTCACGGTGAAGTTCGAAGCGCCGTAACAGGAGGCCTTGATGGCTGACCAGCAGATTAGTACCGACTTCGTTCCGGCCGGCAAGCGGTTCACCGGCTGGCACATGCTCGGCGTGGTCTTTCTGTTCTTCGGGGTGATCATCGGCGTCAACATCTTCATGGCCTACAAGGCGATCAGCACCTGGACGGGCCTTGAAGTCGAGAATTCCTATGTGGCGAGCCAGGAGTTCAACACCAAGCTTGCCGCCAGCCGGGCGCAGCACGCGCTGAACTGGCATGTCGATCTGCACTATGCTGACGGACATCTCAACTTTGCCCTGGCCGATGCCGATGGCAACGCGCTTCATCCGCAGAACGTCACCGTCGCCCTGACCCGTCCGGTCGGCGTTCACCAGGATCGGACGCTCAACCTGGCCGAAGACGGCGATTTCTATCGGGCCGAGGATGAAGTGCCGGAGGGCGTGTGGAATGCGCTCATCACGGCCGACATCGAGGGCTATCCGCCGTTTGAATATCGTGCGCGGCTGTTCGTCACGCACTGACCGGCGTGTTGCGGTTGAACCGAAACACGTGATCTGAGAGACTGTTTCGTGCGCGTTCAAAGGGAATCGACAAGGTCCCTTGTGCTGGACGCGCTTTGGAGAGTGCGATGACCTGCTGTGCGCCCGGCGTGGAAGCGGCGGCGGACATGGCGTCGGAAGATGCCGGGGCCGACGACGATCTTTTGCGCGCCGCGTCGCGAAATCTTGGCGACGGCAAATTCCAGCTGGAACTGGCGGTTCCCGACGTGCACTGCGCCACCTGCATCACCGGCATCGAGGGTGCGCTCGGCACGCTCGGCATGGTCGACAATGCGCGCGTGAACCTTTCGACCAAGCGGGTCCGGATCACCTATCACTCCGAAGACGGCACGCATCCGGCCCAGCTTCTCGACACGCTGAAGCGGGCCGGCCACCGCGCTTTCCTGCTCGACAATGCCTTCGACGACCGATCCGACGAAACCATGCGGCAGTTGCTCCGGGCGCTTGCCGTGTCTGGATTCGCGGCCGGCAACATCATGCTCTTCTCGGTCTCCATCTGGTCGGGGGCGGATGAAGTTACCCGCACGCTCTTTCACTGGATTTCCGCGCTGATCGCCATTCCCGCGGTCGGATATGCGGGCAGGCCTTTCTTCACTTCGGCGATCGGGGCTTTGAGAACCCGCCACCTGAACATGGACGTGCCGATCGCCCTGGCGGTAACTCTGGCATTGATCCTGTCGGTTTTTGAAACGGCGATCGGCGGACAGGATGCCTACTTCGATGCATCGGTTTCGCTGCTCTTTTTCCTCCTCATCGGGCGGACGCTCGACCACATGATGCGGGAACGGGCGCGGGGCGCGGTCAAGAACCTCTCGCGCCTTTCGCCGCGCAACGCCGTGCGGCACATGCCCGATGGAACACGGCAGGTCATTCCGATTTCAGAGATCGCGCCGGGCATGCTGATCGTCGTCGCTGCGGGCGAGCGCCTGCCGGTCGACGGCCTGGTCGTCTCGGGCAATTCAGAGCTCGACTGTTCACTGGTCACCGGGGAAAGCGCGCCGGAACTGGCGAGGCATGGCACCGAGTTTCTCGCGGGCACGCTCAATCTTTCCGGCGCCATCACCATCGAGGCCACCCACCCGGCCGACGAAAGCTTCCTCGCCCGGATGATCTCGCTCATGGAAGCGGCGGAAGGCGCACGGGCCGGCTACCGGCGCATTGCCGACCGGGCCGCGGACATCTATGCGCCGGCGGTGCACATTCTCGCGCTCGTGACCCTGATCGGCTGGATCGTGCTTTCGGGCGACTGGCACGTTTCGGTTCTCAACGCCATGGCGGTTCTGATCATTACCTGCCCCTGCGCCCTGGCGCTGGCGGTGCCGATGGTGCACATGGTCGCCTCCGGCCGCCTGTTTGAAAACGGCATCATGGTCAAGGACAGCGCCGCGCTCGAACGGCTGGCTGCGGTAACCCACGTGGTTTTCGACAAGACGGGCACGCTGACCGAGGGGCGGCCGCGCGTTCAAAGGCAGATTTTCGGTGACCCCGAACTGGCCAGCCGCGCCGCGGCGCTGGCGCAGCTCAGCGCCCACCCGTTCTCACGGGCCCTTGTTTCAGCATTCGCGGCCGAGTCCCTGACCGTCTCCGAGACGCGCGAGGTGCCGGGTTCGGGGCTCGAGGCGGTAATCGATGGCGAAGTCTGGCGCCTTGGGCGAGCCGACTGGTGCCATGCCGACAAAAATAACGTTTCCGGATCGAGCCAGGTCTGGCTCAGCCGCGGAGACAAGGCAGTGGCTGCGTTCGCGCTCGCGGACCAGCCGCGCGGCGATGCGGCAACGACGATTGCCGAACTGGGGCACCTTGGTGTCGGAGTGACGCTTCTTAGCGGCGATCAGAGGGGTGCCGTCGATGAGCTTGCTGCGCGCCTAGGCATTTCAGCGGCCGAAAGCAACCTCAAGCCGCAGGACAAGATGGACGGGATCCGGGCCCTGCAGGCGGCGGGTCACAAGGTGCTGATGGTAGGCGACGGGATAAATGACGCGCCGGCCCTGAGGCTTGCCGACGTGTCGTTGGCGCCGTCGAGCGCCGCCGACGTGGGCCGCAGCGCCGCCGATTTCGTCTTCGTGCGCGACAATCTCTCCGCTGTCACTTTTGCCATTTCGATGGCGCGGCGGGCAGACCGCGCGGTCAAACAGAATTTCGGTCTCGCCGTCCTCTACAACGCCGTTGCGGTGCCGCTTGCGGTTGCCGGGTTTGTCACCCCGCTAATTGCGGCCTTGGCCATGAGTTCCTCGTCGATCCTCGTCACGCTCAACGCATTGAGGCTCAGACTTGGGCGCAACACGCCGGCCGGCGCCGTCGAGCATGCACGAGTCCACGAACCGCATTACGTCCCGGAACCGGCGGAATAATGGACGGGCTGCTGGTTCTCATTCCGGTCGCCCTGTTTCTCGGGGCCCTTGGACTTGGCGCTTTCTTGTGGTCGCTGAGGTCGGGACAGTTCGAGGATCTCGACGGGGCCGCGCACCGCATTCTGACCGATGAGGACGAGGGTCCCCTGCCCGATCGCAAGCCTTCGGGGAAGAAGTAAGTCCGCTCAGTCGTTGGGATCGCGGTCGCTGTCGAATTCGAGCAGTTCGATCAGGCAGCCAAGTTCATCCTCGCTGTCGTAGTAGGCGTAACGGCCACCGCCGCCTTCGAATTCACCACGTTGAACCTCGCCCAGGCCATGGGCGACGAATGCACCGCCCTCGCGGCGAAGATTGCGCGTCTTGAAGGCGATGTGATGCACACCCCGGCCCTTGCGTTCGAGGAAGTCGCGCCAGGTGCTCGGTTCGGGTCCCGGCTCGAAGAACTCGACGGCGATATTGCCGAGATCGAAAAGAATCTGGCGAAACGCCGCCTTGCGGGCCTCGCCGTGAAATGACATTTCGCCGCCGCCCGGTGCCGTCTGGTTAATGCGCGGGACTGGCGCTCCGGTCAGGTGCGAAAACCACTCGACGCTTCTGTCGAGATTGTCGGTCACAAAACAGATCTGCAGAACCAGGTCGGACTGCAGCGGGGATCCAGTCATTGGGGGTGCTCCGAATGAACGCGCCAGCACCCAAACCACTCGGGAATCGATGCTGGCGCGCCGTGGGTCCGGAGGACATTTGCCGCCGGGTGCCCCCGGGAGGAAAGTTGGTCCGGTTTGACGCCGGGGGATGGACGGCGCGGGGGTGCCGCGCCGCCCTCAGATCGGTCAGCCGAAGATGACGTCGTATTCGTCCTTGAACCGCTGGATCACGTCGTCGACGGTCATGGACGGATCGCTCTGGAACTCGAACATGATGTTCCAGACCGACATGTGCCAGTCATTGTCGGCGATGTTGAACGGGTTCTGGACGCCACCGATGGACTTCAGCCCGTCGAGGACCACCGTGTTGCACTCGTCCATATAGTCGGTCGGCGCGTCGGCGCGCACGGGGGTCGAACCCTTTTGCTGAGCGAACCTGGCGGCGATCAGCGGATCGGTGACGATCTTGGCGAATTCGAATTCGGCGTTCTTCATTTCATCATCGACGCCGCCAAGCAGGCCGAATGCGTCGACGGTGACGCTCATCGCCTTGCTTCCGGGAATGTTGATGCAGCCGAATTCGTTGCCAGCGGTCGCACCGGACGCACGCCATTGGCCCTTCATCCAGTCACCGTGCAGGTGCATCAGCGCCTTGCCGGTGATCACGGTATTGGTCGTGTCGGCCCAGGACCGGTTGACCCAGCCCTCGTCCGCCTGGGAGGTAATGCGCCGGTGCATTTCGATGGCCGCGCGGAGGCCCGGATCGTCAAAGACGGTCGGATCCGGCTGTTCCTGATAGAAGCGGTAATAGACGTCGGGGCCGGCGATCGCCGCGACCAAAGGATGGAACAGGTAGCCGGCCTGGAAGGTGTTGCCGCCCATGGCCATGAACGTGTAGCCGGCATCCTCGACCTTCTGTTCGTCGGCGAACATATCGTCGAGCGAGGTCCATGACGTGGGATCGACACCCACCGCCGCAGCCACGGCCTTGTTGTAGTAGATCATGCCGTCAATATGGATGGCCGTCGGCACCTTCATGATCTCACCGTCAACGGTGATCGACTGGACCACTGCGTCCGGCAGGTTTTCGGTGATGTGATTGTCGGCAAATAGTTGGGTGACCGGCTGACCAAGGCCCATCGACGCAAGGTCGCGATAGACGCCCGGGCTCGATTCGATGAAGACGTCGGGCGGGTTGCCGCCGGTGACGAGGTTGATCAGACCCACGTTGGATTCGGATTCGTGGGGAATGGCGATTTCCTTCCAGCCGATACCCTTTTCGGCCAACGCATCAATGAGAACCTTGAGTGCGTTGACTTCGCTTTCGGCCGACCAGGTATGGTAGACGAAGAGATCGAGGGCGTTGGCAGTGACCGGAGCCACGCTCAGCATGAGCGCCGTCGTCACCCCGACCAGACTCTTGTGGAACATTTGGTTTCTCCTCCTTTGGTGGCGCACGACTGTGGCGCCTTCAGATCCTCCGCCCTGTCCGGGCGTCGAATAGGTTGAATTTCTCCGCGGCATAGCCGACCTGAACTGCCTCGCCTGCGCGGACGCCTCCCGCTGCAGCGGGGTCGATCCGCACGGCGAAGGGCCGACCGCTGGTCTTGAGAAAAAGCGTGGCGTCACCGCCGGTCTTTTCCGCGTAAAGCAGGGGCAATTCGATTTGGGCAGGGCGGTCCGCAGCGCCGATCTCGCCATGTTCGGGGCGAAGACCAACGACGATCGCCGTGCCTGGCGCAAGCGCGTCCCCCGTGGCGTGCCCCGACAGATCAATGCGGGTTTCGAAGCCGTCGAGAATGGCGACCGGTTTTCCCCCATCGCTTTCGACGCGCGCGGAAAGCACGTTCATCGACGGCGAACCGATGAACTGGGCGACGAAGAGGTTGGCGGGCTGCTCGTAGATTTCGTCGGGCGTGCCGACCTGCTGGATGACGCCGCCATCCATGACCGCGATACGCGTGGCCATGGTCATGGCTTCGATCTGGTCGTGGGTCACGTAGACGATCGTGTGCTTGAGTTCGTCGTGCAGCCGCTTGATTTCGAGCCGCATCTCGGTCCGGAGCTTGGCGTCGAGGTTTGACAGGGGTTCGTCGAACAGGAAGACGCCGACATTCTTGACGAGTGCCCGGCCAATGGCGACGCGCTGGCGCTGGCCGCCAGAGAGCTGGCTCGGTTTGCGGTCGAGCAGGGTTTCGATTTGCAACAGCTTTGCGGCCCAGTCGACGCGCCGGGCAATTTCGGTTCGGTCGAGCTTTTGCGAACTGAGGCCGAACTGCAGATTTCCGCGCACGGTCTTGGTCGGATAAAGGGCATAGGACTGGAAGACCATGGCCAGACCCCGGTCCTTGGGGTCGAGGTCGGTGACGTCGCGACCGTCGATGAGAATCTTGCCGGCCGTGGTCTCGACGAGACCCGCCAGAAGATTGAGCAGGGTGGTCTTGCCGCAGCCCGAGGGTCCGAGCAGGACGAGAAACTCGCCGTCATCGACGTCGAGATTGAGCTCGTCGAGAACCGTGACCCGGCCATACTGTTTGGCGATGTTCTGAAATTCGACGCGGGGCATGGCCTATCCTTTGATGGCTCCGGCGGTGATGCCCTGCACGAAGAACTTGCCGAGCACGAAATAGATGACGAGGGGCGGTATGGCGGTGAGCAGGGCCGCGGCCATGTCGACATTGTAGGAAATCTCGCCACGCGAGGTGATGACCGAATTGGCGAGGATAACCGTCATCGGCTTTGTGCCGATGCCGCCGAAATAGAGGCCGATGATGAAATCGTTCCAGATCGAGGTGATCTGAAGAATCAAGACCACAATCAGGATGTTGCCCGACATGGGCAGAATGATTTCGAAGAAGATGCGCCAGAATGACCCCGAATCCATCAAGGCGGCGCTCATGATCTCGTTGGGGATGTCCTTGTAGTAGTTGCGAAAGATCAGGGTCAGCAGGGGCATGGCGAGCACGGCGTGAACGATCGCAACGCCCCAGATCGTGCCGTAGACCTTGATGATGCCGGTCATGATGATGAGCGGAATCATGATGATCTGGAACGGCACGAAGGCGGCGGTGAAGAGCACGAAGAGGAAGGTGCCGGCCCAGCGGATGTTCCAGAGCGCCAGGGCATAGCCGGTGACCATGGAAAGCCCGATCGAAAGGACCAGCGAGGGGAACAGGATCATCAGCGAATTGATGAACCCGACCTTGACCCCTTCGCATTGGACGCCGGAACAGACCTCGTTCCAAGCCTTCCACCAGGGTTCGAAAGTGACCTTGGTCGGCAGCGAAAAGATCTCGCCCTGGATGATCTGGCTCATCTCCTTGATCGAGGTAACAATGATCACATAGAGCGGAATGGCGATGAAAAGCGCACACATGGTCAGAAAGACGAGGATGGCGATCGAGGAACCCCTGATCTTTCTCGGCTTCTTGGGATAGTCGCGGAAGGTGCGGCGGACTGGTTCGAGCGGCAGGATATCGGTCATTTCGCAATGGCCTCCCTGCGGCGGACGCGCCAGGCGGTGACCATGACGAGCGGAATGAAGATGGCAGCGGTGATCAAAAGCATGATCACGGCGGCAGCCGAGGCATAGGCGATGTTCGAGCGGCCCGAATAGGCGTTGAGGGTGAAGTAGGCGGGCATCCAGGTGGAAGAGCCCGGCCCGCCATTGGTCATGGCGACGATGATGTCATAGGCCTTGACGACGCCCAGAGAGAGCAGGATGGCGCAGGTCAGGAAGGTGAAGCGCATCATCGGAATGATGATTTCGATATAGAGGCGCCAGACGCTGACCCCGTCGAGGCGGGCCGCCGACCAGATTTCGCCGTTGATCGAGTGGAGCCCTGCCAGCATCAGGGCCATGTAGAAGCCCGAGCCGTGCCAGATGGACGCGAGAATGATGCCGTACATCGCCGTGTCCGGCGCGGCGAGCCAGTTGAAGCTGGCGCTGGTCCAGCCGAGTTCGTGCAGGAAATTCTCGATCCCGAGGCTCGGGTTGAACATCCATCGCCAGACAATGCCGGCGACGATCAGCGAAACGGCAAGCGGATAAAGAAAGATGGTGCGGAAGAAGCCTTCGCCCCGCTTTTCCTTCTCGATCATGGCGGCGAGGATGAAGCCGAGAATGATGGCGAGGGTCGAGCCCAGCCCGAGAACCACAAGGTTTTTCAGCGAAGTGGCCCAGGCGCCGTCCTTGAACAGACGCTCGTACTGACGGAGCCATTCGTCCCAGTTGATTTCGTAGTCGGGGAAGCGGCGGGACGTGGTCAGCGAAATGTAGATGGTCCAGCCGATCGATCCGACGAAGGCCACCGCCGTGACCAGCAATGCCGGCACCAGCGCAATTCTTGGAGACCAGCGGCTCCAGCGGATCGCCATCCCTATCCTCCCCCTGAACCGGCCTCCGGGTTTCTCCCGATCCGAAGGCCAGCATATTTCCGTTAATCCGGGTTGTATTATCGCTAATCTTGGCGGATAATGCGGAAATGTCAACTGCGATTTTTTTGCATTGACCCGGCCGGGCGGCTTGACCCGGTAGCCGGACAGCGCGGCCCAGAAGCGCGCGACGGCAGGGAGCAGAGGGGAGATCATGGCCCGCCAGGTCAGATATGCCAGCGACATGCCCATCATGGGACTCGGGACTTATGGGCGGCGTGGGCGCGAGGGACAGGCCGCGATCGAAGCCGGGCTCGAGATCGGTTACCGGCATCTCGATACGGCGCAGGACTATCTGACCGAAGAGGAAAACGGTGCGGCGTTGCGCGCCTCGGGTCTTCAGCGGGACGAGGTCTTCGTCACGACAAAAGTGCGGACCGGAAATCTAGGGCCGGGCAAGGTGGTTCCCTCGGTCCGGGAAAGCCTCGACACAATCGGGATCGACAAGCTCGACCTGGTTCTCATTCACTGGCCGTCGCCGAATGGAGAAATCCCCCTCCCCGTCTATGTCGAACAACTGGCCGAGGTTTCCGCGCTCGGTCTTAGCCGGCACGTGGGCGTCTCCAATTTCACCATCGCCTTGATTGACGAAGCCAGGGACATTCTTGGGGACGTGCCGATCTATACCAACCAGGTCGAGGTCCACCCCTATTTGCAGAACCGCAAGCTTGTCGCGCACTGCCATTCCCTCGGAATTTCCGTCACTGCTTATCAGCCGCTTGCCCATGGCAGCGTCGCCGAGGATGCGGTTCTGACCGAGATCGGGCGGGCACACGGCGCCGGAGCCGATCAGGTGTCGCTGGCTTTCCTCATGCAGATGGGCCTCAGCACAATTCCCTCGTCGGCGCGGAAAGAGCGCATGGTGCGGAACTTCGTGGCCCAGGAGATCACGCTGACGGATACCGAGATGGCCCGGATCGCGACACTCGATCGCGGCTGGCGGCGCATCGATCCGGCCTGGGGTCCAGACTGGGACTGAGTGAGAATTTGGGACCTGCCCCAAGGGGCACATAATGGAGGAGAATATGAAGGGTATTACCAGCGTCGGCCATGTTGCCATCAAGGTCACGGACGTCGACCGGTCGCTAGACTATTACCGTGACCGGCTCGGATTCGAGGAAATGCTGCGCCTGCACCATGACGACGGCTCGCTCTGGCTCGTCTATCTCCGCATCACCGACGACCAGTATCTCGAAATCTTCCCGGGCGCGGAGAACGACCGGGCGCCCGGCTGGAACGCCAACGGGGTGAATCACATCTGTTTTCTCATCGACGATCTCGATGCCACCTGTGCGCGCATCGAGGCGACCGGGATCACCTTGATGTCGCCACCCAAGGCGGGCGCCGACGGCAACCGGCAGGCCTGGCTCGAAGACCCGGACGGCAACCGGATCGAAATGATGGAAATGGCTCCCGATTGCGTGCAGTACAAGGCGATCGCCCGCATTCGCCAGGCGATGATGGAGAAAGCCTGAGGCCCGGACGCAAGCCAACGCATGCGGGGCGCACACGGGTTCCGCATGCATGGTTCACAAGGGGTCAATAGTTTGACAAAAGGGCACGATCGGGGCTGACGGGAAAGACAGATGGGCAGGCCAACCGTCCGACTTAAGGATATTGCCGACAAGACCGGCTTTTCGGCCAATACGGTGTCGCTGGCCCTGCGCCAGTCGCCGCGCATTCCCGAGGAAACAAGGGCGGTCATTCAGGCGGCGGCCGAGGAGCTCAACTATCTTCCGAACCAGATTGCCAAGTCGCTGGTTTCACGAGAGACCAAGACGATCGGCCTGGTGTTGACGCAGATGACCAACCCGGTTCTGACGATGACCGCACAGGCCATCGAGCAGGCGCTGGCCGAAGAAGGCTATGTGACCATGTTCGCGACCTCGAACAACACGCTCGAAGATGAAAAGCGGGTGGTGGAGATGTTCCGTGCCCGCCAGGTCGACGGCATGCTGATCTATCCGCGCTCGCACCAGCGGCTCGATCATGTGCGGAAGTTGCGCCAGTCAGGCTATCCGGTCGTGGTCATGGTGGGCAAACCTGATGGCATCGACTCGGTTGCGGTCGACGATTATTCCGGCGCGCGCAAGGCCGTCGAGCATCTGGTCACGCTCGGCCACAAGCGGATTGGCATTCTCGACGGGCAGAATCCGCGCGGCAATCTCGAAAAGTCGCAAGGCTATCGGGACGCGCTCAAGGCTCATCGCATCAAGATCGACGACAGCCTGATGATCGACCCGAAGCTTCCGGGCACCGACGCCGGGTACCGGGCCATGGGCGAATTGATGCGGGCGAAACAGCGGCCGACCGCCGTCTTCTGCTCGACCGACTCGACCGCCATCGGTGCGGAAAAATGGTGCCTCGAACACGGAATCCGGGTACCGGACGAGGTGGCCATCGTCGGGTTCGACAATGTCGAATTCGCCGCCTATGCGGCGGTGCCGATCACCTCGATCAACTATGACGTCGCCAATGTCACGCGTATGGCCGTCGGGCGGCTGATGGAGCTGATCCGCGCCGACCACCACCTCCCCGAACCGCAGCACACACTTATCGATCCGGACCTCGTGGTCAGGGCCAGCACCGGCGGAGCCTGATCCAACCTCATTTTGCCGACGTATTCCCTCCCAGGACGGCGCGATTGGACATCGCGGACCTTGGGAGGGCGACATTGCCGGCTTCAAGCGAACTCGATGGAATCATCGCGCGGGTTGCTCTTGGCGACCGGTCTGCGTTCCGCAACCTATATGACCGCTCTTCCGCGAAACTTTTCGGCGTTGTTCTTCGTATATTGAAAGACCGACACGATGCCGAGGAAGCCTTGCAGGACATCTACGTGAAAATCTGGCAGCGGGCCGGACAATACCGCCCTGACAACAAGAGCGCCATCAGCTGGCTCGCGGCCATCGCGCGCAATCATGCGCTCGACATGGTCCGGGCGCGCCGGCCCGCAACGCGGGATATCGACGCGGCGTTCGAGATCGAAGATGACGCACCGAACCCCGAAGAATCGGCCATTCGGACCGGCGAAACCGGTCGCATCGATCTGTGTCTCAGAAAGCTCGAAGTGGACCGGGCAGAGGCGGTGCGGCTCGCCTACCTCGACGGGTTCAGCTATCAGGACCTTGCGGACAGGTTCGGTGTACCGATCAACACGATGCGCACATGGCTGCGTCGAAGCCTGTTAAAGCTGAGGGACTGTCTGTCGTGACCGAGGCAGGAAAATTGGGTGCGGGTCCGTCCGTTCCCGACGAGGTGCTTGCCGCCGAGTTCGCGCTGGGGCTGCTCGATGCCGCGGCGCATCAACTGGCCGAGCAGCGGATAATTTCGGACGCGGCCTTTAAGTCCAAGGTCGAGTTCTGGCAAAGCCATCTGGCGGAGCTGGACGCGGAAGTGGAGCCGGTCACGCCGCGACCACTTTATGCAGGGATCGAGGCCCGGCTGTTTGCGCCCAAATCTGCCTCGCTTCTGGAGCGGCTCTGGAACGACCTTCGGGTGTGGCGCGGCGTTGCTGCGGGCGCCCTTGCGGTTGCGGTTCTGGTTGTCGGATTTGCAGCTCTGGTTCCCGGCCTTCAGACCGGCAGAACGGGCGAGACCTATGTCGCAAGCCTTGCTGCGGACCAGAGCGAGGCGAAATTCCTGGCACTTTATGATGCCGCCGCGGGCGAAGTGCGACTGACGGGCGTTTCCGGAGAATCCGTCGCCGGCAAGGACTACGAGCTCTGGATCATTCCGGAGGGTAAGAACCCGATTTCGCTTGGCGTGGTGCCAATCGCCGGGACGGCGACGATCGCGCTTGCCAATAATCTGAAATCCTACGCCAACCCCAGCTCTGTATTGGCCGTGACGCTCGAACCGAGCGGCGGCGCGCCGGGGGGCATCCCGACCGGTCCGGTCGTCGCGGCGGGCAGCCTCGCGGCCGTCTGATCGACGTCGATTACTCTCACCGGATTTGGAAAAAATCTTCAAGAGTGAAACTTTTCGAGGACCCCTCTCGTTTCTTCTCCTGTCCAGCACGGGACAGAGAATTCAAAACGAAAGGCTCAAACATGAAACTCTCTCTCAAGGCCCTCGGGGTCGCCGCAGTTCTCACCACTTCAGTGATCGGTGGCGCCGCATTTGCCGCGTCGCACATGGAAAACCCGATGGTCGGGGGCGCAGCCATGTTCCCCGACAAGAATATCGTTGAAAACGCCGTGAACTCCGCCGATCACACCACGCTCGTCGCCGCCGTTCAGGCCGCCGGGCTGGTGGATACGCTGATGGGCGAGGGTCCGTTCACCGTTTTCGCGCCGACGAATGAAGCCTTCGCGGCCCTGCCTGACGGCACCGTCGACACCCTTCTGAAGCCTGAAAACAAGGACCAGCTCGTCAAGATCCTGACCTGCCACGTGGTCGCGGCAAACGTCATGTCGACGGATCTTGTGGGCATGATCAACGCCGATGGCGGCATGCATGCCATTCCGACGGTCGGCGGCTGCACGCTCGAAGCCAGCCTTGACGGTGACATGGTCGCGATCACCGACGAGCAGGGCAACGTCGCCCACGTCACCATTGCCGACGTCCGCCAGTCAAACGGCGTCATTCACGTGATCGACAAGGTGCTTCTGCCCGCCATGTAGGCCTGGGCGCAAACCGTTACTGCGGCCGTGGTCCTCTGCCCCCCAATGCCACGCCTGTCCCGATCACGGCCGCATGCAAGCCCGGTCCCGCCCCAATCGGTGGGACCGGGTTCAAGTCAGGCGAGGCGGTAAACCTCAACCGTTCCAGGCGATGGTTTTCTGGGTCTGCTCGCCGAGACCCTCGACCCCGAGATGAAGGGTCTGACCTTCCTTCAGGTAAACCGGGTCGGGCTTGAAGCCCATGCCCACTCCCGGCGGGGTACCGGTCGAAATGATGTCGCCGGGCTGAAGGCTCATGAAGCGGCTAAGGTAGGCGACGGTGAAGGCAACGCCATAGACCATGGTTCTGGTCGAGCCGTTCTGCACGCGCTTGCCGTCGACTTCGAGCCAAAGCTTGAGGTTCTGCGGGTCGGGCACTTCATCGCGCGTCACCAGCCAGGGACCGATGGGGCCGAACGTGTCGGCGCTCTTGCCCTTGACCCACTGTCCGGCATGTTCGGTCTGGAAGGCGCGTTCCGAAAGATCGTTGACCACGCAATAGCCGGCCACGTGATCGAGCGCCTCGGATTCGTCGATGTAGCGGGCTTCCTTGCCGATAACGACGCCGAGTTCGACCTCCCAGTCGGTCTTTTGCGATCCCTTGGGGATGCGGACATTGTCATTCGGCCCGGTAATGGCGCTCGTCGCCTTCATGAACACGACCGGTTCGGGTGGCACCTGCATACCGCTCTCGGCGGCATGGTCGGCGTAGTTGAGCCCGATGCAGATGAACTTGCCGACCTGACCGACGCAGGGGCCGAAACGGACGGGGTCGAGCACGGGAAGCGCGGAAAGGTCGGCCGAGCGGATGGCGGCCAGCCCTGTGTCCGTCAGGCTTTCGCCGGCAAGGTCGGGGACGAGACCGCTGATGTCGCGGTAGGTGCCGTCGGAGTGAAGAATTGCGGGGCGTTCGGCACGCTTGTGGCCGATGCGGGCGAGTTTCATGGCGATCTCCCGGTTGGTTTTTAAGCCCGCTTTCGGTCGTGAGAGTCGGGACGACGCCTTAGCTACATGCTCGAACCGGCGCGTCAAGCGCAATCACATGACGAAATCAGCATCACCGCGACTAGCGGGCCCGGATGACCTCTGGACCCATCAGGGCATTGGGCAGTGCGGTCGAAAGCCACGGCCAATAGGTGACGATGACAAGAAAGAGCATCAGCACCGCAACGAAGGGCAGCGCCGCACGGACCACCTGCGTCAGACTCATGCCCGTAATGCCCGATGTAACGAACAGATTGAGGCCGATCGGCGGCGTGATCATGCCGATTTCCATGTTGACGACCATGATGATGCCGAGATGGATCGGATCGACCCCAAGTTCAACCGCGATCGGAAAGACGACCGGCGCAACGATGAGCAGAAGCCCGGACGGTTCCATGAACTGGCCGCCGATCAGAAGCAGTACGTTGACGGCGATGAGGAAAGTGAACCAGTTGAACCCGGCGCCCACCATCCAGTCGGTGATCATGTTTGGAATGCGCTCCGCCGTCAGCACATGCGCAAATAGAAGCGCATTGACGATGATGAACATGAGCATGACCGTCGTCTTGGCCGTGTCGAGCAGCACCTTGAACGTGTCGGCGTGGACAAGCGCGGGAAAGAACTTGCGCATGATCAGCCAGAGGTTGCGCCCCCAGATCGGCAGACCGCTGATGAAGGCAAGCGGCGACAGCCGGTGACGCAGCACCGGATAGAGTAACAGCATCAGAAGGCCGAGACCGGCCGAAATCAGCAGCCGGACCTGATTGTCGAGAAATGCGAGGAAGAAGAAACTGACGATCTGCCAAAGCAGGAATAGTCCAAGGCCGTAGACGCTCGCCTTGAAGCCCGCGACCGCGACCGGGCTCGCACCTTCGGGCAGCCAGGTCTCCCCCTTCAGCGGCCCCATGTCGCGATAAACGAAGAGCGCGACAATCGCGCCATAGATCGCGGCAACGGCGGCCGCTTCCGTCGGGGTGAAGGCCCCGCCATAGATGCCGCCGATGATGATGAAGATGAGGAAGAGGCCCCAGCCGGCTTCCTTGCCGGTTTCGACGATTTCCATGAAGCCTTTCCACTCTTCCCGCGGCAGGCCCCTGATCCGCGCCACAATGTAGATGGCGACCATCAGCATCAGGCCGGCGAAGATGCCGGGCAGGATGCCGGCGAGGAACATGCGTCCGACGCTGACATCGGTGGCGGCAGAATAAACGACCATGACGATCGAGGGCGGAATGAGAATGCCGAGGGTGCCGGCATTGGCGATGATACCGGCGGCAAAGTCCCGCGAATAGCCGATTTGGCGCATGGCAACGATGGCGATCGACCCGATGGCCACCACGGTTGCCGGCGAGGATCCTGAGAGCGCCGCGAACAGCATGCAGGAGAGGACGCTGGCCATGGCCAGACCGCCGCGCATGTGCCCAACCGTGGCGATGGCGACGCGGATAATGCGGCGCGCGACGCCGCCGGTCGACATGAAGTTGGAGGCGAGGATGAAAAAGGGGATCGCGAGAAGCACGTAGTTCTGCGAGGCGTTGAAGAGCTGCAGCGCCACGGAGGACAGTGAGTCGTTCGAGAAGAAAGCGATGACCAGAACGCTTGCAAGACCAAGCGACACCGCGATCGGCACGCCGGCGAAGAGCAGCGTCAGCACGAGGACAAAGAGCGTCAGCGTTTCCATTGCCGGTTAATCCTTCGCCACAGCCCGGTTCTCGGCGACCAGATCTTCGGCCTCGTGCGAGGCGATGATCAGTTCGCGCTCGCCGCGCACCATCGCGACCATCGCCTCAAGACAGCGGAAGGCGAAGAGCGCGAGGCCGACAGGCAAGATCAGATAAGCGACCCAGCGCGGCACACGATCGTCGAGGCCGAATGCCTGCTGCGCCCAATCGGGGAAACGCAGGTCTTCGAGCCCGATCCCGGCGCGGAACATCTTTGACCAGTAGTCCATGGCGCCGCCCTTGGCGGGTGCGCCGAAAAGCTGGAGCCAATCCGAATAAAGGAAAACCACGGCATAGAGCACGCAGGCGCCCGCGGTGGCCAGCGCCACAAGCCGGAACAGCGGCTTCGGCAACAGCCGGACGAGGGCGTCGACGCCGATATGGAGATTGGCGCGAATGCCGTAGCTCATGCCGAAAAGGATCAGCCAGGCAAAGAGAATGCGGGTGAATTCCAGCGCCCCGTCCCAGCCCGAGAGGAACACATAGCGCGCGATGACCTGCACGAACGAGACCAGCACCATGGTTGCGAGAAGCAGCGCAAGAAGGATCTCCTCGCTGCGGTGCAACAGTCCCGGCCGCCAACGCTCAAGCGCGGTGAACAATGCAATGAGTGCGACAAGTGTGATCGAGATCTGCAACAAAGCGCCCCTCCCCCGCTTCGCATGGCTTCGGGGCGCAACCCAGGTCGCGCCCCGTTGCCTGATCGCAGATCAGTTGTTGGCCGATTGCGCGGCGCTGATCAAGTCCTGACCAATGTCACCCTGGAACTGATCCCAGACCGGCTTCATCGCGGCAACCCAGTCAGCCCGCTGATCGGCGGTTAGTTCACGGATCGTGCCGCCCGCGTCGAGAATGTTCTGCCGGCACGCAGCCTCCTTAGCGGCGACGGAATCGTTCACCTGATCGCTGACTTCGCCAAGGATGGTGAGGAACTGGTCGCGCACGTCGGGGTCAAGGCCGTTGAGCCATTCCGTGTTGGTAAAGACGAGATAGGCCAGAAGCGCATGGTTGGTCTCGGAGATGCCATCCTGCACCTCGAAGAACTTCTGGGTGTAGATGTTGCACCAAGAGTTTTCCTGTCCGTCCACGACCTTGGTCTGCAGGGCGCCATAGACTTCGGGGAAGGCCAGCTTTTGCGCGGAGGCGCCGAGCCCTTCGATCATCGCCTGGGCCACGTCGGACGGCTGAATGCGGAATTTCAGGCCGGACGCATCGGTCGGCTCGAGCAGCGGCTTGTCGGCGGAAAACTGCTTGAGACCCGAGGACCAGAAATAAAGACCGGTGAAGCCGGCATCATTGACGGCGGTCTTGAGTTCCGTGGCAGAGTCGGAGTGCAGGAAGGTGTTCACCGCGCCGAGATCGGCAAAGAGGAACGGCAGATCGAAGAGCCGGTATTTCTTGGTGTAGGGTTCGAACTTGGAAAGCGACGGCGCGGCAAGCTGCACGTCGCCCAGAAGCATCGCCTCGAACACCTTGTTGTCATCATAAAGCGTCGAGTTCGGATAAACTTCGAGACAGGCCTTGCCGTCCATTTCGGCATTCACCCGTTCGGCGAGCATGTTGGCGGCGACGCCCTTGGGGTGCGTCTCGGCGACGTCGTGGCTGAACTTGATGACGACTTCGCCCGGATCACACTGCGCCAGCGCGGCCGAAGCGGACACGAACAGAATGCCGGCCGCGAGGCCCGCGAGTTTTACGATCTTCATTGTGCATTTCTCCCTCATGCAACAAACAGAACCAGACGGGCACCAGTCACGCTTCATACTCGCCACGGCTCGGTCCCCATCTGAATGGGGCGCCGCGGTCATCAACTGGCGTCCGATCCGGGCCGGACAAGATCAGCTTGGGACGAACCGCGCTTTGATTCAAGTCATCACAAGAATCCTTCCCGCTGCCCGGTGGACATCCGGTGATCGACTCGGCGTCGCCTGGTGCGCGCTGGCTCATCGACTCGGCAACTGACACTTTTTTTGACGACCATCTCGATTTGCTCGGGAAATTGTCGCAATTTCGTGCTGGCTTCGGCCAGCCAGCACATTGGGAGGACGAGATGGGCAGGTTTTCCGGTTTCGCCGCAGGGGTTATTGCGGCCATTTTCCTGAGCCTTGCGGCAGGATCTGCGTGGGCCGCCGACCGCACGGTCAGCCTTTTGCCGGACATGGACCTGCCAGGCTTCGACTACCAGATCGACAAGGATGTCAGCCTGAAACAGTGCCAGCAGGCCTGTCTCACTGACCGGTTGTGCCGTGCTTTCACCTATAACGAAAAGTCGAACTGGTGCTTCCTCAAGGGACAGTCCGCCGAGCCTCTGGCCTTTGCCGGGGCGACTTCCGGCGTCATTTCTCAGACGCCGTCGCCCGACGATATCGCCACCGCGCGCGCCGGTGAACTCAGCTTTCCCGCCATGTCGCTGATCCAGTCGGCCGAGGCGCTTGCCGCCGGCCTTCCCGAGACCGATCCGCACCCCAAGGGTCTGACCTATGCCGACCTTCTGGCCGAGGGTGAATCTGCGCTCAGCGTCGGCAATGCCGCCAATGCGCGGGTGCTTCTGCGCCAGGCGCTCGGGATTGTCGGCAATGATCCGGCGGTCTGGCTGAAACTGACGGAAGCGACACAGACGCTGTTCGATCTCAGTCTAAAGTCGAGCAGTTCGGGCGACTATTCGATCGCAACGGAGTCGACCTATGAGGCCCTCAATGCCTACCTGCTGACCGAGACGGTGGCCGAGCGGGCCGAAGCGCTCGGCGTTCTGGCCAAGGCGCTTGAGAACCGGCAGATGTGGCACGAAGCGATCGTGACCTATCGCGACAGCCTGGCCCTGGTCGACAGTGGCGATCTTGAAGCAAGGCTAGATCAGGTCATCGCGCAGCACGGGTTCCGCGTCGTTTCGCATGAGGTCGATTCCGATGCCGCGCAGCCGCGCATCTGCGCGGTGTTCTCCGAAAGCCTGCAGGCGGGCGACACCGACCTTTCGAGCTATGTCTCGATCGCAGGCAATTCCCGGCTCGCGATCGAGGTCGATGACGACCAGATCTGCGTCGAAGGCGTTTCGCATGGCGAGCGCTACCAGATTACCCTTCGCGCCGGGCTGCCGTCGGCAAGCGGCGAAAAGCTGCGCAACGACGTCAACCTCAGCCTTTTCGTTCCCGACCGTTCGCCCTTTGTCGGGTTTGCCAACAATGCCTATGTGATGCCCGCCGGGCTTGGCGGCGGCCTGCCGATCAGTTCGGTCAATGCCGAAAGCGCTGACGTCGCTATTTACCGCATCGGCGACCGGTCGATCGCGACCGCCGTGCGCGATGGTTTGTTCCAGAGCAATCTCAGCCAGTATTCAGCCGAGGACATCGCCTACGAAAACGGCGAACTGGCTTTCGAGGGCAAGGTGGATCTCGCCTCCGCGCCGCTCAACCAGATGGTGGTGACCGCCATTCCGGTGACCGAGGCGATCGGGCAGATGGCGCCGGGCGCCTATGTGGTCACTGCCAAAGTGACCGGCTCGGAAGAGGCCTATTGGCGCGACACCGCAACCCAGTGGTTCGTCGTGACCGACCTCGGACTGACCGAGGTTTCCGGCGATGACGGCGTTCATGCCTTTGTCCGCTCGCTGACCAGCACCGCGCCGGTTGCGGGCGCCCATGTGCGCCTGGTGGCGGTCAACAACGAAATACTTGGCGAGGCGGTTTCGGATGAAAATGGCCGGGTCGATTTCGCGCCTGGGCTTTCGCGCGGTACCGGCGGATCGGCGCCGCAACTGCTGGTCGCGGAGACCGATGATGGAGACTATGCGTTCCTCGATGCCGGCAAGTCCGCATTCGATCTGACCGATCGCGGGGTTGCGGGGCGTGCGGCGCCGGGTCCGCTCGATCTCTTTGCGACGAGCGAACGCGGTGTGTACCGTCCGGGCGAAACCGTGTTCCTGACTGGCTTGCTGCGCGACAGCCATGCCGAGGCCGTCGACGGGCTCAACCTGACCATGAAGGTCTACCGGCCGGACGGGGTGCTTTCGAGCGAGAAGGTGCTAAGTGACGGCGGCGCCGGCAGCTATTTCGATGCGCTTTTCCTCCGATCCGACGAAATGACCGGAGCCTGGTATGTCGAATTCTATGCCGACCCGAAAGGGCGGGCGCTGACGAGCGTGACCTTCCTGGTCGAGGATTTCGAACCCGAACGGCTCGCCTTCGAGGTCAAGGCACCGGACGGTCCGGTCGATCCTGACCAGCCGCTCAATATCGATGTTGAAGCCAAGTATCTCTACGGCGCAACAGCTCCTGACCTTTCGATCGAGGCGGACGTAATTCTGCGGCCCCGGACGACGCTTGCGGGCTATCCCGGCTATACGTTCGGACGCGAGGACGACACGATCCAGACCGATCAGGAGCCGCTTGGCCAGGTGGGCACGACCGACGACACCGGCCATGCGGTGGCCGAGCTCTATCTGCCCTCATTGCAGGCGACGACGCGCCCGCTCGATGCCGAGGTCATCCTGCGGCTTATCGACAGCAACGGCCGCCCGGTCGAACGCAGCCTGACGCGGCCGGTTCTTGCCGGTGGCGACCGGCTCGGTATCCGGCCCGACTTCAGCGGTTCCGATCTCGGTGAAGGTGCCGAGGCAGGATTCGACGTGGTCGCGGTGGCGCCGGACGGCAGCCTGACCGAGAAGAGCGGTGTCACCTGGACCCTGTCGCGCATCACCACGCAATATCAGTGGTATCGCGATGGTGGCACCTGGAAATGGGAGGCGATCACCAACACGCGCGAAGTAGCCAACGGCACGCTCGATGCGACTGCCGACGGTCCCGCGCATGTGAGCGCTCCGGTCGACTGGGGCCGCTATCGCTTCGAAATCCAGAGCATGGGCGACGATCCGACTTCGTCGAGCTATGAATTCTACGCTGGCTACTATTATGCCGATGCGGGATCCGACACGCCGGATACGCTACAGGTCGCACTCGACAAGACCGCCTATCGGATCGGTGATACCGCGACACTGAAGCTCGAACCGCAATTTGCGGGGACGGCACTTGTGATGGTCGTTGACGACCGGATCATCGATCTTCGCGCGGTTGAGGTCCCAGCCGAAGGGACAAGCGTCGAACTGCCGGTGACCGAAGACTGGGGTCCCGGCGCCTATGTCACCGCCATCCTTTACCGGCCGGCAAGCGTTGCTGAAAAGCGCATGCCGTCGCGGGCGCTTGGGCTCGAATATGCCGATGTCGATCCGGGTGCGCGGCTCCTCAATGTCGGCCTCGATGTGCCGAGCGAGGCCTCGCCCCGCCAGAGCTTTACCGCGACCGTCGATCTTGGCGATGCGGTTGCGGGCCAGGACGCCTATGTCGCGGTTGCGGCGGTCGATCTCGGCATTCTCAACCTCACCGGCTTCAAGGCGCCGGACCCCGATGGCTATTTCTTCGGGCAGCGCCAGCTTGGGGTGGAGTTCCGCGACCTTTACGGCCAGTTGATCGACCCGACCCAGGGCCTTCCCGGCGCGATCCGCTCGGGTGGCGATGGCGGGCCGGTGCGCCATGGCACACCCCCGCCGACTTCGGTGCTGGTGGCGCTGCATTCGGGCATCGTCAAGGTGGATGCCGATGGCAAGGCCAGGATCGATTTCGCCATGCCGGACTTCAACGGCACGGTGCGCGTGATGGCGATGGCCTGGACCAACAAGGCGGTCGGACATGCGGTCAAGGACGTGGTGGTGCACGACCCGGTGGTTGTCACGCTCAGCCCGCCGCGCTTCCTGCGGGTGGGCGACCAGTCGCGGCTTCTCGTCGAGATCGCCAATATCAGCGGTCCGGACGGCGCCTATCATGTCGAACTCAAGACCGGTGCCGGCCTCGCGTCGGATATGGAGAGTGAAGATGTGACGCTGGCCAAGGGCGGGCGGGCATCGCTGAGCTTCGACCTCACCGGCACAGCCATCGGCGATCATGACCTGCAATTGCTGCTCACCGATCCGGATGGCAATGCCCTTGTCAAGAAGCTGACGCTCGGGGTCCGGGCGACAAGCGTCGTGACGACGACCAAGTCGGTACTGCCACTCGGCGCCGGCGAGAGCGTGACCATCGATGCGAGCCGTCTCAGCGCGTTCCTGCCGGAAACGGGAGCGCTCACTCTCGCGGTCGGCCCGCTGGCCCGGCTCAACGTGCCCGAACTCATGCTGGAGCTCGACCGCTATCCCTACGGATGCGCCGAGCAGGTAACCAGCCGGGCGCTGCCGCTGCTTTATCTGAACGAGGTCGCCCATATGGTCGGCATCGGCGACGACAAGGCGCTTGAGGGCCGGATCGACGATGCGATCGCCGACCTGTTGTCGAAACAGTCGTCGAACGGCTCGTTCGGGGTCTGGGGTCCCTATAGCTATACGAGCTTCTGGCTCGATGCCTATGTGACCGACTTCCTGTTGCGGGCAAAAGAGGCGGGCCATGACGTGCCCGATCTCGCCCTGCAGCGGGCGCTCGACAGCCTTTCGAACCAGCTTTCCTATGCCTCCGACTTCGACCATGGCGGTGAGGACGTGGCCTATGCGCTTTATGATCTCGCGCGGGCCGGCCGGGCGTCGATCGGCGACCTCCGCTACTATCTGGAGGCGCGGATCGACCAGTTCGGCTCACCGCTGGCCAAGGCCCAGCTCGGGGCAGCGCTGGCGCTCTACGGCGAACGGGTGCGTGCCGCGACCGGCTTTGCGGCCGCGATCGCCGATCTCGGCAAGCCGATGGACGACAGCCGCTATCGCAACGACTATGGCAGCCGGCTGAGGGACATGGCGGGCGTTCTGGCGCTTGCGGCCGAATTCAAGCCTTCGGGCGTCGACCTTTCGGCGCTCAGCAAGCGGCTCGCGACCCTGCGTGATCTCGATGCCTACACGTCGACGCAGGAGAATGCCTGGACGCTTCTGGCGGCAGCATCGCTCGGCGAGAATGCGGCGGACGGCGCGATCAGCATCAACGGTGAGCCGGTGACAGGGTCTGCGTATCGCCGGTTCCTCGATCACGCCTTTGCCGCCGGACCGGTGACGGTAACCAACACGTCCAACCAGCCGACGGAAATCACCCTCAGTGCCAGCGGCATTCCGACCGTTCCGCCGGAAGCGTCGAGCCACGGCTTTGCCCTCACGCGGTCCTACTACCAGCTTGACGGCACGCCGATCGACAATCTCGAACAGGTCACGCAGAACGACCGGTTCGTGGTGGTGCTGACGGCCAGGGCGCGGACTCTCGGGTCGGGCCAGTATGTCATCACCGATCCACTTCCGGCCGGGTTCGAAATCGAGAACCCCGACCTTTCGGCGGGTGGCGGCGCATCGGACCTCAGCTGGCTCAATGTCAGCACACCGGACCATACGGAATCGCGGACCGACCATTTCATGGCCGCCTTCAACTACTATTCCGAGGTTTCGGATTTCTCCGCCGCCTATCTGGTGCGGGCCGTAACGCCGGGCAATTTCACCGGCCCCGGCGCTGCAGTTGAAGACATGTACCGGCCAGACCTACGCGCTAATCTCGGCGCCCAGACAGTCATCATCCGGCCGGCCGGGCGCTAGATTGGCCGCTGAGGGAAAACGGCGACTTTACTTCCTCCCGGGTCGCAGGACCTGGGCGGTTGTCGGACTGGTTCTTCTTTTCGTCGACTTCGCCGCGCTGCAGGCGACCCAATATGTCACTGCGGTCGCGGCGGCCCTGCCCGCCGTGCCGCAGCCGGCCGATGTTGAGGTCTCGACGCTTGTCGTTGACCGGGACGGACGGCTGCTTCGTCCCTTTGCCACCGAGGAGGGCCGATGGCGCCTGCCGGTCGCTCTCAGCGACGTCGATCCGCATTTCATCGAGATGCTCATCGCCTATGAGGACGGGCACTTCTATGATCACGACGGTGTTGACTGGATGTCCATGGTCAGGGCCGGGTTGCAGTTCATCGGGGCGGGCGGACACGTGGTTTCGGGCGGCTCGACCCTGACCATGCAGGTGGCCCGGCTCATCGACGAGACGCCGACGCGATCGCTCGCCGCCAAAGTCCGCCAGATTGTCTTCGCCGAAAGGCTCGAGGACAGTCTGAGCAAGGATCAGATTCTCGATCTTTACCTCGAGTTCGCGCCTTATGGCGGCAATATCGAGGGCGTCCGGGCGGCCAGTCTTTCCTATTTCGGCAAGGAACCGGCGCGGCTGACCACGGCGGAGGCCGCCCTTCTGGTGGCATTGCCGCAATCGCCCGAGGCGCGCCGGCCCGACCGCGATCCGGACGCCGCCCGAATGAGCCGCGACCGGGTGCTCGACCGCCTGGTTCTGGCGGGCGTGCTTCGTCCCGACGAAGCGGAGGCGGCAAAGCGCGAACCCATTCCGACAGCCCGGCGCGAGTTTCCGATGCTTGCCCCGCACCTTGCGCAACAGGCCCTCGTCAACAATCCCAACGACGAAGTCATCCGCCTGACCCTTGGCGCACCGCTTCAGGCCCGGCTCGAAGCTTTGGTTGCAGCCCATGTTCAGGACCTCGGGCCGAACGTCTCGGCGGCGGTCGTGGTTGCGGACCTGGCGAGCGGTGAGGTTCTGGCTTCGGTTGGTTCGCCGGGGTTGTTCGATGACGACCGGGACGGTCATGTCGACATGACAAGGGCTGAACGTTCGCCGGGCTCGACGCTCAAGCCGCTGATCTATGGCCTTTCGTTCGAACTCGGACGGGCGCATCCGGAAAGTCTCATCACCGACCGGCCGACCGGATTTGCCGGCTATGTGCCGGTCAATTTCGACGGGTTCAACCGCGGCACGGTCACGATCCGGGAGGCCCTGACGCAGTCGCTCAACGTGCCGGCGGTGCTGGTGCTCGACGCGGTCGGTCCGGCGCGGCTTCTGGCCCGCCTGAGGCGCGCTGGCGTCGATCCGATCCTGCCCGACGGATCGGCACCGGGCCTCGCAATCGGGCTTGGCGGTGTGGGCGTGACGCTTCGGGAACTGGTTTCGCTCTATGGCGCAATCGCACGCGGCGGCAAGCCGATGGTTCTGGTCGACGGGGCCGATCCGAGCTTGCCGCCGCCGTCGCAGGCGCCGGTGCTCGACCAGCTGGCGGCCTGGTATGTCAGCGATATTCTCGCCGATGTTCCGCCGCCACAGACGGGGTCGCCAGGGCGCATCGCCTACAAGACCGGCACGTCCTACGGCTATCGCGATGCCTGGGCGATCGGCTTTGACGGCAAGACGGTGATCGGCGTCTGGGTCGGGCGGCCCGATGGCGTGCCGGTGCCCGGCATAACCGGCATCGGGTCGGCGGCGCCACTGCTGTTCGAGAGCTTCGACCGGCTGGGGGCGCCGAACGTTCCCCTGCCGGGGCCACCGCCGGGCGCGATCATCAGTTCAAATGCCGACCTGCCCGAGCCGTTGCAGCGGTTCCGGCATCCCGACGAGGCGCTGGTCGCGGCAAGTCCGGCGCCGGAGATCGCCTTCCCGGCGAACGGGGTCGACGTCGATCTCGGGCTTGGCGACGATAGCGGGCAGACGCTTGCCATCAAGGTCCGCAACGGCGCGCCGCCATTCACCTTCTATGCCAACGGCGATCCCTTCCTCAGGTCGACCTTCGCGCGGCAGGCGGACTGGCATCCGGATGGACCCGGATTCGTGACACTCTCGGTCGTCGACGCCTCCGGAAAGTCGGACAGCGTCGTCGCCTTCCTGCAATAGGAACAGTTGGGCATAGGGGCGACCAAACGCCTCAAGTTCGCACAAACGCGCTTGCGAGCGCGCAACAGCCCTGCTTAAGTGCACGCGAAAACGCTTGGGAAACCGATGCTTGCAGGTCGGTTCCGGGTGGCTGGCCGGCTTCGGGGGCAAGGCATTGGAATATTTCATCCAGCAGGTCATCAACGGGCTGACGCTCGGATCGATCTACGGACTGATCGCCATTGGCTACACGATGGTCTACGGCATCATCGGAATGATCAACTTCGCCCATGGCGATGTTTTCATGTTGGGCGCCTTCATGGCGCTCATTGTTTATCTGCTGATTGTCACCTTCATCGGCGGCATTCCGGCGGCGCTGGCCCTGCTCATCATGATGAGCGTCGCGATGATCCTGATGGGGTTATGGAACTGGTCGATCGAACGGGTCGCTTATCGACCGTTGCGCGGGTCGTTCCGCCTCGCGCCGCTGATTACCGCGATCGGCATGTCGATCACGCTCTCGAACTTCGTTCAGGTGACGCAGGGTCCGCGCAACAAGCCCATTCCGCCGCTGGTGCAGGATACCTACCATCTCTTCGGCTCCGGCGTGACCATCTCGCTCAAGCAGATCGTCATCTTCGCGGTTACGGCGGTGCTGCTCGCCGCATTCTGGTTCGTGGTCAACAAGACCTCGCTCGGGCGGGCGCAGCGGGCCTGCGAACAGGACCGCAAGATGGCCTCGCTCCTCGGCATCAATGTCGACCGGACCATCGCCATTACCTTTGTCATGGGTGCGATGCTGGCGGCGGTCGCCGGCACGCTTTTCCTCATGTTCTACGGCGTTATCGTCTTTACCGACGGTTTCGTGCCGGGGGTCAAGGCATTCACGGCGGCGGTGCTTGGTGGCATCGGGTCGCTGCCGGGCGCGGTGGTCGGGGGTCTTTTGATCGGCATGATCGAGGCGCTCTGGTCGGCCTATTTCTCGATTGACTACAAGGACGTGGCCTCCTTCTCGATTCTCGCCATCGTTCTGATCTTCTTCCCCTCCGGCCTGCTTGGCCGACCCGAGGTCGAGAAGGTCTGACCCATGACGCAGCCGACCACGCGCAAAACCGGCAACGTCTATGCGTCCGCCGCCCGTGAGGCGGTGCTGGCCGGGCTCCTGTCGCTCGGCCTTTTTGTTCTGATCATCGGGTTCAAGACCGACCAGAATATCCGCAACGAACTGATCATCGAACCCCGCTTTGGGCTTCTGATCACGGTCGTTGCCATCGTAACGGTCGGCCGTTTCGTCATATCGGCCTTTGTTCAACCCTGGCTGGAGGCCCGCAGAAAACAGAAGGCGGCCGAGCCGGTCAGCGAGGCGCCGCCGTCATTCTTCCGGCGCAACTTCGCCAAGATCGTCATTGCCGCGGCGCTGATCTATCCCGCCGTCATCATCACGCTGACAGGCCCGGCCGGCTCGCTCAAATGGGTCGACAATTTCGGCATCCAGATTCTGATTTACGTGATGCTCGCCTGGGGGCTCAACATCGTGGTCGGGCTCGCGGGCCTGCTCGATCTCGGCTATGTCGCCTTCTATGCGGTGGGCGCCTATTCCTACGCCCTTCTGTCGGACTGGTTCGGGCTCTCGTTCTGGGTGCTTCTGCCGGTCGCGGGCATTCTGGCTGCGACCTGGGGGGTCATACTCGGTTTTCCGGTGCTGAGGCTTCGGGGCGACTATCTCGCCATCGTCACGCTCGCCTTCGGCGAAATCATCCGGCTGGTTCTGATCAACTGGACCGAGGTGACCAAGGGCACGTTCGGTATATCCAACATCCAGAAGGCCACGCTCTTCGGCATCAAGTTCGACGCATCGCCCGAAGGGTTCGCGCATCTTTTTCACCTGCCGATCTCTTCGGCCTACTACAAGATCTTCCTCTATTACCTGGTTCTGGGGCTGGCGCTCCTCACGGCGCTGGTGACAATCCGGCTGAGGCGGATGCCGATCGGGCGCGCCTGGGAAGCTCTGCGCGAGGACGAGATTGCCTGCCGGTCGCTCGGCATCAACACCGTCACGACGAAACTGACCGCCTTTGCCACCGGGGCCATGTTCGGTGGCTTTGCCGGCTCGTTCTTTGCGGTCAGGCAGGGCTTCGTCAGTCCCGAGAGTTTTGTCTTCCTGGAGTCCGCCACCATTCTCGCGATCGTTGTTCTCGGCGGCATGGGATCGCTGATGGGCATCGCGGTCGCCGCTTTCGTGATGATCGGCGGCATCGAAATCCTGCGCGAGCTCGATTTCCTCAAACTGGTATTCGGCGACAATTTCACGCCCGAACTCTATCGCATGCTGATCTTCGGGCTCGCCATGGTCGTCGTCATGGTGTGGAAACCCAGAGGCTTCGTGGGGAGCCGATCACCAAGCGCCTTCCTTCATGAACGCAAGGCGGTTTCGGCAAGCTTCACCAAGGAGGGAAATGCCTGATGGCCGCGCCCTCCCCCGCCATGACCGCGCCGATCCTCAGCGTCGAGCATCTGTCGATGAAGTTCGGCGGCCTTGTTGCGGTCAGCGATCTCAGCCTCGAGGCCAAGCGCGGCGAGATCACCGCAATCATCGGTCCGAATGGGGCGGGCAAGACCACGGTGTTCAACTGCATCACCGGGTTCTACAAGCCGACAGAGGGCATGCTGACCCTGACGCGCAGCAATGGCGAGCGGCACCTGCTCGAGCGGATGCATGACTTTGTCATCACCCGCAAGGCCAAGGTTGCCCGCACCTTCCAGAATGTCCGCCTCTTCTCCGGCCTTACGGTGCTCGAGAACCTGCTCGTGGCCCAGCACAATGTGCTGATGGCGGCATCGGGCTACACCTTTCTGGGGCTTCTTGGTCTGCCGACCTACCGGCGGGCGGCGGACGGCGCCATCGAGAAGGCGCGGGGGTGGCTCGAAAAGATCGATCTGGTTGCACGAGCCGACGACCCTGCGGGCGATCTGCCCTACGGCGCGCAGAGGCGGCTCGAAATCGCCCGCGCCATGTGCTCGGATCCCGAACTTTTATGCCTTGACGAACCGGCGGCGGGTCTCAACCCAAGGGAATCGGCGGAACTCAACCAGCTCCTTCTGGACATCAAGGCGGAAACCGGCACGTCCATTCTTCTCATCGAGCACGATATGTCGGTGGTCATGGAAATTTCCGACCATGTGATCGTGCTCGAATACGGCACCAAGATTTCGGACGGAACACCGGAAACGGTCAGAAACGATCCGCGCGTGATTGCCGCCTATCTCGGCGTCGAGGACGAGGAAGTGGCAGACCTGATCGGCGAAACCAAACCGGGCGTCGATGCGGGCGACCTGGCGGTTGCAACGCTGGCCGGAGACGGTTCGGGCCCGGAAGCGATCGAAGCGGCGCAGAAGATTTCCGAAGAGCGCGAGCACATCGCCGAAGAACATCACCCGCATCCGCATGAGACGGGCAAGGATGGAGGGGAGGCATGACAGAGACCGCCTTGCCGCTTCTCACCGTCTCCGGGGTCGAGACCTATTATGGCAATATCCGTGCCCTCAACGGCGTCGATGTCGAAGTCAGGTCCGGCGAGGTTGTGGCGCTGATCGGGGCGAACGGGGCCGGCAAGTCGACGCTGATGATGACGATCTTCGGTAGCCCCCGCGCCCGGCGCGGCCGCATCGTCTTCGACGGACAGGACATCACGGATCTGCCAACCCACGAGATCGCCCATCTCGGCATCGCGCAGTCGCCCGAGGGGCGGCGCATCTTTCCGCGCATGACGGTGCACGAAAACCTGCAGATGGGTGCCAACATGGCAGGGGTCGAGCATTTCGAGGCCGATCTCGATCTCGTCTTCTCCCTTTTCCCGCGCCTCAAGGAGCGGGTTGGTCAGCGCGGCGGCACGCTCTCCGGCGGGGAGCAGCAGATGCTCGCCATCGCCCGCGCATTGATGGCTCGGCCGCGTCTTCTTCTGCTCGACGAGCCGTCGCTCGGGCTAGCGCCGATCATCGTCAAACAGATTTTCGACGCAATCAGAAAGCTCAATGCCGAAAAGGGACTGACGGTGTTCCTGGTCGAACAGAACGCGTTCGGCGCGCTGAGGCTGGCGGATCGTGGCTATGTGATGGTCAACGGGTCGATCACGCTCAGCGGTACCGGCTCGGAACTCCTGGCGCTGCCCGAGGTCAGGGCGGCTTATCTCGAAGGCGGACGGCACTAGAGGGCGACATGGACGGTCTCATCTACGAAGAATCCTCGGTCTGGTCGTTTCTCTTCGTCACCATTCTGCTTGGCGGCGGGGCTGCGTGGGCGACGGGACGCATGGCGGCGCTCGAATGGCGCCCCTATCCGGTGCTCGTGGTGCAGCTGCTTCTTCTGGGACTGGGCGTGCGCTTTGTGCATCACGCCCTCTTTTCAGGCTCGATGTTTTCGCTGCAATATTATCTGGTCGACACCCTGATACTGCTCGTGCTCGGATCGCTCGGGTTCCGCTACACGCGCACCAGCCAGATGGTGCGGCAATATCACTGGCTCTACGAGCGCGTCTCGCCACTCAGCTGGCGCGAACGTGGGGGTCAGTCATGATACATTTTTTGAAATTGGCTGGTGCCGGCACATCCGGAACCGGCTTGAGGAATTCGGCGACATCGCCGGACAAGCGGCCGCCCGCGAGGCGTCCGCGGCAAACAACCCAGGTCCAATCAAGGGAGACTAGTCTATGAAGAAATCGCTATTTGGGGGCGTTGCCCTCGCGGCCATGCTGGCCTTTGCCGGCAGCGCCCATGCCGAAGTGCTTTTCGGCGTCGCCGGTCCGCTGACCGGTCCCAACGCCGCGTTCGGCGCGCAGTTGCAGAAGGGCGCCGAGCAGGCGGCCGAGGATATCAATGCCGCCGGCGGCATGAACGGCGAAATGATCAAGATCGAGCTCGGTGACGACGTGTCGGATCCGAAGCAGGGCATCTCGGTCGCCAACAAGTTCGTTGCGGACGGCGTGCAGTTCGTCGACGGCCACTTCAACTCCGGCGTGTCGATCCCGACCTCGAACGTCTATGCCGAAAACGGCATCCTGCAGATCACCCCGGCCTCGACCAACCCCTCGTTCACCGAACGCGATCTGTGGAACACGTTCCGCACCTGCGGCCGTGACGATCAGCAGGGCTCGGTGGCGGGCAACTACATTGCCGACCACTTTGCCGATGCCAAGGTTGCCGTGATCAACGACAAGACGCCTTATGGCCAGGGCCTTGCCGACGAGACCAAGAAGGCGCTCAACGGGCGTGGCATGACCGAAGTGATGTATGAAGGCATCAATACCGGCGACAAGGACTTCTCGGTTCTCATTTCCAAGATGAAAGAAGCCGGCGTGACGCTCGTCTACTTCGGCGGCCTGCACACGGAAGCCGGCCTGATCATCCGCCAGATGGCCGATGCCGGGCTTGAAGCCAAGTTCATGTCGGGTGACGGCATCGTTTCGAACGAACTGGCCTCGATCGCCGGCCCGGCGGTTGTCGGCACGCTGATGACGTTCGCGCCCGATCCGCGCAAGAACCCGGCCGCCCAGGATCTGGTCGCCAAGTTCCGCGCTGCCGGTTTCGAGCCCGAAGCCTATACGCTTTACTCGTATGCCGCGATGCAGGTTGTCGCTGCCGCTGCCAACGCGGCCGGCACCAACGACCCGCAGGCCGTTGCCGCCTCGATCAAGGCCAATGGTCCGTTCCAGACCGCCATCGGCGAGCTGGGCTACAACGAAAAGGGCGACATCACCCGTCCGGACTATGTGATGTATGTCTGGAAGGACATGGGCGACGGCACCTATTCCTACGAAGAAATCGGCAACTGATCAGCCGCTTTCCAACCAATCGACCCGCCCGGTTCACGCTGGGCGGGTTTTTTGTGTCTGTCATTCAAGCTCGAGGACGGCATTGAAGCGCATTCGCCGACCTGCTCTAGTATTCAATGATATGGCGTTCGGGGCAGCGCGTTGGCATTCACGTTGAGGCAGCTTCAGTATTTTGTCGCGGCGGCGGAAAGCGGCACGGTTTCGGGTGCCGCCCAGAAGCTCTCGATCTCGCAATCGGCCATGACCGACGCGATCAAGGAACTCGAACAGGATCTCGGTGTCGCGCTGTTCGAGCGCCACCGGCGAGGGCTGTCAATCACCCATCAGGGTCACCAGTTTCTCCGCCACGCGCAACGGATACTCGGCAGCGTGTCGGATGCGCGGCTGAGCTTTGCCGAGGACCGCGAGGCGCGGACGGGGCGGCTGCATCTCGGGGTCACGTCGCTTGTTGCCGGATATGTCCTCTCCGACATTCTCGCTCGCTACCGGCGCGCTTATGCCGACGTGCAGGTGACCGCCATCGAAGACAATGGCGACTATCTTGAACACCTGCTCATTGGCGGAGAGCTCGACGTCGCGGTTATGGTGATATCCAACCTGCGTGACCGGGCGGCGCTGCAGGCCGAAATCATCGAAGTCTCGCCCTATCGCCTCTGGCTGCCGCTCGGACATCCGCTCGCCTCGGCGGACATCATCAATCCATCCGACATTGTCGGCGAGGCGCTGATCATGCTCACGGTCGACGAAATCGAGGAGAGCACGGACAAGCTCCTCTCGGCGCTTGGCGTCCGGCCCGAGGTTGCCTTCCGGACGCGAAGCGTCGAGGCGGTTCGGAGCCTTGTCGCGACCGGTGCGGGCATCGCCCTCCTGCCGGACCTCGTCTACCGGCCCTGGTCCCTCGAAGGCGATCGGATCGAAAGCCGGGACGTGGCGGGGTCGCTGCCAGTGGTGCAAGTCGGCATTGTCTGGCGGCGCGGTTCGAGCCTGACTGGAGCGGCCCGCAATTTCGTGCGGATCGCAGAAAGCCAGCATGCCGCGCGCCAGCGATCCTAGACCTCTGGTATCGGAATTTCCGATATTACGTTTCTGACAAATGAAATTGCGAATGCAGGCCCGCCCCCTAAAGATGCGCTCTTCAGGGACACGGGGCGTGGACCGCAATCCAGGGAGACAAGTATGAGATCGTTGATGAAGAGCGCCAGCAGCGTCGCCGTTGTCGTGGCGCTTTGCGGGCAGACAATGGCGGCCGACATGCTGCAGACGCTCGGACCGGGCGAAGGGGCGCTGTCGATCGTTGCCTGGGCTGGCTACATCGAGCGCGGCGAAACCGATGCCGCCTATGACTGGGTGACCGATTTCGAGAAGCAGACGGGATGCATGGTTTCGGTCAAGACCGCCAACACGTCCGACGAAATGGTGGCGCTGATGAACGAGGGCGGGTTCGATCTCGTCACGGCATCGGGCGACGCATCCCTGAGGCTTGTGGCCGGCAAGCGTGTGCAGCCGATCAACACGGCGCTGATCCCAAGCTGGAGCACGCTCGACGAGCGGCTGCAGAATGCGCCCTGGCACACGGTCGATGGCGTTCACTACGGCACGCCCTATGTGTGGGGACCAAACGTTCTGATGTACAATACCGAAACCTTCCCCGAGGCGCCGACCAGCTGGAACGTGGTGTTCGAAGAAATGACCCTGCCTGACGGGCAGTCGAATTCGGGGCGCGTTCAGGCCTATGACGGGCCGATATACATTGCCGACGCGGCCAATTACCTGATGGCCCACAATCCGGAGCTCGGCATCACCGACCCCTATCAGCTGAACGAAGATCAGTATGCGGCAGCGCTCGACCTCTTGCGTGGACAGCGGCAGATCGTCAGCCGCTACTGGCACGATGCCTATGTGCAGATGGACGACTTCAAGAACGAGGGCGTCGTCGCGTCGGGCTCGTGGCCGTTCCAGGTCAACGTGCTGCAATATGACGGTGCGCCGATCGCCTCGACCATTCCGGAAGAGGGCGCAACAGGCTGGGCCGACACGACCATGCTTCATGCCGAAAGCGAACACCCGAACTGCGCCTATATGTGGATGGAGCATTCGCTCTCGCCGAAGGTTCAGGCGACGTTGCGGCATGGTTCGGCGCTGTGCCATCCGTTCCCGCCGCGTGCAAGGGCAATGAACTCCTGACGGACGAAGGGTGCGCGGCCAACGGCTACGACAATTTCGACAAGATCCGGTTCTGGAAGACCCCGGTTTCCCAGTGCGAACAGGGCGAATGCGTGCCCTACTATCGCTGGGTATCGGACTATATCGCGGTGATCGGCGGACGCTGATCGCCTCATCCCTTGGCCCCGCCCGGCCCGTCCGGGCGGGACTTCGCCGGACCAGTTCATGAGCATTGCCGTCAGATTTCAGCAGGTCTCGCGCCATTACGGGGCGGTCCGCGCCGTCGACGATCTCAACCTTGAGATCGCGGAGGGCGAGTTTTTCGCGCTGCTTGGTCCGTCGGGATCGGGCAAGACGACGTGTCTGCGCCTGATCGCGGGGTTCGAACAGCCGACTGCCGGCCATATCGAAATCTTTGGAGAACGGGCGGAAGGCGTTCCGCCCTATCTCCGCAACGTCAATACAGTCTTTCAGGACTACGCGCTTTTTCCGCATCTCAACGTGATCGACAATGTCGCGTTCGGGCTGATGGTGAGAGGCGTCGACGCCAAGGCGCGGCGCAAGCAGGCGGAAGAAGCGCTTGAACTTGTCAAATTATCCGGGTTCGGCGACCGCAAGCCGGGGCAGCTTTCGGGCGGCCAGCGGCAGCGCGTGGCGCTGGCACGCGCGCTGATCAACCGGCCGAAGGTTCTGCTGCTGGACGAGCCGCTCGGAGCGCTCGACCTCAAGCTCCGCGAGCAGATGCAGGATGAACTCAAGAGCCTGCAAAAGAGCCTCAACATCACCTTCGTCTTCGTCACCCACGATCAGGGCGAGGCGCTGTCGATGGCCGACCGGGTGGCCGTGTTCAACCACGGAAAGATCATGCAGGCGGGAACGCCGGAGGATATCTACCAGCGGCCGCACTCGCGGTTCGTTGCCGATTTTGTCGGCTCGTCGAACCTTTTGCCACCTGTTCTGGTCAAGTCGGTTGGCGGTCCGGAACGCTGGGCCAGCCTTCGGCCAGAGGCGCTTTCGATTGCCCCCGAGGGGCAGCCGGAAAGGGCGCGCGGCAAGGTTGCCGCGCTCACCTATCTCGGCGCATCGGTCCGGATCGCACTCGATGTCGGGGGCGAACGGCTGACCATGGTGTTGCCGGCCCGCGGGACACTGCCGGCAGTCGGCGAAGACGTCCCACTCCATTGGGACGACGACGCGCTCCACGTGATGGAAGACGAGAAATGAGCGCTGAGGCGGCGGGCATTTCGGCATCGCGGACCGGTGTTCTGGGCCGGTTGTCCGACCTTTTCTGGCGCCGGCCGAACCTTTTGCTCATTCTGATGCTGGCCCCGCCCCTTCTTTGGCTCGGCATCATTTATATCGGTTCGCTGATCGCGCTCCTCTTGCAGAGCTTCTTTTCGATCGACGAGTTTTCCGGGCTCATCAATCACGAGTTCACGCTCAAGACCTATGCGGAACTTCTGCGCCCGGCCAATTTCGACATCATTGTGAGAACGGTGACCATGGCCGCGGCGGTCACCATCGCGTCGACCTTCATCGCCTTCCCGATCGCCTATTTCGCAGCTCGCTATGCGCGCGGGAAGTGGAAGGCGCTCTTTTATCTCGGGGTGATGCTGCCGCTCTGGTCGAGCTACCTGGTCAAGATCTACGCCTGGAAGCTGATCCTTGCCAAAGAGGGCATCCTGACGTGGCTCTTTGGAACCCTTGGGCTGACGCCGGTGCTCGACGGCGTTCTGGCGCTGCCCGTGATCGGCGGCAATTCGCTCTCGGTCTCCTATATCGGCACGTTCATCGTCTTCGTCTATGTGTGGCTGCCCTATATGGTGCTGCCCATCCAAGCGGCGCTCGAGCGGGTGCCCAACAACCTGATCGAGGCGGCGGCGGATCTTGGCGCCCGCCCGCGACAGGGGTTCCGCTTCGTCATCCTGCCGCTGGCGCTGCCGGGCATCATTGCCGGTTCGATCTTCACCTTCTCGCTGACGCTTGGGGACTATATCATTCCCCAGATCATCGGCTCGTCGCGGCTCTTCATCGGCCAGGCGGTCTATACCCAGCAGGGCACCGCCGGGAACATTCCGCTTGCCGCGGCGTTCACCGTGGTGCCGATCGTCATCATGGGCCTCTATCTGTGGATGGCAAAACGGCAGGGGGCGTTCGATGCACTCTGACCGGAACCGCTCGTCGTTCGGGCTAAAGCTCGCCGCCGCCGGCGGGCTGATATTCATGCATCTGCCGATCGTTTTGATCTTCGTGTATGCGTTCACCACGGAAGAACATTCCTATCAATGGCCACCCCCAGGTCTGACCCTCAAATGGTTCGAGGCAGCCTGGAACCGACCGGATGTCTGGGAGGCCCTCTGGCTTTCGGTCCGCGTGTCGACGGTTTCGACGCTCATCGCGCTCATACTGGGCTCGCTTTGCGCCGCGGCCGTATCGGGCTCGAAATTCTTCGGGCGCGAGACGATTTCGCTGCTCGTGATCCTGCCCATCGCCCTGCCCGGCATCATCACCGGCATTGCGCTCAGATCAGCCTTTAGCCTCGCGGACATTCCCTTCTCGTTCTGGACGATCGTTCTTGGCCACGCGACCTTCTGCGTCGTCGTGGTCTACAACAATGCGGTGGCGCGATTTCGGCGCCTCTCCGGTTCGCTGGTCGAGGCGGCGATGGACCTCGGCGCCGATCAGTTCCAGACCTTTCGCTACGTGATCCTGCCCAATATCGGCACGGCGCTGCTCGCCGGCGGCATGCTCGCCTTTGCGCTCTCGTTCGACGAAGTGATCGTGACGACCTTCACCGCCGGGCAGCAATCGACGCTGCCGATCTGGATGCTCGAGGAACTGGTGCGCCCGCGCCAGCGGCCGGTCACCAATGTGGTGGCCATGGTGGTGGTGCTTGTAACCTTTTTGCCCATTCTCGCCGCCTACTACTTCACGCGCGGCGGTTCGGACGTCGAGGGGCAAGGCAAATGACTATTCAAAACAAGAGGTGGACTAGATGAACGCTGTCATTGAACACAGGCAGATGCTGATCGGCGGCAGCTTCGAAGGCGGCAAGGACGTTGCCGAGCCCATTTTCAATCCGCGTACAGGCGGGCTCATTCTCGATTTGCCCGAAGCATCGCCCGATCAGGTTGACCGCGCGGTGGACGCGGCCGAAAAGGCGTTCGCCACCTGGTCGCGCACGACCCCGGCGCAGCGCTCTGCTTATCTTCTGAAGATCGCGGACGCGATTGAGGCCGATGCCGACGGGTTCGCGGCGCTCGAGGCGCTTAATTGCGGCAAGCCGATCAACGCGGCGCGCAACGATGAAATTCCGGCCATCGTCGACTGCTGGCGCTTCTTTGCGGGAGCGGTCCGCACCATTCCGGCCTCGGCCGCCGGGGAATATCTGCCCGGATATACATCGATGGTCAGGCGCGACCCGATCGGCATCGTGGCCTCGATCGCGCCGTGGAACTATCCGCTGATGATGATGGCCTGGAAGCTGGCGCCGGCAATCGCGGGTGGCAACTGCGTCGTCTTCAAGCCATCGGAACAGACGCCTCTGACGGCGCTCAAGATGGCAAAACTGCTCGCGGACATTCTGCCCGAAGGCGTGGTGAACGTGGTGCTTGGGCGCGGCGAGAGCGTGGGCAACGCGCTGATCAACCATCCCAAGGTCAACATGATCTCGATCACGGGCGACGTTGCAACGGGCAAGAAGGTGCTTCAGGCCGCGGCGAAGTCGGTGAAGCGGACGCATCTCGAACTCGGTGGCAAGGCACCAGTCATCGTCTTCGACGATGCCGATCTCGACGCCATGGTGCAGGGCGTCAAGGCCTTCGGTTTCTACAATGCCGGGCAGGACTGCACGGCCGCCTGCCGCATCTATGCCGGATCAAAGATCCACGACCGGCTGGTCGCCGATCTTTCGTCGGCGGTTTCGTCCATTGTCTACGCGCAGGAGGATGACAGCCTCAACGAAATCGGACCCCTGATTTCGCAGCGCCAGCGCGACCGTGTTTCAAGTTTCGTCGAACGTGCCAGAAGCCAAAACCATATCGAGATAACGACCGGCGGCGAGGCGCATCCGGGTGGTGGCTATTACTACCAACCAACCGTCGTCGCCGGGGCGCTGCAGACCGACGAAATCGTCCGCCGCGAAGTTTTCGGGCCGGTCGTTTCGATCACGCGGTTCAACGATGTGGACGAGGCGGTCAACTGGGCCAACGATTCCGATTACGGGCTCGCTTCTTCGGTCTGGACCAAAGACGTCTCAAAGGCGATGGCGTGTGCCGCACGGCTTCAGTATGGCTGCACCTGGATCAACACCCATTTCATGCTGGCCAACGAAATGCCGCATGGGGGCATGAAGCAGTCGGGCTACGGCAAGGACATGTCGCTCTACGCGCTCGAGGACTATACGGCCGTGCGCCACATCATGCTGGCGCACTGACCGAACAGTCGAGTGGCCCTGCGCCCTCAGGCGGGCGGATTTGCGGGCAGGGCGAAGGACGTGGTGACCAGATAGCCTGCTACCGCCGCTGCCGCCGTGACCAGCATGCCCCAGGCGATATCGACAATGGTGATGGCGATCGGCCATTCGCGAAGTGTTGCCATGTTGGTCAGATCGTAGGTCGCGTAGGCGAAAAGACCGAGAAGGGCACCCGCGAGTGCGGCGCTCATCCAGTTGCCGCCGGCAACCGAAGGGAGCACGGCAAAGTAGACGATGCCCGCCACGTAAAGCAGATAAAAGGCGGCGGCCGCCGCAAAATTGGGCTGGTCTGCGAGAAGGGCGCCGAGCCGCGGCCGGTAAAAGGCGTTGGACATGTTGGACAGCCAGACGAAGTCCATCACCAGAAATACTCCGGCGACGGTGGCGTATCCGAGAAGATAGGTGCGCATGAACGGTTCCCTTGTTTGGCGCGGGCGCCGGAAGTCAGATTCCAAGAAGCGGCTGCAACAGCGATACGATCCGGCTCTTGAACCGGAGCGGTGAATCGGTGACGGCAAGGCAGATGCAGTCCTGATCCTCTGTCGCGATGGGCTGATGCTGAAGTTGTTCGTCGGCTTCCTCCAGATCGCCGGCGCCAAAAAGCTCATCGCCATCGCGGAAGCTGCCACTGAGGACGAGGGTCAGTTCGCGGCCGCCATGCCCATGTTCCGGCACCGGCTTGCCCGCCGGAATGCGCAGCAACCGTGTCGAAATACCCCGGTCCGACGTGCGGATCGGAAAATGATAGGCGCCAAGCCCAAGGGGGCGCCACTTGAGCTTTTCGATGTCGGCACCAAGATAGGACCGCAACGGCTCCGGAATCTGCGAACCCGCGACCCGCTCGCGCTCTGCAACCGGCTTCGAAGTGGTCGCGTCGGCAAGAATGGCGCTTCGGACCGCAAGCCAGGACGAATCGTCCCTGGGCGTCTCGTCTGAAGGTTCCAGTTCATCAACGAGGGCACCGCCGACATTTTCCATCATGGCAAGACTGTCGCGGCAGGCGGGACAGAGAGCGAGATGCGTGGCAACCGCAATCGACCAGCTTTCTTCCAGAGTACCGGCGGCATAGTCCATCAACAGGCCGTCGCTGATGTGATGCGAAATGGTCATCGCTGATCTCCCAGGGCATCCCGGAGCTTGGCAAAGGCCAGCCGAATCCGCGATTTCACCGTGCCGAGCGGCAGCGCCAGTTTTTCGGCGATCTGGCCGTGCGGCATATCTTCGAAAAACGACAGGCGAATGAGTTCGAGTTGTTCGGCGGGAAGCACCTTCATCGCCGCGCCGAGGCGGCGCGCATCCTCATTATGATCCAGCACTTCATCGGCCGTTGCGACGGGGGTGGGAACGAGCGCCGGATCATCCGGGTCAAATTCCGGCCGCTTCGTCTTGCGCACGGCATCGATCCGCACGTTGCGCGCGATCGTGAAAATCCAGCCTGAAACCGATCCCTTTTCGGGATCGAACCTTGCGGCTTCCTTCCAGACCTTGGTCATCGTTTCCTGCATCAATTCCTCGGCTTCTGCGTGCGCGGCGGCGCGCTTCAGCATGAAGGCGCGCACCTTGGGAGCGTAGTGACGGAAAACCAGCTCGAACGCCGCCACGTCGCGATTTCGCGCGACGGCGATGAGGGCGTGGTCCAGATTGCGATCCGGCGTCCCTGGTCGATCCGGTGGTGGCGTCATGACCCTTGCCCTGGCTGCACAGACTGGCGGAACCAGAACATCGTCGGAAATCGCGACCGCGCTGTCCACTCCCACAAAAGCTGCCTCCAGCTGTTTTCCAATGCCACCTCTACGTGGGCGATCTGAATCTGGATCACTGGACGAAATTTTGGTGGCTCAAAATCCAAACGGCCGGCTTGCGCGTAGTCCTCTCAAATTCCGAAAAAGGGGAAAGAGATGCTGCGTGATTTTGGTCCGGACGGCGCGTGGCCGAAGAACAGGGTTGCCGTTATCGGTTCGGGCGTCTCGGGTCTTTCCGCAGCCTGGCTTCTCAGCAAGCGGTTCGACGTCACGCTGTTCGAGGCGGATGGGCGGATCGGCGGTCACAGCAACACGGTTGATGTCACAATCGGCAATCGCTCGATCCCGGTCGACACCGGGTTCATCGTGTTCAACGAACGCAACTACCCCAACCTGACTGCGCTTCTCGATCATTTCGGCGTATCAAGCGAAGTGTCCAACATGTCGTTTGCCGCATCGCTCGAAGGTGGTGCATTCGAATATGAAAGCTCTGGACTGCTATCGGTCATCGGCAAGCCAGCCAACGCGGTCAACCCGCGATACTGGAAGATGCTGTCGGACATTGTCCGGTTCTATCGCGATGCGCCAAGGGTCCTGGACAGACCGGACGCCGCGACACAGTCACTTGGCGACTACCTCGATGCGAATTCCTATTCCGAGGCCTTCATCAACGACCACATCCTGCCGATGGGGGCGGCGATCTGGTCGACCAGCGTCGCCGAGATGCGCGACTATCCCTTTCCGGCGTTTGTCAGGTTTTTCGCAAATCACAGCCTGTTGTCCCTGGGTGGGCGGCCCCTTTGGCGCACCGTAACTGGTGGCAGCCGAGCCTATGTGCGGCGGATCTTGCAGGATTTCAAAGGCGGAGTCCGGACAGGCCAGGCGGTGGTTTCGGTTCGCCGTGGCTCCGAAGGCGTAACGGTGACCACGGCGGACGGCAACCGCGATGTCTTCGGACAGGTTGTCATTGCCACCCATGCGGACCAGGCGCGCGCGTTGCTTTCGGACGCGGACGAAACCGAGTCCACCGTCCTCGGCGCTTTCAAATACACGACCAATCGCGCGGTTCTTCATAGCGATCCGCGCCTGATGCCAAAAAGCCGGCCGATCTGGTCGAGCTGGAATTATGTAGGCGAGGCTGCCAGCGCAAAAGATCAGCAGCTTTGCGTCACCTACTGGATGAACAAGCTACAAAACTTGCCCACGCGGCACCCATTGCTCGTGACGCTCAACCCGGTCCGAACCATCCGTCAAGAAACGGTCCATGCCGAGTTCGTCTATGCCCATCCGCTTTTCGACAAGAAAGCGATGGTCGCGCAGAAGCGCCTTTGGGATCTGCAGGGCCAGGGCGGCGTGTGGTTCTGCGGCGCGCATTTTGGCTCGGGCTTCCACGAGGACGGGTTGCAGTCCGGTCTTGCGGTTGCAGAACAGATGTCGGGTTTGAGGCGTCCCTGGCGGGTGGAAAACGAATCCGGGCGCATTCATCTGCCGGTTTCGGCACAGGCGGCGGAGTAGACCGTTGAACTCTGGCGTCTACACTGGCGAGGTCGTTCACGTCCGGCACAGGCCGAAGCGGCATCGGCTGCGCTATAGCGTATTTTCCTTGCTGCTCGATCTCGATGAAATCGTAACGCTTGATAGGAAGCTCCGTCTTTTCGCACGCAACCGATTTGCACTCTTCAGCTTTCATGATGCGGATCACGGCGATCTGACGGGTGCGGACCCGCGGTTGTGGGTCAATGCGCAGCTTGTCGCGGCAGGTTATGATCCAACGCGCTACCGGGTGGCGGTGCTCTGTTACCCGCGCATTCTCGGCTACGTTTTCAACCCGCTGTCAGTCTATTTCTGCCGCAATCCGGAGGGGACGGTCGAGGTCATTCTCTACGAAGTCTGCAACACGTTCGGCGAACGGCATACCTATGTCATTCCGGCAGAGGGCGCGGGTCGAATCGTCCAGCATGGCTGCGAGAAAAAGATGTACGTGTCGCCGTTCGTGCCGATGGAATGCGCCTACGACTTCAAGATTCTACCACCCGGAGAGCGCGTCCTGGTCTCGATCAACGAGCGTGACGGGGACGGACCGCTGCTTTTTGCAAGCTTTTCGGGACGGCGAAAACCCCTCACTGACGGACAATTGTTCAAAGTCCTGTTGCGATATCCTCTCATGACACTAAGAATAAGCGTGGCGATCCATTGGCAAGCGCTTCTTCTTCTGGCCAAAGGGTTGCGGGTGTTCCGTCACGCGCCAGCGCCCCAGCGGGTGTCGGTGTCCGTGGTGGCACGGACCATTGAGAGGAACGAGCACAGTGACGGATAGCGCCTCAAAACAGGACCTTCCCGAAGCCCGGCTTCAACTTTGGCAAAAGCTCGCCTGCGCGATTGGCAGCAATACCGCGAAGGGCGCGCTGACGATGCGGTTTGCCAACGGCTTCTCACAGCGTTTCGAAGGCAAGGAGCCCGGGCCCGAGGCCGTGCTGCAGCTCAACCGCGCGCGGGCCATCTATCGCTTCATGCTCTTTGGCAATCTCGGCTTTTCGCGCGCTTTCATCGACGGGGATTGCGACAGCCCGGACATCGGCGCTTTCCTCGATTTCGCCATGGCCAACGAATCGATGCTCGACAATGCATCGTCCTGGTCCAGGCTCCTCAAATGGATCGATTTCCTTCGCCACAAGATGCGGCACAATTCGCGCCAGGGCAGCAAGCGCAACATCGCCTACCACTACGATCTCGGGAACGATTTCTATCGTTTGTGGCTCGATGGCACGATGACCTATTCCTCGGCGCTCTATACCAGGGAGAACCTGACGCTCGAGCAGGCGCAGACGGCCAAATATCAGCGCATCATCGACGAACTTGGCATCGGGTCGGACGACCATATTCTCGAGATCGGCTGCGGCTGGGGCGGTTTCGCCGAGCATGCCGTGCGCACGACCGGGTGCCGGGTGACTGGCCTGACGCTTTCCCAGGAACAGGCGGCCTTTGCCCGCAAGCGCCTCGAAAATGCGGGCGTCGCGGACCGGGTCGACATCCGGCTGGAAGACTATCGCGACTGCCAGGGAAGTTTTGACGCCGTCGTTTCGATCGAGATGTTCGAGGCAGTCGGCGAGGAACACTGGCCGACCTATTTCTCGGCGGTTGCCGAACGGCTGAAACCCACCGGCCAGGCGATGATCCAGACGATCACGATCGACGAGGCCCGCTTCGACGATTACCGTCGCAACGCCGATTTCATCCAGACCTATATCTTTCCGGGTGGCATGCTGCCGTCGTTCGAGCGCTTCCGTGACGGCGCCGGACGGGCTGGGCTCGTCGTCAAGGACTGGCTCAATTTCGGCGAGCACTATGCGCGCACGCTCAAGACCTGGGAGGATGCGTTCCTGCAGAACTGGCGGGCGATCCGGCCATTCGGGTTCGACGACCGCTTCCGCCGGATGTGGCAGTTCTACCTCAGCTATTGCGCCTCGGGGTTCAAGGCACACAGCATCGACGTGTTTCAGATCCACCTGACCAAGTCCGGAGACGGCACGGTCAGCTAAGCCGCAACGCGGTCATGCCCTGGGCGGGCCCGGGAAGAATGCATTGACCCGGGCCTGGTAGGCCGCATAGGTCGCGCCCCGGCTTTGAAGCATATGCGCCTCGAGCGGCGGGATTCCTGACACGCGAACAAGCAGCAAGTACATGAGGGCCGGCGCAAGAAAGGCGAGCGGCGTCAGAAAGGTGATTGTGCCGCCCGACAGGGCAAGCAGCGGCCAGGCGCACCACCAAAGCCATTCGAAGAAATAGTTGGGATGTCGGCTGAAGCGCCACAAGCCGGCCTCGCACACGTCGCCTCGAATGGCGGATGACCGGAACCGTGCCAGTTGACGGTCTGCGAGCGCCTCGCCCATTAGGGCCACAAGCCCGACCCCAAGTGCAAGAACGTCCAGAATTCCGGGGAATGGCGCCGCATTGGATGAAGCCGCATAGACTGAAACCGCAAGGCCAAAACCCGCCAGTGCCTGCGCCTCAAGAAAGAGGAAGAGCTGGCGGCCCGCATCTGCGCCCCACTGTGTGATCAGCCCGGCATAGCGCGGATCATCGTGGCCGCCCGCGGTCCGACGCCCGATATGGGTTGCAAGCCGAACTGACCAGACCAGCAACAGGACGGCCGCTGCCAGTTTGCGTTCCGGCGCGCCATCCGCGGCAAACACGGCCAGAAGGCACGCAACGCCGGTTGCCGCCGACCAGATGGTGTCGATCCAGCCGCTTTGGTGCGTGCGCTGGCGCACAAGCCAGGCACCGGCCATGGCAGCCACAAGAAGAATCAGCGATCCAAGCAGAACCAGCATTTCGCACACTCCGGTCGCAACCCAATACGCGCGACCGGTGCTCCTGGATCGCATACCGAGTGTCAGATGATGATGTCGCTCGCGCCGATATTGCCGAGGTCGGCTCCGATGATGGTCACCTTCGTGCCCTTGAAACTGAATTCGCAGACATCGTCATTGGCCGTGCCGACTTCGCGGAAATGCGACAGGGCCTGCGCCTTGGACGCGAACTTGAAGGCCTTGAGATTGATGCGATCCAGACCATCCTGGTAGTCGCGGATGATGTCGACGCCATCGTTGGGGGCGTAAACGAATTCGTCGGAACCGGCACCACCCCAGCTCTGGTCGTTGCCTTTTCCACCGATCAGCTTGTCGTTGCCCTGGCCGCCTTCGAGTTTGTCGTTGTCGGCACCCCCATCGAGCTTGTCATTGTCCTTGCCGCCGTCCGCCTTGTCGTTGCCGCTACCGCCCTTGATGTCGTCGTCGCCCTTGCCGCCCTTGAGATCGTCGTTCTCCTTGCCGCCATCGATCTTGTCGTTGCCGGTACCGCCATCGGCCTTGTCCTTGCCGTCACCGCCCTTGATATCGTCGTTGCCGCTGCCACCCTTGACATCGTCCTTACCATTGCCACCGTCGATCTTGTCCTTGCCCGACCCCCCATCGATCTTGTCGTCACCGTCGCCGCCCTTGACGTCGTCGTCGTCACCACCGCCCTTCAAGTCGTCCTTGTCCTTGCCACCGTCGATCGTGTCCTTGCCCGATCCCCCGTCGATCTTGTCGTCGCCATCCCCACCCTTGATGTCGTCGTCGTCATCGCCGCCCTTGAGATCGTCGTTGTCCTTGCCGCCGTCGATCTTGTCCTTGCCCGAACCTCCGTCGATTTCGTCGTCGCCGTCTTCGCCCTTCAGATCGTCATCGCCGTCCATGCCGAGAAGCTTGTCGTTGCCGCCGCCGCCCTTGAACTTGTCCGCGCTCGATCCCCCAGTCAGTTCAACGCCGAACTGGACCTTGGCCAGCCGGTTGAGGTCGACCTGCCCGTCAACCGCTCCGTCGAGCGCGTCGGCGGCGGCCATGTCGCGGCTCGAGACAATGAAGGTGACCCCGTTCTTGCCCGACGCGAGACTCTCGTCGCCGAATCGAACGCCGACGACAAATTCGGATTTTCCATCGCCATCGAGGTCGCCGAGGGCGGTCAGGGAAAAGCCCGTACGGTCAGCGAACTCTGAACTGTAGAACGCGTAACAATCGCCAGTACCCGGCACGTTGGTCAGAACGATCTTGTTGTCGTCGGTGCCGTCGGCGGCGTCGAGGTTTTCAAGTTCGGAGGCCAGAATGAGATAGGTCGCGCCGGAAGCGACATTGCTCTGGTTCGGGTTTTCAGCCAGCACGGCGCTGATGATGATGTCGGCTCGACCGTCACCATCGACGTCGCCGGCGGACGAGACGGCAAATCCTGCCCAAGCGCCGGTCCCGCCCCTGAAGACATAGCAGCCCGCGATACCGTTCACGAGCCCGAGGTCGATTTCGCCGTCGGTTGTTGCATCGGCTGCGTCGAGCGCCGCGAGCTGGTCCGTCGCGATGAGATAGGCAAATCCGTCGTCCACCACTCCGGGCTGCGAGCCAATGAGGATGTCGACCTTTCCGTCGCCGCTCACATCGCCGGCAACCGCCAATGACGCGCCGGCATGGCCGAGGCTGACGTCACCGACGAACCGGTAGTTGCCCGGCGGCAGGGTCGTCGCGTCGATGAGAATCTGTCCGTCGGTGCCACCGTCACCGGTGTCGAGGGCAGAAAGACTCTCTCCAAGGATCAGGTAGGCATAGCCCACATTGGTCCCGCTGTTTCCTTCGGCGCCTAGCAGGAAATCGTCCTTGCCATTTCCATCGAGGTCGCCCAGCGATGCCAACGCGGTTCCGATCCGCTTGCTGGCGGCGGCGGCAATGTCAAAACTTGTGGATTGGGCCGCGACGTTGCTGAGGCTGATCACCCCATCGGTGGTGCCGTCAGCTGCGTCGGCGGCGGCAATGTTGGCCGCGGTCAGCAAAGACACTTCGCCCGACTGCGATCCGTTGGCGTCGGAAAGATGCGAGCCGATCAGAAGATCGTCCTTGAGATCGCCGTCGACATCGCCGGCTGACCCCACGACATAACCTGAATCGTCATCGGCGAGCTTGCCGTTGATGCGGTACGCACCGGCGACACCCGCCAGACCGGCGAGGTCGATGACCCCGTCGACGGATGAGTCTGCAGCATCAGCCGCAGCCAGCGCGGAAGAAAAGATGAGAAAAGTCGAACCCGCATTGGCGACGGGAACATCGGCATTGTGCGCCCCGATCAGAATGTCAGCCTTGCCGTCGCCGTCGACATCGCCGGCGGACGCCACCGACCAGCCGGTTGCAGCACCACCTTCAGGGCCGAGAAAGATGTAGCAGCCCGAGAGCCCGGCAATATTAGCCAGGTCAACGGCGCCATCGACGGTGCCGTCGGCTGCGTCGGCGGCAGCGAAGCTGGCCGAAGATAAAAGATAGGCCTTGCCCCCATTCGCACGGCTCGGCGGATCCGCCTGGTCAGCGCCAATCAGGAGGTCGGCCTTGCCATCTCCATCGACATCGCCCGCATTTGCAACTGAGGTACCGGCATAGTCGTTGTCGACTTCGCCTTCGAACCAGAAAGAGGCCATGAAAGTCCTTCCCGCGAAATTCGACAAAAACAGGCGACGCCAGGTTCAGCAATTCGCCCAACTTCCTTCAAGTAAACACAAAGTTAAGTCCCGAGTCCATTGGCAAACGGACTCCGAAACATCAAAATCTATTGAAGAACGGCCGCTTTCGTTCACAAAGCCTGGAGAAAGACTCCCCAGCACAGCGATCGGGTGAGATTCTGCACAGTCATGCGCGGCTACTTCCGCAGCGCCGGGGGGGGTCAAGGGCGGGGCAGGTGGATGCCGTTTGCGTTCAGAAGGTCATCGACCGAAACGGCCTTGCCCGCAGCCATTGAATGGTTGGCGGCAATGCCGGTCAGGATCGACCAGGCTCCGTCGACGTGGGTCGACTGGCGATTGTAGGGATCGGGACCGGTTTTCTCGGCGTCGAACAGGTAGGAAAGCATGACCGGGTCCGCGCCGCCGTGGTCGCCTTCGCCGTGCCAGACCTCGAGTTCGGCCGGCGGTTTGCCGGCCTGGTGCAGTACAGTGGTCATGCCTTCGCCGGCCGGCTTCTGGCGCTTCCCGCCAAAGACACCATGCACTTCGACATGACGATGGGTCAGTTCGCCGCCTGTTCCGTGGAACTTGACTTCAAGGCCCTCCCAGGGACTGTAGGCGCAAAGCGTGTAGTTGAGCGAAACCTGGTTCGCATAGCGAACGCCGACCTGCATCGTGTCTTCGATGGTGATGTCGCCGGCAAAAACGCAGCGGTCGCGGTAATAGTGGTCGCTGTCCTCATTCTCGAGGTAGAGTTCGCGCAGGCCCTCGTCGTCGCGAAGGTCCATGGCGAAGTCACATTTGGCGGCCAGCGGACAGGTGAGGCATCTTTCCGAGTGTGCCGAAAGCCCCAGTCGATCAGCCATTTCGGGCGTGTAAAAGGTCCGGCGGCCGAAGGCATTGACCTCGGCGGGGGTTGAGCCGATCCACCAGTTGAGCAGGTCGAAATGGTGGGTTGCCTTGTGAACGAGGAGCCCGCCGGACTTGTCCTTGTAGCGGTGCCAGCGGCGGAAATAGTCGGCGCCGTGTACGCGGTCGAGATGCCAGCGGAAATCGACGGCGGTTATCTCGCCGATCGCACCGGAGAGCAGGATGTCCTTCAGCTGCGTGCGGGCCGGCGTATAGCGGTAGTTGAAGGTCACCGAGATCGACCTGCCGGTTTCGGCCTGAGCATCGAGAATGGCCTTGAGACGGCCAAGATCAGTAGTCATCGGCTTCTCGGTGACAACGTCGCAGCCCGCCCGCATCGCCGCCACGATATAGTCGTGGTGCAGGTAGTCGGGAACAGTCACGATGACCCGGTCGGGCCTCTGTTCCCGCAGCATTTGCTGGAATTCGCCCGCAAGGTAGGTGGCGACGCCATTGCCGCCCTGTCGTTCAATCCGTCCGGCGCTCAGCGCCAGCCGTCCGGCATTGGTGTCGCACAACCCGGCCAGCTCGTTTGAGTGCGCGTAGGTTTCAGTCAGGGCGCTGCGGAACATTTCGTGCCGCGCACCGGTGCCGACGATCACGTATTTCAACTGGTTTCCCTGTCGTCATAGATGGGCAGGCGAAGCCCTTCCTGATCGAAATAGTGGGCTTCGTTCCGGTGAATTGCCAGCCGGATCCGTTCGCCGATCCGATGCTTCGACTTGCCCGGCGCCTGCGCCAGCATGATCCGGCCTGACGGCAACCGAACATGAACGAACATTTCGCTGCCCAGATATTCAACAAGGATGATCTCGCCTTCCGCCGCGGCATCGCCACCTTCGCCCAGAACGATCTGGCCGGGCCGGATGCCGACCGCCAGCGGGCCATCGTCGACGGCGCCGCCAAGGTCGAGCCGCCCGAAATCCTCGAGGTCGGCCGAACCGTCCCTCACATGCACATCGAGCATGTTCATCTTGGGCGACCCGATGAAGGTCGCCACAAAGCGGTTCTGCGGAAAGTTGTAGAGCTCGTAGGGCGTGCCCAGTTGTTCGAGGTTGCCTTCGCTCAGAACCGCGATGCGGGTCGCCATGGTCATCGCTTCGGTCTGGTCGTGGGTGACGTAGATCATCGTCGTGCCGAGACGGTTATAGAGGCTCGCGAGTTCCACCCGCATCTGCACGCGCAGTTCCGCGTCGAGATTTGAGAGTGGCTCGTCGAAGAGAAAGAGTTGCGGTTCGCGGACGATGGCGCGGCCGATGGCGACGCGCTGCTTCTGGCCACCCGACAATTGCCGCGGCTTGCGCTCCATCAGATCACCGATCTGCAGAATGCGCGCGGCTTCCGAAACGCGGCGTTCGATCTCGGTCTTTGGCATCTTGAGGTTGGTGAGGCCGAAAGCGAGGTTCTTGCGCACATTCATGTGCGGATAAAGGGCGTAGGACTGAAAAACCATGGAGAGGTTGCGCTGGGCCGCCGGCACGTCGTTGACGATACGTTCGCCGATCGCGATCGCCCCGTCAGTGATTTCCTCGAGCCCAGCGATCATGCGCAGGAGAGTGGACTTGCCACAGCCTGACGGCCCGACGAGCACGAGGAACTCGCCGTCATCGACATCAAGGTCGATGCCATGGATCGCCTCGACCATACCGTAGCGCTTGACCACGCTTCTGAGACTGACGCCTGCCACTCGGTCCGTCTCCCCTTCTACTTCAGGCCGCTCATCGCGATGCCGCGGATGATGAATTTCTGGAACACGACGAAGAACACCATGACCGGCAGGATGGACAGAATCGACATGGCGAACATCTGGCCATAGGCCGAGACGGAGTCCTGCGCGATGAAACTTCTGAGGGCGAGCGGTACGGTATAGTCGGCCATGTTGTTGAGATAGACCAGCGGACCGAGAAAGTCCTCCCAGGTCCATATGAAGGTGAAAATGGCCGCGGTCGCCATGGCCGGAACCGAAAGGGGGACAATGATGGCCCAATAAATCTTGAACGGCGAACAGCCATCGATCATGGCGGCTTCGTCGAGCTCGCGCGGCAGCTGGCGGAAGAACTGCACCATCAGGAAGACAAAGAAGGCGTCCCCCGCCAGAAAGCGCGGCACGATGAGGGGCAGGTAGGTGTTGACCCAGCCGAGCTTGAGAAAGAGCAGGTACTGGGGAATGAGCACCACGTGGTAGGGGATCATGAGCGTCATCATCATCAGGGCGAACCAGATGTTCTTGCCGATGAATTCGAGACGCGCGAAAGCGTAGGCGGCAAACGAGCAGGAAACGACGTTGCCGATCACCGAGAGCACGGTGATGAGGGTGGAATTGGTGAAAAAGCGGGTGAAGCTGACGGGCAGCGCGTTCCAGCCGAGCGCATAGTTCTCCCAAACAAATGTCGACGGCCAAAGTCCGAGGTTGCCGAAAATCTCGTTGTCCGGCTTGAGGGAGGCGGCGAACATCCACACGAGCGGATAGACCATGATCAGCGAGGTGAGGATGAGAAAGACGTGCTTGAAGATTCCGGCGCGGCGCGCGCGTTTTTCGCGCACCTCGCGGATGGCGCGGACAAGGTCATCAGAAATTCCGGCCGCAGGTGCGGCAAGGTCGCTCATGTGTCACCCTCGCTCGTTTTCGTAGTGGACCCAGTATTTGGAGGTCCAGAAAGCTATGGCGGTGAAGGCGGCGATGATGACCAAAAGAACCCAGGCCAAGGCCGAGGCATATCCCATGCGGAAATAGGAAAAGGCCTCGTTGTAGATGTAGACGGTCACGAACAGCAGGGAGTCGAGCGGACTGCCCTTGCCGTTGGAAATGATGAAGGCGCTGTTGAACGACTTGAAGGCGTCGATCATCTGAAGCACGAGGTTGAAAAAGAGGACCGGCGCCAGCAATGGCAGGGTGATGGCGAAGAAGCGCCGGAACGGCCCGGCGGCGTCGATTTCGGCAGCCTCGTAGAGTTCCTGGGGAATCGCGCGCAGGCCGGCGAGAAAGATGAGCATCGGCGAGCCGAACTGCCACATGGCAAGAACGATCAAAGTGGTGAGCGACACGTTGGGGTTGGCGAGCCAATGCGGACCATCGATGCCGATGAGCGACAAGCCGGCATTGACGACACCGTCATTGGCGAACAGCTGTCGCCACAGCACGGCCACCGCAATCGAACCGCCAAGGATGGACGGCAGATAGAACAGGGCGCGATAGAGGCCAATCATGCGGACGCCCTTGTCCAGCAGCATGGCGACGGCCAGGGCGAAGGCAAGCTTGAGCGGCACGGAAAACAGCACGAAATTCGAGGTGACCTGCAAAGCCTTCCAGAAGCGGCGGTCGCGGGTGAACATGTACTGGAAGTTGTCGAGGCCGATCCATTGCGGCGCGCTCGACACGTCATATTTGGTGAAAGCCAGGTAGAGCGAGCCGAGAATGGGGCCGATCGCCAGACACAGAAACCCCACCAGCCAGGGCAGGAGGAACACGTAGCCAGGTCCGCTTTTCTGCAGCAGTTTTTTCATCGGCCCTGTCCGGTGAACATTTCGCCGGGACGATGGGTCCCGGCGAAACGGAAATTGTCGAGGCAGGTCAGGCGCGCGCCAGAATGTCCGAGGCTTCCTGCATGAACTGAGCGGCAGCGTCCTCGATGGACATCTGGCCGAGCAGAACCGCGGCGCCTGCGCGCTGTTCGAACGCGTCTTCGCATTCGCGGTTGCCAGCCGGCGGCGGCGGCGCGAGCGGCCCGACATAGGGCTGGATCGCGTCGAAATAGGCGACCGATACGGCCTCGGCTTCCGAGAGGTTCGGCTGCAGGGCAGCGCGGACATCGGACTGCGAGGGAATGCCGCGCTCGAGGCCCAGGACCGCCGTCATATCCGGATCGTTGACAAAGGCGTTCATGTAGGCCACGCCCGCTTCGGCATCGACCGTGTCGCGGCTGAGGCAGATGAACTGGCTCGGCTGGATCGACTGGCCGGGGCTGCCGCCTGCAAGGTGCGGACGCATGCCTGCGCCGACCTTGTCGGTCATCAGGGCCTGTGTGCCCACGATCTGGTTTGACCAGGCGTAGGACACGGCGCTCTTGCCGGTGACGACGTTCTGCTTGTCGAGATCGGAAATGCCCGCGAGCGCGGCCGAATCCTCACCCGACGGGGTGGCGCCGGCATCGCGCATGTCTTCCCAAAGCTTGAAGAAGTCGACCACAAGCTGCACGTCGAAGGCGAACTGTCCATCGTCATTGAACATGTTGGCGAAGCCGCGCTGACCGGCATAAACGCCGAACCCGCCATAGTCGGCGGTCAGGTCGTCGGTACCGGCGACACCTGTCTTCTCCTTGATCGTCAGCGAGGCGGCCTTGAGATCGTCATAGGTCCAGGTGATCGGGTCGATATCGATACCGGCCTCGGAGAAGATACGGGTATTGTAGATCGAGGCCATGGAATTGGCGCCGATCGACAGGCCGTAGAACTTGCCGCGGAACGTTCCGGCGTCGACGGCGCTCTTGTCGAATTTGGAAAGATCGAGGGCGCCGCCCACAAATTCGTCGAGCGGCTTCAGGGTGCCCTTGTCGACATATTCAAGCATCACACCATAGCCCTGCTGAATGCAGTCGGGCATGTTGCCGCCGGCAATCTGGGTGGTCAGTTTGGCGAAGTAGTCGCCAAAGCCGAGCGTTTCGCCGTCGACATGGATGCCCATGCCGTTCTTGCCGTTGAAGATATCGATGACGGCAAAGGTGCGCTTGTCGCGCTCGGGATTGCCCCACCAGAAATGGCGGATATTGCGCGACTGGGCGAAGGCCGGCAGGCCGAGGCTCGACGCCGCAACGGTCGCACCGGCAGCTGCGGCCGCGCGCGACATGAATGTTCTGCGTTTGATTCTGCTCATTTTTCCCTCCCCTGAGCTGCCGGTCACTTTGGCTGAACCGGCAATGTATTCCGTTCCAATCGGCTTTGTTCACGTCGGCTTTCAAACCGATCAAATATGACAAACTATGATCGAAATTCGGTTCGAGGTACGTGCCTCAAGAGCGAAGTCAGTCATATTGCGCACCAAAGGTCAATAGGAAGGTGTGACCAGGCCGGGCGCACGGGCGGGATGGAACTCGTCTCCGGACAGGTCGAGTTGCTGGTTCGCGGCGACGTCAAAGGCCAGCCGGCGGCCCTGTCCGACCAGTTCCCCACGCACGGGTGCCACGTTCATTCCAATGAGTGAGCGGACCATTCCGGACCGGTCGGTGACCACGCGGACGCCTTTGGGAAAACGGAGCCAGCTTTCACCATTGCGATAGATCTCGCACCCTTCCTCGGAATTGACGAGTTCGAATTGGGTGCCGTCCACCTGCCGCGCATAGGCGGTGCGATGCCGTGCGTCGCGATGGTCGATCTGCTGAGGTACGAGCCCGGTGAACCATAGTTGTCCATCGGGACGCGGGAGGATGCCACACAGGCGCTCGATGAAATCGAGCAAAGCGAGAATTGCCGGCGAATAGACTTCGGTGAAGCCGGCTGCGCCAGTGAACGGGTTGAGCGTTTGGGGGAAACGATCCCACTGAAACATGGCATTGAGGATGGGATGGATCATCCAGGTCAGTTCCACGTGCCGATGATGGTGTTCGAAGGCGTGCGGCGCCCGGATAAGGGTCAGGAAATTCGTCGGCCCGCACCAGGAATTGTAGTCGAAGGCCGGGTCGTAGCGCGGATCGTCCAATGCCACGGACGTGAAGGGATATTTGGCGAAGAATTTCGAAGTGTTGAGAAGGTACCTGTCGAGCGAGGCGGCGAAGAAATCATCGTCGCCGATTTCGCATGCGAGGACACGGGACAAAACGTCGGACTGAACCCGGACATGTTTCATGTTCCGGTCCAGGTCGTAGAAGTAGCCGTCCTCGGCAACGTAGCAGTTCTCGTAGAGCGCCTGGACGCTGCGTTCCGCTTTTCGCCGCCATTCTGAGCCATCAAGACCGAGTTCTTCGGCAATAAGCGCAAGGTAGGAGCGCTGGCACGCGACATTGGCGGTGAGATCTGGGGCAACGAACGGCAGAATGGGGTTGTCGGTGTTGTAGCGGCCCGGGTCGTTGTCTTTTGGTGAATCTGGAACGTGCCAGAACCGCGACGACAGATCATGACCGGTGTCGTAGGTGCAGAATGCCTCGACGCCGCCGGTGCCGCGCGTGTCGCGGTTGGCGGCGAGCCAGTTATCGTTGCGGTTCATCGCACCATACATGGCCTCGAGAAATTCCCGGTCACGGCCGTTGAGCTGGTAATGGTTCCAGACGCAGCGCGCGAGCGGCGTGACCATCTGGATCTGCGAAAAGACGGCACCATCAGTGGTCAGCTTGTAAGGAATGCAACCATCCGCCCGCTGGAACCGGGCAAAGGCGGCATAGGTCGTTTGCGCGACGGACGGAATGAAGCGGGACAGAAGTTCGCCGTTGATGGTTCCGGTCGATTCAAGCCAGCAGCCATAATAGATGCCGCCTTCATTGAGGATCGGCTGCGCATCAAAGGTCGGCTTGATGCATGCGATCAGCTCCCGAACCGCCTGATAGTAGCGCTGCTCCATCTGGTCAGAGCTGGCGACGAAGCGGATTCCGGACTGCAGGAATTCCCCAAAAACCGCGTGGTCAGAGGGTTTTTCGAGTTCGCCGACGCGAGCGGCCACATCGACGGCACGCAGACGGGCGAGCAGATCCTCGTTCATTGGCTGACACCTTCATTCGATGCCCGCCGGCGGCCGCCGGCGGGAATTGGCGAATGCCACTGGCAGCGGGACTCAGGCGGCTCCAGGAACCAGCGGGTCCGGATGCGGCATGACGATTTTTCGCCGCTGTTCGGGTAGCCGTTCCAGCAGTTCCCTGCTTGGGCGGACCGGCAGGCGGAAAAAGCCCCAGCTCGGACCATAGCGGTAGACCGCGACCCGGCGCTGGCCTTGCTGGTTGGTGCGGCGTGCCGAACCGTGGGCGATTGCATCGACAAAGAGAAGGGCATCGCCCTTGGCAAGATGCGCTTCGATGGCCCCTTCAACTCCATCCATCGACGAGGCGTCGCCAGCACGCTTTTCGACCGGAACGGTCTGGGGATGTGCGATGTTGGACTTGTGTGATCCCGGAACGACCATGGTTGCACCATCGCCGGGTCCGATGTCGGTCATCGCCATCAGGATGTTGACCTGCCCGCAATGGAACTTGCCGGCGTGAAACCGGTATTGGGTGCGCACCGTCCCGACATGGCCGCCCGAATGCAGGCGCTGGGCATCGCCGGCGACGCGAATGGTGCCGAAACACTCGTCGATGAATGCCGGTCCGTGATGACCGTCGAAATTCTCGGGATCGTCGGTGCCGATAAAGTGCCTGATCTTGTCGAACCAGGACGGATGGTCGATCAGTTGTTCCCAGACGGGTCCGGCCTCATAGAGTTGCTGCATGCCGATCCCCTCCTGTTTGCCGGAATTGGAGATCAGGACGTTGCCGAACCAGCTGCGGCCCTGATTGGCCCTGGCGTGTTCTTCGACCCGGTCGTAAGTCTCGTTCATTTGGTCGACCTCGCCGGCGCTGAGTGCGCCCTTGAGAATCAGGTAGCCGTTCAGATCGAACAGATACCGCTCCATTTCCGTGACGCTGGTCTTGATGGGCGCATTAGCGTTCATACCGATTCCCTCCCCGGCATTGATGTGGACGTGGATCAAAGATCGGCGGCATCTGGCAGAAGAAAGTCGGCGCGGGGTCGAATTTGGCACCCTTGCCGCACGGCGCTGAATCAAAAAATCAGCCCGCGGTCGGTTCTCGCGTGTGTCGCGCAGATGGGGTCATTTTGGGATGGGAATCCGCAAAGTCAATCCGTTTCGATCAGAATCGCTCGCATTCGACGCGAAACTGAACAATGTTGACGGCGACCAGAATCGCCGTAAGCGCCGGAGACAGAATGAAGATCGCGTCGATCAAGGCATTCGCGTTGCCCGCCAAAAAGACGTCGCCCTACGCCATTCCCGACGGCGGGCGGCAAAGCTGGGTCGCACACACAGAAGTTGCAAATCCGATGTCGGGCTATCCGCGATTCAAGGCGCACCGGGACAGCTGGCGCTCCGACTGGCCGGGGGTCGGATGCGTCGTCACCGGGGATGACGGCAGCCGGGGCTTTGGCTCGACCATCTTTGCGGGACCGGTGATCCCCATCATCAACGAGCACCTTGCCAAACTCCTTGCCGGGGAGAACGCGGACGATATTTCCGGCCTTTGGGAAATGATGATGCGGATCGTCTCGCCCTATGGCGGATGGGGTCTTGCCTGCTATGCGATCAGTGCCATCGACCTTGCGCTCTGGGACCTCAAGGCGCGCCGCTCCGGGGTTCCGGTCTACCGCTTGGCCGGGGCAGCGACGCCCACAGAAATTTCCTGTTATGCAACGGGAAACGACACGGATTGGCACATGTCCCTCGGGTTCCGGGCGACAAAACTTGCCTGCCCTTTCGGTCCCGCCGACGGCGAAGCCGGCCTTGATGCAAACACCGAACTGGTGGCCAGAACACGCGATCTGATCGGCCCTGACGTCAAACTGATGCTCGATTGCTGGATGGCGTTCGACGTCGACTATGCGGTCGAACTTTCAAGGCGGATCGAACCCTACGATGTCGAGTGGATCGAGGACTGCCTCACACCCGAGGATATCGAAGCACATCACGACCTGCGCCGAAGGCTTCCGGACCGGGTGCTCGCCACCGGCGAACACTGGTACGGCACCCACATGTTCGCCCACGCCGCCGCGCACCGGCTGGCCGACTACTTCCAGCCCGACATCTGCTGGGTTGGCGGATTAACGCCAACGCTTCGCATTGCCGAAATCGCCGATGCCGCCGGGATCCCCGTCATCCCCCATGCGGGAATGAACACGACCTACGGCCAGCATTTCAACCTGATGGCGGGCAACGCGCCGATGGGCGAATTCTTCATCGGTTCGCCGCCCGGTGTGCAGCTCGAAAGCGTGGCTCCGGAAAGGCCCGTGCCCCGCACCGGAAGGTTGCTGCCCGCCAGCGATCCCGGCTTCGGTCCATGGCCGGATCTGGGTAATGATTTCTAGCTGCGCACCGGCCGGGCGGCCGGGTCAGGCACCCGCACCGCCCTCGGTGATTGCGCGGGTGGCGAGCACGGCGGCGGAGGCCCGGTTTTCGACGCCGAGTTTGGAAAAGACCTGTTCGAGATGCTTGTTGACCGTGCGCGGGCTCAGGCCGAGGATATCCCCCACGTCGCGGTTGGACTTGCCGCGCGCGATCCAGATGAGGACTTCCGACTCCCGCGGCGTCAGGGCGAAACTCTGCTGCAGGATGCGCTCCTGCCCCACATCGTCGGCCACGACGCAGCGGAACAGGTATTCGTCAGGCCCGACGCGCCCAAGATAGGTAATCGCCGTGCCGGGCCGATCGTCCTGACCGAGGGGCAGGTTGACGCCAACCGTCGCGTCGCTGCGCGCAAATGGTGCGAGCCATTTCGCTGCCCGCTCGCTGATGGCCCGTTCGAGCCCCGGCCGGCTGTCGAGAAGGCGTCGCGCCTGCGGCGTAGCCCAGCGCAGGGTACCATTGTGGCCAAGTGCCAGAATGTGACGTCCGGCGGCATCGAGGGCAACAACCGCCCCCTGCACGCGGCGGGCATTGGCCAGGTGGACGCGAACGCGGGCGCGCAGCTCATCGAGATCGATGGGTTTGGTGAGGTAGTCGACCCCGCCGGATTCGAGGGCCCTGACAACGTGAACCGTTTCGGTGAGGCCGGTCATGAAGATGACCGGTACATGCGCGACCTTGTCGTTGAGCTTGAGGCGGCGGCAGGTCTCAAAGCCGTCGAGGCCCGGCATGACGGCATCCATGAGAATGGCGTCGGGCGTGATCTTTTCAACGATGTCGAGCGCGGATTGGCCTGATCGTGCGACGAGGACCGTAGTGCCTTCGCTCTGCATGGCGTCGGTCAGAAAACCGAGGGTTTCGGGACTGTCGTCAACCACAAGAACCAGGTCGCCCTGAACCACCCGTTCAGATGTCATTCGACCCGCTCCAGAATTTCGGCATAGCCCTTGAAGTCGAAGGCGCCGACGCGCTCGCGAAGGAGCTTCACCAGAGCTGCGTTTTCCGGCGCTCCGTCGAGCTCGTTCAGGAGGGCGTCGATGCCCTTGACGTGCCCGATTTCTCCGAGAGAGCGGAGTTCAGACGTGACCTTGGGGCCGGGCGAGCGAAGCACGACCGGCGTTCCATCGAGTTGCCGATCGTCCTCACTTTCGCCTTCGTAGAGCCAGTCGAGCCCGATATGCTTCTGCAGCTTGTCGAGCAACTGGCCAAGGTCGACCGGCTTGGCGAGGCTGTCGGCATGGGCGGCTTCGCGGTCGGCCCTGGTCGGGACATCGCCGAGATTTGCGGAAATCATGACAAGGGGTGCGGTCTGGCCGTTCTCCTTGAGGCGTTCGGCCAGTGTCCAGCCGTCCATGCCGGGCATCAGGATGTCGAGGAGAAAAAGGTCCGGCCGGGCGTGGTCGAGCTGCGAGAGGCAGTCCGGTCCATCAACTGCGGTGAGAACGATGAAATCAAGCGGTTGCAGCAGTTCTCGCATGAGATCGCGATGGTCGGGATTGTCGTCGACAACCATGATGGTGCGGCGCGGCCCAAGGTAGCCGACGACCGGGCGTTCAGTACGGCGTGGCGAAGGCCGGGCGACGCTCGCAAGCATCAGCCGCACCTGGAACCGGGCGCCCTCACCCGGCGAACTTTCCACCGCGATTTCGCCGCCCAGCGTTTCGGTCAGAAGCTTGGTTATGGTCAGCCCGAGGCCAAGGCCTGGCACGAGCCTGTTGCGTTCGGATTCGCCGCGCATGAAGGGTTCGAATATCCGGCCGATTTCTCCGCGTTCAATTCCGGGTCCGCTGTCGCTCACCGAGAAGGTCGCGACCTGTGACTTGTAGGCCACCTCAAAGCTGACAAAGCCGGAATCGGTGAACTTGATGGCATTGGTCAGAAGATTGACGAGAATCTGCCGAAGCCGTTTTTCGTCGGTGCGGACGAAGGCAGGTGGTCTACCGTTTCGCGTGTGGCGGAATTCGAGGCCCTTGGCGCTCGCCTGCGGGGCAAACATGTCCACGAGCTGGTCGAGGAAGTCCGAGAGATTGACCTCGTTGGAATAGACCTGCAGGCGGCCCGCCTCGATGCGGGAAATGTCGAGAAGGCCATCGATGAGGCCCGACAGATGTTCCGCCGACCGGCGGATGACGCCAACCGCCCCGCGCCGGTTCTTGGGGATATCCCCATCGCGGTCGAGGATTTGCGCATAGCCGAGCACGGCGTTCAGAGGAGTCCTCAACTCGTGGCTCAAGCCCACCACATAGCGGCTCTTGGCGTTGTTGGCGGCCTCGGCCAGTTCCTTGGCGTCCTGCAGGGCCGCATCTGTGCGCTTATGCGCCTCGATCTCGCGCAGCAGAAGTGCCGTCTGGCGCGAGCTTTCTTCTTCAGCCACATGCCGGCTGTCTTCGGCGAGCACGAGAAACCAGACCATGATGCCGGCAATGACGAGAAAGACAAAGAAGACCACGATCATGGCGCCGTGCACGATCTCGGCGGTCTCCGGCGCGACCCCGGCGGCAAAATCTCCGATCATGGTCAGAACGGCGCCGAGCAGCGCCGCCGCACCGATCATCGAAAGGGCATAACGGCCAAGCCGCGTCTGCAACTGGCGGATCGCCCATTGCGGCAAAAGCCGCTCGGCGAGACTTCTGGTCTGCGCCTTCAGCGAGGCGCCGGGTTTGCAGAGATCGTGGCAACGCGCGTCGAGCGAACAGCAGAGCGAACAGATGGGGGCGGCATAGGCCGGGCACCAGGCCATATCCTCGGGCTCGAAAGGATGCTCGCAGATCGAACAGGTGATCTCGGTCCTGTCCTTCCAGCTCTTGCGCGGTGCCCGCGCCAGATAGAACCGGCCTTTTGTGGCGTAGGCGAGCAGAGGCGAAACCACGAAGGCGACGCCGAGCGCAATGTAGGGCGCGAGGGCCGCCGCCATGGAGCCGAAAAACCCGAAATGGGCAGCGAGCGCGGTCAAGGCAGCCAGGCCCATGGCCCCAAGCCCGACCGGATTGACGTCATAGAGATGGGCGCGCTTGAACTCGATGCCCTTCGGAGCGAGCCCGAGCGGCTTGTTGATGAAGAGGTCGGCGGAGATGGCGCTCAGCCATGACATGGCGACGATGGAGAAAATGGCAAGCGTCGCCTCGAGCAGACCGTATATGCCGAGTTCCATGAGAAGGAGCGCGATTGCCACATTGAAGAGCAGCCAGACGACGCGGCCCGGATGGCTATGGGTCAGGCGCGAGAAGAAATTCGACCAGGCGAGCGAGCCGGCATAGGCATTCATGACGTTGATCTTGAGCTGGCTGACAACGACGAAGAGCGCCATCAGGATCATCGCCGACACGGGTCCGGGCATGAAGTAGCCGAAAGCGATTGCATACATCTGGCCGGGTTCGGCGGCATGCTCGGCGGGCACTCCGGCCGAAAGCGCGAGCACGGCCAGAAAAGACCCGGCGACCAGCTTCGGAGCGCCCACCACAACCCAGCCGGGTCCAGCGAGAAAGGCGGCGAAGCGGCGGGCGAAGCGCGTTCTGAGCCCGGCCGGCTTGTCGTCGGCAGGCAGGAACCTCAGAAAGTCGACCTGTTCGCCGATCTGGGTCATGAGGGCCAGGATAACCGCAGAGGCGGCGCCGAACTTGGCGATGTCGAGACCCGACGCGCCGCCAAGACCCTGTTTCAATCCCTCGAAAGCCCGCCACATGTCGAACTTCTGCCAGTCGAGAAAGGCGATGGCGATGAAGGGAAGGATGTTGAGAACGATCCAGACGGGTTGGGTCACCAGCTGGAACCGCGAAATCAGGCGAACGCCGTGGGTAACGAGCGGAATGACGACGACGGCGCTGACGATGTAGCCGAGCCAGAGCGGCAGGCCGAAGGCGAGTCCCAGCGCGCTCGACATGATCGAGGCTTCAATGGCGAAGAGAATGAAGGTGAAGCTCGCATAGATGAGCGAGGTGATGGTCGAACCGATATAGCCGAAGCTCGCGCCGCGAGTGAGCAGGTCGATATCGACGCCATAGCGGCTGGCATAGCGGGCGATGGGCAGGCCGACCACGAGTATGACAAGGCTTGCGACCATGATCGCGGCGAGCGCGTTGGTGGTGCCGTAGGAAAGGGTGATGGTGCCGCCGATGGCTTCGAGCGCCAGGAAGGATATGGCTCCGATGGCGGTTTGGGAAATGCGCTGTGACGAATAGCGGCGCGCGGATTTTGCGGTGAACCGCAGCGCATAGTCTTCGAGGGTCTGATTGGCCACCCAGCGATTGTACTCGCGCCGGATAGGGATGATCCGCTGTCGCGCCATGCCGTTCGGATTTGCCTATTTCTTGTGCACTATCGAAAAACGCCGAAGAAGTGTTCAACGGCTTCTAGCACAAATTTTCAAGGCTGCATCCCCAATTGCAGGGTGGGGCGGCGAAGGCGGGAGCCGCCTACGTCAATCGACGTATATGGAAGCCACCCCGCACCCGCCAAGGTTGGGCGTGGACCCGGTCTCGATGCCGGGCCGCTGATACATCCGACCATTGGGGACGAAAAACATGAGATCATCGCGCATTCTCGCCGGGCTCGCCGCTGTTGCGGTCGCCGGCGCCATCGGCATGGCCAGCCTGCCCGCCTATGCCGAGGGCGACACAATCAAGGTAGGCATCCTGCATTCGCTTTCGGGCACGATGGCCATTTCGGAAACGACGCTCAAGGACACAATGCTGTTCCTGATCGACGAGCAGAACAAGAAGGGCGGCCTGTTGGGCAAGATGCTCGAACCGGTCGTGGTCGACCCTGCATCGGACTGGCCACTCTTTGCGGAAAAGGCCCGTGAGCTGATTTCGGTCGACGGTGTCGACGTGGTGTTCGGCTGCTGGACCTCGGTCAGCCGCAAGTCGGTTCTGCCGGTCTTCAAGGAGCTCGACAGCATCCTCTTCTACCCCGTGCAATACGAGGGTGAAGAATCCGAACGCAACGTATTCTACACCGGCGCCGCCCCGAACCAGCAGGCCATTCCCGCCGTCGACTACCTGATGAACGAAGAAGGGGTCGAGCGCTGGGTTCTGGAAGGCACGGACTATGTCTATCCGCGCACGACCAACAAGATTCTCGAGGCCTATCTCAAGGCCAAGGGCGTGGCCGATGAAGACATCATGATCAACTACACGCCATTCGGCTTCTCCGACTGGCAGACGGAAGTCTCAGCGATCAAGGCGTTCGGCTCGGCAGGCAAGAAGACCGCCGTGGTTTCGACGGTCAATGGCGACGCCAACGTGCCGTTCTACAAGGAACTGGGGAACCAGGGCATTTCGGCCGAGGACATTCCGGTCGTCGCGTTCTCGGTGGGTGAAGAGGAACTGGCTGGTCTCGATACCGGTCCGCTCGTCGGTCACCTCGCCGCATGGAACTATTTCGAGTCGGTCGACACGCCGGAAAATGCCGACTTCATCGACGCCTGGCACGCCTATATCGGCAACGACGACCGCGTGACCAACGATCCGATGGAAGCCCACTATATCGGCTTCAACATGTGGGTGAAGGCGGTCGAGGCAGCCGGCACGACAGATCCGGACGCGGTGATCGATGCCCTGCCGGGCACTTCCGTGCCGAACCTCTCGGGCGGCTATTCGGCGATGATGCCGAACCATCACATCACCAAGCCGGTGCTGATCGGCGAGATCCAGGACGATGGCCAGTTCGACATCGTCTGGCAGACGCCGGGCCTGGTGCCGGGTGATGCATGGTCCGACTATCTGCCGGATTCGGCGGTGCTGATCTCCGATTGGCGCGCACCGCTCAGCTGCGGCAACTTCAATACCGCAACGGGAACCTGCGGCGGCTCCGCCCAGTAGCGAACCTCGCGTGGCGGCTCATACGTAGCCGCCACGCCCCTTCCGACAAGGATGGCCCGATTGCCTGCCCGCACCAAACCAAGCCTTGTAACCAGGATTGCCGGAACGGCGCTGCTGCTCGTTCTGGCGCTTTTTGCGTCTGTCGCACCCGCCGGGGCGCAAACCCTTTCCGAGGCGGCCGCGGCGCTGGTGCAAAAGTTGCCCGACGGGTCCTATAGCGACCGGGCAGAAGTTGTGACCCAGTTGGCGGCCACGGGCGAATCCGACCTCGCGCCTCTGCTTCAGGCCCTGCGGGACGGCGACCTTTATGTCGTGAACGCGGACAAGCGCGTCGTCATAGCGGAACGCAAAGGCAGCAATTACGAAATCTCCGACCCGATCAGCGGGGCGGCGCTCGGCGAAGTCGGCCAGCGCGATGCTGAAAAGATCAAGGTGAACAACTCCCTCCGCCGCACCATCGACTCGGCTATGGGTCAGTTGACCTTGATGTCGCCTGATCCGGCCAACCGGCGCGCCGCCGCGGAAAACATTCTGAAGACGGCCGACCCGGAGACGATCGACCTGATCGATGCGGCGCTGGCTGAGGAAGCCGACCCGGCGATTGCCGCGATCCTCAACGAGGCGCGGGCCGTGATCGTCCTGCGCAATGATTTCCCGGCCGACGAGCAGCTGGCTGCCGTCGCAACGCTCAAGGCCCGCGGCGATCGTGACGCGCTTGCGGTGCTGACCGGCGTTCAGGGGACGGCATCAGCGGAAATCCGGCCGGCGGTTGACGACGCGATCGGCGATATCCAGGACGTGCTTGCCATCTGGGCCGCCGGGCAGAATGTCTGGTACGGCATCTCGCTCGGCTCGGTGCTCCTGCTCGCCGCGATCGGGCTTGCGATCACATTCGGTGTGATGGGCGTCATCAACATGGCGCATGGCGAAATCGTCATGCTCGGCGCCTACACGACCTTCGTGGTGCAGGACGCGATCCGCAACAATGCGCCGGAGCTGTTCGACTATTCCCTCGCCATAGCCCTGCCGCTCGCTTTTCTCGTCACAGCACTGGTCGGCATTGCCATCGAGCGCGGCATCATCCGCTGGCTCTACGGGCGTCCGCTTGAAACGCTTCTGGCGACCTGGGGCCTGTCGCTCATCCTGCAACAGGCGGTCAGGACGATCTTCGGCCCGAACAACCGCGAAGTCGGCAATCCCAGCTTCATGTCCGGGGCGTTCGATCTCGGGCAACTGTCGATCACCTGGAACCGGATGTGGATCGTGGTTTTCGCGCTTGCCGTATTTGCCATCCTGCTTGCCGTCCTCAACCGAACGCCGCTTGGCCTGCAGATGCGGGCGGTGACGCAGAACCGGCGCATGGCCTCGTCGATGGGCATCCGCACGCCATTCGTCGATGCGCTTACTTTCGGGCTCGGTTCGGGCATCGCCGGCATGGCCGGGGTAGCGCTCAGCCAAATCGACAACGTGTCGCCCAATCTCGGGCAGGGCTACATCATCGACAGTTTCATGGTGGTGGTCTTTGGCGGCGTCGGCAATCTCTGGGGTACGCTGGTTGGCGCCCTGACCCTTGGCGTCGCCAACAAGTTTCTCGAGCCCTATGCGGGTGCTGTCCTCGGCAAGATCGTCATTCTGGTCTTCATCATCCTATTCATCCAGCGGCGGCCGCGCGGGCTCTTCGCCCTCAAGGGGCGGGCGGTGGAGCAATGATCACGCGCTGGCTTCTTCAGGGTCTCGGCACCAAGACCTATTGGGTCGTCGGCGTGCTCGTGGCGCTGGCCATCTTCGTTCCCATCTCGAACCTTTTGCTGCCCGACGGGCATCCGCTCCACATCGCCAACCATTTCGTGCCGTTGTTCGGCAAGTACCTGACCTATGCCATGCTGGCCCTGGCACTCGATCTGGTCTGGGGCTATGTCGGCATCCTTTCGCTTGGCCATGGCGCCTTCTTTGCGCTCGGCGGCTATGCGATGGGCATGTATCTGATGCGTCAGATCGGCGACCGCGGGGTCTACGCCAACCCGGTTCTGCCGGACTTCATGGTGTTCCTCAACTACAAGGACCTGCCCTGGTATTGGAACGGGTTCGACATGTTCTGGTTCGCCATGGTGATGGTCGTCGTGGTTCCAGGCCTACTCGCCTTCGTCTTCGGCTGGTTCGCCTTCCGCTCGCGGGTAACCGGGGTCTATCTCTCGATCATCACCCAGGCGATGACCTATGCCCTTCTGCTGGCCTTCTTCCGCAACGATATGGGGTTCGGCGGCAATAACGGCCTGACCGACTTCAAGGACATTCTCGGCTTTCCGCTCCAGGACGCCACGACGCGTGCCGCGCTTTTCGCCGCCTCCGCCATTGCACTGGCCCTCGCCTTTTACGCCGCCCAGCTCATCGTTTCCTCCAAGCTTGGCAAGGTGATGATCGCGATCCGGGACGCGGAAAGCCGCACGCGGTTTCTCGGCTATCGCGCCGACAACATGAAGCTCTTCGCCTTCGTCGTCTCCGCGATCATGGCCGGTATCGCCGGAGCGCTCTACGTGCCACAGGTCGGCATCATCAATCCGGGCGAATTCGCGCCGGCCAACTCGATCGAGATCGTCATCTGGACTGCCGTTGGCGGGCGGGGAACCCTGGTCGGGCCGATCATCGGGGCGATCGCGGTCAATGCCGGCAAGTCGTGGTTCACAGGGGTCCTGCCCGAATTCTGGCTTTTCGCGCTCGGCGGCCTGTTCGTTCTCGTCACCATCCTTCTGCCCAGGGGCATTGTGGGCACCATCCATTCGGGCTGGACGGCGCTGAGGGCCCGTCGCGCGTCGATCGAGGCCGAAGAAGGACGCGACACTGACCCGGAGGCGGAGATCGTCGACATTCCTTCCGAATCCGAGGCGAAGGAGCAGGCATGACGCGAGAAACGTCGCTTCTGCATCTTGACGGCGTCTCGGTCTCGTTCGACGGGTTCAAGGCGCTCAATGCATTGTCGCTGATCGTGATGCCGCACGAATTGCAGGCGATCATCGGGCCGAACGGCGCGGGCAAGACGACGATGATGGACATCATCACCGGCAAGACCCGGCCCGACGAGGGCAAGGTGCTCTTCGAGAACAGTATCGACCTGACAAAACGCGACGAGGCCGATATTGCCGAACTCGGCATCGGCCGGAAATTCCAGAAACCGACCGTCTTTGAGAGCCACTCGGTCCGGGACAATCTGCAACTGGCATTGAAGGCCCCGCGCGGCGTGTTCGCCGCCCTGTTCTATGAGCCGAGCGCCGACGACCTCGCGCGCATATCGGAAATTCTCGAAACTATCCGTCTGACTTCGCGCCAGAACGACCTTGCGGCCAATCTCAGCCATGGCCAGAAACAATGGCTCGAAATCGGCATGCTTCTGGCGCAGGACCCGAAGCTTCTTCTGGTCGACGAACCCGTGGCCGGCATGACCGATGCGGAAACGGTCGAAACGGCAAAGCTTCTGAGATCAATATCCGAGACCCGATCGGTGGTCGTCGTCGAGCACGACATGAGTTTCGTGCGCGACCTCGGCTGCAAGGTCACCTGCTTGGCCGAAGGCACGGTTCTGGCCTATGGCTCGCTCGATCAGGTCAGCGCCGACCCACGGGTCATCGAGAGTTATCTGGGGCGATAGACCATGGCCACGCTCATTGCGTCGAACATCGACCTTCACTATGGCGCCGCCCAGGCGCTGCGGAACGTTTCGGTAACGGCGGAAAGTGGCAAGATCACCGCCGTTCTCGGGCGCAACGGTGTCGGCAAATCGAGCCTTTTGCGGGCGATCACCGGCATTCACCTGCCGAGCGCGGGAGACGTCGTGATCGACGACGAACCGCTGAGGAAATTGCCGCCCTATGCGCGGGCGCGGCGCGGCATCGGCTACGTGCCGCAGGGGCGGGAAATCTTTCCGCTGCTAACGGTCAGGGAAAATCTCGAAACCGGATATGCGGGCCTCAGGACCTTTGACCGGACCTTCCCCGATTTCCTCTTCACCCTCTTTCCGGTGCTCAAGGACATGCTTTCGCGACGCGGTGGCGACCTTTCGGGCGGGCAGCAGCAGCAACTGGCGATCGGACGCGCGCTGGTGACCCGCCCGAAAATCCTGGTGCTCGACGAGCCGACGGAGGGTATCCAGCCCTCGATCATCAAGGATATCGGACGAGCCCTGCAGTTTCTGCGCGACGAGCTCGGCATCACCGTTTTGCTGGTCGAACAATATCTCGATTTCTGCCGGGAACTGGCGGATGCGATCTATGTCATGGATCGCGGCGAAATTCTCCATTCGGGCGTGGCAAGTGACCTCGACCGCGAAGATATAAGGAAACATCTGACCGTTTAGCCAAGCCGTCCGGCGCATCGACGCGCTTGCGACTCCCAACGCGATGCCGCATCCTTGGGAGCAAGATCAAGCGCGGAACGGCCCAATTTGCGTATGCCCATCAGGATTGACGGAACGGGTTCTGCGGTTCCCCGAAACCGCCGGCTTTCCGACGATATCGATGCGGAACTGGGCAAGCCCCGGGGATGGTTGTTCAAGCAAACTGGCGTTCAGAGCCGCTACATCTGCGCCGGCGAAGACCAGGTCGACCTCGCCGTTGACGCTAGTCTGCAAGCCCTGACGAATGCTGGCCTGACGCCCGGCGACATCGATCTTCTGGTCTTTGCGGCGGCGGTACCCTATCAGAGCATCCCCGCGACGGCGCCGCTGGTGCAGCAAAGGCTTGGAATTCGTGATGGCTCGTGCGCCAGCTACGACATCAACTCGACCTGCCTCAGCTTTCTGACGGCGCTTGACCTTGTGGCCGCGTCACTTCTGGCCGGCCGGCACCAAAGGGCGCTGGTCGTCGCTTCCGAGGTCGCGTCGCGCGCCCTGCCGTGGGCTGAGCATCCAAGAGTAGCCGGCCTATTTGGCGATGGTGCCGCCGCAGCGATCGTATCGCCCGGTGACGGACCGGCGGGGCTTATCGGGGCGGCGATGGAGACCTATCCGTCCGCCTATGAAGCGTGCCAGCTCGGCGCGGGGGGAACACGTTACGACTTTCACCTGCAGCCCGATGATTTCGCCGCGCGGTCCTATTTCGAAATGGACGGCGAGCGCCTGTTTCGCGAGACGCTGAAGCACTTTCCCGGCTTTCTCGATCGTCTTCTCGCCCGCGCCGGATGGCAGAGGGACGAGGTCGACCTGGTGGTTCCGCATCAGGCGAGCCCGGGTGCGCTGGCGCATCTCGCCAAAAAGTCCGGGTTCCGCGCGAATATTGTCGTCGATATTGCGCGCGACTTCGGCAATCAGGTCGCCGCTTCGCTGCCGACAGCACTCGACGTGGCGCGCCGCGCCGGACGCATGCCACCGGGCACGAAGGTACTGATGCTCGGCACGTCGGCGGGCATTTCCATCGGCGGCCTGGCGCTGGTGACCTAGGCGATGCGTGTGATTGTCAGCGGGGCGACTGGATTTCTTGGCACGCATCTCGTGAGGCGCCTTCTGAGCGATGGGATCGGCGTCGTGGCGCTTGGGCGCGATATCGAGAAAGGAAGAATACTGGAGGAGATAGGAGCCGCGTTTGTCCCCTCAGACCTGGAACGGCCGGAATCATGCCCACGCGTGCCTGACGCCGATGCGTTCGTTCACGCGGCGGCACTGTCGTCGAACTGGGGCGCGACGCGCGCGTTTGTTTCAGCCAACGTCGAAGGCACAAGAACCGCGATCAAACTGGCACGCGACGCCGGGGTGAAGCGCTTCGTCCACATTTCATCGCCCAGTATCTATTTCCGCTTTGAGGATCAGTTGAGTGTTGCCGAAGACGTACCCTTGCCACCGCCCGTCAATGCCTATGCGGCGAGCAAGCGAGCGGCAGAGACTATTGTGCTTGCCGCGCCAGACATTAAACCCGTCATTCTAAGGCCAAGGGGCATTTATGGAGCGGGCGACTCGTCGCTGCTGCCAAGACTGACCCGGGCGGCGCGGCGCGGACCCCTGCCGCTGATGCGGTCGGGCCGGGCGGCGACCGACATCACCCATGTCGACGATGTGGTTTCAGCGGTATTAGCGACTCTCAATGCGCCGGATTCGCTTGCTTCGCATGCATTCAATATCAGCGGCGGCGTGCCCCTGCCGATCATGGACATCGTTGAAAAGGCCTGCGCGTCTGAGGGCGTTTCCGTGCGCTGGCGCGAAATGCCCGCCGGACTGGCGCTTGCCCTAGCGGGAATGGCGGAGGCCGCATGTGCGCTTCTTCCGCACCGGCCCGAGCCCGTGGCTACGCGCTACTCGCTCGGCATTTTTGCCTTTAGCCAGACGCTCGACATTTCGCGGGCAAAGAGGCTTTTGAACTGGACGCCGGCCGTCAGTTTCGAAGAGGGGCTCGGCCGGCTGTGACAGAACCGCTATTCATCAACAGCGCAACGGTGCGGGCGCCCGAATTCCTGGTCATGAAACGGGGCCGCGTCCGCGCAATTGAGATCGGCGTGCGCTATGGGTTCGTTTCGCATCCTGAGCTTGGTCCGGTCCTGATCGATACCGGCTACGGGCCGCGGGCGACGTCCAGCCGCGAGCGCAGTGTGATGCTGAAACTTTATGGCCGCGTTCTCAACCCGGTGCTGCACCCAGAAGGGCAGCCGTTGGCCGTTCTTGAACGGCAGGGGCACTCCGCTGCCGATGTGAGACTGATCGTGGTCACGCACTTTCATCCCGATCATATTTCAGGCCTTATGGACTTTCCCAACGCGGAGTTTGCCGTCAGCGGCCGGGCCTTCGAGGCGATGAGGCGAATGGGGGTACTTGCCCGGCTCCATCGCGGCATATTCAGCGAATTGCTGCCGCATAATTTTGCCGACCGGTTGCGCCCCATAGAAAATGGCCCCATCCGTGACCTTGGACCGGCGCTCGGTCCAGGCCATGACCTTTTCGGCGACGGCAGTTGTTTCGCCGTCGATCTGCCCGGACATGCGCTGGGTCATTTCGGCCTTTACTGGCCGTCGCTTTCACCGCCGCTTCTTTACGCGGTCGATGCAACCTGGCTCAGCGACGCGCTTGCCGACCGTTTGCCCTCAGGGCCTGCCCGCCTCGTTTATGAAGACGCAGACGTCATGCGCCGGTCGGCACGCCGCGTGCGGGACTTTGCCGAGGCGGGCGGACGCGTCGTCCTTTGCCACGACAGGGTCGGGCCGTGACCGGGATTTCTTCAATCTGGCCACCCATGGAGGCGGTCTGGGCGTTCTGGCGCACACGACGATTGCAGCGCGTGTTGAAAACCCGCGCGGACGTGACACGCTGGCAGGAGAAGCAGATCTCCCGATTCCGGCAGCGGGTGCTCCGGCACGTCGATTACTATTCAAAGTTGGCGGATGTGAATTTTGCCGATCTGCCTGTGATCGACAAGGCGGCGCTGATGGGACGCTACGAGGCCTTCAACCGCCTCCGTCTCGATGCCAAAAGCGCATGGAGGATCATCGAAACCGGCGGCCGTTCGGACGGCTTTCATGTCGGCGCCAGCACCGGCACGAGCGGCAATCGCGGCCTTTATGTCATCTCAGAGTCGGAGCGCTGGCGCTGGCTCGGCACAATGGTGGCCAAGACCATGCCGCGTCTGCGCCGCGCCCGCGTCGCGCTGATCCTGCCGCTCGACTCCAGCCTTTACCAGGCTGCAGGCCAAAGCTTTCTGACGCTGCGCTTCTTTGATCTTCATCGCGGCATCGAGGTCTGCGGACCGGAAGTCGACGTGTTCGATCCCGACACGATCATCGCGCCGCCCAAGGTCCTGCGCTGGCTCGCGGGCCAGAATCTGAAATTTGGCGGCGTGCGGCATGTCTTTTCCGCGGCCGAAGTGCTCGACCCCATGGATCGCGAGATCATCGAGGCGAGGTTTAGCGTGACTGTCCGCGAAATCTACATGGCGACGGAGGGGGTTCTGGGTGTGGCCTGCGAACACGGAACCCTGCACCTGGCCGAAGACGCGATGCGGATCGAACTCGAGCCAGCCGGTGCCGGCTCCGACCTTGTCACGCCCATCATCACCGATTTCAGCCGGGATACGCAGGCAATGGTGCGCTATCGCATGAACGATCTTTTGCGCCTCGACTCCCGGCCCTGCCCGTGCGGTTCGCCGCTGCAAGCAATCAAACAGATCGAAGGGCGCTTGGACGATATGCTGGTTTTTTCCTCGGCGACAGGCCCGCGCAAGGTGACCCCCGACATTCTCCGGAATGCCATCGTCGATGCGGACCGGCGGATCGATGATTTCCGGCTGGTGCAAACCGGCCCCTCAACCGTGGAACTGTCACTGGCGGCGGCACTGCCCGACGAAGCAGCGATCAGGGCCAAAAACGCGGTCGCGTCGCTTCTCCAATCGCTTGGTGTCGATGCAGGGATCACACTGAGCCGACCCGCCGAGATCGAAATCTCGGTGCGCAAACTCCGGCGGGTCGAACGGCGCTGGCGCGAATGACCAATATTCTCGTCACCGGGGCGCGGGCGCCGGTCGCGCTGCATCTGGCCCGACTTTTTCATGCCGCGGGACACAGTGTCTGGCTTGCCGATACGCATCGCTTTCCGGTTTCACGGCCAACCCGCTCGGCCAAAGGCCATGTGCGGCTGCCGCCGCCCCGCAGAAACTTTGCCGCCTATGCTCATGCGGTGGCTCGTGTGGTCGACGAAAAATCCATCGATCTCGTCGTCCCGACCTGCGAGGAAGTGTTCTTTCTGGCCGCAGCGCGAGACGTTGCCGGAAAATCCATTCCGGTCTTTGCGCCGCCATTCGAAGTGCTCGCCAACGCTCATCACAAGGGCCGGTTTGCCGAGGGCTCTCGCGGGCTCGGCGCCGATGCGCCGCGCACCGATCTTGTGACCTCGCGCCCGCAACTGACCGACATCGGGGATGCAACGTCAAAAGTGCTCAAGCCGGCCTTTTCACGCTTTGCGTCGCGCACGCTCGTCCGGCCGGACCGGCGGTCCGTCGAGGCGCTGGCACCAAGCGAAAACGACCCTTGGGTCGTGCAGGATTTTCTGCCCGGTGAGGAAATCTGCGCCTACGCGATTGCGGTTGAGGGCAAGCTTCTGGCTTTCACCTGCTATCGTCCGCTTTATCGGGCCGGGCTGGGCGCCGGCGTGGCCTTCGAGCCGGTCGATGCGCCGGAAGTTCAACGTTTCGCGGCCGGCTACGTCGCACGGACCAAATGGACGGGCCAGATTTCGTTCGACTTCCGTCGTGACGGCGATGGCGTGCTTCGCGTCATCGAGTGCAACCCGAGGGCGACCAGCGGACTTCATTTCTTCGGGATGGGCGACGGTCTGGCCGATGCGATGGTGAACGGCACGTCCGCAAAAGCCAATGATCTTCAGCCGATGACCGTGCCACTTGCGCTTTTGGTCTATGGGCTGTTGCCGGCCCTGAGGCAGCGCGAGTTCCGGCGCTGGCTTGGCGACATGGGGCGCATGAAGAACCTTCTCGCCGCGCCCGGTGATCGCTGGCTTGGCCTGTCGCAGTTTCTGGCGCTCGGCGAAATCGCCCTGATCGCGGCCCGAACCGGCAAGACGCTGCAGCAGGCGGCCACCGACGATATCGAGTGGAACGGCGAGACTCTGAACTAGACCATGTCACGTTTTGATGGAATCAAAACGAATGGTCTAAGCCTTTGTATCATCGCATGTTCGAACCGGAAAACCGCTGCGCACTTTTCCCGAACATGCTCTAGAGTTCCATCGTCAGGGTCACCGGTGCATCGGCGACGCTTGGCCTTTTGCCGGCAAGAATCGCATCGATGTGCTGCCGCATGACATCGAGCGGACCGACAACCTGTTTCTGCTCGGGAAAAAGCTTCCGCCGGTCATGCGCCGCAGAAAGAATGGCGCGGTCCTGCGCCACCGCCAGCCGAAAGAGCGGATAAAGAAACAGGCCCTTGATAAAGCCTAGCCCGCCCTCAGCGGGACCGGCGAGAATGCCGATGCCGCGCACTTCGTCAGGTGAATGCTGACGAAGGTGAAAGGTGGTCACGAGACTGGGGCCGGACCTGCCCCAGAATTCGACTTCGGCAATTCCCGGCGCAATGAACCGGCCAATGCTGACCGAGCGCTCGCCTTCGAACAGGCGGCTGACCAGTCCCTCCTGGCGCGGCTCGCCTTCGTAGCGCGCCTCGACCCAGCCGTCACCGCCGGAAACCGTGACGGAAACCGTGTAGCGACGGTCGCTGAGACCGCGCAGGACACCTTTGTGGATGTAATGAGTGTGCGTGGCATCGAGAATGTTCTCGGCCACTTCGGCGAGGGTCGAGCGAACCGCACTTTCAGCGAAAAGCACGGCCGTGTGCGTACCCGACAGAGATGTCAGGTAAGGCTCGCCGGGGTCGCGGCCAGTGGCAACGTAGACCAGCCCGCCATGCTCGCATATGGGTCTTGCCGGAACTCGGTAGCGCGGCAAGCTGCCCACGTGGCCCGGGACCGCAGTGCAGTGGCCAGCGCCATTGAACCGCCAGCCATGATAGGGGCATTCGAGCGATCCCGACACTAACCTGCCGCCCGACAGCGGCGTCGAGCGATGAGGGCAACGGTCGAGGAGACAATGAAGTTTGTCATCGAGGCGGAAGATGACGAGCGGGGTTCCGTCGATGCTGAACGCGACGGGCTTGCGTCCGACCGTTCCGGACCTCGCCACCGCGACCCATTTCGAGGGGGAAACCGTCACAACTCGAACCTTTTCAACAGGGGCTTGCCGACCAAATTCAGAATTGCCTCGACGATGCGGGTTGCGGCTTTATTGGGCGGGGACAGATGGCGCACATAGACGGCGCTATATTCGATGGCAGGCACCGCGCTGCGGTTGCGTTTGAAGCCGGCTGCGCCAGCGCTCATGTTGTAAAGCCTGTTTCCTTGCCGTGCCCGGTGCATGCCGATGGCCATCAGGCGCCGATAGAGCCCTAGCTCTTGCGGAACGCTGGTGTCATAGCCGACGACGGGTGCCGACATGACCGCGCCTTCCTCGAAAAAGCCGATAATGCCGTCGAGCCGGCCGCCGCGTCTCAGCCCGAAAAAGGTCAGAAGGTTTCCGCGATGCGCCGCTTCCATGAAGTGCGCCGTATAGCGCGGGTTGAGTGACGTATATTTGTCGAGATAGAGTTTCGCATAGAGCTCGGCCATGCGTGGATAGTCTTCAGGTCCGATTTCGTATGCTTCAACAAACGCATAGTCGGACGCGTGAAGCAGAGCCATATCCCGCCTTTCATCCCGAGCCATCGGCGGCGGCGCCGTCCGGCAGTCGAAGAGATAAATCTGGCGGGCCGGCAGCAGGCGATAGTCAGCGGCGGCAAAATCCCGCAACAGCGCTGCGTCACTCAATTCGTTGAGCGACCGCCAGACGATGGCCCGGCCGGGATGGTTCTGGACCAGCTGCCGGGTGAGGTTTTCGAGTGTGGTGCGATCAATATCCGGCGGCAGATTGGTCGCAATCAGCCAGTTGTTGGGCTGGATCTGACAATCAAGGCCGGTTGCTTTCATGAGCGGCCGGCAAGCGGCCAGCAGCGCGCCAAGCGCAAATTTGAGACCGCGCCGCGCCGAAAAGTTGCGCAATTCGGCGAGGGCATAGTCGATGTAGGCAACGCTCGGACAGCAGAGATAACAGGTGGGCGAGGTGCCATCATTCAGCGTTGCGGGCAAGCCGCCTTCAGGGGCCAGGATTGAGATCAGGCGGGTTTCGAGATTGCCGATCATTTCCCCATGCAGGTGATCCGCCATCGCCAGAAGCGCAGCGAGTTTTGTTGATGCAGTGGTGGGCGGTTGGTTTGCCAAAGTGGTCCGACGCTAGCGCAAACCGGGGTTGCGCGAAATCGGTGAGGTGGCGCCCAGGCGGCGGGCGCCAGAATGCCAACAAGCCGGATTGGTCAAAGTTGCCGGACCGCTACCAAACGGTCGGGCCGCACCGGCCCTTGCCGCGCTTCGGCCCTTCCTAGTCGAGAACTTCTTTGCGCTTGGTGGGGTGCAGGCGCCGGCCGGCAAGCTGGGTGCGATAGTCTTCGAGCCGGGACTGGAGTGCATAGTCCAGCATCTCGAGAAGCGCCTCGGCCACTTCCACCCGGGCCATGTACACATAGTCGGCGCCCGCCTGCATGATCTCCTCATAGGCCTTCATGTTGACGGCGTTGGAGATAATGATCGCGTCGGGACAGGCGGCGCGAACGGATCGCACCAGGTCGAGATTATTGATGCCGCGCAGCAGGTCATCGGAAATTGTGCAGATGATGATCTTGGCCTTGTCGATACCGGCATGCAGGAGCGTTTCGGTATTCGAGATATCGCCGTATTCGACCTCGACGCCCATTTCGCGGATTTTCGCATGAAGCGCGACGTTGAAGTCGATCACCAGAACGCGCGGCAATATTTCCGGCTTGGTGGCCGCCAACTCATGCAGAAGGGACGAGGCGTCCCGGTGCAGTCCGAGAAAGGCGACCTCGAACTGCACGCTTTCTTCCGGGGCGATGACCTCGGGTTCCTTGAAACCCATGCGGTTAAGCGGCACGCGCAGCCGGTCGTAGATCGCATAGGCCCGCTCGAACATCGGGGTCGTGGCAAGGGCAGTCAGGACGAAAGCGAGGATGACGGCGCTGCTGAATTCCGGCGAGAGCTGACCCGAAGTCACGCCGAGGAAGACAATGACAAGACCGAATTCCGAAATCTGCGCCAGTCTCACAGATGAAACTTCCGCGCTTCTGGGGTCAACGCCGAGCCAATAGAGAAGCGGAAAGAACAGGATCTGGCGCGATACAACCGCGATCAGGGCCATGACAACGGCAAGGATCGGAACATCCCAGCCGGTGATGGCCGGCACCGAGATTCCGAGCCCGACGAAGAAGAGGGTTACGAAGAAGTCCTTGAGGATGCCGACCTTGGTGGTGATCTCGATGCTGAAGGGCATGTTGGCGATCACGGCACCGGCGATCAGGGCGCTGACGCCCGAGCCGACGGCCATGTGGAAATTGAAGCCCATCATCGCGGTGATCTTGTCGATTTCGGCGCCAACGAAGACGACGGCAAAGCACCAGCTGAGGGAACTCAGAACGATCAGTTCCGGCGATTTCGAGATCCAGTGGAAGAACCGAGAAATGACGACGCGCGAAAACAGCAGCGCGATGAGCAGCAGGACGAAGATGCCCTCGAAGGAAAAGAGGATGGGGCCGACCTCGGGGTGCGACAGGTTGGGCTGCACGAGCGTTACGACGATGGCCCAGAGGTCCTGAAAAATCAGGAGGGCGAGCGCGATGCGCCCCGGCTGGGTGTCGAGTTCGAAATGCTGCTGGAAGAGCTTGACCACCTGGATGGTGGATGAGCCGGCGATCACCGCGCCGATGTAAAAGGCGGTCAGCGGGCTTTCGGCAAGAAGTCCGCCAAATCCGAACATCAGCAGCAATTGCGTGACCAGGAGACCAAACACCAGGGTCAGCGGGTATTGAACGAGCCCGGCAACGATGAGGGCCTTGCCGCTCTTGACCAGCCCACGCACGTCGAGCTCGAGGCCGATCATGAAAAGCAGGAGCACGAAGCCGATCTGGGCGATGGTGTCGATGTTGGCGGGGTCAGTGACGAGCCCGAGACCGAGCGGACCGACCGCAAAGCCGGCGAGAAGGAAGGCCGCTATGGTCGGAATCTTGAGGCGCGTGAAGATGACGGCGAAGAGACCCGACACCATGATCGCGATACCCATGTCCTGCACAAGCGACGGGGTTTCGCCCCCGGACGCCATGGCCGGACCCGCGCCGCCAAACATGAGGCAAAGCCATGCCGTGAGTGCAAAGCCCACGCGAAAACGAATTGCCGGCCTTTGCTGCAAGTGGCGCCCCCGAACCTCGCATCAGTCCCGAATCTGGTGCGGGAATGCAGGATTTCCGCCGGGCAATGCAACCACGTTCAAAACATGAACGCAACAGCATCTTTTAGAAGGGCACCGGGCAAATGGCCAGTCAGAAGAGGGGGGTAAAGACCGCGATGTAGGTCATCGCCAGATAGGTGAGATGGTGGAAATACTGGTCGAGTCCGTGCAGGGCGAAGTATTTCTGCGGGCTCTGATCGAGGGTCACGTCCTTCGAATAGCGGACCTTGCTGTAGTCGAGCGTGTAGTGGATGACGAATTCGGCGATCAGTAGCGCTATGATCGCCGACGGGCGGATGCCCGCGAGAAAAAGGACGATGGCTGAGCCGATGACATGGGTGCCTGCGTGGGCATAGCCGCCAAGCTTCCTGAGGTCACCTTTTTCGGCAACCATCCAGTCAAACTGAAGCAGATAGTCGGCGATGAAGTGTTTGGTCTGCAGGCCAAGCAAAACTACGAGTGCAAATTCAGGCAATTTCTTGATCCTAGCAGCGCGGGACCTGAGAGGTGCGCAGAGGTTGCATACGAGGCTGCGTTATCACATGCCCAAACCTTGGGCAATTCACCCTTCGATTTTCGCGCAACGCGAATTCAGAGTGGTAAACGCCCAAATTCTCAAGTGTTTGCCTCGACAATGCCGCCCCGGTTGATTGACGCTTGAGAGACCTGCGTGTTAGCAATTTGTTAACTTCGGTCAACTGGCTTGCCGAAAGCAGGGCGCACAATCTCAACCAGCCTCGGTTCGGCTTTTTCACCGGGTGCACGGCGGCTTCGCTGCCGGGCGGCAGCTTGGAGAATTGAGATGGTGCATCTTTTCGAGAATTCCGCTGTTCGCGACCAAGTGATCGCGCGGGCGAGACAGAAATTCAGCGTGTCAACGATACTGCTGGGCCTGTCGGCGCTTCTGGGTCTCGCTGGTCCGGCGGCAGCGCTCGACCCAATGGGCAGCGCCGTCGGCGTGAACCCGCAGGCGGTTTCAGAGCTTAACGGCACAACCGCGCAAGTCCTGACCGGAGCGGACCTCTATGAGGGCCAGACGATTTCGACGGGCGGCAGCGGACAGGTGCAAATCCTTTTTGTCGACGACACGCGAATGGTTGTGGGACCGAATTCGACACTTGTGCTGGAGCGGTACCTGCTGCGCAACGACAATTCGGTCGAGTCTTTTGCTGTCGATGCGCTCGGTGGCACGTTCCGTTTCATTACCGGCGACAGCGACAAACAAGCCTATGAAATCAACACGCCGACGGGAACGATCGGCGTCCGCGGCACGGCCTTCGATCTGTTTGTCGACGAACCGACGGGACAGGGCATCGTCTGGCTGCTGCATGGCGCCGTCAGCATGTGCGCCAGCATCGGGGACTGCGTCGATCTGGTCAAACGCTGTGACTTCGGCGCCATTCCGCCGGTAGCCCAAGCGACCTTGTTCGATCCGGAAGATGGCACGTTCGATCTGACTTCGGCGGATTTCCCTTACATCGACTCGCAGCGCCCGCTCTTCAGCGATTTCCGGGTGTTCGGAACGGCGGTCTGCAGACTCAAGCACCGGCTCGGGAACGGCGCCGGGATCGACCGCTCAGCAGTGACGGGCAGCATCGGCGAAACGGGCGGCAGCGTGGCCCTGCCCGACGGCACGGTCGTCAGTGCCGGAAACGGGGCAGGCTCGCAATCTTCCGGCGACAATGGCCAAGGCGGGTCAACCGGCGGCTCGGGCGGATCAAATAGTGGTGGCAGTTCCGGTGGTTCGGGCCAGTCGTCGGACAACTCGTCCAGCGGCAACACATCGTCCGGCGATACGTCTTCGGGCAATGGTGGAAGCAAGGGCAATAAGGGCCTCGGCAATGGCGGTGAGGCGGATGATGGCGGCTCCACGAGCGAAACGCAGAATCCCGGCCAGGGCAACGGCAATTCCGGCGGCAACGGCAATGGGAATGGCAATGGCAACGGGAACGGCAATTCCAACAAGAATGCCCGTCTTGACGACGCTTTCCCGATGACCCAACCAGCGCCGGCGATGTCATGGCATTTCGCCGATGACCTGCTTTCAACCTTTACGGGATAAGCCGCTGGCACATGTGGAAGCGCCGGATTCTGCCGCTCCTGTTCGGCCTTCTGACCGTTGTCGTTCTCGCCGGGGTCCGCATCGCGGACCCCTATCCTACGCGCATCCTCAGAGAAATTGCGTTTGACAACTTTCAGCGGGTTGCGCCGCGCGTCCCCGCCGGTTCGCCGATCACGATCGTCGACGTCGACGACGAGTCGCTAAAACTGCTCGGGCAGTGGCCATGGCCACGCGACCTGATGGCCCGCCTGACCGACCGGCTGACGCAACTGGGCGCAGCCTCGATCGCATTCGACATGATCTTTCCCGAACCGGATCGCATGTCGCCAACGCGGATCGCCAATGACCTGAACAAGGCCGATCCCGGATTGAACATCGATGCGGCATCCCTTGTCGATTTCGATCAGGAAATGGCGAATTCACTCAGTCAAAGTCCATCGGTTCTTGGATTTGGCGCGACCCCGTCCCAGGGTGAACCACCGCCCACGGCAAAATCGGGCTTTGCCGTCGTCGGACCCAATCCCGTTGCCCAGGTGCCGCGGCTCAAGGGAACGGTCAACTCGCTGCCGGTTCTGGTCGACGCGGCCAAGGGGCTCGGCTCGATCAGCCTCGCACCAGACGGCGACGTCGGCACAATTCGGCGGCTGCCGCTACTCTGGTCGGACGGAACGAGCCTTTATACGTCCCTTTCGATAGAGAGCCTGCGCATCGCGATGCGGGCGTCGACCATCGTCGTTTTTTCCGACGACAAGGGCAGCGGTCAGGTTTCAAGCGTGCGGATCGGCAATTTCGAAATTCCGACCGATGCGTCGGGAGCGATGTGGCTCTACTACCACAAGAGCGATCCCGGCCTTTACGTCTCGGCCTCGAAAATCCTGGGCGATGACTACCAGATGCAGGCGGCCGCGATAGGCGGCCACATCATCCTGATTGGAACCTCGGCGACCGGGTTGCTCGATATCCGCGGTACGCCGATGGGCGAAAGCATGCCGGGTGTCGAGGTGCACGCCCAGGCGCTCGATCAGATGATCTCTGGCAAATTCCTTCTCCGCGCCGACTGGGTGAGCGGGCTCGAATTGCTCACATTCATTCTTTTGGGCCTGTTGATGGTGGTGACCCTATTATGGTCGGGGCCGGCTACGAGCGTGCTTGTCGGCGGTGTTGCCGCGATCGTGGTAGTGGGCGGATCGTGGTTGGCGTTCGTCAACTGGGGGATGCTGGTCGATCCCACCTTCCCGCTCGGTGCCGCCTTTCTGGTCTACACGGCCATGATTTTCTTCCGGTTCCTGATTTCGGACTCGGACAAGCGGATGATCCGCAGCGCCTTCGGCCACTATGTGGCGCCGGCGCTTCTGGCCAAGATCGAAGCCAATTCGGACTCGGTCAAACTCGGCGGCGAAGTGCGCGACCTCAGTGTGCTCTTTCTCGACATCCGCAATTTCACCACGTTGAGCGAGGGGCTCGAGCCGGGCGAGCTGGTGCATCTGCTCAACACCATGTTCGGCGCGCTCGGCGCCTGCATCACCGATGAATCCGGCACGATCGACAAGTTCATCGGCGATGCGATCATGGCGTTCTGGAATGCGCCGGTCGATGTGGAAGAACATGCAAGGCATGCCTGCGTCGCCTCGCTAGCGATGCGCAACAAGATGAAGACCCTCAACGCGCGCGACGCGTTCGGACTTTATGGTCGCGACAGCCGGGTCAAGAGTATTGCCATTGGTATTGGCGTCGCGACGGGCAAAGCGCTGGTCGGCAATCTCGGGCTCGAAACGCGGTTCGACTATTCCTGTGTCGGAGACACGGTCAACGTGGCTTCCCGGGTCGAAGATGCCTGCAAGGCGGTCAATTACGACATCGTGGTTTCAGATTCGACGCGGCGAGAGGTGGCCGATCTCGCATTTCTCGAAGCGGGCTCGGTCGCGCTCAAGGGCAAGTCGGTGCGAGAAAAGATTCACATTCTGGTCGGCGATACCGCGTTCGCCGCAAGCCCGGAATTCAAGCGGCTGCATGTGGCGCACCGTGAAGCTATCGCGCTCATTCTGAAGTCCGAGGACGCGAATGCTGCGATCGATACCTGCATCAATCTCGTGCCGGGGAACGATGCAGGTCTCGTCCATTTCTACGAGCGGCTGAAGTCGCGGCTGGACGATTTCCGTTTGGCGGAGCAGCCCACGGAACCCCTTCCCCAACCCGCCTGAGCGCGGACCGGTGCTATATTAATTTCGGTTCGTGCTCGTGCGGCCGCGCAAGTTTCAGGTCGGGCGAAAGCTTGACGCCAAAGCCTGGCCGATCAGGAAGTTTCAGCCGCCCGTTCTCAGGGATCGGCTCGTCGATCAGCATGGGCGAGAACATCGGCACGACCTTGTCGGCCTTGGGCGCCATCATCAGGAACTCGGCGAACGGGCTATTATGCCGGGTGATGACGAAGTGATAGCTATAGACGCTCGACCCGTGCGGGATGACGAGCTTCTGGTGCGCGTCGGCCATGGCCGAGATCTTGAGCAGCTCGGTCAGCCCGCCGCACCAGCCGACGTCCGGCTGCAGGATGTCACAGCACTCCATTTCCATGAGCAGACGGAAGCCCCAGCGCGTGGCCTCGTGCTCGCCGGTGGAAATCATCATTCCCTTGGGCGCGTTGCGCTTCAGGTCGCGGTAGCCCCAATAATCGTCCGGGGGAAGCGCTTCTTCGAGCCACTTGAGGCCGAATTCATGCGCCCTTTGGGCAAGCTGGGTTGCATAATTGAGGTCGAGACTCATCCAGCAGTCGTACATCAGCCAGAAGTCGTCGCCGACGCTGTTGCGCATCCTTTCGAGGTGATCGAGGCTGCGCTGCATTCCCTCCCGCCCGTCCGAGGGACTGTTGACCAAAGGCATCTTGCCACCGATGAAGCCCATTTGCTTGGCGAGGTCAGGCCGCGCGCCGGTGGCATAGAACTGCTGTTCATCCCGTACCGCGCCGCCGATCATGGCGTAGACCGGCTCCTGGCGAAGGTTGCCGAGCAGGTCCCAGATCGCGAGGTCGACGCCCGAAATGACATTGAGCACGATGCCGCGGCGACCGTAGTAGAGGGTGGCGTTGAACATCTGGTCCCAGATGCGCTCGACGTCGGCGGGGTCGGCTCCTTCGACGAAACGCGACAGGTGCTTTTCGACGATGAACGCCCCGATTTCGCCTCCCGTGGTCACGGCAAAACCGGTCACGCCGTTTTCGGCTTCGACTTCAACCACCAGAGTGCCGAGAACGTTGATGCCGAAGCTCTGCCGGCTTTGGGCATATTCCGCGTATTTCGACATGGGCGTCGAGATGCGCTGGTCGATCCAGTGGTCGGAGCCTTGATCGTGATAGTCGGCACCGCCGCCGCGAACCGTGAAGGCGCGAACGTGCTTAATCCTGGGAAACATTTTGAGCCTTCGGGTGCACCTGGTTCATTCTCAATCTGGTTCTGGCGTGCCGGCCTGATTGTAGCGGCCGGATTTCGCAGCGGATCAGTAGGTGGCGCGACCTCCCGAGAGGTCGAAGGTCGCGGCCGTCGTGAACGAGTTCTCTTCGGAGGCAAGCCAGCAGATCATCGAAGCGGCCTCAGAGAGTTCGAGCATGCGGCCGCGCGGAATCTTCGAGACGATCATCTGCAGGAAAGCCGGATCCTGACTAAGCGCCAGTGTTGTCTTGGCAACGGCGGGCGTGACGGCGTTGACGGCGATATTGTAGTCCGCAAGTTCCTTGCCGAGCGATTTGGTCAGCGCCAGCACAGCGGCCTTCATCGATGAATAGGCGGGGGCCTTCGGGTTGCCCTCCTTGCCGGCGACGGAACTCACATTGACGACACGTCCGTAGTTCTGGGCAATCATGTGCGGCACCACGGCGCGGCAGACCATGAAGGTGCCGATGAGCCCGACCTGCACGACATCGGAGAATGCCTTGATCGGATATTCCCATGTCGCGGCATTGGGTCCGACAATCGCAGCGTTGTTGATCAGGACGTCGATCCGGCCAAATTTCCTGATTGTCTCGGCGACAGCCGTCCCGATTGAATCTTCCTCGGAGATGTTGGCGTTGAGCGCCAGCAAGCGGTCATCCCCCACGCCAAGATTCGCGGGGAGCTTGTCGAGAAGGGGTTGGTCGATATCCCAGATGCTGACCTTGGCGCCGCTCGCCAGCAAGCGCTGGGCGACGGTGAAGCCGATGCCCTGTCCGCCACCGGTAATAATGGCGACGCGGTCCTTGAAATCGTACTGGTTCATGCTGGGATCCGTTCGGGTTGGGGGGTGGGCGCCGGCCGGAAATGACCGGCGCCCAGTGACGATCAGAAGTTGAAATCGTCGATATTGTTGATGTCGAAAGTCGTCAATTCGGCCTGGGTGTTCATCGCATTCAGGTCGTTGATCGTGATCGTGCCGAGATTGGGCACTTCGAAGGTTCCACCGACTTCGTTCTTGATCGAGCCGTCGAGCACGCCAAGGGCGAAGTGAACGGCCAGCCAGCCTTCGTTATAGGGCGACCAGAGCTGGAAGGCGGAGACGGTGCCATCCTTGACGAAGTCGCGCATTTCGCTCGGCAGGCCAAGGCCGGTGACGTGGACCTTGTCGGCGATCATGCGGGACTGGACCACCTGGGCCGCGGCGGCGATACCGACCGTGGTCGGCGCAATCACGCCAACGAGGTCAGGATAGTTGGCCAGAAGGGCTTCCATTTCGGTCGTGGACTTTTCCGGCTGGTCGTCGCCATAGACGGTCGCAACGAGGTGCATGTTGGCATATTTCGGATTGTTGGCCAGCGTGTCCTTCATCGCGGCGATCCAGGTGTTCTGGTCAGGCGCTTCGGTCGTTGCCGAGAGAATGGCGATGTCGCCTTCGTAGTTGATCATCGAGCCCATCAGTTCGACCTGGTTCGGGCCGGTCTTGGTGAAGTCGACCGGCAGAATGGTCGCATCGCGGTGGGATTCGTTGCCCACGAGGTCGCCGTTGACCGTCAGAACCAGAATGCCCTTGGCGCGAGCCTCATCGAGAACCTGATTGAGGGCGTCAGGGCTGTTCGGCGCGATGCCGATCACGTTGACGCCACGTTGAATCTGGGCCTCGATGAAGGGGATCTGCGAGGTGGCCTCGGCGGTCGGCGGAGCGACGAACAGGAAGTCGCAACCCTTGACCTGGCAGGCATCCTCGAAGCCGCCGGTGATGCTGTCGAAATACGGGTTGCCCGTGTTCTTACCGATGTAAACGATCTTGATCGGGTCCTGGGCGAACGCGCCTGTGACGATCGTGGCAAGGCCGAACGCCAGGCCGATCAATATTGACTTTTTGAGCATGTTTTCCTCCTGAGTGACTGCCACTATCGGCGATATCCCGTCACCTTTGCGTGCGGGAATAGATGAAATTGGTTGCGATGATCGAGATGATGAGCAGCACGCCGAGAACGCAGAGCTGCATGGCCGGCAGAATGTTGGCGACGATCATCCCGGTCGAGACGATGACGAGCAGCCAGGCCGCAAGGAAGGTGCCGAGGATCGAGCCCCGCCCGCCGAAAATGTAGGTCCCGCCGAGCATGGCCATCAGGACCATCTGCAGTTCGCCACCAAGCGCGATGTCGTAGCGGACCGAGCCCAGGCGGGATGCGGTCATCATGCCGGCGATCGAGGCGGTGATGCCGATGAGCAGGAAAAGGCTCATCTTGATACGGTTGGCGCGAATTCCCGCGTGGCGCGCGGCGATGGGGTTGGTGCCGATCAGATAGATCTGGCGGCCGTAGATCGTGCTCGAAAGCACAAAACCCAGAACGACGGAGAGGATCACGAAGACGAGGACCGGAACCGGAATGCCGAACACAAGCACCCGGTTGATGCCGATGAACCACTCCGGAACCCTGATCGACTGGTCGCCGGCAATGACTTGTGCCAACCCTCGATAAAAGATGAGCGTGCCGATGGTCACGATGATCGAGGGCAGCTGGAACCGGATCACGAGAATGCCGTTCAGAAGGCCCATGGCAAGGCCTGTCAGAAGCCCGACCCCGACGGCGAGCGGGATGGGCACGCCCGCCTGCTGGGCATAGGCGAAGGTGCATGCGGCAAGCGCCATGCCCGAGGCCGGCGACAGATCGATTTCACCCGCGATAATCATTATGGTCAGGACCAGGGCGACCATGGCGAGTTCGGCGGAAAGGGTAAAGCTGTCGAGGATGTAGGCAATGTCGAGGAAATAGGGCGAAAGCGAACTCGCAACGATCAGCGCGATGATGAGCAGAACAAAGGTCATCAACTCAGGGCGGATGAGCATGACCTGCCAGCGCGGGCGCGCGGAGGCCGATTCACGTTGCGGCGCGGCGGCTATTTCTGATTTTTCAGTCACGCTCATCGTCAGGCCTTCGCGGAAATCGTCTTGATGGCGCGCTGGCGGACGCCGCGGTCGATCAGGAGCGCAATGATGATGACCGCGCCATAGATCGCGTTCTGGGTGGTTCCGGGAATGCCAAGCAACGGCAGCGCCGACGACACGCAACCGAGAAGCAGCACGCCGAGCACGGTGCCCAACACAGTGCCGACCCCGCCATTGATCGACACGCCGCCGATGACGACGGCCGCGATGACCTGGAATTCGAATCCCGATCCGGTGTTGGACGGATTAACGAAGCCCCAGCGGCTCGCGTACATGATGCCGGCCAGCCCGGCCAATGCGCCGGAGAGGGCAAAGACCAGAAGGGTGATCTTGCTGACGTTGATGCCGCGCAACTGCGCTGCGACCGGGTTCGAACCGAGCGCGAAGATCTGGCGCCCGACGCGGGTGTGCATGGCAAACCAGTAGGTCAGCAGGGCAATCGCGATGATCATGAAGATGATCCAGGGAATGCCGAAGATCGGCGACGTCTGCGACATGGCCTTGAGTTCGGAGGGTACGTATTGCCGGTCGATCTGCTTGGCGTTGGAAATGATGTAGGTCAGGCCGCGATAAAGGTTCAGCGTGCCGAGCGTGACGATGATGGCGGGCAGCCTGAAAAGAGTGATCAGGAAGCCGTTGAAAAGCCCGAGCCCGGCGCCAACGCCAATGGCGACGAGAAAGCCGAGCGGCCACCAGATCTCGGGGTAGTACTTGAACATCATGCCCACGACCATGGCCGAAAAACCAAGCGTCGAGCCGATGGAAAGGTCGACGTGACGCGCAACGAGAACCAGCATCTGGCCCATGGCGCCGATGAGGATCAGGGGCACGAGCAGGAGCACGATCCTGAGGCTTTGTAGCGTCAGAAACTGGGGCTTGAAGGCCCCGACCGCCAAGCAGAACAGGACGATCATCACGAAGATGCCCGCCTCGCGCCGAAGGAAGATTTTGGAGATCGTGTTCATGCCGCGACCTCCTGATCCGCGGACCGGGGAACCGCGGCCTGCATGATCGATTCCTGGGTCGCCTCGGACCGGTCGAAATTCGCGGTGAGCCGGCCTTCCGACATGACGAGTACCCGGTCGCAGAGCGCGAGGAGTTCGGGAAGTTCCGACGAGATCAAAAGAATGGCGCGGCCGCCGGCCGCGAGTTCGCCGATCATGTCGTAGAACTCGGCCTTGACGCCGATATCGATGCCGCGTGTCGGTTCGTCGAGAATGAGCACGGATGGATCGGTCAGAAGCCAGCGCGCAAGAATGGCCTTTTGCTGGTTTCCGCCGGACAGTTCGCCGATCGGCTGCTGCAGGGAGGCGAGGCGGATTCTGAGCTTCTTGACGGAGTCGCTTGCAACGGCGTGTTCAAGCGCGCGCCGGATGATGCCGCCGCTGGTGATCTTGCCCGGAACCGCGGCGCTGATGTTCTTTTCCACCGATAGCGACGAGAAGATGCCCGCGACGGCCCGGTCCTCGGGAACAAAGGCAAGGCCGAGATCGATCGCGGTCGACGGGTCGCCGATCGCCACCTCGCTGCCGTTCACGTGAATCTTGCCGGTCGCAGCGGGCTCGACACCAAAGAGCGCCCGCGCAACGTCGGTCCGGCCGGCGCCGACAAGTCCGCCAACACCGACGATTTCGCCTTTGTGCACGTCAAAGGAGATGTCGCTGAAGACCCCCGGCAGGGTGAGGTTTTCAACTTTCAGCGCGACGTCGCCAATCGTGGTGCGCTGCTTATGCAGATATTCCTTGAGCGACCGGCCGATCATCAGGCGGATGATGTCGTCGTCGCTGACATCGGCGACGTTGACCGTGTCGACGAGATTGCCATCACGGAAGACCGTGGCGCGGTCACAAAGCGCCTGCACCTCTTCGAGACGGTGGGAAATGAAGATGATTGTCCGGCCCTCGTCGCGAAGCTTTCGGGCGATGCCGAAAAGCGTTTCGACTTCCTTCGGGGTCAGTGGCGCGGTTGGTTCGTCCATGATGATCAGGCGGCTGTCGCCAACCAGCGCCCGGGCAATTTCGACCATCTGCTGGTCGGCGATCGACAGGCCCCGCATGGGACGGGTGACATCGATGCGGATGCCGAGCATGTCCATGAGCTCATTGGCCCGGCGTTCCATCCCGGCCCAGTGAACCCGGCCGAGAAGGCTTCCGCGCTCATGGCCAAGCACGAGGTTTTCGGCGACCGAGAGATCCGGGAAGGAAATGGGTTCCTGGTGGATGAGCGTGATGCCGAGGCGCTGGGCATGGATCGGGCTATAGGCCTCAACCGGCGCGCCGTTCATGGTCAGGGTACCGCGCGTCGGGCGATAGACCCCCGCCAGGATCTTGGCAAAGGTCGACTTGCCTGCCCCGTTCTCACCAAGGAGCGCGTGGATCTCGCCTGGCATCAGATCGAGATCCACGTCGCTCAGCACTTCCACGCCGGAGAACTGCTTGGAAATGCCGCGGGAGACGAGAAGCGGGGTTGCCGAAGATGTGGAGTTGGCGGCCATGAAGGGTCAGCCCCGGTCCGGCGTTGGCGCGTCGGAGACGATCAGTCCTGCCGACTTCAGATCCGACCAGAACGATGCGGGGATATTCGCCTGCAGCGAAGCGACGTTCTGGGTGATTTCGGACGGTTTGGCCGCACCCGGAATGATTGAGACAACGGCGGGGTGGGCAAGCGGGAACTGCAGGGCTGCCGATTGCAGGGTGACACCGTGCGCGTCGCAGACGGCTTCGATGCCGCGGACCTTTTCCTGAACTTCGGCGGGTGCAGCGGCATATCCGTATTTGCTATCGCTTCTGGAACCGGTTGCAAGAATGCCGGACGCGAATGGAGCGCCGATAATGACGCTCGTATTCTTGGAAAGGCAATGGGCCATGCCGGTGTGAAGGCTTGCCTGATCCAGAAGCGTGTAGGGCATGGCAACCAGTGCGAAATCGAGATCGACCTGCGGCGCCACGGTTTCGAGCGCCTCTGCGGTGTTGATGCCCATGCCGAAGGCGAGGATGTCGCCGGAGGCCTTCAATTCCTGAAGCGCCTTCATGCCGGTCGCGACAAGATCCCTCTGGCGCGCCTCGAAGACGCCCGGCTCGTGGTAGGCGGAGTCAAGATCATGAATGACGAGAGCCTCTACCGTGTCGAGCGCCAGGCGCTGAAGGGCCTGCTCGTAGGAGCGCATGATCCCGTCATAGGAATAATCGAAATGCACCTCGAAATTGAGGCCGCCCACCCATGGGGCGCGATCGAATTTGCTTGGATCGGCGGGACGGTGCAGCGTGCGGCCGACCTTGGTGGTGATCTGGAATTGGTCCCTGGGAAGGGTCCGCAGGAAGCCGCCGAGCCGGTGTTCGGAAAGTCCCCGCCCGTACCAGGGCGCGGTGTCATAATAGCGGACGCCAGCGTCCCAGGCCGCCCCAAGGGTCGCGCGGGAATCTTCTTCCCTGACCTTGCCGTAGAGCTCGCCGATGTGAGCGGCGCCAAAGCCGAAAACCGGCAGGTCGAGCTCAGTTTTTCCAACCGTGCGGCGGCTTGAAACAGACAGGGTCAAACCTGCTTCCTCCCATTTTTCGCGCGGACGCTGCATTGGCGTTCGTCGTCATTTCGCGCAACTTGTCAGACAAAAATTAGTTTGACAAGTACAAATTCACCGTCCAAACCAAGGAGACGATGCCAACCACGGCGCCAAGATCGCGGAGCACGAGGGAGAGAAAACGGCGATGGAAATCGGCGGCATCTATCCGATGCTTTATGCCTTTTTCGACGAGGACGGCGGCCTCAGGCGATCGGCGGTGACGCGCCAGATTGGTGCCGCCCTTTCGGCCAATGCTTCCGGAATCGCCGTTCTCGGTCTCGGTACCGAAGTCTTCAAACTCGGGCAGGACGAGCAGCGCGCGCTGGTAAACTGGGTCATCGGTGATGTCGCGGGGCAGGTCCCCGTCGCGGTCACGATCTCGCAGGGCAACACTGCCGACATGATCGCAGCGGGGAAATCGGCGATTGCCGCCGGGGCTTCCTGGCTCATTCTCCAGCCGCCGCGTCCGCCGATATCCGGATCTCAGCTCATCGACTTCTTCGGCAGGGTTGCAGGTGCGCTCGACTGCCCGATCGGCATTCAGAATGCGCCCGAGTTTTTGGGAGTCGGGCTGACGCCAGACGAACTGGCCGAACTTAACCGGCAGCACCCGAACGTTTCGCTGGTCAAGGCCGAAAGTTCGGCCCTCGCCGTCGGGACGCTGATCGATGCCCTTGGCGGGCGAATGAAAGTGTTCAACGGCCGCGGCGGGCTTGAACTCACGGACAATTACCGGGCCGGCGTCGACGGCATGATTCCGGGCATCGAGACGGTGGACCTGCAGGTCAGGATCGATCACGCCATGCGGTCGGGTGAGAGCGGCGCGGCCGAAACGCTCTATCGAAGTCTGTTGCCGGCGATCAGTTTTCTGATGCAGAGCCTCTCGCAGTTTCTTCTTTACGGCAAGCATGTTGCGGCCCTGAGGCTCGGCATCGCGCCGAGCGCACAGCGGCTGCCCTCGGACACGCCAACCGAACGCGGCCTCGCCTGGGCGCGGCGTTATGCCGATGAACTTGGCCCCTTGCCGGGCTGACTGGAGACGAACATGGCTCGCATCACGGATGTGCAAACGACAATATGGGAATGGATCGGGCCGGTGGCGCCGATGCCCCCACACTTCTGCACGTCGGCGGCCGATGTGGTGGCCGATGTGCCGGGTTCGATTGCCGGGTTCCGGTTTCTGGGCTGGCTGGTGGTTGAAATAACCTGCGACGACGGGACGGTGGGGATCGGCAATGCCGCGCTTGCCCCGCACGCGACCAAAGCGACGATCGATACCTATCTCAAGCCCCTTCTCTTCGGCGCCGACCCGATGGACAGCGAGTTCCTGTGGCAGTCCATGTACCGCAAGACGCTACCATTTGGCCGCAAGGGCATCGGCATGACGGCGATCAGCGCCGTCGATCTCGCCATCTGGGACGCCAAGGGGAAGATGCTTGGCCAGCCCGTGTTCAAGCTTCTGGGCGGCCGCACCAAGCCGGAAATTCCCGTCTATGCGAGCCGGCTCTATAGCCAGCCGCTCGACACGCTGTTCACCGAGGCGTGCGCCTATGCGGAGCAGGGCTTCAAGGCGGTCAAACTGAGGTTCGGCTGGGGACCGAAGGACGGCGTCGAAGGCATCAACAAGAATATCGAGTTGGTCAAAACCACCCGCGAGGCCATCGGCGACAATGTCGACCTGATGGCCGACTGCTACATGGGCTGGACCCTCGAATATGCCAAGCGCATGCTGCGTGCGCTCGCGCCCTACAACCTCAGATGGGTGGAAGAGCCGGTGATCGCGGACGACCTGTCGGGCTATGCCGAACTCAAGGCGATGAACCTCGTTGCCATTTCAGGCGGCGAGCACGAGTTCACCCTCGCGGGCTTCCGCGACGCCATCGACAAGCGGGCCTTCGATATCGCGCAGTTCGACGTCAACCGGGTCGGCGGCATCACCGCTGCCAAGAAGATCACCGACCTTTGCGAGGCCTATGATGTGGCCGTCATTCCCCATGCCGGACAGATGCACAACTATCACATCAGCATGTCGTCGTTTGGGGCGCCGATTGCGGAATATTTCCCAAAGGTTCCTGTCGAAGTCGGGAACGAACTCTTCTGGTACGTCTTTGACGGCGAGCCGGTGGCAAGGAACGGCGCGATCGATCTCAGCGACTCGCTGCCGGGCTTCGGGTTGACCCTCAAGAACCCCAATCCAAATGAATTCAGACTGACGCGTTAGGAAGAGAAACATGCCCGACTTCCCGATCATCGATACGCACCTGCACATCTGGGACTTCGACCGTCTTAGCTATTCCGCCTTCAAGGGGCATCCGCTCTTCGGGAAATCGTACCAGATCGAGGATTACCAGCGCGATTGCGGCGACCTCGAGATCGAGGCGATGGTGTTTCTCGAATGCTACGCCGATTTCACCCCGACAGGCGGCCAGTATTTCGAGGAGATCGAATACGTCGAAGACAGCGCCAAACGCGATCCACGCATCCGCGGCATCGTGCCGATGGCGCCGCTCGAATGGGGCGCGCGGGTCGAACCGATGCTGGCCGAGATGAAAGAAAAGCACCCGACGGTCAAAGGCATCAGGCGCATCGTCGAGTTCGACGCGGACCCGCGCGGACTGACGCTGAGCGACAGTTTCATCGAAGGGGTCAACCTGCTCGACAAGTTCGGCTTTCACTTCGAGATCAACGTCAACCATACCCAGATGGATTTTGTCCGTGAATTCGTAAAGCACATTCCGCACGTAGCGATGATCCTCGATCATTGCGGCAAGCCCGGCATCGCCGAGGGCGCGATCGCGCAATATCGCGACGACGTCAGCGAGCTTTCGCAATGTCCCAATCTCTGGATCAAGCTTTCGGACCTGCCGGTCGAGGCGGATCACGCCTCGTGGACGGAGGCGGACCTTCGCCCGTTCGTCGATGCGACCGTCGAGGCATTCGGTTTTGATCGCACCATTTATGCCGGCGACTATCCGATCTGCCTTCAGGCGACCACACTTCCCCGCTGGGTCGAGGTTCTGGACAAGGCGTTTTCCGGCGTGTCTAAAGCGGACCTGAAGAAATTCTACCGCGACAATGCGAACGCCTTCTACCGGCTTGGCCTCTAGGAGCCATGTGAAAGAAATGAGCGAAACCGCAAATCGGAAAGAAGATCGGTCCGCGGCCGGCATGGCGGACGACGGGTTTGCGGCGCTTCTGGAGGCGGAACGAAGGCCTGCGCCCAAGGAGAGCTTCGCGCCGGCGCTTCTCGACCGGCAGTCGATCTCCGAGCAGGTCGCCAACCGGATTTTGGCGATGATCAAGTCGGGCAACCTCAAGTCCGGCGACCGGCTGCCGACCGAGCAGCAGATGTGCATTGCCTTTGGCATCAGCCGGCCACCGCTTCGCGAGGCGCTCAAGGCCCTGACGCTGATGGGGGTTCTCGAAAGCCGCCAGGGCGGGCGCTACACGGTGACCGATCTCTCACCGAGCCGGCTCGTTGCGCCGTTCAGCGTCATGCTGTCGGTGACCGAATATGACGTGCATGAGCATTTCGAGGCGCGGGCCGTTGTCGATCTTGCCCTCGTGCGCATGTGCACCGAGCGCGCCGTCCCCGAAATGCGCAAGCGCATTCTCGATCTGGCCCGTGACGGACGCGCCTTCCACCACGACCCGGTCGCATTTCGCCTGCTCGACATCGAGTTTCACCAGGCGATCAATATCGGGGCAGGGAATGAAATGCTGCAGGCGCTGGCGCAGGGACTTTATGACGTCGCCCTCGACGTCCGGCGGCTGGCGAGCACCGTGCCGGGGACCATCGAGATTTCGGTGCGGCAGCATTGCGACGTCGCGGAAGCGATCATGGACGATGATGCGGAGGCCGCAGTGGTTGCCTATCGGGCCCATCTCGAGCACGTTCGCGACACCACGATTCAATCGATGAACAAGGTCAGGAGCTAGGAACCGCCATGCCCGAACGGATCGCGTTTCGCATGAACCTTTTTCCGGGGTATGCCGCCGAATACGAAAAGCGCCACGACGAGATCTTTCCCGAACTCGCGCAGGCGCTCAAGGATGCAGGCGTCTCGGACTACACGATCTGGCATGACCCCGAGAGCAATCACCTGTTCGGCATTCTGACGCGCACCGACGATCACACGATGGCCGAATTGCCGGACACAGAGATCATGAAGCGCTGGTGGGCGCACATGGCCGACGTCATGGAAACCGATGCCAACAACGTGCCGACCCAGGTCCCGCTGAAACGGGTCTTTTACCTGCCCTAACCGGAACGCTCCGGCGCGGCCCTTGCCGGTTTTGGCTCCGCTCGCCGGGCCATGAGCGTTTCCAGTTCCCGGTTCACACGCAGACCTGAGAGCGATGTATCGGCAACAAGAGCCAGGCATTCGCGGGTGCAGTCATCTACGATGGTCAGAACCCGGAAGCGCCGACTGTCGGTCAACTGATCCGAGTCGAAGTCGAGCGACCCGATTGAAGTTCAGCCTTTTGAGCGGGCGTGACTTGACGCGCGACGGGGTGAAAGTGAAGTGGCCCGGCCGTCTTTTCGACCGGAACACCAACACGATTGTAGATCAGAATCGATGCGATCATTCGGGGACTCCGTTGTAAGCATCATGTGTAACATGAGCGTTTTACATCGGATGGGTATTCGACGGCGACTCTGATAATGAGCATCTTGTGCATAATGTTAACGAAGGCACTCGGCGATGCCCCCGAAGCTCGATTCCGATTCCGACACGGTCCGATTGCAGCTAGTCGCCCCTGCATCTTGGGCGGCGCGCGTGGACGACTGGCGCCGGCAACAGGTGGCCATCCCGTCGCGATCTGAGGCGATCCGCGCGCTTGTCGAAAAAGCATTGGACGACGCGCAATCACAGGACGAGTCGTCGTGACGATCAGCCGGGACGAAATTCTGGATAGTGTGATCGGGCTGGCCAGACGCCTAGGCAAAGCGCCCGGGCGCACAACGTTCTCCCAAGAAACCGGCGTCAAGAAGCATGAATGGATGAAGCACTGGGCGCGATGGAGCGATGTGCTGGCTGATGCGGGCCTTGCACCCAATTCACTGACGCCGGCTTCCGATCCTGAGGCACTGCTTGGGGCGTACCTTTCATTTGTGCAGGAGCTTGGGCGGATACCCACCAATGGGGAACTACGGGTCAAACGAAATGCCGATCCGGCATTTCCTTCCCCGGAAACCATTCGGGCGCGCCTTGGCCCGAAGCGACGCATCATGCATGCGCTCGCCGAATACGCCGAAGCGCATGGGACGGACCGGACAACAATCGATCTGATCCGCCGCGCCGAGGCCAACGCGCCGACTGCCCGGGCCGCCGCCGACGACGCGCCATCCCCCGAAGGAGTCGACGGCTTCGTCTATCTCATGAAGTCTGGGCGCCACTTCAAGATTGGGCGAACGAACGCCCTTGATCGGCGGCAATACGAAATCGGCGTCCAACTGCCGGAAAAGATCGAACCGGTCCACTCGATCAGGACCGACGACCCAAGCGGGATCGAGGCTTATTGGCACAACCGCTTCAAGGACAAGCGACTCAACGGTGAATGGTTCCGGCTATCGGCCGCGGACGTGCGGGCGTTCAAGCGCCGGAAGTTCATGTAGGGCACCCTCACTCATTCTAGAATGGGCGAGCCGGAATCCATCGACCAGACCATCGCCCAAAACTGTTGCTTCCAATCGGTTCCTTTGCCGTCCTTACGGCGTCGAGTGAGCCGGCGCCGCGGCCGAGAGGCCGGCACGTGTCCGCGGACTCTGCCAAAGACGCGGCCAAAGACCTATTGTCAGCGAGGATATGACGGTCTAAGAATCATATTACGTATTATGATCAGGATGCGCGCCGCACATGACGTCTTTGACCCTTGAACAAGTCAACAAGCACTTCGGCGACACGCGTGTGCTGCACGACATCAACCTGTCGGTTGCCGACGGTGAATTCGTGGTGTTCGTGGGACCGTCGGGGTGCGGCAAGTCCACACTTCTGCGCTGCATTTCAGGGCTCGAACCGGTCAGTTCGGGTGAGATTGCGATTGGCGGACAGGTCGTCAATCATCTGCCGCCGGCCCGGCGCGGCATCGCGATGGTGTTTCAGTCCTACGCGCTTTATCCGCATATGAGCGTTTACGACAACATGGCCTACTCGTTGCGCCTGCAGCGCAAGCCCCGCCAGGACATTGACCGCAAGGTTCGCGAAAGTGCCGAGAAGCTGCAGCTCACGCCCTATCTCGACCGGCAGCCCAAGGCGCTTTCGGGCGGACAGAGGCAACGCGTGGCGATTGGCCGGGCGATCGTCCGCGATCCGAAGCTCTTCCTGTTCGACGAACCTCTCAGCAATCTCGATGCGGCGCTTCGGGTGCAGATGCGGATCGAGATCGCGCAGTTGAGCGCCACGCTTCCGCAGACAACGTTCATCTACGTCACGCACGATCAGGTCGAGGCGATGACGCTCGCAAACCGGATCGTGGTGCTCAAGGACGGTGTGGTTCAGCAGGTGGGCACGCCGCTCGAACTCTATGAAAAGCCAAACTCGCTCTTTGTCGCCGGTTTCATCGGATCGCCGAAGATGAATTTCTTCAGTGGGGCTCAGGCGGAAAAGTATTCGGCCGAAACAGTGGGAGTGCGGGCCGAGCACATGCAGATCGTCGAGCGCGACGGTGTCTGGTCCGGCACGGTCATCTACTCGGAAAATCTGGGGTCGGATTCCTTCGTCTATCTCGATGCCGGGGCCGCCGAACCGGTGGTTGTGCGGCTCGCCGACAAATCGAGCTTTGCGCCCGGAGACAGGCTGCACCTCGCACCGCGCGAGGGGCTGTTTCACCGTTTCGACCGGCAGGGCCTGGCCATTTCGTAGCCGGGTTTCGCGCCCTTGCCGAAAGAGCTTGAAAAGCCGCCTCATAAAGACTAATCATAAGTCATCATATGATTTAACAGTGAGATGAAAATCGAACCGCTGCGGTCCTTCCCGGTCGAGCTTGCCCGCAATGTCAGGGCCGTGCTCAGCGACATCGACGACACGATGACCGAAGACGGCCTGTTGCCGGCACGCGCCTATGGGGCAATGGAACAAATGCATGAGGCCGGGCTGATCGTGGTACCGGTCACGGGGCGGCCCGCCGGATGGTGCGATCTGATCGCGCGCCAGTGGCCGGTCAGCGCGGTTGTGGGGGAGAATGGCGCCTTCTGGTTCAGCTACGACCGGCGGGCACGCAGGATGGTGCGTTTCCACGCGCGGCCAGGCACGCAAAGGGCAGCCGATCGTGCGAAGCTTTCGGCAATTGCAGAAAGGGTTTTTGCGCAGGTCCCGGGTTCGGCCTATGCGGCCGATCAGGATTTTCGTTCGGTCGATGTCGCCATCGATTTTTGTGAAGACGTCGCCCGCTTGCCCGGCGAAGACGTTGACCGGATCGTCGGACTGTTCCGCGATGGCGGGGCAAATGCCAAGGTTTCGTCGATCCACGTCAACGCCTGGTTCGGAGACCATGACAAATTGAGCACGAGCCTTGCGCTATTGTCGGAGCACTTTGGCATCGATGCCCGCGCTCATCCCGAATCGGTGGTCTATGTGGGAGACAGCCCGAACGATGAACCCATGTTCGCCCATTTTCCGCTTTCCGTCGGCGTTGCCAATGTGGCCAATTTTGCCAACCGGATGACGCATCTTCCCAGCTACATCACGGCCCGGGCGTCGGCCTCGGGCTTTGCCGAACTGGCGGAGACGCTTCTCGCCGCGCGCCGGGCGGGCTCGGCCGCCGGCATTGCCTTGCAGACTGAACTATCCTAGAAGAATCATATTACGACTTACCTTTGAACCCATGGCTTACGACCTCATCATCATCGGCGGCGGAATCAACGGAACGGGCATTGCGCGCGATGCAGCGGGCCGTGGTCTCAAGGTCCTGTTGCTTGAAAAGGGTGACCTCGGCGGGGCCACCTCATCTGCGTCGACCAAGCTGGTGCACGGCGGTCTGCGCTATCTCGAACACTACAAATTCGGTTTGGTCCGTGGTGCCCTTGGCGAACGGGAAGTGCTGATGCGCATCGCACCGCATCTGGTCCGGCCGTTGCGTTTCGTTCTGCCGCACCGGCGCGGCATGCGCCCGAAATGGATGCTGCGGGCCGGTCTTTTTCTCTACGACACGCTGGCGCCGCGAAAGGTCCTGCCCGCCAGCCGGCGGATCGATCTCAAAACCTCCGCAGAAGGCGCGCCGCTTGTTGACGAAATCCACTCAGGATTCGTCTATTCGGACTGCGCGGTCGATGACAGCCGGCTTGTGGTGCTCAATGCCCGTGACGCGGCGGACCGCGGGGCGGACATTCGGCCCAGAACCGAGGCCACGAATATCCGTCGCGGCGCGAACAGCTGGGTCGTGGAGGCCAAGACCGGGCAGGGTCCGGTTACGTTTGAAGGCGCGGTTCTGGTCAATGCTGCAGGGGCCTTTGTCGATGAGGTTCTTGACCTTGCGACCGGGGCACACGCACCGCTGGTGCGTCTCGTCAAGGGATCGCATATCGTGGTGCGGCGCCGGTTCGGGCATGACGCCTGCTACACGTTTCAGAACGCCGATGGCAGGATCGTCTTTGTCATTCCTTATGAAGGCCGCTTCTCCCTCATTGGAACAACGGACATCGACATGGGACGCCAGCCGGTTGCGCCTTCGGTCACGTCCGACGAAATTGCGTACATGCTTGATGCCGTGAACGCCTACTTCGCGGAGCCATTGACCGAGGGCGACGTGGTTCACGCCTATACGGGCGTTCGCGCCCTCTATGATGACGGAGCGGGCAGCGCCAAGGACGTGACGCGCGAATACGAGCTGCGGCTTGATACTGAAGCCGCGCCCCTGTTGTCGGTCTATGGCGGCAAGATCACCACCTTTCGCCGGTTGGCCGAGGACGTGATGGCGCGGCTCGGTCCACTCCTGCCGGCGGCGGCACGACCCGACTGGACGGCCATCGCGCCGCTTCCGGGCGGCGACGTGCCGCGCCAGGGTCTTGCGGCTTTCGCCGAAGGGCTCAAAACCAAACACAGGCGGATCGACGACGCGCTGATCGCGCGCCTCGTTCGTGCATATGGAACCCGGAGCGGACATATTCTCGCCGACGCGGAGACGAGTGCCGATCTCGGCGAGGATTTTGGCGGCGGCCTCAGCGTCGCGGAGGTCGACTACCTGATGGACCAGGAATGGGCGGAAACCGCAGAAGACGTGCTGTGGCGGCGAAGCAAGCTCGGTCTGGTGCTCGACGCTTCAGCGGCTGAGCGGATCGACGCGCATATGGCGGCGCGGCGCAGCCGGCGGCCCGCGGCGGCGGAGTAGGCAATGTTTCATTCCGACCGCCGTCGCGACCAAAATGACAGAGACGTTATCGACCGGCTCATTGCTGGCGACTATGCCGATGATGAGACCGGCAGCGCGATTGGTGTTGCGACCCGCTCGCTCGTCATCGCCGACGAACTTGCCGGCAGGGGTCACGATCTTGTTGCCGCGCTCGGTTTCGGGCGGCGGATCGCGGTGGTTTCAGATGCAACCACGCACGCCGTTCTGGGTCATCGGGTCGAACAGGAACTTGGTGGCGCGTTCGACGTGCAAAGCATTGTTCTCAGGGCTGATCCGCACGCCGACACGGCGACGTCGGACGCCATCCGGGCAGAAGCTCCGACCGTCGATGCATTCGTCGCCGTCGGCTCCGGCACGATCAACGACCTGACGAAATATGCCAGTGCCCGCGATGAAAAGCCCTATGCGGTATTCGGAACGGCGCCGTCAATGAACGGCTATACGTCGCTGACGGCCTCGATCACCGAGAACGGGCACAAGCACACCCTTCCCGCCCAGGCGCCCGCCGGTGCCTTCTTTGACCTCAACGTCCTCGCAGCGGCTCCGAAGCGCATGATCCGCGCCGGATTGGGCGACAGCATCTGCCGCACCACCGCGCAGACGGACTGGCTCTTGTCGCACCTTCTGCTCGACACACCCTACCGGCAACTCCCCTTCGACCTGCTGGAGGCGGAGGAGCCTGAATTGCTCAATCTTGCAGAGGCGCTGATGGGCGGCGATCTCGGCGCCATGCGGGTTCTGGTCGGAACCCTGGTGCTGTCCGGGTTTGGCACGGCCATTGTCGGATCGAGCGCGCCGGCCAGTCAGGCGGAACATCTGATCAGTCACTATATCGACATGCTGGCGCCCGCCGATCGGCCCGCAATTCTGCACGGCGAACAGATTGCCGTGACCACCCTCACCTCCGCGCGGCTGCAGGAGGCGATGCTTGCCAAACGGCCGCACCTCGTGCCGGACACGATCGGCCAAAGTGACATTGCCGCGATGTTCGGGGATGATCTGGCGCCTTCGATCTGGCCGGAGATCGCCGGCAAAATTCTCAGTCCCGCGCGCGCCGACGAACTCAATGACCGGTTCGCCCGCAATTGGGACGGCTACGCGGAACGGCTTGGACGGACCTTTCTTGGCGCCGCAACCATCGAAAAGGTGCTCAAGCGGGCCGGCGCGCCAACCACGCCCGAAGAGATTCATCTCGACCGCGCATTTTACCAGCAGGCGGTGGGCCGGGCGCGGCTCATCCGCAACCGGTTCACCGTGCTCGACCTGCTCGACCGGTCGGGCGGGTTGGCTGGCCTGATCGCGTCGGTCTGAACAGGAGGACCAAGTGGATTTCATCTTCATGCTGACCCGCGGCGACAAAACGGTTAAGGATTGTCTTGACGTGATCGACCTGATCGAACCGCTTGGCCTCACCCATGTCGGCTTCAAGGATGTCGGTGTGGATCCTCAGACCCTGCAAGCGCTGACCGACCATATTCACGCGATGGGAGCCATATCCTACATGGAAGTCGTTTCCGAAAGTGCCGAAGCCTGTCTCAACTCGGCCCGCGTGGCACGCGATCTCGGCGTGCAGCGGCTGTTGGGCGGCACCGATGTCGCGGCCGTATCGGACATTCTTCAGGGTACCGGCACCGCATATTTCCCGTTTCCGGGTTTTCCGTCCGGGCATCCCACAAGGCTTGGCGGGCAGCCCGCGGACGTGATGGACCATTGTACGGAGTTCATGCGCGCAGGCTGTGCGGGCGCCGACCTGCTGGCGTTCCGGGCCACAGAGGCCAATCCGCTTGATCTGATCCGGGCGGCGCGCAAGGGGCTGGGCGATGGCTATCTCATCGTCGCGGGTTCGATCAGCTCGGCCGACCGCATTCGCGCGGTTGCCGACGCGGGCGCGGATGCCTTCACCATCGGGTCGGCGATATTCGACGGATCCTACAATCCGCGTCTCGGCTCGACCCTCCGGCAACTTGAAGAGGTGCTTCAGGACTGCAAGGCCGCCTGACCCATGCCGGTCCTTGGCATCGATATCGGCACCCAAAGTCTCAAAGCTCTCGTTCTCGATGACAATCTACACGTGTTGGGCAGCGGCGGCGTTGCCTATGCGCCCAGCTTTCCGGGTCCGGGCTGTGCGGAACAGGATGCGCGGGTCTGGCTCGGCGCTCTTGAACCCGCGATCCGCGCAGCCATGGACCAGGCGGCTCTCGCCGGCGGCGATATCGGTGGCATTGGCGTCTGCGGTCAGCTCGACGGCGCGGTTGGCGTCGACAGGCATTGCGAGCCCGTTGCTCCCGCTTTGATCTGGATGGACCGGCGCGCGGCCCGCGAGGCCATGCTGGCCAGCCGGGATCTGGTGCGGGACCGTTGCGGCCTCGTGCGCGACGCGACCCATATGGCGGCAAAGATCGCATGGTTGAGGCGCAATCTTCCGAACCCGGATCAGGTTGCTTTCTGGCATCAGCCAGTCTCTTTTGTGGTCGCGCGTCTGACAGGTCGCGCCTTCATGTCGCGCTCGCTCGCCTCGACCACAATGCTCTATGACGTGGAAGCCGGCGACTGGAACGCGGACCTGCTCGATGCCTACGGCGTCGAACCCTCAAGGCTTCCCGAACTTGATGACGAGATTGCGATCGCCGGACGGTTATCGGCCGAAGGGGCGGCGCTTTGTGGGCTTCCGGCCGGCATTCCGGTTGCCGTCGGCACCGGAGACGATTTCTCCAATCTTATCGGGCTCGGCGTCGCCGAGCCGGGACCGGTTGCGGTTTCACTCGGAACCGCTGAGACGGTGGGTGCCCTGAGTGAACGGCCGGTCCGGGATCCCGACCTTCTCGTCGAAACCCATGCCTTTCCGGGCGGTTTCTTTCATCTCGGAAATCCCGGATGGCTTTCGGGAGGCGCGGTCCGGTGGGCCTCGGGCATCCTCTCCTGCGCCAGCGACGCGGAATTCTCCGCGCTCGCGGCAAATGCGCCGCCGGGATGCGACGGCCTGACTTTCATTCCCGCCCTCAGCGGCGCGATGGCGCCCAAATGGATCGAGACGGCGCGGGGATCGTTCATCGGCCTCAGCACTTCACATGACCGCGCGCACATGGCGCGCGCGGTTCTTGAGGGAACCGCGTTCGCCATGCGGGACATCATCGACAGGCTCGATGCCCTTGGCGTGCCGACGACCCGCCTTCGTATCGCCGGGGGCGGTGCGCGAAGCAGGCTCTGGTGCCAGATCCGCGCCGACGTTGCCGGACGGCCCGCCGAAACCCTGACCAGTTCCGATGCATCCGCTGTGGGTGCGGCCATGCTGGCATCGGTCGCCGCCGGCCGCTTTGCCGATCTTCGTTCAGCAGGAGGCGCGCTTTCGCACTTCATGACCAAGGTTCTTCCCGACCCGGAAAATGCCGAAATCTACGGGCAGGCTTATGCCCTTTATCGCGAGCGCTTTGCGGCCCTTGAGCCGACATGGCCAATGCCGGAAGAAAGCCGGTAGGTGTGATGGAATTTCTTCTGCATGTTATGGGCGCGGTTGCCCTTTTCCTTTGGGGCCTGCATATGGTGCAGACCGGCGTGGATCGCGCCTGGCGGCCCGAACTCTCCAACCTCATCCAATCCTCGCGAGGGCGGCTGGCGCCGGCGGGCTTTGGTTTTCTCGTCAGCGTCGGGCTTCAGAGCTCGACGGCAACCGGCCTGCTGGCGGCGGGATTTGCGTCGCGCGGACTTCTCACCACCGCAGTCGGATTATCGGTTATGCTTGGCGCCGATCTTGGCTCGGCCCTCGTCGTCCGGCTTCTCAGTTTCAAGATCGAACTTGCCTCGCCGATTCTCATTCTTGCGGGTGTGGCGCTGTTCTTCCGGTTCGAGAACCACAAGGTTCGCCAATCGGGGCGGGCACTGGCGGGCCTCGGACTGACGCTTCTGGCGCTGTCGCTTCTTTCGCAAGCGACGCTTCCCCTGCGCGGCAGCGTCGTTCTTCCCGAAATCGCGGAAAGCCTCGGACGCGATCCATTGATCGCTCTTGTTGCGGGAGCGGGCTTTGCCTGGCTGCTTCATTCGTCGGTCGCCGCGATTCTGGTGCTGATCACCCTTCATGCGAGCGGGCTGGTGCCGCCGGAGGCCGCCATTTTCATTCTGCTTGGCTGCAATCTTGGCAGTTCGCTCATTCCGTTTGGACTGACCCGAAGCGGAACCCGACCGGCCCGTCTGATCATGGCCGGGAATCTCGCTCTTCGCGGCGGCGTGGCCGGGCTCTGGGCGATTGGTGCCTTCGTCTGGCTCAGAACGGGCGGCACAGCGATTTCCGGCCCTCTGCCACTGGCGCTGGTTCATCTTGGTTTCAATGGGACGCTGCTGATCCTCGGCCTGCCGCTCACCGCATGGGTCGCGCGCGGTGTCGACCGGCTGGTGCCGCTCGATCGCACCGGGCCCGACACGGAAACCCTTCCGGGTCTGCCGTCGTCCTGTCTCGATCCGGCGTCGCTCCATCAACCGCAGCTCGCGCTTGCCAACATCCGCCGGGAACTGATGCGCATGGCCGAAATCGTCGCCCAGATGCTTGGGCCGATCCCCGACATTCTGAAGACCGGCGATGCGGAAAAGGTTCAGCGGGTCAAAGTGCTCGAAGGGATTCTCAACCGCGCACAAAGCGATCTCAAGCGTTTCATCGCCCAGATCGGTTTCACCTCGGGCGAACAGGAGACCGAAGCCAACGATCTCGCCGCGATCGCGCTCAACCTCGAATATGCCGGCGATCAGATTTCCAAGTCGCTGATGAAATCGGCGGAAACCCGCAAGGACCGCAAACTCGCCTTCTCGGCCGAGGGCTGGCAGGAAATCACCGCCATACATTCCCTCGTCGTTCGCGATCTGGCGCTGGCGCAAAACGTGCTTGCCAGCAGCGAAGCGCAGCAGGCGCGGCAGCTGGTTGAAACCAAGAGCGAGGTTCGCGACCTTGTCGACCAGAGCACCAAGGCGCATTTCACCCGCCTGAGGGCGGGACAGGCGGCGAGCGCCAGCACGAGCAACATTCATCTCGAGACGATCAGAGCCCTTAGAAGCATCAACTCGCTTTTCGCAACCATCGGCTTCGCGGTGCTTTCCGGGCGAGGCGAAGTGCTCGAGAGCCGCCTCAAGCCTGCTGAGGCCGTCTAGACCGTGTCACGTTTTGATGGAATCAAAACGCATGGTCTAAGTCTTTGTGTTGTCGCATGTTCGAACCGGAAAACCGCTGCGCACTTTTCCTGAACATGCTCTAGGCTCAGCCGTCCCCGGGAATGGTCACGAGACCGCCGGCACTGGCCGACCGATAGATTGCCGAGATTGCGTCGATGACGGCAGCCGCGTCGCTGGCCGTTGCCGGTTCGGGCGTTCCGTTCAAGATACTTCCGGCAATGGCCTCGAGCATCCCGACATAGCTGTCGGTCCGCTCGACCGGCATGGTCTGCCAGGCGCCGACATCGCGCCGGAAGAGCCGCAGCGGCGCTTCACCAAACGGATCGGGCAGATCGAGGCGGCCGCCGGCCCCATCAATTTCGATAGTCTCCTCGTCTTTGGCGCCGGGCGAATGGGCCGCCGCGACAATGCTGACGATTGCCCCGTTGTTCATGCGCAACACGGCGCTGCCCGTGTCCTCGACTTCGGCGGCTGCGGTGAAGGTTGCGATCTGGCCCTCGGCCGCGACGAACTCAAGTCCGGTCAGGTAACGCAACGTGTCAAGCTGATGGATGGTGTTCATGAAAATGACGCCACCGCCGGCATCGGCCTTGCGGGCGCGCCAGAGCGGGGATTCGGACGTTCCCCAATAGCGGAGCGGTTTGTCGATGATGGTGCGAAGGCGGACCAGATGCACCTCGCCAATCGCACCCGACTCGACGATGGATTTGGCCGCACTGACGGTTGCGCTTCGCCGCAACTCAAAAAAGACCGAGAGTTTCAAACCTTTGGCCGCCGCGGTTTGCCCGAGGCGGCGCGCGGTTTCGCCGTCGAGGGCGAGCGGCTTTTCGGCCAGAACATGTTTGCCGGCTGCAAGAACCCGTTCGGCGACCGGGGCGATCAGATTGTGCGGCAGGCCGATATAGACGAGATCGACATCGCGCCGGCCGAGCAGGTCTTCAAGGCTTTGTGCGGCGGCGCGCCCGACGCGGGCGGCAAATTCTTCGGCCCGTTCGGCATTGGCGTCGAAGACTGTGACCACATGCAGCGCATCGATCTTGCCGATTGCCCGGACGATTTCACCGGCAGCCCAGCCGCAGCCAACCACGCCGACGCCCAATGACCCCGCTGCGCTCAACGGTTCAACTCCCTCGGTACTGGAATGCCAATCAGATCGGCCGCCGAGCCGAAGTAGCTGTCGTCCGCATAATGCTTGATGCGGAGGGCAACGGCGCCGAGTCCAGGGTCCGGATTTTCGATCGCCCAGGGCCGGGCCAGCCGGGTTCTGCCGGGCTCAATCAGGGCCGTTGCAGTCCAGGTTCCGTCATCCCGGCGCCGCCAGAATTCGAAATGCCACAGGCCGGCCTCTTCGCGGGTCAGATAAAGCTGCCCGGACGCGCCCCGGTCGGGAAAGGCAAGGCCGCCGACATAAAGGCCAGCGTGGATGTAGCCGAATTTTCGGCCAGCCGCGGTGATGGGTTCGACCTGCCAGGTGCCGTTCCTTAGGGCTGCAACTTCATATTGCGCGTCTCTGGTTTCATCGTCGCTGCGGAACTTGGAGACGAAGCCAATCTCGAATTCGGGCGCGGTTGAAACATCGAGAACGTTGATCGTGCGATCGATCGGCGTGCGGCTCACCAATTCGAGGTCCCGATAGTCGAGCGGCAGGCCCTCCCCGGACCTCAGGTTACCGATGATCCTGCCTGAAGACGGCAGTGAAACGACGCCGGTATCGAGGTCGACAAGGCAGGCATAGAGGTCATGGACCGGCTTTTTCTCAAAGTCCTTTGGGTGGCCGGAAACGCCGACGCGAAGCGTTGTGCCGTCTTGCATGAGGGCGGTTGCCATATAGACCTGCTGGTCCGTATCGAAGGCCAGAAAATCGCTTGGCTCGGTCCAGGTTTCGGCCCAGTCGTTCGAACGGCGCCAGGCCCAGCGCGTTTCGTCGACGCGGGTAAAGAGGTGGATCTCGCCCCGCGACTCATGCACCTCCGCATAGGTGGTCGAACCGCCGAACGTCAGGATCCGCTCCTTGTCCCAGGAACCGATATCGAGCGGTTTCTGCGAAACGCGGTAGCGCAACCCCTCCTCGGCATCGTGGCGGGAATAAAACCAAAGTGCGGGCCTTCCGTCTCTGACCAGAAGCGCCGGATTGTTATGATCGTCGTCTTCAAACCGGGCCAGACGGACTCGCTCGAGACTGCCATCGGACTGATCGTAGCGCGCCGCGACCATGCCGCCTTCATGGTCGAGCGCGGCAAGGAAAACCTTGTCTCCAATGCGCGTCGCGCGGGGCCGCGTCCACCAGCACCAGGCGACGTTTTCAAGAAGCAGACGGGGTCCGGCAAGCGCCATTTCGCTTCCTCAAATCATAATACGACTTATGATATCGGGAATGATGCCGCGCGTCCATCGCGGTTTGCGAATATTACTCGGAAACCGGACCCGGTCCGCGACGGAACACGCGCAATTCAATCACCGAGGGTACGTGCCATTCGAGGGAATGCATGATCGGACGGCCCGATGAAACATAGTCGATCTGCGTAAGATGCTGGAGCGGGGTACCCTTTGGCACTTCAAGGATTGCGGAAAGTTCATCGGAGGCGACTACGGGGGTGATGACCGTGCGGGCGTGATCGACCGCCTGTCCGCGCGCCGCGAGCAGGCCATACATGGACCCCTTGAGCGCCTTCATGTCCTTCTTCAGGTCGACGATGCCGGCCGGAACGCTGTCGACGGAATAGATTGCGGGTCGCTTGTCGGCCACGCGCACGCGGCGCACGACAACCAGTTTCTCGTGGGCGCCGAGCTGCAGGTCGGACAGGACCTGCGGGTCGCCGCTCACGACTTCGGCGGCAAGGATCTTCTTGGAAACCTTCACGCCGGCGCTTTCGAGATATTCGGTGTAGCTGAAATTGATGTCGAGCGAGTTGCGCAGGGCCGGCCCGGACGTAACGAACGTGCCGGCTCCCTGGCGGCGCAGCACATAGCCTTCTTCGATCAGGCCACGCACAGCCTCGCGGAGGGTGATCCGGCTCACCGCGTATTTCTCGCAGAGCGATTCCTCGTTCGGGAGCTTGGAGCCGGGCGGAAACTCGCCGGAAATGATTGCGCGCCGCAGTTCGGAGCGGATGACATCGGTCAGAAGCGGGCGGGTTCTTGGTTGCGCCATGTGAGGGCCTAGGCTGGAAACTGCACGAAACATAGCCATTTGAGGGCATCTGTCCATGACGGTCCGGCCGGTGTCACCATGTTAATGGCCCTAGGTGGAACTAGCCCTTGACCCCGCTCGAGACGACGCTCCTGATCACGTAGCGCTGCAGAACGAGATAGGCGACGATGACCGGGAGAATGGCCATGACCGCCGTAGCAAGCGCGACGCCGGTATAGATGCCTTGTGTTCTGCCCGCGAGGGCGAGGCCCTGGGTGACGGTGAAAAGCTCGCGTTTCGAGGTCACCAGCAGGGGCCAGAGCACATCATTCCAGCGCCAGATGACGTTGAGAATGGCCAGGGTCGCAAGCGTCGGTTTGCAGAGCGGCAGGACGATCTGCCAGAAAATTCGAAATTCAGACGCGCCATCGATTCGCGCGGCTTCAAGAAGCTCGTCGGGGATCGAGGCGATCGTCTGCCGCATCAGGAAGGTTCCGAATCCACCCGCCAGAAAGGGGAGGATCAGCGCCCAGTAGGTGTTGGTCAGGCCGAGGTCGCTCATCATCAGATAGAGCGGGATCATTCGCGTTTCGAACGGAATGAAGAGAGTGGCGAGAAAGATGATGAAGAGAACCGATTTGCCGGGGAACCGCCCTTTGGCGAAGGCATAGCCGGCCAGGGCGGAAAAGAAGAGATAGCCGATTGTGGTGACGCCAACGACCAGAAGGCTGTTGGCGTAAAGCTGGACGATCGGCAGGTTGGCGGTTGCCACCTGATAATTGAAGAAGGAGGGATCGGCGGGCCAGAAGCTCGGAGTGCGCGGCATCGAGACGTTGGCCTTGCGCGACAGCGAGGTCGCGAACATCCACCAGAAGGGCAGGACCATGGCGGCGGCGCCGATGACCAGCATGACCGACATGGTCGCCTGCGACCGCCAGTCCGCCGGCAGGCGGCGTTGCGTCGTTGCGGGTTTTGCAGTGAGCGCGGTTTCGGTCATTGCGGCCTCACTTCATCGCCTTGAATTCCTTTCTGAGGAAACCCCAGAAAGCGATGATGGTGACGCCCAGCACGATGAGGAAGAAAACGACCGCGGTTGCGGCCGAAAGCGAGAAGTCGTTGCTCTCGAACCCGGTCTGGAACATGTACATGACGATCGACTGCAGCGACCGCGCCGGTGCGCCGCCCGGTCCCCCAAGGGTCCAAAGGTCGCCGAAGCGCGACAGTGCGTCGATCGTCCCGGTCATGATCAGGAAAATGAAAGTCGGCCGCAGGCTCGGCAGGGTGATGGTAAACCAGGCCTGGAGGGGCGTCGCGCCGTCGATGGCGGCTGCGTCGTAAAGATCCGCGGGGATCGACTGCAATCCGGCTAGCGTGACGATGATGAAGTAGCCAAGCCCCGCCCAGACGGCCAGGACCGTAACGGCGGCGCGGGAGCCGGTCAGATTGAAACGCGGATCGGCAAGCCAGAGCGGCACTTCGGAGAGGCCGATGCTCCGGAGCCCGCCGTTCAGAAGTCCCCAGTCGGGCTGGAAGACATAGTGGAACATGATGGCGATGGCGACCGAGGAGGTCAGCTGCGGCAGAAAATAGATGACCTTGAGCGGCGTCGCGCCATGCCGGACGCGATTGAGCATCGAGGCAAAGATCGTGGCGAGCGGAATGACGATGGCGAGAAAGGCAAGACCGAGCAGGATGGTGTTGCCGAGCGCGCCCCAGAAGATCGAATTCGTCAGCAAACGCTCGAAATGATAGGTGCCGGCAAAGACCTGACCCTCGGGAGTCCGGGTGTAAAAGCTCTGGCGGAAGGCGAGAAGGGTCGGGTAGCCGACGAAGACGAGGATCAGCAGCAGCGGTGGCAGGAGGAACGTGTACCAGACCCAAACGCCGCGCGTGAGGGAGGAAAACGCGCGGCGCATTGGGCCTTCAGAAGTTGAATAGCCGGAACCGGCAGGGAAGGATGCCGATCCCGGCTCTCTGGTCATTGCTGTTCGGCCAGCCAGGCGTCGGTTTCGGCCTGGGCCTGCTCAAGCGCCTGGGCCGGGGTGAGCGTACCGGCCAGAGCGCCTTCAAGCGCGGTCTGCATCGCCCAGCGGGGCTGTGCCGCGGCCCACGGATAGGGCGCTTCGGCAAATTGCGGCTGGGTCAGCACCACGTCGCCATCCGGGAAGGAGGCGATCTGCGGCAGGGCCTCGGCGCCGGCGGACGAGGTCGGAATGCGGCCATTCGACTCGAAGTAGTAGCGTTCGGCATCGGCGCTGCCGGCGAGCCACTTGAGGGCCGTCCAGGCGGCGTCCTTGTTTTCGCAGCTGGCGGCCATGGCAAGCGGCGAAATGGTCGAAACGCCGCCGACCCCGTCCGGACCGCGAAGGTTGAACGACGAACGATAACGGGCCTGCAGGTCCGGATTGGCAATCAGCGGCTGAATGAAATAGCCCTGCTCGCCTTCCGGAATGATGGCCACGACGTTGTCGTCGGAGAGGAAGCCCTGAGGCATGCCGTCGCTCGCGAGTGCACCTTCGGGGGCATATTTGGCCATGTCGACGAACCATTCAAGCGCCTTGAGATAGGTCGGCGTGTTCCACTCGATGGTCATCTTGCCATCCGCTCCGACCGAACCCCAGTTAGCGCCCATGGCATGAGCGATGGAGAGGAACTGCCAGACGGCATACTTGCCCTGATAGTAGTAGCCGTAGGTCTGTTCGCCAGTCACCGGGTCGGTGCCGGTCAGGAGCTTGGCTTTCTCGGCGATTTCGTCGAGCGTCGGGTTCTTGGAAAGCGGCTCGACTCCATAATGGTCGAACAGGGTCGCGTCCCAATGGATGACGCGCTCGCCGGTATTGTTGGGGATGAAGTAGAGACCCTGTGGATTGTCCGGACCCCAGATCCTCAGGGTTGTCAGGGCCGGTCCCCAAAGGTTGACGAAGCTCGAATCCGCTTCGATCAGCTTGGAAAGATCGACAAGCGCGCCGCGGCGGGCGAAAGCGGCCGCGCCCGGCATTTCGTAAAGGCAGGCCTCATTGCCCTGGATCATTGCCTCGGTCTTGGGTGCATAGCCAGTCGCACCTTCGCCCCAGGGAATGTTGATGATCTGCAGGTCAATGCCGGGATTTGCGGCCTCGAATGCTTCTTCGAGATGGCCAATTCCGGGTGAAACGACGCCAGTAACAGCGTCGGTCGAGTCCTGATCGGGATAGCCGATCATCAGGACGGACACGGGAACCTTGTCCTGGGCCTGGAGGGCAACCCCCGCGAAGAGGGATGTCACGATGGCAGTCGATAGAAACAGCAGTCGGCGAGAGAGTGGTTTCATCACTTGGTCCTTCCTGGGTGAGTGAGCCTTTTTTGGCCCGTTCGGCATATTCACATACTTGTCATAATTCATAAGAGGTCATATGACTATTCTGTCAGCGTACTCACCCTTAGTCAAGCCGATTCAGGAGGCAAAGGTCATGTTTCGTATTGGCGTCGCGGGCCTTGACGGCAGCCATGCGGGCGACTTTCTCCGGCTCTTTCATTCGGGCGGGAAATTCGCCGGATTCCGGACCACGGCAATCTGGGGAACGGACGCCGCGCGGGCGGCGGAACTCGCAACCTTTTCGGGCGAAGTCGATATAAAACAATCACTTGGCGAGCTCATCGCCGAGGTCGACGGCGTGCTCATCTGCGACCGGCACGGCGACCTGCATGTGCCGACCGCGCTTGCGGTGATTGCGTCGGGTAAACCGGTCTTTGTCGATAAGCCCCTGGCACTGCAATTTGCCGATGCCGAGAGGGTGACCGAGGCGGCGGCCAAGGCGGGCGTCGCACTTTTGTCGGGCAGTGCGCTGCGTTGGCAAAAGGACACGCTTGAAGCCCGCAGGCGAATTCAAACTCTCCTGGAACCCCACGAGCTTCTTGCCTATGGCACCTGGTTTCCGGACAATCCCTATGGCGGCATGCTCTACTATGCCATCCATGCAATCGAGCTTCTTCTGGCGGTCGCGGGTCCCGATTTTTCGGACCTCGAATTCGATGCCGGATCGACCGCTGAAGAACCAAGGTTCACCCTTCGTCAGGGCGCCAGACGCCATGGCCTGATGTTGCGGAAACCCGATGCCAACGGTGAGACGGCGTTCGGCCTCGAAGTCAGAAAAGCCGGTACGGTCGAAAATCTGCCGGTCGTGCTCAGTGACGACTACATGGCCGACGTCGCGGCCGAGGTGGTTGCCATGTTCATGAGCGGCAGGAGCCCGCTTCCGGCCGAGACGATGCTCGCCTCGATCCGCATGGGCAATGAGATGGACGCTGCTTTCGCGTCGCGAGGCTGAACGCCTCACCTCGTCAGATCGGACACATCGACGGCGCAGATCCGGGCGAAACCCTGTTCCGAAAGATCGGTGAAATAGAGCCACTGGCGGTCACTGCCGGCCATATAGGGATGGGCGTGAAAACGCTGGTGGTCGTGGTCCGGCGACCAAAGGCGGCGAATAGTCAGGGTCCTGGCCGAGCCGTCAGGATTGGACTCGGGAAGGACCGCCAGCAATTCGTGCTTGTCGCCGGAGCACTCGACGAAGTCGAAGGTCCCGAGCGGATCGAACCCAACATGCATGTAGCCCTTCATTGGCATGCGGCGTTCGGAAAACCGGCCAGACTTCGGATCATACATGCCGAGATAGGTCGCACCGTCACCCGGTGCGTAGGCGACGGCTTCGTAGGCAATGCCCCGTTCCGTAATGACCTGATGGTTGACCATGGCGCCGTGGGCGCCCTTGGCCTCGGGGGGACGCAGATGTTTCAGGTCCGAGCCATCGCGCTTGAGGCTGACCATGCCGGCCGAGCCGCGCGGATGGTTGAGCAGGATCGTGTCATTGTCGATGAAAAGGACATGGTGGAAGTGAAAATCGGCGGCATAGATGTCGCGGCCTTCACCGGTCGCCGTATCGACGAGGGCCAGGGTTGCCCCTATGGCGTTTCGAAAGATCTGGTGGTGTTCGCGCTCCCACGAATACTGGCCGCTCAAAGTCCGGCGTTCACGGTCGGCGAGCAGATTGCGGTAGAGCGCTTCGTCGGCATGGATGTAGCCGAACCATTTCCCGTCGGGTGAGAAGGCCGCTTGGCCGATGGGCATGCGCCCGGCCGGAAGGCGGCAGATCAGCCGGTTCGCGAAATCCGATACACGGGTCGCGCGCAGCTGATCGTCTTCGAAATAGTAGACCTCGTTGGTATGCGGATGAATAGCGGAGAGGTGGGCACAGATGCCGTCGAGATGCCATTCGCACCAGATGGCCCAGCCCGAATCTTTCGTATGACCATCGGTCAATTGTCCGATCTCGCCGGAACCAAGATCGATCCGGTAGAGCTGAACGGTGCCGTTCCGCTCCCCGTGGAACACGAGGTAGCGGCCGTCGCCGGTAATCGAGGGCACGAAGTAATAGAGCGAATAGTCGTTGGAGACGCCGCCGGTCAGAAATTTAAGCCGCCGGCCGGTGTCGGGGTCGACGGTTTCGCTCCATTCGGCGGGACCGATTGATCCGATCATTCAGGCGAGCCAGGCGTCACGATGCGCGGCAACGAAGGCGTCGTCCGTCAAATGCGGATAGCTTACGACGACGCGGGATATCTCTTCGGCCTGGCCCGGTGACAGGTCCTCGCCGGGATCGAGGCAAAGGCGGTTTGCCAGAAGCCCCTGCCGGGCCAGCACCTCGTTGATGCCCGCAATGCAGCCGTGAAAGGCGTGGTGGACGTCAAACAGGGCACCGTTGGCATCGGTCAGTTCCGTGTCGAGGCGCAGGACTTCTTCCATCGCCGCCATGTCGCCATCGGCGGCGCGGCGCGCCAGATCGAGCAGCCGGACGGCGACACTGGTCCAGACCGCGAACTGGCCGAGAAGGCCGCCGACGAAGCGAAGCTCGACCGGCCCGGTCTGTCCCGCGAGACGAAACCGCGCGAACAGGTCCGCCAGGATATTGTTGTCGTTGCCGGTATAGAGCGCGATTTCTTTGTGCCGGCCCGACTGCGCGACGCCGTGCAGCACGTCGAGAGTTCGGTATCGGTCGAACGGTGCGATCTTGATGCCGGCGGCGGCGTCGAGTTCAGCGAAGCGCCGCCAGTAATCGCGCGAGAGTTCGCGTCCGCCAACGGCCGGCTGCAGGTAAAAGCCGACGAGAGGCAGTATCTTGCCGACCGCCCTCGCCCGTTCGATCTGGGCATCGTCGCCGATGTTTTCAGGCCGGAGCAGCACAAGGTCATAGCCGAGTTCCGCCGCCTGCTCGGCCTCCCGCACGGCCTGCGGCAGGGGCCCCTGCACACCCGCAATCATGGCCATCGGACGGCCGCTTTCGCGCGCCGCCTGCATGGCGATTTCGAGGACAGGCCGCAGCATGCCGTTGTCGTGAACCTGAAACTGGGTCGTGTGAACCCCGACGGCCATGCCCCCCGCGCCCGATGCGGCGTAGTAGCGCCCAAGGGCGAGTTGCCGCCGTTCGTCAAGCCGGCGATCGGCCGTCAGCGCCAGCGGATGGGCGGGAATGACGCAGCCTTCCTTGAAGATTTCGAGCGGCGTCATGGTCAGAATTTTCCATCGCGTTTCTGAAATCCGGTCGGCTTGCCATGCAGCGGCAGGCCCTTTTTCAGCCAATCGGCAGACCAGTCCATCAGTTCGGCGACTGAAACCGTCGGGTGGCCGAAAAGCTGCATGCACTTGGCAGAGTTCGAGAGGAGTGCGGTCGGCGATTCCGTGCCTTCGATCTGGGCCTCGACGCCGAAACGGCGGCCAAATTCGTGGGCCAGTTGCCGCACGGACAGGGTTTCGGGGCCGGCAAGATTGAGCGTGAAGACGTCGGGGGAAGCGTGGGCAAGAGAGCGCAGGATGACCTCGTTTGCGTAACCCTGCCAGATGACGTTGACGGCGGACATGGTCACGTCAACGGGATCGCCCCGATAGACCGTTCCGGCGATATCCATCAGAACGCCATAGCGCATCTCAACCGCGTAGTTGAGGCGGATGAGCGCAAGCGGTGTACCGGATTTGCGGGCGAAGCGGGTGAAAACGCGCTCGCGGCCGAGACAGCTCATTGCGTATTCGCCGACCGGGCCGGGCAGGTCGCGCTCGGTCGGTCCGCCGCTCGCGACCGGGTAGAAAGGATAGATGTTGCCGGTCGAGAGCGCAACGATGCGACTCTTGCTGTACCGTTCTGCGATGCGGCCGGGGAGGTAGGCATTGGTGAACCAGGTGTCCGGCTCGTTGCCGGTCGAACCGAATTTCGCACCGACCAGATAGATGATATTGGGTGCGTCGGGCAGGTTTCTCAGCGCAGTTTCGTCGGCCACATCGGCCCGGACAATGTTGGCGCCAAACGCGCCGAGCGTTTCGGCGAGTTTCGGATCGGAAAACCGCGAAACCGCGTGAATGGTGCGGCCTGAACCAATGGCGTTGAGGGCGAGCCGGATAAGGCTTGGGCCGAGCTTGCCTGCCGCGCCAAGCACGATGATGTCGCCCTTAGTACGGGCAAGATCAGCGGTCAGGCCGGGCGAAGGCCGGCCCAGAACGTCATCCAGTTCCTCAATGCTCTGCACCGCATTACCTCAAATCATATGATGACTTATGATTAGGAGAGCCCGCCCGCGCTGTCAATCGGATTCATCGGCAACCACGTCAGAGATCGCCTTTACGTCATCGCCCATCAGGCCGATGGCGCCGGTCCTGTAGGCGAAGAGGGCTTCCTCTCTATTGGCGGGTGGCCAGGCCCAGACCTCGAAGCCTTCGGACTGAACCTCGGCGACCGTTTCAGGGTCGAGATCGGCAAAATGGTGCTGGATGATGCGGGCCGAGGCCGAACGGGCCTGTTCCATGAGCTCATGGGCGCTTGAACGTCCGCGCTCGGGAAGCCGGTCGGGCGCGGTTGCAAGACCCGGAAATTCGGTCGCGGTCCGGGCCAGCGCACGGTGATCGAACGAGGCGACGACGTCTTCATCAAGACGCCCCCGCCGCACGATTTCTGTGGCCGCATACTGCGCCGCAGCCAGGTGTTCGCGCGCATTTTGACCCTTGGCTTCGATGCAGAGGCGGATATTTTGCCTGCCGGCAAATTCGAACAGTTCGTCCAGACTCGGCACGCGCACGCCTGAAAACTCGGGTGAGAACCAGCCGCCGGCGTCGAGTTTTTGAATATCGGCCCAGTCCATTTCGTTGACCGGCCCGGCACCGGATGTGGTGCGGTCGAGACTCGCGTCGTGCAGGAGCAACGCCACGCCATCGCGGCTGAATCTCAGGTCAACCTCGAGCATGGTGGCTCCGAACCGGATTGCCTGTTCGTAGGCCTCCATGGTCTGTTCGGGCGCACCCACCTTGTGCCCGCGATGGGCGATGATCAGCCTTGCGGGCAACTGGATCCCCTCGATATCATATGATGACTTATCTAATTCGGCGCGCGAATCGTGTCAAACCACAGTGCCGTCCGGCGCCACTTTGCCGGAGCCCCCACATGTGGTGATCGGCCCGCTCCGTTCATACTTCGAGGCGTTGACCGCTTTCCGTATCGAACAGATGTTCGGTGCCCGGCTCGGGCCGGATGGCGAGCTTCTCACCGGGTTTGGTGGACACGCGCTCGCGGAAGGCGCCGATGATTTCGTGACCGGCAAGGCGCGCGGTGATCTGCGTTTCCGAACCGGTCGGCTCGACAGTCAGGATATCGACGGGAATGCCCTCGGGATCGAGGCGAAGATGTTCGGGGCGGACGCCGAGTTTGACCCGCCGCTTGTCGGCACCCTGCGGCGGCCGCGATAGCTTGATGCGCGTGCCATCGACGGCGACAAAGTCCGCACCGTCGATCGTGCCGTCGAGCATGTTCATCGCGGGCGAACCGATGAACCCGGCGACGAAAAGGTTGGCTGGCCGATCGTAAAGATCGAGCGGAGAACCGATCTGTTCGATCACCCCGTCATGCATGACGACGATGCGGTCGGCCATAGTCATTGCCTCGATTTGATCGTGGGTCACATAGACGGTCGTGGTCTTCAGGCGCTGGTGGTTGAGCTTGATCTCGGATCGCATCTGGACGCGCAGCTTGGCATCGAGATTGGACAGGGGTTCGTCGAACAGAAACACGGCGGGGTTGCGCACGATCGCCCGGCCCATGGCGACACGCTGGCGCTGGCCGCCGGACAGATGCCGCGGGTAGCGCTTGAGATAGGGTTCGAGGCCGAGAATGGCCGCGGCGTTGGCCACGCGTTTTTGCGTTTCGTCCTTGCCGACTTTGCCGAGGCGCAGCGAAAAGGCCATGTTCTCCTCGACCGTCATGTGCGGGTAAAGCGCATAGGACTGAAAGACCATGGCGATGTCCCGGTCCTTGGGCGCCAGGTCATTGACCACGCGGTCGCCGATGGAAATCTCGCCGGAAGTGATTTCCTCGAGACCGGCAATCATGCGCAGAAGGGTCGATTTTCCGCAGCCCGAAGGGCCGACGAGAATGACGAACTCGCCATCGGCAATGTCGACGGAAACGCCGTGCAGCACCTCCACATTGCCATAGCTCTTGCTCACGTCGTCGATGCGTACGGCACCCATTTCAATCACTCCTCAATTTCTTGGCGCGTCGCGCCAAAGCCCGTTACTGTGTCGCCGCCATTGGACCTTTGGCATCCGGCCGGTCGGCATCGTATTCAAGCCCGGCCGCCGCGCGCCAGTCATCCAGCGCGCGCATGTTGCCGAGACTGTCTGCCCAGCTCATTCCGGGCGCTGCAAACTCGGTGCGGCGGGCCGCCAGCGACGCCCCGACCGCATCAATTTCATATGAATAGAGATGGCGATCGCCCGGCGCCCGCATGGGCGTGCGAGGCCCCTCCTCACGCACAATCTCGAAGGTGCCCGGACCTCCATCGCGTCCGCCGCCGGCAGACCAGAAATCGGGGACTTCGATCCATCCGGTCGCGCCAAAAATGCGCAGGATATTGTCACGCGCAACTGAAACCGAAGCGGACAGTTCGGCGATGATGCCATTCGAAAAGGTCAGGGTGGCACTCGCCCATTCGTCGACGCCATCAAGGCCGAGACAGGCCGCGCCCGAGACGGCGACAGGGTCCAGAAATGGCTTGCCCGAGGCCGCGCCGGCTATGAACCGGGCCATCGAGACGGGATAGGTGCCCAGATCAAGAATGCCACCGCCCCCGCGCACACGGGAATAGAGACGGTGACCGGGCTTGAACTCTTCCATCTGAAGCCCGAAACTCGACTGGATCATCCGGACATCGCCAATGACGCCCGAGGCCGCCAGTTCGCCGAGCTTCTGGGTCAGCGGATGAAACCGGTACATGAAGGCTTCACCCAGAAAGGTCCCGGCCTTCCGGGCCGCAGCGATCATGGCTTCAGCTTCGCGGGCGTTGATCGCCATGGGCTTTTCGACGAACGCATGCTTGCCCGCCCCGGCGGACTTGATGGCCCATTCGGCATGGCTGTCATGTGGGGTCGAAATGTAGACCGCATCGATATCGGGATCGCGCAAAAGGGTCTCGTAGCCCTCGAGGATGCGAATGCCGGCGAAATCCTCCGCAAGGTCCGGATTGCCGGGGTCGCGCGTGGCAATGGCCGATAGCTGACCGGTTTTCGAGGCGCGCAAACCATCGCGGAAGGTACGGGCAATGCCGCCCGGCCCGATGATTCCCCAGCGAATGGTGGTTGGCGTCACCATGTCGTGCCGTTTCCTCGGCTTGGCGCCAGTTGCGCGCAGAGTTTCATTCCAGCAATCCTTCGAGCGCAGCCTTTTCGAGGAACTCGCCGACCAGGGAATTGGCCCAGGCAAACCAGGGGCGCGTGAAGGTGGCGGGGTGGCTGGGATCGAAAGATTCGTGCGCGAGATAGGTGCCCGCATGCGTGGTAGCGAGCATTTTGGCACAATCGCGGCGCTCGTCGGCAGAGGTGGCCGTCAGGCCCTGCATGGCGACGGCAATCGGCCAGACGCGGCTAGGTCCGGTATGCGGCGAGCCGATGCCTCTCGCGGCACTGCCCTCGAACCACCATGGGTTGCGGTTGGACAATATCCACCGCCGGGTCGCGCGGTAGACGGGATTATCGGCGGCGCAAGCACCAAGATAGGGAAGCGACAGAAGACTTGGCACATTGGCATCATCCATCATGACGCGGTTGCCAAGGCCGTCGATTTCATAGGCCCAGATGCGCTCAGTCTCTCCGGCGACGCCGTCCGCCGCGACACCCGACCTGATTTCGCCGGCGAGGGTCAGCGCTTCGGCCGCTTCGCCGCTTGCGCCAATTGCCGCGGCGACATGGCTTGCGGCCTCGAGCGACGCCGCCAAAGCCAGGTTGACGGGAACGTTGAGGGAGAGCTGGGAGGCATCGTCGGAGGGACGGAAGGCACCGTGGACCATGCCGTTCGGCCGGGTCGGGAGGCCACGCCCGTTGTCAGCCACGAAATCGGTTGGATCACCGTTCGGCCTATGGAAGCGGTAAGGCGTCTGGCGGTCGCGACGTTGCTCGGTCCGCAGCGTTCCAAGGGCAACCGAAAATGCCGACCGCCACTGATCATCGAAGGGCCGTGTCGAACCGGCAATGCGCCAATAGGCAGCGGAAAGCCGGAAGAAGGACGAAATCGAGTCCGGTTCCCATTTGCGTTCGTGAACACCGGGCCGCATGTCGGTTTCGTCGCCTGCCCATTCGCCCGGCTCTTCATTGGGCAGGAAAGCGTTGGCATAGGGATCGAGAAGGATCTGGTCGCTCTGGCGGTGGATGATGCCGCGAACGAGCCGGTCGAGTTCGGGGTCTTTTGTGACCGATGACAGATAGGGCCAGACCTGCGAGGTCGAGTCGCGCAGCCACATGGCGGGAATGTCGCCGGTCAGGACGAAAGTATCCGGGCGTGCATCGCTGCCGCCGGTCACGATGGTCGTGTCGAGCGTGTTCGGAAAGGCATTCTCGAACAGGCGCCGCAATCCCGGCTCCGCAATCCGCTCGGCCGCATGGGCAATTCGCCTTTCGATGGCGGCGCTTCGGAACTGCCGGTCCCGGGGTTCGGGACGGTTCCATGGCACCAGACCTTCGCCCGGGACGTGACGCGGCGGCGTGAAAGACAGGCCGCTCATGCGCGCACCCCGATTTGGGCGATCTCTCGCGAGACCGGAAGTGGTTCGGGAGCCGCGCGATTGTGGGTGAGATGCAACTGCGAAAATCCAATCCGTTATCGGGTAGCGGCCGCCGCAACTGAAACGGTGGGGGCGCGGGCCAGGTCGCCCGTCCCCCCACCGTCGGGTGCGCTCAGGGAGTGCTTGCGCGAACCCTATCAGGGACCGTTGGCGTCGAGGCGGGCCTGAATTCCGGATGCCAGCTCATCGAGCGTCGCCTGCGGATCGGCCCCGCCATTGATGACCGCATCCAGCGCATTGGTCAGGCCGTCACGAAGTTCGCCATAGACCGAGATCATCGGGGTCGTCCACGCCTGCGGGTGGTTGGCGATATCGAGGAAAGCCTGGAAGTGCGGGATCGAGGTCAGCGCCGGATCGGTCAAGAGCGACTTCAGTTGCGGCACGCTCGCATTCTGCAGCGCCATGGTCCGCGACGGATTGTCGGTCATCAGATACATGCCGAACTTGGCCGCCGCTTCCGGATTCCTGGTGCTGGAAGTGACCAGGAAGGCATTGCCGTTCATGAAGCCGGCGCCGTATTTGGCTGGATCGATAGCCGGAATCGGGGCGGTGTCGTAGTTGAGGTCGGGACCGTTGGTCGGGATGTAGGCCTTGCCGGTGTTCCACTCGCCAAAGATGCCCATGGCCTGCTGGCCGGTGATCAGAAGGCCGGCATCACCGCCCGTGCGGCTGGCAATGACGTTCACCAGAGCGCCGTCCTTGTTGTAGGCATCGAACCAGGTCTTGTACCACTTGAACCAGTCGACGCAGGCCTGGCTGTTGACGATGATCTTGTTGGTCGCGGCATCGTAGAAGTCGCAGTTGAAGAGGGCCGAGGTCTGCTCGATATTGTTCGAGGGATCGGTTGGAATGAAACCGACCTGGGCCAGAGAGCCATCGGCATTCCACTTGGTCAACTTCTCGGCATAGGTCCAGAGTTCTTCCCAGGTCTTGGGCGGCTGGCTCGGATCAAGGCCCGCTGCCGCGAATTCATCGGCATTGTAGTAGAGGGCGTAGGTGTCCTGACCGAAAGGCAGGCCATAGAGCTTGCCCTGATAGCTTACCCAGTCGAGCGACGAGGGAATGATGTTGCTCATGTCCGCGCCAATTGCAGCCAGAGTGTCGTTGAGCGGCATGATGACATTGTCATGGGCAAAGCCCGCGACTGCGCCATTGTCGCACATGATGACCATGTCCGGCGCGGTGCCACCGGCGACTGAGGCAACGATTTCCTCGGCGTTGATCGAGCCACCGATGCCGGTGACCTGGATCGAGGGATTGGCATCATTCCAGGCCGAGATGACCGATTCCATAGCCGCCATTTCAGCGTCACCACCCCAGCAGTAGCGTAGCGTGAGGCTGACCGTATCGTCGGCCAGCGCTCCCGGTGCGGCGGCGATCACGCCACCGGCGGCGAGCAGCATGCCCGCCAGTGCCCTGTTTGCTAGTTTCATTCGCATTGTCTGTTCCTCCGGTTATCGATGCATGGCCAACCCCATCCCGGCTTGCCGGGACCAACGGTCAGCCCTTCTGGCCCGTCAGCGTGATTCCTTCGATGAACTTGCGCTGGGCGAAGAAGTAGAGAATGACGAGGGGCAGCGAGACGACCACCGCGGCGGCCATCGATTGCGGCCAGTCGAGCTTGTGGGACGACTGGAAGACCTGAACGGCGCGGGAGAGCGGCTGAAGCTTCGGGTCCTGCAGATAGATCAGCGGATTGTAGAAGTCGTTCCACTTGTCGATGAAGGTAAGAAGACCGACGGTAATGAGCGCCGGCATGGAAAGCGGCATGACGATCCGGAAGAGGATGCGCAATTCGCTCGCTCCGTCGATCCGTGCCGCATCGATCAGGTCCTTGGGGATGCCAAGGAAGAACTGACGCAGCAGGAAGATGAAGAATGGTCCCGACCATGAACCGGCCGCGGCCCCGAAGAGCGATGGCAGCAGCAGCGGCAGGTAAGTGTTGATCCAGCCAAGCTTTGCGTAGGTCACGTATAGCGGGATGAGGGTGACTTGACCCGGTAGCATCAGGGTGGTCAGCACCAGAATGAAGACGACGTTGCGGCCCGGCCATTTGATGATGGCAAATCCGTAGGCGACGACGCTGCTCGAGAGAAGGGTGAAGATCACCGCCGGCACCGCGTAGATGAGCGTGTTCATCAGCGCCCGCGGAAAGTTCATGCGGATCAGCGCGTCCGGATAGTTGCCCCAGACGATCGGGTCGGGAACAAGAATTGGCGGTGACGCGATGGCTTGCGCCGCAGTTTTGACCGACGTGCTGAACATCCAGAGCAGCGGCGCCATATAGACGGTTGAGAGAACCACCAGGGCGATGAAGACAAGGGTCGAGGTCTGTTTCGCCCGCCGCGTCTTGGTGCTCGTCCGGACCGCCATGCGGCCTTCGTTCAATGCCACCGTGCTCATTCCTGGCCCTCGTAGTAGACGCGGTTCCGCGACGCGCGCAGAAGCACGAAGGTGGCCAGAAGGGTGATGACGAGCAGGAACCAGGCAAGCGCCGAGGCGTAGCCCATGCGGAAGTAGCGGAAGGCGTTGTTGTAGAGGTGGAGGCCGAAAAAGAGCAGCGAGTTCTGCGTTCCGCCCACCGCCGCGCCGTTGACCCCGATGCCCTGACTGACGACATAGGCCTGGGTGAAATACTGGAACGCCGCGATGCCCTGGGTGATCAGATTGAAGAGGATCGCGGGGCTGATCATCGGAATGGTGACATGGCGGAAGCGCAGCCAGGGTCCGGCGCCGTCGATTTCGGCGGCTTCGTAGAGTGCGCGCGGCACGCCCTGCAGGGCCCCGAGGTAAATGATGACGACGTCACCGGCGGCCCAGACCGCCATCAGAATGATGCCAGCCTTGGCCCAATTGGGGTCGTAGAACCACCCGGGGCCGTGAATGCCGATCAACTGCAACAGCTGATTGACCAGCCCGTTTGGCGGATTGAGCAGCCAGATCCAGAGAATGGAAGCGGCAACGACCGGAATGATGACCGGCAGAAAGAAGATCGTCCGGAAAATGCCGATGCCGCGCAGGCCTTTGGTATTGAGCAGTAACGAAATGCCGAGCGCGACCAGAACCGAAAGCGGTACGCCGACGAGAACCAGGTAAAAGGTGTTGCCGAGCGACTTCCAGAAGAGCGGGTCCGCGAACATCGCGGTGAAATTGTCGAGACCGATCCAGCGTGGTGCCTGGAGAATCTTGAAGTCGGTGAAGCTGTAATAGAGCGAAGCCAAGGCGGGATAGAGGGTCAGGCCGAGAAACCCGATGATCCATGGCGAAATGAACGCCAGACCAAGCAGCAGGTTGCGGAATTCGGTGCGCGACATGCCCCGCCGTTTGCCTCTGCCGGAATTTTCGGCCCGGCCGGTTCGGCCGCTTGCCGTTCGATTCTTTTGCGCATCAACCGGTTCCATTCAGATATCCTCCCGTGATCCGATTTCCCACTAGCCGAGGCCACAGATCGTGACCCTGGCGTCCGAGATCGAAACCAGACTGAGAGGCAAAGCAAGCCCATTGAAACCGGACAGGCGAATCCGAGATGGGAACCGTTCGCAGCAAGCGCTATTTCTCATTTGACTCTCCGAGCAGGCGTTGGTGTCTCTCGATGTCGTTGCGGCCGCCCATTGGGCACTGGCCCGTCGAAATAGGTCCGGAACGGTCCTTTCTTCCATCTTCCGCGATATCCTTGGGCGGACGGTCGCACCCAAACGAGTACCAAACAAGAACCAGTCCCAGCGCATTTCTAGGGACCGGTTGACCGGCTTTTGGCGCACCAAATCGGGCCCGAAGACCAGGTCGAAATCCAGGCGCGCGGACGGGTCCTAGCGGCCGAAATAGATGGGATTACTGAGGGCGCGGCGGAACGGCTGATGGGGGGCAACCGGCAGCAGTTCCTCGCTCATCGGTGCGTCGGGAAGCACCGGCTGCACCTCGCTCCAGAGGCGGGCATAGCTGGCTTCGGCAACGATTTCGGCACGGATGAACGATTCTATGCGCTCAGGCGCACGCAGCTCCATCGTCCACTCGTCGGACGGGATGAGCGCGCTTTCGATTTCACCAGACGCATCGACCCACACCAGGCGATCGCCGGCGGCGCCACGCACCTCGGCCCGAACGTCTTTTGGGGCGCGCAACAAGCTGCCCATCGGCTGACCGCCGGCGGTGATGGCAAGGTGTGGACCGGCCGGATTTTCGGTGATGTAGCCGTGACCCGACTTCATGGCCTTCAGAATTGCAGCCTCGGACAGTTCCTCAAGATAGAGCACGGTCGTGGGGCGGGCGAGAACGAACGGTCCTTCGGGTTCGAGATTCATGGGCTGGTGATAGTCGCTGCCCCCGATTGCCGAGATACGCAGGCCGCTGGCGAGCCGATGCTGATAGCGGGCAAGGGAAATCCAGTTCCATTCGATCCAGGTCGATTGCCAGACTTCCATGCAATCCACAGCCGGTAGCGCGTAGTGCCAGGGGATGGTCGGCTTGTCGTGGTTGATCGACATGATGCCGCCGCGCGCATGTACATGGGCAACGAGGCGATGAACGTCGTCCGGCTTTTCGAGCCGGTGATCGACCATGCCCGCGATGCCATAGACGTTGGCATGACCGTTGACCGTGGTAATTTCGGTTGCCCTCACGAAGACGAGTTCGGGAGACGAAGCGGGGTAGAAATAACGGCGCTGGCTGATGGTGTTGTGATCGGCGACCGCGAGGAAATCGAGACCGGCCTGCCGCGCCGCAGCGTGAAGGGTTTCGGGTGACCCGTCGGCGTCGGAATGAAAGGTGTGGCAATGAAGATCGCCGCGATACCAGCCGGCTCCCGGCCGGACCGGAATGGTCGGGGTGGATTGGGCCGCAACGGGACGCGCGGCCTGATCGAGCGTGACGGCAAGCCTCACACCGATGCCCTCGGCCGGAATTCTGCAGAGCCCGATGATGACGCGCCACTCGCCCGCGTCGATGGGGCCGTGAATGTAGCCCGGCGTCGCGTCGTCGGTCGCCACAAAGAACGCATCACGGGCGGCACCCGACCAGCCACGCAGCCCCTTCTCGCTCGGAAAATCAGTCGCATCAGGGCCAAGAAGACCGAAATCGAGTTCCACGGCCGCGGATTTTTCGTACGCGATCTCTATGTCGATGCGCGTCGTTCCGGCAGGCACATCGAATGGCGCGTAGAAGTAGTCACTCGCCTCCCGGTCTTGTCGCGTCAGCCTGAATTCGAACTGGGTCTGCATGTCGACGCCCTCGCCGCCGGCACATCCGGACATGGAGATCGGTGTTAGATTTTGTTCTTGGTGCCCGCAAGAACCAGTCCGGCCATGCCGATGCGAACCAGTCTTCTGGATCGCGCGGCGAGGGATGGGTATCGGCAGCCCGGACGATCCGATCTGGTCCGTCCGGAAATGGCCTCACTGGCGCTTGAAGTCACCGGGTTCAGCTCTAGAATCGGGCGCAGAGGAGCCTATTGCATGTTCATACGCGCCATCGCATCGGACTATGACGGAACCATCGCCGACGACGGCAGGACCGAACCCACAACCGTCGCCGCCCTCGAGCGCTTCAAAGCCTCGTCGCGCAAGCTGATCTTGGTCACCGGCAGGCCGCTTGGGGAATTGAAGGTCGTGTTCGACAGGCTGGACCTCTTCGACCTGGTGGTCGCGGAAAATGGCGGGCTTCTCTACTTTCCTGACGGAGGGCGCGAACGCCCCCTCGCCCCGCCTCCCAGCCGAGATCTCGTCGACCGGCTGAGGTCGGATGGAATTGCCGGTCTCGAGGTCGGGCGCACCATCATCGCGAGCCAGACCATTCACCAATCAATTATTGCCCGTGCAATAGATGATCTAAAGCTTGACCTCGAAATCATTCTGAACACCGATGCACTGATGGTGCTTCCGGCGGGGGTCGACAAGGGGTCGGGCTTGAGGGCGGCACTTGCCGAGCTGAACCTTCCGTCCGGGTCCGTCGCGGCGGTGGGCGACGCGGAAAACGACGTCGCCTTCCTCAGACAATGCGGACTTGCGGTCGCGGTTGGCAACGCCCTGCCCGAAGTCAAGGCGGTGGCCAACCTCGTCATGTCTGGCGAGCGTGGTGCCGGGGTCGAGGAGCTGATCGCACTACTCCTCGAACAACCGGACCGGAACTATGCCGACTGACGCCAGGCCCGCTTAGCCTCAGGCCAAGGCGCGCTCCACCATCCAACCCTCGAATTCGTTGCTGCTTTCGCGCGCATCTGAGGGCAATGCGCCGTAAACCAGAACGATTTTTCCTTTCAACAGCGTGCCGCGCTCGATGCGCTTTCCGGTGCCGAAACTCGCAGTCCAGATATGGTCGGTGTCCATGGTGAAGGGCACGCCACCATACCAGTCGAGAGCATGAAGCCTTGGCGCGCCGTTGATCAGCGATATCCGGACATGCTGTCCGCCGTCCGACAGAACGGTCACCGAATGTTCGCCGTCGGTCGCGCCCGCGGCAAGCACGGAACGTTTGACGCCACGATAGTCGTTGGTACCGAATTCGGTCGTATCGAGCTCCCATTTCCCGGCCGGCTTCAGCGGATTTGCCGGTGCCGGCGCGGACTGAGCGTAGCCGCGTGGACGGCCGATGTGGCCGGCGGGATAGGCGGTCCAGTCGGCAACCCGGTGCCACCAGATATCGGTCAGCGAGGGAGATAGATCGAAGCAAAGCCCGATCTCCCGCGCATCGATCGCCGCGTCGCCGGAATAGGCGCATTCATATTCGAACGTGATCCTGATGCCATCGGTGCGGCCGGTCAGCCTGCCCTGCCAGCCGTTCCCGGTCAGCGGCACGCTGATCACGCCGTCCGGCCCGACCACCGCGTTCTGCCGGTCAACCTCCGGCAGCGGCACCGGCTGGCTGATCGGGCGGTGGACGATTTGAACGTGGAATTGAGGCCAGTCGGAAAGCCAGCTGATTGATGCCGTAGCGGAAATACTCCCGTCGTTGCCGAGTATTACCTCGGATGGTCCGGCTTTGGCCAAAACCCTGGCGTGAGGATCGGCCATGCGGCCCGGCACATCCCAGGCGAACTTGTCGACGAGCCAGCCCTCGGGGTGCCAGAAGGCGCAACTCACTTGTGTGGTTTCACCTGTGACATCGAGAGAAAGGGTAGCCGTGGCGCCCGGAGCGGCAACAAGGCCTGCCACGGCCCTTGCGCCTGAAACACGAAGTTCGAGCGTTTCGAGGTCACGATGGCAATGGCGGTTCTTGATCGTCAGGTCCAGCCGGCTCCCATCAGTACTGAATTCCGCCGAGACGATGCTGATCGGCGAGTACATTTTCTGAGTGTGCCAGAGCTCGGGCCGCACCCGGCCCCAGCCGTCGAACAGGCCCCACTCCCCCTCGCCCCGGAAGGTCATTCCGTCCTGGGGTGGATGAATGTCGCGCTCGCGCCAGTAGTCGAGCTTGGTCAGGTGTGCCCAGTTGCCAAATCCGACGGTTTCGTCGACCGGTAGGATCCATTGATCGTCGATGGCAGACCAGATCATGCCGCCGATGCAGCCGCGGTCCTGCATCATCCGGTCGACGACCGGGGCAATGCCGGTGACCCAGAAATCGCGGACGCCGGGATCGAGCATGAGCATTTCGGCATGAAGTTCGGCGCGGGCATTGTCCTGGAAAGGCGGAATGCACTCGCCGACGATGCAGGGCTGGTCGTAGGAGCGCAGCCAGTCGATATCTTCCTGCCAGGTCCGGTCCCAGCCCGGATAATGGTAGGTCCTGATATCGGTGCGCAGGTGAACCGGCAGATGTGGCAGCGGGTTCTCATAGCTCAGCTGATTGAGATCGAACGAGAAGATGGTCGGGCGGCTCGGGTCCATCTCGCGCACGAGTTCGAGCAGTGCGTCGAAGCCCCAGCCCCAGTGGGTCTCGTTGGCGAGGTCCCAGATCAGCACCGAGGCGTGCCCCTGATCGCGCCCGACGGTTTCGGCGGCGACTTCGAGAATGTAGGGGACCAGATGGGCCGCTTCGTTGGTCCGGGTCCAATGATGGTCGTCAAAGCCTGCGGCAAAGCAGATCGGGTTCTGGTTTTCCACGTACATCCCGAGTTCATCGCAGAGATCGAGCAAACGCGGATCGGCGGGATAGTGGGCCGTGCGGATGAGGTTGACGTTGGCGTGGCGGAGCGACAGCACGTCGGCGCGCAAGTCCTCGTAGCGCATGGATCGGCCAGAACGCATGCGCGCGTCGTGACGGTTGACGCCGGTTACGCGGATCGGCTGTCCGTTGACCAGAAGCTGGTTGCCCCTGGTTTCGATGCGGCGGAAGCCAACGCGCCGGCGATAGGTCGCCTTCCGGTCTCTGCCCGAACTCAGAACCAGTTCAAGATCGTAGAGCCTTGGGATTTCGGCCGACCAGGGTTCGATGTCGGGTGCGTCAAGGCGTGCCATCCGCCGGTCGGCGCCATTCGCGCCCGCCGCACCCGACAGCGTGATCCGGCTCAACAGCTGATCGCCGTCGCACAGGGACAATTGCAGCGTGTAGTCCTGACCGGCGCCATCGAGGTTGACGATATCAACGCCAAGATCGATCGACCCAACGATGCGGTCCGGATCCCAATCCGTCCGGAGATCAAGTGGCCCGAGATGCGTCAGGGGTACGTGAAAGAGTCTGGCTTCGCGCCAGACGCCGAGCAAAGAGGTGTGGGCGTACCAGCTCATATAGTCGATGACGGCATGCGGCGAATATTCGGTGATAACGAGTGTCAGCACGTTTCGGTCGGGCGCCAGAAACTCGGTCAGGTCGACGTCGAATGAGGTAGCGCCGGCGGAATGCACCCCCGCCAATTTGCCGTTCAGAAAAACTTCGGTCCGCCCGTAGGAGCCGTCGAAGCGGGCGAAGAGCGCGTCACCGGCCCAGCCGGAGGGAACCTGCAATTCCTTTCGCAGTGTCGCAACGCCCTCATCGGGGATCAGCCCGTCGAAGACCACGTGCCCGGGCACGCGGGTTTTGGCGGCACTGGTCCATTCCGCTGCGCTCGGGTCGGGCATGCGGCCGGGCAGAAATCGCCAGTCTCCAGCCAGATCCATCCGGTCATCCTCAGCCGGCAATTCGCGAAGTCCGCGTGCGAGTGATCTTGTGTTGATGCTGCAGGCCGCCGTCGGGCCGTCCGCCACAGCAGTGATCAGAAGCTCGGCATGTTGGCCCTGCGGCAGATCGTCTGCAAGCGGAACCCGGAAAAGCCCGCGTGCGTCGGTCGTGGTTTCGAGCTCGCCGCCGGGCCAGGCAACTGTCACGGTCGCGCCGGAAATGCCGTCAAAGTCCCGTCCGCCGACCGTGCCTGCCAACCCACCCCTTGAATCGCCGACGACCGTCAGGATCGGGGGCACTGGACGCGAGCTGAAAAGCCGGACCTCGGAGACGACGGCGTCGGGGCCATCCCGGCGCTCGATGGCAATATCGAGCGAGCCCGAACCGGTCTCAGAAGACGGTACCGCGAAACGGACGATCGTCGCCTCGCCGGGCGTCAACACGATTTCTGGCTCCAGTTCCACTGTTCCGGCGAAAACGGCCATGGAGCGGCGCATGCTCCGCTCGCAGACAAAGGCAACCTCGAGCTCGTAGGCGGCATCCGGATTGATATCGCGATAAGTCAACGAAACACGATCCGGGTCCCAAGCATGATAGCGTAGCGAGTCCGAACTCAGACCTCCCGCCTTGACCTCGTTCGATGGGATCAAACGCTTGGTTCTGGTCCGCATATTGGGTCCCTGAAGCTCGAGACCGCACTGATCGAGGGACACAAGAAATGGGCAGGGAATCGTGGACATGGCCGCCTCCCGAAACAGTGACGCAAACGCATCGCTTGGGGCTGAACGAAGTGCCGACCGAACGAGGTCCCGGGAACTGTCCGGCGCCTTGGCGCGAGGCAGATTCCAGCTCCGGGACGGTGTTTCCGGTCCGCGTAAAAAGGCTGTCACCGGCGCCAGGTTTGCGCAAGGGCCAGTCCATGCGGCGTTTCTGGAACCAGTGGGAGGCCTATCGAGCGGCGATTGCCAGGCGCCCGAGACCCGCGAGCAGGGACATATCGGCCCCGGCGGACTCGACGCTGTTCTTGGCAGGGGTTTCGCTTTCCATCGCGTCGTGCCAGGCGCACAATTCGTCGACGAAGGCCTCCGCATAGGATGGCCGATGGCGGATCTCGGTGAGCGCAATTCCGGTCGAGCGGCGCTCGATCAGCTCAGTCGGCTGATGATTGAGGTAGGGCGAGGGAAATTTGAGCTCGAACTGGGCATCTTCGAAGGCAAAGCTGATCCGTTCCGAATAATGGGCCAGCTTTGGAACGGCGGTCCAGGACAGGTTGATCAGGGCATCGGATCCGGCAATGCGAGCGGCGCCAATGGCGGCGCGGTCACCGCCGTGAAAGGCGGCGCTGATCGGGGCTCCGGAGGAGCGACCGATGGCGCCAAGCGCTCCAGAAACGAGATTGACGTCGTGGACGAGGCTCGAACAGAGCGGTCCGGCAAAGCCCCTTGCGTCCTGCGTGTCGACGGTCCGCCCCAGCGCGGCCTCGATCTGAACCATGCGCTTCCGTCCGTTTTCAGCGATCGCTTCCTCGGGCAGGTCGTTACCAAAAATCACGTCATGATGGGCGGTAAACGGCCAGAAATCGGGATCGAGGACATCCACATTGACCGAAAGGAGCTCGGTTTTCTGGTCCATGAGCATGCGGTAGAGCGCAAGATAGGCCGGATCGAACCGCTTCATGTAGCCGACCTGGACAATCTTGCCGGCCCTGTCGCGCGCGGCCGCAATACGCACCGCGTCGGCGGGGTCATAACAAAGGGGTTTTTCGACGAAGACATGCATGCCGCGCGCCAGGGCCTCGAGCGTCAGATCGACGTGAAAAGCGTCCGGCGTCGCGATCACCACGCAATCGGGCTTCAGGTCGAGAAGTTCGCCCGCCTCGGCATAGCCGACGACACCCCGCGTCTTGTGGAGATATGCCCTTACCATTTCGGACGGGTCGGCGACGCCGATGACCTCGAAGCGATCCCTCAGACCAAGAAGATTGGGGAGGTGTTCAACCTGGGTGATGAGGCCGCAACCGATGATGCCGACGGTGCGCTTACGCATGGACATTTCCTCACAACCACGAGCTCATTTTCGCCGGCAAAGGTCGGGGCGGATGAGGTGCCCCGGTTCAGTTGCCGGACGGGACACGGTCAGGCCTTTTCAACAACGTCGAAGCCCGCGGCACGCGCGAGTCCCCTGAGATTCCGATAACCCATGGTCGCGTATGTCAGCGGATGGGCCTTGGCGGGATCCTGTTCGGCCTCGACGACCAGCCAGCCTACGTAGCCGGCATCGCAGAGCCGCTTCAGCAGCGGTACATAATCGATGCTGCCGTCGCCCGGCACGGTGAAGATGCCGGAGAGGACCGCCTCCATGAAGCTCATGTCCGTTTCCCAGGCGCGCTCGAGAACATCACGCCGCACATCCTTGCAGTGGACGTGATTGACGCGGGCAATATGGCGCTCAAGGAGTGCGGCGGGATCGCCGTGGGCGTAAACGCAGTGGCCCGTGTCGAACAGGAGACCAACCGCTTCGCCGGTCCGCGCCATCAGTTCATCAACCTCGGCATCGGTTTCAACGATGGTGCCCATGTGGTGGTGAAAGGCCATGCGAACGCCAAAATCGGCGAACCTTTCGGCCAGGGCGGTGATCTTGCGCCCATAGGGCGCCCATTCGTCGGCGGCCAGGCGGGGACGCTCCGAAACCGGCCGGAATATGCTGCCGTGACGTCCGCGCGACGTGTCCGCGTAAACGACGAGTTTGCACCCCTGGTCCCGGAGCATGGTCAGGTGAGGCAGGATGGCATCGAACTCGTCTTCAACGTCCTTCTCAAGGATGCGGCCATCGTACCAGGCCGAGACCAGGCTGAGATGGTATTTTCCAAGAATTTCAGTGAGTTCCGGCGTCGTTCTTGGAAACTTAAACCCGAATTCCGTACCCGCATAACCCGCCTGTTCCGTTTCGGCCAGACACGTTTCGAGCGGGATATCACCACCCAGCGCCGGGTCATCGTCGTTGCTCCAGGTAATGGGATTGATGGCGAGACGAACGGACATGTAGCGACCTGAAGCGGGAAAAGTTGCCCAGCGTTACATATCGCCGCGTCGTGGCAGCAAGAACCAGTGTTGCTCAATCCGGCAGGTCCAGATTGTCGCTTCGTCGTTCCCGGCGACACGCGATTGTCACCAACGCGCACCGAGACAAGAAGCGGGACTATCGGAATATCTGGAGGGCTCGAACGGTACTTTGCCTGATGGCGCTGGACCGGATGGTTTTCCTGAATTCGAAACTTTTGTGGGTCCGGCGCTATCTCAAGGTGCCGGCACCCGCGAGGCGCCGCGCCAAATCGGTGCAGCACCATATCGCGTTCCGGTCTTTGGTTGCCCGGCCGCATGGGTAGCACAAAGGTCGCCCGATAAGTGGTTCCATGTTTCGTCGCAAAACTGTCACTTGTATAGTATCCAGTTTGGATGAACGCTGGGCCAAAAAGGGAGGGAGGCAACGTGAAACAGTCGTTTCCACTCGATTCGGTGTCGCTGGACCGGGCATTGGCAATCCCATTGCACCGCCAGCTTTACGGTCATTTGCGCCGGATGATCGAGGAGCGGGTACTGGCGGCCGGATATGCCCTGCCGTCATCGCGGTCATTGGCGCAGGATCTGGAAGTTGCGCGCAATACGGTTGTCAGCGTCTACGAGCAGCTGGCGACCGAGGGATACATAATCGGCCGGCCCGGCGCCCGGCCGACGGTGGTCGATCTACCCGAACGCACCTCACCCCAGGCGGATGAAGAGACCCCGGACCGGAGGCGGATGTTATCGGCGCGCGGGCAGTTGATGCTCCGCCAGCCTTCGCATCACGGGGCACCCGGCCATCTCGCCTTTCATCCCGGCATGCCGGACGCCGACAGTTTTCCGTTCGCGACCTGGAGCCGGCTTCTGTCGAGGCGCGCAAAGGTCGCGCGCAACGACCTCTTCGGCACTTACAGCGTCAGCGGTTATCCGCCGTTGCAGCGGGCCATTGCCGACTATGTGAAGGTCTCGCGCGGCGTGCGGTGCAAGCCCGAACAGATCATCATCACGACCGGAGCGCAGGCGGCGCTCGACATTCTAGCGCGGGTGCTGCTCGATCCTGGCGACTCGGTCTGGGTCGAAGAGCCGGGCTATTACGGCGCCCAAGCGGCGTTCGTTGCAGCCGGGGCCCAGCTACTGCCGCTCCATGTCGACGGCAAGGGATGGCGTCTCGACCCGCCGGTGAGGCAGACCCCGCGGCTGATCTATGTGACGCCCGCCTGCCAGCACCCGCTCGGCGCAACCATGCGCATGGAACAGCGGCTGCGCCTGATGGAACTTGCCGAGCGCATGGATGCGCTCGTGGTCGAGGACGATTTCGACGGCGAATACCGATTCCACGGACGGCCCGTTCCCGCGATGCAGGGGGTCGATGCTGCCGACCGGGTCATCTATGTCGGCACCTTTGCGAAACTGCTGTTTCCGGCCCTTCGCCTCGGCTTCATGGTGTTGCCGGAATTCCTGCTCCCAGACATTTCGCGGGCGCTCAGCATTACCGGCCAGTTCGCGCCGCTCTTGCTGCAGGCTGCCCTGGCCGATTTCATTGACGAAGGGCACATGAGCAAGCACCTCAAACGCATGCGCAAGATCTATGCCTCACGGCGCCAGGTCTTCCGCACCCATGCGCAGGCCCAACTCGGGGACTGGATGAAGCTGAGGCAAACCGATGCCGGCATCCAGTTCGTCGGCGAACTCAGGGCCGGGCTCGACGATGTTGCCATCGCGGCGGCAGCGCGCCAACGCGGCCTCAACGTCTCGCCGTTATCGATGCAATACCGCCATGGACGCGCGGCGTCGGGACTGGTTCTCGGCTATGCGGCAATCAACGAGCGCCACATGCCGGCGGCCTTCCAGTCGCTGCGCCAGGCCTTCGTCGAGGCTGCGGAACTGACTTCGCCGGCGCGCGGCGCAGCCTGATCGACCGCGGAGCCCGGTACTTGCGGATGCCGAAAGGTAGCGCCAGAGGCCGGTTTTGCCGCTTTTACCCGGGCCTGAATTCCACCTGCAAAGTCTCGCGGAGTGATGGCCTCTGCCAACTTCACCAATAAATGGAGTGCCTCAAGAATGCCCGGAACGACGATCCATCTCGTCTTCAAGACCCATCTCGATATCGGCTTCACCAACCATGCCGAAAAGGTCCGGCAACAGTACCACGCCCACTACATTCCGCAGGCACTCGACACAGCGGAGCATTTCCATTTTGAGGACCCAGCCAATCCGAAATTCGTCTGGACGACGGGAGCCTGGCTTATCGCGGACTATCTCGACTGCGCGGCGCCCGAAAACGTCCGGCGTCTTGAACGGGCCATCGATCTCGGGCTGATCCGCTGGCATGCCCTGCCCTTCACCACGCATTCGGAGCTGATGTCGCCTGCGCTTTTCCGCGCCGGACTTTCCTACAGTCAGGAGCTCGATCAGCGGTTCGGGCGGAAAACGGTCGCAGCCAAAATGACCGACGTTCCTGGTCACACGCGCGGCATCGTTCCGTTGCTTGCCGAGGCGGGAGTCAAATTCCTGCACCTTGGGGTCAATGAGGCTTCGCCAGTGCCCGACGTGCCCGACATCTTTCGCTGGCGCGCAGACACGGGAGAAGAGATCGTGGTCATGTACCAGGATTCCTATGGGGCGACGCACTTTCCAGAAGGGAGCGATCAGGGCCTCAGTTTCGCGCATACGAACGACAATCTGGGGCCGCAGGGGATTTCGCAAACCGTCGATGCCTATCGCCATCTCGCGGCAGAACATCCCGGCGCGAACGTGCGCGCATCATCGCTCGACGCGTTCGGCGACATCCTCTGGCAAATGCGCGAGAGCTTTCCGGTTCTCAACCTCGAAATCGGCGATTCGTGGATTCATGGCGCCGGGACGGACCCGGCCAAGGTCAGCCGGTTTCTGGCACTGCAGCGCGTCTACGACCGTTTCGCAGCCGAGAGTCTGACGCCCTCGCGGCGTGCTTTCGGACGCGGCCTCGCCATGGTGCCCGAACACACATGGGGCGTCGACATCAAGACATTTCTCAGGGACGAAACGGCCTGGGACAGGGCAGATTTCGAAAAGATGCGTTCGACCGATCCGCGCTTCGATTACGCGGAGCAATCCTGGACCGAGCAGCGGACCTATCTCGATACCGCACTTGCCCAGCTCAACGCCGAGGACCGCGTAACGGCGCTTGCGGAGGCGGACGGGCCCGCGCCCATGCCACTGTCGGGCGAAGCGGTTGACGCTGGAAGCGTGATTGCCGTTGGCTGCTGGAGCCTGACGGTCGACGCAGCGAGCGGCGACATCGCATCTCTGACCGCGCCCCGTGGATGCCGACTTGAGGGGGCTGGTGGTTCGCTGATGGGCTTCCGCTACGAATCCTACGATGCGAACGATGTTGCCGCGCATCTCGACACCTATCTGACGCGGCGGCCGGAATGGGCCATTCTTGATCATGCCAAGCCGGGCCTCGATAAAGCCCGAACGGCGCGATCGGCCGACTGGTCTCCGCAGTTTGCCCGCGCGGTTCGAAGCGAAGACGCCGTATCCGTAACCGCGCGTTTCGATGAGGTAGCGCACGCAGAGTTGGGTGCACCCGAAAGCGTCGAAATCGTTGTCAGGCCGATCGATGAGGCAACCCTCGAGCTGACACTGATCGCGCGCGGCAAACCGGCCAACCGCATGCCCGAAGCAAGCTTTCTCACCTTCACGCCGCAGAGCGCCAATGGGTGGCGATTCCGCAAAATGGGTCTCTGGCAGGGCACGGACCGGATCGCGCGCAGGGGCGGCGGGCAATTGCAGGCAGTCGAGGCCGTGGAAGCGGCCTGCAACAGTGCCATGATCACGGTGGTCCCGCTCGACACACCATTGGTCGCGCCTTGCGGCACGCCATTCATGCGATACGAGGCGGAGCGGCCAGATTTCAGTAGCGGAATCCGCTTCAATCTTCACAACAACAAGTGGGGAACGAACTTCCCCATGTGGTGGGGAGGCGACCTTGTCGCGCGGTTCAGACTGAGCCTCTGACCCTCTGGTTTGTCACGTTTCTCAACCGGAAAGACCGAGGCGGACTGTTCCGCCAAGCGCGCCGGGGGGTCACGCCCGTGGCGCGGCTGTGCTTGAAAAGGGCTCAAGCTTTGGCGTGTCGTAGTAGGTCGAAAAGACTGCGGTCGGGTTTTCCCAGCGCCATTCGAGGCGGCGGAGCACGAATTCCGCCGCCTGCTCGGTTGGCCGCCCGACCGTCGCAATCTTTTGCGCATGGTCCGTGTCAAGGTTCGGCGTTCCGATGCGGATGACGCTCACATCTTCGGGAATGCGAAGGCCTAGCCGTTCGAATGCCGAGAGAATTCGTGCGGCGCTGTCGAAGGTCAGCAGCACCACCGCGGTCGGCGCGGTTTCCGGTCCGTTTTCGAAGAGGTGCGAAATGCCACCGGCGAGATCGGCAAAGCCGAACATGCGCTCAGGTTTGGGCAACATGACGATCGGGGTTTCGGCTTCGGTCAAACCGTTCCAGTGGCGATAGGCACGAAAGAGCGGCAGGGTGAGTTCGTAGAAATAGTCTTCGTGTTCCTCGACCACCCAGGCAATGCGCCGATGACCGAGGGCAGTCAGATGATCGAGAATGAGCTCGGTGCATTTGGCCGGATCGTTCGAGACTGCGTCGACATCGAGCCGGTCGACCACCCGCATTTCGAGCAAAACGTTGCTGCTGCGTTCCTTGAGCAGACCCAAGAGGCGAACGGGAATGAACGACGTTCTCGGCTGCAGGATGCAGGCGTCGTATTGCGGTCCGTCCTTGAGGACGGTCATCGCGTCCGACACGTCGCTGTAGGTGAGCACCAGCGAGCGATGGCCGCGCGCGATCAGCTTGTCGTGGATGAGCTGGCCGATGGCATCACCCCGCTCGTATTCGGTGCGATGCATGAGCGTGAGAACCCGGCGTTTCTTCGTGGCCCGGACCTTCGGGGTGCCGGTCGCGACGAAAGTGCCGCGCCCCACATGCGATTCGACCAGTCCCTCGGCATTGAGCGCCGCGATGGCCGACTGGATGGCATGCTGGGTGACGGCAAAGCGCCCGGCCAGTTCGCGCACCGTCGGCAGGCGTGCGCCGGGCGCCAGCGTCGTCGCCATGCGCCTCAATTCGGCTGCGACCTGTTCGTTGGCGCTGCGCCGCGATCTTTTGTCACCCATCGTTCAGTCCCCGGCCAGAAACGGGCCGCATTCCGGTCCGGGCAACACTGTCACTCAATGGCTCTCGCGCACAACCTCGTTGCCGCGACAACCCACGAGGAAATCGAAATCGGCGCCGCGGTCGGCCTGCATGACATGGCGGACAAAAAGTCCGGAATAGCCGCCGCGTGCATCGGGCGGGGACGGGGGCGGCTGCCAGGCGTCGCGCCGGCGGGCGAGTTCGGCTTCCGGTACGTCGAGGGCGATCCTTCGCGCCGAAACGTCGAGTTCGATCATGTCGCCATTTTGGACGAGAGCGAGCGGCCCACCGATGGCGGCTTCAGGAGCAACATGGAGGACGACCGTGCCGAAGGCGGTGCCGCTCATGCGCGCATCGGAAATCCGGACCATGTCGGTGATGCCGCGCTTCAAGAGCTTTGCGGGCAGCGGCATGTTGCCGACCTCAGCCATGCCCGGATAGCCTTTGGGTCCGCAATGTTTCAGGACCATCACCGAATTTTCGTCGATGTCTAGATCGTCGTCGTCGATGGTCGAATGAAGTTGCTCAATGCTCTCGAACACCACGGCCCGACCGCGATGTTTCAAAAGGTGCGGCGAGGCCGCAGACGGTTTGATCACCGCACCGTCGGGCGCGAGATTGCCCCGCAGAACCGCGATGCCACCCTCTGGCTTGAAGGGCGAGGCCAGCTCGTGGATGACATCGCGGTCATGGCATTCGGCATCGGCGATATTGTCCGAGATCGAGCGGCCGGTGACGGTCAGCGCCCCGCCGTGCAGCAGATTTTCGATTTCCTTCATCACTGCGGGCAGGCCGCCGGCATAGTAGAAATCTTCCATCTGGTGCGCGCCTGACGGCATGAGGTTGACGAGGCAGGGTACATTGCGGCCGAGCCGGTCCCAGTCTGAAAGGTCGATATCGACGCCCATGCGGCCGGCAATGGCCAGAAGGTGGATGACGGCGTTGGTGGAGCCGCCGATGGCGCCGTTGACGACGATGGCGTTTTCAAATGCTGGCCGTGTCAGGACCTTCGACAGTCTGAGGTCCTCATGGACCATACCGACAATGCGGCTGCCAGACTCGTGGGCGAGCACGTAGCGGCGGCTATCGACAGCGGGAATGGCAGCATTTTCGGGCAGTGTCAGTCCGAGCGCTTCGACCATGCTGGCCATGGTCGAGGCGGTGCCCATGGTCATGCAATGGCCGGCGGAACGCGACATGGCCGCTTCGGCCTGGGAAAATTCCGCGAAATCCATCGCGCCAGACCGCACCGCGTCGGCGAAATGCCAGACATCGGTGCCCGAACCGAGCTTGCGGCCCCGCCAGCGGCCGGTCAGCATCGGCCCACCCGAGACGACGATGGTCGGCAGGTCGCAGCTGGCGGCGCCCATGACAAGTGACGGCGTGGTCTTGTCGCAGCCGGTGAGCAGCACAACCCCGTCGACGGGATAGGCGCGGATAGCTTCTTCGACGTCCATGCTGGCAAGGTTGCGAAAGAGCATGGCGGTTGGACGCATCAGGCTTTCGCCAAGGGACGAGACGGGGAATTCGAGCGGAAAGCCGCCCGCCTCGTAGACGCCGCGCTTCACATGGTCGGCGATCTTGCGAAGATGGGCATTGCAGGGGTTGAGCTCGGAAAAGGTGTTGCAGATGCCGATGATCGGCCGACCGTCGAAGAGATGGCCGGGCAGGCCCTGGTTCTTCATCCAGCTGCGATGACTGAAGCCGTCCCGGTCCTGCCGGCCGAACCAGTCCTGGCTGCGGAGTTTTCTGGTCATTTCGAAGCCCCTCCCATGCCAATCGACGCTTCACCCCGGTCTGCAAGATAGCGGCGATAGGCATCAAGCTCGGCCGAGGCGCCGTCGCGGATGAAGGAGATATCGGAGGACGGAACAACCATGTCGAACCCGTCGCTGAAAAGGGACTGCCAGTTGCGCCGGGCGCTCGGGACGGTGCCGGCCTTCTTGCCGTTGCGCCGCGCGGCTTCAAGGCATTTGTAGAGCATTGCGTCGACCTCGGGATGGTCGAGGTCGAGGATATGACCCGCGTCGGCCGCGAGGTCGTTCCGGCCGACAAAGATCACGTCAACGCCCTCGACAGCGGCGATGGCATCGACATCCCTGACGCCGGCGACACTCTCGATCTGGCAGGCGATCACCAGTTCGGATGCTGTCTTCAGCGTATAGTCGCGGTCGAACCCGTAACGCGCGGCGCGCGCGACGCCTGCGGCCCAGCCACGCCTCCCCTTTGGCGGATAGCGGCAAGCCGCCACGGCCGCACATGCCTCGTCGGCGCTTTCAACCATCGGAATCATGACGCCGTCGGGACCCTGGTCGAGAAGGCGCTTCAGGATGACCGGGTCATTAGCGGGCACCCGCACCATGGCGCTGCTGCCCGTTCCCGCGATGCCGCGCATCATGTTGGCGGTTTCAAAGAGCGAGCCGGGACCATGTTCGAGATCAATGAGGACCATGTCGTAACCGGCAAGGGCGACGAGTTCGGCGACGGCAGGATGGCTCAGCTGCTGCCAGACACCCAGAATTGTCCGGCCTTCTTCGAGCCGGCGGCGGAGGGGATTTGTTGCGGTCAATCGGGGCACTCCTTGCCGCCACCCTAACCGAATCTCAATCAATCAATCAATCCAAACATTTCGATATCGGCGCAAATGTTTGAGGTACGGACCAAACCGCGCAAGCCGGCAATGCGTGAGGTGATCCGGGCCAAAAACGGCTCTTCCTGCAAGAATCAGGTTGCATCGGCGTATCCCGAAATGGCAGCGTCTCAATCAATTTGTATGAAGGAGAATCAGTCATGAGTGCAGCGTTTACCGACGGCGCGGATGCGCATTATGGCGACTTGAAGGATCGCGCGGTTTTGATCACCGGTGGAGGATCTGGCATCGGCGCAGCAATTGTCGAGGCCTTCTGCGGTCAGGGGTCGCGCGTCGCCTTTCTCGACGTCGCCGACGCTCCATCCGAGGCCTTGGTCGCCCGCATCGGCGGGGGCCCTCAGGCGCCGCGCTATTTCCATTGCGATCTCAAGTCGCCCGAGGCGGTGGCGGATGCGGTCCGGCAGGCGGAAGTCGCGATCGGACCAATCGATGTCCTCATCAACAATGCAGCGAACGACCAGCGCCACACGTTCGAGTCGATGTCGGCCGAGGAGTGGGACGGTTGCATCGCCATCAATCTCAAGCACCAGTTCCTGACCGCCAAGGCGGTGCTGCCGGGGATGCGCGACCGAAAGCGGGGCACCATTGTCAACATGAGCTCGACTTCGTTCATGATCGGGGTTGGGGGGATGCCCGCCTACACGGCGGCCAAGGCCGGCATTATCGGTCTGACGCGCAGCATTTCGCGCGATTTCGGCCCTGATGGTATCCGCTGCAATGCCATCGCGCCGGGCTGGATCATGACCGAGCGGCAGCTTTCGCTCTGGCTCGATGAGGCGGGCGAAAAATGGCTGATGGAGAACCAATCGATCAAGGCCAAGCTCTACCCGGAAGATATCGCGAGTGTCGTTTTGTTCATGGCCTCGCGGGCCAGCGGCGCGATCACCGGCCAGACGATCATCGCCGATGCCGGACATCTCTGATTTCCCAACGGCCTAGTGACCAGCCTTGGCCTCGAGGTCGAGAAAACCGCCGGACTGCCGCTTCCAGAGGTGTGCGTAGTGGCCGCCCCGGGCGATAAGTTCGGCATGGGTTCCCATTTCGACGATGCGTCCGGCATCAAGGACGATCAGGCGGTCCATGGCCGCGATCGTCGAGAGGCGATGGGCGATGGCGATCACGGTCTTGCCCTTCATCAATGATCCGAGCTGTTCCTGAATGGCGGCCTCGACCTCGCTGTCGAGCGCGGAGGTCGCCTCGTCGAGTATGAGGATCGGCGCGTTTTTGAGCAGCACCCGGGCGATGGCAATGCGCTGGCGCTGGCCGCCGCTCAGCTTGACACCGCGCTCGCCGACCTGAGCGTCATAGCCCCGGTTGCCCTTGAAATCGACGAGCCCATCGATGACATCGGCCACACGCGCGCGCTGCGCTGCTTCGATCATCTTGTCGTCGGTCGCATCCGGGCGGCCATATTTGATGTTCTCGCGTACGGACCGATGCAGAAGCGAGATGTCCTGACTGACGAGACCGATGGCGGCACGAACGGATTCCTGGGTGACCGCACGCACGTCCTGCCCGTCGATCCGGATGACCCCGGCTTCAACATCGAAAAGGCGGAGCAGCAGGTTCACAAGGGTGGATTTGCCAGCGCCGGACCGGCCGACGAGGCCAACCTTTTCGCCCGGCGCAATGCGGAGGTTGAAGTTTTCGATCACAGAACCATTCCTGCCCCGCCAATAGTTGAAGGTCACGTCTTCGAAGGTGATTTCTCCGGCGGTGACGGCGAGATCCTTCGCGCCGGGCGCGTCGACCAGAGTGATCGGTTCGGCAATGGTCTCCATCGAGTCGCGGACGGTGCCAAGCTGGCGGAAGATGTTGGACCCGACTTCAAGAATCCAGCCGGACATCTGCATCATCTGAAGCGCGAAGGGGACCGCGGTCGCGACGGCCGTCGCCGACATGGTTCCGTTGTTCCAGCCGATGAGCGCGAGCGCGGTGATGGAGACGACAAGCGCCGTGTTCAGGATGAACAGCGACGACCACATATAGGTGAAGACACGCAGGAGACGGCGGTACTGGACCGTGTGGGACAGGATTGATTCGGAGACGTATCTGTCTTCGTGCTCGGACGAAGAAAAGGTCTTGAGCGTCTGGATATTGGCATAGCTGTCGACGATGCGCCCGGTCATGACGGCCCGCATTTCCGAAACCCGCGCGGCCTCGGTGGCTATGCGCGGCATGACCACGGCGAAAAGGACGGCATAGAGCAGGAGCCAGACGAGGATGGGGACGAGCAGAACGAGGTCAAGACGCGCCAGAACGAACACCGCCACGACGATGAAGACGAGCGCGTACCAGACCGCGTCGAGAATGCCGCTGACCGCGACTTCGATCGAGTCGCCGCTTTGCAGGATCTTGTTGCCGATGCGGCCGGCGAAGTCGTTCTGGAAGAACGTCCAGCTTTGGCGGATGACATGGAAATGGCTCTGCCAGCGGATGCGGCCAATGAAGCCGGGTTCGATGAGGTGATTGTTGATCAGCTTGTCGAGCACAAAAATGGTCGGGCGGACAATCGCGACGGTGACGAACATGGCCGTCAGCAGCGGCCAGTTCCGGCTGAACATGTCGCCCGGATCGGTCGCCGCAAGAAGCCCGACGACCAGGCCGACAAATACCGGCAGCATGGCGTCAACCGTGGAGGCGATGGCCACCGTGACCATGCGGATGGCAATCGCGACCCGAAACTGGCGAACGAAATAGCCGATGAACCGCCAGGTACCTCTTGGCGGATGGGGATTGTCGTCGATTTCGACCGGCGAATAGAAATGGTCGATCCAGTCGAGCAGCGTACTGAACATTTTCACCTCACGCTCTGGCATTGATGCCGGCGGTTGGATTGATCGGGAATTGCGCCCGGGCACAGACCGAGCGCTGGTTCGCAATGACGTTTCGGTTCAACGAAAACCGCAAAGGCGGGAGGGCGGGTGCAGAGATTCCGGGGCTTCGTTCGGGGTGGGCGGCGGAATCCTGCCCAAGCGCTGGCGACCGCAGGTCGGGTGGCCGCGACGACTTCGATCAGGCGGGTTTCCGAACGAAGTCCAGAGCCAGGACGACCGTGGGATCAGCGATGGGCTTTGCGGGCGCCGCCTTCGCCGACCTTGTCGCAACTCAGCGACGCTGCTTGGGGGAAGCAAGACTGGACCCTCGGTCTTCGCAGGCCCGCGCCGGATGACAGGATCATCTTTGACGAAGAGGTTGATCGAGAGTGCGAAACGGCATCGAAGCAAGGCAACATTGACGCTACTCCTCTTTCACAGGGCCTGTGGAACCAATCCCCACTTTGATTGATTGACTGGCTATAGAATTGATTGAATGAGCTGTCAATCAGTGGTTTGAACAAGCGCGTTGGCGGCAGGTTGGAGTTATCCTTGCGGCGGGACCCGGCGGCAAGAAAAGGATGCTGGCACCGCAAAGCCGTTCAGTTGAGCGGCGTCCCGGCTATTAGAAGAAAACCTTTACGCGCCCGCCACTTCACGGTGGTTGGACGAGAGTGCCCACGCAAGCTCTGATGGCAATGGCGGAGAGAGAGGGATTCGAACCCTCGAGACGGTTCCCCGCCTACACACTTTCCAGGCGTGCGCCTTCGACCACTCGGCCATCTCTCCGCATGGTCCGCGCGCCTTTGGAAAATGCAGACCGGCGAAGCCGGTATGGCGGGGCGCAAACCGGGCGCACTTATACAAAACTGATAGGCAAGCGCAAGCCAATCTGGACAGGGCGGGCGGGGCGGGTTTATCTCGATATCGGACGCGGCGGACCGATCCACTCCGGTCAAGCCGAAATCAGAAAAAATGGCGTGGTGCCGGGTTGTTCCCGGGCTGCGGTTAGACCCTTTGAAGGCGTTCGATGCGTTTTGTGTTGCGGCTTGTTGGAACCTGGCTTTTGGGGCTGGCGCTGGTGCTTCTGGTGATCGACGGCACCAAGTCACTGGCGGCTAGCGATATTGTGATGACCTCTTTATCGCAAATCTGGCTATTTGTGCATCCGCAAAGCCTCGGCGACGTCGACCAGTTCATGGCCGCCAACGGCGCTGGGCCCGTGTGGGACCTGGTGCGCGGCACCTTGCTCGACTGGCCGGCCTTTGCGATTTTGGGCGGGCTCGGAATTTTGAGCGCCTTTGCCGGCCGCCGCCCGGCCAACCGGTTGCAGAATCTCGACCGGTTCTGAACGCCGCCCGAACGCGGCAGGAGCATATTGATGAAGACCGTCGGATTTTTGCTGCGCTGGATCGTGGGGTTCCTGCTGTTCATCGTCGGGCTCTTCTTCCTGATCCTTGGGGTCATGGGATTCGTCTTCATCGGCATTGTCGCGACCGCCAACGATGGGCGGGCGGAGCAGATTCTGGGGCAGGTCTGGTTTCAGCATGACCCGTTCTTCTGGGTTCAGCAGACCTTTTCGATCCAGCTGGTGCAGGTGGTGATCGAGCGGAAGCTGCTTCTGCCCTGGCTCTGGAACCCGGGCATCACCACCATTCTCAACTGGCCGAGCTGGGTTGCGCTGCTTGTCGTTGGCGCAGTGGGCGTCCTGATCGGCTGGTTCGTGATCCGTTTTGCCGCGCGCCTGCCGCGCCGTTCGTGAGGAAACCAAAATGCTTTTTCAACGCAAGCCGATGACCATCCCCTCCGAGGCCGAGGCCCTGCCCGGCCGCACCACGCCGATGCCGGTCGATGCCAACCATTTCGTCAATGGCCGGGCCCTCAAGGGTCCTTATCCCGAAGGCGCCGAAGCCATCTATTTCGGGCTTGGCTGTTTCTGGGGGGCGGAGCGGCTCTTCTGGGAGCTGGACGGTGTTTACGTCACGGCGGTCGGCTATCAGGGTGGGGTCACGCCCAATCCGACCTACGAGGAAGTCTGCTCGGGCCGCACCGGACACACGGAAATGGTGATGGTCGTTTACGAGCCGGCCAAGGTTTCGCTCGAGCGGCTGTTGCAGGTCTTCTGGGAGGAGCACGATCCGACCCAGGGCATGCGCCAGGGCAACGATGTGGGCACGCAGTACCGTTCGGCCATCTACACGACGAGCCCCGTGCAGATGGAAGCGGTGCAGGAGAGCCGTGCTATGTTCGAGACGGCGCTGAAAGCGCGCGGCCTCGGCCCGATCACGACCGAGATTGCACCTGCCGGCCCGTTCTACTTCGCCGAAAGCTATCACCAGCAATATCTCGCCAAGAACCCGAACGGCTATTGCGGCCTCAAGGGCACCGGGGTTTCCTGCCCCATTCCCGTGGCGCGATGACCCTCTTTGACCGGCCGGACTTCGAACGGTTCGTTCTCGGCCTGCCGGCGGCGACGCTCATTCATCAATGGGGTGATACGGCGGTCGCCAAAGTCGGCGGCAAAATGTTCGCAACCCACGGCCATTGGGACGGACCGGGCATTCGGCAGATCGGCTTCAAGTGCTCGGACATGAGTTTCGACCTTCTAACCGAAGTGGACGGCATATTTCCGGCCCGTTATCTGGCGCGGGCCAAGTGGGTCAGCGTGCACGAGGGATCGGAACTGCCCCGAGACGACCTTGAGGCCTATATCAGCCAAAGCCACCGGCTGGTCGCGCAAAAGCTGACCCGGGCGCTGAGGGCCGAACTCGGCCTTCAGGCTGTTTAGTTTTTCAGCGTGTAGACTTTCAAGGGCTGGCCGGGGATCGACTGATCGACGAGCCAGTCGGGCACTTCTCCCATTTCGAACTGCGCGACAAACGAGTTCGGGTCGGTATCGGCAAAGCCGGTCATCTCGCCAAGCCAGGGGCAGGTGACAACGAGCGCGACGTGGCGCAGCTCAGCGATGGCCTTTGCTTCTTCCGGCGGGCCGTTGAAGAATCGGAATGTGTCGAACACCCCGTCTTGCGCGCGGTGATAGGGCGCGCCGATCACCGAGTGGGGCGTGAAGAGCAGAAGGTGAGAGCCGAGATCGACCGGAGCCATGACGACTTCGGGTGGCAGTCCGGCGAGGTCGACGAAGGCCGAGGGCTGGAGGCAGGCATATTTGCTGCCCGCATCGCCGCCCATCGTACTGGAGGCGTTTTCCGGTCTCGGCAGGATGAGGCTCGCGATCAGGCTCACGGCGATTCCGGTGAAGCCCACCCACGAAGCGACGAGCCCAAGGGCATCCAGAATGCGCTTGCTGGCGAGGAAGCGGCGGCGGAAGGCGACGATGAGAAGGGCACCGGCGGGCACCGCAAGCGGCGCCAGAAGCCGGGCGCCGCGCACCTGGAGGATCATGACAGCGATGCCAAGGACGAGGTATAGCCCGAGGACCAGCCATTCGGCGCGGCGATGCTTGCTGCCCATGGTGATCTTGAGAACGATGACAAGGAGCGCGAGGAGCGGCGGCACCGCAATGCCGATCGTGTAGGCGGGCAGCTGCACCAGCGAATGCCAGATCGGCTTGGCTTCGATGATGCGACCGAGCCAGTTCTCGGCCAGCCAGGGGTCCATGCCGGCATAAGGTCCGGCAAGGCATTGCGGAAAAAGCGCGACGAGCCCGGCGACGAGGATGCCGCCGAGAACCGCGCCGGCGCCAAGGCGCATCCACCATGTGCGAAGCGGCAGGGCGGGCAGCACGGCGAGCACCAAAGCGACGCCAAGCGCGGCGGCGACGTAAGTGATCGACAAAGCATCGCACATGGGTGCGAACCAGAGCGAAGGCGGCTGGGCGATCGCCAGGTGAACAAGACTGGCAAGACCGAAGGACAGGCCAAAATATCTAAGGTTTGCGCCATGGTCCGGATAAAGGACCCACATGATCGCATAGGTCGCCACGGCGGCGACGACAATGGGCAGGCTTTCGGTTCCGATGGCAAGCGCGGTCGCAACGGCAATGCCCGCAACGATGGCCCAGCCGATGTGACGCCAGCTCTTGATCGTTGCAAGAACCGTCAGAAGCGTCAGGACGATCTGGGCCGAATGGTGATCGACCCGGCCCGGCGCGAATTCGACCAGGACCACGGCGCTGAGAACGGGAAGAACGATGGCCGGAAGGCTCGCCTCCCTGCCGACCAGTTCCGCGCTCATCATGGCGCTGAGGACCAGAAGGACGCCGAGCAGCAGAAGCGGCCAGACGAAGGCCGCACCCATCAGCGGATCAGCGAGGAAGGGTGAAAAGAGCAGGGTCAGACCGGCGATGGGCAGGTCGATCAGCCGCGACCAGTGAATCGAGCCGCCAAAGGGAAAATCGAGCCGGTGCTGCAGATGGTCATACCAGTTCTGGCCCATCAGGAAATCGCGGACGACCGTCAGGCGCATGGCGTCGTCGGTATCGGCAACAAGTGGAATGTCGCCGGAGAACCAGACTGAGCGAGCGACAAGCATGGCGATGGCAAGGCCCCAGCCGAGCGCGACCAGGGGCCAGTTCACATGATGGTCGGGCTTTTGTCGCATGATCGTTCCCGGGGCGGAGCGCCCGAGCCTAGCGGAAGTGGTGTTAAGATCGGCTGAAGGGTGCGCTCAGAACAGGTAATCGATCATGAACTCATGGGTCGTCGCGTTGGTGAAGGCGAAGATCATCAATACCGGCACAATGGCGAAGACGAGCGCGATGGCGTTGCGGGCTTTGAGCATGCGGGCAATCGAATAGGCAACGACGGCAAGGGCGGCGTCGGGAAGGAAGGCCAGGGCGAAATTCAGAATGCCGGGCATCGATCCATCCGGGTGATGATGGTGCGAGCCTGCGCCTCAGGGTTCAAGCAATGGCAACCGCCGCTTGCGCGATTTGAAACAAATGGGATCGGAACGAACGCGCCACGGCGCAACAAGAAGCCCGCGCAGCGTTGCGGCCACGCGGGCTGAAAATTCCGTCAGGACCGACGATCAGGCTTCGTCGAGAACCGGGGCACCCTTGGAGCGTTCCTGCACCGACTTGATGCAGTTCTTGGCGCTCGATTTCGACTTGTAGAGTTCGGAGCGCACCATGATCTCGTTGTTCGAGGCGCGGAAGCGCACGTAGAACTGGCCGTCCTTGGACTTGTCGATTTCGAAGCGATAGCCCTTGCCATCTTCGCCCTTGCTCATGTCGACGACCGGTGCCCCGGGCGCGTTCTTTTTCAGGGACTCGATGCAGTTGGTGGCGCTGGACTTCGACTTGTAGTTTTCCGACCAGACCATGATTTCGGAATTATAGAGAAATTGCACGCGGAACTCACCGTTCTTCGCGGCTACGATTTTGTATTTATGCATGTGGGCGGCCCCCTCCGTTGCAGAAAGATCAGTTCAACCTAGCCATAATTTCTGGCGTGACAAGGCCTTATCTCCCGGTTGCGGCGATCGGGCATCGATCAGCCTTCCCGGTCGTAGCGCTTGAAACGGTTTTCAAGCGCACGGACGCCCAGCGACAGGGAAATGGTCATGACGAGGTAGAGGAAAGCGACGACATTGTAGGTCTCAAAGAAGCGAAAGGTGCCGGAAGAATAGACCTTTCCGAGCTGGGTGATGTCCTGCACCCCCAGGGCCGAAACGAGCGCGGAATCCTTGATCATCGAGACGAAGTCGTTGCCGTAGGGCGGAAGGATGGTTCTGAGCGCCTGCGGCGCAACGATGTGGCGGAACGTCTGGCCGCGGCTGAGACCGAGCGCGAATGCCGCCTCGACCTGACCCTTCCCGACCGCTTCAATGCCGGCCCGGAAGATTTCGGAGAGAAAGGACGAATAGGCGATCGTCAGCGCCAGAATGGCGCGCCAGGTGAAATCGAAACTGCGGATCGAGACCTTTTCGATGGCGCCCGAGGCAATGAGCGGACCGAGCAGGTAATTGATGCCACCGACAAGCATCGGTGCGCCAACAAAGGCGATGTAGAACAACAGGACCAGAATGGGGATGCCGCGGATGACCTCGGTATAAAAGGTCGCCGTCTGGCGAAGGACGACCAGGCGCGAGGTGCGCATCAGCGCGACGCCGAGACCAACCAGCGAGGCGAGAAAGAAGGCCACCGCCGTCACATAGAGCGTCGTCAGGATGCCCTGCTGAAGCGCGGTCAGAATGACCCGATAGTCATTGTCGACGACAAAGAGCCACAACAGCAGGATGCCGAGCAGCACAATCGCCAGGAGCCAGAAGGGAAAGGTCGCCAACCGGTCGGCAAAGGCGTGCCGGTGTGGCGGCCTGAGGTCGGGCTCGGTCATCTGGGGAGCCTCGGAATACGGAGGCGCGGTGCGGGACCGCGCCTCCCTCAACGTCATTGAGCGGCGTTATACTCGTAGAACCATTTCTGGTTCAGCGCATCGATGGTGCCGTCCGCCTTCATTTCGGCGAGGGCCGCATTGATCGGGGCCGTCAGGTCCGAACCCGGGGTCAGAATGAACCCGAACTCCTCGGTGCCGAGCGGGTCGCCGACCACCTTGAGGGCGCCGGGATTGGCGCCGATATAGCCGTTGGCCGAGGTCTGATCCATCAGCACCATATCGACGTCACCGGAAATGAGGGCCTGCACCGAAGCACCGAACGTATCGAAGAGCTTGATGCGCGGATTGCCTTCATCGCCGTCGAGCACGTCATAAACGGCCACGTAGAAGTTGGTGGTGCCCGCCTGGGCGCCGATCAGAAGGTCGGGATTGTCGGTGAACGATTGCGGCGAGGTGATCTTGTCGTCGTCGGCGCGAACCAGCATGAATTGCTGGCTGGTCATGTAGGCGTCGGAAAAGTCGACCTGTTCCTTGCGCTCGTCATTGATGGTGATGCCGTCCATGCCGACGTCGTACTGGCCGTCATGCACCGCCTGGATCATCACGTCCCAGCTCGAGAGTTGCCAGTCGACCGTCGCATTCAGCCGCTTGGCGATCTCGTTGAAGGCATCATATTCCCAGCCGATGCCCTGGCCCGTTGCCGGATCGGCGAAGTTGAGCGGCGTATAGGCGTTCTCGGTCACGGCAACAATGGTCCGGCCACCAAGGTCGGGCAGATCCCCGGCGTAGGCCGGGGCTGAAATGGCCACCGTGGAGGCAACGGCGAGCGCGAGAATGAATTTGTTCATGCGTAAAGCTCCCTGAAGTGTGGAACGAACGGGCGCGAGGCCCGTTTCGGAATTTGCGCGGTTGCTCCGCATGGGAGCACCTTTCAGGACTTAAGCGGGATTCCGGTCAGCGGTCCAGTGGCAACCGCTCACCCGGCCGGGGCGGCGACGACTATCCGGGTCAGATTGTTTCCTCAATGGCAGAGGATAGGGTGACCGCCATCGTCGTGTTGCGGCCGACATTGATCACGACACTCGGATAGGTCACGGTCGAATGGCCGTCGGCCTCACAGTCGAGCTGATAGCTTCCCGGCGATAGATTGTGAAGGGCGAATTGACCCTGGGCATTGGTTGATGTGCCTTGATCCATATCGCTCGTATAAATGACGCAATAGGCGCCCGCGATCGGTTCGCCCTGCCCGTTATTCACGATGCCATACAGGTTGCCGGTTTGAAGCTGGGCACTGGCCGGAGCGGCGAAGGGCAGAACCAGCGTGGCCATCATTGCGGCCCGGCGAAAGCGCTTCATTTGTGGGGCTCCGTTGCATTCGTGTGGGACCCTATCATGGATCAATACCTGTTCAAACGGACGCTGGAGGCCACTCCGGAATGTATCTTCGCTGTCGAATATGCAACGACACCGGCGATTTCCTTGACCGGGAGGTGAAAACCTTGGGCCGCCAAGACCGGTGATCGCCTCTCAGGGCGGCATCGCAACCACTTCGGCGAGTGGAAATTTCCGGCTTGCCCGGGGTAATTCCTGCCGCTAATGTTCTTATTATGTTCTAGCCATTCAGGGAATAGCGCAATGCCAAAAGCCACCGGAACCTTCAACGTCAAGATCACGCCGCTTGCGGGCGAGGATGACATGCCCTTTGCCCGGATGCGGATCGACAAGGTGATTTCCGGCGATCTCGAAGCGACAACCGTGGGGCAGATGCTGGCGTTCCGGTCCGCAGTCGAAAGTTCGGCAGGCTACGTGGCCGAGGAGATCGTCACGGGCAGCCTTGCCGGGCGGCAGGGCAGTTTCGTCTTCCAGCATGCCAGTGAAATGAATCGCGGCGTACCAAGCCAGTCGATCCGGGTGATACCGGATTCAGGGACCGGAGACCTGACGGGCCTTACCGGCAGCTTCGTCATCTCGATCGATGCCCAAGGCGGACATACCTACGTATTCGACTATGAATTAGGTGGGGCGGCGTAGGGTCGCCGCTGGCCCTCGACCACAGGTCTCGGGCGTTCGGCAGCTATTGACCGTCCACCGGACGGTCAATCCGGCGCTGCGCGCCGACCGATGCCTCACTCACTCACTCATCTTCAGCGCTTGAATGAAGGCTTCCTGCGGGATTTCGACCTTGCCGAACTGGCGCATGCGTTTCTTGCCGGCCTTCTGCTTTTCGAGAAGCTTGCGCTTGCGGGTGGCGTCGCCGCCATAGCATTTGGCCGTAACGTCTTTCCTCAATGCCGAGATGGTTTCGCGGGCGACGACCCGGCCGCCGATCGCCGCCTGGATCGGGATCTTGAAGAGGTGCTGCGGGATCAGTTCCTTGAGCTTTTCGCACATGACACGGCCGCGCGTTTCCGCCGCCGAGCGATGGACCAGCATCGAGAGCGCGTCGACCGGCTCGCCGTTGACGAGGATGGAGAGCTTGACCAGATCGCCCTCGCGATGGTCGGCAAGCTGATAATCGAAACTTGCATAGCCCTTGGTCGCCGATTTCAGGCGGTCGTAGAAATCGAAGACCACTTCGTTGAGCGGCAACTGATATTCGGCCATGGCGCGCGAGCCGACATAGGTGAGGTTGGTCTGGATACCGCGCCGGTCCTGGCAGAGCTTGAGCACAGCGCCAAGATACTCGTCCGGCGTCAGAATGGTCGCCTTGATCCAGGGCTCGCGGATATGGTCGATCTTGACCGGGTCGGGCAGATCGGCCGGATTGTGAAGTTTGAGTTCGGTGCCATCGGTCAGCCTGATCTCGTAAACCACCGAAGGCGCGGTCGCGATCAGGTCGAGATCGAACTCGCGGCTCAGCCGTTCCTGGATGATCTCGAGATGGAGGAGCCCAAGAAACCCGCAGCGGAAGCCAAAGCCGAGCGCGGCGCTCGTCTCCATCTCGAAGGAGAAGCTCGCATCGTTGAGCCTGAGCTTGGCCATGGCTGCGCGCAAATCGTCGAAATCGTTGGCATCGACCGGGAAAAGGCCGCAGAAAACCACCGGCTGGGCCGGCCGGAAGCCGGGCAGCGCCTTGGCGCAGGGGTGGCGGTCGTCGGTGATCGTGTCGCCAACATTGGTGTCGGCCACCTGCTTGATCGAGGCGGTGACGAAGCCGATTTCGCCCGGCCCGAGTTCGCCGGTCTGAACGAGCTTGGGCGTGAAGACGCCAACCCGGTCGAGTTCATAGGCGGCACCGGTCGCCATCATCCTCACCTTCTGGCCCTTCCTGATGACCCCGTCGATCACGCGGACCAGAACCACCACGCCGAGATAGGAATCGTACCAGCTGTCGACCAGCATGGCGCGAAGCGGCGCGTTGAGATCGCCCTTGGGGGCGGGCAGGCGGGTGACGATGGCCTCGAGCACCTTGTCGACGCCCAGCCCGGTCTTGGCGGAAATCTCCACCGCCTCGGACGCATCGAGGCCAATCACCTCTTCGATCTGCTGGCGGACGCGGGCGGGATCGGCGGCCGGCAGATCGACCTTGTTGAGGACCGGAACGATTTCGTGGTTGGCATCGATCGCCTGATAGACGTTGGCCAGCGTCTGCGCCTCGACACCCTGCGACGCGTCAACGACCAGCAATGAACCCTCGCAGGCATGCAGTGACCGGGAGACCTCGTAGGCGAAATCGACATGGCCCGGCGTGTCGATGAGATTGAGCACATAGTCCCTGCCGTCCTTGGCCGCATAGTGCAGGCGGACGGTCTGGGCCTTGATGGTAATGCCGCGCTCCCGCTCGATATCCATCGAATCGAGCACCTGTTCCTTCATTTCGCGCACGTCGAGGCCGCCGGTCATCTGGATCAGCCGGTCGGCGAGCGTCGACTTGCCATGGTCGATATGGGCGACGATGGAAAAGTTGCGAATGAGGGAAATGTCGGTCGTCATGGCGGCGGCCTTTAGCAGGTTCTTTACCCTGCGAAAAGGAGGTTGCGGGACGCTTGCCAGCGCCGGACCGGCATGGGACAAGCTGCGGATGTTCATTCGCGTTTCCGCCCCTTTGCTTGCCTCAATTCTCGCCTTTTCACCGGTTCTTGCGGAAGACGCCGTCGATCCCGCACGCGAGGCGGTTCTGGCGCGCGGCCAGGTCATGTCCGACATGGGCAAGGCACTTCGCACGCTTCAGCTCGGCCTCAGGCAGGGCGCCGATATCGCCACGCTTCTTTTGGCCGCCGAAACGGTCGACATGAACGCCCAGCTCATCGGCAACGTCTTTCAGACCGAGGCCCATGCGGAAGGAAGCGAGGCCCTGCCGGCGATCTGGCAGAACTGGGATGACTTTTCCCAGAAGGCCGCGGCGGCGGCCGAGCTTTCGGCCATGCTCGCAGAGGCCGTCGACAATGAAGACCTCAAAGCCGCAGGCGACCTGTCGCGCAAGCTCACGGCGGCCTGTGCCGCCTGTCACGATGTCTATCGCGGCAAGCCGGATGGCGTGGCGCCTGCCCAGTAAGCGGTGCATGGGCCTTTCGGCCGCAGCTGCGCTGCTTTACCTTGGTCGATCAACATCCTAACTGAAGAGAAACGGAGGTTCGCCATGATCACGCGCCTGCTCAGCTTCGGCAAACGTACGTTCAACTCGCTCAGCGAGCAGGAAATTCTCTCGCTCGCCGTCGGCGCGGAAGAAGAAGACGGACAGATTTACGCGGCCTATGCCGAACGGACCCGCGAGAAATATCCCGCGACGGCAAAGCTCTTCGACGGCATGGCGGCCGAGGAAAACGAACATCGCCGCCAGTTGCTCGCCATGTATCAGCGCCGTTTCGGCAATACCTTGGTGCCAATCCGGCGCGAGCATGTGTCGGGGTTCATGGCGCGCAAGCCGATCTGGCTTATGGCGGAACTGCCGCTCGAGCAGATGCGCCAGCAGATCTGGGAAATGGAACGCAGCGCCCAGTCGTTCTACCTCGAAGCGGCCAAGCAGGTACACGATGCCGATACGCGCAAACTGCTCGGCGATCTTGCCGAACAGGAGGTCGCGCATCAGCACCAGGCCGACCGCCTGGCCGAGAAACATCTCAGCGAAGACTCGATCAACGACGAGGCCAGCGAGGAACATCGCCAGTTTGTCCTGACCTATGTGCAGCCGGGCCTTGCCGGGCTGATGGATGGGTCGGTCTCGACCCTCGCGCCGATCTTTGCCGCCGCCTTTGCGACAGGCGACACCTGGCAGACCTTTCTCGTCGGGCTTGCCGCCTCGGTCGGCGCGGGCATCTCGATGGGGTTCACCGAAGCCGCCTCGGACGATGGCAAGCTGACCGGTCGCGGGTCGCCGGTCCGGCGCGGTTTTGCGGCGGGGATCATGACGGCGGTCGGCGGGCTTGGACACGCGCTGCCCTATCTCATCCCCCATTTCTGGACGGCAACGGCCATCGCGTTCGTCGTGGTGTTTATCGAACTTTGGGCCATCGCCTTCATCCAGAGCCGCTACATGTCGACACCGTTCTTCCGGGCGGCGCTGCAGGTCGTCTTCGGCGGACTGCTGGTTTTTGCCGCCGGTGTTCTGATTGGCAGTGCTTGAGGCGCAGCCGGCCGCAGCGATGGAACCCCACCGGAACCATGTCGATCGCGGCGACTTCCGCATCGCTTATCTGACCCTCGGATCGCGCGGTGGCGCGCCGCTGCTTCTGGTCCACGGCCTCGCGGCGAGCGGACGGCAATTTCTCGCCGATGCCGAATGGTTCGCGGAACGGGGATTTTTCGTCATCGTTCCCGATCTTCGCGGACACGGACGGTCGACGGGGCCACACCATGTCGTGCCCGAAGATTGCACCCGGCGAAAGCTCGTCGGCGATATTTTCGCCATTCTGGACAAGGAGGGGATCGAAAGCACCGATTGGGTGGGCAATTCGCTCGGCGGCATTCTGGCGCTCGAAGCCATGACCATCGCGCCTCAAAGGCTCAAGCGAGTGGTCATGTTCGGCACGGCGTTCCGGCTCGACATACCCGAACCCGTCGTCAAGGCACTCGCGGCGACCTATCGGGCCGTCGGTGTCGAGGCGCTTGCGACCATCGGCGCACCAATGACAACGCGCTATGCCGAACCCAAGACGCTCATCGATTCGATGCTGCGCGAGGTGCAGGCCGAGCCGATGCTCGCCGTGGGCGCAAATGCTGCCCGCTATGACCTGCGCGAGGCCGCGCGCGCCTTTGGCCGCCCCATTCTCGTGGTCGAGGCGTCTGACGATCACGCGGTCAATGCCGCCAACCGCAAAGACCTTCCAGCGCTTCTCAGACTGCCGCACATAAGTCTCGCGAGGGTCGAGGGTGCCGGTCATGTCGCCAACCTCGACAAGCCGGACGAGATGCGGGCGATCGTTTCACGCTTTTTGGCCAACCCTTGAGGCGCCTGCGAATCGTTTTGCTTTCAGCAAGTGCCGGGCCTATGACTCGAAGCCGGATTTCGCCAAGGTTTCCCAATGACCTATACCATCCGCCCCGCCAGCAGCGCCGACATTCCCGCCCTGCTTGACCTGCACAACTGGTCGATTGCCGAACTCGACGGCACCTGGATCGAAAAGCCCGAAACGCTCGAGGGGCGGACAAAATGGTTCAACGACCGTATGGCGGCGGACTTCCCGGTTCTGGTGGCCGAAGACGCGGCGGGCCAGGTCGTCGGCTACGCGTCCTACGGCACCTATCGCGGGCGTGACGGCTATGATCTGACCGTCGAACACTCGATCTACATCTATCCGCACGCGCAAGGGCACGGGCTTGGCCGGCGCTTCCTCGACATGCTGGTCGACATCGCCCGGGAGCGCGGCAAGCACATGATGGTCGCGATCATCGATGCGCAGAACCGGATCAGCATCGTGCTTCACGAAAAAAGCGGGTTCGTTCAGGGCGGGGCGCTGCCCCAGGCGGGAAAGAAAAAGGGCAAATGGCGCGACCAGGTCACGCTTTACCTGCTGCTTGACGATCGCGAAGCGCCGGGTGCCTGACCGGCGCGTCCCGGACGATCAGGCCCAACACCTGATCCTTCGACAGGCTCAGGATGAGGTTTGAACGCCCGCGATTGCTGCACTAAACCTCGACCGTCTCCATCGGCGCGGGAGTGAGGACATTCGGACCCTTCACCGCCGCGACAAAGGCATCGGCGCTCTGGGCGAGGAGCGGAAATGTCAGGTAGTGGCAGGGCAGAACCGTGTCGAAATTGAAGTAGCGGTTGACCGCGAGCGCCGCGATCCGCGCATCCATCGTATAGTGTCCGCCGATGGGAACGATGCCGATATCGGGATGATGCAGTTCATCGATCAGCGCCATGTCGCCGAATATCGTCGTGTCGCCCATATGATAGATCGTGTGGTCGCCGACGCCGATGACAAGACCGGCGGAGACGCCGCCGAAAACCGCCGTACCGTCTTCCATTGTCAGGCCGGACGTATGAACCGCGGGCACGAGCGAAACCGCGACCCCGTCGACAATCGCGGTGCCGCCGAAATTGATGTCGACGACGTTGGCGGTGCCGAGTTTGCCGCCGACCCAGTCGGCGATTTCGACCAGACAGACAAGTTTGGCTTTGGTCCTTCTCAGAATGTCCATCGTGTCGCCGAAGTGATCGTTGTGCATATGGGTCAGACACACATGTGTGGCGTCGGCGATGGTTGCGGCGTAGTCCCCGGTGAACTTCGGATTGCCGTTGAGAAACGGATCGATCAGGATTCTAGTGTCGCCGTCCGCAATCTTGAAGGCCGAATGGCCGAGCCATTGAATCTGCATCCGAAAACCCCTCCGGTTTGGTTTGCCTGAAGGCTAGCGCCGGCGTGACGGGCGGCGCAAGGGGCAACGGATCTGCGCGGGTCAGGCGCCAGGGTTGCGGCGCCGGTCGGCCTCGCGACGCGATCGTTTGGCTGCGGCGAGCGCACCGGCTGCCGCCACCGCGTCGTCGCCCAGATGAGCCAGCCCCCGCAACGCGGCGAGTTCCATCTGCCGGTTCCGCTCGCGTGCTGCCTCCCGGGTCGCTTGGAACTCCGGTCCGGCGCAGTGGGGGCATTGTTCACCGGCGATGAAGTCCGGGTGCCGGCGGTCCGCCGGGGCAAGTGGCGTGCGGCAGCAGCGGCAGAGCTCAGCCTCGCCCTCGACGAGTCCGTGACCGACCGACACGCGCTCATCGAAAACGAAACATTCGCCCTGCCAAAGCGACTGATCCGCGGGCATGGATTCGAGGTAGTTCAGGATGCCGCCCTTGAGGTGGTAAACTTCTTCAAACCCTTGCGAGAGCATATAGGCGGATGCCTTTTCGCAGCGAATGCCTCCGGTGCAGAACATGGCGATCCGCTTATGAGCTTTGGGGTCAAGGTTTTCCGTGACGAAGTCCTTGAACTCGACAAAGCTTTTCGTCCCGGGGTCACGCGCACCCTCGAACGTGCCGAGCGCGACTTCGTAATCGTTGCGCGTATCGATCAGGATCACGTCTTCCTGCGTGATCAGATCATTCCAGTCCTCGGCCGCAACATAGGTGCCGACCCGCTTGATCGGATCCGCCTCCGGCGCCCGCAGGGTCACGATTTCGGGTTTGACCCGAATCTTCAGCCGGTTGAACGGCATGTTGGCCGCGGTCGAAAACTTGATTTCGGCGCGATCGAGCAGCCCGCCATGCGAGTTGGTCGAGGCCAGCCAGTCCAGGATGGCATCGATCGCTTCGACTGTACCCGCAATCGTGCCGTTGATGCCTTCATGCGCAACGATGAGGGTGCCGCGAATGCCATGCGTCCGGCAAATGGCGCGCAAGTCCGCCTGAAGGGCTCCGGGGTCCGTCACGGAGGTAAAGTTGTAAAGGGCGGCGACCTTGAACATGGCATCCGCCTATCATTTTGCCTTCAGATTGCCAATGAAAGGGATAGACTTGGCAGGGCAATCCCGCTCGGAGTGATACTCATGACCTGGTTCAAGCCCATGGGGCTTTTCTACCGCCCTGCCTCGCTCATCGGCTGGCTGATCACGTTTGTGGCGCTCGCCTTTGCGGTGAACACGTTCATGGTGGCGGACGCGCATTCGCATTCGGTCTCGGATACGCTATACGCGATCTTCCCCTACTGGTTGCCGACCCTTCTTCTCTGGCTATGGATCGCGCAGCGCACCAGCACAATCAGCCCTTAAACCAAAAGGCATGTTGATGACCTATCAGGCCTCCCCTTCCCGCTATGACACGATGGCCTACCGCAAATGCGGCAAGTGGGGCCTGAAGCTTCCCGCGATCTCGCTCGGTCTCTGGCAGAATTTCGGCGGCACCCGTGACCCCGAAAGCGGCTTCGAAATCCTCGCCCACGCGTTCGACGCCGGGGTGACGCATTTTGATCTCGCCAATAATTACGGCCCGCCGCCGGGTGCGGCGGAGGAATATTTCGGCGCAGTGCTGGCCCGGGAATTCAAAGCCTATCGCGACGAAATCATCGTTTCGTCCAAGGCCGGCTATGCCATGTGGCCGGGACCCTATGGCGAGTTTTCGAGCCGCAAGAACCTGATTGCGAGCTGCGACCAGAGCCTCAAACGGCTCGGGCTCGACTATGTCGACATCTTCTATTCGCACCGCTTCGATCCCTCAACCCCGCTCGAGGAAACAATGGGGGCGCTTGCGACCCTCGTTCAGCAGGGCAAGGCGCTCTATGTCGGGGTGTCGAGCTATCCGGAAAAGGAAACACGCGAGGCGCAGCTGATCCTCTCCAAGATGGGCGTTCCGCTGACCATACATCAGCCCTCCTATTCGATGATCAACCGCTGGATCGAGGGTGACCGGACCATCGATGCGTGCGGAGATCTGGGGATCGGCATGATCGCCTTTTCGCCTCTGACCCAGGGCCTGCTTTCGGGCAAGTACAACCGGGGAAATCGCGAAGGCACGCGTGCGGGTGAAACCAATTCCACGGTCCGGGCATCGCATTTTGAACCAAACGTGCTGGACGCGGTGGCCAATGTCGCCGAAATCGCCGCGGCGCGCGGGCAGACGATGGCGCAACTGGCGCTGGCCTGGGTGCTGCGCCGCCCTGAAATGACCTCGGCGCTGATCGGGGTCAGGACGCTCGATCAGCTCAAGGAAAATCTCGGCGCATTGAACAATCTTGATCTTTCCAGCGAAGAGATCAAAGCTATCGACGCCGCCACGCGGAACGGACAGCTCGAGATGCATCCGCGTCCGCAGGGCTGGCAGCGCTGAGGAGGAATGAATGGCCGGAACCCGATTTGAGGCGCTACGTCTGGTGCCACGCCTCTTGGCTTGGTCGCTTTTCCTCGCGAGCGGGCTGATGGTTCTTCCGGCCGAGGCGGCAAAGCTGCAGCCGGGGCAGGACCCGGCAACCTTCTATCCACGTTCGATGTATCTCGACCAGGCGATGATGCAGAACATTCTGGTCGATGGCGCTTTCTGGTGCATGGACCCGCAGGGCCAAAGCTGCGGCTTCGTTTCGATTGTCACCGACTCAAAGGGCGACGAATATCACTACGACGTCATCGAGAAATGGGACGAGCAGACGATCCTGACGTCGCCCATCACCGGGCGGTTGCGGGATGACGGCGCGCTCTGCGAAATGACCATCGGCACGTTCGATCATATTTCGGTCGAGACGACCAAGGGCAAGGAGGTTCCCGAAGCCCGCGTCGAGGAAATCCGCAACCAGCTGCGCGACATCTGGAAGGACGATGTGGGGGTTGAATACTGCTACACCTACGTGGTCGAGGACCCGCGCGACCCCGGCATCATCACGCAGTTCGTCTATGCCGACGGCGAATATATCGACAATCCCATCGCCTTTTTCGTCGACTTCGACACCAATGCGTTGTCGCACTACGACCTGCGCGACAACTAGGTGGCCGGTTCGGAACGATGGGGGAAAGTTCCAACTGGATCTTGCAGGCGACTGGCCTGACCGCGCTCGAACCCGCGGCGCAGCGAGAACTTTCGGGGCTTGGACCTGTCGTCATTCCGAAAGGCCATGTTCTCTTTCGTCCCGGCGACCGCGCGCAGGGTTTCGTGCTCGTCCTGTCGGGGCGGATCGATGTGCACCTGGTCGGGCCGGCGGGTCGGGAACTGCTGCTTTATTCGGTCCAGCCCGGCGAGACCTGCGTTCAGACGACGCTCGGGATTCTGGGCGAGGAAGACTATTCGGGCGAAGCGGTCGCCGGGACCGACGTATCGGCGGTGATCGTGCCGCGTGAGCGGTTCTTCGGTCTGATGGAACATTCGCCGACTTTCCGGCAGTTCGTTTTCCGAGCCTTCGCCCAGCGCATGCAGGGGGTCACGAACCTTCTCGAGCAGGTCGCCTTCGTCAAGATCGAGACCCGGCTGGCCGCTGCCATGCTCGACCTGATGGACGAAAACGGGGTGGTCGGCGAAACCCACCAGGCGCTTGCCACCCGCATTGGCACATCGCGTGAAGTCGTGTCGCGGCGGCTCGATGATCTGAGGCAGCGCGGAATCGTCGACCTGACGCGCGGAGAGGTGCATGTCGCCGACCGGTCCGCGCTGGTTTCCCTCGCGCATATGTAAAAAACGAAATGTTTGTGACTTGATCACAGACCCCTTTGACTGGAGCGGCTATTGATCAGCCATTCCAGTTTCGCGCTTCGGCGCAGCCAAAGGAGAGACAAATGAAAGCCAATGTTGGAAGCCTCGACAAGATCGTCCGCATCGTCCTCGGTGTTGCGATGCTCGCCCTGTTCTTCATCTTCCCCGACGCCGGCTGGCGCTGGTGGATGCTGATCGGCATCGTGCCGATTGCGACCGCCCTGATGGGTTGGTGCCCGATCTATCGCATCTTCGGCATGAGCACCTGCCCGGTCAAACAATAGCTCGACCATCCTCCTTTCAGCTCGAGCAGCGGGAGCACCCTTGGGTGCTCCCGTTTCGTTTTTGCCCTCAGGATTTGAGCGTCGCCGCGCTTCCCATGCGCCTCAGGACCTCGTCGGGTACGCACAGTTCCGCGATGATCGCGCGATGATTGCGCATGCCGCAGAGTTCGCGCTGGATGAAAAACGCCCAGATGGCATAGGCGGCACGGTCGAGCTTAAGTTCCCGCACCTCACCGGTCGCTGCCCGGAGCTCCGCAAGGGCGTCGGCCGCGCGTTTTCCCTGGGCGCCAAGCGCGCTCGCCATTTCCCCCGCAATTTCGAGGCGCAGGCCCGTTGGGTCATAGCCGTTCTTCAGCGCTGAGAGGTTAGCGAGGCGGTTCCGGTCTGACATGGCAAAAGGCTACATGGGCGCCACCGGGCCGGTCAACGGTTGCGCCCACAGCCATCGGTGTCAGATTTCTCGCTTGACCTGCACTTTTAATAAACATATCGGTTTATAAAAGAGGGGGCACATGAACGGCTGGCGGGACCTGTTTCGATCGGAAGGTGCGTTTCTGCTTGCTGTCTATGGCAGCGGCATCTGGCTGTTCGCGGCCGACGGGCTGATGGTTGCCACCCTGATGCCGGTGATCGTTCCTGATCTTGGCGGGGCGGAGCTGATCGGCTGGGCCGGAGCGCTGTTCCAGGCCTTTTCCATCGTTGCTGGAGCCTTCAGCGTTTTCCTGGTGCGCAAGTGGCGCATTTCACGGGCGTTTCTGTTCAACGTCGCTGGTCTTCTGGTCGGCTGCCTCGTCAGCGCTGCGGCGCCGGACATGCTGACCTTCCAGATCGGAAGGCTGTTCCAGGCCTTTTGCGGCGGGGCCCTCGTCTCCCTGGCCAATATCGGCATCACGAGGGCATTCGCGCCCGAACTAAGGGTTCGCGCCTTCGCCGTCATTTCGGTGATCTGGGGATTGGCGGCGTTCGGAGCGCCGCTGATCGGCGCGTTATTCGCTCAGTTTGCGACCTGGCGGACCGCGTTTCTATATGCTGCCGCCATCGCCGTCGGGGTCGGTATCGCGGCGATCTTCGCCTATCGGGGTCAGAAGGACGGCAGTGACGATTCCGAACCATCCGAAGAGCGATTTCCGCTCACCCGCATGGCTTTGATCACGGCCGGCGTGACGCTGGTCGCCACCGCGTCGCTTGTCAATGACACGTTCGCCGCTCTGACGCTGATTGGCGGCGGCATCGTCGCGTCGGTCCTCTATGCCCGCCGTGACCGGATTTCGGGTCCGACGGCGCTGCTGCCGGCGCATGCCTATGATCCGAAGACCCCGATCGGGGCAATGAGCGCATTCGTCTTCTTCGGCTCCATCGCCACGGTGGCAATGGGCGTGTTCGGCCCGATCATTCTGGCCGATGCCTATCAGCTGCCGCCACTCGAGATCGGCTATCTTCTGTTTCTTGCGGCTGGCGGCTGGACACTGACCGCAGCCGTGCTTTCGGGGGTCGCCGGACATCAGGAACCGGCGATCATTCGTGCCGCAGCGCTGGTCATCGTGCTGTCGTCGCCGGCAATCACCTATGGCTTTGCGACGGACAGCCTCTGGGCGATCGGTCTCGGGCTCTTCATGGATGGTGCGGGTTTCGGGGCCTGTTGGGGACTTCTGCTGCGCCGGTCGACACAGCACCCCGACGTCCAGGAAAACGCGCGCATTTCCTCGGCGGTCAACACGATCCAAAGGGCCGGACTTGCGCTCGGCGCCGCCTTTCTGTCGGTTCTTTGCAATCGCATCGGCTTTTCCGATGCGATGACGCCAGAGGTCGCACGCAGTGTCGGATTCTGGATGATGCTGGTGTCTTCAGTGCTTGGCGTTCCGGCGCTGGTTGCCGCATTTCGCTTTGCGCGGGTCCCCGAGGAGGCCATTCACGCGATCTGATCGGCAGCCTGACTTTCGGCCGGTTGGGAATCATCGTCACGCGGCTGGAACACCCCCAATACTAGAACGGTCAGAAGGGCATAGGTGTTGACGCCCATGTCATGGCCGAATGGTGCGTCGATCAGGCCGTGGACAAGCGTGCTTGCAACCAGGCTTGCCATCAGGAAAAGCCGATGGGCGAAGAACCGGTCTCTGCGGCCGACGACCGTGATTGGCGCGACCATCAGCAACAGGTAGGAGGCGATGCCGAAAATGCCCGACGCCGCGGCAAAGCCGAGCGGGTCGTTGTGCATGTTGGGCCAACGGGCCGCAAGCTGCGCGTTTGTCTTGCGGTAGCGGCTGGTTTTGCCCGGAATGTCGCGGGCGGCGACCTGAACGGCGTCCTGCCAGCCATGACCGATGATTGGCGATTCAAAGAAGGCGCGGACCGCGCCCTTGTAGAGTTCGAGGCGCATGAACGCGCTCCAGTCCCTGAGGTTCTTGCCCTCGATGGCGCGCGTTGTGACACTCTGAATCGAAAGCGCCCGATTGATTGGTCCGAGGGCATCGCGATCCACAACGAGGAGGCCCCCGACGCCAAGCACGGCAACGGCAATGCCGGCATAGACCCAGCGCCGCACACCCGGCTGGATCGATAGAAAGATCAGGCCAAACACACCCACCGGAACGGCGCTGACAAGCACGCCGCGCGATCCGGACAGCAGAATGACCACGCCGGCCATGATCGGACCGGCGAGAAAGAGAAACCGCCACCATTTTTCGGTCAGATGGAAACCCGCCAGGGCGGTAAAACCAAAGGTCAGGGTCAACTGTGCCAGCATGTTGGGGTTGGCCATCATGCCCTGCGCGCGATTCTGGCCTTCGATCAGAACACTGAAACCAGAGATGAGGAGCCCAAGACCGGCACCAAGAAGTGCCAGACTGACAACAACGAGCGCCCAGGCGTTTCCCCGAAACCGATGCGTCAGGACGAGTGTCGGCACCACCAGAATGAAGGCGAGGAAGTTGGCGGCATAGATCAGATCATGCGGCTCTTCGGCGGTAAAAAGGAAAGGTGTAACCAGGAGCACATAGGCGAGAAGGAAGATCCAGAGCGTTTTCTGCTTCAACGCAAAGGTGCGGGCGTCCTTCGAGATGAACAGGACAAGCGCGGCCATGGCGACGATCAATGCCGCCGCGGAACCGTAGGAGCCGAACAGCGGCTGGCCGATGAAGAAGGCCAGAAGGAAAAGCACGAAGAGGCCGACCGCCCAGGGTTCGGGACGATCCTTGGTGAGGAGGCTCAGAAAGCTCATCGGGGATCACTCATTCGGTCCGGCCATACTCTTTTCAGCGCATCGGCAAGTTCAGGGTCACGTCGATGCAGCAGCGCCGAGGGGACGGACGTGTTGCGGCGGTTCTCTTTCCAGTTCGTCGATATACCGCGAAAGTGGAAGTAGTGCGCAACCGGTTTTTCGGTCAGGAGGCGATCTGGCGCACCCATGATGCGATGCCAGTAGGGAAAGGTCGCATCGGACTGGAGCCATTCCCGGGACGGATCGATGGCCCATTTTTTCGGACAGAGACGCGACAGCCCACCCCGCAGCACATGGGTAAAGTCGGAATGCCGCTCGGCCGGATGGCCCGACGGCACGACCGACTGCACCCATTGTCCGCCGAGCGCCGCAATTCCGTGCGGGCGCGACCGCGCCAGGGTGAAGATGTCACCCGCAACCGGCGCCACCAACTCATCCATGTCGCAATTGAGTAGCCCGTAGGCCTTCGCGGCGCAGCGTTTCAGCGTGAGATTGAGAGCGCTGATCTGCAGGAAATGTGCCCAGTAATGGTGGGTTGTGGCCTTGTTGTCGCGCGCGCCAAAGCGGAAAGGCCAGTCGAACAGCATCACCGTCTTCAGCCCTTCGATCTCAGTCAGTACCTCGCCGAGTTCATCGAGCGTGTAGGTGGTGGACCCGTTGTCGAAGAGAACGACGGCATCGACCTTGTGCTGGCGTACGTGCCATTCGGCCCAGTCGGCGATCCATTCGAGGCGATTGTCGTGGTTCATGCCGGTCAGGATGCGGGCGCCTTCGAGCACTGCGCCGAAATTGGGCTGGACCCTCAGTCGCTGCGATTGTCCGCCGAAGGCAATATCGACATCCTCAGTTCCCGCATCCGACATCAGTCGGGTCAGAAGCGTGGAGCGGGAGATGGTGTGACTGGCTTTGAGGGTCCGGCCGGATCTGGCGTCGGTGAATGTCGCGGCGTTGAGCGCCGGCAAAAGATTGACTGGCGGAGGACCGACCAGAAGGATGTCGTCGCCCCCGGCGGCGCGGAAACAGTCGTAGAAGACCGCCCGGTCTTCGAAGCGCGCGAGAAAGGCATCCGAGCGATGACGCTCCGGATGAATCGGCAGGCGCCGCAGGTCGCCGCCCGCGTCGAGAAAGAAGGCCGAACATGCCGGACGCAGGAGTTCAGCGGGCAACGCGAACTCCCCGACCTGTCACCCCTGCCGTCACGCGCGCAATACCCCGCCCGTCGCCTTTTCAACCGCAGCGACCAGCGATTTCGAGAAGGCGTCGATATCCTCATCGGTCAGGGTCTTGCCTCGCGGCTGCAGCGTGACCTCGATGGCAACCGATTTCTTGCCCGCGCCGAGATGCTCCGCTTCGAACACGTCGAAAACGTTCACACCGGAAATCAGGGCCTTGTCGGCGCCGCCGGCGGCCTTGATGATCTTTGCTGCGGACACGTCGGCGTCGACCACGAAGGCAAAGTCCCGGCTCAGTGGCATAAGATCGGATGCCGCCAGTGCCGGCCTGGCCTTGACCCCTTTCGATTTCGGATCAGGAACGGCGTCGAGGTCCATCTCGATCGCGACGATCGGTCCCTTGAGGCCAAGATCGGCCATGAGGGAGGGATGCAGCTCGCCGAACCAGCCGATGACGTTCTTGGGCCCGAGCTGAACCCGTCCACCCCTGCCCGGATGGGCCCAGTCGGGCGCTTCGTCGCTCAGTTGCACCTTGTCGATATCCATGCCGATCACGTCGAGCACCGCAGCCAGATCCGCCTTGGCGTCGAAGACATCGACCTTGTCGGCGTTTTTCTGCCAATGGCGGCCCGCACCTTCGAACTCATAGGTCCCGGTTCGGATGGCCGTCGCATGGTTGCGCTGGCCATCCGGTGTGTCGGACTTGAAAACCTGCCCGACTTCGAAAAGGCCGAGATCGCCAAAACCGCGATTGGCATTGCGTTGCGACGCCATCAGCAGACCTGGCAGGAGCGAGGGGCGCATGTCGCTGAGCTCAGAGGCAATCGGATTGGAGAGCTTGAGCGCGGGCGCGCCGCCGCCAAAGCGTCTGGCGAGATCTTCGGAGACGAAGGACCAGGTGACGGCTTCATCGAGACCACGCGCCGCCAGTGCCCGGCGGGCCAGGTTTCGGCGCTTCTGGATCGGTGTCAGCATGCGCTTTGCCACGCTGTCGAGACGAGCGAGCGGTTCGACCGGCACCTTGTCGACCCCGACAATTCGCATGACCTCTTCGACCAGGTCCGTCTTGGTCAGGACGTCGGGCCGCCACGACGGCACCGCAACCTTGACGACATCGCCCTGCCCGACGACCCAGAAGCCGAGAAGCGTCAGCGCCGCCTTCATTTCGGCTTCGGACACGTCGAGGCCGGTCAGGCGTTTGACTTCGGCCAAGGGGAAGGAGACGATGACTTCGGGGATCTCTTCCGCGCCCGAAGTGACCGGCTCCATCGGCGTGCCGCCGCAGAACTCGAGTACCCATTTGGTCGCCAGTTCGAGGCCGGGCTCGGTGAGTGCCGGATCGACGGACCGTTCGAATCGATAGCGCGCATCGGAAATGATGCCGGTCTTCCGGCCGGTCGCCGCGATCAGGCGCGGGTCCCACGCCGCCGATTCCATGAAGACGTTGACCGTTTCATCCGTGCAGCCCGACCGCTTGCCGCCAAGAATGCCGCCGAGACAAAGCGGGCCCTGATCGTCGGCAATGACGCACATGGTTTCGTCGAGCTCATGATCCTGATTGTCGAGACCATCGAGCATCTCGCCCCTTCTCGCGTTGCGCAGGTGCATGGTGCCAACGACCTTGTCGGGATCGTAGGCGTGGAGCGGCCGGCCGAGATCGTAGGAAATCAGGTTGGTGATATCGGCGAGCGCGTTGATGGGCCTAAGGCCGATGGCGCGCAGCCGGTTCTGCAGCCATTCGGGCGACGGGCCGTTCTTGACGCCCTTGATCAGCCTTCCACAGAACTTGCGCACGGTTCTCGGCTCGCTTTCGGCAAAGCGATGCTCAAGCGGCGGAATGGGGCTCGGGCCGGCGGATGGGACTTTCGCGATATCGAGCGGCTTGAGCTTGCCGAGACCGGCGGCGGCCAGTTCACGGGCAAGGCCGCGCACCGAGGCGCAATCGCCGCGGTTCGGAGTGATCTCGACTTCGATGACGACATTGTCGAGGTGGCGATATCTGGCGAAGCTCTCCCCGACCGGCGCGTCGGCCGGCAGATCAATGATGCCGGTATGGTCGTCGCTCAAAAGCAGTTCACGCTCGGAACAGAGCATGCCATTGCTTTCCTCACCACGGATATTGCCTTTGGTCAGAGTGAAATCGCTGCCCGGGATGAAGGTGCCGGCAGGGGCGAAGACGCCCCTCATGCCGGCGCGGGCATTGGGCGCGCCACAGACGACCTGCACCGGCTGGCCGGCGCCGTAATCAACCATGCAGACCTGCAGCTTGTCGGCATTTGGGTGCCGTTTCGCGCTCAGCACGTCGGCGACGACGAAGCCTTTGTAGAGCTCCGACTGATCCTCGACCGCCTCGACCTCAGTGCCCGTCACCGTCAGCGTCTCGACGATGTCGGCGACCGATGCGTCAGTCTCGAGGTGATCCTTGAGCCATTCCAGCGTGAATTTCATTGGTAGCTACCGGTTTCGTTTTCGATTTTGGGCAATTGCCCGTTCAGTTCAAACAGTTTGACCAGGACGTTGGCGAAGCCGCGCGCATCGTCAATGGCCTTGTGGGTGTGGGGGATGTGGCCGTACCAGTCCTTCGGCGCGCGCTGCATGCCCCAGTTCAGATAATCCTGGCCGCGCAGGGTTCCCGCCATCGTGTAAAGGCAAACGCCGCCGCCGCGGAACAATTGCCGGCCGGCATAGGGTCCGCCGAGCGCGCGGGCGCCGCAGAACTGGTCGAGATAATGATCCATCCACGGTCCGTCGAACATGATCGGAGCGGCGCAAAAGACCTTGAAACCCGGCAGACCCTCGACCCAGCCGCAGAAGCGGTCCATCTCCGCCTTGATCGGCTTGGGGTTGTCGGTTGCCGCCGTGTAGGCCTCGGGAAAGCCCGTCCACCATTCGCTCGTACGCGGGTCGGGCGCGCGATCCTCGCGCCGCTCGAGCACCGTTTCGAACTCGCCATGGCGCTGACCCGCATAATCCACCGCGACGCTGGCGAAACTCAGCATCGAATTCCTGAGCGGCGAATGGCCGTCAGTCTCTATGTCGGTGACGACAAAGGTCACGGGCTCGGCGGAGGCGTGGGTCATGGGTTCACCCTGCTCCCCGGGCAAACCTCATCCTGAGCTCGTCGAAGGACTGGGTTTGGCCCCTCGTGGTTCGACGGGCTCACCATGAGGGGCGTCAGGGCCGCAATGTCAACGGAGGTGTGGCTCATCCGAGAACCTCCACCAGGCGGAACCGTTCGCAGACCAGCAACATGTCAGCGGACCAGCCACCATTGCGTTCGAAAAAGGCTCGGTGGCCCCGCTGCCAATCTTCGAACGCACCCTCGCCCTCGGCGAGAGCGAAAGCCTCCGGCACGTCGGCAAAGCGGCAATGCTCGACGCTGATCGTTTCAATGACACAGGCCGGTTGGCCCGATCCATCGAGCACGACGTCCGCGCGGCCCACCTCCGGCATCAGTTCCGGGTCCGGCGCCTCGTAGTCGCGTAACGCACCGCAGGTCGCCGTCTTTTCACCCGATAGAACGAGCGCGAGCAACCGATCGGCGAGCTCCGGGGAGTCACCGAACGCAAATCTATGCGCGTCTCTGTATCGGGCGGGCAGCGCCATCCTTCTAGCTCGAAAGCCCTCCGAACAAGGTCGGCAGGTCGAGCGGGCGGAAGCCGTAGTGATCGAGCCACCGCCGGTCGGCATCGAAGAAGGCGCGCAGGTCGTTCATGCCGTATTTGAGCATGGCCAGGCGGTCGAGGCCGATGCCCCAGGCGAAGCCCTGATAGACGTCCGGGTCGAGCCCGGCCATTCTCAGAATGTTCGGGTGGACCATGCCGCAACCGAGGATTTCGAGCCAGTCACTGCCTTCACCGAACTTGACGATTTCGCCGGACCGGTCGCAGCGCACATCGACTTCCATCGATGGTTCCGTGAATGGGAAGAAGTGCGGGCGGAAGCGGATTTCGGCATGTTCGACTTCGAAGAAGGCCGCAAGGGACTGTTCGAGCACCCAGCGCAGCTGGCCGATATGCGACGACGTGTCGATGACCAGTCCTTCGAGCTGGTGGAACATCGGGGTGTGGGTCTGGTCGCTGTCGCACCGGTACACGCGCCCCGGAATGATGGTCCGGATCGGCGGCCTCTGCGACTCCATCGTGTGAATCTGCACCGGCGATGTGTGGGTGCGCAAAAGCCTGCGCTCGCCGTTCTCGTCGGGCGGGAAGAAGAACGTGTCGTGGGTTTCGCGGGCCGGATGGCCCTCGGGGAAATTGAGCGCGGTGAAATTGTAATAGTCCGTCTCGATGTCCGGGCCTTCGGCGATGCTGAAGCCCATGTCCGAGAAGATGGCGGTGATTTCGTCGGTCACCTGCGAGATCGGGTGAATGCGGCCGCGCGCCACCGGTCCCTTGCGAAGGGGCAGTGTGACGTCGACCTTTTCGGAAGCGAGACGCGCGGCGAGCGCGGCGTCCCTGAGCGCAGTATTCCGGGCATCGATCTCAGCGGAAATGCTGTTCTTGAGGCCATTGAGCAACGGCCCCATGACCTTGCGATCGTCCGGGCTCATTTGGCCGAGGCCCGCCAGAAGCATTGTGATCGACCCCTTCTTGCCGAGGGCGGCCACGCGCACCTGGTCGAGCGCGGCAAGGTCTGTGGCGGCGGCGATCTCGGCGCTGATGGCGGTTCTCAGGTCTTCGATTCTGCTTTGGTCGGTCATGGTTTTTCGGCGCTTGGTGCTGGGTTCGAGGCGGTCAAATGCAAAAGCCCTGCGCCATATCCCGCGAAAAGGGGGGCGGCGCAAGGCTTCAGTTTTCGGGCCTCAGCTTGAAAGCGTGCGGCGTGCGGTTCTGACCCTTTGTGGCGGCAAAGGCCGCCGCTCGTCAGGCGCTGATGCGGGCGTGGGTCGTCTGTTCGACGTCACCCAGATAGCCGAGGGCGACCTTGGCCTGGGCGACGAGCGCGGCAAACGCCTCGGGCTCGCGCACGGCCAGATCGGCCAGCACCTTGCGGTCAACCGCGACCTCAGCCTTGCTGAGGCCGTCGATAAATCGGCCGTAGGTCAGGCCATGCAGGCGGGCGCCGGCATTGATGCGCTGGATCCAGAGCGCACGGAAATTGCGCTTGCGGGTCTTGCGGTCGCGATAGGCATACTGGCCGGCCTTTTCGACGGCCTGCTTGGCGACGCGGAACACGTTCTTGCGCCGACCGTAATAGCCCTTGGCCTGGTCGACGATCTTCTTGTGGCGGGCGTGGGCGGTAACGCCTCTTTTTACGCGGGACATTGTCTATTCTCCTTGGTCGCGCTCAGCGGGCATACGGCATGTAGGACGTCTTGACGATTTTCGCGTCCTGATCGCTCAGGGTCGACGTGCCCCGGTTCTGCCGGATGTACTTGGCGTTGTGGGAGATGAGACGGTGACGCTTGCCGGCAACGCCAGCGACGATCTTGCCCGTACCCGTGACTTTAAAGCGCTTCTTGGCGCCCGATTTGGTCTTCAGTTTCGGCATTTTGCTTTCTCTTTGTGACGCAGCGCGAAAGGCTGCGATTCATAAGCATTCTGGACCGACACGGCATGCCTTTTGGCCGGAGGGTCCGGTTGGATCGGCGGGTTATATGCACATGATGGCTGTTTTGCAAGCCCGCGGAAATCGGACGGCGCCGCACCATGGAAAGTGCAGCGCCGCCCGGATGCAACGTCAGGAGGACGACGTTTCGATTGTTGTGGCCGCCGAAGGCTCTCGCGGCTTACCGCTCGATCTGGCCGCCGGCCTGGAACCAGGCGCCGATGCCGCCACGAAGATTCGCGACATTGTCGTAACCCAGGGCGACAAGCTGCTGCGCTGCAGCGCCGGAACGGGCGCCCGAGGCACAGACCAGAACGATGCGCTTGCCATCGGCGACGCCCGGCAGCGAGCCGGACCCGTCGGGGCGGGCGTGGCGGGCGAATTCGGGCAGCGGGGCGATCAGCGCGCCCTTGACCGTGCCGCCCGACATGCGGATCTCAGCTTCGCCACGAACGTCGACGAAAACGGTGTCGGCATCGCCGAAGAACTGGACGGCGGAGGGACCGGAAATGGTCTGGACCTGTGCGCCGCCGGCGGCAGGCTGGCCGCCGAAGAGAGATTGAAATGCACCAAAGCTCATTTAGGATTCGTCCTTTTGTGGGAGAAGTCGGGATCAGTCGATCAGGGCCACGTCCGGGCTTTTCGCCCTGACCGGAACCCGGAGATAGTGGACGCCGTTGTCTTCGGCTTCAGGGAAGCGGCCGGCGCGGATATTGACCTGAATGGAGGGCAGAAGCAGGACCGGCGCGGCGAGGGTTGCGTCACGCTCCTTGCGCATGGCGACGAACTGGTCCTCGGTGGTGCCACCCTTGAGGTGAACGTTGTTCCTTGCCTCGGCAACCGTCGATTCCCAGGCATAGACGTCGCGGCCGGGCGCCTTGTAGTCGTGGCACATGAAGAGGCGCGTTTCGCCGGGCAGGGCGAGGATCTTCTGGATCGACTGATAGAGCTTGTTGGCATCGCCGCCAGGGAAATCGGCACGGGCCGTGCCGTAGTCCGGCATGAACATCGTGTCGCCGACAAAGGCCGCGTCATCGATCTTGTAGGTGATATCGGCGGGGGTGTGGCCCGGCGTGTAGAGCACCTCGACGTCGAGATTGCCGAGCCTGAAGGTCTCGCCATCGGCAAAAAGATGATCGAAGTCGGAACCGTCGGTCTTCAGATCCATGGCGTTGAACACCGGACGGAAGATGGTCTGGACTTCGGTGATGTGCTCGCCGATGCCGATCTTCGCGCCCGTCTTGGCCTTGATATAGGGCGAGCCGCTCAGGTGGTCGGCATGGGCGTGGGTTTCGAGCGCCCATTCGATCTCGAAGCCGAGTTCGGCGGCGCGCGCCATGACGGCTTCGACAGAACGGGTGTCGACCGTGCCGGCCTTGTGGTCGTAGTCGAGCACAGGATCGATGACGGCGGCTTTGCGGGTTTCAGTGTCCGCGACCAGATAGGTAATCGTATAGGTCGCCGGATCGAATGTGCCCTCGATGAAGAGGTTCTTCTGATCGGACATGTTTTTCCTCATTTCCGAACGGCGTTCGGCAAAAGCGCCGATGCCGGAGTTGACGTTTGGTTCGGAGAGCAATATATTAGCATTTGCTGATATATCAAGCCCACTCGAACACGAAAAGATACGGACGTGCAAATTTCTGCGAATATTCAAGAGGTTGAGGCGAAGAGCGAGGAAATCTCGCGGATGCTCAAGGCGATCGGAAACGAGCGCCGTCTGGTGATTCTCTGCCAGCTGGTCTCACGGGGCGAACTCAGCGTGACGGCGCTGACCGCGGCCCTCAAGATGGGTCAGTCGGCGCTTTCGCAGCATCTGGCGGTCATGCGCGACGAAGGCATTCTCGCGACGCGGCGCGACGGGCAGTCGATCCTCTACCGGGTGTCTGATGACCGCATCAAGGAACTGATGCGCACCTTCCATAACCTTTACTGCGACATGCAGCAGTAGGCGCCAGACCGCGCCGTCAGCGCCCTTCCGGCATGGCGCGCAGCAAGCCGAGCCGTTCACGCAGCGCAAACCGGGCCGTCAGCACCACGGCGACAAAGCCGAGACCGGTTGCAAGTCCCGCCCAGATGCCCACGCCGGCAAGGCCCCAGACGAAAGCCATGCCATAGGCGACCGCAAGGCCGAACACCCAATATCCGACCAGGGCCACGATCATTGGAACATGGGTGTCGCTGAGGCCGCGCAGTGCCGCCGTCGATGCGACCTGACCGCCGTCGAAAATCTGGAACATGCCTGCAACGAGAAGGTACGAGGTCGCGAGCCGAATCGTTTCAGCATTGCCCGGTACATTGGGATCGAGAAAGAGGTGAACGAACACCTGTGGCATGGTCAGATAGGCGGTGCAGGTCAGCGCCATGAAGAGCGCAGTCAGGCCCATGGCCGACCAGCCGGCACGGCGAACGCCTTCGGCGCTTCCCGCGCCGAAATGAAGGCCGACTCTGACGGTCGCGCCCATGGAAAGACCGAGCGGCACCATGAACGATATTGCGGCGACTTGAAGCGCCACCGCATGAGCGGCCACCGCCTCGGTGGATATCCAGCCCATCATGATCACGGCCACACCGAACAGCCCGACCTCGGACAGCATCGACAGGCCGATCGGTACGCCGAGCCGCCAGATCTGCGCAAAGCGCGGCCAGTCGGGTTTGAGAATGCGGACAAGCACGTGATAGCGCCGGGTCGCGGGATGTACCGAAACCACGAACAGTCCGGTCGCCAGCATGACGAAATTGACGAAAACGGTCGAAATCGCAGCGCCGGCCAGTTCGAGCCGGGGAAAGCCGAAATTGCCGAACATCAGGCAGTAGTTGATCAGCGCATTGAGCAGCACGCCCATGACCGCGATGGCGAGCAGCACCCCAGTCTTTCCATGGGCCTGCAGGACCGAGCGGTAAACGATGATTCCATAGGAGGGCGGAAGGGCGAAGGCGGCGATGTTGAGATAGGTCTGGGCGTCGTCGACCACCGACGGAATCTGGCCAAGGGCCAGAAAGATCGGCTTGGCGCTGAGGATGATTGGAATGGTCAGGACCGAGAGGACAACCGAAACCCAGAGCCCCTGCCGCGCCACGCGGCGGACGTCGCGGAAACGGCGCGCGCCGATAGCCTGGGCAATCAGGGGACTCGTGGCCATGATGACGCCCATGCCGCCAAGAGAAATCGGATGCATGAGGGAGGTCGAGAGCGACCCAGCCGCAAGGTAGGCGGGGCCGAGCCAGCCCATCATCACCACGTCGGTGGTAAAGAGCAGGATGCCGGCAATCTGCGCCAGAATGAGCGGACCGGAGAGGCTGAGGAGCGACATGATCTCGGCAGCCCAGCTCGATGAGCGGGCGGACAGGTTCGATCGCGGCTCAAGGCCTGCCATTGCCATGTCTTTATCCGGACGGGTTGGGAGCCATCCAGAGGGTGCGCACCGACGCAACACCTGTCGCGTCTCACCCCCGGCGGCAAATCGATTCGCAGTTCAACTTGAGGCCATGCGCGAAGTCAACCACGGGTCAGCCCGCAGGGCTAAAAGCAGAAGGCCGGAACCATGGTCCCGGCCCTGGAATTCCTTCAGGCGGGCGGTCCTCAGCGAGGGGCGAGCACCATGACCATCTGGCGGCCTTCGCTGCGCGGCGCTGACTCGACCTTGGAGAGCTCGGCCATCTGGTCCTTGACCTTGTTGAGCAGTTCAAGACCCAACTCCTGGTGCGCCATTTCGCGGCCGCGGAAGCGCATGGTCACCTTGACCTTGTCGCCCTCGTCGAGGAATTTTTCGACCGAGCGCATCTTCACGTCATAGTCGTGCGTGTCGATGTTGGGCCTGAGCTTGATTTCCTTGACCTCGATCACCTTCTGCTTCTTGCGCGCATCTGCGGCCTTCTTCTGAGCCTGGTACTTGAATTTCCCGAGGTCGAGAATCTTGCAGACGGGCGGGCTGGCATTGGGAGAAATTGCGACCAGATCGAGCCCCGCCTGAAAGGCCATTTCGAGGGCTTTGGAGGTTTCGGTTGGTCCAAGATTGACACCTTCGGCGTCAATCAGCTGCACCATGGGTGCGGATATGTCCTCATTGGAAGGGGGGCCGTCTTTTTGCGGCGCCTGAGGTCTTGTAGGTCGGCGAATAGTATTGATCCTTCTAGCGGTTGCTCCGAGGGGTGAATTCGCGGCTAAAATCGTGGTTCACCCTGTCAAAGTCAACAGGCAAGTGTCAGTAAACTTTGGTTGCCCCGCTCAGCGGTTGCGCCTAGGACGAAGCCGGTCAGGAATGGGTCTTTCATGCCGGTCGAAATGGTTGAAGCGGGTTCGGAAAGGCGGCGGATCGCGGTCAACCTGACCGGCGGCACCGAACCGGCGCTCGTCTATTTCGGCGGCTATGCCTCGACTATGGACGGGCACAAGGCCCGGTTCGTTTCGCAATTCGGCGAGGCGCTTGGCAAAAAGGTCGTGCGCTTCGATTATTCAGGTTGCGGCATGTCCGGCGGTGAATTCCGGTCGGCGACCATCTCTCAATGGCTTGATGATTGCCGTGCGGTATTCGACCAATATGTGACGGGCAACGCGATTGTTGTCGGCTCGTCGATGGGCGGCTGGCTTGCCCTTCTCCTTAATCGCGCATTGCGGGAAGCTGGCGATGATCGCGTCAGGGGGCTGGTCCTTGTTGCGCCTGCGGTCGACATGACGCGGCAACTTCTCTCGAACAGCATGACGGACGCTGAGCGGGAAGCGCTTGACCTACAGGGCTGGTTCGAACGCCCTTCCGGTCATTCGGAGCCGCATGTCTTTACCAGCGATCTGATCACGGATGGCGAGAAACACCTCATCTTCGGACAAAAGATCGTCACGGGCTGCCCGGTTCACGTGCTTCAGGGCGGACGCGATTCGTCGGTCCCACCCGGACAGGCGCAGAAACTGATGGATCACCTGCTGCTCGATGTCGCCAAACTGACGCTCGTGCCCGATGGCGATCATTCGCTCAGCCGCCCGGAGGATCTTGCCCTGCTTCGCCGGGCCATCGAATGGATGATCAAAACGGCCTAGCCCGCAAAGACCGGATTGCCCGTTACTGATCTTCCTGACGTGCTTCGAGATCGAAGATCGCGCGCAAGCCGGAACGATAAGAGGGATAGAGCAGTTCGACCCCAAGGGCTTTCTTGATGGCAGCGTTGGAGACGCGTTTGCAGTCGTCGTAGAACGAGCGCGCCATGTCGCTGAGGTCCGCCTCGTCGAATGGCACTTCATCCGGAAGCGGCAGGCCGGAGAGTTTGGATGCATATTCGATCGGGTCTTGCGGCGCCGCGGGCTCGTCGTCGGTAATGTTGAACGTGCCGCTGAGATTCTGCCGTGCCGCCAGAGCGGTCAGCCGGGCTATGTCATCGACGTGAATGCGATTGAAGACCTGACCGGGTTTGATGATGCGGCGGGCGCTGCCGTCGCGCATCTTGTCGAAAGTCGACCGGCCCGGCCCGTAAATGCCCGCCAACCGGAAGATCGCCAGCGGGATTCCCTTCTCCGCGGCAAAATCGCGCCACGCCTGTTCGGCGGCCACACGATCGGCGCTGCGGTCACTGCTCGGGACAAGCGGCGCCTTTTCATCGATCCATGCGCCCCCGGCGTCTCCGTAAACGCCGATGGTCGAGTAGTAGCAGATCCATTCGAGCTTCGGCGAAGCGGCAAGATCCTTGCGGTGCTGCTGAAGCGCGGGATCGACGCCATCCTTGGGTGGCACCGAGGCGATCAGTTTCTCGGCATTCTTGAGGTCCGCACCAAGCATCAGGCCCGGCGCGCGGCCGTCGAAGGCATGGACCTTCAGGCCCGTGCGCAGCAGGCGATCCGCCTTTTCGCGGGTGCGCGTCGTGCCGGACACAACAAGGTCGGGATCGATCAATTCGCGCATCGCCCGCGCCGCGGCCACCGCGGAATAACCCATTCCGAAAATGAAGACGTTCATCGGTCGAGATCGCCGTTCGTGCTTGCTGCGCCGGGTGCGGACTGCCACTCCGTACGCACATCGGCGTCGCTTTCACACCCAATCGTGGCCTCGCGCAAGGCGGAAAAGTGGTCAACATCCATCAATTGCGATAGCGCCCAGACGGCACTGGCCCGGACCACGGGGTCGGGGTTCGAGAGATGGTTCTTGACCCCGTGCATCAATGCCTCGTTTTCGCTGTTCCCCGCTGCAATAAGGACGTTGCGCAGGAATCGGGCATAACCAAGACGCCGCAGCGGCGAGCCTCGCGCCAGCGATCTGAACCCCGCCTCGTCGAGCGCCAGAAGATCAGCAAGCTCTGGCAGAACCAGTTCGGCGCGTACCGAGAGTTTGATGTCGCGGCTTGTTTCAGCGAACTTGTTCCACGGACAGACGGCGAGGCAATCGTCGCAACCGAAGATGCGATTGCCCATGGGCGCGCGGAACCGGCGCGGAATGATGCCGTGATGTTCGTTGGAATAGTAGGCGAGGCACTTGCGGGCATCGAGCTCAAAGGGTGCCGGAAAGGCGTCGGTCGGGCAGATGTCGAGGCATTTCGTGCATCTGCCGCAGGATTCGGGGTGCGCTTTCGAGGCCGGAAGGTCAGCATTGGTGAAGATCGCACCGAGAAAGAGCCATGAGCCGAACGCCCTTGAAACGAGCGCCGTGTGCTTGCCCTGCCAGCCAAGCCCGGCCGCTTCGGCCAACGGCTTTTCCATGACCGGGGCCGTGTCGACAAAGACCTTGACCTCGGCCCCGGTGCTTGCCGCGAAAAAGCCGGCGAGGTCCTTGAGGCGCCCCTTGATGACATCGTGGTAGTCCCGCCTTCGGGCATAGACCGAAATGTTGCCCCGGCCGGTTGCTGCGAGGTCGGCGAGCGGGTCGCCCGGGGGTCCGTAATTGGTCCCGAGCATGATGATGCTTTTAACCTCGGGCCAAAGGATTTTGGGGTCGGCCCGGCGGGCCTCAGTCTGGGCCAGCCAGATCATGCCGGCATGGTGCCCCTCGGCCAGGGCGTGGCGAAGGCGCGCCGGCAGGTCGGGGCGAGAATCAGCTCCCGCGATGCCAACGACGGAAAAACCGAGCGATTGAGCCCGTTTCGCCAACTCTGGCAGGACCCTTGCGGCGTCGGAACCGGGCCTGGCCTCAGAAATCGAGGTCGGCATAGGTTGGGGCCGCGGGCGTGCCCACCAGCCGGTCGGACAACAAAGGCCGGAAGCTTGGGCGCGACTTCATGCGCGCGTACCAGTGCTTGGTTTCGCGGTGTTCGTCCCAGGCGACGTCGCCGAGATAGTCGAGCGTCGACAGATGGGCTGAGAGAGCAAAGTCCGCGAGGGTCATCTCGCCTCCCGCCGCCCAGGACCGGCTGGCAAAGAGCCAGTCGAAATAGTGCATGTGCTCCACGAGATTGGCCTTGGCGGCGCGAAGAATGGACGTGTCGGGCGTGCCCGATCGCGTCTCGCGCTTGCCTACCTTTTCGTCGAGAATGTATTGGGTGACTTCCTGATTGAGCTTGACCGCTGCCCATTCGATGAGCCGCCACATTTCGGCGCGAAGGGCGGGTTCGGCGGGAATCAATCCGTCAACGGCGCTTGGGGCAAACATGTCCTCGACATAGTGGAGGCAGGCCAGAACGCCGACCACAGCCGGTGCGCTCTTGTCGATGAGCACGGGAAGGGTTGCGGCGGGCGAGAGCTTGAGAAATTCCGGATCGCGCTTCCATGGGCTTAATTCGCTCAGTTCGAAACTGGCCGAATATTCAGCGGCCATCAATCGGATCAGCCGCGAATGCGGGTCGAGTTTGTGATGCAGCAGCCTGACCATAAGCCTTCCGGAATTGACCATCGCCGGGGCGCAACTGGCTCAGAACCCGGCGCGAACGGTGATAGTCCGCATCCGTGCTTTTGGCAATTGCCGGGGTCGCACGGCACCCAGTCTCGACATGACAGGTCGCGCCAAATCAGACTAGAAGCGTTGCGCCGGAGCGCCTCCGGTCGTTTCAGGGACAGAACATGGACGGGATTCTGACGCCGCTCATCCTCGGCATTCTCGAGGGCCTTACCGAATTTCTGCCGGTTTCATCGACCGGACACCTGCTACTCGCGGGCCATTTTTTCGGCCTTGGCGAACCGGCCGTCTTCATCGTGCTCATCCAGCTCGGCGCAATCCTTGCGGTGATCACCGTCTATTTCGCCAAGCTCTGGGAATTGCTGCGCGACGCGCTGAGGGGCCGAAGCGGCGCCTGGCTCTTTGCCCTCAATGTCGTCCTCGCCTCGTTCCCGGCAGCGCTGGCGGGCGTCATCTTTCACGATTTCATCCAGGGCGTGATCTATGAGACACCAATGGTCATCTGCCTGACACTGCTGATCGGCGGCATCGTGCTTCTTGTCGTCGACCGCATGCCGCTCCAGCCGCGCTACACCGACATCTATACCTATCCCTGGCACCTTTCACTGATCATCGGCCTCTTCCAGATGCTGGCCCTCATCCCCGGCGTCTCGCGATCGGGGGCAACCATCGTCGGCTCGCTGCTGTTTGGCACCGACAAGCGCTCGGCGGCGGAGTTCACCTTCTTCATCGCCCTGCCGATCATGATCGGGGCCTTCGGTTATGACTTCTACAAGAACCGCGAGGTCATCATGTCGAGCGGAATCGGGCTCGATATTCTGATCGGGTTTGTCGCCTCCTTCATCATCGGCACCCTGGTGGTGCGCTACCTGCTCCGGTTCGTCTCGAGCCACGGCTTTTCGCTCTTTGCCTGGTGGCGCATCCTTGTGGGCGGCGCGGGGCTGATTGCCTTGCTGGTGATGGGGAGCTAAGGCACGTGTAGCAAACGCAAGTCCGAAAGGAGCTGACATGGAACCGGCCGAACGTACCATGATCACCGACCCGAACGTCTTTTTCGAAAAGGGCTGCGGACGTTGCGAGCGGTTCGGAACGCCTGACTGTTCGACCCGCAGGTGGCTCAGCGGACTCAACCATTTGCGCCGCATCTGCCGCGACATGGGCCTGTCGGAACATGCCAAATGGGGCCACCCCTGTTACATGCATGCCGGGCGCAACATTGCGCTTTTCGGCGCGTTCCGCGAGGATTTCCGCTTCACCTTTATGAATGCCGGGCTGCTCAAGGACCCCGAGGGTGTGCTCCGGCCCAACGGACCGAACGCGCGCACCAACAGCGTCATCTATTTCACCGCGAACGAGCAGGTGGCCGAACTCGAGCCGACCATTCGCGCCTATATCGCCGAGTTGAAGGACTTTGCCGAACGGGGCGTCAAGCCGCCCAAGGAAGAAACCGAACTCGACATCCCCGACGAATTGATCGACGCCATGGACGACGATCCCGAACTCGCGGAAGCCTTCCACGACCTGACCCCGGGGCGTCAGCGCAGCTATGCCATCGCGCTCAATTCGACGAAGAACCCGGCGACGCGCATTGCGCGGATCGCCAGATTCCGCGACCGGATCATCGCGGGCAAGGGCGCGCTCGAACGCTGACGTTTTGCGCGGCGGCGCATCGACGAAAAATCCGTTTGCGTCAAAACCGGCTTGACGGAGTGATATTTTTTCCGCGCCGCAGGTGACTCTCATTCCCTTCCCCCTTACGACTAGGCGATCCTGAGGGAGGGACCAGATGAAACTCGAATCGATCGCACTTCACCACGGCTATGAGTCGGAACAAACGACCAAGGCGGCGGCCGTACCGATCTACCAGACGACGAGCTACACGTTCGACAATACCCAGCACGGGGCCGATCTTTTCGACCTCAAGGTCGCAGGCAATATCTATACGCGCATCATGAATCCGACGAGCGCGGTGCTCGAGCAGCGGCTCGCCGAAATGGAGGGCGGGATCGGGGGTCTGGCGCTGGCCTCGGGCATGGCCGCGATCACCTACGCAATCCAGACCATCGCCCAGGCGGGCGACAATATCGTCTCGACCTCGGAGCTCTACGGCGGCACCTACAATCTCTTCAAGCACACCTTCCCGCGCCAGGGGATCGACGTGCGCATGGCCAACCACAATGATTTTGCCGGCCTTGAGGCCCTGATCGACGGGAAGACGCGGGCGCTCTTTTGTGAATCGATCGGCAACCCGGCCGGCAACGTGGTCGATGTCGAAAAGCTCGCCGAGATCGCACACCGGCACGGCGTGCCGCTGATCGTCGACAATACGGTCGCGACACCCTATCTCTGCCGCGTTTTCGACCATGGCGCCGATATCGCCGTGCATTCGCTGACCAAATATATCGGCGGGCACGGCAATTCGATCGGCGGCATTCTCATCGACAGCGGCAAGTTCGACTGGGCGGCGAACCGGGCGCGTTTCCCGATGCTCAACGAGCCCGACCCGTCCTATCACGGCGTGGTCTATACCGAGGCGCTGGGGCCGGCGGCCTTTATCGGCCGGGCGCGGGTCGTGCCCCTCCGCAATACCGGCGCGGCGCTGTCGCCGCTCAACGCCTTCCTCATCCTGCAGGGTCTCGAAACGCTCGGGCTTCGAATGGAGCGGCATTGCGAGAACGCTGAAAAGGTCGCGCAATGGCTGAGCGTTCACCCCAAGGTCAACTGGGTCAACTATGCGGCCCTGGCCGACAGTTCCTACCGCGCGACGGCGCAAAAGATCACCAAGGGCAAGGCGTCCGGTATTCTCAGCTTCGGCATCGAAGGTGGCCGGGAAGCGGGAGCCCGGTTCATTGACGCGCTCCAGATGATCCTGAGGCTCGTCAATATCGGGGACGCCAAGTCCCTCGCCTGCCATCCCGCGACGACGACCCACCGCCAGCTGTCGCCGGAGGAGCTCAAAACCGCGGGCGTCAGCGAAGATCTGGTCCGGATCTCGGTCGGCATCGAACATGTCGATGATATCATCGCCGATATCGAACAGGCGTTGGCAAAGGTCTGAGCTCAACAAGTCGAGGAAAGCAAAGGCCGCCTCTTGAGGCGGCCTTTTGTTCTTCATTGGTCGAACAGGCGTCAGGCCTCGACGCGTTCGAATTCGCCGTGCTTGCGGAAGCGCCACATATAGTCGGGCAGGACCTTGTCCATCGGCGTTGGCGTGATGCCGAGCGCCTCGAGCGTGCGCTTTTCCGACCTGGCCAGATCGCTGACGACATTGTCGTTCTGCAGGGTCACCACCTGATCGACCGTCAATTGGGGATGCGGCAGCCATTGCGCGAACCAGGCGACGAATTTCGCCAGAGCCGCAGGCAGGTCGAGGATCGGGCGGGTTCGATTGGCGTAGTGGTTCACCCGTTCCATGATCTCGTGCATCGTGATCACTTCGGGTCCGCCGAGCTCATAGGTTGCGCCCGGCTTGAGCCTGCCATCTGCGGCCTTTGTCAGGGCGGCAGCTAGATCGCCGACATAAAGAGGCTGGAACCGGCTTTTGGCGCCGACCGCCGGAAGCACCGGCAGATAGCGCGCCAGCATGCCGAAACGGTTGAAGAAGGAATCGTCCGGCCCAAAAACGAGCGAGGGGCGGATGACGACCGCATCGGGAAAATGCTTCCTGACCTCTTCCTCGCCAAGGGCGCGGGAACGCAGATAAAGGCTGTCGGATTGGGCATCGGCGCCAAGCGCCGACATGTGGACCAGGGTTTTGACCCCGGCACGTGCCGCGGCCTGGGCGACATGGGCGGCGCCCATCGTGTGCACGGCGCGGAACCGCTGACGGCCACTCTCGTAAAGAATACCGACGAGATTGATGACCACGTCGGAGCCGGCGACCCCGGCCATGACGCTTTCATAATTGCGGACATTCACCTGCATCGGCTGAATCTGGCCAACGGCGCCGAGCGGGCGGAGATGGCCGGCAAGGTCGGGCCGGCGGACGCCGACGCGGACGCGGTAACCGGCGCGGGCAAGGTCCTGAACGAGCTGGGTGCCGATGAATCCGGACCCGCCGATGATGGTCGCCAATCTTGGCTGTTCGATGGGCATCGGTCGCCTTGCCTCCGTAAAGCCGGGGCGATCGTGCCGGCGGCGCGACCGCATCTTTCCTGCCGGTCATTAGCCGTTGAAGGCCCGGTTGTCGAGGCTGTTGGCGGCTTGCCAACAGCCGCTTCACCCGCGCATTCAGGACGCGATTGACATCAGCTGAGGGCTTGACTAATGAGGCGGCTTGCAACGGGCTAGGGTTCCCAACCCTCCTCGCGGCGCCCAGGTGGCGGAATTGGTAGACGCGCTGGCTTCAGGTGCCAGTTTCCTCACGGAAGTGGAAGTTCGAGTCTTCTCCTGGGCACCAACCACCTAGTTCGGGGTGGGTATTTTCCCAAAAAAGTTGCGACATTCCGATCGTTATTTGGGGTGGAGCTCGGTGCTGAGCCCGCCACTTTCTGCTTGCCTGAATGCGGTGCCCTTCCGGAGCATGCTTGCGCCTAACCACAGTTCGGCCCGCCGGTTTTGACGGCGACAATTTCGGCCTGCGCCGCGCGGTCATTGGCAATCCAAACAAAGGACATTGGCGTGGCCGCATGGACCCGTTGTGAAACAGCGTGGCAGACTGCCGATCGTTGGTTGCGTTCGGGGGCACCAGACAGTCAATCGAGGGAGGTTGCCATGCGCCACGCAGTTTTTGTTTCAGCACTATCAATTTCATTGGCCACGATTTCGGCCGCCCAGTCGGCGGAAATCACCGAACTCTGGCGGACCAACGGGTTCGATCTGCCCGAATCCGTTTCCTGGGATCAGGACGCCCAGGCGTTCTTCGTGTCGAATATCGGCGGCGACCCGATGAGCAAGGACGGAAACGGGACCATCTCGAAGGTCAATCCGGACGGCAGCATGGCCGAGGCCGCATGGGCGAGCGGAATGGATGCGCCCAAGGGCATCGATATCGCCGGCGGCACCCTTTACGTATCGGATGTCGATCACGTCGTGGCCTTCGACGTCGCAACGGGCAACCGCCTTGCGGACTATCCCGTGCCGGGCGCAGCTTTTCTCAATGACGTCTATGCGGCGCCCGATGGACGCGTCTTCGTGTCGGACACGTTTGGCAACGCGATCTTCGTGATCGAGTCCGGCAACGTTTCGCTGGTCGCCCGCGACCCGCTTCTGGCCGGCGCCAACGGCGTCACCATGATTGGCAATGACCTGATCATCGCCGATCTGGGCGATGCCAGCAATGGCTTCGACAAGATCGTTCCAGGTACGGTCGTCAAGATCGATCTGGCAACCAACGCGGTTTCGTATTTCGGATCCCCCGACAGCCTTGGCGTGCTCGACGGTATCGAGCCTGATGGCCAGAGCGTCCTTGTCACAGACAATGGTGGCGGCAGGTTGCTGATCATGGCGCCGGGTGGTGCAGGCGAGGAGATCGGCAAACTCGAGCCCGGCGCTGCCGATCTTGAATATGTGCCGGCCGAGCAGCTGATTGTGGTGCCGCAAACCCAGACCAACACGATCGTCGCCTATCGCTTGACGCCTTGATGGAGGGCGGACCCGCACCCGGCTCGGAGCCGGAGCGGGTGAATGCGCCCGCGCCGGGCTTGGCTCTGTTGGGACCGGCATGATCCGGATTGCAGTCGAACTGCGCTGGCCGGCTTATGCGGCCTGTGCAATCCGCCTGTTTGGTTATTGATATATCCAATATGCGATATTGGATGTTTCAATTTATGTTTGGTATTGCCCGGAGCGGGGAACGGACTAACATGCGTTGGTCAATTCCCAGCAGACGGTGGCGCGTTTTTGTCCATAGAGTTCACACTCAAGCACCTCGAGACATTCCGGGCGGTGGTGGTTGCCGGATCAATCACCAAGGCGTCGCACCGGATCGGGCTCTCGCAACCCTCGATTTCGCAACAGATCGCCAAACTCGAGGAAGTGCTGAACGTTCAACTGCTCGAACGCAACCGCACGGGCGTGATTTCACTGACCCCGGCCGGAGACTACTGGTTCAAGGCAGCTAACGACATGCTGGACCGGCTGGCGGTTACCGTCGACGAGCATGAGCACAGATTCAAACATGCCAGCGTCGTCCTCAGGCTCGGCGCCACGCCGGCGCTCCGGGGCCGGTTCACGGGTGCGGCGGCGCGCATCGCGCAACGCGAGCCGGGCTTCGTGAAATTCGAACTGATCTATGCCCTGTCCAGCGCCGAGCTGATGGAAATGCTCAGGATGCACCGGCTGAACTTCGCCATTGTCCGCCAGCAGGTGCTGGAAGACGACCGGTCGGCCTTCGCCGTCGAACATCTGTTCGAAGACCGGATCTTCTGGTGCGTTCCCGCCGAGATCACGACGCAGCAGCTGCGTCAGGCGTTCGATCCCAATGTCGACAAGGCCGACCTGCACCCCGCTCTCCGGAGCTATGTTGAGATCGACCCTTCCGTCATCACGCGCCAGGCTTCGGATGACTGGTTCAGGCACAATCTCCCATTCGCATCGCCCACCTTTTCTGCGCCGACCTTCGCATCCTCGGTCGATTTCGTCGTGGAGGGTCTGGCGACCTGCCACATGCCCCTCTCTCTTTTGCCCAACCTGACCGAGGGCCAGCGGCGCAAGCTGCAGATCGTGACCATCGACAACATGTCCCACCAGATCATGCTGGCAATGCCCAAGCATCTTCTGACCCTCGGTCCGTATGCCCGGATCTTCACGGCGCTCGTTGAGTTCTGCCGCACCCAGTACGCGCACGAAATGTCCGTCGAGAACAGCTTGAGCCTCGCCGACCTGCTGAGCAAGGACGCGACGATTGAATATCCGAAAACCGCGTAGGGTGGTTCGGGGCCAATCCTCGCCAATATCTTACATAGGCACGTCCAGCGTTCCGAGATGTCAACATGATTGAGTGTTGCCGGTGCTGTCTCCGCGTCGGGAGGGTTTGGACATATGAACATCACGTGCCCAGCGGCAGGCGTGACGTGCTGGTCGTTGCCTTTTTGGGAGGCGCTCGTGCGGCAGACGTCATGCCGGTCAGACTGCGCAATGCTGGACCTGACGGTGGTCGAAATCACGGGGTGCCCAGCGTGATGCGCCGAAAACCTTGCAGGTCGCATGGGTTCAACGAACAATCACACCTAATCACTGCGTCAATCCGACGGATGAACAGACAACTTCAAATGGCGGACCTGCCGAGGGGGAAATATGACTGAGACTAATGCAGCTGCAGCGAGTGGCGGCTTCATCGGGACATGGCTGCGCGCCAGCATTTGGACCTGGATCTTCCGCATCCTGGTCGTGGCCTGTGCCGCGGCCATGGCCTATACCTGGTTTCAGCCTTGGTGGAGCGCCGACGTCGCCATCATCCAGGGTACCGATGACCTCGTCCTGCACCCATGGGGCGTTGAGGTCGTGCGGCAGGTGAGGGCCACCGCCGATCCGGCTCTCTATACCATGCCGGATTTCTTTGCCCCGTTCACGTGGACCTATTTCGGCCTTTCCATGCTGGCCATGGCTGCCTGCCTTTTCCTGACCTGGCACATATCGATCGGCCGGATCGGGATTTCGGTCGCAGCGCTTCTGATTCTGGCCATCGGCCTGTCCTACCTGACCGCCGTTGGCCTCGCCTACTATATCGGCGACATGCGGGCGGTTTCGATCGACACCCATTTCATCGGCAGATCCTCGTTCACCGATCCGACGACCGCCCGCAAGGTGCAGATGGTTTCGCAACTGAGAGACGGGTACTGGTTGGCGCTTTATGCGGGCATCGCGCTTGTCGTGCTTGGCTTGCTGCGCGGCGTGTTCATCCGCTGGAAGAAAGCATAGGCACACTCTGCCCGGCACGTGCCGAGCGGCCCATCTGATTTAGTACAAATTCCCTCTGAAGCGGCCCCGGGATGAACCTCGCGGCCGCTTCAGTTTTTTTCGCATTCGTTCAGCGAGATTCCGACGTCATCAAAGCTCTGACCGATTAGCGCGATTGCGCTGCGACATCGTGTCGCGTTCAGCAGTGAATGCCGCCGAGATGCGGAGCGTCGCCTGCGGCGAGCAGGGAAATGGCATTTGCAGTGCCGTCCTTCCAAATACCGATCTTTCGCCCGCGGAGCCGAAAACTCGCCCGATTCCCGTTTGCGGCCCGTGGTGCTGGTAACTGGCACCTATGCCCTTCTGCCCCTGGCGGGGCGCCATCCGTTGGCGCGTCTCGGCCAATCGCCAATGAGTAACATAGGAAAATCCATGGCTCGATGGTGCCACGATGGATCGACTTCGGTTTTCATTCCAACCAAGTGCGAGGAGGGCACAAAATGAAATTGAAGTATTGGATTGCCGGGTTGACGGCCGTCACGGCAGCGGGCTTGGCAAGCGCCAGCTTTGCGTCGGAGGTCACAGCCGAACGACTGCTTGCGGCGGGCACGGACGCAGAAGCCGGAAACTGGCTGATGGTCCAGAAGTCCTACAACAGCAACCGTTATTCGAGCCTCGACCAGATCAATTCGAGCAACGTGGCGGGACTTCACTTCGTCACGGCGGCGGCCATTGGCGGCACCGAGCCGGCAGGGTTCGGCGTTGGCTCGATGGAGGCGACGCCTCTGGCCAATGACGGGTTCCTTTATATCTCGGATCCCTGGGGCACGCCCTACAAGTTCGACCTGTCGAGCGGCACGTCCGCGAAACTGGTCTGGATCTGCGACACGGGCATCGACAAAGATGCCAGCCGTGGCGTCCTGTTGGCGAACCGTGGCCTTGCGCTCTCGGGCAATAACGTCATCACCGTTCTGAACGACGGTCGTGTCGTGGCCTGCGACGACGAGACCGGCGACGTGGTCTGGGACCAGCAGGTTGCCAAGGACCCGGGTGAAGGCTTCACCAACTCAGCCCTCGTGCTCGGCGACAAGATCATCGTGGGCCAGTCCTATGGTGACTGGGCGACCCGGGGCTGGATCGCTGCGCTGAACGCCGATTCGGGCCAGGAACTGTGGCGCTTCTATACGGTGCCGGAACCGGGACAGCCGGGATCGGAAACCTGGAAGTGCGACGAATCCGGAAATCCGGATTGCTGGAAGACCGGTGGTGGTGCGGCCTGGGTGGCCGGTTCGTTTGATCCGGACACGAACACGATCTACTGGGGCACGGGTAACCCGGTGCCGATGTATGATCCGGAATACCGTCCGGGCGACAACCTCTACACCAACTCGAGCGTTGCGCTTGATGCCGACACCGGCCAGATGAAGTGGCACTTCCAGTATACGCCGGGCGACTATATGGACTATGACGAAGTGGGTCCGCAGCTCCTGCTCGACACCACGGTCAATGGCGAAGCCCGCAAGGTCCTTGCGCACTTCGGGCGGAACGGCATCTTCTACACGCTGGACCGCACCAATGGCGCGTACATCAACTCGGTCACCTACGTTAACAATCTGACCTGGACGAAGGGTATCGACCCGAAGACCGGCAAGCCGCTCGAATATGACCCCTCGAAGTCGTTGCAGAGCTATGCGATCGGTTCGATCGATCGTGCCGGCGCAACCGCCACGACCTGCCCGAACATCCAGGGCGGAACCAACTTCTTCCCGACCGCCTACAACCCCAATCTCGGCCTGGCCTATGCAGCCGGCATCGAGGGTTGTTCGGATCTGTCGGTGAGGTCTGTTGATCCGGCCGACGTGACCCCGGGCCAGATCTTCATTGGTGGTTCCGGCACCAACAGTGGTGTCCAGACCGGTTCGATCAATGCGATCGACGTCGCGACGGGCAACAAGGTTGCAACTCACGCCACGACCTACCCGATGTATGGCGGCGTCATGGCTTCGGCTGACCTGCTGTGGGCCGGTTCGCTGGACGGCACCTTCTCGGCCTATGACGCCAAGACGCTGGACGTGCTGTGGTCGCAGAATGTGGGCACTCCGTTCCAGGGTGCGCCCATCGCCTTCACCGTGAATGGCAAGGAATATATTGCCATCGCTGGCGGCGGCGTGGGTGTCGGCGGCGGCCTTGCGCCGGACCTGGCCAACATGCAGACGGCAAACGTTCTGTGGATCTTCAGTCTCGATTGATCGTGACTTCACCAATTGCCGGGCGGCTTCGGCCGCCCGGCTTTTTTGTCTTTAGTCCTGGCCAAATCAGAGAAGCACCATGCCCTTGAGCCGCGCCGTGGCTGTTTCGCTTGCCGCCGTGACGCTTGCACTTGTCGCGCTGGTGGCACCTGTGACACAGGCCCAGCAAACCGGTGATCTGGTGGGTGATCCGGCACGCGGCAAGGTTGTCTTCCGGTCGATCGGGTACTGTGTGAACTGTCATGGCTGGGCCGCCGACGGAAAGACGGGGACCAATTTGCAGGCCCCGGTCGGGCCTAACCTCCGCCAGACCCAGCTGGACACGGCGCAACTGCTCGAAACAATTGGCTGCGGCCGCCCTGGCACTCCGATGCCCTATCACGACAGGGCAGCCTACCGCGACAACCGCTGCTACGGGATGACAATGTCCGACTTCGCCCCAGGCACCGAACCTGTGCGCGGCAAAACCTTCAGCGAACAAGATGTCGCCAATGTCGTGGCCTATCTGGAAGCCGACGTGATCGGGCTCGGCGAACCGACCTATGCGGAGTGCGCTGATTTCTTCGACAACCCGGACGCCTATGCCTGCCGTAGCATGAAGTAACGCCATGATGCGCAGCACGATCCTCCTCACCCTCGTCAGTCTCGGCCTTTCGGCCCAGGCGTCGTTTGGTCAAGAGCGGCTGGAACCAGTTTACTCCATCTGGGACGTCAATCTGGGCAAGCCCGTCTCCCAGATGCCTGACGCCAAAGTCGGCGAAATCGCCTGCGGCACGAATGGCGGCCCCTCGGGGCAGGTTCTCGCGTCGTTCACCGACTTCATGAACTGCGTGCCCGAAGCGTCGGGCTTGCGCGAAGTCGAGTTCAATTACGACGACGAACAGGACTACATCGCCAAGGCGCTCGAGGTTGAATACAAGTTTCTTCAGGGCGGCACGTCGGTCTATGCGCATCCCGTGATCGTGTCGCTGCTGGTCGATCCGGAAGGCATCGTGCAGGGCCGCCGCATCGCCACCGACAACCGCGCCGCCGACACGGTTCGCCGGACCGCTTTCACCCTGATCAGCAATTTCAAGGCGCGCTACAGCGATTGGTCACTGAACTGCGCCGATATTCCGATGCAAGAGGGCGAACAGCCGGTGGGGACCCAGTTCGTCCATGAATTGTGCACCGGGCAATCGCCCGACGGCGGCACGCGGATTTCAGTCGAAGCCAGCTATCTGCGCAAGAAGGGGCAGGAGGCCATCAATCGGGAGACCCAGCAGGTCAATTCCGGCTATTTCGAAAGCCAGACCCGATACGAGGAAGTTCTCGCCCCATATACCCCGGTGGTGGCGCCATGAGGTCAGTTCTGCAGACGCCCGTCAGCCATGAAATTGCCGCTCATTGTGGCCTGGTCGAAATCGACCTCTCTGGTTGCCGCGGTGGTGAATCGATTTCCGGTCAGGGTGGCACCGGTCACCTTGGCGCGGCGCAGGTTGGCTCCGTAAAAATCGGTCAGCGAAATCGTCGCGCCGATAAAGCTCGCGCTGCTGGCTTCGGCCTGGACAAAGCCCGCATAGCTGATGGTCGCCCCGTCAAAGACGCTCCGCCCGAGGCTCGCGCCATTCAGATTGGTCCCCTGGAGGGAGGCATTGCTGAAATCGGCATTGTTGGCCACGGAATCCCGCAGCAGGGCCCGGTCCAGCACCGCGCCCGGCAGCTTGGCCGAGGTCAGCCGCGCCGTCTGCATCCGCGCCTCGGTCAGATTGGAACCACTGAGGTTGGCCCCGGACATCTGCGCGCCGTAGAACATGGAGCGCGTGAAATCGCCGTCGACCAGCTGGGCCTGGGTCAGGTCGGTCAGGTTGAAGTTGGTGCCGATCGCGATCACCCCGTCCAGGATGGCGCCGCGAAGGTTGGCGCGGTGAAAAGTTGCATCGGTCAGGATGGCGCCGCTGAGATCGACGCCGCTGAGGTCGGCCTTCTTGAAATTGGCTCCGGTCAGATCGCAATCCCGGCATTCGGTGCGCGCGCCGGACACGAGATCTTCGACCGGACCAGCCCAGGCGGCCGACACCAGGCATGTCGCAGCCACGGCAGCCAGAACCGATGCTTCAATCCAGTGTCTCATTTGAACGCCTACCCTGCCGGTGACTGACATGATCCTTTTGTCCTCCAATACCGCACGTTCACGCTCGCCCGTCCGTTCTATCTTATTGCATTTGATAATGGCGGTTTTTGCGGCGTCTACCGGTCTTTGGCCGTCGATGGCTCCGGCCGAGGACGTGAAAACGATCAGCGGCGCGGCCCGTGTCCTTGATGCCGATGTGCTCGAGGTCGACAATCAGCGCGTGATCCTTTGGGGCATCGACGCGCCCGAACGCAGCCAGACATGCATCATGGATGGCCGGCTCTGGGGATGCTACGAGGCGTCGAAGCGTCTGCTTGAGACACTTTCGGGACGCGGCAGCGTGGACTGCTATCTGATCGGCGACCCCGACCCGTTCAACCGCTATTTCGGCGTTTGCGAGTTCGACGGCGAAGACCTGGGCGCTGCAATGGTGCGGGAGGGTATGGCGCTGGCCTATTCCCAGCAGACCAGCGATTATGAGGACATCCAGCTCGAAGCCATCGCCGCCGGCAAGGGCTTGTGGCAGCCGGGCGTGCAGTTCCAGGAACCCTGGTTGTTTCGGGCGCAGCACACGCCCGGTGGCTACAGATAACAAAAGGCCGACAAAATGGTTATGCCAGACACCAAATCCGAAAACGCCGATGCCAAGACCGGCAGCTCGCCGATCAGCCGGCTCATGGGGCTATTCGGTGACGACGCCTACGACGCCGTATTGCGCTGGCTGATCGTGATCGGCCTGATCTGCCTCGGGTCCGTCATTCTGTGGGACTACGGCTTTCTCGGCTACATGTTCGACGTCGATTCGAGCCGCATCTCGATCCTGATCATCATCGTGTTCGCCGGATTCTCGGGCTATTGCCTGCTGGTTCTTCTCACGTTCGCCCGCGAGTACCGGTTCGTCGCGAAACTATCCAGAACCCTGCACCATGACTGGCATTCGGTGCAGGTTTCCGAGAACGACATCTCCTTTCCGCATGGTACCGGCCGGTCCTATACCGGCATCTATCTCACCGACATCGCGCTCAAGGAATTCCGCGAACCGGGCGGCGATCGCGGCCTGCTTCTGGACGGGCTCGCATCACATTTCCGGTCGCGCACGCGGGTCGGCATTTTTGCTGCCGACCTGCTCTACAAGCTTGGCATGCTCGGTACGGTGATCGGCTTTGTCATCATGCTGACCTCGATCGGCGACCTGTCCAATTTCGACACCGAGACCCTGCGTAGCGCCTTGCAGAAGATGACCGGCGGCATGGCCGTTGCCCTTCTAACCACCATTGCGGGGCTGGTGTGCGGCATCCTGTTGCGTTTTCAGTTCAACATTGCCGATGCAACCGCGACGCGCATCCTGCAGGAAGTGGTGCGCATCACCGAAACCGCACTGATCCCGAGGATCAAACAGGTTGCCGCCCATGTTTGAACCGGAACAGGAATCCGAGTTCGACGTCTTTACCGACCTGCTGTTCAACTCGCTGGTCGCGATCTCGTTCCTGTTTTTCCTGGCCTTTGCCATGATCAATCCGATCGCAGAAAGCGGCAAGATCGACCCCAAGGCCGAATTGCTGATCACCGTTCGCTGGGCAGACAACAATCCCGACGACGTCGATACCTATGTCGAGGACCCGCTTGGCAACGTGGTGTGGTACAACAAGCGCGAGGCGGGCCTGATGCATCTCGACCGCGACGACCGCGGCATGTTCAAGGACGTCATTGTCGTCAATGGTGAGGAAATCGCCAATCCGCTCAATCAGGAAAGCGTTTCCATTCGCGGACTGACCAATGGCGAGTACGTGGTCAATATCGTCCAGTATATCGCAACGACATCCGAACCGTTGCCGGTCCAGGTCAAGGTCGAAAAGCTCAACCCGGTGGTCAAGGTGGTCTTTTACGGCACGATTGACCTCAATGGCAGCGGCGATGAAAAGACGGCGGTGCGCTTCACGCTGACCGACGGCGAAGTCGGCGACGTCAACAACAGGCCCAAGAGCCTCGTCTCGCTGACAAGGCAGGACAAGTCATCGGACGGCGGCGACAGCCTGGTGATCGATCCGAACGCCCCGGCACCCCCGGCGGGAGCGACGGCACAATGACCTTCACCATCCTAACCCTTGCCGGCGCATACGCGCTCCTCGCGGCGCTGCTCGCAGTCATCTTCCTGTCGGCGCGGCTTCACCCGCTCATCAAGCTGGTCGCGGTTGCGGCAACGGCAGGCCTGATGGTTCTCACCTATGTCGATATCGGCGAATTGCGCGGCCTGCCGTCCGACGGCCCGTTGCCGGACGCGTTCAAGCTGCACTGGGCGCGTGTGGTCGAACCGAACCAGCTGCACAACGAGCCGGGTCACGTGTTCCTTTGGATCGAGGCACTCGACAAGGACAATTACCCGAGCGGTACGCCGCGCGCCTACCAATTGCCTTACGATCCGGAGCTGGTGAAGAAAGTCGAAGTGGCGATGGCGAAGATCACCACCGGGGAATCCATCGCGGGCAAGGTTGAGACCGCGCCGCCGCCGCAGGACGATACGGCAGAGGAATTGGCCGCGCAGGTTCAGGTGCGGTCGGGTCAGAACCAGGACCAGAGTTCGCAGACCGGCGAGCGCTACCTCAAGTTCGATCCCGCCAACCTCGCCTTCGGCGAGCTGCCACCGCCGGTCACCCCCGGCAAACCACAATAGGACTAGTTTTCGGCCGATGCAGCCTGACCCTGTTCAAGGACGGGGCTGGCTCCGCTCAGCGCCACGTACGCGTCGGTCAGGTTGTCGGCTCCAGTCTGCGCCATCAGTGCCGCTGGCGAGCCTTCGGCGACAATCCGGCCGCGGTTGAGAATGGCGATACGGTCGGCGTTCTGGACCTCGTCGACGATGTGGGTCGCCCAGAGGATCGCCGTGCCGTGCTCGCCGCCGATCTTGTGCATATGGGCGACCAGGCGCAGCCGCGACACGGTGTCGAGGCCGACGGAGGGTTCATCAAGCAGAAGCAGTTTCGGTTCGCTCAGCATGGCACGCGCGATTTCTACGCGGCGCTGATTGCCTCCCGACAGCGTGCCGACGGGCTTGTCGAGCACCGTATCGATTTCCATCAGATCGACGACGGCGGCGATGCGTTTCTTGAGGCGATCGCCGAACAGCCCGAAAAGGCCGCCATGAAACTTGAGATTGGCGCGGACCGTCATTTCCAGGTCGAGGGAACGCGCCTGAAAGACCACGCCAAGCTGCGACAGGATCTGGTGGGCGTCCTGCAGATAGGAATGCCCAAACAGGTTGAGCGCGCCACTGTCCGGGGCAAACAGTCCGGACGCAACCTGGAACAAAGTCGATTTGCCCGCGCCGTTCGGTCCGAGCAGCCCCACGAGTTCGGCCTCCCGCACGACGAAACTGACACCGTCGAGGGCAACGGTCTTGCCGTAACTTTTGCGGATTTCCGAGAACTGGAGAACCGCCGGCCGGTTTGTCTTCATCATGCGACCGCCTCCTGACTTGCCTCGACAATCCGTTGTGCCAGCCGCACCGTATCGAGCGGACCACGCTGGTCGCGCGGGAGATCGAAAACGAGTTCGGTAGCAATGCGGACGGGCCGTCCGCCAAGCAGAACCACCCGGTCCGCCAGCCGGGCCGCGTCCTGCGGATCGTGCGAGACCAGGATGACGGTCGGTTTCTCCTCGGCGATGACCGAGCGGAACAAGGTCTGGAGTTCGCCGACGAGCACAGAATCCAGCGACACGAAGGGCTCGTCGAGCAACAAGAGGCGCGAATTCGCGGCCAGCGCCCTCGCCAAACCCAGGCGCCGCTGCATTCCACCGCTCATCTGGCGTGGATAGGCGTGCGCATAATGCCCGAGGCCGACGCGGCCGATCAGGTCTTCGGCCCGCCGGGCGTCGATCCCGGCGACCACCCGGCAGAGATTGTCGACACAATCGAACCAGGGCAGCAGGCGGGCATCCTGAAACACAAAACCTGGAGGCGGCGCAAGGTTCGCGCGTTGCCCCTCGATGAGGATTTCGCCATCAAAATCGGTATCGACCCCGCCGATGAGGCGCAGAAGCGTCGTCTTGCCGACGCCGGACGGGCCAATCAACGCGACCACCTCGCCCGGCGGCACCGATAGACGGAAGTCGCGGAACAATGGTGCATCCTCGTTGGCAAACTGCTTTTGCCCGATGCTGATGTTTACGGCGTGTCGCGCCATCTCAAAAATCGATGTTCGAGTGGCCGGAGCACGAGATACTCGATCGCGATCACGACCAGGATGAATACAATTGTGTAGGCGAGCACGCCCTTGATGTCGAAGAACTGAAAGAAGACCCCGACCCGGAACCCGACGCCGCCATCGCTGCCGAGAACCTCGAACACCAGCACGATCTTCCAGATCAGCGAGATGCCGGTGCGCGCGGCGGCGAGAATGAACGGAATGAGTTGCGGAGCATGGATCACCCGCAGGCGTTGCCCGGTGGACAGGCGGAAGGCATCTGCAAGTTCGTCAAAATCCGGTTCGAAGCTGCGCACGCCTTCGCGAATGGTTGTGGTTACCAGCGGCACCTTGTTGATGACCACCGCCAGGATCAGCGCGAATTCGGTCAGGCCGAGCCAGATATAGCAGGCGATCGCAACCACGATGGCCGGCAGGTTAAGCCCGACCACAACCCATGGGCCGAACAGCCGGTCGGCGGGCCTGAACCTGCCAAGCACCAGGCCGAGGACGAGGCCAATGGCCATGGCGACGACAAAGCCGATGGTTGCCCGGGCCAGAGTTTTGGCGAAGTCTACCACGAGGCTGCCCGAGGCGACGAGTTCCGCAATTTCCCGCGCCACGTCGAGCGGCAGGGGCAGGAACCGCGACGACATGACAACGGCCACAATGTGCCAGATCACCACCAGCAAGGGCAGCGACAGCCATTCGAGCGTGGACAGTCGGGACCACCCTCCGCCCCATGACGCGTGCGAAGCGCGTCTGGTTGCGGAGGGTGGTTCGGAGCTACGCACGTCTATCTGTGATATCCCCGCCAAAATGTACCGTTCGCAAGGGTTGGTGTGTCGCCGACCAGATCGGGGCCGCCATATTGGGCCATCAATGCGAACGACTGGGCTGCCGCGTCAATGTCTTCCTGTGAATAGCTCGTCACAATGCCGGCCCGATAGGCGTCACGCAAGGCGATGAACAATGCATCGTTGTCGCCAACATTCATGGCGTCGCGGATCATGTCCCACGCACCGTCGTCATTGAGCAAGGCTTCCTTTGCGTCGAACGAGGCGTCGAGGAAAGCAGTCAGGTCGGCCTTCTTTTCGCGGGCATTGGCGTCACTGAAGACCCAACCGAGCAGGGGCGGCGTGCGCGACACGCCGAGTTCGGTCATCATGTCCTTGACCGAAATCAGCTCCTGCATGCCGGCGATCTTGGCCCGCGCATTCCAGTGCCAGAAATTGAGCGAAGCCTGCGACTGGCCGGACGCCAGCAATTCGTTGATGAGCGGCGGGGCGCCGTACTTGGCTGTGATCTGACCCGCAAGCGCGTCGCCGGTCTTGGCCTGGTAGTAGGCCTGCAGGATGACCCAGCTCTTGTCGACCGGTCCGCCGGCAATGCCGATCGTCTTGCCCGGCAGATCCTCGATCGACTTAACGTCACCGTTGGGATCGACCATCAACCCGCCGACAGCGAGCGAATGGGGCACGAAGGAAAAGTCCGATCCCTGGTTGCGCTGGATCGACACCCAGATGAAATCGGAGAGGATGACATCGACCGCACCGCCCTGCAGCGCGACCTGCCCCGCCCGGCTGTCGGCAAGCGGCCGCACTTCGATTTCGATTCCGTTTTTCTTGTCGAGACCAAGTGCCTGGATGGCCGCGATCTCCCAGGAAGCGGTTCCGCCCTCCTGGAGCCCGAGCACGATCTTCTTGGTTTCTGGACTGAATGCAGCAAGGCTCACCCACGCCAACAAGATAAGCGCGAGTGCCCCGGCGCGTGATAGCCAACCTTTCATGGTTCCCTCCGGCCAATGTCACAACGTCTAGTTCCCGACTGCGATACCATTTTCGTTTATTCGACTTGGTAATGTTCAACATCGCGGCACGCAGATTGACCTTTGGGTGGTGGTTATCGAAATTTGTCACGCAGGCGTCGCCGGGCCGAAATGGCCCGCGATATCCGAGGGAGGGTCATGTGAACGGAATGCGCGCCGCCATCGCCGCCCTGTTTGCGATTGGCCTGGCTGCACCGGCGCACGGCGCGGGAAACCTGGCGTCGCTTCCCGAGCATTTGCCGGATCTCGAAATCAACGGTGTGGACCTCACGCTTTCGCAGCAGGAATATCACCTTGAAACGGGCAAGTACTACGTCTGGAGCGTGGTCAGCGACGGCATCGACCAGTACGAACTAATGGCGCCCGAACTCATGCGCAATTCATGGGTCGACAAGGTCGTGGTCGAGGAAACCACCGTCAGACCGATGGGCATTTACAGCGTCGAAATGGAGGAGGAAGGTACGATCGAAATCTGGTTCGTGCCGATCCGTCCGGGGCGCTTTGAGTTCTGGGTCGACGGCTATGAAAACAGGGGCCTGGCGGGAGATTTCATTGTCGAGTAGCCGCAATCGCACCTCCATCGCCACCCTGATCGCCGCAACGCTCCTTGCCGCCATGCCAGCCGCTTCGGCCCTTGCGGCGGATACTGGCCTGATCTTCATCAGCAACGAGCGCAGCAACGACATCTATGTGCTCTCGCCGGACTATCAGCTGGTCACGAAGATCGAGACCGACCGGCGGCCGCGCGACATGCATTTCAACGAGGCGCATACCCTGCTTTACGTGGCCTGCGGCGATGACGACGTCATCGATATCATTAATGTGGCAACGCTTGAGGTCGTCGATGCGATCCCGACTGGCCCCAGTCCCGAGGTCTTCGCGTTTTCGCCCGATGAAAGCCAGATCTACGTCTCGAACGAGGAGGATTCCACGCTCGAGATCATTGACGTGGCCGACAAGATCGTCACCACGCGCATTCCCACGGGTGCCGAGCCCGAGGGCGTGATCCATTCCGTCGATGGCAAGACCGTGTTTGTCACCTCCGAAGTCGCCGACATGGTGCATGTGGTCGATCTCGCCTCCCAAAGCGTGGTCAAGAACATCATCGTCGGGACCCGGCCGCGCCGCTTCATCGTCACCCCGGATGGCAACGAACTCTGGGTTTCCGATGAATTGTCGAGCGAGGTGCATGTCATCGACCTCAACACAATGGAGATCAAGCAGGTCCTCACTTTCCTGCCGCCCGGATTCAGGCCGGAGGACGTGACGCCGGTGGGCATGGCGATCACGCGGGACGGGACCAAAACCCTGATCTCGCTCGGGCGCGCCAATCACCTTGCCATTATCGACACCGCGTCGCGCAATGTTCTGGCCTATGTGCTGGTCGGCAGCCGCGCCTGGTCGGTCGATCTCAGCCACGACGAGAAAACGGCGATCGTTGCCAACGGCCTGTCGGACGATATCACCATCGTGGACACGGGGTCGATGAAACCAGTCAAATCTGTACCGGTCGGCCGCACGCCACATACCGTGGTCATCGACGATTGAAGCCCTGGCTGCGCCAAGTCCTCGCCCTCTTCGTCCTGCTTGCCGGCACGGGACTGGCTGCTGCCGAGGATGTCGTCATCGGCTATCTCTCCCAGACCGATGATCCACGCTACGTGCGTGACTGGGGTTATGCCCGCTTGATCGAGCCGCCGGCAGACAAAACCGTCGATGGCGCCACAATGGCGCTTGGGGACATGTCGTTCGTCACCGACGCGACCGGCCTCGCCGTAACCCTCGACGCGCGAAACGCGCCGGACCTCGATGGCCTGAAAACGGCGCTTGAAGCCGAGGTCGCGGCCGGCGCCCGTTTCGTCATACTCGATCTCAATGCTGAACTCGTTGCAGGGCTCGCCGAGGCGGCGGCAAATCTTGACGTGATGCTGGTCAACGCTACGGCGCCGGACGACAGCCTGAGGACGGCGTGCTTTTCCGATCTTCTGCACACGAGTCCGTCGGACCGCATGCTCGAGGACGCGCTGACACAATACCTGCGTGCCCAGAATTGGACGCGCGCGCTGGTGCTGTTCGGCGAAAACCCGCGCGATTCCATCGTGGCTGACGCATTTGCGAAATCGGCGGCGCGCCTGAGGATCAACATTTCCGACACGCGTCCGTTCTCGCTTGCCGCGGACCCACAGAATCGCGAGCAGAACAACATCAAGCTTCTCACGGGCGGCACCGACTATGACTTGGTGTTCGTCGCCGATACACGCGGCGAATTCGCCCGCTATATCCCCTACGCGACGAACCTGCCCCGTCCGGTTGTGGGTTCGGTCGGGCTGACGCCGCTTGCCTGGCACTGGTCGTTCGAACGCGACGGCGCGACCCAGGTCAGCTCACGGTTCGACAGGATGACCGGCCGGAAAATGAGCGGCGAGGACTGGTCAGTCTGGATCGCGGCCAAGGCAATCCTGACCGCCTATACCAAGACCACGGACCACTCCGTGGATGCTCTCGCGGCCTACATGCGCTCCGACGCGATGCGGCTCGACGGATCCAAGGGTGTGTCCCTCAATTTCCGCGACTGGGACGGGCAGTTGCGCATGCCGGTAATGCTGGCCACGTCCGATGCTGTTATTGCGGTCGCGCCGCTCGAAGGGTATCTTCACAAAGACAATACACTCGACACCCTCGGAACGGATCGCGCGGAGTTTCGGTGCAGCCCGTAATATTCAGGCTCTGGCTGGGCTTTTACGTCATCGCCTGGCGCGAAATCGCCAAGTTCCTGCGACAGCGGGAGCGGCTGCTGTCGAGCCTGGTGCGGCCCGCGCTGTGGCTTCTGGTCTTCGCCACGGGACTTCATGACCTGCTTGGCGTTTCGATCGTCGAACCCTACCAGACCTATACGCCCTACCAGGAATATATCCTGCCCGGTCTTGTTGGCATTGTCGTCCTGTTCCAGTCCATGCAGTCGGCGCTTTCTATGGTCTATGACCGCGAGGCCGGCGTCATGCGGGCCATGCTGGTCACCCCGCTGCCCCGCTCGTTCCTTCTCTTTGCCAAGATTGGTGGCGCAACCATCCTGTCGCTGTTCCAGGCGACGATATTTCTGGCGCTTGCTGCGGTGTTCGGTTTCTACATGCCCTTTTCGACCGTCGCCTGGGCCATTCCCGCCGTCATTCTCACCGGCCTCATGCTCGGCTCGATCGGGCTGCTGGTCACCGTCTATACCCGCCGCATCGAGAACTTCGCGGGCATGATGAACTTCGTCATCTTCCCGATGTTCTTCTTGTCTTCGGCGCTCTATCCCCTCTGGAAATTGCGGGAAGCGGGTGCCGACCCGATCTATTACCTGTCGCTGGCCAATCCCTTCACCCATGCGGTCGAACTAATCCGGTTCGCCGCCTATGGCCAGTTCAACGCCACGTCTTTCGCCGTCGTCGCCGGGGTCGGGCTCATCGCATTTGCCCTCGCGGCGCGCGGTTACAATCCGCTCGCCGGCGCAATTGGGCGGGTCAAGCGGGACTAGGCAACACGGCCAAACCATGTCACGTTTTGATGGGATCAAAACGCATGGTCTAAGTCTTTGATTATCGCATGTTCGAACCGGAAAACCGCTGCGCGTCTCGCGGCGCATCGATCCACCGGACCGTTGCTGATGCCGCTCAACTCCTGAACATGCTCTAGCGGACGTGAAGCGGCGCGGTCGTGTCGGGCAGGTCCCGTCTTCTGCGCACAAAGGTTCGGAGGCTGGTCACAAGCCCCACCAGGCCAGCAAAGGTCACCGCCACTAGCAAAGCTGAAACCAGCCAGCGTGCCCAGGCCGTTTTCTCGAGGCCCGAGCCGAACCAGTTACGTGCGCCGAGCACATCGACATGGCCGCGAACGCCGCCGGCAGCGCCAACGCTGAACTGCCCGATCGCGGCCGGACCGAAGTCCGCAGCGACACTTCTCCACACAATGACCGATCGCTGCTCGCCGGGCTGCATGTCGCCAAGTCGGATCGCCGACAATCCCGGCTGGGTGTCCGCCACCTCGACAACGCCATTTCCGTCCTCCGCCCGAATGGCGCCCGGAACGATCATCGCTACGTCGGTCAGCGGCTCCGCACCGTCGTTGCGAACGGCGATCTCGGCGGTGCTTTTGTATTGCCCGATCGACAGCACATCGGCCAGCGGCTGGACTTCCCCGATCATGGTGCGGATGACGCCCGCGTTCAGAAGCCTCGGGATGACCACATCATGCAGTTTCTGCTGGGTGTCGTTTCCAAGGACCAGCCGCAAAGCGATGTCGTTGAGTGAACGCTTCTGCATTTCGGTGACGAGGTAATCCGACACTTCCTGCGGCGCCACGCCGAATCCGCCCGGGATCGGATAGTCGGCAAGAACGATGTCGGCTTTCAGAGCCCCCGGCATCAGTGCGCTCAGGGTGCCGGTCATTGCGGCAAGACCGAGCCCGCCGGCAAGGGTCAGGCCCAGGAAAAACAGAATCGCGATTGCGCGCACCCGAAACGACATCGGCGGCTCCTCCCTGTCGCGACCGATATTAGCGCACGATCACCCGTATGGAACCGCCGCAATTCCGATATTGGGTATTGGCAGACCCTGCCCCGAAACATTGCGGGACCGGCTTGCCAGATTTGTCTGTGCCAGGTTCCGGCAAACGGCGCGCCGACCCCTCAACGCCAGCCTTCGATGGTCGCGCCTATCAGGCGACTTTTGCCATGTGCCTCAGGGCCAGTTCGTAGCCGTGGATCCCAAGGCCGACGATCACCCCGTCGGACCGGTGGGAGACATAGGAATGGTCCCGAAAACTCTCGCGCTGATGCACGTTGGAAATGTGCACCTCGATCACCGGCCCGTCGAACATCTTGAGTGCGTCGAGCACGGCGACCGACGTGTGGGTGAAGGCGGCGGGGTTGATGATGATGCCCGATGCATCCTCGCGCGCCTCGTGGATCCAGTCGACCAACTGATGCTCGGCATTGGACTGCAGGAAGCGGGTCCTCAGGCCAATTTCTGTCGCGAGGACCGCACACGAGGTTTCGACATCGGCGAGCGTCGCGGATCCGTAAATCTCGGGCTCGCGCTTGCCGAGAAGGTTGAGGTTCGGGCCGTTGAGAATGTAGATCAGTTTCGACATCGCGTCGCTCCGGAAACGGCGTTTCTGATAGCCTAGATGGAAATGCTTTGCATCCGGTAACTCGGGCGGGAACTGCGCGCGACTTTCCATTGCCGCAATCGTGTGGCATCAAGCGCCAAATCGGTGCGGGAGCAGAGACACCAATGGCGATCCGGCAACATGTGGGCGATTTGCCCGATCTTTCCAATTACGGGAACACGGTGGCAATCGACACGGAGACGATGGGGCTCATTCCGTCGCGGGACCGTCTTTGCGTCATCCAGCTTTCGCCGGGCGATGGCAGCGCCGACGTGGTGCGCCTGCCCAAGGGGCACACGAACGCGCCGAACCTCGTCAAGCTATTCACCGATCTCAAGGTCACCAAGGTCTTCCATTTCGCGCGTTTCGACATGGCCGTGATCAGGAACAGATTCGGCATCGACGTGACGCCGGTCTATTGCACGAAGATCGCTTCGAAACTGGTGCGCACCTATACCGACCGGCACGGGCTCAAGGACCTGGCCCGCGAGCTTCTGGGTGTCGACATGTCCAAGCAGCAGCAGAGTTCGGACTGGGGGGCGGACGAACTGAGCAAGGCGCAGCTCGACTATGCGGCCTCGGATGTTCTTTATCTTCATGATCTCAAGCGGCATCTCGACCTGATGCTGATGCGCGAGGGACGCCGGGACCTCGCCGAAGAGTGTTTCGGCTTTCTTAAGACCCGTGTCGCGCTTGACCTGGCAGGCTGGGCCGAGACCGACATTTTCGCGCATAGCTGAGCTCCAGGGCGAGCATGACCCTGCAAACCGCAGAACCCGGTTTCGTTGTCGATCCGCATGCGAGCGCGGCGGCGCGCGGACGGCTTTACGCGAGGCTTCTGTGGCGCAACCGCGTGGTGGGCGTGCTGCGCTGGGCGGTGCCGCTCGCCGGGATTGTCGTCGCGGGTTTCCTGATCGTTTCGATCATTCTGGCCAACATCGCCAAGGAATACGGCATTCAGGGTCTCAGGATCGAGGACGACAAGATCGTCATCGACACGCCGGAATATTCAGGGGTGATGGGCGATGGCACGACCTACAATGTGGTGGCCGAGGCGGCCCGCATTCAGGTCAACAATACCGACGTGATCGATCTTGAGACCGCGACGATCAAGACGCTGGACAAGAAAGACTATGCCCTGACCGCGAAGTCGGATTTCGCCGTGCTCGATCTCAAGGCCCAGACGGTCAATGTGCCGGAGCTGATGCGAACCGAAGACAGCGATGGGGTGCTTGGCTGGCTCAACAACTCCTTCATCGACTGGAAGAAGCAGACGCTCACCAGCACCGGCGACGTGAAATTCGAATTTCCAGATGGGGGCGACATCAATGCCAAGGCGCTCGATTATGACGCCGACGCGGATATCTGGGATTTCAAGGAGGCCATCTATCGCACGCCAACGGACGTGAAGACCGACGCCACAGACGCGGCCCCCGCCGATGCCAACGAGCCGACGCCGGACGCGACTGCCGACACGACTGCGGCTGCGGCAGCCTTGCCGGACCTCACCGACGGGCAAAAATACGACGTCGTGACCGGCGACCGGCTGGTGGTCCGGGAAAAGGAGAACGATGCGACCTTCACCAGCAATGTCGTCGTCACCCGGCCGGATCTCAAAGTCTGGGCAGATCAGGTCGTGGTGCAGTTCGAAGGCGACCGGATGCAGAAGGCCAAGCTCTTCACCGCGACCGGCAGCGTTGTTCTGAAGGACAATGTGCAGACGGTGACCGGCGATCAGGGGGTCTATGACCCTGAAACCAGAATCATGCACATGACCGGCGACGTCACGGTCAAGACCGACAATGGAACGATCAAATCGCCGGAACTGACGTCAAATCTTGATACCCATGTCAGCGAGTTCACCACCGGCGGTTCGGGCAAGGTTTCCGGGGACTTTCATTCCGAAGACGACGTCAAGGTGACCTCTGACCGGTTCACGGTCCGGCGCGACGAGAATGTCGCCGAGTTTATCGGCAATGTCGTCGTTGACCAGAACAAGACGCGGATCTTTGCCGACCGCGTAGTAGTGCACCTCGCCGAGGACGGTTCGGACAAGATCCGCTATTACGAGGCGTTCGGGCATGTAAAGGTCAAGGAACCGGATCAGACCTCGACCGGCGACCGGGGCCGCTATGATCCGGCGACCCACATCATGCGCCTGACTGGAAATGTGAAGGTGACCAACAAGTCGGGAACGGTCGACGCCAACCAGCTCGACGTCAACCTCAAGACCAACATCTCGACATTTACCGCCAACGGCAACGGACGGGTCAGCGGCGTTTTTCATTCAGGCGACGGCGGCGCACCGGCCGGTGGGCTGTTTTCAAACCAGAACGGGGACAGTCAACCCGCTGGCGGCAATGGGGGAAGCGATGGCGGCGATGTGCCCCTCGGCCTCTGATCTCGCCAAAGCGAGGGCCGGCTGATGGACCAGAACGGCTGGCTCGTGGCGCATGGCCTTGCCAAGTCATTCGGCAAGCGCGTTGTCGTGCGCGACGTGTCGCTGGCCGTCCGGCGCGGCGAGGCGGTCGGGCTTTTGGGTTCCAACGGGGCGGGCAAGACGACGGTCTTCACCATGATCATGGGCCTCGTCAAACCCGACAAGGGCCGGATCCTTCTCGACGGGCGCGACATCACCCACCTGCCGCTGTTCCAGCGTGGCCGCCTCGGCGTCGGCTACCTGCCGCAGGAGCCGTCGATCTTTCGCGGCCTCAGCGTCAAGGACAATATCCTTTCCATCCTCGAGGGCCATATCCGATCGCGCAAACAGCGGCTCGAGCGGCTCGAACAGCTGCTCGAGGAATTCTCGATCACGCATCTCAAGAACTCCAACGCCCTCGCGCTTTCGGGCGGAGAGCGGCGGCGCGTCGAGATTGCCCGGGCGCTGGCCGCCGACCCGGTCATCATGCTCCTCGACGAACCCTTTGCCGGCGTTGATCCGATCGCGGTCGCCGACATCCAGGGGCTCGTGCGGCAGTTGACCGATCGTGGTATCGGGGTCCTGATCACCGATCATTCGGTACGCGAAACGCTCGGTCTGGTCGACCGGGCTTACCTCATGCATGGCGGGCATGTCGTCATCCAGGGGACCCCGGCGACGATTGCCGAAAATCCGGATGCGCGGCGCGTCTATCTCGGCGACAGTTTCACGTTTTAGTGCCCCGTTGGGCGCCGCAAACTCAACGACAAAAATTTGGTTCTCTCTGACCTGCCATGAAATTACCCCAGGCAAAATTCGTCGGCAGCCGGGACGCAAACCTGACAGTTGCCTGCATCGCCAGATGCCGTGCCGATGACGTGATCAGGTTCGTGTGCGCACACGTCGAAATCGGCGTTTCCAAAATACTTCTCTACGATGACGGCATTGCCGATATCGACAAGGTCACACGCCTGCCAAATTCTATATTGCGTCGCGTCGAAATCATTCCCGTAAAATCGTTGATCCCGCATCGCGATAGTATCGACGACTTCAACGATGTTCAGCGGCGGATATACACTTCTGCATATCTTGGTTCAGAAACGGAATGGTTTGCCGCAATCGATGTTGACGAAATCATTGCGCCGATTGACCAAGACCTGCGAACGCAGCTGGAATTCGCACGGTCCAGGCTCGATATGATCTCTCTCCCTCCCGCCGAAATGGTTTGGCCTATTGGCGCCGGGAACTACCATTCGGCGTGGAGCGCACCTGTAGCACGGCTACGTCTGATTTTCCGGCCACGGGAACGTAACCGCACCCTGTTGAGCAAGGGTGGCTTCACCGCCCACATGCTGGGCAAAAGCATTGTGCGAACGCGTCTTGATGTCGAAATCGACGTGCACGGGGCGCGCCGCGTTGATGGACGCCAACTCAACACCGACGAAATATCGGCCCTGCTTTTGCATTTCGATGCAATTTCACTGCCCCGCTGGATCGAGAAAGCGCGCAGATCGATCACGCAGAACAGCGCAACGAAGCGATCTCGTCGGAGAACCATGCTTTTCCACTCTTTCGTGGAATCCGGCGATACTGGCGAAGTGGAATCGCTATTTCGCGAGCATTTTTGCCTCGCGGCGAGCAGGATTCAAAAGCTGAACCGGAACGGCGCGATCCTCGGGCTGGACCGGAATTGGCGGTTCTTGTTTCGATTCCCAATCACTTTCCACAGGGTTTCGCGTATGCGCCGGCTCTTGTCGCGAAACTGACGCGTACCCGCCGGGCGTATTTCGACCGGATCAAATTGCCTGACGCATTCAATTTTACCGTGACTTGGCACAAAACTTGCGTGTCGCGTGCAAATCGGGCAAAGAGGGGCCAAACACGTTTCAAACGTGGTGGGGTTGAACGATTTGGCGCTGACACCGAGGCTTGAACTCCGGCAGGCCCAGAGCCTGACGCTGACGCCGCAGCTGATGCAATCGATCCGGCTGCTGCAGCTTTCGCATCTCGAACTGAATGCGTTTGTCGAAGCCGAACTCCTCAGAAACCCGCTTCTTGATGCCGCCGAGCCCGAGGATTTCACTGACCGGGATTTGGAAGTCGCACCCCGCGGCAACGAGGATCTTGCCGAGGACCTTGTTGAACGCGGCGAACATATCGGCGCGGCGGCCGACATTGCCTCGAGCATGGATACCGAGGTCGACAATGTCTTTCCCGAGCAGGTGGGGCAGGATTCGATACGCGACTCGACGCGTCCGCCCGAGATTCGCGGCCGGGCGACCGAGGATGCGCCAGATCTCGAACAATATGTTTCGTCGGGCATCAGTCTTGCCGATCATCTTTCGGGTCAGATCAATCTCCTCGTCACGCATCCGGCCGACCGGCTGATCGCGCGGAGCCTGATCGATAGCCTCGACGAAGCGGGGTATCTGACGACCGACTGCGCGCAGCTTGCCGAACAGCTCGGCACCGACCCCGAAGATGTCGAGGCCGTGCTCGACCTGGCCCAGACCTGCGAACCGGCGGGCGTCTTCGCGCGCAATGTGCGCGAATGCCTGATGCTGCAATTGCGGGAAAGGGACCGGCTGGACCCGATGATGCAGGCCCTGCTCGACCATCTCGATCTTCTGGCCTCGCATGAATTGCAGAGGCTGATGAAGGAGGTGCGGTGCAGCGCCGAGGACCTTTCGGACATGCTGGCGGAGCTGAGGGAACTCGATCCGAAGCCGGGACTTCGTTTCGATGGGGCGCCGATGCAGGCCATCGTGCCCGACGTCTACGTCCGCGAGGCGCAAGACGGGGGCTGGTCGGTGGAACTCAATTCCGATGTCCTGCCGAAGGTTCTGGTCAACCGCACCTATTATGCGCGGGTCTCCAAACAGGTGCGTTCGCCCAAGGAAAAGGAATTCCTGGTCGATTGCCTGCAGACGGCCAACTGGCTGACCAAGTCGCTCGACCAGCGAGCCCAGACCATTCTTAGGGTCGCAAGCGAAATCGTCCGGATGCAGGACGGCTTCCTCGTCCATGGGGTGACGCATTTGCGGCCCATGACGCTGAAGATGGTGGCCGACGCGATCGACATGCATGAATCGACGGTCAGCCGGGTGACGGCCAACAAGTTCATCGCGACGCCGCGCGGTCTTTTCGAGATGAAATATTTCTTCACCACCGGCCTCAGCGGCAGCGAGGGTGGCGAAGACCATTCGGCCGAGTCCGTCCGACATTTCATCAAGCAGATGGTCGATGCCGAAAGTGCGACGGCAATCCTTTCCGACGACACGATTGCGGCGCGGATGAAAGCCGACCATGGAATCGAGGTCGCCCGCCGCACGGTCACCAAGTACCGGGAAGCGATGAACATTCCCTCCTCGGTGATCCGGCGCCGGCAGAAGCGTTCCCTGGTCGGGGCCTGACCGATCCTGCGGCCGACCGTTGATTTGCCTTAAAGACTTTCCACATGGATTGCGGAAGTGGCGCCGCAGGCGCTAGATTCCCGTTGAGCGGCCCGGCGACTTCGAGGAGAGCGCCGCCGGACGCGAGAGAAAGGCGGAGTAAAAATGACCCTACGCGTAACAGGCAAGAACATGGATGTGGGCCAGGCGTTGACCGAAAAGGCCCAGGAGCGGATCGAGGCGGCGGTACGGAAGTATTTCGATGGCAACTACGAAGGCCATCTGACCATCGAGCACGAAGGCTTCGGCTTTCGGTCCGACATTGTTCTTCATCTTGATACCGGGGTCGTACTGCGCGCACATGCGATGGCTGGAGACGCCATCTCGGCCTTCGAGGAGACCGCCGAGCATGTGGAAAAGCGCCTCAGGCGTTACAAGCGCAAGCTCAAGGACCATCGACGGCCAAAGGACCCGGATTCGCCAATGGCCCAGTCATACATTCTGGCTTCGCCCGAAGAGCATGACGAGGTCGACGCGGATTTCTCGCCGGCGATCATCGCGGAAAGTCTTGCGAGCCTCAAGACGATGAGCGTTGGCGAAGCGGTCATGGAACTCGATCTGACCCAGGCCGACGTTCAGGTCTTTTTACATGCTGGACATGGCGGCATGAATGTGGTTTACCGCCGGGCCGACGGCAATATCGGGTGGATCGACCCGGCGCTGGCCAAGAAATGAGAGTGCCAGCCGCGCCGCGACATGCTTGAAACAAAGCCAAAACGAAGGCTCCTTTTGGAATGGAAGTTTCCGATTTCCTGGCGCAGGACGATGTCGTCCCGTGCGCCAAAGTAACCAGTAAACGTCAATTGCTGCAGATGCTTGCCGACAAGGCCGGCGAAAAGTGCGGCTTCGATGCGCAGCAGATTTTCGAAGTGCTGATGGCGCGCGAGCAGCTCGGTTCGACCGGGCTCGGTAACGGCATCGCCATTCCGCACGGAAAGCTCAAGGGCCTCGACAAGGTCATCGCCATGTTCGCCCGCATCGATTCGCCGATCGAGTTCGATTCGGTCGACGACCAGCCCGTCGATCTGGCGTTCATGCTTCTGGCGCCCGCGGGTTCGGGGGCCGATCATCTCAAGGCATTGTCGCGTGTTGCGCGCCTGATGCGGACAGAGACCGTCGTCGAAGCGATCCGGCACACGAAGAACCAGGCCGAGATCTACGATCTCCTGTCGCACGCAGTCGAGGGATCGGCAGCGGCCTAGTTCTCTTGCGCGCGATGCGGCCAGAAAAAAGGGCGGGATCATCCCGCCCTTTGCTTTTCGATGGGTCGTTTCGACTATTGCCGCACGGCAAGCGTCGCATTCCGCGTTTCGAGCCAGTCGATGACGGATTCGCGGTCGTCGGAGACCATCAGCGGTTCGCCATCGGCGGCAAGCAGCAGGAAGTAGGCATCGATGCCGGGCAGAAGCTGGATGTTGGGCAACAGGCCCTTGAGCGTCTGGCCGTCGAGTTCGCGCAGATAGGCGACCTCGGTCTTGCCGAGCTCCCGGAACTGTTCGCTAGTCATGGCCCTGAGCGCGCCCAGAAGCGCCGGACGGCCGAAACTCAGATCATTGTCGAACTTGTGCATGGTGCTCTCCTCAGACGGACCGGATTTCAATCGTGCGGCTCAGCTTTTGCGGCTCCGGCCGGCGCACAGGAATACGCAACATGCCGTCGGCCAGTTCTGCGCCCTCGACAATCATGCCATCGGCAAGCAGGAAGGCCCGCTGGAACTGGCGCATGGCAATGCCCCGATGCAGATACTGGCGCTCGGTCTCGCTTTTCTTCTGGCCGCGAACGACGATCTGGTTGTTCTCGGAGACGATTTCGAGTTCGTCGGCGGCAAAGCCGGCTACCGCGATGGTGATGAGGTAGGATTCTGAATCCTCCCCGGTCATCAGGCGCTCGATATTGTAGGGCGGATAGGTCTCGGCCGATTTGGCCATGCGGTCGACACGCTCTTCGAACGAGTCGAAACCGAGGAGAAACGGCGCGGAGAGAAATGAAATACGCGACATCTGCTGTCCTTGCTCACAAGCGACACTTGGCGCCAACCCGGTTTGTCCGGCATTTGCGCAAAGCCGAATGCTGATATGGTGCGGTTCCCGATATTTTCAAGCAACGGGCGTAGGACGTGACAGGCTTCTCGATCATCATGCCGGCCTTTCGGGCAGAGGCCACGATTGCGGCGTCGGTCGCCTCGGTTCTGACAGGCGACTTCGCTGATTTCGAAATCCTGATCATCGCGGACGATGGCACGGACTATCGGAAACATCTCGACGAGGAGGGCCTCACCGATCCGCGGCTCAGGTTCCTTTCGACCGGTGGGAGCGGAACGGGGTCGTCACGCGCGCGCAATGTCGGGCTCGATGCGGCGCAATCGCGATACATCGCCATTCTCGACGCGGATGATCTCTTTCTCAAAGAGAAGCTTGCGCAGATTGCACCAGTGGTTCGCACGCACGGGTTCGTTTCGACGGCGCTCGACGTACGGAACGCGGAGCGCGGGCACCTGCGCTATGTCGGGGCTGGAGACGATCGGTTGCTGACCGCCGCCGCATACAAGTTCACCAACCTGTCGATGGATTCAATGATTGCCTATGACCGGCACGTCGCCGATCCGCGCTACGACGAAGGCCAGGATTGCCTGACCGATCTCGATCTGGTGCTGAAGCTCTTTGGTTCATTCGACGCCTGCTTTCATCTCGGCACGCCGCTTCATGCCTATGTGAAACAGGGTCTGTCGATCTCGATCGGAGCGGGCGCTTCGGACCGCTATTTGCGGATGAAGCGGATCATGATCGGGCGGCTGATGGAGGGTCACTATCCGATGCGCGACCGAGATGGGGCCGCAGGGTTTTTCCGCTTTCTTGAGGCCTCGCTCCGGGCCGAGCGAGATTTCGCGATCGCCCAGGGCAAGACGCCAGGGCTGATCTTCGAAGACCATCTCGAGGCTTATCTCGACCGGGCCTGATTGACCGCCGCGCGCATCGGGATCGCCGGCTGGGCGCCGGGTTTGAGGCAGGCCAGAGCGCCGGCAACAGTGGCGATGCCGAGCGCTTCATCCACCGGCCTTGCTTCGAGCAGGGCGGTCGCGAGATAGCCGCAAAACGTGTCACCGGCTCCGACTGTGTCTATGGGCGTGATCGCCAATGACGGCGCCCGGTGAAGCGCCTTGGGCGTTGCCAGAACCGCCCCGTCAGCGCCAAGGGTCACGGCGATCCACTTGTTCTCCTGCCGGGCAAAAGCCGAGGCAGCGTCGGGAATAGCCTCGATCGCGATATCCCTTTCAAGAAGGCGGGCGAATTCGGTCTCGTTGGCGACGATGATATCGGCCTTGGCCGCGAGCTGGCTGGTTTCAGGGATAACCGGCGCGATGTTGAGCATCGAACGTGCCCCACGCCCGCGGGCGAGATCGAGCGCCGCCGCCACTGCGTCGGCGGGAATTTCTTCCTGGCAAACGAGAAGATCGCCGTCCGCAAGGCCCGACAGCATGACCTCCGCATCAGCCGCACTCAACGTCCCGTTGGCGCCCGCAATGATGGTGATGACGTTTTCCCCGTTGCCATCGACAAGGATGATGGCGATGCCAGTCGGACCCTCGACCCGGCGGACGCGTTCGAGATCGACGCCGCCCGCCTGAAGAAGGGCCAGCGCCTGATTGGCGAAGTCGTCCCCGCCAACCGCGCCGCACATCGACACGGCCGCGCCCGCCCGGCAGGCGGCGAGCGCCTGGTTCGCCCCCTTGCCGCCAGGGGCGGTGGCAAAACCGGAACCCCTCACCGTTTCGCCGGGGGCCGGCAGGCGGACGGTGGTGGCGATGAGATCGAGATTGATCGAGCCGAAGACTAAGATCTGGGCCATTCGCTCCTCAGAATTTGGCGGCCTTTTCGAGCAGGCGGCCGATCGTGTTCCAGTTCCGGTTGGTGACGGTCACGCCCTTGAAACGCTTGTCGACGCCGTCAAGACCAGAACCGAAACGGCCGGTGGGCTGGCGGAACATGGCGGTGAAAAACACATCTTCGTCAATGCGGACAACGTCGAAATCGCCGTCGATGGAATGGAGACCCGCCAACCGGTCACCGATCGGGGCGGAGACAAAATAGGCATAGAGCTTGGTGTCGTTTCCGGCCTCGTAGGCGCCGAAGGGATTGGAGTCCTCAAGGGCGGCGATATCGTCGCGGCTGCGCAGCACGACACCGATTGGAAAGCCGAAATGCGCCTCAAGCGCCTTTTCGATTGTTCCCACATCGGGCGCTGCGGCGGAAAAAACGACGTTGCCGGAGGCGATGACCGTCTCGGCATCGGCAAAACCCATGTTGTGGAATGCGGCGCGCAGGTCGTCGCTCCGGACCGTGCGCTTGCCTAGATTGACGCCGCGCAGAAGGGCAAACCAGATCATTGTGTGCGCCCCTATTCCGCCGCTTCTTCGCGTGGAGAAGGGCCGATGCGCAGGAGGCGCTGCTCTTCCTCCATCAGTTCGCGCGCCCGCTTGATATAGGGCTCGTTGTCGACCATCGGTATGTCGTTGCGATAGAGATTGGCCAGCTCGATCATGCCGCGACCGTCATTCTCACGGAACGCGTCAACGTGATCTTCGGCCAGCTCGCGGCTCAGCCCGAAGGCTTCGAGCACCGATCGGCCAATTCTGAGGCTCGAGTCAAACGTCTCCCGGATGATATCGCGCGATCCAGCAGCCCAGAGTTCGTAGACATGGTTGCGGTCGGTCGCGCGGGCGATGACGTGAACATGTGGATGATGGGTCGTCACGTAGCGGACGAGCTCGGTGATCTGTTCCTTGCCGTCGATGGCAACCACAAGGACGCGTGCCTGTTCGATGCCCGCCGCATGGAGCAGGTCCGGGCGGGTTGCGTCGCCGAAAAAGACCTTGAAGCCGAAGCGCCGCAACATGTCGAGCTGGCTCGACGAATGGTCGAGCACCACGGTTTCATAGCCCGCAGCGCGCACCATGCGATTGACGATGCCGCCGACGCGGCCATGGCCGGCGATGATGATGGGCGCCTCGATGTCGATCGTGTCGGGGTCGCGCGATTGGGCGGCCGAGTAGCGCGGCGCGATGACCCGGTCGAAAAGAATGAAGAGCAGCGGCGTCAGCAGCATGGAGAGCGCAACGACAAGGCTCATCTTTGACGCGAGGTCCTGCGGCAGCACGTGGTTGGCGACGGTGAACGTGAGGAGGACGAAAGCGAATTCGCCGGTCTGGGCAAGGGAGAGGGCAAAAAGCCATTTGTCGGCGCCTCGCACTTTGAACGCATAAGCCAGAACGCCGAGCACCAGCATCTTGACCAGCATCAGCGCCAAGGTCAGGCCGAAGATCAGGACCAGATTGTCCGCGAGAAGGGAAAAGTTGACCCCGGCGCCGACGGTGATGAAGAAGAGGCCAAGCAGCAGGCCCTTGAACGGGTCGATATCGCTTTCCAGTTCGTGACGGTATTCCGAATTGGCCAGAACCACGCCCGCAAGGAAAGTACCAAGTGCGGCGCTGAGGCCGACAAAACCCATGAGCAGCGCAATGCCGACGACGAGCATCAGCGCGGTCGCGGTAAACATCTCGCGGAGGCGCCCCATCGAGACGAAGCGAAAGAGCGGGCGGGTGAGATAGCGGCCACCACCAACGATGATGGCGACGGCGGCAAGGGTGACGAGGGCCCGCTGCCACCCTTCGAGCGAATCCATGAAGCTCGGCGTCGCCGCGTGATCGGCGATCGCGGCGGCGGCGTTGCCGGCGCCCGGAATGGCCAGAAGCGGGATCAGCGCGAGCATGGGGATGACGGCAATGTCCTGAAAAAGCAGGACGGCGAAACCCGCCTGCCCGCCGTCGGACCGCAACAGGCCCTTTTCGTTGAAGGTCTGGAGCACGATGGCGGTCGAGGAGAGGGAGACAATGAGGCCCAGCGTCAGCGCAATCCGCCAGTCCTGCCCGAGCGCCATGGCGACGGCCATAACCACCGCCGTGGTCGCAACGACCTGAAGCCCGCCAAGGCCAAGCAGCTGGGACCGCAGGCGCCAAAGGCGTTCGGGCTCGAGTTCAAGACCGACGAGAAAGAGCATCAGGACCACGCCAAACTCGGCAAAGTGCTGAAGCGAGGCGACATCGACCCCGAGCGCCTGCAAAAGAGGGGCGATGATGATGCCGGCAAGCAGATAGCCGAGCACCGAGCCAAGGCCGAGACGCGTTGCCAATGGTACGGCGACGACACCGGCCACCAGAAAGACAAAGGTCAGGATGAGGAAATCGGTCATGGGTGCCCCGCTTAATTCCGGGGAACCTAGACCAAGTCCGGGTTTGTGGGAATCAAAACCCTTCCGGCGGCAACTACTCGGCCGCGAGGGCGTCGGGCGCTATTGTCGCCTCGATAAATTCGCGGGCATCCGCTTCCACCTCGGCAGAACCCGGGCCGAGCCACAAAAAGTGGCCGAACGCATTGTCGTAGAGGCGCAGCCGCGCGTTGGGAATCAAGCTGGCCGCGGCCTTGGACTGACTCACATCGACCGAAGCATCGTGAAGGCTGTGCTGGATGAGGGTCGGGGACTGGACGTGCCGCAGACAATCATCGTCGAGCGACTGGTGCAGGTCGGCCAGAAAGCCACGGCGTGAGCGGTAGGTTCGGACGCGGGCTTGCAGATTGGCGATATCGTCATTGGCGACCGGCCCCGGCGACCCGGTCGAAATGCCCCTGACAAACCGTTGCGCGGCCAGGTGCGGGGCAACCGAAAAGGCCATGCGAGTCATCGCCCAGACGCCTCGTTCGACCACGGGATTGTAGGCCATGTGGGCCGGATACCAACGTGGATCTTCACGCGTCAGCCAACGCCCGGTAATGGGCGCAGACAAAACCAGCGATCGGGTACGCGCTGGAAAGAGCGCGGCAAAGGCAATGGCGGGCCGCGCACCTAGCGACACGCCGATCACCGCTGCGGCCGGCAGCTCCAACGCGCCGGCCAAAGCGTCAATGAGGCGTGCCGTGTCGGCGGCGGCTTGGTTGTGCCCAAGCGGCGTCCGTCCATATCCGGGCCGCGACGGAACGATCAGTTCGTAGCGGTCAAGGTCGAAAATGTGGTCATAGGTCGTGTTGCGCGCGTCTGACTGGCCGCCGTGAAAGTAAAGAATGGGCAGACCCCTGCCAATTCGACGGACCTCGACCGGCCCGAGGCTGGTGCCAACGACTGAAATTCTGGACTGAAAAGGCACGAAATTGACCCGGCGTCGCTATTCGAACGGGCTCACTGTCATTTTCCGGGCGCCAAGGCAAGGGGCCGCGGATGACCGGCCCCAAGCCCACTTGCCAAATTCCCGGCGATTTATGCGGTCAGCCGCCCCTCAATGCCGAGGCCGGTGATCTGGACAGGGCCCGCCAGGTCATTGCAACACCGGCGAGAATGGTCACCACGATGGCACCGGCGATGACACCCGCAATCAGGACCGGGTTGGGGAAGAATTCGAGATTCAGCACGCTCCGGGTGATCACCCCTGCCGCCACCGATCCGATGAGAGTCGCGATCAGCGCGGAAAAGAGGCCGAGCAGGCCATATTCTATGACGAAAACCATCAGCACGTTTCGTCGGGTTGCACCGAGTACTTTGTGGATGACGGCGTCGGCTTCGCGCTGCTTACGGCCCGCCGCCAGCGTTCCGGCGAGCACGAACAGGCCGTTGAGCACTGCGATGGCGCCGACTGCATTGACCGCCGCGCCGAGTTCACCAACCAGATCAATTACTTCGCCCAGCGCATCGCCGATCGGTATGAAGCTGATTTCGGAAAAGGTACGGTCAAGCGCGGTTTCGAGCGCCCGCTCATGACCTGGTCTTGCCTTGAGCGTGCCGATGGCGGTCGCCGGGAAGTTCTCGATTTCGCCGGGTGAAAAGATGACGAAGGGATTGATCCCCTGCTGATAGTCGAAGCTGCGGAAATTGGCGATCCTTGCCTCGACCAAATCGCCGAAGAGACGCAATTCGATCGGGTCGCCGACATGGGCGCCAAGTTCGGCGGCGACTGTGGCGCGCAGGGATACGAGCGGCGGGCCGGCATAGTCGGGCGGCCACCATGCGCCCGCAACCACCTTGCCGTCGGCCGGTTCGCCGCGCCGCCAGGTCATCGGAATATCGCGTTCGAGCATGAACTCGGCTTCTTCGGAAAGGCGGCCCCGCTCCCGTGGATCGGCGCCGTTGACGCTGACAATTTCGCCGCGCAACAGGGGCGCGAATTCAGCCCTTTCGACATCGGGGCTCGTTGCGGAAAAGGTCTCGATCGCATCAACCTCGTCGGAAAACAGGTCGGTAACGATCAGCGTCGGCGCCCGCTGGCTGACAGATCCGAGCAACTGGGTGTGCAGGTTGTCGGCAATGAGTGCGATCACCAGCAAGACGGCAAGTCCGAGCCCGATCGAAATAATGACGATGGGCGCGGGCGACCCCGGCGCGACGATGCTGCGCAGGGCAATCCGCCAGGACGGCATGGGCAGGCCCGTGGCACCACGCAGCCCGCGTTGCAGCAACAGGCTGGCGCCGCGCAACAAAACGAAGCTCAGCCCCACGCCGAGGGCGAAAAAGGCAACAAGCTTCGGATCTCCGGTGACGCCAAGTGCCAAAGCAAGAACGCCGACCACCGCGATTCCCGCGGGTGCCATTGCCAGCCAATTCCTCCAGCCACGCACGAAGTCGGGCGCAGGTGCCGGACCCAGGGTCCTGAAGAGAAGCGCTGGGCTGGTCCGTTCGGCACGCTTGAGTGGCGGGAAGGCGAAGGCAAAACCGGCGAGCAGGCCAAAGGCCGCCGCAAAGACAAGCGAGACCGGATCGGCATAGGCATCGAGTTGCACGCCGGCGACGCGCCCGACAAGCGGCATGATTGCGAGCGATGCCAGGGCGCCGAGCAGGATGCCAAGCCCGACGCCGATGGCGATCAGAACGCCGATCTGCGTGAGAAAGTGCACCATGATGCGTTGGCTCGTGGCTCCGAGCGTTCTCAGGATCGCAATCGTGCGCCGGCGTTCGGAAAGGTAACTGGCCACGCCATTGGACACGCCAACACCACCGATCAGCAAAGAGGCAAGGCCGACGATCAGGAGGTAGCGCGCGAAAAGATCGTAGTAGCGTGCCAGAGTTCCTGCCGCGTCGCGCGGCGAACGAATCTTCAGCGCACCGGTGTCCAGCGTTGCCTCGATCCTCGATTTTGCCGCATCGAACTCCAGCGTGTTCAACTGAATCTTGTAGCGGTAACTCGTCAGAAGCCCGGGCAGCGGCGTGCGGAAATCGGCGAGTGAAGCATAGGCTTCGCTTGTCATGAGGACGGTCAGGCCGAGCTGAAAGCCACGCGCCGCGCCGTCGGGCAGGCTGTCGAGGGTCCCGGCAACCACGAAATCGGATCCGCCGATGCGGACAATGCCGCCGATGCCGATGCCGAGCCTGTCGAGCAGCCGCGGTTCGGCGAGCAGGCTGAACTGGCCGTCGCTCTGCCGGAGAATGCGGGCGGGCTTTTCCCCGCCAGTCAGTTCCGGGCTCGCGACACTGCCGCGCAGGGGATAGTTGGCTGACACCGCCACGAGGTCGATGAGCGCCTCATTGCCGCCGGACGTGGCGCGACCAACCGAGTCGATGACTTCTGCGACGTCGCCCAGTGAGCGAAAGAATTTCATCTCGGCCGGGGTCGCCCGGCGGTCCTGACGGGTTATTTCAATGTCGCCGCCAATGATGGCGGCCGTATCGCGGTCGATGGCGCCCTTGAGGGCGGAGCCGACCGACCCGACGGTGGCGATGGTCGCCGTTCCCAGAACCAGGCAGGCGATGATGACGCCAAAGCGGCTCAAGTCTCCGCGGAGATCGGTCAGTCCCACGCGCATCCAGCGCCAGAGCCGGATCAGCATCGGCTCCCCGGACTTCGCTGGTGAACCCGTTGCTGGACGGGTCTGGAACTTCGCCTGCATGAACTCGAACTGAACCCTTGGACAACGCTTTGGTGAAAAAGTCCGGCGGTCCGACCGTCCGCCGTGCTTCGGGTCAACGGCCCCGTTCGTCAAGCGGAATCGCCGACCGGTTCGCGAAAACCGTTCCATACCAGTGCCTATGGTCTCGTACCGGCCGCCAGCGGAAACGGAAGCCCATTGTCATGAGTCCCATGGCTTTGCTAGGAGCCGCCGAGTGCAACCGGACGGGACGCCCCGTGAGCCGCAACCTTATCATCATTTCGGATGCCTGGTTTCCCCAGGTCAACGGCGCGGTGCGCACGCTTGATGCCGTCCGGCGCGACCTTGAAGGGCGCGGCTGGACCGTCGGCATGGTGACACCGGACAAATTCCGTTCATTTCCAATGCCCTCCTATCCCGAAATCCGGCTGGCGATGATTGCGCCGGGGGAAATGGCCCGGCATATAGAGTTCGAACGTCCCCAGCATATCCATATTGCCACCGAAGGGCCGGTCGGTTTCGCGGGGCGCCAGTTCTGCCGCCGCCACGGTTTACGGTTCACCACGAGCTACCACACCCGGTTTCCCGAATATCTCTCGTCCCGGATCGGCATGGCCGAGGGCGCCATCTATTCCTACCTCAGGTGGTTTCACGGGCCCGCCGCCTCGACGCTTGTGCCGACCCGGTCAATGGCCGGGGAACTCGGCGCGCGCGGGTTCGGGCATTTGCAGGTCTGGACGCGGGGCGTCGATCCGGCCCAGTTCTTCCCCGGACCGAAAACCATGTTCGCCGGTCTTGAAGGCCCGCACCTGCTTTATTCGGGGCGGTTGTCGGTCGAAAAGAATATCGGCGCATTCCTTGGGCTCGACCTGCCCGGCAGCAAGATTGTGGCAGGTGACGGACCCGATCTTGCCCGCCTCAGGGCCACTTATCCGAACGTACATTTTCTCGGCCATCTGGATGGTGGGGCCCTGCGCGCCGCCTATCAGAGCGCCGACGTTCTGGTCTTTCCGAGCCGAACCGAAACTTTCGGCAACGTCATGCTCGAAGCGCTGGCCTGCGGTACGCCCGTCGCGGCGTTTCCGGTGACGGGTCCGATTGACGTCATCACCGATCCTGAAGCGGGTGCCCTTGACGAGGATCTCGCAGCGGCGGTCAGCCGGGCCCTCCTTTTGCCGCGCAGCGCGGCGCACCGATTTTCAACCGGCTTCACCTGGAGCCAGACGGCGGAAATTTTCGAGGATCAACTCGTTGAAGCGCGCGCCGTATCCGTGAAGGTTACAGCCGCCGCCGCGGTCTGATCAAGCGCCTTGCTCGTCGAGATACCGTTTTTGCTGGTGCAATCTGAACGCTTCATGAGCCAGCGGCCTGAATTCCATCTCATTTCAATTCTGATGCCCGTCTTGGGCATCACATTTTTGTCGCCAATTTTCACCGGCCTGTCCTGTCTTCACGGTCGCCGCGAACAGGACAATCGATGCCGAACATGGCGTTGGCTAACGCCGGCGAGCTTGGCACGTTTGCCGCTGGCACGCCCTTCGTCGAAGTCCACAATCGACGGATTGATCGATTTTGACCGCCATGACTGGTCCGGAAACCTTGCAGCCAAAAAACGGCCACTCACAAGAGTTCGGATACCTCAGCAACTGTTGCGGCCGCCCTACCGGCGATACTTCGCCCATTCGGGTTCGTTTTCAAAGACGAAGTCATAGTAGTCCCGAAACTTGAGGCTACCGGCGGCGTCCTCGTCCAGCACCACCTTGCAATTCGGATGAAGCTGAAGCGCCGAGGCGCTGACCGAGGCGGTGATTGGGCCCTCGACCGCACGCGCCACAATCCCGGCCTTGCCTTCGCCAGTCGCAAGCAGGATCAGTTCCTTCGCATCGAGTATGGTTCCAATCCCCATGGTGAGCGCACGCGGCGGAACCATGTTTGGATCACCGCAAAAAAACGCGGCGTTCTGGGCGCGCGTGGTCGGTGTCAAGGTCTTGTCGCGCGTCCGGGACATGAGCGCCGACGCCGGCTCGTTGAACCCGATATGCCCGTTCTCGCCGATGCCGAGAAGCTGAAGGTCGATGCCGCCCGCCTTTTTGATGAGCTCTTCGAAATCGTGTGCTGCCTTGCGCAAATCAGCTGCGGCGCCATCCGGCAGGTGAGCCCTTGCCGGATCGATGTCGACCTTCTCGAACAGATGGTCACGCATGTAGCGGGCAAATGAGCCCGGATGTTCCGCTGACAGCCCGACATATTCGTCAAGGTTGAAGGTGGTCACACAAGCAAAGGAAACCGCCGACTGTGCGAGCAAGTCGTAAACCCGGGTCATGGTGCGGCCGGTTGCAAGGCCCAGCACAATTTCGGGTTTGGCTCGGAGGCGGTCGAGGATGATTTCCGCGACCAACGACACGGCCTGCTCGCGATCGGGCCGGACGATGACTTCCATCAGGTGGCGCTTTCTGAGAGGTCGACGAGCCTGCCAGCAACAAACACGGACTGAAGGCAAAGATCGGCGTCAAGCACCACGATGTCTGCCTTTGCACCGGCAAGCAACCTGCCGCGATCCGCAAGTCCCAGCCAGTCGGCTGGAATTGTGCTTAGCCGCCGCGCCGCTTCATCGAGCGGCAGGCCGATCGACACAAGGTTGCGCAAGGCCTGATCCATCGTGAGACACGACCCGGCAAGCGTGCCGTCATCCAGCTGGACCCGGTTGCCGTTTTTTGAAACCAGCTGCGTTCCCAGAAAATATTTTCCGTCCGGCATGCCGGTAGCAGACACGGCGTCAGTGACGCCGTAGAGATGCGGGATGGCGCGGCGCGCAGCCAGGATCGCTCCGGCCTCGACATGCTGAAGGTCGGCGATAATTTCCGCGTAGTCGGCGCGGGCAAGTGCCGCACCGGCGGCGCCGTTGCCACGATGAGACATGCCGCTCATGGCGTTGAAGAGGTGGGTCACGCCACACCCGGCATCGATCGCAGCGCTGGCTTGATGATAGGAACAGAGCGTGTGGCCGATCTGCGCTCGCATTCCTGATGTGTGGAGTGCGGTGAGAAAGTCGCCGCTTTGGTCAAGTTCGGGCGCGTAGGTGACAATTCTGATGCTCGCCATCCGCGACCAGCGTTGAAGTAGATCACCATTGGCTGCGATCGGAAAGTTCGGCTGGGCGCCCAGCTTGTTCGGGTTGATGAACGGACCCTCGAGATGCGCGCCCAAAACCCTTGCCGCATTGGGCCAGTCGCTCTTTTCGGCCAAAGCAACTGAGCGAAAGAAATGCTCGATTTGCGCCCGCGGAGCGGTAACAGACGTGGCCAGCAGCGCGGTGGTGCCGTGCCGGGCGTGCAGCGTCGCAGTCTGGCGGATGGCGTCAAGTCCGTCCATGACGTCTCCGCCGCCGCCGCCATGCACGTGAAGGTCGATGAAGCCGGGCAGCACATAGGGTGGCGCGGGCGCCACCCGTTCCTTGCCATTTATGGTGAGGATGTTTTCGTCAAACGCCAACTCACCCCAAACCCAACCGCCGGGAGTCAGGATCGAGCCTTTCAGAACGTGTTGCGGTTGAGTGGGCATGACGGCTTGGTCTGACCAAAGTCCTGATTGAAGGTTACAGTTCGACCCTTACACCCTTATCGGCCGCTTCGATCATTGCCGAAATGATGCGCGTGTTGGCCAGACCGTCGCGGCCGGTCGCCAGAAGCTCCTTGCCGTTGATGACCGACTCGATGAAATGGGCCACGGCGTCGAGAATGAAGCCTGTCAGATGCGGCCCGAACGGTGGCACGACCATGTCCTGGAACATCCCCTTTTCGCTCGTGTAGAGTTCGAGCATCCGGTTGTGCGATCCATCGATATTGATTGCACCCTTGCTGCCGAGCAGTTCGACTTTCAGGTCTTTGACCGAATTATAGGTGCGCGGCAGGATCCAGGCATGTTCGAATACGCCGACAGCGCCATTGTGATATTCAACGGTTGCGACATGGAAGTCCGGCGCGTTGATTCCAAGTTCGTTGAGAATGCCGCTGCGCGAAACGACATAGACGCTCTTGGGCTGGTCGCCGATAATCCAGCTCACCACGTCCACCATATGGCTCCCCAGGAACCACAGCGCAGAGGAGTGGCCGGACCATTTGAGCATGTCCTGCGGCACGGCAACCGTGTTTGAAAGGCGCGTGTAGATATAGGCGGGCTTGCCGATTTCGCCAGCAAGAACGGCGTTGCGCGCGGCGACCATTGGCGGATTGGCGCGGTTGTGGAAATCGGTCATCAGAAGGACGCCATTCGCTTCGGCCGCGGCAACAATGGCCTCTGCGTCTTCGACGTTCGTCGCCAGCGGCTTTTCCACCAGCAGGTGCTTGCCGGCCTCGGCGCAGCGAACGGCCACGTCGCGGTGCGCATGATCGGGTGTGGCCACCGAGACCGCCTTGATGCCCGGGTCGCTCAGAATGTCATCGAGGTTGGTCGTGTGGTGGGCCGCGCCGTAGGTTTCGGCCAGTTGTCTGGCCCTGTCGCCATCAAGATCGCAGACGGCCCGAAAATCGACCATCGGATGACGCGAATAGGCCATCGCATGCCACTTGCCGAAAAGTCCCGCACCAATAGATGCAAATCCAGTTTTCATTCACGCTACTCCATGCGCGCTGATGTTATGAATTGACCGCGACCGCGTTCCCGGTCGTGTCGAATACGTGCAGTTTGTCGGTCGGAAACGACACCCACAGGCTCGTGCCCGGTGTGAACGGGAAGCGCCCCTGCTTGACGACAACCAGTTCGGCGTCGCCCGATTTCAGGATGAAAGTCGTCTCGGCACCGGTCGGCTCAACAACGCCGAGATACATTTGCGTGGCGTCCGGCACCGGTTCATCATGGATCGAAATATGTTCCGGCCGGATGCCAAGCGTGACGGCCTGGCTGATGAGTGGCGCAAATTTCTCGCCCAGGCTCACCACCATTTCGCCGCCGACCGAAAAGCAGACCCGGTCCTCCCGGCGGGCGACCTCGCCTTCAAGAAAATTCATGGCGGGAGAGCCGATGAAACCCGCAACGAACCTGTTTTCCGGCGCGTCATAGAGCTCGAGCGGTCTGCCTGTCTGTTCCAGTTTTCCGTCGCGCATCACCACAATCTTGTCGGCCATGGTCATCGCCTCGACCTGATCGTGCGTCACATAGATTGTGGTCGTCTTCAGCCGCTGGTGCAGTTCCTTGATTTCAGCCCGCATCTTGACGCGTAGTTTGGCGTCGAGATTGGACAAGGGCTCGTCGAACAGAAACACCTTCGGGTTGCGCACGATGGCGCGGCCCATGGCCACGCGTTGCCGCTGGCCGCCCGAAAGGTGCCGCGGATAGCGCCCCAGCAGGTTTTCCAGGCCGAGGACGTGGGCGACTTCGTTGACCTTGTCGTCGATTTCGGCGCGTGACAGGCCGCGCATGCGCAACGGAAAACCCATGTTCGCAGCCACGGTCTTGTTCGGATAGAGCGCGTAGTTCTGAAAGACCATGGCGATGTCGCGGTCTTTTGGCGCAAGGTTGTTCACGCTTTTCCCATCAATGGCAAAGTTGCCGGACGTGACCGGTTCGAGGCCCGCGAGCATGCGAAGGATCGTCGATTTCCCGCAGCCCGATGGACCCACAAGCGCCACGAACTCTCCGTCCTGGACGTCGAGATTGAAGTCAGAAATCACCTCGAGGGCGCCAAAGGCTTTGCGGACATTCTGGATGGAAACTGGGGCCATGCGGTTGAAGTCTTTCGTATTCCTGTTCAGCCTTTGACGGCACCGGCGGCAAGACCCGCCACGAGATAGCGCTGCACGATCATGAAAAAGGCGAGCGCCGGCATCGCGAAGATCACGGCCGCGGCCATCATTTCATTCCATGCAACGGTGTACTCACCCCGAAACGAGGTCAGGCCGACTGATAGAACCCAATTGTCCTGTGCTGCGATGAGCGTTCGCGCCAGGAAGAACTCGTCCCAGCCCGAGATGAAGCCCATGGCGATGACCACCACCAGTCCCGGCAAGGCCAACGGCAGGGTCACGCGGTAGAACGCGCCGAGTCGCGAACAACCATCGATCATCGCCTGCTGTTCGATCTCGACCGGGATCTGGTCGAAAAAGCCCTTGAGCAGCCAGATCGATAGCGGAAGGATGAAGGCGGTGTCGGCAATGGCCAGCCCGACGAGGGAGTCGTAAAGCCCGGTCTGCTGAAAGATGACGAACAGAGGCACTACGATCAGTGCCGCGGGCAGAAGCTGCGAAAACAGAATGATCGACGTAAACAGCCCCGTCGTCCGGGTTTTGAAGCGCGACAGCGCATAGGCTGCGTTGATGGAAATGATGGCGCAAAACAGCGCCGTGCAGCCGGCAACCACGAACGTGTTGCGCAGCCACGTCGCAAGGTCGCGCTGTTCGAAGATGGTGAAATAGGCGTCGAGCGAGAATTCCTTGGGCCAGAGATTGGGTGGCCACTGGAAGATGCTTGCCGATTCAACCGAGGAAACGAACATCCAGTAGTAGGGAAAGAAGACCACGGCGGCCAGGGCGCAGGTCAGGACGAACCAGAAGACGCGGATGGCGATTGCGGAGACTTGCGGCGTCATGCGGCGCTCCTGCTTCTGATGATCGCCCGGAAATAGATCAGGCTGAAAATCAGCAGGATGATCAGAAGGGCGGTGCCAACCGCTGCGGCATAGCCGATCTTTTGATATTCGAAGGCGGTATTGTAGGTCAGGATCGACAGGGTTTCGGTCGACCGCGCCGGGCCGCCGCGCGTCATGGCGTAGATCATTGTCACGCGCCGGAACGAGTTGAGAATAAGAAGCAGGATCAGGATCACGTTGACCGGCCGCAGGCCCGGAAGCGTGACGTGGAAGAATCTTGAGATTGGCCCGGCCCCATCGACCATTGCCGCCTCGTACTGCTCGCGCGGGATGGTCTGCAGGCCGGCAAGCAGGATCAGCATGGCCAGCGGAAACTGCTGCCAGGCGGTGAGCATGACCAGAGCCGGCATGGCCAGGCTGGACTGGGTGAGCCAGGCCAGCGGGCGGTCGATGAACCCTGCCTTAACCATGAGGTAATTGAGAACGCCGAATTGCGGATCCAGCATCCACATGAAGATGAGGACTGCCACGACTTCCGGTATGGCCCAGGGCAGGATGAAGATCGTGCGAAGAAAGCCGCGCAGTATGAAGTTCCGGTTCAGCAGAAGCGCAAAACCCAGTCCCAACAGATAGGTCAGCGACATGGAGAGTGCGCCGTAGATCGCGGTGACTCTCAGCGAGTTCCAGAAATTCTCGTCCTGAAGCAGGAAGTTGTAGTTGGCGATGCCAATGAACTTGCCCTGCGAATAGTTCAGGATGCGTGTGTTGAAAAAGCTCAGGGAGATGCCCTGAACGATCGGCCAGATGAGAATGAGCACGAGAACCACGCCCACCGGCAAGAGCAGCAGGATTGGAAGCCAATCAATTCTCCGTGCGGTCTGAGGTTTGGTGCTCATTCTGATTTCGCCTGAACCCGTCCGGTCCCTGTCCTTTTGGGCGCTACGCGCGGAAATCCGCGCGTAGCTGGCCAGTTGGTGTCGCCGCGGTCAGAGGTCGTCGCAGCGCGTTGAGGACGCTTTTCTACCAACCAGTTTTCAAAGTGTCGCCGACCAGCTTTCGAGTTTGGCCTGCAATGCGTTCAGCCCGTCCTCGACGGAGGTCTGGCCAGAATAGATCTGCGACAGTGCATCGACAACGATCTGACGGAACTCAGCTGCCTGGACCCTGTAGCCTGGAGGCGCGTAGCCGATACCGCCGGGATATTCGGCGGCAATTTCAGCCATCTTGCCGATCCAGGCATTGTCGGCCAGGAAAGCCTCGCTCGGATGCACGACCGTCCCCGGGATCTGCTTGAGGTCTTCGAGCCAGTGCTGCTGGGCGTCGACGCTCAGGTACTGGGTCAGGAGGCCGCAAGCCGCATCGGGATGCTGGGCCGCCGCCGGGATCGTGTAGAACGCGCCGCCGGTGATTGCCGCATGGGTCGGCGTCGGCACGACGTCGAAGTCCACTCCAGCCATCATTTCAGGCTTGGAGCCCTGAATCTGGGTCATGAGCCACGGGCCCTCGAACATCACCGCGACCTTGCCGTCAACGAACAGCTCCCGCGCCTGAACCACGCCCAGTCCGACCGGCGAAAGACCTTCGTCGAGGAACCGCTTGATCCAGGTGATGGCTTCGATGTTGCGCGGATCATTGGCCGTGATCGTGCCGTCATCCTTGGACCAGTCGGAGCCGAAACCAAGGACCCACTGCATGGAGTTGATGTAGACGTGGATCGGTGCCGACATGTCGTTGCCGAACGCATAGCCGTAGATTCCCTTTTCCTTCAGGGCCTGGGAAACGGCATAGAGCTCGTCAACGGTGGTGGGTACCGCAAGGCCGTTCTCTTCGAGCAGGGCCTTGTTCACCACCATGGACCAGGGGCTCATGGTGAGTGGCACGCCGTAGGTGTGTCCGTCGATCTGGGCATAGCTCACCGATGGCAAAAGCCGGTCGCCAAAGCCGCCGGCGGCGATGCAGTCGTCAAGCGGAGCCAGGGCGTTGGCCTCGATCATCGGCGCCAGCATGCTGGTGAAGGCCGGCATCAGATCGGGTGCAGCGCCACCGGCAATCTGGGTGGTGACCGTCTTTTCGAAGTCACCCGCCGGAATCTGGGTCTGTTGCACGGTCACGCCCGGATTTGCCGCTTCGAACGTGGCGGTGTTGGCCTTGAACCACTCTCCCACCTGGCCTTCTTCCCACATCCAGCTCGGAACGCTCAGCGAGGTTCCGTCCTGAGCATGGGCCATGCCTGCGGCCAATGCCACGAATGCGCATGATGTCAGTATGCTTTTCAGTCTCATCGTAGTCTCCCTTCACTAGTCGATGTTGGTTTTCTGGTTGTCGTATCCGCTTGCTTGCAGAGCCTCTCGCAAGACGCCGTTTGCCCGCTCCAGGCCGGCTTTGGCCTCGGGCACGCTTTGCCCGGTCAGAAGCACCAGAATGGCGAGCTTGACGTCCTGATTTGCGAGAAGAAGAGCATTGTTGGCGGCATCCGCACCGCATCCCGTTGCCTGCATGACAACGCGAGCTGCGCGAGCCGAAAGCTTGGTATTGTTGGCCTGCAGATCGACCATCAGGTTGCCGAAGGCCTTGCCAAGCCGGATCATGCTGGCAGTCGTCAGCATGTTCAGGACGAGCTTCTGCGCTGTTCCGGACTTTAGGCGGGTCGACCCTGTCAGCACTTCAGGTCCGACGACCGGAGCAATCGATAATTCGGCTATCTCTGATGCCGGCGAGCCAGGATTGCAGGTCACGGCAACGGTTACCGCGCCCTGCTTTCGCGCGTGGCGCAGTCCGCCAAGGACATATGGAGTGCGGCCCGACACGGCCAGCCCGACGACAACGTCACGCGCACTCATGCCAATCTGCTCGAGCTGTTGGACAGCAGCGCTCTCGTCGTCCTCCGCACCTTCGACGGATTGGCGCAGGGCGCGATCGCCACCTGCGATCAAACCGATCACCATGCCCTCGGGCACGCCAAAGGTCGGCGGGCATTCCGATGCGTCAAGCACTCCGAGACGGCCGCTCGTGCCTGCGCCGATGTAGATGAGGCGTCCCCCGTTGCGCAGGGCATGGGTGATCTTCTCAACGGCGGCTTCGATGGCGGGCAGGACCTTTTCCACCGCCGCCGGCACCAGCGAATCTTCATCGTTCATGCGGCGCAACAGATCGGCGGGCGACATCCGGTCAATGTCGTCGGTCCGCGGGTTGCGGCCCTCCGACACCAGGCTTTCCAGCTCCGTCAGCACCTCGCGATGCATGAACACCCCCTGATGGTCCGATCTCTATCTGGATCCAGCAAGGGTGTAGAATAAAATATTCCTAATTACAACACAAAAATCGAATATCATATTCCAACTGACGAAGATTGAGCGCAGTGCGCTGAATCCGGCCAGGCCGTTCAGGCAAGCTGGCCGGCAGCACGGCGTGCCAGCAAGATCGCGCCGTCCATCGCGTCGCCAAGCGGGTCGCGCAGCAGGGTTCTGGCATCGTCATCGACAAGCGGCGACATGATGGCGGACAGCCCGCCCAACAGACAAACCTGCAGGCGGCCGCGCTGCTGGAGCGCCTGAATCATGCGGGAAATCTCGCGCGCCGCATCCCGCATCAGTGTCTGGGCCAGATCGTCGCCCGCCCCGGCGTGGCTGACGACGGCCGGAGCGAAACGTGCATAGTCGGTGGCGGTCGCCCGGTCCATCCATGCCACGATTCCGAACGGATCGTCTCCGAACTGATTCATGACGTCAGCGGTCATGGCGCTGCGCGGCGATGCACCATCGTGCGCCTGCAAAGTGGCTCGCAGGGCGGCCAGCCCGAGCTGCGCGCCGCTGCCTTCATCCGATATCGGAAAACCATAGCCTCCTATCCGAATCTCCTGACGTGAAAGTATTCCAAACCCCACAGATCCGGTGCCGATGATCACGATGGCGCCGTCAGCTCCCGCGTGCGCACCCATCCGGGCCGCCTCGGCATCGTTGCTGAATGCAAGGCATCCGAAAGGATGCGATTTTCGCTCGAGCCCTTCGCGGGCGCCCTTGCGTCCAAGGCCGGCAAGCGAAAAACACGCAGCGACCTCAGACAGGGCGTCCGCGGGCAACCCGGCTTCCTGCACAGCCGCGTCGGCGGCTTTCCGGGCGGCGGCCCAGGCAGCATCGACGCCAAGCCTCAAACTGGATGGCCCTGACGACCCAGCTCCCAAAACGCTGCCGGTCCTGTCGACCAGCCGCGCCCGGGTACCTGTTCCGCCACCATCAACACCAAGAAAGAACGTCATCATTTAATCCTGTCTCTGTCTTCGGCCCGTGATCCGTCATATTGTCCGTCGGATCGCTCGCCGGGCGGGACACCCCTGGCCGATTTCCGGGGGGCCGGAGTTCGTGCCTTCTGCTCGGTTGCCGTTGGTCCCCACGCGTAATACATTATTCCAAATACACCTCCATATTCGGAACAGACAAGTCATGACGGTGATTCGGAAGATCCAGGCCAATCTCGATCGCATGCCCCCGGCAACGCGCAGGATCGGCGAGTTCATCATCAAGAACCCGCAAAAGATGCTCGATCTGTCGACTTCGGAACTGGCTGCGGCGATCGGATGCAGCCAATCGGGCGTCGTCAAGTTTTCTCAGCGCCTCGGCTTCAGCAACTACCAGGATTTCAAACTGGCGATCAACGCCTCGCGCGCGGACAACTGGCAGCTGCCGGGAAGCGCGATCCACGGCACGATCGAGCAGAGCGACAGCTTCACCACGATTTTCGAGAAGCTGATCAATTCCAAGATGCTCGCCATGCGGCAGACGTCCGGTGCCAATGGCGGGCGCGAAGTTGCCCGTGCTGTTACGGCCATGCTTGAGGCGCACCGCATCTATCTCGTCGGTGCCGGCGCCTCGTCGCTCGTAGCCTCGGACCTGGCCTTCAAACTCCTCAAGATCGGGCTTCCCGTCGTCCATAGCGGCGACGCACATGTGCAACTGGCCAACGTCGCCGGCATGACGGCAAAAGACGTCCTGCTTGCCGTTTCCTATTCAGGGTCGAGCATCGACACCGTGCGCATTGCCGAGCGCGCGCGCCTGCGCAAGGGAACAATAGTCGCGATCACCGGTTTGCGGGACAATCCGTTGGCGCGCGTGGCAGACGTCAAGCTCTACACCGTCGCCGATGAGGAACAGGCGCGTTCATCTTCCATCACGGCCCGCGATTCGCAGCTCGCTCTCACCGATCTTTTGTTTCTCATGATCGTCCAAGCGCAACCGGATGCCCAGCAGTTCATCCACGACAGCGAGGCGGCCGTCGAGGCGCTGAAGGAACATTGACGCATGCAGGATTTCGTATTTGCCCGAGGCTGAAGCAGCAATTCCAAAAGTGGCCAATTCAAACTGGGCAGATAGCGTCTTATCACAAACAGCACCTGCGAGACGAAAAACCTCTGTGATATCCTCGCGTCCGCATGCTGAGCGAAGCGGGGGTGGGACGGCAGGAGCCCACCATGGAAGCCGCCACTCAATCGCATCGTCCTTGGAATAAAGCGCTCATTGTTGGCCAAAAATGTCCGCCACTCCCAAGGCAGGTCTGATCTGTTCGTGTTCCGCTGGCGACGGCCGCGTCGGCCGGAAATCTCGCCCGTTCAACCTGGCAATCGATCGAAAACCGCGCGCTGCAGATCCTGTTCGCCTTGGGGTCGGCGATGTTTGTTCCGGAACATGCGTCCGAAAACGTGCCGGGATAGTCCAGAACCGGACCGGTCATCCGCTGCAATTTGAGATCAAGGTCACGCGCAGTCCGTCGCGCGCCTCCTTGCCGAACGGTCGTCTTTCAGCCCCGACCACCCCTTCCAAAGTAGCTCGATTCCTCGACCCATCTTTCCAAGCGACGCCATGCACGCATTGTTCATCGGTGGCTCAGGGAAATCGGTTTGAACGAGTGTGGCTACGGAACGCATTGGCTGCGGCGCTCCAAAATTACACAGACATGCAAGAAAACGGACAACTTGGGGCAGTCAAACTGCTTCCAAGGCGCGCTAGGCCGGAAATACGTTCTTTATCCTGGCGTGGTGCTGGAGGATACCCTTCGTCTCACCGAGCAGATCGGGTTGCAGGCACTTGGCGCATGGTCGAACGGCGGCCTGGTGCCCCGTATCGGTCGTTCGACCTCTCGTCGGACGTCCCGAAAGCGGGCGTTGGATTGGTCTCTTTCCGGCGATGGCAACTGCGAGCGGGTGCAGCGCATCCGCGAACACAATTTCTAGCAAAAATATAGGAACCGCCTAGTAAGCGGGTGGCAAACAACTCAGGCAGTAACAAAAAGAATTCCTCGCTCCGCAGGCGTGATCACGTCGGGGAATTCAGTGATCTTTGCCTTCGCATCGATATCTACTGCGAAATAGGCGGGGCCATAGAAATTACGCAATATGAATCGCATGAAGCGAAACGGGGTGAGGGGTGCGTTAACTGGGATACGGCACTCTTTATACTGGCCCAAAGTCAAATGCGACTTTGGATGTTCAACGTCTTTGTGTTTATCATCGGACGACGAATAGTCGAAACGAATAGGAAACTTCACCGAGAATTCGCCCACCATGTCAGCGAATGTCTCATCTAGGTCATAGTGTTCAGGTATTGACTCGTACATCTCCAGCAAAGGCGACGGGAAGAACGCCAGCCGGTGGGAAGTGAGAGAATTATTCTCAAACGTGAACAAAAATTGGATTAGGGCACCGTCCAGCATTCGAACGTTATAGGCTTCTGCTTTTCTCAGTTCCTCATATATTTCAGTATAGGGTCTACCCTTCAGACTTGCTGCAAGATCAGGCGCGTCGGGTATGGTTACTTGAATTTGCGAACCCACTGTTCGTACAGCGGGAAATCGCTGGTGATCGCACAGGCCCTCCTTGACGAGCATGCTGATCAGTTGGCTGATCTGTTGACAGACCTGACCGTGGTTCACTGGCCAAAAATCTCCCTGAGACGGCGGCGGAGACTCTCGGGCAAATCCTCTACGCGAACTTCACCATTCTCCAGCGCCTCGATGGCGCTTGTCAAATCGCCCACCTTTGCGTCAAGCCGCTTTCGCTCAGTTCTCGTAAGATCGCGATTTATGATTCGAAGTGCCTTCTTGGTTTTCTCGTCGGGATAATCGAAATCTAGTCGGAATTGACGTTCTTTCACGCGTTCGAACTCCTCCCTAAGAGCTTGCATCTTTGATCCAATACCAAGTACTCGCACCCAAGCCTTCGAGCGAGTAATGGCGGTAAACAAGCGGTTTCTGATCAGCGCACGGGTTGTTGGTATAAAGGAATCGAAACAGTCGTCGGCGTTAATGATGTACACCATGCCGGCTTCATTACCTTTCGCTCGGAAAATTCCAGTAAAGGTGACGACGTCTTTCTCGAAAAAGACATCTGGAGAGGTAGAAACGCCAGCCAAAGAAGAGTTTATTCCAGCCTGTAAAAGAATATTTCGAGCATTTCCCACGACCTTCCGAGTTCGATAAGGGTCTGGATTAATGACTACAATGTCCTCTGCCAGCAATTCATCCTGTTGTATATTTTGAATAATCGACTTTGCTAACCATTCATCTTGCTGAGACTGATTTTGGAAGGCATGAAATTGAATTATGTCATCGATAATGGAATGATTTTCAAGAAAGAGCGGACTTGTTTCCGAAGTGCGCTCAAGCGAAACAAATTGCCCATCCTCGAGTTTACCATCGTGGACTCTATATCCAACGTCTACCCAGAGTTGATTTTGTTCAAAAATCTGAATTAATCCATCAGGTTTCCTATAAATTCCAAAGCCGAGCGCGTGTGCAGTTGCCAAGACAGGGCGAGAATTACGATAACACTTCTCGAGTATTATATCTTGCCTTGGCTCGCCAACTACCGGCGCAGAAAATTCAACAATTGGATTTCCAGCGGCATCGTTGCCAAATAGCTCTTCAGGCCCGGGAAGCGACGCGTTGGTGAGGCTTTGAAGTTCGTCATACGCGTAGACTAACCTATGTGGTAGCTTCAGAAGCAGGTAGCACATCCTCAAAAAGGAGCTGGGCAGATCTTGAGCCTCGTCAACCAAGATGGCATCGTAGATTGCCTTGACCCTTGTGACTTGGTTCATTGCCTCTTCGGTTGCACCAGAAAATTCTTTACCTTCACCGAAGATCCCTTGTGCCGAACGAAAATCACGATAGGTCAGCTCATGATCTCTAGTAAAATTGTAGTAAATACCTGGAGAACTTGGCGAGCCCCAAGAGTTCACCATGTGAATTCTGCTCCAATCTGGTTCTTCGCTCGTTTGTTCGTATACAAATGAAGTGATCAGTCGCTCGAATTGTCCCTTAAGGGAACGCGTGTTAAAAGTGACAGCGATCATCCACTCTGGATTTTGCGCATGAAGGTACGCAACCTTCAGTGCAAGCACGATGGTCTTGCCTGAACCCGCGAGTCCCCTAATTCGCTGGACGCCCGAAACTGTCTCAACAACTGCCGCATTCTGATTGGCATCGAGAGTTGCGATAGACTCATTCAGGGCATGGAGTTTGGCCCCACGCGAATGCTCGCTTTCAATCTTGCGCTTCCGACGGCCTTTTCGGATCGTTGTAAGAGACTGAACCGCAGATGCGAGTGCGGGAAAGCTCGCATTGTTGGCCCACGCAATATCGGCAATAGCTTCGGGCAAAGAAGTTGCGTCTGTTACTGGCGCCGAATCGGTGCCGATAGTGCCAGGTAGCGCCGGCGCAAACGTGAATGTGGATATCGGAGCTGCCAAGGCCCGGCGCTGAACTAAGGCTGGGTATTGCAGGAGCTTTGAGTGGAGTTTGGCAAAAAGGTTATCTTGACGATCTTCGAAAGCGCCAAGCTCTCGTCCTTCGACTAGGTCAAATGCCACGGCTCCTTTTTCTGGGCTTAGGAGCAGGGCGTCAATAGGAAAGGCGCCTTCAGGCGTGCCAATTATGGGATACCCGATGTAGAGCGTGCCAGCGAGATTTGGCAGTCGCGACAGAGTTTCAGCCAACTGTCGCGCCGAGACGGGTTTTTGTGTGCTGCCCCAGACCGTGTCAATCATGGGGTGCATTTTGCACACACATTGGTTTTGGACAACTGGCTAAGGTGCAGAGGCTGGTGACGAGACGACACCTCACGTGTTGCAGCCGGCAACTAATATCTTTGGTGGTTGCCGTTAGGTCCGCTTTCGCCGCTTTCCGCCATTTCTTGTCAGTCCGCTTCGGGCCCAAAACCGGAACCGACCGCCCCGTTGATGCCAATCGACAATTGACACGCGGGAATTGGAACCCGGATTTCAACCCAAATGCGGCAAAAGAGCAGGCAGGCAAAAGCTAGCCGACAAAAGTCTTTTTAACTATCAATAGCGTAGATGGGGGATTTGGTGGAGCCAAGGGGAATCGAACCCCTGACCTCTTGCATGCCATGCAAGCGCTCTCCCAGCTGAGCTATGGCCCCATCAAAATGTGCGGGAGGCTATAGCCTCCCTTTAGGCGGTGTGCAACCCGTTTCTGCCGCGGATTCCGGCGGTTGCGGGGGCCGCGCGCCGGCGGCGCGCGGTAGCGTGATTATTCGTCTTCGCCGTGCCGTTCGACCGAGATGCCGAGTTCGTCGTCATCATCGTCGTCGTCATCCTCGATGAAGGAATTGTCGACTTCGCCGCCGATATCGTCGACATCGTCCACGTCGTCGACATCGGAGAGGACATCGTCGTCATCGTCGCCGACATCCTCGGCTTCGGCATCTTCGAAGGAAATGATCTCGGCGCCGGCGGCCACCGCTGCTTCGTCGGTTTCGACCTCATCATTGTCGTTGGCGCGCGCCGCACTCACGTTCCGCTCCACCGCCGCAACCGGCTGAGAGAGAACCAAGGGCGCCCCGCAACTCGGGCAGACGATCGGGTCGGCATTGAGATCATAGAACTTGGTGCCGCATTTGAGGCACTGGCGCTTGGTTCCGCGTTCTGCTTTGGCCAAGGTTGTGTCCTTTGAACTGAATTTGGGAAGGGCACCCTCAGGTGCGTCGGTGCGGGTTAATCAAAGCGGGTCGCCCTGTCAAATCGAAAGTTCACCCTCGCGGAACGTGGCCCCGCCGGGCTTGCAATGGCAGGGCATTGCGGCCTAATTCGCGGTGATCTGGAACGCAAACCTTGGGGGCCAACCGGCATGCGCATCGCAATCGACGGACCGGCAGCATCGGGCAAGGGCACGATCGCCAAGGGCCTGGCTGAGCATTTCCATCTGCCGCATCTCGACACGGGCATGCTTTATCGCGCGGTGGGGCTCAGCGTCAGAGACGTGCCCGAACTCAGTTTCGAGGACGAGGCGATCGTTGCGGCGCGTTCGATCGATCCGAGCCGGCTCGACCCGGACAAGCTCGGCCAGGCGCGGGTCGCGCGGCTTGCGTCGCGGGTCGCGCGAATTCCTAAAGTCCGGGAGGCCTTACGTGCCTATCAGGTCGATTTCGCCAATCAGCCCGGCGGCGCGGTGCTCGACGGACGCGATATCGGCACGGTCATCTGCCCGGATGCCGAGGTGAAGATTTTCGTGACCGCAGGAGCCGAAACGCGCGCGCGGCGGCGCGCCGAACAGATGGCATCGCAGGGGTACGATATCGGCTACGAAGAAATGCTGCGGCAGATCGAATCGCGCGACGAGGCGGACCGGAACAACCCCGCCGGTGCCTTTTACATGGCGGACGATGCCCACTTGCTCGATACGAGCCAATTGGATATAGAGGCCGCACTCCGCGCCGCGATTGTGATTGTCAATCAGGCGATGGCCGGACAGCCTGGGTCTTAATAGACCCAAATCCAAGCGTCCGGTTCCATTTTGAGGCAGTGATCCCCGCCTTCGGGCAGGGCGCTTTCCCGGCATAGCGGAAACAGCAGGATTCAGGATCGGCTGAGACCCTCAGGCGCCGGGCATGCGCATGTTTGCGGCATGCCACCGGAGTTTTGGTCTGGTCCTGATGGCAATTTTCAACCCCTAATGGCGCCACGGAGAAGACATGGCTGAAGCAAGTGTAGCCAAAGAAGATTTCGAAGCCCTGTTGATGGACTCGTTCCTCGACAATGAACCGCTCGAAGGTGCGGTGGTCGAGGGCATTGTCGTCGCCATCGAAAAGGATCTGGCGATCATCGACGTCGGGCTCAAGACCGAGGGACGCGTGCCGCTCAAGGAATTCGGCGCCGCCGGCAAGGACGGCACGATCAAGGTCGGCTCGAAGGTCGAGGTCTATGTGGACCGCGTCGAAAACGCCGCCGGCGAAGCGGTTCTGAGCCGTGAAAAGGCCCGCCGCGAAGAGAGCTGGGTCAAGCTCGAAGCCTTTTATGAAAAGGGCGAAAAAGTCGAAGGCACGATCTTCAACCAGGTCAAGGGCGGCTTCACCGTCGATCTGGACGGGGCAATTGCCTTCCTGCCGCGTTCGCAGGTCGATATTCGTCCGATCCGCGACATCGGTCCGCTGATGGCGGTTCCCCAGCCCTTCCAGATTCTGAAGATGGATAAGCGCCGCGGCAATATCGTCGTGTCGCGCCGGGCCATCCTTGAGGAAAGCCGGGCCGAGCAGCGTTCGGAAATCGTCCAGAAGCTCACCGAGGGCCAGGTGGTCGACGGCGTGGTCAAGAACATCACCGATTATGGTGCATTCGTCGACCTCGGCGGCATCGACGGCCTTCTGCACGTGACCGACATCGCCTGGCGGCGTGTCAACCATCCGTCCGACGTGCTCAATATCGGCGAGACGATCAAGGTTCAGATCATCCGCATCAACCAGGACAGCCACCGCATCTCGCTCGGCATGAAGCAGCTGCAGGCCGACCCATGGGATGGGATCGAGGCCAAGTACCCGATCGGCGCCAAGTTTACCGGCCGCGTGACCAACATCACCGACTACGGCGCATTCGTCGAACTGGAGCCGGGCATCGAAGGCCTGATCCACGTTTCGGAAATGAGCTGGACGAAGAAGAACGTCCATCCGGGCAAGATCGTTTCGACCTCCCAGGAAGTCGAGGCCATGGTGCTCGAGGTCGATCCGGAAAAGCGACGCATCTCGCTTGGCCTCAAGCAGTGCATCGCCAACCCGTGGGAAACTTTCGCCGAAAAGCATCCGATCGGCTCGACCGTCGAGGGCGAGGTCAAGAACAAGACCGAGTTCGGCCTGTTCATCGGGCTCGAGGACGATGTGGACGGCATGGTTCACCTTTCCGATCTCGACTGGCATCGTCCGGGCGAAGACGTGCTCGAGGAATATGAGCGCGGCGACAAGGTTCAGGCCAAGGTCCTGGACGTCGACATGGAAAAGGAGCGCATTTCGCTCGGCATCAAGCAGCTGGCCACCGACGCGGCGGCGAGCAAGGCCAGCGAAGGCGGTCTGAAGCGCAATTCGACCGTCACCTGCACGGTGACTGCCGTCAACGATGGCGGTATCGAGGTCGAAGTCGGCGATACGGGCATGACCGCCTTTATCCGCCGCTCCGATCTTTCCCGCGATCGTGGCGACCAGCGGCCAGAACGGTTCGCGGTTGGTGAGAAGGTCGACGCGCGCGTCACCCAGTTCGACCGCAAGACCGGCAAGATCGGCCTCAGCATCAAGGCGCTCGAAATCGCCGAGGAAAAGGAAGCCGTGGCCCAGTACGGATCGTCGGATTCCGGCGCATCGCTTGGCGACATTCTCGGCGCGGCGCTCAAGGACCGCGGCGGCGAATAATTCCTGCCGGATCGCGAAAACTTCGCCCCGCGCCGTCATCATCGGCGCGGGGTTTTTGTTTGGGCGCCTGCGAGGTGCTTGAATCGCCGCTCCCGGCGTTTTATGCGATGGCGAATTCGAAAAGGTGTTTGCATGGCGCGCATTTTGTCGGCCCTCGAGACCCTGCCGGTCATCGACGCACTGCGGCGGAGCCGGAGCCGCTGGCGGATCCTCGCATTCGTGGCGCTGGCGGCCCTTTTTCTGGTGATGGGCATGCGCATGATCGGCGGCACGGGCGCCGGCGGCCCGGCGATCGCGCGCGTTTCCGTTGATGGAATCATGACAACCAGCCCGTCGCGGCTCAAGGTCCTCGCCGACCTCAAGGACAATGACAATGTCAAGGCGGTGCTGGTCGAGATCAATTCGCCGGGCGGAACAAGCGCTTCCGGGGAGGAACTCTATGAGGCCCTCCGGGACCTTGCCGAAAAGAAGCCGGTGGTCGCAGTCATCGATGAACTCGGCGCGTCGGCGGCCTATATGACCGCCGTGGGTGCCGACCGCATTTTCGCGCGGCGCCTGTCGCTCGTCGGGTCGATCGGCGCCTATATCCAGCATGTCGATGCGGGCGGGCTGTTGCGCACCATCGGGGTGGACCTCGACAAGGTGCAGTCCGGGCCACTCAAGGCCGAACCTGATCTCGACGATCCGCTTGCCGGAGACGTACGGCAAAGCCTTCAAACTGTCGTCGACGACACGTTCAACTGGTTCGTCGATGTGGTGGCGGACCGGCGAAATCTCGACCGTGACACGGTGCTGCCGCTGGCGGACGGACGGATCATGACCGGCCGGATGGCGCTCGATGCCGGTCTTATCGACGATATCGGCGGCGAGGCGCAGGCGGTCGCCTGGCTCGAATCGGACAGAGGCATCGACAAGGACCTGACGGTCAGGACCTATTTTCCCTTACCGGAGAACGATCTGGAGCGATTGACGCGCTTCATTGGGTCCGAAGCGCAACAGGCGCTCGGTTTATCGTCTGGCGGGATTGTTCCGCTTGACGGCATGGTGTCGCTTTGGCACGCTAATCCATAGGGTCGAAGGCGTGAGCGGGGGTTTCGCGCCTATCCTTGTGATCGGGGGACTCACATGATCAAATCCGAACTGGTGCAGAAACTGGCGGAAGAAAATCCGCATCTTTATCAGCGCGACGTCGAAACCATCGTCACGGCGGTGCTTGACGAGATCATCAGCGCACTGGCGCAGGGCAACCGCGTGGAGTTGCGCGGCTTCGGCGCGTTTTCGGTCAAGAACCGGCCGGCGCGAACCGGGCGCAACCCGCGAACCGGCGCCAAGGTCAGCGTCAGCGAGAAATATGTGCCGCAATTCAAGGCAGGCAAGGAAATCCGTGAACGGCTCAATTCCTGACAGGGACGGTTGTTTGAACCTTGCCCCGGCGCACGGGAGAGGTTGACATGCGCAGACGGCTGATCGGCTGGTTCCTTCTGTTGCCACTAAGCCTTGTTCTCATCGTCTTTGCACTCGCCAACCGGCAGACGATCACGCTCAATTTCGATCCGACGTCGGAAACCAGTCCGCTGATTCCTCCGGTACATGTGCCTCTGTTTTTGCTGATCTACGTGCTCTTGATTGCCGGTATCCTGCTCGGCGGGGTCGCGACCTGGTTCACCCAGGGCAAGCAACGGCGTGAAAAACGGCATTGGCGCAAACACGCGGCCCGCCTCGAAAAGGAAGCCGCGGCCAATTCGAACCAACCCTCGGGCAGCCTTCAGCTGGCCAACGACCGATAGCGGAGAATTCGGGCGGAGCCCAAATGAGCGACCCCCAGCCAATCAAAACACAGGTTAAGGTCTGCGGTTTGAAGACCTTCGAGATGATCGATGTCGCGGTCGAGGCCGGGGCGTCGATGGTCGGGTTCATGCATTTCGCCAAGAGCCCGCGGCATGTGGGCGTCGATGACCTTGTCGAACTGGTCTCCTATGCACGCGGACGGGCGGAGACGGTGGTCATCCTGGTCAACCCCGACAATTCGCTGGTCGCGGAGATCGCCGCCTCCGATCCCGATTTCCTGCAGCTCCACGGCTCCGAACCGCCCGAGCGGATCGAGGCCATAAGGCTCGAAGGGGGGATTCCGGTGATGAAGGCCGTGCCGATCGGCGACGCGGACGACCTCAACATGGTTTTTGAGTATGACGAGGTCGCCGACCGGCTTCTGCTCGACGCCAAGCCGCCGAAAACCGCAACGCGGCCGGGCGGGCTTGGCCGCACCTTTGACTGGTCGCTGCTCAAAGCGCTTGACCCCGGGCTTGAGTTCATGCTTTCCGGAGGGCTGACGCCGGACAATGTCCAACAGGCAATCCGGCAGGTTAACCCTTGGGGTGTGGACGTGTCGTCGGGCGTGGAATCGGCGCCAGGCGTCAAGGATCCGGACCTGATCCGCCGCTTCATCGCCGCCGTTGAATCGGCGTGAGCCCGGCGGCCGGGTCTTGCGACCCGTCACCTGGGATTGCGTCGGAGTGAGCGAATGAACCAAGCCAACAGCCTCAGGACCGGACCGGACGAAACCGGTCATTTCGGCCTTTACGGCGGCCGGTTCGTCGCCGAAACGCTGATGCCGCTGATCCTTGATCTCGAGGCGGCCTACAATGCTGCGCGCCACGACCCCGCCTACAGGGCGGAACTGACCTCGCTCAACACGCACTATACCGGCCGGCCCTCACCGCTTTATTTCGCCGAACGGCTGACCGAACGTTTCGGTGGCGCGAAGATCTATTTCAAGCGCGAAGAGCTCAACCATACGGGCAGCCACAAGATCAACAATTGCCTTGGGCAGATTCTTCTGGCCCGCCGCATGGGCAAGACCCGCATCATCGCTGAAACGGGTGCCGGGCAGCACGGGGTGGCGACGGCGACGGTCTGCGCCCGGTTCGGGCTTCCCTGCGTCGTCTATATGGGCGCAACCGATGTCGAGCGGCAGGCCCCCAATGTGTTCCGCATGAAACTTCTGGGCGCCGAGGTCGTGCCGGTGACGGCCGGCGCCGGAACGCTCAAGGACGCGATGAACGAGGCCTTGAGGGACTGGGTGACCAATGTGGCGGACACCTATTATCTCATCGGCACGGCGGCCGGGCCCCATCCCTATCCGGCCATGGTTCGGGATTTCCAGTCGATCATCGGTACCGAACTGCGCGAACAGTTCATGGAGGCCGAGGGCCGGCTTCCCGATGCCATCGTCGCCTGCGTCGGCGGCGGGTCAAACGCGATCGGCATCTTTCACCCCTTCCTCGACGACCGCGAGGTCGCGATCTACGGCGCGGAGGCGGGCGGGTACGGTCTTGACGTCGAGGACGGGCATTGCGCCTCGATGAGCGGCGGGCGGCCGGGCGTTCTTCACGGCAACCGCACCTACCTGCTCCAGAATGCGGACGGGCAGATTCTCGAAGGCCATTCAATATCGGCGGGGCTCGATTATCCGGGTGTCGGGCCGGAACATTCATTCCTCAAGGATACCGGCCGGGTGACCTATGTGCCGATCACCGACAACGAGGCGCTCGAAGCCTTTCAGCTTTGCACGAAACTCGAAGGCATCATTCCGGCACTCGAAAGCGCGCATGGGCTTGCTCAGGTGATGAAGCTCGCGCCAACAATGGAAAAGAACCAGACCATCGTTCTCAGCCTTTCGGGCCGGGGCGACAAGGACGTCAACACCGTCGCCAAGCATCTCGGCGTGACGCTTTAGGCAGGACCAGACGGCACCATGAGCAACCGTATCGCCAACCGTTTCGCCAAGTGCACCGAAGAAGGCCGGCCAGCGCTCGTGACCTTCGTGACGGCCGGCGACCCCGACCTCGAAACCAGCCAGAAGATCATCGACGGGCTTGTCGATGCCGGCGCCGACGTGATCGAGCTCGGCATGCCGTTTTCCGACCCGATGGCCGACGGGCCGGCGATCCAGGCGGCGGGCCAACGCGCGCTTGGGGCTGGCCAGGACATGCACAAGACTCTCGGCATGGTCAAAGCCTTCCGAAAACACGACGCCGAAACGCCGATCGTTCTGATGGGCTATTACAACCCGATCTACATTTACGGTGTCGACAAGTTCCTGGACGACGCCGTCGCCGCGGGTGTCGATGGGCTGATCGTCGTCGACCTGCCGGCGGAGGAGGACAGCGAACTCTGTGTGCCGGCGATCGCCAAGGGCATCAACTTCATCCGCCTGACCACGCCGACGACCGACGACAAGCGGCTGGCAAAGGTTCTGAAAAACACGTCAGGCTTCGTGTATTATGTGTCGATGACCGGGATCACCGGCGCGGCCCTGACCAACAGGCGCAAGGTCGGGGATGCGGTCAAACGCATCAAGTCCCACACCGATCTGCCGGTTGCGGTCGGTTTCGGCATCAAGACGGCCGATGACGCGGCGGCGATCGGGCGGGATGCGGACGGCGTGGTGGTCGGTACCGCCTTGGTTCGGGCTATCGAGACGTCGCTCGAAGGCGGCAAGGCATCGGCCTATACGGTCGCCGCCGTGCATGGCCTGGTGCGCGATCTTGCCGAAGGCGTGGCCGACGCGCGGCGATAGGTTTCCGCAGGGTTTTTGCCGCCGTTCACGCTTTCGTACCCTTGAAGCTGACAAACCTCATATTTCTGCCTATATTTGCGGCCAACGCGGCGCACCTGACACGAGACGCCCGAGAACAGGCAGAGGTAGTTGACGTCCGATGAACTGGATCAACAACGTTGTCCGTCCGAAAATCCGCTCTTTCCTGCAGCCGAAAAAGGACACGCCCGACAATCTGTGGGTGAAATGTCCTGAATCGGGCGAGATGGTCTTTTACAAGGATCTCGAAGCCAATCAGTGGGTGGTGCCGGGTTCCGGACATCACATGAAGATCAAGGCGGCCGACCGGCTGGCCGTGTTCCTCGACGGCGGCATCTACGACCCCCTGCCCGACGTGCATGTGGTGCAGGACCCGCTCAAGTTCCGCGACACCAAGAAATATGCCGACCGGATCAAGGAAAACCGCAACAAGACCGGCATGCAGGATGCGGTCATGGCCGCCGAGGGTCACCTTCTTGGCCACCGGGTGATGGTCGCGGTTCAGGATTTCGAATTCATGGGCGGATCGCTCGGCATGGCGGCCGGCGAAGCCATTGTCCAGGCCATGCTGACTGCCGTCGAGCGGCGTTTGCCCTTCATCATGTTCGTCGCTTCAGGCGGCGCGCGCATGCAGGAAGGCGTGTTGAGCCTCATGCAGATGCCACGCACGACGGTTGCTGTCAGGAAACTCAAGCAGGCCGGCTTGCCCTATATCGTCGTTCTGACCAACCCGACGACCGGCGGGGTCACGGCCTCCTATGCCATGCTCGGCGATATCCAGATCGCGGAACCGGGTGCGCAGATCGGCTTTGCCGGGGCACGCGTCATCGAACAGACGATCCGTGAAAAGCTGCCGGAGGGATTCCAGCGCTCCGAATATCTCAACAAGCACGGCATGGTCGACATGGTGGTGCACCGCCACAAGCTGCGCGAGACCATCGGGTCGCTCGTCGGCATCCTGACCAAGGTGCCGGTGCTCGAACAATTCGCTTCCAAGGTTCCGGCGCGCTCGGCGACCGCCGTGCGCAAGGCCGTCCGCGTCGAAAATCCCGCTGACATCATTCCCCCGGCGGCGGCCCACGCAGAGTGAAAACGGACGCCATTTTAAGGCGCATCCTTGATCTTCACCCCAACAAGCTGATCGATCTCAGTCTCGACCGGATCGAAAGGCTGCTTGACGATCTCGGACGGCCGCAGGACCACCTCCCCCCGGTGATTCACGTGGCGGGCACCAACGGCAAGGGCTCGACTATCGCCTTCATGCGCGCCGTTCTCGAGGCGGCAGGCAGCCACGTCCACGTTTATACCTCACCGCATCTGGTGCATTTCCGCGAACGAATCCGGCTTGCCGGAAAGCTCGTTTCGGCGCGGCGGCTCAACCGGGCGCTTGAGCGTTGCGAGGCGGTCAATCAGGGTTTGCCGATCACCTATTTCGAGCTGACCACGGCGGCGGCGTTTCTGCTCTTTTCTGAAATCAAGGCGGACTACCTGCTGCTCGAAGTCGGGCTTGGCGGCCGCTACGATGCCACCAATGTCATCGACCATCCGCTCGGTTCAGTGATCGCGCCGGTCGATCTCGACCATCAGGATTTTCTCGGCGATACCCTGTTCAAGATCGCTACGGAAAAGGCCGGTATCCTCAAGGCCGGATCAAAGGCGGTGATCGCCCGCCAGCACCCCGACGCGGAAGCGGCGATCGAGGACATCGCGCTCGGGCTTGGCATTCATGCCCAATGGGCCGGCGAACATTTCGACGGCTATGAACAGGCCGGCCGTTTCGTCTTCCAGAACGATGACGGATTGATGGACCTGCCCCGGCCCGCGCTTGGGGGACCGTTCCAGATCGCCAATGCGACTTTGGCCATCGGCGCGCTGCTGCATTTCGGCACCGGTGTGACCGAGGAACAAATCGCGGAGGGCATGCGGCGGGTCACCTGGCCAGGGCGGATGATGCCCATCCGCAGCGGCAGGCTCTTCGACCTCCTGCCGGAGGGCAGCGAACTCTGGATCGATGGCGGGCACAATCCGTCGGGCGGCAAGGTTCTGGCCGAGGCGATGCTCGATCTCGACCGGCGTCTGCCGCGCCCGCTGGTGATGATCTGGGCGACATTCAGGAACAAGGATGCGCGCGGCTATATTGCGCCGTTCACGTCGCTTCATCCAAAGGTCGTGACGCTGGCGATGAACGACGACCGCGCCTCATACGCCGCGGATGATCTGGTGGCGATCTGTGCGGAGCGGGACATTCCCGCCGAAGCGGCAGCCGGCCTGCGCGAAGCCCTGTCCCTGGCTGCGCGAAACGGTCCGGCCCGCTTTCTCATCTGCGGCTCGCTGCACCTGATCGGCGAGTTTCTCGAGATGAACGGCACCATTGTCGAATGAAAAAGGCCGCCCCGGGGGGGCGGCCCTTGAATTCAGAACCCGAAACCGAAATCAGGCGGCTTCTGTATGGGCCTCGAGCCACTTGGTCAGGCCGGCCTTGGGCGTTCCGGCGCCGATCTTGATGTCGACGGCTTCGCCGCCCTTGAACAGAATCATGGTCGGAATGGAACGAACGCCGTAATTGGTCATGGCGACCGGGTTTTCATCGACGTTGAGCTTGACGATCTTGACCTTGCCGGCCAGTTCGCTCGAAAGCTCTTCCAGAATCGGCGCGATCGCCTTGCACGGCCCGCACCATTCGGCCCAGAAGTCGACGAGCACAGGCTCGGAGGCTTCGAGCACTTCGTTCTGGAATGTCGCGTCGGTGACGTGTTCGGTCATGATTGTGCCTTTCATCAGCAGATTGGTTGGACGCATTTAGGCGACGGAGCGCCGCACTTCAAGCCGATCACGCCAAGGTGTAGCCGGCGGCCGCCCGGTCGAGGCGCGGTTCATCGACGATCATAAGCGATTCCGTCCCGGTCCAATAGAGGGCGGATTGTATCACCCTGCCGGTGAAGAGCCGCATCATGACCAAACGGTAAAGGCCGAGCTGGGTGAGGTAGGCGGGCGGCACCTCTGATGTCGTGGCAGGCGGGTTGGCATCGGACTTGAAATCGACAATCAGCACCCGTTCCGGTTCGACGATCAGCCGGTCGATGCGGCCTGTCAGCCGGATCGTTTCGCTGCCCCGCCGGGCTTCGGCGACGAAGGGAACCTCGGCGCGCGAGGCGGGGCCGAACAACAGCGCGGCGTCGGGGCCTGCAAGAATGGAAAGTGCTTTGCGGGCCAGTTGCTCTACCTCCGGTCCGGCATCGGGTAACAACACATCGAGCGCACCGCGCGCTGCCGCTTCGCGATCGGCGGGCGCAACCTTTTCGAGGTGCTGCAACAGCGCGTGAAGGGCGGTGCCGCGGCGGCGGGCGAAGTCGGCGCTAGCCAAACCGCCCGCGTCCTCGGTCGTTCCAAGCCAGTCGGGCTGGGCATGATCGAGCACCGTCGAGGGCGAGATGAGGCGGGGAACCGTGACCGGCGGCAAAGGCGCAGGCGCAGGTTGAAGCTGCCCTGTTTTGTCTGCGGTTTCAGCCAGTTCGGTCGCGACCAGAACTTGCGGCACATCGGGGTAGCTCAGGGCATCGACCCCGTCTTCGCCCGCGAGCGGGTGGGGAACGAGCCGGTCGCCAAGCGCTTCCTCAACCCGCGCGTACCATGAGCCGGACACGTTGTTGCGATTGCCCGCCTGAATACCGGTCAGATAGAGCTCGTCCTCGGCGCGGGTCATGCCGACATAAAGTTTCCGCCAATATTCGCGGCCGGCAGCGGCGGCGGCCTCGGCCTTGACGGTGTCGCGCAAGATGGCAGGCGTGAAATCGGTGTTGGGAGCCCAGAGGAAGAGCGGCCGCTCACGCCCTTCGACGAAGAGCTGGGTCCTGTCCGGCTGATTGCTGGCGGCGTCGGCGAGAATGACGATGGGCGATTCGAGACCCTTGGCCCCGTGGACGGTCATCACCCGGACGCCGCCGGTTTTCTCGCCGAGCTCGCGCTTAATGGACACAGCACTTTGCCTGAGCCCGGCAACGAAGCCGGCAAGTGACGGCTGATCGGCATTTTCGTGGGCGAGGGCAAGGCTCAGGAACTCCTCGATGACGTCGTCGACCTCGTTGCCGAGCCGCCCACGAAAGCGTTTCAGGCCCTGATCGGCGAAGAGAATGTGCGCGAAAAACTCATAGGGCCGATCGAATTCAAGCCGGGCCCGAAGACCGGAGAGCCATTTGAAGGCGTTCGCCGAAACGCCATCCGGCTCAGTAGCAGCGCGATCCTTGAGGCGCGTCCAGAGGCTCTGGTCGCCCCGGCCCATGGCGAGGCGTTCGAGTTCGCTCTCATCCATGCCGACCAGCGGCGAGCGGAGGATTGCCGCCAGCGACAATTGGTCGGACGGGTTGAGCAGAAACTCGGCGAGGCCCAGAAGGTCGAGCACGGCAATATGGTTCGTGACCGTCAGCCGGTCGGCGCCGGGGGTTGGAAGGCCCTTCTGCTTCAGCTGGCGGATCAATTCCGCATAGAGCTCGCCGCGTTTCTGCACCAGAATGAGAATGTCGCTCGGCCCGATCGGCTCTTCACGCGTCTGGAGGCGGCGGCCGGTTTGCAGCCAGCCTGCGATCTGATTGACGATGCGTTCGGCGAGCCGCGCAGGCGCTGATGGCTGGTGGACTTCGGCCTCGAGGGAAAGTTCCCCGCCCGTATCCGCCTCAACCTTCTCATTGACGATCGGCGGCCAGAGCGTGACGTGGCCGCCTTTTTGCTCGCGCGCGCTGACATGGCCGACCGGTGCGTCGGCCGCAAGCAGCGCCGCCCGCACCTCATCGTCGGCTGCAACCCGGTCGACAACTTCGAGAATTTCGGGGAGCGTGCGGAAGCTGTGGATCAGCCGCTCGCGCTCGACGCTCGACCCGGCATTGAGGGCCTTGAAATCGGTGCGGTCGCGGACTTCGGCGAAGAGTTCAGGGCGGGCACCCTGGAAGGAATAGATCGACTGCTTTTCGTCGCCCACCGCGAAAATCGAACGCGGTGCCGCAACGGCACCCTCGCCGGCAAAAAACTCCTCGATGAGCTTTTCGACCGTGTCCCACTGGTCGGGATTGGTGTCCTGACTTTCGTCGACGAGAATGTGGGTGATCTGCGCATCGAGTTTGTAGCGCACCCATTCGCGGCTCTGCCGGTCTCGCAACAGGTGCAGCAGCTTTTCGATGAGGTCGTCAAAATCGAGGCGGGCACGGCGCTTCTTTTCTGCCGTGTAACGGCCATGAATGGCGCCGACCAGGGTCAAAAGCGCATCCGAGGCCAGCCAGGCATTGGTGGCGCGCCAGCGATCGATCAGGACTTCGAGCCGTTCGGCCTCGGCATGGAGTTTCTCATCGAGCGCCGGCGCCTGGGCCGCAAGGATTTTGTTTGCGAGATTTTTCCGGGCCGTTCCCTCATTGGTGACAAACAGTGTCAACCACGCCTGGTGGTCGGGATCGTCCCAATCGAACGCGGCAAGACGTTCTGTAAAGCCAGCCTTTTTGAATTCCTCCCGCGGCGGGGCGATGGACAGGATCAGCTCCGCCTCGTCCCGCGAAACGAGACGCGGCCCCAGAACTTCCGCTTCAAGGTCGAAGGCCGCAACCGGGTCCGGCAGACCAAGAAGCGCGCGGAGATTGGCGCGCGCACCATCCGGATTTCTCAAAAGCCGCACGACGTCGCGAGCCTGCAGGGCGGCGTCAAGGGCGCCGTTGAGCTGGTAGTCGGAGAAATGATCGAAGAGCCAGGTGACCGCGTCTTCAAGGTGAAGGTTGCCGCCGAGCCCGCCGGCAAGAACCTGATTGCGCGCAGCCGAAATCAGGCGACCGCGCTCCTCGTCCTCGATGACGGAAAAGCCAATCGGCACGTCGGCGTCGAGGGGGAAGCGATGCAAAACCGACTCGCAGAAACCGTGAATGGTCTTGATCTTCAGACCACCGGGAGTTTCGAGGGCCAGGACAAAAAGGGTTCTGGCGCGGATGCGGGTCGCCGCATCGGGTGCGACGCCGGTCAGTTTGACGAGCGCCTTGTGGAGTTCTTCATCACCCAGCGTTGCCCATTCGCCCAGCCGCTCGGCGACGCGGCTTTGCATCTCGGCGGCGGCGGCCTTGGTGTAGGTAAGGCAGAGCACGTTTTCCGGGGCGACGCCGGTCAGAAGGACCCTTAAGACACGCTGAGTCAGAACATAGGTCTTGCCGGCCCCGGCATTGGCAGAAACGAAAACATTGAGGCCCGGATCGGCAGCGCGGCCTTGTGCCGCCTCGGCCTCGGGTGAAACGACGATTTTGCGTTCGGCCTTCATTCGTCGCCCTCACCTTCCACGCCAGCCCATTCGGCCTTGCGGGCGAGATGATCATAGTCGCCGGCAAAGCGCTGGCCGGGCCTTGGGCGGATATCGGGTGACATCGGCGTGTCACCGCTCAGGAGGAAGTGCTGGATGAAGCGTGTCAGGTGCTCGAATGTCCGCTCGGCCGTCTCAATGACGTCGAGGCCGTCGGGCGTGACGAAATCGCTCTCGATGAAGGCGTCGGGACCGTTGGCGATCTTGATGTATTTGAGGGCCGAGGTCTGGCGGCGGCCCAGTTTCTCAAATCCGCCCCGGGACAGGATGAAGGCCTCGAGCGGCAGTTGCGGGGCACTCAATTGCTGCATCAGCTTCTTGTCGGGCGGATTGCCGGTCTTGAAATCGAGAATTTCGCAGGTGCCATCCTCAAGGAGGTCAATGCGATCGGCGCGGCCCTTGAGGATGAAGGGCTCGCCGCCGATCTGAAATTCGCATGAGATGTCGACCTCGGCATGGCGCTCGGCAATGCGCCTTTGCCGCTCGCGTTCGAAAGCGAGGAACATTTCGGCCGACACCTCGAAACGCTTCAGCCAGATGTCGCGATGGTCGGGGTCGTTATCGAGCCGGACAAAGCGCGCGGCCGCGAGATCCATGATCTGCCGATGGGCGCTAATGCCGGCCGGATTGAGGTTTTCGATGACGAAATCGGCGAAGACCTGATGAAGGATGGTGCCGCGGTCGCGCGGTGAGACCGGCTGGCCAAGCGGCTCAAGCGGATAAAGGCTGAGGGTTCGCCGGGCATAGATATCGTAGGGCGAAAAGAACAGCTTTTCCGCCTCGGTGACGCTCAGGACGCGTGCGCGCCGGTCTGCCGGTGGGCGTGGGGCGGGCCGCGCGGACGGGCGGACGGGACCTTCGGGCAGGTCGAGGGCGCGGGCCCGCTCGACCCATTTCTGCCCGCGTTCATTCATTTTTTGCGCTCGATCTGGCCCGGCGAACCCGATCAGGCGTTCAACCAGCCGCGACGGAGCGGTGGGAGAAGTGCCGAGCCGGCCGGCATAGGCGAAGATCACCTCGCCGTGCCCCGCCGCCATGAGGAAGTCGTGGGCGGCAAGTCCATGCAGCCGCTCGGGCGGTTCGAGGCCGACACCCATGCGCATGGCGCGACCCATCCAAGGGCCCGGATCGGCAACTTCTGGCCAGACGGTTTCGTTGAGACCGCACAAAATCATCAGATCGCGGTTCTGCAGACGGGCTTCGAGCTGGCCCCAGATGGCAATGTCCGGCCGGCCGGACAGCGGCGTGCGCACCGCCAGACTACGTGTGAGTTCGGCAAGCGCCGAAACCGCACTCGCGGCATCGAGCAAAGGCCGGTTGAGGCCAGATTGACCAAGCTCGAGAACGAAAGTTCGCCATTCATCGAGACCGGGCCGTTCGGCCGGTTCCGCCCCCTGCTGATCGATAGACCGCGCGAGGGCCTTGTCGAGCGCCGCGACAAAATCGACCGGACCGAACGGGGCCTGAAGGCAGTCCATCAGCGGGTTCAGCGAAGTCGCGACCGCGCCCAGAAGGGCGCCGACGTCACCGGCATCCTTCTCCGACAAACGGAGCACAACCCGGTCGTCGAGCCCGTAACTGGCGTTGGCCCCGGCACGCTCGGCCAGGGTTTCGAAATTTCCCGCCGGCGGCAGACCCCGCAGCAGCCCGAGATCGATGAGCCGTGCCAGTCTTGCCATCTCGTCGCGGTCGCGGCCGAACGTGACGTGGCGGTTGTGCAAAAGGGCCATGAGATCGACGGGCGAGACGGGGTTGAGCGCCAGCGTCAGAATCTGGCGCAGCAGGCGGCCGGTGCGGGACTGGAAAAGCGGCGTGCCCGCGGCGTCGTCGACGTCGACCTCAAATCGCTGCAGGTGGCCGGAAATGCGCCGGGCGAGATTGCGGTCGGGAGAGATGATGCCGACCGAAAGGCCCCGGCCGAGCGCATCGCGGGCGGCGAGCGCCACTGCCAGAGCCTCCTCGGCCTCGTTGGCAGCAGCGGCGATGCTCAACATGTCCAGCTGGGCTCGCGCAATGGGATCGACGAAAAGGGCTCCGGCCTCGTCCGGCCAGCGGGCCGTGTCCTCAGCGAGGCCGAGGGCTAGATTGAGCAGGCGGGATCGTGCGCCGTTTCGGTCTGGTGCCAGTTCGGTAACGGCGGCGGGTGGAACGGACAGCCGGTCGAGCAGTTTGACCAGCCCGTACTGGGGATGGCCATGCGGGTTGCCGCCCGCATTGCGAAGCGCCGCGACCTGGTCCTTGCCCAGTTGCGTGTTGAAGCCCGGCAGCACAAGCGCGCCAAGCGGCAGGCTCGCGATCGCCGCCAGAAGGTTGGCGCTGGCGGGAATCGAACCGGTCGAGCCGGCCGCGATGACCGGCTTTGCGCCAAAGAGATGCGGCAAGGCCGCGGCCTGACGGGCAAGCTTGAGATTGCGCAATTCGCTCGCGTCGACCCTTGATTCATGGGCCAGCAGTTCCGGCCAGGTCTTGAGGGCAAATTGCAGGAACTCCTTTGATTGCTGCCAATGGGTTGCCTGGTCGCCGGGATCGAACCGGTCGAGCGCATCGAGTGGAATCCCGGCAACACGAAAGTCGTCGATCAGGTCGCCGAGCGCGGCGGCGCGGGCGAGAATTTCGCCGGGCGGCAGCCGGTCGGGCTCGGTATGCTCCTTGCGTGTCCAGACTTCGATTTCGGCAGCGAGCATCAGTTGACGCCTGAGGCGCGACTGCGCTGGCGGCAAGGGCTCGCGGTCGAAAGGCGGCAAAAACAGATCTTCCTCGCCAGTTTCGCCGCCGAGCGTGCGGATATCGGGGAGAAGAAGCGCGGGACCGGCGCGTTCGGCGAGCCGTTCGATCAGGGTCAGGCGCGCACGGCGGGTCGGCAGGTAGATGGTGATATCGGAGAGCCAGAATGCGCCTTCGCGCGGCCAGCGCGGCAGAAGTCGTCCGTCGAGAAGGGCGTCGGCCAGAACGTCGAGGAATGGCGCGTGCGGTGCGATCGTGAAAACCGAGGGGAGCGGCTCAGCCATGTGGTTGGCCCCGCTCAGATGCCGCCGCGTTCGTATGTCCTGGCGAGTTCCGCGTAATCGGCAACACGGTCCGGATCGACAACGGTGAGTTCACATTCCCGGCCCTGATTGTGCTTCGGCAGGGCCAAGCTTAGGAACAAGTCGGCCCGTCCGGCAAGGGTGGGATCGCGATCCGGCCATTCGACCAGAACGATGGCGTCGGGGTCTTCGTCAAGCCCGAATTCATCGACTTCGCGCGGGTCGTCGATCCGGTAAAGATCGGCGTGGAGAATACTGCGACCACGGCCTTCATAGGGCAGGACCAGCAGAAATGTCGGCGATGGCACGTCGAGACCGGGCTCGCCCAGCAAGGCCCGGATCGTCGCGCGGGCAATGGTGGATTTGCCGGCGCCAAGCGGCCCGGACAACAGAACCAGGTCGCCTGGCCTTAGGAGCGAGGCGAGCCGACCGGCGAAATCGATGGTTTCCGTCTCGCTTTTCAGATCGAGGCGGAAGCGCACGGCGCCTTCCGGCGGCAAATTGGATGTTTCACGCACTCGCGGGCCCGGCGGGCACAGCGGATTGCACCGCGCTCTTGAGCGGCAGGTGGACGGTGACCCGAGTCCCGTGCGGCTGGCGGTCCTGGAAGCTGATGGAGCCGCCGTGAAGCTGCACGAAGGCATTGGCGATGGTCAGGCCGAGCCCGGCGCCGCGCGAGCGGCCTTCGATCGAGCGGCCCTCGAAACGCTGGAACATGGAATTCCTGAGTTCGGGGGGCATGCCGAAGCCTTCATCCTCGACGATGAGGTTCATCCAGTTATCGTTGGCCTCGGCACGAAGGGTCACGTGGGAACCCGGCTCGGAGAAGCGGGCGGCGTTCGAGAGGAGGTTGTAAAGAATCTGCACCACGCGTTTGCCGTCGGCCTCGATGGTTGGAAGGTCGTCGGGAATGTCGAGCGTCAGGTTGATCGGCTCTTCGCCATCGCCGCCGGTGAAGGTGGCGTCAAGCCCGGCGCGGGCGCGGGCGACCAGTTCGTGGATATCCTGTTCGCCGAGTTCGAGTTCGGCAATGCCGGCGTCGACGTGGGTGAGATCGAGAATGTTATCGATCAGGACACCAAGGGTGGCGCTCTGCGCCTGGATGTAACTCGTATATTGGCGCTGGCGTTCGTTGAGCGGGCCGAACGCATCGGAGGCGAGAAGGTCGGCAAAGCCGATAATGTTGGTCAGCGGCGACCGCAATTCATAGGACACCGACTGGACGAAAGCGTCCTTCAGCCGGTCCGCGGTTTCGAGCGCCTCGTTGCGTTCCTTGAGCACGCGCTCGTAATTGGCCGACTGGGTCACGTCGACAAAGGTCAGCATGACCTGCCCGTCCGGCAGCGGTATGGCGCAATAGTCGATCAGGCGCCCGTCGGAACGGCTGATCCGCCCGGTTGTGTCGGAGCGGGCCGGGTTGAGATTGACCACGCCGCGCTTGAGTTCGGTCCAGATGCGCCGCCCGTCCTCGGGAAAGGCCTCTTCGATAGTTCTGGCCAGTTCGTTGATATGCGGATTTTGCGCCAGAAAGTTGGTGGGCACCTTCCACAGAACCGAGATTTTGGGATTGTAGAGGCGGAGACGCCCATCGGGCGAGAACACCGCCACGCCCTCACTTAGCGAATTGAGGGTTTCGCGCTGGACGTTGACGAGCGCCTTCTTTTCGCTTTCGAGCTTCAGCTTCTCGGTCACGTCCTCGAAGACATAGATCAGTCCGCCCTCGCCGCCGGCCGGCGCGACAACGAAGTTGATGGTGCGTCCATCGGGTAGGTACCAGGTATGCTCGGCAGGCTGGGAGATCTGGTAGTTCTTGAGGTGGTCCCTTTTCCAGGCCTGGTAGTCTGCGACGGCCGGCAGCATTTCGCGGGTTCTGAGGCGGTCAAGGATCTGCTTTTCGGTGACGCCGGACTTCAGCCAGTTTTCTTCCAACCCGAAAAACTCGGCATAGGCGGCATTGAAATGCACCAGCCGCCCGTTGCGGTCGAACGCGGCGACCGGCGCGACGAGGGCGTCGATGACGCCGGGGACTTGTCCTCGAGCGACCGATTGCAGACCCGTCGCCGGCTCTTCAACGTGCCCGAGATAGCCGGCACTGCCGGTGGCCAGGTTGAAGAGAACCAGCTCATATTGCGGGTATTGCGGTAGTGGATCGGGAAATGTCAGCGCTTCGGTTGCGCCGGCGAGCCGGCCGAGCTGATTGCGGACTTCCGTCGGCGCAAATATCTCGATCGGACCCGCGCCTGATTTCACCGTCTTGCCCATGTCGGCGGCAAGACTCGCATAGGCGGCGTTGGCAAAAACGAGTTTGCCGGTGGCGTCGCGAATCCAGGCGGGTTTGTGGAGAACCGACAGGATGGCGCGGGCGGCAGTGGGGTCGATGCCGACCTTGGCCACTTCGAGCAATCCGGTGTCGGCCGCCGCTGCAGGTGTCACGGGCGCAGAGTCGGTTGCAAAAAGCGGTACCGTGCCGGTCGCCATGGCCCGGCGAAACTTGACGGCGGTACCAGACCCTGAGGGCCGGCCGACGGCGCGGATGGTCACGCCGTCAAGGCTCGTCAGCGAGAGATCGAAACCGCGTCCCTTGAGGCGAAGCTGGGCGGCGGCGGCATCGAGGCGGCGGACATCTTCGTTGGAGAGCCAGAGGTTGAAATTGAGCACATCATCGCCGGTTCGCAAGCGCTCGGAGAGGACAGGCGGGCTTCCCAGGACCCGCACCGGATGGGTTTCGCTCCAGAAGATGGTGACTTCCGGCATGGTTGCCAGAAGCGCTTCGTAATCATCGAGCTCGGACCGGATGCGGGCAAGTGCCTCGCTCGCCGTCTTGGCGGTCAGGCCGGCGCGGCGGCGGCTATGGAGGGCGAGGGCCGCCGCAAGAAGCCCGAAAAGCGCGACGCCCGCCGCGATCGTCATCGGCACGGCGCCCGACATCATGGCCGATTTGATGATCTGGGGGGAAGTCTGGGCGAACGCGGGTACCGGAGAAAGGGCGGAAGCGGCAAGAAGACCCAGGCGGAATCCTTCTAGCTTCCGGAATACCGCCGGTTTCATGCCCAAGCCTCGCCGAGATTGCCCGCCATGGGTGAAATGCAAATCACCCGAATCACCTCACCATACCCGATCAGGCGAATCGCGTTGAAGGGCAAAATGACCCGAAATTCACATTGAAGCCGACAAGCCAAAAAAGCGCCGGCTTGCCGGCGCCTTCGCATCGTTTGAAACAGGTCGGGCCAGGGTCAGTAGCGGTAGTGGTCCGGCTTGAAAGGACCGTTCTGCGGCACGCCGATATAGGCGGCCTGTTCGGCGCTGAGTTTTGTCAGCTTGGCGCCAAGCTTGGCCAGATGAAGTTCGGCGACCTTTTCGTCGAGGAGTTTGGGCAGAACAAAGACGCCGCTCTGGTACTCGGCGTGCTTGGTCCAGAGTTCGATCTGGGCAAGCGTCTGGTTGGAAAACGAGGCGCTCATGACGAAAGAGGGATGGCCGGTGGCATTGCCCAAATTCACAAGGCGGCCTTCGGACAAAAGGATGACGCGCTGGTCATCGCTCAGATGGACGATGTCGACTTGCGGCTTGACGTTGGTCCAACGGTAGTTCTGCAGTTCGGCGACCTGGATCTCGTTGTCGAAGTGGCCGATATTGCAGACGATGGCCATGTCTTTGAGCTTGCGCATCGCATCCATGGTGATGATGTCGCGATTGCCGGTGCAGGACACCAGAATATCCGCACGCGGCGCGGCCTCGTCTAGGGTGACGACCTCGAACCCGTCCATTGCCGCCTGAAGGGCGCAGATCGGGTCGATTTCCGTTACCAGAACGCGGGCGCCGGCGCCGGCCAGCGACTGGGCCGAGCCCTTGCCGACATCGCCATAGCCGCAGACGATGGCGACCTTGCCGGCCATCATGACGTCGGTGCCACGGCGGATGGCGTCGACAAGGCTTTCGCGGCAGCCATATTTGTTGTCGAATTTCGACTTGGTGACGCTGTCATTTACGTTGATCGCCGGGAAGGGCAGCGCCCCCTTTTTGTGGAGCTCATAAAGCCGGTGAACGCCGGTTGTGGTCTCCTCGGAGACACCGCGAATGTTGCCGCGCACCCGTGAGTAGAAATCCGGGTCGCGGGCGAGGCGCTTCCTGACCTGAGCGGCGAAGAATTCTTCTTCCGTCGACTTGGGATGATCGAGGATCGCGGGGTCGGTTTCGGCGCGGGCGCCGGTCAGGACCAGCATGGTCGCATCGCCGCCGTCGTCGAGGATCATGTTGGCGGTCTGGCCGTTGCCCCAGTCGAGAATGCGATCGGTAAAGCCCCAATATTCCTCGAGCGTCTCGCCCTTGTGCGCGAAGACCGGAACACCGGCGGCAGCGATGGCGGCGGCGGCATGATCCTGGGTCGAAAAGATGTTGCACGAGGCCCAACGCACTTCGGCACCAAGGGCGACGAGCGTCTCGATGAGAACCGCCGTCTGGATGGTCATGTGCAGCGAACCGGCAATGCGGGCACCTTTCAGAGGCTGGGCGGCACGGTATTCCTCGCGAATGGCCATCAGGCCGGGCATTTCGATCTCGGCCATTTCGATTTCCTTGCGGCCATAGTCGGCAAGGGCGATGTCGCGCACCGAATAGTCGGCGAAAGTGGTGTTTTGGGACATGAATTTCTCCGGATGGGTCCGGGCGCCCGGCGGGGCGCCAAAATTGGCGGGACTATAGGCAATCGGCCCCAGCTAAACAATAGGATATAAAGAAAGCTTTATGTCTCTAGATTTGAAACGGCCTGTTTTGCGGCCGCCTAGCGTGACCGCATCTGACCCGACGTGGCAGGTTCGGCCCGGCGGCGGCGCAATCGGCGCATGCCAGCCCGGCCGCCAAAGCTGAGGCCCAGGCCGATGAGAAAACCCGCTCCGGCATAGATAAGGCCCTCGATCGTGACCGGGATGGCCGGTCGAAAGGCTTCGAGCGCCCGACCGGCAATGCCCGCATCGAAATAGCTGGCGAAGTTGGCGACCCTGGTCAGGGGCGACTGGTCCTGAAGACTCGCCAGATGATCCGACAGCCTTTCCTGCCGCGAAATGACGTTGCGCATGTCGGTGCCGCGATCGGCGAAGAAGGTCTGTCCGGTTTTGTCGTATTCGGCAAGCGCGGTTTCGCGATCCATACCCGCCCGGGTGGCACTGGCATCGAACTCCGCCACCATTCTGGTGAGCTCATCGACCGCGCCGCCGAGGCGCTGCTCGTATTGCTGGGCGAATTCGGGGAACTGGGACAGGACCCCGCCGCAGATCAGGCCAATAACGATGGTGACGATGCGAAACATCCGGCCTCGGCCTCCACGGCAATCATTGCTCTTCACCACCCGCTTCGCTGTCCTCGTCGAAGCCGCAATCGACGAGATCGGAAAGGGCTTCCAGCGCCTCGCGCGCCTGCTTGCCGGTCGCACGCACCAAAATGTGGCTGCCGGGCCCTGCCGCGAGCATCATCAATCCCATGATCGAGGTGCCGCCGACGGTGACCCCATTGTGGGTAACCGAAATCTCGGCGTCAAACTGTTCGGAGGTGCGCACGAAACGAGCGGACGCGCGGGCGTGCAGGCCGCGCCGATTGCAGATGCGCATGCGCTGCGCGAGCGCGTGGGCGGGATTGGTGGATTCAGGCTGGTCCATCAGACTCAGCCGGTGCCCAGCACATCATTGGCGACGTTGATATATTTGCGTCCGGCGTCCTGCGCTTCGCGTACCGCGTCGCGCATGGTCACGTCATTGCGGACCCTTGCGAGCTTGACCAGCATCGGGAGATTGACCCCGGCGATGACTTCAACGCTCAGGCCCTCCATGACCGAAATGGCGAGGTTGGAGGGCGTGCCGCCGAACATGTCGGTGAGGATTACGACGCCCTCGCCGCTATCGGCCTCATGGACCGCGTCGAGAATGTTCTGCCGGCGCTCTTCCATGTCGTCATCGGGCCCGATGCAGACGGTTTCGCACTGTTCCTGGGGACCGACCACATGTTCGAGGGCCGACTTGAACTCGACCGCGAGGCGGCCGTGGGTGACAAGCACCATTCCGATCATCTCACACCTCCTTTTAGGTGCGGGTCGTTTGTTTTGGGCAACTTGCGCCGTCCTGCGGCGCAAATGCAAGAGCGGATTGAAGCCCTATCCCCGCATTTCGGGCTAGTGACCAGACTTGACAAGATCACGGTCGAGATCGGCCAGGGCGGCGCGGACGAGGAGGGCCTGATGGGCCAGGTCGAGCGCCGGATGGCCCCTGAGTGCGACGCGCGGCACGGCGTGATCGAGAAGACGGGTTCTTTGATCCTCAGGCAGCGGCTGTCGCGGCAGATCGGCAACGAAGTCAACGACCAGATCGAGCCGCGAACGCTCGATCCATGGGCGCTGGACGAGCCCGAAAAACCGCAGTTCGACCAGCCCGCGATTGGCTTCAGGGGACTGAAAAACGAGGCCATCGTTTTCGACCGAAACGTGCAGGAGATCGTCGGCAACGAGTGCTGACGGGCCGATCGAGGGTTCGGCGATTTCGAGCAGATAGAGCGCCAGAAGACTCTTGCCCGAACCGCTCGGGCCGCGCAGCAACAGGCCCCTGCCCTCGAAGACGAGGCCGGTCGCATGAACGGCAAGGACCGGTTCTGGACCTTTCGTCACGCGCGCGCCAGCGGCAGGGTGACGGTGAAGATCGCACCGGACCGGTCGGTGCGGTTGGCGGCGCCGATCGTGCCCTTGTGGGCCTCGACGATCTGTCTCGAGATCGACAGGCCCAGCCCGGAATGGTCGCCGAAATGCTCGGACTCGGGCCGGTCGGTGTAGAAACGTTCGAAGATGCGGGCGGTATCGCCCTTTATGCCCTGGCCCTCGTCGCTGACCGTCAGAACGGCGTTGGCGTCCTTGCGCGCCAGCCTCAGCGTCACCGTGCCCCCTTCGGGTGAGAAGGACACAGCATTGTCGATCAGGTTGGTCACCACCTGGGCAAGGCGGCTGTCGTGTCCGCGCACCGGATATTCCCCGGCCTTGTCGCGAACAACGCGAACGGTGATGTTGCGGGTCGCGGCGGGGTCGGTCTGCATCGAGACCATGGCCGCAACGATGTCTGCGAGATCGAAGATTTCGGTCGCGTCGCGGGCCAGTTCGGCATCGAGGCGGGAGGCGTTGGAAATATCCGAAATCAGCCGGTCGAGACGCTGGACGTCGTGCTTGATGATTTCGGTCAGCCGGTCGCGGTCACGGGCGTTCTTGACCAGTGGCAGGGTTTCGACGGCGCTGCGGAGCGAGGTCAGCGGGTTCTTGAGTTCATGGGCGACGTCGGCGGCAAAGCTCTCGATGGCATGGATGCGGCCGAAGAGGGCCGCGGTCATGGCGCGGAACGAACGCGACAGGTGGCCGATTTCGTCACTGCGGCCGGTAAAATCGGGGATCTGGGTGTGGGCGCTCATCGAGGCTTCGACTTCGTCGGCAGCAGCACTCAGCCGGCGCATCGGGCCAGCGATGGTCGAGGCGGTGAAAAGGGCGAGACCAAGCGTCACCGCCACGGCGACGAGGGCAATGCGCAACACGCTCGCGCGCTCCTGGGCTACAATGGCGTCGATCTCCCCGGGCTCGGTCGACAGGAGCAAGGCCCCGACCGTGGCGCGGAGGCGCTGCACCGGCACGGCGACCGAAACGATCAGATCCCCGGCGCCGTCGACGCGAACGATATCGGCGGGCGCGCCGCTGAGGGCGGCAGCGACTTCGGGATATTTCCGCCCCTCGTCGGAGGCATATTCCTGGTAGACCGGAAAGCGGTCGCCGGGCATGAAGGTCATGAAGCGATCCCACCACTCTTCCCAGAGCGGCTTGGCGGCGGGAGCGGCCTTCTGGGTGCGCAGGACCTCGCCAGAGATGTAAATCGAGTTGGAATCAAGGATCAGCAGACCGTCCTTGTCGTAAATGCGGGCCCGGGTCTTGGTGGGCGAGACAAGGTTGCGCAGCAGCGGGGCGACCCGTTCGGGGTTGATCGGGAATTCGAGGGCCGGGTCGAAGAAGCTCAGCGGCGAGAGCGGAGCGTTGCCCTGCAGTTCCAGCAGCCGGTCGGGATTGACGCTGATGACATTGCTGTCGACGGTTGCGGAGGCGGCAACGGCGGCGGCGATGATTTCGCCCTGGACGCGCAGGGATTGAACCCGCGCCTCGATCAGCCCTTCACGCCACTGGTTGAAATAGAGAATGCCGACGACGAGGATGATGAGCCCGGCGAGATTGATGGCGACGATGCGGCGGATGAGGCTCGAAAAGAGGGCGAGCTCGATGGTGCGCCAGATGCGGCGGGCACCCTTCCGGACCCAACCGAAAGGGCCTTGCGGCTTTGCGACCGGCGCAGAGCCATCATGCTCTTCGTCGGAATGCGGGGCAGACTCGGCCTCGGCCGCCGCGGGGGCGGCCGGCTGAAGCGCGTCGCTGCCGGCCCGGTCGAGGATGTTATTGCTCCTTGAAGCGATAGCCGACGCCGTAAAGTGTTTCGATCATTTCGAAACTGTCGTCGACCAGCTTGAACTTCTTTCTCAGGCGCTTGATGTGGCTGTCGATGGTCCGGTCGTCAACATAGACCTGGTCGTCATAGGCGGCGTCCATCAGCGCGTTGCGGCTCTTGACGACGCCGGGGCGATGGGCGAGCGACTGGAGAATGAGGAATTCGGTGACGGTCAGCGTCACGTGCTGCCCTTTCCAGGTGCAGGTGTGGCGCTCCTCGTCCATCACCAGGGCGCCGCGCTCCAGAACCGTGCCCTTGGTCGCGGTTGCGGTTTCGGCGCCGCCGCCATTGACAATCGCGGGACCCGATGCCGGCGCGGCATCGCGCAGCTGGGCCTGGGCACGCCGCAGGATCGACTTGACCCGTTCGACCAGCAGGCGCTGGGAAAAGGGCTTCTTGATGAAGTCGTCAGCGCCCATCTTCAGGCCGAAAAGCTCGTCGATCTCCTCGTCCTTTGAGGTGAGGAAAATGACCGGCAGGTTCGACTTCTGCCGAAGACGGCGAAGCAGTTCCATGCCATCCATGCGCGGCATCTTGATGTCGAGGATGGCGAGATCCGGCTCGTTCTGGCTCAGCCCTTCGAGTCCCGACGCACCGTCCGTATAGGTCTGGACGGCATAGCCCTCGGCCTCGAGCGCCAGGGAGACGGAGGTCAGAATGTTGCGGTCATCGTCGACCAGGGCAATTCTCGGCATCGGGCGTCCCCACTCGGTTCGTCAACACGTGATGCGCCGCATCTCCTTTTGCAAGAGCGGCGAGGTTCGGTTGAGGCCTTCAAAATGCGCGCAAATTATGGCCAGAGCAAGAGTCGGGCCGGTGCGGGCAGCGTCGCTCAGCGCGCGGAATAAAAGACGTGGTCGCCAATGCTTGCGACGCGGCGCATGGAACTCGCCCAGCCCGGATTGACGCTGTCATTGTGATAGAACATGACCGAGGCCGGCAGGACCGGCTGCAATTCGTCGTGGACATAGAGATCGTAGGCGGCCTTGGCGATGAGGTTGGCCTTCACCCAGCTTTCGCGGACAATGACATTGCCGATGCCGCCGCCATCGGGCGCACCGTCGCAGGCGAACGAGAACTGGCAGCCATGGCCACTGTTGGCGTTCTGGAAAACGACGCCGCAAATGGTCGACGGGTAGCGGCTTGAATTGACCCGGTTGAGGATGACCTGGGCGACGGCCCACTGCCCTGCTTCCGGTTCGCCGCGTGCTTCATGGTAGATCGCCTCGGCAAGACAGGTACGTTCATGCTGGGCCTTTTCCAGCAGTTCATCCGTCGGCACATAGGTGGTCGCGACGTAATTCTGCAGGAACTGTTCGGTCAGCGCCTTCTCGCGCGGCATCGGCGGCATTTCGATCGAGGCCGGCGTGAAGATGCCGGTGGCGAGCGCATTGGCCTGATCGAGGGCGGCGTTGCTCAGATGCGCGGATGGCCGGTTGGCGATGTAGTTGGACAAGAGCTCCGGCGTCAGCGCCACCTGGGTGGTGCCGGCGTTGACGGCGGCAAAGGTTTGTTCGGTCAGAAGGGCGATATCGGGACGGACCGCCGGGTCGGCCGCATGGGCCGGGGTGATGGCCATGATGCCGATATAGGCGGCAAAAAGGCCGATCGCCATCTGCATGGCCACCTTCAGCACAAATGCGCTTCGCTGTGATGCGTTCACCTGCCCCCGCATCCCCGACTTTGCCTGCTTTCGATTTGCCTCTTGCCGGCTCTGGTCCGGCTTCGAGGCGCACCCTAAACAGCCCGGCGCGCACGCCAAGCGGATTGTTCAGACTTGGTTAACCACACTTGCTAAGGTTTTGGCAAGCATTTGAACCGCTTGCGCAAGGCTTTCGGCGGGGGCAAATCGCCGCGCGGGGAGGAGATTTGGCAGGTTGCGCGCAAGGCGACCGTGCCGGCGCACCCATATTCGGGAACAACCGGCACGGGTTCAGGGTCTACCGCGTCCTGAACTCAAGAATTCGCCTGCGGGAGCGCCGGCGGGGCGGCGGCTCCCGGGCGTCCTCACTCGCTCTCAGGGAGGAGCGCCGGCCAAAGGATGACGCCGCCAACGCTTGCCTGTCGATCATCCAGATGGGGTATTCGACTGAGATAGAAACAGAATTCGAATCACCGACCCATCCTGCAGTTCCGGGGCCATGGCCTGGGCGGCGCAAGGACGGACCGATGTGCGCCGGCTGAATCCCGCTTTTGCGGCCATTCGAATTCTGCGAATATGTGCCTCGCACAATCCTTGGGGGGGGACAAATGACATTCATCCGCAATCTGACGCGATGCGCCTTGGTGTGTAGCGCCATGGCCGCGGCCGGGCCGGCCCTGGCGCAGGCCGATGCGAGCCAGCTCAGCGACGAGCAGATGGCGGAGGCGCGGCAATTCGTGGTCGACAATGCCCTTTACATCACCATGCACGAGGCGGGGCACATGCTGATTTCCGAACTCGGCCTGCCGGTGCTCGGCAAGGAAGAGGATGCGGTCGACAATCTCGCCTCGGTGATCATGCTCGAATCGGACACGGACGAATTCGACCAGGCGATCATGGATGCGGCGGGCGGCTGGTTCCTGATGCAGAACGGCCAGGACATCACCGACAGCGACCTGATGGACGAGCATTCGCTCAACGACCAGCGCGCCTATACGATCGTCTGCATGGCGACCGGCGCTGCGCCCGACTATTTCGCCGAGTTTGCCGACGAGATCGAGTTTCCCGCCGAAAGGCGCGACCGTTGCGCCGACGAATACCAGCAGGCGGCCGACAGCTGGGAGGCGGTTCTGGCCGATGCCGAGCTTGGCGAGGGGCAGACGCCTACCCGCTTCGACATCAGCTATGACCCGCCATCGCCGGAGAACGAGGCCTGGGCCGGCCTGCTGCGGGAGGCCCAGGTGCTCGAAACGGTTGCCAATCTCGTCAGCACCTATGTCAAGCTCGACGACGGGATCAGAATGGTCGCGACCAATTGCGGCGAGGAAAACGCCTTCTGGAGCCCCGAGGACCGGCAGCTGACCTTCTGCTACGAATTTGCCGGCCTCTACGCGGCGGAAATCGTCAATTACTTCGCCGAGGGCGGCCAGGGCTGAGAGGTCCGCTCGGATTCTGTATCGCACTTCCAATCGCGCTGCCCCAAGGCCTCTGAGATCTCGTGACCTGCTGTAGGTCCCGACTCTGCGGCCAGTTTGCGATGGATCAAGGCGCGCGGCAGTGTCTGCGCGAAACTGAAAAGGCAGGTGGAGGCATGAGGTGCCGAAACCGGAATATGCCCTTCCACCAGAGAAGGGAGGGGCATGATGGCTCATCAAAGTCAGACCGAGTACGGCGCATTGCGACGCGCCGCGAAAAAGGCTGCCATGTTCGCGCTCGCGGCCGTGGTAGCCGTGTTCCAGATGGCAACGATGGCGTTGGGGCAAAACACCCCTAATCCGGGCTATGTGGGCTCCACGTCCGAAGAATATCCGCCAATCGTCTGTCCGCGAAATTCGTACGCCTATGCGCTGAGCTGCTCGGGCGACAATTGCGATAATGTCGGCGTCGAATGCCATTACAGCGGCAACGACAGTGCGGCGATATTCGATCCGAGCTACAATCCGGTGCGCTGGGTTGGCGAGACTTTTACCGCGCCGCCGGTTTCCGAGGAAAATGGCGGCATGGCCTGCCCTTATGCGCCAAGCGCGCTTGTCGGCATCGGCTGCAGCGGTAGCCGTTGCGACAATGTCACCCTGATCTGCGTGCATATCAACACCGTGGCCGGTCCCATGAACTGCGTGCGCACCCCGTGGTTTTCGGAAGAGCCGCCCGGCTATGGCTCGCTCTACCAGGTCGATATCAGATTGCTGCCAACGGGACTGCATTGCCGCGGCAAATATTGCGATGATATGAGCCTTGAGGGTTGCATCTACTTCGGGGCGCCGCAGAACCAGGAAACCATTCCGCGGATCGACTGATCAGCGCAGAAGCGCGCGCCGTGAAGATGTGAGGACCCGGCCCTGGAGCCATGACAGCGCGGGTTCTGTTCTTGCCCTCATTCGTCACCCTGGCGAAGGCCGGGGTCCATTTGGCGGGGCACCGTCTCTGTGACTGAGTTCTTGTGCGCGTCACCTTCAAACAAGGAAATTCCCAGTCAAAGGAACGGTTCAATGGATTCCGGCATGCGCCGGAATGACGAGGGTGTAAGGCGCTGACCAGACCGCCACCGACGTGACGTCTCACCGGTCCGACCCCGCCAAGCACTCGTGCGCCTGCGCCCGGTGCGGGGTTCTGGCCGGGATTGTGGGGTGGTTTTGGGGAGCGGGGATTAGTTTTTATTGAGGGACGGCCCTTCGTCCTTCGACAAGCTCAGGATGAAGGGCCTCGACAAGTTCAGGAATTGGCTTCGATAAGCCCAAGACGAAAGACTTGACCCTGCTCTGGATGAGGCTTGAGATTGTGAAAATCGCATCATCTCCATTGATGCGGGACGACACAGGAATGGAGTGGCGCCAACTTTTTTGAAAGCGGATTTCGCTGAACTTGCGCCAGACCATCTTTGACCTCATCCTGAGCCTGTCGAAGGATCGAGGCTGTTTTTTTGAACCCGCTCGTCTGACCCAGAGCGAGCGCCCTCGTGGTTCGACAGGCTCACCATGAGGGCTAGGCAGCGTCAATCGGTTGGAAATTGAGGGGGCCAACCGTGCTGCTGCGCAACTTCTCTCTCCCATGTGGGGAGGGAGAGGTTGGTTTCAGTGATTGCCACCCTCGCCACTCGACCATGGGTCTCGTGGCCTAGCTGCATTAAAATGGTGCCGCCGGCACCATTTTCCGGCTCCGCCGTCGTTTGCCTTTTAAGAGTGGTCGCGTCGCCGAAACGAAAAACCGCTTCGCACTTGTTCTGGCAACCCGGCCCTCGAGCATAGCTCTCCGGCGTTCGGCGCTCAAATCAGTCCACCGGACTGATTTGCCCCTTTGGGGCGCTTCTCACTAGTGCGCCTCATCCCAGTTCTGGGCGGCGTGGGCGTCGACCTTAAGGGGGACGGTGAGTTTGAGGGCCGGTTCGGTGGCCTGTTCCATCACCTGCTGGATGACGGGGATGGCCCGGTCGACCTCGCTGTCGGCGGTTTCGAAGATCAGCTCGTCGTGGACCTGCAACAGCATGGCCGCCTCGACCTTTTGTTTGGCGAGGGAGGCCTCCATGCGGATCATGGCGCGGCGGATGATGTCGGCGGCCGAGCCCTGGATCGGCGCGTTGATGGAGGCGCGTTCGACAAAGGCGCGGTGCTGGGGATTGCTCGAATTGGCGTCCTCGAAGGGAATCTTGCGGCCGAAAATCGTCTCGACATAGCCCTGCGCGTGCACCTTGCGCTTCTGCTCTTCCATATAGTCCCTGATGCCGGGGAAACGCTCGAAATAGGCCTTGATATAGTCGCCCGCCTCCTGCCGCGGAATGCCGAGCTGGTTGGCGAGCCCGAAGGCAGAAATGCCGTAGATGATGCCGAAATTGATGGCCTTGGCGCGGCGCCGAACCATCGGGTCCATGCCCTCGATGGGGGTATTGAACATTTCGCTCGCCGTCATGGCGTGAATGTCGAGGCCTTCCTCGAACGCGTCCTTGAGGGCCTGAATATCGGCAATATGGGCGAGGACGCGGAGTTCAATCTGGGAATAGTCGGCCGAGATCAGCTTCATGCCCGGGGCGGCGACGAAGGCGGTGCGGATCTTGCGGCCATCCTCGGTGCGCACGGGAATGTTCTGCAGGTTCGGGTCGGTCGAAGCGAGGCGGCCGGTCGCGACCGAAGCCTGATGATAGGAGGTGTGAACACGGCCGGTATGGGGGTTGATGTAGTCCTGCAGCGCGTCGGTATAGGTCGATTTGAGCTTGGTGACGCCGCGCCATTCGAGGAGGGTTTTGGCGAGCGGCACGCCGTTGGCCGCGAGATCGTCGAGGGTCGAGGCGCCGGTCGCCCATTGGCCGGTCTTGGTCTTGGTGCCGCCCTCGAGCCCCATTTTGCCGAAGAGGATGTCGCCGAGCTGCTTGGGTGAGCCGAGGTTGAACTTCTCCCCCGCTTCCTCGTAGGCCTGCTCCTCGAGCGCGCCGGCGCGCTGGGCGAAATCGCCGGAAAGGCGGGCGAGAATTTGCCTGTCGACGATGACGCCACGCGCTTCCATCCGCGCCAGAACCGGGATCAGCGGGCGTTCGAGCGTCTCGTAGACGGTCACCGCATTGTTGGGCACGAGGCGGGGCTTCAGAACGTGCCAGAGCCTCAGGGTGACATCGGCGTCCTCGGCGGCGTAGCGGGCCGCCTCACCGATCTCGAGCTGATCGAAGGTCTTCTGGTTCTTGCCGGTGCCGGCCAGCTCCTTGAAGCTGATCGGGGTATGGCCGAGCCAGAGTTCGGAGAGCGCATCCATGCCGTTGCCGCGGGCGCCATCGACGGCGTAGCTCATCAGCATCGTGTCATCGATGGGGAAGAGCGTGACGCCATAACGGGTGAACATGCCGTAATCGTATTTGGCGTTCTGTAGGATCTTGAGGATCGAGGGGTCTTCGAGCACGGGTTTGAGAATGGCAATGGCCTCGATGAGGTCCATCTGGCCCTCGGCCGGCCCGCCCTCGGACAGAAGATCGCCGGCGCCCTTGGTGTGGCCGACAGGCACATAACAGGCCCTGCCCGGCTCGGTTGCAAGGCAGATGCCGACCAGGTCGGCCTGCTGATTGTCGAGGCCGGTGGTTTCGGTATCGACCGCGACAAGACCCTTGTCATAGATCGCCGCGACCCAGGCCCTGAGCGCCTCCGCGTCGCGGACGATTTCGTAGGCGTCGAGGTCGACCGGAATGGCCTTGATCTTTTCATGCATCCGTTCGGCGTGCACCTCGGGCCCGTCATCGGAGGACGAAGCGACGCCGTGATTGGCGGCGGGTTCGGCGGTGGTCGCGTCGCCGCTGGCATTTTCGGCGGCAAGAGACGCATCTGCCTCGAAAGCGTTGGGGTCGGCATCGATCAGGGCCGCGATGCGCCGCAGGAACGAGCCGAATTCCATGGCCTTGAGGAAGGGGATGAGGGTTCCTGCCTCGATTGGCTGGCGGACAAGATCGTCGAGCGGAAGTTCGACCGGCACGTCGGTCTTCAGGGTCACCAGGCGCTTGGAAATGCGGGCCTGTTCGGCAAATTCGATCAGGCTTTCGCGGCGCTTCTGCTGCTTGATCTCGCCGGCATGGGCGAGAAGGTTTTCAAGATCGCCATATTCGCCGATGAGCTGGGCGGCGGTCTTGTAGCCGATGCCCGGCACGCCCGGCACATTGTCGACACTGTCGCCGGCGAGCGACTGGACCTCGATGACCTTGTTTGGCAGAACGCCGAACTTTTCCATCACCTCGTCCGGGCCGATCCACTTGTTCTTGAGGGTATCGAGCAGCCTGACCCTGCCCTGATCATCGATCAATTGCATCAGGTCCTTGTCGGTCGAAACCACGGTCACCCGGCCGCCGGCCTGTTGCGCTAGGGTCGTATAGGTCGCGATGATGTCGTCGGCCTCGAATCCTTCCTGCTCGATGCAGGGAATGGAAAAGGCGCGGGTTGCGTCGCGGGTCAGGGGGAACTGGGGAACCAGGTCTTCGGGCGCTTCGGGGCGGTGGGCCTTGTATTCGGGATAGAACTGGTTGCGGAACGACTTGCCGGAATAATCGAAGATGACCGCCATGTGGGTCGGCGCGTCGTCGCCCTTCAGATCATCGACGAGCTTGTAGAGCATGTTGCAGAAGCCCGAGACGGCGCCGACCGGCAGGCCGTCGGACTTGCGGGTCAGCGGCGGCAGGGCATGATAGGCGCGAAAGATGAAGGTCGAGCCGTCGACGAGAACGAGATGCATGGCAGGGGCTCCGGCGGCCTGAGATTCGATTGAGGGCAGAGCTTAGCGGCTGGCGCGGGCGAGGGAAAGAAGCGAACCTTTCAGATCAGGTCCGTTCGCGGGCGGCCATGACAAGGCGCAGGAGATCGCTTTGCCGGTGGGTTTCGGTCTTGGCCATGATCGACTTGATCTGGTTGCGCACCGTGGTCAGGCTGGTGGCGCGGCTTTCCGCGATGATATCGGGACGGATGCCGGCCGCGAACTGGCGCAGAACCGCGCATTCGGCAATGGTGAGGCCGTGGCGGCGGCAAAGCGCATCGAGCGCGTCTCCGCCCGGCGCGGGCGGGCTGAGGGTGAGAAGCAGGCAGGGCGCGCCGAGGTCAGTCAGAAGGCTGATGCGGAGGTCGGCGATGTCGGCCGGATTGACCACGGCAATGTGGCAATCGAATGCGCGATCGCCGCTGCCGAAACGGAACTGGACCGGCGGCAGGGGCAGGTTTTCGGCAAGCGCGACACGGGCGCGCTCGAGCGTCTGGGCAAGGGCCGGGTCGGCGGCTTTTGCCGCGCGGTTGGTTCCGATCGCGATCGGACTGCCCCGCGCCGACAAAGCCTCGGCAGCCGGGTTGGCATAAAGAACCAGGCCGTTCCCGTCGATGAGCAGAACGGCGGTTTGCCGCGCGCCCGCCTCGGCGTTTGCAAGGGCTTCGATGCTCATGCCGGAAAGCTTGCGGCTGATTTCGAAGGCCTGACGGAAATGGGGGCCGAGGAGCGCCACAAGTTCCATCCACTCGCCTTCCCGCGTTTCGTCCCGGCGGCGGATATTGCCGCCGAAGGCGAACATGCGGCTTTCATCCTTGTAGATCATCATGCCGCCGCCAGCGACGATATCGTCCTGCTTGCGGACCCAATCGTTGTAGAACTCGCCCTTTTCCAGCTCATCGCGTGCACACATCTGTTCGGCAGAGAGCGGGATGCCCGCGTCGAACTTGATGAAGCCTTTGGCCCAGTCGTTGAAGGCGTGGTAGTAGGCTCCGAACGACTCCATGCCGGCGGGATCGTAGCCGGAATAGATTATGCCGAGGTGCAATCCGGATTCGAAGTCCTGGCCGAACAATTGTGTGCGCACACCATCTGCCTTCTGAGCAACCCGGTCGAGCAAATGGTTCCATTTGGCGGGATCAAGCGCCGCGGCGTAGATCAGCGCGGTCAACTCACTCACGTCGTCCGCGGTCAGGCTCAATTGCACACCCCCCAACACAACAAATAAAGCTATAGAATTGATGAATCTATTTAAGTCGATCAGGTCCGCTGCCGCGACAGACCAGATTGAGGCCAGAGTTTTTTAAGTCCATCCTCGAAAATGGGCAAGTTGATATTTTCAGTCCTGGGCCGCAGGCGAGCGGCATTCCGCCGTTCCAAGAATCGGCGAATTCGCGCCAAGCCGTGCCCCACTGGAGTTCATCCAGACAATAGTTTTGCGAAATTGCCGCAGGCACTTGGCGGGCGGTTGAAAGCCCGCCGATGCATGAATACATCGCTGGTGAACGCGAGGCGCAAGCTGCGCCTTTTCATGCTCAAGGAGCCAGACAATGACAATCCGCATCGGGCAGATCGCCCCCGACTTCACCGCCGAAACGCAGCTCGGCACGATCAGTTTTCATGAATGGGCCGGCGACAGCTGGGTCTTCTTCTTCTCGCACCCTGCCGACTACACGCCGGTTTGCACCACCGAAATGGGCCGCACCGCGCAGCTGGCGGACGAATTCGCTAAACGCAACGTCAAGCCGCTTGGTCTTTCGACCGACTCCGCCCAGGAACATCTCGGCTGGATCAAGGACGTGAACGAGACGCAGTCGACCGATCTCCAGTTCCCGATCATCGGCGATACATTGCGCGAGGTCGCAACCCTTTACGGTATGATCCATCCGGAAACCAATGCGACCGAGGCCGTCCGGTCGGTCTTCATCATCGATCCGAAGAAGAAGGTGCGGCTGACCCTCACCTACCCGATGAATGTGGGCCGCAATTTCGATGAAATTCTCCGCGTCATCGACGCGCTGCAGACGGCCGATGCCAAGACCGTTGCCCTGCCCGCCGACTGGGTGCCGGGCGAGAAAGTCATCATCCCGCTTTCGGTCGACAACGAGGCGGCAAAGGTGAAGTTCCCGCAGGGTTTCGAGACGAAACGCCCCTATTTGCGCATGACGCAAATCTAGGACGGATTGCCTACTACAAATTTCTGCAGAAGGCCGGCCCGACAGGACCGGCCTTTTGTTTTCGTCCAGCAACAAGGGTGCAAGGCGGAGCGGCTCCGCGCCCCCTCAACCTATCAAAGCTTCGCGATTTACTGAAGAAGTCTCAGCATTCGGGCGCCATTTACCCCAAATGGTGTATGGACCCGGAGCTTTCATTCATCCTTTCTTAACCGACGCGCCCGGCGGCAATTCATCTGTCCGGGCATGGCGCGTTTGGCGCCAAGGTCGGAGGATGCAATGACAATCAAGATCAAGAAGAAAACCGAATTCGTCCTGGACGATGGACCCGGCATCAGCGACCAGCATGCGCCGACCCTGACGACGCTCAACAACGGCAAAGTCGTCGCCGCGTGGACGAATGACTATGCGAATCCCTCGCTGGGCGGCGATGCGGGCGGAACCTCGGTCAAGTTCCAGATCTTCAATGCATCGGGGGCGCCGACCATTTCCGAGAGCATCGCCAACGATCCGGAAACCGGCGATCAGCGTGACCCCTCCGTTGTGGCGCTGGCAGACGGCGGTTTCATTGTCGCCTGGACGCATGTGGACGGCCCGAGTGGCGACGGCAGTTCGGAATCGGTGCGCATGACCCGCTTTTCCGCCAACGGCGCGGCCATAGGCGGTTCGGCTCAGGTCAACCAGACGGGTGACACGAGCGGCACGCAGGCGATGCCCTATCTCTTCAACATCAGCAGCACGAAATACGGGTTCAGCTGGATTTCGGCGGCAACGGGCGACGTCGATGTGCGGATGAACCTTTATACGATCGTTGGTGCGTCGGCGGGATTTTCGAACAATATCACGGCGAATTCCCAGACCATTGGAACGCAGACGGGCGGCGTTGCGGCGACCAACAAGAACGGCGTCATCATGAGCGCCTGGACGACCTCGACCAATATCAAGGCCCGGTTGTTTGACACGAACTTCACCGAGGTCCAGTCCGAAGTCACAATCAACAGCATCGACGCATTGTCCGGCATACAGGACACACCGGCGATCGCCGCGCTCAATAACGGCCGCTTCGTGGTGGCCTGGAATTCGGACAATGCCGAAGACGGTTTCGGCGATTCGGTAATGTTTCGTCTCTTCAAGCAGGACGGAAACCCCGTCGGCGCTTCCAAGGTGATCAGCAATGTCGGCGCGGGCAACCAGAGCGACGTCGCCATCACGGTGCTGAACGACGGCCGCTTCATGATGGTCTGGACCTCGCAGGACGGCGGCGCGGGCGGTGTCGAAATCAAGGGGCGCATCTTCAACCAGAACGGCAGCGCCTATGGCAATGAATTCCTGATCAACAAGACGACGTCGGCGAACGAGGCCGAACCGGTGATCACCACCATGCGCAACGGTCAGGTGATGGTCGCCTGGACCACGAACGACGCCAGCAAGGATGGCGACGGGCAGGCGGCAATGGGCCGGATCATCGATGTGGGGTCGGTCCGCACCGGCACGAACGGCGCCAACACGATTAATGGCGACAATGGCCGCGACGAGGTCAACGGCAAGAACGGCAACGATGTCATCAAGTCGAAGGGCGGCAATGACGTGGTCGTGGGCGGGCGGGGCAACGACACGATCCTGACCGGCAAGGGCACCGATCAAGCGACCGGCAACCAGGGCAACGACCGGTTCACCTTCAAGAAGAACGAGAACACGACGACGATCACCGACTTTCAGAACGAGCACGACAAGATCGACCTTTCGGCATTCGGCTATGCCAACAAGGCGGCCGCGCTCAACCATTTCAACGATGCGGGCGGGGCGCACAATCATAAGGTCAAATTCGTCGACAAGGGCACGACAATCATCGCCAAGGGGATCGATCTCGCACAACTCGATGGCAGCGACATCCTGATCTGATCGAAAGATGCCCCGGACCTGCTGGATCGCCTGATCGGATACCGGGCAGGAGGTTGAGGTTTCGGCGACAAAGTGAAATCCCGGGGTTTGGCTCGCAGCCAAAGCGGCCTATATAGGCCGGAAGGCTGATTTGGGCGGAACATTGGATCAGGGTCGCACATCCGAATTCGCATTCGTGACGGAAGACCTCAAGAAGGTCTATGGCGAAGGCGCGGCGGCGGTTCATGCCCTGCGCGGGGTCAGCATGAACGTGCCGCGCGGCGAGTTCGTGGTTCTGCTCGGCCCGTCGGGTTCGGGCAAGTCGACGCTGCTCAATATTCTTGGCGGGCTTGATTCGGCGACGAGCGGAAAGGCGATGTTCGGCGATGTCGAACTAACCGCCCTCAGCGACGCGCGGCTGACGCGCTACCGCCGCGAACATGTGGGCTTCGTCTTTCAGTTCTACAATCTGATGCCGAGCCTGACGGCGCGGGAAAACGTCGAACTGGTGACCGAAATCTCGGAGAACCCGCTCGACGTCAACGAGGCCCTGTCGCTTGTGGGTCTGACCGAGCGGGCCGACCATTTCCCGGCCCAGATGTCGGGGGGCGAGCAGCAGCGCGTCGCCATCGCCCGGGCCGTGGCCAAGAACCCCAACGTGCTTTTTTGCGACGAACCGACCGGCGCGCTCGACAGCTCTACCGGGCGGGCGGTATTGCGGGTGCTCAGGCGGGTCAACAAGGAATTGGGCGCGACCGTGATTGTGGTGACACACGCCGCCGCGACCGCCGAAATGGCCAACCGCGTCATCCACTTCGCCGACGGCGATATCCGCGAGGTGGTCGTCAACGAACATCCCAAATCGCCTGACGAGATCGTCTGGTGAGCCCGCTCAACAAAAAGCTCTTCAGGGACCTCTGGCACATCAAGGGCCAGGCGGCGGCCATTTCGATCGTCATCGCGCTCGGGGTGATGATGGTCGTGATGATGACCGGGCTGGTCGAGACGCTCGAACAGACCCGCAACGCCTATTACGAGCGCTACCGGCTCGCCGACATCTTCGCCCCGGCCGTCCGGGCGCCCAATCTCATTCTCAACCAGATCGGCGATATCGAGGGCGTGCAGGCGGTCGAGGGCCGGGTGACCGGCAGCGCCCTCATCGACCTCGATGGCGTCGATCTGCCCCTCAGGGCCATCGCCATATCCCTGCCCGATTATGACGTGCCGCGGCTCAACAATGTCTATCTCAACGACGGACGGCTGATCAACGCGCGCCAGCCGGACGAAATCCTGCTGCTCGACAGTTTTGCCAAGGCGCGGGGGCTCAAGCCCGGTGACACGCTGACGACGACGATGAACGGGGGGCGGCGCGACTTCAAGATCGTCGGGCTCGCGCAGAGTCCGGAATATCTCTATACCACCGCGCCCGGCGAATTCGTGCCCGATGACGGGCGCTTTGCGGTGATCTGGATGAGCCAGTCGGCATTGAGCGCCATCTACGACATGAAGGGCGCCTTCAACGAGGCCCTGGTCGGCTTGACGCGCGGAGCCAACGAGGCCGAAGTGCTCGACGCGATCGACCGGCTGCTCGACAATTATGGCGGCCAGGGCGCCTATGGACTCGAGGACCAGTTTTCCAACCGATTCGTGACCGAGGAGATTTCGGGTCTCAAGGCCTCGGCGGTCGGAGTGCCACCGGTCTTCCTCGCGGTGGCGGCCTTCCTTCTCAACATCGTCATTACCCGGCTGGTGCAGGCGGAACGCGAGCAGATCGGGCTTTTGAAGGCCTTCGGCTATTTCGACTGGGAGGTGGCGTTCCACTATTTCAAGCTGGTGCTGGTCATCGCGGTCAGCGGCGCCGTGCTCGGCAGTCTTCTCGGCATCGCCTCGGGATCGGCGATGGCCAAATATTATCAGGTCTACTACAAGTTTCCCTTCATCGTGTTCCAGCTGAGCCCGGCAAGCCTTGTCACCGGGTTCGCGGTTTCGGTCATCGCTGCATCGGCGGGCGGCATGTTCGTGTTGCGGCGCGTCTTTGCCCTGACGCCGGCTGTGGCGATGCGGCCGCCGGCCCCAGCCGACTTCAGCCGGGCCTCGAACTTCGGACCGTTCCTGAGACGCGTGCTCGACCAGCCGAGCCGCATGGTCCTGAGACGCGTCATGCGCCAGCCGGGGCGGATTTTCGGGGCAATGATCGGCATTGCGGCCGGCATGGCGCTTTCGGTTTCGATGATTGCGGTGATGGAAGCGTTCGATGACGCGCTCGATGTCAGCTTCTCGGTCATCGACCGGTCCGACGCAACCGTGACCTTCGTGACCCCGGTTTCGACCAAGGCACTGATCGAACTCGAACAGATCAAGGGCGTCGAGGTTGTGGAGCCGGTCCGCGCGGTTTCGGTGGTCTTTCACAACGGTGTCGTGTCGCATCGCGGCGGCATTACCGCGCTTACCGCCGATCCGAGCCTCAACAGGGCGCTCGATGACAAGAACCAGCCGATCAACCTGCCGTCGCAGGGCGTGGTCCTGTCCGTCGGGCTGGCCGACAAGCTCGGGGTCAAGCCGGGCGATGTTCTGAGCGTCGAGGTCCGCGAGGGCCGGCGGCCGGTGCTCGACATTCCCGTTTCGGGGATCGCCGAGACGCTGATGGGTTCACCGGCCTATATGCGCATCGACGCGCTCGACCGGGCGCTCAACGAGCCGGGGCGGGTGTCGGGCGCTTACCTCCTGATCGACGCGGCGGAGACGGCGCATATTGCCGACACGCTCAAGGCCATGCCGATAGTCGCGGCGGTCAGCCTCAAGAAGAACAGCCGCGAGGCTTTCGAAAAACTGATGGACGAGGGCGCGGGCGCGACCCGCTACGTCATGGCGGTGATCGCCTTCATCATCACCTTCGGCATCGTCTACAACACCACGCGGATCGCCTATGCCGAAAGCGCGCGCGATCTGGCGAGCCTTCGGGTGATCGGGTTCACCAAGGGCGAGGCCGCCTTCGTGCTGCTCGGGGAAATCGGCATCGTCACGCTTCTGGCCATGCCGGTCGGGGCGGCCATCGGCTACTACCTCTCCTACGTGATTTCAGAAGGGTTCAGCACCGACCTCTACCAGGTGCCGGTCGCCTATTCGCCTACAGCCATCGGGGCGGGGGCGATTGCCGTCATCCTGGCGGCCCTGGGTTCAGGCTGGCTGGTCAAACGCGATGTCGACCGGCTGGAACTGGTCTCGGCGCTCAAGACACGGGAATAGAACATGAAGAACCATCGGCGCCGCTCGCGGCTCATCATCATCATCGTCACCGTGCTTCTGGTGGGAGCGGGCCTTGTTTACGCCTTCTGGCCGAAGCCGGTTCTGGTCGATTTCGGCGAAGTGACGCGCGGCACGCTGACCGTGACCATTCACGAAGAGGGACGGACGCGGGTGCACGACGCCTATGTGATCTCGACGCCGGTGACCGGGCGCCTGCTTCGCGTCGATGTGGAGCCGGGCGACGAAGTGGTCGCCGGCGAGACGGTTGTGGCGCGCATGCTGCCGACCTCGCCGACCGTGCTCGACGCCCGAACCCGCGAACAGGCGCGCGCGGCGGTCGACGCGGCGCAGGCGGCGCTGCGGGCGTCGCAATCTGACCTCAACCTCGCCAAGTCGGACCTCGACATTCAGGTCGAGGAATATAACCGCGCCCTGCAGCTGCTCAATCGTGACCTCTTGTCAGAATCGCAGATCGACCAGTCGCAGCGCCAGGTTTTCGCGGCCCAGGCCAAGCGCGATTCGGCCGAAGCGGTGGTTTCGATGCGCGAGGCGGAACTGGCCAATGCGCGGGCGCAACTGATCAGTTTCGACGATCCGTCGGCGGCGACCGCGGTGGAGGAGAACGCGGAGGAGCTGATCGAACTCAAGGCTCCGGCCTCGGGCCGCATTCTTGAAGTTCTGCAGCAGAGCGAGACGACCCTGCCCGCCGGCACCCAGATCATGGAGATCGGCAATATCGACAAGGATCTCGAAATCACCGTCGATCTTTTGTCGACCGATGCGGTGCAGGTTCATCCCGGCGACCGGGTGATCGTCGAGAATTTCGGCATGGACCGGACGCTCAACGGCGTGGTCGAACGGGTCGACCCGTCGGGGTTCTCGAAATATTCGGCGCTCGGCGTCGAGGAGCAAAGGGTCAAGGCGGTGATCGGCTTCACCGATCCGCCCGAAGAACGGGGCAATCTCGGCCATGGATTCAGGGTCGAGGTCGAGATCGTCATCGACGAGGAAAACGGGGTGACGCTGGTGCCGACGGGCGCCCTTTTCCGACAGGGCGAGGACTGGGCCGTGTTCAAGGTGGTGGACGGGGTGGCCAAAACCCAGATTGTCACGCTCGGCAAGAATAACGGGCTCGAAGCCAATGTCATCGAGGGTCTGGAGCCGGGCGACAAGATCGTTCTTTATCCCTCATCGGGGCTGACCGACGGCGCCGAGGTCGAACAACGCCAGACGGGCTGACGCGGCGCGCAGCCTGACCAGGGCGAGCGCTGATGGGCACGATTGTCCGGCATTGGTTCGCGTTGCGGCTCTAGTGGTCCTCTGTCGTTAGAAGCGCCTTCTGGAGCGCGCCGAAGCGCGTTGCCTCGGTTCGCGAATTGGGCTAGACCATGTCGCGTTTCGGGCGGGGCTGCCGCGTTTGCGGCCAAACTCCACCCTCAGGCACCCGTAGCTCAGCTGGATAGAGCGCTGCCCTCCGAAGGCAGAGGTCGTGAGTTCGAATCTCGCCGGGTGCGCCAATCTTTCGCTCACGCCAGTCTCACCTCGTTCGACGGCTCCGCGGGGGCGGCCTGACTGGCCGGCTCGCTCTTCGCTCGCTGGCGCGTTCGAAGTCCTTCATTCGAGTTGCGCCAGTTCCGAGGCCGATCTGGATCGGCGCTGTTTACCTTTCAGGACTTCTCGCGGTCGTAATAGTCGACATCGGTCTCGGCACGGAACAACTTGCGAAGGCCCGGGCTGCCGTCTTCCCCGGCAAAGACGCCGACCTTGCCCGAATCCGGATATTCGCAGACTTCGACACCGGCCAGTGTCGAAAGCGCCAGATAGCGCAATTCGGTCGTGCCGGTATTGATGATCTGGTGGGCGGTTTCAGGTCCGCCAATCGGGCAGGCGATGATGTCGTGCGCCTTTAGCGGATAGCGCCCGGCGCCGTAGCGCAGTTCGCCCTCGCCCTCCAGAATGAGAAACATCTCTTCCTCGGCACGATGTGAATGAAAGGGGCACTGCGCCTTGCCGGGCGGCAGCACGGTAAGGTTGTAACCGAGTTGCCGGGCGCCGATCCGGACGCCGACGGCGGCCCGCTTCGAGGTGTAGAAGCCCATGTCCTCCACATCGTCGAACTGGTCGATGTCATCGAGATTTGCGATGGGCTTCATGGTCTGGTCTCCGCTGGTTCGGCGGCGATTCTGACTATTCAAGGCTCCCAAGGCAAGGCGGCGCGAATGCATGGATGGCTGACCAATCAGCCGTTCAGAACGAAAGACCAGGAACCGCTTGATTTTTACTGTGTCATCACCTAATACTGAACCAAATGGTTCAGCTTGATAGACCCCAACTCGACAATTCCTTTGGCGCCCTTTCGGACGCCACGCGCCGCGGCGTTCTGGAGGAGCTTGGGCGGCGCGACGCCTCGATCAGCGATCTTGCCGAGAAGTTTCACATGACCCTGACGGGCATGAAGAAGCATGTCGGGGTGCTTGAACGGGCGGGACTGGTGACAACCCAGAAGGTAGGACGGGTCAGGACCTGCCGGCTTGGCGGGCGCGGCCTTGGCGATGAAGCCGCCTGGATCGAACAATACCGGCAGATCTGGGACGCCCGCTTCGCGGATCTCGACGAGATCGTTGCAGAACTCAAGAAGATGGAGAACTAGGATGAGCGACGCAGAAACGGGACGCAAGGGCGGCTTGGCGCAGCAAACGGACGTGACACGCAAGTCCGACCGCGAACTCGTGGTGACCCGGACATTCAACGGCCCGGCGCGCATCGTTTTCAGGGCCTGGACCGAGCCGGAATTGCTGAAGCGCTGGTGGGCGCCCAAATCGACGGGCTGGGCGCTGGTCGGCTGCGAGGTCGATGCGAGGAGCGGCGGCGGCTATCGCTTCGAGTTCAGCGACGGCCAATCTGGATCGATGGCGTTCTTCGGCAAGTATATCGAGGTCGTGCCGAACGCCCGCCTGGTCTGGACCAACGAAGAGGGTGAAGAGGGCGCCGTTTCGACGCTGACCTTCTCCGAGGCGCGTGGCCAGACGCTGGTCGTTCTGAGCGAACTTTACCCCAGCAAGGAGGCGCTTGATGCCGCGATCGCCGGGATGGAAGGCGGCGTGCCGGAGCAATATGCACAGCTCGACGATCTGCTGGCGGAACTTGGCGCGTCCGCCTGATTTTCTGGACCTGTCACGTTCTGATGCAAGCAAAGCGCTTGGTCCGGGACTTTGATGGTCAGATGTTCGAACCGGAAAACCGCCACGCATCTCGCGGCGCATCGATCTACCGGACCGATGCCGATGCCGATGCCGCTCAACGCCTGAACATGCCCTAGAGGACCGTCGAGGCGAGCAGCAAAAGGCCAGTCACAACCCCGAGGACGGGAATGGCGACGGGCACGCGGAACCCGTCGCCGGTCTTTGCGTGTTCCGCGCCCTTGATGCGGATGAGGGCGAGATTGACCAGGACGAAGACCGTCAGAACGATCTGCGACGTGTGCTCGGCGAGGGCGCCGATCGGCAGGGTCTGGGTCAAAAGTATGATGGCCAGAACGATCAGCGCGGTTGCGGGGCCGGGCGTTTGCGTGCGCGGGGAGACGGCGGCAAGCACGCGCGGCAGCTGGCCGCGTTCGGCAAGGCCATAGACAACGCGGGACGCCATGATGATCTGCGCCAGAATGCCGTTGATGGTGGCGACGACGGCAATGAGGGCAAAGAGATCGCGCACCCATTGGCTCGCGCCGGAAAAGACAAGGATCAGCGGCGCGTCGGAACCGCTAAGCTGGTCGAGCGGCACGCTGAGGATGACGGCCACGGTCGCCAGCACATAGAGCAGGGTCGAAAGCGCGAGCGTCAGCAATACGGCACGCGGCATGGTGCGGGCCGGGTCACGCACTTCCTCGGCGACATTGGCCATGTCCTCGAAGCCGACAAAGGCGAAAAAGGCGAGAAGCGAGGCGGCACCGATGCCGAGCCAGGGGCCGGGTTCGAGCGGCGGCAGCAGGCGAAGCAGATCGGCACCCGTCGGTTGCGCCGTGGCGAAACCCCAAAGGATGACAAAGGCCAGCCCGCCGAGTTCGACGACGGTGATCAGAGCGGCCAGAAAAACCGATTGGGCAATGCCCCAAAAGGCGATCAGACCCATCAGCACGACAATGGCGATGGTGACGAGCGGCAGAGGAAGCTCGATGAAGGCAACCAGATAGGCGGCGGCGCCGATCGTGACCGCAGCGGCGGAGACGACGCCCGAAAGGGCCACAAGCAGTCCAACGACGAGTGACAGGGGTGGCCAGCGAAAGCCCGCATCGACATAGGCGGCCTCGCCGGCGCTGACGGGAAAGCGCGTGGCAAGCTCGGAATAGGTCAGCCCGGTAAAGGCCACGGTGATGGCTGCAAGGACGAAGGAGACGGGGGCGTAAATGCCCGCCTTGGCCGCGGTTGCGCCAACCAGGACATAAATGCCGGCGCCCACCGTGACGCCAAGCCCGTAAAGCGTGAGAAGCGGCAGGCCGAGGGCACGCCGAAGCTTCGGTGAGGGCGGAACGGAAGCGTCGGTCATCTGCGGGTCAGCCGTTGCCAAAGAGCTGGTTGATCAGGTCGACAAGGGTGCGCGGCCGGTCGCCCTGCTGGGTCTGCTGGCCTGCAGGATTGTTGTCGTTTGCCGGGGTCTGGCCCGGCACGAAACCGATATTGGGCAGGGCGGCGGGCGTCAGGCCCTCGTGGGCCTTCTGCATGTACTGGGTCCAGATTTCGACCGGGAATGATCCGCCGCCAACGCCGCTCATGGCGCTGTTGTCGTCGTTGCCGACCCACACGCCGGTGACGAGGCGGGACGAATAGCCGACAAAGACCGCGTCACGGTTTTCCTGGGTGGTGCCGGTTTTGCCGGCGATCTGCCAGCCGGGCAGGCTCGCCGCCTTGCCGGTGCCCACCTCGACCGCCTCGGAGAGCATGTCGTTCATCATGCCCACGTATTGGGGCGCGATCACCTGGCCGGGGCCGGCGGGAATGTCCTGATAGAGCACCTGGCCGCCAGCGGTTTCGATGCGCGAAATGACGTGGGGGATGACACCGACGCCGCCGTTGGCAAAGGGCGCATAGGCGCCGGTCAGTTCGAGCAGGGAAATGCCGGCGGTACCGAGCGCGATGGAGGGCACCGGATCGATCTGGGTCGAAATGCCGAGACGATGGGCAATCTCGATGACCTTTTCGGGTCCGACGCTGAGAATCAGCCGCCCGGCCACCGTGTTGAGCGAATAGGCCAAACCGGTGCGAAGGGTCACCTCACCAGCGTAGCGGTCGTTGTAGTTCTTGGGTGCCCAGCCATCGATGTCAAAGGGCGCGTCGAGTACCTTGGAATCGGGGGTGAGGCCGGCTTCAAGGCCCGCGAGATAGACAAAGGGCTTGAAGCTCGAACCGGGCTGGCGGCGCGCAGTGACGGCGCGGTTATACTGGCTGTCGGAATAGTCGACCCCGCCGACAATGGCCTTTACGGCACCGTCGGTGGTCATCGAGACCAGCGCACCTTGCGAGAAATGGCGTTCCTCGCCGTTCTGGCCGACAACTTCCCGAACGGCGAATTCGGCTTCCTTCTGCAGGTTCCAGTCGATGGTGGTGGTGACGACCACGTCCTGATTGACGTCGCCGATATAGGAATTCATCAGGGATTCGACCCAGTCGGCAACGTAATATTCGGCTCCGGCGACGCGGGTACGGATACGCTTGTTCGGGTCGATGGCGGCGGCGGCGGCCTCCGCGTCGGAAATATAACCCTCTTCGGCCATGGACTGGAGCACGAGCTTGGCGCGCGCGGCGGCGGCGTCGGGATGCGTGTCGGGCGAAAGGGACGATGGCGCCTTCAGGACGCCCGCGAGAATGGCGGCCTCGCCGAGGCTGAGATTGCGCGCCGACTTGCCGAAATAGCGCTGGGCTGCCGCCTCGATGCCATAGGCGCCGGCGCCGAAATACATGCGGTTGATGTAGAGTTCGAGGATTTCCTGCTTCGAATAGGTCTGTTCGAGCCAGAGGGCGAGCACGGCCTCCTGAATCTTGCGGCCGATCGTCTGGTCGGGGGTCAGGAAGAGGTTCTTGGCGACCTGCTGGGTGATGGTCGAACCGCCATTGCCGGAGAGCGGCATCCGCCCCTGGGATATGTTGATGCGCATGGCACCGATGATGCCGATCGGGTCGAGCCCGAAATGCTGGAAGAAGCGGCGGTCCTCGATGGCGACGAAAGCGGCGGGCACATATTCGGGCAGTTCGTGCAGGGCCACCGCCTCGCCGCCCATCTTGCCGCGGTTGGAAATAAGCTGGCCGTTGGCGGCGACGATGCGGATATTGGCGGGCCGCTCGGGCACGGCCCAGCTGTCGGACGAGGGCAGCTGCAGGGCGTAATAGGCGATGATGGCGGCGGCCCCGATACCGACCCACATGAAGACGACCATGCTCCAGTAGAACAGGGCCCACACACCCCGCCAGAAGGTGAAGGGCTTCTTGGCCTTCGAGCGGCCGAAGGCGCGGCGGGAGGTCGACTTCTTTTTGGTTTCGGCCCTCTGGCTGCGGCCCGACTTCTTCGACGTGTCGCGTTTGGCGCTGGCACGACCGCTCGACCGGGACTTCTTGCGGCGCCCGCCAATACGATCGTCGTCGGAAAGCTTTATGTCCATGAGCCGGTTTTTTCGAGGAAACGGAAACGGCCCGCATGGCGGACGGACCCCCAGAAGGGCCTCAATAGCATAAATGTGGCCGGTTTATGGGCCGTTAACCCTTCGTGAGCAGACCGGCACGATGCGAGCGGATGCGCGGGGCGGCCAGGCGTGCAGAGCGGCCCCGACGCCAGAATTGGGGCCTCACTCGTCCTTCCACCGCTCACCCACTTCACCTGCGTTCGCACGCCTCGCCCACGTACTCTTCCCCCGCCTACTCACGCCTGTCTCGCCCACTCTTACACCTCCCACCTTGCCCGTCTCGAAACTTGACAGCGGCCGCATACATGCGTACCGACAGACCGGTCTGTTTATTGCGAAAGATGATGGATGCAGGAAAATGACAAGGCGAGAAGACCATTGGCCGTGTCCGGGGTCGCAGCCGATAATTCCGACGCGCGGCCAGTCCTGACGGCAAACTGGAGGTTGTGGTTGCTGCGCCTCGTTGGCGTGGCCTTCATCGTCTCGGCGGTCGTCAACTTTTTCGGTCTCGGCGAGGACATTGCCGAGATTTTCGCGCGCATGGCAGGGGCGAACCAGGGAACCCGGCTGGCCGGCGTTTCGGCGCTGATCGCAGGACACGAGCGTCTTGCCATCGTCATCGCCGCCACTTTCATGTTTGCGACCGGGCTCGCCGAATTGCTGGTGCGGCGCTTTGCGTCGTTGGCGGCAATCGGACAGGTTGTGCTGATGCTCGTCTTCGTGACGCTTCTGCACCGCGCCTATCCGGAAGTCATCCTGACCGACGGGCTCCTGATGCTGGCGATCGCACTTGGCCTGAGCGCGCCGCACAGGGAGATGGTCCGATGAGCGGACGTGAGGCGATTCTTGAAACCGGGTTCCGGCTCTTTCTTGCCCATGGTTTCGATGGAACCGGCATCAATCACATTCTTGGGGAGACCGGGCTCTCCAAAGGGGCCTTCTATCACCATTTCGCTTCCAAGCAGGCACTCTATGAAGAGGTAATCGCGACGTTCTTTCCCTCGCCGTTCGACCAGATGGACTGGGATGCACATACACTTATGGCGTCAGGCGATCAGAAAGACGCGATCCGGGAATTCTACCGGCAGCTGGCCGAGACCGGCGACGCGGCCGGGGCGGACCTGACCCGCTACTATGCCCTTTTCTTCGACTCGCTGTCGCGGCTTCCGCGATTCCGCGACGAGGTCAGCGAAATCTACCGCCGGGCAATCGGGGCGCTGGCGGCGGCGCTGGTGCGCGAAGGCGCAACGCAGGATTTGGCTGATGCAGACGCCCGAAGGTTCATCGCCGAACTCGAAGGCGAAATCTATCTGGCGGCGGTCATCGGATCGGCCCCGGCGCAATGAAGGAGAAACACATGGACCTTTACGGCCAGAAGTCGGCGTCCATACCGCAAAAGCTCACCGTCACCGGGCTCGAACTGATCATTCTTTTCGTCTCGGCCTGGGTGATGTTCTGGGGCGGCGAACGCCTGTTTGCACCGCTTTTCGGCGGCACGCTCCCCGATGGCATTCCGGCCCGGCGCTACGTCATCATCGTCTTTTCGCTGATCATTCTGGGACGCATGGCCTTCACCATGTTCTACCTGATGAAGCGGAGCCTGAAGTGGGACGAGGCCTTCACCGTTCCGTTCGCCTTTGCGCTCTACTACCTCGGATTTGCCATCCTCGTTCTCCCCTCGGATGCGCCGCTCGGCCTTTGGGACTATCTCGGCATGGTGCTTTTTGCGCTCGGATGCATTCTCAATACCGGCGGGGAATTGCAGCGCGACCGTTTCAAGAAGGACCCGGCGAACAGGGGCAAGCTCTTTACCGGCGGATTTTTCGCGCTTTCGATGCACATCAACTTTTTCGGCGACGTGCTCTGGATCGTCGGCTACGCGATCATCGCCCAGTCGCTCTGGGGCTGGGCTATCCCGGTCTTCATCTTCTGCTTCTTTGCCTTCTACAACGTGCCAATGCTCGACAGGCATCTGGCCGAACATTACGGCGAGCAGTTCGCTGCCTATGCGGCAAAGACCAGGAAGCTGGTGCCGTTCGTTTGGTGATCCGCTAAACCGAAGGCATCGTTCGGCAGGCGTTTTGTCCCCATCCTTCGACAGGCTCAGGATGAGGGCCTTCCACGATTGCTGAATGTTCTTCCATCCATAAGTTGAACACGTCGGGCCCGGGAAACCGGGCTTTTTCGTTACTTATACTGCCATAAGTTGAGCTCGGTACCGACTATAAGTTGATCTGCGGCGACCAGATGCCGGGCATAAATTGGTAGTGCCAGAAACGGGGATGTATTTTCGTGGCGCCAGTTTAGCGACATCGCCCAGAAGTCGGCCACGCGGCCTTTGTTGATGGCCTTGTTCGCACCTTTGAGCGAGAAGCTGACCCGCGCGTCCGATACCGAATCGGACGTGCACCGAGTTCTTTCGCCTCAACGAGCTATAGCATACTCTACGGAAGTCTAGCGTTTTTCACTAGACTTCGCTATAAGTCACTAAACTCTCGCTTTAAGGTGGATTGGCATGGACCCGTATCGAAACCCGTTTGCACCAGGTGCTGGCAGTCGGCCTCCAGAACTTGCCGGACGTGAAGCAATTTTGGAGAACGCGCGCATCTCATGCGGAAGAGCAGTGAAGGGACGAAGTGCGCGTTCGATCATGCTTTTGGGATTGCGAGGCACCGGCAAAACGGTCCTACTCAACGAGATTGGCAGAATCGCAGAGAGCGAGAACCTGATCATCTCAAAAGTTGAAGCCCCCGAGGGAGAGAGCCTTCCCAAACTCATTTATCCAGAACTTCGAAAGGTCATGCGTTCGCTTTCTGGCGTCGAAGCGGCAAAGCACATCGCCACGCGGGGCCTAAGGGGGCTTCGCAACTTCGCATCGGCATTCAAAATCGAGGTGGCAGGCGTCGAAGTCGGTGTTGAACCGGAACCCGGACTGGCCGACAGCGGAGACCTGCAGTACGATCTTCCTGCTCTTTTTGAGATGATCGGACGCGCGGCTAGCGCTGCCGGCAAAGGGTGGATATTCCTCATTGATGAGGTCCAGTACCTTTCCGAGGCAGACCTCTCGGCGCTGATTGTCGCAATTCACAAAATGTCCCAAGAGGGGTTGCCCGTAGTCATGGTCGGCGCCGGGTTGCCCCAGGTTGCACGCCTTGCAGGCGAAGCAAAATCGTACGCTGAGCGGCTCTTCCTGTACCCCGAAGTCGGTGCATTGGATCGGCATTCAGCCGCTCGAGCGGTCGAGAAACCAATTGCTGTCGAAGGAGGGCAGATTGCCAAAGCCGCGTTAGACATGATTGTCGAGCGCACGCAGGGCTATCCCTTCTTTCTCCAGGAATGGGCATTCGTAACCTGGAACAACGCAGTGGGTCCGGAGATCTCATCTGCCGAAGCAGATGCCTCCTACGCCGAAACACTGGCACTTCTCGATGCTGGTTTCTTCCGTGTTCGAATTGATAGACTGACGAAAGCAGAAGTCCAATTTGTAAAAGCGATGGCCGCACTTGGTGATGGTCCCTACGCCATCGCTGAGGTTGCGAAGAGCATGGGCAGAACCCATCAATCGTTAGGCCCAACCCGCGCCAACATCATCTCGAAGGGCATGATATACAGCACCGACCATGGGTATCTCGACTTCACAGTTCCGTTGTTTGCGGAATTCATGCGCAGACAAGAGTAAATGAAGGCACCTCTCGCGAGATCCTGGTGTGCTTGTCTTTTGTCTCCACTGTTCGACCTCATTGCTGATCACGCAATGACGGCATTGATCACCCAGTTTTCAGGCGAGAAGCGACGCCTTGGCTGCCAAAGCCAACTTATGCCGTTATCCGGCTCAGCTTATGTCCGTATTTTCTAACTTATTCTTGGAAGAACACTGAAAGCACCTAGACGTCCAGATTGGCGACGTTGAGGGCGTTGTCCTGAATGAAGTCGCGGCGGGGTTCGACGAGGTCGCCCATCAACTGGCTGAAGATTTCGTCGGCCGTGTCGGATTCCTTGACGTGCACCTGCAAAAGGGTGCGGACATTTGGATCGAGGGTCGTTTCCCACAATTGCTCGGCGTTCATTTCGCCAAGCCCTTTGTAGCGCTGGAGGGACACACCCTTGCGCCCGGCGCCGGTGATTGCCTCGAAAAGCGAGAACGGACCGTGGATCGGGGTTTCGACATCCTTGCGCCTGAGGGTCGCAACGCCGGCATAGAGCGGGCCGAACTGCAGGGCGAGATGGTTGATGCGGCGGATGTCACCCGAGGCAATGAGGCCGATATCGAGCTGATAGGCCTCCTCGACGCCGCGCACGGTGCGCCAGACCCTTAGCCCGTCGGAGCCGTCGGCATCGCCGTGCCAGCCGCGTTCGACCTCGTCGGCGAGAAGATCGAGCCGTTCGGCGAGGGCGGCAGCCAGTCGCGGGGCACGTTCGGCATCACGCATGGCCTCGACGTCGAGGGCGCCGACAATGGCGGCCTGTTCAATGACGGTGCGGTTGTAGCGAGTATTGAGACCCTCGACCGCGTGCACGAAGGTGCGGGCCTTGTCGGCGAGATCGCGGAGGTCTTCGCCGGCATGGCTGAGCCCCTGCGCCGTTTGCAGAATGGCGTCGTCCGATCCGGTTCTGAGGAGATAGTCCTCAAGCGCCCGCTCGTCCTTGAGATATTGCTCGGACTGGCCGCGCTTGATTTTGTAAAGCGGCGGCTGGGCGATATAGAGGTGTCCCCGCTCGATGATCTCGGGCATCTGACGGAAGAAGAAGGTCAGAAGCAGCGTGCGGATATGGGCGCCGTCCACATCGGCGTCGGTCATGATGATGATCTTGTGGTAGCGCAGTTTCTCGATGTCGAATTCCTCGCGCCCGATGCCGGTGCCGAGGGCGGTGATGAGCGTGCCCACCTGTTCGGAACCGAGCATGCGGTCGAAGCGCGCGCGTTCGACGTTGAGAATCTTGCCGCGCAGGGGCAGCACGGCCTGGGTCGCGCGGTCGCGCCCCTGCTTGGCGGAGCCACCGGCGCTGTCGCCCTCGACGAGGAAGACTTCGGACTTGGCGGGGTCGCGTTCCTGACAGTCGGCAAGCTTGCCGGGCAGCGAGGAGATATCGAGGGCCGATTTGCGCCGGGTCAACTCCCGCGCCTTGCGCGCGGCCATACGCGCGGCGGCGGCCTCGGCGACCTTGGAGGCGATGGTGCGGGCCTCGGTCGGATGCTCCTCAAGCCATTCGGACAGTTTCTCGCTGACGGAGCTTTCGACGGCCGGGCGGACTTCGGAGGAAACGAGCTTGTCCTTGGTCTGGGACGAGAATTTGGGGTCGGGCACCTTGACCGAGAGCACCGCCGTCAGCCCTTCGCGGCAATCGTCGCCGGTCAGCTGCACCTTCTCTTTCTTGGTGATGCCGCTTTCGTCGGCATAGGAGGTGATCTGGCGGGTGAGCGCGGCGCGGAAACCGGCAAGGTGGGTGCCGCCGTCGCGCTGGGGAATGTTGTTGGTGAAGCAGAGCACGTTCTCGTGGTAGCCGTCGTTCCACCAGAGGGCACAATCGACCGTCAGGCCTTCCTTTTCGACGCTGAAATTGATCGGGTCGGTGATCAGGGCGTTCCGGGTGCGATCGAGATAGCGGACAAAGGCTTCGAGACCGCCCTGGTAGAAAAGTTCGGCTGACACTGGCTCGGCCGGCCGCAGATCATTCAGCACGATACGCACGCCGGAATTGAGGAAGGCCAGTTCGCGCAGGCGGTGCTCCAGAGTCGCGAAATCGAAGGTGACCATGGAAAAGGTCCCATGCGAGGGCATAAAGGTGACCTCGGTGCCCGAACGGCCATCATAGGTGCCCGGCTTCTTGTCCGGCTGGTATTCGCCGGTGACCTTGAGCGGCGCGTCGGCGACGCCATGGGTGAAACTCATTTCATGGATCTTGCCCTTGAGGCGGATCCTGAGTTTCAGCCAGAGCGAAAGGGCATTGACCACAGAGACGCCGACGCCGTGAAGGCCGCCAGAAACCTTGTAGGAATTCTGGTCGAATTTGCCGCCCGCATGGAGCTGGGTCATGATGACCTCGGCGGCGGACACGCCCTCGTCCTTGTGCAGATCCGTCGGAATGCCGCGCCCGTTATCGATCACCGTGACCGAGCCATCGGCGTTGAGGGTCACCGTGACGAGATCGGCATAGCCGGCCAAAGCCTCGTCGATGGCATTGTCGACCACCTCGTAGACCATGTGGTGCAGGCCCGAACCGTCGTCCGTGTCGCCGATATACATGCCGGGGCGCTTGCGCACCGCGTCCAACCCCTTGAGAACCTTGATGGAATCAGCGCCGTATTCCGGCGCCTGAGGGGCGGGTTCTGGAATGTTCATATGATCCGAATCAGTCAGGGTTTTGCCTGAACCTTTCTAGCCGATCAGGGCGATTTTCCCAAGTCTTGCGGGGGTTTTGCGCCTTTTGCAGGGCAGCCCGGATCAGGCGTCGAAAACAATGCGGGAGGGGTGAAACTGGCCCTTTTCGATGTAGCCGATGGCGACGACTTTTCCCCTAAGACCGGCATAGCATTCATTGATGGCCAGAGGCGCGCTGGCGCCGGTCAGCAGAACGGGGTTGCCGAGGCGCACGCGCGCCGCCTGGTCGGCGGTGAGGGCGATTTCGGCCAGTCCCTCGAGCCCGGCGGCAATCGGTTTGAGCGTGGCGTCGCGGGTTTCAGGGTCCATCGCCTCAAGATCGGCCAGGCCGGTGGCCATGGTATCGGAAAAAGGACCGACACGGGCGCGATGAAGCGCTGATACATGCCCCTTCGTGCCGAGCGCCTCGGCAAGGTCGCGGGCAAGCGCACGCACATAGGTGCCCTTGGCGCATTCAACCTCGAAACGGCTTTCCTCGGTCCCGTGCTCGATCAGGTCAAAGCGGTCGATCACGACCTGGCGCGGGGGCATGTCGGGCTTTTCGCCGGCGCGGGCCAGGTCGTAGGCGCGTTCGCCACCGATCCTGATCGCGGAAAAGGCGGGCGGCACCTGGATGATCTCGCCGGTGAAGCGTGGAAGCGCCGCAAGCACAGCCACTTCCTCCGGGCGGACATCCGAGGTCGCGACCACCTCGCCCTCCCGATCATCAGTGCTGGTCGCCGCGCCCCAACTGACGGTGAACTGGTAGACCTTTGTGCCGTCCTGAATGTAGGGCACCGTCTTGGTCGCCTCTCCCAATGCGATCGGCAGAACCCCGGTCGCGAGCGGATCGAGCGTGCCGGCATGGCCGGCCTTTTTCGCCGCATATAGCCAGCGCACCTTGCCCACCGCTTCGGTGGAGGCAACGTCGAACGGCTTGTTCAACACCAGCCATCCGGATATGTCGCGCTTGGGGCGTTTTTGCTGGTTTTCGCCAGTCATTGGCGGTTCGAGTCCCGAACTGTTGAGGCCTATTCCTCTTCCGCATCGTCGTCCGGATGCAGGTCACGCTGCACCCGCTCGGAGCGGAGAAGCGTGTCGATCCGGTCGGCCTCCTCGAAGGTTTCGTCGACAAGAAACCTGAGTTCGGGCGCATATTTGAGGCCGAGGTGCGGAACGATGCGGCCGCGGATGAATTTCTTGTTGCGGTTGAGGGCCTTGACCACCTCGCCCGCATGCACGCCGCCAAGCGGCATGATGTAGGCGCTGGCGAGCTTGAGGTCCGGCGACACGCGTACTTCGGGAACGGTTATGGTGATCCCGTAAAGTTCCTCGTCCATGATCTCGTCGCGCGCGAAAAGGGCCGCCAGTTCGTGGCGGATCAGTTCGCCGACGCGAAGCATGCGCTGCGAGGGCTCGGAGTGGGAGGCCTTGCGCGTCACGATCAGCCCTCGATGCTCCAGACATTGGTTCGGAGCTGCAGTTCAACCGCATAAAGAGCGAGTTCGGCTTCGGAGATCGGCCAAGTCTCCGAATTGTCGAGATCGAAGGCCGGTCCGCGAAATTCGGTCCAGACCTTGACGGCCCCCGCGGCCGTCTTGAGCACGACCGCGAGCAGAATTTCCCCCTCGCCTTCATCGACACCTGCGGCGTTCTCGGCATACTGACCGCACATCACGACATAGGTGCCAAAGCGCGCGGAGCCCTGCGGCGAAATGGTTGTGGTGAGCACCCGATCGGGGGAACAGATTTGCCTGATCGGCGCGACCAATGAGCCCACCATGGTTTCGTAGGCGACGTCGGGCGCCTTGATCGCCAGGGCCGACAGGTGTCCGGTCCAGTCGTCGAAACTTTCGCTGACCGGCACGAAGTCGATCTGCTCGACATTGGCGTCGTGGGAGAGACGCTGGGACTGCATGAGCGGGAAAACGGCGTCGCCGGTCACTTCTTCGGCGATGAAGCCGGGAAAGGGCATGGCGATGTAGTGGCCGGCAAGTTCGACCAGCAGCACGCGCTCCTGGGCCTGCATTTCGGGCTCGGCCGCCGGCGGCTGGTCCTCGGCCCATGCAAGACCGGGCGACAGCATGAAGATGAGCCCAACGAGAGGCGCACCAGTTTGACGGATCATCGCGCCGGTCCTTTCAAACGCAATGTCCCGGCCGCGCGGCCGGGAGAGGGTTGCCGGTGGTACAAATTTAGAGCGTCCGCGTGACCTTTTCGACGCGGAAGCATTCGATGACGTCGCCCGGGCGCATGTCGTGATAGTTTTCGAACGCCATGCCGCATTCCTGGCCGGCGGGCACTTCTTTGACCTCGTCCTTGAAGCGCTTGAGGGTCGAGAGCATGCCTTCGTGGATGACGACGTCGTCGCGCAGCAGACGTACGCCCGAGCCGCGTTCGACGAGGCCGTCGGTGACGCGGCAGCCGGCAACCTTGCCCACTTTCGAGATATTGAAAACCTCGAGGACCTCGGCGTAGCCGATGAAGGTTTCGCGGATTTCCGGGGCCAACATGCCCGACATGGCCTGCTTGACGTCGTCGACCAGGTCGTAAATCACGTTGTAGTAGCGGATTTCGATGCCTTCGCGCTCGGCCAGTTCGCGCGCCTGCTTGTTGGCGCGGACGTTGAAGCCGATGACGATGGCGCCCGAGGCCTTGGCGAGGGTCACGTCGGATTCGGTGATGCCGCCCACGGCCGAGTTGAGGATCTGGGCGGAAACTTCGTCGGTCCCGAGCTTTTCGAGCGCATTGACAATGGCCTCGACCGAGCCCTGTACGTCGCCCTTGATGACCAGCGGGAAGCGCGCCACATCGGCGGTCTTGAGCTGGCTCATCATCTGTTCGAGCGAAGTGACCGAGGGCAGCCCGGTGCCTTCGCGGTCGCGGCGCTGGCGGTATTCGGTGATTTCACGGGCGCGCTGCTCGTTGTCGACGACACCGAAACGGTCGCCCGCTTCCGGCACGCCGGTGAAGCCGAGCACTTCGACCGGGGTCGAGGGCGGGGCGACCTTGATCTGCTCGCCCTTGTCGTTGATCAGCGCGCGGACGCGGGCCCATTGGCCGCCGGCCACGACGATGTCGCCGACGGCGAGTTCGCCGTTCTGCACGAGAACGGTGGCAACCGCGCCGCGGCCCTTGTCGAGCTTGGCCTCGACAACGATGCCGGACGCCGCACCCTTGGCCTTGGCCTTGAGTTCGAGCACTTCGGCCTGCAGCAGGATGGTTTCGAGCAGCTTGTCGAGATTGGTGTGGTTCTTGGCCGAGACTTCGACGTCGAGGGTTTCACCACCCATCGTCTCAACGAAGACTTCGTGCTGCAGCAGTTCGGTGCGCACGCGCTGGGGTTCGGCGTCGGGCCGGTCGATCTTGTTGATGGCGACGATGATCGGCACGCCGGCGGCCTTGGCATGTTTGATCGATTCGATCGTTTGCGGCATGACGCCGTCATCGGCCGCCACGACCAGAACGGCGATATCGGTGGCGTTGGCGCCGCGGGCGCGCATGGAGGTGAAAGCCTCATGGCCCGGCGTGTCGAGGAAGGTGATCGGCTGGCCGTTCACATCGACCTGGTAGGCGCCAATATGCTGGGTAATGCCGCCCGCTTCGCCGGCCACCACATTGGCATGGCGCAGGGCGTCGAGCAGCGAGGTCTTGCCGTGATCGACGTGGCCCATGATGGTCACGACCGGCGGGCGCGGCGCCATATCGGTGGCATCGACCTTCTCGATATCCTCGATGAAGCCCTCTTCGACGTCGCTTTCGGCGACGCGCTTGACCGTGTGACCCATTTCGGTAGCGATCAGCTCGGCCGTGTCGGCATCGAGCACGTCGTTGATCTTGACCATCTGGCCCTGCTGCATGAGCAGCTTGATCACGTCGACGGAGCGCTCGGCCATGCGGTTGGCGAGTTCCTGAACGGTGATTGCCTCGGGAATGACGACTTCGCGCGAAATCTTCGGCGCAGCGGTCATGCTGCGGCCCTTCTGCTTTTCCCGGCGGCGGCGCAGGGCGGCGAGCGAGGGACCGCGGTCGCGGTCGTTCTCGGTTAAGGCGGTGGTGATGGTCAGCCGGCCCTGGCGGCGGCCGTCGCCGTCGCCAGCCTTGCGCACGGGCCGTTCCGGCGCGGGCCTGAGGCTCCGGCGCGCCGATTCTTCCTCTTCCTCGCGGGTGCGTTCGGGGGCCGGCGCGGCCGTGCGGCGCGCGCGCGAATCCTCTTCGTTGGCGGGCGGGGGCGGTGCGGCGACAACCGTCTCCGTCGGGCGGGCGCGGGCGGACGGCTTTTCGCGGGCAACGGCGCTCGACTTCTGGGTCTGCTCCTGAATTCTCAGGGCTTCTTCTTCATCGCGCAGGCGCTGCTGGTCGGCCTTGATCGCCTCGCGGCGCTTGTCTTCCTCGGCGCGGCGGCGCTCGTCTTCCTGGTGCTGCGCGACCTCGTCGGCCTGGCGGGCTGCCGCTTCGCGCAGAGCGCGTTCGCGGGCCTGGGCTTCGCTGCTGGTCAGGCCGGACCCATGCTGGGCGTCAGACGATGGCTGCGGCGCCGGCGCGCGACGTGGGCTGACCGGCGCGACGGCCGGCGCATTGGCGTGCGGACGCGGTCCACCGCCGGCACCCGGGGTCAGAACGCGGCGGGTGCGCTTTTCGACGACCACCGAGCGCGACGAACGCGAGACGACCGGCCTCACGCCGGAGCCGCCCTTAAGCGAAAGGGTGCGCTTGCCGGAGGTGCCCGAGCTTTCGTTGCTGTTTTCGTTATCGCTCATCTAGTCGCGTCTTCTTCCGTTCAGTTTGCCAGGTAGCGGGCCAGCCTGTCGGCCCGATCCAAGGCGCCTCGTGCCGCCGCCCCTTCAGTCAGGGCCGCGTGTATCACATTTTCCCGGCCCGTTGCCAAACTCATTTGTTCAGCGGTTAAGAGCTCGAAATGCCGTATTCCGGCCGCGTTGGGCGCGGCCTTGAGATGCGCAAGCATCTTGCGCCGTCCGTCGGGCGCCGCATCGATGGCGGTGAAAAGCGCCAGTATATGTCCGCCAGACAGCGCCCCGGCCACCTTGGCGGCACCGGTCGCGATCTGGCCGGCCTTGCGCGCAAGCCCCAATGCCCCAGTCAGGCGCTGTTCTAAACGCGACCTTGTGAGAAGTGCAAGGTCTTGCGGCACCTTGACCGGCGATTTCAGGCTTTTGGCGAAGACTTTGCGCCGCTCGGCCTCTGCAACCAGTTTCTGGCCAAGCCCGACCCAGACGCCGCGCCCCGGGGCGCGACCGTCGACGTCGGGGGCAATGAGATCATCCGGCCCGAGCGCAAAGCGCACGAGATCGGCCGTGGCCCGCTCCTCGCGGGTGACGGCGCACTGGCGCAGAATGTCTTCGCGTTTGGCCATCTGACCCCTTCGGTTGCCCGTCGGCCATGATCAGGCCGTCGCCTCCGGTTCGAGTTCGGCTTCGGCGCCCGCGGCAAGATCTTCCTCGGTGACCCAGCCTTCCATCAGGCGCGCCTGCATGATCATCTGCTCGGCTTCCTCGCGGCTGACGGGCAGGTTCGAGAAAGTGCCTTCGTAGGTCTTGAGCTCGCCGTCGCGGCGCTCGGTCCAGCCGCAGAGGTCGTCGACGGCGCAACCGGCAAAATCGTCGACCGTCTTAATGCCCTCGCGCCCGAGGGCAGCAAGCATGGCCGCGTTCAACCCCTCGATCTGGTAGAGATCGTCGGAGACGCCGAGCTTCTGGCGCTCCTCGTCGAATTCGCGCTCGATGGCGTCGAGATAATCGTTGGCGCGCGCCTGGATTTCGGTGGCGGTGCCCTCGTCGAAACCTTCGATCATCGAGATTTCACTCAGGTCGACATAGGCGAGTTCCTCGACCGACGAGAAGCCCTCCGAGGCGAGAAGCTGGGCAACCATTTCGTCGACGTCGAGGGCGTTCATGAAGAGTTCGGAGCGCTCGACGAACTCCTTCTGGCGGCGTTCGGATTCTTCCTGCTCGGTCAGGATATCGATGTCCCAGCCGATGAGCTGGGAGCCGAGGCGGACGTTCTGGCCGCGCCGGCCGATGGCGAGCGAAAGCTGTTCGTCGGGGACCACGACCTCGATGCGTTCGGCCTGCTCGTCGAGCACGACCTTGGCCACTTCCGCCGGCTGCAGGGCCGAAACGACCATGTCGGCGATGTTCTCGGTCCAGGGAATGATGTCGATCTTCTCGCCCTGCAGTTCGGCGACCACCGCCTGCACGCGGCTGCCGCGCATGCCGACGCAGGCGCCGACCGGATCAATGGAGCTGTCATTCGAGGTAACGGCGATCTTGGCGCGGGAACCCGGATCGCGGGCGATCGAACGGATCTGGATGATGCCGTCATAGATTTCCGGCACTTCCTGCATGAAAAGCTTGGCCATGAATTGCGGATGGGTGCGCGACAGGAAAATCTGCGGCCCGCGCTGTTCCTCGCGCACGTCGTAGATATAGGCGCGCACGCGATCGCCATATTTGAACTGTTCGCGCGGAATGAGTTCGTCGCGGCGGATGATGGCTTCGCCACGGCCGAGATCGACGATGACATTGCCGTATTCGACGCGCTTGACGGTGCCGTTGACGATTTCGCCGATACGGTCGTGGAATTCCTCGTAGGTGCGTTCGCGTTCGGCCTCGCGCACTTTCTGGACGATGACCTGCTTGGCGGACTGGGCGCCGATGCGGCCGAATTCGATCGGGGGCAGCGGTTCGGTGATGTAGTCGCCGATCCGGGCCTCGCCGTTCTTGAACTTTGCGTCTTCGAGCGAAATCTGGCGGGCCGGCTCCTCGACCGCCTCGACGACTTCGCGCAGGCGCCAGAGGCGGGTTTCACCGGTCTTGGGATTGATCTCGGTCTTGACCTCGGTCTCGGAGCCGTACTTGGCGCGGGCGGCACGAGACATGGCGTCCTGCATGGCCTCGATGACGATCATGCGGTCAATGTTCTTCTCGCGCGCCACGGCGTCGGCGATCTGCAACAGTTCAAGCCGGTTGGCGGAAACAGCCATCAGTTCATCTCCTCTGGTGATAGTTCGATCGTCTCGATTTCGGGATCGTCGAGATCGGTGTCGTTGGCCTGAAGGGCGGCCGCCTCTGCGAGCAGCCGGTCGGTCAGAATGAGTTTGGCCTCGGCGATATTGTCGAGCGCCAGTTTGAAGATCGGGTCGGCGCCCTCGGGCACGTCGGGAACGTTGACGAGGACCTGGCCGTTTTCAACGCCTTCGATGAGGCCGCGGAACCGCTTGCGGCCGTTGACCATGTCGGCGAGTTCGACGCGGGCCTCGTGACCCGCCCAACGGGTGAAATCGCGCTCGCGGACCAGCGGCCTGTCGACGCCGGGCGAGGAGACCTCGAGATGATAGGCGCGGTCGATCGGATCCTCGACGTCAAGAATCGGGTTGATCTCCTGGCTCACCTTTTCGCAATCGGTGATGGTGAAGCGGCCGTTTGCGTCCTCGGCCATCACCTGAAGGGTGCAACCGTTGAGCGGCAGCACCTTCACCCGCACCAGTTCGAAACCGAGACCGTTGATCGCGCGTTCGATGATCGCGGCAATACGGGTTTCAAGCCCGGTTTCGCGGATGTAGCGCTTCTCGATCAGAGCCTTCGCCTTCTTTTGCCTCTCGGGCCACATCGCACTCTGCATGGCGCTGGTCGCTATGCCGAGTGCTGGCCCTCCAGCGGGGCGGCGCAAAAGTGCGCCGGGGTCCTCGCTTCGCTCGTCCATCTCTTCCCGTCCGAATGCGTTGCCACCACGCCGTTCGACCGGAGGTCTCATGGCCCTGGCGCGCAAAACTCAGTCCACCGGACTGATTTTGCCTGCGGCCGGCCCCAGGCATTAAAAAAGAGCGGGGCCGGTTGGCACCCACTCTCTGGTTACCCTGAGAATTTGAGGCTGATATAGTCCAGTTCCGGCATCAATTCAAGTCAAAGCGAACATGCAAAGTCTGGTCCTCGTTCCCGGCCTCAATTGCACTGGCGAAATCTATGCGCCGGCAATGGCCGCGCTGGCGCAATACGCCCATCTTTTCATCGCCAACGTGCTTCTGGGTGCCACGATCGGGGACATGGCAGATGCGGTGCTGGCCGCAGCGCCGCCAAGATTCGCCCTTGGCGGTCATTCGATGGGCGGCTATGTCGCATTCGAAATCCTGAGGCGGGCGCCGGAGCGGGTCACCCGGCTCGCCCTTGTCGCAACCCTTGCGGCGCCCGACCGGCCGGAACAGACGGCGAAACGGCGGCAGGCGATGGATCTGGTTGACAAGGGAAAGTTCATGGCCGTGGCGCGGGCCAATGTCGACGTCGCCATGCAGGCCCGCCACGCCAAGGATCCGGCGATGATCGCCTTTCGCATGCGGATGGCCGAACAGGTTGGAGCGGATACCTATCTCAGGCAGCAGCGCGCGATCATCGCCCGCGCCGATTCGCGGCCGCTCCTTACGGAGATCAGGGTGCCAACACTTGTCGTTGCCGGCGCCGACGACCAGATCATGCCCATCAGCGAGGTAACGGCGATGGCGGGCGCCATTCCCGGTGCCCGGCTTGAGGTGATCAAAGACGCGGGGCATTTCGTGCCGGTCGAACAGCCGGAAAGGTTCGGCGAAGCGCTCAACACCTGGCTTGAAAGCTAGAACCCCTCGGCGACCCAGGCGAGAAAGAGCGCGTCGACCTGCTCTTCGTTCAGGCTGCCGGGCGGTTTGCCGGCGATGACGAGCTTCTGGCAGAGGTCGGTGAAAAAGACATTGACCGGGGTCGGTATGCCATGGAGGCGGCCGAGACGGGCGATCTCGCCGTTGAGGTAGTCGACCTCGATCGAGCCGGCGCCGCGCGCCAGACTCTGGGCGGCGGACGAGCCGATGCGCGGTGCCCCCGGCACCTCACCAAACTTTAAAAGCTCCTTGCGGCGCGGGTCCTCGTCGCCGGTATCGTCAAAGGCGATTCCCGCCTTCTGATAGACGGCCCGCGCCTCATCGCGCGCCATGCGGATGTATTTACTTTCCTTCTCGGTCCGGCCGAGAACGGCATCGATGCCGTTGACGAGGTTGAGCAACAGCTTGCCGTATTTGGCGCGCATGACATCCTCGTGCGGATAGGCGGCGTATCCGGCGCCGTTCAGGGCCTCGCAGACCATATCGACGCGGGAGTCCGTGCCCGCCGGAATGAGACCGATGTCGAGAATGCCGCGCTTCGGCGTGCCACTGGCGATCACTTCGCCGGGGGTGAGATAGGTGACCGGCATCATCAGCATAGCGCCAAGCACATGGTCGAAATAGCGGAGCGCCGCGGCTTCATTGCTGACGCCGTTCTGCGCGCAGATGACCGATTGCGGGCGGATACCGGCGGCGCGAAGCGCATGAAGGGCCACTTCGGTATGCTGGCTTTTCATGGCGAGGACGGTGATATCGTCGCGGCGAAACGATATCTCTGCGGGGTTGGCGACCATTTCAAAGGTCGCGTGATGATCCCCGTCCGGAGTTTTCAGTCTCAGACCGTCTTTGCGGATCGCTTCGAGCTGGGCGCCACGGCCAATGCCGACCACGTCATGCCCCGCGCGGGTGAGGTCAACGGCCAGCGCGCCACCGATGGCTCCGACCCCGTAGATGACGAACCGCATGCGCTGTTCCTTCGGTTTTCAGGCCATCGAACGCACGTCTCAGATGACCAGATCATGCAGGGAAAGATTGCGGAACGAGGCCGATTCGACAAGCTGGTCCAGGTCGTTGGTGATGCTCGACACGTAATAGGCCGTGAAGGTGTGGTCCGACGTCCTGGCCAGCACCCAGTCATTGAGGTGGTTGGTGGTAAAGGCCGTCATCTCGGCATCCGAATAATCCTTGATGTTGTGCTTGAGGACGAAATCGATGTCTTTCATGACGACCTTGTCGATGTCCTTGTAGACCGACTGGCCGCCGACCTTGAAGACGAAGCGGTTATCCGACGCTCCGAAATTCCTGAAGATCAGGGTGTTGTTGTGATCGGCATCGCCGCCGCCAACAAAGGTCACCCTTCCGTCGTCGCCGCCGGCAAGGTCGAACTTGACCTTGCGGTCGCGGTCGGAAATTTCATTGAGCCTCAGGGTCAGGTCGGCCGATGGAGCAGTGTTCGAATCGTATTTGAACTCCACCGATTTTACGGAGCCGCCGATCGTCGCCCGGCTTTCGGGATGGTTGCCGAAATCCTTGACGTAGCGGGCCCAGTTGAAGGTTCCACCGTCATTGTCGAAAATGAAATCCGGTGCGTGGCCCGCGCCGTTGGCGATACGGGCGTTCTCGGTCGTCACCTTGACGTTGGCGCTTTTGAGGTCGATCACGTCATGGCCGATGCCCGAATAGACCGTGTCGCCATTGCCAGCGATGATGAAATCGTTGCCCTTGCCGCCGGCCACGTGGTCGCGGCCACCCGCACCGTTGAGCACGTCGTTGCCGGCAAAGCCTTCGATATGGTCGACGCCCTTGCCGCCCGTGAGGAAGTCCGGGGTAATTTGGTGCTTTTTGGTGGTGGCGTCGACACCGAGGATGAAGGTCTCCTGCCCCCGGTTCGAGTTGACCGTCATCGTGTTGTAGAGACTGTGCGGCGCGCCGGCATCAAAAGTGTGAAAACCCGAATGGTTGTGGGCGCGGTTGAAGCCCATGGCGTAGATGGTCGAGTCGGGCTTCATGTCGTCATCGAACAGCGACTGGCCCATGCGGGCGAAGGTGCTTTTCAGCGACTTGAGAATATGTTCGCTGTAGTCCTCGGTGTCGGTATGGGGCGTGTCACCAGCCGGCGCGTTCGGGCTGTCGCCGATCCATTTGAGGTGATCGGTCGTGTTGGCGAAGTGCGAGTGGGGCTGGAGATATTTGAATATCTGGTCGTTGTCGTTGCCGTAGTTGTGAACGTGCCCGTTCTTGATCACGTAGGGTGATGAATAGGCGATCGCCGTGCCCAGATGCTTGATGCCGAACTGGCCGGCGCGCGCAACCATGTCGTTGACCACCGCACCGCCGAGACTATGGCCGGTCAGGTTGATGGTCGTGTCGTTGCCATAGGCCTTGAGGATTGCCGAGATGAGCGGCTTGAAGAGGTCGGTATAGGATTTTGGATAGTGCCCGTTCTTGATGTCGCGGTCGACATAGAGCTGGTCGGTCGTCGAATTGGTGCCGCAGAAGGCGACGGTGATTTCGCCGTTCTTGTAAAAGACCTTGGCTTCAGCGTCGTGCGGCCCCTTGAAATAGGTGCCATTCGTCAGAACCGAGGGCAGCTTCTTGGGCAGATTGGTCGTCCAGCCATTGTAGCTGGCTTTTTTTGCACCCTGATAGGCGGAATCCGCCATCAGCAGGAATGTCTGCACGGTTGAATAATTGTAAGGCTGGAAGAAGGTCATGATCATTCCCCACTTTTTTCGCCTCTCTTGAAGTATTTATGTGTTTTTCGCTCCAAGACCAGTGTCGGGTTGCCGCACGAAGGTAAAATAGAAGCTCTGTGAGCGCCCTTGACGCCGCGCCTTTTCTTCGTAGCGGGTCGGAATCCAGCCGTCGTAGGGCGCGTGCCAGGCAAGCGGCGCGACCGGCGGCCAGGTGAATGCCGAGTGACGCAGAATGTGCGCCAGGGTCCAGTTGGCATAGTCCTCGATGTCGGTGGCAAACCGGAAGAAGGCGCCCGGCTTCAGCGTGCGGGCGAGCGCATCAAGTGCCGTCTGAGACACGAAGCGGCGCTTGTGGTGGCGCGTTTTTGGCCAGGGATCGGGATAAAGAAGATAGGCGCCTTCGAGGGCGGCCTCCGGCAGTCTCGTCAGCAGGCCATAGGCATCGTCGGTGAAGAGGCGGACATTGGCCAGCCCCGCCGCGTCGATCTTTTCGAGCATCTTGCCGATGCCGCCCGAAAAGACCTCGGCGCCGATGAAATTGTCGTCCGGACGTTCCGCCGCAATGCGGGCAAGGTGCTCGCCGCCGCCATAGCCGATTTCGAGAAAAAGCGGCGCCGCGGGATTGAGGAAGGATTTGCGGACGTCACCGGCGGCAAGATCGTCCGGCGTGATTTCGATCTTTGGAAGCAGGTCCGCGGTCAGCGCCTTCTGGCCCTTGTGCAGGCCCTTGCCGCGCCGCCGCCCGAAAAAGGCACGATGCTCCATTGGATCGCCGGTTTCATCGCTTTTCGTCGCCATGTGGGCGAGTTAGCGAAAGGCCAGCGTCGCCGCAAGCCTCAGACGGACTTGACGGCGTTCCGCAGCGCGCGCGTCAGGTCGGTCTTTTCCCAGGTGAAGGTGCCGCCCCGGCCCGGCTTGCGGCCGAAATGGCCATAGGCCGAGGTGATGGCATAGATCGGCCGGTTGAGATCGAGATGCTTGCGGATGCCGGTCGGCGAAAGGTCCATGACCTCGGCGATGGCCTTTTCGATAACCGCGTCGTCGACATTGCCGGTGCCGTGCGTGTCGACATAGATCGAAAGCGGACGGGCCACGCCGATCGCATAGGACAATTGGATGGTGCAGCGGCCGGCAAGCCCGGCGGCAACCACGTTCTTGGCGAGGTACCGGGCCGCATAGGCTGCGGACCGGTCGACCTTGGTCGTATCCTTGCCCGAGAAGGCGCCGCCGCCATGGGGTGCCGCGCCGCCATAGGTATCAACGATGATCTTGCGTCCGGTCAGGCCGGCATCGCCGTCCGGACCGCCGATGACGAAGGCGCCGGTGGGGTTGACGTACCAGATGCAGTCCTTTGCGATCTTCAGGTCGCCGAGTGCCTCGCGCACATAGGGCTCGACCACTTCGCGAACCTTTTTCGAGGTCCATTTGGGGTCCATGTGCTGGGTCGAAAGCACGATACGGGTGACCTCGGCCGCCTTGCCGTCGACATAGCGGACGGTGACCTGGCTCTTGGCATCCGGACCCAGAAGACCAGCCTCGCCCTCGCCGGCCTTGCGGGCGGCAGCGAGGCGTTCGAGAATCTTGTGGGCGTAATAGATTGGCGCCGGCATCAGGTCGGGTGTTTCGTCGCAGGCATAGCCGAACATGATGCCCTGGTCGCCCGCGCCCTCGTGCTCGTCATGGTCGGAGGCCTTGTCGACGCCCTGGGCGATATGCATCGACTGGAAGTGGAGAAGCACGTCGATGCGCGCGGTCTTCCAGTGGAAACCCTCCTGCTCGTAGCCGATGGCGCGGATGGCGCGGCGGGCGGCGGAGCGGAACTTGGCGGGGTTGATGACCTCGTTTCCGTGGCGGTCTTTCTTGACGAGGGTCGGGGGAACGCGGACCTCACCGGCGATGACGACGCGGTTGGTGGTGGCCAGCGTCTCGCAGGCTACGCGGACGTCCTTTGCGGGGGTTCCGGCCTTTCTGGCCTCACGGTAGATCATGTCGACGATCTCGTCGGAGATGCGGTCGCACACCTTGTCGGGATGGCCCTCGGACACCGACTCGGACGTGAAGAGATATTCGGAACGCGCCACCTGGACCCCCATCGATCTTGCCGCCACCGGCCTTTTGCCAGCACGGCTCCTGATCGTCAACAATCACATAAAGAACTGTTTATGTCCCAACTCAATCGGTCCTCCGCTATAGAATAAGCCCGGTGCGCATGGTGCGGCGCCGGCCAATGAAAGCAAGGCCCGCGAAGGCCAGAACGATGGTGACGAAGGGCCAGGGCCTAAAAAGCCGGTACCAGGTCATCTCAAGGCGGCCCGGCAGAATGGCGTCAAGAACAGCAACCTCATCTTCGGCCGCCATTTTGCGGATGCGCCCGAAGGGATCGACGACCGCGCTGATGCCGGAATTGGCGGCGCGAACGAGGGGAATACCCTCCTCGACCGCGCGAAGACGTGCGTGGTGGAAATGCTGGGCCGGACCAATCGTGTGATCGAACCAGGCATCGTTGGTCAGGTTGAGCATATAGGCGGCATCGGCAATGTCGGGACCAGGATCGCCGGGAAAGATGACCTCGTAGCAGATGAGCGGCTGGAATGCGGGGCGGTCCCCCGGCGTCATGAGGCGGCGGCTTTCGCCAGGTTCCCAGCCGTCAGAGCCGGGCACGAACTGGCTGAGACCAAGCGCCGAAAGAAGGTTCTTGAATGGCAGGAATTCGCCGATCGGAACAAGATGAACCTTGTCATAGGTTTCGACGATTTCACCTTCGCCGTCGATGGCGAGAATGGAATTATAGGCGCGCGCATCGCTGTCGCCGAGGGTTTCGCGGCGCGGCGCCCCGGTCAGAAGCAGTGTTCTGGCCGGCAGGAGCTGGGCGAGGCGCGAAAAGGTTTCCGGCGACTCGTTGAGGTAGAAGGGCAAGGCCGCTTCCGGCCAGATCAGGAGCCTGACGCCATCAAGGCCGGGATCCTCGGGCGTCAGCTTCGTCTCGGAAAGCGAGATCAGCTGGTCGGTGATGAACTGGCGCGCCTCGGGCTGCCATTTGATCGATTGATCGACCGAGGGCTGGATGATGCGCAAGGTCGCCGTCTCGATATCCGCGGGACCCTCGCCCGAAAGCCGCCACTGGCCATAGCCGATCTGGGCGACGAGCACGACGAGCGCGAGAAAGAATGGCGCCAGCCGTTCAGGCCAGCCGCGTTCATCGGCGGGCCAGACAAGCGCCGGGGTTGCCGCCATGGCGAGGGCGATGGGGGTCAATCCGTAGACGCCAACGAGCGAGGCGGCCTGCATCATCGTCTCGTTGGCCGTCAGGGCGTAGCCAACCAGATCAAAAGGGAAGCCGGTCAGCAGATGCCCGCGTGCATACTCGGCAAGGCTCAACCCGGCCGAAAGCGCGAGGATGCGCAGGGGCGAATGCGACCAGAGGAGAAAGGCCAGCCTGACACCGATGCCCCAGTAGAGCGACAGGGCGGCGGCGAGAACGAGGACCGCAAACGGCATGGCATAGATCAGCCATCCGCCGTCGACGAGAAAGGCGCCGCCGATCCAGTGAAGGGCCACGAGGAAATAGCCAAGCCCGAATGCAACGCCGATGGAAAAGCTCGGCCCGAAAAGCGGCGGACGGCTGCCCGGCAAGGTTTCGGCGCCATCGAGGGCCCAGACGAGTACCGGAAGTCCAACAAAGAGGCCCGGCAGGAAGAAGAAGGGGGGCGTGCTGAACCCGGACAGGGCTCCGGCGGCGAGCAGCAGCAAAAAGCGCCGCCAGCCATGCGCCAGCATCGATGTGGTGGCCAGCCAGTTCAAGGTCACGCCGTCCCGACAGGGCCGAATCGCCCGGAGCGAGCCTAGACCAAGTCACATTTTGATGGAATCAAACGGCGGGGTTGAAAAATCCGGTCGTGGATCAGGTCCCGGCATCGCCGGTCGAAGGGGTCTGCGGTTCGGAGGAAGGCTCGGCGGGCTGAGCGGCGCCCGATTCCGGCCGCTGCTTCGGGCGGACCCGGACCGGCGGCAGGGCGCGCCGGATGATCCGCACGCGCTTGACCCGGCGGGGGTCGGCCTGAAGCACTTCGAAATCGAAACCCTTGAATTTGGTAATGAGTTCGCCGCGCACCGGCACCCGATCGATGAGCGAGAACATGAGACCGCCGAGCGTGTCGGCTTCCTCCTCGAGTTCGCCCGGGTCGAAATCGGGGCCGACCATTTCGCGGACCTCTTCGAGGCTGGCGCGGGCATCGGCGGAGTAGACGTGTTCGCTTTCCTGCCAGATGAGGGCCGCGTCCTCGTCGTCATGCTCATCCTCGATGTCGCCGACGACGACCTCGACCAGGTCCTCGATGGTCACGAGACCATCGGTGCCGCCATATTCGTCGACGACGATGGCCATGTGATTGCGCGTCGCCTGCATCAGTTGCAGCAAGTCCGACACCGGCATGGAGGGCGGCACGAAGAGAACTTCGCGCAGGAAATCCTGGGTCTTGAGCTTCTGTTTCAGAAGGGCGCTGCGCAGTTTGACGGACACGCCGCCTTCGACCTTGACCGGCTCGGTGAGACGGGTGACGAGGTCCTTGATGTGGACAAGGCCGAGAATGTCGTCGAGGCTTTCCTCATAAACCGGCAGGCGCGAGTGGCCCGCCTCGCGCAACATGCCGAGGGCGTCACCGAGCGTGTCATCGGCATCGATCGCCTCAATATCGGCGCGCGGAACCATGACGTCCTCGATGGTCGTTTCGGCGAGCTTGAGGACGTTGGCGAGCATGGTGCGCTCGCCATCGCTGAACTGGGCATTGTCGGCCTCGGCACTGTCGAGGGCCGCCTGAAGGTCGGACCGCAAGCCCTTGTCGTTGCGGCCGAGCATGGCCCGGACCCTGGCAAACAGAGACTGCTTTTCGGATTCGCCCGAGGATTCGGAGCCGCCGGATCGGCTTTGGGACTCGCCGGTCACGGCGCCGGATGGATCGCTTTCGGTCATTCGGTGGGGCCGCCAAGGGCTCCTTTCGCTCTAGGGGTCGCCGGCGCTTTCGGGCGCGTAGGGATCGGCTATGCCAATGCGGGCCAATATGTCCCGCTCCCTCTGCTCCATTTCCTCGGCCTGGTCTTCTTCGAGATGGTCGTAGCCCAAGATATGCAGAAATCCGTGCACTGCAAGATGGCTGGCATGATCGGCAAGCGACTTGGCCTGCTCATCGGCCTCGTCACGCACTGTCTCGAAGGCCATGGAAATGTCGCCGATCAGGCCGACCGGCTCGGAAAAAGGCGCGATCTGGGGAAAGGAGAGGACGTTCGTGCTCTTGTCCTTCTCGCGCCACTGCCGGTTGAGCTGGCGCTGTTCGCGGTCGCCTGTCAAAAGCACGGACAGTTCGACCGCATCGCCGCAGTCCGGACATTCGCTGGAAAACGCGGCGACAAGCGCCCGCTCGATCGCGGCTTCGAGATCTTTGGTCCATCTCTTGTCGTTGATGACGAAGTCGACGTCGAGGGACGGCTCGGGGCGTTTGGTCACGCCGAACCTTCGGGCGCGGACGCGGCGGGTTTGCCACCCTCATAGGCCTTGACGATGCGCGAAACGAGCGGGTGACGGACCACGTCGCGATCGGTGAAGCGCGAAATGTGAATGCCTTCGATACCGCCCAAAAGATCGAGCGCTTCGACGAGGCCGGAGCGCATGCCGCGCGGCAGGTCGATCTGGCTCGGATCGCCAGTGACGATCATTTTCGAATATTGGCCCATGCGGGTGAGGAACATCTTCATCTGCATGGACGTGGTGTTCTGCGCTTCGTCGAGAATGATCGCTGCGTTCGAAAGCGTGCGGCCACGCATGAAGGCGAGCGGCGCAACCTCGATGATGTTGCTTTCCATGTAGCGCTCGAGCACTTCGGGCTGCAGCATGTCGTAAAGCGCGTCGTAGAGCGGCCGCAAATAGGGGTCGACCTTTTCCTTCATGTCGCCGGGCAGAAAACCGAGACGTTCGCCGGCCTCGACCGCCGGGCGGCTCAGAATGATGCGGCTGACATCGCCGCGCTCCAGAAGCGATGAGGCATAGGCGACGGCCAGATAGGTCTTGCCGGTTCCCGCAGGGCCAACACCGAAGGTCAGATCGTTGCGGTCCATGGCGCGCATATAGGCGTCCTGGGCGGGCGAGCGGGCGACGACGACCGACTTGCGCGTGGCAATCTGGGCCATGCGCACCTTGCCGGCTCCTTCCATGGTCGGAAGGGTCAGTTGGCTGTCATCGGTCTCGATCATTCTGATAATTGCATCGACATCGCCGATTTCGACCGCCCTGCCCTCTTCGAGCTGGGCGTAAAGGCTTTCGAGCACGCGGCGGGCCTGATCGACGGCGCCTGCCGGTCCGTTGATGAGTACATGATTGCCGCGCGGCGTGATGCGAAGATCGAGCCGTTGCTCGATGAGCGCAATATTCTGGTCGAAGTTTCCGTAGAGCTGGGCGACGAGCTTGTTGTCTTCAAATGCCAGTTCGATCTGGTGGGTCTGGCTTTGCTGGCGCGGCGTGGAACCGGACAATCTGTTGCTCAAGCCTTGGTGCTCCGTGGGTCAGGATTGCGAATCAATTCTGCTCCCAAACCTACCGGTTTGAAAAGACGCTTTTGTAACAAGCGCGCAATCGAGCGAATTGGTGCCGATGCCGGCCACCAGAACCTTCTGGATCGTGCCGATCAGATCTTCCGGGGCATCAAGGTGGACCGCCTGCAGATAGGGGGAGCGCCCGGCCAGCTGGCCCGGCTTGCGGCCGGGCCGTTCGAGAAGCACGTCCATTTCGCGGCCGAGCATTGAGCGGTTGAACAGCACCTGCTGGCGTTTGAGGAGGGCCTGCAATTCGGTCAGCCGGGCGCTGGCCAGGTCGGGGTCGACCTGATCGTCCATTTCGGCGCCAGGCGTGCCGGGACGCGGCGAATATTTGAACGAGAAAGCCGAAGCGTAGCCGACCTCCTCAATCAGCCGCATCGTTTCGGCGAAGTCGGCATCGGTTTCACCCGGAAAACCGACGATGAAGTCGCCGCTGAGGGCAATGTCGGGGCGGGCTGCGCGGATTTTCTCAACGAGCCGCAGGTAATCGTCGCGCGTGTGGCGGCGGTTCATCGACTTCAGGATGGCATCCGAGCCCGACTGGATGGGCAGGTGCAGATAAGGCATCAGCTGCGGCAAGTCGCGATGGGCGGCGATCAGATCACGGTCCATGTCGCGGGGATGGGATGTGGTGTAGCGCAGGCGGTCGAGCCCTTCGATTTCGGCGAGACGATAAAGCAGCTCCGCAAGACCCACGGACGCGCCGGTATCATCCAGGCCGTGATAGGCGTTGACGTTCTGGCCGAGCAGGGTGATTTCGCGGACGCCGGCGGCGGCGAGATCCCGCGCTTCGGCGACAATCTGCGCAATTGGGCGGGACGTTTCCGCGCCGCGCGTATAGGGCACGACGCAGAAGGTGCAGAACTTGTCGCAACCTTCCTGAACCGTGAGAAAAGCCGAATAACCACGCGAGACGGCGGCCTTGCGGCTCGGAGGGGGCAGGTGATCGAACTTGTCTTCACCGGCAAGATCGGTTTCGACCAGCCGCTCCGTCGTTGCCCGTTCGATGAGCTCGGGGAGCTTGTGATAGGATTGCGGCCCGAAAACCAGGTCGACCATCGGCGCGCGGGCAATGATCTCGTCGCCCTCGGCCTGAGCGACGCAGCCGGCAACGCCGATCATCGTCGATTTGCCGGCGGCGGCGCGGCGCTGGCGCAGGGATTGCAGCCGACCAAGCTCGGAATAGACCTTTTCCGAGGCCTTTTCGCGAATGTGGCAGGTGTTGAGGAGAATGAGATCCGCCTCGTCCTGATCGGTGGTTTCGACATAGCCGTGCGGGGCCAGCGCATCGGCCATGCGCTCGCTGTCGTAGACGTTCATCTGGCAGCCATAGGTCTTGATGAAGACGCGTTTGCGCGCCTCTTCAATCCGGCCGTCGGCCCTGACCTGCGGTTCGGCATTCATGGGCGCGGCTCATATCACAGATGAAATGCCGCGCAAATTGCGGAGGAATTTTAGGACATCCGGTCCCTGGATCAAACCGGATCGCTTTCCCAGTCTTCTTGGCCGTGGCGAATTCGAACGATGAGCACGCCGCCATCAGGATCCGTGAGATAGACAATCAGATGCGACTTGTGCGGGTGAATGCGCACAGGCGGCGCAATTTCGTGGCGCTCAAGCGCGATCTGAGGATTGGCGGCAATGAGGTCAAAAAGAGCGGCAAGTTCGAGGTGATACGCCTCTGCCCGCATGATGCCGAAGCGCTCGGCACCTTCAGCAAAAATGCGAAGGATGTCCTCTTCTGCCTTCGCCGTCAGCCGGAATCCCACGTCAGCCTTTTATCAAGCCGGATTTGGCGGCACCAAGCAGGTCGCTCATACTTCGCGAGCCTGGACCGCTGGAAAGCCCTTCTTGAACAAGATGCTGCATGGCTGCGATCTTTTCTTCGCGCTCCTGGTCCTTGCGGATGAGGTCGCGAACATAGTCGCTGGCATTGCTGTACCGGCCCGACTGGGCACGCGATTCAACCCAATCCTTCATCGGGTCTGGCAGCGACACATTCATCGTTGCCATTGGGTGTCTCCTTGGTCTTTGTGACAATAATTGGCAAACTTTGCCAATTCTAGCGCATTTTCTACCCCGCCGGGAAGGGTTCGTCGCGATTGAGGGCGACAAGCTTGCGGCGGACCTCGTTTTCGACCTGCTGGGTGATGGCCTTGCGGTCGGTGCCTTCGGCAAGGGGCATCGGTTCGCCAAAAGCGATGACCACGGTGCGGGTACCACCGGTCAGGATGTCCATGAGGTTTTCCCAGACGCTCTTTGCCTTGATCCAGGCGATCAGGGCACGGTCGGTGCGGGTGATGGGCAGGCCCTGAAGCTTGGTATAGGCGATGGCGACCGGCTGGATCGAGACGTAAGGGGCACCCGCCTCGATGAGGGCACGCTGGGCGGAGCCGATCAGACCGGAGCGGAAGGGCATGACATGGGTGCCGTTGTCGGGCGTTCCCTCGGCAAAGAGACAGACCGCACCGCCGTCAGCCATGCGGCGGGCCATCTCGTTGGGCGCGCTTTTTGCGGCTTGCTTGCGTGAACTTTGCACATAGATGGTCTTTTGCAGGGTCGACATGAACCCGACAAGCGGCCAGCGGGCGATCTCGTCGCGGGCAACGAAGCTGACATCGGCCACCGCGCCGATGGCGATGATATCGGTCCAGGAAATGTGATTGGAAACGACAAGGGTCGGCCGGCCGGTTTCGGGCTGGCCGATGCGGGTGATTTCAAGCCCGATGAAGCGGGCGACGAGCAGGTGAAAGATGCGCGGCAGGATGTTCCAGCCGGGCAGATGCAGCCGCGTGATGACGAACTGGACCGGCACCGCGATGATGAGGAAGGGCAGGATGATGAAGATCGCAAAAAGGAGTCGGAGGATCATGGTCCCTCACCCTGCGGTTGGCCGCCTCAAAAGTTAGGCAAGTTCACGGCGCATGACAAGGGCACTGGCCGGGGCATCGGCGCCACGATCATAATAGGCCTCGCGCCGGGAAACGGGCGAAAAGCCATAGCTTCTGTAAAGCGCGATGGCGGGCTTGTTGCCTTCCTCGACCTCGAGAAACATGGTTTGCGCCGGGGTTTGCATCAGATCGTCGAAGCCGGCCCTGAGCAGGGCGTTGCCGAGGCCCTTGCGGCGCCAGCGTTTGGCGACGGCAATGGTCAGAAGCTCGCACTCGTCGGCGACCTGGCGGAGGACCATGAAGCCCGCGATCTGGCGCTTCGGGTCGGTCGCGACATAAACGAAGTGGTGCTTGGGCTGGTCGATGTAGGCGCGGATCTCGTCTTCGGACCATCCGCGATAAAAGCCCTCGGCGTGAAGCCGCGCGAGCTGGGGCACGTCTTCGGGTTCGGCGGGAGCGATGTGCAGCCCGGCGGGGGCGAGCCAGTATTTCATGTGTCCGCCTCCGCACGCGCGATCAGGTTGCGGGTCTGGGGCTTGGCGTCAGCGGCGCGAACGTAAAGCGGGTCGGGCGGAAAGTCGGACCGATCGACCGTCGCAGCGAATGTGAGAAGTCTTCCGAGATCGATCTTTGGTTGGATCAGCATGGTCCGGCCGTCCTGCTCGAGAAGTTCGGGCGAACCGGCGGGCAATCCTGCGGCCTGGAAGCGTTGCGCGTACATCTGGTTGCGCCGGGCATCGACGAGAATGGAAAAATCGCGTCCCGGGCGGCCAAGCGACAGCGCGACAAGGTTGGGCACGCCGATGACCGGCAGATCGAGCGCAAGCCCGAGACCCCTCGCGGCGGCGATGCCGATGCGAAGGCCGGTGAAGGAGCCGGGGCCCACGGTTGTAGCGAGCCGCCCGAGGTCGGCGTAGGTGATGCCGTTCCGGTCCAGAAGATTCTGAAGCCTGCCGAAAAGGGCTTCGGCGTGGCCCTTGGGCAGTTCCTCGCTCAGAATATCGAAGCGGTCGCCGGCAAAGCCGAGCCCAACCTGAAGGTAGGGGCCGGACGTGTCGATGCCAAGGATAGGAAACGGGTCGGATTCGTGCATGGCGGGTGTTTAGAACCGCCATTCGCTTCTGTCATCAGAAACGATCAGACTTCCTGAACCGCGGTGACGCCCGGCACAAAATGGCGCAGCAGGTTTTCGATGCCGTGCTTGAGGGTTGCGGTCGACGAAGGGCAGCCGGAACAGGCGCCCTGCATGTGCAGGAACACGGTGCCCGCCTTGAAACCCTTGAAGGTGATGTCGCCGCCATCCATCGCCACGGCCGGACGGACGCGGGTTTCGAGCAGTTCCTTGATGACTTCGACCATTTCCTTGTCGCCCTCATCGTAGAATTCTTCAGGCTCGCCGGCCGCGCCGTGCATGTCGCCAAGGACCGGGGCGCCAGAGGTGAAATGTTCCATGATCACGCCGAGAATGGCCGGCTTGATATGAGACCAGTCGCGATCGCGGTTGGTCACCGAAATGAAATCCGAACCAAGGAACACGCCCGAAACGCCCGGAACTTCAAAGAGGGCCGAGACCAGGGGCGACGCCTTGGCCGCCTCTTCATCGCGGAAGTCGCGCGGCTCGCCTTGCAGAACCTCGCGCCCGGGCAGGAATTTCAGGGTCGCGGGATTGGGGGTAGCTTCGGTCTGGATGAACATGGCGATGTTCCTTATGCCGGTCCAGTTCTTTTTAGAACCATTCCAAAATCTGGTCTCTGCGCGAAAATAGGCGATTGGCTCGCCAAGGGCAAGGTCCCTGCCGCAGCTTTCAAGCGACCCTGAAGCAAGGTCAGCAGATGGCGGCGATATCCTGGTCAGTCAGACTGCCGGGGACGATGGTCACAGGGATGCGCAGGGACCCGCCGGTCTTGAGCGCGAACGAGGAAACGAGCGGTCCCGGACCCTCGGACGAGGTGCCGGCGGCCAGCACGAGAATGGCGATGCCCTGATCTTCATTGATCAGTTTTTCGACTTCTTCGGCGCGGCGGCCCTCGCGGATGACCCGTTCGACCTTGATCGGGCCGATTTCGGCGATGCGCCGGGCCCGCTGGTCAAGCAGGGAGGCCGCCTCCTGCATCGCCTCGGCGCGCATGACATCCTCGACGCCGAGCCAGTGCTGGAAATCGTCGCTGGAAATGACATAGGCCAGAAGGACTGTGCCGCCGGTGCGCTTGACGCGATTGGCCGCGAAGGTCACGGCCCGGTCGCACTCGACCGTTTCGTCGATGACCACCAGAAACTTGTGCTGGTAGTCCCTGAAGGCGTCAAAATCGCTCATGCCGAAGTCCGTAATTGTTTCAACCGGGGATGACGCTGCCATCAATATTCTTGTTGGGCAAGGCGCATTTTTTTGTGGTGCCGCGAAATTGCCGGGTGGAGATCCCCGGCGAAATTCAGACGGATGGACCCACAGGGCAGCAGCTAAGCGCCTACGAATCCAACGATTTTTCTGACTTCGCGCATGGTTTCGGCGGCGATGATCCGGGCCCGGCCGGCGCCGTCCCTGAGCACGCGCTCGATTTCGCCCTTGTCGGCCAGGTAGCGACGCATGTCATCGGCGATCGGGGCCAGTTGGGCGACGGCAAGATCGGCAAGGGCCGGCTTGAATGTGCCGAAACCGACGCCGCCAAATTCCCTGAGCACCTGATCCTTGCTCATGTCGGCCAGGGCCGCATAGATGTCGACAAGGTTTTCCGCCTCGGGGCGGCCCTTGAGGCCGGCCACTTCCGAGGGGAGCGGTTCGGCGTCGGTCTTGGCCTTCTTGATCTTGCGGGTGATGGTTTCGGCATCGTCGGTCAGGGCGATGCGCGACATGTCGGAGGGGTCGGACTTGCTCATCTTCTTGGTGCCGTCGCGCAGCGACATGATGCGCGTGGCCGGCCCGGAAATCAGAGGTTCCGTCATAGGAAAATAATCCGCATCGAGCCCCAGTTCCTTCAACCGGGGGCCAAAGTCGTTGTTGAACTTGGCGGCAATGTCACGGGTCAGTTCGAGATGCTGCTTCTGGTCCTCGCCAACCGGCACGCCGGTCGCCTTGTACAGCAGGATGTCGGCGGCCATGAGCGAGGGATAGGAGAAGAGGCCGACCGACTGGACTTCGGAATTCTTGCCGGCCTTGTCCTTCCACTGGGTCATGCGGTTGAGCCAGCCCATGCGGGCAACGCAGTTGAAGATCCAGGCCAGTTCGGCGTGTTCGATGACCTGCGACTGGTTGAAGATGATCGAGCGTTTCGGGTCGAGCCCGGCGGCAAGATAGGCAGCAGTGAGTTCCAGAGTTGACCGGTGCAGGTCGGCAGGGTCCTGCCAGACGGTGATCGCGTGCATGTCGACGACGCAATAGATGCAGTCGTGGCTTTGCTGCAGCGGCACGAAGCGGCGGATGGCGCCGAGATAATTGCCCAGATGCAGGTCGCCGGAGGGCTGGATGCCGGAAAAGATGCGCGGGACGAAACTGGACATGAAACGGCCTTTGGCGGGGTGCGGGCACTGGTTTTGAAACGGGGCGGGTTATGGCGCGAAGGCCTGACCGGCGCAAGCCCTTTCGCGGCTTATCTCAGGAAACGCGCGCGGACCTGATTGAGACGGATGACCCGGGTCACATGGATGAGAAGAGCATAAACGACGAGGCCGAGGAGCACGGCGACGGCGAGAAAGCCGAATTCACGCCAGAAGCCGCCGGCCGAGGCGAACATTTGTTCGAAGGCCGAGCCAAAGCCGACAAGCACCAGGCCCATGCCAACCGCCGCCCCGAGGACGCGGCCGTAGATGGAGGCCTGTTGCAGGGTCAACCGGTAGTGTCCGCGCCGGACGAGGAACCCGACGAGCAGAAGCGTGTTGGCCCAGGCGGAAGCGGAGGTGGCGATGGCGATGCCGACATGCTCGAGGCTCGGGAACAACAAAAGCGAAAGGCCCACATTGATGACGACGGAGATCGCGGCAAAAATCGTCGGGGTCATCGTGTCTTCGCGGGCGAAATAGGGTGGCTGGAAAACCTTGATCGCGACGAAGGCGGGGAGGCCCGCAGCAAAGGCGACCAGCGCCGCCGCCGTCTGACGCGTCGCCTCGGCGGAGAAATTGCCGCGTTCGAAGAGGACGCGAATGATCGGTTCGCTGATCGCCATCAGCGCCACCGCAGCGGGAACCGAAAGGAGCATGGCAAAGAGCAGCGAATCGTCGAGGCTTTTCCTGGCCGCGTCGGTCCGGTCTGCCTTGAGGTGCCGTGAGAGCTCGGGCAGCAGGACCACACCCACGGCGATGCCGATGATGCCGAGCGGCAGCTGGTAGAGCCGGTCGGCATAGTAAAGATAGGAAATGGCCGAGGCGGCGCCGGAGGCGATGATGGTGCCGATGAAGATGTTTACCTGGGTGATGCCGCCGGTGAGGATGGCCGGCAGGGCCAGGACCCAGAATCGGCGCACATCGGTACCGAAGTGTGGCCAGGACAGTTTCGGCTTGACCGGGAGCGACTGCACCGCCCAGTAAACCAAGGCAAACTGCGCCGCGCCGCCGGCAAGCGTGCCCCAGGAAATGTAGACGGCGCCCAGAACCTGATCGTCATGCGCGAGAAGGACGAGCACGCCGATGAGGATAACGAGGACGACATTGAGAAGAACCGGCGCGAAGGCTGCCTCGATGAAGCGGCCGAAGGAATTGAGCATGGCGCCATAGGCGCTCATCAGCGACATGAAGGCGAGATAGGGAAAGCAGATCCGCGCGAGAAGCACCGTCAGGTCGAACTTTTCCGGATCGTCGGCAAAACCGGGCACGAACGGATACATGACCGCCGGCATGAAGATTTCCGCCAGCACCGTGACCACGAGCAGCAGCGCCATGAGCCAGGACATGATGTGATTGGCGAGGTGTTCGGCCGCTTTTTCGCCCTTCTGTTCCAGGGCTCCGGAAAAGAGCGGAACGAAAGCGGAGTTGAACGCCCCTTCGGCGAAAAGGCGCCGGAAGAGATTGGGGAAGCGGAAGGCGGCAAAGAAGGCGTCCGCGGCAAGGCCCGTGCCGAGCACGTTGGCCATCAGCATGTCGCGCACGAAGCCGAGCACGCGCGAAAGCATGGTCATGGCGCCAACGGAGAAGAAGTTGCGGTAAAGACCCATGTGCGGTCAGCGCCCCCGGAGCCCGGACGCCCCTATTCCTTGTCCGTCTGCGGTTCGAATACGGCAAGAAGACGGTCTATGATGCGCTTTTGCCGGGGCGCGCTCGTGACCTTTCCGCCCGTCAGATCGGTGACATAGAACACGTCGACGGCCTTTTCGCCAAAGGTCGAGATGTGGGCCGAAGCAATGGAAAGATTGAGGTCGGCGATCACCTGGGTCAGATCGTGCAGCAGGCCGGTGCGGTCGAGACCGTTGACCTCGATGACGGTGAACTTCTTCGACAGGGCGTTGGAAATCTGCACGTCGGGCGGCACCTTGAAGGGCTTGAGGCGCCGGTTGAGGCGGCTGTCACGTCCGAGATTCTTGGGAATGTATTTCGAGCCGCTCAGAAGTTCGCGCACCGTCTCGATGATGCGGGTGGCGCGAATGCGTTCGTCCTCGTCAACCGCGAAAGCGCGCTTGAGATGGAACGTGTCGAGCGCCCAGCCGTCGCGGGTCGAGGAAATGTGGGCGCCGGCGATTGAGGCCTCGCACATGGTGCAGGCGGCAGCGATGATCGAGAGCAGGCGGGGATGGTCGGACGTATAGAAGCTGACCTCGGTAATACTTTCAAAAGCGCGCGGGTCACACTGGCCGACAAAGCTTAATCCCGCCGCATCGGCCTTCCGGATCATTTTGGCGTGCTTGACCAGAACGTCCGGGTCGGTGCGGAGGAAATAGGGATCGAAATGCCGGTCGAGATAGGCTTCGATTTCGGCAGGGTTCCAGTCGGTCAGCGCGTCGGCGAGGCGCAGGCGGATGGCAGCGATCCGCTCGTTCTGCGAGAGTTGCGTGTGCCCGCCGCTGAGCAGTGGTTCAGTCGCATAGTAGAGGGCACGCAGCAGGGAGCCCTTCCACCCGGTCCAGACGCCCGGCCCGACGGCCATGATATCGCAGGCGGTCAGGATCATCAGGAGCGCCAGCCGGTTGGGCGACTGGACGATATCGGCGAAGGTTCTCGCCGTCTCGGGGTCCTGAATATCGCGTGACTGGGCGATTTCGGACATCGTCAGGTGATAGCGGATGAGCCAGGCGACCGTGTCGGTTTCCGATTCCGAAAGTCCGAAGCGCGGACAGAGCCGGCGGGCGACCTTTTCGCCGGCGATCGAATGGTCCTCGGGCTGGCCCTTGGCGATATCGTGCAGGAACAGGGCGACGTTGAGCAGCTTTGTGCCGCTGAGGCGCGGCAGCAATTCGTGGGTCAGAGGCAGTTCGTCCTTCAGCTCGCCGCGCTCGATGGCCGCCATGACCCCAACGGCGCGGATCAGGTGCTCGTCGACGGTGAAGTGGTGATACATGTTGAACTGGACGAGGGCGACGATCTTGCCGAATTCGGTGACGAAGCGGCCAAGGACACCGCTTTCGTTCATGCGCCTCAAAACGCGCTCGACCGTCGCCGGATTGGTCAGGATCTCGAGGAAATAGGCGTTGGCCCGTTCATCGTTGCGCACATCGGCGCGGATGAGCCCGAGCGAGCGGGTGATGAGTTTCAGCGCATCGGGATGAAACATCAAATCTTCGCGGGCCGCGACCCAGAAGATCTTGATCATGTTGACCGGATCGCGGGCAAACACGTCGTCGCGGGTGACATTGATGCGGCCACGATCGACCTTGAAATCGGTCTCGCCCTTGATCTTGCGGTTCGGCTTGTTGAACTGGCCGAAGACCCGCTCGAGCATGCGCGGCTGCTTGGCATGGGCGAATTCGAGCGAGGCGCAGATGATGCGGGTCAGATCGCCCACATCCTTGGCGACGAGGAAATAGCGCTTCATGAACCGTTCGACCGACAGCATGCCGGCGCGTTCGGAATAGCCGAGGCGGTGGGCCATGCTGGGCTGAAGGTCGAAGTGCAGCTTCTCTTCGGCGCGGCCGGTGAGAAAATGAAGGTTGCAGCGCACCGTCCAGAGGAACTTTTCGGCATTTTCGAAGGTGCGCATTTCCTGCCGTGAGAAGACGCCGCGCTCGACCAGTTCCTTGGCGCTTTGGACCTTGTAGAAATACTTAAAGATCCAGAAGAGCGTGTTGAGGTCTCTCAGACCCCCCTTGCCTTCCTTGACATTGGGCTCGACCACATAGCGCGTGTTGCCGATCGCTTCGTGGCGGGCGTCGCGCTCGGCAAGCTTGGCGGCGATGAATTCGGGCCCGGTGCCGGTCATCACCTCCTTGTCGAAACGGGTCATCAGGTCATCGAAGAGGGTCTGATCGCCGGCAAGGTGCCGGGCCTCGAGGGTTGCGGTGCGCACCGTCATGTCGGTTTTCGACATCTGAATGCATTCGTTGACCGAGCGGACAGCGTGGCCGACCTTCTGGCCGAGGTCCCACAAGAGGTAAAGGATGAATTCGGTGACCTGCTCGCCCCAGGGGGTCTGCTTGTAGGGCAGGATGAACAGAAGATCGATGTCGGAACCGGGCGCGAGCGTGCCGCGGCCATAACCGCCGACCGCAGCGATGGACAGGAGCTCGGAGGCACTGGGATTGTCGCGGCGGAAGGCCTGTTCGGTCGCGAAGCGGAAGATGGCGGCGATGATCTCGTCCTGAACGGCACTGAGATTCTGGGCGCAGCGCATGCCGTTGCGGTCGCGCAGCAGTTCTACCTCGGTTTCGTCGCGCGCCTCGGCGAGCGTCCTCTTGCACACTTCAAGCAGTTTGGCGCGGGCGCCCGGCTGGTCCGGCCGCTGACCCTCGGTTTCGCGCAGGACTTCGGCGACGAGAGCCTCGGCGCGCGGCAGGACGAAACCGGGGTCGCGCCGTTTGCGCGCCGGCTCGGACTTTGTCGCGGCGTCAGTGGTTGCGGTCGCGGGCATGGCGCGCTTTCTTGAGCTCATAAAGGAAGTCGATGGCGTCGCGCGGCGTCAGCGCATCGGGGTTGAGGGCGTCGATCATCTCTACCAGCTTGTCGGGGCCTTTGGGCGAAGATTGTGGTTGTTGAACGGTAAATAAAGGTAAATCGTCGAGCCCTTCGGGCACGGTGCGCGGCTGCTGTTCGAGCCGGTCGAGCACGGCGCGGGCGCGCCTGAGCACAGCATCGGGCAGGCCGGCGAGCCGGGCCACCTGAATGCCATAGGATCGGTCGGCGGCGCCCTCGGCGACCTCATGCAGAAAGACGACCTCGCCTTCGTATTCGCGCACCTTCATCGTGTGGTTGGACACGCGGTCGAGACGGCCCGCGAGCGCAGTCAGTTCGTGGAAATGGGTGGCAAAAAGGGCCCGGCACTGGTTGGTCTCATTAAGGGCCTCGGCGGTGGCCCAGGCGATGGAGAGACCATCGAAGGTCGCCGTGCCACGCCCGATTTCATCGAGAATGACGAAGGAACGGCGGGTGGCGCGGTTGAGGATGGCGGCCGTTTCGACCATTTCGACCATGAAGGTCGAGCGGCCCTCGGCTATGTCGTCGGAGGCGCCGACGCGTGAAAAGAGCCGGTCGACAATGCCGATATGAGCCGACGCGGCGGGAACGAAGGAGCCGATCTGGGCGAGAATGGCGATCAGAGCGTTCTGCCGGAGAAAGGTCGACTTGCCGCCCATGTTCGGCCCGGTGACGAGCCAGAGGGCGCCCGCCTCGTCGTCCTTGCTGCCGAGGCGGCAATCGTTGGTGACAAAGGTCTGATGCTCCGCCTCGAGCATGGCCTCGACCACGGGATGTCGGCCGCCCGCGACTTCGAAGGCGAGCGTCTCATCGACCTCGGGGCGGCAGAAGGCCTTGTCAGTGGCGAGCTTTGCGTGGGAGGCCATGACGTCGAGTTCGGCCAGCGCATCGGCAAGGGACTGCAGCGAGGCCGCTTCAGCAAGGACGGCGTCGAGGAGCCGGTCGAAGATATTGAGTTCGATGGTGAGCGCCTCGGCCTGGGCGCGAAGGATTTCGCCTTCGAGTTCGCCGAGTTCGACCGTGGTGAAGCGCATGGCATTGGCCATGGTCTGACGGTGGATGAAGGTTGCGGAATGGGGCTCGGCAAGCAGTTTCTGTCCGTGGGCGGCGGGAACCTCGACATAGTAGCCGAGGACGTTGTTGTGGCGGATTTTCAGCGATTTGACATCGGTCGCCTCGATCAGCCGGGCCTGCAATTCGGCGATGAAGGTGCGGCTCTGGGTGGCAAGGGCACGATAACGGTCGAGGTCGGGATCGTAACCGGGGCGAACGAAGCCCCCGTCGCGGGCAAGAAGCGGGGTTTCGTCGTCGAGGGCGCTTGAGATGAGCCCACCAAGTGCTGCGGGGGCGGCGGCCAACACGCCACTGATACGCACGAGGCCCGGGGGCAGGTCGTCTTCGCCGCCGAGCCGGTGAGCGAGGGACAAGGCTTCTTCAATGGATCGGGCAATGCCCAAAAGATCGCGCGGACCGCCGCGTCCGAGCCCGAGGCGCGAGAGTGGCCGGCTGAGATCGGGCGTACGTTTAAGGCCCAGTCGGACATCTCCAAGCAGAAGCGGCGAGAGGCTCAGGCGCTCGACCATGTCGAGCCGGTCGAGAATGGCCTTTCGATCGATGAGGGGGGCCGCGAGATGACGAACGAGCAGACGCTGGCCGGCGGCGGTCAGCGTCCGGTCGATTGCATGGCGAAGCGAGCCCCGGACAGAACCGCGATTGGTTTCGAGCAGTTCGAGCGAATTGCGGGTCGCCTGATCGATGGCCATGTGGTCGGCGGCCAGTTCGCTTTTGGGCGGGCGAAGCGGTGTCGCTCCGGACTTCTGGGTGTCGGCGACATAGGCGACGAGGGCACCGAGCGCGGCGCGGCCGGCCCGCGCCCAGGCGGTCGGATCGACCCCTTCAAACTGGGTTCGGAGGCGCGCCACGGCCTTTTCAGAATCGAAGAAATCGGGATCGGCCACGGTGATGCGTTCGACAAGACCGCGCGGCAGACCGTGCAGGCGGGATAGCTCGTCGCGGAGGCTTTCGGTCATCAGCAGTTCGGCACAATCGAGCCGGGCCAATTCGTCGGCCAACTGGTTTTCACCAATTTCGACCAGCGCGCATTCGCCGGTGGAAATGTCGGCATAGGCGAGAGCGAAGTCGGTCTGGCCGTGACGGATCATGGCGAGCGCGCCGAGGAAGTTGTTGCGCCCGTCGGGCAAGAGATCGTCTTCGGTCAGCGTGCCCGCGGTGACAAGGCGGACGACGTCGCGCCTGACCACTGATTTCGAGCCGCGCTTTTTGGCTTCGGCCGGGTCTTCGACCTGTTCGCAGATGGCGACGCGATGCCCTTGCGAGATCAGCTTCTTGAGATAGTCCTCGGCGGCGTGGATGGGCACGCCGCACATCGGAATATCATCGCCCTGATGTTTGCCGCGCTTGGTCAGGACGATGCCGAGCGCGCCTGAGGCGATCTCGGCGTCTTCGAAGAAGAGCTCGTAGAAATCACCCATGCGGTAAAAGAGCAGATAGCCGGGGTTGACCGCCTTGATCTCGAGATATTGCGCCATCATCGGCGTCACGGTCGGGGCGGCATTCATCTGGCGCACATCAGGTGGTCGGCAAGGGCCGGAGACTAGGTCAAACGGGTCCCGACCTCAACCGCAAAGCCAAAGGCCTTCTCAGTTTTCGCCAAGGACTGTGCGCCAGGAATATTGTGGATCATAGCCGAGTTCCGCCCTGGCCCGGTCGATGCCGATCAGTGTGTCGTGCGGCCCCGTGCCCGGCCGAATTTTCGTGCCGGGGAAGCAGCGGGCGACCAGTTCCTCGTTGGTCAGCTTCATGTTGGTGTCGGCGGCAGCAAGCGTGTAGTTGCGCGCGCCCGTGACCGGAGAGGTCAGCGCCAAATAGACACCCTGGGCGATGTCGCGGTGATCGACATAGCCCCAAAGGTTGAACTTCTTCTCCTCGGGCCTATCCCAGAATGGTGGCAGGTGCCGATAGTCGGTCTCGGACCCCGGCGCGTTCTCGTAATAGATGTTGGAGAAGCGCAGGCCGATGAAGGTGGTGCCATGGAGGCGGTTGAGATGTGCCGCCAGCGTCTCGGTGACGACCTTGGAAAGGCCGTAGGAGCCGGTGGGGATTGGCGGGTCGTCATCGTGGGTCGGCACCAGGGCCGGCGGCGTGTCGTAGGGGTAACCGAGAACGGTTTCCGACGAGGCCCACACGACCCGCTCAATGCCGAGCGCCACGGCGGACTGAAAGACGTTGTAGGCCATCAGCGTGTTGAGGTGGAACCGCTGGGCGCCGGTGAAATGATCGAAATCGGGCTTGGCGTTGGCGGCCAGATGGACGATGGCGTCGGCGCCGTGAATGTTGGCGAAAGTGTCGCCGTAATGGCTGAGATCGACGGCGCGATATTCTGCGTCCGGGTTAGCGCGTGGCGGAAGGATATCCAGGTTCCGCACCTCATAGCCGCGATCAAGCAGGTCGCGGACAATGGTTGCGCCCACGCCGCGTTCGGGTGTGCCAGAGCCGCCGGTCACGATGATCTTCTTCATTTCAAAACTCCCATCGCGTCCTCGGCCGCAAGTCTGGCCGATCCGGCGGCCCTCGTCCACGGGGCCAATCGTCTCAGCGAACCGGCTCGTAGCTGAGATAGGAGAAATCCGCCGGCGCGGCCGTGCCATTGAGGTCCTGGGCACAGACCCCGATGAACGCGCCGGTGAAGGAGCCGTGTTCGGCGTGGCCGCCGCATTCGTCGGACAATAGCGACGCATCGAGTTCCGGACCGATCGGCTTCAGGTTGTTGTCGCCCTGAAAGCCATAGGAAAACTGCAGGCGCGAATTGGAGATATCGATCGCCAGTCGGACCTTGCCCTCGTTCGGGATCTGAACCGGATCGCCGTGGAAGGTAAGCTTGCCGTCGGGAAAACTCGCCTCGGAACTGACGATCATGAGTTCGCGCTGACCGTCGGAATGGGCCGTGACCACCACATAGTGGAAATTGTAGCGCGAATAATAGGCGGTCAGGCCCGCCATCTGGCGTTCGTCCTTCGGGGAGAAATCGATTTCGGTTTCGGCCCGGTAGTTGAAATGCTGCTGGCGGCGGGCGACGAGCGCCTGCTCGAACCAGGAGCCGATCGATTCGCGCCCGAAGAGCCGAAGCGCGCCGGGCTTTTCGGCAAGCGAGAAGATCCGGTCCGGTTCCGGGGTCCTCAGCCACTGGAAATCGATATCGAGTTCAGGCGCGGAAAAATCGTAGAATTTCGGGGCCCAGTAGGCCTCTTCGTCGCGGGCGGCGGGCAGGTTGACCTCATAGGACGGCACCGGACCGTTCTTAACCCAGAGCCAGCCATCGTCGCGCCATTCAGCCTCCTGAATGCCGGTTTCGCGGCCGAGGACGCAGCGGCGCTTCTGGGTGGTGGGGCGGCCCATCAGATGGACGACATAGGTCTTGCCGTCCGGCGTGTCGACGATATCGCCGTGGCCGGACCGCTGAACCTTGTTGAGCGGCGCATCCTTGGCGGTGATGATGTGCTTGAGCGGGTGCAGTTCGTAGGGCCCGTCGATGTGGCGCGAGCGGGCGAAGGTGCAGGCGTGCTCATAGCCGGTGCCGCCCTCGGCGGTCAGCAGGTAGTAGTAGCCGCCGCGCTTGTAGAGATGCGGCCCCTCGACCAGCTTGAGGTCCGTGCCCTGAAAGATGTTGGTGCGTTCGCCAACCAGCGTCTTTTTGACCGGGTCATATTCCTGCAGCGCGATGCCGGCGAAAAGCAGGGGTCGCACCCTGTGGTCCCACATCATGTTGACGAACCATTTGCGGCCATCGTCGTCATGAAAGAGCGACGGGTCGAAACCCGAGGAATTGACATAGACCGGGTCGGACCAGGGACCCTCGATGGCGGGGGCGGTGACAATGTAGTTGTGCGCGTCCTTGAATGAGCCGTCCTTGCGCTTGACGTCGGTATAAACGAGCCAGAACTGGGTGCCGTCATGGGTCAGGCAGGGTGCCCAGATGCCGCACGAATCGGGGTCGCCGCGCATGTCGAGCTGGCTTTTGCGGGTCAGCGGGCGGGTCACCAGTTTCCAGTTCGCAAGATCCCTCGAGTGATGGATCTGCACGCCCGGATACCATTCGAAGGTCGAGGTCGCGATAAAGTAGTCATCGCCCACCCGGCAGATCGAGGGGTCGGGGTTGAAACCGGGCAGGATGGGATTGGTGACGAGGGGCATGATGGGGTCCTAAGTACGGCTGGTGCCGGGTTCGGTCGGCCTTTCGCGGCGCTTCCGGAAGGCCGCCGGCAGGTCGCCGACGGCCCCTTTCGGGAAGATGGCCGGCGGCTCCGGAGGATCACCGCCGACAGTTTCCGGAATGCGACAAAGCCAGAACACAACCCGGAACCGGTGGGCCGGGCGGTGCGCCCGGCCGATGGGATCAGCAGAAGCGGTTGATGAGGTTCTCGAGATATTCCTGTTTGCCGGAGCGCGGCGTGGGCTCGATGTGGTCGCGTTCGACACGGGCGGCGATTTCGTCGAGCGCGCGTTCGCCCTTCAGCATGGCCTGAGCTTCGGCGCCCTTCCAGCCGGCATAGCGCTTGTCGAGGAAGGCGTCGTAGGTGCCATCTTCAATCAGCGCAGCCGCCGCCTTGAGGCCGCGAGCGCAGGTATCCATGCCCAGCACATGGCCGAGCAAAAGGTCTTCGGGATCGATCGACTGGCGGCGGAGCTTGGCGTCGAAGTTGGTGCCGCCGGTATGAAGGCCACCGTTCCTGAGGATGTGATAGTAGGCGAGCGCCACCTCGGGCACGAGGTTGGGGAAGTGATCGGTGTCCCAGCCCGATTGATAGTCGTTGCGGTTCATGTCGATGGAGCCGAGAATGCCGTTGGCTGCCGCATAGGCCAGTTCATGTTCGAACGTGTGGCCGGCAAGAATGGCGTGACCGACCTCGATGTTGAGCTTGACCTCGTTTTCGAGCCCGTATTTCTGCAGGAAGGCGTAGCAGGTGGCCGCATCGAAATCATATTGATGCTTGGAGGGCTCCTGGGGCTTGGGCTCGACGAGAATCGTGCCCTTGAAGCCGATCTTGTGCTTGTATTCGACCACGAGGTTGAGCATGCGGCCCATCTGGTCGAATTCCTGGCCCATATTGGTGTTGAGCAGGGTCTCGTAGCCTTCGCGGCCACCCCAGAGCACGTAGTTTTCGCCGCCGAGGCGATGGGTCACGTCCATGTTGGCCTTGATGGTCGCGGCCGAATAGGCAAAGACATCGGGGTCCGGGTTGGTCGAAGCGCCCGCCATGAAGCGGCGGTTGGAGAAGAGGTTGGCGGTGCCCCAGAGAAGCTTTACGCCGGTCTCGCTCATCCTGGTTTCAAATATGTCGGCGATCTCGTTCAGGCGTCGAACCGATTCCGCGTAGGAGCTGCCCTCGGGCCGGACATCGGCGTCGTGGAAGCAGAAATAGGGAGTGCCGAGCAGGCCGAAGAGTTCGAAGGCAACCTCGGCCTTGAGTTTGGCATGAGCCATATCGTCCCCATACCACGGCCGGTCGAAGGTGCGCCCGCCGAACGGATCCCCACCTTCCCAGGCGAAGGAATGCCAGTAGGCAACGGCAAAGCGGAGATGGTCTTCCATGCGCTTGCCCATGACCATCTCGTCGGGATTGTAGTGGCGGAAGGCGAGCGGGTTGGTGCTTGCCGGTCCTTCATATCGAACCTTGTTCAGGCCATTGAAAAAGTCGCTCATGCTCTGGTCTCCTCGATCGCGGCGTATAGCGCGCGATAGCGTTGGTAGTTGGCGTTTAGCGCCGCTGCCCAATCGCGGTTGGGCGTGACGCTGGTCTTGATCTCCGGTGTGGTGCAGACGGTGAACGGGTCGGCCTTCTCGGCGGCGCACAAACCGAGCCGGGCGGCACCAAAGGCGCCGCCAAAATCACCGTCGGCGAGAATGTTGATCTCCTGATCGAGAAGGGTCGCGATCATTTCAAGCCACAGGCGGGAATTGGAGCCGCCACCGACGGCGATAAGCTTGTTGACCACCGTGCCGGCATCGCCAAGCACGCGCTGGCAATCCTTGAAGGCAAAGGCAACGCCCTCCATCACCGCCTGGGCGAGCCGGGTGGAATCGGAAAGGTGGGACAGGCCCACGAACGATCCACGTGCGGCAGCATTGTTGTGGGGCGTCCGCTCGCCCGAGAGATAGGGCAGGAAAATCTCTTCGCCGGGGCCCTGATAATTCTCCGCCACCTTGCCGGCGAGCGCTACGCCCGACTGGCCGAGATTGTGGGCGAGCCAGTTGAGGCTGTCGCTGGCCGAGAGGATGACGCCCATCTGGTGCCAGGTATTCGGGACGGCGTGGCAGAATGCGTGGACGGCGCCCTTCGTATTGGGCCGGAACCGGTCGTTGGTGACGAAAAGCACGCCAGACGTGCCGAGCGAGACGAAGCCTTCGCCCGGACGGATGGCGCCGATGCCGCAGGCCGGCACGGCATTGTCGCCGCCGCCGCCGGCAATGACGACCTTTTCGCCCATGCCCCAGCGCTGACGAAGGTCGTCGCGCAGGAGGGCCGATTCTTCTGACCCCTCGACGAGGCGCGGCATGTGGCTTTCGTCAAGGCCCGTGGCGGCGAGGAGCTCCGGCGACCATTTGCGTTCGGCAACGTTGAGCCAGAGGGTGCCGGCCGCGTCTGACATGTCGGATACATAGTCGCCCGAAAGACAGAGCCGCACATAGTCCTTGGGCAGCAGAACCTTGGCGATCCGGCCGTAGATATCGGGTTCGTGTTTGCGGACCCAGGCAATCTTGGGAGCGGTGAAACCGGGCATGGCGATGTTGCCGGCAATCTCACGCGAATTGGGGCAGTCCCGTTCGATCTCGGCGCATTCCGCCGCCGAGCGCCCGTCATTCCAGAGAATGGCGGGCCGCAGGACCTTGTCGTCCTTGTCGATCAGGGTTGCGCCGTGCATCTGGCCGGACAGGCCAAGTCCCCGCACGCGGGCCATCTTTTGCGGATGCGCCTTGGCCAACTGGTCGAGGGCGGACTGGGTTGCCGCCCACCAGTCTGACGGGTTCTGTTCGGACCAGCCGGGTTTGGGCCGAAAGACCTCGAGCGGCGCCACGGCATCGGCTTCGAGGTTTCCAGCCGCAGACATCAGGGCCGCCTTGACCCCGGACGTGCCGATGTCGAGCCCGACATAATAGGCGCCTAGGTCACCCATCCTTCAGTCCTCCCCTTCGCCGCGCGGCCGCAGCGCTTTTCGCACCCCGCCTTTTTCCGCGACAGGCCGCACCCTTTTTGAGTTACGTACCTCAAAACGAATATTTGCACACTTTCCCGATATTGAAAAGTCCGTCCTGCGTCGCATCGGACCGGCGCGAAGCCGCCCGATCGGCAGGCTCAAATGACGTTGTCGCGCAGATAGATGCCGATTTCAACCGGACGCCGATCGAGCTCGGCGGTCGGGTGCACGGCAAGGATTTGCGCCAGAGCAATGGCGCGTTCGGCCTCGCGGTCGACATTCTGGTTGAGCACCGCATCGATATAGCCGGCCGCGAGACCTTCGCGCGAGGCGTCGGTGAGTTCATGCACCAGAACCCTGATCCGGCCGGGGCTGATGCGCTGGCGCAACGTCGCCAGGAGACCCTCGTTGCCGGCGCCGACCGAATAAATGCCGGCGAGGCGCGGATTGTCGTTCAGCAATTCATTGGCGCGCTTGGCGGTTTCGCGCGCATCGTCGAACCCTTCGGCGGGACCGATGATTTCGATGCCGGGAAACTCGTCGAGCATGATCTCGGAAAAGCCGACGAACCGGTCGCGATGGTCGCGCAGGTCGAGCGAGCCGACGATCAATCCGATCTGCGAGTGCGGCGGACAGAAACGGCCCATGAGCGCGGCGGCGGTGCGTCCGGCGGCCTCGTTGTCGATGCCGACAAAGGCGCGGCGCTTGGACTGTGGCAGGTCCGAAACCAGGGTAATGGTTGGCATGCCCTTGGTCTGGGCCCGCGCGACGGCGCGGCGCACAGCATCGTCGTCGGTTGCGACAATGACGGCGCAATCGCATTTTTCATCGGCGAGCCGATCGATTTCCTCAACAAGCGCCTCGGCGTTCAGGGCAGGAACGGTAGACATTTCGATGGCAAGCCGGGCCTGCGCGGCGATGTCGGCCTGGCGCGCAACGGCGGCTTCGAGATGGTGCATGAACGGGTTGGCGCCCGCCGGAAGTACGAAGTGGATGCGCGCCGAGGTGGCGCGGGCCAGGAGCGACGCGCTCACGTCACGCGTGTAGTTGAGGTCGGCGACCGCCTTTTCCACCTTGTCGATGGTTGACTGGCGCACGCCCTTGCGCCCGTTGAGCACGCGATCGACCGTGGCGAGCGAAACGCCGGCCGCCCGCGCTACGTCGCGGACCGTCGCCCTGCCGTGCTTTTGAATGATCGTCGCCACCGCGCATTCTCCCCGAAATTTTCATAGCGGCAACAATTGGATGCCGCCACGAAAAAGTTCCGGCTTGCACGGCATTTGCCGCGGTTGCTGTTCGCTGGTGCAAGTGGACGCGCTTTTGGCTAAGGGAACGTCACTTGTGGAGGCGGAAATGAAGATAAAACGGGTGGGTGAGTTTGGCGGCAAGCCGGTCGAGGAGGCCGAGCTCGTCAGCGCGACCGGCGCGCGCGTGTTCCTGATGAACTGGGGCGTGACGGTCCGCGACTGGCAGGTGCCCGCCGGTCATGGCATGCGGCAGGTGGTGCTTGGATTTGAGAGTTTTGACCCCTACCCGCTTCATTCGCCCCATTTCGGATCCCTTGCCGGACGGGTGGCCAACCGGATCGGGTTCGGAAAGTTCACGCTCGAGGGCAGGACCTATGACCTGCCGGTCAACGAAGCGCCGCATCATCTTCATGGCGGGCCCGACGGGCTTGGGCGGCAGGTCTGGGAGATGGAGCCGGATGCGCGCACGAACAGGGTCAGATTCACGCTCCACTCCCCGGACGGCGCGATGGGCTATCCCGGCGCGGTCGATTTCGTCGCAACCTACCAGCTCGACGGCAACGCGCTCGACCTGACCCTCGAGGCCATGCCGGACCGGGTGACGCCGATTTCGCTGGTGCAGCATCAATATTTCAACCTCGGCACTGGTCCCGACGTGCTCGACCATCGGCTGAGGCTCGACGCCGACCGCCGGACGGTCAGCGACGAATCGCTGCTGCCGACGGGAGCGATTGTTGGCGTGGAGGGCACGCGTTTCGATTTCCGGCACCCGCGCAATTTCCGCGGCGCGGATGGCGCGCCGCTCGACTACGATCTCAACATGATCCTGAGGGCGGACCGCGATCCGGCAGAACCGGCGGCGGAAGTCCTGGGCCCGGACGGGGCATTGCGGCTCAGGCTCTTCACCGACCGGCCGGCGGTCCAGCTTTACAATGCGGTCTGGACGGACGTGCCGGTGCCGGGCCTTGGCGGACGCATGTATGGAAAATATTCAGGGCTTTGCCTTGAAGACCAGGCCTATCCCAATGCGGTCAACCAGCCGGAATTTCCCTCGATACTCAACAGCCCCGACCGGCCATACCGGCATCATTGCCGGATCGACATTGCCGAAGCGGGCTGAGTTCGCCGTTCAGAAGTGAAAGAGGCCGAGACCGATGGCGCCAAGCAGGGCGGCGTGAAAGACCACGGCCGCCAAGGTGCCATTCTGGAAGGAGTTCTTGTTGCGCTTGTGGCGCATCATATGCTGGGCGATGAGGCCGCCGATGACGCCGCCGAGGAAATCGAGAATCTGGAGGTCACGCTCGCGCACGCGCCAGGCACCGATGATCGCCGCCTGCTTGTCCCACGAATAGGCAAAAAGCGAGAGGCCACCCATCAGCACGTAGATCGAGGCGACCAGACCCGGCATGCGGTCGAGCATGATATCGACCTGCAACAAAAGGGTAAGAATGGCGGCGGTTGCCAGGTGAAGCGACAGGGGACTCGCGGGCAATTCGTCCGAGTGAAGGATGCGCACGTCGCGGGCGGCCGGCTTGCCGCCCTTGCCGGGCACGACCTCGAGATCGAGCCGGTCGCCGGGCTGCGGGCGCGGCATGTCGGGCAGAAAACTCCTGGCGTGAACGAAAATGCGCTCGGTGCCGCCGGGCAGGCGGGCAAAGCCGAAGCCGCGCTCGTCGTTCCAGCTTAAAAGTTCCGCCTCGTTGCGGACAATTCGCACTTTTCTGCCCATGGGCAAAAGATGCATCAAAGCCCCTAATTTTGAGTCAATTGCCGATGCGGATTTGGCCGTATTCAAAAGCGGGCCAAACGTCAGGCATTGGCGAGGCTCAGGCGATAGCTCAGCGCTTCGGCGAAGAAGGGGCGGCCCACCTTTTTCGAACCGGCAAGGTCGGCCAGGGTGCGGGCGACCTTGAGGACGCGGTGATAAGCGCGGGCCGAAAGACCGAACCGTTCCGAGGCGCGGACGAGCAGATCGCGGCTTTCAGAATCGGGTGCCGCGACCTCTTCGATCAGGCGGGCGCCGGCCGCCGCGTTGGTGAAGATACCGTTCGCGCCCATCTCACGGTAACGCTCGATCTGGACCTCGCGAGCGGCGGCGACACGGGCGGCAACCGTGCTGCTCGGCTCGGCGGTCTGCTCGCCCATCATGTCGCGCGCGGAAACGGCGGGCACGTCCATGCGGATATCGATCCGGTCGAGAAAGGGCCCGGAGAGGCGCGACTGATATTCCGCCGCGCAGGCATCGCCCCGCCGGCAGGTATGGCCGGGCGTGCCGGCCATGCCGCATTTGCACGGATTCATCGCGGCGATGAGCTGGAACCGCGCGGGATAGGAGACGCGGGCATTGGCCCGCGCAATGACCGTCTCGCCGGCTTCGAGCGGCTGACGTAGCGAATCAAGAACCTGCGGGGCAAATTCGGGCAGTTCATCAAGAAAAAGCACGCCATTGTGCGCCAGCGAGACCTCGCCGGGCCGAACGCGCAACCCGCCGCCGACCAGCGCCGCCATGGAGGCGGAATGGTGCGGGGCGCGAAACGGCCGCCGGTCGCTCAGCCTGCCGCCATTGAGTTCGCCGGCGATCGACTGGATCATCGAGACGTCGAGCATTTCGCGCGGGCTGAGGGGCGGCAAGATCGAGGGCAGGCGCTGGGCCAGCATGGACTTGCCGGCGCCCGGCGGGCCGACCATGAGAAGATTGTGTCCGCCCGCGGCGGCCACTTCAAGCGCACGCCGGGCCGCTTCCTGCCCACGCACATCGGCAAGATCGGGCAATGCAACATTGCTGCCCTGACGGGCCGGCACCGGCCGGGCGCTGAGCTGGTGGCCGACAAGGTGATTGTTGAGCATCACGAGCGACTGGGCCGCGATGATGTCGAGGTCGGGATCGGCCCAGGCCGCTTCGGGGCCACAGGCCGCCGGACAGATCATGCCGAATCCGCGGGCATTGGCGGCAATGGCGGCGGGCAGCGTGCCGGAGACGGGCATGATGCGGCCGTCGAGCGCAAGTTCGCCCAGAACCACATAACGGGAGAAGCTGTCGGCTGGCACGGCGCCGATGGCGCCCATAAGCCCCAGAGCGATGGGCAGGTCGTAGTGCGAGCCCTCCTTGGGCAGATCGGCGGGAGCGAGATTGATGGTGATGCGCTTGGGCGGAAGGCTGAGGCCCGAAGCCAGAAGCGCGGCGCGCACCCGCTCGCGGCTTTCGGCCACCGCCTTGTCGGGCAGGCCGACAATGTTGAAATGCGGCATTCCGGGCGCGACCTGCACCTGCACGTCGACTTCCACCGCCTCGATGCCCTGGAATGCGACCGTCTGGACCCGCGTAACCATGAATGCCCCGCCCAATATGTTCTTAGTTTGTTCTAAGCAATTCCGCGAGTCAACATACGGGTTCATCCGTATCCGATGACATGGAGGTTTTCATCTGCACCGGGTCGCGATAGTAGGCGGCGGACAAAGGGGGCGACGGCGATGGCTTCAAAGCAACCTGACCGGCGGGTGCGGTTCTGGCATGCCCGGTTCTGGCACGGGATGACGCTTTCGGTGTGGATCCGGCTGCTCGTTTACGGGCGGTTCGCCGTCGCGCCGGTCAAGTGGGGGCACGTCGTCACGATCACGATCACGGCCTTCTTCAATTCCGCTGCCGGGTTGGCGCAGCGGATGCTCAAGGGGCGCGAGATCGACGCCGTCACCTTGCCGGCCGATCCGATCTTCGTCATCGGGCACTGGCGGTCGGGGACGACGCTTTTGCACGAACTGATGATCCTCGATGACAGGGTCATCTTTCCCGACACGTTCCAATGCATGAGCCCGCATCATTTTCTTCTGACCTCGGGCTATACGAAAATGGTCCGGTTTCTGGTGCCGTCGAACCGGCCGATGGACGACATGCAGGCCGGCTGGCACCTGCCGCAGGAAGACGAGTTCGCGCTGATGAATCTCGGCCTGCCCTCGCCCTATTTGCAGGTCGCATTTCCCGACGCGCCGCGGCGGAAGGGCACGCTGTCCTTGTCGGGCCTCAGCACCGGCGAGCGCGAAAGATGGCGTGCGGGTCTTTCCTGGTTCCTGAAAGCGGTGACGCTGCAATCGGGGCCAAAGCAGATGATCGTCAAGTCGCCGACCCACACAGCACGGGTCAGGACCCTCATCGATCTTTATCCCAAGGCCAGGTTCGTCCTCATCACCCGCGACCCCTCCGCAGTGATGGGCTCGACCCACAAGCTCTGGGTCCGGCTATGCGATACGCAGGGCCTGCAGCTGTCGGACCATCGTCAGCTCGACGCGCGCATCGCCGATGAATACGAAGAGATGATGGAGGCGCTGATCGCCGATCTTGCCCTCGTTCCGGAGGGGCAATTCCATCACGTTCACTATCAGGACCTCACTGCCGATCCGGTCGGGCGGATGGAGAAGGTCTATCGTGCCCTCGGGCGGGACGGGTTTGATGCCGTCACGCCGAAGATCAGTGCCTATTTCGCCGAGCGCGAGGATTTCAGGGTCGATGCCTATCAGCTGACCGACGAGCAGGCGGGACTTGTCGAGCGGCGCATCGCGCCTCTCACCACGCGACTGATGGCGGCAATCGCGGCGCGCGGCGCATCCGCCTGATATTAAGGGGTAATCAACCTTAACGAACAGCGCCACGCCGCTGCCACAATTGCGTAAGGCGGCATTAACACGCGCGTGGTGAATCGGGCGACAGCTGTTGTTTTGGCGTCGCCCTGAAGATGAACTTCCCGCTTCGCGCCTTTGCGCGCATTTTTCTCAAATCCACGCTCGCGCTTGGGCTCGCATCCGCGCTTGCCGGCTGCTTTTCTGCCGGGATCATGCGCGGCGACAGCGATCCGCATCCCGGCGTTTTCCGGGCGCACAATCTTCCCATTCAGGGCATCGACGTGGCGCGCTATCAGGGCGACGTCGATTTCAGCGCGGCGCGGGCGGCGGGCACGCGTTTTGTCTTCATCAAGGCAACCGAGGGTGGCGATTATGTCGACCCGATGTTCCGGACGAACTGGCACCGCGCGAGCAATGCCGGCGTGGCGCCGGGTGCCTATCACTTTATGACCTGGTGCCGCGACGCGGACGAACAGGCGGCCTGGTTCGAGGCCAATGTGCCCAATGATCCGTTCTCGATGCCGCCGGTACTCGACCTCGAATGGAACAACCATTCGGAGAGCTGCCGGACCCATCCCGACCCGGAAACGGCGTTCGCCATGGTCGAGACGATGCTGGCACGCATGGAGGCCCATACCGGCAAGCTGCCGATCATTTATACCGACATGACCTTCCATCACGACGTTCTGGCGGGACGGAACCTGCCGAACACGATGTGGCTGCGGTCGGTCGCGGCGGAACCCGAGCTTCGCTATCGCAACGAGCGCTGGACCTTCTGGCAATATACCCAGACAGGCATCATGCCGGGCGTGCGCGGGGCGGTCGACCGCAATGCGTTCTATGGCACCGAAGAGGAATGGGTGCATTTCATTCTCAGCGGCTGCGACCCGCGCGACCTGCCCGCACTGGGGCCGGCCGGCCGTTGCGCCTCGCTGAAGTGACCGTTTCGGATCAGCGCACCGACCGGTAGCCCCCGGCGACGCCGTTCCTGCTCAGCACAAGTTGCCAGAGTTGGGTGCGGCGGGCCCTGAAGACTCCGGCAAAGGACAGAAGGTAATAGCGCCACATGCGGCGGAAGACCTCGTCGTAGTTGTCCTTGAGTTCCGGCCAGGCCGCCTCGAACCTTTCGTACCAGGACATCAGGGTCCTGTCGTAGTCGGCGCCGAAATTGTGCCAGTCCTCGATGACGAAGAGATGTTCGAGCGCGCGTGAAATCTGGGTGGCAGAGGGCAGCATGCCATTGGGGAAGATGTATTTCTCGGCCCACGGATCGCCATGGGTCACCGATTCGTTGCCGCCGATCGTGTGAAGCAGGAAAAGTCCGTCGTCGCTGAGGAGCTCCGCTGCCTTTTCGAAGTAACCCCGGTAGTTCTTGTAGCCGACATGCTCGAACATGCCGACCGAAACGATGCGGTCGAAGGTGCCGGTTGTCTCACGATAGTCTTCCAGGCGGAAGTCGAGTTTCAGCCCCGCCGCCGAATCCTCGGCATACTGGCGCTGCTCCCGTGAGACCGTGATACCGACGCCTTCGATGCCGTAGCGCTCGGCGGCGAATTTGAGGAACCCGCCCCAGCCCGAGCCGATATCGAGGACGCGCATGCCCTTCTTGAGGCCGATCTTGCGGCAGATCAGATCGAGCTTGGCTTCCTGGGCCTCGTCGAGCGTTTGCGCATCCTTCCAGTAGCCGCACGAATAGATAAGACGGCGGTCGAGCATGCGCGAATAGAGATCGTTGCCGATGTCGTAGTGCTTTTCTCCGACCTCGAAAGCGCGGGACTTCTGCCGGTTGAAGATGAACGCGCGCAGGATCGAGACCCAGAGCGCGATGTCGCGCGCCTTGGGCATGAGCGCCAGCACGTGAATTTGCAGCAGCCGGTAGATGAGCTGATCGACGCTTTCGCTATCCCACCAGCCCTCCATATAGGCTTCGCCAAAGCCCAGCGTGCCCATGGAGATGAGCCTTGGGTAAAGGTCATTATTGTGGATCTGGATGTCCCAGGGCCGAGAACCGCCAACTTCGATTCCGGCCTTGTCCAGCAGCGACCTGATGAACTGTTCAGATGAGGTCATGTCCCGCGACCCGAACCAAACACTCTTCCAAATGGAACGCGACGGGACTGATAAACCAAGGCTTGCGCCACGCGTCAAGGTTTGGCGGCGGCTCCGAGAAGGCCGGAAGTCATCAGTCCATCAAAGACGAACTGGACGGCGAGGGCCGCGAGAAGGATGCCGACAACGCGGGATACGACCGCCAGTCCGGTCAATCCGAGCAGGCGCTGGATCGGGATGGCCAGCAAAAGCGTTACCCAGGACAAAAAGAGAATGAGGCCGAGCGCAAGCAGGACCATCCAGTAGTCAAAGTCATTTCGCGTGCTGGCGGTCATGAGAATAACGGCCGAAATCGCGCCGGGTCCCGCCAGAAGCGGCATGGCCAGCGGGAAGACGGAAATATCGTGACGCTTCTTGCTTTCCTGGTCTTCTTCGTCGGTCGTGCCGGTGCCGCCGGAATGGTGGCGGGCAAAGACCATGTCGATGGCGATGAGCATCAGGAGAATGCCGCCGGCGGTGCGCAGGGCCGGAATGGTGATGCCGAAAAGATCGAGGACCCGGCTGCCCAGAAGGCCAAACATCAACAGGATGATCGCGGCGATGACGACGCCGCGCGTTGCGAAGATGAACCGCTCATGGGAGGTGTGGTCGCGGGTCAGACCGGCAAAGATGAAGGCGATGTCGGCGACCCCGACCGTCGCGAAAAACGTCGCCAATGCCACAAGGAAGGTGTTGCTCACCGGATCCCATCCCAGTCGATACCGGATCGGGCGTGCCACAGCCGCCCGGCAATGGCAAGAGCGTCAGACAGCCGGCGCGTTCGCGAAAATAGACCAGAGGGTGCCGCCGGCACCGACAATGATCGTGCCGATCACCAGCCAGTCAACCCAGGTCCAGGGTTTGAGAAGCCATTGCGGCGGCGGCCGCTTGCTCGGCGTGGTACGAAGGATCCAGACCGAGCCGAGCCCGACCCAGGCGAAAATGGCAAGGACGAGAAAGACCAGGCCCGGCCCGGTCAGTCGCTCGAGCGGCAGGGCAATGAGCCCGGCGATGCCGGCGGCGAGATAGAGGGTGAAATAGCCGAGGACGCGAAAGGTCCTGCGGCGGATTTCAGGCGTGTAGGCGGGGTCGCGATAGATCTGGGCGATCGCTGCAACGGCGGCAAGCAGCACGGCAATGAGGGCACCCCATAGCATCAGGTGCGGCGCTTCTCGATCGCGTCCCAGATCATCGGTGCGATGTCGGGACCGCCGAAGCGCTTGATCTCGCGGATGCCGGTGGGCGAGGTGACGTTGATTTCGGTGATGTAGTCGCCGATCACGTCAATGCCGACAAAGATGAAATTCCGCGCTTTGAGCGCGGGCGCTATCGCGGCGCAGATTTCCTTTTCGCGGGCGGTCAGGTCGCTGAGTTCAGGGCGGCCGCCGACATGCATGTTGGAGCGGGCCTCACCCTCGGAGGGAACGCGGTTGAGCCCGGCCACCGCCTCGCCGTCGATGATGATGATGCGCTTGTCGCCTTTCCGGACGTCGGGCAGGTATTTCTGGATCATGAAGGGTTCGCGGAAGCTCTGCTCGAACAGTTCGATGAGCGAGACAAGGTTCTGGTCGCCTTCGCGGAGGAAAAAGACCCCGGCCCCGCCATTGCCAAAGAGCGGCTTGATGATGATGTCACCATGCTCCTCGCGAAAGGCCCGGATCTGGGCGCGGTCGCGGGTGACGAGGGTCGGCGGCATCAGATCGGGAAATTCGGTGACGAGGATCTTTTCAGGCGCGTTGCGCACATGGGCCGGGTCGTTGACGACGAGCGTCCCAGGCTGCAACCGCTCGAGCAGATGGGTCGTCGTGATATAGTGCATGTCGAACGGTGGGTCCTGGCGGAGCAGAACCACGTCGAAGGCGGAAAGATCGGTTAGCCTCGTTTCACCAAGCGTGAAATGTTCGCCCTTGGGCTTGTCGAAAACCTGAACCGGGGCAACGGCAGCGCGCACAACGCCACCTTCCATGCCAAGCGTTGCCGGGGTGTAGTAGAAGACCTCGTGCCCGCGCAATTGGGCCTCGAGCATCATGGCAAAGGACGAATCTCCGGCCGGGGAGATCGATTCGATCGGATCCATCTGCACGGCGACGCGAAGCTTGTTCATGAATGCTTTGTCCTTGAAGCGGTCATTCGGGGCGGAACGCGTCCCTGATATGGTCTGGCCATTTGCGAGGCGCAACAAAAATCACATCGAAGCGAATGTCGCAGGTTGCGAGGTCTTCATGACGGCTCAAAAAGGCATTCGCCGCGGCGATGATCCTGCGCTGGGCCACCGCTTCGAGCGCTTCCGCCTTTTCGGCATTGCCCCTGCGGGTCTTGACTTCGACAAAGACCAGGAGACTGCCGCGTCTGGCAACGATGTCCAATTCCCCGGCCGGTGATTTGAACCGGCGCGCGACAATCTGAAAGCCCTTGAGACGCAATAGCCATTCGGCGAGGCGCTCGCCGGTACGTCCGGCACGCTCGGCGGCCTGACGGCCGTCACTTCTTGAGGGTGAGGGCTTCATTGTAAACGTCGCGCCGCCGGACGCCGAAGCTTTGCGTCACCTCATCGACCGCATCCTTGAGGGACCGGGTCCTGATGAGCGCGGCCAGGGCGCTGCGCCATGCATCTTCATCAATCGAGGGTGCAGCCGCCCCGCCGACCAGAATGACGGCCTCGCCCTTCTGATCGTCGACCGTCATTTTCTCGGCCAGCTCCATGAGCGTGCCGGAAAAGCTCCGTTCGAATTTCTTGGTCAGTTCCAGGGCGACGACCGCGGGTCGGTCTGAACCGAACGAGGCCGCCATATCGGCGAGGGTCGCGGCGAGCCGGCGGGGCGATTCGTAAAAGACAAGCGTTTCCGGGCGGTCCGCGAGCTTTTCGAGTTCCGCCTTCCGCGCCGCGCCTTTGACAGGCAGAAAGCCGAAGAAGCCGAAGCGGTCGGTCGGCAGGCCGGAAATGGAAAGGCCCGCCAGAAGGGCCGACGCGCCGGGAACAGCAAAAACATCGAGTCCCGTGTCGCGCACCGCCCGTACGAGGGGAAAGCCCGGATCGGACAGCAGTGGTGTACCTGCATCCGAGATCAGTGCCAGTGCCTTGCCCGTGGCGATTTCGGCGACCAGCGCCGGCGCGCGCTCACGCTCATTGTGTTCGTGAAGGGCTGCGCGCCGCGTGCGGATGCCGAAATGATCGAGCAGGCGGGCGCTGGTGCGCGTGTCTTCGCAAAGGACGAGATCGGCGGCCGCAAGGGTTTGAAGACCCCTTATCGTCATGTCGCCGAGATTGCCGATGGGCGTGGAGACGAGATAGAGGCCCGGCGCAAGCGCGGGTGCGGCAAATGCGCTGCCAAACAGCGCGAATTTCACCTGTTCGGGTTCCCTTTCGTCGCGTTCCGCAGCCATTGATGCCCGCCCGCCTTAACCGCAATGCGCCTTTGTTTAGACGCGGGCTTTGTGTTTGTATATGTGCGCGCTATCCTTTAGGGCACCGGGGCGGCGTTCCCCGAAGCGTTTGCGGCGGCAGTAACGGAGTAGCATGATGAGGTCGAACTTTCCGGGCGGGGCGCCGGCGATGGACCGGCGTCGTATTCTCAAGTCACTTGTGCGTTTCGGCGCGATAACCGCGACGATGGCGCTTGCGGCCTGCTCGAACTTCTCGTTTCCCGATCTTGGCAACCCGTTCCAGTTCGGCGGGCAGACGCCGCCGGTCGATCCGGGTGCCCTGCCAAGTGCCGCCGGGCAGGTTTTGGGCACCGGTCCCGTCCGCGTGGCGCTGCTCCTGCCGCTCACGGGCGACGTCGCCAGTGTGGGCACCTCGATGGCCAACGCCGCGTCGCTTGCCATGGACTATATCCAGAACAACGGCACGATCGGCGACAATATCACTCTGGTAATCAAGGACACGGCGAGCAGCCCGGACATCGCGGCCCAGAAGGCGAGCGAAGCCGTGAGCGAAGGGTCGAGCCTTATTCTCGGACCGCTCAAGGCCGAATCGGTGCGCGCGGCTGGGGGCGTGGCGCGGGCAGCCGGCGTGCCGTTGATCGGCTTTTCCAACAATTCGGGCGCGGCGGCGCCGGGCGTTTATCTGCTCAACGTGTTGCCCGAGGTCGAGGTCAAGCGCTCGCTCGCCTATGCCCAGACGCAGGGCAAGCGTGCCGTTGCGGCCATCGTCCCGAATTCAGCCTTCGGCCAGATCGAGGAAGGGGCGCTTCGGCAGGCCGCTTCCGAACTCAACATGAACATCCAGTCGGTCTTCCGTTTCTCGTCGGAAGAAGAGGCGCGCAATGCCATGGCGCAACTCACCCCGTTCCTGCAGCAGGGGGCGATCGACACGCTCTTCATTCCCGACCGGGCGACGGCGCCGAGCTTTGGCGCGCTTCTCGAGCAGGCGCAGATCGACCGGACGAACCTGATGATCGTCGGTTCGCTCGACTGGGACGGCGATCCCGCAATCACCCAGTCGACGGCTCTGGTCGGGGCCATCTATCCGGCCCTCGACAGCGCCGGCTATCAGGCGCTGAGGCCCGAATATGAGGCGCGCTTCGGCGCCGCGCCGCATGCCTTTGCGACGCTCGCCTATACGGCGGTGCTGCTGGCCAATTCGCCGGCCCTGTCGCAGAGCCAGCCGCGCTATGACCAGGCGCAGTTGACCCGGCCCTCGGGCTTTAACGGCCGCGACGGAGTGTTCCGCCTTCTGACCAACGGGCGGTCGCAATATGCGCTCGCGATCAAGCAGGTGGTGGTGGGCGGCGCGCAGCAGATCGACGGCGCCAAGATTCCCTGATGCCCGAAAGCAAGGATCGTCCCTTCTTCGGGATAGCCCTCGTCATGCTGGCGACGCTCTCGTTCGCCAGCGCCGACGTGGTGACCAAGTATCTGACCGGCATCTATCCGGTCAGCGTGGTCATGGCGGTGCGCTACGTGCTCAACGTGGTGCTTGTCGCGGCCTTCTTTCTGCCGCGCATGGGGACGGCGCTTTTCCACACGAACCGGACCGCGCTGGTTTTTGTCCGCTCGGTAGCCCTGGCGCTGGCCTCGCTTACGCTCGGGATTGCACTACGATCGATGCCGGTCGGTGAAACCGTCGCCATCATCTACCTTGCGCCGATTGCCATCATGGCGATTGCCGTGCCGCTTCTGCACGAGCGCGTGGTTCGCGCCCAATGGTTCTGGGCGGTCGCGGCGTTCGGCGGCGTGTTGCTGATCGTGCGTCCGGGTGCGGGGCTCGACCCGTTCGGGGTGACGATGGCGCTGATCAATGTCGGTTTTGCGGTGACCTATCACCTGCTCAGCCGCATTCTGTCGCCAACCGAATCAACGGCGACCCTGCTGTTTCATTCGGCCTGGGTCGGTGCGCTGATTTTTGTCGTGCTCGGGCTCGGCGATCTTTCGGGACTCAGCGTTACCCCTTACGATTTCCTGATGATGCTGGTGCTCGGTCTGTTGATGTCGCTTGGGCATTTCTTCTTCACCTCGGCCTATCGTTTCGCTCCAGCCTCGATCATCGCGCCGGCAAACTACATGCATCTGGTCTGGGCCGGAGGGCTCGGCTTCCTGGTTTTCGGGCATGTGCCCGGCTGGCTCAGCCTTTGCGGCATGCTGCTGGTTCTATGCGGCGGGGTGGCGATCGCCATTCTGGCGCCACGCAAGCTCAAGGCTCCCATCGAGCCCGTAGACGCCTGAAGGGTAACCTGCCCCGGCCAAGGGTTCGAAAGGCCCACCATGAGGCAGCTTGCTACGTGGCGAGGTCGGCGACCACCGCGTCGAGCACCGGCCAGCCTTCCGGCGTGACCCGCAAATTGCCGTTTCTCAGATATTCGACGAAGCCGAGGGCGCGGAGCTCATCGATCTGCTTTTGCTGCAGGACATGGCCGGAGAGGGTTTCGTAGCGTTTCGGGTCGATGCCTTCGCGGAGCCGCAGTCCCATGACCAGAAATTCGTCGCTTTCCTCTTCCCAGGTCAACCGGTCGTCGGTGACGAGGCCGGAGCCTTTGGCGGCGACCTGTTCGGCCCATTTCTCGGGGAGCCTTTCGGTCGCGGTCGCATGGCGGACGCCGTCGATGAGCAACCTTCCGTGCGCGCCGGCACCGATGCCGACATATTCGCCATAGCGCCAGTAGAGGAGGTTGTGGCGGCTTTCCTCGCCGGCCCTGGCGTGGTTGGAAATCTCGTAGGCGGAAAGGCCGGCTGCCTCGGTCAGGTCCTGGGTCAGCCGGTAAAGATCGGCGCTGAGATCGGCATCGGGCATCAGGAGCTTGCCCTGATTGAAGAGATCGAAATAGCGCGTGCCCTGTTCGATGGTCAGCTGGTAGAGCGACAGGTGCTCGCTGCCCATGCCGATCGCCTCCTGGAGCTCGGACTGCCAGTCTTTGAGGGTCTGTTCCGGGCGGGCATAGATGAGGTCGAAGCTCATCCGTTCGAAAATGGATTGGGCGATGCCGACGGCGAGCCTGGCTTCTGTAACTGAGTGGAGCCGCCCGAGGCGCTTGAGCGGTTCCTCGCGCAGCGACTGCACGCCGAGCGAAACGCGGTTGACCCCGGCCTGCCGGTAGCCGCGAAAACGTTCGGCCTCGACACTGGTCGGATTGGCTTCGAGGGTGATCTCGGCATCGGCGGCGATGGTCCAATGCCCGGCGATCGCGTCGAGAATGGCCTCGGTGGTCCTGGGTTCCATCAGCGATGGCGTGCCGCCGCCAAAAAAGATCGACTGCACGGTCCGGCCCGGGGTCAGTGAGGCGAAATGGGCGAGTTCCTGCAGGTAAGCGTCGCGGAAATAGGCTTCGTCGATGCCGCCCTGGCGCACGTGCGAGTTGAAATCGCAATAGGGGCATTTGGCGGCGCAGAAGGGCCAGTGCACGTAAATGCCAAACAATCCGTTCGCGCGGCCGGATGCGAGGTTAGCCACAACAGGCCTCGACCAGTTTGGCAAAGGCACGGGCGCGGTGGGACAGGCCGGTTTTTGCCGGGGTCCAGGAGTGTTTCACTTCGGTGGGCATTTCGCCGAAGGTGATGTCGTAGCCGTCGGGCAGAAAGACCGGATCGTAGCCGAACCCCAGTGTCCCACGCGGCGGCCAGACCAGCGTGCCGCGCGCCTCGCCCGCGAAAATCTGGTCTCTTATGATGCCGCCGTCGCGCCCTTCGGGCGCTTCCCCGGCACCCCCGCCGGACGAGTCCCGACCTCCAGCGCCGTGGCCGTCGCGCCCTGCAGGCGCTTCCCCGGCATCCCCGCCAGTTGGGGGAAGCGCCAGGCAAAGGGTCGCTCGAAATTGCGCCGTGCGTTGCGCCGGCAAGGTTGCGTCCATTTGCTGCAACAGATCCTCGACCTTTTGCATGGCGCGGCCGAAATCGCGGGGCACCCCGGCCCAGTCGGCGGTATAGACGCCCGGCTGGCCGTCGAGCGCATCGACACACAGTCCGGAATCGTCGGAGAGCGAGATCAGGCCAGAGGCGATCGCGGCGGCGTGCGCCTTGATACGGGCATTCTCGGCAAAGGTCGTGCCGGTTTCCTCCGGTTCGGGCAGACCGAGTTCGCCGGCCGAAACCAGATCGAGATCGAAGGGAGCGAAGAGGTCCTTGAACTCCCGGAGCTTGCCCTGGTTGTGGGTGGCGATGACCAGCCTTGTTCCGGGCAAAAGCCTGAAATCGCTCATCCGGAAATGGCCTTCTTCTGAAGACCGGTGAGTTCGGCGATGCCTTTTCCGGCAAGGGCCATCAGCGCCTGAAGTTCTTCATGGCTGAATGGTTCGCCTTCGGCGGTGCCCTGAATTTCGACGAACTTTCCCGCGCCCGTCATGACGAAATTGGCGTCGGTTTCCGCTTCCGAATCCTCGGCATAGTCAAGGTCGAGCACCGGCGTGCCGCGATAGATGCCACAGGAGATCGCCGCGACCGTGTCCTTGAGTACCGTGCCCTTGACGAGATCGCGCGCAGCCATCCAGTCAATGGCTTTTGCAAGAGCGACATAGGCGCCGGTGACCGAGGCGGTACGGGTGCCGCCATCGGCCTGAAGCACGTCGCAATCGAGGATGACCTGGTTTTCACCAAGCGCCTTGAAATCGACGACAGCCCTCAGGGACCTTCCGATCAGGCGCTGGATTTCCTGGGTGCGGCCCGACTGCTTGCCGGCGCTCGCCTCGCGGCGGGTGCGCTGGCCGGTGGCGCGCGGCAGCATTCCATATTCGGCGGTAACCCAGCCGATGCCCTGCCCGCGCCGCCAGGGCGGCAGGGCGGTTTCGACACTTGCCGTGCAAAGCACTCTCGTGTTGCCGAAGGTAACGAGGCAGGCGCCTTCGGCCTGCGGCGCGATACTGGTATCGAATGAAACCGGCCGCATCTGATCGGCGGCACGTGATGACGGACGCATGCTCTTCCCCGGGACTTTGCCGGCGCTCATAGACCCTCAGGCGGCATTGAACAAGGTGCGCCATTGGCGGCGCTTGAACCCCGGCCCGTCCGCCCGATATGAAGGGGCGATGTCAACAAGCCACGCATGAGGCCATGAGCCAGGGCGACTTTCTCGATCTGCTCAATGCGCGCAGCCAGGAAATCTTCCGGCGGCTGGTCGAGCGTTATCTCGACACCGGCGAGCCGGTCGGCTCGCGCCAATTGTCGCGCATGCTCGATGTCAGTCTCTCGCCGGCCTCGGTGCGAAACGTCATGGCCGATCTCGAGGAGCTCGGGCTGATCCGCGCACCGCATGTATCGGCGGGCCGGGCGCCGACCCAGGCCGGCCTCAGGTTCTTTGTCGATGCCATGCTCGAAGTCGGGCGCATGGACGAGGTCGAGCGCAAGCGCATCGAAGACCAGATCTCCGGATCGGCGGGGACGGGCAGCGCCGAAGACCTTCTGACCGAGGCGAGCCAGATGCTTTCGGGCCTTTCGCGCGGCGCGGGCGTTGTCATTTCGGCCAAGACGGACCTGAGGCTCAAGCATCTCGAATTCGTCCAGCTCGACGCCAATTCAGGCATGGCAATTCTGGTGGGTGAGAACGGTACGGTCGAGAACCGCATCGTGCCCCTGCCCGCAGGCCTTGAATCGGGCGCGCTCAATCGGGCTTCGAACTATCTCAACCATCATGTGACCGGCAAAACGCTCAACGAGGCGCGGCGGGTGCTGAGCGAGGCGAGGGCCGAGGCGGCGCGCGAACTCGACGAGGTCTCGAACCGGCTGGTCGAGGCGGGAATTGCGAGCCTCAGCCATCCGCTCGGTGCGGAGAGCCCGACGGTCATCGTGCGCGGGCGCGCCAATCTCATCGACAGCGCCATGGCTTCGGACGACCTGGAGCGGTTGCGCGAACTGCTCGACGAACTCGAACGCAAGAAGGGGTTGATCGAGCTTTTGTCCGAGGCCGAACAGGGCGAGGGCGTGCGCATCTTCATCGGATCGGAAAACAAGCTCTTTTCGCTCTCCGGCTCGTCGGTCATTCTCTCGCCCTACAAGGACGCCAATGACAAGGTGGTGGGCGCGCTCGGGGTGATCGGGCCGACGCGGCTCAACTATGCGCGCATCGTGCCGGTGGTCGATTACACGGCGCATGTGGTCGGGCGGCTGGTCGCGCGCAAATCCTGAGGCGCACAAGACTTGAAATTGACACCGATCTGGCCGATATGCGGTGCAATTGATCGCCCCGACGGGGCAAACTTCCCAAACCAAGAGAAACGTTATGAGCGATCAGACCGATAGCCCAAACGAAATGGACATGGCGGAGAGCGCCGCCAACGATACGGCACAGGGCGAAAATGGCGGACTTGACATGGGCGCCGTCATCGCGACCCTCGAGGCGGAAAATGCCAGCCTCAAGGACCGGACGCTGAGGGTTGCGGCGGAGATGGAAAACCTCCGCAAGCGCACCCAGCGCGAGGTCTCGGACGCGCGGGCCTATGCCATTTCCGATTTCGCCCGCGACATGCTGACGGCAATCGACAATCTCGAGCGGGCACTGCATGCCGTGTCCGACGAGGCCCGCGCCGGCGCTTCGGCCGATATGATGGCCCTGATCGAGGGCATCGAGATGACCGAGCGGGAGATGCAGCGGCTCATGCAGAAGAACGGTGTCAAGCCGATCATTGCGGAAGGCGAAAGATTCGATCCGCACAAGCATCAGGCAATGTTCGAAGTTCCCGACCCGTCGGTGCCCGAGGGCACGGTCGTTTCGGTCATGCAGTCCGGTTTCGAAATCGGCGAACGCGTGCTGCGTCCGGCCCTGGTCGGGGTGTCCAAGGGCGGCGCCAAGGCCGCCAGACCCTTCGTCCAGCCGGCCGCAGACGGTGTCCGCGACGAAGCGGCGGCCGAGGATATCGAACAGGCCGAGCACGTCGACAAGCAGGTCTAGGCGAGTGGCGCAGCAGGGCATCTTTTGTGCCTGAACCCGCTTGAACGCGCTTTTCGACCTCCCTATATGAGGCCCGAAGCGCGTGGGGCAGGCCCTGCGCAACTCACATTTCAATTAGGGCCCTGAGCCGGACGGCCGAGGGGGCAGCTTTTCAGGAAGTGCCCCCGACCATGGGCTGCTGAGAAAGAGGTATGAAAATGGCTAAAGTCATCGGTATCGATTTGGGTACCACCAATTCGTGCGTTGCCGTGATGGACGGCAAGACCCCAAAGGTCATCGAAAATTCCGAAGGCGCGCGGACGACGCCTTCGATGGTCGGCTATTCGGACACAGACGAACGTCTGGTTGGCCAGCCGGCCAAGCGCCAGGCGGTGACCAATCCGGAGGGCACGCTCTTCGCCGTCAAGCGGCTGATCGGACGCCGGTTCGACGACCCGATGGTGGAAAAGGACAAGAAGCTCGTCCCCTACAAGATCGTCAAAGCAGACAATGGCGACGCCTGGGTCGAGGTGCATGGCAAGGCCATGTCGCCGGCCGAGGTCAGCGCCGTAATCCTGACCAAGATGAAGGAAACGGCGGAAAGCTTCCTCGGCGAAAAGGTCACGCAGGCGGTCATTACCGTTCCGGCCTATTTCAACGACAGCCAGCGCCAGGCGACCAAGGATGCCGGCAAGATTGCCGGCCTCGAAGTGCTGCGCATCATCAACGAACCGACGGCAGCGGCGCTCGCCTACGGGCTCGACAAGAAGGCCGGCGGCACGATCGCGGTCTATGACCTTGGCGGCGGCACGTTCGACATTTCGATCCTCGAAATCGGCGACGGCGTGTTCGAGGTCAAGTCGACCAACGGCGATACGTTCCTTGGCGGCGAAGATTTCGACATGGTTCTGGTCAACTACCTGGCCGACGAGTTCAAGAAGGACCAGGGCATCGACCTCAGGTCCGACAAGCTCGCCTTGCAGCGGCTCAAGGAAGCCGCGGAAAAGGCCAAGATCGAACTGAGCTCGGCCACCCAGACCGAAGTCAACCTGCCGTTCATCACGGCCGACGCGTCGGGTCCCAAGCACCTGCAGATCAAATTGACCCGCGCCAAGTTCGAACAGCTGGTCGACGATCTGGTCAAGCGCACGATCGCGCCGTGCAAGGCGGCGATCAAGGATGCCGGTATCCAGGCGGCCGAGATTGACGAGGTGGTGCTGGTCGGCGGCATGACGCGCATGCCGCGCATCCAGGAAGTGGTCAAGGAATTCTTCGGCAAGGAGCCCCACAAGGGCGTGAACCCGGACGAAGTGGTGGCCATGGGCGCCGCCATCCAGGCCGGCGTGCTGCAGGGTGACGTCAAGGACGTGCTGCTGCTGGACGTGACGCCTCTGAGCCTTGGCATCGAAACGCTGGGCGGTGTCTTTACCCGCCTGATCGACCGCAACACGACGATCCCGACCAAGAAGAGCCAGGTCTTTTCGACGGCCGAGGACAATCAGAATGCAGTGACCATCAACGTCGCCCAGGGCGAACGCGAAATGGCGGCGGACAACAAGTCGCTCGGACGCTTCGATCTGACCGGCATTCCGCCGGCACCGCGCGGCGTGCCGCAGGTTGAGGTCACGTTCGACATCGATGCCAACGGCATCGTCAACGTGTCGGCCAAGGATCTTGGGACCGGCAAGGAACAGCAGATCCGCATCCAGGCTTCGGGGGGTCTTTCGGACGCCGATATCGACCGCATGGTCAAGGATGCCGAAAGCCATGCCGCCGAAGACAAGAAGCGGCGTGAGCTGGTCGAGGCGCGCAACCAGGCCGAAAGCCTGATCCATTCGACCGAAAAGTCGCTGAAGGATTATGGCGACAAGGTCGGCGCGGACGTGAAGCAGGCGATCGAGGCTGCGCTCACCGATCTCAAGGGCGCCGTGGACGGCGAAGACGCTGCGGCGATCCAGGAAAAGACGCAGGCGCTCAGCGAGGCCTCGCTCAAGCTCGGTGAAGCCATGTACAAGGCGAGCCAGGCGGAAGCCGAGGCGGCCGCGGAAGCGGCTGACGCCGAGGACGACGATGTCGTCGATGCCGACTTCGAGGAAGTCGACGACGACAAGAAATCGGCCTGATCCAGACAATTGGGCCCGCTCCGCAAAGAGCGGGCCCGAATTTATTAGACCTGATGCACAAATCCCAGATCAACGAAACCGGACGCAACGCACCGCCACGCGGTGCGGTTTTTTGTGATGGGCAGGCGCTTTTGAGCGCTGGCGCGCGGAGCATAGCCCGATGAGCAAGCGCGACTATTACGAAGTCCTGGGCGTCGACAAGGCGGCCGATCCGGCCAGCCTCAAGAGCGCCTATCGCAAGCTTGCCATGCAGTTTCACCCGGACCGGAATCCGGACGACAAGGAAGCCGAGCACCGGTTCAAGGAAGTCAACGAAGCCTATGACACGCTGAAGGATCCGCAGAAGCGCGCGGCCTATGACCGCTACGGCCATGCCGCCTTCGGCAACGGCGCGCGCGGGGCGGGCGGCGGTTTCGGACCCGACTTCTCCTCGTCCATGTCGGACATTTTCGAGGACATATTCGGGGATTTCATGGGCGGCGGGCGCGGACGCGGCCGTTCGTCGGCGATGCGCGGGTCGGACCTTCGCTACAATCTCGAGATCAGCCTAGAAGAGGCGCATGCGGGCCGCACCGTCGATATCGACGTGCCGACCATGGTCACCTGCGAGACCTGCGAGGGATCGGGGGCAAAGCCCGGCACCGGCATGTCGACCTGCCGCACCTGCCAAGGCCACGGCAAGATCCGCACCTCGCAGGGTTTCTTTTCCATCGAACGCACCTGCCCGGCCTGCCAGGGGCGCGGCCAGACCATCGACCAGCCCTGCGCGGATTGCAGCGGCCAGGGCCGCAAGCAGGAAAACCGCAAGCTTTCCGTCGATATCCCGAAGGGCATCGAAGACGGCACGCGTATCCGGCTCGCCAATGAGGGCGAAGCGGGCCTGAGGGGTGGCGGACCGGGCGATCTTTACATTTTCGTCTCGATCAAGCCGCATGATCTTTTCAAGCGCGACGGCGCGGACCTTTATGCGCGCGTGCCCATCGCCATGACCACCGCGGCGCTCGGCGGCGAATTCGAAGTGCCAACGTTCGACGGTTCCCGGGCGCGGGTAAAGGTGCCGCACGGCACGCAACCGGGCCAGCGCATCCGCCTCAAGGGCAAGGGCATGCCGGTTTTAAGGTCGAGCCAGGTTGGGGACCTCTTCGTCCAGATGGATGTCGAGGTGCCGCAGAACCTCTCGAAACGGCAGCGCGAGCTGCTCGAAGAGTTCGACAAGCTTTCGACCAAGGACAACTCGCCCACGAGCCATGGCTTTTTCGGCAAGCTCAAGGACCTGTTCGACAATATGGGCGGCTGACGCCGATTCACAGCACCGGTTCGAGGAAAGCAACAGATGCGCAAGGCCCTCACGCTCTCGGGTTCGATCCGGAACGGCTCATACAACCAGATGCTGCAGGCCCATATGGACCAGCGCCTGGCGGCGGCGGGTTTCGCGGTGACCCATGTCGATCTCTCCGACCATGACATGCCGATCTTCAACGAGGATCTCGAGCCCGACCATATTCCTCAGACGGCGCGCGTGCTGGCGGACCTGATCAGGGACCACGAGATCATCTTCGTTGCGACGCCGGAATATAATGGCGGATTGCCGCCGCTCCTGGTCAATACGTTCGCCTGGCTCAGCCGCATTCCGCCGAGCGTCTTTCGCGGCCGAATCTGGGGCATTGGCGGGGTGAGTTCGGGCAAGTACGGAACGATTTCCGCGCTCTCGCACCTGCGCGATTCGATTTCCAAGGTGGGTGGGCTGGTCGTGCCGGGGCTCCTGGGCATCGGACCGGCCGAAGGGGCGTTTGGCGCCGACGGCGCACCGCTCGAAAAATCGGTCAATGGCAAGATCGACCAGATGATCGCGGCCTTTCAGGCGATCCGGCTCAACTAGGGCAGGCCGGATTTCTGCGCCTTCGGCGTTTCGAACCGCATGGCGTCGTCGCCTCGACCTTCGACGGGCTCCGGATGAGGCTTTCCGTGGTGGCGAAAGGCCGGCTTTTGGAAAGGGTCCCCCGATTGATCCTTGCCCTCGCCCCGCTTTTGTGTGACGTCACCCCCATCGAGCGATTCCGGGGACATATGCAATGCCAGCCGCCGACCCGCGCCTGATCGTGGCGCTGGACTTTTCCACCCGCGCCGAGGCCGAGGTGCTTCTTGGCAAGCTTGGCGACGCGGCATCGTCGTTCAAGATCGGTTATCAGCTTTTTTATGGCGGTGAGGGTCTGGAGATCGGAAAGCAGCTGATCGCCGCCGGCAAGCAGGTCTTTTTCGACCTCAAGCTTCTCGACATCGACAATACGGTTGAAAAGGGCGTCGCGGCGATCGCAGAGACCGGCGCTCACATGATGACCGTTCATGCCTATCCAAAGGCCATGCGTGCTGCGGTCCGTGCCGCCGAGGGCAGCCATTTGCGCCTGCTCGGGGTGACGGTCCTGACCTCGATGGATGACGAGGATCTCGAGGAAGCCGGCTATGACCGCGACGTCGAATCGCTCGTCGCGCTCAGAACCCACCAGGCCACCGATGCGGGCATGGGTGGGATCGTCTGTTCGGCGCACGAGGCTGCGCTCGCCAGCCAGTTTGTCGGCGAGGACATGGCTATCGTCACGCCCGGTATCCGCCCGCGCGGATCGGATCAGGGTGACCAGAAGCGCATCGTGACCCCGGCCGAAGCGCTGTCCCTCGGCGCGACCCATCTGGTTGTCGGCCGGCCGATCACACAGGCGCCGAGCCCGGCGCAGGAAGCCGGCGCCATACTGAGTGAAATGGCCAGCGCGCCGCTACCCGGCGCGCATGCGCACCACCATCACCACCATCATCACTGATCTGCGCCTTCAAATCGGCGCAGCCGGGGGCTAAACTCGAAGCAAAACGGCAAAGGGATCACCCATGGCTGAGGTCAAGATAGCAGTCGCCGGCGCGGCCGGACGGATGGGGCGCGCCAATATCGCGGCAATTCTTGCGGCGGAGGGCGCAAAACTGGTCGGCGCCATCGAAAGGGACGCATCCGCGGAGCTCGGCCAGGATGCCGGGCGGCTGGCGGGCGGCGAAAAGATCGGCGTAACGCTGACCTCCAATGCCGAACATGCCCTTTCGGACGCGGATGTCCTGATCGATTTCACCAAGCCCGATTCGTCCGTGGCGCTCAGCAAACTCGCGGTCGCGGGCGGAGTTGCGCATATTGTCGGCACGACGGGCTGCACCGAGGAAGACGAAGCGCAGTTCCGCGCGGCGAGCGAGGCGATCGGTGTGGTGAGGTCGAACAATTTCTCGCTCGGGGTCAATCTCCTCGCCTCGCTCGTCCGCAAGGCGGCGGCGGCGCTTGACGACAGTTTCGACATCGAAGTCTTCGAGATGCATCACAACCGCAAGGCTGACGCGCCGTCGGGGACGGCGCTGATGCTCGGGCGCGCGGCGGCACGTGGCCGGGGCGTCGAGTTCAAGTCCAGCGCCGTTCTGGCACGCGAAGGCATTACCGGGCCGCGCCACAAGGGCTCGATCGGGTTCGCGGCGCTGAGGGGCGGCAATGTGATCGGCGATCACACCGTCATGTTCGTGTCCGATTATGAGCGGATCGAACTGACGCACCGGGCGGAAGACCGCGGCCTATTCGCTGCCGGCGCTTTGAAGGCTGCATTCTGGATCGCGGGCAAGCCAAACGGATATTACGACATGACCGATGTTCTCGGACTGAAGGACTGAACCTTGATGACACGCACGCTGATCCTCGTCCGGCATGGCCAGAGCGAGTGGAACCTTCTCAACCTTTTCACCGGCTGGCGCGATCCAGACCTGACGGAAAAGGGTGTGGCCGAAGCGCGAGCGGCCGGCAAGGCCTTGAAAGAACGCGGATTTCAGCCCGACCTCTGTTTCACATCAGCGCTCAAGCGGGCCCAGCACACACTCGACCTGATGCTCGAGGAAATGGGCATCGTCAACATGACGATCATTCGCAACCAGGCGCTCAACGAACGCGACTATGGCGATCTCAGCGGCCTCAACAAAGACGATGCACGCAAGAAGTGGGGCGAGGAACAGGTGCATGTGTGGCGCCGCTCGTATGACGTGCCGCCGCCGGGCGGCGAGAGCCTGAAGGACACGGCCGACCGGGTTCTGCCCTATTATCTCGACGTCATCGCGCCAAGGGTGATGGCGGACCAAACGATCCTCGTCTCAGCGCACGGCAATTCGCTGCGGGCGCTCGTCATGCATCTGGAAAACCTCACGCCGGAGGAAATCCTCAAGCGCGAAATCGGAACCGGCGAGCCGATCATCTACACGTTCGACGAGACCGGAAAGGTGACCTCGTCGGGCGGAATCTAGAGCTTTCTCAGGATCACCTCGCCGATCGAATGGTCGGCGGTCTTGACGAGAATGAGGTCGGCACGGCCGCGCGTCGGCAGGATGTTTTCGACAAGATTCGGCAGGTTGATCCGCTCCCAGACGGTGTTGCCAAAGGCCATGGCCTCTGCGTCGGACATGGCGGCGAACTGGTGAAAGAAGGAATTGGGATCCTTGAACGCCGTTTCGCGAAGACTTTGAAACCGTTCGAGGAACCAGCGGCGGATATAAGCTTCCTCGGCGTCGACATAGATGCCGAAATCGATGAAATCCGATGCGAACATGATGGGTGTGCCGCCTTCGGGCAGCTGGCCGGGCTGGAGGAGATTGAGCCCCTCGACGATGAGGATATCGGGCTGATCGACGGTGATCGTCTCGCCCTCGACCACGTCGTAGACGAGGTGGGAATAGGTCGGCACCTTTATGTCGCGCACGCCCGACTTGACGTCGGACAGGAACTTGACGAAGCGGGCACGGTCGTAGCTTTCGGGAAAGCCCTTCTTCTCCATCAGGCCGCGTTCCTCGAGGATGCGGTTGGGATAAAGAAAGCCGTCGGTCGTGACGAGGTCGACCTTGGGATGGCTCGGCCAGCGCCGGAGGAGTGCATGCAGGATGCGGGCCGTCGTCGATTTGCCGACCGCGACCGAGCCGCTGACCCCGAGCAGGAAGGGCGTGCGGGCATTCTCGTCGCGTTTGAGGAACCGGGCCGAGGCGCGATTGAGGTTCTGGATCGCTTCGACATAGAGCGAGAGCAGGCGCGTCAGCGGCAGATAGACCTGCTCGGCCTCGACGAGGGAAATCGGATCGTTGAGCGAACGCAGACGGTCGAGATCCTCCTCGCTGAGCGTCATCGGCACGCCATCGCGCAGCCGGGCCCAATCGGCCGTCGGAAAGCGGTAAAAGGGCGAAAAAGTCTCGTGGTCACCTGTCACGATCGCCGGTCCCCCAGTTTGCCCGTCAGGGCGTTTTTCTGCTGCGCGAGGCCTTTTCCTCGAGCCCGGTCTGGCTCGTCCGCGCCTCAAGTTCGGCCATGACCGCGCCGAGCTCGACCCCGCCCGCCCGCAGGACGACGAGCAGGTGATAGAGCACGTCGGCGGCCTCGGCGGTCAGTTCCTCACGATCGTGCGTTACCGCTGCTATCGCTGCTTCCACCGCCTCCTCGCCAAGTTTCTGGGCGCATTTCTCGACGCCACGGGCTAGGAGTTTTGCGGTGTAGCTTTCGTCGGGGCTTGCCGCGGCGCGGGCGCGGACGATCCGGTCGAGGTCTTCGAGGGTAAAGGACATGGCGGCTTTCTCAGCTGTCGAGGCGCATGGCGATGCCGTGATCGGCCATATAGGCCTTGGCCTGACCGATGGTGAAGGTGCCGAAGTGGAAAATCGAGGCGGCCAGCACCGCCGAAGCGTGGCCCCTGGTGACGCCTTCAACCAGGTGATCGAGGGTTCCTACCCCGCCCGAGGCGATGACCGGCACCTCGACGGCGTCGGCGATGGTCCGGGTCAGTTCAAGGTCAAAGCCGATCTTGGTGCCATCACGGTCCATCGAGGTCACGAGCACTTCGCCGGCGCCACGGGCGACCGAATCAACCGCGAACTGGACGGCGTCGATGCCGGTCGGGGTGCGGCCACCATGGGTATAGATTTCCCAGTCGGAGGCGCCGGCCACCGGTTCGGCCCGGCGCTTGGCATCGACCGACACGACGATGCACTGGTCGCCGAACTTGTCGGCGGCGCGGGCGACGAAATCGGGGTCCCTGACCGCCGCGGTATTAATCGAGACCTTGTCGGCGCCGCTCAGCAAAAGCTTGCGGATATGGTCGATTTCGCGGATGCCGCCGCCGACGGTGACTGGCATGAAGCAGTGATCGGCGGTGCGGGCGACAACGTCGAAAATCGTGTCGCGGCCCTCGTGGCTCGCGGTAATGTCGAGAAAGGTCAGTTCGTCCGCCCCCGCCGCGTCGTAAGCCATGGCGGCTTCGACCGGGTCACCGGCATCGATCAGGTCGACGAAATTGACGCCCTTGACGACGCGGCCGTCCTTCACATCGAGACAGGGAATGATGCGGGTCTTGAGGGTCATTTCCGAATTTCTTCCGTCGCGTCGCAGCTTTTTTGTTTGCGTGTCCTCGCGCCAGTGGCGCTGCGGGCAACGCCGGGACGTCCGTCTTTCACATCGAGACAGGGAATGATGCGGGTCTTGAGGGTCATTTCCGAACTTCTTCCGCCGCGTCGCAGCTTTTTGGCTTGCGTGTCCTCGCGCCTGTGGCGCTGCGGGCAGCGCCGGGACGACCGTCCTTCACATCGAGACAGGGAATGATGCGGGTCTTGAGGGTCATTTCCGAATTTCTTCCGCCGCGTCGCAGCTTTTTGGTTTGCGTGTCCTCGCGCCTGTGGCGCTGCGGGCAACGCCGGGACGGCCGTCCTTCACATCGAGACAGGGGATGATGCGGGTCTTGAGGGTCATTGGGACGCGGCGGACTGGGGCGGGTTGGATTTGCGGCGGAGGTGGATGACCAGATGGATGATCAATATGGCCAGCCAGATGGCGAGGGCTATAGCACCAAGCGGCAGGGTCGCCAACATCAGCCAGCCAAGGACGAAAAACGTATAGAGGTCGGGCCCGATATCGGTGCCGTTGACGAGGCAGGGATGGATGCCACCCTCGTCCAGCCGGCAGTGGTTCGCCTCGGCGACCCAGCCGGCGACCATGGCTGAAATCAGCGGACTGGCGGCGAGAGCCAGGATGATCAGCAACAGAATGATGTAGAGCCAGACCGGAAAGCGGCGGGGCTCCACGTCAGGCGGCTTTCAGCATGCCGAGCGCTCTGGGCACGTCGATACGCCCGTCATAAAGCGCGCGGCCGGAAATGGCGCCTTCGAGAACCTGGGTTTCGGGGCGGGTCATCATTTCAATATCATCCATCGAGGCGAGGCCGCCCGAGGCGATGACGGGAATGGAGGTCGCGCGGGCCAATTGCAGGGTCAAGGGCCAGTTGATGCCCTTGAGGACGCCATCGCGGTCGATATCGGTATAGATGATGGCGGCAACCCCGGCGCCCTCGAAGCGCCGCGCGAGTTCGATCGCCGTCAGTTCCGAGGTCTCGGCCCAGCCCTCGACGGCGACCTTGCCGCCGCGCGCATCGATCCCGACGGCAACCTGACCGGGGAACAGGCGGCAGGCCTCTTTGACCAGACCCGGATCCCGCACGGCAACGGTGCCGAGAATGACCCGCGCGAGGCCCTTTTCGAGCCAGTTCTCGATATGGCCGAGGGTGCGGATGCCGCCGCCGAGCTGAACGGGAAAGCTGACGGCCCGGAGAATGGCTTCGACCGCCGCGCCGTTGACGCTCGCGCCGGCAAAGGCGCCGTTGAGATCGACGACGTGCAGATAGTCAAAGCCCTGATCCTCGAAGCTTTTCGCCTGCGATTTAGGGGAATCGCTGAAAATGGTCGCCTGATCCATGTCGCCCAATTTGAGGCGCACGCACTGCCCGTCCTTGAGGTCGATGGCGGGGAAGAGAATCATTCGGATTCCCCCTCACCCGCCCTTCGGGCACCCTTTCCCACCAGGAGAGAGGGAAGCCCGGACGAACGGACGGCGTATCGAAAGACGCCGTCCTTCTCCCCTCGTGGAAAAAGGTGGTGCGGCGCGCCGCATGAGGGGGAAACGCGATGAATCACGGATTCCACCTCAGGAAATTGCCGATCAGGGTCAGGCCGAGGGCCTGGCTTTTTTCCGGGTGAAACTGGGTACCGAGCATGTTGTCGCGCGCAACGATGGCGGTGACCGGCCCGCCATAGTCGGCGGTCGCCATCAGCTCGTCGGGATTGGCCACCACCAGATGATAGGAATGGACGAAATAGGCGTGAAGCCCGTCAGGCCCGGTCCGGATGCCCTCGAGCAGCGGATGGTCGCGGATCACGTCGATTGTGTTCCAGCCCATATGCGGGATCTTGAGACCGGGATCGTTCGGCGTGATGCGGACCACGTCGCCGTGGATCCAGCCAAGACCGGTATGCGTGCCCTTTTCAAGCCCGCGCTCGGCCATCAGTTGCGTGCCGACGCAAACGCCGAGAAAGGGCACCGCGTCGCGGATGACCCTTTGTTCCAAAGCCTCGCGCATGCCCTCGATCGCATAGAGACCGGCGCGGCAATCGGCAAAGGCGCCGACACCCGGCAGCATGATGCGGTCGGCGCGCATGACCTTGTCGACGTCATCGGTGACCTCGATGACGGTGTCGAGCCCCAGTTCGCGGGCGGCGCGCTCAAAGGCTTTTTCGGCCGAGCGAAGATTGCCGGAGCCATAGTCGATAATGGTGACGAGCTCTCTCATTCGGCGCTGTCTCCGGACAAGGCCACGACCTGAGCCTCAAGATCGGACCCGGCCAGAAGGAACCCGGATTCGCGGAAACCCTTGCGGCGCATCTCGTCTGCTTCAAACTCCGGCGCGGCAAAACCGAAATAGAGACCGATCAGCCAATAGGCCCAGCCGCCACGGGCGCCGAGCAGTGCGGCCAGGATTCCCAGCACGATCAGTGCCGCAAGCCAGACGAGGAAGGTCCGCCAGCCGCCGCGATGGAGCGCCCAGACGGGCGTCAGCACGAAGGCGTACCAGCTGAAGCGCTCGGGAATGGCGCGGGCGGCACTTTCGGAGGTGGTGCGTTGGGCGTGATAGACTGAGTAGAGCTTGGTCATGGTACCGGGCTCGCGAAATCCCGATCCTAAAGCGTGCCCTTGGTCGAGGGCACCTGATCGGCGGCGCGTGGATCGATGGCGAAGGCGTGACGCAGGCAGCGCGCCAGGCCCTTGAAGGCGCTTTCGGCGATATGATGGTTGTTGTCGCCGTAGAGATTTTCGACGTGCAGGGTGATGCCGGCATTCATGGCAAAGGCCTGAAACCATTCCTGAAAGAGTTCGGTATCCATCTCGCCGACCTTGTCGCGGGTGAACCCGACCTTGAAAACGAGGAAGGCGCGGCCGGACACATCGACGGCGACGCGGGTCAGGGCTTCGTCCATCGGCATGACGAGCGAGGCATAGCGGTTGATGCCCTTCTTGTCGCCGAGCGCCTGTTTGACCGCCTGGCCGAGCGCGATGCCGACATCTTCGGCCGTGTGGTGGAAATCAACCTCGAGGTCGCCCTTTGCCCGCACCATCACGTCCATCAGCGAATGGCGGGTCAAAAGGTCGAGCATGTGATCGAGAAAACCGATGCCGGTCGCGATATCCGACCGGCCGGTTCCGTCGAGATTGACCGACACCGAAATATCGGTTTCGCCGGTCTTGCGGGTGATTTCGGCCTTGCGCATTTGGCTTGCTCCGCCATGCGTGTTCGGGAATTTTCGCGCCTCATAACAGCAAAGCGCACAAAGCAAAAGGCCGTCGCGCCCGGCGTGCATTTGCAATCGGCCAAGGGCGACCTAAATAGGAGCGACGAGAAACGGAGGGCCGAAATGGCCGAAGACAAAAGCAGCTTTCCGAACTGGCATGGCACAACCATCGTGACCGTTCGCAAGGGCGGCAAGGTGGTGGTGGCCGGTGACGGGCAGGTTTCGATGGGCAACACGGTGATGAAGCACAGCGCCAAGAAGGTGCGGCGGCTGGCCGAGGGCAAGGTAATTGCCGGATTTGCCGGGGCGACGGCTGATGCCTTTACCTTGTTCGAGCGGCTCGAAGCCAAGCTCGAACAGTATCGCGGGCAGCTGATGCGGGCCTGCGTCGAGCTGGCCAAGGACTGGCGGACGGACAAATATCTGAGGCACCTCGAGGCGCTGATGATCGTGGTCGACGAAAAGGACACGCTGATCCTGACCGGGACCGGAGACGTGCTTGCCCCCGACGAGGGCGTGGCGGCGATCGGCTCGGGCGGCAATTACGCGCTGGCGGCGGCCATGGCGCTCGGCGATTCCGACCTCGATGCGGAAACCATTGCCCGCAAGGCGATGGAGATCGCGGCGCGCATCTGTATCTATACCAATGATCAGGTGACGCTCGAATCCATGGACGCGGCATGACCGACATCGGCATCCGCCAGCTGACCGCGGACGATGCCGAGGCCTATCGCCTTTTGAGGCTCGAAGCCCTTGGTGGGGCGCCCAGAGCCTTCGGTGACAGTCTCGAGGAGGCCGAGGGCCGGCCGGCAACGTTCTGGAATGGGCTTTTTTCCGGTGACCGCATCTTTTTCGGCGCGTTCCGCGACGCTCATCTGCGCGGCACCTGCAACCTCATGGTCGAGCGCGGCCGGAAGGTCAGGCACAAGGGCTGGCTCTTGGGCATGTATGTCGGGCCGGACCTGCGCGGCACCGGCACGGGCCTCAAACTGATCGCGGCGCTTCTCGAGCGGGCGCGGGCTCAGGGGTGCACCCAGGTTCACCTCGGGGTCGGCGACTTCAATATCGCGGCGCAGCGCCTATATGAGAAAGCCGGTTTCGCACGCTACGGCACGGAACCCAACGGTCTGATCGATGATGGCGTGCCGGTTGATGAGCATTTGATGGTCCGGTTTCTGGACAAGGTTGTGAACTGATGAGTGAAAAGAACTTTTCCCCGCGCGAGATCGTGAGCGAACTCGACCGCTACATTGTCGGCCAGAAGGAAGCCAAGCGCGCCGTGGCGATTGCCCTTAGAAACCGCTGGCGGCGGCAGCAGCTCGACGAAGACATGCGCCGAGAGGTCAGCCCAAAAAACATATTGATGATCGGGCCGACCGGCGTCGGCAAGACCGAGATTTCGCGGCGGCTGGCCCGTCTTGCCGAAGCGCCGTTCATCAAGGTCGAGGCGACCAAGTTCACCGAGGTCGGCTATGTGGGGCGCGACGTCGAGCAGATCGTTCGCGATCTGGTCGAGGCCGGCTATTCGCTCCTCAAGGATCAGCGCCGCCAGCAGGTGCAGGCGCAGGCACACCTCAAGGCGGAAGACCGGGTGCTCAACGCGCTCGTCGGAGTTTCGGCCCAGCCCTCGACGCGCGAGAGCTTCCGGCAGAAATTGCGCAACAACGAACTTGACGACAAGGAAGTCGAGATCGAGGTTAGCGCTTCATCGACGGCGCCGCAGAATTTCGAAATTCCCGGTATGCCGGGCGCCGGGGTGATCAACCTCTCGGAAATGCTCGGCAAGGCCTTTGGCGGACAGACGGTCAAACGCACCGTCAAGGTCAAGGACAGCTATCAGATGCTTCTCAACGAGGAAGCCGACAAGCTGCTCGACGACAATGAGCTGAGAGCTTCGTCGATTGAACTGGTCGAAAACCACGGCATCGTTTTTCTCGACGAGATTGACAAGATCTGCTCGCGCGAGGGCCGCGGCGGCGATGTCAGCCGCGAAGGCGTGCAGCGGGACCTGTTGCCGCTGATCGAAGGCACGACGGTTGCAACCAAATACGGGCCGGTCAGGACCGACCATATTCTTTTCATCGCCTCCGGCGCGTTCCACGTTTCGAAGCCAAGCGACCTTTTGCCGGAACTGCAGGGCCGCCTGCCGATCCGGGTAGAACTGAGGGCGCTGACGCACGAGGATTTCGTCCGTGTTCTCAAGGACACGGATGCGAGCCTCATAAAGCAATATGTGGCGTTGATGGACACGGAAAGCGTGCATCTCGAATTCACCGACGAGGCGATCGACGCCATCGCCGAGGCGGCGGTGCTGGTCAATTCGACGATCGAGAATATCGGCGCGCGCCGGCTTTCGACGGTCCTTGAAAAGCTAATCGAGGACATTTCCTTCGAAGCGCCGGACAAGGCGGGCGAAACGATCCTGATCGACGGACAATTCGTCAAGGAAAAGGTCGCGGTGCTGGCCGGAAACGCCGATCTCAGCAAGTTCGTGCTTTAGGCGCCGGAGCGCCGCCTCAGCTCCGAATTAAGGGCGATCAGATCGTCATCGCTCAGTGAGCCGATGTCGCGCGCGAGGCGGTTGGCCAGTTCGGTGGCCTCGGGCGCCATGCCGGCCGTGTGGATCGAGACGCGCGGATCAGAGAGGTCGGCGAGGCGCTGCAGTTCCTCGGCATCGTCCCAGATGACGTTGAAGAACTGAATCATGCGCTGAAGCAGAAGCCAGGTCGGCTTGCCGCGGTGGCCATGTTCGAGGGCCGAAAGATAGGCCGGTGAAACGCCGATGGCATCGGCCATATCCTTCAGGGCGATGCCGCGCTCGGCGCGCAGGTTCCGCAATTTGGCTCCAAGTGGCGTCATCTGTGTTCCGGTTCCGGATTAACCGGAATTAGGTGATTTCTGCGCCGGAGTCCACGATCCATTATTCGTCTTGACTCTAATTAGATTTCTATCTAAATAACTCGCGGTGATCCGATGAGTCTCAATCTGGTTTTCGAAGCCCTGTCCCATCCGGTGCGCCGGCGCATCCTGGCGCTTTTGCGCGACCGGTCGATGAGTGCAGGCGAGTTGGCCAGCCATTTCGAACTCTCGAAACCCACCCTTTCGGTGCATTTCAACAAGCTGGCCGAGGCCGAGCTGATCATCCGGGAGCGGCAGGGCACGAGCCTGATCTACACCGCCAACCTCAGCGTGCTCGAGGACGCCTTGAGCCGCTTTCTCGATTTCAGGGAGACGGACTGATGGTCTTTCCGCAATTCTTCACCCGCGCCCATATCGTGCTGATCGCCCTGCTGCTGATTGCGACGATCTTCGGCATGGTTTCGGTGCCACTTGGCACCAGTCTGCCGGTTCACTGGGGCCTTTCAGGTGCTGCCGACATTTTTGCGCCGGCGCTGGTCGCGCTTCTCTTTCCGCTGATCATGGTACTGGTTGCCGCACTCTTATTCGAGCTGTTCGCCTCGTGGCGGCAAACACGTTCGGATTTCGAGCGCGGGCGCAAGGTGATCAGTGCCGCTTTTGCGGCGCTGGAAGTGATCGCACTGGTGCTGCTGGTTGGCACGATCCTGATCGGACTGGGCCAGACGGTCGACATGGTCCGGCTGATCGTTCTTTGCGTCTTCGGGCTTTTCGCACTGATCGGCAATCTGTTGCCCAAGACCCAGCCGAACCATCTGGCCGGCCTTCGCATTCCGACGACCCTCGCCGATGGCACGAACTGGCGCGTCACCCATCTCTGGACCGGCCGGCTCATGCTGGCCTCGGCGGTGATCGGATTTGTCATCACGCTCTTCGGGCCGCCGGCATGGGCAATGATCGTGACCGTCGCGCTGGCGGTTTTCGTGCCGCTCGCCACCGGGATCTCCATCAGCCTTGCCATGGCGGCGCGGCAGCGAGCCGGCAGCAACTGACCCGGTCAGGATGCCGATGGCGGGCGCTTGAGTCTCACATAATAGGCGCCTTCGCCGCCGTGATGCTGGGCGGAGATTTCGTAGCCGGCAATCAGGCCTGAAAGCGAGGGCTCGTTGAGCCAGTGGGGCAGGAGGTGCCGCAGGACACCGCGCTCGAAGACGATCGCCGGGTCGGTTTTCTTGAGGCCCTTGCCGGTAATCACCAACACCGTGCGATCGCCGCGATCGACGCATCGCTCGACGAAATGATGGAGCGCTGCCCGCGCCTCGTCCTGACGGAGGCCATGCAGGTCGAGCCGGGCATCGATCGGGATCTGGCCGCGCCGCACCCGGCGGCGGGTGCGCGGTTCGATGATGCGGTTCGGATGGGCAATTTCCGGCAAACGATGATGGATCGGCGTGGCGCCGGGAGACCAGATGGTCGCCCCGCCTGCTGGCTGGTCGCGGAACAGGCGGCCACCATCACGCGACGGACCGGGTTTGCCGACTGAGGGTTCAACGGGTTCTGAGTCGAGCGCTTCGATGGGCTCGACCGGCTTGGCCGGGCGGCGGAGCGGGCTGACCGAGCGGGTCACTTCGGTCCAGAGATGCCAGTCATTGATGGCGGGCCGGCCGGGGCGGTTGCGCTTGGACATGGCGACGCGTTCCGGGACCCCTGCCGATCAGGAAATCTGGTTGGTTCCGACCAGTTTCCAGTTTGGATCGCGCGAGCGCGGATTCTTGGCGAAGGTCCACTGGTCGGCGATGTTGACCACCTTCTCGGCGTCGCCCTCGACCAGCGCCCCGTTCGCGTCGCGGGTGGCGGACACGACTTCGGCATCGAAACGGATGGTCACGGTCGCGGTCTTCTTGTCGAGCGCGGCGTCGACATAGGCGATGTTGGGCAGGCCGACAAAGGTGAAATCGATCTTTTCGCCCTGGGTTTCGCGCTGCTTGATGGCCGATTCGAACCCATCATAGACGTCCTTCTCGAGGAGCGGCTTCAGGGCGCCGCGATCTCCGGCGGCAAAGGCGGTCACGATCATTTCATAGGCGGCGCTGGCGCCATTGATGAAGTTCTTCGGGGTGAAGGTCGGGTCCGCTTCGCCGATTTCCTTGAGTTTGGCCCGCAATGGCGCATTGTCGGGCACATAGCGTTCGAGCTCGGCCTCGAACTTGCGTTCGGCCCTTTCGGCGGCCTCGGGATCGACCCGTTCGCTGCGTGCGTCTGGCCTTAGCGGCACGACCACATCTTCAAGGCGCGGCCCGTCATCGGGCTTTTCGCGCTCCGTGCGGCTCTCGCGAACGTCGCGCATCGGCGCGCGTTCATTGCCGGTACGGGTGCCCAGCACAGACCGAAGCCGGTAAAGAACGAAGATCGCCACCGCAATGATGATGATGGTGGGAAGATCGAGAAAATCCTGCATAACGGGTCGCTTTCCTCAGGCTTTTTCGCATGACCTGGCGTGGCTGTCGGGCGCTGCCCCTTGCTAATGGTCGCATCGCGCCGGATCAACACCTATATAGGCAGAACGCGCCAACTTGCCAGCCGTGCGGGCGCGCCAGGTTTTCGTTCCCAAAAAAGGAGGCCGGATGCTGCGGCTGTTGTTCCTCACCTTTCTGATCGTTCCGGTCATCGAGATCGGCCTTTTCATCCTGCTCGGTCAGACGATCGGGCTCTGGCCAACGCTGCTCGGCATCGTTGCAACGGCACTGATCGGTTCGGCGATCATCCGGGCGCAGGGCGTCTCGCTCCTGTTCGAGATCCGGGCGGCGACCGAGGCCGGGCAGCTGCCGGCCCGCCAGATCGCCGACGGGATGATGCTCGCCATTGCCGGGGCGCTGCTTCTGACGCCGGGCTATTTCACCGACACGATGGGTTTTTTGCTGCTCGTGCCTCAGATCCGGGGCTTTATCTATGAACGGCTGAAGGCGCATGTGGCGGTTTCCGCCGGTTTTCCGGGCGGTGCTTTCACCTCATATTCGCGGCCGGATGCACCACCGCGAGGCGGACCGGATGGTGACGTCGTCGACCTCGAGCCAGACCAGTGGCGAAACGACAAGGGTCCCGGCCAGGGTTGAATCCAGCGGCCGGTTCGAGCCTTGTTCGCATCGGCCATAAGTGATAGCCACGGCCAACTCAGCCAATATTCAGGACAGACATCATGGCAGACAATGACAAGCCCGCGGATGGTGCCGCGCCAGCAAACGCGGCCGCCGGGCAGCCAAGCCCGACCGTTTCGATCGTCGCGCAGTATATCCGCGACCTGTCATTCGAAAATCCCGAAGCGCCAACCTCGATCATGGCCAGCGCCACTCCGCCGCAGTTCAGCGTCGGGATCAATGTCGGTGTCAAGAAGCAGGACGACGGGCTTTATGCGGTCGAACTGACGGTCAACGCCAAGGCCGAGCGCCCGACGGGCATGCTCTTTTCAGTCGAACTCATCTATGGCGGCCTTTTCCGGCTCAACCATATTCCCGACGCGCAGCTGCCGCTTTTCCTGATGATCGAGTGTCCGCGCCTGATCTTCCCGTTCGCGCGCCAGGCGATCGCCAACGTCACGCAGTCGGGCGGTTTCCCGCCGATGCTGATGGAACCGGTCGATTTCGCCCAGATCTATCGGCAGAACCTGCAGCGCATGGCTGAAATGCAGAAGCAGGGCAAGGTCGAAAGCGCCGGCGAAAAGACCAACTGATTGACAAAAAGGACCCGCCCGGAGGGGGCATCCGGGCGGGCCGATCAGCCTTCAAAGGCTGTCACGCGAGGGTTCAATAGCCCTGGCGATTTTCGTTCTGGTCGAACGGCTGGTCATACTGACCGGCATTCCGACGCCGGTCGCGCATGAAGCGATCGAATTCTTCGCGGTCACGGGCCTTGGCCAGGTTGTCCATATAATCGCGGAATTCGCGGACATCCTGGTCAAGCTTGCGGCGCTCTTCGTCGAGCCGCTTCAGCTGCTCCTGGCGATAGGCGTCGAAGGCCGCGTTGCCGCTCGAATAGCGGTTCTGGCGGTTGCGGTTCTGTGCGTGGTTGCGGAAATTCTCGCGCTGGCGGTTGACGAAGGCCTCGGCCTTTTCCGCCGATCCGCCGAACATTTCACCCCAGACGATATAGGCCAGCATCGCAAGGCCAAGCGGCCAGAACATGATGAAGCCCAGAACCATCAGGGTGATGGTGACGAACGACCATTGCGGTTTGATAATTGCAGTGCTCATGGTTTACTCCCAGTCTCGAACGGCTGAGATGTGGGCGGCCCCGAGCGGGCGACAAGGGGAAAAAATCGGAAATCGGCATCTTGAAATCGCGGATTTTCTCCCCTACCCGCGAATGAAAGCCCGAAAATCCGGGCCATCTGGTGGAAATTCCCGGCCATGGCGGTCAGCGAAAACGCAGAACTCTTCCATGCCGAGCGCACCGTGCGGCTCGAAACGCTGGTGCGGCTGCGCTGGCTGGCGCTTTTCGGCCAGCTCGCGACACTTCTGATCGTCGCCTTCTATTTCCGCTTTCCCGTGCCGCTCGAGGAAGCCTTCGTTTTGATCGCCGTGTCGGCCGGGTTCAACGTCGCCCTTCTCGTGCGGTTTGGCGCCGCCTACCGCCCACGCACCGTCTTTGCCGCGGCGCAGCTGGTTTTCGACGTGATGCAGCTTGGAGGGCTGCTCTGGCTGACGGGCGGGCTGATCAACCCGTTCGCCATTCTGCTTCTGGCGCCGGTTTCGGTCAGCGCCACCACGCTGCCGCAGCGCGAAACCATTGGGATCGGGGTGCTGACCATCGTGATCGCCTCGGTCTTGGCGGTCTTTCACGTTCCCCTGCCCTGGGAAGCGGATACCGAACTTCTTTTTCCGCCGCTCTATGTGGTCGGCATCTGGCTGGCCCTCGTCTCGGGCGTTGTCTTCATCGCGGCCTATACCAACCGCGTCGCCCACGAAGCGCGCCAGCTTTCCGATGCGCTGACGGCCACGGAGCTGGCCCTGTCACGCCAACAGCAATTGTCGGCGCTCGACGGGCTTGCCGCGGCGGCGGCGCACGAATTGGGCACGCCCCTTTCGACGATCACGCTTGCGGCAAAGGAAATGCGCCGCGACGTCAAAGAAGATGGACCCCTGGCCGACGATCTTGACCTGATTATCGATCAGACCAACCGGTGCCGGTTGATCCTTCGGCGTCTCAGAGCGCTCGATGACGGCACGGAAACGCTCTTTGCCTCCGTGCCGATTTCCGAGCTGATCGCGGAATTGGCGCGGACACATGAGGGGCCGGACGTGCATTTCCGCACCATCACCGCGCCGGCCGCCGGGCCGGAACCGGTGGTGCAGCGGAACGTGGGGCTTTTGTACGGGCTTTCGAACTTTGTCGAAAATGCCGCCCAGTTCGCCCGATCGAAGGTAGAACTGACGGCGGCGTGGACGGCCGACCAGGTCGAAATCCGCATTCTTGACGACGGACCGGGCTTTCCGCCCGACCTGCTGTCGCATCTCGGGGAGCCCTATCTCACCTCGCGGGCGCTCAATACCGACGAAAACGAGGGGCCGGGGGGCCTGGGGCTCGGCGTCTTCATCGCCAAGACGCTGCTCGAACGGATCGGCGCGACGGTGCTTTTCGCCAATAGTTCGCTCAGCGGACACGCGCTGGTGCGGATCATCTGGCGACGGAGTGATCTCGATGTGGGGCGTTCCGAAACGACGGCGCTCCTGGCGCCGGGTGCGACCCTTTGACGTGGGGGACCGTGCGCACTAAAAGACCGGAATAAAGGCGAGGATCATGACCGATATTTCAAAGATGCCGGGTGGCGACGCGAGCCTGTTGCTCGTGGACGACGACAAGCCCTTCCTGCAGCGGCTCGAACGGGCCATGGCCGGCCGCGGTTTCGACGTACGCATGGCCGAAAGCGTGGCGGCAGGACTGGCGCAGGTCAAATCGAATCCGCCGGCCTATGCGGTCATCGACATGCGGCTCGAGGATGGCAACGGGCTCGACGTGGTTTCGCTTCTCAACGAAGTGAGGCCCGACGCGCGGGTGGTTGTCCTGACCGGCTACGGCAACATTGCAACCGCCGTGACCGCCGTCAAACTTGGGGCGGTCGACTATCTCGCCAAACCGGCCGACGCCGACGATGTGGTCAAGGCCCTTCTCGCCCCGGACGAAGACAAGCCGGAGCCGCCGGAGAACCCAATGTCGGCCGACCGGGTCCGCTGGGAGCATATCCAGCGTGTCTACGAACTCTGCGACCGCAACGTGTCGGAGACGGCGCGGCGGCTCAATATGCACCGGCGCACGCTGCAGCGCATCCTCGCCAAGCGCGCGCCGCGCTGAGCCCCGCCGGGCGCTCCCGCCTGCGGCGTCATTCATCTGTCGCGGGCGGCGGTCAAGGAGATCTCCATGAGCGTTGAACTTCATTTCCACGGCGCCGCCGGCACGGTGACCGGCTCGTGCTACCGGATCGTTCACCCGCACGGGCAGTTTCTCGTCGATTGCGGCATGTTCCAGGGCAACCGGACGGTGCGCGACCTCAACTACAAGCCCTACCCGTTCGATCCCACCCACATCGCCTATGTTCTGCTCACGCATGCGCATATCGACCATGCCGGGCTGTTGCCGCGACTGACCCATCACGGCTTTTCGGGGCCGATCCACACGACCGAGCCGACGCACGGGCTTTCCGAATTCGTGCTCGAGGATGCTGCAGGGATACAGGAAAGCGAAACCGAGCGGGAAAATCGGCATCGCAGCCGGCGCGGCGAGAAACCGTTCGAACCCCTCTACCGGCACGAGGACGCCGCAAAGGTGCTTTCGCTGATGCAGAGCCACGACTATGGCGACTGGTTTTCGCCCGGGCCGGGTGTGCGGGCCCGGCTCTGGAATGCCGGTCATATTCTTGGGTCCGCCTCGATCGAGGTCGAGGTCGAGACCGAGGACGACAAGCCGATCCGCATTCTCTTTTCCGGCGATCTCGGGCCGGACGAGAAGGTCTTCTACAAGGGCCCGGAAGCACCGTCCGATTTCGACTATATCCTTTCCGAATCGACCTATGGCGGGCGGAGCCGCCCCGACTACACGCTTGACGACCGGCGCGAGGCGCTCAGGCGCGAGATCAACGAGGCGCTCGAACGCGGCGGCAACCTTATCATTCCGACCTTTGCGGTCGAACGCAGCCAGGAATTGCTGCACGACATCGGAACGCTGATCAAATCGGGCGAAATCAACCCGACGCGAGTCTTTCTCGATTCGCCGCTCGCCTCGAAAGTGACGTCGGTTTACGCGAAATATGCCTCGATGTTCGCAGACATGGAGCTGACCGCCGACGAATTGTTCAACGATGATCGATTCCGCATCGTCGAGTCGGTGGACGAATCCAAGGCGATCAACAAGATCAGCGGCGGGGCGATCATCCTTTCGGCCTCGGGCATGTGCGAGGCGGGGCGGATCAAGCACCATCTGCGCAACAATATTTCGCGGCCCAACGCGACGGTGCTCTTTGTCGGGTTCCAGGCGCCAGGCACACTTGGCCAGATCATCCAGAGCGGGGCCGATGAGGTGCGCATCCATGGCGAGCGCTATCCAGTGCGCGCCACGATCCGGTCAATTTCCAACTATTCGGCGCATGCCGACCACAAGGAGCTGATCGAGTGGGTGGCGCATCGCCTGCCGGCCCATGGAGCGCTGTTCCTGACGCATGGCGAAGACGAAGCCCGGGCGGCCATGCGGGGCGACCTGATGGGGCTCGGGCTCGGCGGCGACCAGATCATCGCGCCTGAACTCGACGACTATTTCGAGCTTCGCGCCTTCGGCATAGCGGCACGCGGGACCCCCGAAAAGCGCCGGATCGACCCGCGGCAGTTCTCGCGCGACTGGAACAATGAATATGCCGATTTCTCGATCCGGCTGGGCCAGAAGCTGCATGCAGCAAAATCGGATGCCGAGCGGCTGGAACTGATGAAGAAACTTCAGGACGCGCTGGGAGGCTGATCGCCTTTTTTCCCATGGTGCCGGTCGATGACCGGGGCCACGAGGATGGAGATGGCCAGCATCGGAATGAGCAGCAGGAAGGCGACCGATATGGTCGTTGCTTCGGCGACCAAACCGAAGAGGCCCGGCGCGACCAGCATCACCATCGTGTTTGAGAGGGTCGTCGAGGCGACGTTCTCAGAACTCGGGCGGTCGCCGATCTGCGCGGCGGCGCTCAGCATTTTGGGGAAGGACACGCAGACCCCAATGCCCATCAGCGCAAAACCGGCCAGCGCCACAAGGTAGTGCGGCGCGAGCGCGACCAGAAAAACCCCGGTTATGGCGGTGGCAAGCAGAATTCGAAGCCCGAGAACGTCGCTGGTGCGGGCGAGCAAGCGGTCCGCGACCATGCGCGCGACTGCAATCAGAAGGGCGAAGGTGGTCAGTGCCAGCGAGTCCACCCAATCGGGCGCGGTGAAACTGTCCCGCATATAGATGACCGACCAGACCCTTGTGCTCATTTCGGCGAGCGTTCCCGAGATACCGAACAGTACCAGAAGAAGAATGGTCGGGGTGGGTAACGCGAAAAAGGGCTTCCGGTCGCCGCTTCCGCCATGGGCGCGCGGCGGCAAGGGGTGCATCGGGCTGACGACAAGGGCCACGGCAAGGATCGTGATGATCAGAAACGCCCCGAAATGGACCGGGACGGAAATGGCTTTGCCGCGGGCCCAGACGGCGACAAGCGTCGCCAGCAGATAGCCGAATGCCCAAATGCCGTGGCAGGAGCTCATGAGCTTCTGGCCGGTCAGCGCTTCGACCCGGTCGGCCTCGACATTTATGGTCACGTTGGTCAGCGCGAAAGAGGCGGCAAAGAGCGCAAGGATCGCAAAAAGCTGCCAGCCATTCTGGGTGAAGGCCATTACCAGCTGGAGCGCGGACATGGTGACCATGCCGAACATCAGCGCGCGCCGGGTGCCGAAACGCTCGATCAGGCGCGACGAAAAGAGGTTCATCGTGACAGCCCCGAGCGGCTGACCGATAAAGGCTAGACCGAGTTGGGCTTCGCTGAGACCGAGCGAGAGCTGCAGGTCGGCAATTCGGGTAATGAAGGCGGCACCGGCGAGGGCATGGAAGAAGAAGACCAGCCGTATGCGCGTTTGAGTACCGAGCGGATCGCGCGGGATTTCGGTATGCGCCGATGTCATGTCGCTACAATCATCAGCGGGGCCCGGGATCCATGAGGACATGGATTCGGTCGGCGCCGGCGCGGGCCAGGCGGATCATCAGCGCCTTGCGGCGGGCCGGGGCCATGGGATCGTCTGCCGCGTGACGGAGAATGCCGGCGCCGTGGCCGTCGGCAACGATCAGGCCCTCGCTTTCGGGAAAGATCGCGGCGTCGAGTTCCGGCGGCTTGGCAAAGAAGAAGCGGTCACAGAATTCGCGATAGGCCGGCCATTTGCGGTCGACGCGAAAGTCTTCGATGCTCGACTTGATCTCGATGATCCAGATTTCGCCCTTGGGTCCGACTGCCAGAATGTCGGCGCGTCGGCCATTGGCGAGCGGCAGCTCGGCGTAACACGCCATGTCGAGCTCGGCGCGGAGGAACCGCATGGTGCCGCGCTGCACCCGAAGGGCGGTCTCGGACTGACGGCCATCGACCAGAAAAGGTTCGAGAGGTTCGTCCGTCATGCCTTGAAACTACTCCGCGGCCGGCCCGGTTGTCTTCTGCGCCGCGCCGATACGATGCACCGTCAGGATGCTGAGGACAACCAGAGGCAAGGCAATTGCGTAGGACCATCGAATGCCGAAATGCTCGGCGATATAGCCGAGCAGGGGCGGCGCGAACAGAAAGCTGACAAAGGAGATCTGCGCCAGCGAGGCGACATTGACGGCCGCTGGCCGGTCGGTCATCTGGGCCGCGGCCGAGACCGAAAGCGGGAAAATGGCGCTGGTGCCGATGCCAAGGCAGGCGAACCCGAATATGGCGACGGCGGGATGCGGCGCCAAACAGACCGCAAGCGCGCCTATGCCCATGATGATGACCAGGGTTCTTGCCACCTTTTCCGGACCGAACCGGTCCACGAATCCGTCGGCAAAGAAGCGGGACAGCGCCATGATCATGGCGAAGACGCCGAGGGTCGCTGCGTTGATCCAGGGTTCGGTGTGGTGAACGTCCCGCATGTAAATGACCGACCAGTCGACGCTCGCGCCCTCAAGGATCATGGCGCTGAGCGTGAAGGTCACGAGCACCAGAATGGCGGGCGTCGGGCGAACGAAACGCGACGCCTTGCCTTCGTCCTTGTTGCGCGGCGGGGCGGGCACGTAGTCGCGAAAGAGGTAGGTGTTCAGCAGCGTGACCACGACGAGCAGGATGATGAGATGGACCGTCGGCGAAAAGCCGGCCTGAATGAACCCGGCCCCCACATAGGCCGCCGCCATGAAGCCAAAGCTCCAGAAGGCGTGGGCGCGGCTCATGATCCGCCGCCCGATCTGGTGTTCGACCCGGTCTGCCTCAAGGTTCAGGATCATCTCGACAACGCCGATGGCGAGGCCACCCAGCAACTGGTAGAAGAAGAAGACCACCGGATTGGGCGCGAACGACGCGAGGACCTCGGCAAAGCCGAGCAGGGGCACCGCGATCATCATCGACAACCGATAGCCAATGCGGAGCATGAGGGGCTGGGCGAAGGCCAGCGAGATCTGCGTGCCAAAGGCGGCCCCGATAAGCGCCGCGCCTATGGCACCCTCGCCGACGCCCATCTGGCGCTGGAGGTCGCCGAGGCGCGGATAGATTGAGGCCAGCATCAGCGAATAGATGAAAAACGAAGCGAAGACGCGGAAATGCGGCCGGCCGGCAAACGCGGACATGAATGAAATCCCTCAAGCCGGCAATCGATTACAGACCGGTCGGGGGGACGGTTACATGGCCGGTTTGCGGCTGTCCATAGGCGATGAGGCGGGCGGCGGGGCGATCAGGCCCAGAGGCGCTTGAGGCTGTGATAGTCGCGCTCGCCGGTCTTGGCCTGTTCCTTGAATTGCTGGTCGCGCAATATCTTCACGCCGACATTTGGGTCGCGCACGATCTCGATACGGCGATGCTCGCCGCCGGTACCGCGCAGGGCATGGCCGCGATCCTTGAGGCCGATATTCCGGCGCCGGTCGGGGCCGAAATAGGTCTTGGTCTCGAAAAACACGGCGTGGTGGCGAATGAGGTAGTAGAGGCGGTCGGAGACGACCCGCGCGCTGAAGGGCGGAATGAGAATGTCGTCGAAACCGGCATTGAGATAGGACCGGATGGCCTTTTCCGTCGGCTCCTCGCAGAAACTGACGAGCGGCGCGAACTTGATCTGGCGATTGCGGCTTGACCGGATGGCGCCGACAATGTCGACGGTGAGGTCGGATTCAATCGCGGAACTGAAAAAAAAGAAGCAGATCGGGGTTTGCTTGGTCTGCTCTTCGGCCTCGGTCAGGTCGTTCAGCCAGAGAACATGGCGAAACCCGACATCCTGAGCCAGTTGCTCGAGGGCAAGACCCGGTCCGTCATCGGGACCGACGATGAAAGCACTCGCGAACAATTCGAACCTCCGAATATGTGCTCGTTTTTATCACGGAGCGCGTCTGCCACCGCATCGTCCCCGGCAGCACGTCAATGATGAGATTTGTCCAGTAGTCATATCCCTATGTGAAAATGCGTAGCAGACGATCCCTAACGAATGGTTGGAGCAAGGCACCCATTGCGCGGACGCCGGCCGCGCAGGCACCCGTTCCGAAAACATTTTTGACCAATTGATAAAAAATTCGCCGTGCGCTAGCCTCCGGGTCTCACTATCGAACGGACGAGGTCGCCATGGGGAGTTCGACGGGGGCCCAGATGCTGGAAGACGGCATCGTTTCGGGGCGGCTGCAGACGGAGGTGCTGCGGACCAACTTTGCGGATCTGCACGCGCCGCTGAGCACGCATGAGGCGCGGGTCGAGGCCGACCGCTGCTATTTCTGCTACGACGCGCCGTGCATGAATGCGTGTCCGACGGCCATCGACATTCCGATGTTCATCCGCGAGATCGCCACGGGCAATCCGCTCGGGGCGGCAGAAACGATATTCTCGCAGAACATTCTCGGCGGCATGTGCGCCCGCGTCTGCCCGACCGAAACGCTTTGCGAAGAGGTCTGCGTGCGCGAAGTGGCCGAGGGCAAACCGGTCAAGATCGGCCGGCTGCAGCGTTATGCGACCGACATCGCCATGGCTGAAGATGTCCGCTTTTTCTCCCCGGCGGCGTCGACCGGCAAGAAGATTGCCGTTGTCGGCGCCGGCCCGGCCGGACTCGCGTGCGCCCACCGGCTGGCCATGCACGGCCATGAGGTGGTGATCTTCGATTCCCGGCCAAAGGCGGGCGGGCTCAACGAATACGGCATCGCCACCTACAAGACGGTCGATGGTTTCGCCCAGCGGGAGGTCGATTATGTCCTCTCGATCGGCGGCATTTCCATCGAACTCGGCCAGCGGCTCGGGGAACAGCTCAGTCTCGACGGACTTTTGGGCCAGTTCGACGCGGTGTTCCTCGGGATCGGCATTGGCGGGGTTAATGCGATGCTGGCGGACGGAGTCGAATCCGAGGGGGTCGACAACGCCATCGATTTCATCGCCGAGCTCCGTCAGGCGCACGATTTGTCCGACGTCGCGATCGGCCGGCATGTGGTGGTCATCGGCGGCGGGATGACCGCGATCGACGCAGCCATCCAGGCCAAGCTCCTCGGCGCCGAAAGCGTGACGATCTGTTACCGGCGGGGCAAGGACCACATGAATGCCTCGGAATTCGAGCAGGAGCTCGCGGCGGCAAAGGGCGTGACCATCCGGCACTGGCTGCAGCCGAAGCGGGTCATATCCGAAGACGGCAGGGTGACCGCGATCGAACTCGAATATACGGCACTGCGTGATGGACGGCTGACCGGCATCGGCCACACTGCGACGCTTCAGGCCGACCAGGTGTTCAAGGCGATCGGCCAGAACCTTGTCGAGGAAACCGCCGAAGGCCTAAGGATCGAGGGCGGACGGATCGCCGTCGACGCCGAGATGCGCACCTCGCACGACAAGGTCTGGGCCGGGGGCGATTGCGCGGCCGGGGGCGACGACCTGACCGTCACCGCGGTCGCCAACGGCCGCGATGCGGCAGAGAGCATTCACCGGGCGCTCAGCGGAGCGGGCCGTTGAGCGTGTCGCACATCAAGTTCACCAATCTTCCGGTTGGCGACCAGGAACGGGCGCTGGCTTTCTACACGCAGAAGCTCGGATTCCTGGTGGTGCAGAACAGCCCCTACGGCGACGATGGCTGGAACTGGATCGAGCTTAGTCCGGATGGTGGCCAGACCACCATTTCGTTCACCAGACGGGCCGATGACAGGCCGGGCGACGTGCCGGCCCTGGTATTGATCGACGACGATGTTGCGGGCATGGCCGAAAGGCTTGCCGGGGCCGGCGTTGAAATCGTGCAGCCGCCGCAGGCGGCGCCCTGGGATCCGGATACGGTCTGGTGCTGGCTGAGGGACACCGAGGGCAATATCGTCATGCTGGAAAACCGCTGACCCGGCAGGGAGGGCAAAATGGCCGATCTTTCCACCAATTTCGTGGGCATCAAATCGCCCAATCCGTTCTGGCTCGCCTCGGCGCCGCCGACGGACAAGGCCTATAATGTCGAGCGCGCCTTCGAGGCGGGCTGGGGCGGTGTGGTCTGGAAAACGCTTGGCGAAGAAGGTCCGCCCGTGGTCAATGTCAACGGACCGCGCTATGGCGCGATCTGGGGCGCGGACCGGAGGCTTCTGGGACTCAACAATATCGAGCTCATTACCGACCGGGACCTTTTCGTCAACCTCGCCGAAATCAAGCAGGTCAAGAAGAACTGGCCCGACCGGGCCGTGGTCGTCTCGCTGATGGTGCCGTGCATCGAGGAGGCGTGGAAGGCAATCCTGCCCCTGGTCGAGGAGACCGGCGCTGACGGGGTGGAGCTCAATTGCGGCTGCCCGCACGGAATGAGCGAGCGCGGCATGGGATCGGCGGTCGGGCAGGCACCCGATCTCATCGAGATGATCACCCGCTGGTGCAAGGCGACGACGCGGATGCCGGTCATCGTCAAACTGACACCCAATATTACCGACATCCGCGCGCCGGCGCGCGCGGCCATGGCGGGCGGGGCCGATGCTGTGTCGCTGATCAACACGATCAACTCGATCACCTCGGTCGATCTCGACACGTTCGCACCCGAGCCGACGATCGACGGCAAGGGCACGCATGGCGGCTATTGCGGGCCCGCGGTCAAGCCGATCGCGCTTTCGATGGTCTCCGAAATCGCTCGCGACCGCGAGCATAAGGGGCTGCCAATCTCGGGCATCGGCGGGATCACGACCTGGCGCGATGCCGCCGAATTCCTCGCGCTCGGTGCCGGCAACGTGCAGGTGTGCACGGCGGCGATGACCTACGGGTTCAAGATCGTTCAGGAAATGATTTCGGGTCTCTCGAACTGGATGGACGAGAACGGGCACAAAAGCGTCGCGGACGTGGTCGGGCGGGCGATTCCGAATGTGACCGACTGGCAGTTTCTCAACCTCAACTATGTCACCAAGGCCAAGATCAACCAGGATCTCTGCATCAAGTGCGGGCGCTGCCATATTGCCTGCGAGGACACGTCGCACCAGGCGATTTCGGCCATGCGCAACGGTGAGCGCCATTTCGAGGTGATGGACGAGGAATGCGTCGGATGCAATCTTTGCGTCAATGTCTGCCCGGTGGAGAACTGCATCACCATGGAGCGGATGCCGGCCGGCTCGATCGACCCGCGCACGCACAGAAAGATCGGCGAAAAGTACGCCAACTGGACGACGCATCCGAACAATCCCGCAGCGATTGCGGAGCCTGCTGAGTGAGAACCGGCCCGGAGTAGCCAATTGGTCCGGTGGATCAATTCGGGTTTCGAGCATTCCGGGCAGCGGCGCCAGCTGCACCTTGTTTGGCGCGGGGCGCCAAGTCGTTGACGCGGCGGCTGGCAGGTCGACAGCGAACCTACGAAGTCTGAGGCTGAGGGCCAGGGACGGAATGAAGGCCGATGACCTACGAACTCCATTACTGGCAGGGTATTCCGGGGCGAGGTGAATTCGTGCGGCTGGCCTTTGTCGCCGCCGGCGTCGCGTTCGTCGATGCGGGGATGAAGGAAGACGCGGGACCGACGCCGTCGTTCGCACCGCCATTCCTCAGGCATGAGGGCAAGACCATCGGACAGACGGCCAATGTGCTCTTCTACCTTGGCGGCCGTCTCGGGCTGGCGCCGGAGGACGAGGCAGGCCGGCTCTGGGCGCATCAGGTGCAACTGACCATCGCCGATTTCGTCGACGAGATTCACGATACGCATCACCCGGTCGGATCCGGGCTCTATTACGAAGACCAGAAAGACGAGGCCCTGCGGCGCGCGCAATCATTCCGTAACGAACGTGCGCCGAAGTTTCTCGGCTGGTTCGAGACGGTGCTGGCGCGCAACCCGGCGGGGCCGGGTCACCTTGTCGGCTCCGCCCTCACCTATTCGGACCTGTCGCTATTTCACGTGGTCGAGGGTCTGAGATACGCGTTCCCCAACTTCATGGCGCGAACCGAGCCGGACTATCCCAACGTCGTCGGGGTTCACGGCCGGGTCAGGGCGCTGCCGCGCATCGCCGCCTATCTCCAGAGCACGGCGCGCCGGCCGTTCAACCAGCACGGCATCTTCCGGCACTATCCGGAGCTTGACCCGGACTAAGGCCTATTCGGCGTGCGTCCGGCCATATTCCCATCCGAGGATGGCTCGCTTGCGGGCGACGCCCCAGTGATAGCCGGTCAGGGCGCCGGTCGAACCGACGACGCGATGGCAGGGCACGACGAAGGAAATGGGATTGCGGCCGACCGCCGTGCCAACGGCGCGCGCGGCGCTCGGCTGGCCGAGATCATTGGCGATCTCGCCATAGGTGCGTGCCGACCCCATGGGGATTTCGATGAGCTTTTCCCAGACCTTGACCTCGAACTGGCTGCCGATCAGGACCAGACGGACGGGTCGCTTCGGGTCCCAGTTTTTCGGATCGAAGATGCGAGCGCCGAGTTTTCTCGCCTCGGTATCGTCGCGGCGATAGGTGGCGCGGGGCCAGCGGCCGGCCAGGTCGGCAAAAGCTGCGTCAAGGTTGCGGGGCGGGTGTCTTTCGCCAGCTTCGGCGGCGCGTTCGTCGACGAAGCCGACGCCGGCAACCCCATAGGCGGTCGAAAAGATCAGCGCGTCGCCAAAGGGTGACGGCGCAACGCCCCAGTTCATCTCGAGGCCTTCGCCGTGGCTGGCCCAGGCGCCTGGGGGCATGGCCTCGTAGGCGACAAAGAGATCGTAGAGCCGCGAGGTCGAACTCAGCCCTACCTCGTAGGCGGTATCAAGCAAGCTCGCCCGATCGGCAAGCAGGCGCTTGGCATGGTCGAGCGCCACGGCCTGGGCAAAGCTTTTCGGGCTGAGGCCGCACCAGCGGCGGAAAAGATCGGTCAGCTGCCGCTCGGTCAGCCCGACATTGCGGGCGATGCGCACCCAGTTTTCGGGTTCGTCATGGGTGCCGGCGAGTTCAGCAATGATGTTCTGAACGAGGCGATAATCGTCGCTCTGGGACAGGGTTGAGTTGCGGTCGAGCATGGTCGGGGTCCTCATGATTGGACCCTAACCTAGCCGGTCGCCGCACCGCCGGGCGAGCCGGTTTTGACGCATCGTCAATTCCGCGCGTCGTAAAGAGCCGACGAAAGGACGGTGGCAAAGCTCGCCTTGTCGTCGGGGTTGAGAAACGCGCCGATCTCGAGTTCGGAATCGCGAAACTTGAGGGCGAGGCGCGTGACGCGATCTTCGTAGTCGCGTTCGACACGCAGGCGGACAAAGAAGGGATTGAATTTGTGCTGGCGCTCTCGGCCCCATCCGGTGACGTGCCGGATCTCGAGCGCGTCGCGCCAGAGGGTCACCTCTTCGAAGGCGCGGCCCGACTTCAGCGATGCGGACAGAGCCCAGTAAAGGGCGAGGACATCGAGCCCCATCAGCCCGACCACGGGCCAGGCACCGATCGAGAAAAAGAAGAAGCCGGGAACGAGCGCAAGCAGCGACGCAACCGCCGCGACGTTGCGGATGCCGCGCGGGCCGAGGGACCGGTGCGGCGTCAACATGGCGGAAAACAGGGGAGAAGTCGTCATTTCGGCTCCGGTGCTTCGTCGCGCGCCGATTAAGATGCCACAGAATATATGTTTTGCGAAAGTCACAAGATGGCGAAGCGGCCTGCCCGGTCAAAGCTCGGCAAGGACGAGATCGAGGCGATGTTTTCGGCGTTTGCGGCGACCAATCCCGAGCCGAAGGGCGAGCTCGAATATGTCAATGCGTTCACTCTGCTGGTCGCGGTGGTCCTGAGCGCCCAGGCGACCGATGCCGGGGTCAACAAGGCGACGCGCGCGCTGTTCGGGATTGCCGACACACCGGAAAAGATGGTTGCGCTCGGGCTCGACGGGATCACCGATCACATCCGGACGATCGGGCTTTTCCGTAACAAGGCGAAGAACGTGCTGGCCCTTTCGAAACGGCTGATCGCCGATTTCGGATCGGAAGTGCCACAAAGCCGCGAAGCGCTTGAAAGCCTGCCGGGGGTGGGACGGAAAACCGCCAACGTGGTGCTCAATATCGCCTTCGGCCAGCCAACCATCGCGGTCGACACGCATCTCTTTCGGGTCGGCAACCGCACCGGCCTTGCGCCCGGCAAGTCGCCCCTCGAGGTGGAGCTCGGGCTTGAAAGGCGCGTTCCGGCGCGGTTCATGCTGCACGCGCATCACTGGCTGATCCTTCACGGACGATACGTGTGCAAGGCGCGAAAGCCCGATTGTCCCGACTGCATCATTGCCGCATGGTGCAAATACGAAGCCAAGACAATTGCCTGACCCCGCCTGGCGATTTGGGTTGCGCAATTGGTCATTCCCTGTAGGTTTTCGCCAGTTCCTTCATATGCTTGTCTGATTGTCCATGACCCAGCCCCGCCTCGATCTTCTGACCATCGGCAATGCCATTACCGACATTTTCGCGCAGGTCGACGACGACTTCCTTCGCGCCGAGGGCATGACCAAATCGATCATGCACCTGATCGAGCATGACCGGGCCGACTATTTGTGGAACCGGATGCCGGCCAACAAGAAGCAGCGTTCGGGCGGCAGCACGGCCAACAGCGCCGTCGGGGTCGCCGCGCTCGGCGGCAAAGCCGCGTTCGTGGGCAAGGTGGCCGAAGACGAGATCGGACATTTCTACGTTTCCGACATGCACAATGAAGGCGTCGAATACACGACCCGGATGCTGACCCACGGCGCCGGGTCGGGGCGGTCGATGATCCTCATCACGCCGGACGGCGAGCGGACGATGAACACCTATCTCGGCGCCTGCCACGACCTGACCGAGGACGATATCAGCGAAGACCAGATCAGCGAAGCCGCGACGGTGTTCATGGAGGGCTATCTTTGGGACCCGCCCGAGGCCAAGCGCGCATTCGTGCGGGCCGCGCATTATGCCCACAAGCATGAGCGGGCCGCGGCGATCACCCTTTCGGACCCGTTCTGCGTCGACCGCTTCCGCCACGAATTCCGCGATCTCATCCGCTCGAAAACCTGCGACTATGTGTTCGCCAACATCGAGGAGCTCAAATCGCTCTACGAAACCGACGATTTCGGCGCCGCGGTGCGCGAGATCGCGAGCGAAGCAGAGCTGGCGGTCATCACGCTTGGGGAAAACGGGGCGATGGCGGTCAAGGACGGCGAAGTCGTGTCCGTGCCCGCCCATCCGGTCCAGCAGGTTGCCGACCTCACCGGGGCGGGCGATCTTTTCGCCTCCGGGTTCCTGCTCGGCCATGCGCGCGGCGCACCGATCGAAATGTCGCTGAAGCTTGGCTGCCTTTGCGCCGCCGAAGTGATCGAGCATGTCGGCGCCCGGCCAGACACCGATTTGAAGGCGCTGGCCGAATCCCACGGCCTTAGCGTGGTCTGACGTGGCCGGGAGCCCGGGGGGTCAATCGCATCATTCGATCTATCTGCCGGCACACCTGGCGATGGTCCTCTTTGCGGCGCTGATTGCCGGATCGTTTTCGCTCGGACGCCTCGCGCTGCCCTATATCGCGCCGGTGCCGCTGAATGCGATCCGCTTCATCATGGCGGCGCTGGCCATGGGCGCGATTGCGTTCGGCTTGCGGCGGCAGCCCGTGACCATGCCTGCGGCGCCGTGGCGATTTCTCATCACCGGCGGGCTGATGGCCGTCTACTTCGTCTCGATGTTCGTGGCCCTGACGATGACAAGCCCGGTCGCGACCTCGGCGGTCTTCACCCTGACGCCGATCCTGACCGCCTTTTTCGGCTATTTCATCGTCGGGCAGAGGCTGACGCCGCTCATGGCGATTTCGCTGATCTTCGCCGGGTTCGGATCGATCTGGGTGATCTTTCGCGGCGATCTTCAGGCCATTCTGGGTTTCGACGTGGGGGCGGGCGAGCTCATCTATTTTGGCGGCTGCATCGCCCATGCGATCTACACGCCGCTCCTCAGGCGCTTCAATCGCGGCGAACCGCTGGTCGTTCTGACCTTTTTCAATGTCGCAGCGACGGCGCTCTGGGTGACCCTTGCCGCCGCGCCGGACCTCGCGCAGATCGACTTTCTGGCCCTGCCGCCGGTCGTCTGGCTGGTGCTCGCCTATCTCGCCATCTTTCCCACGGCGACGACCTTTTTCCTCGTGCAGTTCGCCTCGGTCACCCTGCCCGCATCGAAGGTCATGGCCTATGGCTATCTCGTGCCGGTTTTCGTCATTCTATACGAGGGATTGCTCGGCAACGGCTGGGTCAGCCTTTCCGTGCTCGCGGGCGCGCTGGTCACGGTACTCGGTCTCGTCGTGCTCTACTTTACCGCCGACAAGCGTCCGGGCTGATCCCACGACAGCCGTTCAAGTCCCGACAAGCCGAATCTCGGCCTCAAGTCATTTGCCTGTCGCGTTTCCGAACCGGAAAACCGTTCCAGACTGTTCCTCGAAACGCTCTATGCGTCGGGATGCTTGAAGACCAGCGAGGCATTGGTGCCGCCAAAGCCGAAGGAATTGGAAAGCACGTAGGCGAGATCGACATTGTCGCGGCGCTGGCGGACGATCGGCATGTCAGCAAATTCAGGGTCGAGTTCGAAAATGTTGGCGCTCTCGCAGATGAAGCGGTTACGCATCATCAGGATCGAGAAGATGCACTCCCAGACCCCGGTCGCCCCGAGGGAATGGCCGGTCAGCGACTTGGTCGCCGAAAGCGGCGGGCACTTGTCCTCGTTGCCGAAAACTTCGCGGATGGCGCCGATTTCCTTGGAATCGCCGACGGGCGTCGAGGTTGCGTGCGGGTTGATATAGTCGATCGGGGCCTTAACGTTTTCGAGCGCCATGCGCATGCAGCGGGCCGCGCCTTCGCCCGAGGGCGCAACCATGTCGTAGCCGTCGGAGGTCGCGCCATAGCCGACAACTTCGGCGATGATGTTGGCGCCGCGCGCCCTGGCGTGTTCGAGTTCCTCGAGCACCAGAACCCCAGCGCCGCCGGCGATGACGAAGCCGTCGCGATCCTTGTCGTAGGCGCGCGAAGCGACGGCGGGCGTTTCGTTATACTTGGTCGACATGGCGCCCATGGCGTCGAAGAGGTTCGACATTGACCAGTGCAGATCCTCATGGCCGCCGGCGAAGATCATGTCCTGCTTGCCGAGCTGGATGATCTCGTAGGCATTGCCGATGCAGTGCTTGGAGGTCGCGCAGGCAGAGGAGATCGAGTAGTTGACGCCGTGAATGCCCATCGGGGTGGCAAGCGTCGCCGATGCGGTCGAACTCATCGCCTTCGGAACGACGGTCGGGCCGATGCGTTTCGGGCCTTTTTCGCGGGTGATATCGGCGGCTTCAACCACTGCCTTGGTCGAGGGGCCGCCAGAGCCCATGATCATGCCGACACGTGGATTTTCGCGATAGTCGGATGCCTGAAGACCCGCATTTTCTATCGCTTCCATGGCGGCGATATAGTTCCAGGCCGCGCCCTTGCCCATGAAGCGGGTGGTGCGCCGGTCGAGCACTTCGAACGGGTCGAGCTGGGGCTCGCCATGCACCTGGCAGCGGAAATTGAGATCGGCATAGTCCTGGGCGAAGCGAATGCCGGAACGGGCCTCTTTCAGGCTGTCCAGCACCTCGCCAAGATTGTTGCCAATCGAGGAGACGATCCCCATTCCGGTGACGACAACGCGTTTCATTTCGGCCTCGTCCTAGTTTCCCACTCAGTCGGCGGAATTGAGCGGGATAAGTCCCACCCTCAGGTTTTCCGCCACGTAAATCTGTTCGCCGTCGGCCCGGACCGAGCCGGTGGCAATGCCGAAGGGCAACGGCGAACGCATGTGCCGCTTGATGTCGATGCGGTATTCGAGCAGCTTCTTGTCGGTCGTGGCCTGGCCGGTGAACTTGATCTGGCCGCCGAGCGCACGTCCCTTGCCGCGCGAGCCGCTCCACCCGAGAAAGAACCCCACCATCTGCCAGAGCGCGTCGAGCCCGAGGCAGCCGGGCATGACCGGGTCGCCGATGAAATGGCAGTGGAAGAACCAGAGGTCAGGATGAAGATCGAGTTCGGCGGTCACGAACCCCTTGCCGAATTCACCGCCCTCGCTGCGGATCTCGGTAATGCGGTCGAACATGAGCATCGGCGGCGCGGGAAGGCGGGCGTCCATCTGACCGGGAAGCTCGCCTTTTCCATGCGCGATCAGTTCGTCGTAGGAATAAGCGTTCTTTTGCGCGGCCATATCCATTTCCCTGCCCATTTTCCGGTGCCCAGTGTTAGTGGGCCGGTTCGGGCCGGTCAACTGCGTCGGGGCGATCCCGGTAGCCATTCTACAGGCAATTCGGGCCGTTTTCGGCGGGACGTGTGACGGCGTGCCGCTTGTCTCGACGTATCGCATTTCCTATAAGGGCGGCGACCCTTTTGACCGATATGGCCAATGTGGGGCCTCAAGTGTTGTTTGCAAGACCGGATGCCCATGCCTATTCCCGGCCCGATTTCACGATTTGCCACCTCGCGGCGGCCTTGCCTGATGGCCGTGCTGAGAATGGCCGGGCTTCGGCCGACGCGCCAGCGCATCGCCCTGGCGGAGTTGCTGTTCGACGGCCCGCACCGGCATGTGAGCGCCGAGCAGTTGCATGCTGAGGCTGCCGACGAGCGGATCGGGGTGTCGCTGGCCACGGTCTACAATACGCTCCACCAGTTCCGCGAGGCGGGCCTGTTGCGCGAGATATCGGTCGATGCGTCCCGGTCCTATTTCGACACGGATACTTCGGACCATCATCATTTCTATGTCGAGAACGAGCAGCGGGTGATCGACATTCCGACCAGCTCGATCCGTATCGACGGGTTGCCCGAGGCGCCCAAGGGCATGGCCATCACCCACGTCGACGTGGTCATCCGGGTGCGGAGTGACAAGGCCTGACCGAAAGGCCTGGTCTGAACGCGCCATGGTAGCCGACACGCTGATCGCCACCATCGCCATCCTCATCGGCGGCTACATGCTGGCCGATGGCGTCCACGTCATGTTGCGCGGACGCTATTTGGGGACCGTCCGGCCGGGGCCCTGGCGGCTGGTGTTCGAAGCCCTCAAGATCAACGTCTTCCGGCTCGGACCGCTGTTCGTTGCCTATGGGCTTTTGTGGCTCGGCCTTGCCGGGTTCGCGATCGTGGTGGGCACGCCGAAACTGGTTGCGGCAGCGCTTGCGCTCCTGACGCTCTGGTATTTGCCATTCGGCACGGCCCTCGCGCTCGGGGTCCTGACGATCAGCCTTTTCCCCTCGGGCTAGCCCGCCTCGAAGATACGGTAGATGTCGGGAACGCGGCAGAGTTCGGTTCCGGGTGTCAGAACTGCGGCCGCCCCGGCCGCCATGGCAAAACGGAAGGCCTTTTCGCGGTCCCAGCCCTGACCCAGCGCCCAAACCATGCCGGCCACGAAGGAATCGCCGGCGCCAACCGCCGAGCGGATCGGCACGTGATGGGCCGGCGCCCGGACGATGCCGCCCTCGTGGGCGAGAATGCCGCCACGGCCGCCAAGGGTGACCGCGACGATTTCCGCATGACCGTCGGCGACGATCTTTTGCGCCGTATTGCGTGCGCCGATTTCGTCGAGTTCGTGGCCCGCAAGGAATTCGAGTTCCGAGAGGCTCGGTTTGACGAGGTAGCAGCGGCCCTGTTTGAGCGTGGTGCTCAGCGCCTCGCCGGAACTGTCGAGCACGAACCTGCCGCCCTGGCGGTGGACCAGTTCGGAGAGCTGCACGAAAATATCCTTCGGCGAGCCGTTTGGGGCCGAGCCCGAGGCAATCACATAGTCGGCTGGGTGGGCGGTGACATAGTCGAGCACCGCGGCGATTTCCGCGTCGCCGACCACAGGCCCGTCGGGCAGGAAGCGATATTCGAGCCCGGTGTGCTTCTCGAAAATATTGAAGGAAATGCGGGTGTTGCCGGAAATTCCGATCTTGTGATGCCTGAGGCTGTGCGCCTCGAGCAATTCGTTGAGGAGCACGCCGGTCGCGCCGCCGGTCAGGCAAAGCGCATCGACCTCGCCACCGAGTTTGGTGAGCACCCGCGCGACGTTTATGCCGCCACCGCCCGGATCGTAGCGTTCTTCCCTAACGCGGGTCTTGTGGATCGGACGCACCACATCGGTGACCGCGGAAATATCGATGACCGGATTGAGGGTGATGGTGAGAAAGGTGGCCGGCATGACGCAACCCGCAGAAACGTTTCGGGTATCAAATCACGCATGGGCTTCACAAAAAAGGGCTCCGGCGCATACGGCCGCGAAAATGTTCGGCGGGTGCCGAAATCACTTGAACCTTTTTGCCGCCGGAACCGTCAGAGCAATGTCGGCGCCATATCAGCAATGCCGGACTGAAGGACAAATCGACATGACCAGCCTCAGAACCAAAGCCGCGCTCATTCTTGTTCTCATCGCGACGCTTGCCGAAACCGGCGGCGCGACGGCAGCGCTCTATCGGTCCGAGGATCTGCCGGCACTTGGCGACCGCTATGACGCGCTAAGGCTTTCGGGACAGCCCCTTCCCCTTGCCCACGCTCTTGGCGGCGCCACCGTATGGCCCTTTGTTTCCTGGCCGGCTGCCGGCGATTCGGGCAGTGATCCAAAGATCGATACCGAGGCGAAACTGCCCGCTTTCTGATTGGAGGGACGCCAATCAGCTGGAGGCGAAACGGGCTCCCCCGAACGGGAGCCCGTTTCCGCTTGCCGAGGTTTCTGCTGATGGCCGGTTGACCCATGCGATTTGCGCCTCTAAGAGGCGCACCCCGCTTCACTGGATCAGATCATGTCGCGCAACCACTGCGGATTGGACTTCGGCACGTCCAACTCGACCCTTGGTCGCGTGCGTGCCGGAGTGGCCGAACTTCTACCGCTCGAAGGTGGGGACGTGACCATACCCTCGGTCATCTTTTTCAGCTTCGAGGATGACGACACCCATTTCGGACGAAGAGCCATCGCCGAATATGCCGAAGGGGTGAGCGGTCGGCTGATGCGGTCGCTCAAGAGCGTGCTCGGCACGTCTCTCATGAACGAGACGACACGGGTGCGGCAGAAGCGCATTGCGTTCGGCGACATCGTTTCGCGCTTCGTTTCCGAACTCAGACAAAGGGCGGAACGAAGTTCCGGCGAAACGCTGACCGCGGCGGTGGTCGGGCGCCCGGTCCAGTTCGTCGACGACGATCCACTTGCGGACCGGGAAGCCGAGGGCCAGTTGGCGGCTGCGGTCAAGGCGGCAGGATTCGAGGAGATTTCGTTCCAGTACGAGCCGATCGCAGCGGCGCTTGACCATGAGCGGCACGTGACCGGCGAGGAACTGGCGCTCGTCGCCGACATTGGCGGCGGCACATCGGATTTCACCATCATCCGCCTGTCACCCGAGGGGCGGCGGCGGGCCGACCGCTCCAATGATATTCTGGCAACCGCGGGCGTGCATGTGGGCGGCACGGATTTCGACCAGTTGCTGTCGTTCCGCGCGGTGATGCCGAAGCTCGGGCATGGCACGCAGGTCATCGGCAGTTCACGCCTGCTGCCGAACTGGCCGTTCCACGACCTTGCGACATGGCACCGGATCAACCGGCTTTATGCGCAAAAGCCCCTGGCCGATATCCGTGCCATCTGGCGGGAAGCGGAGCGGGCCGAACTGGTCGAGCATCTGGTCAGAATCGTCGAGCACCATCTCGGTCATGCGCTGGCGGGAACCGTCGAGGCGGTCAAGATTGCCCTCTCCGAGGGTCAGGACGCCGTTCTCGATTTCGAACGGGACGAGGTCAGCCTCAGAGCGCGGATCGACCGGGCGGCCTTTGACCGCGCCATCGCCCCGGCAGCCGACCGCATTCCCGCGACCATAAGGGAGACACTGAAGCGCGCGGGCCTAGGACCCGAGGCGATCGAGGTTTTGATCCTGACCGGTGGCAGCACGCGCATCCCCTATGTGCGCCGGAGCCTCGACAGGGCTTTTCCGGATGCGCGGATCGTCGAGACGGACGCGTTCGGCAGTGTCGGGATCGGCCTTTCGATCGAGGCTGAGCGGCGCTACGGAACGTAGATGGCGAAAAAAGAAGGGGCGGATGACCGCCCCTTCCGGTACCGTTTCATGTGGCGCGAAGCCTACATGCTCATCGCCTTGTCGGTGATTTCGGTCGTGAACGCGCCTTCAGGCATGTTCGCGATGATCTTCTGGTCGAGCAGCGCCTTGACCGTGCGGTCATAGGTCGTCATGTCGAGCGCCGGATCGTTGGCATCAACGAGCTTGGAGACCTCGCCCACCATATAGAGCTGGTGCGCCAGTTCGGCCGCGCCGGTTTCGTCGGAATCGACCACGATCTGGGCCGCTTCCTCCGGATTGTCGAGCGCGTACTGCCAGCCCTTCATCGAGGCTTCAACGAAGCGGACATAGGCGTCGACCTTGGCCGGATCGGAGAGCGTGTCTTCCATCACATAGAGACCGTCTTCGAGCAGGTCATTGCCCATGGCGGTGTAGTTGAAGATGGTCAGGTTGTCGGGGCCGTAGCCGGCATCGAGCGCCTGCCCATATTCGTTGTAGGTCATCACGGAGATGCAGTCGGCCTGACCCTGGATCATCGGCTGGATGTCGAAGCTCTGCTGCAGAACCGTGACGCCGCCTTCGGACCCGTCGGTCGCCAGGCCAAGCTTGTTCATCCAGGCGAAGAACGGATATTCGTTGCCGTAGAACCAGACGCCGAGCGTGTGGCCCGGGAAGTCGGCTTCGGAGGTGATGCCGGTTTCGGTCGGGCAGATCATCATCAGGCCAGAGCGCTTGAACGGCTGGGCGATGTTGACGAGCGGCACGCCTTTTTCGCGGGCGGCAACGGCGCCACCCATCCAGTCAACGATGATGTCAGCGCCACCGCCGGCGATCACCTGCTCGGGGGCAATGTTCGGCCCGCCGGGAAGAATGGTCACGTCGAGATCGGCATCGCTGTAATAGCCCTTGGCCTTGGCCACGATATAGCCGGCAAACTGGGCCTGGGTTACCCATTTGAGCTGCAGCGTCAGAGCGTCCGCCGCCATCGCTGCCGGCGCCACGGCCAGAACCAGCGCCCCTGCGAGCAACCCTGTCATCAACTTCTTCATATTGTCGTTCCCTTTCGTTGTCGGTCATGCACCGGCCGGACACGCGTTCCGTCCCGGATGCGCACCAGATTACGCCCGTCCACCACGGACGGACGGATGCCAGAAGGTCACCGCCCTCTCGATGAGTGCGATGAGCCCGTAGAAGGCGGAGCCCGCAACCGCCGCGACGGCGATCTCCGCCCAGACGAGGTCGATGGCAAGCTTGCCGACCTCGGTCGATATCCGGAAGCCCATACCCACAATAGGGGTCCCGAAGAATTCCGCCACGATGGCCCCGATCAGGGCAAGAGTCGAGTTGATTTTCAACGCGTTGAAGATGAACGGCGCCGCGGCGGGTAGACGCAGCTTGAGAAGCGTCTGCCAATAGGAGGCAGCGTAGGTGTGCATCAGGTCGCGTTCGATATGGCCGGTGGCGCCGAGGCCGGCGACCGTGTTCACCAGCATCGGGAAAAAGGTCATCGCCACGACCACGGCGGCCTTGGACTGCCAGTCAAAGCCGAACCACATGACCATGATCGGCGCGATGCCGATGATGGGAAGGGCGGAGACAAAATTGCCGATGGGCAGAAGGCCGCGCTTGAGGAAGGGCGACCGGTCGACGAGGATCGCGACGACAAATCCGGAAACACAGCCCATGACGTAGCCGGCCAGCACCGCTTTGAGGAATGTCTGCTGGAAATCGGCCCAGAGGGTTGGCACCGACTCCACTAGCTTTTCCCAGATGGCACTTGGCGGCGGCAGGATGACCTGGGGCACGTTGGCCCCGCGGGTCAGGATTTCCCAGATGAAGATGAGGACGATCCCGAATAGGGCCGGGATGACGAGGCCGAACAGGCGGGCGTCAAGGCGCTGGGCGCGGATTTCGGCCGAGAGCTCCTCGACGAAAAGCCAGGTGGTCAGCCAAGTGCAGACCAGCGCCAGCCAGAAATAGGCGGGCGCGCCGAATTCGCTGACCGGAAGCGCGAGCAGAAGCGATGCGGCACCAAAAACGGCAAGCGCCGCGTCGAGCCAGTAGGTCAGCGGATGAGCCAGCCGGACGAGGGAGAAGAGGGTAAAGGCGAAGTAGGCGAGAAAGCCCGCGGCATCCATGCCGTCGCCGAGCGCAAGGACAAAGCCGATCGCGGCGGCAAGGCCAACAACAAGCAGCAAGAGCCTTGGCAGGCCGGTGAGGCGCGTCATGTCCGGGCTCCCATCTGCCGGGCGACGAGCCGTTCGACAACGCCGACCAGCCCGACAAGGGTTGCCGCCAGCGCCGCGGCAAGAAGGAGCGCCGCCCAGATCTGGATCGTCTGGCCGTTATAGGAACCGGTCAGGAGCCGCACGCCAAGCCCGCCGCCGGCGGCGTTGGAGAGTTCGCCGACCACCGCGCCAATCAGCGATATGGCGATGCCAACGCGCATCGAGGCGAAGAGAAAGGGCATGGCGGAGGGCCAGCGCAGTTTCGTGAAAACCTGAAAGGCGCTGGCATTGTAGGTGCGCATCAGATCGAGTTCGAGCCGGTCGGGCGCGCGGAGGCCCTTGACCATGCCGACCACCACCGGAAAGAAGCTGAGATACATGGAAATGATCGCCTTGGGCACAAGGCCGGTGATGGAGAAGGCGGCAAGGCCGACGACGATCATCGGCGCGATGGCGAGAATGGGCACGGTCTGGCTCGCGATGATCCAGGGCATCAGCGAGCGGTCCGAGGCGTCGTTGTGAATGATCGCGACGGCCAGCAGGATGCCAAGCACGGTGCCGAAGGCAAAGCCCCAGAGCGTCGCCGAAAGGGTGACGAGGGCATGATAGGCCAGCGACCGGGGCGAGTTGATATCGGTGTTGACCGTCGCGTCCCAGATGACGGCCAAAATCTGATGGGGGACCGGTAGAACCGGCTTGGCCTGGTCATAGGTCTGAAGAACGAACTCGGTGAACCCGACCTCGGCGCCGGCGCGCTCGTTGAGGCGGATCTGCCAGGGCGAATTCATCACCACGGCCATGGCGTACCAGAAAAGCAGGATCGCCGCGACAACGGTCAGGATCGGGATCAGCTTGTTGGTGCGCCACCAGGCGGTCATTCCGACGCGCCCGAATGCCAGCGTTTCGAAATCCCGGCGCTCTGCTTTGCTTCGGCCGGGACAGGGCCACCGATGGTGAGGAGGGCGGCACTTTCATGCATTTCGAGCCACCGTTCGCGCATGCTTTGCCCGTCGAGAGTCATTGGACACCGCCCGTTTTGTAGCTCACCGAGAGGGTCACCATGCGATCCGAATGCAGGTCTCGAACGGCGATGTCGAAGCGCGCCAGACCGGGTGGCTCGTCTTCCCCCGCGGCAAAATAGAATGTCGTCTGCGAGGGATAGAAGATGTCGGCCGGGCCGACGGGTCCGTAGTGACAAAAGTCGGGATCGAATTTCTGAACTGTTCCGTCCGGCTTTGTCGCCGTCAGCTGGCAGCTGATCCGCACGAGCCCGCCATTGGGCGCCGGGTGGCTGAAGACAAGTGCCACCGCACCGCGCTCTCCCGGAGCAAACTCCCCTTTCGGCGTTATGGCGGGCAGCGCCGTCCCGTCATATCCCTGAAGCCAGTCAAAATTGTCGGTCAGATAGGCGTAGGCGGTGAAGGTGCCGTCGCTTTGCACGTCCATGGGTTGCGGTTCCTGGCCATTTGCTGCCAACGCAAAAACCCAAAACGCCAGCACCAATCCAATCAGCCTGAAAAAGCCAACGGCGCGACCAAAAAACCCGTCCATCTCCTCACTCCTCATAGGAATGCCCGGCCCTCAGGCCCTCGCGGACCCGGTGGGCGATGGTGAGAAACGCGGCGCTTTCGCGAATTTCAAGCGGGCGGTCGCGGGGAAGGGTCGATTCGATGACGTCGATGACCCGGCCCGGGCGCGGCGACATGACGACAATGCGGGTCGACAGATAAACCGCTTCGGGAATCGAGTGGGTGACGAAGCAGATGGTCTTTTCGGTCCGCTTCCAGAGGTCGAGCAGTTGCGCGTTGAGGTGGTCGCGGACGATTTCATCGAGCGCGCCGAATGGCTCGTCCATCAGAAGGAGGCTCGCCTCGAAGGCCAGCGCCCGGGCGATCGAGACGCGCTGCTGCATGCCGCCGGACAATTGCCAGGGATGTTTCTTTTCGAATCCTGAAAGATCGACGAGGTCGAGCACCTGTTTGACCCGCTCGTTGATCTGGGCCCGCGGCGTGCCGGTAATTTCGAGCGGCAGGGCGACGTTCTGGTCGATCCGGCGCCAGGGCAGCAGGGCGGACGCCTGAAAGACATAGCCATAGGCACGGCTGAGCCGCGCCTCGTGCGGCGTCATGCCGTTGACGGAAATCGTGCCTTCGGTCGGTTGTTCGAGATCGGCAATCACGCGCAGGAACGTGGTCTTGCCGCAGCCGGAAGGGCCGATGAAGGAAACGAAATCGCCCTGATTGATATCGAGATTGACTTCGGAAAGGGCATGGACCGGCCCGTCATTGGTCTGAAAGACCAGGCCCAGATCCTTTGCGGAAACGACAGGGCTCACGGGCGCGGCTCCGGTTGATTTTTCCATAGTCCCAGTAGCTTGCCTGAGGCGAAATATGTCAAGCCACCCACCATGCCGCCCACAATAATCGCGGTCCAGACAGTTAGGTCAAATTCGAGCCTACCCGGGCCATTGTCGTCGAGGCGCCAGAGCATGGTGACGGCCATGAAGATGAAGGCGATGGGAATGCCGCAAATGGCGGCAAACCCGGCATTGACCCCATTCAGGCGCATGGCGAAACGAATGAGACCCATCGTCGCCGGCACCATAAGGACTGATGCGGCCACGTAACGCGGGCCGATAAAGTCGAAAAGACCAACCAGAAGCATGGCCGAAGCGACAACGGACTGGACGAAATCTTCGACGGAAAGGCCGTGGCCCAGACGAAATTCGTCGCTGACGGCGAGGCCCGTTGTGCCACCGACAAAGCCCGAAGCACTGCCCAAAAGATAGGGAAGGATGGCAAATTGGTCGCTGTGCCAGAAAGGCTGCGACAATCCGGACTGGCCGTCTTTTCTATCTTCCATCCGGTGCCACCGTTCCGTCATTTGACGAATGCAGAACGTCACGCCCACTCAAATCCCTCGGGTTGCAGGCAGCATTCCTGAACCGGGGAAACAGACGGTGGGCTGCATTTCGCGGCATCACACTCCGGTCGCCGGGATGCCGGTGCGTTCGACCTTGCGCGGGGCGGTCAGTTCCTTCCACTGGCTGAGGGCCCTGTTGACCGCCTGGAAGGGCTCGCGGCGAACGAATTCGCCGTGTCCTTCCTTTGGATGGATGGCCGCTTCTTCGACTGCCACGCGGCCGCGGGTCAGAGTGAAGCGCGGCAGGCCCTTCACATGCTTGCCCTCGAAGACGTTATAGTCAATCGCCGACTGCTGGGATTTGGCGGAAATGGTCTTTTCGCGGTTCGGATCCCAGACGACAAGGTCGGCATCGGCGCCGACCAGCACCGCACCTTTTTTCGGGTAGACGTTGAGAATCTTGGCGATGTTGGTCGAGGTGACGGCGACGAATTCATTCATGGTCAGCCGGCCGGTATTGACGCCGTAGGTCCAGAGCATCGGCATGCGGTCTTCGAGACCGCCGGTGCCGTTGGGGATTTTGGAGAAGTCGCCGATGCCGGCGCGCTTCTGGGTGGTGGTAAAGGCGCAATGGTCGGTCGCCACCACCTGCAGGGAACCGGACTGCAACCCGGCCCAGAGCGAATCCTGATGCTTCTTGTTGCGGAAGGGCGGCGACATGACCCGACGCGCCGCGTGGTCCCAGTCGGGATTGGCATATTCGCTGTCGTCAAGGGTCAGGTGCTGGATCAGCGGTTCACCATAGACACGCTTGCCCTGCATGCGGGCGCGGCGGATGGCTTCGTGCGCCTCTTCAGACGAGGTGTGGACGACATAGAGAGGCACCCCAGCCATGTCGGCGATCATGATGGCGCGGTTGGTCGCCTCGCCTTCGACCTCTGGCGGCCGCGAATAGGCATGCGCCTCGGGACCGTTATTGCCATCGGCCAGAAGCCTTGCGGTCATGTCGGCCACCACGTCGCCGTTTTCGGCATGGACCAGCGGCAGGGCTCCGAGTTCGGCGATGCGGCGGAACGAGGCGAACATCTCGTCGTCCTGCACCATCAGCGCGCCCTTGTAGGCCATGAAGTGCTTAAACGTGTTGATGCCCTTTTCCTTGACCACCGTCTCCATCTCGTTGAAGACCTGCTCGCCCCACCAGGTGACGGACATGTGGAAGGAATAGTCGCAATGGGCGCGGGTCGACTTGTTGTCCCACATCTGCAGGGCTTCGAGTAGCGACTGGTTGGGATTGGGCAGGCAGAAATCGACGACCATGGTGGTGCCGCCGGAAAGGGCGGCGCGGGTGCCCGATTCGAAATCGTCGGTCGAATAGGTGCCCATGAACGGCATTTCGAGGTGGACGTGCGGGTCGATGCCGCCGGGCATGACGTAGCAGCCCGTCGCGTCGAGCGTTTCGTCGCCGGAAAGGTTCGGGCCGATCTCGGTGATGACGCCGTTCTCGATCCTGACGTCGGACCTGTAGGTCAGGTCGGCGGTAACGATTGTGCCGTTCTTGATGACTTTGCTGGACATATCGGGCCTCTTTCAGTTCCGTTGTTTCTTGTGTGAACCCTTTTTCGGGTTCTTGCGGTTTTTGCGGGGAGCGAACGGTTCGCTAGCAGCCATCTGGGCAGGATCCTGCATGACCGGCGCGGCCAGTGCCGGCGCTGCGGCGGCGGCAGGGGTTAGCGCGGTGCTGCCGATCCGTTTCATGTCGCGGGCGAAAGCGTCGAACGTGCCGTAGACCGGCATCAGAACCTTGAAGCTGGTCGGCTTCAGGCTCTTCGAGGGCACGCAGGCGGCGGCCATGCGGGCCTGATAGGAGGCCGGGGCCCAGATCGAGGTGAAGCCGAGCAGTTGCTGGGTCACGTCGGTCCTCAGATCGTCGATGCGCTCGTAGTGGGCACGGTTGATGGCGATAAGCGTGATGACGAAAATCGCGGCGGCGAAGAGGAAGATGACCAGAAGCAGCGACATGTCGCCCTGATAGTCGCGGCCGATGAGGCCGACGAGCCAGGCGACGAGTGCAAAGACCATCATGCTCTTGGAAATGCGGAAGGCCGCGTTGGTACTCTGCAATTCCTCGCGATGCTTTTCCTCGTTGCGCTCGTCGATATTTTCGAGCTTGCGGCGAAATTCGAAGAGGCGCTGGTTTTCCGCGTCGGTGTGCTGCTTGCCACGGGCCTCACGCAGGATATCGAAGGCGCTCTGGGTCAGGTCTTCGATCGCGTCCCAGCCCGGCAGGGGCACGATGGCGGGCGGGATGTAGTAACCGATCCGGTCGAAGGCGATGTAGGTGATGTGGATCGCGGTGATGAACAGGAAGACGATCAGCACCAGGGCGAAATCCGAAACGCCGAGAATGTCGAAGATCGACTGGTAGTTCTCGATGATCGATTTCAGCAGGTCGAGATTGGGCAGGATGCCCTCGGTCGGATCGCCGAGATGGACGAACCCGGCCATGACGTAGAAGAACACGCCCGCGACCAGCAGGCGCGCGGTCATGTAGTTCGAAAAGCGGATGACGTTCTGTAAAAGTCCCTCGACGTCCATTCAAGCCTCCCCAGCCCCTATGTCGCGTTCCAGCGTCTGCCGTGAATGAGCCGGCACGTTGGAAGACACGAAAATAGCGCGCCGGGGGGCGGCTGGCCAAAGCAGCAATGAATCAACGGTTAATGCACTAACGGCGGTGAAATACTTCGCTGCAGTTGCGCGCGCCATCATTGGGGGAAGGTCCCGGCCCAATCGCGATCGCGAAGCGAGCAGCTTGCATAAAATGCGTCGGCCAGCGGTTGGGCGAGCTGCACAATTTCCGCGAACTTGCCTGCAGCTCCGCCCTCGGCGGCAAGCGCGCGCAACGTGTCGGCGATCGCCTGGGCATTGGACACGGCCTCGTCGTCCCAGTGCCCGCCCAAAAGAAGATTCGATGCCCTCTCGGCATCATCGGCCGCAGCGGCCAACAGAAAGACCGGGCGGGCACCCGGTTCGCCTTCGATGATCGGCCGGTCGTCCGCGATTTCGGACAGAAGGTCATCGACGGTCGCGCAAAGGCGGGGGTCGGGCGCCGCGGGATCGGCGAGGAAATCGAAATCGGTGTCCGGGCAGCGCGAATAGCCCTCGAAGACCAACGCCATGGTCTCTTCGTAGATCAGGTCGCCACTCTCGAGGTCGAACCCCGACCGGCCCGCATCTTCGAGCGACTTGACGGAGCGCAGGACATGGTCGGGCCAACCGTCCTTCGACAGCCGGTCGAACGCATATTCAGCGGCGTCAGCAACGTAGGTTGAGTGGTTCCCGAGCGTGCCGTTCTCGGCATTCCGGATGGCGATGAGGCTGTCGGCGCTCACATGCACCAATTCCTGCGCGGCATTGCAGGCAATATTCCTATCGTCGGCACTTGCCGGCGACGCACCGAGAAGTGCGGTGACCGCCAGGACTGCAAGCGCCGCGCCGTTCCTCACCCCACGACCTCCGCCGTTTCGAGGACGGCATGGAGCAGCACATCCGTGCCGGCCCTGGCCCAGTCCTTGGAAATGTCCTCGGCCTCGTTGTGGCTCAGGCCATCGACGCAGGGACACATGATCATGGAAGTCGGGGCGACATCGTTGACCCAGCAGGCATCGTGCCCGGCCCCCGAGACGATGTCGCGATGCGAATAGCCCAGGCGGTCAGCCGCATCGCGCACGGCCTTGACGCAATCCTCGTTGAAGGCTGGCGGGTTGAACTGGCCGACGATCTTGGACTCGAACGAGACGCCGATTTCCTCGCAGAGTTTTGGCGCCTTTTCGTCGAACTCGGCCAGCATCGCGTCGATGACTGGCAGAAGATGCGAACGGAAATCGACGGTGAAGACGACCTTGCCGGGAATGATGTTGCGCGAATTGGGATAGACGTCGATATGGCCGATGGCGCCAACCGCGTTGGGCTGATGCTTCATGGCGATCTCGTGCACCAGTTCGGTGACGCGCGCGAGGCCGCGCCCGGCATTCTTGCGCATCGGCATTGGGGTTGAGCCGGTATGGCTTTCCTTGCCGGTGACGGTGCACTCGATCCACCTCAGGCCCTGGCCATGCGTGACGACGCCGATATCCTTGCCTTCGGCTTCGAGAATGGGGCCCTGCTCGATATGCAATTCAAAGAGCGCATGCATCTTGCGGGCGCCGACTTCCTCGTCGCCGACCCAACCGATGCGCTTGAGTTCGTCGCCGAATTTGAGACCCTTGGCATCGACCCGGTCATAGGCCCATTCAAGCGTATGCTTGCCGGCAAAAACGCCCGAGGCGAGCATGGCGGGGGCAAAGCGGGTGCCCTCTTCATTGGTCCAGTTGACCACAACGATCGGATGCTTGGTCCTGATGCCGAGATCGTTCATGGTGCGGACGGCCTCAAGCGCGCCAAGCACACCAAGAACGCCGTCATATTTGCCGCCGGTGGGCTGGGTGTCGAGATGCGAGCCCATATAGACAGGCAGCGCCTCCGGATCGGTGCCGGGGCGGGTGGCGAACATGGTTCCCATCTTGTCGACGGCGACCGTCATGCCGGCCGCCTCGCACCATGTCTTGAACAGGTGCCGGCCTTCGCTGTCGGCATCGGTCAGGGTCTGGCGGTTGTTGCCGCCGGCGACGCCAGGCCCGATCTTGGCCATGTCCATGATCGAGTCCCAGAGACGGTCGGCGTTGATCCTGAGGTTTTCACCGGGTGCGGGCATGATAGGTCTCCTTATGCACGTTGGGTCATGACCTCGGACCGGCCCTTCTAATGGCTCGGGAATGCGAACTTGGCGCCTTCCTTGACGCCCGAGGGCCAGCGCTGGGTCACGGTTTTCAGCCGGGTATAGAAATGCACGCCCTCGGGGCCGTAGATGGAATGATCGCCAAAGAGCGAGCGCTTCCAGCCGCCGAAGGAGTGATAGGCGACCGGTACCGGGATGGGCACGTTGATGCCAACCATGCCGATTTCGATCCTGTCGGCGAAGGTGCGGGCCGTGTCGCCATCGCGGGTGAAGATGGCGGTGCCATTGCCATATTGATGGTTGTGGATGAGGTCGACCGCTTCATCGAAGCTCTTCTGGCGGACGACCGAGAGGACGGGTCCGAAAATCTCGTCCTGATAGATCGACATGTCGGGCGTGACCCGGTCAAACAGCGTGCCACCGACGAAATAGCCGTTCTCGTAGCCCTGGAGCGAGAATGTGCGGCCGTCGACGACAAGATCGGCGCCCGAGGCAACGCCCTGGTCGATGTAGGATTTGACCCGTTCCTGCGCCTGCTTTGTCACAAGCGGACCCATTTCGGCGCTGTCATCGGTCGAGGGGCCGATCTTGAGGGCTTCGACGCGCGGCTTCAGGGCAGCGACGAGTTTGTCGGCCGTCTCCTCGCCGACCGGAACGGCGACCGAAATCGCCATGCAGCGCTCGCCGGCCGAGCCGTAGGCCGCGCCCATCAATGCATCCACCGCCTGGTCCATGTCGGCGTCGGGCATGACGACCATGTGGTTCTTGGCGCCGCCCAGCGCCTGCACGCGTTTACCGGCCTTTGTGCCGCGCTGATAGACATATTCGGCGATGGGGGTCGAGCCGACGAAGCTGACCGCCTTGATATTGGGATGGTCGAGAATGGCGTCGACCACTTCCTTGTCGCCGTGAACGACGTTGAGAACCCCGGCAGGCAGGCCCGCCTCACGGAACAGTTCCCATGCCATCATCGGGGCCGAAGGGTCGCGCTCGGAAGGCTTGAGCACGAAGGTGTTCCCGCAGGCGATGGCGATCGGATACATCCACATCGGCACCATGGCGGGAAAGTTGAACGGGGTGATACCTGCGACGACGCCGAGCGGCTGGCGGTCGGCGATCGAGTCGACGGCGCTGCCGACATTGCGCGAGAACTCGCCCTTGAGGAGCTGCGGGATGCCGCAGGCGAATTCGACCACTTCCATGCCCCGCGCGACCTCTCCCAGGGCATCGGCGTGGGTCTTGCCGTGCTCGCGGGACAATTCTCGCGCCAGCTCGTCCTGGTTGGCGGTCAGCAGTTCAAGGAACTTGAAGAGCACGCGGGCGCGTTTGGCCGGCGGCGTGTTGGCCCAGCCGTCAAGCGCCGCCCGGGCGTTGGCGACCGCATCATCCAGTTCGGCGGTGGTTGAGAGCGGCAGGATGCCGATCTGTTCGCCGGTCGCCGGATTGAAGACCGGCGATGTCCGCCCCGAGGTCGAGCGCACGCGCTGTCCGCCGACCGCATTGTCCAAAGTATACATCAGGGCCTCCCGCCTCTTTTCTGCCGCCGCCTTGGATCTATTCGATCGTGTTGAGGATGGTCCGGAGGCCATCAACAATCTGGTCGATATGGGTTTTTTCGACGATCAGCGGCGGGCTGAGAGCGATGATGTCGCCGGTTGTGCGGATCAGCAGTCCGGATTCGAAGGCCTTGATGAAGGCCGAGAAGGCGCGCTTGGTCGGCGCTCCGGCGATCGGTTCAAGCTCGATGGCGCCGACAAGACCGATATTGCGCACATCGATGACGTAGGGCGCGTCCCTGAGGGAGTGAAGCGCATCTTCCCAGTAGGGAGCAAGTTCGGCACCCCGGGTCAGCAGACCTTCGTCCTTGTAGGTCTCGAGGGTTGCAAGGCCACAAGCGGCGGCCATCGGATTGCCCGAATAGGTGTAGCCGTGGAAGAACTCGATCATGTGTTCGGGGCCATGCATGAAGGCGTCGTGAATTTCGGCGGTGACCATGACCGCGCCCATCGGGATGACGCCGTTGGTCAGGCCCTTGGCCGTGACGACAATGTCGGGCTGCACGTCGAAATAATCGGCGGCGAAGGGTGTGCCGAGACGGCCATAGCCGGTTATGACTTCGTCGAAGATGAGAAGAATGCCGTGCTTGGTGCAGATCTCACGGAGCCGCTTCAGATAGCCCTTTGGCGGCAGGATGACGCCGGTCGAGCCGGCGACAGGTTCGACGATGACGGCGGCAATGGTCGAGGCATCGTGAAGGCCGACAATGCGTTCGAGTTCGTCGGCGAGTTCCACGCCATGCTCCGGCACGCCGCGGGTGAAGGCGTTCCTTTTCGGCAGGTGGGTGTGGGGCAGGTGATCGACGCCAGTCAGAAGCGTGCCGAACATCTTGCGGTTGGGCACGATGCCGCCCACGGAAATGCCGCCGAAATTGACGCCGTGATAACCGCGCTCGCGCCCAATCAGGCGGAAGCGTGACCCGTCGCCCTTGGCCCGGTGATAGGCGAGCGCGATCTTGAGCGCGGTCTCGACGCTTTCGGAGCCGGAATTGGTGAAGAAGACATGCTCCATGCCCTTGGGGGCGATGTCGATCAGGCGGTTGGCGAGTTCGAAGACCTTGGGATGGGCCATCTGGAAGGCCGGCGCATAGTCGAGTTCCTCGGCCTGGCGCTGGATGGCTTCAACGATCTTTGGCCGGGCATGGCCGGCATTGACGCACCAGAGCCCCGCCGTGCCGTCGAGGATCTTGCGACCATCGGCAGAGGTATAGTGCATGTCCTTGGCGGCAACGAGAAAACGCGGCGCCTTCTTGAACTGCCTGTTTGCCGAAAACGGCATCCAGAAGGCGCTGAGATCATTCGGAATGTTGGGAAACTGCTGGTTCATCTTGCCTCGCTCCAGCGGCCTTTTTCGGGAAGAACCCCTTGGGATCGCCGTCGCGCCGGGCGCCGGGATGCAATTGGACAGGCCGTTTTTTTCTGGTATCAAAATTTGACCAATTGGAAAAATGTTAGCATTGTTCAAAGCGCGATCAAGCGAATTCTTGGCGTCGATCCCGGCGGGTAACGGCCGATAGGGGCGGGTCAGGCTGAGGAAGGGCCGATGAACCAGGAGGGACAGACCCGCATTCAGCGCGAGAAACGCGAGCTCATTCTCGAGGCGGCGCTCGACGTCTTTTCGGTGCAGGGATTCCGCGGCGCGACGGTGGACCAGATCGCCCTCGCCGCCGGCATGTCAAAGCCCAACCTTCTCTATTACTTTCCCAACAAGGAGGCGATCCACCATCAGTTGATGGAACGCCTGCTCGATACCTGGCTGCAGCCGCTCGAACATATGAATCCGCTCGGCGATCCGATCGCGGAAATCACGGCTTATGTGCAGCGCAAGCTCGAAATGGCGCGGGACTATCCGCGCGAAAGCCGGATCTTTGCCAACGAGATCCTGAGGGGCGCCAAGCAGATCATGGACCTGATCGAGGGCGAGCTCAAGGAACTGGTCGACAAGCAGGCGGGCGTGATGCGCGGCTGGATCGAGCGCGGCCAGATGGCCGACGTCGACCCCTATCACCTGATCTTTTCAATCTGGGCAACGACCCAGCATTATTCCGATTTCGACGCGCAGGTGCGTGCGGTGCTCGGGCCGGAGCGGAATGGCAACGAGCGGTTCGAGGGGGCATCGCGCTATCTCGACCGGTTGTACCGCAAGATGCTGGCACCGGACGCCGGCTAGAACAGACGCATCATTCCATGACCGCTTCAGCCGATCCGGAGATCGCCGAAATTGATGTGACCGGCCTGACAAGCCGTGGCGAAGGCGTTGGCCGGATCGGCGGCGCGGCGACTTTCGTGCCCGGTGCGCTGCCCGACGAACGCTGGAAGGTGCGGGTGGCGGGAGAGGTTGTGGAGCCGCTCGCCTGTCTCGACGAGAGCCCTGACCGAATTGCCCCCCATTGCCAGCATTTTGGCACGTGCGGCGGCTGCGCCGTTCAGCACCTGAAGGCCGACCCCTATCTCGCCTGGAAGCGCGATATTGTCGTGAGGGCGCTCGAAAAGGTGGGGCTAAAACCCGAAGTCGAGATGCCCGTCGACGCGCATGGCGCGGGGCGGCGGCGAACGGTATTGCATGCCCGGCCGGAAGGGGCGGGCTACGCCAAGGCGCACTCGCACGAGCTCTGTCTGATCGAGGCCTGCCCGCTTCTGGTGCCGCAACTCGCAGGGGCGCCGGAGATTGCCACCGACTTTGCCCGGCTGACGGGTCCGGCCGACATGGCCTTCACCGCGAGCGATACGGGCATCGACCTTGATATCCGCTGCCGGAAGGGGACCGGGGCCGATTTTTCGGCGCTGGCACGGCGGCATGACCTGGCGCGGGTCAGTGTCAATGGCGAAGTCAGGATCGCACGGCGGCCAGTTGTGGTGCGCATGGGCCGGGCGGAGGTCACGCTGCCGCCGGCAAGTTTTCTGCAGCCGACTGCGGCGGGCGAGGCGGCACTGGCGCAACTGGTGATTGAACGGCTTGGCAAGGCCCGGCGGGTCGCCGATCTCTTCTCAGGCGGGGGGCCGTTTTCGCTCAGGATGGCGGAGACGGCCGCGGTATTCGCGGCGGATTCGGATCAAGCGGCGATCGGCGCGCTCGACAAGGCGCTGCAGCAGACACCGGGCCTCAAGCGGATCGGCGCCGAAGTGATCGATCTATTCCGGCTGCCACTTCTGCCGCGCGAGCTTGAGAAATACAATGCAGCCGTCATCGACCCGCCACGGGCCGGGGCCCGGGCGCAATGCGAGGCAGCCGCAAAATCGAAACTCGGAAGGCTGGTCTATGTCAGTTGCGATCCGGGGACTTTCGCGCGCGACGCGCGCATTCTCGTCGATGGCGGTTATTCGCTCGGAACGGTCAGTCCGGTCGACCAGTTCCGCCATTCAGCGCATGTGGAACTCGTCGCGGCCTTCACGCGCTGAAGCGCTCAGATGGTTCCGGCACCCAATCTCGACGCCCAGCGCGCCTGCGCACTCTTGAGTTCCTGATCGCGCGCCAGAGGCGAAAGATCCGGTTTGAGCCGTTCGAGCTCCTCGAAACGGAACGAATCAGCGCCGTGCGCGGCGAGCGCCGCCTTGAGATCGGTCTGCAATATGACACCCGAATTGAGAGAGAAGCGCAGGCGGTTCTCTATCTTGGAAATGTCCGGTGCCTTGCCAATCCATGTCTTTCCCGCGGATACGCAATGAAGCGCAAATATGCCGGGATAAACGTCGCGATCCCGGTATTCCGCGGCGACCCGTCTGCGCAGTTTCTTGTCCATTTCGAGGTCAGCCCTTCGCGATCGGCCCAATTGGATAGTCTGCTATTTCAAATGCAGATGAACCATGGTCTACATTTTTCTTGGCGGACCGTAAGCATCCCGGCGCATTTGCTTTGGCAATACAACGCCGCTCAGGTTGTTGCTGGCGGGTGACAGATGAAACCAATGCGCTTCACCCATCGGAATGCACATTGACGTGCGAGTCCGGCAAAATATAGGTTCTGTTAAGAAATTGATGGCCGGGGGGCACATGTTATCGGGGATCGGGCAAGCCGCAAGGCAGCTGGGGCGCAAGAGTGCGGGGCTCGTTCTATTGCCGGGACTTCTTGGTCTTGGCGCCGTTGCCTTGCCGACTCCCGCGATGGCGATTGCCGTAACCTATACGTGCGGTGCCGCATCACAGGCGGACTTTTCGACCTATGACATCTGGGCACCATCCGCGCGATCGACCAACTACCGGACTTTCAGCCTGACCGCGGGCGATACCTTTTCCATCGGTGTGGGGCTCTCGGGTGGCGGTACGATGACCGTCTCGGTTGCAGGGCCGAGTGGTGGTCTGTCGGACATGGGTCCCTATGGTTTCACGCTTGGCGGAACGGTGCCCCTGACGGTCAACACGACCGGCATCTATACGTTCACCTTCGATCTCGACGCCGACACCGAGGACAGTGTCGACGCCGACGTGAGCTTCACCTGTACCGAACATACCGGGGGTGGTGGCGGCGGCGGTGGTGGCGGTTCGTCGCTGACCGGGAATTACGGGACCTCCACCAACGCGCTTGGAAACTCGTTCACGCCGGGCTTCCTCAACAATGCGCCGACGGACCTGCCCAACGACGATGACGGCCAGACGCCGCAAGACGGGAACCCGGAAGACTTCAACGACGGCAATCACCTTCTTGGCTACGCGGCCCTGCCCTACAGCCCGATCAACCGCGCGGTAATGGCGATCAATGCCGCCGGCGACGGCGTCGAGGGCAGCATGATTGCGCCGGGACATCTTTTCGATGCCTGGACGCGGTTCAAACTGACCTTTGTCGATGGCACGTTTGGCCGGACCGGCGCGATGAGCCACGCCCAGATCGGCGTGGTCAAATCGGTTGCGCCGGACGTCGACCTTGGCGGATTCATTTCCCTCTTCGGCGGCGCGGTCAGTTCATCGACCCTCAATTCCCGGTTGTCGGCACTTGGCGGCGGCGGCGGCGCCTATGTCAAATATTTCCCGATGCCCGAAATGAAGGCGGCGCTTTCCACGTCCTTCGATGTTCTTTCAAACGATATGTGGAAGGGCAACGAAAACGGGCAGTTCATGTCGTACCGGACGACGATCAACGCTTCGGTCGAGGGTAGCTATTATCTGGGCGACATCCGCTTCACACCGATCGGCACTTTGAGGCTGCTGCACGAGGCGCGTGACGGTTTCACCACCAATCGCGGGCGCAAGGTCGGAGCAACGATCGTCGACGAAATCATCGCGGGCACCTGGGCAACGCTCGACAAGACAATTCCCGTCGAAAGCCCGATGATCGCAACGGTGACGCCATCGGTCGGCGCCGGCGTTGATTTCAATCTGCTCGGGCCGGCCCCGATCACGTTCACCGGCGGACTCGGCACCCTGACCACGCCATTTGCCACGGGCGGGATCAGCGCCGGAATCACGCTGCAATTCGTCAACGGCGCCTCGCTCGACCTCAGCACCGGCATTACCGGCATCGGCGACAACCTGCTCGCCTACAATGCCTCGGCGAAGCTGACCGCACCGATCAACTGAGCCGCGCTCAGGTTCAACTGCATTTCGCCAAAGCAGGCTGGTGCAATTCCGTCTCTGCGCAAGTGGCTCTCAACTTCGCTACGCGATCCATTGGGTTATTCTGCCGAACTTCACGGTAAGACAGGGTTGCCCCACGGCAAGAGGCGGAATGATTTGAAGCCGAGTCCGGAAGGCGCGCCGTTTCCCGATTAACCACACGCAAAAGAGTCCGCGCCTTTTGCATTACTTCCGTTTGACTTGGACGTTAACAAATTGTTAACTCCTCCGGTCAGGGACGCGAAAGGACTGGGGGCAAGTCATGGCTGGATTGCGCGACGCGCTACGCCGCGGGGTATCGGCTGCAGCAACGTTCGGGCTTTTGCCCTTGATGTTTGCGACATTTGCGGTGGCCGTTCCAGGTCCGGCTCTGGCGGACCAGGCAGGCTTCACTTGCAGCGATGCGGCATCGGCGAATCTTACGATGACCGATTCAAATGTCGTGACCCTGCAGAGCAATACGCGGACCTTCAGCCTCACCCAGGGCGACACGTTCAGCATCCACCACATCCTTTCAGGCTTCGGCTATATCTACATCTCGGTTTCCGGTCCGGGCGGTGGTCTCGCCGATCCGGGCCCATGGTCGAGTTCGATGACCGGCACGCTCAACCTCGATATCCTGACGACCGGCAACTACACCTTCACCTTCGAGCTTTACGCCGACAACAACAGTTCCGTTCAGGCCATGCTCGAGTTCTCCTGCTCCGGCGATACCGGAGGCGGCGGCGGCAATGGAGGTGGCGGTGGATCGTCACTCACCGGCAATTTCGGAACGTCCACCAACGCTCTCGGAAATTCGTTCACGCCGGGCTTCCTCAATAATTCGCCGTCGGACCTGCCCAATGACAATGGCGGGCAGACCCCGCAGGGCGGCGGACCCGACGATTTCAACGACGGCAACCACCTGCTCGGCTATGCCGCCCTGCCCTATAGCCCGATCAACCGCGCGGTGATGGCGATCAATGCCGCCGATGACGGGGTCGAGGGCAACATGGTTGCACCCGGACACCTGTTCGACGCCTGGTCACGGTTCAAGCTGACCTTTGTCGACGGCACGCTGGGGCGGACCGGCGCGATGAGCCACGCCCAGTTCGGCGTGGTCAAGTCGATGACGCCCGAGATCGATCTTGGCGGTTTCCTGTCGGTTTTCGGGGGCGATGTGGCGATGACCAGCCTCAATGCCAATCTCTCGGCCTTCGGCGGCGGCGCCGGCGCCTATGTCAAATACTTCCCGATGCCCGACGTTCGCGCCGGTCTTTCGGGGTCGTTCGATGTTCTTTCCAACGACATGTGGAAGGGCAACGAAAACGGCCAGTTCATGTCCTACCGCACGACGATCAATGCCTCGCTCGAAGGCAGCTACAATTTCGGTGAGATCCGCTTCACGCCGATCGGCACCCTGCGGCTGCTGCACGAAGCCCGGGACGCCTTCACCACGAACCGCGGCCGCAAGGTCGGCGCGACGACGGTCGACCAGGTGATCGCGTCGACCTGGGCCACGATTGACCGCACGTTCGAGGTCGAAAGCCAGAGCATCGCGACGGTCACGCCGTCGATCGGCGGCGGCGTCAACTTCAACCTCGTTGGACCCGGACCGATCACTTTCGGCGGTGGGCTCGGTACGCTGACCACGCCGGTGGCAACGGGTGGCGTCAGCGCCGGCGTCACGCTTCAGTTCAATAACGGGGCGTCGCTGGACCTCAGCACCGGCATCAACGGCATCGGCGACACGCTGCAGACCTACAATGCCGCCGCAAAGTTGACCGCGCCGATCAACTAGGCCGTGAATTCATTCGGCGCCGGGTCTGGCTGGCCCCGGCTTCACGTTCAGCTTTCGCTAACCATCATTGGCAATGATGTGCCGATCCGTTAGGGTCCGCCCACTCCTGTCCAGCCGAGACTGTCGCATTTCATGTCATCATCCCGAACCAATGCCCGCCCCCGTCATTCGATCGGCTTCGGGATCGAAAAGCTTGCCTATGCATCGACGGCGCATCCGCGCATCTTCTGGGCGCTGATCGGGCTGATCACGATTCTCGCCTTTCTGATCCTGCCCTCGATCCGGTTCGATTCGAACATCATCCGCATGTATCAGGGCTCGGGCAGCCAGTACGACACATTCGCCGACGTGAGAAACAAGTTCGGCATGTTCGAAACCGATCTCTTCATTTTCGTCGATGCGGCGGATCTTTCGGACCCCGCCGCATTCGAGGCCGAACGGGCGCTCGCCGAGGAACTGGCGCTGACGGACAATGTGGCCGCGGTGCTTTCGCCCTTTTCCCTTCGCCTGCCCAATCCGGATGGCGGCACCGTTGCGGCCTTGCCGCTCGACCTGACGACCAAGGAACAGATTTCGGCTGCGTTCGATGATCTGCTCGCCACCTTGCCGCTGGCGAGCAACCTCATCAGTGAAGACCACACGCAGATGAAGATGGTGGTCATGCCGCGCGTGACCGATGATGCGAGTTCGGACAAGGCGCTCGACGCGGTGCAGGAGACGGTCAATTTCATGGCCGATCCGAGCATCAACATCACGATCGGCGGCCAGCTCGTGTGGATGCGCAATCTTCTGGCGCTTGCCGGGCAGGACCAGTTGATGCTCAACGTCTCCGGTCTCGTCATCGCGGTGGTTCTGGCGCTGGTCATCTTCCGGCATCCGGTCCTGGCGCTCGTTGTCTCGATCTCGCCAGCGATCATCGCCGTCTGGACGATGGCGGCCACGCTCTACCTTTTCGGCGCGGTGACCTTCTTCACCATGGTGCTTGCGACACTCATGATGATGTTCGGGTTCGCCGAAAGCGTCTATTTCGTTTCGATGTGGCAACGCGCCAAGCGACGGGGCCTGACCGGGCTCGAGGCGGTGCGCGACACGATCCGCGAAGTCTGTCCGGCGACTGTTCTTTCCATGCTGACGACAACGGCGGCCTTCGTCTCGCTCATTCCGGCGCCAGGTAAGGGCATCAAGGAATTCGCCTATGGCGGTGCGGTCGGCACGGTTCTGGGGCTTTTCGCCCTATTGACCATCCTGCCGCTGCTTCTGATGGCGGCAGACCGTTTCCTGCCCGCGTCGATGTTCCGGCCGGAAGCGTCGGAAAGCAAGCTTGAGAAGTGGTACGCCAACCTCGTCCGGCGCTTCGCCCGGCCGGTCGCGCTGTTCGCGGTGGTGATCACTGTGTTGATGCTTGCGCCCTATGCCCATATCAAGGCGAATTTCTCCATTCTCGACCTTGTTCCCAAGCAGCTTCTCAACATCCAGCCGACGATTGACGGGACGGACAGTACAGGTGTCGGCGGCATTGCGCCGGTCTATATGGCCGTCAGGCTCGATGATGATGGCAGTTCGGTTTCCCTGGCCGATCTCGAGCGGATCAAGACGGTCAGCACCATCATGCAGGACGCCGTAGGGGCTGGAAGAGTTCTGTCGCTGGCCGAGTTTGCCGATTTCGGGTCACCCGAGCAGACAGATGGGATTCTTGAGGCCATCGGGCCGGATCTGGCCAACCGTTTCATCACCCGCGACGGCAAGGAAGCAATGCTGACCGCCTTTGCCGATCCCAATGCGACGGGCGAGCAGTTGAAGGCGCGGCTTGTCGATCTCAGCCAACGGGTCGCCGCCGAGGGGATCGAGGCGAGCCTGCCGACCGGTTTCCGGGTGCTGACGACCTATGAAAGCGAGCACCTGATCGACCAGATGGAATTTTCGCTCTTTACCGCGATCTTCCTCGCCATCGGGATGATCGGGCTTGCCTTCTCGGAATGGCGGATCATTGCGCTCGCGACCATCCCCAATCTCTTTCCGCTTCTGGCGGCGGTGTCCTATCTCTATTTCTCGGGGACCGGGCAGACGATGACCTCGGTGATGGTCCTGACGATTGCGTTCGGGGTGGCGGTCAACGACACGATCCACTTCCTTGCCGCCTATCGCCACCATCGCGAGAACCGGCCACGGCTTGCCGCGATTTCCGCGGCGGTGCGGCAGGTTGGCAAGTCGATGATCGTGACGACGTCGATCCTTTGCACCGGCGTGCTGGCAACGCTCTTTTCGGTCATGCCGCAGGTGCAGACCTTTGGCGCCATCTTCATCGGCGCGATGGTCTTCGCGCTCATTGGCGACCTCGTCTTCCTGCCGGCGATCATTGCCGCATCGAAGCGGGACTGACCGGCCCGGGCCGTCACGCCGTCTGGGTCAGCCGGCCTTCCGCGACGCGCACATATTGTCCCCTCTCGCCCAGGGCTTCGAAGAGCATCGGATCGGTGCCGGTCATGAAACACTGGGCGCCGAGACTTTCGAGGGCCGCAAACAGCGCGGCGCGCCGGTCCGGGTCAAGATGGGCGGCGATTTCATCGAGCAACAGGATCGGCGTCTGGCCGGCCATATCGGCAACGAGCCTTGCATGGGCGAGAATGAGCCCGATCAACAGAGCCTTTTGTTCGCCGGTCGAACAGAGTTCGGCCGGCATCTGTTTCTGACGATGGGTGACGATCAGGTCGCAGCGATGCGGCCCGGAAAGGGTGCGGCCGGCGGCGCGGTCACGGGCACGGGCGCCCTCCCACTCGGCGCGTAGAGCCGCTTCGAGCGCGGTCGAAGAGGCCAGCGTCGCCTCGTCCTCGAAAAGCGGTGTCAGGGCCAGGATCGCGGCGGGAAAGGCGCCGGCAATGTCGCGCACCGCGAGCTGTTGCAGATGGCCCAGCGAATCCGTGCGGGCGAAATGAATGGCGGCGGCGTGGGCGGCCATTTCGGTTTCGACCGCGGCGAACCAGGTGGCATCGGCGGAATCTTCAAGAAGCTTGTTGCGCTGGCGCATGGCTTTTTCGAAGGCGATGACGCTCTGGCCGTGGTCGGGAATGAGGGTCATGACCAGACGATCGAGAAAGCGCCGTCGGTCGGTCGCGGGTCCGGTGAAAAGCCCATCCATGGCAGGCGTGAGCCAGAGAAGGCGGACATGATCGGCCAGCTCCTCGATGGTCCGGGCATTGGCGCCGTTGATGCGCACCCGCCGGACGGGGTCGCCCGGTCCGCCGCCGGTTCCGAGATCGGCCGGGCCGAATTCGCTTTCGACGGTCGCGGCCACCGCCCAGTTGCCGTCACTTCCCTTGAGGGCCAGTTGCTCGAAAGGGGCGCGGCGCAACCCCCGGCCCGGCGCAAGCAACGAAACGGCCTCAATGAGGTTGGTCTTGCCCGAGCCATTGGGTCCGGTCAGCACGACGTGGCGTGAATCGAGATCAAGCGCCGCCGTCGCATAGTTGCGAAAGTTCGTAAGGCGCAGGCGGGAAATGGAGCGGGCGGACATTTGACTAACTTCCCGGCGTCTTGCTCCCGGCCCCATCCAGAGCCTGCTCAAAGACGAGGACAGGCGCCTCCTGGTTCCACGGGCTCAGCATCAGGTCCTGCAGGCTTTGGCGGCGTCCCTTGGACTATGTCACGTTTTGATGGAATCAAAACGCATGGTCCAAGTCTTTTTGTTATCACATGTTCGAACCGGAAAACCGCAGCGCGTCTCGCGGCGCATCGATCCACCGGACCGATGCCGATGTCGCTCAACTCCTGAACATGCTCTAGACCCGCATCGGCATCAGAACGTAGAGCGCCTTTTCGTTGCCCTGCTCGGTGACGAGGGTCGGCGAGCCGGAATCAGAGAAGAGGAACGAGGCGTTTTCGGTCTTGATCTGCGAAATGATGTCGAGCAGGTAGCGCGCATTGAAGCCGATCTCGAACTGGCTTTCGGCGAAATCGACCGGCACTTCCTCGTTGGCGGTGCCATGATCGGGATTGGTGACCGAAAGTTCGAGCATGCCGTCATTGGCCGAAAGCTTGACCGCCTTTCCGCCCCGGTCGGAGGCGATGGTCGAAACGCGGTCGACGGCGGTGGCGAAGGTCGCCTTGTCGACGATCATCTGCTTGTCGTTGTTCTTGGGCGTCACCCGTTCATAGTCGGGGAACGTGCCTTCGATGAGCTTGGACAGGAGCACGACGCCGCCGACACTCAGGCGGATTTTGGTATCGGAAACCTCGACGCCAACTTCGGTGTCCTCGCCTTCAAGAAGCTTCTGCAATTCGGCAACGGTCTTGCGCGGCACGATGATGCCCGGCATGCCGATGGCGCCCTTGGGGGCATCGGCGTCGGCGCGAGCGAGGCGATGACCGTCGGTCGCCACGGCGCGAAGCACGTCGGCGCCCTTTTCCTTGGTCGTGTGAAAGAAGATGCCGTTGAGATAGTAGCGGGTTTCTTCGGTCGAAATGGCGAACTGGGTGCGTTCGATCAGGTCGTGCAGCGCCGAAGCCGACATGGAGAATGTGTGGCTGAAATCACCGGACTTGAGGTCGGGGAAACCATCGGCGGCAAGGCAGGACAGAAAGAAGCGCGAGCGGCCTGAGGTGATCTTCATCTGGTCGGAACCGTCGGTTTCAAGATTGACCTCGGCCCCGTCGGCAAGCTTGCGGACAATTTCAAAAAGCGTGTGGGCGGGAACGGTTGTGGTGCCCTTGGTGCCGACCATGGCCGGCACGCTTTCGGTCACCTCGATATCGAGGTCGGTGGCCCGCAGCTGCAGCGCGCCATCGGTCGCGGCCAGCAGCACATTGGCAAGGATCGGATAGGTGTTGCGCCGCTCGACGACCCGATGCACATGGCCCAGCGATTTGAGCAGGGCATTGCGTTCCAGTGTCACTTTCATGTCGGAATCCTCACGCGAAAATATCGGTCCGGCGGACGCTTGCGAACCGGACTGCGAAATTGGCCCCTCGCACCCAAAAAGGCAAGGGCGAGCGGCCCGAATTGCGGCGGATTTGCCCACCATTCCGACTTCCGCGAGGCCGCTTCCGGAAGTCCCGAACGCGCTTGTTGAAGACGAATGCGCAAAGTGGATTTACAAAAGCCGCAAATCAGATGATTGCTGATTGAAGACGAGGATAATCCCCGTCTCCCGCGTGCGCGCCGTGGGTCGGGCCGCACCGCGAATACCGGGAAGAGAGGAGCTTTCCGAAGGCTTCCTGGCAGGCATATCGACCCTTGGATCCAGAAATGGCAAAGAGCGCCCCAAGCTCAAAGCCGGCGAAACCTGCTGCCAAGGCCGCACCGGCCAAGGCTGACAAGAAGCCGGCTGCGAAAAAGCCCGCCAAATCCAAGTAGGCGTGGATTTCGGCTCGTTCGGCCGGCGGGCTTCTGCCGGCCGATGTGGTTCACCCTTCCAGTTCTTCCCGCAAAATCTCAAGTTCCAGCCACTCGCTTTCTTTTTGCTCGCGAGCGGCTTCGGCTGCTGCGAGCTCATTGCCAAGTTTCGAAAAGCGTTCCGGATCACGGGCGTAAAGGCCGCCGTCGGCGAGTGTGTGGTGCAATTTCGCGATGGTTTTCGTGAGGTCGTCGATCTCGCGCGGCAGGGTTTGAAGCGCGTGCTTTTGTTTGAACGAAAGCTTGCGCTGCTGCTTTGGTTCGGCCGGCCCCGATGGCACCGCGGCCACCTTGTCCGGCGAACGAGCAGCAATTCGCTCAGGCGCCTCATTTCGGCGAAGTGCGAGCATGTCCGCATAACCGCCGGCATAAAGGGTCCAGCGTCCGTCTCCTTCGGCAATGAGGGTTCTGGTCGCGACCCGATCGATGAAGTCACGGTCATGGCTGACCAGAATGACTGTGCCGGGATAGTCGGCGACGAGTTCCTCGAGCAGGTCAAGCGTTTCAAGATCGAGATCGTTGGTCGGCTCGTCAAGCACCAGCAGATTCGAAGGTGCGGCCAGTAGCTGCGCGAGCAGGAGGCGCGCCTTTTCACCGCCCGAGAGCTTGCCGAACGGCGTTCGCATCTGTTCGGGCGGAAAAAGAAAATCCTTCATATAGGCGGTCACGTGCCGCGGTTTGCCATCGACCTCGAGCGTATCGCGGCCACCCCCGGTCAGAACATCGGCAAGCGGGGTTTCGGGCGGAACACGGGTGCGGGTCTGGTCGAGATGCGCCAGCTCAACCCCCGACCCGCGCGTCACCGTGCCTTCGTCGGGCGGCAGGTCACCAAGCAGCAGGTTGAGAAGCGTCGTCTTGCCGGCGCCGTTGGGGCCGACAATCGCGAGGCAGTCGCCGCGCATCAGCCTCAGATCAAGGCCGGCAACGATGGTGCGCGCGCCAAACGACTTGCCGAGGCCCTTGGCGTCGATGACGATGGCGCCGGCCCGGCCGCCCTCGGCGAGGGTGAAGCCGACATTGCCTTCGGGTCCGCGATGGGTGCGATGCTTTTCGCGAAGGGCTTGAAGACCGGCAAGGCGGCGGACATTGCGCTTGCGCCGGGCGGTGACGCCGTAGCGCAGCCAATGTTCCTCGGCGGCGATCTTGCGGGCGAGCTTGTGCTGGGCCTCGGCCTCTTCGTCGAGCATCCTGTCGCGCCATTGCTCGAAGGCGGCAAAGCCCTGGTCGAGCGACCTTGTCCGGCCCCGGTCGAGCCAGAGGGTCGCGGTCGACAGGTTTTCAAGAAAGCGCCGGTCGTGGGAAATCAGCACCATGGCCGCACGGCTCTCCAGCAGCTCGGATTCGAGCCATTCGATGGCAGGCAGGTCGAGATGGTTGGTCGGCTCGTCGAGCAGCAAAACATCCGGGTCGCCGACAAGGGCACGCAAGAGTGCGGCGCGGCGCTGTTCACCGCCGGAAAACCGCTTCGGGTCCGCCTCGGGATCAAGCCCCAGCCGCTCGGAAAGATGTCCGAGCCTGTGAGGTTCGATCGGCAGGCCTGCCGCCTCGAGATAGTCCAAAAGCCGCGCATGGCGTGTGAGGTCGGGCGACTGTTCGAGATAGGCGAGCCGGATACCCGGCTGGACAAAGACCTGACCCCCGTCGGGCTCGACAAGGCCCGCAGCTATCCTGAGCAGGGTCGATTTGCCCGAACCATTTCGCCCCACGAGCGCCAGCCGCTCGCCCGGACTGACGTCGAGGCCAGCCCCCGTCAGCAGGGGCGTGCCACCGAAGGTCAGATGGATGTCGGTCAGTTGCAGAAGAGGCGGGGCCATTGCGGGCTCGGAGTGGAAATGTTCGAGCGGCTTTTAGTGCAAGTTCGGGAAAAGTGCGAAATGGATTTCGGGTTCAGATATGGTCCACTTCCTTACCGCGGCATAAGGGCCCGAGCGCCGGGACCTCCACAAACCCGATCAAGGCCCCGGATCAGATCGGGGCGAAAGACTGGAGCTTGTTGCGCTCGACAACAGGTGTCGCGCGTTCGGCGTTTCTCAGAGGTCCACCGAGACCCGCTGCGCTCGACCATAGGTCTCGCGCGTAAATCGCTTTCCAAAGCTCCACCGGAGCTTTGGATCGCCGGAGGCGATCAGCGATTTACTCCTCCAGCATTCTCTTGAGGAGTTCGATTTCCTGGCAGAGGTCGCCGTCATCCTTCATCAGCTGCTCGACCTTTCGGACCGAGTGAAGGACGGTCGTGTGATCGCGGCCGCCGAAGCGCCGCCCGATTTCGGGAAGCGAGCGCGAAGTGAGCGACTTGGCGAGATACATGGCGATCTGGCGGGGACGCACCACGTCGCGGCTGCGGCGGGACGACAGAAGGTCGGTCCGCGCAACCTTGAAATGGCGCGAGACGATCTTGAGGATGTCCTCGATCCTCACCTTGGGCAGGTCGCGGGCGCGAATGAGATCGGAAAGGGTTTTCTCGGCGAGGGGCACGGTGATTTCCTCACCGGTCAGCTGGTTGGCTGCCACCAGGCGATTGACGGCGCCATCGAGATCGCGGCCATGCGAATTGACCGAATAGGCGATGTAGTCGATGACGGCCGACGGAAAATCGACGCCGTTGAAGCGCTGCTGAGCGATCTCGGCCCGGCGCGAGACGATGGCCCGCCGGAGGTCGAGGTCGAACTTGCTGATCGGGACGACAAGGCCGCCGGACAGCCGCGAGCGCACCCGTTCGTCGAGCAGTTCGAGGTCGCGCGGCGGCGAGTCGCCGGCCACGACCACCTGTTTGGCGCCCGTGATGAGCGCGCCGAGCGTGTGGCCGAATTCGGTGGCCGACTTTCCCTGCAGAAACTGCATGTCGTCGATCAGAAGCAGATCGACCCGCCGCAGCCATTCCTTGAAGCCGAGGGCTGACTGGCGCTGCACGGCCATGATGAAATGGTACATGAAGTGGTCGGCGGTTAGGTAAACGATCTTCAGGCCGGGCTGAGCGGTGCTGGCCTTGAGGGCAATCGCGTTGAGAAGATGCGATTTGCCGAGGCCTACCGAGGAATGGATATAGACGGGGTTGTAGGCGACCGAATTGTTGGCGGCGGCCTGCGCCACCTGTTTGGCGGCGGCAAGAGCGATTTCATTGGCTTGACCGGCGACGAAGGTCTCGAAACTCATGCGCGGATCGAGATTCGAGCCCGATAGCGCATCCGTTCGCTGCGGCTTGGACGCTGCCGCTGCCTTCTCGTCGGCGTCTACCGCCGACATGGCTGCCGGCGCGACGGGCTCGGCCTCCGCCGCAAGACGCGGGCGCGCCTGCCCGTTGACGCGCAAGGCGAGGTGAATGCGTTTGATCGCAGCATTTTCGGCCTGGAATGCGTCAAGAATGCCCTGGGCATAGTTGGACTGGATCCACGAACAGAGGAACCGTGTCGGCACCGAGAGGTGCGCCAGGTCCGCCACGATTTCTTCGAGTTCGAGCCGGGTGAACCAGCTGTTGTAGACGTCTTCGCCCATCGTGGCGCGCAGTCGCGCCCGCACCCGATCCCACAAAACCTGCTCGTTCATTTCGCCTCTATTGCCGCCAGCCATCAGCATCATGTCGCCCGTTCGGCCCGTTTGCCCTAGTTTCAGGGACCCCCGGACCCAGCGCACATGCCGCATGCGCCAGCTGGGATTGGCCCCGTTCATCCGCGAACCCAAACCCGGCCCGCCACGCTTCGTCCCGACCGCTTTTTCCCTTTCGCCGGTGAAAAAGCGCAAAACCAAAACTCTGGCCCGCTCGCCACGCAACGAGCCACTATACTTTTGCGTCCCCAATTAAAGCCGGGCGAGAGCGCCCGAAACGCGGCAAAAATCGTTCACCTGCCGGGATTGGCAAGTTTACATGCGGATTTTTACCAGGAAGTCGACAACGATAGATTTGCCAAATACAATCTTTTCCAGATTGCGGCCCATTACACTAACCCCCATTAGTATTCAGGCTTTTCTTTTGCGAGATCGACTGGCAATCCCGTCATCGATGGAGGCATCCTAGGCCCGAAAAAAATCCGGATCAATGGGATGAATCGACAAAAGGGGACTTGACTCAAAGGGGGGATTTTCGCAGCCGCGACCGGGGTCGGCCCACTCTCAAAAGTTAACCGTTTGAGAGTCTTCGACGAATCCAAATGCAAGCGGAAATGTGCAGGAAAAGTGGGCTTTGCTGCGACATATTTTGCACTGAAAATGGTCCGCGAATGCGCTCCGACTCGTGCAGATCGGCAACACTCGTCGACCGCATTGCGGGTTCATCCGGACATGAAAAAACCCGGCCGAAGCCGGGTTGAATTCGCTGCGATGCGCAGTGATCAGGCCATCGCCTTGACGCGGGCGTTGAGGCGGGAAACCTTGCGCGACGCGGTGTTGGAATGAACCACGCCCTTGGTCGCGGCACGATGAAGTTCGGGCTCGGCAACCTTCAGGGCCGCATTTGCATCGGCCTTGTTGCCGGAAGCGATCGCTTCCTCGACCTTGCGCAGGTAGGTGCGCATGCGCGAGCGGTTGGACTTGTTGATCGCGGTGCGCTTTGCGATCTTGCGGACGGCCTTTTTCGCCGAAGGGGTATTCGCCATTTCTTCTGCCTTGCTCAGCGGCCGGAGGACCGGCCCCAAACGCCTGCCGGTTCGGTCCCGCTTGGGCTGCCGGCTTGCGCGTTCGTCAATTCCACGAAAACAGGCGGCAAAGTGCCGCCTTTCGCCGGCCTTATAGGCAGAAAGCGGGGCTGGCGTCAACCGGGTCGGCGGAGAATCGGATACGCCGCAGCGCCAGTCATTTCTGGCAATGCGGACAATAGTAGGTCGAGCGGCCCGATTGGACAGTACGACGGATCGTGCCATGGCAGCCACGACGCTCGCAGGCAAGACCTTCGCGCTCGTAGACGGCGAAATGATGCTGGAAATATCCGGTCGTGCCATCGACGCGGCGATAGTCCTGAAGGGTCGAACCGCCCGAGCGGATCGCCTCGGTCAGGACCGCGCGGATGGCCAGAACCAGATCATCGAGGGGCTTTTTCGGCGCACCCTTCGCGGTCACGAGGGAGCCCGCCGGGCGCGTTGGGGAAATCCCGGCCCGCCAGAGCGCTTCGCATACGTAGATATTGCCGAGCCCGGCAACATTGCGCTGGTCAAGGAGAAACGGTTTGACCGGCTGGGTCCGGCCCAGGGCACGCGCCGCAAGCGCCACCGCACTGAACTGATTGCCCAGCGGTTCGGGTCCAAGATCCTTGAGGTGCGGATTGGTCGAGGCGTCGCCCAGAAGGTCCAGCATGCCGAAACGGCGCGGGTCGGAATAAACGAGGAAGGACGTTGGGCCATGGCCGCCTTCGAGACGAAAGACCACGTGATCGTGTTTCTCAAAGCGGCCTTTCGGGTCGGGCGTGGCGAAGCGGAAATTGCCGGTCATGCCGAGATGGGCCAAAAGCCCGGTTTCAGGGCGGTCGGTCGCGAAAAGCAGAAACTTTGCCCGGCGCGACACGGCGGTGAACCGGCGACCCGCGAGCGCTTTCTGGAATGCGGATGGCAAGGGCCAGCGCAAATCCTTGCGGTTGAGAATGACCTCGCCGATGCGGGCACCCTCGATCAGGGGTCGCAAGCCCTCGACAACGGTTTCGACTTCCGGAAGTTCAGGCATCAAGGATCACCGAAGCGCCGCCAATATGCCGGGCACTTGTGTTCGTTCCGGGTCGGGCGGTCAACCCTTCCGGCGGCGCGGCCATCCAACCCATTGATGCGCGAGGACGAGAGGGTTAGAGGAAGAGCGAACTTTGCGAGGCTTCATTCATGCCCAGACGTGCCAGCGCGCCGACAACCGACGAAACCGAAATGACCCATTTCGGCGAAAGGGCCGTGCCGCTTGTGGACAAGCAGGGCATGGTCAACGCGGTCTTTCATGGCGTCGCCGACCGCTATGACCTGATGAACGATGCGATGAGCTTCGGCATTCACCGTGTCTGGAAAGATGCGCTTGTGGCCAGGCTCGGTCCGCCGCGGCAGGGAACCCGGCCCTACCGGGTGCTCGATATGGCCGGCGGAAGCGGCGACGTTGCCGAACGCATCGTCAACGCCTCGCATGGCTTTGCCGAGGTCACCGTTTCTGACATCAATTCAGACATGCTGCGGGTCGGGGCTGACCGGGCGAAAACCTGGCGCTATCCGGACCGCGCGACGTTCGTTGAAGCGAACGCCGAAGACCTGCCGTTCGCCGATGGCGAATTCGACGCCTACACGATTTCGTTCGGCATTCGGAACGTGCCGCGAATTGAAAAGGCGCTTGGCGAAGCATTCCGCGTTCTCCGCCGCGGCGGACGATTCCTGTGCCTTGAATTCTCGGCCGTCGACATTCCGGGGTTCAAGGAGGTCTACGATCTTTTTTCCGATCGAGTCATTCCGGAACTGGGCAAGGCGATCGCCAACGACGAAGCCTCCTATCGCTATCTCGTCGAAAGCATCCGCCAGTTCCCGAAACCTGACCGTTTTGCCGAAATGATTGCCGCGGCCGGGTTCACCCGCGTCACGCACACGCCCCTTTCAGGAAACATCGCAGCGCTTCACAGCGGCTGGAAGATCTGAAGGTCGCGTCATGGGGTTGATGGCCTATTTCCGATTGATCCGGGCGGGGTTCGTGCTGGCGCGCGAGGGTGCACTTTCACTCGTCGATGCGAAGGGATTGCCGCCGGGTCCGCGCTTCCTGCTGGGTCTCGCGCGTCTCGTCGAACGGCGCGACGTCCGGCGCACCGGGCGCGTGGCGCGGCTGCAGCAGGCGCTCGTCCGGCTCGGACCGACCTATGTGAAGTTCGGGCAAAGCCTTGCCACGCGACCCGACATCGTTGGCCCGGAGATTGCCGAGGACCTTTCGGGACTTCAGGATTCGTTGCCGCCATTCGACCAGGGCCATCTGCCCGAACTGCTGCACGAGGCACTCGGCGCCCGCGCCGATGACCTTTTCGAGATTTCGGCGCCGGTCGCCGCGGCCTCGATCGCGCAGGTGCACCAGGCGCGCCTGAGAAGGGCCGATGGCGGCACCGACATCGTTGCGGTCAAGGTCCTCAGGCCCGGCATCGAAGACCGGTTCGCGCGCGACATTGAAAGCTACTATGCCGGGGCGCGGATCGGCGAAGCACTGGTACCGAAACTTCGGCGGCTGAGGCCGATCGCCGTCGTGGAAACGCTCGACCGATTGGCGAGGCTCGAGCTCGATTTGCGGTTCGAGGCGGCGGCGATCAGCGAATATGCCGAAAGCCTGACCGAGGAACAGAACTTTGCCTGTCCGGAAGTCAGCTGGGACCATACCGGCAAGCGCGTTCTGACGACGAGCTGGCTCGACGGCATTCCGGTGCGCGATCTTGGCGCGCTTGACAAGGCGGGTGTTGACCGCAAGGCGCTCGGGGCGCGCATTCTTCTTGGGTTCCTGAAGCAGGCAATCGGGACCGGTTTCTTTCATGCGGACATGCACCCGGGCAACATGTTCGTCGAGCCCCAGACCGGGCGGGTATTGATGGTCGATTTCGGCATCATGGGCCGGATATCGATGCGCGAGCGGCGCTTCCTCGCCGAAGTGCTCTACGGGTTCATTTCCCGCGATTACGGCCGCATCGCGCGGCTTCACATCGATATCGGCTATGTGCCTGCGACCGAGAATGCCGACGACTTCGCTTCGGCGTTGCGGACAGTCGGCGAGCCGATGCATGGGCGTTCCGCCCGCGACATCTCGATGGCGCGGGTGCTCGGACAGCTTTTCGCGATCACCGAACTTTTCAACATGCAGACCCGGCCTGAACTCATCCTTCTGCAGAAGAACATGGTTCTGGCCGAGGGCGTGGCGCGCATGGTCGACCCGGATCTCGACATCTGGGACGTGGCAAAGCCCTTTGTCAGCCAGTGGGTCCGCGACCAGGCGGGACCTGCCGGAAAGATCGCCGAACTCAGGGAACATGGCGAGCGGGCCATTACGGCGCTCGGCAAGCTGCCGGCGCTCGTTGGCAAGGCGGAAACGGTGCTCGATGCCCATGCGGCCGAATTTGCCCGCCACCGCAATGGCGGGCCGCACCTGCCCATGGGCTGGACCTTGGGGCTTGTGCTGGTCGTCGCGCTTGGCGCGTTTCTTCTGGGGCGCCTTTTCTGACAGGACCGCATTTGCTTCAAATCCGCGCGAATCGCTTGCCGCCGAACGGCTTAGTCCCTAAGCTCGAACGGCCGGCGACGGGGGACTCGCGTCCTGCCGGACAGCAATTGTGAGGACAAGATGAAACCTGCCATTTTTGCCCGCGCCATCGGCGCGATTCTGCTCATCACCGGGCTCGCCGCCTGCGTCGATGTAGACATGAAGATCGAGATTCTCGACAAGACCAATGCCCGCGGCACCATGACGATGAGCATGGACCGCCAGTTCTATGACATGGCCCAGTCCCAGGGGAATGCCGATTTCTGCGATCCCGGCGATGAACTCACGGTTGGCGACACGGTCGTGACCTGTGTCAGCGTCAAGGAAGGCACGTTCGAAGAGCTCAACGCCTCGTCGACCGATGGCGAGCCTGGACCCCAGATCGTCGAACAGGCCGACGGCACGGTGCGCGTGAGCCTGCCGACCGGTTCGCTCGTTGAAGCAGCCAGTTCCGACAAGCCGGACGAAGACACGCTCGCGATGATGCAGAGCATGTTCGAAGGCAAGTTCTTCAAGATCATCGTTGTCGGCGGGGATATCGTCGATTCGAACATGGAAGTTTCCGAGGACCATAAGAGCGCGGTTCTCGCCATTCCATTCCTCGACATGATCACCGGCGAAGCCGAGGTTCCTGACGAATCCTACGCGGTGGTCAAGCCGATCAACTGACGTCCGGCCGGGGCGCTCCGGTGGGGCGCCCCGGTTATCAAATCCTGCGGCGGAGCTCGATTTGCCTGACGGGGCCATTCGCATCGATCTGACCTTTTTCGCTCATGGCGAGGAGCTTCCTGCGCCCGTGCAGCAGAGTTCGGGCGCGGCGGGCATGGACCTTCTTGCCGCCCTGCCCGCCGGTGAAGATCTGCTATTGGCTCCGGGACAGTTTCTGGCGGTGCCGTGCGGCTTCGCCATGGCTTTGCCGGAGGGATATGAAGCGCAGGTGCGTCCACGTTCCGGGCTTGCGCTCAAGCATGGCGTGACCGTGCTGAATGCGCCGGGCACGATCGATGCCGACTATCGCGGCGAGGTCCGGGTCATCCTGATCAATCACGGGCAAAAGCCTTTTCCGATTTCGCGCGGCGACCGGATCGCCCAGATGGTCATCGCGCCGGTTCAGGCGGCGGCGTTCCGGGTCGTTGACCTGCTCGATGGCACAGAACGAGGCGCGGGCGGCTTTGGCTCCACCGGAACGCGTCATGGCTAGGCGGTGGTTGTCGGCGGCGGCGCTCGCTGCCGCATTTCTTTCTGCGGCGCCGGCTTGGGCCGACGCCATGCTGACCAACTATCATGCAATCGGCTATTCCCGCGACGGGCGCTACTTCGCCTTTGAAACCTTCGGGCGTTCGGCCGCGACCGACACCGCCTACGCTACCTTCTTTGTCCAGGACCTTGCGACCAACCTTCTGGTTCTTGGCACGCCAGCCAATGCGGCGAGCATCGATCCGGCCGAACCGCTCGGCGCCATAATCGCCAAGGCGCGGGCGCAGGCGCCGACTGTGCTTGATGATCTCGAGATCGACGTTCCGGCGATCATCGAAGCGGTGAACGGGGACGGAATGCGGGTCAGCGATTCCCGGCTGCTCGATTTCGGGCTGCTGCTCAATGACGGAAGCGCACGCATTGCCGGGCAATATCAGCTGAAGCTCGAAAGTTTCGATACATCGGCCTCAACCGATTGCCGCGGTCTTGGCGGTGGTGCCCCGGTGCAGGGATTTGCATTGTCGCTCATTGCCGGCAGCCAGGTGGTCGAGGTCCACCGCGACGCGGTTCTGACCCGGTCGCGCGGATGCCCGACATCCTATGAGGTCAAGGCGGTTTTCGTTCCCGCCGGTGCGAACGACATTTCGCGGGCAGTCGTCCTGGTCGCAGCCTATGTGGAAACGGCCGAGGGGACGGAACGGCAGTTCCTGCCCGTCGGACTCAACGTCGCGCTGGGCATGGGTCAGTGATGCTGAGCGAAGACGAGATCCGCCGCTATCAGCGGCACATCGTTCTCAAGGGTCTCGGGGCGCCCGGACAGAACCGGCTCAAGGCGGCCAAAGTCCTGGTCGTAGGTGCCGGCGGACTTGGCAGTCCGGTCATCGAGTATCTCGCGGCGGCGGGTATAGGAGTGCTGACAATTGCCGATGGCGACCGCGTCAGCCTGTCGAACCTGCAGCGGCAGGTCGTTCACCGCACGGATGGTGTGGGCAAGCTCAAGGTCGAGAGCGCAGGGGAATTTGTGGAGGCGCTCAATCCAAACGTCGCGCTGACCCTTCACCGCGAAATGATCGGAACCGCAAAGGATGCAGAGCGGCTGGCCGCGGCCCATGACATCGTGGTCGATGGAACGGACACGTTTGCCGTACGCAAAATGATCGCGACGGGCGCCGGGCGGGCACATGTGCCACTCGTTTCAGGTGCGGTCAGCATGTTCGACGGGCAGGTTACGGTCTTCGCGCCGCATCTTCAGACCAAGACGGGAGATGGGGCGCCGGGATTTTCTGACCTCTATCCGAAGGATCCGCCGGCGGAGGCCCTGCCGCGCTGCGAGGATGTAGGCATTCTCGGCGCGGTGACCGGCGTTATCGGCACGCTGATGGCGATGGAGGCGATCAAGCTCATCACCGGACTTGGCGAGCCTCTGATCGGCAGGCTTCTGATCTATGACGGGCGCCGTGCGCAGTTCCGCGAGGTGAACTATCGCGGCAAAGGCCAGCGCGGTGGCGGGGATCAGTCGAATTCCTCGTTGGCGTAGACGCCCCAGAGATCTTCCTGATCGACATAGCCGGAATAGGATGTGCCGCCCGACTGATCGGAAAAGGTTGCGACCTTGCAGGCCTCGCCGTCGCAGGAATCAACCCTGACCAGAACCCTGGGCGCCAGTTCCGCGACGGCGCGGGAAGCATCACCGGACCGAACGCGGAGCTGGACCGGTTCGGTTTTCCAAGGCGCGACATAGGCGGTACGGGTGCCGACCAGAAGGTTCTGGTGAATCCAGCCCTCCTGACCGTCAATGTCGCGGATCTTCCGCCACGTATCAAATTCCTGGATGATCTCGACCGGCAGGTCGGCCTTCACGAAAACCCAGGCGACGTCATAGCGCGTACCAGGCCCGACGCGAACATTGATCGGCTCGGAGCGAAGCGAGACAAATCGCGGCAATGGCAGGCCGGAGACCGGGCCTACTTCGTCGGCGAAGACGGGCAATCCGGACCAAAAAACGGCCAGGGCCAGAATGATCGGGGTCAGAGGGCGCTTGGCGGCCAGCGCTTTTTGCATGGCGGTTCGGTTCGGCGTGAGGCGGTTCACCTGCTCTTAGCGCGAAAGGCTTAAGGGGGTGTAAGCAGTTGTGCTGGCCGCCGCCGCATGGCAAAAGATCTCGCCCGGTTGCGGCCATTCTGCAACTCGTTCGAAAAGGACGTTCATGACCGAAGAGAATGCCCGGGTTTTCGTAACGCGGCGGCTGCCCGAGCCGGTGCAGCAGCGCATGGCGCAGCTCTTTGACGTCGAGTTTTCCAATGCCGACCTGCCGCTTTCGACCGAGGCCCTGATTGCCGGAGCAACGGGCGCGCGGGTGCTGGTTTCCACCATTACCGACCGGCTCGACGCGGACGTGATCGCCATGCTGCCGCCAAGCGTGCGGCTGATTGCACAATTCGGCAACGGCATCGACAATATCGATTTTCGTGCAGCTTCGGCGCGGGGCATTACGGTCACCAACACGCCGTCGGTGATGAGCGAGGACACGGCCGACATGGCCATGGCCCTTTTGATGGCGGTGCCGCGGCGGCTGGCGGAGGGCGCCAACCTGATCGTCGAGCGCGGCGAGTGGGCCGGTTGGGCGCCGACCGGCATGCTGGGCCGCAGGTTCGGCGGCAAGGCGCTCGGTATCGTGGGGCTCGGGCGAATCGGCACGGCGGTGGCGCGGCGGGCCAGGGCATTCGGCCTTTCCATTCACTATTTTTCCCGGTCGCGGCGGCCCCAGCCGCTCGAACAGGAACTCGGCGCAACCTTTTGGGACGATCTCGACGCCATGCTCGCGGCGGTCGACATGGTGTCGCTGCACGTGCCGCTGACCGAATCGACGCGGCATTTGCTCGACGAGACGCGTCTCAGGCAGATGAGGCCCGGTTCCTATCTGGTCAACGTATCACGGAGCGAGCTTGTCGATGAAGCGGCGCTGGTGCGGCTGATCGACGATGGACACCTGAGCGGCGCGGGGCTCGACGTCTTCACCTACAAGCCGACGATCAACCCCGGCCTCCTGCGGCTGGCGCGGGAGCACAAGGTGATGATGACGCCGCATATGGCTTCGTCTACCATAGAGGGCAGGTTCGAAATGGGCGAGGTCGTGATCGTCAATATCAAACTCTTCGTCGACGGACATCAGCCGCCGCAGCGGGTATTGCCGGTCTAAGCAGACCGGAGGCAGAGCCTTTCGATGTCACTTTCCTGCGAACAGCCAGCCCGGATGGTCATTCAAGCGGTTCTGCCATTTGCGGAATGACCGCCTGCCGCGCACGAAATCCACCGCGCACTCGTTCTCATGCGCACGTCCCTGTCGAAGGCCCTCACCTGCCACCCTCACCTGCCACCGGCGCCGCAACACACCCGACTTGCCTGGCTCATCCCCACTTGATTCTCATGCCCAATTGACTCTCATGCCCAGATGAGCATGATACCGACTGGTCGGTATTATGGGATACCAGAACGAAGCGATGAACACGAGGGACAGGCTCATCGGCGCGATGATCGATCTGGTACGGCAGAAGGGCTACGACGCGGTTCGGGTCGAAGATGTCTGCGCGGCCGCCGGCGTCAGCAAGGGCGCGTTTTTCCATTATTTCAAGTCCAAGCAGGAGATTGCCGAGATCGCCGCCGATACCTGGCGGGACAATTCGTGCGGGCTCTTCGCCAGCATGGGTTTCGTGCAAGGGGACGATCGCGACGCCTCGGCGCGGGACAAGCTCTTGCGTTATGTCGATTTTCGCATCTCGCTGATCGAAGGATCCAAGGAGATCTACGAGTTCTGCTGCTATGCGGGCACCCTGGTGCAGGAGGTGCACGCCACGCATCCGGATCTCAACGACCGCGCGGCGGCGGGCATCATCAACCATGTAGCCCAGCTCGAGCCGATCTGTGTCGAGGCCCTTGCGGATGCGGGGCGCGACGTGGCCGAAGCGCCGGCGCTGGCGCGGTATTTCCAGACGGTGATGCAGGGCGCCCTTTTGATGGCCAAGGCCTATCGGACGCCGGACGCCGCGATTTTCAGCCTCAGACAATTCAAAACTCATCTGGCCCTGCTTTTTGACGGCAGTCGGCCAAAACCGGAGGAACCTTCGCCATGAAGCTTTATTTCACGCCCAATTCAAACCCGCGCCTGGCGCTGACGGTCACGCGTCATCTCGGTTATGGCGATGATCCCAGCCTGCCGATGGAATTCGTGAATGCCTCAGCCATCGGTGACGAAGGCCGAAAGGCGGCGCAGGCACTCAACCCGATGGGCCTTTTTCCCATCCTTGAAAAGGATGACGGATCGGTGCTCTGGGAAGCGGATGCGATCTGCTGTTATCTCAGCCTTCGCGCCGACCCCGGTTTCTGGCCGAATGACACCAAATCACTGCCCGAATTCGTGCGCTGGACAAGCTGGTGCGGGCAGCATCTCAACAAGCATGGCGGCGAAATCTATTTCGAGCGGGTGGTCAGGCCTCACCTCTGGGAAGGCGACATGCCCGAGGACCAGATGAACTGGCATCTCAGCGAGTTTTCGGCCTGTCTCGAAATTCTCGAGAAGGTCTATTCCGAGGGCGACTGGCTCATGGGTGACCGGCTGACCTTCGTCGATTTCCGCGTTGCGACCATTCTGGCGTATGAGGAGCCGGCGCGGCTTGACCTGACGCCATACCCGAACGTGCAGAAGTTCGTCGCCTGCATGAAGCGAACCAAGTACTGGTCGGATCCGTTCCAGGGGCTTTAAGGATGGCAGATGACGCCGAGCGTGTCCTGACGGGCGGATGCCTTTGCGGCGGCCTTCGCTACCGGGCAACCGGCGCGCCGGCCTATGCCGGGCTTTGCCATTGCGAGGACTGCCAGAAATCGAGCGGATCAGCCTTTGCGCCCTTCATGGGTTATCCGCTCGCGCGGTTCAGCTTTTCGGGACCCGCCTCACACTATGATCATCGGTTGAAGGACGGGCGCACGTCGCGGCGCAACTTCTGCCCGACCTGTGGGTCGACGGTTTTTGGAGGCGGCGAAGACGAGGAAGTGACCATATATGCCGGTTCACTCGACGATCCGGCACTGTTTGTGCCGCGGATGCAGATCTTTTGCAGCAACCGGCGGGAATGGGCACATATTGTGCCCGGAAGCCTCAGGGAATTTGACGAGATGTAACGGGCAGGTTCAGTCCCGTTCGCTCCGCGTGAAATCCATCAGCCAATTGGTTTCCCAGGTTGCGCCGCCGTCGGGTGAAAATGCCTGTTCCCAGTGACATTCCGTTTCGGATGAACATTGCCAGAGGAAGCGAACCAGAATTGGGCGGCCTTCGAATGTGTCCTCGCAGGTGAAGGTGCCGATGCCGTCGCTGAATTGACCGACGACGGGCGTGTCGAGATGATGGGGATTGCGGCCGTCGAGCCACCAGATCGCCCATTGGCCGGTGGACTGGTCGAAGGAGCGGATAGCGATGGCCCGGTAGGTACCGTCGGGATGCTCGATCAGATTTTCTTCGACGTTGCCCAAGCCATCCAGCACCGGTCGCGTCGTGCTGCTGCCTTGGAAACGGTCCCAGATGTCGCTGCCCTGAAGGCGATGGCGCAGCCTTTGGTGCGCGACGGTCCAGGTGCCAAAGAGGAATGCGAATTCGCTGCCGGTGTTTGGGTTCATCATTTGGTCTCCGATTTTCGACGGCGTTTTGCCTTCGGATCGGGTCAGATGATGTCAGCAGCAAAAAGCCCGGATCGATGATCCGGGCTTTTCGTGATTGTTCCGTGACGGATTGACGTTTACTCGTCGTCGCCTTCTTCCGCCTTCATCTCCTCGCCGGTTTCCTGGTTGACGACCTTCATTGACAGGCGGACCTTGCCGCGATCGTCGAAGCCGAGGAGCTTGACCCAGACCTTGTCGCCCTCGTTGACCACGTCGGTGGTCTTGGCGACCCGGCGGTCGGCGAGCTGGGAAATATGCACCAGCCCGTCGCGGGGACCGAAGAAATTGACGAAGGCGCCGAAATCGGCGGTCTTGACCACGGTGCCCTGATAGATGTGACCGACTTCCGGCTCATCGGTGATCGAGCGGATCCACTTGACGGCCGCTTCGATTTCGGACGCGTTCGAGGACGAAACCTTCACCGTGCCATCGTCTTCGATGTTGACCTTGGCCCCGGTCTTTTCGACGATTTCGCGGATGACCTTGCCGCCCGTGCCGATGACGTCGCGAATTTTCGCCGTCGGGATTGAGAAGCTTTCGATGCGGGGGGCAAACTCGCCGACTTCCGCGCGCGCTTCGCTCAGGGCCTTGGCCATTTCACCGAGGATATGGATGCGGCCGCCCTTGGCCTGTTCGAGGGCGATTTTCATGATCTCCTCGGTGATGCCGGCGATCTTGATATCCATCTGAAGGCTCGTGACGCCGTTTTCGGTGCCCGCGACCTTGAAGTCCATGTCGCCGAGGTGATCCTCGTCGCCGAGAATGTCGGAGAGAACCGCGAACTTCTCGCCTTCGAGAATGAGGCCCATGGCAATGCCCGCCACCGGCGCCTTCATCGGCACGCCGGCATCCATCAGTGCCAGCGAGCTGCCGCAGACGGTGGCCATGGACGAGGAGCCGTTGGACTCGGTGATCTCGGAGACGAGCCGGATCGTGTAGGGGAATTCCTCGGCACTCGGGCGCATCGGATTGATGGCGCGCCAGGCAAGCTTGCCGTGGCCGATTTCACGGCGGCCGGGAGAGCCCATGCGGCCCGCCTCACCCACCGAATAGGGCGGGAAATTGTAGTGCAGCATGAAGTTCTGCTTGTAGGTGCCCTCAAGCGAGTCGACATACTGCTCGTCGTCGGCGGTGCCCAGGGTTGCGACCACCAGCGCCTGGGTTTCGCCGCGGGTGAAGAGCGCCGAACCATGGGTGCGGGGCAGAACGCCGACTTCGGCCACGATCGGGCGAACCTGATCGAGCGAGCGGCCATCGATGCGCGAATGGGTGTCGAGGACGTTCCAGCGGACAATCTTGGCCTGCAGGGACTTGAAGACCGTGGCGATCTGCTCGTCCTTCCACTGGGCCGCTTCGCCGTCGGCGGGCACATAATGGGTCTTGACCTTGGCCTTGGCGGCGTCAACCGCGGCGTAGCGGTCTTCCTTCTTGGTGATCTTGTAGGCCGTGCGCAGCTCGTCTTCGATGAACTTGAGCATGTCGCCTTCAAGCGCGCTCAGATCTTCTGGTTCGAAGTCGCGCGGGTCCTTTGCCGCCATCTCGGCAAGCTTGATGATGGCGTCGATGACCTTCTGGCTCTGGCGATGGCCGAACATGACGGCACCGAGCATGATCTCCTCGGAGAGTTCGCTCGCCTCGGATTCAACCATCAGCACGGCGTCGGCGGTACCGGCCATGACGAGGTCGAGCCGCGACTCGTCGCGGCGATGGATCGGCGTGTTCAGCACATATTCGCCATCGATGTAACCGACGCGGGCGGCGCCGATCGGACCCATGAACGGGATGCCGGAAATGGTCAGCGCAGCGGAGGCGGCGACCATGGCGAGCACGTCGGGCTCGTTTTCCATGTCGTGCTGCAGGACGGTGATCACGACCTGGGTCTCGTTCTTGTAACCATCGGGAAAGAGCGGGCGGATGGGGCGGTCGATCAGGCGCGAGATCAGCGTCTCGGCTTCGGTCGGCCGGCCTTCACGCTTGAAGTAGCCGCCCGGGATCTTGCCGGCGGCGAAGGCTTTTTCCTGATAGTTGACGGTCAGGGGGAAGAAGTCCTGGCCCTCCTTGGCGGATTTCGCGGAAACGACGGTCGCCAGAACGGTGGTGTCGCCGAGCGAGGCGAGAACGGCGCCGTCAGCCTGACGGGCGATCTTGCCGGTTTCAAGGGTCAGCGGCTGGCCGCCCCAGTTGAGCTCGACCTTGTGGGAATCAAACATTGTCATTTTTCCATTCAGATATGCCCGTTCCGGCCCCTGCCGGACGGGCGTTGGCTGCCGCCCGGCACGGGCGGCACATTGGTCGGACCTGAAGGGAGTGAGCAGAATGGCGAGCAGCTTTCATATGAGGCGCCCAAAGGGAGCGATGAAAGCAGCCAACAATCCTGCCACTCCGGCCGGATCCGTGTGAAACGGCCGGGCGGTTCGCGCCCGGCCGGATGGGTCAGCGGCGCAGGCCGAGCCGTTCGATCAGGCTCTGGTAGCGCGCCTCGTCCTTGGCCTTGACATAGTCAAGCAGCCGGCGGCGCTGGCTGACGAGCTTGAGGAGACCGCGCCGGGAATGGTTGTCCTTGGCGTGGGTCTTAAAATGCTCGGTCAGGTTGGCGATGCGCTCGGAGAGAACCGCGACCTGGACTTCCGGGGAGCCGGTATCGTCCGCCTTGGTCGCGTATTGCTTGATGAGTTCAGCCTTGCGTTCAGCAGTAATCGACATCGGAACATCCTTTCTTCAACAGTGAGGATTTGGGTCGCCCCGGGCCGGGATGTCGTCCAGCGGAGGGCCATTTTGCGTTCGTCCGGCACAAAGGCCGGCGAAACTGGTGCGCGCTATAGTGCATTTGCGCTTCGAATGCAAAGACTATCGGCCTAACGGTTCCGATACGGGTTCCGGCGTGGGCCGGGCGATGGCGGGCCGTATTCAACCAGCCAATGCCAAAGACACTTTCCCACGGCCGTCGGCGCGACGCCAATTCCCGCCGTCGCACAGCCCTGCATTGGGCCATGGCTTTTCGAACTGCGCAAACTTTGATATATAGACATTCATCTATATGATTTGTTTACAAATATAGATATCGGTCTATATATGGTAACCATCCATCCTGACACGCTTTTTCACGTTTTGTCCGACCCGACGCGCAGGGCGCTATTTGAACGCATGGTCGAACGCAGGAACCAGACGGTGGGTGACCTGACCCTTTTTGCGGGGGTTTCGCAACCGACCGTGTCGAAGCACCTGGCCATCATGAAAGAGGCCGGCCTGGTTGAAGCGGTGCGCCGGGGCCGCGAAGTGATCTATCATGTCACGTCCGATGGACTGACGCCGCTGCGTCATTGGCTTGAGACTTTTGGAAGAATATCGGCATGACCGGCATTCCAACCCTTTTGACCGAGCGGTTGCGGCTGCGCCCGCCGGAAATTGGCGATTTTCCTGCGTTTGCCGAAATGCTGACGTCCGACCGTTCGCGGTTCATGGGCGGGCCCTGTTCGAAAGCCGAGGCCTGGAAATGGTTCTGCCACGACGTGGCGCAGTGGCACCTGTTCGGCCACGGGGCATTGATGATTGAACGCCGGACGGATGGGGTTTGCGTTGGCGAAGTGGCGTTAAGTTCGGGACCGCTTTTTCCCGAACTGGAACTTGGATGGTTTCTTTATGACGGGTTCGAGGGCGCTGGATATGCGTTCGAGGCGGCGGCCACGCTTCGGGACTGGGCCTTTGACGTTCTAGGGGCAAGAACGCTGGTCAGCTACACCGATGCCGCCAACAGGGCGTCGATTGCGCTGGCCCGGCGCCTGGGCGCGGTCGAAGATCGCGTCGCCCCACGCCCCGACCCGGCTGATCTGGTGTTCCGTCAGCAGCCGCGCGAATCGACCCCATAGGTCATCAGATCGGCACCATGGGACTTCAGCCAGGACTGGCCGCGGGTCATATCGGGCAGGGTTTTTTCGACCAGTGCCCAGAAGCGCGACGAATGGTTCATTTCGCGCAGATGCGCGACCTCGTGGGCCGCGACATAGTCGAGCACGAAAGGCGGCGCGAGCACCAGCCGCCAATTGTAGTTGAGCCGCTTCTGGCTCGAGCAGGAGCCCCAGCGGGATGATTGGCTGCGCAGCGACACGCCGGCGGGCCGCACATCGAGCCGTTGCGCATGAAATTCGGTTCGTGCCTTGAGGTCGACGAGCGCCTCGGCCTTCAGCCAGTCGGTCAGGCGGCGCGCCAGATGGTCCGGGCCTCCGGGCACGAGAACGCCCGGATCGTCGCCCTCGACAAGCCGAACCGTGCCGCGCAGGACGCCAGATCCGATGATCCGCACGTCAATGCCGCGAATGGGAACAATTGCGCCCTCGACAAACGGCTTGGGCTTGGGCGCGCGCGCCAGACGGACCGCCAGCCAGTGGCGCTGTTTTTCAAGAAAGGCTTCGACCTCGCTGATGCGGCCGCGCGCCGGCACCGAAATCGAAGGCTCGCCGGTGCGCCCGACCGTCAGCCGGTAGGTGCGGCTGCGGGCATTCGGCCTGACGCGGACTGCGACAGGCTCACCATCGATGTCGACGGCGAACTGGTCGGGCCAATTGGTGGTACGGCTGAACATGAGGGCAAATTGCCTGATTCGTTCGTGCGGCTGAACGCCCTCGTGGCTCAGGCCTCGCCGGATTCGTCGCTTTCGTCACCATAGTGGTGCCAGAGCGCCGATTTTCCGATGGTTCCGACGAAGGCCGCATGGGCGGCAAGGGTCGCGGCATCGAGCCTTGCGGGCAAGGGCCGTGGTCGGGGCGGATAATGGCGTTTGCCCAGCTCGCCCGGTTCAGCGGCCCGTTCGGCGTCGACGGACAGGGCAAGCGCGACCTGACGGCCGCCGATCAATTCGAGATAGACTTCGGCGAGGATTTCGCTGTCGAGAAGCGCGCCGTGCAGGGTGCGGCGGGAATTGTCGATGCCGTAATGCTTGCAGAGCGCGTCAAGGCTGACCCGCGCACCGGGATGCACCTTGCGGGCGAGTTGAACGGTGTCGATGACCTCATTGACAAGTTCCGGGCGCCCGCTCTTTTTCATTTCGACATTGAGAAAACCCATGTCGAAGGGGGCGTTATGGATGATGAGGCACGAGGCGCCGACAAAGGCCGAGAACTTTTCCGCGATCTCGCCGAATTTCGGCTTGTCGGCGAGGAATTCGTCGCTCAATCCATGAACGCGAAAGGCCTCTTCCGGCATGGCGCGTTCCGGGTTCACATAGTGATGGAAATGGCGGCCGGTCGGGATGTGGTTGACCAGTTCGACACAGCCGATTTCGACAATCCGGTCGCCGGTATTGGCATCAAACCCGGTGGTTTCGGTATCGAGCACGATCTCGCGAATCATGAGCTGGCGCTGTTCTCTACGCAGGTTCTGAAGATCACGCCGACCTGCTGGGCGACGTCATCGAGCGGCTTGTTCGTGTCGATGACGAAATCGGCGGCGGCACGTTTCTGGTTCTGGGTCCATTGCCGGACCAGAATGGCTGACAGTTTTTCATCGCTCATGCCCGGTCGCAAGAGCACGCGCCGCCTTTGTTCGGCTTCATCACAAAAGGTTGCCGCAACGGCGTCGAAATCGGCCCCCTGCCCGGTTTCGTAAAGAAGCGGAATGTCGAACACGGCGAGGGGTGCACCGCGTTGCGCCGCGTCATCGGAAAAGGCGCGCATGCGCTGACGCACCAGCGGATGAACGATCGATTCGAGTTTGGCGAGCCGCTCGGGGTGGCCGATGAGCCGGGCCGAGAGGGCCGCGCGATCAACCTTGCCGTCCCTGATCGCCTCGGGAAAAGCCGCGCCAACGGGTTTGACGGCTTCATTCTCATAGAGATCGTGGACGGCCTCGTCGGCCGAATAGACGCTGGCGCCCAGAGATTTGAACTCGGCCAGAACGGTCGATTTTCCGGTCGCAATCGAGCCGGTCAGCCCCAGGCGGAACATCAGGCCTTGTCCCGGGCAAACAAGTCGGCCTCGATCCGTTGGCGAAGGCTATTGTCGACTTCCGGGCGGACGCCGAACCAGTATTCGAATCCCGGCACCGCCTGGTGAAGCAGCATGCCAAGCCCGTCGACCGTTTTGAGGCCCCGTTTTGCCGCATCATCCAGAAGTGGCGTCTGCAGGGGAACATAAACGATGTCGGTCACGACCGCGCTTTTCGGCAAGCGGGATAGATCGAGCTGGTCGTGACGCTCGTCATGCATGCCGAGGCTCGTCGCATTGATGAGAAGACCCGTATGGGCGAGCAGATCCGGCAATTCCTCCTGCCCCGTGGGTCTGACGCTGGGTCCGAAAGCGTCCGCAAGCGTTTCGGCACGTTCGCGGGTGCGATTGACGAGATTGATCGGCGCGCTGGTTCTGTTCATGAGGGCAAATATCAGCGCCCGGCTCGCGCCACCCGCGCCCAGAATGGTTGCCGATGTCAGATTCTGGTCCCAGCCCGGCGCCTTGTCGTCAAGATTGGCGAGAAAGCCATAGGCATCGGTATTGTCGCCAATGAGTTGGCCGTCGAGAACGAAAAGCGTGTTGACCGCGCCGATGGCGGCGGCCGTCGGGGTCAGCTCGTCGCAGAGTTCCGTCACGCGTTCCTTGAGCGGAATCGTGACGTTGCCCCCGGCAAATTCGCCAGTCCGGATGCGGCCGACAAAATCGGCGAGCGCTTCGGGTGGAATGTCGTACGGGTCATATTGGCCGGTGATCTGCAGTTGCTCGAGCCAGTAACGATGAATGAGCGGCGAGCGCGAATGAGCGATCGGGTGTCCGATGACGAAGGCGCGGGTCATTTTGACGTCCAGATGTCGTTCGGAATCACGATTCAAGCGCTCCAAAGTCTCTGAGGGCCGCGATCAGCGGCAGGAGGGGCAGACCGAGAATGGTGAAATAGTCTCCCGAAACGGATTTGAACAGACGGATGGACGGACCTTCGAGCCGGTAACAGCCAACGGAGCCGAGAATGGCATCCCCCTCGAGCGCGAGAATCTGATCACATTCGACGTCTGAAAACGCGGTCATGGTCAGTTCTGCCTCATCGACGGTGTTCCAGACAATGTCACCGTTGCGGGCAAGGGCCACCGCTGAGGTCAGAATGTGGCTTTTTCCGCTGAGGCGCTGGAGTTGGGCGCGGGCGCCCCGGAGGTTGGGAGCCTTGTGCATAAGCGTGTTGCCGAGGGAAAGGGTCTGGTCGGCACCGATGACCAGCGCGTCCGGGTTCGATTGCGACACTTTTCGGGCCTTTGCCGATGCGAGCGCTGCTGCGTGCGCAATTCTGCCTTCAGATTCGAACAGGCTGTCGAAGGCGATTTCGTCGAGGTGGGCCGGAGCGATCTCAAAGGAAAGGCCGGCATTTTCAAGAAGTTGGCATCTCGTCGGACTGGCGGATGCGAGAATGAGACGCGTCACGGTTCAAGCTTTTGCACAGGCATTGCACCCGGGTGGGGGTTGGTGGGGAGAAATTGGGCCCAAGGGGCCATTCATCCCCGCTAGGGGTTTGGAGTTTGCACAGAATGACAATTGGGGGCAACGGTTGGGGGGGCTTGTTAAAACAGTGGATTGCGGGGAAAGGCCAGAGGGAGCCGCGCCGGGGGGTGCACCGCCCTATCCCCATGCAGGACTCCCGGTTTCGGGCTTAACCTTCTGGGAACCGTTAACAAAAGGTTAACGGCACGGTGGCTGTCGCCTGGATGTTCATCGCTTGTGGAAATCAGGCCGGTGGCGGACGCGCGTTTTGATGCCGCGTTGTGGGGTGAGGTCAATTGGCGATAAGCACAGACATGAAAAAGAATCTGAAAGACAAAGAGTCTCTTCTATCAGCCAAGGTGCCGCTGGGCGGAAAGTCCCTTCTCGATTGCGTTCGAGGAGTTCGGCAGGAACGGCCGCCAATCTGGATCATGCGCCAGGCCGGGCGCTATCTGCCGGAATACCGGGAGGTCAGAGCCACCGTCGACACGTTTCTTGATCTCTGCTTCACCCCGGAAAAGGCGATCGAGGTAACGCTTCAGCCTTTGCGGCGGTTCGATCTCGACGCGGCGATCCTTTTTTCCGATATTCTGGTGGTTCCCCATGCGCTCGGACAAAAGGTATGGTTCGAAAGTGGCGAGGGCCCGCGTCTTGAGGAATTAACGGACGACTTGCTCGATCGGATGCAACCTCATTTGGTGGTTGAGAAGCTCGCAAAGGTTGTGGAAACGGTCACCGGCATTCGGGGTCAACTTGCGGAAGAAAAGACCCTGATCGGTTTTTGCGGCGCACCCTGGACGGTTGCCACATACATGATTGGTGGGCGCGGAAGTGCTGACCAGGCGGCTGCGCGGCTTTATGCACTGAAAAAGCCTGAACGGTTCGCGCGTTTGATCGACGTGCTTGTGGACGCGTCAATCGCCTACCTGGTTGCGCAACTGAAGGCCGGGGCGGACGTGGTTCAGGTATTTGAAAGCTGGGCCGCCAATCTCGATGAGAGAAGTTTTGAGACCCATGTCATTGGTCCGATGCGGCGAATCGTTGAAGGCGTGCGACGGGAAGTGCCCGATGCACCCGTAATCGGGTTCCCGCGGGGTGCGCCCGGAATGATTGGGCGGTACGCCCGGGAAACCGGGGTTTCCATGATTGGTGTGGATTATGGGACACCGGTTGGTTTTGCCAACTCGGTGCTGCCGGAGGAGATCGGCGTTCAGGGAAATCTTGATCCACTTCGCATCGTGGCTGGCGGAGCGCAAATGTTCGACGAAGCCGAAAGAATTATCGATGGCTGGCGGGGCCGACCGCATGTCTTTAATCTTGGACATGGAATCGTGCCGGATACGCCTGTTGAGCATGTGGCCGGGTTGGTCCGGTTCGTCAAAACGGGGCAGCGGGGGAGCTAAAAATGTTGTGGGTCAAGGCGCTGCACGTGATTTCGATCATCGCCTGGATGGCCGGGCTTTTGTATCTGCCACGGCTTTTCGTCTATCACACGGAGGCTGAAGCGGGGTCGGCGCAAAGCGAAACCTTCAAGGTGATGGAGCGGCGGCTTTATCGTGGCATCATGACGCCGGCGATGATCGCTTCTTGGCTGTTTGGGCTGTGGCTGATCATCTTTTATCAGGCGTTTGATTTTGGATCAGGCTGGGCCTGGGTCAAGCTTGTGATGGTGGTGCTTCTGACCGGAATGCACCTCTTTTTCGGGCAGATCCGCAAGGATTTTGCTGAAGACCGGAACCAGCGGCCGCAGCGATTTTTCCGGATGATCAATGAGGTCCCGACCCTCATCATGATCGTTATCGTGATCATGATCATCGTTAGGCCATTTTAGGCGGCAATAGCTGTTGAAATGGTGCGGCTATTTTTGTATGGAGCACGGGCGCTCAACCTGATGCGCCCTGCCGGTGCCGTTCGGCTTTCTTCCGGCCCTCCCAAAACCCCCGCGAAAGAGAAGTGGTGAGATGGAACGTCTCAAACTCAGCGAGCTAAAAGCCAAATCGCCTGCGCAACTGCTCGAATTTGCCGAGCAGGTGGAGGTGGAAGGCGCATCGACCATGCGCAAGCAGGAGCTGATGTTCGCTATCCTGAAGCAGCTTGCTGATCAGGACAGTGAGATTGTCGGCGACGGGGTGGTTGAGGTTCTGCCGGACGGGTTTGGCTTTTTGCGTTCGCCGGACGCGAACTATCTGCCGGGCCCCGACGACATCTATGTTTCTCCGTCGCAGATCCGGCGGTTTTCGCTCAGGACAGGCGACACGGTCGAGGGTCAGATCCGCTCACCAAAGGATGGGGAGCGCTATTTCGCTCTGCTCAAGGTCAATTCGATCAATTTCGAGGATCCGGAAAAGGCGCGGCACAAGATCAATTTCGACAATCTGACGCCGCTTTATCCGGATGAGCGGTTGCGGATGGAAATCCAGGATCCGACGATCAAGGATCGGAGCGCCCGGGTCATCGATCTGGTGGCGCCGCTCGGCAAGGGCCAGCGTGCCCTGATTGTTGCCCCGCCGAGAACTGGTAAGACCGTATTGTTGCAAAATATTGCACAATCGTTAGCGATGAACCACCCGGAATGCTATCTGATCGTGCTGCTGATCGATGAGCGGCCCGAGGAAGTCACTGACATGCAACGCTCGGTCAAGGGCGAGGTGATCTCGTCGACTTTCGACGAGCCGGCCACCCGGCACGTGCAAGTCACTGAAATGGTTCTGGAAAAGGCCAAGCGCCTGGTCGAACACGGCCGGGACGTGGTGATCCTTCTGGATTCGATCACCCGCCTAGGACGCGCCTACAACACGGTGGTCCCGTCATCCGGCAAGGTGCTGACCGGTGGTGTCGATGCCAATGCCCTGCAGCGGCCGAAACGGTTCTTCGGTGCCGCGCGCAATATCGAAGAGGGCGGTTCGCTGACTATCATCGCAACTGCGCTGATCGAGACAGGCAGCCGCATGGACGAAGTGATTTTCGAAGAGTTCAAAGGTACGGGCAATTCGGAAATCGTTCTGGACCGGAAGATCTCCGACAAGCGCGTTTTCCCGGCGATGGACGTGACCAAGTCCGGTACCCGCAAGGAAGAATTATTGGTCGAGCCGGAAATCCTCAAAAAAATGTATGTGTTGCGGCGCATTCTCAACCCGATGGGAACAGTCGACGCGATGGAGTTCCTGCTCGACAAGCTTCGGCAGACCAAAACCAATTCCGATTTCTTCGATTCGATGAATACCTAAGGGATGGGAATGGCCCGAGGCGCGGATACGATCGTCGCGCTGAGTTCGGGCGCTTTACCTTCAGGTGTGGCGGTTGTCCGGCTGTCGGGTCCAGGGGCTCGCGTTGCGGCCGAAGCACTGTGCGGACCAGTGCCGCCGCCTCGACGGGCGGCCCTTAGGGAGTTTCGGGAGGGTGCGCTTGGACCGCTGATCGATCGCGGTCTCGTCCTCTATTTCCCAGGCCCCCAGAGCTTTACCGGCGAAGATATTGTCGAGTTCCAGGTTCACGGGTCGCGGGCAGTCGTCACGTGGCTTCTGGACGTGCTCTGCCAGTCTGAAGGGGTGCGGTTGGCGGAAGCCGGCGAGTTTGCGCGGCGGGCCTTCGACAATGGCAAACTCGATCTGACCGAAGTCGACGCGCTGAAGGATCTGATTGCCGCGGAAACGGAATCACAGCGGCAAATGGCACTGGCCCGACAGGCGGGCAATCTGCGTCACAAAATTGCCGAGTGGCGCGAGCGCCTGATCGGCCTACTGGTCTCGATCGAGGCCGAACTCGATTTTTCGGACGAGGATGATGTTGGCGCTTTTGATGCGGCAAGGGCGGCAGAGCAGCTGGATGGTTTGCGGGCGGAATGGCGAGCTCACCTTGCGGATTTTGATCGGGCGCAGATTATCCGGGAAGGATTTCGCGTCGTCTTGCTGGGGCCTCCTAATTCCGGAAAATCAAGCCTTCTCAATAGGTTGGCGAATTCCGACGTGGCCATTGTTACAGCGGAGGCGGGTACAACCAGGGATTTGAAAGAGGTATCCGTCAATCTTGGCGGGCAGCTTTTCGTATTCGTCGACTCGGCGGGGCTGGGGAATGCGGAAAGCGAAGCGGAACGCGAGGGTGTGCGGCGCGCCTTGGGCGCGGCGGAAACCGCGGATCTTTGCCTTCTGCTTTCTGCGCCGGATGTGCGGGCTGATGGAGAACTTGACGTTTCGGGTCCTGTTGCCCTGGTTCGGGTGGCCAGCAAAGCGGACCTGGGCCGGGTTGACGGGTGTGATCTGGCCCTGTCCGCGAAAACCGGCCGGGGAATGGAGCAACTCATTGAATTGATGACGAAAAAGGCATCCGAAAAGCTGGAAGGTGGTGGCCTGATCGCCAGTCAGATGCGGGATCGGACGGCATTGTTGGCGGCACTCGGTGTGACCGAGGGCATGGATTTTTCGTCCGGCGTTCTTGAGCTTTGCGCTGAAGCGGTTAGAAGAGCGATCTTCGAGCTCGACCGATTGATCGGGCGCGTGGATGTCGAGGACATGCTGGATCAGTTGTTCAGCGGCTTCTGTATTGGAAAATGATTCACGTGAAACATTGTCGCGGCTTTATGGTCGTGATTCACGTGAAACAGAATCGGACGGATTGTGGACCAGTTTGACGTCATCGTTGTGGGGGGCGGGCACGCCGGTGCCGAAGCGGCCGCGGCAAGCGCACGCCTTGGCGCGCGAACGGCGCTGGTGACCCATTCGGCGGCCACAATTGGTGCCATGAGCTGCAATCCCGCCATTGGCGGGTTGGGCAAGGGGCATCTGGTCAGGGAAGTCGACGCGCTTGACGGGTTGATGGGCCGGGTGGCGGACCAGGCTGGCATTCAGTTTCGTCTGCTGAACCGGCGCAAGGGCCCGGCGGTGCGGGGACCACGTGCCCAGGCAGATCGAAGGCTCTACAAGGCGGCGATGCAGGCGGCGCTGAAGCAGCAGCCCAATCTCAGTATCATTGAAGGCGAAGTGGACGACCTGCGGGTTGAAGGTGGGCGCGTCACGGGCGTTGTGCTGAGAAACGGCTCAGTGATTGATGCTCGCGCGGTCGTTCTGACGACAGGGACATTTTTGCGCGGTATCATTCATCGCGGGGAAGAGAGTTTTCCCGCGGGCAGGATCGGCGAGGCGCCGGTTCTTGGTCTTTCGAAGCGGCTCGAGGACCTCGATCTCAAGCTCGGCCGGTTGAAAACCGGAACGCCGGCCCGCCTTGATGGACGGACAATCGATTTTTCGGTGCTGGAGTCGCAACCGGGCGACGCGGAACCGGAGCTTTTCTCGCGTCTCAGTGGTCATGTGGTGGCGCGCCAGGTGAATTGCCATATCACCCGGACGCTTCCAAAAACGCATGAAATCATTGAGAAAAATCTCAAAAAGTCGGCCATGTATTCCGGCCGGATCGAGAGCCGCGGGCCACGATACTGTCCGTCGATCGAAGACAAGATCGTCAGGTTTGCCGATCGGGAGACACACCAGGTCTTTCTCGAGCCCGAGGGTCTCGACGTCTCAACCATCTACCCGAATGGCCTGTCGACATCCTTGCCGGAAGACGTGCAGCTTGCCTTCCTGAGGACGATGCCGGGTCTTGAGCGGGTTGAAATCGAACAGCCGGGATATGCAATCGAGTATGACCATGTCGATCCTCGGCAACTGGATCACGGATTGCAGTTGAGACACCTGCCCGGCCTGTTTCTCGCTGGTCAGATCAATGGCACGACGGGATATGAGGAAGCGGCGGCGCAGGGCGTTGTTGCCGGAATCAATGCGGCACGGCTGGCGCGGGACGCTGAGCCGGTCACTTTCTCGCGGACGAACTCCTATCTTGGGGTGATGATCGACGACCTCATTCATCGCGGTGTGACGGAGCCCTATCGCATGTTCACGTCGCGGGCCGAATTCCGGCTGCACCTCAGAGTCGACAATGCCGACCAGCGGCTGACGCCGATGGCGATTGAGCTTGGGCTTGTATCTGATGAGCGCCGGCGGGTCTTCGAAGCGCGGCAGGATGCCCTCGGGCGCGGTCGGGACTTGCTCGACCGGCTTCAGGTCACGCCGAACGCGGCCCGTTCGCAAAATGTCGTGCTCAATCTCGATGGGAAGCGGCGGAGCGCCTTTGAACTTCTTTCCTATCCGGACATCGATCTGCAGGACGTTTCGGCGCTCTTCCCGGAAGTTGCTGAAATCGAAGGTGAAATTCTTGAGCAGCTGGCGGTGGACGCGCGTTATTCGGTTTATCTCGACCGGCAACAGGCGGACATGGATGCCGTGCGGCGGGACGAGACGCGGCAAATTCCCGACACGTTGGATTATCGTGATATTTCGGGCCTGTCGGGTGAATTGACGGAAAAGCTTGACCGGTTGCGGCCGCAAACCCTTGCGCATGCGAGCCGGATCGAGGGCATGACGCCTGCCGCACTCGTTCTTATCGGCAGTGCCCTTCGCCGGCGCGACAAGCTTCGCGCTTCGGCATGAACGGGATGCTGGTTGAGTCGGCGCGGTCGGCATTTTCCGGCTTTGAAGACCATCTCGTGCGGCCGGTTGAAGTTGTTGTTTCAGATCTGGAATCGTTTTTCGCCAATCTCAAAAAATGGCAGGTCGCACAGAATCTTGTTTCACGTGAAACGCTGGAACAGTTCTGGTTTCGGCATGTGCGGGATTCGCTGCAACTTCTGCCGCTGCTGAGCGAGCTTGGCGGACGAATTGTCGATATCGGCTCAGGCGGCGGGTTTCCGGCACTGCCGCTGGCAATAGCTCTCAGGGGTGGGCGCCATGAATTCACCCTTGTCGAATCAAATCGCCGGAAGGCCAGTTTCCTGCGCACCATGATTCGGACTTTCGAGCTTCAAGGTGTGGTGCTTGACCAGCGGGCTGAACTGCTTGGCGCCGCAGACGTGGGCCAGGTCGATGTGCTGACCAGCCGGGCGACCGCGTCGCTGGTCAATCTGCTCGAATGGACCGCCAAGATGCGTCATCCGGATACTGTTGCGCTGGTGCACAAGGGCCGAGAATATCGTGAAGAAGTGGCGTTTGCGCTTAATACCTGGCAGTTCGATGTGGTAGAGATTCCCAGTCTGACGGCCTCTGACAGCGCCTTGCTCAAGCTCAGCCGGATCATGCCAAGGACACTCGCGGCAACCACAAGTAGTTGATTTCACAGGTTTATCCTGTGCAGGGAATTTGGAGGCCAAGTTGCAACCGCGGATACTGACCCTCGCCAATCAAAAAGGCGGGGTGGGCAAAACCACCACTGCAATCAATCTGGGCACTGCCCTCGCGGCGGTTGGCGAGCGCGTGCTGATCATCGATATCGATCCGCAGGGCAATGCGTCGACGGGACTTGGCGTGTCGCGAACCGAACGGCACAAATCGACCTATGACGTGCTGGTCGGCGAGGCGGAAATCGCCGATGCCGCCATTCTGACCGATGTGCCCAATGTCGGGCTTGTCGCCTCGACTATGGATCTGCTCGGGGTCGAGCTCGAGATTGCCTCTGCGGCGGATCGCGCCTACCGCCTGCGCGATGCGCTCGGCCGGGCCCGCGATTTCCGCATCGACGGCAAGCCGGTTTCCTACGTGCTGATCGATTGCCCGCCGTCGCTGAACCTTCTGACAATCAATGCCCTGGCGGCGGCGGATGCGGTGCTGGTTCCGCTTCAATGCGAGTTCTTCGCGCTCGAGGGTTTGAGCCAACTCCTTCATACTATTGAACAAATTCGGTCCACACTCAATCCGCGGCTGCATGTGCAGGGCATCGTGATGACCATGTATGACCGGCGCAACAATCTCAGCGAACAGGTGGTCGTTGACGTGCGGCGGGAGCTTGGGGAACTGGTCTACAACACGGTCATCCCGCGCAACGTCCGGCTGAGCGAGGCGCCGTCGTTCGGCAAGCCGGCACTTCTCTACGATCTCGGCTGCGCGGGCAGCCAGGCCTATCTCAGGCTTGCCACCGAAGTAATCCGGCGCGAACGCCAGTTGAGCGCGGCCTGAGCGCGATCAGGGGCTGAAAGGAAAAAGCATGAGCGATCAACGCACAAACAGACTGGGCCGCGGCCTCGCGGCGCTGATTGGCGACACGCCGAGCCTTAATGCGCCGCGGCTGGCGGATTCGGGTTCGATCAAGAAGCTGCCGGTGGAATTCATCGTGGCCAACCAGCGCAATCCGCGCCGGGCCTTCGACCCCGACCTGCTGGAGGAATTGGCCAATTCCATCCGGGAAAAGGGCATCATGCAGCCGTTGCTGGTGCGGCCGGGAAAGGATGATCCGAACATTTTCGAACTCATCGCCGGCGAGCGGCGCTGGCGGGCGGCGCAGAAGGCGGGCCTGCATGAAGTGCCGGTCATTATTCGCGAAGTCGATGACCGCGAAGCGCTGGAACTGGCGATCATCGAGAATGTGCAGCGTGCCGACCTCAATCCGGTCGATGAGGCGCAGGGCTATGGCGAACTGATCGACCAGTTCGGCTATACGCAGAACGATCTGGCGCAGGTCATCGGCAAAAGCCGCTCGCATGTCGCCAATACGCTGCGGCTTTTAAAGCTGCCGGAGGATGTGCGCGCCCTGCTGGCCAACGGCTCGCTGACTGCCGGCCATGCGCGGGCGCTGATCACATCGGACAATCCCTCCGCCCTTGCGCGACAGATCGTTGAAAAGGGACTTTCGGTCCGCGATGCCGAGGCTCTGGGACAACAGCGGCCCACTCCGGCGGCGAAAAGCCGGACGCCGTCGGCGAAGTCGGCCGATACGATGGCACTCGAGAAGGAGCTCAGCGATCTTCTCGGCCTGACGGTCGTCGTGCATGATCGCGGCGAAAGCGGACGGATTGAAATCCGCTATGCGACACTCGAACAGCTAGATGATGTCTGCAATCGTCTAAGATATTGATATTGCTATCTTTTTGAGACGCGCGTCGCGAGCGAAACAAGGACCCGACCGGCTATGGCGTCACCCGTGTTGCGCGCGGTGCGTTGTTTCAGCGACGCCTGCTGCAGCCGTTCGATGGCGTCGGCGAGCGCTGCCGGATCCCAAAGGCGTAGCTGGGTCTTCAGAGTATTCGTCCGTGAAAAATGAAAGCGGTGCCGGCGCGGGTCGATGAGATCGGCCGGCCGCTGGTTCTTTTCTTCGGCCTCGGCGAGTATCTGCCGCAGAAAGGTGAAATGACTGAGCGCGGCGCGGAGGATGCGCCCGGCATCGATGCCCTGGGTCAGCGCCCGCCCGATGGCGCGGTCGAGATTGTCGAGATGGCCGACGGCGGCGGCGTCAAGAACCTGATCAACGGCGATCGAGGCGTTGTCGCCGCTGAGGGCGACGATGTCGTCGAGGCTGAGCTCCCTGCTTTCCTGGGCATAGAGAACGAGCTTTTCGAGTTCGCGCCGGGTGATTTCGCGGTCGTTGCCGAGAGAACTGCGCAACAGGGCCGACGCCTCCGGGCTGATTCGGATCGATTCCTTGTTGAACGTTTCGGAGATCAGACGCGCCAGATCGGCATCATTGTCCGCATAACAGGGTAGTGCATAGGCATGCGCCGCCTTTTCAGCCATGGCGCGCAATTTGTCGCGCGGATTGAGATTGCCCGCCTCAACGACAATTGCGGTCTCTGGCCAGTCGGCGAGGAATTGCTCGAGCTGCGGTACGAGCTTGGGCGAAGCGTTGCGGATGCGTATGAGGGGGTTGCCGCCGAACAGAGAGGGGGTTCCCACCTCGCGCGCCAGGAACGAAGGGTCGGCATCGAGTTCGGACATCTGAATGTCCGAAAGATTCATGGCGCCGCCTTCGTCAGAAACGAAGTGCGAGACAATCTGGCGCGCCCGTTCAGTTACTAGACCGGCGTCGGGACCGTAGATCACATAGAGCGCCAGCGGCAGAGACTTTGCAGACAAAAACCGCTCGACCTCGTGCGCCTTCAGCGCACTCATTGCTGCGGCTCGATCACCGTGACGGACGTTGTGTCGGGATTGACATAGGGCTGGTTGAGCGTGCCGTTGCGGTCCATGACCACCAACGCCGACTGCAGGGTCAGGCGCAGAGCTTGGGCAAGGTCATGGGCGGCGCGCTCGGCCGCGTCGTTGGCGGCCTGCTGGGCGGCGAGCGTCTGGCCGGTCCGGCCCTTGGTGGCGCCGGCGGTGCGGGTGGCGCGATAAAGCGGCATCGGGTCGCCGAGCCCGGCCGGATCGAGTTTTGAAATCGTCATGGTGCCATCAAGGGTCACGTCGCGGGCGACGGCATCAATGCCTGCTGCCCGAACCTTGACCGTGACAAAGGTTGCATTGGGGTCGGTGCTACTGTCGCCGAAATAAGCCCGCAAATCCTGGTAGACGATCTGCTCGAGGCGCGATGCCGGTTCGGCGAAGGCCAGATTGTAGTTCTGGCGCGCAGGCCCGCCGCCGCCATAAAGCGGCGTGAAGCTGCAGGCGGCGAGCACAATCAGGCCGATGGCCAGAACAAGGCCAAGGCGCAGGCTGGCAATGATGCGGTCAGGCAACGACATTGACGATCCTGTTGGGCACAACGATCACTTTCCGCGGCGCCTTGCCGTCCAGCATGCGCGCAACATTCTCCAGTGACAAGGCCTCGGCCTCGACCAGGGCATCGGCCGCATCCTTGGCGACGGTGATCTCGCCGCGGCGCTTGCCGTTGACCTGGACCGGAATGACGACGCTTTGCTCGACAAGCAGACGCTCATCGACTTCCGGCCACATGCTATCGGAAACGAGTTTATCTTTTCCCAACAGCGCCCAGACCGATTCGGCCAGGTGCGGCATGAAAGGCGAAAGACAAATGGTCAGCGTGTCCATGCCTTCGCGAAGGGCGGCGCGGCGGGCGGAATTTGGCGCGGCGGCAACGTCCGTGACGAATTTGGCCATTGCATTTGTCAGCTCGTAAAGCTGGGCGATGGCGCGGTTGAACTTCAGCCCCTCGATTTCCTCGCCGACGCTCTTGGCCGTTTTGTGAACAATCTTGCGGAAGGCGAGGGCGGACTCGTCCTCTTCGACATGCTCGGAGCATTCACCGGCAAGCAGGCGCTGGGCTTCGTTGAGCAGGCGCCAGACCCGCTGCACGAAACGATTGGCGCCCTCGATGCCGGCGGCGGTCCATTCGACGTCGCGTTCGGGTGGGGAGTCGGAGAGGACGAACCAGCGGGCCGCATCGGCGCCATGCGACTTGAGGATATCTTCCGGGTCGATGCCGTTGAGTTTCGACTTCGACATCTTTTCAACCGAGCCGATGCTCACCGGCCGTCCGGTTTCAACATGCGTCGCGATGCGCACGCCGTCCTTCGTCTCGACATGAACGTTCTGCGGCGCGACCCATTTTCCGGCCTCGTCCTTATAGGTCTCGTGCGTCACCATGCCTTGGGTGAACATGCCGCGGAACGGTTCGTCCATTCCGAGATGGCCGGTCTTGTGCATGGCGCGGGCGAAGAAACGCGAATAGAGCAGGTGCAGGATCGCGTGTTCCACGCCGCCGATATACTGGTCGACCGGCAGCCAGGAATTGGCGACCTGCGGCAAGGTCGGGGTCGCGGCATGGGGCGCCGTGAAACGGGCAAAGTACCAGGACGAATCGACGAAGGTGTCCATCGTGTCGGTTTCACGCAAAGCCGGCAGACCGCAATTGGGACAGGTCACGTGTTTCCAGGTCGGGTGGCGCTCAAGGGCGTTGCCGGGTTTGGAGAGGTCGATATCGTCGGGCAGCCGCACCGGCAGGTCGGCTTCGGCGACCGGAACCTCGCCGCAGGTGTCGCAATGAATGATCGGGACCGGGCAGCCCCAATAGCGCTGGCGCGAAATACCCCAGTCGCGCAGACGATAATTGGTCTGGCGCACGCCTTGCGGCCTGCCGTTGATCTCAACCGCGCCAAGGCGGCGGGCAACCTCGTCGAAGGCGGCCTGGTTGCCAAGACCATCGAGAAAGGAGGAGTTGATCATCACGCCGTCGCCGGCATAGGCCTCGCTGCCGATGGCAAACGAGGTGGCGTCCTCGCCCTCGGGCATGACGACGGCGACATGCGGCAGATCGTATTTGAGGGCGAAGTCGAGGTCGCGCTGGTCGCCGGACGGGCAGCCGAAAATGGCGCCGGTTCCGTATTCCATCAGGACGAAATTGGCGACGTAGACGGGCAGGGTCCAATCGGGATCGAACGGATGTTTCACGTGAATCCCGGTCGGCATGCCCTCCTTTTCCATGGTCTCGAGGGTCGCGGCGGAGGTGCCGACCCTGCGGCACTTCTCGATGAAGGCCTGAAGATCGGGATTTGACCTCGCCGCGGCAGCGGCGAGCGGATGGTCGGCGGCGATGGCCATGAACGAGGCCCCGAAGATCGTGTCCGGACGGGTCGTATAGACTTCGAGTTCGGAATGGCCTTCGGGCGCAGAGTCCTCCGTCAACTGCCAGCGGATCAGCATGCCTTCGGACTTGCCGATCCAGTTGCGCTGCATCAGCCGAACCTTGTCTGGCCAGCCGTCGAGCGTGTCGATGGCCGACAGAAGATCTTCGGCATAGTCGGTGATCTTGAAGAACCACTGGGTGAGCTCGCGGGTCTCGACCACGGCGCCAGACCGCCAGCCGCGTCCGTCGATGACCTGTTCGTTGGCCAGAACGGTCAGGTCGACCGGGTCCCAATTGACCTTCGATTTCTTGCGGGCGACGAGACCGGCCGCATAGAAGTCGAGGAAGAGCTTTTGCTGCTGGGCATAATATTCGGGATCGCAGGTGGCGAATTCACGTGACCAGTCGAGGGTCAGGCCCATGGACTGGAGCTGCGCGCGCATGGCCGCGATATTGGCATAGGTCCAGTCGCGCGGGTGGCCGCCGGTTTTCATCGCCGCGTTTTCAGCCGGCAGGCCGAACGCGTCCCAGCCCATGGGGTGCAGCACCGCCTTGCCGCGGGCGCGGTGGTAACGGGCAACGACGTCGCCCATCGAATAGTTGCGGACGTGGCCGACATGGAGGCGGCCGGACGGATAGGGAAACATTTCGAGCACGTAGAATTTCTCGCGCCCGTCATCCTCGGCGGGCAGCATGAAGGTCTTCTGCTCGTCCCACACCTTCTGCCAGTGCGGCTCCATTTCGCGCGGATTGTAGCGGGCGATTTCGTCGCCGTCGGGTCTGCTCGTCGTCTTCACGTGACTCATTGCCCTGGTGATCGGGTTGGGGCCGCAAGCTTGAGTTGGGGCCCGAAATTGGTTAGGCGAGCATCACCACAAAACGGGGTCCGAGGTCAATGCGCTCAAGGGGCGGGCCAAGACCGGACGCGTGCGATTGTGGCCGCTGGCACACGCGACGGGATGGCCATGGTGACCCACGATCGGCTCGACTATATCCGTGCCCGCATGCACAAGGCGATCCGCCGCTTCGACGGACCGGAGCGTGAGGTCGAGCTGGTTGCCGTTTCCAAGACGTTTGGCGCCGAGGATATCCGTCCACTTCTGGAGGCCGGGCAGCGGGTTTTCGGGGAGAACCGGGTGCAGGAGGCCAAGGCCAAATGGCCGGCCCTGAGGGCCGACTATCCCGGCGTCGCGCTTCACCTGATCGGACCGCTTCAGACCAACAAGGTCAGGGACGCCGTCGCCCTCTTCGATGTCATCGAATCGGTCGACCGGGAGAAGGTCGCGCGCGCCCTGTCGGACGAATTCAAGCGAACCGGGAGAAACCTGCCGGTCTTCGTCCAGGTCAATATCGGGCGGGAAGAGCAGAAGGCCGGAATCGATCCTGATGAAACGCCGGCTTTCGTGAAGCTCTGCCGGGACGAGCTTGGGCTCAATGTGGTGGGACTCATGTGCATTCCGCCCGCCGACGACGCGCCAGGCCCGTTCTTCGCCCAGATGAAACAGATGCAGGTTTCCGAGGGTCTTCCGTTCCTCTCCATGGGCATGAGCGCCGATTTCGAAACGGCGATCGAAATGGGCGCCACCCATGTGCGGGTCGGCTCGGCGCTTTTCGGTTCGCGCACATAAAAGCCCCCCGGCCGCTTAACCATAACGCGGCTTTCACGGCCAATTGATTGGCATGTCACAATGGCCTGCAAGATAGTCCGGCGCGTAAACATTGGCCGCGATGGTCGCGGCCAAGTGCAGACCCTTGCGGAGTAGGGAAATGATCAAACGGCACCTTTTCATCGTCGATGACGACAACGAGCTCAGAAAGACCCTTGTCGACCAGCTGAGCCATTACCGCGAATTCCAGATTACCGAGGCCGACAAGGCCTGCGACGCACTCAATGCGGCGCGCGACAAGCATATCGATCTGATGATCATGGATGTCGGGCTACCCGACTTGGACGGGCGCGAAGCCGTCAAGATTCTCCGCGGCAACGGATTCAACAGCCCGATCCTGATGCTCACCGGCCAGGATTCGGACGCCGACGAAATTCTCGGCCTCGAATCAGGCGCCAACGACTATGTGACCAAGCCGTTCCGCTTTTCCGTGCTTCTGGCGCGCATCCGCGCCGCTTTGAGGCAGCACGATCAGAGCGAGGACGTGGTCTTCACGATCGGACATTACTCGTTCCAGCCGGCCGCCAAACTGATGGAGACGGCGGAAGGCGGCAAGGTTCGCCTGACCGACAAGGAAACCTCGATCCTCAAATTCCTCTACCGGCAGGGCGCCAAGACCGTTTCGCGCGACGTGTTGCTGCAGGAGGTCTGGGGCTACAACAATCGGGTGACCACCCACACGCTCGAGACGCATATCTACCGGCTGCGCCAGAAGATCGAACGCGACCCGTCGCATGCGCGGCTATTGGTCACCGAAGAGGGCGGCTACCGGCTCGTGCCCTGACGCCTCCCGCCGGGCGCCCAGCATCAACCACGTCGGACGAAAACCCGCGCCGCCCCCTTGGCGCGGGCAGGTTTGGGCTTTAAGGGTTCAAAGGTGGCGCGAGCAGTTCGATTGGGGGCAGGCTTTCATGCATCTTGAAGATGCGGCGCGGGTTCTGGACGCGGCGGACTTCTTTTCCATCTGCTCGGTGGAACAGAAGCGCATGCTCGCGTTTGCCTCCGAGCGGCGGGTGCTGAGGCCCGGCGAGGTCCTGTTCCGCAAGGGCGACGTGGTGCCGGGAGCCTTCGTTCTGATGTCCGGAAGCCTGACGTCGGTCGACAAGGAAGGCGCCTCGAGCGAAATCTCGGCGCCCGGAACAGTGGTGGCGGAACTGGCACTCCTGACCAGCCATCCGCGCCGCGCGACGCTCACCGCGACCAGCGAATGCGAACTGCTGATGGTGCCGCGCGACACGTTCCTCAAGCTCATGCAGCAATTTCCCGATGTGGCGGAAACCGCGCTCCGGCGCATCCAGAAGGACCTCAACACCTTCGTTGCGCCGATCACCGAGATCCGCGGCAAAATCAAGAAATAGTCCTTCGATCGTTTGGAACCGGTTTGCGGTGCTCGTCGGGCTGGCCTAGAGTCGGGGGCCGAATCCCTTCGGGTTCGCCTCACTCAACTCCTGACTGCGATCCTTGCGGAGCCGTCCATGCCTCTGACCTTTGTCACCTGGAACATCAATTCGGTGCGCCTGAGGCTGCCGATGGTGCTTGAATTTCTCAAAGCGGTGAAGCCGGACGTGCTGGCACTACAGGAAATCAAATGCACCAACGATCAGTTTCCTTCGAGGGAACTTGCAGCGGCGGGATACGGATATCAGGTCGTGCATGGCCAGAAGGCCTATCATGGTGTTGCGACCATCTCGCGCCTGCCCCTGGGCGACCAGACGAGCCGGGTGCTTGGCGGCATCGATCATGCCCGGCACGTGGCGGCGCAGGTCGACTATGGCCGTGGACCCCTGACCCTGCACAATTTCTACATTCCGGCCGGGGGCGACATTCCCGATCCCAAGGAGAATCCGAAGTTCGCGCACAAGCTCGACTATCTGGCCGAGCTGCAGGACTGGTTCGACGACAAGGCGTTCGACAGCGGCCATCTGATAGCGGGCGATTTCAATATCGCACCGCACGAGAATGACGTCTGGAGCCACAAGCAGCTCCTCAAGATCGTGTCGCACACGCCGGTCGAAACCGAAGCGCTGGACCGGCTTCTGGCGCGGCGCAACTGGACGGACCTGGTGCGCAAGCACATCCCTTACGACCAGAAGGTCTATTCATGGTGGAGCTACCGGTCGCCCGACTGGGACAGCGCCGACAAGGGCCGGCGGCTCGACCATGTGTGGGCGACGAATGACGTGGCAGCGCATTCGGCCGGCGCTGAGATTTTAAGGGATTGGCGCGGCCATGGCACCCAGCCCTCCGACCATGCGCCTGTCGTGGTGCGGCTGGATTAGCATCGGAAATTGCAGAAGCCGCATCGTCCCGGTTGAGCCAGTCGTCATCGCGAGGCGCGAAGCGACGCGGACAGAAATGGTCTTAGACCTTCGTGGTTCGACAAACTGACGAAGAAGGTCCCGACGGCTAGTCCTTGTGGCGCTTTGCCCAAAGATCTGGCCGGCGCAGGCGGGTGAGCTTTTCGCTCTCACTTTGCCGCCAGTCATCGACCTTGCCGTGATCGCCGGAGGTCAGCACGTCGGGGATCGTCTGACCTTCGAAAATGGCGGGACGCGTATAGTGCGGATATTCGAGCAGGCCGCTTTCGTGGCTTTCGTCGGCGTGGCTTTCCGCCTTGCCGAGCACACCGGGCAGAAGGCGAACCACGGCTTCGAGCAGCACCATCGCCGCCACCTCGCCGCCGGCGAGCACATAGTCGCCGATCGAGACTTCCCGCAAATTCCGGCTGTCGATGACGCGCTGGTCGACGCCCTCGAAGCGGCCGCAGACGATGACGAGGCCCGCTTCCCCGGCAAATTCCCGGACGAGATTCTGCGTCAATGGCTCGCCGCGCGGGCTCATCAGGAGACGCGGCCGGGTGTCGGTTTCGGGACTGACATGATCGATGGCGCGGGCAAGAACATCAGCTCTCAGCACCATGCCCGGCCCGCCACCGGCGGGCGTGTCGTCGACGGTGCGGTGTTTGTCGCTGGCGAACTCGCGCAGCTGATGGGTTCGAAGCGACCAGAGGTTTTCAGCGAGGCCGCGCCCGATCACCGAGGCGCCCAATGGTCCGGGAAAAAGCTCGGGAAAAAGCGTGATGATGTCGGCGTCAAAACTCATGATGCGTCGGCGTCCGCTACTTCACTTTCATCCGGTGGTACAAGAGTTGCAAACCCCTGATCGATGTCGATTTCAGGGACAACGGCGCGGGTGAAGGGAAAGAGCGCGGAACCGCCCGCGTCGAGCGCGACCTCGACGATATCCGAGGCGCCGTAGTTGAGAATGGCCTTGATCCGGCCGAGACGGCGTCCTTCGGTATCGCGCACTTCAAGGCCGATCAGGTCGGACTGCAGGAACTCATCCTCGTCCTCCGGCGTCTCAATTGCCGAACGGGCGACGTAGAGATCCGTGCCGTTGAGCTTTTCGGCTTCCGTGCGGTCGGTCACGCCCTTGAGGCGGGCAATGACCATGTCCTTGGCAAGGCGCGCGTTGACGATCTCGAACCGACGCGCGCCGGTCTTGTCAGTTAGCGGACCATACGAGGCAATATCGATCGGGACTTCGGTGTGACTCTTGATCCGGACCTCGCCCCGAATGCCATGGGCCGCGCCGATGCGGCCCATGAGCACGAGTTGAGGTTTGTCGGCGTTCTCAGGCACGTTCGGGGCCTCCCGCGAAAGGCGCAGATTGCCGCGCAACCCTGCCTTTCGACAGGCTCGGGATGAGGTTGCCCGCCATGACGGACGCGCGCAAGCGGCTTCCGCTTACTCGGCGGCCTGCTCGTCGGAGGCGGCTTCCTCGGCCGGTGCCTCTTCGGCAGGTGCGGGAGCAGCGGCGGCTTCGGCCTCAGCCTGCTTCCGGGCTTCCTCGGCGTCGAGCCTTTCCTGAACGCGTTCCTTGGCCTTCTGGCCCGGCTCGCCCTTCTTCGGGTTGTTGCGTGCTTCGCGTTTCACCAGGCCTTCAGCATCGAGAAAGCGGGCAACGCGGTCGGTCGCCTGGGCGCCGACGCTCAGCCAATGCTCGGCCCGATCCTTGTCGAGCTTGACGCGTTCGCCGGACTCCTTGGCCAGCATCGGATTGTAGGCGCCGATGCGCTCGATATAGCGGCCGTCGCGCGGGGCGCGTTCGTCGGCCACGACGATGTGATAGTAGGGGCGCTTCTTGGAGCCGGCCCGGGAAAGGCGAATCTTGACAGTCATTTGAAGTCCTTGATGGTCTGTTGGTGTGGTGAGTTGAGGTTATTTCTTCCTTGCGGGTCCGGAGCCGAGGCCCGGAAGTCCAGGAAACTGGGGTTTGCCGCCAAGGCCGGGCAGGGCGCCCGCCTTTTTGGCGAGTTGCGAAAAATCGGCCGGCAGCGCGTCGCCACCCGTGTCGGGAGCTGACGGCAGGCTCTTGGGGTCAATCCCCATCTGCCTGGCCATCTGCTCAAGTTCCCTCGGGTCCATGTTCGACAGGTCGGGCATGCCACCGCCAAGCATCTTGCCCATTCCGCCCGCCATGGGGCCGCCGCGCCCACCGAGCATGCCGGACAGAGCGCCGAGACCGCCGCCCTTGGCGACTTTCTTCATCATGCCCGCCATCTGCTGGTGCTGCTTCATCAGCTTGTTGACGTCGGAGACCTGAAGGCCGGACCCGTTGGCGATGCGCTTGCGGCGCGAGGCATTGAGAAGGTTCGGGTTGGCCCGTTCCTTCTTTGTCATTGAATTGATGATGGCGATCTGCCGGTCAAAGACCTTCTCGTCGACATTGGCATTCTGCATGGCCTTCTTGATCTGGCCCATGCCGGGCATCAGGCCCATCAGGGCGTTCATGCCGCCCATCTTCTTCATCTGCAGAAGCTGGCTCTTGAGATCCTCGAGGTCGAATTCCCCCTTGCGGACCTTCTTGGCCATCTTGGCGGCGTCTTCGGCCGAAACGGTCTCGGCGGCCTTCTCCACCAGCGAAACGATGTCGCCCATACCGAGAATGCGGTCGGCAATGCGCCGGGGATGGAAGGGTTCGAGCCCATCCATCTTTTCGGAGGTGCCGATCAGCTTGATCGGCTTGCCGGTCGCTGCGCGCATGGAGAGGGCCGCACCGCCGCGCCCGTCGCCATCCATTCGGGTCAGCACGATACCGGTGAGCGTGACGCGTTCATCGAAGGAGCGGGCGAGATTGACCGCGTCCTGGCCGGTCAGCGAGTCAGCGACGAGCAACACTTCATGCGGCCGGGTCGCCTGTTCGATGGCCGAAGTTTCGGCCATCAGTTCTTCGTCGATATGCGTGCGGCCGGCGGTGTCGAGAATGAAAACGTCATAGCCGCCCCTGCGCGCTTCGTCGGCGGCGCGGCCGGCGATCTGGATCGGGGTCTGGCCGGCAACAATCGGCAACACGTCAACGCCGATCTGCTCGCCGAGCACCTTGAGCTGCTCCATGGCGGCGGGACGGCGGGTGTCGAGCGACGCGAGCAGGACCTTCTTGTTTTCGCGCTCGTTGAGACGCTTGGCGATCTTGGCCGAGGTCGTGGTCTTGCCGGAGCCTTGCAGGCCGACCATGAGGATCGGCACGGGCGGGGTGGCCCTGAGATCGATCGGGGCGGCCTCGTCGCCGAGCACGCGCACCAACTCGTCGTTGACGATCTTGATGACCTGCTGGCCGGGCTTGACCGAGCGGGTGACTTCGGCACCGGTGGCGCGCTCGCGGACCTGCTCGATAAAGGCGCGGGCGACTTCGAGCGACACGTCGGCCTCGATCAGGGCCCGCCGCACCTCGCGGAGGGCGGCGCTGACATCGGCCTCGCTCAGCGCGCCGCGTCCGGTCAGTCCCTTGAATATGTCGCTCAGGCGATCGCTGAGAGTCTCGAACATGGTCTTTCTTCTTTGTCGCTCACGGGCCCTAGGCTCACCCGATGGCGCTCGGCGCTATCAGGTTTGCTGACCCTCCGCAGGGGCGGCGAAAGTGCTTGCCGGGGTCCTCACCTGCCAAAAAGGCAGGGTCGTCCGCGACCCTTGCTGGCCCACATCATCTGATTCATCCGGCACAGATGGTGACTTTGGCGCCGAATGCCAAATCCAAAGCCAAACACACCCACGGGCGCAACGCGCTGATGGGTGTTGACCGTGCCTCTCCCGGAGGCACCAGTGGCTCAGGATCGTCTTCTGACGTGAGTTGGCGGGCTTATGGGGGAAAGTGGTCAGGGAGTCAATGCGAATCGGGGTTCGTGGGCCGCCTGAGCCAGCGGAAGGACTGGCGGATGAAATCGGCGCCGTCCCTGTCGATCCAGCGGCCATGGGCCATGACGACCTGTCCGGCATTCCAGCCGATGACCTTGTCGAGCGCTTTGCGGGCTTTGGCGCGGTCAAGAAAACTCAGGCGCCATTCGAGCGGGGCCATGCCGAAGGGTTCGGTGATGTGCCAGATGCGGGCGACCCAGCGCTTCCACCCCGTCCAGCCGGGATCGGTGTTAAGGAAATGCTCGGAGAAGTTCTCGATCAGGTCGGCGAAAATCGCCGTTCTGCTCGCTTTGTGAAAGAAGACGCATTCGTCCATGAACGGGCTGCCGGCGAAGACGGTCTGGTCGATCTCTTCGGCCCAATCGGGCGGCGGCATATTCGAAAGCGTGCCCGCGAATTTGAGGTCCTTGCGCTTTGATTGTACCGAGGCCAGGCCCCAAAGCTTTGCCTCCGGCCAGGCCGCCTGCCAGTCCTTGAGGAACAAGTGATGAAGCTTGTTGGGCGAGACGAGATGGGCGGGCCCGCCGAGGGCCGAGACCTCGGTCCTCAATTCTTCGTCGAGTATGATGGGTGACCAGACCCAGAGTTGGTCATCACCGAGGCGAACCACAAGCATGCGGGTCGAGTAGGGGAAGCCATAGAAATCAACGACGGGTCCTTCGCCCAGCCAGATATCTGAACCAATCTGCTGGAGGCGGGGCATGGACTTCTCCTGATGTTTCAGGTGCAGGTGCTCAGAGGCTTTCAAACAGATGCTGCACCGCGCCGACACGGTCGAGCAGGTGCGACTGCATTTCGAAATTGAGGGTAATCACCTTCTTTTGCGGAACGAAGACGCAGGAATTAAGGCCCGGATGAAAGGTGCCGGCAAAGATCGGCTCCATCAGGCTGCGGGTCAGCGGCCCGGCAAGGCGATGGGGCGGGGTAATGGAAAGATTGAGATCGAAAAAGCCCGCGAACTGGAAAAAGCGGGTGGGGTAGAGAACGGGCAGGCGTTCCGCAAGCCTGCGATGGAGGGCAAAGAGCCGGTTGATGAAGGCCTGGGAAAATGTGGGGCCCCTGGCGTCGGCTTTGGCCAGGCTTTCGTCGGCGCATCTGGCGAAGGTTGCGAAATCGGGTTTGAGCGGCAGCCTGGCTTCCATCACGTGAAACTGGAAGTCACCGGCGTGGCCCTTTTCTCCGTGTACGCCAAGCGTGGTGAAATTGATGAAAATGCGCTTCCGGGAGAAGATGTGATCCTCGCCGTTGAGCGCGAAACCGACGAGGGCAAAGAGAAAGGCGCGCTGGGATACGCCGATATTGTGGGCCAGATCGCGGACGCGGCCGTGATCGAGAACGAGGCTTCTTTGTCCGCGTGGCCCCTTTTTTGGACCAAGCAAGTTGCCGAGGAGGAGTTGCACCGGAGCAAGCAGGGCCGCAGTCATGGCCAACCCTTTTGGTGTGGGTTTTTGAATGTCGCCGCCAGCCTTTGTCTGGTTGCGGACGCCAGAGCGACTGAGGCGGGCGGAATCGGCGCCTTCAAGGAGCGCATGGGTGGCAAGCACGAGAATGGAGGCGGCCCGTCCTTCTTGATCCGGACCTGACACGGAAATGGCGACCCGGATGCGAAATGGCGGCAGATCCGGCCGGTCGAAAAGCTCGGCACCGGTCACGTCCCAGGCGTCGGGATAGGCCGAGAGGTCAGGGACCTCGTACATCTCGATCAGTGGGTCGAATCGTTCGGCACTATTTCCAAAGACGGATTCGAATCCGTCGAGAAGCTGCGGCGCATGGGCGCAAAGAGCTTTGGCGGCGAGTTGAAGCTCGGCACGGTTGGGAACGGCGGGGGAAAAGGCGGTGAAATAGACTGACTGCCGGGCGCGGTGGTAAAACCATTGCGCGTCGCCAAGGTGCGCTTCAAGGCCGGTTGCCCTTGCCAGCCCGGACCCGCTTCCCGCAACCGACAAGTTCATCTTCCGGACTGTTCGAGCGCCTCGAGCTTTTGTTCGATATCGAGCACGTCGGCGGGAACCGGCATGCCGGTCGCGCGCAATTCGGCGATGGATTCCCGCAGCTTTTCCAGCGCTTCGTGTGCGTCTTCCGGCTCGTCGATCATCTGTTCGAAGAGAAGCGCGATTCTTGCCTTGAGGTCTTCGAATGCCATCGGTCAGCCCTTTCTCCGATCAATGTTGGCGTGAGAGGGAAACTGGCATTGCGGTCGAAATAAGTCCATGGTGGTATGGCGCCGCCAATCACGCTTTCCATGCCGCTCCAACCAGAAACCATCTTCCAGTTCACCACGACGACGGTCGATGACATCGCCGGGGTCGAGGTCAAGTTCGTCAATGTCTACGAACGCGAGGAACGGCCGGGGGCAAGGAGCGTTCTGATGATCCTGCCGGACAAGGAGATGGTCCTCGCGGCGGGCGATGAATTCGAAGTGGGTGGCAAGACCTACCGGCTCGATGCGATCAAGCCGAAGCCCAACGGGCTTTTCACGATTCGGGTTGCGGGACCGGCGGAACGGCGGGCGGATGTTGACGATGCTGCGATGCCGCCACGTATCGAGCTGAGCTCTGCCGCGACCGCGCTGCAATTCAGAACCGTTCTCTCTGAGATCAGCACAGATGTACTGGCAGGGCTCGCAGGCGGAGCACCGCCACCTATCATCGGATGGATCAAGTCGCAATCTTCCAGCGTCAGCAAGGACTGGACGGGGGAAGAGTGGGGTCCGAGCCATGACCATCGCTGGGTCGCTCAGTTTGCCGACGACGATGTGCGCCGGTTCGGCGCGCTCGAAGTGTCGCTGGGGCTCGAGGACATCCGCTACAGTCCGAACGAGGAATGGCGATACGAGGTCAGCGGGTACTGGCGGGTGGGCGAACGGTCAGCGCATGCCGGCGCGCGGCAGGACGTGCCGGACCTGATCACATGGTTTTTCGGCGATGCGGACGAGCCCTTTGTCAACGATTTGGTCGTTAAGGCGGCGCAAGGAATTGCAGCGCTGACTGGGCCAGTCGTTTTTGACAGCGGTTTGGTTGTCGAGGACCTAGCGGCGATCCTTGAACTCCGCAGCGGGCAAGTTCTTGCCCATCTGATCAGGGAAGGTGAGACGCCGCCCGAAGTCTTGAGTTTTCATGACCAAACGGCATTGGGCGGAGAGTGGGAGCGGGCGGCTTTGTTCGCGGCCAGGGATATCGAGCGGCTGGGCAAGCTGGAGGCGCGAGTGTGGACCTTGAAGCGACCACAGGACGAACGCATTCCCGAAAGGGTGGAGCTGAACGGCTGGTGGCGGGTGGGCGAGCGCCGTTTGCGCCTGGTGGCCATCACCGGTCCCGATGGACGAATCAGATCTGTCCAGTTTCTGCCCGCAGCGCCAGAACTCCGCAAAATCATCGGCGAGGCCGTTGAAGCTTTGGCCGGCAAGGCTTAGTTAGGGCGTTCATGTCATTCCGGCCCCGGGGCCGTTTCCGTTCTTCAGTTCATAGGTGTTCCATGTCCGCAGTCGATTCCGAATTGCTCAACAAACTCGGCGAGGTTGCCGTCAAGGTCGGCCTCAGGCTGCAAAAGGGCCAGGATCTGGTCATGACCTCGTCAATCGAGGCGGCGCCGCTGGCGCGGGCCATTGCCGAACATGCCTACAAGGAAGGCGCTTCGGCGGTGATCACGCTTTTCTCCGATCCCGAATCGAGCCTGATGCGCTTCCGCTACGGGCGCGACGAGATTTTCGACTACGCGCCGGGTTATCTGTTCGATGCGATGGCGCGGGCCTTCGACAACAACGCGGCGCGGCTCGCGATCGCCGGCGACGACCCGATGCTTCTGGCCGGGGAAGATCCCGACAAGGTCGGCCGGTCCAACAAGGCGCAGTCGGCGGCCTATACGGCGGTGCGCGAGCGCATCACCCAGTTCAACATCAACTGGAACATCGTTGCCTATCCCGGGCAGAAATGGGCGGAGCTGGTTTTTCCCGACAAGAAGGCGAAAAAGGCCCAGAAAAAGCTGGCCAAGGCAGTGTTCGCCGCGAGCCGCGTCGATGTCGACGATCCGGTCGCGGCCTGGCAGGCGCACAATGCCGACCTGAAGACGCGGGCCGACTGGCTCAATGGCAACCGTTTTTCGGCGTTGCACTTTACCGGGCCGGGCACGGACCTCACGGTCGGGCTCGCCGACCAGCATTTGTGGATGGGCGGTGAAGCGCTTTCCAAGAACGGCATCTGGTGCAACCCCAATATTCCGACCGAAGAAGTGTTCACCACGCCCCATGCCCACCGGGTCAACGGCACGGTCCGCTCGACCAAGCCCCTGAGCCACAACGGCACCTTGATCGAGGATATCGAGGTGAGGTTCGAACAGGGCCGCATTGTCGAGGCGAAGGCTTCGAAGGGGCAGGACGTCTTCATCAAACTGCTCGACACGGACGAAGGCGCGCGCCGGATCGGTGAAGTGGCCCTGGTGCCGCATTCATCGCCGATCTCGAAGACGGGGCTTTTGTTCTACAACACGCTTTTTGACGAGAATGCCTCGTCGCATATCGCGCTCGGTCAGTCGTACTGGAAGTGCTTCACCGACGGCGACACGGTCCAGGGCGATGAGGTCTCGGCGCGCGGCGGCAACAGCTCGCATATTCATGTCGACTGGATGATCGGCTCGAACAAGATCAATGTCGACGGGATTACCGGCAATGCCGACCGGGTGCCGGTGATGCGCAAGGGCGAGTGGGTCTGAGGGGCAGCCATTCACGCGGGGTTCCACCTCAAGGTGAGCCGGTCGAGCCATGAGGACCTGCTTCAGGGATCAGATCAATTTCAGCTTCATTCTTCGACGGGCTCAGGATGAAGGCCATGGGAGGGCGACCAGATGATCCGGCTTGGGGGACACGGAGTAGATGCGGATCCGGCGGGCGATCCGCTGGAATTTGCCAAAGCGCACAAGCGGTTCGGTTATGGAGCGGCCTATTGCCCGCCGGTCGACCTCAATGATGCGGCGCGCCTCAGGGCCATCGAACAGGCCTTTGCCGCCGAGAACGTCAAGATCGCCGAGCTCGGCATCTGGAAAAACATCACAGCAGTCGAGCCTGAGGTACGCCAATCACACCAGGCGCGGGCCATCGAGTGCCTCGCCATTGCCGACGAGGTCGATGCAGGTTGCGCCGTGACCTATATCGGCACGTACGAACCCAATAGCGATTATGCGCCGCATCCGAAGAATTTGAGTGCTGAAGCCTTCGATCTGGCCGTCGTGACGGTGAGGCGCATCATCGACAGCGTGAAGCCGAAGCGCGCCAAATTCGCGCTCGAAATGATGCAATATGCGCTGCCGGATTCGGTCGACTGCTATCTCGATCTCATCCGGGCGGTGGACCGGCCGGCCTTTGCCGCCCATGTCGATCCGGTCAACCTGATCATGACGCCGCGGACCTATTACAACACGACGGGGCTTCTCAACGAGATCTTCTCAAAGCTCGGCAATTTCATCGTCTCGTGCCACGCCAAGGACATCACGCTCTATCATCAGGCGGCTTTGCACCTCGATGAAGTGATGATCGGTGACGGTCCGATGGACTACGCGGCGTTCCTGCGGGAGATCGAAAGGCTCGGACGCGATGTGCCGCTGATGCTCGAACATCTCGAACATGCGGACTACGGGATTGCCCGCGACCGGGTGTTCGGTTTTGGTGACGCGGCCGGGATCGGTTTCGTCAACCGGGCATAGCGGGCGGGCGGTCAGACCTTGTAGCCCATGCGGAACCCGCCCCAATGCCGGCCGTTGACGTGGATCGGGGCACTGACGTCTTTCATCAGAACGAACTGGCCGCCGCCCATGTCGCGGCGGTAGGTCTGCAGCAGGAAAGACTGGGTGTTGCTGCCGGCGCCCAGGCCGGTGCGATCGTTGAATATGCGCCGGTTGCGGCAATTGCCGGCATTCCAGACCGGATCGCTTCCCTGCGGCTTCGAATAGATCAGATTATGTGTCGGCAGATAGCCGTTCACATCGACCGCGGCGCAGAAGGTGATGCGCTCGTCCAGGTCGAGCACGGGCTCCTGAATTGGCGGCAGATGCTTGTCGGTGAAGGCGACGTAGCGGGTCAGGACCTGTTGAGGATCGGAACCCGGGACCGGAACATAGTTGCGGTCAAACAGATCGGTTTCGGACAGGACGCCGGCGCGGATGGCCCGCTCGAAGAGGGCCGAGATTTCAGCGGCCTTGAACTGCACGAGTTCGATCATCGGCGTGTCGGCGGTTTCAACGCCGCTCGCTGCGACGAACCGCATGAAGTCTTCGGATATGGTCAGAATGTCATCGGTGCGCAGACGGGCGCCGGCGAGATTGCCATGCGATTGCTTGATGAGACCGACAATCTCGCCAAGGCTGGTACCGAGATGGGAAAAGGTCGCAAGGTTCCGTTCGACCGGTTCGCTCATCTTTTCGATTTCGGAAACCAGATCGCCCACCGAAGCGGAGAGCGCGTTGAGGTCTGCGGCGGCGGTGCGGGCCTGACCGGCCTGCTCGTGCGCAGCCTCGGCAGTGGCGGCGCTCGCCTGAACGGTCTGCTGCATGGCGGCGAGCTGGGAGCGGAGAAGGGCAATGGCCTCGGCGTTCTGATTGGTGAACGACTTGATCTGATCGGCCAACGATTTGACCGCCTGGGCGATGACAGCGAAGCCGCGCCCCGCTTCGCCGGCGCGGGCCGCCTCGACGCTGGCGTTGAGGGCGAGAAGCTGGGTTTCCTGGGCGATGGAGGCGATCGCCTCGGATGAATTGCGGATGCGATTGACCACGGAATCGAAGCCGCCGAGGCTTTGGTGAATGTGCAGCGATTGCCGGCTCAGTTCCTGCATGGTGGCGGTGGAGCTTTCGAGCGCCTCGGCCACGGAAATGGCGTTTGAATTGAGCGTGTCGGACGTGCGCGACGCAGCCTGGCGTGCATGGCCAAGGCTTTCGGTCAGCGTCTGGTTGGCATCCTGCATGTCGCGCGCATCGGACGCTGCCTGATTGGCCAGCTGCATTTGCCGGTCGCCGCACGCGGCGATGTCGGAAATCAGACCCGATACGTCGGCAATGGAGACGCTGAGATGACCGAGGCGATCGCCGATCTGCGACAGGGCCGAGTCGTTGCTCTCCGACGAAGGTGAAGGAGAAACCTCCGCCACACTCCCGGATTCGTGAAATTCTTCAATAATATCAGTATTTGCCGTCATTTATGGCCAACTCCGTGCGTCGAAGCACTTCGGGGATTTGGTAAAATTACGAAGAACAAGGAAAAGATTGAGTTAAAGTTCATGTTTGCTGCGCCCGGTCTTTCAGAAGCGGCGGTGAAACCGCAAACCCGTTCGATCTGGAAATCCGCCGCATTGTGGTCCATATAGTCGCGGTGACACCCCCTTCGGGGCAGGGATTTTTCCAGATGGCCGGCGCGGTCCCCTATTTGAAGATGAACGGATTGGGCAACGACTTCGTCGTGCTCGATGCGCGCGCGCGGCCGATCGACCTCAACGAAGATCAGGTCCGCTGGATCGCGGACCGGGAACAGGGGATCGGCTGCGACCAGCTGATCGTTCTCGGGCGCCCGCATAGCGAAGGCGCCGACATTTTCATGAAGATCTACAATTCCGAGGGTGGCGAGGTCGATGCGTGCGGCAATGCCACGCGCTGCATCGCGGCAATCGCGGCGGAAGAGTTGGGGCGGAGCCTCGTGACGGTCGAGACCAATGCGGGTCTTCTGGTGTCCGATGTCGCTGGACGGGACGTGACGGTCGATATGGGCCGGCCGCGTTTTGACTGGCAGTCCATTCCGCTTGCCGAGGAATTCGCCGACACGACGGGGATCGAACTGCAGATCGGCCCGATCGACAATCCGGTGCTGCATACGCCTTCAGTCGCCAATATCGGCAATCCGCATGCGATCTTCTGGGTCAAGGATGATCCGGACGGGTACGATCTGCATCTTTTCGGGCCGTTGCTCGAAAACCACCCCATGTTTCCGGAGCGGGCAAATATCTCGATCGCCCAGGTGCTCGAGGGTGGCCGGATCAAGGTGCGGGTCTGGGAGCGGGGTGTGGGAGAAACGCTCGCCTGCGGCACGGCAGCCTGCGCAGTCGGTGTGTCGGCCGCACGCAAGGGCCTGACCGGGCGCGACACGATCATTCAGCTTCGTGGCGGGGACTTGCGAATTTCCTGGCGCGCCAGCGACGATCATATTCTGATGACCGGACCCTGGTCGCTTGACGGCGAGGGCGAGCTGCCGCAGGCGCTCTTTTCAACGGAAGCGGCCTGATGGCCAAGCTTGAAACGCTGACCTTCGGCTGCCGGCTCAATGCCTATGAGTCGGAGGTGATCCGCAATCTTGCCGCCGATGCGTTCGATGAGGACGTTCTGATCGTCAATTCCTGTGCGGTGACGGGCGAGGCCGTGCGCCAGGCCCGCCAGGCGATCCGCAAGGCCAAGCGCGACAATCCCGCACTCCGCATCGTCGTCACCGGCTGCGCGGCGCAGACCGAAGCGGACACGTTCGGCGCGATGGACGAGGTCGCACTCGTCATCGGCAATCACGACAAGCTTCGGGCCGAAACCTACCAAACGATGCGGCTCGATCTGCCTGTGACCGAAAAGATCAAGGTCAACGATATCATGGCCGTCCGCGAGACGGCGGGACACCTGATCGACGGGCTCGACGGGCGCGCGCGGGCCTTCGTTCAGGTACAGAACGGGTGCGATCATCGCTGCACCTTCTGCATCATTCCGTTCGGACGGGGTCCGTCGCGGTCGGTGCCGATGGGTGAGGTGGTCGACCAGATCAAGCACCTTGCGGAAAAGGGATATGCCGAGGTGGTTTTGACCGGGGTCGATATCACCTCATATGGACCCGACCTGCCCGGCACGCCAAGCCTTGGAAAGCTGGTGCAGCAGATCCTGAGGCACGTGCCCGATTTGCCGCGTTTACGGATTTCCTCGATCGATTCGATCGAAGCGGATGTGGCGCTGATGGAGGCGCTTGCCGATCCGCGGCTGATGCCGCACTTCCACCTGTCGCTCCAGTCGGGCGACAACATGATCCTGAAGCGGATGAAGCGGCGGCATGCGCGCGAGGATACGCTGAGGTTCGTGCAAGAGGCGCGGCGCGTCCGGCCCGACATGGTGTTCGGAGCGGACATCATTGCCGGATTTCCAACGGAAACCGACGAGATGTTCGAAAACTCGCTTTCGATCATCGACGAGGCAGGCATCATCCACGCGCATGTCTTTCCCTATTCGGAACGAAAGGGCACGCCCGCCGCGCGCATTCCGAACCAGGTGCCGAAAGCCTTGCGCAAGGAACGAGCGGCACGGCTTCGGGAGGCAGGCGCGCGAAAGCTGGCGGCGCACGCCGCAACGCGGATCGGTCTTGTCGAACGGGTTCTCATCGAGCAGAGCGGCATGGGGCGGACGGAGCAGTTTCTGCCGGTTGCGCTTGGCGGCGGCAGAGCCGGCGAGATCGTCGATGTTCATATTACCGGCCTGTCCGGTCAGGATCTTACGGGCGTTGCCGTCCGGCAGGCGGCGTAGGAGAAACCCGTGAGCGAGAAGAAGCCCGGCTTTTTCGGCCGACTGTTCGGACGAAAGCAACAACCGGACATTGACGAGCGGGCGCATCCCGAAGAGGCCGAAAAGCCGCACGCGCCGGAGGCCGGGCCGCCCGAGGCCACGCCCGACTGGATCGAACATCCCGAGCGTCACGCAACCGAACCGGCCGACACGCAAGTCACGCCTCCGGCCGCGGCCCGCGAGGCGCATCCGCATGTTTCGCCAGCGCCTCCGGAAATGACCATCGATCCGGTTGCGATCGAAGAAAGTCTGGACTTGCCCGCGACGCCGGCGGAGCCCATTCCTGAGCCTGAGCCTGAGCCTGAGCCTGAGCCTGAGCCTGAGCCTGAGCCTGAGCCTGAGCCTGAGCCTGAGCCTGAGCCTGAGCCTGAGCCTGAGCCTGAGCCTGAGCCTGAGCCTGAGCCTGAGCCTGAGCCTGAGCCTGAGCCTGAGCCTGAGCCTGAGCCTGAGCCTGAGCCTGAGCCTGAGCCTGAGCCTGAGCCGGTTGCCGATGCACCGAAAAAGAAGAACTGGTTCCAGCGGCTTGCTTCGGGGCTCAAACGCACGTCGGACAATCTGACCGACAACATTTCGGCGGTTTTCACCAAGCGCAAGCTCGACGACGAGACGATCGAGGAGCTTGAAGACGTGCTGATCCAGGCCGATCTCGGCATGGAAACGGCGATGGCGATCACCGAAACGCTGGCCAAGGACCGTTACGACAAGCAGATTTCGACCGACGAGGTCCGGTCGGTTCTGGCGGCGGAAGTCGAAAAGGTCCTCGGGCCGGTCGCGCAGCCGCTCGAAGTTGCCGGGGTTTCGGGTCCGTTCGTGCTGCTCATGGTCGGGGTCAACGGCACCGGCAAAACGACGACAATCGGCAAGCTGGCGCAGAAATTCAGCCGCGACGGCAAGAAGGTGATGCTCGCGGCCGGCGACACGTTCCGGGCGGCGGCGATCGAGCAGCTGCAGGTCTGGGGTCAGCGCACCGGAGTGCCGGTGGTGACGCGTCCGGCCGGTTCGGATGCGTCCGGCCTCGCATTCGATGCGGTCAACGAGGCGGTGGCCGAGAAGGCCGATATTCTCATCATCGATACGGCGGGGCGGCTGCAGAACCGCGACGAGTTGATGGCCGAGCTCGAAAAGATCATCCGGGTGATCAAGAAGGTCGCACCGGAGGCGCCGCATGCCGTGCTTCTGACCCTCGATGCGACGACCGGGCAGAATGCCCTGCAGCAGGTCGAGATTTTCGGCAAACGGGCGGGCGTGACTGGCCTGGTGATGACCAAGCTCGACGGCACGGCGCGCGGCGGCATTCTCGTCGCCATTGCGCGCAAATATCAGCTGCCGGTCCATTTCATCGGTGTCGGCGAGGGGGTCGACGATTTCGAGCCGTTCGCGGCGGCGGATTTCGCGCGGGCAATTGTCGGCCATACCGATGGTTGACCGCGCCATATCGAAAGAGTGCACCGCCTTTTTGAGCGGGCATCCACAGAGAAGCGCGCGCGAAACGCTCGAGGCTCTGGCCTCCAGTCGCTATGCCGAACTCGATCCGGACCGCTATGGCGGCGGCGGCGCGACGGAACTGCTTGAAACGCGCATGGCGGAACTGACCGGTCGCCGGGCGCGCTTTGTTTCCAAAGGCATGATCGCGCAGATGGCGGCGCTGCGGGTTGCAAACGACCGGGCGGGCCGGGCGAGCGCGGCGGTGCATCCGCTCAGTCACTTTTCAAGGGACGAACAGGGTGCGGTCGAGCGGCTGCACGGGCTGGCGCTCATGCGCATCGGCGAGCTCAGCGATCCGTTCGCGGTCCGGCATCTCGAGGCGCTGGGGGAAAAGCCGGGTGCTGTTTCGGTGGAGCTGCCGCTGCGCAATGCGGGCTACAAGCTGACGCCATGGGATGAGCTCGTGGCAATCTCAGGCTGGTGCCGGACGAACCAGGTTCATTTCCACATAGACGGGGCGCGGGCTTGGGGTGCGGCGGTCGCCTACGACAAGTCCATCGGCGAGATCGCGGCGCTGGCCGACTCGATTTACCTCAGTTTTTACAAGGATTTCGGTGGGCTTTACGGCTGCGTGCTCTGCGGCGACGAAGATTTCATCGACGAATGCGACGACTGGATCGCCCGTCACGGGGGACAGGTTTTCCGCCAGTTTCCGGCGGCGATTTCGGCGCTTGAAGGGTTCGACCGTCACTTCGGCTTGATGAAGGACTATGTGGAGCGGGCCAGACAAATTGCTCGTTTGATCAACGACATTCCTGGCGCGTTCACCATTCCGCGCGTGCCGCACACCAACGGGTTTCAGATCGGCATCGAATGTATGCCGGACAGGGCCGAACAGGCGCTCGACAGGCTCACTCGGGAGACGCTGATCTGGATCGCGCCGGGATTTTATGCGATGGCGCGGGAGGACCAGTGCTGCTTCGATGTCGAAATCGGCGACGGCGCGGCTGAACTCGATCCAGCGCAATGGGCTGCCCATATCGGCCGTCTGGTTGAACTCAGCAAAATGACCTCGCTCGGCGAGGCGAAGGACGAACCGAATGGCGGGTGAGGACAAGGACCAGGAGATCAACTGGAGCGAGCTTCGCCCGCAACTGATCAAGCTCGGGCTCGAACTCGGGCCGTTGGTCATCTTTTTTATCGTCAACGCCCGGGCCGGGATCTTCGTTGCGACGGCTTGGTTCATGGCGGCGATGGTTGTGTCGCTCGCGCTCAGCTGGCTGATCATGAAGCGGGTCGCGATCATGCCGCTCGTCACCGGCATTGTCGTTCTGATCTTCGGCGGGCTGACCCTCTGGCTGCAGGACGATACGTTCATCAAGATGAAGCCGACGATTGTCAATTCGCTCTTTGCCGCCGTACTTCTCGGCGGGCTTTTGTTCGGGCAGAACCTTCTGAAATATGTGTTCGGCGAGGTCTACAAGCTTCAGGAAGAGGGCTGGCGGCAGATGACTCTTCGCTGGGGCCTGTTCTTCGTGGTTCTGGCTTTGCTCAATGAAGTGGTCTGGCGGAGCTTTTCGACCGATATCTGGATCGCGTTCAAGGTCTGGGGGATCATGCCCCTAACCTTCGTCTTCTCGCTATTCCAGCTGCCGCTTCTGACGCGCTACGCCATACATCCCGCACCGGCGGCAAACGACGCGCAGGGCTGATCAGACGAAAAGGCCGACGAGAACGAGGGCAATGCCGAGCGTCGCGATGTTCCACGTGATGGTTCTGAGCCAGGGTACGCCCCAGAGATAAAGCGGCAGGTAGAGAATCCTGAACCCGAGATAGAGGGCGGAACCCCACTGGGTCAGCGCATTGCTCGTGCCCAAACTGTCGGCCATCAACACGAGCGCGGCAAAGGCGGGGAAAGTCTCGTTGAAGTTTCTGAGGGCCCGTTCGGCGCGGCCCGCAAGTCCGGCAGCCGGCGCCATGGCGTCGCGGGCGCCGACGGTTGCGGCATTGCCGACCTGTGCTTTCAGGGTGAAGGAATTGACGCTGATATGAACCAGAAGCAGCAGGACTGCGCCGGCGAGCATGGTCATCTGGAATGACAGGGGCAGCATCCGGTCAGGCCTCGCTCAGCGCGAGCCGCAGGCCCATCGCACCGAAGGCGAGCGCGGTCAGGCGGCGGAACCAGGCCATGACACTTTCGCAGGCCAGCACATAGTCGCGGGCAAGGCCTGCGAACTGGCCATAGACGACGAAAACGGCAAAGGTCATCAGCATGAAGATCGCCGAGAGAACGAGCATGTGAAAAAGCGTGTCGGCGCGGCCGGCCGGGGCGAACTGTGGCAGGAAGGCGAGAAAGAAGACCGAGAGCTTGGGGTTGAGAATGTTGATGAGAAAACCGGTGCGAACGATCTGGAACAGGGATTTCTGATCGCGGCGGGGCGAAATGGAAAGGGTTCCCCGGTCGCGCAGCACCTGAATGGCGAGATAGACCAGATAGGCGGCGCCCGCGAACTTGAAGATCTGGAACAGAACCGCGCTGGTATGGAGCAGGGCCGCGACACCCAGAAGGGCGGCGGCGATATGGGGCAGGATGCCAAGGGTGCAGCCAAAGGCGGCAAAGGCGCTGGCGAGACGGCCGCGGCCAATTCCAACTGCAAGCGTGTAAACGACGCCGGTGCCCGGCGCGAGGACGACGATCAGCGCGGTGATGAGGAATTCAGGGGAGATCATCACATGGAATCCTTGAGCTGCTGCAGGGTTGCCGGTTCTTTGCTCAAAACAAAGGGAACATGCTGACTTCTAGCCAAATGAAACAAGTCGCCGCTCACCTGTTCTTTCAACGTGCCGAGGTATTCGGGCAACGGGCGGCATTCCCAATTGCCGCCTCGTTCGCCAGTTGCAGGATTGTAGCTGTTTGTCGGGTATTTGAAACACATTAGTGGTGGTGCCGAAGGATTGCTGGTTGACACCAGTATCATCCATTCACCCGGCACGATGACGCTGTTTCCCGGGAACCAGAGATAGGCCTTGTTGCGCGATGAAAGGTATTCGACCTGAGTTCCGAAATAGTCGTCATAGTGCAGATTTGTTGTGTTTTTCTGTTCACTTTCGAGTGCCCTCGCCGTTTGGGCGGCATCTTGTGAAAAAGCCGATGCGGGAAGAAGCGCTGCCAGCATAAGGGCAACGAATATGCCAAGAATCTTGCGCATGAAATGTTCTCAAAGTGCGAATTGAATCTGCCCCGATCCTGGCCTGAAACAGAGAATCAGGCAAACAAAAACCCGCCGGAGTATGATGTCCCGGCGGGCCAAATCGCAATTTGTTCTGCTCGCTCAGAGATCGAGCACCAGGCGCTGCGGGTCCTCGAGGCTTTCCTTGACGCGGACGAGGAAGGTCACCGCTTCCTTGCCATCGACGATGCGGTGATCGTAGCTTAGGGCCAGATACATCATCGGACGAATGGCAATCTGTCCGCCAACGACCATCGGGCGGTCCTGGATCTTGTGCATGCCCAGAATGCCCGATTGCGGCGCGTTGAGGATCGGGGTCGACATCAGCGAGCCATAGACGCCGCCGTTGGAGATGGTGAAGGTGCCGCCCTGCATGTCGGCCATGGAGAGCTTGCCGTCGCGGGCGGCGACGCCGAGCCGGGCAATGTCCTTTTCGATTTCGGCAATGGTCATCTGGTCGGCATCGCGCACGACCGGCACGACGAGACCCTTTTCGGTGCCGACGGCCACGCCGATATGGGCGTAGTTCTTGTAGATGATCTCGGTGCCGTCGATTTCGGCATTGACCGCCGGGATTTCCTTGAGCGCGTGGGTCACAGCCTTGGTGAAAAAGCCCATGAAACCGAGCTTGACGCCGTGCTTCTTTTCGAACAAGTCCTTGTATTGCTTGCGCAATTCCATGACCGGCCCCATATCCACCTCGTTGAAGGTGGTCAGCATGGCGGCGGTGTTCTGCGCGTCTTTCAAACGTGTGGCGATGGTCTGGCGCAGGCGGGTCATCTTGACCCGTTCCTCGCGGGCCGCGTCATCGACCGGCGAGGGCGCGCGCATCTGAACCGGTGCGGCGGTGGGCTGCGGCGCGGGCGCTGGAACAGGGGCCGAAGCAGGCTTCGCTTCTGCGACCGGAGCGGGTTTTGCGGCGGCGGCCATCACGTCTTCCTTCAATATCTGTCCGCGTTTGCCTGAACCATCGACGTCGGCGGCGGTCAGGCCCTTTTCCTCCATCAGCTTGGCGGCAGCGGGGCTTGGCGGCATGTCGGAGCCGTTTGGCACGGGAACCTGTGCTACCGCGGGTGCCACCCGGGGAATGTCGACGGGTTTCGGCTTGTCTTCGGGTTTCGGCTTGTCTTCGGGTTTGGGCGCTGCTGCGGGGGCGGCGGCAAGCGCGCCTTCGGCAACCGTCGCCAGGAGGGCGTCGAGGCCAACAGTCTCGCCTTCATTGGCCAGGATAGCTTCGAGCGTTCCAGCGACGGGCGAGGGCACCTCGATCGCGACCTTGTCGGTTTCCAGTTCCACGAGCGGCTCGTCGGCGGCGACTGGATCGCCCACTTTCTTGAACCATTTGCCGATGGTGGCTTCGGAGACGCTTTCGCCAAGGGTTGGCACTTTGATTTCGGTCGACATTGATCTGGCCTGGTTGGTTCGTTCTAAAGGTTATGGCGCGGAACCGGTCCCGCGCCGCATTCACTATTCTGCGAAGGCTTCGTCGAGGAAATTCCTCAGTTCCGCCTTGTGCTTGCTCATCAGTCCGGTGGCCGTCGAGGCCGAAGCGGGCCGGCCAACATATTGCGCACGTTCGCCGGCGCGGCCGAGCTGTTCGAGCACCCATTCGATATAGGGCTGGATGAAGGCCCAGGAGCCCATGTTCTTCGGCTCTTCCTGGCACCAGAAGATATCGGCATTGGGGAAGCGCGAGAGTTCGGTGTGCATGGCCTTGGCGGGGAAGGGGTAAAGCTGTTCGACGCGCATCAGGTAGACGTCGTTGACCCCACGTTCCTCGCGGTCTTCGAGCAGGTCGTAATAGACCTTGCCGGTGCAAAGAACCACGCGGCGGATTTTGTCGTCCGGCGCGAGCTTGATCGTCGTCTTGGGTGTACCAGGTGCTTCCGCGTCGTCCCAGAGGAGACGATGGAAACACGAATCGGGGCCAAATTCGGCGAGGCCGGAGACGGCGCGCTTGTGGCGCAAAAGGCTCTTCGGCGTCATCAGGATCAGCGGCTTGCGGAAGTCGCGCTTGAGCTGGCGCCGAAGGATATGGAAGTAGTTGGCCGGCGTCGTGCAGTTGGCGACCTGCATATTGTCTTCGGCGCAGAGTTGCAGATAGCGCTCGATGCGGCCCGACGAGTGTTCGGGCCCCTGACCCTCATAACCGTGGGGGAGCATGACGACGAGGCCCGACATGCGGAACCATTTGCGTTCGCCGGCGGAAATGAACTGGTCGAGCACGACCTGGGCGCCGTTGACGAAATCGCCGAACTGGGCCTCCCAAATGGTCAGGGCCGTGGGCTCGGCGAGCGAATAGCCATATTCGAAGCCGAGAACGGCTTCCTCCGAGAGCATCGAGTTGATGACCTCGTAGCGGGCCTGGTCGGGTGCGAGATTGTTGAGCGGTATGTAGGTCTGTTCGGTATTCTGGTCGTAAAAGACCGAATTGCGCTGGGCGAAGGTGCCGCGTTCGCAGTCCTGTCCCGAAAGGCGCACCGGGTTGCCCTCGGTCAGAAGCGATCCGAAGGCCAGGGCCTCGGCGGTCGCCCAGTTGAGGCCCTCGCCCTCTTCGATCGACTGTTTGCGGGCGGCGTTGAAGCGCTCGATTGTGCGGTGGGCGGCAAAGCCCTCCGGCAGGTCGGTCAGCTTGCGGCCGAGCGACTTGAGCGCCTGCATCTCGATGCCGGTATGGCCGCGACGGGCTCCGTCCTCGTCGGCCATCTTGAAGTTCTTCCAGGCGCCGTCGAGCCAATCGGCCTTGTTGGGCCGGTAATTGTCGCCGCCCTCGAACTCGGTTTCGAGATGGGCCATGAAATCGGCGACCATCTTTTCGTAGTCAGCACGGGTGATGAGGCCCTGGCCGATGAGCTTTTCGGCATAGATGGTCAGGGTGGTCGGATGGTCCTTGATGCGCTTGTACATCAGGGGCTGGGTCAGGGACGGATCGTCGCCCTCGTTGTGGCCGAAGCGACGATAGCAGAACATGTCGATAACGACCGGCCGGCGGAACTTCTGGCGGAACTCGGTCGCAACCTTGGCGGCGAAGACCACGGCTTCCGGGTCATCGCCGTTCACATGGAAAACGGGAGCCTCGATCATCTTGGCGACGTCGGTCGGATAAGGCGACGAGCGCGAATGCATCGGCGAGGTGGTGAAGCCGATCTGGTTGTTGACGACGAAATGGATCGAGCCGCCGGTGCGGTGGCCCTTGAGGCCGGAAAGACCGAAACATTCCGCCACCACGCCCTGGCCGGCAAAGGCGGCATCGCCATGGATCAGAAGCGGCAGAACCGATGTCCGGTCGACCAGGCGCGGCTCGACGAAACGGCCGTCCCTGGCCGCGTTCTGGTCCTGCTTGGCGCGCGACTTGCCGAGAACGACGGGATTGACGATTTCGAGGTGCGAGGGATTGGCGGTGAGCGACAGGTGCACCTTGTTGTCGTCGAAGGTGCGGTCGGACGAGGCGCCGAGATGGTATTTGACGTCGCCGGACCCTTCGACGTCTTCGGGATAGTAGGCGCCGCCCTTGAATTCGTGGAACAGGGCGCGGTGGGGCTTGCCCATGACCTGGGTCAGAACGTTGAGGCGGCCGCGATGGGCCATGCCCAGAACGATGTCGCGCATGCCGAGCGCGCCACCGCGCTTGATGATCTGCTCAAGGGCGGGGATCAGCGATTCACCCCCGTCGAGACCAAAGCGCTTGGTACCGGTATATTTCTTGTCGAGGAATTTCTCGAAGCTGTCGGCCTCCATGAGCTTGTTGAGGATGGCCTTCTTGCCCATGTCGGTGAAGCTGATTTCCTTGTCCGGGCCCTCGATGCGCTCCTGGATCCAGGCCTTGGCCTCGGGATCGGAAATGTGCATGAACTCGACGCCGAGGGTCGAGCAGTAGGTCCTTCTCAGGATTTCGAGCATTTCGGGCACGGTCGCATATTCGAGACCGAGATAGAAATCGATGAAGATCTTGCGGTCGTAGTCGGCCTCGGTGAAGCCATAGCTCTTGGGGTCGAGTTCGGGGGCGCTCGGCTTGTTGGCGAGATTGAGCGGGTCGAGGTCGGCATGAAGATGCCCGCGCATGCGGTAGGCGCGGATCATCATGATTGAATGGATGGAGTCGCGGGTGGATTGCAGAACCTTCTGCGGATCGACCGGCTCGCCGCGCTGTTCGGCCTGCTTCACCTCGGCCTTGTGGACTTTGACGGCAATATCGCCCCAGTCGCCATCGAGGGCGGAAACGAGTTCGCCATTGGCATGGGCCGGCCAGTCGGCGCGGGCCCAGCTCGGTCCGGCGGCGCTGCGGGCAATATCGTTGGCCTTGTCCTTGAGGCCGGCAAAGAAACTGCGCCAGCTTTCATCGACGCTTTGCGGGTCGTTCGAATAGGCGGCGTAGAGGTCCTCAATATAGTCGGCATTGCCGCCATATAGAAAAGATGTGAGCAGGAAGGTTTCGTTCTTTTCCTGACGTGTCATTCTTTCACCTGCCGGACGGAATGGCCCGGTCCTTGATAAATTGGCGGAGTCTGGCTTTGGAACCCTTAGGATGTTGTTAACGCTGATCAGGTTTCCAACGCTATCCTCTCGATGAACCTGCTTCACACCTTGTCGTGATCGGCGCGGGCGCCGCTAATTGGGTCAGGCCTTGAACGCTGCGATGGCTTCGCTCAGCGCCTCGCCGATCTTGGCGGGAGATTTCGACACATTTATGCCAGCGGCGCGCATCGCTTCGATCTTGTCTTCGGCGCCGCCCTTGCCGCCGGAAACCACGGCGCCGGCATGGCCCATGGTGCGGCCCTTGGGAGCGGTCAGGCCGGCAATGAACCCGGCCATCGGCTTTTTGCGGCCCCTTTTGGCTTCGTCGATGAGGAATTGCGCCGCGTCTTCTTCAGCTGCGCCGCCGATTTCACCGATCATGACCATTGATTGGGTCGCGGCATCGGCCAGAAACAGTTCGAGCACGTCGATGAATTCGGTGCCCTTGACCGGATCGCCGCCAATGCCGACGGCGGTCGTCTGGCCAAGGCCGTTGACGGTGGTCTGGTAGACTGCCTCGTAGGTCAGGGTGCCGGAGCGGGAGACGATGCCGACCGAGCCCTTCTTGAAGATGTTGCCGGGCATGATGCCGATCTTGCATTCTTCCGGGGTGAGAATGCCGGGACAGTTGGGGCCAAGCAGGCGCGATCTGGACTTTTCGAGCCGGGCCTTGACCTCGACCATGTCGAGCACCGGCACGCCTTCGGTAATGCAGACGATGAATTCGATGCCGGCATCGATCGCCTCGATGATGGCGGCCGCAGCTCCTGCAGGCGGCACGTAGACGACCGAGGCATTGGCGCCGGTTTCGGTGCGACCCTCGGCGACCGAGGAAAAGATTGGAAGCGTGCTGCCGTCGACGCCGCTCGTCCATGTCTGGCCGCCCTTTTGCGGGTGGATGCCGCCGACCATCTTCGTGCCGTAATAGGCGAGCGCCTGTTCGGTGTGGAACGTGCCGGTCTTGCCGGTCAGGCCCTGCACAAGCACCTTGGTCTCTTTGTTGACGAGAATGGACATGGGTTTCTCCGTTTGCCCCGGCCGGGACCCTGAAACTAGTTGGCGGACAGGTCCGAGATGATCGTGACCTGATAGAAGAAGCGGTCGGCATTCTTGGTGGCGAGAATAAGTGTCGTCGCCGGACCCTCGACCTTGCGCCAGCTGCCGAACGCGTTCTGCCCGGATATTTCGACATTGCCCTTGAAACCGGGCATGTTGGCGAAGGCGCCGATGCCGATCGGGGCGGCGGGATCGTCGATCTCGAACGAGCAATAGCCGAGTTCGTGATCGAAATAGGTTTCGTGGACGGCCCAGACCGAGGCGCTGCCAAGGCCCTCATAGTCACGATCAGCCGAAACGTCCTCGAAATAGGGGCCGTTCAGCGTGTGGTCGCCGCTCTCATGGGTCCAGCCTTCCCCGGTGAAACGATCGAGTTCGTCGCCGTTCTGGTCGAGAATGGCCTGACAGAGATCGTGGGCATCTGCCGCGGCCATGGCAGCCATTTCGGCTGGCGCGGCGGCCACCTTGTCCTTGGCGAGCGCCGGGGAAGCCAAGAGAACCACGCCGAGGGCGAGCAGAAGTGCCGAACTGGACCGGGACGGTTTCATCGTGGGGGCGCCGGGGGACATGGCTAATTGTTCAAATCGACGATGCGGGTGACCTGAAAGCGGAAGCCCTCGTCGTTCTGATAGGCCTGAACCAGGGTCAGGTCGGTTTCGCCTTCGAGCTGCCAGGTGCCGAACTCGCCGGAATCACTGGTTTCGACATGGCCGTTGAGGGACGGGTCTTCGCCAATTCGCGACACGTCGAAGACCAGTTCGCCGTCGTTCATGTCGAACGAGCAATAGGTCAGGTCGTGGTTGGGATATTGTTCGCGGAAACCCCAGATATAGGCCGTGCCGCCGGGCTCGTAGATGCGCGAGGCGGAGACTTCGTCGTAAAAGGTGCGGGTATAGGGTTCGTCGATCTGCCAGCCGTCCTGCTGAAGGGCATCGGCGACCGAATCGTTTTCGCGGGCAATATCGAGGCAGAACTTCTTGGCGTCGGCGACGATGCGGTCCTGGTCGGTGGTTTCACCCTTGGACTTGGCATCGGCGATGCCTGGCGCGGCGGCGATCAGGCCGGCAAAAAGGGCGGAGGCGGCGAGTCGGCGGAAAGATCGGGTCATCATTCTCATCCTTTCACGGCAGCAACGATTTTCTGGGCAGCGTCGTCGAGATCGTCGGCGGGAATGACGTTGAGGCCGGATTCGGCGATCATCTTCTTGCCTTCGGCAACCCTCGTTCCCTCGAGGCGAACGACGAGCGGCACCTTCAGGCCGACTTCGCGGACGGCGGTCAGCACGCCCTCAGCGATGACGTCGCAACGCATGATGCCGCCGAAAATGTTGACGAGAATGCCCTTCACGTTGGGATCGGCGGTGATGATCTTGAAGGCCGCGGTCACCTTTTCGGCGGTGGCGCCGCCACCCACATCGAGAAAGTTGGCGGGCTCGGCGCCGTAGAGCTTGATGATGTCCATGGTCGCCATGGCGAGACCCGCACCGTTGACCATGCAGCCGATATTGCCGTCGAGGGCGACATAGGCGAGGTCGTATTTGCTCGCCTCGATTTCCTTGGAATCCTCTTCGGTGAGATCGCGGAGTTCAACCACGTCGGGATGGCGGAAGAGCGCGTTGTTGTCGAAGCTGACCTTGGCATCGAGCACGCGCAGACGGTTGTTCTTGAGGACGATGAGCGGATTGATCTCGAGAAGGCTCATGTCCTTTTCGGTGAAGGCCTTGTAGAGAATGGGGAAAAGGCTCATCCCGTCGGTGCGGGCGTCGCCGTCAAGCTTCAGCGCATCGCAGAGTCTTGCGGCATCCGCAGCGGTTACACCGGCAAGCGGGTCGATGGCGAGGGTGATGATCTTGTCCGGGGTTTCAGCCGCCACCGTCTCGATGTCCATGCCGCCCTCGGTCGAGGCAACGAAGCTGACCTGGCCGACGCTGCGATCGACCAGGATCGACAGGTAGAGCTCGCGGGCAATGTCGGCCCCGTCTTCGATATAGAGGCGATTGACCTGTTTGCCGGCGGGTCCGGTCTGTTTGGTGACGAGCGTGTTGTGAAGCATTTCGGCGACGTTGGCCTTAACCTCGTCCACGCTCCGGGCCAGCCGCACGCCGCCCTTGGCGTCGGGCCCCAGTTCCTTGAACTTGCCCTTGCCGCGCCCGCCGGCATGGATCTGGCTTTTGACAACGTAAAGCGGTCCGGGCAGGGATCTCGCCGCCGCTTCCGCCGCGCCGGCCGAAAAGATCGCGACGCCGGCGGCCACCGGGGCGCCATATTGCTTGAGCAGCGCCTTGGCCTGGTGTTCGTGAATGTTCATTCCTGCCCTCCTTGGCGCATTCCCTCGCGCCCCTTTCGTCTGGAACCGTCTAGGGATCGTCCTGCCGGTTGAATCCCGCGATTGCGGCATTGAGCTTTCTGACCACGTCGGCGCGCTCGCCCTCCACCAGATAGGAGACGGGCTTGTCCCCGGCATGGATCGAGGTCACGATCCGGGTGCCGTTATAGTGCTTCTGGCCGAACTTGCCGATTTCGCCGTGAACGACGACCACGTGCAGGGGATTGATGCTGATCGAGGTCGCGTTGGCGCCCTGTTCAATGGTTCTGAACTCGACCAGATATTCGCGCTGCATTCGCCCTGTCCCTCAGGCTGCGGCCGTTTCCGGGTCGCGGCTCAGGCGAGCCGCGGCGCGATCTTCTTGCAGGCCGCGATGAGACCCTCAACGGCATCGACTGATTTGTCAAAGGCGTTCTGCTCGGAGCGGTTGAGCGAAATCTCGACCACGCGCTCGACGCCGCCCGCACCAATGACTACCGGTACGCCGACATAAGTGCCCTTGACGCCGAACTCACCCTTGAGGAAAGCGGCGCAGGGCAGGACCCGCTTCTTGTCCTTGAGGTAGGATTCGGCCATGGCGATGGCGGCCGTGGCCGGGGCGTAGAAGGCGGAGCCGGTCTTCAACAGACCGACGATTTCAGCGCCGCCGTCGCGGGTGCGCTGGATGATCTCGTCGAGCCGTTCTTTTTTCAGCCAGCCCATCTTGACCATGTCGGTCAACGGAATGCCGGCGACGGTCGAGTAACGGGGAAGTGGCACCATGGAATCGCCGTGGCCGCCGAGAACGAAGGCATTGACGTCTTCGATCGAGACGCCGAGCTCGTCGGCGATGAAGTGACAGAAGCGCGAACTGTCGAGCACGCCGGCCATGCCAACCACCTTGTTGGTGGGCAGGCCGGAGAATTTCTGCAGGGCCCAGACCATGGCATCGAGCGGATTGGTGATGCAGACGACGAAGGCGTCGGGCGCATATTTGGCGATGCCGGCGCCGACCTGTTCCATGACCTTGAGGTTGATTTCGAGAAGATCGTCACGGCTCATGCCGGGTTTGCGCGGCACGCCGGCGGTGACGATGATCACATCGGCCCCGGCAATGTCCTTGTATTCGGAGGTGCCGGCGAGCTTGACGTCATAACCGGATTCGGGGGCGGACTGGGCGAGATCGAGGGCCTTGCCCTGGGGTACGCCGTCCATGATGTCGAATAGGGTGATATCGCCCAGTTCCTTCAGCGCCGCGAGGTGGGCGAGCGTGCCGCCGATCTGTCCTGCGCCGATAAGTGCGATTTTCCTGCGTGCCATTTGTCAACCTGCTCCCGCCTGATGAGGTGAACTTCGCGCACTCCATAGACCCTCGTAATTGGGTGTGCAACCCATGAAACCGGCTGTTTGAGGGGCAATTCAGGCAATTTTCGACAATTTTGCATGCGCATGCAAAGCGCGGTCGATGTTCAGGCCGAATCGGTGGGGTCGGCGATGGCGCGGGCGATGCCTGCACTATGGTGGACCCAAAGAATGGCGCGGGGTAAATTGTCGTGATTTTGAGGGGGGCAAATCGTGTTTGATGAGAAGACCAAACAAGCACTGCAATATTATGTTTACGCGCTGTTTGATCCTGATGGCAGGCCGTTTTACGTCGGCAAGGGTTTTGGAGACCGGGTGTTTTCGCATGTCCAAGGCGCCTTGGACGAACCGGCACATAGTCTCAAATACGATACTATCAGAAGCATTTTGGCAGGTGGAAACGAGGTAAGGCACCTCATTATCCGGCACGGCATGGACGAATCGACCGCATTTCAGGTTGAGTCGGCGCTCATCGATTTTTCAGAGGCCTCAAACATGCCTTTGTCTAATATGGTTCTGGGGCATAACTCTATAGACTGCGGCCTAATGTCTACAGATGAGATCATTCGCAAATACAATGCGGAAAAACTTGTTCACATTTATGATCCTGTTGTCATAATAAACATTAATAGAACTTACCAACGGGACTCTGGCGGCGCAGGTATATATGAAGCAACAAGGAAGTATTGGGTGATATCGGAATTCCAACGCAACCGAGTTAAATATGCGCTCGCCGAATTTCGAGGGCTAATTGCTGAAGTATACGAAATTGATAGCTGGTATCCAGCCGACGAGGCAGATTCAAAGCGCTGGGCGTTTCACGGTAGGGTTGCTGCCGACGAAGTGAGAAACCGGTACATCAACCGGTCCATCGCATATGCAAAGGTGCGGGGGGCCGCAAACCCCATCCGTTATTCGTTGCTCAATTTCGACTACTTGTTTGAGAAACACCCCGGGCAATGGGGCCTCGGAGGCGACCCGCAGCTTTGGGACGAGATGAAGTCGGAAGCCAGAAAGCTCGACTGGCCCCGAACAGCCGACGAATTGCCGGATATTGTTTCGAACCTGTTCAAAAGGCTAACGGGAAGGGACATCTCTGAGACTTCAGATTTTTACATCGAGAGATTTGATCGAGGGGGAATGCAACGCGGAATGGTTTCGATGGCGTTCTGGAGGGAAACGGCATTGCCATTCTTGATCGAAGCATACAGTGGCCACAACTAGCTGCCAAATTCATACATCCTGCAATTCCCGGGCGAGATAGTCCTCGGAGCGCATTTCGACGAGACGGGAGACGCAGCGGCGGAATTCGAACGCGGTCTTTTCGTCCTGTTCGAGGTGCTCGAGCGGCACGGCAAATGAGGCCGCGAGTTTGACGCCGCGCTCGTAAAGCGTGTCGATGAAGAGAATGAAGCGCTTGGCCGCATTGGAATTGGCGGAAGAGAATTCCGGCACGTGATCGAGCATGATCGTGTGGAATCTGTGGGCGATGACGAGATAGTCGCGGGCGCCGAGTGGCGTCTCGCAAAGTCCGGAGAAATCGAAACGGGCGGCGCCCATGGCTTCGTGCGGCACCGGGATGCTCCGGCCGAGCGAGTGGACCGTTCCGGGCGCGTCGGGTGCGCCGGCGGTGATTGCCGACCAGAGACCATCCATTTCAGCGTCTGTTTCCGGCCCGTCACCGAACCGGAAGAGATCGCGGCCGGAGAGTTTGAGGCGGCGATAGTCGGTTGGTCCGTCGAGCGCCACGACCTCGCAATGGAACTTCAGGGCCTCGATGAACGGCAGAACGAGCTGGCGGTTCAGCCCGTCCCGGTAAAGTTCGTCGGGCGGGACATTGGACGTCGCGACGATGACGGTGCCGGCAGCCCAGAGCTTTTCGAACAGACGGCCGAGCAGCATGGCGTTGGTGATGTCGTTGACGTGGAACTCGTCGAAACAGAGCAGGGTTGCCTCGGCGATGATCGGCTTGACCACCGCGGCGACGGGATCGGCATCGCGGGTGCCTTGCCCGGACCGGCGGAAGCGGGCGATGGCCGCGTGGACCTCGTCCATGAATTCGTGAAAATGGACGCGGCGCTTTTTGACGCCGCTGACCGAGGCAAAAAAGAGATCCATGAGGAAGCTTTTGCCGCGTCCGACACCGCCCCAGACGTAAAGGCCCTGTAGTGGGTCTCCGCGCCTGCGGCCAAAGAGGCCCGGTTTTTGCGCGCGGCTCGCCTCAAGACGCGCGGCCAGCGTATCAAGGTGCGTGACGATGCCGGATTGGGCAGGGTCAAAGCCGATCTGTCCGCCCGTGACCAGGGCCTCGTAGGCCGTTTCGACTTTTCCTGTGGTGAAGGCGGCCCCCAAGTCGCGTCGCTTCCCCGGTCAGCCGACCATGGAAATGCCCTGTCCGCCGGCCAGTGATCCGATGAAGCGGTTGCCCGACTTCAGGAGGGTCGCCATCAGCTGACCGCTTTCGGAGAAGAACTGAACCTGGCTGCCGGCAAGCTGCCAGGAGGCGAGCTGGCCGAGCACGGGAATGGTGCTGCAGCCGGGTGCGGAAGCGCGGTAGCGGTTGGTGCCGGGCTTGGCGGTCTGGGTCAGGTTGACCTGGCAGGTGGCGGCGCCAGAAATCACTGTCCAGCCGCCGAGCATCTTGGCTTCGGTCAAGGCTCCGGACAGATCACGCGTCTGGGTGGTCGTCAGGTTGCCGGTGGCGTCGGCGGTAATGACCGAAGTTCCGGGCGCCTGATTGTCGAGAAGGGGGTCACCGGAGACGAGGCCGTCGGTCGGATAGGCGGTGAAACTGCCGTCGGGATTGACCTGATAGCCGCCATTGGCGGTCTGGGCGCCATTGAGGGGCGGCAGGCTCGACCGCTCGACAGAGGAATTGGCCAGCGGCGTCAGCTGCTCCGGCGGCGGGCCATAGTCGGAAAACCGCGCCGAATTGGAACAGGCGCTCAGCGCCAGGGCGGCGGCGAGCAGAACAGCAGGTTTGGCAAAGGTGTTGAAAGTCACGCCGTCATCCAATCGGTCAGCCCCGCGACGGGGATTACGGGTCACATGTGATTAGCAGAATTGTCTAAAGAACAAGTAATGTGGCCGCATTGCGACCAAGCGTGATCAATGTGCCACACGGAGGGGTTCAATTGCCCGCAACCGGGGCGGGTGGCAGATTGGAAATGTTAAGGTCACCCCAGTCCGAGATGGGTTCTGACACGTGCTGCCCGTCGTCATCCGATGTGAAGCCGACCCGCCAGGTTTTGTTGTCCGCACGAAGCGAATGCGGCCTGATCGTTCTTGGGGTATTGCTGCGGGCGCGCAGCGTGACGAACCTTTCCGTGCGGATCGCGTCGGCCATAGCCGCGATGCGCGGATCTTCGGCCGCGGGGGCATATGCGGTAATGGCAAAACGGTCCGCGGCCCTGGCGGCAATCGCGCGGACGCGGTCAGGCAGGCTCTCAAAAAGCTTGTCAGTGGCGCGCCGGCCGGCATCCGCGAGGCCAAAGCCCGCGAGACAGGTGCCGGGCTGGCTGAGGAGGATGCCAATTGCTTCTGCCTCATCCTCGGCAAGCCCAGTCAGGCGGGTCCGGTAGTTAAAACCAAGTTCGATTCCGCCCAGCGCGCCGCGATGAACGATGACCGGCAGCCCCGCCTCGGTCATGGCGTCGACATCGCGGAGAATGGTGCGGCGGTCCACTTCGAGTTCCTCGGCAAGCTCGCGGCTCGTCAGCCGGCCGCGATTTTGCAGGAGAATGAGAATTCTGAGCAGACGCGCGGCGCGCAACGGGGCCTCCATGTAAGACAAAAGATGTCATATATGGTCTCCTAAGCATGGATCAAGCCGCCCGGCGGTATTGGTCAGAAAGGAAGGCGCGATGAACATGATCACCTATGGATCCGGACAGAAGGACGATCCCTGGCTTCTCAAAACACCGCCACTCAGTTCGGAATTCTCGGTCTGGCGCGATGCAGAGGCGGCACCACCGGCGCTCGTGGTGCAGGTTGGCACCACCGTTCTTTCCTACCGGCTCAACGCCATCGAGGATGCGCACAAAATGCTGCTGGCCCATGGCGACTGGATAGAGCTTGGCAATGCCGACGAGGGAAAGCCGGTCAAACCGGGAACACTCGAGGCGTGGGCGCGTGATGCGACCAATCCTGTGGGCGGCTATTACGGTTTGCGCAAAGGCTATCGCGGCAGGTTCGCCAACTATGTTGCGCCGGTGCTCGAACTTCTTGGACTCGCCGAGCTCGAACACAATGCCCGCAATAACCGCATCCGGGCGATTGAGGGAAGGGGTTGAAGGCGCCTGGACACTAGGCCCGGGCGCCTTCGGGACGTCAGCCGTTGCTCATCTGCATGGCGGGCATCGACGTGGCGCCGAGCGGGGCAACAGGCAGCATCAGGTCAACCGAGCCGGCATGTTCGAAGGTGAGCGTGACCGGCACCATCTCGCCTTCGGCGAAGGGCTTGTCGACGCCGATGAACATGATGTGATAGCCGCCCGGCTTCAGTTCGACGGTCTGACCGGCGGGAATGACGAGCCCGTCGGGCAGCGAATGCATCTGCATGACATTGTCGACCATGGTCATTTCATGGATTTCGACCACCCCGCCGACATTGGAGGTGGCTGAGACGAGGCGGTCATCAGTGGTGCCGTGATTGGTAATCGTGACGAAGCCGCCGCCGGCCGGCGCGTTGGGCGGCATGGCGCGGGTAAAGGCATTGGTCAGTTCGAGATCGCCGAGCATGATGGATGCAGGCATGGTCATCTGGGCCATGGCCGGGGCGGCAAAGAGGGCAAGAGCGGCGAGGGCCGCGGCAAAGAATTTCAAGGACATCTGGGTCTCGCGAAAATGCGCGCAAAAGCGCTGAATGCGTTTTGGCCGCTGGCGCGGCCGGATGGGTGTCAGATCGCGAGAGTTGAGGGTGGTGCCCGGGTTTGCGGGCTGAGGAAGGGAACGAGCGCCGGGACTGGCGCGGCAATTGCAGGACCCGCAAGTTCGATGGCCGACAGATGGACCGGACAGATCGCGGGGAGCGGCGGCAGGGTCGAGACCGCATGATTGAGCAGGCAAAGGCCGCAGCTTTCGCCGGACTGGCCCGTTTCGGTGCCCGCACCGCAGAAGGACGCATTCGCCTCGAACGCGACAAAGGCGGGATCGCGCGGCTGGTATGCCCCAACGCTGAGCGGCGTCAGCGCAAGAAAATAGATCGACAGGACCGCAAGGGCCCGAACGATCTCAGCCAGAACAGCCGGAAGGAGGCGACGATTCATGCCAAACATGGGCGCAATCTATCGCCGGGCGGTGGTCGAGGCAACGCGGCATTCACGACCGGAGCGGTGGCGGACGGTCCATTGCGCCGGGCATGGACAAGCGGGGATTTTCGGGCTATGTGCCCGCCGACGAAATTTCCGTCCAACCAAGACCGGGCGACATGGGGTTTGGCCATAGGCCGAATTCCGGGAATTGCTCCTTATGAAAAGATCAGCAACGGAACATCAGAGATGAATATCATCGAACAGCTCGAAAGCGAGCAGCTTGCCGGCCTCAAGCAGAAGGCCAATATCCCGGAATTCTCGCACGGCGACACCGTCAAGGTGTGGGTCAAGGTCCGCGAAGGCGAAAAGGAACGCCTGCAGGCCTATGAGGGCGTGGTGATTGCCCGTTCGGGCTCCGGCCTCAACGAGAATTTCACAGTCCGCAAGATTTCCTACGGCGAAGGCGTGGAACGCGTATTTCCGATCTATTCGCCCAATGTCGACCGGATCGAAGTGGTCCGTCGCGGCAAGGTCCGCCGGGCGAAGCTCTATTATCTCCGCGACCGTCGCGGCAAATCGGCCCGTATCTTCGAGGCGACCAATGCCCGCACCAAGCGGATCCGCGAGGATGAACGCGCGGCGGCGGCCGATGCCCGAGCCCAGCGCGAGAAGGAGCGCGAAGAGGCCGCCCAGGCCCTCGGTGCGGAAACCGAATCCGGCGAATAAGCTTCACCGCCTCAACGGAATTCAAGGACCCGGCCCCTGTGGCCGGGTTTTTGTTTGCACTGTCCGATCCGCTAATATATAAACTCCGTAGTTTATATAATGGAGATCACGATGCAGCCGACCTGGTTCTGCAAAACCTGCGCAACCGAATATCCGGCGGGAGCGACGCCTCCAGAAGCCTGTCCCATCTGTGAGGACGAGCGGCAATGGGTGCCGGCGGACGGGCAGCAATGGGTCGCGGGTGATGAACTGGCCAGAAATCACGCGAACGATATCCGCGAACTGGAGCCCGGGCTCTTCGGCATCGGCGTCGCGCCGGCGTTTGCCATCGGCCAGATCACATTCTTCATTCCGGGTGAAAATGGCGGCATTCTCTGGGATGGCGTGCCGCTTCTCGATGACAGAACGATCGGCTGGCTCAACGCACGGGGCGGGGTCAGGGCCATGGTCATGTCACACCCGCACCTTTACGGCGCGCTTGCGACCAATTCGGAAAAGCTTGGCAATTGTCCCGTCTACCTGCCGGCGGCGGACCGGCAATGGTTGCAGCGTCCGACGCCGAACGCGCGGTATTTCGACAGCGGACATCTCGATCTCGGCGGGGGGATCAGCGTGCACGTCACCGGCGGGCATTTCGATGGGTCGTCATTCCTTCACTGGCCCGCCGGCGCGGAAGGCGAGGGCGTGCTTCTGACCGGTGATACGCTTTTTGTTTCGCAAGACCGCAGGCACGTCTCCTTCCTTTATTCGACCCCGAACCGGGTGCCGCTGGGGTTGAACGCGGTGCGCCGCATCGTCGAAAAAACCGAACCGCTCCCCTACGACCGGATCTATTCAAGCTGGTGGGGCAGCGTGATCTCTCAAGATGCCAAAGGTGCGGTCGCCCGATCGGAGGCACGCTGGAAACGCCTGCTGACCGCCGACTAGGGGCTCTCAGCGCCGTCCGGAGCGCCGGGGCAAAATCGCGGGGAACGGCGACGGCGCAGATTTTTTCGCAGCCGGCGGGAATAAAATCATGGTTCGAGGCGTCTTACCCTTTGACCGGCGCAGATGATGCCGGCAACAGATGGAGAGACGAATGAAGAGATTTGCGATTGCCGGGCTTCTGGTTCTTGGCCTCGGCTCAGCGGCCTTTGCCGCTGCGCATGGCGGCAACCCGACCATGATGATGGACACGAGTGCCGGTTCGGTTCTGACCGACGCGCAGGGCATGACCCTTTACATCTTCGACAAGGACGAAATGGGCGTGACCAACTGCTACGACCAGTGCGCGGTCAACTGGCCGCCTTTTGTTGCGGCCGAGGGCGCTGCCGCGCAGGGTGATCTGACCCTCGTGCAGCGCAATGACGGCACGATGCAGTGGGCCTATGACGGCATGCCGCTCTATTACTGGAAGAACGACGTCAATCCGGGCGACACGACCGGCGACGGCGTTGGCGGCGTCTGGCACGTCATCAAGGGCGAATAGGCTCTGTCCCATCGCCAGAGCTTGACTCGATGCCGGGGCGGTCCGATCGTTCCGGCATCAGCACAAGGTTGCCTCACATGAGCCTTCGCGACGACCTTGCGATCCACATGCCGGCGCTCAAGCGCTACGCGCGGGCGCTTTGCGGCAACGCGCACGATGCCGACGATCTGTTTCAGGATTGCCTGGAACGGGCCCTCGCCAATGAACATGGCTGGCGCGGCACCAACCTCAAGGCGTGGCTCTTCACCCTGATGACCAACCGTCACCGCACAATCCTGAGGACCGGGCGCAGCCGCCCCCGGAGCGCGCCGCTGGACGAGGCGGCCGATCTGGTGATGGATGAGGCCCAGTCCGACCCGCAGGCGCGGGACCGGATCGTTCGGGCTCTTGGTCTCATATCGGAAGAGGGGCGCGCGACGTTGCTGCTCGTGGCGCTCGAAGGTTATGCCTATGCGGAAGTGGCCACGATCCTTGATGTGCCGATTGGCACGGTGATGTCGCGGCTGTCGCGGGCGCGGCGGCAGCTCAGCGAAATCCTCAAGGGCGACAACATTCTACCCATGCGGTCGAGAAAATGACGAATAACGAAAAACCAGAACCGATCGAAGAGAACGACCTGCACGCCTATGTGGACGGTCAGCTTGACGCAGACCGCGCGGCCGAAGTCGAAGCCTATCTTGCGGGCAATCCTGCGGTTGCGGCCGATGTTGCCAGCTGGCGCGAGCAGAACGAGGCGATCCTCGCCGCCTTTGGATCGGCCGGGGCGGTTGGTCCAGATGACCTTGCGCTTCTGCAGCCCGCGCGGCGTCCGGTCTGGTCCCGGTTTGCAGGCGCCGCCGCCGCTGCGGTTGTGCTGCTGGGTGTCGGCGGTGCGGGCGGTTTCCTCGCCCATGACCGGCTGTTGCCTCCTGCGGTTCCTGAGGCGCTCCCCGCCTATGCGTCCTTCGCCGGGGAGGCGGGAGACGCCTATCTGACCTATGCCAGCGAAGTCAGGCACGTGGTCGAGGTGCCGGCGAGCGATTCCGCCCACCTGACGTCATGGCTCGGCAAAAGGCTCGACTATGAATTCACCATTCCCGATCTCTCGAAAGAGGGGCTGAGCTTCATCGGCGGCCGGCTGCTGCCGATCAACGGCCAACCGGGCGCGATGCTGATGTACGAAGACCAGGCCGGCACACGTCTCGCGGTGATGATCGCGCACAATGATGGCGCGCGCGACACGGCCTTCCAGTTTGCCGCCGACGGCGATGTCGGCACCTTCTACTGGATCGACGGCGACCAGGCCTATGCGATCACCGGCCGCTATGACCGGGCGCGCCTGAGGGCGATCAGCGGCGACGTCTATGCTCATTTCGAGGGATAGCCCTGGGCTCCGCTATCCACGGCATTGCTTGATTTCCGGCGCCGGATCGCGCAGATCAAACGGGCGGTGCAAGGGAGACGTCTGGCGCTATGCTCGATACTGGAAAACGGCAGAAGGGCCTTCTGGCCGCCGAACGGCTGAAGGATCTGATCCCACCGCAGCGGCTGAAGACCGATCCGCTCTATACATTCGCCTATTCGGGTGACGCCTCCTATTTTCGGCTGGTGCCGGCGCTCGTTGTGACGGTCGAAAGCGAGGACGAGGTGCGCGAAGTCCTGAAGACGGGACGTTCGGTCGGGCTTCCGGTAACCTTTCGGGCGGCAGGAACTTCCCTTTCCGGTCAAGCGGTTACCGAGGGCATTCTCTGCGTGCTCGGCGACAGCTGGCGGCATATCCGCATCCACGACAATGCCGAAAAGGTCACCCTCGGCCCGGCCATGATCGTGGCCAATGCCAATGCCGAACTCAGGCCCTTTGCCAAGAAAATTGGCCCGGATCCGGCCAGCCAGTCGGCCTGCAAGATCGGCGGGGTGGTCAACAACAATTCGTCGGGCATGTGCTGTGGGGTGGCGCAGAACACCTATCACACAATGGACCGGCTGCGGTTGATCCTGACCGACGGAACGCTGCTCGATTCCGGCGATCCCGCATCGCGGGACGCGTTCCGGCAGGCGCGTCCGGACATGATTTCGGCCATCGAGGAGTTGCGCGACGAGGTTCGGCGCGACAATGAGCTGGTCGATCTTATTCACCGCAAGTACGCGATCAAGAATACGGTTGGGTATTCTTTGAACGCCCTGGTCGATCATGACGACCCGATCGACATTCTGACCCATCTGATGGTCGGATCCGAAGGCACGCTCGGTTTCGTCTCGGAGATCACCTACAACACGGTGCCCGATCACCCATTCAAGGCCACGGGTCTCGTGCCGTTCGAGACCAACCACAAGGCGGCCGAAGCGATTGAGGCCCTGCACCATGTCGGCGTGTCCGCCGCCGAGTTCATGGAACGCAAGGCGCTGGCAACGGTCGAGGACAAGCCGGCCATCCAGCCAATCCTGAAAGTTCTCGGCGACAACACACCGGCGGTTCTGATCGAGATCATGGCGGAAAGCGCAGAGGCTCTGGCCGGGGAAGTGACCGAGGCGGTGCGCGCCATGCAGCCGCACGGGTTATTGGCCGAGCCGCAATTCACCTACGATCCGGTCGAGGCAGACGCGCTCTGGGACGTGCGCAAGGGTCTTTTCGCCTCCGCCGGCGCGTCACGGCCGCGCGGCACGCTGATGCTGACCGAGGATGTCGCCGTCCCCATCCACCGGCTGGCCGACGCGGTGGACGACCTTCGTGCGCTGCTCGACAAGCATGGTTATGTGAACGGCATCGTCTTCGGGCATACGCTCGCAGGCAATCTCCACTTCCAGATGGATGCGGATTTCACCGACCCGGCCGAACTGCGCCGGTTCGAGGCCTTTTCAGATGAACTCGCGCAGATGGTGTCGGTCACCTATCAGGGCTCGCTCAAAGCCGAGCACGGGACCGGCCGGCATGTCGCGCCCTATGTCGAACAGGAATGGGGCAAGCGCGCCTACAAGGTGATGCACCGGGTCAAGGATATTTTCGATTCCGAGATGCTGCTCAATCCCGGGGTGCTGCTCAATGACGATCCTGAGGGACATCTCAAGTCGACCAAGCAAATGGCGCCGAGCAACGACCTGGTGGACTATTGCATCGAGTGCGGCTTTTGCGAATCGGTCTGTCCGTCGGCGGGGCTGACCCTGACGCCGCGCCAGCGCATCGTGATGACGCGCGAGCGCGAACGGCTGAGAAAGAGCGGCGAAGACAATGAGCTTCTGCAGGCGCTCGATCAGGGTTTCGTCGAGGCCGGCATGGATACGTGCGCGGCCTGCAATCTCTGCTCGACGCGCTGCCCGGTCGGCATCCAGACCGGCACGATGATCATGGGCAACCGCGCGCAAAAGCGCGGCGGACTCAGCGAGATGATCGCCGACCTCGCGGCGAACAATCTCGGCCTTGTCGAGGGAGCGATGGGGGCAGCAGTCGCAACCCAGGGCCTGGCGCGATCGGTTGGTCTTGGCGGCGCGATTGACGGGCTTTCAGGTGCGGTCAACAGGCTGACCGGGCACAAGACGCCGACACCGAACAGAAATCTCAGCGCGGGTCCCGGCGTGCCCAAGGCGGGACCGGTCGCGAGCACGGCGCCGCGCGGGCGAGTCGTTTACTTCCCGGCTTGCGCATCGCGCATGTTCGGGGCGCCCAGGACCCATCTCGATCTTCTGCCGGTGACGGAAGCGATGCTCGCACTCCTGAAACGGGCCGGGTTCAACCCGGTTCTTCCCGAAAAGCTTGACGGAGCGTGCTGCGGCCAGCCGTTCCTTTCCAAGGGATTTCCGGACAAGGCCAAAGAGGTTGGTCATAAGCTTCATGCCCAACTCGACCGGGTTTCGGGCAACGGCAAGTTCGACATCGTGACCGATATGTCGACCTGTGCTCTCCACCTCAAGCAGGATGGTCAGCGGGTTGGCGACAGTTCGGAATTCCTGGTCGCCGAAGTGCTTCCGCACCTCACGATCAGCAAAAAGATTGATGTCGTTGCAGTGCATCACAATTGCTCGGCCCAGCGGATGAAGGAACAGCAGACCACAGAGACGCTGGCAGCCGCGTGTGCCGACAAGGTTGCGGTGCTGAAATCGGTGACCTGTTGCGGCTATGCTGGCGACAAGGGGCTCTATCGCCCGGACCTCAACGCGCATGCCCTGCGTTTTGCCAAAAACGATGTGCCGGAGGGATGCAGGATCGGCGTTTCAACCGTTTCGACCTGCGCGGTCGGGCTCAGCGACAATCTCGGCATTCCATTTGTTTCATTAACCAGCCTTCTAGAATTCGTCTCGCGGCCCTAAGCGAATTTGACCCCGGTCAAGATAAAATGGGCAGGAAAGGCTTAGGTCTTGGGGGACAAAGAGGGTTTGAACATGAGTGACGAAACCGAAAAGACGGTCGCCGCGGGTGAAACTGCGCCCAATGGCATGGACACCGTGACAGAGAGTGCGGCCAGCAGCACGGTTCAGCATGAACCGAGCCTTTCGGAAAAGCGGCACGATCCGGATTTCATCCGGCATGCGTTCGAAAGCGGGGAATATCCCTATCATACACGCATGCCGCGCGTGCCCTACGAGAAGCACAAGGCGGAACTTCAGGTCGAACTGCTCAAGGTTCAGGACTGGGTGCTGGAAACCGGCCAGAAGATCGTCATCCTTTTCGAGGGGCGGGACGGGGCCGGCAAGGGCGGCACGATCAAGCGGTTCATGGAACACCTCAATCCGCGTTTCGCGCGGGTGGTGGCGCTGCAAAAGCCGACCGAGCGCGAGCGCACACAATGGTATTTCCAGCGCTATATCGAGCACCTGCCAGCAGCGGGCGAAATGGTCTTCTTTGACCGCTCCTGGTACAACCGGGCCGGGGTCGAGCGGGTCATGGGCTTTTGCAACGCCAACGACTATCTCGAATTCATGCGCGAATGCCCCGAGATCGAGCGGATGATGGTCCGCTCGGGCATCTGGCTTTTCAAATACTGGTTCTCGGTGACCCAGGACGAGCAGCTGAGACGGTTCGAATCGCGGGAAAAGGAGCCGCTCAAGCGCTGGAAGCTTTCGCCGATCGACCGCGAAAGCCTCGGACGCTGGGACGACTATACCGAAGCGAAAGAAGCGATGTTCTTTTACACCGACACGGCCGACGCGCCCTGGACGATCATCAAGTCGAACGACAAGAAGCGGGCACGGCTCAACGCCATGATGCATTTCCTTCACACGCTGCCCTATCCGGGCAAGGACGAGCATCTGGTCCGGGCGCCCGATCCTTTGATCGTCGGGTCAAGCGACGACGTCATCGGCCGGTCTCAGCACATTGTTGGCAAGACGCTGCACCCAGAGCCACATCGCGACTAGCAAGTGACAGAGGCTGCTGGTGTCACCCGGCCATCGGCCGGCCGGGCCAGCTCAATTCCCTGATCTGACGCGCGGCGCCGGGTCTGCCCGTGCGTGCGGCAAACCGATAGGACCGTCACTATATTGATGTGAGCGGCAGATATTTCCGATCCGCAAGGATTATCCGAGTGGAGGAGAGAATGGGTCTTGAACGCGACAAAGCGACCGCCAACACGGAATTCGAGGACGTGCAAGCCGTGCTGGGCGAGGTCACTGCGCTCAGGGAAAGCATCGCGACTGACGATCTGGTTCTGACATTGCAGGATGATCCGGGCGCGCGCGATCCGGGGGTTGCCAATCTGGCGCACTATCTGGCCCTGCGCCGGCACGATCCGCGCAATCTTCAGCGTAAGCTCATGCGGCTCGGGCTTTCGTCGCTGGGGCGGCTGGAAAGCCGGGTGCTGCCGACCCTTGATGCGGTGATCTTCGCGCTTTCGGCGATGCTCGGTCGGGCGAGCCCGCATCCCCTGGCCGGCGCCGAGGCATTCTTTGCCGGCGAAGAACGGCTGAAACAGGCCAGCGACGAGCTTTTCGGGCCGGCAATCGGCCGCCGCCGCACGCGCATCATGGTCACGCTGCCCAGCGAGGCCGCGGAGGATGCGCGGCTGGTTCTGGGCTTTGCGCGGGCGGGCATGAATGTCGCGCGCATCAACTGCGCCCATGACGATGCGGCCGCCTGGGAAGCGATGGTTGATCAAGTGCGGGCGGCGGAGGCGGATGTCGGCCGGTCCATCGCCGTGTTCATGGACATTGCCGGACCGAAGATCCGCACCGCGGACGTCGCGCATCATGACAAGCATGCCAAGCTTCAAACCGGCCACCGGCTGCGATTGACCGCGGGCGGGCCTCTCGAGGCCGACAAGCACATTCCTGTCGCGGCCAGCGTTTCGCTGCCTCAGCTCATCGGCCGGCTTAAGGTCGGGGAAAGTGTCCTCTACGACGATGCCAAGCTCATGGGCGTCGTCGAGGAGGTGCGGGGTGAGGAGGTGATTGTGCGGGTGCGGCGCACCAAGACCGGCGGGGTAAAAATCAAGCCGGAAAAGGGCCTCAATTTCCCGGATACGCGGCTCGATCTCGCGGCTTTGACGGCGGAGGACGAAGACGACCTCGCCACGGTGATCAAACTCGCGGACATTGTCGGCTATTCGTTTGTCGAAGATGCCGAAGACATCGACCTTCTCGAAGCAGCGCTTGTCCGTCACGGCATTGGCAAGCGGAAACTCGGGATTGTCGCCAAGATCGAGCGGCCCGACGCGGTGACCAACCTGCCGGCCATCATCGCCCGCACGCGCGGCCGCCGTCCGTTCGGGGTGATGATCGCCCGCGGCGATCTGGCCTCGGAAATCGGCTTCGAACGGCTCGCCGAAATGCAGGAAGAAATCCTCTGGATCTGCGAGGCGGCCTCGGTGCCGGCCATCTGGGCCACGCAGGTGCTCGAAGACCTAGTCAAGGAGGGCGTGCCATCGCGCGGCGAGATGACCGACGCGGCCATGTCGGCGCGGGCCGAATGTGTCATGCTGAACAAGGGCGCCTCGGAGCAGGTCGCTGTGGAACTTCTCGACCGGCTGCTTGAACGCATGGACAGCCATATCTTCAAGAAGACGCCGATCCTCAGGCCGCTGAAATCCTGGTAGGCCTATCCGCGCCACGTTGCCAAAATCGCCTCGCTGGCTTTCTCGGCGATCATGATGGTCGGGGTGTTGGTGTTGCCCGATGTGATGGTGGGCATCACCGAGGCATCGGCAATGCGCAGGCCCTCGAGGCCGAAGAACTTCAGATCCTTGTCGACGACCGCCATCGGGTCGGATTCGAGCCCCATCTTGCAGGTCGAGACCGGGTGAAAGATGGTCGTGCCGATATCGCCCGCAGCTTTGGCCAGTTCCTCGGGGCTGTCGCCGACAGCGGGACCGGGCAGATATTCCTCGGGCTGGTATTGCTTCAGCCGGTTTTGCGACATGAGGCGGCGGGTTAGGCGAATGGCTTCGGCGGCGATCAACCGGTCGTTTTCGGTTGAAAGGTAATTGGGCGCGATTTCGGGATGGGCGCCGATTTCGGGCGAGGTGATGCGCACGGTGCCGCGCGAGGTCGGCCTCAGGTTGCAGGCGCTGACGGTGACGGCGGGGAAGCGGTGGAGCGGGTCGCCGAACTTGTCGAGCGAAAGCGGCTGAACGTGGAATTCGATATTGGCCGTTTCCTGATCGGGCGATGACTTGCAGAAGAGCCCGAGCTGGGAAGGCGCCATGGTCAGCGGCCCGGTGCGGAAGAGGGCATATTCGATCCCCATCCAGCCGCGTTTGAGGAGGTTGTAATAGTCGGTGTTGAGGGTCCTGACATTGCTGACCCTGAAGATGGCACGCTGCTGGAGATGGTCCTGCAGGTTGCGGCCGATACCGGGGCGGTCGCACACGGTATCGATGCCGAGGTCCTGAAGCCACTGGCCGGGGCCGATGCCGGAGCGGTGGAGAATCTGCACGTCGCCGATCGACCCGGCGGAAAGGATGGTTTCTCGGACGGCGCGCACCTCATGCATGCTGCCATCCCTGCGGTAGCGGACCCCGGAAACGCGTGAGCCTTCGACGATCAGCTTTTCGGTTTCGGCGCCGGTGATGACGGTCAGGTTGGTGCGGTGGCGGACCGGGTCGAGGAAGGCGTGTTTTGTGGAGACACGCCGGCCACGGCGCTGGTTGACCTGGAAATAGGAGACACCCTCATTGTCGCCGCGGTTGAAATCCTCGATCCAGGGCACGCCCATTTCGGCGGCCGCGTCGCCGACGGCGTCGAGAATTTCCCAGGAGACGCGGGGCGGTTCGACCCGCCATTCGCCGCCGGATCCGTGAAATTCGTTTTCTCCGCCGAAATGGTTGTCGAGCTTCCTGAAAACCGGCAGCACGTCATCCCAGCCCCAGCCTGTGAGGCCCAGTTGCCGCCAGTGATCGTAATCGGCGGCCTGGCCCCGCATCGAGACCATGGCATTGATCGCCGAACAGCCGCCCAGCACCTTGCCGCGCGGATAGATGAGCGAACGACCGTTGAGGCCCGGGTCATTCACGGTCCTGAACATCCAGTCGGCGCGGGGATTGTTGATGGCGAACAGGTAGCCGACGGGAATGTGAAACCAGATCCAGTTGTCCTCGCCGCCAGCTTCAAGCAGCAATACGCGCGTCTTCGGGTCGGCGCTTAAACGGTTGGCCAGAACGCAGCCCGCGGACCCGCCGCCGATGATGATGAAATCGTATTGCTGCGCTGCGTCCACCACAAACCCCCGAACGTTTCGGGCGAGACTATTCGGACCGGATGCCTCGGGCAAAGTCAATTCGGCCGGACCCGGCGCAGCAAAAGGCCGGAAAGGTTGCAATCTCCAGAGGTGTCCGGTCTTATGGCCAAAGGAAGGACGCGGCTCATGACGACGACGCCAACTTTGTGGAAGGGCCTGAGCTTTTCCGGCGATGGGCTTTTGCCAGTCGGATATTCCGACGGCGGAGGTGTCACCGAGACCTTTGACAACATGGTTGCCCTGCCGGGCGGCGGCTTCATCCTTTTCTGGCAGGACATCATTTCTTACCAGGCCCAGGTCTACGACGCCGAAGGTCACCGGCAGGGCAACGTCCTCACCATCCTGCCATACGATAATGTGGCGTTGCTCCAGTCGTTTTCCCGCATCATCACTCTCAAGGACGGCACCACTCTGGTGGCCGTCGATTCCACCCACAATACTGACTTCGATTACAGGCTTCTCGCTTTCAATCCCGACGGAACGATCAAGAGCGATAGCTACCTGACCACGCTCTCCGCCACGCACGTGTTGAAGAACACACTAAGCCTTACGGCTCTCGCCGATGGCGGCTACGTCGCCGCATGGCATGCGCAGGTCACAACCGACGCCACCTACGAACTCATGGCGGTGAAGCGCTATTCCGCGGATGGAACCGCGCAAAGCCTCACGGGTGGTCCAGTCGTCTGGGACAATACCAACGCCGACCCGTCTGACGATTTTTCGGCGGTTGCCGTCCGGACGGACGAAGTGCGGTCGCAATATCCGGCGGACTCGACCAGCAAAGAAATCACTGTCGGACTTGCCGGTGGTGGCTTTGTCGCCATGTGGGTGGATTTCAGCAATGACCTTTTCGGTCGCCTATTCGACGCAAATGGCGTTCCGCAGGATACGCCTGAAACCCCCTCAACCTCCGACCAGCCTTTTGACATCAACGATGCGAGCACATCGGTCTACTCGTTTTCAGCCGAAGCCTTGAGCGGAGGAGGTTTTACCGTCGCCTGGATCGAGAATTCGCCGGGCTTTGGCAGTGACCTTCATTTTGCCGCCTATGCTGCGGATGGCACTAAACTTTCGGGCGACACAAACCTCTCCGAGGATCCGGGCGGTGGGGAAGTGCTGGACATGGGCTATTATCAAGGATCCCGCAAACCGGAGTTGGTGAGTCTGAAAGGCGGCGGGTTTGCGCTGGTCTGGCTTGAAAACGACTATCCGAACGTTGGCGCGGCCACCTACTCGATCAAGCTGCAGACCTTCAATGCCGATGGAACTGCCCATTCCGCGGCAGTCCTTCTGGACCAGGACAGCAGCAATACCCGGTTCACCTTGCCAGAAATGATCGAACTCAAGGACGGGTCGCTCCTGCTGGCCTGGTACGACGTGACTGGAGCCAACCACTATCAGGCTGCGCGCTACGACATTGAAGGCAACAAGATCGGCGCCACCTTTGTTCCGATCAGCGGTGCGACGCAAAGCCTGTCGCCGGAATCGCCGCACATGGCTTTGCTGAGCGACGGTCGCGTTCTGGTTTCAGTCAACGACGAAACCTTCACCACACCATTCACAATCCTTGATCCGCGCGACAAGCTGATCAGAGGCGACAGCACCGGCGAAACCGTCACCTCGCGCAAGGATGGCGCGACCGTTCTGGGGCTCGGCGGCGACGACACATTGCTCGGCCAGAATGCGCGGGATGTGCTTAGGGGCGGCAAGGGCAACGACACGATTTCGGGCGGCCGGGGCAATGATGTGATCGAGGGTGACAAGGGCAATGACAATCTTCGCGGCGACCAGGGTCATGACCTTTTCACCTTTGCCAGAGGCGAAGGTTCAGACGTCATTCTCGATTTCCGCGACCGGCAGGACCGGCTGGACCTGAGGGCCTTTCATTTCAGGTCAGAGGCCGCGGCGCTCAAGCACTTTTCGGAGGTCGGAAGCGCTCACAATCATGTGGCGCGCTTCGACTATCGGGGAACCCACGTCAAGATCAAAGGTGTCGATCTCAGCCAGATCGACGGGCACGATTTCCTGATCTGACGGGGCCGGCCGGATTCGGGCGGTCCGACACCCAAGTGCCTGATTTCCAAATGGTTAATGTCCTGTGTCACAATGGCACAGGACACCGATATTGCAGGATTTGCGCTGAACGCCCACATCCATGATGTGGGCGAAGTCTCTCTGGTAGAGACAACCCCAGACGGAAGGTCCCCTGAGAGATTGCTCGCCCCGACACAGTCATGGGAGTGCAATCATGGCCACCACCTTTCAGTCGCTTATAGATAACAGCATACCGGCGTGGCATGCTGGATCCGGACAAATCACCTACTCGTTCCTCGGCGCGACGATGCCGAGCTATGTGGGCACGCTTGATACCGAGCCCGACGGCAATCCTGACTATTACCAGGTCGATGCCGGTGGCAGTTACTACGTGCCTGTGGGTTCAACTTTCTCCATGGACGTGCAGGAGCGCGCCATGGCTGAACTTGCCGTGCGCATGTGGAACGAAGTGGCCAACGTCAATCTGGTCGCCGGCGGCACGGCTACGGACAATACGGGTCACGGTGCGCCGATTACTGGAGATGGGGACCTTGTTTCAGGCCTTGGCGGCGTGGCGGGCTACGGCGAAATCGTCGTACCGGTCAATGATGACGGCTATGCCGCTTATGACTTCTCGTCGGTTTTCGAACAGGGCATCAAGGTCAACGGTGTCGTGATCGACATGAGTTCGGTCTATGTGAACACCAACGGCTCGGTGTCATTCAATTCCGGCATTTCAACCTATACGCCAAACTCGATTACGGCGGGCAGCACGACGATGATCGCGCCGTTCTGGGCGGACGTCGATACGCGGCCGGACGGCGAGAACCCTGAAAGTAACCCGATTTATGTCGATGTCGACGCGGTCAACGATGTGGTGACGATCACCTGGGAAGGCGTCGGCTACTACAACAAGCACGCCGACAAGACCAACAGTTTCCAGTTGCAGCTCTTTGATCGCGGCAGCGGCGATTTCGACATCGTTTTCCGCTATGACGACATCAACTGGACGACCGGCGACGCCAGCGGCGGTACCGGCGGTCTCGGCGGGCAGGTGGCCCATGCGGGCTTCACGTTTGGCAACGGCCAGGATTTCTTCGAGCTGCCGCAGTCCGGCTCGCAAGCGCAGATGCTCAAGCTCGAGAATACGCTCGGCAATACCGGCACGAAGGGGCTTTGGGAATTTGCCATCCGCGACGGCGGCATTATCGGCGACATTACGTTTGGTAGTGCCGACATGACCGACGCAAATGGCGCACCTGCGACGGACGCTTTCGGCTTTGTCTCCGATTTTACCAACGGGTCGCAGTTCGGCATCGGCAATGTGGTGCCCGGAACACCGTCCATTCACGGCGATCTCTGGATCAACACGTCCAATCCCGATCAGAGCAACAATGTCTATGGCAGCACGAGCTGGCTGACCTATCTGCATGAGCTCGGCCATTCGCTGGGACTGATCCATCCCAACAACGACCCGAACAATACGGCAGGCGATCCGACCAACAACAACCAGTACACGGTCATGTCCTATGTGGGGCATCCGGGCACCGACGGTTCTGATCCCGCAACGCAGCCCTGGCCTCTGACGCCGATGGTCTATGACATTCAAGCGATCCAGAGCCTTTACGGCGCGAACTTCAATACGCGGAAGGGCGACACGTCGTATTTCGGCAATGATGGACACGGCCAGAAGGCATTCCAGTACGGCGCCGACAATATGAAGGTCGGCACCTATACCGCCATCCTGACGGTGTGGGACGCGGGCGGCACAGATACGTTCGACGTTTCGGACGTAACCAAAGCCGCCAAGATCGACCTGAGGCCGGGCCACTATTCGACGATCGGCAACATTGCGAACAATGTCGGGGTGGCCGCTGCTGTTACGAACAACGGCGAGATCGTCAACTATATCGAGAACGTCATCGGCACGCGCCGCGGCGATATCGTCACCGCAAACAATACCGAGAACCAGGTCAAAGCCGGAGCCGGCGATGACAAGGTTTACGGCCTCAACGGCAACGACATGCTCTATGGTGAAAACGGGTCCGACTTCCTGTGGGGCGGCAAGGGCAGCGACACGATCAATGGCGGCGACGGCAATGACGTGCTTCGCGGTGACGCCGGCCGTGATACGTTCGTCTATGGGTTCGGCGACGGCACCGACAGGATTTTCGGTTTCGAAAACAATTTCGACCGGCTGGACCTCAGGGCGTTCCATTACAAGAACCTGCGCGTTGCGCTGACGCACTTCACCGAAGTCGGTTCCGCGCATGACGACACGGTCAGATTCTCGGACCACAACACGGTCATCAAGGTCAACGGCATTGACCTTCACGATGTCGATCGCGGAGATCTGATCATCTGAGCATCGCGCAAAACAAGAGAAGGGCCGGGCTTTGCCCGGCCTTTTTCATGCGGACGATGCCAGCGAAGATCCCGGTCCGGGTCATTACGCATTGATGCGTAGGTAGAATTCCGTTTCGCTTGGCCTGGTCGAGGAACGGGCGGGTGGCGAGCAGCGCACAAATCTGGAAAGCAAAGACGCGGGCGACGGACGGCGCGCCGCCCGTGGGTTCGGCGCTTGCCGAAGGGTCCGAGAAATTCGAAGCGATCGTTGGTCTCGGCAATGGCGGGTTTCTGATCATCTGGCAGGACGATCGATCGTATCAGGCCGAGGTTTTCGACTTTCTGGGACGACCGAAATCGGTCATCGATCTAGTCGACTACTGGCCTGACAGTGCGGCGCGGCCGCTCGATCAGGCGCCGGTGGTTGCCGAACTTGCGGACGGAACCGTCGCGATCGGGCTCGACGGTTTCGCGATGGAAAATTCGGTTGCCGTCGACCGGTTCCAGATGGTTCGGGTCAGCGCATCGGGAGCGGCGAGCCCACCTGAATGGATCGACTTTTCCCTCGACTACAACAAGGCCGGGTTGGAGCTGGCACCGCTTCCCGGCGGCGGTTTTGTTGCGGGCTATTCGCAAACCGCGACGGGCATGTTCGCCTTCGAACGCTTCGATCAGGCGGGTGAGGCGCAACTGACCGCCTCGCAGACGGCCGATATGGCCGATGCCGGGCATCTTTTCGACAATCTCTCCCAACCCTCAGATGCGCGGCCGTCAATCCAGACGGTTGCGCCGGTTGCAACGGACCTCAGCGGTCTTGCAGGCGGGGCCTATCTGGTGGTCTGGGCAAGCGGGAATGCGGGCGATCAGACGGTCTTCGGCCGGATGTTCGACGCGAGCGGCCAACCGGTCACGACGCCACTGAGCCTCGGGGGCGCGGGCAGCGGACGGGAGTTCCGGATCACGGCCGACGGTGCGGCCAACACGGTCTCAGGCCTTTTGGCAACGGCGCTGAGCGGTGGCGGCTTCGCCGTTCTATTTCGTGACGAGACGGCCAGCGGGCGGAGCGGCCTGTTTTTGTCGGTTTATGGCAGCGACGGCGCGCTCAAGACGGCGGTGGCAGACGTGGTCAGCGCCGGATCCGAACTTCGCGATGCGGCGGCGGGTGCGGTGCTGGTGGCGCTTGCCGATGGCGGTTTCGGTCTTGTGTGGCGGGAGACCGACGATCCGGGCGGGGCGGCAACGGACCGGCTGAAACTCCAGCTTTTTGATGCAGAGGGGAGCGCCACAACCACGCAGGTCGAGCTTGCGTCAGGCGGTCCTGGCACGCTTTCGCCGGTCAGTCCCGTGGAACTTGCGGATGGAACACTGCTGCTCGGCTGGGCGGACGAAGATGACCCGGCACATATGCTGGTCGCCCACTATGGGCGCGACGGGACGATGATCGGTGACGCTTTCGCCCCGTTTGCTGCCGCGGCCCAGTCCGACCATGCACCGCAATTTGCCCTGCTCGGCGACGGGCGCGTGGCCGTGTCTATTGATGCCGGCGACCAGCAGACGCATTTTGCCATCCTCGATTTCCGCGGCAAGCAGATTGCCGGCACCGCAGGCGCCGATCTGATCACGTCCCGCATGGACGGAGCCAGCGTTGCCGGAAATGGCGGCAATGACCGGCTTTATGGGCAGGACGGAAAGGATGTGCTGCTCGGCGGGGCGGGGCGAGACAGTCTTTTTGGCGGCAAATCGGTTGACAGGCTCGCCGGCGGTAAGGGCAACGATTTTCTTCGCGGCGACCAGGGCCGCGATCTCTTTGTATTTGCCAAAAAGGATGGCAAGGACCTGATTGCCGACTTTCATGACCGGCAGGACAAAATCGATCTGCGGGCGTTCCATTTCGCCTCGGCGAAGCAGGCGCTCAAATATTTCAGCGACCTGGGCAACAGCCACGATCACCAGATGCGGTTCGACTTTGCCGGAACGCATATCGTGATCAAGGGCATCGACCCCGGCCATTTCAACGGCGAGGACATTCTTGTCTGACGGTTCGGGTCAGGCCGGCTCAGGCGCGGCGACAAGCTGCTCGACGAAGGCCTTTTCGATCGCTACGCCCTCCCATTCGGGCAGGTCTGGCGAATCGAAGATCAGCGTATAGGGTCCGCTATATCCGGCCTGCTCCGAGATCTCGACGCAGCGGCCGAAATCGGTCTCGTCGAGCCGGCCATCGACGAAGCTTGCCTTGGCGTGACAGAGGCTGGCGCGACCCATGATCGCCTTGAGGCCTTCATATTTGTGGGGGGCCGGCCAGTTGCCGAGGTCGCCGTTGAGCCCGATCAGGCCATTGAGCTGGTCGAGGAGCCAGTTTGATTCGTCGGGTCCCGACAAAAGCGAGAACCAGTTTTCTGTGACGACGCGCACCGGCAGGTGTGCGGTTCGTTCTGCGAGGGTGACGAGGTTGCGGAAGGCGCGCTCGAGATTGTCGCGGGTCGGTGCCTGCTTGCCGGCAATCACGCGGGCGTGGCCGGCGCCGAGCTCGGCGGCGCGTTCGACCCATTCCTGCATGAATCCGACGTCGCGAGCGCCGGTCTCCGCGCTTGCCGGATCGCCGGCCTCGATCAGCAGAGTCTGCAACCCGACGCCGGCTCCGGCGAGGGCGCTCCTGAGTTCATCGAGATAGGATGGGGCGAGGCTTTGAAGATGAAACGAACAGATTTCGAGATTGAAAATGCCATGCGCGCGCGCTTCGGCGGGCAGGTCGAGCAGCGATATTTCGCCGTTGCCGTAGGGGGTCTCCGTCTCGGGCGCGTCGGGTCCGCCTGGCACATAGTGCCAGACAGGGCCGAGCCGCCGGTGGAGCGACCAGCTCGAAACAGAAATACGTCCCTTTTGCACGAAAGCCATGCCGCACCCCCCCTCGCGATTCGCCGGTTCTGGCTCGAAAGCCCAACATTCCGGCGCTTTTGCCGCCAGATGTCTCTCCCGGCGGCCGGAGCATAAGCGAGAGCCGTGCCCAGCCTCAAGGGCGGACACGGCTCTTTGGGAGAAATCGGGAATTGGCTTCAGCCGACGATTTCGAGTTTGACCTGGGCGGTGCCCGAACCGATCATGCCGATGTCCTGGGCGGCCGCCTTGGAGAGGTCGATGATCCTGCCGTGGGCATAGGGTCCGCGATCATTGATGCGGACGGTCACGGACTTGCCGTTGCGCAGATTGGTGACCTTGACGCGCGTGCCAAATGGCAGCGACTTATGCGCGGCGGTCAGGGAGTTCATGTTGAAAGTTTCGCCGTTGGCGGTGCGCTGGCCATTGAAGCCAGGACCGTACCAGGACGCGGTGCCCTGCTGATAGGTCGCGGCGAGAGCGACCGAGGACCCGGAAACGAGAGTGGACACCGAAAGCGGGGACACACACAACAGTGCCGCGACCAGCGCGGCGATGGTTTTCTTGTTCATGCTTGATTGCCGTAAACGTTAATCGAAGTGGCGCTTCTAACCGCGTTCGTGGCCCGAATTGGGAGAAGCGCGGGCAAAAATGTGGCAGTGTCCGCGCATTTGCCGCAAAGCGGCATTAGGTCGACGTCTGTTGCAAATAAGAAACAGTTGTGGTGGTGCGCCCTTTACATTGGCGGCGCGGCACGACTCTATTCAGACTGAAATCGCGGATAGCGGAGATAGAGAGCATGGATTACGTGGCATTCGGAAATACGGGGATCAAGGTCAGCCAGCTCTGCTATGGCACGATGAGTTTTGGCGGTGATGCCGACGAGGCGGAGGCGGGCCGGCTTTATGCGGCCTGCCGGGACGCCGGCATCAATTTCTTCGATACGGCCAATGTCTACGCGCAAGGGCTCTCGGAGGAATATCTCGGACGCCTGATCCGGCACGAGCGCGACAATCTCGTCATCTCGACCAAGGGCTTCGGCCAGATGGGCAAGGACGTCAACGCCAAGGGAGCAAACCGGCGCAACATCGCGCTTGCCCTCGAACAGAGCCTCAAACGGCTTGGGACCGACCGCGTCGACATCTATTTCATCCACATGTGGGACGCGGCGACGCCGCTCGAGGAAACGTTGCGGGCGCTTGAGAAGCTCGTGGCCGACGGCAAGGTACTTTATCTCGGCGCGTCCAACCACGCCGCCTGGCAGATCGCCAAGGGGCTCGGGATTTCAGCGGCGCATGGCTGGCCGCGATTCGAGGTGATCCAGCCGATGTACAATCTCGTCAAACGGCAGGCGGAGACCGAGATCCTGCCGCTGGCCCTCTCGGAAAAGCTCGCGGTCATGCCCTATTCGCCCGTCGGCGGCGGGCTCCTCAGCGGCAAATATGCGGGTGGGGCCAGGCCGGATGGCACAAGGCTGACGGCCATGGACATGTATGCCAAGCGTTATGGCGAGGACTGGGTGCACCAGACGGCGGCGGACTATACCGCGTTCTGCGCGGCGCGCGGGCTGAACCCCGTCTCAGCCGCCGTTGCCTGGGTGATGACCCATCCGGCCATTACCGCGCCGATCGTTGGCGCGCGCAATGTGGCCCAGCTTCAGGCGTCGCTCGATGCGGTCAGGGTGCCGATGACAGCGGAATTGAGAGCTGGGATCAGCGCCCTCAGCCGCGAACCGGCAATCGCCACCGACCGGCGTGAAGAGGCGCTTTAAGCCATGTCACGTTTTGATGGAATCAAAACGCATGGTCTAAGTCTTTGTATTGTCGCATGTTCGAACCGGAAAACCGCTGCGCGTCTCGCGGCGCATCGATCCACCGGACCGATGCCCATGCCGCTCAACTCCTGAGCATGCTCTAGCGGTCGTGGCCGCCATCCATCATTCCGCCGTTGAAACTGACATCGCGAGAGGCGGAGCGGATGGAAACGGAAAAGCCGGCCAGCACGTCGACGAGCGACATCAGCATTAGGATGAAGAAGACCGAGGTTGCCGTGCCGCCAACCAGCAGAAAGACGACGAGATAGGCAACCGTCGTCAGGGTCGACAGCATGTGGTTGATGACGGCGGAGCTGGAAAACCGGGTCGACTTGATCACCTCGACGAAGAGCAGGGCCAGCCCCAGAACCAGCATCAGATCGCCAAGCATCATGGCAAAGGCGCCGCCCGACAGCATGGGAATGGTCAGAATGACGGTCGCGAAGACGGCGGGACCGAGCAGGAAGTGGATGATGAGGTAGATGATGAACGGCACGATCATCAGGGGAATATTCTGCATTCTGGCCTCCGCGTCGGCCATCGGCCGCAATGGCTGAAAGCCTAGCCGCTCAGTTCAGCGGCAACAAGCCTGACATTGCGGAATGATGCTTGGCTCGACGCGTTCATTTTCGATCCGGCCAGAGCCGGGCAATGATCGCGGCCAGAAGAGTGGTCGCGGCGCCCATGGCGGTGATCCAGCCGACATACCAGAAGCGGCCGGCAAGGGTGTTGCGCGCGTAGGAGGCGGCAAAGATTTCCTTTCCGAAATGGGCGGACAAGGCCGCGGCGACGAGAACGACCGCCGAGAGAATCAGCGTCGGGCCGGCCCCAACTCCGAAGGCGCGGAGCACCAGCCAGGCGATGAGGGCTGCGGGCGCGCCATAGAGGCCGACCTTGACTGCCCAGAAGGGATGGGCGCCAAGCGCCTCGGGTATGCCGACGAAGGACAGAACGATGGTCGAGGCCATCGCGGCGAGGATCGGCAGGAGGATTTCGAATGTGAAGATGCGGGTCACGCAGGCGGCTCCGGTTCCAGACGTCCGGGCCATAGCGGGTCAGAAGCTGAAGGCCAAATCACCCTCGATCACAGGTAGATGAGGCCGGGCCGGTTCAGGCGGCGGGGATCAGGCTTTCGAGCAGCCCGGTGGCGGCATATTTGACTTCGCCACCTTCCTCGCAGGCCAGAAGAACGCTGAGAGAGAGCTCGTGGGCGAACTCAAGGGCGCGGTCGCGGCCCATGACCATGAGGGCAGTCGCAAGCCCGTCGGCGATGGCGCAGGTGTCGGCGAGGACGGTGGCGCTGAGGATCTGGTTGCGAACGGGGGTGCCGGTCCCGGGATCCATGGTGTGGGAAACGGTGCCGGATGCGGTCTCGCGGGTATGACGGTAATTGCCTGACGTGGCAACGCCAAGGCCGGACGCTTCGAGAACGAAACGGGCGATGCGGCCTGAAAGATCCGGATGTTCGATGCCGATTTGCCAGCCATTGCCGACCGGCCCCGGCCCCTCGGCGCGCAGTTCGCCGTCGATGGCGACGAGATGGTTGGAAAATCCGTGTGCGGACAGGGTTTCCGACAAACGGTCGGCGCCATAGCCCTTGGCGATGCCGCAAAGATCGAGCGCCGCATCCCCCTTGCGGATCAGCCGGCCATTATAGGGGTCGAAATGGAGCTCGCGCGGGCCGCGATGCCAGTCTCGGGCAAGGGCGTCGGCGCCGGCCTGGTCGGGCTCTCTGTCGGATGGGCCAAAACCCCAGGCGTCGACGGCTTTGCCCATGAAGGGGTCGAACGCGCCGCCCGAGACTTCATTGATGTCGAGTGCATCACGAAGCACGGCGAGCATTTCGGGCGGCAGGCCCAGCGCTTCGCCGTCGTTCAGCCGGTTGAAGCGGCAGAGTTCGGACTGCGGCTTCCACGGCGACATCTGGTCATCGACCCGGTCGACCGCCTTCTGCAGTTCGCCTTGCAGGCGGCTTAGGTCGGCACCATGGTCCGCGAAAAGGATCGCGGACCAACGGGTGCCCATGGTCGGACCATTGAGCGCATGGCGGATCATCGGCCGGGTCCGGTCTGCAAGAAGGGCCTCCTCAGCCATTTAGAACACGTCTTCAGCGTAGCGGGCGTCGGCGCGCAGCTGGTCGATGGACTTGCCGAGCGGGGCGACGATCTCGGTGAAGGCATCGCGAACCCCGCGGGCCATGTCGCCGCCGCCGCAGACCATGACGCGGGCGCCCTTGTCGATCAGGCCGGAAACGAACCGCGCGTCGGCGCGCAACCGGTCCTGTACGTATTCGCGCTTTTCTCCGCGGGAGAAGGCGATCTGGGCGCCGGTCAGGCGGCCGTCCTGACGGTAGTGCATCAGTTCATCGCGATAGAGAAAGTCGTATTTCGGATCGGCGCCGCCCCAGAAGAGATGGACCTCGCGATGATTGGCATTGGCACGGATGAAGCCGAGGAGCGGCGCAATACCCGATCCGGCGCCGACCAGAATGAGCGGCTTGTCGTCGCTGGGTGCACGAAAGCCTGTGTTCTCGCGGAAGAAGGCTTCGATCGTGTCGCCGGGCTTCAGTTCGGTCAGATAGGTCGAGCACTGGCCGCCGGGGAGCTTCGAGACGCAGATCTCGACAAAGCCGTCAGTGGCCGACGAGGCGAGGGAATAGTAGCGGGCGAAGGCGCCATCGGGCGGGGTGATGCCGACAAGATCGCCAGCCTGCCAGGCGTCCGGCCGAAAGCGGGCGAAGAATTTCTGCAGCGCCGTTTTTTCCTCGGCTAGCGGGCGGAAGCGCAGGATCGATTTCGGCCGCTGGAATTCAAGGCCGTAGTCGCGGCGGGATTCGAGCACGAAGGTGCGGGTCTTGTTGGTCTCGGCAACGTGGTGAAGGGTCAGGGGCGTGCCGGCGACCGGTGAAAGGGCGCGGCCCCATTCGGCAAATTGCTGGCTCGACTGCTTGTCGACGGTCACGAACGGCAGAACACGGCGAAGACCGGCCTCTTCGAGCGCCTGATCGACGGTTTCCGCATAGGCGCAGAAATGCGCGAAGCTGCGGTCGCCGAAGCCGAGCACCAGGTAGTCGAGCGGCTTGCCGGAATGGTTCACCGGCGCGGCCTTGGCAAGCTTTGAAAGGAAGGTCTTGGCCGAGGCGGGCGCGTCGCCGTCGCCGTAGGTCGAGGTCAGCACGAACAGCGATGTGGCGCGGTCGTAGTGGCGAGCCAAAGCGTTCATCGGCGCGACATGGACCTTGTGTCCCTCGTCCTTCAGCGCATCGTGAAGGGTCTTGGCGAAGCCCCAGGTGCCGCGGCTTTCGCTGCCGACGAGAATGACATGGTCAGCCTTGCGCGCCGCATCGTTGCCCTTGATGCGGACCGGCAGGACGCCGCGCTTCCACCAGATTACGAGTCCGGCGGCAACAAGCCCGAGGGCGGCAAGCCCGCCAGCGCCCAGGAGGAGGGCATAGATCCACGAGCTCTGGCCGGTATGGAGGATATAGAAGGTCTGGTAAAGGTTTTCGCCGAAGGAATTGGGCGTGAAGCTCAGCATGTCGCCGTTGGTCTGGTCGACATATCCGGTGCCCGAGCCGGTGATGACGGTAAAGACGTCATGCACGTCGCCCTGGGCAGGAAAATCGAGTTCGCGCAGGTCGGTCAGTCTGATGTCCTTGAGCGCAGCAAGCTCGGAGATCGCGGCTGGGGCGTCGCCGGCGGATTCGGGGAAGAAGAAGCTGCTGCCGCCGTCCGCCGGACCGCCGACGAGACCGAAAAAGGTCAGTGACATATAAACGCCGGTGACCGCGAGAACGGAAAGCACGATGACGCTGAGGCGGCCGGTTTCGACATGCAGACGCTGGGCAAGAGTGCCCTTCGCCTTGGCGAAGAACTGCCGGAAACCGCCCATGCGGCGGGCGGTGAGAAATATCCCGCCGACGGCGAGCACGGCCATGGCGAAGGCAGCAAGCCCGGTCAGGATGCGTCCGGCATCGCCGAAAAAGAGCGAGCGGTGCAGTTCGGTGAAGAACTGGAAGAAGGCGGAAGGCGCATAGGGCGCGGTGGCGGCGCCAGTTGCGGGATCGACGTACGAAGCTTCGGGACCCTGGGGTCCGAAGGCATAGGCAATGATCTCACCGCCAGGTTTGCGCACCAGGCGCTGTACGTTGGCGATGTTGTCGGCAACGCCCGCCGCGAGGTCGGCGACATTGGCCGGCGCCGCACCAGAAGAGGCGGGCGTCGAAAAGTGCGCGACCAGGGGCTCAAAGCTGAGCACCACGCCAGTGATCGCCATGAAGACGATCAGAACGGCGCTGATGAGGGCGGGATAGGTGTGAAACTTGCGGAGCATTTGGGGCTACCTCAGTACTGAACGGTCACCGACTTGACGAAACCCTTGCCACTGCCGGTTCCGCCATTGCTGAGTGATGCGGCAGCGTCGTAGGGGTATTCGCCCCAGCCCTCGATCGCGCTATCCACGACCACATAATAACCGGCGTCGAGCATCGAATCGGCGATGTTGGCGCTCACGTTGAGCGTGCGTCCGCCGCCAAGGCTCGGGCCGGTCAGTCCGTCAATCCGGTCATTGGTGCCGGAAATACCGCGGGCCCAGCCGCGCAGGTGGCCCCAATAACGGGAGCGGCTACCGGCGACCCAGAGGGTCTGCTTGTAGTTGCCGGACGCATCGACGACGTAAACGGCGAGATAGGTGCCGCCGCCGCCATAATTCTGCAGGGCAACGGAAACATTGACGGTGGCCGCCATGGCCGCGCCCGGAACAACGAGGGCGGTACTGACCAGAAGGGCAAGGGCGAGCTTTTTCATGACTTTCAGGGACTCCAATGCAATTCGATGGGAGCAGAAAAGCAGATCAAGCTGACAGCAAACTGACGTGGCAAAAGAAAGTCGTTCAGCTTGACGTCAGAATTTGCTGCGATATCCCGGGAAATGCTGGGGGTGGAGCATGCGGGTTCTCTTGGTCGAAGACGATGTGATTTTGGGCGAAGCCATTCGCGACAGCGTGGCGGCGCACGGGCACGGGGTCGACTGGGTCAAACGGCTTGACGAAGCGGGGCTCAGTCTCGACACGGTCGCCTATGACCTCGTGCTGCTCGATCTCAACCTGCCGGACGGGTTCGGCCTCAAGTTTCTCAAGGAACTGCGCGGCAAGGGTTCGGATGTTCCCGTCATCATTGTGACGGCACAGGATCAGATCGGGGTCAGGATCGAGGGGCTCGACAGCGGCGCCGACGACTATCTGGTCAAGCCCTTCGATCTCGATGAACTGACAGCGCGGCTTGCGGCGGTGGCGCGGCGCTATGCCGGCCAGCCCAATCCGGAACTCGATGTCGGCGAAGCGCGGGTTGACCTGACCCGAAAGGTGGCGCGGATCGGTGACAAGCAGATCGAACTGACGGCGCGCGAATGGGCCGTGCTCGAAACGCTTCTGAGACATCGCGGGGCCATCGTTTCCAAGCCGGATATCGAGGATTCGCTTTATGAATTCGGGGCCGAGGTGGAAAGCAACGCGGTCGAAGTCTATGTCAGCCGCCTGCGCAAGAAGCTTGGCGCCAAGGTGATCGAAACGGTCCGGGGTCTCGGCTACCGGGTGGCGGCATGAGCGAGAAGGACGCGTCGCGGCGGCCTTCGATCACCTGGCGGCTGGTGGTCGGGCTCAGCGTCTTCACGGGGCTTTTGTGGCTTGGCGCGGCGGCGATTGCGCTATCCGTGCTCAATTCCGAACTCACCGAAACATTCGACCAACTGCTCAAGCAGAGCGCCTACCGGTTGCTGCCGCTTGCGGTTCACGACATGCGCGAACGCGACGAGGATCAGGAAACGCGCATCCCGGAACTGGGTTTTGACGGCGATCTTTCCTTCTCCTACGTCGTTCGCGATCCGCTCGGGCGTATCATTCTTTCCTCACAGAACGCCGAAAGCGGGGTTTTGCCCGATCACGTGCCGGAGGGCTTTTTCGATATCGGCGACCGGCGGGCGTTGACGGTGACCGACCGGCGCTCCGGATTTGCCATCATTGTCATGGAGAGTTCGGGACACCGGCAACAGGCACTCTGGGAAGCGGTGGGGACGCTTTTGTGGCCACTGACGGCGCTCGTGCCGCTGATCGCGGCAGGCATCTGGGTCGCGGTGCGGCTGGCCATGCGGCCGGTCGGGCGGTTGCGAGCGGAAATCGCCGCGCGCGGGGAACAGAACCTTGAAAAGATCAGCGCCGACGATCATCCGCGCGAACTGGCGCCGATTGCCGAGGAACTGGCAAGACTCTTTGACCGGCTGAAGGCTGCGCTCGAGGCCGAACGCGCCTTTGCCGCGACCAGTGCGCATGAACTCAGAACCCCGATTGCGGGCGCGCTGGCCCAGGCTCAGCAATTGGCAAGCGAGGTCAAGGATCTCAGCCAGGCGCATCGGGTCGATGCCATCGTCACGTCGCTCAAGCGGCTTTCCAACGTGTCGGAAAAGTTGCTGCAGACGGCGCGGGCCGATGCCGGCTTTGCCCGGGCGGACGCGCCGGGCGACATGATGCCGGTGATCAAGCTTTTGGTGCGCGAGCCGCTTGCCGGAGGCAACACGGTCGGGCTCGAAATCGACCCCGCCGCCGACCTGGTTCTGCCGATCAACAAGGATGCGTTCGGCTTGGCGCTCGCCAACCTTTTGCAGAATGCGTCCCATCACGGCGCGCCCGATGTCCCGATCCGGGTGGTCGCCGGTCCGGGCCGACGGGTTTCGGTCATCAATGCCGGCGAGGTGGTGCCCAGGGACGTGCTGGACCGGCTCGGGGAGCGGTTTGTTCGCGGCGACACGAAGGCGGAAGGGACCGGGCTTGGCCTGGCGCTCGTTCGCACGATTCTCGAACAGACCGGCGGGCGGCTCGAGCTGTTGTCGCCCGCGTCGGGATCGGACAGCGGGTTCGAGGCGCGGATGGTCTGGGCGTGAAATCCTGCAAGGACACAAGAATTTCTTGATTGGCCGCTAGGGTTGGCGAAATCGCGGATTAGCGGAGCTTTTCATGCCCGACCAGGCCCCATCGCCAGGCAAACGGCTTCTCATCGTCGGCGGCCATCACGGCACCGGTGCCATCTGTGCGCAGCTGGCGCGGGCGCGGGGCTACGAGGTCGCGATCTTTCGCGGCGACATCGTGGATTTCGACACGGTCAAGCCGCAGCTGCGCGACAAGGATGCCGTGATTTCGCTCCTCGGGCCGCGCAAGGGATCGCAGTCCGATCTCTGTTCACGGGGCGCGCAGAACCTCGTTTCGGCCATGGCGGCGCACAAGGTCAGACGGCTCGTTCAGGTCACCGGGGCGATGATCGGACACCGGCGCGACCGGCTGGGCCTCGTTTACAGGTTCATCGTGGCAATGGTTCCCGCTTCAAGTCTTGCCGACCGGCGGCTGCAGGAACAGATCGTCATGCAGAGTGGGCTCGACTGGACCCTTATCCGGCCGACACGGCTCAGCGACGATCCGGCGCGCGGCCGCTGGCGGGATAGTGGCGAGGAGGTGATCGGCGCCTTTGCCCATATTGCCCGGGCGGATGTGGCCGAGGCCCTGTTGCGTGCGCTCGGCGATCCGAAAACGATCGGGCGGGCCCTGACACTTCAATATTAAGGTGAAAGGGCGGGAATGGCCGGTGCGGGCCGGGTCAAACACCAATGAATGGGAGGAAACTGGAGCGGGCGATGAGATTCGAACTCACGACCCTAACCTTGGCAAGGTTATGCTCTACCCCTGAGCTACGCCCGCGCTCCGAGCCGCCATCGTTTGAACTTATCGCTGCGGCATCGTGTGCCCCAAGCGAATTTGGCCTTCAAACGGCGCGACCGGGCGCCTATATGCCGAATCGGTTTTTCAATTGCAACACATTTCTCGATCGGCGCGATCCGGCATAGACTGGCGCACCCGAGGCGGGAAAGGCCCCGTTTCAGGCGGGTGGAAGCACGAAGGATTTGTTGACATGCAAACGGGCAATGCCATGGACGCGACCACTAATCTGGTCAAGGATTCGGACACGGCCGGCTTTCAAAACGATGTTCTCGACGCCTCGCAGCAGGTGCCGGTGCTCGTCGATTTCTGGGCGCCCTGGTGCGGGCCCTGCCGCCAGCTCGGGCCGGCGATCGAACGGGTCGTGCGGAGCCAGAATGGCAAGGTCAGGCTCGTCAAGATCAATGTCGATGAGAACCAGGGTCTGGCCGGACAGATGGGCGTCAGGTCTATTCCCGCGGTCTTTGCTTTCGCTGGCGGACGCCCGGTCGACGGCTTTCTCGGCGCGCTGCCGGAAAGCGAGGTCAAGCGGTTCATTGACGGAGTCCTCAGCAAGGCGCCGGCCAACGATGCGGCCGGACCGGAAAGCGATCTCGACGTCGAGGTGCGCCAGGCGCTCGAAATGGCGGATGGCGCCTATGCGGCCGGCGATATCGAGCAGGCCGGGCAAATCTATCAACTGGTGCTGCAGCAGGCGCCGGACAATGACAAGGCGCTGACCGGGCTCGCCCGTTGTCTCATCGATCTTGGCGAAACCGCCGGCGCGGCCGAGGTGCTGGGACAGGTGAGCGAGGCGGGCCAGAAGGAAGAGGTCTATATCGCGGCCAAGAAGGCCCTGGCGCTGGCCGAAGAGGCGGCCAAGCTCGGCGACGTGAGCGAGATCGCCGAACGGATCGCCACAGATCCGGATGATCATCAGGCGCGGATCGACCTTGCGACGATCCTTAGCGCCAAGGGTGACCGGGCGGGCGCGGCCGAGACGCTGATCGCGAGCATCAAGCGCGATCGGGAGTGGAACGAGGCCGCGGCCCGCAAGAAGCTTCTCGAGTTCTTTGACAGCTGGGGGGCGACCGACCCCGCCAGCATCAAGGGCCGGCGTTTGCTTTCGAGCGTGCTTTTCTCGTAAAACCCGGAAACGGGGCCGCGGCAGCAGATGCCCGGCAGCCAATACCAAGAGTCTGGAGCCAGCGTGACGCGCAGACCCAAGTCGATTTCGGACGTGCCCAATTCCGTGCCGCTTTTTCCGCTGAGCGGAGCGCTACTGTTTCCGCGCCTGCAATCGCCGCTGCAGATTTTCGAGCCGCGCTATATCGAGCTCGTCGATGATGCCCTGGCCGGACAAAGGCTGATCGGCCTGATCCAGCCCGAGGCAAGCGACGCGGAATCGCCCGAAGGGCGCGACGCGCCGCTGCGGCGGGTCGGAACGCTTGGACGGCTGGTTCACTTCGAGGAGACCGGCGACGCCCGCTACCTTATCGGGCTCGAAGGCATTTGCCGGTTCGATCTTGGCGACGAGATTTCCTGCGCCACCCCTTACCGGCAAGCCGAAATATCGGTGGATCGCTTCGCCAGCGATTTCGACGAAACCAACCAGACGCGCGCGGTCGACCGGGGCCGGTTCATCCGGGTGATGCGGGCCTATGTCGATTTTCTCGACATGGAGATCGACTGGGACGAGGTCGAACAGACCGACACGGCGGATCTGGTCAATCTCGGGTGCATGCTCAGCCCCTACGGGCCCTCGGAAAAGCAGCTTCTGCTCGAGACGATCACGCTCGGAGACCGGGCCGAAACCCTTCTGGCCCTGGTTGAAATGGAAATGGCGCAGGCCAAGTCCGGCACGATCCTGCAATGAGCGCGCCGGGACCGGACGAGCAGAAGGCGCCGGTACCGTTCGACCCTCGGGTCATGCAGATGCTCGTCTGTCCGCTGACCAAGACGCAACTGACGCTCGACCGCGAGAAGTGCGAGCTCATTTCCTATGCGGCGCGGCTGGCGTTTCCGATCCGCAAGGGCATACCCCTGCTCTTTGTCGGCGAGGCGCGGCACCTGACGGACGAAGAGGTCGAGGCGCGCCGCCATCCCGTTCACGATGGCGGGACGGGCGAGTTGTCCTGACCGTGGCGTTCGCCCGATCGCCTCAGATCACCTGGCCGCGCATGAGCTTCGGGCTGGTGCCTCCGGCCGCCGCGGCGTGACGGATCAGGCCGGTCTTGATCGGACCCAGCCGGTCGACAACGCCGAGGCCGAAATCGCGGGCCACCCGCAACAGGGGATTGTCGTTGGAAAAGAGGCGGTTGAGCCCGTCGGTCATGCCCGCCATCAGTGCGGTGTCGCGGCGGCGCCACGTCTGATAGGTCAGAAGCATTTGCGGGTCGCCGGCCTCCTGGCCGTTCCTTAATGCACCGACGATGAGTTCGGCCAGCGCCGCGACATCGGCGAGACCGAGGTTGAGGCCCTGGCCGGCGATCGGATGGACCACGTGCGCGGCGTCGCCAATCAGGGCCAGCCGCGGGCCGATCATCTTTTTGGCGAGCCTCAGGGCCAGCGGAAAGGCCTGGATCGGTTCGAGCAGGGTCACCTCCCCGAGCGTGTGGCCGGTTTCGTTTTCTATGAGACGGGCCTGTTCGGTCTCGCTCAGCGCCTTGATAGCGGCGACGCGGTCGGTGCGCTCGGTCCAGACGAGCGAAGACCGGTTGCCGGAAAGGGGGAGGCTCGCGAATGGCCCGGCCGGGCGGAAATGCTCAAAGGCGGTGTTGTTGTGCGGCAGGGTATGAGCGATCGTCGTGACAAGGCCCGACTGTTTGTAATCGTGCTCGAACGTGCCGATGGCCGCGAGGTCGCGCAGCTTGGAACGGCCGCTGTCGGCGGCGATCACGAGGCTGGCTTTCAGCACGTCGCCCGAGGAGAAACTGAGTTCGGCGACGGCCCCAGAGCCGTTGAAACCGGACACTTCGGCGCCGTCAATCAGGGTGATGCGGTCGCGGGCATAGTCGAGCAGGGCACCCATCAAGTCGCGGTTCGGCACCATGTGGGCAAAGGGACGGCCCGGCACCACGTCGCCATCGAAGCTCAGGAACAAGGGCCGCGAAAGGTCGGGCGTGTCCGAATCGGTGATGCGCATGTGATCGATCGGCGCGGCGTTGGCCGTCATCCTGTCCCAAAGCCCAAGGGTTTCGTACATGCGCGACACGCCCGCGGCCAGAGCGAACGAGCGGGCATCGTTGGGAACGGCAAAAGGCTTCTTGTCGCAAACGGCTACCGAGATATCGCTGATCGAGGCGACGAGCGCCGCCGCCATGCTGAGCCCGTTCGGGCCGCCCCCAACGACAATCACGTCATAGGGGTCGGTTCGGGTTCCCTTGTTTGCGCCGGTCATTTGTCAGGTCCGATTGGGTGCGTCGCCGTCACTCTGCGCCTTTAGGGACAAATGACAAGTCCCAGAGTGCCGCACCGCCTGCCCAATTGATGGGCAGTGAATTCACCTTTGCATAAGCAATGAGCATAATGGCGCGGATTCTCCCGATTCAGGATTCATGGGTAACGAAATATTTACCTTTATTATCAGTTCGTTAACGCCAAAATTTGCGGATTGGCACGGGTCTTGAGTCTGATTGAGCCGAATACGGCCATCGGGGGCAGACTAAAGGAGTCGTGATGAAACTTGTCGTTGCCATCATCAAGCCGTCCCGTCTCGAAGATGTGCGCCAGGCGCTCAGCGATATCGAGGTGCAGGGCATGAGCGTAACGGAGGTCCGGGGCTACGGCCGTCAGAAGGGCCATACCGAGACCTATCGGGGCGCCGAATATTCGGTGAGCTTTCTACCCAAGCTGAAACTCGAAATCGCCGTCGACGATCCGCAGCTCGACGCGGTTACCGCAGCGGTCAGATCGGCGGCGGAATCGAGCAAGATCGGCGACGGAAAGATGTTCGTCTTCGACCTCAAGGGGGCAACACGCATCCGCACCGGCGAAACCGGCGTGGCGGCGCTCTAATTCTCCGATGCTGAAGCGGGGGCGCGTGGGCATGGTCGATGGGCAGGCAGATGGAGCGGAATGTTTCCGCCACCCCTGCTTGGCCGCGGTCATGGTCGACGCAGACCCTCGATCGTTCCAGTCATATTCATCTGCTACTCCCGCACGCCCGGCTTTCTCCTCCCTGGCCGGGCGTGCGGCGCATCCGGGCGCCACGGCGATCGGATTCGGCGTGCAGCTTGCGGTCTCTCTCCTGTCCCACCCAGGAGCGGCCCTCGGGCTTCCCACTCGCAAATACCGCGGGCTGCACACCCGATCCAATCGGATCCCGATGGCGGGCAGAAGGGCCCGCCATTCCGCATGCCTAAACTCTGCGCAAATCGTGTTCAATCTGCCTAAATACTGGGCAGATACTTGTGGCAGGACCGGCCGGGGCGGTGGGCGTGAAAGTTAATCATTTGATAACACATACAAAATTCGGCCGGAAGGAATCTGGCACGAGTCTTGTGAATCAGAAAGGGCCTCAAGTGGGTTTGGTTTTGTCAATCACAGGGATGCATCGATGAAATTCGTTGTTGCCATCATCAAACCGTCGCGGATCGAAGATGTCCGTCAGGCGCTCAACGCGCTCGACGTGCATGGGATGACCGTTACGGAAGTCAAAGGCTATGGCCGCCAAAAGGGTCATTCGGAAATCTACCGCGGCACCGAATATGCCGTGCATTTCGTTCCAAAACTCAAGATCGAAGTCGCCATCGAGGATTCGCAGCTCGATGCGGTCACTACTGCCATCAAGGATTCAGCCCAGACCGGCCGGATCGGGGACGGCAAGATCTTCGTCCTCGATCTGGAGTCCGCGTTGCGTATCCGCACCGGTGAAACCGGTTCGGCGGCGCTTTAGACCTCAGGAGAAGAAACAATGTCGAAATTGACCAACCTTACCAAACTGGCGGGTCTCAGCCTCCTGGCAGCGTTCGCCGCCTTGCCGGCCCTTGCCCAGGAAGCCGCAGACGCGGCGGCCACGATGGTCGAAGAAGCTGCGCCAACGATCAGCGCCGGCGACACAGCCTGGATGCTGACCTCCACGGCGCTCGTGCTGATGATGACCATTCCGGGCCTTGCCCTCTTCTACGGCGGCATGGTGCGCAAGAAAAACGTTCTGGCAACCGTCATGCAGTCCTTCGCCATTACGGCGCTCGGCACGATCATCTGGTTCGTGATCGGCTATTCCATCGCCTTTACCGATGGCGGCGGTCTCAATGATTATATGGGCGGCTTCGGGGCCATCCTTCATGCCGGCGTTGGCGTGGACACCGTGCATGGCACAATTCCCGAATTCGTCTTCTCCATGTTCCAGATGACCTTTGCCATCATCACGCCGGCCCTGATTGCCGGTGCGTTCGCGGAACGCATGAAGTTTTCCGCCATGCTGTGGTTCATGGGAATCTGGTCGATCGTGGTCTACGCGCCAATCGCCCACTGGGTGTGGGGCGGCGGCTTCCTGGGCAACTGGGGTGTCTTCGACTTCGCCGGCGGCACCGTGGTTCACATCAACGCTGGTGTGGCCGGTCTTGTCGCGGCGCTCGTCATCGGCAAGCGCAAGGGCTTTGGCGAAACCAACATGGCACCGCACAACCTGGTGCTTTCGGTCATCGGCGCTTCCCTTCTTTGGGTCGGCTGGTTCGGCTTCAACGCCGGTTCGGAACTCGCGGCTGACGGCCTTGCCGGTGCGGCGATGATGAACACCCAGGTTGCGACCGCCGCTGCGGCGCTGGCCTGGATGTTCGCCGAATGGATGGTGGTCAAGAAGCCGTCGGTGCTCGGCATCATTTCGGGTGCGGTTGCGGGTCTCGTTGCCGTCACACCGGCTTCGGGCTTCGTCAACCCGACGGGCGCGTTGATCATCGGTGTTGTTGCCGGTGTCGCCTGTTACTGGGCTGCGGCTTTCCTCAAGAAGATGCTGGGCTACGACGACTCGCTCGACGCGTTCGGCGTGCACGGCGTGGGCGGCATCATCGGCGCGCTCCTGACCGGCTTCTTTGCCGATCCGGCGATCTGGGCAGACCATGCCGGCTTCTTCTATGGCAATCCGGGCCAGGTCTGGACCCAGATTCTGGGCATTGCCTTCACCATCGCCTGGACGGCCGTGGTCTCCTGGATCATCCTGATGGTCATCAAGGTGACGATCGGTCTCAGGCCTTCGGAATCGGAAGAAGAAGAGGGTCTCGACATCACCCAGCACGGCGAAAGCGTGGCCTGATCCAAACGATCAGCTGCAATCCAGAGGCGGGCCTTGCGGCCCGCCTTTTTCTTTGTGCGCAAGCCGGGTCCGCCCTCGTCGTTGAGGGCCATTAGGCCGGGGTTAACCAAACTCTTTGTAGCATGCGGCCAAAGGGCTCCTTCCGGCGATTGCCCCGGGGCGGCGCATGCCGTTGCAATGGCCAGATGCCGGGGTGAGCCGCCTCCAGGCTCCGAGTCGTATTCATGAGTTCCGTGTCGTCCCGCTCCACAGCCGTCAGGCTCTCCCGACGCAATCCGAAGCCCGCCGAGAGCGAGGAGCGTTCGGTCGTCGTCGCGTTCAGGATCCCGCTGCGGCTGATCGGCATCGGCGTGGTGCTTCTGACCCTCTTGTGCCTTCTGGCCCTGGCCACATGGTCCGTCGACGATCCGAGCCTGTCGCTGGCGACCGACAAGATCGCCGAAAACCGCCTCGGCTATGCCGGGGCTGTGATTGCCGACCTTTTCATGCAGTTTTTCGGCCTCGCCTCGCTTCTGGCGCTCGTCGCTCCGGCGGTCTGGGGATACCGGCTCATCCGGCGGCAATCGCCATCGCACTGGATTCTAAGAGTGCCGAGCTGGATCGGCAGCGTCATTCTTGGCGCGGCGGCGCTGTCCTTCGTGCCCGCGCCGGAAAGCTGGCCGCTGCCCAGTTCGCTCGGGGGACTGACGGGCGATCTTTTCAACATGCTGGTCAGCCTGATGACCGGCGGGGCTGCTGGCGGCGCTCTGGTGTCGCTGATTTTTGCCCTGCTCTTCCTGCCCGCGACTCTGGCGCTCATCTGGCTCTCGGTCCGCAGCTTTGCGGCTCGCGACCGGGCGAACGTTTCAGGCGCAGACGAGGAAGCCGACCGGACGGGCCCATTCGACGTGGCCTTCGGTGCGCTCTTTCACCTCGGCCTTGCTATGCGGACGGCCTGGGGCCGCACGCGGACGCGGTTTGCCGAGCGCTGGGCGGCCCGGGAGGTCGCGCAGCCGGAAACCGGCGATGCGGCCATGACGACGACAAATGCGGATCGTGTTGAACCCGATTTCGCCTTTGAGCTGCCGCTCGACCAACGCCGCGAGCCGACGATTGGGGCGGGCTATACCGGGCAGGCCTGGCAGGGCGCCGATGACGATCTCTACCCCGACGGGGATGACGAGGACTATTACGACGTCGCCACCGAAGCCGAGCCGCGCACGGTCTCGCCGCGCGAAGATCACGACGCCCGTCTTTCAGTCGAATCCGGCCGGCCGGTCCGGCGGGCCGAGCCGCCACGCGCCACACCGCAGGCGCAGATCCGGCCGGGCAAGCGCATGGTGGCCGAGGCGCAGGGGTCGTTTCTTGCCGACGAGGGGTTCCAGCTTCCGGAACTCGCGCTTCTGAGCGAGCCGCCGGCGAGCGGCATTTCCGACGAACACCTGCCGCAGAATTTGGAGGCCAATGCCCGCAAGCTCGAATCGGTCCTGCAGGATTTCGGGGTCAAGGGCGACATCATCAATGTCCGGCCGGGGCCGGTCGTGACCCTTTACGAGCTCGAGCCTGCGCCCGGCATAAAGAGTTCACGGGTGATCTCGCTTGCCGATGACATTGCCCGCTCGATGAGCGCCGTTTCGGCCCGCGTCGCGGTTGTGGCGGGGCGCAACGCCATCGGCATCGAACTGCCGAACAAGGTGCGCGAGACGGTGTTTCTGAGGGAAATGCTGGCTTCGTCCGATTTCGAGAAGATCAAGGGCAAGCTGCCCATCTGCCTTGGCAAGACGATCGGCGGCGAGCCGGTGATCGCCGATCTGGCACGCATGCCGCATCTTTTGATCGCGGGCACGACCGGGTCGGGCAAATCGGTTGCGGTCAACACGATGATCCTCTCGCTTCTTTACCGGATGACGCCGGAAGAATGCCGGCTGATCATGATCGATCCCAAGATGCTCGAACTCTCTGTTTACGACGGCATTCCGCATCTTCTGACGCCGGTCGTGACCGATCCGGGCAAGGCGGTGATGGCGCTCAAATGGGCAGTCCGCGAGATGGAAGACCGCTACCGCAAGATGTCCAAGATCGGCGTTCGGAACATTGACGGGTTCAACAAGCGCGTCGTCGAAGCCAATGCAAAGGGCGAGATCATCTCGCGCACGGTCCAGACCGGTTTCGACCGCCAGACCGGCGAGCCGGTTTACGAAAGCGAGACGTTCGATCTCGAACCGTTGCCGTTCATCGTCGTGATCGTCGATGAAATGGCCGACCTGATGATGGTTGCCGGCAAGGACATCGAAGGGGCGATCCAGCGGCTGGCGCAGATGGCGCGCGCGGCCGGCATTCATCTGATCATGGCGACGCAACGGCCTTCGGTCGATGTGATCACCGGCACGATCAAGGCCAATTTCCCGACCCGGATTTCCTTCCAGGTAACTTCGAAGATCGACAGCCGCACCATTCTTGGCGAACAGGGCGCCGAACAGCTGCTCGGCATGGGCGACATGCTCTACATGGCCGGCGGCGGGCGGATCAAACGGCTGCATGGGCCTTTTGTCGACGATGGAGAAGTCGAAGGCGTTGTCCGGCACCTCAAGGATCAGGGTTCGCCCGACTATCTCGAAGCGGTGACCGAGGATGAGGAAGAGATGTTCGGTGGTGGCGATATTGGCGGCGACGGCTTCGGCGGTTCGGGCGACGAGCTTTATGACAAGGCGGTCAACATCGTTCTCAGCGACCGTAAGGCTTCGACATCCTATATCCAGCGGCGCCTTTCGATCGGCTATAACCGCGCCGCCACACTGATCGAGCGCATGGAGCAGGAAGGCGTGATCTCGCCGGCCAATCATGCCGGCAAGCGCGAGGTTCTGGTTGGTGACGACCAGCGTGTCTGAGCCTATGGGTGTCGTTGTCCGGCCGGTCGCGGCCGGCGACCAGGATCAATGGCAGAAGCTCTGGCGGCTCTATCTCGATTTTTACGGGTTTCGGGCCGAACCGGCCGTTTATGCGACGACGTTCCAGCGCCTTTTTTCCAATGATGAAAACGAATTTCGAGGTCTGGTGGCGGAACGCGACGGGCGCTTGCTCGGGCTCACTCACTTTCTTTCCCACCGGCACTGCTGGCGTGTCGAGAATGTCATTTATCTGCAGGATCTTTTCGTCGATGCCAGCGCACGGGGATTGGGTGTCGGGCGCAGGTTGATCGAGGCGGTCTATTCGTTCGGCGACCAAAATGGGACGCCGGCAGTTTACTGGCTCACCCAGCAGTCGAACCAAACAGCGATGCAGCTTTACGACCGGATTGCTGCCAAGACGGATTTCATCCGGTATCAGCGCCGGACGTCCTGACGGGACGAAGGAAGTTTGATCTTTTCCCCGCTCTCGCCGCAATTGCAGCTAGGATAGGGTGACTTGATTCTGGAGCCTCGGTTTCATGGACCGACGAATTGACCGCAGACGGCTGATTGGGCTCGGGCTTGCGGCCCTGCCGTTGGGGTTTGCCCTCAGTGCCGGTGCGACGAGGCCGGCGCTGGCGCTCGACCGTGCTCTATCGCTTGAAGAAGAGGGCCTGCTTCGGGCCATCTCAATCCACAATTCGCGCATCCACACGATGGTCGGCAAGTTCCTGCAGATCGACACGCAGGGCGGACGCACCGAAGGCATGTTCTATCTCGAGCGACCCGACAAGATCGCCTTCCGCTATGCGCCGCCGTCACGCGAGGAAATCGTCTCGGTCGGCCGGGGCTTTTACGTGCTCGACCGGCGCGAGCAGACCAAATATGCCTATCCGCAGGACAAGGTGCCGCTGCGGCAATTCCTGACCGACGAGATCGACCTGACCAAGGCCAATATTTCCGACGTGCTTTTGACCGACGCGTTCATTGCCGTCACGCTCTATGACGAGAGCCCGATGGGGACGGTGGAAGTCAGCCTCATTTTCGAGATCGATACGCTCGAACTCTGGCAGTGGACCTTGACGGAGCCGAGCGGGGCGGAACTGACCTTCTCGATCTATGACGTTCAGCAGGACGTCACCATCCCGCCGGCCTACTTCTCGATTCCGGCCAACTACAAGACCCCGGCAAATCATTAGGCTCTGGTCTAGGGTCTCCGCCTTTGGCGCAGACGCACCCGGCATGCACCGATTTTGGTTTTTCTGGCCCGGGAATTAAAGCTCGGGGCGTTCGAAGTCACCGGTCTCGTCGTCGAGAATCCAGAGTTCGCCGGTCTTGATGTCGAACCAGGCGCCGTGAACGCTGAGGCGGCCCTCGGTTTCGGCCTGCCGGACATAGGGAAAGCTTCTGAGGTTCTTGACCGAATTGCGGATCGAGATGCGCTCGAGCATGGTCTGGCGTTCAGAGGCGGTCAGGAGCGAATTGGTGCCGAACTGCTTGCGAACCGGTTCGAGCAGGGTCAGCCATTTGCCGATGAAATCGCCCTCGGCCAGCGGCTCGCCGGCGGGGTCGAGCGCGGCCTTGATGCCGCCGCAGCGCCCATGGCCCATGATGATAATGTTTTTGACGCCCAGCACCTGGGTCGCAAACTCGATGCCGGCGGAGGTGCCGTGCTGGCCGCCGTCGGGTTCGAATTCGGGCACAAGGTTGGCGACGTTGCGGAGGACAAACATTTCGCCCGGGCCGGCTCCGAAGATCATTTCGGGCGTGGCGCGGCTGTCGCAGCAGGCGATGACCATGGTCGAGGGCTTTTGGCCCTCGTCGGCGAGCTCGTGGTAGCGCTCGCGTTCGTTGGTGTAGCGGCCGGCCATGAAATCGCGGTGGCCATCGAGCAGATGTTTGGGAAACCTGTTCATGGACTATCCGATAGTGCTATCAGTCGGGTTAGGCAAGCCGCGTTGCCTGTTTCAGCTTCGTGGGCTTAACGCGTGAAGGTTCACGAAGATGCACATTTACAGGCTTTTGACCGGCCCCGACGATTCAAGCTTTTGTCACAAGGTGACTAAGGCCCTGACCGAGGGCTGGATGCTTTATGGTCAGCCGCAATATCAGTTCGACGCCAAGGACGGCGTGATGAAGTGTGCCCAGGCGGTGACCAGAGAAGTCGAGGACCAGCCCTATGACCCCGACAAGAAGCTGACGGACTACAGCTGAAGTGTCAGCCTAGACCATGCCCCCGGTGGGTGTGACGACCACGCTTTCGGCACTTCGCGTCGCCGGGCCGTGCCAGACCGCTTCGATATTGTTGCCATCGGGATCGAGCAGGAACGCGGCATAGTATCCGGGGTGATAGTGCCGCTCGCCCGGCGCGCCATTGTCGGTCCCGCCATTTGCGAGGCCGGCGGCGTGAAACCTTTGCACGGTCGCCGTGTCGGGGGTCTGGAAGGCGAGGTGAACGCGGCTGACATAATCGTCGGCCCGGTCGACGAACAATTCGTCCGAAACGAAGAAATGCTCCGTTTCAAAGTTGATCTCGCGTCCGATCGCTTCGAGGATCGCGCGATAGAATTTCCGGCTTTTCTCGAGATCGGCAACGCGCAGGTGCACGTGGTCGATCAACCGTCCCCGAAAGAACTGCTGCATGTTCATTTTCCTTGTCCGACACGGTGCATTTATATAGCATTGCTAATAAATAGCAATGCTAGCGAATTAACCATGACAATCCCCCGCGATGAAAGAACCGTGCAGCTGTTGCATCGGGCCGTGGTGCCGCTCGACCGGGTGCTGCAGATTGCCGACCGTGTGTCGGGATGCAGCGCGGCGCAGCTTTCGGCGCTCGGGGTGATCGTCTACCTCAAAGCGACGACCCTCTCCGCACTGGCGGCCAAGGAACGAATCAGCAGTCCAACGGCCTCCCGCATCGTTGACGGATTGGTGCGGCAGGGGCTGGTGGAGCGCGAGACTGATTCCCGCGACCGGCGTGCGGTGCGGCTCAGCGCAACGGAAAAGGGCCGTGTCACGGTCAAGTCCGCCTGTGACCTGCGCGCCGCCAGACTTATGGAAACGCTGGCCGGATTAAGTGAAGAAGAATGGGCGGCGCTTTCGGTCAGTGCCAAGGCCCTCAACCGCGTCTTCGGCTACGATCGACTGGTGGAAGGCTGAGCGAGCGGAAAGGTTCAGGCTTCTGGCCCGATCCGACCAATTTGTGCAAATATCTGCCATTTGCGGGCTTTTTCGCGGGTTATTGCGCGCCCAACACCCTTTGACGAAAGCCGGCGAGGCGGTTAAGCAGGGCTGAGGGGTTGCGCGATTTTGACGTGGCTCCGGGCCCTGCGAAACCGAGGCGAATCGATGAAACAGAATACCCGCCCGCTTTCACCGCATCTCGAAATCTACAAGTTCCAGATCACCATGGCGATGTCAATTTTCCATCGCATCACGGGAGTGGGGCTTTATCTCGGCATGGCCCTGTTATGCTGGTGGCTGGCGGCATCGGCAACGTCGAACCGGGCGCTCAATCTCGTTTATTCGGTGCTGGGCAACTGGTTCGGGCAGCTCATCCTGATCGGGTTCACCTGGGCACTTTTTCATCATCTTCTCGGTGGCCTCAGGCATTTCGTCTGGGACACGGGTGCGGGGTTCGACGAAAAGACGCGGTTCGCGTTTGCGTGGGCAACGCTGATTGGCGGGCTGGTGCTGACGGCGCTGGTCTGGATCTTCTTTGTCTGGCTCTGAGGGAACGGAAATGGACATGCAGACACCATTTGCGCGCATTACCGGGCTCGGTTCGGCCAAGAAAGGCACCGACCATTTCTGGTTCCAGCGCCTGACGGCGCTGGCCAACGTGCCGTTGTCGCTCTTTCTCGTCTGGTTCGTCATTCGCCTCGCCGGCGCCGACAAGGCGGAGATGATGGCAACTGTGGCCAATCCGCTGGTGGCGGGGCTTCTGGTTCTGACGGTCATTTCCTTCACCTGGCATATGCGGCTCGGCGTTCAGGTGGTGATCGAGGATTATGTGCAGGGCGAAGCGGCCAAGCTCGTTCTCATCATTCTCAATGCGTTTTTCAGTTTTGCGATCGGCGCGATCAGCGTGGTGTCGATCCTGATGCTGGCGTTCGGGGGTTAGGCGGATGGCAGCCAATAGTGGATATGAATTCGTCGACCATGCATTCGACGTGGTCGTTGTCGGCGCTGGCGGCTCGGGTTTGCGCGCGACGCTTGGCATGGCCGAACAGGGGCTGAAGACGGCCTGTGTGACCAAGGTCTTTCCGACGCGCTCACATACGGTCGCTGCCCAGGGCGGCATCGCGGCATCGCTGCAGAACATGGGTCCGGACAGCTGGCAGTGGCATATGTACGACACGGTCAAAGGGTCGGATTGGCTCGGTGACAATGACGCGATGGAATATCTGGCGCGCGAGGCGCCAGCCGCGGTCTATGAGCTTGAACATTACGGTGTGCCGTTTTCGCGTACGGCCGAGGGCAAGATCTACCAGCGTCCGTTTGGCGGCCACATGCAGAATTTCGGCGACGGACCGCCGGTGCAGCGCACCTGTGCGGCGGCGGACCGGACCGGCCATGCCATTCTTCACACGCTTTACGGCCAGTCGCTGAGACACAATGCCGAGTTTTTCATCGAATATTTCGCCATCGACCTCTTGATGAGCGACGACGGCGTCTGTCAGGGCGTGGTCGCCTGGAAACTCGACGACGGCACGATCCACCGGTTTCGCGCCAAGATGGTGGTTCTTGCGACAGGCGGCTATGGCCGCGCCTATTTCTCGGCAACCTCGGCCCATACCTGCACCGGCGACGGCGGCGGCATGGTGGCGCGCGCCGGACTGCCGCTCCAGGACATGGAATTCGTCCAGTTCCACCCGACCGGCATTTACGGGTCAGGCTGCCTGATTACCGAAGGTGCGCGTGGCGAGGGCGGCTATCTCGTCAATTCCGAGGGCGAGCGCTTCATGGAACGCTACGCGCCCAACGCCAAGGACCTGGCCTCACGCGACGTCGTTTCGCGCTGCATGACCCTCGAAATCCGCGAAGGGCGGGGTGTCGGCAAGCGGAAGGATCATATCTACCTTCATCTCGACCATCTCGATCCGGCGGTGCTGCACGAGCGGCTGCCCGGGATATCGGAAAGCGCTAAAATCTTCGCCGGTGTTGATCTGACCCGTGAGCCGATCCCGGTCCTGCCGACGGTTCACTACAATATGGGCGGTATTCCGACAAATCATCACGGCGAAGTGCTCAACCCGCAGCCGGGCAATCCGGATGCGGTCGTGCCGGGCCTGATGGCGGTTGGCGAGGCGGGCTGCGCCTCGGTTCACGGCGCCAACCGGCTTGGCTCGAACTCCCTCATCGATCTCGTCGTCTTCGGACGGGCCGCGGCCATCCGTGCCGGCCAGGTGATCGACCGCAAGAGCGCCATACCCGCCCTCGATCCGGCCAAGGCCGATCAGGTCATGGCCCGTTTCGACCGGCTACGGCACGCCAGTGGCGGCCAGCCGACGGCGCAGTTGCGCGACCGGATGCAGCGCGACATGCAGGCGGACGCGGCGGTGTTCCGCACCGAGGAGACCCTGAGACAGGGCGTGGACAAGATCACTGCGCTCTGGAGTGACCTGCCCGACGTCAAGGTCACCGACCGGTCGCTCATCTGGAATTCGGACCTCGTCGAGACGCTCGAACTCGAAAACCTGATGGCCAATGCCATCACCACAGTGGTCAGCGCGGAGGCGCGCAAGGAAAGCCGGGGCGCGCACGCGCGCGAAGACTATCCGAAGCGCGACGATATCGGCTGGCGGAAGCACACGATCGCCCGGCTTGACGTGGCAACCGGAAAGGTCGGACTTTCCTACCGCCCGGTTCATGTCGAACCGCTGACCCGCGAACAGGATGGCGGCATTCCCCTGGCCAAGATCGCGCCGAAAGAGCGGGTTTACTAAGCGATGGCGGAGGCGGGCTATTCCGGCACGCCGCTGCCCAGGAAGCTCGGCCTCAAGGACGGACAGAGGGTTCTGTTCGTTGGGTTGCCACAAGAACTTGGCCATCTGAGGGATGCGGCCCTTTTCGCCAATGTAACGGAGGCCGGGCTTGACGAGCCCCTGCCGGACGGTGACGGCGCTTATGATTTCTGCCAGATTTTCGTGGTCTGGCGTCGCGATCTCGACCGATGGCTCGAGCGGCTGATGCCGGTGATGCAACCGGATGGGATGATCTGGATCAGCTGGCCGAAAAAAGCCTCGAAAGTTCAGACGGACATGCTAGAAGACGAGGTGCGCGCATCGGCCCTGCCGCTTGGGCTGGTCGATGTGAAAGTGTGCGCGGTGGACGCGGTTTGGAGCGGCCTGAAGCTCGTCCTGCGCAAACATTTGCGTCACTGATCTACGAAGAGTTTGTGCCTGCGTAACATGAGATTTCGATCAAGGGACTGACAAGGGAGAACTCAATGAAGAAGTTTGTCGTTTCCGGGCTTTTGGCCCTTTCTGTACTGGCCGGCGCAAGCACGCCGAGCTTTGCCATGATGCACACCGAAGCGGCGAAGGCCGAATGCATGGCCCGCGGAAATCTTTCCGAAGCCGAATGCAGCTGCATTGCCACCGAGGCGGGCAAGTACCTGACCGGCGGTGAAGTCATGACGCTGATCAAGATCAACAACGGCGAAAAGAACGACGTCCTGTCGACCGCGCGCGATCAGTCGATCGGCCTGATCGGCGGTGCCAAGGTTTATCTTTTTGCCAAGTACATCGTGCCGGCCTGCGTCGTTCTGAAGTAGGCGGATTTCGAACCAATGACTTTGCCGGGCCGCTCGGCTTTGCCGCGCGGCCCGACTTCATTTGGTGCCTTGGCGGTCGATTCCGAGCGCTTGATCGGCCAGCCGGGGCACGCTAAGAGCGGACCATGGTTACGCTGATCCGGGGGCTTTCATCGTGGTTGAACTGAGACTCCCCAAGAATTCGCAGCCGAAAAAGGGCAAGGTGTGGCCGCGGCCGGATTCGGTCCATGTGCGCGAGTACCACGTCTATCGCTACGATCCCGACCTCGGGGAAAATCCGCGAATCGATACCTATTTCGTCGATGAAGACGATTGCGGACCGATGGTTCTCGATGCGCTTTTGTGGATCAAGAACAAGGTCGACCCGACGCTGACGCTTCGGCGGTCGTGCCGCGAGGGCGTGTGCGGGTCGTGTGCGATGAATATCGACGGACTCAACACGCTCGCCTGTACTAAGTCGGCCGACGAGATCGGCGCGGTGGTCAAGGTCTATCCGCTGCCGCACATGCCCGTGGTCAAGGACCTCGTGCCGGACCTGACGAATTTCTATGCGCAGCACCGGTCAATCGAACCCTGGCTCAAGACCAAGACGCCGGAGCCGGGTACCGAATGGCTGCAAAGCCACGACGACCGGATGAAACTCGACGGGCTCTACGAGTGCATCCTTTGCGCCTCGTGTTCGGCGTCCTGTCCCTCCTACTGGTGGAACGGCGACCGCTATCTCGGGCCGGCGGTGCTGCTGCAGGCATATCGCTGGCTGATCGACAGCCGCGACGAGGCAACGGGCGAACGGCTCGACAATCTCGAGGACCCGTTCCGGCTTTATCGCTGCCACACGATCCTCAATTGCTCCAATACCTGCCCCAAGGGTCTCAACCCGGCCAAGGCGATTGCCGAAATCAAGAAAATGATGGTGGCCCGCCAGGTCTAGGCGGCAATCGCATGTCGCTGGCGTCCGCGCAAAACGTGGCGTCTTCGGCCTCAAGCGTTGGGCCAAAGATACATTCCAAAGATGTTATACTTGCGTCTGGCCCGCTGCCGCGCTTAGTCTTGCTCAGGACGGCGGTTCGGGGGGAGGACAATGGTCAATACCGACTGGAACGAATATGTCGAGGCGATCCACCGGCGCTATCTCGAATTGCGCCGCAGCCACCCGGACGTTCTGAACGGCTACACCAAGATGGCGGTTTCAGCCATCGAGGAGAACGAACTCACAAGCAAGGTCAAGGAACTGATCGCGCTCGGCATCGCGATTGCGCTGCGCTGTGACGAGTGTCTCGCCTTTCACACCAAGGAAGCGATCGCGACCGGGGTCACGCGCGAGGAATTCGTCGAGATGATCGGGGTCGCGGTCTATATGGGCGGCGGGCCTTCGGCCAATTACGGGGCCAAGGCGCTCGAAATCTTCGACAAGCTGGGCGGAAAAGAAGGTTAAGCACGCCCGGGTGGAGGATTTGACAAATCCGCGCCGATGGGTTTGGTGCGATTGACGCAACAATTTCCGCCCGCCATGCCGAATTTCGAGCCAGTCTTCACCCATTCCGACATCAATCTGGTGCGTGTGATCATCACCGCGCTCAAGGCGCACGGATTTCATCCGCGCGAGGACGGGCCGATCAACGCGGCGAGCTTTCCAGGGTTCAGCGAGACGGACGGCTACGCGATCGAAGTGCCAAGCAGCGAGGCGGAGGATGCGCGGCTCCTGGCCGGGCATCTGCATGAAGAGATGTTCCGCTAGGGTCTTCATGTGTGGGGTCGGCGGGCGCTGGCGCCTTTCAGGTCTTTCGTAGTTCGTCGAGCCGCGCAACGAGCCGGTCACGATGGGACGTGAGGCCCTTATAGGCCAACTGCGCTTCATCCAGGCCGCGCAACTGTTCGGCAAGACGCTGGCAAACCTGGAACCGGCCCGGATCGGCCGCTAGGCGGGCCAGAGGGTCGACAATGACCTTGACTGTGAACAGAATGGTGCCGGTCTGGGGCAGTAGCCTCAGGGTCTGGCGTTCGACACGCAGGAAGGCCGCCTCGGCATCGTCACCCAGGCGCAAAGCTTCCGTCTCGTCCGGTTCGGGATGGTAGAGGTCGGGAACGCCGTAGACCGACCAGTTGTAGCGCAGCATCCGTGTTTCGGGCCGCATATTGTCGAACATGCGGTTGATCAGACTGTCGTTGCGCGTGCCGGTTCCAAATTCCGGCACCGGGGCATGGACCTGCCCGATCGGCATGCCGATCTTGTCCCGAAGGCGCCATGAGGAGGGGAAGGCAAGGGCGCCGGCGATCAGCCGCCAGCCGGCCTCGTCTTTCCGAAGCAGCAACAAATCGTCGGGGACGAGCAGTGCTGCGTGCCAGAGCGCCGGTTCGCGATCGAGATCGACGCTGGCACCCGATCGCCCGATGACAATTCCGTTTCCCCGGCGCGCGTAGATTTCCGGAAAGTGGGCGGTGAGATGGCCGGCGATCAGGTCAAGCGCTTCACGCTGCGCCGCTTCAGACCCCGGCTCGGCTACGCAGATCTCGTCGAAGTGGGCCGCGGCAAGGCGCCGCTTCTCGGCGAGATAGAGATCGAGCCTGTCGTCGATCTCGATCCAGTCATGCGGATCGAGGACGGAGAGCCCGATCCGGAACAATTGCTGCGAGCCGTCGAATTGCTGGCTCATCTGCCGGAGACCGCCGTTTGCGGCTCAGCTCTTTTCGGCCAACGCGATCGCGTCCATGACCACCTTGCGGGCATCCTCGACACCCTTGAAGCCATGGATCCTGGCCCATTTGCCGGGCTCGAGGTCCTTGTAGTGGGTGAAGAAGTGCTCGATCTTCTTCAGTTCGATTTCCGGCAGGTCGGAAATGTCATTGATGCCGTTATAGGAGGCAGTGAGCTTCTGGACGGGCACGGCGATGAGCTTTTCGTCCTGGCCGCCATCGTCTTCCATCAGCAGCACCCCGATCGGGCGGCAGCGCACAACGCCGCCCGGAATGATCGGGTAGGCATTGATCACGACCACATCGAGCGGATCGCCGTCGCCGCAAAGCGTGTGCGGGATGAAACCGTAGTTGCCCGGATAGCGCATCGGGGTGAAGAGGAAACGGTCGACGAACAGGGCGCCGGACTCCTTGTCCATCTCGTATTTGATCGGGTCGCCGCCCATCGGAACCTCAATGACGACGTTGACGTCGTCGGGCGGATTCTTGCCAACGGCAATGGCGTCGATATTCATTCTGCGTTCAGCCTCCAGCTGCTAGTTTGGCGCGGTTCGAGCCCTCATGCCGGGGAAACGGGCCCATTGCAAGGGCAAATCTCCCGCGGCGGCAGCCACAAAGGACGCCTTATGCACCCCTTCAGATCCTCCGCGATTTCGCTTGCCCTTTCGCGCTTCACGCTTGTCGGAACGGCCCTTCTCATCCTCGCCCTCGGGGTCACGTCGGCCATGGCGCAGAGCATCGACAGCGCCTATACGAGCATCAATCTCGATGAATGCCAGACCGTGCCGCCGTCGGCCTTCGGCGACACGAGCGAGGACAGCGCTTACTGGGCGTGCGTCGGCTACAACAATTCTCTGGTGCTGGTTTCCGAAGGCGATCTTCGCATGTTCGTCTCCTACGGCGACAGTGCAATCAACGAAACGGCTTGGCACCAGACCCTGCCGGCCTTCAACGAGCTCAATGACACGCTCGAATGGCGCCTCAAGAAGGTCGATGGCAACTGGGTCCCGTTCGCAACTATCGTGCGCTACTTCACCGATGCCGGCGACGGCAGCGAGAAGGGTGAGATTCTGGTCGTCACCAGGCTCGAGCCAGGCAATACCTGCCATGTCGCCTATGTGGACGCAAAGCTCACCCCGGACGCAAATGTCGTCGCGCGGCAGTTCGCCGATCAGTTCGCCCCAACCTTCAATTGCGTTGTTGACGAAATCCATACCGTGCCCTCCTGATGGGGCATGCATATCGATCTCAAATCCATCGGCCGTCACCGCCTGCTCTACGTGATGGCGACGACGCAGGAATATGGTGAGCGCCTCAAGGCGCTCATCAAGCCATTGATCACCGGAGTGGGGCCCGTCGAAGCCGCAACGGTGACGACGCGCGCGCTGACCGGGCTTGCGGAACGGCGGATGCTGCCGACCATGGTGGTGTCGCTCGGCTCCGCCGGGTCGCGGATGCTCGAACAGACCAAGGTCTATCAGGCCCGCTCGGTCTCCTATCGCGACATGGATGCGAGCGCCTTCGGATTCGAAAAGGGGGTGACGCCCTTTCTCGATCTTCCGGCCATCCTGCCGCTTCAGACGCCGATTTCGGGGATCCCGACCGCAACGCTTTCAACCGGGGGCAATATCGTTTCCGGCCCGGCCTATGACGCAATCGAAGCGGAAATGGTCGACATGGAGACCTATTCGGTTCTGCGGGCCTGCAGCCTCTTCAACCTGCCGCTGGTCGCGTTGCGCGGCATTTCCGACGGACGCGACGATGTCGATCATATCGATGTGTGGACGCGCTATCTGCACATTGTCGACCAGAACCTGGCCGACGCGGTTTTCCGGCTCGAGGGCAGCCTTCAGACGCAGGCGCCCGAGACCGTGCGGCACAACTAGCGCTTTGGTTTTTTGCAGACTCGTGATTGATTTGGCGCGAGCATTCGCTTCGATCCGCCCGCACGGGCCCATATTCCGCAGCACGAGCTGGAGCATGACTGGTCACATCCAGGGCAATCCCATTCAGGGGATTGTTCTGAAACTTGCCTCGATCACATCCTTCACGATCATGTCGGCAAGCCTGAAACTTGCGGGCACGCTGCCGGTCGGGCAACTGGTTTTCGGACGGTCGTTCTTCTCGCTGATCCCGCTGTTTGCGATCCTCGCCATTCGCGGCAATCTCTGGACCGGGCTCAAAACCGAGCGGTTTCCGGCCCATTTCGGCCGGTCGGTGCTTGGTGCGACCGGCATGGCGTTCGGGTTCACGGCGCTGACGCTGTTGCCGCTGCCCGAGGCGACGGCCATCGGATTTGCCGGGCCGCTCTTTGTCGTCGTCCTAAGCGCTCTGATCCTTGGCGAGGATGTCCGCATTTTCCGCTGGTCGGCTGTACTTGTCGGGTTCGTCGGGGTCATCGTCATGCTCTGGCCGCGGCTGACGGTTCTCAGCAATCCCGAAGGGCTTGGCGATGGCGAACTGATCGGCGCACTCGCTGGGCTTGCCTCGGCATTTGTCGGGGCGTTCGCGGGCATTACCGTCAGGGCGCTGACAAGGACCGAAAGGTCGGCAACGATCGTCATCTATTTCGCGCTCCTGACCTCGCTCTTCTCACTCGTGACCATTCCCTTCGGATGGGTCTGGCCGGATCCGCGCGAGGCGGTGCTGCTGGTGACGGCGGGGATCGCCGGCGGGTTCGGGCAGATTCTTCTCACCGAAAGCTATCGCCACGCCGAACTCTCGATGATCGCGCCGTTCGACTATACGAGCCTTCTTTACACGCTTGCGGTCGGCTACGCGCTTTTCGGCGATCTGCCGACGGTGACCATGATGGTCGGGGCGCTGATCGTCATCGCGGCGGGCCTCGCGGTGATCTGGCGCGAGCACCTCAGGGGCATCGACCGGAGCAAGATGCGCAAGGTCTCGCTGCCGCAGAACTGAACCCTCTGTCACCAAAGTGGCATCTGAATCTGCTTGTTTCCGCAAGGCGAACGGGATAGGAGGCGCACCACCTCCTGACAGCTTTCCTTCATGCGGGCCGCAACATGAACCTGCGTAACATCGCCATCATTGCCCATGTCGACCATGGCAAGACCACGCTTATCGACGTCCTTCTGAAACAATCGGGCGCCTTCCGCGACAATCAGCGCACGGAAGAGCGGATGATGGATTCGAACGATCTCGAGCGTGAGCGCGGCATCACGATTCTCGCCAAGGTCACCTCGCTCCTCTGGAAGAACACGCGCATCAACATCGTCGACACGCCGGGCCACGCGGATTTCGGCGGCGAGGTGGAGCGCATCCTCTCCATGGTCGACGGGGTCGTCGTGCTGGTCGACGCGGCCGAAGGGCCAATGCCGCAGACCAAGTTCGTGCTGTCAAAAGCGCTGGCTTTGGGTCTGAGGCCGATCGTGGTGATCAACAAGATCGACCGGCCCGACGAGCGGCACGACGAGGTGCTCAACGAGATTTTCGATCTGTTCGTCGCGCTCGATGCGCACGAGGACCAGCTCGATTTTCCGGTTCTCTACGGATCGGCCAAACAGGGCTGGATGGCGAAAGCCCCCAAGGGTCCGAAAGAGGGCGTTGCGCCGCTTCTCGACCTCGTGGTCGCGCATGTGGCGCCGCCGCATGTCGAAGAGGGACCGTTCCGCATGCTGGTCACGACCATCGAGCGCAATCCCTTCCTCGGACGCATCCTGACCGGGCGCATTCTTTCGGGCAGCATCCGTGCGACCGAGCCGGTCAAGGCGCTCAGCCGCAAGGGCGACCTGGTCGAGCGTGGCCGGGTGAGCAAGCTTCTGGCGTTTCGCGGGCTCGAACGGCAGCCGATCGAGATGGGCGAGGCGGGCGACATCGTCGCGATTGCCGGGCTTGAAACCGCAACGGTTGCCGACACGATCTGCGTTCCGGAGGTCAATGAGCCGATTGCAGCCCAGCCGATCGATCCACCGACCCTTTCGATGACGTTCCGGATCAATGACGGCCCCTTTGCCGGGCGCGAGGGCGACAAGGTGCAGTCGCGCGTCATTCGCGACCGGCTCGACCGCGAGGCGGAAGGCAATGTCGCGATCAAGATCACGCCGAACCGCGATGGCGACAGTTTCGAAGTGGCGGGGCGCGGCGAGTTGCAGCTCGCCGTCCTCATCGAGACCATGCGGCGCGAAGGGTTCGAACTGACGGTCGGGCGGCCGCGTGTCCTGATGCGCGACGAGGGTGGCAAGAAGCTCGAGCCGATCGAGGAAGTCATCATCGATGTCGATGACGAGTTTTCCGGCGCGGTGGTGCAGAAACTGAGCGAGCGCAAAGGCGATCTCGTCGAAATGCGTCCATCTGGGACCGGCCGCACGCGGTTGCGCCTTTACGTGCCGACCCGGAGCCTGATCGGCTATCAGCCCGAACTGCTGTCGGATACGCGCGGCACGGCGATCTTCAACCGGCTTTTCCATGAGTTTGCGCCCTATCGCGGACCGCTGCCGGGCCGGCGCACCGGGGTCCTGATTTCGAACGGCACCGGGCAGGCAGTGCCCTATGCCCTGTGGAACCTCGAAGAGCGCGGACCGATGCTTATCGATCCGGGTGTGGACGTCTATGAGGGCATGATTGTTGGTGAGCACAGCCGCGAAAACGATCTCGAGGTCAACGTGCTCAAGGGCAAGCAGTTGACCAATATCCGCGCGGCCGGCAAGGACGAAGCGGTGCGGCTGACGCCGCCCAAGAAGCTCTCGCTCGAGCAGGCACTCGGTTATATTGCCGACGACGAATTTGTCGAGGTGACGCCGAAGAATATCCGCCTGAGAAAGATCCATCTCGACCCGAACGACCGCAAACGGGCGCTTCGGGCCGCTGCGGCAGGCTGAGCCGGGCCCGGTTCAGGTTTTGCCGGACGGCTTTTCCAGCCTTTCGATGATCGTGTCCTGATCACCGCCGGAAACGGCGATGCGGATCGTCTTGAGCCGCGCGGTGGTGCCGCTATCGACCGCGATGTCCGATTTCGGCACGCCAGCGGCTTTCGAGAGGAGCGCGATCACGGCCCGGTTGGCGGCACCTTCTTCAGGCACGGCCCGGACGCGGACCGGCAGGCGCCAGGAGCCGTCGTCGCGCTCGGCGGGCGCTTCGATTGCGTCCTTTTTCGCGTTGGGGGTCACGCGCACGAAGAGGAGCAGGGCCTCACTCTCGCGGCGGAACCAGGGCGTCATCCAGAGAGGATCACACCGCCATGCGCATCAGCGGATAAAGGATGACGAGGCGGATGAAATAGATGGCGAGAAAGAGGATGATCGGCGAGAGATCGAGCCCGCCGAAGTTCGGCACAAAGCGGCGGATCGGTCGCAGGACCGGCTCGGTGATCTGATAGAGCGCATTGGCGATGGTCGCCACCAGCCGGTTCGACATGTTGAGGATGTTGAACGCCAGAAGCCAAGACATGATCACCTGGGCGATGATGATGTAGATGGCGAGCTGCAGCACAAGGTCGATGAATTGCAGAAGCCCGAACAGCATGTTGAATCCTCGAAGCGATTTGGCGTCGCCTCTATCTAGTTGCTTCGGGGATCAAGAACAAGGGAGGTCCGGGCCGCTCATTCCGGGTCGGATTGCTCCTTGCGCACCTCGGCACGCAGCATCGTGCGTTCGCGGGCGGGCACGCCAATCAGCTCGGCGACCCGCCAGACCATGTTGTCCTCCATCTCGTTCTGGACATGGTCGGCGAAGACGACGTTCCACATCATGCGGATGATGCCGACGCGCTGATCCATGTCGAGCTGGGTCAGAAGCGAAGTGAACTGGTAGAAGTCGACGGCTTCCTGGTCCTTTTTGCGGGCATGGACGATGAGTTCGTTGACCGCGTCGTCATCGAGATGGAAGTGCTCGCGCAGGATGTTGCGGATACGGTCGAGTTCGACGTCGGCGAATTCCCCGTCGATGCCGGCAAGATGCACCAGCAGCGCGGCGACCGCGAGTTCAGTGGTTACCGGCAGGCGGCGTTCGGGCGTGGGCGGGGCAAAAAGCTCCATCAGGTTCCTGAACATTCAACCAGTCTCCTTTCCGGTGGCGGGACGCCTTGGCGCGACGGCGCGACGAAACGGCACGGAAGTCCGTTCAGCGCCCGTTAACCATAAGCGACATGACGGCCCGCTCTATAAGGGGCTTTAACACAAGCATGGCAAGCTGATGGCAAAACACGGAGCAAAAATGCTTCAACCGGCCAACGCACGCATGCCTGCAATCGACTACGTGTCGATCATCGCCTCGCTTTACAAGGACAAGCGGGCGGTGATTCTTGGCACGCTTGCGTCTGCGATCGGTGCTTTTGCCGCCGGACATGCTGCCGACGCGCCAATACTTTACGTTCACGCGATCCTCTTCGTGATTACGGCCTTCGTTCGCTATGCCGAGGCGGTACGGTTTTCCAAGAACCCGCCCAAGGAGACCGAGGTCGCCAAGGCCATGCGCTGGGAGAGGCGGGCATTCGTGGCGGGCACGTTCACCGGCATCAACTATGGCATGTGGTGCTTCACCTCGCTGGTTTTCGTTCATTCCCCTTACGCCGAACTCGTCGCGGTCAGCGTGACGATTGCCGCGATGGTCGGCCTCGTTGCGCGCAATTTCGGGCTCGACAAGCTTCTGGTGACGCAGTCGATCCTGATGGGCGGCCCGCTCTGCGTGGCGCTGGTGATGACCGGCGATCCCTATCACATTCTTCTCGCGACCCTTGTCGCGCCGATGATCCTCAGCTTCCGGGCGGTGGCGCGCGATGTACGCAACGTGCTGCTGGCAGCGGTGCACGACCGGGTTGCAGTGTCCAAGCTGGCGCGCGAACTGGACACCGCACTGGCAACCGTGTCGCACGGCATCTGCATGCTCGACCGGGACCTGAGGGTCGCGGTCGCCAACCGGCGGCTGGCCGATCTTTTGTTCGGCGAGCCGGTCAACAACGTGCTCGGCCTCAATTTCAAGGATGTGCTGGTCCGGGCCGAATCGATGGGAACTATGTCGCGCCTGTCCTCGGAGCGGCTGATGACGGCGATCGCGGCCGGTCATTCGACCCGCATCGTCGTGCCGATGGCGCATGGCGCGCAGTGCGAATTCTTCATCACCACCAAAAACGACCAGATCGCGCTCGTGGTCGAGGATATCAGCGAGCGCGTCGAGGCGGAAAACCGCATCCGCTACATGGCGCGCTACGATGCGCTGACCGGCCTGCCGAACCGCGCCTATTTCACCGAGCAGGTCAATCTCAGGCTATCGCGCGCGGCGCTTCTGTCGTCGGCCCCCCAGACCATGCTGATGATCGTCGATCTCGACGATTTCAAGCATGTCAACGACACGCTCGGCCATCCGATGGGCGACAAGCTGCTGGAACATGTGGCGCACCGCATCCGCCAGCAACTCGACTCATCCGTTCTGGTCGGGCGGTTCGGCGGCGACGAATTCACCATTTTCGACGACCGGGACCTGACGAGCAGCGATGCCCAGCACCTCGCGGACCGGCTGATGGGCGTGCTCAACGAGCCCTATGAATTCGGCGACGAACGCATCACGATGCGCTTCTCGATGGGCTTTGTCCTGTGCAACCGGCAGGAGCGGCGCCTCGACGAAATGCTCAAGCGCGCGGATCTCGCCCTCTATGCCTCCAAGGCCGATGGCAAGGGCCGGGTCTCAGCCTATCATGCCGACCTCGACAAGTCCTACAAGTACCGGCAGGCGCTGAAGAAAGCGCTGCGCGACTCGATCGACCGGTCCGAACTCAGCCTGATGTTCCAGCCCATTGTCGACGTACATACGGGACGGATCGTTGCCTGCGAAGCGCTGGCGCGGTGGCATCATCCCGAATACGGGTCGATACCGCCCTCGGTCTTCATTCCGATCGCGGAGGAAATGGGGGCCATTTCCGATGTGACCGCCTGGGTCATGAAGACCGCCGCGAAGACCTGCGTCACCTGGCCGGGTGACGTTTCCGTTTCCGTGAACATTTCGGCGCACGACTTCAAGGACGCCCGGGTCATTGGCATGGTGCGGCGCGCCCTCGACGAATCGGGCCTTGCACCTGCGCGGCTCGAAGTGGAGGTTACCGAGTCGGCGCTTCTCGAAGAGCGGCAGGCGGCCTCGGATCTGCTTTCGACGCTGTCGGGCCTTGGCGTGCGCATCGCGCTTGACGATTTCGGAACGGGCTACAGCTCGCTCTCCTATCTGCACGAACTGCCGTTCAACAAACTCAAGATCGATCGGGCTTTTACCCAGAACGTGACCGAGGACAGGCGCTCGCTCAAACTGATGCGGTCGATCGCGCAGATGAGCAAGGATCTCGACCTGGTGGTCACGGTCGAGGGCGTGGAAACCCAGGAACAACTCGACATCATTGCGGGGCTCGGTCTGGTCGACCAGATCCAGGGCTATCTCTTCGGAGCGCCCGTGCCGGCGCGTGAGATTCTTGAAATGATCGCACGACTGAGGGGCGAACACCTGCCTGTGGAATCCTCTGCCGAGCTGTTGCCTGCAAGCCACAGCCGCTAGACCATGTCACGTTTTGATGGAATCAAAACGCATGGTCTAAGTCTTTGTATTGTCGCATGTTCGAACCGGAAAACCGCTGCGCGTCTCGCGGCGCATCGACCCGCCGGATCGATGCCGATGCCGCTCAACTCCTGAACATGCCCCAGGCACCATCCGGCCTGATCCCGCCGGAACAATGCACCGGACGATTGCTGAAGAGCCTCCCGAATTGACTGGGGCGGGCAAAGGTATACATTTTCTGTGACTTTCCCGGATCGCGGGCAAAGTCTGTGCGGCAGGGCGTAGCCCGAAACGGCAAATCACCTTAGGCTGCAATAAGGGACGGCGTTGACAAGACTGGGGTATCCACACCTTGGCGCGCTCTGATTTCGCGGCCAACCTGATGGACCTTCTGGACGACGTCTCCGTCCGAAGGGTTCCTTTTAACGCGCCCGACGATCCGGTCTACAAACTTCGCTACAAGTCCTACCGGGCCGAGGATTTCGTGCTCGAAAATCCGGAACAGCGCGTGTTCGATCAGCATGATCTGGCGCCGAATGTCTATTGCTTCGGGGTCTACCTGAAAGAGGACCTGGTGAGCGCGGTGCGCTTCCAAGTGGTGACGCCGGACCAGCCGTCCTCGGTCAGCCGCACGATCTTTCCCAAGGAACTCGGGGCGCTCTTGCGCGAAGGCGGGCGCTATATCGATCCGAGCCGGTTCGTCACCGACCCCGAACTCCGGCTCAGCCTGCCGGCGCTGCCATTCATCACGCTGAGGGTCGTGGCGATGGCCTGCGAACATTTCGACGTCGACTACTGTGTCTCCTCGGTCAGGCCGGAACACGCCGCGTTCTACCGGCGCGTCTTCGATTCGCGCCGGATCGAGGGGGCGGTGGGCTATTATCCCGGTATCCATTTCGCGATGCATCTTTACATGGCCAGGGTCGCCCGCATCCGCGACCGGGTGGCAATCCGCTTTCCGTTCTTCATGTCGACGCACGAGGAACGCGCCGAGCTTTTCGACCGTGGCGGCCAAACCGGTATCGGGCATCTGGTCAGACCGACGGCACTTGCGGCCCAGTCGGATGAGAACGAACGGCCGGACCCGATCGCCGGGATCAGCCCGGAAGACCTCGGCGACGATGAAGCGTTCTGAACCCCGCCTGAGGCCTCAATCGTCCCAGACCGGGCACCATGGGCCGTTGACCAGGCGCATGTGCTTGTCGAGCGCGCGGATGCGGGTGACGTCCTGATCATCGAGGCTGATGTTGCGGGCGGCGAAATTGGCGGCAATGCGCTCCTTTTTACCCGACGAGGGGATGGTGATACGACCCTCGTGCATGAGGAAGGCGAGAGCGACCTGGGCGTCGGTCGCGCCGTGTTTATTGCCGATTTCGGTGAGGACAGGATCATTCTTGACCGCGCCGCGGGCGAGCGGCGAGTAGGCGGTCATCGGGATGCCCTTGGCGGCGCAATGGGCCGCGACCTTGCGGTTCTGGAAGAAGACGTGGATTTCGCACTGGTTGGTGGCGATGGGACGGCCGCCAAAGAGCGGGATAGCCTCGTCGATCAGCGGAATGGTGAAATTGGACACGCCGATCATGCGCGCCCTGCCGTTGTCATGGAGGGCAGTCAGCTCCCCGACATAGGAGGGCATCGGATATTCGTTCTTGATCGAGGGCCAGTGAAGAAGCAACAGGTCGACCTGATCGATGCCGAGCTTGTCGAGGCTTTCGAGGGCGGTGCGGGTCGGCTCGCCGGCCGCGAAATTCTCGGGGGCGATCTTGGTGGTGATGTAGATGTCGGCGCGCGCAATGCCGCTGTCGCGGATGGCCCGGCCCACCGCCTCTTCATTGCGATAGCCCTGGGCCGTGTCGATGTGGCGGCACCCAGCCTCAAGCGCCCAGAGGACGCCCTGATAGGCTTCGTCAGGACTGCGGTTCCAGGTGCCGTAGCCCATTTGCGGTATGCCATTGATCGTTTTTTCAGCCATGATCCCTCACTCCCACCGGACCCGCCGAAAGAGAAGCCGGCGACCGTATGAACGTTAATATTGTGCCGTCCTAGCAGACCGGGAGGGCGGATGCAAACCGCGCGGGATTGATGGGGGCGGCGGCCAATGCGGCTGCGCCCGGTTGTGCTCGGGAGGCACATGCACTGAAGGTGCGGCGAACCGCGCGGCCCGGACCCCGTCTCAGGCGGTTGCAATTGGCGGCGGGACGTTGAAAGAAGTCGGGACGGGATCGGACGACGGGAGCGAATATGAAGATTCTGGTAGCGGTCAAACGTGCGGTCGATCTCAACGTTCGCGTGCGGGTCAAACCGGACGGGTCGGGCGTCGACCTGCAGAACGTCAAGATGAGCATGAACCCGTTCGACGAAATCGCCGTTGAAGAGGCGGTTCGGCTCAAGGAAGCAGGTGTTGCGACCGAGGTGGTCGCGGTTTCGGTTGGCCCGGCCCAGGCGCAGGACGTGCTGAGGGCTGCGCTGGCGATGGGCGCGGACCGCGCCATTCTGGTCAAGTCCGACAAGCCGGTCGAACCGCTCGGGGTTGCCAAGGTGCTCAAGGCAATCGCTGAAAAGGAAGGGTTCGATCTGGTGCTCCTCGGAAAGCAGGCGATCGACGATGACTGCAACCAGACGGGACAGATGCTTGCGGCGCTGATGGACCGGCCGCAGGCGACCTTCGCCGCGACCATGTCGATTGAAGAGGGGTCCGCGCTGGTCACGCGGGAAGTCGACCATGGGCTCGAAACATTAAGAGTGGCCCTGCCAGCGGTGGTGACGGTCGAGCTTGGCCTCAACCAGCCGCGCTATGCTTCTCTGCCGGCGATCATGAAGGCGCGGTCCAAGCCGCTTGAAGAGGTCGAGGCCGCAAGTTTCGGCGTCGATCTCGCACCGCGCCTTGACGTGCTTGAAGTCACGGCGCCGCCGAAACGCGCCGCGGGAGAGTTGCTCGGCAGCGTCGACGAACTGGTCGCGCGTCTCAGGGCCGATCCCCGTCGCAGTCTTGGAGGCGCATGATGGCGGTTCTGGTTGTCGCAGATCATGCGAATGGTGCGCTCGATCCGGTGACCGCGCGCACGGTGACCGCGGCTTTGGCGATGGGCGGCGATGTGGACCTTCTCGTTGCGGGTCAGGGCGTTGCGGCCGTCGCGGATGATGCCTCAAAACTGGCCGGCATCCGCCGGGTTCTGCTGGCCGATGCGCCGGGCTTCGCCCATCAGGTGGCGGAACCCATGTCAAAACTCGTTGCCGGGCTTGCGGAAGGATATGGTGCGATCCTTGGTTCGGCGAGTTCGATGGCCAAGAACCTGATGCCGCGTGTCGCGGCCCTGCTCGATGTGATGCAGATATCCGAAATCATCGACATCGTCGCGCCCGACACGCTCCGGCGGCCGGTCTATGCCGGCAATGCGATCGAGACGGTCCGATCCCGAGACCGAAAGAAAGTCATCACCGTGCGCACGACTGCCTTCGCGCCGGTCGGATCGGGCAATAGCGCACCCATCGAAACGCTGGCGGTGGCCGCCGAAACGGGTGGTGCGGCCTTTGTCGGGCTCAAGGCGAGCGGATCTGACCGGCCCGACCTCGGCTCAGCGAAAATCGTGGTGTCGGGCGGCCGGGCGCTTGGCTCGAAGGAGGCATTTGACCGGGTGATCCTGCCGCTTGCGGACCGATTGGGCGCGGCGGTCGGGGCGACGCGGGCGGCGGTCGACGCGGGTTATGTCGCGAGCGACCGGCAGGTGGGGCAGACGGGCAAGGTGGTGGCGCCGGAGCTTTACATCGCCTGCGGTATTTCCGGCGCCATCCAGCATCTGGCCGGCATGAAGGACAGCAAGGTCATCGTTGCCATCAATACCGATCCGGATGCGCCGATTTTCGAAATCGCCGACTACGGGCTGGTCGCCGACATTTTCGAGGCGGTGCCGGAATTGACGAAGAAGCTTTGAGGGTTGTCGTTGAAGGTCGGCGTTGTTCCCGCGTAGACAAACATTTTGGACGGAACGAACTGGTAATTCGGCTAAGCTGCCTCAGCAAAGTAGTCAGGACTTGGCGTACCGGGTTGTTGTTCACATCGTGACACGACGAGAAAACGCCCCGTCCGCAGCGGGCTGATGCTGACCGGGCATATTTCGGTCGGATTGAGGCGGGACGCGCAAAAGCTGCGCTGGACAAATTGGAAATTTCGATGCGCTACCTGAGTACAGATGTGGTCGCAGAGTTGTGACTCAGTGAATTTTACCAAGCCGACCTATCCCATTCGGCGCACATATGCCGCACGAATTAATTCTCGTAAAGTTTCCGGGTTCCGTTTTACATCTTCTTTTGTAAGCCGCAGGCGATATATTCCCCAGCGGTTGTTGTATTCGAGTGTCTCTATGCCTGCGGAATCAATCAAAACGTCTGTCTCATCCGTTTTCGGGATTTTTACCTCGAAATTAATTTGATTCTTTTTCGGGCGAAACGTAACGAAATTGAATGGCTGCCCATCCTTTGAAAGTCCGATGTAGAATTTATTATACTTCAATTCCAACGACGAATCGAATTCTTGAACAATTTCGAGTATTTGATCTGCTAGCGAGAGGGTGGCTTTTGTGGCTTTGGATTCCCAAAAGAAGCGATCGGTTGGCGCTGCTTCAGCATCCTCATCTTCGTCAACCAGACCGCGACTGAATTCGTCCATCACTGTGGTGAATACCAGGGTGACATTGTCGCCGATTTGAAGTGCCTGCATTTGTATCGCGATTAGCGGAACTGTTCCGTTGAACAAGGAAACAACATTCAAGAATCGAGCGGTAATATCCTCCGCAACAAGCACCGCGCAGTGGTCGTATTGCGGATACCGTTTTCGCTCGATATCCCAGTACTCGATTGTGCGAATGATATGTGTTTCGTCAGTCGCACCAAGTTGAAGCTCGACCTCGTATCGACGTTTAGTGTCGGGGTCCTGAAGGAGCAGGTCCAAACGCCCCGCTCGCGGGTGGATTCGCTCCTGATCGCGAAGCACGAGATCGCCCAATCCCAAAACAGAGGGATCTTGCGCAATAAGGTTTTGAACCCACTTTTCCGAGTATTCAGGATGGGTCTTAAGCCAGATCCTGTTTGGCCTAATATAGGAATGAGCCATTTCTCGCTCCTACTGCGATTGGTTTCGCGAGGGTTTAAGGGAGGCTTTGGCCGTTCGTCTAGAGTTAAGGTGGTGCCGCATGCCGGACTCGAACCAGCGACCCCCTCATTACGAATGAGGTGCTCTACCAACTGAGCTAATGCGGCGCGGGGCGGCGGGGCCGTCCCGAAGCGGGTTGCTTTTACGCGTCCTTGTTTTCAGGTGCAAGCACTGTTGGACCTCTCGGCCGGGTTCAGTTGACCGGCTTGGCGTCGTCGCCCGGCAAGGCCTTTGGCGGTGTCTTGGGCGATGCGTTGGGCGGTGTGCTGGGCTTGGCCGGCCCGGCGGGTTGCGCGGCTGGTTCGGCCTTGACCGGCGCGGTCAGCGGCACCTTCCAGTCGAGCGCGTCGAGGCGCCCGGTAACCGGAGAGACCGGCCGCCATTCGTCGAAGGTCATGCCGTCGGCGGTCCAGACCGGATCGGCGGGGGCGGTGGCGGCGCGCGCCAGCCATTCGCGGGCGCGGCCATGATCGTGGTTCTGGCCCTCCTCGATCTCGGCCATCAAAAGACACATGTCGCGGGTCGGCTTTGCCGCGGCGAACGGTGCAAGGGCATTGCGGGCGCGCGGCCAGTCGCTGGCCTCGACTGCGGCCTGGGCCATGACCACCGCCGACGACGGATCGTCGGGAACGGCGGGCATCAGTTCGCCAAGGCGGGCAAGGCGTTGAGCCGGGGAAACGCCCGGCTGGGCATAGGCGTAAAGGGTTGCGACATGGGGGTGGCGGTTGGCCTGCCAGACCCGCTTGAGGAGGGAACTCGCCTTCCGGACTTCGCCCCTCGAGGACAGGATGCGCCCGGCAATCAGGGCGGCGGGAACGAAATGCGCATCGAGCCTTAAGGCCGACTGGGTGGCGGCAAGGGCGGCGGCGGGATCCTTTTCTTCCTTTTCGGCGGCGATGGCGGTGTTGAGCACCACCTGCTGCCGGATGCGGAGATTGCGCTCGTCCTTGGTCGAGGCAGGGCTCGACAGAACCAGTTCGAGGGCTGTGTCCCATTGCTCGTGCCGGGTCAGATCGTCGAACACCGCCTTGTTGGCCCAACGCGATTGCGGGGCGATGGCCAGGGCCTTGCGGGCGAAGGTCAGGGCGGCGTCGGGCCGGTTCTGCGCCTCGGCCTGGCGGTAGAGCCCCATCAGGGCAGGCAACGCGGTTTCCGGGTTGTCGAGCAGGGTCTTGTACTCGTCGCGGGCCTCGCTCCACTCGCCAAGATTGAGGGCGGCGCGGGCCTCGAGCAGATGGGCGGCAAGGCTGCCGGGCTGGCGGGCGCGGGCCTCGCGGGCCAGTTGGCGGGCTTTCTGGGAATCACCGGATTCAAGCGCGATGAAGCCGTTCGAGAGCGCCTCCACTGCACGCCGCTCGCTGGCGCGGCGCGAGGCACGGGCAATGGCGGCCGGCGTGCGATAGAGCCGGCTCAAAAGGCTCCAGATGAGCATGGCGAGCAGCACCAGCAGAACGAAGGTGACCGCGGCGGTGCCAAGGCTCGGCTGCAGTCGCCAGGTGCCGAACTCGATGAGAACGGACCCCTCGGTGTTAAAGAGGAAGACCAGTCCCGCGGACAGGGCAAGTGAAACAATGAGATAAACGAGCAGGCGGATCATTGGGCCGTCTCCACCTTGCCGGCTGCATCGCTCAAAATGGCGGCGCGGGCTCCGGTCATGAACGCTTCAAAGCCGGCGCGGTTCGAAATGGCGGTGATCACATCCCCGCCCGCGCCGATGACCTCGCCCGGCAGCAGACCCACAAGCTCGGCAGCGGCAGTGACGTCTGCTGCGGCAAGCGCATCCTCGATGCGCGCCAGAACGGCGGCAACGCTACTGTCGTCGGCGGCAGAATTGCGCGCGGCGAAGATCTGTTGAAGGCTCTGGGCGATCTGGTCGCCCATCGAGCCAGCGGCTTCGGCGGGCGTGGCCGCAAGCATCTGCGGCACGGCGCGGGTGAAATCGGCGGCCAATTGCTCGATCGGCGTCAGTCCGGACGTCGCGGCGGCTTCGATGCCGGGCGCGACTGGCAGGTCGGGCAGCAGATCTTTCACCATTGCCAGTTCGCTGGTAAAGGGCGCCCCGGTCGCGGCGCGGTCTTTCAGGGCATCAAGGGCAAGGGGCACCTGGGCCGCCGTCTGATTGGCGGCCTGGGTTTCGGCCGACCTGACCAATTCATCGACACGCCCGGAAAGTGTGGTCATCTGATCGTTCGTTGCGGCAAGATCGGCGGCGAGCGACTGGATGTTCTTGTCCTGGTCGCCTAGGCCGGATTTCAGGGCGCCGGTTTCCGCCTTGCCGCTTTCCATGTCAGCGGCAAGGGCATCGATCCGGCTCGCGAGTTGTTCCTGGGCGGTGCCGAGGGCGGCAATCCGGTCGGCGATGTCGGCGGCTTCATTCGAGGAGGCGCCGGCGGCCAGGGCATCGATCCGGTCGGCAAGATTCTGGCTGGTTGCCTCAAGCCCGGCAATCCGGTCGGTCAGGCTTTGCGGCAGGTCCGGCGCGGGTGCGGTTTCAAGATCGGACACACGTTGATCGACGAGGGCGAGTGCCTGGTTCGCGCTGGTCAGATTGGCCGCGTCGCTCGAGGCATTGTCCTTGAGGGACTGATCGAGCGAGGCGAGCGCCGAATCAGTTGTAGCCGCCTTTGCCTCGATCTCAGCCAGCCGGCTTCCAAGGCTGTCGAGCCGGCCTTCGATGTTGCTGAGATCGGGCGCCGGGATGGGCTGGGGCAACAGGTTCCAGACCGAAAGCAGCAGGAAAATGATTGCCGCAAGAATTGCACCCGCGAGACCGCCAATGAGGCCGCTGGTCAGGTCAGCCGACCGGCTGCGCAGAAGCGAGGCCGGCTTCGCGGCAGAGCCGGAGGGATTTGGCGCGCCTGTGTTTCCGGCATCTGCCGTTTTTGCAGCGCCGGCTTTGGGCGATTCGGCTTGCGGCGGGGTCTCCGTTGCAGGTGCCGCATCGACGACGGGTTCGGTTGTGGCGGCCGCCTTTTCTGCGGGCTTGCGGGCCGAACGGGCGCTGGTGCGCCGGGCCGTGCCCTCGAGGACGGGGGGTCTGACGGGGCCCTGGGATTTTTCGACCATGTTCAGTTTCCCGCTGATGCCAATGCCGCTTCGGCTTCTTCCAACATTGCCTTTTCAGAGGGGGTTTGGGCAAGCCTCAAACCGGTCAGGCCGGCTGCGGCCAATGGCTCGGCCACATTGGCGGAGAGGCAGACGTGAATCGGTGAGGAGGGCGCAAGTTGGCCGGCTTCCGCGAGAAAGCGTCCGGCGGTGCGGCGCGAATAGTGAAGAACGGCGCCTACTTTTCCGGATTCAAGCGCGGCCTGCGCTTCCGCCGTCAATGGCGTTTCAGCCATGAGATAGATCTCGATGAGCGTCGATTTCTTGCCGGCTGGCCCGAGAATGGCGCCGAGATCGCCGCTCCGGTCACGGCCCGCAAGGTAGAGGACGTTATGGATAGACGGCTCTTTGGCGAGCATCGACCCCAGGGCGGCGACGCCGGATTCGTCGGCTCTCGGCGTGCGGATATTGGCAAAACCGGAGGCCCCGGCGCGGTCGGCCGTCCGGGCGCCGACAACAAAAAGCGGCAGGTTGAGGATTCGCGCCGGAAGCGCGCCTGGAATGGCATCGAAGGTGCGCGAGGAGGTTGCGGCAACCGCGTCAAAGCTCGCGTCAGGCCAGGAAAAGGCGAGCGGCTCCAGCGACAGGAGCGGGGATATGAGCGGCCGCAGGCCGCGCTGACGGAGGCGCTCAGCGGTCGTCTCGGCTTCACCTTTCGGCCGGGTGACGAGAACGAGCGGCATCGGTTCAGAGGTTTCTGAGTGCGTCGAAAAAGGCCTGCCCGGCCTTTTCGATCAATGCCCGGCCAAGCTCCGCCCCGATCAATCCGGCATTTTCAGGAAGTCCGGCCGCGCTTTCGCGATGGCGGTGGCTGCCATCGGGGCTCAGAACCTCGGCGCTGATCGAGAGCAGCCCGTCGGCAATGGATGAAAAGACCCCGATCGGGGTGCGGCAGGACCCGTCGAGCTCGGCCAGAAGCGCGCGTTCGGCCGTTACCTGGTCGAAGGTCTCCTGGTCGTTGAGCCCGGCGACCTGAGCGGCGGTCTCATGGTCGTGGGCGCGATACTCGATGCCGATGGCCCCCTGGGCGGGTGCGGTCGGGAAGATCTGGGGATCGAGAATGGAGCTGACGTGCCCGGTCTTGCCGAGGCGTTTCAGGCCCGCGAGTGCGAGAAAGGTTGCATCGGCGACATTGTCCTGAAGTTTCTTCAGGCGCGTGTCGACATTGCCGCGGAACTCGACCACTTCGAGGTCCGGCCGCAGGAAGCGCAATTGCGCGGCGCGGCGAAGCGACGAGGTGCCGACGCGGGCGCCCTCGGGCAGACCTTCAAGCGTCTTCGCCTTGAGGGAAATGAAGGCATCGCGCGGGTCTTCGCGCTTGAGGAAAACCGGCATGACCAGCCCATCGGGCAGAGTGGTTGCCATGTCCTTGGCGCTATGCACGCCGATATCGATTTCGTTGGCGATGAGCGCCGCCTCGATTTCCTTGGAAAAGAGGCCCTTGCCGCCCATCTCCTTGAGCGAGAGATTTTCGGACTGGGTCCGGTCGCCCTCGGTCCTGATGATCCTGATCTCGATCGCCTCTTCGGGCACGCTGTGAAGGGCCGCCAGCATTTCCCGGACCAGCTCGGCCTGATAGAGGGCGAGCGGCGAGCCGCGCGTGCCGATGCGAAGGAAACTAGGATTGGCCGGAGATTGCAATTTGGCCCTTTCCTGACTAATCGGGGCGGACCGCCAAAGGTGGCGGCAGGCTGAATGGGGCTTAGACCAAGCAAGGTGGCCGGGCAATCCCCGCATATGGTTCTGGGGCTGGAAAGCAGCTGCGACGAAACCGCAGCGGCCGTGGTATTGCGCCATCCGGATGGGCGCGGCGAGATCCTTTCCAATGTCGTGCGTTCGCAGATCGACGAGCATCGGCTTTATGGCGGCGTGGTGCCGGAACTGGCGGCGCGCGCGCATGTGGCGCATATGGACCACATTGTGCGCCGGGCGCTTGGCGAGGCGGGGGTCCGGCTTGCCGATCTCGATGGGATCGCGGCGACGGCGGGTCCGGGGCTGATCGGCGGGGTGCTCGTCGGCTTGACCACCGGCAAGGCGCTGGCGGTGGCGTCGGGCAAAGCGTTCGTCGCCATCAACCATCTCGAGGCGCATGCGCTGACCGCCCGGCTGACGGATGGCGCCAGTTTTCCCTATCTGATGCTGCTCGTTTCTGGCGGACACACGCAGTTTGTTCTGGTCGAAGGGCTGGGCGCCTATCGCAAGCTTGGCGGCACGATCGACGATGCGCTGGGCGAAGCGTTCGACAAGGTCGCCAAGATGCTGGGGCTCGGCTATCCGGGCGGGCCCGAGGTCGAACGGGCCGCGCTTTCAGGCGATGCCACGCGCTTTCAGTTCCCGAAGCCGTTGATGGGCGAAGATCGGCTCGATTTCTCCTTTTCCGGACTGAAGACGGCGGTCCGGCTTGCGGCGGAACGTGTGTCGCCCCTTGGCGAACAGGACATTGCGGATATCTCGGCCAGTTTTCAGGCGACGGTCGCCGGCATTCTGGCGCGACGCACCGGACAGGCGCTTCAGACGCTGGAGGTTGCGAACAAGGTTCTCGTGGTGGCCGGCGGTGTGGCGGCAAACAAGGTGATCGGCGCGGCTTTGCGCGAGGCCACCGCTGCGGCGGGGGCTCAACTCATCGTGCCGCCGCCGGCGCTTTGCACCGACAATGGCGTGATGGTTGCCTGGGCCGGGCTCGAGCGGCTGACGGCGGGACATATGGACGGGCTCGACTTCCCGGCCCGGGCGCGCTGGCCGCTCGACGATGCGGCGATGGCGGTTCACCATGGCTGAGGGCATTCTCAAGGTCGGGGTGGTCGGCGCGGGCAGCTGGGGTACGGCGCTGGCGCAGGCGGTGGCGCGGGCCGGGCATCGGGCCCTCGTTCTTTCCCGGCGCAACGACGTGGTTGAGGATATCAACCGGCACCATCGCAACCATGCCTATCTCGGAAATCGCGTGCTGCTTGATGGCGTGACCGCGACGCGCGAGGGAACCGAGATGGGCTCGTGCGACCTTATCATTCTGGCCGTGCCGGCGCAGGCGACACGGTCGACGCTCGTGTCGCTCGTGCGTGAATTCGATGCGCCTTTGGTCCTCACGGCAAAGGGGTTCGAGGCGGCAAGCCTCAAGCTTCAAAGCGACATCGTTGGTGAATGCGCGCCGGGGGCCGAGGTTGTGGTGCTGTCGGGGCCGAGCTTTGCCGCCGATGTCGCCAAGGGCAGCCCGACGGCGGTGACGCTGGCGGCGGGCAATGCCGATGCGCTCGACCGGGCCTCGCGGGCGCTGGCGAGCGCGTCGTTCCGGCCCTATGGGTCAGACGATATCATCGGAGTTCAGGCGGCGGGGGCACTCAAGAACGTCTACGCGCTGGCGGCGGGGGCGGTCGAGGGGGCGGGTCTTGGGCTTTCGGCGCGTTCGGCGCTGATCGCCAGGGCCATGGCGGAACTGGCGCGGCTGATCGCGGCGCTGGGCGGCAAGCCGGCAACGGTCAATTCGCTTGCGGGCATGGGCGATCTCGTTCTCAGCTGCACGTCGGAGCAGTCGCGCAACTATCGTTTCGGCCTCGCGCTCGGGCGCGGCCACAAGCCGGACGAGATCCGGGCGATGGGGATCGGGCTGGCCGAAGGCGTCTTCACCGCCCCGGCGGCTCTCCAATTGGCGAAAAACCATCTGGTCGATGCGCCGCTGGTCGAGGCGGTCAATCTGGTGCTGATGGGACGGATCGACATCGGCGCGGTCGTCGATATGCTGATGACCAGGCCGCTGAAACAGGAAGGGTAACGGGATGCTTTATGCGCTGATCTGCACCGACAGGGCGGACGGACTGGATACACGAAAGGCGACACGGCCGGACCATCTCGCTTTTCTGGAAAGTCTCGGCGACGACATGCTTCTTGCCGGACCATTCTCCGACAGTGAAGGCCGATCGAACGGATCGCTGGTCGTGATCCGGGCCGAGACCCTTGAAGCTGCGGAGGCGATTGCCGCCCTCGATCCCTATGCGCGGGCGGGCCTTTTTGAGAAGGTCGAGATCCGGCCCTGGACCTGGTCGCTCAAGGCGCCGGAGGGAGTGTGAGAATGGCTTATTGGCTGATCAAGTCGGAACCGGACGTCTGGTCGTTTCAGGATCAGGTGGACAAGGGCGCGCCGGAGGAGTGGCATGGGGTGCGCAACTACGCGGCGCGCAACCATATGCGGGCGATGAAGGTCGGAGAAAAGGCCTTCTTCTATCATTCCAACCAGGGCAAGGAGATCGTCGGGATCGCCAAGGTCGCCGCGCTCGTTCACCCGGATTCGACGACCGACGATCCGCGCTGGGAATGCGTCGATTTCATTGCGGACAAGCCGTTCAAACGGCCGGTTACGCTCGAGGAAATCAAGGTCCATCCGAACCTTCAGGACATGATCCTCGTGAACAATTCCCGCCTGTCGGTTCAACCGGTTACCGAACGTGAGTGGAAGATCATTTGCGAACTTGGCGGTGTTAAGCCATAGTGCGACAGGCTGTCGCAGGGCAGCCATTCGGACGGACGGAGAGTTTTGGGGGCAAAGATGATCCATTTCAACGGGATCAGCTGGATCGCGGTCGTGTTGGCCGTGGTCGCGAGCATGGCGCTTGGCGCCGGCTGGTACATCGTTCTGGCCAAACAGTGGATTGCGGCGACGGGCAAGTCGCGCGAGCAGCTTATCGGCAGCGGCGGAAGCGCAACGCCGTTCATCATCGCAGCCATCTGCCAGCTGGTGATGGCCTATTTCATCGCGCTTTTGACGCCGGTGATGATGGATGGGGTGACCAGTGTCTATACGGCCATTCTGGTCGGGGTTCACCTCTGGTTCGGCTTCATCCTGACCTCGATGATCATCAATCACCGCTACCAGAACATGAGCTGGGCGCTCACCGTCATCGATGGCGGCTATCTTCTGGGTGTCGTCGTGGTGCAGGGTCTGGTGATCGGCCTTTTCGGCTGAACGGTCTCGAACAAAGAATCAGAAGTCGGTCGCGATGCCCTTGACCTCCCAATCCCCGAAGCGGGAGGGGTCGAGGCCGCCGCGGCCGTTCTGCTCGCCGGCATTAGCCTTGTTGACCGCGTCGATTTCGGCCTTTCGGGCTTCGGCTTCGGCAAGGGCCCGCGCGGCATTCTCGCTCAGCCGGCCGGGCTTTTCCTCGAGGGGCTGCGGTTTTTCTGGGGCAGTGTCGTTCATCGGCCAACCATGATATGGGCGGCACCAACCTGACGCCCGGCGTCGCCAATTTCAAGGCCAGATGCGATGATGACGACGCCAAAGGGTAAAGCCAAAGGCCGGGTTGCGGGATTTGAGACGCGCCGCCGCGCCGCCGAAATCCTCAAATCGGTGCTGGCGGGCGGAACCTTCGAACCCCTCGGCGAGGGCGCGATGGCGGAGCGCCGCGACCGGGCGCTGGTCAACCGCTTGATCACGACGGCGCTTCGCCGGTCGGGGCATCTGGACCTTGTTCTTGGGGCGCTGCTCGAAAGAGGCATGCCGCCGCGGTCGGGCATCTTCGAAGGGGCGCTCCGCATCGGGCTGGCCGAACTCATTTTTCTCGACGGGGCTGATCATTCGGCGGTCTTCGTTGCGGTTGAAATTATCCGCGCCGACCGGCGGGCGGGACGGTTCGCCGGACTGGCAAACGCGGTTCTGAGGCAGGCGCAACGCGAGCGGGACAAATGGGCGGGCCTTTCGCCAGTTCAAGCGATTCCGGTGGCGGCAGCGCGACGCTGGGGCACCATTTATGACGAGGACGTTCTGTCCGGGTTCGGAGCGGCGCTGATCGACGGCGCGGCGCTCGACCTGACCGTGAAAACCGATGCCGGGGGGTGGGCCGAACGGCTCGGCGGCGCGGTTCTCGGTGACCGGACGGTTCGGATCGAACGTCGCGACCGGCGGGTGGATGAACTCGATGGCTATGCGGACGGCGTGTGGTGGGTGCAGGATTTCGCGGCCAGCCTGCCGGCGCGGATGGTGGACGCGCCCGCCGGTGCGCTTGTGCTCGATCTTTGTGCGGCGCCGGGGGGCAAGACGGCCCAGCTCGTGGCGCAGGGCTATGAAGTGGTTGCGGTCGATATCGATGGGGACCGGATGGCACGGGTCGAGGCCAATCACTCGCGTCTCGGACTATCGGCGGAACTGGTTGTTGCCGATGCGCTCGATTTCGATGACGGGCGAAAATTCGATGCCATTCTTCTCGACGCGCCGTGCACGGCGACGGGTACGTTCCGCCGGCATCCCGAAGCGCTGATCAACCGGTCTTTGAAAGACATTTCCCGGATGGCGGCGCTTCAGGCGCGCCTGATCGATCATGCATTGATGCTCCTCAAACCGGGTGGCGTGCTCGTTTACTGCACCTGTTCGCTCGAACGCGAAGAGGGCGAGGAACAGGCGGAAGCGGCCATTCGGCGGCACGCAGGACTTCAGATATCACCACCCGGCCTCTCGGGTCCGTGGGCCGGAACTGGCGCCGTTGATCCGAAGGGCTGGCTCCGGACCCATCCGGCGATGCATGTGGGAAACATGGCCGGAATGGACGGATTCTTTGCCGTTCGCTTCAAATTCGCCTAAAGTTCGGGATCGGTTTGGATCCGGCTTTGCGAATCGGGGTGGGTCCGGTTCTTCCGAATCAATCAGAACAATGGGGCGTTCCTTGGTGAAACTGTCTCGCATGAGAGCATTTCGCGCGAGCCGCATTCTGGGTGACCTGTTCGTCACCTCGCCCCTGGTGCGCTGGACCTGGTCGAGCCTCGGGCAGGAAAAGTACGAACCAAAGCTCGTCGAATACCGCCCGCCGGACAGCGAGACCGTGCGCGAAATGCTGGTTGGCCGCTATCTGCTCGCGGGGCGGCTGATCGACACGCAGGGTGCCTCGCCCTTTGCTGTTCACGTCGATCATCCGGGCTGGAACGAGGAACTCAATTCCTTTTCCTGGCTGAGGCATTTTCAGGACACGAACGACCCGACCGGAAGGGGGCTGGCGCGCACGCTGGTGCTCGACTGGATCGGGCGCAATGCGACGTTTCGGGATTCGGACTGGAAGCTTTCCATCCTGGCGCAGCGGGTGATGAACTGGTTCCGCCACTTCTCGCTCATCTGCGACGGCGCGACCGACGAGCAGGTCAGCCTCATCTACCGGTCGATCGGGCTACAGGTGCAGTCGGCCAAACTCAGAAGCCGGCTTGCCTTCGATCCCATCGATGAACTGATGGGGCACGTCGTGCTGACCGCCGCGGTCTTGTCGGACGGCAGTGACGAGGCGGCGGTTCTGGCGTCGGCGGAAAGCCTTTGCGACAAGCTCGAGGACCAGTTGGGCAAGGACGGGTTTCACCGGTCGCGCAATGCCGGGGTGCAGCTCGACCTTCTCGTCGAACTGGTGACACTGCGGCTGGCCCTGACCCAGCGCTCGGGCAAATCGGTCCGGCGGCTGGTCGAACTGGTCGAGAAAATGCACCGGGCGCTCGATGCCGTGACGCTGAGCACGGGCGAGCCGGGCTATTTCAACGGCTGCGGGCAGTTGCCGACCGAAATCCTCATCGCGGTACAGGGGCAGGGTCCGGCGCGCCGGCGCGCCAATGCGCTGACGGCGGGCTATGGGCTTGTTCTGGAGGGCAGTGCGTCGCTGCTCATGGATTCGGGACGGGCGCCGCCAGCGGCCTTTGCGGCAGAGGCGCATGCGAGTGCGCTGGCGTTCGAGTTCAGCTACGGCAACCAGCTGATCTGCGGCAATTGCGGGCCCGCACCGGCCGATCTTTACGAACATGCCGACGCGTTCCGGCAGGCGGTGGCGCATTCCGCGCCATCGATCAATGGCGAAGGCGCGAGCCGGGTCGAGACGGGCGGCGGGCTTCATTCGTTCGGCGACAAACCCGTCATCGAAGTTTCGCGGACGGAGCCGACCATCGTCGCAAGCACGAACGGCTTTCACTCGCGCTTTGGCGTGAAGCTCGAGCGGCGGGTCAATCTCATATCCGACGGGCAGTCGCTGGTCGGTCAGGACAAGGTCGTGGGCAAGGCAAAGCGCGGCGACAATCACCTGTCCCTGAGCTTTCACCTTGGCCCCGGCATCGAAGCGGAACGGATGCCTGACGCCGATCTCATTTCCATACGCCTGCCCAACATGGATCACTGGACCTTCCTCTGGGAGGGCGCGGACGCGCATATCGAAGACAGCGTCCGGCATTCGCGCAATATCGGGTTTCACCGGACGCAGCAGATCATCCTCAGTGCGCCGCTCGAGACCGATGCAGAAATTGCGTGGATTTTCACACGGCAGGCGCGATAGGGACAAACCGCCCCCTTGCATTGAGGACCGAGCGTGCTAGCACGCCGCTGACTCCCCCCCGGTCCGGTTTGCCGGTTCGGATGGCGGTTTCGATGAAAGATTTGCGGCATCTCCCCTGGGCGATGGGTTCGTCCGGCCGGACATGCGCCAGCGGAGCGGATTGATGAGCCCTTCATCTTCGATCGCGGGATTGCGCCGCGCCCTCATTTCAGTGTCTGACAAAAAAGGCGTTGCCGATTTTGCCAAGGCATTGTCGCGCCGGGGGGTTGAAATCGTCTCGACCGGCGGCACCAAGGGCGAGATCGCCAAGGCCGGCGTGCCGGTGGTCGACATTTCCGAACTGACCGGCTTTCCCGAAATGATGGACGGGCGGGTCAAGACCCTTCATCCGAAAGTCCATGGCGGCCTGCTGGCGGTGAGGGATGACGAGACGCACCGCTCCTCGATGCGCATCCACCAGATTCCCGAAATCGACATGGTGGTGGTCAATCTCTATCCGTTCGAGAAGACGGTCGCCGGCGACGCGGACTATCAGACCGCGATCGAGAATATCGATATTGGCGGACCGGCGATGATCCGCTCTGCCGCCAAGAACCATGCCTATGTCACGGTCATTGTTGATCCCGACGATTACCAACCGGTGCTCGACGAGATCAGCGAGAAGGGCGAAGTGACGCCTGAGACCCGCAAGCGGCTGGCCGCCAAGGCGTTCGCGCGGACGGCGGCCTATGACGCCGCGATTTCGGGCTGGTTCGCGAGGGTGCTCGACTATGAGGACATGCCGTGGCGGAGCTTTTCGGGAAAGCTTCGGGAGGTCTTGCGCTACGGCGAGAATCCGCACCAATGGGCGGCCTTCTACGAGACCGGCAACAGACGCAACGGTGTGCAGAGCGCCGAACAGGTTCAGGGCAAGTCGCTGAGCTACAACAATCTCAACGACACGGACGCCGCCTTCGAGCTTGTCAGCGAATTCGACCCCGATGCCGGGCCGGCGGTTGCGATCATCAAGCATGCCAATCCGTGCGGTGTCGGTACCGGGGCGACCCTGCTCGAAGCCTATCAGAAAGCACTCAAGTGCGATCCGGTCAGCGCCTATGGCGGTATTGTCGCGCTCAATGGCGAAATCACGCGAAGCGTTGCCGAGGAGATCGTCAAAGTCTTCACCGAAGTCATCATCGCGCCGGGCGCGACGGCAAAGGCGCTTGAAGTGTTCGAGACGAAAAAGAACCTCCGTGTGCTTCTGACGGGCGGCCTGGCGGACCGGAAGGCGAATGATCTGATGGTCAAGTCGGTGGGCGGCGGGCTTCTGGTCCAGACGCGCGATAACCGCAATGTCGATGATTGCGAGTTGAAGACCGTGACCAAACGTCAGCCGACGGATCAGGAAATGGCCGATCTCAGGCTCGCTGCCAAGGTCGCCAAACATGTCAAGTCCAACACCATCGTCTACGTGAAGGACGGGGCAACTGTCGGCATCGGGGCCGGACAGATGAGCCGGGTCGACTCGGCCGTCATCGCGCACCGCAAGTCGCTCGATGCAGCCAGGGCCGCGGGCGAGACGGAAGCATTGACGAAAGGGAGCATCGTTGCGTCCGATGCGTTCTTTCCGTTCGCCGACGGGCTTCTGGCGGCGGTCGAGGCCGGGGCGACGGCAGTCATTCAGCCGGGCGGCTCGATCCGCGACGATCAGGTGATCGAAGCGGCAGATGAAGCGGGCATCGCCATGGTGATGACCGGCATGCGGCATTTCCGGCACTGACGTGCCGAAGTCGCTTTCGGTTCTCAGCTGGAATGTCGGCTATGCCGGACTGGGGCGGGAGTCGGATTTTTTCAAGGATGGGGGCCGGGGCGTTCTGCCCCCCTCGCGGCGGGTGGTCAGAAAGAACCTTGCGGGCATCAAGGCGCTGATCGCCGCCAACCCCGTCGATGCGCTGTTCCTGCAGGAGGTTTCGGACAATTCGCCGCTCTCATGGTGGGTGCCGGTCCGGCGCGATCTCGAGGCGCTGCTGGGCGATCGTCAAAACCGTTTCGACCCGGATACGTTTTCCATCCTGTTGCCCTGGCCGCTTCAGATCCGGCATGGACTGATGATGTCGCTTCTCGACAACGTTCCGGTGCGCTTCGATCCCCTGCCGCCCGAGGAAGGCTGGCGGATCGGGCCGGTCCGCCGCAGGTTCGGCTATCAGACTGCCGTACTTGAGGGCGATCCGCGCTGGGTGCTGATCAATCTTCACCTTTCCGCCTTCGATGACGGGCAAATCCGCGACCGGCAACTGGCGCAGGTGCTCGATGTGGCGCATGCGCATTTCGAGGCGGGGGCACATGTGGTCGTCGGCGGCGACTGGAACCTCATTTTTGCCCAGCCGGGCTGGCCGCACCAGACCGATCTCGAACACCTGTTCTGGATCCGTCATTTCGATTTCGCCAGGCTGCCCGACGGCTGGCGGATGGCGGCGGACGAAAAGGTACCGACGGTCCGAACCAACCAGAAGCCTTATGTGAAAGGCGAGAATTTCACCTCGACCATCGACGGATTTCTCGTTTCGCCCAATGTCAGGGTCGACGCGGTCGGGACGATCGATACCGAGTTCGAACACACGGATCACATGCCGGTCATCGGGCGCTTCTCTGCCAGGGACTGAGCCCTGTTAAGCCTTCGTTCGGAATGTCCTGATTTCGCCCGCTTTGGCGTGTTAGGATTTTCTTAACCGGACAGCCAAACGGGAGAGGCGGAATGGCCAACAGGTCGAATGTGGCGCAGCTACGCCATGCGGTGAGCAATATCGAGACGATGACGCGGTTCGCGCTCGCCGTTCTGGCGCTCGCCTCGGGCGTCTACACCTATCTCGGGGTCAGATCGCTGCTCGACGGGTCGGCGACCTTCGTCTTTTTCGCGGCAATCATCTATTCTGCGGCGGTATCGGTCGCGATCTATGCGTTCTGGTCGTTCATGATGCGCTTCGTGCCGCTGGTGCGTTCGTTCACGCGGCGGGTGGCGCTGTTTCTGGTCATGGCGCTCGGATCGCTGATGATCGTCGCCATGTCTTCCTGGCTCAATGCGGCGGCGCTCGCGGGCTCGGCGGCGCAGGAACAGCACCTGGCGGTGACGCTTGAAGGCTATGCCGAAGATCTCGACCGGGCGCATGCCTCGGCGCTGGCCGCGCAGTCGCTTTTGCCCGATCTTGACCGGGCCGAGATGCGTTTTTCGCGTCTGGCCGACAATGAGCGCCAATCGGGCGCCCTGACCGGATCGTCGGGATCGGGATCGGTGGTGCAGCTCCTGACGCAGATGTCGGCGCAGATGGCCGAACTCAAGGTCTCGATCAACCAGTCGCGCGACGAGGTTGCAAACCTCTTTGCTGAGGGGTCCGAACATATCGCGACCATGCGCGAGCTGGTTTCGGCGACGGGCGACGTGCAGCCGCGGGTCGACAAGTTTTCGGCCGAGGCGGTGCAGCTCAGCGCGGTGATCGCCGCCATGCAGGAAACCTCGGTCGCCCCCTCGGTCAAGCGGGCGGCGGCAGATCTTTCGCTCGGCTTCATCGCGCCGGTCGCTGATGGCGGGACCGAAGATCTTGTCAGCCGGCAGGACCAGGTGATGGAAACGGTCCGCGCCTCGGTCTCCTCACAGTCCGACGCGCTCAGTGCGGCAGCCGATGAAATCCTCGCCGAGCCGGGCATTTCGCAGCGCCGTTTCGTGCCGCTCTCGGCCGCCGACGCGGTGTTGCGCTACTATGCCGATTTCCTGCCTTCGTGGGCCGGCGCGATCTCGATCGATCTTTTGCCGGTGGTGCTGGTGCTGGTGCTGATGGTCGTGCAGGACGCAATCCGCCGCGAAACCGATCTTTTGTCGGATGCCGATGCGATGACGGCGGGGGACATGATGCGGGCGGTGGCGCTCTACGAGGAGATGAAGGTGCACGAGGCCGAGCGCGAGGCGGTTCTGCCGCCCGATGTCGGGCTGCCGGACATTGATCATGAATTGCTGCCAACCAAGGATGACGGACCGGAGGCCGAAAGTGACGGGGAAGCTTCCGGCAACATCACGCCGCTCAAGTCGGGCCGGCGCGGGCGGCCGGGCGACGACGGGGCTGCGTGAGGCGGACCATGTCGCTGGAGGCGGGCGAACATCTGACGCTGGGGCAGAGGCTCGACCGGCTGGCGCGGCGGATCGATGACGGCGCGGTGCTCCGGGCCGCCTTCTACCTGATGCTGATCGCAACGGTTAGCGTGATCGGCGTCGACTATTACCAGCGCCAGCAAATGGAACGGTTCGTGCCGCAGAGTCCGGCGGCCCGGCCGATCCTGCCCGCGGCGCCGCGCTTCGATCCGGCCGTGCCAAACGAGCAGCGCGAGCCGCAATCGGAAGTGACGACCGATCCGGACTTGCTCGCGGCGCCGATGGCGTTCGAACTCCTGCCGGACGGGGTGCTGCTGTTGCAGGGAACGATCCAGCCCGACAGCGGTGACCAACTCCTGGCCGAACTCGGACAGCATGCCGAGTATATCAAAAGGATTGAACTTGATTCACCCGGCGGCGTGGTCGAGGCGGCGCTGATGATGGGCCGGCTCATTCGCGAGGGCGAGTTTCCGACGTCGGTCGGTGCGGGACATTTCTGCGCCTCGTCCTGCCCGCTGGTTCTGGCCGGCGGGGCAGTGCGCACACTCGATCCCAAGTCGGTGATCGGCGTGCACCAGATCTATGCCGTCATCGACGAGGATGTGCGGAGCCCGGCCGAGGCCATGTCGGACGCGCAGGCGACAACCGCCGAGATCGGACGCTATCTCGACGACATGGGCATAGATCCGAAACTCTGGTTCCATGCGCTCGAAACGCCGCCGTCCGAACTCTACTACCTGACGCCTGAAGAAATGGCGTCTTTCGGGCTGAGCTTTGCGGGCAGTGCCGAAAGCCAGTCCTAATTCACCTCACGTTTTGATGGAATCAACACGCAGGGACTAAGCTTTTGTATTGTCGCATGTTCGAACCGGAAAACCGCTGCGCACTTTTCCTGAACATGCTCTAGTTCACCGGCTTGAGTTCGATGACATCGTGATAGCTCTCGAACTTCGGGAAGGGCAATTCGAGAATGAAATGGCGGTTGCCCTTGGTGACGGCGCTGAGGCAGCCGACCTGATTGCGTTCCTCGTCCTCGCCATAAAGCCGGACCCCGTTTTCGTAGCCATAGCTCGACGCGCCCTGATAGGTGAAGAGGTCGTTCTGTTTGCGCAGGGTTCCGAAAAAGTTCTGCGAACCGGTGGTCTTGCGAATGGTGAAGACGTCGCCCTCGGGGCGGATTTCACAGCGGAACCACGAATAGACGACCAGCGGGGAAATGCCGCCCATCTTGATGGTCCGGCACTGATAGTCGCCTGAAAGCAAGGTTTCGTCGACCGGCGCGAGACCCGATTCGAACAGGGTCGAGACCGCCTGCTGATCGGCATTGCTTTCGGCGGCGAGGGCCGCAGCAAGGCCCCTTGTGCGGGACGTGAAGAAATTGTCCATGCGCGACACGTCGTCGGCGGTGGCATCGACGAGGGCAGTAGCGTCGCAGGCGAAGGGCGCTGCGAGACCGGCATGACCGGAAAGGCCAATCACCAAGGCAAGAGCGGCGGCGGCAAATTTGTTGCGCATTGCGGAAATCCTCTCGTACCCAACCGGCGCATTGCAGCGCAGGGGTGGACGAAGGTCAAGCCGGAGATTGCGGAAGGCTCGGGTCAGGCGCGCTTTTCGAAGGAATAGACGCCGGCCGGATTGCCATCGACCTGGTCCGGCACGCGCAGGGCAAGCTGATGTTCCTCGAAGGCGTCGAACCATTCCTGCCAGGTGACGGGCTCGATGCCACCCAGCTGATCACGCGCCTCGTCCTGGTCGGCGCCGAACATGCGTACGCCGAACCGGAGCTTGAGCACCACGTCGTCGCCGCCATGGCCGTTGGGCACATAGATCAGCGCCGGGCTGCCGGCATGGGCAGAGGCCCAGCTACGGATTTCGTCGTGATCTGTCAGCAGTTTGGACATGTTACATTCTCCTCTTCGGAGCCTTCATACGCATCTGGGAAATCTAGGCCGCAATTCAAGATGGGACTTGACCCGGATCAACCTTTCGATGTGGCGGGACCTTTGCGCAGGACCGCGCTCAGACGCTTCTTCTTAGCAGGCTGACCGATTTCGGCAAGCCGGGCCTCGACGATGGCGGCGAAATGCGGCCAGGCGTGGGCGGGCATGGTCGGGCCCAGCATTTCGGCATACATGGGCGTCTGGTTGACGGCGGCATATTTGAGACGCTGCAGGGCGACCGGAATCACGATTTCAGCGAAGTCCGGGCGGGCAACGAGCCGGGCGAGAATGGCCATGGCATTGTCCTTGGCAATGACCGAGGAGGCGTCGGCGGCGGCAAGAATGCGGTCGAGTGCTGCTTCGGCCTGTTCCGGCACGACCGGTGTCAGATGGTTCAGCAGGGCCATCAGGCCCCAGATCATACGATTGTCCTTGGTCTGCAGGAGCCCAAGGGCCACGTCGAAATGGGGCGCCAGCAGACGGGGGTCGCGTTCGGCCCATTCATAGGCGACCTTGATGGCGTCATGGCGCTCGGCTTTGCTGCCCGATCGCAGCAGATTCATCAACGCGGCTGCATCGGCGGGCGTGCCGGTTGCGGCGAGCCTTTCGGCCAGCGCGATATTGGGCTTTTCGTCGCGCCGGCCGAGCGCCGAGGCCAGCGCCGACTTCAGGTCTTCTGGCGTCACGATCCGGCGCGCCAGCGCTGGAGGCGCGGAATCGACCGGGTGAAGAGCCAGGCCATGACTTTTGGCATGCCCTGTTCTTCGAGACGGGCGATGCAGAAATCCTGCATCTGACTGGCCGTCTGAATCTCGGGATTCCGGAATTGTCCGTCCGCATAGCAAAGCGAGCAGTAAAGATCGCTGTGCGAGCCGTCGGCGTTGGTGCCGCCGTGGCCCGGGTCCTTGTCCAGCGGCATCGAACAGCTCTGGCACAGTCTGGCCATTCCGGTCTCCGGTGAAAAACGCGTCCTGACCCTCGTCACAAGGGCACGGAGATGTTATCGAAACCATGGAGTGCAGTCAACGGTTTGGAGGCGACAGGATTGCGCATCGGCGAACTGGCAGGCGCGACGGGGCTCAGCCGCGACACGATCCGCTTTTACGAGCGGCATGGCCTCGTCGCTTCGCGGCCCTCGCCGGAGCCAAGCAATGACTACCGGGACTATCCGGAGGAACTGGTGGAGCGGCTCGACATGATACTTGCGGCGCGCGAGGCCGGGCTTTCCATCGCGGACCTTTCGACGCTCTTTTCGCATCTGGAATCGGAAACGGCGGGCGATGGCGGCTTCGATGCCGACCGGTTCATCGACGACAAGATCGTGGAGCTTCGCAAGACGATCCGGCAGGCGCGAAAGGTGCTCGACCTTCTGATGAGAACCCGGCAGGCCCTCGATCGCGGGCCGGCCGGCGGCGAATGACCGGCCGAGCCCTAGACCGCGATGGCGGTGTCGAGGGCGAGTTCGACCATGTCCCTGAGCGAAGTCTGGCGCTCGCCGGAATCGATCTGGTCGCCGGTCACAAGACAATCGGAAATGGTGCAGATGCAAAGGGCCTTGGCCTCGAAACGCTGGGCAAGCGTGTAGATTGCCGAGGCTTCCATTTCGACGGCCATGACACCATGGCTTGTCAGCGCACCATAGGAATTGACCCCGTCAGGCACGTAGAACGTGTCTGAGGAAACCACTCCGCAGACATGGTGTTTGTAGCCGCGCTCGCGGGAGAGTTCGGCGGCCTTGTTCAAAAGATCGAAATCGGCGAACGGCGCATAGGTATAGGGATCAAACGAGCGGTTGATGGCGCTGTCGGTCGAGGCGGCGATGGCGAGCACGATATCGCGGACCTTGACCCGGACGTTGAGCCCGCCGGCGGTTCCGACACGGATGAGCTTTTTGACCTTGTAGACGTCGAGAAGCTCATGGACGTAGATCGCGGTCGAAGGCTGGCCCATGCCGGTTGCCTGAACCGAGACCGGCTTGCCTTTCCAGGTGCCGGTGAAGCCGAGGCAGTTTCTGACGCCGTTGACCTGGCGCGGTGCCTCGAAAAAGGTTTCGGCGATCCATTTGGCGCGCAGGGGGTCGCCGGGCAGGAGAACGGTTTCAGCATAGTCGCCGGGTTTAGCTTCGTTGTGGGGGGTCATGGCCGAACTGCTTTCGCTTCTGTTCGTCGCAGGTTGCCATTCGCCGCCGATGGCCGCAAGCATGTCGCACCGGGCGAGGCGATTGCGCTTTGACTGGGTTGCGGTTTGGGGGCAGGATCGGGGCCGGTGCAACCCAATTCGCGATATCTGGCATGCCGCTCACGCAATCGATCCTCGACATCTGCGCTGATTTTCCCGTTCGGACCTTTGCGCCGGGCGAGGTGCTGCTGGCGGAGGGGCCGGGCACCAATACCCTTTATGTGCTGATCGAAGGCGAAGTGGTGGTGCTGCGAGGAGAGGTGCCGGTCGCAGAAGCGAGCGAGCCGGGTGCGATTTTTGGCGAGATGGCGGTTTTGCTCGATGGGCCGCATACGGCGAGCGTTCGGGCGGTGACCGAGGTTCGCGCCCATCAGATCGCCGACGCGCGGGCGCTGCTGCACGATCATCCGAAACTCGGCGTCTTCATCGCGCGCCTGCTTGCCGTCCGGCTCCGTGATGCGACGACCTATCTGGCCGACGTGAAGGCGCAATATGCCGACCGGTCCGACCATCTTGGTATGGTCGATGTGGTGATGACGGCGCTGACCGAACGGCAGGGCACCAGGGTTTCGGCCGGTCCCTCGACCAAGAACGATCCGCGCCTTTAGTTCCACCTGTCAGTAGGGCAGCCAGACCGGCCTTTCGAGAAGCTCGGGCAAGGGCCGGGTCAGGGGTTGATCGAGATCGGCGGCCTCGGCGCCTTCCAGGGAAAACCAGGCCGCCTTGTTGAGATCGGTATCGATCGAGATGCTGGTCGGCACGTCGCCGATCTGCCGGCCGGCGTTGAAGAGCCAGGTTTTGCCGATCCGGTCGATCCATGAGCCGTTGCGCTGAAACGGGGCCTCGTGCACGTGCCCGCAGAAAACCAGGTCCGGCTGGTATTTGGTCACCCATTCGGTCAGGGCCGGATCGCCGAAATGGCGCTGGCCCGACCAGCTGATCGGGGAATCGGTCGGCGGGGCGTGATAAAGCCAGATCCAGTGTCGGCGGCGTTCGCCCGAGGCCTTTTCGAGCTGCAGCCCGATGCCGTCGCGGGTGGCGGTGCCGTCCCACCAGGGGCAGAGGGTCAGCGTCGTTTCGTCGATGTGAAGCGTGTCGCCGTCGACGGGAATATCCATCGATCGCACGGTTCTCAGCCAGCGGGCATGCCGTTCGCCGTCGCTTTCGTCGCCATCGAGGTCATGATTGCCCGAGCAGACCAGAAGCGGCGCCTTTGAGCGGAACTTTCTCAGGATTTCGCGGATGACGACGATCTGGGCGGCTGGGTCGACCATCGAGGCAATGTCGAGCATGTCACCGGCCAGAATGACCATGTCATAGTTGGGCGCGACCTCGATCACCCAGTCGAACTGACGCAGGGAATAATGCAGATCCGCGACTGCAAGCAGTTTCATGAGGCCCCTCCAAGGGCGAGACTAGCGGCGGGCCGCAGATTTGGCGAGCAGCAATCCGCAAGGCCTTCGCCCGGTTGATCAGTTCATGACAAAGCTCCATTTGATGTGTATGTCGCTTGCGCGACGAACAGGCGACAATCGGGTCGAGGGTCATGGCAATCAGAGTCTTTATCGACGGCGAAGCGGGAACGACCGGATTGCAGATCCGCGAGCGGCTGGCCATGCGTACCGATATCGAGCTGTTGTCGATCGACGAAGCGCGGCGGAAGGACCTTGCGGCCCGGCGCGACCTTCTGAACGACGCTGATGTCGCGATCCTTTGCCTGCCCGACGAGGCGGCGAAGGAAAGCGTTTCGCTGATCGAGAATTCGCGGACGCGGGTCATCGATGCGTCAACGGCGTTCCGGGTCGATCCGAACTGGGTTTATGGCTTTGCCGAAATGGACCGGGAACAGACCGACAGGATCGCCAATGCGCGGTTCGTCGCCAATCCCGGCTGCTGGCCGCAGGGCGTCATCGCGGCGATCCGGCCGTTGGTCGAAGAAGGCCTGTTGCCGGCCGCGACGCCTTTGAGCGTGACCGGGATATCGGGCTATTCAGGCGGCGGTAAATCGATGATCGCCGATTACGAGGCCAGGGGAGAAGCGGCGAGCGAACAGACGCCCTATGGGCTGACCTTCGAACACAAGCACCTGCCCGAGATGCAGCTTTATTCAAAGCTCAGCCAAAGGCCGCTCTTCGTGCCGACGGTTGGCGACTACTACAAGGGCATGCTCGAACTGATCCCGCTTCATTTCTCGCTGATGCCGGCGGGCGCGTCGGTCGCGGCCATCCACTCGAGGCTGCTCAATCATTTCGCCGAGATCGACAACAGTTTCGTGCGGGTCATGCCGCTCGACCTTGTCAGCCGCAAGGACGAGATCGACCCCGAAGCGCTCAACGGCACCAACGAGATGCATCTCCATGTCTTTGGCAATGACGGGCGCGGGCAGGGGGTGATCTGCGCGGTTTACGACAATCTCGGCAAAGGCGCTTCGGGCGCGGCGGTGCAGAACCTCAACCTGATGATCGGGGCGGAACCGAGGACGGGGCTTTGATCGTCGTTGCCGCTTGACCAAGTCCGCGTGCTGCGGCATCAAGCGGCCAGTATTCCGGGAGGTCCGATCATGGAAAAGTTCACCAGCCTGACCGGCGTTGCCGCGCCGATGCCGATCATCAATGTCGATACCGACATGATCATCCCGAAACAGTACCTCAAGACGATCAAGCGCACCGGGCTCGGCACGGCGCTTTTCGCCGAAATGCGCTACAACGAGGACGGTTCGGAGAACCCGGATTTCGTGCTCAACAAGCCGGCCTATCGCAATGCCCAGATCGTGGTCGCGGGCGACAATTTCGGCTGCGGCTCAAGCCGGGAGCATGCGCCCTGGGCGCTGCTCGATTTCGGCATCCGCTGCGTGATCTCGACCAGCTTCGCCGACATTTTCTACAATAACTGCTTCAAGAACGGCATCCTGCCGATCAAGGTCTCCGAAGACGAGTTGGCCAAGCTGATGGACGATGCGGAGCGCGGCGCCAATGCAACGCTGACCGTTGACCTCGAAAGCCAGACGATCAAGGGACCGGACGGCGGCACGATCGTTTTCGACATCGATCCGGCGCGCAAGGAAGTCCTGCTCAAGGGTCTCGACGATATCGGGCTGACGATGGAAAAAGCGCCGAAGATCGCAAGCTTTGAAAGCAAGATGGCCGAGAGCCGTCCCTGGATTTAGTCGCCTGCTCGCTTGACCGGCCTCATGGTCAGCTTGTCGAACCAAGTGGCCGGATGATCGGCCGGTATCCTCACCCTTCGGCCGGCTCAGGATGAGGATGCCGGAGCGGACCATCGCCACCGCCTCGCTATCCCTCGATTGGAACTCAAAATGGTCAAGCGCATTTCAACCGGATCGCCTTTCGAGAAGACGCTCGGCTATTCGCGGGCGGTGATCGATGGCGACATGATCTATGTGTCGGGCACGACCGGCTATGACTATGCCAAAATGGTCATGCCCGAGGACGTGGCCGAGCAGGCGCACAATGCGCTTGAGACGATCGCACGGGTGCTCGGCGATGCCGGGGGCACGCTCAAGGACGTGGTCCGGGTCCGCTACTACCTGACGAGCGCCGATCATGTCGCGGCGATCACGCCGGTGCTCGGCGCCCATTTCGGCGAGATCCGCCCGGCGGCGACCATGGTCATTGCCGGTCTCATCGATCCGCTGATGAAGATCGAGATCGAGGTGACGGCGCGGGTCGGAGCGCATTTTTCGTGACACTTGTTCTCGAGATCGATCGGGACCCGCCTGCCGAGATGCGCGAGGAGGTGCGCAAGGGCCTCCGCGAATGGAACCTTCGGGTGATGCCGTCGGAAAAGCCGCGCGGCAACTTCGCCATTTACGTGCGGGACCCGGCGAGCGGCGACGTGGTCGGCGGGCTCTGGGGCCCCTATTACTACGACTGGCTTTTCGTCGAGTTCCTGTCACTGCCCGAGGAGGCGCGGGGCGAGGGGCTGGGGCGGAAGATGATGCAGGAGGCCGAGCGGTTCGCCCGCAATATCGGGCTGACCGGTATCTGGCTCGACACCTTTTCCTGGCAGGCGCAGGGCTTTTACGAAAAGCTCGGCTATCAGGTCTTCGGCGAGATCGAGGATTTCCCGGACGGCCAGTCGCGGCTCTTTCTCAAAAAGCGGCTCGACTGAAGCGGTCGCTTGCGTGGCGGCGGCCAAACCGGTAGCAAGGCCGCCGAAATCACACAGTCAAATGCGGGGCTCCGATGGCGCACAAACTTTTCCTTTTGCCCGGTGACGGGATCGGCACGGAAATCATGGCCGAGGTCGAAACGCTCATTGCGCATCTCAATGCCGAGGGCCTGACCGATTTCGAGACGGACACGGGGCTGGTCGGCGGTTCGGCCTATGATGCCTATGGCGTCGCGATTTCCGACGCCGACATGGAAAAGGCGCTCGCCGCCGATGCGGTGATCTTCGGGGCGGTCGGCGGGCCGAAATGGGACAATGTGGCCTATGATGTCCGGCCGGAAGCCGGGCTTCTGCGCCTCCGCAAGGACCTGAAGCTTTTCGCCAATCTGAGGCCGGCCATCTGCTATCCGGCCCTTGCCGATGCGTCGTCGCTGAAGCGGGAGCTGGTCGAGGGCCTCGATATTCTCATCGTCCGCGAGCTGACCGGCGGCGTCTATTTCGGCGAGCCGAAGGAAATCACCGATCTCGGCAACGGGCAGAAGCGCGCCGTCGACACGCAGGTCTATGAAAGCTACGAGATCGACCGGATCTGCCGGGTGGCGTTCGACCTGGCGGGCACGCGCCGCAAGCTCGTTCACTCGTCCGACAAGAAGAACGTGATGAAGTCGGGCGTACTCTGGGACGAGATCGCCCATCAGGTGGCCAAGGACTACCCCGATATCACCTTCAAGCACATTCTTGCCGACAATTGCGCCATGCAGCTGGTGCGCAATCCCAAACAGTTCGACGTGATCGTGACCGACAATCTCTTCGGCGACATTCTCTCGGACGCGGCGGCGATGCTGACCGGATCGCTCGGCATGCTGCCCTCCGCCTCGCTCGGCGCGCCCGACCCCGTCACCGGCAAGCGCAAGGCGCTTTACGAGCCGGTGCATGGTTCGGCCCCCGACATTGCCGGCAAGGGCGTCGCCAACCCGATCGCCATGATCGCCTCGTTCGCCATGGCGCTCCGCTATTCGTTCGGCATGGTCGAACTCGCCGACCGGGTCGAGGCGGCGATTGCCGGGGTTCTCGATGCGGGATTGCGCTCGGCCGACATCATGCAGGAGGGCTGCCGGCAGGTGTCGACCGACGAAATGGGCGCGGCGATCATCGCCCGGCTCTAGGCGGTCCGGTGCTGCGCCCGGTTCCCATTGCGGCCGTGCTGGTGATCGTCGCCGGCACGGCCTTTTCGTTGTTCGGGGCACCGGACCAGCCGGTTCGGGCGCCGGCGCTCGAGGTTCGGTCAGGGCCGTTTGCCCACGATGTCTATGAGGGTTTCCTTCCCGTGATTGCGTGGCGGTGGAAGGGGTTCTCGCGGCCCGAGGACGAGCAGTTCGGGCTGAGCGCGGCGTTGCCGGGCGGGGCCGCCAGCTTTCTCGGGTCGCCGCGGATCGATGCCGGTGCGACGTTCAACACCAAGGGCTATGAAGATCAGGCGCATCTGGCGGCGGGCTGGCGCAGCTATTTCTTCGGATCGCCGCTTTTTGTCGAGGCGACGGTCGGCGGGGGGCTGCATGACGGGCACCTGCTCGACGCAGAAAAGCCCTCCCGCAATATGGGTTGCCGGATCAATTTCTACGAAGCGCTCAGTTTCGGGGTCACGTTCTCGACCGGTTGGTCGCTGGCCTTGTCCTATGAGCACATGAGCAATGCCGATCTCTGTCCGCCAAATGAGGGGCTGAGCAATATGGGTTTGAGGATCATCGCGCCGGCGGGTTGAACTCTCCCCGGCTGGCGTGGCGGATCGGCAACGAATGCCTGGCGACCGACGGCGCGCCGCCGGAGCCCGATTGACAATTTTTTGCTTTGGCCCCATGGAGCGCGCGCAGGCAAACGGAGACGTTTCATGACCGGCATGATTGCCGAATTGAACGCGAAGCGGACCGCCCCGACGGGCGCGGCGCCGTTTGCCATGGTCAAAACCACCACCAAAATCTAGCCGTCTCCCCGGGCCCTCCCGCCGGGGAGGGGGCCAGACGAGCATGGCCGCAGCCGTGATGGACTGCGCGGGGGGTGAGACGGCAAGGGAACGAACATGGGTTATCGGGTTGCAGTTGTGGGCGCCACGGGCAATGTGGGCCATGAAATGCTCAACATTCTTGCGGAGCGCGGATTTCCGGCCGACGAGGTGATCGCACTCGCCTCGTCACGCTCGATCGGGCGGGAGGTCAGCTATGGCGACGAAACGCTCAAATGCCGGAACCTCGACGATTTCGACTTCAAGGGCGTCGATTTCTGCCTGATGTCGGCGGGCTCGACCGTCTCCAAGGCCTTTGCCCAGAAGATCGGGGCGACCGGGTGTATCGTCATCGATAATTCGAGCTTCTGGCGCTACCACGCCGACGTGCCGCTGGTCGTTCCCGAAGTCAACGCACATGTGCTCGATGGCTACATGGCGCAGAACAACCGGATGAACATCATCGCCAATCCGAACTGCTCGACGGCGCAACTGGTGGTGGCGCTGAAGCCGCTGCACGATGCTGCGAAGATCAAGCGCGTGGTGGTCTCGACCTACCAGTCGGTCTCGGGCGCCGGCAAGGAAGCCATGGACGAGCTCTGGGACCAGACCAAGGGCATTTTCGTCACCGATGCGCCGACGCCGAAGAAGTTCACCAAGCAGATCGCCTTCAACGTCATTCCGCATATCGATGTGTTCATGGAAGACGGCTACACCAAGGAAGAGTGGAAGGTTGTGGCCGAGACCAAGAAGATTCTCGATCCCAAGATCAAGCTGACCTGCACGGCGGTCCGGGTGCCGGTGTTCGTTGGCCATTCCGAAGCGGTGAATATCGAATTCGAGAACGAGATCACCGCCGACGAGGCGCGCGACGTGCTGCGCGAGGCGCCAGGGATCATGGTGATCGACAAGCGCGAGGATGGCGGCTACGTGACGCCGATCGAATGCGTCGGAGACTATGCGACCTTTGTCAGCCGCATCCGCGAGGATGCGACGGTCGAGAACGGCCTCAACATCTGGGTCGTTTCCGACAATCTTCGCAAGGGCGCGGCGCTCAACGCCATCCAGATCGCGGAGAGCCTCGTCAATCGCGGGCTGGTCAAGAAGGCCGCCTGATTTCAATTACCCCCGGCCTTTTGGCCGGGGGCACCATCGGTTGAGCCCAAATGCCCCTTCGCCACATCCTCGCCGCGCTTGTGGTTGTCGCCATCTGGGGCTTCAACTTCGTGGTCATCAAACTGTCCGTCGATGCGCTGCCGCCGATACTGGCTGCGGGCCTGCGGTTCGCCTTCGCCTCCTGGCCTCTCGTCTTCTTCATCCGGCCGCCAAAGACCGAATGGTACAGGGTCGTTCTGTTCGGCCTGACCTTCGGGCTGGCGCTCTATGCCTTTCTCAATTTCGCGCTGGCGACCGGCATGCCCGCCGGTCTTGCATCCGTGGTGCTGCAGGTGCAGGCCTTCTTCACCATGCTGATCGCGTTCTTCTGGCACCGGGAGCGGCCGAAGTGGCAGCAAATCGCGGGGGCGGTCATCGCCTTTGCCGGCATCGGGGTCATGGCGGTCAACCGGCTCGAAGGCGCGGCGCTCTGGCCTTTCGTCCTGACCCTTCTGGCAGCGGTCAGCTGGGGCCTGGCCAACAATTTCGCCAAGACATTCGGCGGCGCCAATCCGGTCGCGACGACCGTCTGGGGGGCGCTTGTGGCCTCCTTCCCGCTGATCGGGCTTTCACTTCTGATTGACGGGCCGCAACCGCTCATTGACTTTGTGACGATGCCCGATCCCCTGACCATCGCGGTCTTGGCCTTCCTTGCCTATCCGGCGACCCTTTTTGGCATGGCGATCTGGAATCATCTCCTCGCGCTTCATCCGGCGAGCATCGTGGCGCCGTTCACGCTTCTGGTGCCGATTACCGGGCTCCTGTCCGGCTATCTGGTTCTCGGGGAAACCGTCGCGCCGCTCGAAATGGCGGGCGGGGCGCTGATCGTACTCGGCATTGCGATTTCGGTCTTCCGGCGGCGGCGGAAATCGAACACGGTTCCAGTCTGATGGCATCGGAGCCGCCGGTTCTGCGGCCTGCCATGCCGGACGATGCAGAGGCGGTCGCAACGGTCCTTCGCCGATCGCAGCGATCACTCGGGTTCTTGCCCGAGCTTCATACCGATGCCGAAGACCTTGATTTCGTTTCTTCGGTGATGTTTCCCGATTGCAGCGTGGTGGTGGCTGAGGTGGAGGGCGAGGTCATCGGCTTCTCAGCCTGGTCACGGGGCTGGCTCGATCATCTCTACCTCCTGCCCGAATGGACGGGCCGTGGCATGGGCGCGGCGCTGCTTGGGCGGGTCAAGGCGGACCAGGACCGGCTTGATCTCTGGACCTTTCAGGCCAATTCGGGCGCGCGGCGCTTCTACGAACGGCACGGATTTGTCGCCGTTGAATTCACTGATGGCGCGGGCAATCAGGAAAAACTGCGCGACGTGCGCTATCGCTGGACGCGGCGAGGCTGAGGTTATCTGTCCCCGTGCTGGCGGACCCAGAACAGACCGATGGCGCCGATCGCCAGCAAGACGATGATCGGGGTGATACCGATCCGCTGTGACTGGCTGACAGAGGTAACGAAGGCGACAAAGAACGGACCGATGAAGCTCGTCGCCTTGCCGGTCAGGGCATAAAGCCCGAAAGCTTCCGTCGTCTGCCGGCCCTCGACCTGATCGACGAGAAGGGTGCGGGAGGCCGCCTGAAGCGTGCCGCCGGCAGCGCCGATGATCATGCCGGCAATGTAAAAGATGATGGTCGGCATGCTCCCCGAAATCGGAACGGCGAAGAGGGTGAGGTCAGGCGTGGTCGAGACAACGAGCAGGCTTGCCGCGACCAGGAGCCAGCAGCTGACGAACACGACCGGGCGCGGGCCGAAACGGGCATCGAGCCGCCCGCCGATATAGGCGCCGAGCGCGCCGGTAATATTGGCCAGGATACCGAATATGCCAATCTCGATGATCGACATCTCAAGAACGCCGGCGGCGTAGATGCCGCCGAAGGCGTAGAGCGCATTAAGCCCGTCGCGATAGAGCATCGAGGTGATGAGGAAGGTGAAATAGGACCGGCGCGCGGGCAGGGATTTCAGGGTTTTCCAGAGATTTTCGAGACCCTGGCCAATCGATGGTCCATTGGCGGCGCGCGGCGAATCCGGTGTGAAGAAGAAGAGCGGCAGGATGAAAATGAGGTACCAGATGGCCGACAGAGGTCCCGAAGCGCGGTCACCTTCGTAGGTTGCCGGATCGAGCCCGAAGATCGGAGACATGCCGATCAGCGTCTTGCCGGTTTCGGCGTCGGCCGACATCAGGGTCAGCATGAGAACGAGGGCGATGAGGCCGCCGACATAGCCCAAAGCCCAGCCGGAGCCGGAGAGTTTGCCGAGTTCGGAACGCGGCACCAGCGTCGGCATCATCGCGTTGGTGAAGATCGTCGTCATTTCGACGCCGATCGTGGCAACGACGAAGGCCGCAAGAATCCAGAAGATCGGGGCGGTGCCGCCCGGCGTCGCCATGTAGAGAAACGCGCAGCCGACGATGAGGAGGATCGAGAAGAGACCGATCCAGGGTTTGCGCGGCCCCGATGCATCGACCATGGCACCGAAGACCGGCGCCATCAGCGCCACCAGAACGCCCCCCACGGCGGCGGCATAACCCCAATAGGTCTGGCCGTCGACGGCATTGTCGGCAACATAGGCGGTGAAATAGGGGGCGAAGATGAAGGTGACGATCAGCGTGTGATAGGGCTGGGAGGCCCAGTCATAGAGCATCCACGAAAAGATCGCCTTGCGATCGGCCCGCCCGGTCATGATTTGCCCCCGCCCACTCCTGAAACAGCAGAGCCCAAAGCGCTGACACAATCAAGCGCGATGGCGCCTCAGCCCCGTGCGAGGTCCGACAACAGGCCGGCGGCGACGGAAAGCCGGGAGACGGTCAGTTCGCCCTCGGTCAGGTCGTGGACCATCTTCTGGATGCGGCCGATCTCGTCGCTCATGTTGGCGTTCCAGGCCTTGTGACGTTCGAGCACCGGACCGTGACCCGAGGTCAGGACATTGCCGGTAATGTCGCGCTGGGCGCGCATGAGGTTGGCGAGGGCACGGTCGAGCGCCATGCGGTCGAAACGGTCGGTGACGTGAATGGTGCCGGACAATTCGGTGATGCGGCCGAGCCGGAACTGGCCGAGAACGGCGAAATAGGCACGGGCGACATCGATAACCGGCATTTCGAGCGTCTGGCTCAGATGGATGATGTCGGAGGAAAGCGTCAGCGCACTCAATTCGGCGATGCGGCGGGCCAGCTGTTCGGGGGTGCCACCGGCCTCGAAGCCTTCGGCCTGGTCGGAAACCGAGCGGGCGATGAAGGGGGGCAAAAGTTCGGTGAGGTTGGCGCGGATTTCGGCGACGCCGGCGCGGTAGACTTCGACAATCGGCGCGATGCCGGCGTCGAACGAGACGTTGCGCAGGAACCAGAGGGTCTGGTTGACGAGGAGAATCTGGACCTCGCGATAAAGGGCCAATTGCACGTCGCCGGTCACGTTGTTGTCGCGAGCATCGATTGCCGCGTTGAGTTCGGTCAGCCCGAAGGCGTCGCGGGCGGCGGCATAGGCGCAGGCGATCTGGGCGGCGTCGGCGCTGGTGGCGGCCGAAAGCGTCGTCACATAGCCGGGCCCGCCACGATTGATCATGGCGTTGCAGAGAACGGTTGCAATGACCTCGCGGCGCAGGCGGTGATTGTCGATCGTTGCCGGATATTTCTCAGCCAGCCGGTCCGGGAAATAGCGGTAGAGTTCCTTGCCGAGATAAGGATCGTCGGGCACCGACGAATTGAGCAATTGGGCAAAGAGCGCGTTCTTGGCATAGGCCAGAAGTACGGCGATCTCGGGCCTTGGGAAGCCATGGCCCGCAGCCATGCGGTCAAAGACGGTGCCATCGTCGGGCAGGAATTCGACGTCGCGGTGAAGCGTGCCCGAAGCCTCGAGCGTGTGGACGAGATTGAGCAGATCCGGCGCGCCATCGGCGCCCTTGCGCTCGGCAAGTGAAATGGCAAGGCCCTGCAGATAGTTGTTTCTGAGGCAGAGGGCGGCGACTTCCTCGGTCATCTCGACGAGGAAATCGTTGCGGGCGGGAATGGTCATTTCGCCGGCGCGGACGAGGGTGCCGAGGGCGATCTTGATGTTGACCTCAAGGTCCGACGAATTAACGCCGGCGGAATTGTCGATCGCGTCAGTATTGATGCGGCCGCCCTTCTGGGCGAATTCGATGCGGCCGCGCTGGGTGACACCGAGATTGGCGCCTTCGCCGACGACCTTGGCGTTGACCTGCTGACCGGTGATGCGGATGGCGTCGTTGGCGCGGTCGCCGGCATCGGCGTTCGATTCGCTCGTGGCGCGGATATAGGTGCCGATGCCGCCGAACCACAAAAGGTCGACACGGGCGCACAGAATCGCGGTCATGAGCTGGGCGGGGGTGACGCTGTCGGCCGTCAGGCCGAGAAGCGACTTGATTTCGGGCGTCAGCGACACGGATTTGGCCGAGCGCGGAAAGACGCCGCCGCCCTTGGAAATGAGGCTCAGATCATAGTCCTGCCAGCTCGAGCGGCCCATGTCGAACAGGCGCTTGCGTTCGGCGAAGCTCGTGGCCGGATCGGGGTCGGGATCGATGAAGATGTCGCGATGGTCGAAGGCGGCCACGAGGCGGGTCTGTTCGGACAGAAGCATGCCGTTGCCGAAAACGTCGCCCGACATGTCGCCCACGCCGGCGGCGGTGAAGGGCTCGGTCTGGATGTCGCGGTTCATTTCACGGAAATGCCGCTTGACCGTTTCCCAGGCGCCGCGGGCGGTAATGCCCATCTTCTTGTGGTCATAGCCGGCCGATCCGCCCGAGGCAAAAGCATCATCGAGCCAGAAGTGGCGGCTTTGTGAAATGGCGTTGGCCGTATCGGAAAAGCTCGCTGTGCCCTTGTCGGCGGCAACGACGAGATAGGGGTCGTCGCCGTCGCGCCGGAGAATGCCCTGGGGGTGCACCACATTGTCACCGTCGAGGTTGTCGGTGACGTCAAGCAGGGTGCCGATGAAGGTCTTGTAGGCCTTGGTGCCCTCGGTCATGAAGGTTTCGCGGTCGGGATTGGCAGGCATCTGCTTGGGAATGAAGCCGCCCTTGGCACCGACCGGCACGATGACCGCGTTCTTGGTCATCTGCGCCTTGACCAGACCGAGGATTTCGGTGCGGAAGTCCTGCGGGCGGTCCGACCAGCGAATGCCGCCGCGGGCAATGGGTCCGCCGCGCAGGTGGATGCCTTCGACCTCGGGCGAATAGACGTGGATTTCGCGATAGGGCTTTGGTTCGGGCATGCCTTCGATCTTTGCCGAATCGTATTTGATCGCGAGGGCCGGGCGGCGGTTTCCCGCTTCGTCCCGCTGGAAGAAGTTGGTGCGAAGGCCGTTTTCGACGAGGTTTAGGACGCGGCGGAGGATGCGGTCCTCGTCGAGGGAGGTGACCGATTCGAGCGCGGTGAGGATCTGCGTCCTCAGCGCCTTGGACCTCAGGTTGCGGTCGTCCTTGAAGGCGGGATCGTTGAAAACGAAAAAGAGCTCGACCATGTCGCGGGTGATCGCGGCATTGGCGTTGAGGACATGCGCCACATAGGAATGGGTGAAGCCGAGGCCGATCTGACGGAGATAGAAGGCGAAGGCGCGAACGAGCGTCACGCGGGTCCAGTCGAACCCGGCGGTCACGACGAGCTTGTTGAGCGGATCGCTTTCGGCGCGGCTGTCCCAGATGGCGTGGATTGCCTCTTCGAGGCGCGGGGCGAGATCGGAAAGCTCGACCGTTGCGTCCTCCGGCGGCGCGACATGCATTTCATTGAGGTGAACGACCGGCCTGCCCGATGGCGAAATATTGTAGGATTCTTCGTCGATGACGCGAAAGCCGAAAGCTTCGAGCATCGGCACCCGGTCCGACAGCGGGATCGAGGTGTCGGCGTGAAAGAACCTCAGGACATACTGGTTGGGGCCGTGGCCGGGTTTGAGGCGCACCGCTATGTCGCCGGCGCCCTCAAGTTTTGCGCAAATAGCGATGTCGCCCAGTGCGTCCTGCTCATTGTGCGCCGACTGGTAGGACGAACCGAACGCTTCCGAATAGATGGCGATGGCACTCGGGTCTTCGGCAATGTCGGCCATGCGGTCGGCGAACGAGCGGGTCATCTGAGTGACCGCCGCTTCGAGATCGACCCGGCGCGGACGCGGCGTGGTGCCGCCATTGCGCCCGATGATGAAATGAACGCGCACCATCTCCCCTTCGGGGAAGTGCGGGTAATAGGCCGAAACGCGCCCGTCATACTGGTCGGCGAGATATTCGCCGACCTTGCGCCGAAGGGATGAATCGTAGCGTTCGCGGGGCACGAAGAGCAGGGCCGAGACGTAATTGTCGAAGCGGTCGATGCGCGGCAGGACCCTGACCTGCGGCCGGTCGGGCAGGGCGGCGATGACCGTGGCGAATTCGTAGAGGTCGTTGTCGCCGATCTGGAAAAGCTCATCGCGCGGGTAATTGTCGAGCGCGGCCATCAGCGCCTTGCCGGCATGGCTGTTGGCGTCATGGCCCGAGCGTTTCATCACGTCGGAAATCTTGCGGCGGATAATCGGCACTTCGGTGTGCGGGGTCGCCAGCGACATGGAGGTGAAGAGACCGAGCACGCGCAATTCGCCCGATAGCTGGCCGTTCTCGCCGTAAAGCTTGACGCCGACATAGTCCATGTGGCCGCGGCGATGGATGCGCGAGCGGATGTTGGACTTGGTGACCATGATCGGGGCCGAAGTCTGCAGGAAGGCGACGTGCTGCTCGGTCATTTCGACATAGTCGGGACCGTTGCGCAGGAAAAGCAGCTTCGGATCCTCGAGAATGCCGAGGCCGGAACCCTCGATAGGCTCGAGTTTTGCGTGGGGGCCGTGACCTTCGAGCCGGTATTCGCGCATGCCGAGGAAAGTGAAATTGTGGTCGGCGAGCCAGGCCAGGAAGTGAAGGGCTTCGGCGAGCGCGGCGCTCGGCACGTCGGGCGGGTTCTGGCGGTAGGAGGAAACGAGGTTCTTGAGCTTTTCGAGCATCGGGCGCCAGCCGCGCACGGCCCGGCGGACCATGGTCAGCACTTCCTCGATTTCGCCGGTCAGCGCCTCGAGTTCGGGGCCTTCGGCCACCGGGTTGATCTGAACCTGCAGGAAGCTTTCCTGACGGCCACCGGTGCCGGGTTCGGCGAGCATGTGCACGGCGCCGTCGCGGTCCTCGACCGGCAGGATGGGGTGAATGAAGGCGCGGATATGGGCGTTCTGGTCGCGCAGGGCTGCCAAAACGGAATCGACGAGGAACGGCATGTCGCGCGTGTAGATGTCGAGAATGGCGGGCGCCCAGGGGTCATGCTCGTCAAGCCGCCAATAGGTGACCGAATAGGGATTGGCGCGGCGTTCGCCAAGGTGGCCATGCGAACGAGTGAGGAGCTCCACCCACTCTTCGGGCGTGTTGTCGTCGAGGTCCTGAGCGTCGATGGCATCGATGCAGAGTTCGAAGAATCTTGCGAGGCCGGCATCCTCCCCGGCCTTGCGCATGGCGGCCGCGTGAATATTGGCGCGCTCGCTTTTGTCGGTGATGGAAGTCGACATGATGGCCCCTCGTTCGACTTGGTCTTTCGCCCCGCAAAGCGGGGCGCCGCACCCCACTCCTAGGGCAAAAAAAGCGCGATAGTAAGACCTTGATAGAGATTGTGCGCGATAAAGGCCGGGTCGACACGTTTTCTGGCCGCAATGTATGAGCGTTCCGCCGCAGGACGAAATTGGATCTGTTGTGAGGGCGGGCTTCTGGAAGTCCGTGGCTTCGCTCGTCATCAAGGTGGCCACGGCCGGCCTCACCTACCTGATGTTCGTGGTTCTAAGCCGCACCATGGGTCCGGTTCCCTATGGGCAGTTTGCCTTCGGTTTTGCGTTGGCGACGGTGGTCGCGATCGGGGCGAGCGTCGGGCAGCAGACGGCCATCCTGAGGTTCTGGCCTGAAGAGGAAGTCGCGGGTCGCCCCGAGCGGGCGGCCAATGCGGTCCGGTCGGGCTGGGCCCTGGTGCTCATCGCCAGCGGCGTGCTGAGCGCGCTTCTGGTTCTGGTGGCGCTCGCCATGGGTCTGCTCGGCGGAGGGCTCTGGTCGGTGGCACATCTATTTGCGACGGTCCTGCTCATACTGCCGATGGCGGCGGCGGAATATGGGTCCTCGGTGCTCAGGGCGCAGGGTTCCGTCTGGACGGCGCTTCTGCCACGCGACGTGATCTGGCGGGTGCTCGTGCCGGGTGCGGTGTGGCTTCTCTATCTGCTTCATGTCGAAGTGTCCGGGGCGGGTGCCCTGGTGCTCACGGCCCTGCTGCTGGCGGTGGCCATGGCGCTGCAGTTCTTGGCGGCAGGCTGGCGGCATTATGAAAACGGCGTGAGCTTTTCGGGCCTTCGGACCTATTGGGCGGCGCGCGGCGAGGCATCGCGCTGGTTCCTCGTGGGCACGGTGGTCGATTCGGCCGCGCTTAACGTCGATATCGTCCTGGTCGGGCTTCTAGTCGCCGAGGCGAGCGCGGGCATTTATTTCAATGCCTTTCGCACCGCCGGCCTCATGACCCTTTTCATGTTTGCGATCACGCTCGTCGTCGCGCCGATGGTGGCCAAGCATTATCATGCCGGGGAAATGCGCCAGGCGCAGGCGGTGACAACTTTCAATGCCTGGGCCGGGTTTCTGTTTTCATTGGCCGTGTTCGCCGGCTTCATGCTTTTCGGCGACCTGATTCTGTCGCTCTTTGGCGATCATTATGCCGGCGGCCAGCTGATCCTGATCATCCTCTCGGTCGGATTGCTGGCCGATGCCGCGACCGGCCCGACACGCATCGTCATGATGATGACGGGCCACGAGCGCGACTATGTTCGCATTTTCGGGTCGATCATGCTCGTTGGCATGGCGATCCAGGTTGTGGTGATCCCGGCTTACGGGCTTATCGGCGCGGCCATTGTCAATGCCGCGTCACGGTTTGTCGCACAGTGCGCCATCGCCTGGTGGACCAACCGGCATGTCGGCATCGAGACGAGCCTTTTCGGGATTTTCAAGCTCCTGCCGGAGCGCGCCCCGCGGGTGCAGGCGCCGGGCGAATAGGATCGTCATTACGTTCTTTTGCCGCTGCATTTTCGCCGATCGGCTTTCTTGACCCGGTTTCGCGCGCAGCATAGAACCCGCCGAGTTGTCAGCATACCAAGGCCGGGAAGCGGAAATGAGCGGTAAAACCCTATACGACAAGATCTGGGATGCCCATCTGGTCGCCGACAATGGCGACGGCACGAGCCTCATCTATATCGACCGCCACTTGGTGCACGAGGTTACGAGCCCGCAGGCCTTCGAGGGGCTGAGGCTCAGCCACCGCAAGGTGCGCGCGCCGCAGCGGACGCTCGCCGTCGTTGATCACAACGTGCCGACCACCGACCGGAGCCACGGCATCGACGACCCGGAAAGCAAACTCCAGGTCGACACGCTGGCGCAGAACGCCAAGGATTTCGGTGTCGAATATTTCGACGAACTCGACCATCGCCAGGGGATCGTCCACATTGTCGGACCGGAACAGGGGTTCACCCTTCCGGGCATGACCATCGTTTGCGGCGACAGCCACACCTCGACGCATGGTGCTTTTGGCGCGCTGGCGCACGGCATCGGGACATCCGAAGTCGAGCATGTGCTTGCGACGCAAACGCTGCTGCAGTCCAAGGCCAAGAACATGCGGGTGACGGTCAACGGGCAATTGCCCGAAGGCGTCACCGCCAAGGACATCATTCTGGCGATCATCGGGGAAATCGGTACGGCGGGCGGTACCGGCCATGTCATTGAATATGCCGGCGAGGCGATCCGGTCACTGTCGATGGAAGGGCGGATGACCGTGTGCAACATGTCGATCGAGGGCGGTGCACGCGCCGGCCTGATCGCTCCCGACGAAAAGACGTTCGACTATGTCCGGTCGCGTCCGCGCGCGCCCCAGGGCGCGGCGTTCGACATGGCCGTCGCTGACTGGAAGACGCTCTTTTCCGACCCCGATGCCCAATTCGACCGCGAGATCGTGCTCGACGCAGCCAACCTGCCGCCAATCGTTTCCTGGGGTTCGTCGCCCGAGGACGTGGTTTCGGTGACCGGCACGGTTCCCGATCCCGAAGCGATCACGGACGCAAACCGCCGTGACAGCAAGCGGCGGGCGCTGACCTATATGGGCCTGAAGCCGGGCACGAAGATCACCGACATTGCGCTCGACAAGGTCTTTATCGGGTCGTGCACGAACGGCCGGATCGAGGACCTAAGGGCGGCGGCGGCGGTGGTTCAGGGCCGGAAGGTGGCGCCGAGCGTTTCGGCGCTGGTTGTGCCGGGCTCAGGTCTCGTCAAGGAGCAGGCGGAGGCCGAGGGCCTCGACAGGATCTTTCTTGATGCCGGTTTCGAATGGCGGGAGCCGGGCTGCTCCATGTGCCTGGCGATGAATGCCGACAAGCTAAAACCCGAAGAGCGCTGTGCCTCGACCTCGAACCGGAATTTCGAGGGCCGGCAGGGCTTCAAGGGGCGGACGCACCTCGTCTCGCCGACCATGGCCGCCGCGGCGGCGATCGCGGGCCATTTTGTCGATATTCGCGACTGGTCGTAAGAGGCAGGCCTGGACCATGTCACGTTTTGATGGAATCAAAACCCATGGTCTATGTCTTTGTATTCTCGCATGTTCGAACCGGAAAACCGCTGCGCGTCTTGCGGCGCATCGATCCACCGGACCGATGCCGATGCCGCTCAACTCCTGAACATGCTCTAGAAGAACTCAACCTCACCCGAATGCTCGGTGCCTTTGCCCGAGAGTTCAGGCTTGGCCAGTTCGTCAAGAGCAAGGGCAGCCCAGGCAGTTTCGTTGTCGACGGCCTTGAACGAATGGCTGCGTTCGAGCAGGTCGATGATCTTTTCGATGTTCCGGCAACGCTGTTCCAGCCGGTCCTGGGCCTGAAGGCCGACAATGATGCGGTCGCTCATCTGCTTGCGCGTCGTCTCGCTTCCGTCCGGGTCTTCGAGCAGAAGCGTCAGCACGGTATCGATGGCCTCGGCCATTTCGCGCGACTGGCGGATCGTTTCCGTAAGTTCCTTGCGCAGTCGGGCAAGCGGCATGGCCTGTTCCAAGTCGGTGTGTGGGTCCCACGACCTTAGAGGCAAAGCCCTAATGGTTACTGTCTTCTGCCGCTAAAAGACTGGCAGTTGATGGCATGGTTAGGATTTCCCTAACTGTCCCAGCCGTATGATTGGGCGAAAAGTTTGGGAGCATTCTCGCCTATGGCCAGCACGTTGAGCCTGCCCGATGAGGTTCGGTCGGCGGCCGTCCGCAACATTAATCAGGGCGAGTGCTTTGTGACCGGCGATGCCGACCAGTCGCTTTCGACGATTTTGGGCAGCTGCGTTGCCGCCTGCGTTCGTGACGAGGTTGCCCGGGTTGGCGGCATGAACCACTTCCTGCTCGGCGAGCAGAGTCATGCCGCCCGCGACCAGTTCGGCGCTTCGGCCCGCTACGGCGCCTTCGCGATGGAACAGTTGATCAACAAGGTTCTTGCGCAGGGCACTGGCCGCAAGTCGAACCTTCGCATCAAGGTGTTCGGCGGCGGAAACATCAGCGCGAGCCTGTCGGATATCGGGGCTGCGAACATTGCCTTCGTGAGGCGGTTTCTGGCCGACGAAGGTTATCAGATCGCTGCCGAAGACCTTGGCGGCACCTTTGCGCGGCGGGTCATCTTTCATCCCGAGAGCGGGCGAATATTCGTCAAGCGGCTCGATGCGGCGACCGGTCAGAGCGTTGCACGCGAGGAAATGGTCACGGCCCGCGCGAAAGTCATCGCGCCACCGTCGGCGGACGATATCGAGCTCTTCTGACGGTCCGTGCAGGGCGCGTCTTTACCGTTTCTAAGCACAAGTGCGTACATAGTTTTCGGAATTCCAGCGGCACCTTTTCGTGCCCGTCGAACCGGAAACAGACATGCACGAAGGCGAAATTTCCCTCTCGAACGCAGAATTCGAGGCGATCAAGGCACGCATCCAGTCCTATGCCGGGATTGCGCTCAGCGATGCGAAACGCACTCTCGTGGTCTCGCGGCTGAGCAAGCTCGTGCGCGGTGCGGGGCTTGAAAGCTTTGGCCAATATATCGACCTGCTCGATCATTCCGCGACGGCGGAGCAGAAGCAGGCTTTCGTCAACGCGCTGACCACCAACCTCACCCGGTTCTACCGCGAGGACCATCATTTCGACCATCTGGTCGAGTATGTCGGCAAGATCGTTTCAAACCCCGGACGCTCGGCCGGCCGGCCGCGCCTCAGGATCTGGTCGGCGGGCTGCTCCACGGGCCAGGAGCCCTATACGATCGGCATGGCGCTTCTGGCGCGCTATCCGCAGCTCAAGAGCTGGGATTTCCGCATTCTTGCAACCGATGTCGACACGGCGGTTCTGGCGCAGGCGGCACGCGGCATCTACGCATCGAGCGAAGCGAACGGGCTCAGCGCCGAGCGCCTCAAGCAACTCGAACGCGACGAGGCCGGCCAGGTGCACATTCCCCAGCCCGTGCGGCAGCTCGTGGCATTCAAGCCGCTCAATCTCATGCAGAACTGGCCATTCAAGGGTCCATTCGACGCGATCTTCTGCCGCAATGTCGCAATCTATTTCGACCGGCCGACGCAGCACCGGCTTTTTGGACGCTTCGGAGAGATGCTGGTTGATGGCGGCTATCTCTATATCGGCCATTCGGAGAACATTCCGGCGGGAACCGGCGGGTTCACGCTCAAGGGCAAAACCATCTACCAGCATTTCAAGCAGGCCGTGGCGAGGGCTTCCTGATGACCATTCGCGTTCTGGTGATCGACGATTCCCAACTTATCCGCAATGTCGTGCGCTCGGCGCTCAGCCAGGATCCCGATATCGAGGTCGTGGGGGCCGCCGAAGACCCGATCATCGCGCGGCAGATGATCAAGGACCTCAGCCCTGACGTTCTGACCCTCGACATTGAAATGCCCAACATGAACGGGCTCGATTTCCTCAGCAAGCTGATGCGGCTCCGGCCGATGCCGGTGGTCATGGTCTCGACGCTGACGCAGAAGGGCGCGAACGAAACGCTATTGGCGCTTGAACTCGGTGCGGTCGATTTCGTGGCGAAACCGGGTGCCAAACTCGAGGGCGGCATCGCGGCGTTCAGCGAAGAGGTTCGGCGTAAGGTCAAGGCGGCGGCGCGGGCCGATGTGACGGGCCGGGCCATGCGGGCGCCGGTTCCGCAGGTCAAGGTCAGTTCGGCCGCCCATGTCGGGGATGGCGGGCTCATCGCGATCGGCGCCTCGACCGGAGGGGTCGACGCGATCCGCGAGGTTCTGACGCGGCTGCCCTCGGATGCGCCCCCGATCGTCATTGCCCAGCATATGCCCGAAGGGTTCACCGAACGGTTCGCGCAACGGCTCGATGAGCTTGCGCCGATGAAGGTGGTCGAAGCCCAGGACAGGATGCCGATCCGGCGTGGCCATGCCTACATCGCCAAGGGCGGATTTCACCTGCGCATCGAGAAATCGAGCGGCGAATTCAAGTGCCGCCTCAGTGAAGACGAACTCGTATCCGGGCACCGTCCGAGTGTCGATGCGCTGTTCCACAGCGTCGCGCAGGTTGCCGGTCCAGCGGCGGTCGGAGCGATCCTGACCGGCATGGGCAAGGACGGCGCGCAGGGACTTCTGGCGATGCGGCAGGCGGGCAGCTACACGGTCGGCCAGTCGCGGGACTCCGCCCTCATTTACGGCATGCCGCGCGCGGCAGCCGAAATCGGCGCCGTGGCAGAGGAGTGTGCGGTGGAGCGGGTTGCCGAAAAGCTTCTCGGCGGCTTTTCCGCGCGGCGGAGTGCCGCATAAACGTGCAGGATTTCACATTTGGTAAGGGTTTTTTCGTATCTGGATAGAAAGCCCCCACGGGAGACGCGCCCCGGGACCAGAAGAAAAGGGTGAAGCCATGCCCAAGGCAGCCAGCGTGAACGTGCTCATTGTCGACGATCAGCAGTCGATGCGCGGCATTTCCAAATACATACTCGGGCAGCTGGGATTCAAATCCATCACCGAGGCGCGCAGCGGCCGCGACGCGCTGATGAAGCTCGAAAACCATCCGGTCGACCTCATCATATCCGACTGGAACATGGACGATATCGACGGGCTGACGTTGCTCAAGGTTATCCGAAAACATCCCCGTACTGCCAAGATGCCGTTCATCATGGCGACCGGCCGGTCGGACAAGGAACAGGTCAAGGAAGCCATTTCCTGCGGGGTCAATAACTATATCATCAAGCCGTTCGATGCCGGCACGATGAAGAAGAAGATCGAAGCGGTCATTGGCGCCCTGCAATAGTGCCCGGACCCGGGGATTGTGATTGGCCGCCCCGGCAAGCCGGGGCGGTTTTGTTCTGTGGGGCCGTGCGACGGGCGGGACCCTCACCGGTGCAAACGGGGTGTGACCAATGGCGTCGCGGGTGAGGAACGTGCAGCATTGACCCTTGCGCCGGGTTCGTGCACTCATGCGCCGGATTTGGGCTTATCCCCGGGGGACAGGTGGACACCAACAAACTGCTCGAGGTCCAGTCCGTGGGCAAACGGTTTGGCGGACTGGCCGCGGTCAACAATTGCTCGCTTTTCGTCGAGGAAGGATCGGTGACCGGGCTGATCGGGCCGAACGGCGCCGGCAAGACGACCCTGTTCAACATGGTGGCTGGCAATTTTCCGCCGACCTCGGGCCAGATCTTCTTCGACGGTGAGGACGTGACGGGCCTCAAGCCCTTCGAGCTCTTCTCGCGCGGCGTGCTCCGCACCTTCCAGATCGCCCACGAATTCTCCCAGATGACCGCGCTTGAGAACCTGATGATGGTGCCGGCCGGCCAGCCGGGCGAAAGTCTTCTGACTACGTGGCTCAGCCCGGGCGCGGTGAAATCGGAAGAAGTGGCGGTGCGGCAGAAGGCCGAGGACGTGATCGATTTCCTCAAGCTTGGCCACGTCAGGAACGAACTTGCCGGCAACCTTTCCGGCGGACAGAAGAAGCTTCTCGAACTTGGGCGGACGATGATGGTCGAGGCCAAGATCGTTCTGCTCGACGAGGTCGCCGCCGGGGTGAACCGGACACTCCTCAAGGACCTTGCCGCCAATATCGAACGGATGAACAGCGAGCTCGGCTACACGTTCTTCGTCATCGAGCATGACATGGACCTGATCGAGCGGCTCTGCGACCCGGTGATCGTGATGGCGCAGGGCGAGGTGATCGCCAAAGGACACATGGAAGAACTCAGGCGCAATCCGGAAATCGTCGAGGCCTATTTCGGCGCGCCGGTGGAGGTCGACTGAATGGCGCTTGTGTCCCTGCACGATGTAACGGCCGGGTACGGAGGAGCGCCAATCCTTCACGGCGTCAATATTTCCATTGAAGCGAGCGATGTCGGGGTGATCGTCGGGCCGAACGGGGCCGGCAAGTCGACGGCCCTCAAATCGATCTTCGGACTGCTGAAAGTCAGCGAGGGGTCAATCGTCTTTGATGGCGACGACATCACCAACCGGTCGCCGGATTCACTGGTGCCAAAGGGCCTCAGCTTCGTACCTCAGGAGCACAATGTCTTCACGTCGCTCAGCGTCAGCGAGAACCTCGAAATGGGCGCCTTCACGCGGACCGATGATTTCGCGGACACGATGACAGAGGTCTATGACATGTTTCCCGACCTCAAACTCAAGCGCCATCAGCGGGCGGGCGAGCTTTCCGGCGGCCAGCGGCAGATGGTGGCCATGGGCCGGGCCCTGATGAGCCGGCCGAAACTGTTGCTACTCGACGAGCCCTCGGCGGGACTGTCGCCACGTTACATGATGGAGATTTTCGCGCAGGTGGCGCGGATCAACCAGACCGGCGTTGGGGTGCTGATGGTCGAGCAGAATGCCCGCCAGGCGCTCGGTTTCGCCACCAAGGGCTTCGTTCTGGCGAACGGGTCCAACCTCTTCACCGGAACGGGTCAGGACCTGCTCAATGACCCGGACGTCGCCAAGTCCTTCCTCGGCGGACACCAGCCATGAACGAACTCATCTTCTTCATCAACAAGGTGCTGATTTCCGGAGCGATCCTTGGGTCGATCTATGCGCTCGGTGCGGTTGGCGTGACGCTGATCTTCGGCATTCTGAGGTTTGCCCATTTCGCCCATGGCGACATGATGACCCTTGGGGCCTTCGTGTCCTACATCCTCGTCACATTGCTCGTTGCGATGGGTGTAACGGCGCCCATCCCGCTCGGCATTCTGGTTCTGCCAGTGGCAATGGCGATCGCCGCCGTGATTGCCCTCGGCATCGACAAGGGGTTCTACGCGCCGCTTCGGGCCCGGGGGTCGAAGCCTGTCGTTCTTCTGATCGCCTCAATCGGGGTGACCCTGATGATCCAGGGGCTGATCCGGCTCTTTGCCGGGGTGGGCACGCGAAGCTTTTTCGACGCCGAGGCCAAGGACATTTTCCGTATCGACATGTCGTGGCTCGGGGCGACGCGCGACATTTCCATCACCGAGCCGCAGATCTGGATGATCGGACTGACAGTCGTGGCGGTCATCCTGCTGCATATCTTTCTGACCGGCACGCGGCTTGGCAAGGCGATGCGCGCGATGGCCGACAATATGGACCTGGCGCTCGTTTCGGGCATCAATACCGCTCTCGTGGTCCGGGTGACCTGGGTCATCGCCGGATCGCTCGCCTGCCTCGCCGGCACCATGCTGGCGCTTGACGTGACCCTCAAGCCGGACCTTGCCTTCAACATCGTACTGCCGATCTTTGCCGCGGCGATCGTTGGCGGGCTTGGCCAGTCCTATGGAGCGATCGCCGGCGGCTACCTGGTCGGGTTTGCCGAAACGCTTGCGGTCTTCAACTGGAGCGCGGTGCTACGGCCGCTCAACGACGTGCTGCCCGCGGGCTGGTCGCTGCCGCAGAACCTGGCGCTGGTGCCAACCGAATATAAGCTCACCGTCGCCTTCGTCATTCTGGTGGTGGTGTTGCTGGTCAGACCAACCGGCATATTCAGGGGGGCCTCGACATGAGCATGCGCGCCCTTGTTCTCTTCGGCGGATTGCTGCTTCTGGTTCTTTGCGTCAACTTGGTCATGGGCACGCCCTATACGGTGCGCATGTCGGTCGAGGCGCTGGCGCTGTCGATCGTCGTGCTCGGGCTCAACATTCAGTGGGGCTATGGCGGTCTCTTCAATTTCGGGGTGATGGGGCTGATGATGGTCGGCGGCTATGCCGGCATGGCCATGTCGGTGCCGCTCAACATCGCCTTCTGGAATTCGGACGGGCCAATGATGCTCGGCAGGGCCATTCTCGCTGCCGGGCTCGGCGCGGTGCTGGTGGTTCTGGCGCATCAGGCCAAACGGTTCGGGATCAGGGGAAAGTGGGGAACTGCCCTCAAGGTCGCCGCCTGGTTCATCGCCTATGTTGGCTATCGCACGCAGATCGATCCGGCGGCCGACTATATCGAGGCAACGTCGGGGTTTGTCGGCGGGCTTGGGCTGCCGGTGATGGTCGGCTGGGCTTTCGGAGCGGTGCTCGCCGGCATCGTCGCCTACGTCATCGGCAATATCGCCCTCGGGCTTCGTACCGACTATCTCGCCATCGCCACGATCGGGATTTCCGAAATCCTTCGGGCGCTGATCAAGAACATGGACTGGCTGACGCGCGGCACGCTGACCGTTTCGCCCATTCCATGGCCGACGCCGCTGCCGCAGGACCTGCAAGCGGACGGCATGTCGATCGATCACTCGTTCATCGTGGCGCGGCTCTTTTACTTCGTATTGCTGCTTATCCTTGTCCTGGTCATCCTCTTTCTGGTCGAGCGGGCCTACAAGGGTCCGTGGGGGCGGATGATGCGGGCCATCCGCGACAATCACGTCGCGGCGGCGGCGATGGGCAAGGACGTCAAGGCGCGCCAGCGCGAATTGTTCGTTTTCGGCTCGGCGCTGATGGGGCTCGGCGGCGCCGTGCTTGTCAGCTTCGCCCAGATTTTCGATCCGGCCGGCTATCAGCCGATCAATCACACGTTCATCATCTGGGTAATGGTCATCGTCGGCGGTGCGGGGAACAATTACGGGGCGCTGTTCGGGGCGATCTTCATCTACGTGGTCTGGGTCATCTCCGAGCCGCTGGCGACAGCGCTTTTTACCACCCTGTCGGGCTGGTCGGATCAGATCGGCTGGGGTGCCATTCCCGAAATCGAAAGCCGGGCGCTGCAAATGCGGGTCTTTGTGCTCGGCGCGGTGATCACCATCGCCCTCAGATACGCCCCTCAGGGATTGTTGCCAGAGGTGATTGGCGGCAAGCGACGGAGCTGAAGTCTTTTTCAAAAGCGCGGGTTGACCCTGACGCTGCGTGAGGGATTAGTGATCTCGCGTCGATGAGGAAAGATCCGATGACGCAGGCCCTGAAAACCGAAATCCGCCAAAAACCGCTGACGGTCAGTGAGCTCAGCGCGCTTTCGGGTGTGTCGGTCCGAACGCTTCACCATTATGACGCGATCGGGTTGTTGCATCCGGCGGAGGTCGGGCAGAACGGCTATCGCTATTATGGCCGGTCCGAAGTTCTGCGGTTGCAGCAGGTGCTTTTCTACCGCGAGCTCGGCCTGCCGCTTGCCGAAATCCGGCAAACGCTCGACGCGCCGGACTTCGATCTCGAGAGGGCTCTGGTCGCGCATCGGGCGCGGCTGGTGGCCGATATCGCGCGGCGGACGGATCTGATCGAAACCATCGACAAGACCCTTGAAGATCTCGATGGAGAAACAACCATGACCCAGTCAAACCCGTTCAAGGGCTTCGCGCCCGAAAAACAGAAGCAGTATGAAAACGAACTGATCGACCGGTATGGCGATGGCGCCCGCGCCCGCATCGCCGAGAGCCATGCCAAGGTCGGCAAGCTTTCGAAAGAACAGATGCAGGCGATCCAGGACGAGGGCCATCAGGTCAATCTCGACCTCGTGGCGCTGATCGACGCCGGTGAGCCGGCGGAATCGGCGAAAGTGCAGCAAGCGATCGCCCGGCACCATCAGTGGGTCTCCCATTTCTGGACGCCCAATGCCGAGGCTTATGCGGGGCTCGGCGAGCTTTACCTCGACCATCCGGATTTTCGTGCGTTCTACGACAAGTATGATCCGCGGCTGGTGGATTTCCTGGCCGAAGCCATGCGGGTCTATTCGGAGACGACACTGGATTGATCTGGTCTGACCCAGAAAGAAAGCCCGGGAGCGATCCCGGGCTTTTTGTTTGGCTTTTGTGTCCTCCGCCGCGCTGTGCTGGCTTCGGGCGCTCGCAACCCTTTTTGGCCTGGCGGGGCACCCGGTGCCATCGGCACCTGCCCTCGCGCTCAAACCCTGCCGTCGCTCCACCGGTGCGACGGCCTGGCTTTGGCCAATCGGCCTGGCCCTCCGCCGCGCTATGCTGGCTTCGGGCGCTCGCAACTCAAAAAGGTCCACCGGACCTTTTTGCCCGGCGCTGTAGCGCCGGGACGTTGCTCGCTACATAGCTGCGCCGACTTCGACGAAGTGGCCGTTCTGCACGGTCATCTCGACGATCACGCCCGGCACGTCGCCGGCCGCGTCGAATTCGTGGCTGCCAGCGGCGCCTTCATAGTTGATGTCGCCACCCGAGGCGAGGATGCTGACCGCCTTGGACCATTCACCCGGAAGGATGATTTCGCCCGGAGCGGAGGCAACCTTGCGCACGGCTTCGGACATGCCGTCGCGATCGGCGCTGCCCTTTTCCTGAATGGCGAGGGCAAGGATCATGGCGGCGTCATAGGCCTGCGGCGCGAAGATCGCGGTCGGATCCTGGCCGGCTTCGGTGGCTGCGGCCGCATAAAGATCGGCGCCCGGAAGTTCCGGCGTGCCCGGCTTGGTGGCGATCATGCCTTCAACGGCCGTGGGATCGATGCCGGTCAGCACTTCGTCACCGACCATGCCGTCACCACCGATGAAGACGCTGAAGTCACCCGATTCCACCGCCTGGCGGAGGATGGTCTGGCCCGAGCCGTTGGCATAGGCGAGGATCACGAGGTCCTGCGCCCCGGTCGCGGCGAGCGAGCCGAGTTCGGCGCGATAGTCGGCCTTGCCGTCTTCATGGCCTTCGCTCGCGGTCACCGTGCCGCCATTGGCGGTGAAGGAGGCCGAGAAGGCATCGGCAAAGCCCTTGCCGTAATCGTTGTTGACGTAGGTCACGGCGACTTCCTTGATGCCCTTGGAGAGCACCAGGCGGGCAAGTACGTCGCCCTGATAGGCGTCGGACGGCGCGGTCCGGAAGACGAGGTCATTGTCTTCGAGCGTCGTCAGGGCCGGCGAGGTCGAGGCCGGCGAGATCATGACGACATTGCCCGGAATGGCGGCGTTATTGGCGGCCGAAATGGTCGCGCCCGAGCAAAGGGCGCCGACAATGGCGACCACCTTGTCGGTGTTGACCAGCTTGTCGCCGGCATTGGCCGCCGCCGTAGCGTCGGCGCAGGTCGTGTCGGCCGAGACGATATTGAGCGTGCCGCCAAGGATGCCGCCCTGGGCATTGACCTGGGACACGGCAATCTTGGCGCCTTCGAAAATCGGCGGCGTCAGGCTTTCGATCGGGCCGGTAAAGCCGCCGGCAAAGCCCAGCGTCACGTCGTCGGCCATGGCCGAACTGGCAACGGCCAGAACCGGCAGGGCGACCGCGGACAGGGCAATCTTTTTGAGAACTTTCATCGCTTCCCTCTAGGTAAGTGAACGCACCCCGATCCCACCGCCCGTTTGCCGGGACATGCCTTTCGGGGCCTTGTTGCAACGCGTTGGCGGACCTGCCGCCAAGCTGGCGCAAACCATTGCATAATGGGGTGAAAGAGTCACGACCTCGCGCCCTGAACCTCGCAAGTTGCTTAATCGGCGCGCGGACCCTATCTTCGCCGCGGTTTCGGAGCGGCGGAGAACCCCATGTCAGCCGGATCATTGAGGAATTTGGCCGCGCTCGGGCTTGCCGCGCTGATGCTCGGTCCGGTTTCCAGTCCGGCGCAGGACGGCGGCCAGGGAGGCGAAGCCGACCTCTGTTCGGGCCGGGTGATCAACATTGCGAGCATGCAGTGGCCGAGCGCGGCCATCCTTGCCGAAATCCACAAACTGATCCTGACCGACTATTTCGGCTGCGCCGCACAGATCGTGCCGGGCGATCTTTCGGCTTCGCTGTCCTCGATGGCAACGACCGGCCAACCGGCGATCGCGCCGGAAATGTGGATCACGCGTGTCTCGGCGATCTGGAATTCGATGAGCGAAACGCAGCAGGTCAGGGCGCTGGCGCCAAGTTACTCCGGCGGCTCGCCGGAAGGGCTTTTCGTTCCGCGCGAGGTGGCCGACGCCTATCCCGATATTCTCGGAATCGATGGGTTGAAGGCGGCGGTTGCGGCGCAGGCGGCGGCAGGTGAGAAATTCACCTTCGTTTCCTGTCCGCAGAACTGGGCCTGTTCGATCATCAACCGGAATCTCGTCCGCGCCCTCGACATTGAAAGCGGTGTGGACCTTGCCGAGCCGGCCAACCGGTTCGAAATGGATGCGTTGATCGGGCAGGCGGTGTCGTCCAAGCGGCCGGTCATTTTCTATTACTGGCAGCCCAACGCCCTTCTTGCCCAATTCGACATGCCCGAGATCGATCTTGGTCCCTATGATGCCGAGGCATCCAAGTGCCTCGCTTCACGGTCGTGCGCGTCGCCGGCGGTCAGCGATTTCGTGGCGGAAAACCCCAACATCGCCGTGTCGGACTGGCTGTTCGATGCCGCCCCCAAGATCACCGCCTATCTGGCGCGTGCCTCGGTTCCCTACGCGGTTTTTGACGAATTGCTCGCCTATCAGGCGGAAAACGGGGCGGACCCGGCCGCGGTCGCGGCGCATTTTTACGAGACCCAGACGGCGATCTGGCATCCCTGGGTGGGGCTGGCCGAGTAGGATTGCCAAGTGCTCGCCAAGAATTGATGCAGGCGTGACGGTATTGCGCGCTATCAACTTGCGAACCACTCCGCGAAAACAAACAGTGTTGAAGTCGAAAGTGCCCGAAACTTCTCGAAACTTCACTGTAGTTCGTAAATACAAGTGAATATAAGCGATTTGACGGATTCGTTTTCGTGGCGTAGGTTCGCGCCGAGTTGGCATCGAAACGGGAGAATGATTTTGAAAAACCTGAAATTCAATTTGGCTATGGCGATTTTTGCGGCCGGATCATTGCTGGCCATGGGCAGCAGTCCAGCGCTGGCCATGTCACATGGTGGCAATACTTGTGGGACCGACAAAACGATTGAAATCGCCGAAATGACCTGGCCGTCCGCGGCGGCGCTGGCCCGCATCCACGCCATCATTTTAGGCCAGGGTCTGGGGTGCAATGTCGAGATCATCGCCGGCGACACGGTGCCGACGTCCGCTTCGATGCTGTCCAAGGGTACGCCCGCCATCGCGCCGGAATTGTGGACGGGCACCATTCAGGATGCCTGGACAAAGGGTCTTGACGACGGCACGGTCATGGCCGCGGGTCTTGCGATTTCGGACGGTGCGGTCGAAGGCTGGTGGATTCCGGACTATGTCGCTACGGCCAATCCGGACCTCAAGGCCGTCTCGGACCTGCCGCAATATGCGAGCCTCTTCCCCGATCCCGAGGATCCCTCCAAGGGGCGCTTCTATTCCTGCCCGCCGGGCTGGGGCTGCGAGATTGCCAATGCGGCTTTGTTCGATGCCTACAACCTGAAGGACACGTACAACCTCTTCTCGCCCGGCTCGGGTGGCAATCTGGACGCCTCGATCGCCCGCGCCTTCGTTCGCGAAGAGCCGATCGTCTTCTACTATTGGGGTCCGACGGCTCTGATGGGCAAATACAATATGGTCAAGCTCGACATGCCGGCCAATGAACCTGAGGCCTGGGCCTGCAATGTCGATCCGGATTGCGGTCCGAACAAGCCGATGGCTTTCCCGACCCCGCCGGTGGTGGTGGGTATCGCTTCGTGGCTCAAGGCCGACGCGCCGAACGTCGTCGATTATCTGTCGAAGGTGTCGCTGACCAACGTCGAAATTTCGCAGATGCTGAGCTGGGGCGACGAGAATAAGGCGGACGCCCAGGAAACGGCCGAAAACTTCATCAAGACGCGTGAGGACCTCTGGACGCAATGGGTCGGCCCGGAAGCGGCTGACCGTATCCGCGCATCGATGATGTAGGGGCCGTGTTCGCGCTCAGGCTTGCGTGACTTCAACGGGAGCCGGGATCTGTCCCGGCTCCTTCGCCTGTTCGGGCAACCGGCTTTTCACGTTTCGGGGGACTTATGTTTCCGGACTGGTTCAATTCCCGCCCGCTCCGTTCGGCGGTCGACGACGCGCTCGAATGGGTGGTCAAATATTGGGGTGGCTGGCTCGAAGCAGCGGCGCATCCATTGTTGTTGCTGCTCAATTCGATCGAGCGGTTCCTACTCGCCATTCCCTGGTGGGTGCTGATCATCTTCTTCACCGCCGCGGCATTCGGGGCAACGCGCAAACTGGCGCTACCGCTGGTGGTCTTTTTGTCCCTGATCTTTCTCGGGGTCATGGAACTCTGGGATGACGCGGTCAAAACCATGGCGCTGATGATCGCGGCGACGCTGACGGCAATCGTCATCTCGCTGCCGCTCGGCATCTGGATGGCGCGTTCGGCCCTTGTCCGCCGCATCGTGACGCCGATTCTCGACCTGATGCAGACCCTGCCGAGTTTCGTCTATCTCATCCCGACGGTGATGGTTTTCGGGCCGGGCAAGGTGCCGGCCCTGATCGCGACAATCGTTTATGCCGCACCACCCCTAGTCAGGCTGACCGATCTCGGCATCCGCCTCGTCGATCCGAATGTGCTGGAAGCGGCCCGTGCGTTCGGGGCCGACCGGCGGCAGCGGCTGTTCGGTGTGCAGATTCCGCTGGCGCTGCCGACCATTCTCGCCGGCATCAACCAGACGACGATGATGGCGCTTGCCATGGTGGTCATCGCCTCGATGATCGGGGCGGGCGGGCTCGGCTATCAGGTGCTGCAAGGCATCGGCCGGCTCGAGGTCAGCCGGGGCCTCTTCGCCGGCCTCGGCATCGTGGCCCTCGCCATCATCTTCGACCGGATCACCCAGGCTTATGGCAAGCGGTTGCAGAAGCGGATCGGCGTTTCGGGAGGCGCCCGTTGAGCGCGGTCATTGAAGCAAAGAACATCACCAAGATTTTCGGCGACGAGCCGGAGACAGCCGTGCGCATGCTGGAACAGGGTGCGAGCAAGACCGATGTTCAGGCCGAGACCGGTCAAGTGGTGGGCCTGAACCGCGTATCGCTTTCTGTCGAACAGGGCGAAATATTCGTGGTGATGGGCCTATCAGGTTCAGGCAAGTCGACGCTGATCCGCCACGTCAACCGGCTGATCGAACCGACGGCGGGGGAAATGCGGGTCAATGGCCGCGATATTCTGGGCCTCGACGAGATGGCGCTCCGCCAGTTCCGGCGCAAGGAACTGGCCATGGTCTTTCAGAATTTCGGACTTCTGCCGCACCGGTCGGTGCTCGACAATGTCGCCTATGGGCTCGAAATCCGGGGTGACGGGAAAGACGAGCGCCTTGAGCATGCCCGTCACTGGATCGAACGGGTCGGGCTTGCCGGCTATGAAGGCTCGCAGCCCAACGAATTGTCGGGCGGCCAGCAGCAGCGGGTGGGGCTTGCCCGGGCGCTGGCCATGGACACGGACATTCTGTTGATGGACGAGGCCTTTTCGGCGCTCGATCCGCTTATCCGCTCGGGCATGCAGGACGAACTGAAAAGCCTTCAGAAGGAACTCAACAAGACGATTTTGTTCATCAGCCACGATTTCGACGAGGCGGTGAAGATCGGCGACCGGATCGCGGTGCTCAATGACGGGGCCATCGTTCAGGTCGACCGGCCGGAAGATATCGTTCTCAAACCCGCCGACGACTATGTCGCGGCTTTTGTGCGGGACGTGAACAAGGCGCGGGTCATCCACATTTCGACGATCATGGAACGAGATCTCGAAAGCCCCTGCGGGTTCGACATCACTGCGACCGCCAGTTGCGAGGACGCGCTGCCGCTCTTTGCCGCGCACGATGCCCTGGCGGTGACCAACGAAGACGGCAAAAGGGTTGGCCGAATCACCGCCCGGCGGGTGATTGCCGCCCTTGCCCGCCACGCCGGCTGAAGCCTTCCAGTCCAGTCATTTGCATGGCTCGCCAGCGCAAAGCGTGGTTGCGCGAGGCCCATGGCTCGCGGTAAAGGGCCGGCGAGGGACAGACCAGGAGCATCAGTGTGGAGATTATCCGCATAAACGACCATGTCAGCGTTTCACCGCAGATCGCCGTCGAAGACGTGGCCATTCTCAAACAGGCGGGTTTCGTGACGATCGTCAACAACCGGCCAGACGGTGAAGAAGAAGATCAGACGCCGGGTGCCGAAATCCGCAAAGCTGTGGAGGCGGCGGGGCTCAAATATGTCGAGATCCCGATGGGCCGGCAGGGCGTCAATGCCCAGATGATCGAAGAAACCCGCAACGTGCTGGACAATTCGCAGGGACCAGTGTTCTGCTATTGCCGCAGCGGCACACGCTCGACCACGCTCTGGGCGCTGTCGCAGGCCGGACGCATGCCCGCCGAGGAGATCATCCAGGCGGCGGCGGACGCGGGCTACAATATCCGTCACCTGGCCGGACATCTCTCGTAAGGCCAGTTCCTCAACCCCGCTGGTGCAATCGGGGCCAAAGGCAAGATTGTATCAGCATATGTCCAGCGCAAAGGCGGGGGATCTATGCCGATCAGAAAAATCCTTGTTGCTAACCGGTCGGAAATCGCCATCCGCGTTTTCCGGGCTGCCAACGAACTCGGCCTTAAAACCGTTGCGGTCTATGCCGAGGAAGACAAGCTGGCGCTGCACCGGTTCAAGGCCGACGAAGCCTATCTGATCGGCAAGGGCCGCGGTCCGGTCGAGGCCTATCTGCAGATCGACGAATATATCCGTGTCGCGCGCGACAGCGGCGCCGATGCCATCCACCCCGGTTACGGGCTTTTGTCGGAGAGCCCGGAATTCGTCGACGCCTGCAACGATGCGGGCATCACCTTCATCGGCCCGAGGGCGGAAACGATGCGCGACCTCGGCAACAAGGTCGCGGCGCGCAACATGGCGATCGCGGCAAAGGTGCCGGTGGTTCCGGCGACCGAGCCGCTGCCGGACGATCTTTCCGAAGTGGCGCGCATGGCGGGCGCGATCGGTTATCCGTTGATGCTCAAGGCGAGCTGGGGCGGCGGCGGGCGCGGCATGCGCCGGATCATGAGCGAGAAGGACCTTCTAACCGAGGTCAGCGAGGCCAAGCGCGAAGCCAAGGCGGCGTTCGGCAAGGACGAGATGTATCTCGAAAAGCTGGTTGAGCGGGCCCGGCATGTCGAGGTGCAGATTCTCGGCGACGATCACGGCAACCTCGTGCACCTCTTCGAGCGCGATTGTTCAGTTCAACGGCGCAACCAGAAGGTCGTCGAGCGGGCACCCGCACCCTATCTCGACGACGGCGCGCGCAAGGCCCTGACCGATGCGGCGCTGCGCCTCGGCAAGGCGGCCAACTATCGCTGCGCGGGTACGGTTGAGTTCCTCATGGATGCGGATACCGACCAGTTCTACTTCATCGAGGTCAATCCGCGCATCCAGGTCGAGCACACCGTCACCGAGGAGGTGACCGGCATCGATATCGTCAAGGCGCAGATTCACGTCATGGACGGTTTCCGGATCGGCGAGGCGGGCAGCGGCGTGCCGGTGCAGGACGAGATCCGCCTTAACGGCAACGCTCTTCAGTGCCGGGTCACGACCGAGGATCCGGAACACAATTTCATTCCGGACTATGGACGCATCACCGCCTATCGCGGCGCGACCGGCTTCGGCATCCGGCTCGATGGCGGCACGGCCTATTCGGGCGCGGTGATCACGCGCTTCTACGATCCGCTTCTGGAAAAGGTCACGGCGTGGGCACCGACGCCGGAGGAGGCCATCGCCCGCATGGACCGGGCCCTGCGCGAATTCCGCATTCGCGGCGTTTCGACCAATCTCACCTTTCTCGAGAACATCATCTCGCACCCGAAATTCCGCGACAATTCCTATACGACGCGGTTCATCGACACGACGCCGGAACTGTTCGACGTCCCGAAGCGGCAGGACAGCGCCACCAAGCTTTTAACCTATCTCGCCGACGTGACGATCAACGGCCATCCGGACGTCAAGGGCCGCGCGCGGCCACCCGAGGATTCGCCGGAAGCGGTGGCGCCGGACTTTCCACCGCTCGCCATGATCGAGGGCACACGCCAGATTCTCGATCGCAGCGGACCCAAAGCGCTTGCCGACTGGATGAAGGCGCAGACCCGCGTGCTTTTTACCGACACGACCATGCGGGACGCGCATCAGTCGCTGCTCGCGACGCGCATGCGGACCCATGACATTGCCGGGGCGGCGGAGGCCTATTCGCGGGGGCTGCCCAATCTGTTCTCACTTGAATGCTGGGGCGGGGCGACGTTCGACGTCGCCATGCGGTTCCTCAACGAGGATCCGTGGGAACGGCTGGCGAGGATCCGGGAAAAGGCGCCGAATATCCTGACGCAAATGCTTCTCAGGGGTTCAAACGGGGTCGGCTACACCAACTATCCTGACAATGTGGTCAAGTTCTTCGTTCGCCAGGCGGCGGAAGGCGGCGTCGACGTCTTTCGCGTGTTCGACTGCCTCAACTGGGTCGAGAACATGCGCGTCTCCATGGATGCGGTGATCGAGGCGAACAAGGTCTGCGAGGGCGTCGTCTGCTATACGGGCGACATGCTCGACCCGGACCGGGCGAAATACGATCTGAAATATTATGTGGGCCTTGCCAAGGAACTCGAGGCGGCGGGCGCGCATGTGCTTGGCATCAAGGACATGGCGGGTCTTTGCAAGCCGACGGCGGCGAAAAAGCTTGTCGAAACGCTGAAGCAGGAAGTCGGCCTGCCGATCCATTTCCATACCCACGACACGTCGGGTGCGGCGGCGGCAAGCGTTCTGGCGGCGGTCGAGGCGGGGGTCGACGCCGTCGATGCGGCAATGGATTCCTTCTCGGGCATGACCTCGCAGCCCTGTCTCGGGTCATTGGTCGCCGCGCTCAAGGGCACGGATCGCGATCCAGAGCTTGACCAGAAGGCGATCCGCGAGATTTCCTTTTACTGGGAATGCGTGCGGGCCAAATACCGCGCCTTCGAAAGCGATCTGAGATCAGGGGCGTCGGAGGTCTATCTCCACGAAATGCCGGGCGGGCAGTTCACCAACCTCAAGGAACAGGCGCGCTCGCTCGGGCTGCAGTCACGCTGGCACGAAGTGGCGCAGACCTATGCCGACGTGAACCAGATGTTCGGCGATATCGTCAAGGTGACGCCGAGTTCGAAGGTCGTTGGCGACATGGCGCTCGCCATGGTCTCGTCGGGGCTGACTCGCAAGGAGGTCGAGGATCCCGGACGCGAGGTTGCGTTCCCCGATTCGGTGGTCGATTTCTTTGCCGGCGGACTCGGTCAGCCGCCGGGCGGGTTCCCCGAGGCGCTGCAGAAGAAGGTGCTCAAGGGCCGTCAGGCCCGGACCACGCGCCCCGGGCTCGACCTTCCGGATGCCGATATCGAAGCGATCCGGCAGCAGGTCGCGGAAGAACTCGATGTCGAGGTCAGCGATTTCGATCTCGCTTCGTATCTGATGTATCCCAAGGTCTTTTCCGAATTCGTCAAGGCGCAAAAGCTTTACGGCCCGACAGCGGTTCTGCCGACGCAGATGTATTTTTACGGGCTGAGCGACAGCGACGAGGTGATGCTTGAACTGAGAAAAGGCGTGACGCTGGTCGTCCGCTATCTCGGGCATGCCGAAACCAACGACCAGGGCATGGTTCGCGTGTTCTTCGAGCTCAACGGCCAGCCGCGGCTGATTTCGGTGCCGGACCGGGCCGTGGCCGGATCGATCGTTGCCCGGCCCAAGGCCGAGACCGGCAACCAGAAGCAGGTCGGCGCGCCAATGCCCGGCGTGGTCTCGACCCTTGCGGTCAAAGCGGGCCAGCACGTTTCCGCCGGTGACGTTCTGCTCTCGATTGAGGCAATGAAGATGGAAACGGCCATTCATGCCGAGGCGGATGGGGTGGTGGCCGAGGTGACGGTCAAGGCCGGCGACCAGATCGATGCCAAGGACCTTTTGGTCAGGTTCGAATAATGGCGACCGATCCGGCCTTTGCCGAGAATATCGAGGACCTGTTGGCGCCGCTCGGTGCGGTCAGCGCCCGAAAGATGTTCGGTGAGTACGGACTTTACCTCGATGGCAAGATGATCGGGCTGATCTGCGACAACCGCTTTCTGATCAAGGCGCCGGCGGACGCGGCCGATCTTGTCGCCGGTCTCAGCGTCGAACCGCCTTATCCCGGTGCGTCACGCGCCTATCCGGTCGTACCGGAAGACCGCTGGGATGATGAAGACTGGCTTTTTGACCTTACACGCCGCACATGGGCAGCGCTGCCGCTGCCCAAGGAAAAGAAGCCGAAGACGCGCAGATCCTGATCAGATCCGGCGGGCGGTTCCGTCGATCGTCGGTCCTTCACCGATCGGGCCGGTATCGGGCATGACGCGGTTCTGCGGCAGGCGCGAAACGATCCATTCGACGGCAAAGGCGACCAGCAGGGCGTCGTCGAGCCATCCAACGACTGCGAAAATATCGGGCATCAGGTCGATCGGGCTCAGCACATAGGCGATGACGGCCAGCATCAGGGCCTTGAGATAGAATGGCGTTTCGGGATGCCAGAAGGCATGCCAGAGGGTGACGAGGTGACCCCGAAAACGCATCAGGCGTGCGGCTATTCTGTTCATGCTGCGATTGTCCCCACTTGTTCGTCCCAACTGCGCGCAAGGCACAGTCAACAGCACTTGGGTATCGCCGGGCCGTGATTCAAGACTTGGGCGGGATCGCCCTATTCGGACCCGTGCCAGAAGCGCCGCGAGACGATGTAGACCCCGAGAAACACGAAGGGCGCGAGGATCGAGAGGGTCCAGACCTTGTCCCAGTGGAAGTACTGCATCGGCCCGGCAAGCGCGTAGGAGAGAATGCCGATCAGATAGTAGGAGATTGCGATGGCCGAAAGGCCCTCGACGGTCTTTTGCAGACGGAACTGGCTCTGGGCGGTTTTCGAGATGGTGTTGAGAATCTCGCTATTCTGGATTTCGAGTTCGAGCCCGTTGCGGGCATTGAGCATGGCGACGGCGCGGGCGACCTTTTCGGAGGCGATGTCGAGCCGCTTCTCGAAGGCAATGATGGTGCGGATGGCCGGATTGACGCGATTGTTGAGATATTGGCTGATGCTCGAGCCGGCGCCCGTCGATACGTCGCGAAGCGCAGCCAGCCGCTCAGAGAGAACGGTGCCGTAGGCCTGGGCGGCGGCGATCCGGTAGTTGAGGCTTTCGCCAAGCGCGCCGAGCTTCAGCGACAGGGCGTTGAGGTTGTCCATGGCCATCTTGGCGGCGGCGATGTCGGCAATGTCGGGGAGTTTGCGGATGCAGTCGGAAACGCTTTGCTCGAGACCGTTGAGCTCCCCCGAGGCGGCGCGGGTGGGTGGCAGGCTCAGAAGCGCCATTTTTGCATAGGTTTCGATTTCGAGCAGGCGGCGGGCGAGAATGGCGCGTCGCCGGTCGCTGACATTCCCGGCCGCCAGTTCGAAGCGGACGAATCCGTCCGCATCGGTGCGGAAGTCGGTGGCGATTTCAGCGCGACCATCGTCCACGCGCGCATGACAGAAGCTGACGGGCGAAAATCCGGGGATCAGGGCGTCGGGGATGCTTTTCTCGGCCATCACGTCGACGCGGGCGGCGGTGACGAGCGAAAATCCGTCGAGCAGCTGCAGACCGATATTGTCCGGCATGGCCATCTCGTCCTTGATCGCCGAAACCCAGGAGACGGTGATGAACTCGGTGTGGAACTCCCAGGAAATGGTCATTCCGTCGCGTTCGAACGAATGCTGACGGCTATAGGGGCGCGGGGGATCAATCGCTTCGGCCACGCAATAGGCGCTGAAGGCGTCGAATGTTGCGGCGACCTGATGCGGCGAATTCTGCTGAAACACGAGACGGCGGACGCGCGAGGGCAGGCCGATCAGAATGATCGGGCGGGCGTGGATTTCGTCGCTGATTTCGCGGCGGAACGGATGGTCTTCGGTCACAAGCGATTCTCCCCTTGCCGGTCCATAATAAACAAACCGGCGCAGGGAGAAACAGCGAGATCGCCGCGAAGATCAGGCCGCGGCGACGATCCGGTTCTTGACGGTCAGAAGCGCCAGGACCAGCGTACCCGAGGCGCAGATCGCCATGATGATCAGCATTGGCAAGGGGGTGCCATTGTAGACTGCGCTGCCCACAGCCATGGTGATGGTCCCGAGAACCATCTGCAGGGTTCCGCCGAGAGAGGCGGCGGCGCCGGCGATGTGGCCATGTTCCTCGAGCGAGAGAACCATCGACGAGGGCATGATGAAGCCCATGAAGATGTTGGCCAGAACCAGCATGATGATCATGATCCAGATGTTGCCAAGGCCGGCGAGAAAGATTGCCAGAAGCGCCAGCATGAAGGCGGCATAGCCGAGCGTCGCGCCCCGGATGAGGTTGGTCGGCCCGAACCAGCGCATGGCGTTGGCGGCGAACTGGCTGGCGATGAAGAAACCAGCCGCCCCCGCCGCAAAGGCAATGGAGAACTGGGTGGGGTCGAGACCGAAAAAGTCCATGTAAACGAAGCTCGCGCTGCCAAGGAATGTGAAGAAGGCGGCCATGCCGAGCCCGCCGATAAAGGTCAGGCCGATGAAGTTGACGTCGCGCAGAAGAATACCGAACGCGTGCAGCATTTCGCCAAGCTTGAACGGTACGCGCTCTTCGGGCGGCAGGGTTTCGGGCAGAACGAACATGGTCAGAAGGACCGAGACGATGGTGGCCAGCACCACGGCGATGAAAACGGCGCGCCAGCCGAACGGCACGATGATGATCGATCCGGCGAGCGGCGCCAGCATCGGCGAAACCGAGATCACCAGCATGATGGTCGACATCAGCCGGGTGGCCTCGGCACCCGTATAGCGATCGCGGATGATGGCACGCGGAATGGACATGACACCTGCGGCGCCGAGTCCCTGGAAAAAGCGGAAGGCGATGAGCCAGGAAATATCGGGCGCAAAGGCGCAGCCGAGCGAGGCAAGGGCAAAGACCGCGAGGCCGGCATAGATCGGCTTCTTGCGTCCGAACATGTCGCTCGCCGGGCCGTAGAAGAGCTGCGCCACGGCGAAGGCAATGAAATAGGAGGTCAGGGTCATCTGCGAAGCGGTCTCGGTCGTGCCGAGGTCATCGGCAAGGCGCGGCAGGGCCGGCAGATACATGTCGATGGCGAAGGGGCCAATCAGGGCCATCAGGCCGAGAATGAGCGCCATCTTGATCAGGTCACGGTTCATCGTCTTGTCCCAGACAAAAATGGTTCGGCGGCCGCGTGGGCGGTCGCCGGTTGAAATTAGCGGCAGAGGATCCCGAAAGGGGTCGTGTCATGAAGAGCGCCGCGCGGGAGGGTGCGACGGCCTGACGCAGGCAAGTTATGTCCGATTCGGGCCGCGCGCAACCACCTGGCGGATGCGCGTTGCAATTCGGGCTGGCGGTGTGGCCATTGGGTCATCCCGCCGCCGTGTAGGCCCGGGCGGCAAAATCGAGCACTTCCTGATCGAGGCCGTCCGGCGTCTCAAGGGTGACCTTGTGGGTGACCATGGCGTTGAACGCGGCCGCGTCGGAAAAGCGGCCAGTGAACGGTACTCCTTTCAGCTTCAAGCCGATATCCATCCGATCCGCCGTGGTGGCGACGATGGCGACCTTGTTCTTGCCGCGCAGGATGGAAACGTAAGTTGCGGTCGGCGACAGGCCGACATCTTCTCCAAGTCCACGGATATGGGCGTAAAGCCGGTCGAAGGCGGGCCGCCATTTCTCCTTCTTGCCGGAAAAGAGCTTTTCGATCTTTTCATCACGGCCCGCTGCATTGCCCGAGGCGTGCTTGAAGAGGTTGACCAGGGCCATCGCATGGCCATGCCCGAGGCCATAATCGTCATTGAGCCAGGAAATGATGTCTCCTGCCTTGATCGACTTTTCGAGGAAGCCCTTTTGCCGGGCCAGTGCGATGAACTGGTTGGCATCAAGGCCGGTCTTCTTTTCGATCGTGTCGAGATAGGCCTGAAAACTCATGTTGCTGCTCCGGGTCGATAGGGCGCTCGGCTAGCCGTGCCGCAGGTCTGCGAGATGGGCATCGAGCTTGACGTAGCTTTCGCGCCAGCCGGTTTCGGCCCCCATCTTGACGTTGGCATCGCGTTCGCCGGTGGTGGGGAAGGTCTGGGTCATGGTCACGCGCGTCCGATTGTTGCCGAGATCCTCGAAATCGACGCGCATGGCGACCCGCAGCGCGCCATCGGATTCTCCGCCAGCCCAGCGGGCGAACTCCTTTTTCCAGTCGCCGTCATAGTTTTCCGTGGTCATGCCGCCGACAAAGTACTCACCCTCGACGATCTCGAAATAGGTCGCCTCGATCGGATATTCCTTGCCGGTCGGATCGATCATGGTGATCGACTGCTTGCCGCCGGGGCGAAAATCCAGATCCACCCGATTGGTGAAGATCTCCGGGCCCCACCAGGCGGCGAGGTGCTCAGCATCGGTCCAGCATTTCCAGACGAGGTCTTTTGGCGCATCGAATATGCGGCTGAGGACGAAATCGCGCGGCGAAGAGAGGTCGACGGCGGTGGGGTGGGCTTCTGCTTTCATGGAATCAATCCTGGTTCTTTGCCGCGATCATGGCGACCGACTTGTCGATGCGCCGCTGCCGGGTTTCGGGTGTTTTGGCGTCCGTGATGGCCCGGACATGCTCCTTGCGGTGCGATGGCGCGAGCTTGTGGAAGGCTGGGCCGAGGCCAGCGGTATCGAGGGCCATGGCAAAGTCCTCGGGCACTTCGGTTTCCTCGGGAACGTCGTCGAGGGTGATTTCGACCTCGTGCACTTCGTTGGCGGCGACGTTCGCCAGTTGACGCCGTTCGGCGCTGATCGGGATCATCACATTGCCGCCCATCGAACCGAGGGTCAGCGAGAAGGAAAAACCGTTGAGCGTGACCCTGACGCGCGGGCGTTTGCCGCCGCCAAGCCGGTCAAGCACGCCGGCGGGGACGACGATGCCGGTATTGTTGCCGGTCGGCTTGATGGTTGCGGTAAACTTCATTCGAGGAATTCCCGGATGGCCGCCACCAGGGGTTCGGTCTTGACCATATGGGTCTGGCCCGCAAGCTCCCTGTAGGTGGCGTTTGCGAGATTGGCCGCGATCGCCTTTTGCGAATTGATCATGTAGGCCGGGCTCTTGCCGCCGGCCATGGCAAGGGCGGGCATGGTTGCGTTTGGCCAGGTCCCGGGTTGCAGGGGCTTTCCGGCCGAGTGGTTTTCAACAAACTGCAAGTCATAGCTCAGCGTGTTGGCGATGGCCTTGAGGCGCTTCCACATGGCGGTGAACTGCATGATGAAAAGGGCAAAGCCCGGCACGCCGACGCGCCGCATGAAAATCTTGAGGGCATCGCCACGCCGGTCTTGGCTGACGGCGCGTTCGATCGAAGCGCGAAATCCTTCGGGCAGGGGCGACATTGTGTCATCGACGACGAACGGCGCCTCGTAGGTCACGACGCGGTCGATGCCGGCAAGGCGATTGGCGGTTTCAAGGGCAATCGCGGCGCCCGAGCTGAGACCGACGAGGCTCGCATGGCCGCCTGCGGCCGCAACAAGCGCGGCAATGTCCTCGATCTCGCGGTCAGGGGCGAAGGTTGCGGCGTCATTGCTCTCGCCCCGCCCGCGCCGGTCATAGGTGATGCAGGTGAAGCGATCCTTGAGCTGCGCGGCGACCGCGTCGAGCGCTCCGGAGGTGCGGTAGCACATCGCGCCCTCGATGAGGATGACTGCCGGTCCGCTGCCCTCAATCGAATAGGCGATGGTGGTGCCATCGGCGGATTTCACGAATCGGGTTTCGGGAATCATTTGGCCTTTTTCCTTCTGGCGCTTTTCGCGGCTTTCTTTTCGGCGTTTTCGGAGAGCCTTTCGGCGACGATTCGCCTGACGAGATCGTCCGGGATGGGATTGTCCGCGGTGAACTGCAACGTTCCCTTCGAGGTTCGCCAGGGTGCGATTTCGGCCGCCATGCTCCTGAGGGGCGACCCCATCGGGAAGAGGGAGCAATGTCCCTTGAAGGCGAAATAGGCGACCAGCGGCCCATCCTTGCCAATGCCGGGCATTGCGTAGGTGATGATTTCTTCGGCGTCCGGCGCGGCGTCCAGAATAACCTGGCGAAGATGCGTAATGACCGACCGGAAGGGCTCGTCGAGGCTGGCGATGTAAGAAGCGATCGACTCTGCCGGTTTTGATTTGTCTAGCACTTCAGCTTCCCTGTCTGGTTGCCCCAGAGGGCCCTGGCGGCTGCGACATGGTTGGCCCGCGCATCACGCGGCTGCAAGTCCTTCCACATAGGCGACGGCCTGGTCGAGGGTCAGGTTCCAGATTTCGACAGCGCCCATGGCCTTGATCTCTTCCAGAATTTCGTGGCTGGCGAACAGGGAATGGGTGACGACGCGGGTCTTGCCGCCCATGTCCTCGAAGGTAACGGTGACCTTGGTGGGCGTGTTGTTCTCGCGATCGTCGTCGAAACTGTCCTCGTAGGCCAGCATGTCGGTGGGTTCGACCGCGGTGAAAAGGCCCTTGTTGGGATAGCGATTGCCGTCCGCATCTTCCCAGTGAATGCGGAAAAGGCCGCCGACCCGGGGATCAACTTCGCAGAAAACGGTCTTGAAGCCGGGCGGGAGAAACCAGTGCTGGAAATGCTCGGCCTTGGTCCAGGCGGAAAAGACAAGGTCTTTGGGTGCGTTGAACAGGCGTTCGATGGAGAGTTCGGGGCGGTCGCTCATGAGGGAATTCCTTCGAGTTCGGTGTTTTGGAGATAAGTTTCTGCCTTGGCGAGCGTCTGAAGGCCGAGCACGTGGGCACCAAAGGCCATGACATCGGCGCGCGCCTGAAGGTTGGGGAAGGTCTGGGTCAGGGTCACCGCGGTCTGGCTGCCCCGGTCTTCGAGCGTGATGGTCGCAACGAAAGCGTCCGGATCATCGCGCTTGCTGCCATGCAGGTGCACGAAGCGTTCGATCGGATCGATCTCGGTATATTGATGGTAGTTGTCCCAGCGGGTGCCGTCGGGGCCGACCATGACGAATTTCCAATAGCCACCAACCCGGAAATCCGCGCTCTCGTGCTCGATGGTGAACCCGTCCGGGCCCCACCAGTGCTTGAGGTGTTCGGGTTTGGTGAAAAGCTCCCACATCAGCGCGCGCGGCGCGTCGTAAATATGGGTCAGCTCGATGACCGGCTCGGTTTCGGGGATTCTGGAAAACTGCTTTTGCATGAGGGACCTCCAGCTTTCTAGTGCGGATGCGCTATGCCGCCGTGCGGGCGCGCGCGAGATAGTCTGACAGGTGTTCGAGACTTTGGGCCGGGTAGCGAAGCGCTCCCATGGGGATGAGCTTTTCCCTCCAGGCGTGAGACGAGAATTCGACGCGAAGGGTCAGAAGGGTTGCCACCCCGCGCTCGTCGAGGAGCAGCGTCGAGGTTGCGGCATTGTCGTCTTCGCGCTGCTCGCCCTGCCAATAGACGATGCGTTCGGGGCGGGTCAGTTCCTCGTATTTGTGGCGATTCTCGAAGCTCTTGCCGTTCGGGGTGTCGAGCCGATAGGCCCAGATGCCGCCGACGCGGATATCGGCCTCGCGGGTCTTGATGGTGCAGCCGTCCGGTGCCCACCAGAGTTCGAGTGCGCTGGCGTCGGTCAGGGCGGCCCACACGGTGTCGCGACCGGCATCGAAAAGCCTTGAAAGATAGATGTCGTGCCCGCCTTCGGGCGCGAGGGCCGCAACCTCAACCATCGGACTTCCCCTGAAGATGACGGAGATAATGGTCGAGACGGTCGAAACGCGCTTCCCACATCCTGCGATAGTCCTCGAGCCACTGGTCGACTTCCTTCAACGGCTCGGGATTGAGCTTGCGCGGGCGGTATTGCGCCTCGCGGCCGCGTTCGATGAGTCCGGCCCTTTCGAGAACCTTGAGGTGCTTGGATATGGCGGCCATCGACATGTCGTAGGGTTCGGCGAGTTCGGTAACGGTCGCTTCGCCATTGGCGAGACGGGCCAGCATGCCCCGCCGGGTCGGGTCGGCAAGGGCATTGAGCACGGTCGAGAGATGATCGGTGGCCACGGTATTCAACCAAATGGTTATTAACTGATTGGTTGAATACAGTGCGATTGATACCGAGTCAAGCACCATCTTGCCGTCATCTTGCAGTCATGATGGGGCGCGCGTATTGGAGAACGGGTAACGGATGGGTGCGATGGCAGGACCTTCTGAACGCAGAAAATCGGTGGGCGTCGATGTCGGCGGGGTGATGGTGGGCGGCGATGCGCCGGTCGTCGTACAGTCAATGACCAACACGGACACGGCCGATGTGGAGGCGACGGTCCGTCAGATTCTCGCGCTTCACCGGGCCGGGTCGGAAATCGTCCGGATCACGGTCGACCGCGACGAGGCGGCGGCGGCGGTTCCGCATATCCGCGAGCGGCTGCTGAAATTCGGCACGGACGTGCCCATTGTCGGGGACTTCCACTATATCGGCCACAAACTTCTGACCGATCATCCCGCCTGCGCCGAAGCGCTCGCCAAGTACCGGATCAATCCCGGCAATGTGGGGTTCCGCGACAAGCGCGACACACAGTTCACGACCCTCATCGAACTTGCCCTCAAGCATGACAAGCCGGTGCGGATCGGGGTCAACTGGGGTTCGCTCGACCAGGAGCTTCTGACCCGGCTGATGGACGAGAACAATGAGCGGCCGGACCCCTGGTCGGCGGCGCACGTGATGCGCGAGGCGATCATCCGGTCGGCGCTTTTGTCGGCGGCGCGGGCCGAGGAGATCGGGCTCGGGCGCGACCGGATCATCCTCTCGACCAAAGTCTCGGACGTGCAGAACCTTATCGCGGTCTATAGGGAACTCGGCCAGCGCTGCGACTATGCCCTTCATCTCGGGCTGACCGAGGCGGGGATGGGTTCGAAGGGCATCGTCGCCTCGTCGGCGGCGATGGGAATTCTGTTGCAGCAGGGAATCGGCGACACGATCCGCATCTCCCTGACGCCCGAGCCCGACGGCGACCGGACGCTCGAGGTCAAGGTGGCGCAGGAGCTGCTGCAGACGATGGGCTTCCGGCAGTTCGTGCCGGTGGTGGCCGCCTGTCCGGGTTGCGGGCGGACGACCTCGACCACGTTCCAGAGCCTTGCCAAGGACATTCAGGACCATCTGTCGACCTCGATGCCCGAATGGCGCGAGAAATATCCCGGCGTCGAAAACCTCTCGGTTGCGGTGATGGGTTGCATCGTCAACGGGCCGGGCGAGTCGAAACACGCCGATATCGGTATTTCCCTTCCAGGCACGGGCGAGGCGCCGGCGGCCCCGGTTTTCATCGACGGCAAGAAGGCGGCAACCCTCCGCGGCGCCGACGTTGCCGAGCAGTTCAAGCAGATGGTCGCAAACTATATCGAGAGACGGTTCGGGGCGGGGCTGAGTGAGCGCCAGGTTGATGCGGAGCATCAAATCCTTGATCCAGTGGATCAAGGATAGGGCTCGAACGCCCGAAGCCTGTGGCTGAGGGCAGGAAGCGGCCGAGGTCATATGTGTTGAAAATGCTCAGGCAGTTTAGCTAGGCTTGCCTGATGCCCCAGCCCAAGCACATGCCCGACCCCAGGGTCCTCGCCGTCTTCGAAAAGATGATCGAAGGCGTGGAGGGGGTGGTACTGAAGGGCGACCAGAACCCTTATCTCTCGGTGAACGGCAACATGTATGCCCAGATGTCCAAGCTCGACCGGATCGGCATCCGGCTGAACAAAACTGACCTGGCGGAATTTCTGGAGACATACAACGCTGGGTATCACGAGGGCTATCCGGGGTTCTTTCAGAAAGACTACGCGGCCGTGCCCGAAGTCCTTTACGAGGATATCGAGACGCTTCGGGCGTGGTTCCGCAAATGTCATGTTCATGCGGTGGCCCTGAAGCCAAAGCCGACGAAGAAAAACTGAACCGCCCCCGAGGGCGACTTCTACTTCCCCAACGCCTCCCCGAGGCGTTTCATGCATTGGGGAAGGCATTTCTCGGCGGCACGGCGGCCGAGCTCGATAACTTCCTCACCGCGGTGGAAATCGAGCAGGCCGATCTCGCCGATCTTGGGCGTGATGGTGATGTCGGGCGCATCGGTGGCAAGCCTTGTGCGGGTGATGTGGTCCTGCATGATGTTGATTGAATTGGCGAGCACGTCGAAGTAGCCGGGCGCGGCATTGCTCGCGAGAAAAAGTCCGATATTGGCGAACTGGGCCGTGACCGAATTCGGGATCTCGCGGATGAGATCGAGGAAGTTGCCGGACTGAGCCGATTTTTCGGGTGCCGGCGCGGGTTCCTTGCCGATGACGGGGGTCAGGGGGCGGCCGAGCACGTTGTCGTTGAGCGGAACGGCAATGATGAAATCGGCGCCCATGGAGCGGCAGAGCGAGACGGGGACCGGATTGACAAGCCCGCCATCGACCAGCCAGCGGTCATCGTGACGGATTGGGCTGAAAATGCCGGGCAGGGCGATCGAGGCGCGGATGGCGGGGGCGAGCGGGCCTGTTTCAAGCCAGACCTCGCCGCCGGTCGTCAGGTCGGTGGCGACGGCGGCGAAGGGGATTTCAAGGTGTTCGATCGCGTCGGTCAGGCCGAACTCGGTCAGCCATTTGACCACGCGCCCACCTTCGACCAGGCCGCCACCCAGAACTGACACGTCGACCATCGACATGACCCTCAGCCAGTCGGCCCTGAGGGCCCAGGCCTTGAGTTCATCGAGACGGCCGGCGGCATGTACACCGCCGATGAGAGAGCCGATCGAGGTGCCGCAAATGATGTCGGGAACGATGCCGGCCTCGCGCAGGGTTTCGATGACGCCGATATGGGCCCAGCCACGCGCCGCGCCGCCACCAAGAGCCAGACCTATTTTCGGTTTGCGCATGGCGGCCTCCTAGTTTTCACGCTCCGCGAAATAGCGGGCGGTCTGGCGGAGCGTATCGGCCTCCGGTCCAAACATCATCAGGGCGGAAAGCGCGTGGTGGACGGTGTCGCCGAGATGGCGGCGGGCGGCGTCGAGCCCGATGCGGGAGACGAGGGTCGGCTTCTGGCGCTGGTGATCCTTGCCGGTCGCCTTGCCCATGGCTTCGCTCGAGGCGGTCAGGTCGAGAATGTCGTCGGCGAGCTGAAAAGCGTGGCCGGCCTCCTCGCCGAAGGTGGTCAGGGCCTTGAGCTGGTCGAGGCTGGCGCCACCGAGAAGCGCACCCAGGCGCACGGCGGAACGGATGAGTGCGCCGGTCTTCATCTGCTGCATCTCGGCGATATCGTTCGTCGTGAACCCGCCCTTTTCGCCTTCAAGATCGCGCATCTGGCCGCCGGCCATGCCGCCCCCTCCCGACCCCGCGACAAGTTCGGCGACGAGGGCCGCGCGGATGGCGGGATCGCTGTGGCAGGCTTTTTTGGCGAGAAGACCGAAGGCATGGGTCAGAAGCGCATCGCCGGCGAGAATGGCGGTGGCTTCGTCATAAGCCCTGTGCACGGTCGGCTGCCCGCGCCGCAGATCATCGTCATCCATGGCCGGCAGATCGTCGTGAATCAGCGAATAGCAGTGGATGAATTCAACCGCCAGGGCGGCCGGCATGGCCTCGGTCTCAGTGACGCCGAACAGGCCTGCGGCTTCCACGGTGAGAAAGGGCCTGAGGCGCTTGCCGCCATTGAGGGCGCCGTGGCGCATGGCTGCGACCAGCCGTTCGGGCGGGGTGCCAGGTCCGACCAGCGCTTCGGCCGTGAGCTGCGCGTCGAGCGCGGTCGCGAAGCGGGTTGCGAAACGGTCGAGGCGGGCGGCGAAGTCTTCAGGCTCGGACATGGCAAAGCTCTAGCCTCCGGCCGCATTTTGGGCAAGAAGCGCGGGCATCGCGACGCGGCATCCGCACCAGAAGAATTCGAGACCGACTTGGCCGAAAAGAAGAACACGAAAAGCAACGGGTTCTGGCGCGTCGTCAAGTACGTTGCGCTTGTCCTGTTGATACTGATCGCCCTGCCGGTTCTGCTGGTGCCGCTCTATCTTGTGGTCGATCCGGTCTCGACCCCGATGCTCGGGCGTTACCTCACGGGCCGGCCTGTCGCGCGCGAGTGGCGGGCCATCGATCAGATTTCCGACCGGCTGAAAGTCTCGGTGACGATGAGCGAGGACGGCCAGTTCTGCCGTCATCAGGGGGTCGATCTCGGGGCGCTGCGCGACGAGATCAAGACCTTTTTGGCAGGCGGCGATGCGCGCGGGGCTTCGACGATCACCATGCAGGTCGCGCGCAATCTTTTTCTCTGGCAGGGGCGGTCGGTGATCCGCAAGGTGCTCGAAGTGCCGCTCGCTTTTTACATCGATCTGGTGCTGCCCAAGCGGCGGATCATGGAAATCTATCTCAACATTGCCGAATGGGGTCCAGACGGCGAGTTCGGCATCGAGGCGGGGGTGCAGCGCGCCTTCGGGGTCGATGCGAGTGCGCTCAGCTGGGAACGGGCGAGCCTGATGGCGGTCACGTTGCCCAATCCGCTTGTGCGCGATCCGGCCCATCCGACGGCGGGGTTGCGGCGTGTCGCCTCGATCGTCCGGGCGCGGGCGCAGCAATATGCAGATCGCACCTCGTGTCTCTTCGACGGGCGGTCACCGGATTTGTGAGGCGAGGCATGCGCGCCATCCTTCGACGGGCTCAGGATGAGGTCGCCAGCAGGTTGAACGCGGGGATGCTTTTCTCCCGTCAGGGGTCTAGCCAAGCGGGACTTCTTTGCGTATATAGCCCGCCAATCCTGACAGGGCTTAAGTTTTCGCGCCGCCCTTTGGCACAGAGCCGAAGGAGTGCGCGGTTTGAATGGAGTTGAAACATGGCAGTCCCCAAGCGGAAAACCACGCCGTCCAAGCGCGGCATGCGCCGTTCGGCCGATGCGCTCAAGGCCAAGGCATACGTCGAAGACAAGGATAGCGGCGAACTCCGCCGTCCGCATCATATCGATCTGAAGTCGGGCATGTATCGCGGCCGCCAGATCCTCGAGCCGAAGGCCTGAGGCTTTCAGACGTCGCGCAAAGAATTCGGAACGGCCGTTTCCTCTGGAGGCGGCCGTTTTGCTTTGTGCGAGAATCAGGAATAGAAGCCCGATAGCGGGGGCGCCTGGACCCACGGGGAGAGCGGAATGAGCACACGCACCGAAAGCGATTCGATGGGCACGATCGAGGTGCCGGGCGACAAGTATTACGGGGCGCAGACGGCACGCTCGCTGATGAATTTCGAAATCGGCGGCGAGAGGATGCCGGCAGAGATCATTCATGCCTTCGGCATTCTCAAGAAGGCGGCAGCGCTGACCAATAACGAACTCGGCTTGCTCGACGACGAGTTGACCGGGCTCATAGCGAGGGCCGCCGACGAGGTGATTGCGGGTAAACTCGCTGATCATTTCCCGCTGGTCGTCTGGCAGACGGGGTCGGGCACACAGTCGAACATGAACGTCAACGAGGTGATCTCGAACCGCGCCATCGAAATGGCGGGCGGTGTCATGGGCAGCAAGGTGCCGGTGCATCCCAACGATCACGTCAACAAGTCGCAGAGTTCGAACGACACCTATCCGACCGCGATGCATATCGCGACGGTGATCCAGATCGAGTCCTACCTCTTTCCGCGGGTGAAGTTGCTGCGCGACACGCTCGAGCGGAAATCGAAGGACTATATGCGCGTGGTCAAGATCGGGCGGACGCACCTGCAGGACGCGACGCCGCTGACGCTCGGGCAGGAAATTTCGGGCTGGGTCGCCCAGATCGACCGGGGTCTCGACGCAGTCAAAGCGACGCTGCCGCAGCTACGCGAGCTCGCACTCGGCGGCACGGCGGTCGGCACCGGGCTCAACACGCATCCGGACTATGCGGTCAAGGTCGCGGCGAAGATTTCGGAACTCAGCGGCCATCAATTCGTCACCGGCCCTAACAAGTTCGCGGTTCTTGCCGCCCATGACGCGATGGTCGGCACGTCGGGCGCGCTCAAGCAGCTGGCGGCGGCCCTGATGAAGATTGCCAATGACGTGCGGTGGCTCGCTTCGGGGCCACGCAGCGGCATCGGCGAATTGCAGATTCCGGAAAACGAGCCGGGCTCGTCGATCATGCCGGGCAAGGTCAACCCGACGCAGTCCGAGGCCATGACCATGGTTTGCGCCCAGGTGATGGGCAATGATGCGACGATTGGTTTTGCCGGTGCGATGGGCAATTTCGAGCTCAATGTCTTCAAGCCGGTCATCGCCTACAACCTGTTGCAGTCGATCAGGCTTCTGGCCGATGCATCCAAGAGCTTTGACGAACACTGCGCGGTAGGCATCGAGCCGATTGCGGCCAATATCGACCAGCATCTGCGGAATTCGCTGATGCTGGTGACGGCGCTCAATCCGGTAATCGGCTATGACAATGCCGCCAAGATCGCCAAACACGCGCACAAGAACGGGCTGACCCTCAAGCAGGCGGCGGTTGCGCTCGGGCTTTTGAGCGAGGATGAATTCGACAAGGCGGTCAAACCGGAAAAGATGGTCGGTCCGCTCGACATCTGACTGGCCGGGGACGGCAGGGAGGCAGAGAAATGTTCATTCCGCCGCTTCTGGTCCTGCCGCTCATCATCTACAACCTCGTCGCGTTCGATCTGGTTGGCGGGCGGGCGCTCGGCTGGGCACAGCCGGTCGCGAGCTTTTCCATGCCCTCGGGCGCGGTCTGGTCGATGAGCGTGGCCGATCTCCTGGTCGTCGTGGCGCTGGCCTTGCTGCTGGTCGACGTGATCCGCTCACGCCACATCGTGCACAAGGCGCTGAACCTTGGCGCCTCGATCGTGGTTTTCGGGATCTACGTCTTCGAATTCGCGCTGGTGCCGGCGGCGGCGACGGGCGTCTTCTTTTCCTGCCTCGTCATGTCGGGCGTCGACACGATCACCAAGCTCTTGACTCCCGCCCGCCCCGGCGCGGTGCATCTGCCGCGATTTGATGATTGATCATGCACTGAGCGTGAGACCGTAGCCGGCCGGCATGCGCCGGACCTTGCGGCGGTTGGCGTCTTCGTAGGCGAGGGTTGCAACGCCGACGGGTGCCCGGCGCAACTTGCGCTGGGGCATCATCCGGAGTTTTGCGGCGACCAGGTGCGACGCGAAATCCGACGGAAGCGCGTAGCGGTAAAGACTTGCCGTCCGGTCTTCGTTGCGGCTTGCCGAACCCGAAACGATCACCGGCAGGTTGGATTTCGTCTCCGTCGCGTTCTGACCCATCATGATGCGTCTCCGGTCCTCAAATTGCGCTTCCGTGTCATTTCGGGCCGATTGTTTCATTCTGGGACACGCACATGGCGAATCACCTGGCCCTTGCCAGCAAGTGTGGCAAGCGCCGTGCCAATTTTAAGGCTTTGTTAAGAATTTGGCACGCGACCCGGGTCAGGGTCTTCGGCTGGCGGCGCAGGGTTCGTACGGCCGGGTGGCTAAGTTGCCAAAAAGCCCGTCAAAGTTTCAGGCGCATGACATGGCGGCGGCTGCCTTCCATGCCGCAATGGGAGAAGCCCAGGCGCTCATAAAGTGGCACGAAGCCGAAGAACCGATAGCTCGGCGATTGAGGGTCGACCGGGTAGGCCTCGAGATGGGTCGCGCCGTCCGCACGCGCCTCACGGATTGCGGCTTCGATCATCAGGCGGCCCCAGCCGTTGTGGCGATGGGCGCGCGGAACGTAAAGGCAGGTCAGCGACCAGACCGCCTGATCCGATTCCGGGGCAGGGCCGCCAAGGCCGACAAAGCTCGATTTAGGACCAACCGACACCCAGCACACGGGTTCGGCACCGAGATAGCCGAGGAGGCCGACCGGCACTCTTGCTTCGATGCGGCGAAGCATCTGGGCCTTCCGGGTAGTGTTGTCGGCCTCGCGTTTTTCCGCGGCCGTAGTCCGGTAGGGTACGCACCAGCAGTATGACGGTCCGCCCTTCGATTCAAAGAGGCGGACGAAATCCTCAGAATTAGCCGGTGTGACCGGCCGGAAAACCGGCGTTGCGGCCAATTCCATGTCAGAAACTGTCCTTGGCCTTGCGGATAGCGGCGAAGACCTCGAACGGCTGGGCGCCGGCCATGCCCATTTTCGCCATCAGGCCGGGATCGTCGGCGCGAAGGAAAGGATTGGCCTTCTTGTCGTCACCGAGCCTGAAGGGGACCGTCGCCTTGCCGGCGTCACGCAGCGTTTGCGCTTCGGCGGCGCGGCGTTTGAGCGCCCCGTTGTCCGGGTCAATGGACATGGCAAAACGGGCATTGGCGATTGTATATTCGTGACCGCAGTGAACCATTGTTTCGTCTGGCAGGGCGCGCAGGCGCTTGAGGCCTTCCCACATGGGCTCCGGCGACCCCTCGAACATGCGGCCGCAGCCGAGGGAGAAGAGCGCATCACCGCAAAAAAGCGATAGCCCCGTCGGATCGAAATAGCAGATGTGCCCGAGCGTATGTCCGGGGGTTTCGATGATTTCGAGGCGCGTCTCGCCGAGATCGAGCATGTGGCTGGCATCGAGCAATTCATCGAGTCCCGCGATCCTGTCGACTTCGGCCATTGGTCCGTAGGCGGTGCAGCCATATTTCGCCTTGAGTTCGGCGAGGCCCTCGGTGTGGTCGGCATGGTGGTGGGTGATGAGCAGGTGGGTCAGGCGCCAGCCTTCGGCCTCAAGGGCATCGATGATCGGGCCGGCATGGGGGGCGTCGATGGCCGCGGTCTCGCCGGTCGCCTCGTCGTGGGCGAGAAATCCGAAATTGTCGGAGCGGCAGGAGAAGGTCTTGATCTGGAGCGGCATGGGCGGGCTTTCGTCGCGGGGGCGAGTCAAAGACTAGAAAGGCTCATGGTGTGAAACAAGGCGTTTGGACCACCAACCGGTCAAAAGTGATGCCACTCTTGCGCAGACCCGACAAAAGCGCCACGTTTCGGCGGGCTATCCAACCGGGCTGTGCCGATGAATCTCGACGTGATGCGTCTCATCCAGTTCTACCGCTCGCCGCTCGGCGGCATCAGCCGGCGGATGGTGCGCGAACATGTGCTGAAGTTCGCCGGGGATGTTTCCGGAAAGAGAGTACTGGGGCTCGGTTTTGCCACGCCCTATCTTCGTTTTGCCGTGCCGACGGCGGAACGGATCGTTTCGCTGATGCCGGCGCGTCAGGGCGCCTCGGTCTGGCCGCGCGAGGGACCCTCGACCACGGTGCTCTGCGATCCGATGGAGATGCCGCTGACTGACGCCTCTGTCGATCTCATCATTGCCGTTCATGCTTTCGAATTCGCCGCGGATTCCGAGGAACTGATGCGCGAATTGTGGCGGGTCGCGGCACCCGATGCCGAGCTGATCGTCGTCGTTCCGCGCCGGAACGGGCTCTGGTCGAGTGCCGACAACAACCCTTTTGGGGCTGGTCACCCGTTCAGCCAGGGCCAGCTTGACCGGCTCCTGCGCGATCATTCGTTCAAGCCGGAAGCGTTCCGGCATGCGCTTTACTTCTTGCCCAGCGAACGGCGGCTGCTGCTCAAATTCAGCGGCGCGCTCGAACGATCCGGGCGCATATTCGGGCCGGCTCTTTCCGGCGTGATCGTTGCCAAGGCGAAGAAGCAGCTCTTTCCCGCCATTGCCCGGCGGCAGCGGGCCGAGCGCTATGTGCGCGTGCCGGTGCTGGCGCCGCAGCCGGCCTTCGAGGGCTGACGCGACGCTTGCAATTGGGGCGGGCCTAGATATGTTCCGCGCCAGTTTCAGAGCCAAGGTTCCAGACGTTCCGATGACCAACCGCCCAAAGGCCAAAGACGGTGTTCTCAAGATCGCGCCCTACGTACCCGGCCGGTCGCAGGCGGGCGGGGTCAGGACGCGTGCCAAACTGTCGTCGAACGAGTCGCCGCTCGGAGCGAGCCCGAAGGCGGTCGCAGCCCTCGCAGAACTCAACGACCGGCTCTCGGCCTATCCCGAAGGATCTTCGCGTGATCTCAGGCAAGCGCTGGCCAAAAAACATGGGCTCGAGGCGGACCGGATCGTCATCGGTTCCGGGTCGGACGAGTTGCTGCACCTGATCGCCCAAACCTATCTCGGTGCGGGCGACGAGGCGGTGATCTCGCAGTACGGATTTCTTGTTTATCCGATCGCGACCATGGGCACGGGAGCCGTGCCTGTGTTTGCGCCGGACAGGGACTATGTGGTCGATGTCGATGCCATGCTCGCGGCGGTGACGGAGCGAACGAAAGTCGTCTTTCTCGCCAATCCCAACAATCCGACGGGCACTTTTCTGACCGATGCAGAGGTGCGGCGGCTCCATGCCGGCCTGCCGAAAAACGTGCTTTTCGTGCTCGACAGCGCCTATGCGGAATATGTCACCAATCCCGCTTATGATGCCGGGGCGGACCTCGTGCGCGAGAACGACAATGTCGTCATGGTCAGGACCTTTTCAAAGATCGGGCTCGCCGCGCTCAGAATCGGCTGGCTCTACGGGCCGGACCATGTGGTCGATGCGATCAACCGGCTGAGAGGGCCGTTCAACGTCAACATGGCGGCGCAGCTGGCGGGGGTAGCGGCGCTCGAAGACGAGGACTTCATCCAGAAACTTCAGGCGCATAACCGGACCTGGCGCGACTATCTCGAAACCCATCTGCCGAGCAACCGGGTCCGGGTTCTGCCCTCGCAGGCCAATTTCGTGCTGGCACTCTTTCCCGAGACCGGACCGGTTACGGCCGCCACGGTCAATCGGGCGCTCCTTCACAAGGGAATCATCGTGCGGGAAATGGGATCGTATGGGCTCCCGAGTGCGCTAAGGATTTCCATCGGAAGCGAAGAGGCGATGAAAGAGGTGGTCGAGATCGTCCGGGGTGTGGACAATGACTGAGGCTCCCTTTCGCCGGATGGCCCTGATCGGCATCGGACTTATCGGTTCGTCGCTCGCCCTCGCGGCACGGCGACATGGGCTCGCATCCGAGATCGTCGCCGTTGCCCGGCAGCAAGCAACGCTCGACGAAGCGCGGTCACTCAATCTCGCCGATACATATACGTCCGAAGCGGCCGAAGCGGTCCGGGGTGCCGATCTTGTCATTCTTTGCACGCCGGTCGGGGCGTTCGAAGCTGTGGCAAATGCGATTGCGCCGCATCTCGAGCCGGGTGCGATCCTGACCGACGTCGGGTCGGTCAAGGGGCATGTGCACAGGGTCGTCGGCCCGCTGGTGCCGGAAGGGGTTCATTTCATTCCCGGTCATCCGATGGCGGGCACGGAGCATTCCGGGCCATCGGCCGGTTTCGCGGAACTTTTCGAGAATCGCTGGTGCATCCTGACCCCGACCGACGGCCAGGACCGGAAGGCGGTCGACAGGCTCATCGGCTTCTGGAAGGCGATGGGGTCAAAGGTCGACCTGATGGGTCATGCGCATCATGATCTGGTGGTTGCCATCACCAGTCACGTGCCGCACCTGGTCGCCTACAACATTGTCGGCACGGCCGACGATCTGGCGACGGTTTCGAAGTCGGAAGTGATCAAGTTCTCGGCGGGCGGGTTCCGCGACTTCACCCGCATCGCGGCCTCGGATCCGGTCATGTGGCGCGACGTGTTTCTGACCAATCGGGACGCGGTGCTCGAAATGCTGGGGCGCTTTCTTGAAGATCTCGCCATGCTGCAGCGGCATGTCCGCAATGGCGACGGACCGGCTCTCGAGGCGCTCTTTACCCGCACCCGCGCCATAAGGCGCTCGATCATTGATGCGGGGCAGGAAACGGCGGCGCCGGATTTCGGCCGGCCGCATGGCGGCGAGGGTCCGGCGGAACCGCCGTCACGGTAGGGCGGGCAGAACGGTCAGCGGCACGTTGCCGGCAAAAAGCACGCTGTGGCGGATGGAATAGGCGCGATAGAGGCCATCTCCATTGCTGGCGGGGTCCCCAAGCAGAATCTGGCGCATGGCGGGCACGACGAAAGGATCGAGACGCTTGTCGAGGCCGTTGCTGGCCAGATCGAAATCGCCCTGCCATGTGCCGCCTTCCTCAAGTCCGAGATTGCCGGTGAGCGAGAAGGAGGTCGTTGCGTCCTTGCCTTCGAAGACGTGCAGGTTGATGGGCGGATTGGGTGCGATCCAGTTCGAGACGATCGTATCGGGATCGAAATTGCGCAGATCGTCAGGCATGCCGGGGAGGTCGGCTTCGAGGCGGAAGTCGGCTGCGTTGATGTCGAGATCGGAAACGTTCGTGCCGTTCATGATGGCATAGAGCGACCATTGGGCGGTTCCGGTGGTCCGGTTGTGCGCCTGAGGGTCATCGAGCAGGTGCGCCTCCAGTCCGTCGACGGTCCAGAGGGTCTTCTCGCCGACCAGAGTGTCCTTGAGGGTGATCGACTTTGCTACGAGCGAAATGTTGGCCAGCGCCGCCCAGTTGGTGCGGGCACTCGCTTCGAGAAGCTCCCAATCCGCTTCGCGCCGGGTTCCGGTGAACGCGTCCTCGACCGTTAGCGGCCCGTTGGCGAAAGCCAGGATGTGGGTTGGCGCGTAAACCCTGACGGTTGCTTCGAGCAGCGGCAGCTTGGCGGTGATGTCTTCGAGTTTCAGCGTCAGATCGTGGCAAAAGAGATCGAAGCGGAACGGCAGCCCGGAAATGTCGAGCCGGCCGCAGGTGAGTTCTCCGCCCTCGTCGGCAATTTCGGATCGCAGGTCGTCGTAGGCAGTTCTGATGTAGCTCGCACCGGCAAACCAGGCACCGAGCCAGGCGACCACAACCAGCGCGACAACCAGCGCAAGAGCGATGAAGCGCACGCGCATGGGGCTGCGTTTTGGTGTCTCGGCGCTTTGATGGGCAGGTTGCATGGCCATTTTCTTCGCGATAGACGAGGGCGGTTAGGGGTCAAATTTGTCCGCAACATGTCGAGCTTAAAGAGCAGATGGGTCTTTGGCTACGGGTCGCTGATGTGGCGCCCCGGCTTCGATTTCGCCGAAAGCAGCCCCGCGACCCTTCTGGGTTATCACCGCGCGCTCTGCATCTATTCGCACCACTATCGCGGGACGCCGGAACGCCCGGGGCTGGTCTTCGGGCTGGTCGACGGCGGAAAATGCGATGGTATCGCGTTCCGTGTCAGCGAGGAGGCGTGGGCGACGGTGCTCGACTATCTCAGGTCGCGGGAACTGATCACGGGCGTTTATGTGGAGGTCAGCCGGCCGATCATGCTCGAATCGGGCGAGGAGGTCACGGCGCTGACCTATGTCGCCGATCCCGGCCACCAGCAGTTCGCCAATCTCGCCACGGCGCACGAGCAGTGCGCGCTGATCGCTGAGGCGAGCGGATGGATGGGGTCGAACCGCGACTATGTGCTCAACACGATCGCGCACCTTGGCGAACTCGGAATCACGGACGAGGGTCTGAGTGAGATCGGCGAAGCCCTGAAATGAGGGTCAGGCGGCGCTGAGGGTCCGCAATTCCTCGCCGGCCTCGAGGTCATAAATCATGCACATGCGTTCGGTCGCGTCCTGAGGGCTGGGCACGGAATGGACGGCCGTGGCCTGGCGCAGGGCGGCGCGGAAGCGGTTGCGCGAGGCATGATCGTCGATCAGGTCGGTCACCGTCCCAGCCCAGAGCGCATGACCGGCTTCAGAGAGAATGTAGATGCGGCTGTCGCGCAGGTCGAACTGGTCAACCATTTCCATGCGGGTGGCGAAGAGCTTTCCCGAGGCGGCCTTCCACTGCCCCTCAAGCGCCTGTTCGCGGCGGCTCATCGTTCGCTGGTTCATTTGGCGTCCTGCTCCAATTCCGGAACAAAACTAGAACAAATTGTTCCGGGCGTCAAATGCTGATCCATCGCTCCAATATCTATGGGTGCGACATGGAAAAATGTCAATATGTAGTAGTGTCACGCGGCGTCGGTCGCAGCCGGCTTGCGGGCGGCGTCGATGCGCTCGCGGAAGGTGGAATCGATGGGCCGGGTCAGTCCCCGGTCGACGGCATCAAGCACAAGCCTTGTGGTTTCGCCATCCACCCTGTCCCGGAGCTGTTTCATCATTTCGGTTCCGGAAAGGCCGGGCGGGATCGGCGGCAGAATGGTGATCTTTGCCGTTCCGGGCCAGAGAATGAAGGAATTGCGGCCCCAATAGAGCCCGGTATTGAGGGCGATGGGGACCACGGGCACGTCGAGGTCCTCGTACATCTTGGCGACGCCGAAGCGGTAGTCGGGCTCGGCGAGTGGCGCCTTGCGGGTGCCTTCGGGGAAAATGAAGATGAAGTTGCCTTCGGCAATGCGCTTTTTCGCGTCGGCGATCATGCCCTTCATGCCGGCTGACCCCGAAGAGCGGTCGATCTCGATTGTCTTGAGGACCCTCAAAGCCGTACCGAATACCGGAATCTGGAACAGCTGCTTCTTGGCAATGAAGGAGGGGTAGTTGAAGAGCGGGTAGAGCGCGATGATGTCGTAGTCGGACTGGTGCTTGGAGGCAACGATGGCGCCGGTTGCGGGAATGTTTTCGCGGCCTGAGATTTCGTGGCGAATGCCGACCGTCAGGCGCAGGTTGAGCTTCATCGACCATGTCCACGCGGATGCGCAGAAGCGAGACACGGCCCCCGACCAGGGCGGAACGAGGGTGAAGATGGCGACGATGAGGGACAGGATTGCGGTGACCGAAAACAGGAAGATCCAGAAGATCAGCGAGCGCAAAGCCTGCAGAACCATGGGTTTGTCCTTTGTTGACGCCTTTGGGCGGCCGTCCGAGTTTATCAGGAAATTTGCGTGAGGAAACGCCGGACGGTCAGCCGCGAGGTCAGTGCGGTCAGACCCCCGATCACGGGCACGACGAGGATGAGGAGCAGCAGTCCGTCCCAGCCGAGCGAGAAGCGGCCGAAAAAGGCGGAGAGCTGCGAGCCGGCCTCGCTGGGCAGATAATTGGCCGAAATCGTGCCGACCACGAGGAAGAAGAGAACGGCGCCGGCCCCGCCGGCGGCGCCGCCCCGCAAACCGATATTGAGGAAGCGGTCCTGAAATTCGCCGGCGATGAAACCGTTGGATGCGCCGATGAAATGGAGCACATCGACGATTGTCCTGTTCGAGGCCATGGTGCCGCGCGTGGCGAAGACGACGGCGAGAATGGTCGCGACAAGGATCAGCAAAAGCACAAGGACGCCAGTCAGCACCATGGTGCCGGACATGGCGTTGAGCTGCTGGCGCCAGGCGGAATGGGTGTCGAGGGTCGCACCCTTGATGGTCGCGAGATTTTCGCTCAACTGATCGGCGTTGAATTCGCGGGGGTCGCTCAGTTCAACGCTGATCAGGCGGGGAATGCTTAGGAGGGACAGATCGAGCCCCGCGCCGAGCCAGGGTTCGAGCAGCTTGCCGCTTTCGGCTTCGGTCATGATGCGCACCGCGCCGACGCCGGGAATGGCTTCGGCGATCGACTTGCTGGCGCGAAGGTTGCTGTCCATGTCCTGACCCTCGATCGGGCGGACCTGGATGGTGACCTCGCGCCCGACTTCCGACGACCAGGCAATGGCCGATTTCTGGACGAGGACGACGCCGCCCAGGGTGATGCAACTGAGGAAAGTCATGATGGCGATGAGCAGCATCAGCGTGCGCCCGGCAATGGAATTGTGCGGGACGATCGAGGCCGTGCGGCTGACACGCATGCGGGTCGGCCGGCGCGGCCTGCGGATACGGGGGTCGTCGTCGCCCTGATCGATAAAGCTCTGGCCGCTACTCAATGATCAGTTCCCCGTCGCTGAGGACCATGCGCGGCGTCGGGAAATCCTCGAGGAGGCTGCGCTCGTGGGTGGCGATGATGACCGTTGTGCCGGTGCGGTTGAGCTGGGCGAATAGGTGCAGAAGCCGCGTCGAGAGGTCGGGGTCGACATTGCCGGTCGGTTCGTCGGCAAGAAGAATGTCGGGTTTGGCGATCACGGCGCGGGCGATGGCGGCGCGTTGCTTCTCGCCGCCGGACAGTAGCGGCGGGTGGGCGTGCATCCGGTCGCCGAGGCCGACCCAGGTCAGAAGCTCGGCGACGTTCTCGGCATAGTCAGCTTCCTTCTGGCCTTGAACGCGCAGAGGCAGCGCGACGTTTTCGAAAGTCGTCAGATGGTCGAGCAGGCGGAACTCCTGGAAGACGATGCCGATATGGCGGCGCATGTCGAGCAGCTGGTCCTGGCTCAGCCGGCCGGTATCGCGCCCGAACATGGTGATATGGCCGCGGCTCGGCTTCAGCGAGAGCAAGAGGAGCTTGAGGAGCGAGGTCTTTCCGGCACCCGAGGGGCCCGTCAGAAAATGAAAGGAACCGGGGGCAATGGTGAAACTGAGATTGCGCAGAATTTCGGGTCCGTCGCCATATCTCAGCGCCACATCGTCAAACTCGATCAAGAATCAGTCTCCGCCGGACCGGACAGGGGTGCGAATCAGTTTTGGCACCATAACAGCTTGCCGCCGATGAATTGAGGCACCGCGCCTGTTTGGGGAGTGTTAACGCGGCGCACTTATGCTTTTAGTCCTAGCGCCGGTAACAGTAGATGATCATCGTCTGTCCCAATTGCAACGCCCGATACGAGCTGGCGGCCAAGGCGCTTGGCGATGCCGGGCGCAAGGTGCAATGCGCCAACTGCAAAACGAGCTGGCGGGCCTTTCCGGAGCCGGAACCCAAGCAGGTTCCCGAGCCCAAACCAGCGCCCGTGACGGAACCGAAACCTCAGGCCAGGCCGAAGGCGGTGCCGGTGGCCGCGTCCGGCAACGCGGCGGTCAAGGAAGACGATTCGCTTTTCGATGCGCTCGCGGAGGCCGAGCTCGACGAGATTTTCGAGCAGGAGGCGAGCAAGGCGCGGCCCGCCGGCGATCCGCATGTAGGCGCGGATGGCGAGGCGGCGGGACCGGCCATAGACGCAGCGGGATCTGCGTCCGGATCGGCAGCGGCTGAACCTCCGAAAGAAGACAATGCCACATTGATGAAGCGGCGCGAGGCGCTGCAGAAGCGCCACGAGGTTCTGGCACGCAACTTGCCGCATTCGAAATTCCGACGCTGGTTCCGGATGAGTGCGGCGGTGTTGCTGATGACGCTCTTTCTGGGTCTCTTCATGTTTCGCGAAAGTCTTGTGTGGGCGTTCCCGGAACTGGCGGGCCTCTACCGGATGGCGGGGATCGAAGTGAACGTGGTCGGCATCGAATTCCGCCGGGTGAATACGGTCCGTGCGCTGCGCGACGGTGTGGAAACGCTGATGATCAATGCCGATCTGGTCAATGTCGCCAACCGGCAGGTCAAGGTGCCGCGCGTGCGGGTGGAACTGATCGGGGCTGACGGAAACCTTCTTTACGAGTGGAACGCAACGCCGCAGGCGCGCGTGCTCCGGCCCTCCGAAAGCGTTGAATTCACCACACAGCTGGCATCGCCGCCGCTCGATGCGGTGGATATGCGGCTCGGGTTCGTCGAAGGTTCGAACGAAACGGCAAGACCCTGATAACCAAACCGCTTCACACAATCTGAAGGCCCGTTTGGCAGTCTTGGCCGCAGGGCAGAACAAGACTCTCGAAGAATGACGGGGAAGCAGATGGCCAGAATTCTGGTGGCGGAAGACGATGACAATGTGCGCCGTTTCGTGGTGCAGGCACTTTCCATTCACGGGCATGACGTGACCGAGGCGGAAGACGGCGGTCTTGCGGCCGAGATCCTGATGGAAGAACAGGGCGCGTTCGATCTGCTGCTGTCGGACATCAAGATGCCGGTGATGGATGGGATCGCGCTGGCGCTGCAGGCCGGGGCGCAATTTCCGGATCTGACCATCCTGCTGATGACCGGCTTTGCCGATCAGCGGGAACGCGCGCACAATCTCGATGCGCTTGTTTATGATGTCCTTTCCAAGCCCTTCACCCTTGACGCGCTGATGGAAAAGGTGGGCGATGCGCTTGCCGGCCGGCCGGTCGAAGTGCCGTCCCTGGCGCGGCTGATGGCCTGATCCTTCATGCTGAGGGCGCTCGCGCTTCTTCTGGCCTGCCAGCTCGCCGGCGAGGCGCTCTCCCATCAATTCGGATTGCCGGTTCCCGGCCCGGTCGTCGGGCTGGTGCTTTTGGCGCTTGGTCTCGGGCTCTATGCGCGTTCCCGTCCGGGTTTCGAGGACTGGCCGGTCGCAAAACTTTCCGACCTTCTGCTCGGCTCTCTCGGCTTGCTGTTCGTGCCGGCCGGCGCGGGCGTGGTGCAGCAATTCGGCATTCTCGGCGATAACGGACTGGCGCTTGTCGCGCTGATCATTCTGACGACGATCATCACGCTTCTTGCGACCGTCGGAACCTTTCTCGGGGTCAAGCGGCTGATGGAGCGCGGACGGACGTGAACAATCCCTTTTCGCTCTGGGTCTATCTTTCGACAACGCCGCTCCTGTGGCTGACGGTCACCCTTCTGGCCTGGATTGGGGCGGACCTGATCGCGTTGCGCGCCGGGCGGCATCCTCTCGCCAATCCGGTTCTGATCGCGATCATCGCGGTGGCGCTCATTCTGGTCCTGACAGGCACGCCCTACCGCACCTATTTCGAGGGCGCGCAGTTCGTTCACTTCATGCTCGGGCCGGCGACGGTCGCCATTGCCATTCCGCTCGTGAGGCATCGCAGGGCCATCGCCGACAATCTGGTGCCGCTCATGGCCGCCCTCGTTGTCGGAGCGCTGGCGGCGGTGGTTTCGGCGATCCTACTAGCCAAGCTCTTCGGACTGCCCAAAGAGGTGCTGCTTTCGGTCGCGCCCAAGTCCGTGACCGCGGGCGTCGCCATGGGCATATCCGAAAAGATCGGCGGCCTGCCGGCGCTCACCGCAGTGGTGGTGGTGACGACCGGCATATTCGGCGCCGTGGTCGTAACGCCGCTGATGAACATGCTCCGGATCACGGACTATGCGGCGCGAGGCTTTGCCGCCGGTCTCGCCGCGCATGGCATCGGCACGGCGCGCGCCTTCAATGTGCACCCGCTGGCGGGCACCTTTGCCGGCATCGCACTCGGACTGAACGCGGTCGTCACCGCCTTCATCGTCCCGCCGGTCGTGGCGTGGCTGGGCTGACGAAGCGCCCTAATCGCTTTTGCCCGAGACTTGATGTCTTGCGGCCAGCCGCATGAGGCGTTGGAAGGTCGGGCATTGCATGTGTGAAGGCGCGGGACAATCGGCGACATGGCGCAGCGCGTTGCGCAGGGTCGTCAGATTGCGGATCTGACGGTCAAGATCATCGGCGCGCCGATGCAGGGCCGGACGCGACAGCTGGGGCTCTCCGTCCGGGCCGAACATGCCCGAGAGTTCGACGAGCGAAAATCCGGCCGATTTGCCGAGTGCGATCAAGGCAAGCTGGGTGACGATTTCGGGCGCATATTGGCGGCGCAGTCCGTGCCGGCCCGATGAGCTGATAAGGCCGACTTCCTCATAATAGCGCAGGGCAGAGGCCGGTATGCCGGTGCGATTCGCAACCTCGCCGATATCGAGCAATTTCATGCTTGACCTCAAGTGAACTTGAAGTCGTAGACTAAAACAGTAGCTGAATTTGAGCAAGGGTTCGCCGGCATGAGCAGCGACAAAGATGACGAAAACGGTCCAGTCTGGCGGGATGGGCGGGCCATCGCTCTACTGGCCGCGGCCACCCTGACGGTGATGGCGAACGCAACCCTCAGTCCGGCATTGGCCGGGCTGGCCGATATGTTTTCAGGAACGCCAAACGCACCATTTTTGATCCGCCTGCTGGTCCCAGCACCTTCTCTGGCCGTGGTTTTTCTGGCGCCGCTGGTCGGACTGGCCGCCGACCGCTTTGGGCGGAAGCGGCTATTGCTGACGGGCATCGCATTGTTCTCGTTGGCCGGGAGCGCCGGTTTTTATCTGCCCGATCCCTTGTCGATCCTGATCAGCCGGCTTGTGTTGGGTGTAGCCGTGGCGCTGATCATGGTGACGCAAACGGCCCTTCTGGGTGATCTTTATGTCGGCGAGCGGCGAAAGTTACTCAACGGATTGCAGACGTCTGCCCGCAATTTTGGCGGCCTTGTCTTTATTTCTCTGTCGGGGCTCGTGGCGGCGATCTCCCCGAGGTTTTCTTTCGGCGTTTATGCGCTTTCGGCATTGGTTCTGCCGCTGGTGATTGCTTTTGTGCGGGAGCCGAAGCACCTCTCGGGCGGCAATCTGGCTGCGGCCGGCACCGAGAACCGGGATGGGCCGGCACCGGCCGTCAGTTGGGTGTGGCCCCTGGCAGGCCTGGTCATTTTGCAGATGCTGACAAATGTCAGCTTTTTCGTCATGCCGACGCAGGTGCCGTTCCTTTATGCAGCGCATGGGGAGAACAGCGCCATCATGACCGGAATGACCCTTGGCCTCTTGTCGCTGACCGGTGGTTTGACGGCACTGGTGTTCGCGCGCGTCAGCGGCCGCATCGGACCGGTCTTTGTCTTCGCATTAGGGTTTGGCGCACTGGCGATGGGACTGCTGCTCGTTGGCGGTAGTGGTGGCGGCCCATGGGTCTTTGGTGGCGCGATTCTGGTGGGAGCGGGCTATGCGATGCTCCTGCCGAACCTGGTGGCGCTGACGCTTGGAATCGCGCCGATCGCGCGGCGAGGAACGGCTAGCGGCATCCTGACCGCGGCGGTTTTCCTCGGCCAGTTTGCGTCACCATTCGTCAGCCAGCCCTTGCTGGAACAAGCCGGGTTTGCCGGAATGTTCGCCACCTTTGCGAGTGTGCTGGGACTCGTCGCCACTGGTGCATTTGGCGCGGGACTGATGTTCCGGCGCACTTTGCGCGCCAAGTCGGCAAGCGGTGCTTGAGGCTCACAACCAGTCTGGAACCGAATCCATTCCGATGAGATCGTCAAGGCTCTGCCTCGGGCGGATGGCGTGGCTCCGGGCGCCGTCGACCAGGACTTCGGGGATCAGGGCGCGGGTATTGTAGGTCGAGCTCTGCACCGCGCCATAGGCGCCGCCGCTCATGATGGCGACGAGATCGCCTTCGACAAAGGCCGGCAGGCCGCGGCCGCGCGCCAGATAGTCGCCGGTTTCGCAGACGGGACCGACGAGATCGCCGAACAGGGTTTCGTTGCCGCGTGCTTCGATGACCGGCCAGATATCGTGATGGGCTTCGTAGAGGGTCGGGCGGATCAAATCGTTCATGCCGGCATCGACGATGACGAAGGTGCGCTCGGCGCCCTGCTTCACATATTCGACGCGGGTGACGAGAATTCCGGCATTGCCGGCGATCAGGCGGCCCGGTTCGAGCACGAGACCGCAGCCAAGCTTGTCGACATTTTCGCGCACGACCCTCGCATAGGCGTCGGGCAGCGGCGGGGGCTGATTGTCGGTGCGGTAGGGAATGCCGAGGCCGCCGCCGACATCGACATGATGGATCGTGTGGCCATCGGCCCGGAGGTCGGTGACCAGCTGGGCCAGAAGGGCAAAGGCATTGCCGAACGGTTCGAGATCGATGATCTGCGAGCCGATATGCATGTCGACGCCGATGGCGTTGACGTGCGGCAGTTCGGCGATGCGGCGATAGACGGCGCGGGCGTGCTCGTAGGGGATGCCGAATTTGTCCTCGGCCTTGCCGGTCGAGATCTTGGCATGCGTCCGTGCATCGACATTGGGATTGATGCGCAAGGAGACCGGCGCAACCAGTTCGAGTTGTCCAGCCACCGCATTGAGCCGGTCAAGCTCGGGTTCGCTCTCGACGTTGAAACAGCGGATGCCCGCCTCGAGCCCGAGGCGCATTTCGGCCGCGGTCTTGGCAACGCCGGAAAAGACGATGCGATCGGGCGGAATGCCGGCCTTGAGGGCGCGGCGAAGCTCGCCTTCCGATACGACGTCGGCGCCAAGACCTTCGGCTGCCATCAGGGCGAGGACCGCCTGGTTGGAATTGGCCTTCATGGCATAGGCGATCAGGGTGTCGGGACCCGGAAAGGCCGCCTTCATCACCTGGGCGTGGCGGTGAAAGGTCGCCGCGGAATAAAGGTAGAAGGGCGTGCCATACTGCTCCGCAAGCTCGGGGATCGGCAGCTCTTCGGCGTGCAGAATGCCGCCATGATAGGCGAAGTGGTGGACCATTCAGTTTGTTTCCGGAACCAAAACACGGACTTCGCCGTCATTGCGAGCGCATGGCTGGCGCGCAGCCCACTTCAAAGCCTCACCCTGAGCTTGTCGAAGGGCGAGGCGTCGGCCCTCGTGGTTCGACAGGCTCACCATGAGGGCCCCAGTTCTCAACATGGGTAAGTGAATCACCTCACGCCCCCAACTTCTCCTGCCAGCGGGTGGCCTCGGCACGGACGTTCTTCGGTGCGGTGCCGCCAAAAGAGGTGCGGCTCGCGACAGACTTGTCGACCGTGAGGAAGGAAAAGACCTTCGAGCTGATGCGGTCATCGACGCTCTTGAATTCCTCGAGAGTCAGCCCGTCGAGGGCGCAGCCCTTCTTTTCGGCCATGGCCACGAGCGTGCCTGTGACGTGATGGGCGTCGCGGAAGGGCATGTTGAGTTCACGCACGAGAAAATCGGCAAGGTCGGTTGCGGTTGAGAAACCGGAACCCGCCGCCGCCTTCATCGCCTCGCGATTGACGCTCATATCACGGATCATGCCGGTCATCGCGGCAAGGGACAGCGAGAAGGCGGAAAGGGCGTCAAAGGTGACTTCCTTGTCTTCCTGCATGTCCTTGCCGTAGGTCATGGGCAGGCCCTTCATCACCATCAAAAGCGACTGGAAGGCGCCGGCGATGCGGCCGATCTTGGCGCGCACCAGTTCGGCGGCGTCGGGATTACGCTTTTGCGGCATGATCGACGAGCCGGTCGAAAAGCCATCGGACATCGAGACGAAGCGGAACTGGGCCGACGACCAGATGACCAGTTCCTCGGCGAGGCGGCTGAGATGCATGGCCGAAATCGAGGCCGCGGCAAGGACCTCGAGAGCAAAGTCGCGGTCGGCCACCGAATCGAGCGAATTGGCCGTCGGGCGATCAAAGCCGAGTTCGGCCGCAACCATCTGGCGGTCGATCGGAAAGCTAGTTCCGGCGAGCGCGGCGGCGCCCAATGGACATTCGTTCATCCGAGCGCGGGCATCGCTGAGACGGCCTGCGTCGCGGTCGAGCATTTCGACATAGGCGAGCAGGTGGTGCCCGAAGGTGACCGGCTGGGCGGACTGCAGGTGGGTGAAGCCGGGCATGACCGTCTCGGCCTCTTCGGCGGCGCGGGTGACCAGAACCTTCTGCAGGTCGCGGATCTGGCCGACGAGCATGTCGGCGCTCTGGCGCACATAAAGACGGAAATCGAGGGCGACCTGGTCGTTGCGCGAGCGGGCCGTGTGCAGGCGTGCACCGGCATCGCCGATCAGGTCACGCAGGCGCGATTCCACGTTCATATGGATGTCTTCGAGCGCCTCGGAAAAGACGAAGGTGCCGCTTTCGATCTCGCCGCGAATGGCCTCAAGGCCGCCCAGAATCGCGTCCCGATCCGCCCCGGTCAGCACGCCAACCGCAGCAAGCATGCGTGCATGGGCCATTGAACCGGCAATGTCTTCGGCGTAGAGGCGTTTGTCGAATCCGATCGATGCGTTAATCTCCTGCATGATCGCATCGGGTCCCGTGGCGAAACGCCCGCCCCACATCTTGTTGCTCATGGTGTAATTGCTCCGTTGCAATCGCACTGGTGAAGAAAGCCGGAAGGTTCGATGAACTGGCTGAGTGAATGGATCGCAAACTTGGGTGTGCGCCACTATATCACGGCCGGCCTGTTTCTGGCGGCGCTAGGTATAGCGGCGGCCCTTCTGGTTAGCAATGGCGGCCCGGTCACGGCCGGGGAATGTCCGGCGAACCAGGCGGCGCACGATGCGATCAATGGCGTTGCGCAGGGGGAACTGGCGGCGTTGCAGGCCACGGCCGCGGGCCGGGGCTATAGCGATCTCGCCTTCATCGACGATACGGGACGGCCACTGACCCTCGCCGATTTTGCCGGCAAGGCGCTGCTCGTCAATTTCTGGGCGACCTGGTGCGCGCCCTGCCGGGCCGAGATGCCGGCGCTCAACGCGATTGCCGCCGAATACAATTCAGACGATTTCGCCATCGTGACCATCAATCTCGATCTCGGCGACGAGGGCGTGCAGAAGGCGCAGACCTTCCTTGATGAAGAGGGTCTCGGAAATCTGCCGCTCTATGCCGATCCGAGCTTTGCCGCCTTTGACCTTTTGAAGAAGGAGGGGGTGTCGCTGGGGCTGCCGACGACGCTTTTGATCGACGACAGGGGATGTGAGCTGGCGGTTATGCAGGGGCCGGCCGAGTGGGACACGGATGACGGACGCAAGGCCGTCGAGACACTGATCGGCCTCGGTCAAAATGCGGCCGGTGCGTAGGCCGGGTCGTCCGGCCCGCTAGCCATTTTCGGGAATTGTCCGGATCACCCGGCAGGGGCTGCCGAGCGCAATGACATTTGCGGGAATGTCCCTTGTGACCACCGAACCCGCCCCGATCACGGCGCCGTCGCCAATAGTGACGCCCGGCATGACGATCACGCCGGCGCCGAGCCAGCAGTGTTTGCCGATATGGATGGGTCTCGCGATGGTCATCGGGTCGCGCCGCTGCGGGCCGGTTCTGCTCAACGGCAGACGCTTTTCGAATTGGAGCTCGTGGGTCGGCGTAATCAGCTGGCAGTTGGGACCGATTGCCGAAAAGTCGCCGATGCGAATGGGTGCGCTGTCCAGAAAGGTGCAGTTCATGTTGACGAAGACCTGCTCGCCGAACTGAATGTGCCGCCCGAATTCGAAAAAGAATGGCGGCTTGACGATGGCCAGAATGCTGTCGGGGTGGCAGATGTCGCGCATGGCGGCAATCAAGGCGCCGCCATCGTCCGCAGACATGGAGTTGTAGGCCTGCATTTTCCGGGCGGCGGCGGCCTGGATGGGGGCAAATTCGGGTGCGGCGGCGTTGAAATACTCGCCGGAGAGCATCTTCTCGAATTCGGTCATTTGAGGCATGGCAGCACTCCAGTTGGGCTGCCAGTGAACAGAAATCGGCTAGGCGCTCTTGTCAACGACCGCGCCCTGACCACTCGGAGCCGGCGCCGAGCGCACGACTTCGGTCAGCATGTCGATGAGGCTCATCTCCATTTCATGCTGTTTTTTCATGATCTTGAACTCGGCCACCTGCTGGGTGGCGGCCTGTTTGGCCGAGAGCACCGAAGTGACGAGGGTCATGTCCATGAGTTCAAAGGTCCGCCGCAAGCTGGAACCGGAACAGCCTAGAAAGCGCGGCTTAAGAAAGTGCTACTTTCCACCGAACAGCGGAACCTCGCGCCGTTTGAGCGGCAGAACGAGAATGGCGCCGGCGATGACGCCGCCAACATGGGCCCACCAGGCGATGGGCTCTTCGGAACCGGCAAAGGCATAAAAGATCTGGGTCAGGAACCAGATGCCAAGCATCCACATGGCCGGCAGGGGCAGCGGCACCAGCCAGACGAGGCGGGCGAGCACGAAAACGCGGGCATGCGGATAAAGGAGCGCATAGGCACCCAGAACGCCGGCGACGGCGCCGGACGCACCAATGAGCGGGCCCATCGAGTCGGGAAAAACGAATGTGTAGGTCAGGGCCGCAATCACAGCGCAGGCGAGATAGAAAATGATGAATTTCACATGGCCGAGCGCGTCTTCGACATTGTCGCCAAAGATGAAGAGAAAAAGCATGTTGGAGAGAAGGTGCAGCCAGTCGGCATGCAAAAAGGCATAGGTGACGAGCGGCACCTGGTCGGGCAGCCAGGGCAGGGGCTGGGGGAAGGCGTTGCGCACGACAACCGGGATCATGCCGAAATCGATGGTCAGGTCGCTGCTGAGGCGGGCCGGCAGAATGGTCTGAACGACAAAGACGAGGGCGGTCACCCCGATCAGCCCATAGGTCACGTAGGGAAAGCGGATGTGGCGGACGGGATTTCTGTCGTGCAGCGGCAGGAAAATCGGCTTCAGCCCTCGTTGGCGCCGCCAAAGCGGCCGGGATCCCAGAGTACGTCGCTTTTGCCGTTGTCGTTGGCCATCCGGGCATAAACGAAGAGAAGGTCCGACAGGCGGTTGAGATAGACGAGCGGCAGGTTGGAGAGCTTTTCCATCTGCATGAGGCGGGCAACGTCGCGTTCGGCGCGGCGGGCGACGGCGCGCGCCACATGCAGGGACGATGCCAGGGGCGTGCCGCCCGGCAGGACGAAGGAATTGAGCGGCTCGAGGCCGGCATTGACCCGGTCGATTTCGCGCTCGAGCCAGTCGATCTGGGACTGGGTGGTTCTTAAGGGCGGGTTGTCGTCGCCGGCCTTGTCGGGCCCCGGTGTTGCAAGGTCGGCACCGACGTCGAAAAGGTCGTTCTGGATGTGGGCCAGGGCCGCGTCGAGCTTGGCCATCTTGCCGGTGTGGCAACGGGCGAGGCCGACAAAGGAATTGGTCTCGTCGACGCTGCCATAGGCGGCGATGCGCACGTCGTTCTTCTTGCGGCGCGGACCGCGCACGAGCCCGGTCGTCGCGTCGTCGCCGGTGCGGGTATAGATCTTGTTCAGTTTGACCATAACGTAGCTTGCAGTTGAAAAATCAGTGGGGCGCGAAGGCGAGCCAGGCGATGGCCAGCAGCACGATGGCCACGAACTGGGCGATCACCCGGGCCCGCATGAGCATCTGGCTGGTATTGCCCGAACCGCCACGGAACATGTTGAAAAGTCCGGCGAACAGAATGCCCGCGACCACGATCATGGCGATCAGGGCAAGAACGTTGACGAGGGTCTGCATTCATTCGGCCTTTCGTGCGCCGCTTCAGGCTGGTGCGGCACGGTAATAGGCGCCCAACAGGCGGGCGAGTTCGTCATATATGACGCGGATGCGGCGATTCACATAGAGTTGTTTGTGGGTCGTGAGCCAGACTTCGAGTGGCGGGATGGGCAGGCCGGGCAACAATCGGACCATTCCAGGGGTCACGTCAATGAGACAATCCTGCGCAAAGCCGATGCCAAGACCGGCCTTGACCAGCTCCCAGATCAGGGTCTGGCTGTCGGTTCTTGTGGCGAAGTCGGTGCGGTTGAGCTCGAAGCCGAGCCGGTGGGCGTTGGCGGTGATCAGGTCGGATTTGTCGAACCCGACCAGATCATGATGCACGAGGTCCGCCGACGATTGCGGTGTCCCGCGCCGGTCGAGGTAGGAGCGGTGGGCGCAGGCCGAAAGCCGCGACTCGGCGATCTTTCTGGTGATGAGTTCGGCCTGGGTCGGGCGGAACATGCGGATGGCGATATCGGCATCGCGCATCAGAATGTTCTCGGGCGTGTCGGACGGCAGGATTTCGATGTCGACTTCGGGGTGGGCAAGGCGAATTTCGCGCAACAGGCCGGGCAGCGAATAGTGGGCCGTTACCGTCGATGCGGTGAGGCGGACCGTGCCGCGTTCGGAAAGGTTCGAACCCGCGGCGACCATTTCGGCCGAGGCGAGGGCGCGATTGGCCGCTTCGATTGGCGCCTGCAGGCGATAGGCGGTCTCGGTCGGCGTCAGGCCGCGCAGCTGGCGGTCGAAAAGCGTCACGCCAAGCGCGGCCTCAAGCGCCTCTATGTGGCGCCCGAGGGTCGGCTGCGAGAGGTCGAGCTTCTTTGCGGCCGCGGTCAGCGAACCGGTTTGCATGACGGCATCGAAGCTTCGCCAGAGCGACCAGTCGGGATGACGCGTATCATTCATTTTTGAATATTGGACCTACGAATTCGGCGCTTCATAGTTCAATTATGAATGGATATGTTGTCTTCAGTCAAGCCAAGGAGGTCGATATGACCAACCATCAGAACATTCGGGTTACGGTCCTCGGGATCAATGGACGAATCGGGCAGGAGGTCGCAAAGGCCTTCGCCGCAGCGGGGTATCGAACGTCGGGCATGGGGCGCGAGGACCGCGTCCATATTCCCGGCGTCCGTTTCGTGAAAGGTGACGCGGCCAGCGCCGGCGACATCCGCCGGGCAACGGCGGATGCCGACGTTGTGGTGAACGCGCTTAACCTGCCCTATGACAAATGGGGTGAGGGCCGCTTCGAGGCGCAGCTTCAGACCGTGCTCGATGCGCTCAAGGGCTCAGGCAAATTCCTGATGTTCCCCGGCAACATCTACAACTACGCGGCCAGAGATCACGTGCTGACGCCACAGACGCCGTTCCACCCGGAAAAAGACAAGGGCGAAATCCGCGTCAGAATGGAAAAGATGCTGCAGGACGCGGCGGCGCGCGGCGATGTCCGCATGTGCATCATCCGTTCGGGTGATTTTTTCGCGCCCCATGCGAGCGGCAGCATGTTCGACCTGGCGCTGATGCGGCGGAAGAAAGACCGGGTGTTCGAGCTTCCGACCAGCATGGAGATGAAGCACACATGGGCTTACCTGCCCGATCTGGCGCGGGTCTACGTGCGGCTCGCCGAAATGCGCGACCAACTTGGTGCGTTCGAGACGTTCCATTATCGTGGCCATTTCGTCAGCGCCGACCGGCTGGTCGATGCGCTGCAGGCCTCCGTCGCAACGCCCTGGAAAATCGGCTTTGTGCCCTGGGGCATGCTCCGGGTGATCGGCTGGTTCACGCCGGTCGTGCGCGAAGTGGTCAAGATGAGCTATCTGTTCCGCACGCCGCACGAGCTTTCCGACCCGCGTCTCGACGCGATCCTTGGGCCCGATTTCAACACGCCGTTCGATGACGCCGTTGCCGCGACGGTGCGGTCGTATCTGGAGGACCAGCCGAGAATGATCGAAGGCAGGGCGGTTGCGGCGGTCTAGTTCCTTGATGTGAGTCCGACCGCCCCGCGCACATCGTCGGGCGTCCAGCCTTGTTCTCTGAGGGCGCGGATGCTCATCGAGCGGCGCGACTTGCTGAGCTTCTTGCCGTCGTCATCGAGTATGAGGCGGTGGAAGGTGTAGATCGGCTGCGGCAGGCCGAGGAGGAATTGCAGCAGAACGTGAATGTCGGTCGCGGCCTCCATGTCGCGGCCGCGGGTGACGTGGGTGATGCCCTGCGCCGCGTCGTCGATGACGACCGAGAGGTGGTAGGAGGTCGGCGTGCCCTTGCGAACGATCACCGCGTCGCCCCAGCGGGCCGGATCGGCATAGCGGATCTGCGGCCGGTCCATGGGCGCCGGGCCGCTCTGGGAAAAGGTCAGCACCCCGACCTTTTCCACCAGCCGGGCCATGTCGAGCCGGTACTGGACCGGGTCACCGGCGGCAAGACGGCGGGTGATTTCGGCTTGCGACAGGTTGCGGCAAGTTCCGGGATAGAGCGGTGCACCGTCGGGATCGGTACTGGTCGCCGATTCGGCAATATGGGTGCGCGAGCAGAAACAGGGATAGGCCCATCTCATGCCGATTAGGGATTCGGCGGCGGCGCGGTAGGCATCGAACCGCTCTGACTGGCGCATGACCGGCTCTTCCCATGCAAGGCCAAGCCAGGCGAGGTCCTCGAAAATCGCCTTGGTGAATTCCGGCTTGCTTCGCTCCAGGTCGATGTCTTCAATGCGCAACAGAAACCGGCCACCAAGCGCCTTCGACCATTCAAAGGTTTGAAGGGCCGAATAGGCGTGACCGAGATGCAGAAACCCGTTGGGCGATGGCGCGAATCGGAGGATGGGTGAAGGCATATCCATGACAATGGCTGATCGATCCATGTTTCTCCGTCATTGCGAGCGAACGCAAGTGAGCGCGGCAATCCGATCGGATTTCTGCCCCGTCCGAACCGGATTGCTTCGTTGCGGCCGGGGCCCGCAATGACGAAGCGCGGACCACCCTTCGTGCCGGAATTCCCAGATTCGATCCGAACCCGTGCGGATGTCGACGCGCATCTGAAAGCGCTGTTGGTGCGTGACGCCCGCCTGGTGGCGGTCGCCGAAAAATGCGGCGAAGTGCCATTGCGTATTCTCGGAGCCGGGTATGCCGGGCTCGTCAAGATCATCGTCGGCCAGCTTCTTTCGGTCGCGGCGGCGGCGGCGATCCATGAGCGGCTCGAGGCGCATGTGGGCAGGGTGACACCAGATTCCGTGCTTTCTTCAAACGATCAGGATCTGCGTGACCTTGGCCTGTCCTACGCCAAGATCAAGGGCCTCAAGGCCATCGCCGACGAGCTTCAATCCGGCCGCTTCGACCTCGCGTCCCTTGGCGGGCTTGAAGGAGACGAGGCCCTTCAACGGCTGATGAGTTTGCCCGGCGTGGGACGGTGGACGGCGGAGATCTATCTGATCTCGGCGCTCGGGCATCCGGACTACTTCCCTGCCGGCGACCTCGCGCTGCGCAAGGTTGTCCGGCTTGTCGTTGCGGCGGAGGAACTGCCGAGCGAGAAGGAGGTGCGCGGGATCGCCGCGGACTGGTCACCACACCGGGCAGTTGCGGCGCGGCTCTTGTGGCGCTATTTCGCGGTACTCAGAGACCGCGAAGGGATCAATCTGTGAGCGACGCGCAAAAAACCCTCAACGGACCGATGATCGAACCCAAGAGCGGCGAAGTCCGGCAACTGGTGGTCCTGCTGCATGGCTACGGGTCGGATGGCAATGACCTGATCGGGCTTGCACCCTTCTGGCGCGATCACATGCCGGATGCGCTCTTCATCGCGCCCAACGCGCCGGAACGCTGCGACATCAACCCGATGGGCTATCAGTGGTTTCCGCTTGACGTGAACCGCGAACTTTCGCGCCTCGAGGGTGCGCCGGGCGCGCGCACGTCGCTCGGGTATTTTCTCGAAAGGCTCTGGGCCGAAACGGGGCTTGGGCCGGCCCAGACCATTCTTCTGGGGTTTTCGCAAGGCGCGATGATGGCGCTCGATGTCGGCCTGAGGCTCAAGACGGCGCCGATTGCACTTATCGCCTTTTCGGGAGCGCTGATCGATCCGGACGCGGTGGCACGCGAGCTTGGCGGACGGCCGCCGGTCTGCCTGGTGCATGGCAGCGCGGATCCGGTGGTGCCGGCCGTTTCGAGCGAAATGGCGGCCGAGCAGCTCCAGGCGCTTGGGCTCAGGGTGGCAATACTGATCGAACCCGGGGTCGACCATACGATCACGCCGGAAGGGCTCGGTTTCGCCCTCGCCTTTCTGCGCGAAGCGGTGCAGGGCTCGCCGGCGGCGCTGCAGTAGACGCCCGGGCAGGGATTTGCCTGCCGCGTGAAGGCTTCACACGGCTGATACAAAAGGCTTAAATAAGAGCACTGGTGATTCCTCAGGAGTCTCGGAAGGGGAATAGGTGTGACCGTTCATGTGTCACCCGAAAATTGCCCGGCCCTGGTACTGAACGCGGATTATAGGCCTCTGTCCTACTATCCGTTGTCGTTGTGGTCGTGGCAGGACGCGATCAAGGCGGTTTGTCTTGACCGGGTGACTATTGTCTCGGAATACGAGACCAAGGTTCATTCCCCGAGCTTCGAGATGGCGCTGCCCTCGGTCGTGGCACTCAAGGAATATATCCAGCCGTCGCGGCACCCGGCCTTCACAAGGTTCAATGTCTTCCTGCGCGACAAGTTTCAGTGCCAGTATTGCGGTTCGAAGCATGACCTGACCTTCGACCACGTCGTGCCGCGCTCGCGTGGCGGGCGCACGACCTGGGAGAATGTTGTGGCCGCCTGCGCGCCGTGCAATCTCAGGAAATCGAACCGGCTCGCCGGCGATATCGGCATGCACCCGATGCAAAAGCCCTTTCAGCCGACCGTGTTTGACCTGCACAATAATGGCCGGCTTTTTCCGCCCAACTATCTGCACGAAAGCTGGATGGACTATCTTTACTGGGATATCGAGCTCGAGAGCTGAGGCGTGTCCGGCTATTGGCCGGAGCGGCGATAACGCGTGATCTGGCCCATCACCGACCAGACCAGCAGCACCGAGATGATCAGCGAAATGATGGCGTTGTAGCCGGCAAAGCTGAGGCCGAGAAAACGGAACTGCGGGTCGTCGCAAGGCACGACCTTCGTATCGCCCAGATTGTTGAGGTCGGAGAAGTTGAGGCCGTCACTGGCGCCGCCGGTGCAGGAGGTGGGGCCCGGCCAGAACTTCCATTCGACGCCGGCATGAAAGACAGCGAGATAGATCGACCAGACGAATATCGCGGCAACGATTGCCGTCAGGCCGATGCGCGCGGGAACCGGAATGACGCGCCAGAGCGCGATGGTCAGGGCGAGGACGGGCAGCCCCACATAATAGGGCACGCGCTGGCCATAACAGAGCTCGCAGGGAATGAAGCCGCCAAGATACTGAAAGGCCAGAGCGCCGAGAATGGTGAAAAGGCCGATGGTGAAGGCGGCATTGGCGCGGTTGGAATTGTCGCCCTTATGCGCGTTGACGAGAGAGGTCATGGTCGGCTCCTTTGGCCGGATCAGCCCAGATATTTGAGGGCCACGAAACCACCAATCAGCAAAATGGCGAAAAGTGTCAACATCAGGCCGAGGCGCTTCTCGATAAAGACCCGGATCGGCTCGCCGAACCAATAGAGCAAACCGGAGACGATGAAGAAACGCAGGCCGCGCCCGACGATCGAAACCAGGGTGAAGAGCAGAAGGTCGAAACCGACCGTGCCGGAAAAGATGGTCAGCACCTTGTAGGGGAAGGGCGTGACCGCGCCGATGAAGATGCCCCAGCCGCCCCACTGGTCGTACCAGACCTTGAGACCCTCGAAAGCGGCTTCGGCCCCGTAGAAATGCAGGAGCGGCTGGCCGATCGCCTGAAAGAGCAGGGCCCCGATGAGATAGCCGAAATAGGCGCCGATGACCGAGGAGAGGGTGCAAAGCAGCGCATAGAGCCACCAGAGGGCGCGCCGTGCGACCACCATGGGAATGAGGAGAATGTCGGGCGGAATGGGAAAGAACGAGCTTTCGGCGAAGCTGACCGCGGCAAGGGCCCAGGGGGCGTTGGGCGAGGCCGCAAGATCCATCAGCCAGTCGTAGAGTTTGCGCAGCACGGCAGGACCTTTTCCATTTCCGGTGATCGCTCCAGATGGGCGTTTCGCGATCATCCGTCAATCGTCTTGCCGATTGATTGACAGGTTCCGGCCCGGCCACTAAACGAAATGCCGTTGCCGCTGCGGGCGTGGCGGAACTGGTAGACGCGCCAGACTCAAAATCTGGTTCTGGTAACAGAGTGTCGGTTCGATTCCGACCGCCCGCACCAAGTCTTCGCGGCGAGCCGCCTGCTCAGGTCTTCGGAATTTTCGGACACGTGCCGCCCGGACTTTCGTCCGGGCGTTGTGCTTTGCGATCTTACTTCGCGGTGATCGTGCCGGCCTGATAGGCGGCCATGCAGTCGGTGGCGTCGTGGCCAGAATCCGCCTCGTCAACGGAGGCGGCCATGCCGGTGCCCTCGAAGCGCGGATCATCGCATTCGCCGTCGTTCGACCAGAGGGCCGTATTGTCGCCGAAATCGATGCCGTCGATTACGTTGGCCGGAGCCGCGGGCTGTGCCGGGCCTTCAGCCATGGTGCCGTCAAGCGTCGGGCTGGCGCCCGCCTTCAGGGTCACGGTTCCGGCCTGATAGTTGGACGAGCAGTCTTCGGCATCATGGCCGACATGGTCGTTTGTACCGCCGTCGAAGGCGCCGTCGCCGGTGAAGCGGGAATCATCGCATTCGCCGTCATTGGCCCAGGTCGAGGTATTGTCGCCGAACTGGATGCCGTCGATCTCGATCTTGTCGCTGGCAAGGTGGATGCGACCCTGCTGGTAAAGGCTCACGCAGTCATTGGCGTCGTGGCCGCGGTCGGCGTCGAGCAGAACCGAAGCCGCCCCTTCGCCGGCAAAGAGCGGATCGTCGCATTCGCCATTGTCAGCATAGTCGGAGGTGTTGTCACCGAACTGAATGCCGTCGATCTCGACATTGGTGACCGTACCGGAAGTGCCGCCATTGCCGGCGAGGTGGATCTTGCCGGCATTGTAAAGCGAGCTGCAGTCGGTCGCGTCGTGGTTCATGTCTTCGTCGAGCAGAACCGTGGCCATGCCCTCACCCTCGAAACGCGGATCGTCGCATTCGCCGTCATTGCTCCAGGAGGAACTGTCGTCGCCGAATTCAACGCTGCCCGGGGTCGCGCCCTGGCCACCGACAAGGTGGATCTTGCCGGCGTCGTAAAGGGTCTGGCAGTCGCTCGCGTCATGCATGGCATCGTCCTGCAAAAGGGTTGAAGCCATGCCGTCGCCCGCAAAACGCGGATCATCACATTCGCCGTCCTTGGACCAGGTCGAGGTGTCGTCGCCAAAATCGACGCCGCCGGACGAGGACCCATTGCCGCCGGCCAGGTGAATGCTGCCGGAATTGTAGAGCACCCGGCAGTCAGTTGCGTCATGCATGGCGTCGTCCGCCAGAAGGGTCTCGGCCATGCCCACGCCCTCGAAGCGCGGATCGTCGCACTGGCCGTCCTTGCTCCAGGACGAGCTGTCGTCGCCGAAATCGACATTGCCGTCGGCATCGACACCGAGGAGCGCAACCTTTCCTGCCTGATAGAGGCTCAGGCAGTCGGTGGCGTCATGGCCCTTGTCGTCATCGAGCAGGATTTCGGCCGATCCTTCACCGGTAAAGCGCGGATCGTCGCACTCCCCGTCATTGGACCATTGCGAACTGTCGTCGCCGAAATCGATATTGTCATAGACCTGGCCGGCGCCGCCGCCCTGGGTTCCGGCAAGATAGATGTCGCCGGACTGGTAGAGGGTGCGGCAGTCGGTGGCGTCGTGGCCCTTGTCTTCGTCAAGCAGCACCTCGGCAGAGCCTTCGCCGGCGAAGCGCGGGTCATCGCACTCGCCGTCGTTGGCCCAGCTCGACGTGTCGTCGCCGAAATCGATATCGGACGGCGTGTTGCCGCTGCCCGATTTCAGGGTGATGGAGCCATTCTGGTAAAGTGTGCGGCAGTCGGTTGCGTCGTGGCCAAGGTCCTCGTCGAGCAGAACGGAGGCCGCGCCATCGCCCTCGAAGCGGGGATCATCGCATTCGCCATCATTGTTCCAGGTCGAGGTGTCATCGCCGAAATCGATGCCGGTCTGCTGGGTGCCGGTGTTCGAAGCGAGCTGGATCGACCCTGACTTGTAAAGGGAGAGACAGTCGGCAGCATCGTGTTCGCGGTCGTCTTCGACCAGAACCTGGGCCATGCCCTCGCCGGCAAAGCGCGGATCGTCGCATTCGCCGTCATTCTTCCACTGGCTCGTATTGTCGCCAAAGGTGATGCCGTCATATTCGACCACGGTCATGTCCGGGTCGTCACCGAGATAGTCGACCTTGCCGGCAAGGAAGAGCGTGCGGCAATCGTTGGCGTCATGGGCCATGTCTTCGTCGATCAGGGTATCGGCAGAGCCTTCGCCATTGAAGCGGGGATCGTCGCACTCGCCATCGTCCGACCACTGGCTCGAATTGTCACCGAAATCGATCTGGTCGACAATGTCCTTCGGATCGGGCTTCAGGGTGATGGCGCCGCTCTGGTAGAGGGTCGAACAGTCGGTCGCGTCATGCTTGGCGTCTTCGGCCAGAAGTTCCACGGCCATGTTCTCGCCGGTGAAGCGCGGATCGTCGCATTCGCCGTCATTGGACCAGGATGAACTGTCGTCGCCGAATTCGATGCCGTCGATAACGAGGAACGTGCCGGTCTTGGGCGATTTCTTCTGGGCGCGCGGCGGCGTCTTGGCGAGCTTTGTGAGATCGGGGCAGCCCAGGCCGGATGCGGACGGGAAGGCGTGGGGCGCCAGATTGTCGCTCATCGAGGTACAGAGCACCATCGGATCAGAGGGAGGCGCGGCGTTGCCTGCAGCGAGAGCAGGCAGGGCTTGCAGCATGAAAAAGGCCGCAAGGGCAGCGGCAAGCGTACGCATCAGGGCGGGCAGTTGCATGTTCGTCCTCCAGAACCGATCCTCGGGGGCACTCTAGGACGGAAAAGTGACGACTTCTAGTCGGCAGATGGGGCGATGATGATGTCGGGCCGGCGCTCGGCGCGGGCGAACAGAATGGCGCCCGAGACCACGAGCGCGGCGCCGGCGGCGTGGAAAAGCGTGAAGGGCTCGTTGAGGACGATGATGGCGAGAACAATGGTCATGATCGGCCCGAACGTGCCGGTTGCGGAGGTTACGCGCGCGCCGACGCGGTGAATGGCGCTGTTGAGCATGAACGAGGGCAGGATGGTGCCGACGACACCGAGTGCGAGGCCATAGGCCCAGACGTTCGGGCTGAGGGCGCCAAGCGAACCGATACCGTTGACCGCGGCGTTCTGCGCCAGGGCGATCAGGCCGGCGGATGACATGCCGATGCAGGTGAAAAGCGTGGTGCCGGTCGCGGCCATGACGTTCTTGGCGAGCAGCTGATAGAGCGCAAAGAGAATGCCACTTGCGAGGACGAGAAGCGTGCCTTCGATCAGCCCGTCGGATTTGATCGAGAGGTTCCAGCCGAAAATCACGGCAAGGCCGGCCCAGGACACGAGCATGGCCGGAATGATGCCCTTTTTCAGCGTGTGACCGAAAAAGGCCATGCCGAGCGCGACGGTGAAGAATGGATAGGTGAAGAGGACCAGCCGTTCATATTGGGCCGAGACGAACTGGAGGCCGGCAAAATCGAGATAGGAGGCGCCGAAATAGCCAAGCGATCCGACCCCGGCGGCGGTAAGGACATTGCGGAGGCTGAGGCGGGACATGAGGTCCGGCGACCGCCTGAGGGCAACGACCAGAATCACGAGGTAGAGCGGCACCGCGACCAACATGCGCAGCGCCAAGACCGTTTCGGTCGGTGTGCCCTCGAAATAGGCGAGCTTGATGAAGATGCCCTTGGTCGCAAACAGGATGGCGCCGCCGATGGCAAGACCATAGCCAAGAAGATCGGGCGATGCGCTTTGGACGGGAGCGGTTTCGGACATGGTGGCGGGCCGGCGATCAGAGCCAGCCGAGTTTCTTGACAATGAGGAAGGGCAGGACCGCCGAAATCAGCATGAGCACAAGCACAGCCGGATAGGCCCAGGGAAGGCTCAGTTCGGGCATGAAGTGAAAATTCATGCCGTAGAGCGAGGCGATGAGGGTCGGGGGCATGAAGATGACGGCAACGACTGAGAAGAACTTGATGATCGTGTTCTGTTCGGTGGTCATCAGGCCGAGGGTTGCATCGAACAGGAAGCCGATCTTCTGGCTCTGGGCGTTGGCGTAATCGAGCAGAGACCGAATGTCGGCGCCAAGGGTCGCGATCTGCTCGCGCATCATCTTGGTGTTGAGGCTGCGCCATTGCGAGCGGTCGAGGAAATCGTTGAGCCTTAGAAGCGTGACGAGGGCGGCGCGAATGCGCGAGACGGCGTCGCCCTTGCGCCCGAGGCTCGCGAGTATCGGCTTGAATTCGTTGCCCCTCGCCCCTGTCGATCCGCCGCGTCCGAAAATGGAGGCGGAAATGGCGTCGATGTCGCGGTCGAGCCGTTCGAGCACGTCGGCGAGCCGGTCGACCACGGCGTCGAGCAGTCCGGCCAGAATCTGGGCGCTGGTATCCGGCGCGGTTCGTGTGCGGTTGGCGTGCCCCACATAGAATTCGAGCGAGCGCGGCGAGTGGTAACGGATCGTCAGGAGATTGCGGTTGGTCAGGATGAAGGTGACCGGATCGAGCACGGGTTCGTCCGTGTCGGTGGCCGAGGGAATGATCGCCGTCATGTAGGCGGCGCCATGCTCCTCGTAGAGACGCGACGAGGTTTCGATCTCGGACATATCCTCCCGGCTCGGGATCTCGACGCCGGTCAGGGCGCCGATTTCCTCCTTTTCATGCACATTGGGGTGCAGCAGGTCGTACCATAGGGCAACGCCCGCCTCCTCGGACGGCGGATCGGTCACAAGCTGATGATTGTGATGCCAGAAGGCGGTGTGCATGGCGCAAGGACCGTCGGGTTGCGGACGCGCCGACCAAGCCACCGCAAACCCAAAAGGTCAAGGGGCGGCGATGAGGTCCCGATCAGGCGCGGGGGTGTGCCTTCTGATAGGCGGCGAGCAGGTGTTCGGTTTCGATCCTGGTGTAGATCTGGGTGCTCGAGAGCGAGGCGTGTCCGAGCAGTTCCTGAATGGAACGCAAGTCACCTCCGCGCCCGAGCAGGTGTGTGGCGAAGGAATGGCGGAGGGCATGGGGCGTGGCGGAAGGCGGCAGGCCGAGGGCGGCCTTGAGCTGAACCATGCGCGCCTGGATGAGGCGCGGAGAGAGCGGACCGCCACGGGCACCGCGAAAGATCGGGTCGGATGGGCCGATGGCGAAGGGGGCGAGCTTGAGATAGGCGTCTATCGCTCCGCGAATCTCGGCGAGAATGGGTACGATCCGCGTCTTGCCACCCTTGCCCGTCACGCGGAGGCTTTGCGGTTCGATGTCGGTGCGCGTGACAGCGAGTGCCTCGGCGATACGCAGGCCCGCGCCATAGCAGAGTGCGATCACGGCGGTGTCGCGCGCCGCAATCCACGGCCGGTCCTCGAGTTCGTCGACGGTCCTCAGTGTGGCACGGGCTTCGGCCACCGTCAGGGCTCTCGGCAGCGGTTTGGGTAGTTTCGGTGACTTGACGAGGGAAAGTGCCGGAGAAACTGCATATCCGTTGGCCTCGAGATAGGCGGCGAAGCTCCTGACGGCCGAAAGGGCGCGAGCGAGCGAACGGGACGACAGGCCCTCGGCGCGGCGGGCGGCCATGAAGGCGCGGAAATCGGCCGGCCTCAGACGCGCGAAATGTGCCGCCGCGGCCGGTTCGCCGAAGTGGCGGGTCAGGAACCGGGTGAAGGCGGCGACGTCGCGCCGGTAGGCTTCGATGGTCTTTTCGGCGAGGCGGCGCACTCGGGCACGGTCGGCGAGCCAGGCTCCGATCAGGCCGGAAAGGTCTTCGGTGACGCTGAAGGCAAGGTCGCTCATGTTCGAAACTCTAGCACGCCGCCGTTAGCGAAGTGCAAAAGGACATTTGCCGAATCGGATGCCAACCCTAATCTTTGTCCTATGGCAGATGATGGCGACATGTTCGGCCCGGGCGAGGTGGCATCGGTTCTGGTGACCGTCAACGTCGAGGCGCCCTATTCGTACCGGGTGCCCGAGGGCATGCATGTGATGCGCGGGTCGATCGTCGAGGTGCCGCTCGGACCAAGGCCGACGCTTGGCGTGGTCTGGGGCGCGCCCAAGGACAATTTTGCCCATAACCGGCTCAAGGATATCGGGTTCGCCTTCGACGTGCCGCCCCTGTCGGAGGAATTGCTGCGGCTGGTCGACTGGGTGGCGCGTTATACGCTCAATGCGCCGGGCAATGTGCTGCGCGGGGCGCTGCGGGTGCGCGAGGCGCTTGAGCCGCCACGACCGATCATCGCGCTTCGGCGAACCGGAATCGAGCCTGAGCGGATGACCGAGGCGCGCCTGAGGGTCATGGATGCCCTTTCGGACGGGATGGCCTGGGCCAAACCGGCACTTGTCGGGGCCAGCGGCGTCTCGCCGTCGGTGATCGAGGGGCTGGAGCGGGCCGGTGCGATCGAGCGGGTCACCTTGCCGCCGCCGCCTTCGGTGGGGCTGCCCGACCCGGATCATGCGCCGCTCGATCTCAACGCACACCAGCTATCGGCGCTCGCCGCGTTGCGCGAGATGCCGGTCGACCGGTTCGGGGTCGCCCTGCTCGACGGGGTTACCGGCTCGGGCAAAACCGAGGTCTTTTTCGAGTGTGTTGCCGATACGCTGCGGGCTGGGCGGCAGGCACTGGTCCTCCTGCCCGAAATTGCCCTGACCCATACTTTCCTCGACCGGTTCTCGGCACGCTTCGGCACGCGGGCGGCGGAATGGCATTCCGACATGACGCCGGTGCAGCGGGCGCGGATCTGGCGAGGGGTTGCGACCGGCGAAGCGCGGGTGGTGGTCGGGGCGCGGTCGGCGCTGTTCCTGCCTTTCCACGAACTTGGCCTCGTCGTCATCGACGAAGAACATGACGGGGCGTTCAAGCAGTCGGACGGGGTCAACTATCATGCCCGCGACATGGCGGTGGTGAGGGGACAGCTCAACGAGGCGCGGGTCATCCTTTCCTCGGCCACGCCCTCTGTCGAAAGCTACAACAATGCCGAGACGGGGCGCTACCGGCACGTTCGCATCGACCAGCGGCATGACGATGCGCAATTGCCCGACATTCGCGCCATCGACATGCGTGAAGCGGGTCCCGAGCGCGGGCAGTGGATCGCTCCGGCGCTGGCGCGGGAAATCTTCGCAACGCTCGATCGCGGCGAGCAGGTTCTGTTGTTTCTCAACCGGCGCGGCTATGCGCCGCTAACGCTTTGCCGGGCCTGCGGGCACAAATATCAGTGTCCGAACTGTTCGAGCTGGCTGGTCGAACACCGGTTCCGGGGCGTGCTCAGCTGTCACTATTGCGGACACGAAATCCGGCGGCCCGATGTCTGTTCCAATTGCGGCGAGCCGGACAGCCTGGTGCCCATCGGGCCGGGCATCGAGCGGGTGGCCGAGGAGGTGGCCGATCGTTTCCCCGAAGCGTCGCGGGTGGTGCTTTCCTCCGACATGGGCTCGAACGCGCAATTGCGCGACCGGTTCGCCGAGATCGAACGGGGAGACTATGACCTCATCATCGGCACGCAGCTTGTGGCCAAGGGGCACCATTTCGAGAAGCTGACGCTTGTGGGGGTGCTCGATGCCGATCTCGGGCTTGCACATGGCGACCCGCGCGCGGCGGAAAAGACGTTCCAGCTCCTGACCCAGGTGACCGGCCGGGCCGGGCGGGCGAGCAAGGCGGGCCGCGCCTATCTTCAGACCTATCATCCCGAGCATCCGGTGATCGACGCGATGATCCGGGGAGACCGGGAAGCGTTCTATGCCCATGAAATGGCGTCGCGGCGCGAAACCGGCATGCCGCCGTTCGGGCGGCTGGCGGCACTGATCGTCTCGGCCAACGAACACGACGTGGCAATGAACTATGCCAAACACCTGCTGCGCGTGGCGCCGCAGGCGGAAGGGGTTAAGCTCTTTGGTCCGGTCGATGCGCCGCTTTCGATGGTGCGCGGCCGGCATCGGGTCAGACTTCTGGCACAGAGCGAAAAGAGTTTCGATCTATCGAACTATGTGCGCTTCTGGCTTGGCCACGCCGATCGCATCCGCGGCAACCTCAGGGTGCAGGTCGATATCGATCCGATGAGCTTTTTCTGAGATCGGGGCGGGGGCCCGGCGCCGGAAAAAGGCAGGCCGCGCTGTCACATACCTGTCATGGACGGGTCATATATCCGCCGTCATGGATAAGTCTTCGGCGCTCATGGCCCTTTCGGCCCTATCGCAGGCAAGCCGGCTCGACGCGTTCCGGCTTCTGGTCGGTGCGGGCGAAGTGGGCATAGCGGCGGGCGAAATCTCCGCCCGTCTCGGGATCGTGCAGAACACGATGTCGGCGCATCTTGGCATTCTTGGTGCGGCGGGGCTCGTGCGTCATGAACGCGACGGACGATCGATCGTCTATTTCGCCGATCTACCTGCCATGCAGGCGCTGCTGTCTTTTCTGATGGAAGACTGCTGCGGCGGCCGGCCGGACCTGTGCCAGCCGGTCATTGCCGGGCTCGGATCAACCGCTCAACGGGAGAAAAAGTGTGGCTGACAAGATTTTCAACGTGCTCTTTTTGTGCACGGGCAATTCGGCGCGGTCGATCATGGCCGAGGCCATTCTGAAGCGCGAGGGCATGGGCCGGTTCAATGCCTTTTCCGCCGGATCGCACCCGGCCGGTACGGTCAATCCATTCGCAATCCAGCTCCTCAAGAAGCTCAACTACGACACGTCGTTCGCCCGGTCGAAGAACTGGGACGAGTTCGCCGTGCCCGATGCGCCGAAGATGGATTTCGTCTTCACCGTCTGTGACAATGCGGCCAAAGAGACATGCCCGGTCTGGCCGGGCCAGCCGATGAGCGCGCATTGGGGCGTGCCCGATCCGGCGGCCGTGATCGGTACCGATGCGGAGAAGATGCTCGCCTTTTCGGACAGCTATCGCATGCTGAGCAACCGCATTTCGGTCTTTGTCAATCTGCCCCTGACGTCGCTCGACCGGCTGACGCTGCAAAAGAGGCTGAGAGACATTGGCGGCGGCACGGACGCCTGACCAGGTGATGGCGTTTCCCCTCAGCAGGCGGCTTTTCGCCGAATTCGCCGGGACCGGATTTCTGGTCGCGACCGTCGTCGGATCCGGCATCATGGCCCAGAGCCTGACCGATGATACGGCGCTGGCGCTTTTGGGCAACACGATCCCGACCGGCGCGATCCTTTATGTGCTGATCACGCTTTTCGGGCCGGTTTCCGGTGCGCATTTCAATCCCGCCGTCAGTCTCGTCATGGCCATCGACAAGCGATTGTCCTGGCGAGACATCCTGCCCTATGTGATCGCGCAAATCCTTGGTGGACTAGCGGGTACGTTCATCGCGCACATGATGTTCGCATTGGACGTGGTGCAATTCTCTTCCCATGCGCGCACCGGCATGGCGCAGTGGTTCGCTGAAATCATCGCCTCGTTCGGTTTGGCCGTGACGATCTTTTTCGGCGTGCGGTTCCGCGAACAGAGCGTTGCCATGCTCGTCGGGCTCTACATCACGGCGGCCTACTGGTTCACTGCCTCGACGAGTTTCGCCAACCCGGCGGTGACGGTCGCCCGGGCCTTCACGGACACGTTTTCGGGCATTCGTCCGGTGGATGCGCCGATGTTCATTCTCATGCAGCTGCTTGGAGCGGCACTCGGGCTCCTTGCCTTCAGGTGGGTCATGAAACCGGCGGACGGACAGCGGGAAAGTCAGTCATAAAAAGCGGTTGGCTGCCGCTCCGCGACGCCAGGTCGCAGGCCCGGCCAATCCCCAGCAAAACCGACCGTTGGAATCGCTTTTCTGCCGCTTGCGAGCGCTGCAAAACGTGTGCTAGAGGGGGCGCGAATTTGCCGGGGGCGGCAGCTTGTCCGCACCCTTTTTCCCGTTGATTGCCTGTCTCCGGACAAACCGGGGCAAGCCCAACCACGGAGCGACCGGTTTGAGCGCATCACGATCCGCCCTAGCCCAGATCGCACGACCCTATGCCAATGCCCTTTTCGATCTCGGCAAGGCGGATGGCGCCCTCGGCGACATCGAAGCCGGTCTCGATTCGGTTGCGGCCCTCGCCGGAAACAGCGTGGATTTCGCCGATTTCCTCAAAAGCCCGCTCATCGATACCGATGAGAAGGCCAAGGCGATGGACGTGATCATTGGCAAGCTCGACCTGCCGGTCCTGGCCAGCAACTTCATCAAGACGGTCGCGCGCAACGGGCGGCTCTTTGCCCTGCCGGCGATGATTTCGGCGTTCAAGGAGCGCACCGCCACCGAACGTGGCGAGATGCGCGCCGAAGTGACCTCGGCGGCAGAACTTTCCAAATCCCAGCTCGATTCCCTTGCCAGGACGCTCAAGGACCGGTTCGGCAAGGATGTCGCGCTCGAAACGAATATCGATCCCAGCCTGATCGGCGGCCTCGTCGTCAAGGTCGGCAGCCGGATGATCGACACATCCCTCAAAACCAAGTTAACCGCGATGAAAGTCGCCATGAAAGAGGTCGGATAATGGATATCAAGGCCGCGGAAATCTCCGCAATCCTCAAGGACCAGATCAAGGATTTCGGCAAGGAAGCCCAGGTTTCCGAAGTCGGGCAGGTTCTGTCGGTCGGCGACGGCATTGCCCGCGTCTACGGTCTCGACAATGTGCAGGCCGGTGAGCTCGTCGAGTTCCCGGGCGGCATCAAGGGCATGGCGCTCAATCTCGAAACCGACAATGTCGGCGTCGTGATCTTTGGTTCGGACCGCGAAATCGCTGAGGGCGATACGGTCAAGCGGACGGGCGCGATCGTCGATACGCCGGTTGGACCGGGGCTGCTGGGCCGCGTCGTCGATGCGCTCGGCAATCCGATCGACGGCAAGGGCCCGATCAAGGCGACCGAACGCCGCCGCGTCGACGTCAAGGCGCCGGGCATCCTGCCGCGCAAGTCGGTGCACGAGCCGATGTCGACCGGCCTCAAGGCCATCGATGCGCTGATCCCGATCGGGCGCGGCCAGCGCGAGCTGATCATTGGTGACCGCCAGACCGGCAAGACCGCGATCATTCTCGACACGTTCCTCAACCAGAAGCCGGCACACCAGGAAAACCGCGAGAACGACAAGCTTTTCTGCGTCTATGTCGCAGTGGGGCAGAAGCGCTCGACCGTCGCGCAGTTCGTCAAGACGCTCGAAGATCGCGGTGCGCTCGACTATTCGATCGTGATCGCGGCAACGGCTTCCGATCCGGCGCCGATGCAGTTTCTTGCGCCGTTTACCGGCTGCACGATCGGCGAATGGTTCCGCGACAATTCCAAGCACGCGGTGGTGGCCTATGACGATTTGTCGAAGCAGGCGGTGGCCTATCGCCAAATGTCGCTTCTTCTCCGCCGTCCGCCGGGGCGCGAAGCCTATCCGGGCGACGTGTTCTATCTGCATAGCCGTCTGCTCGAACGTGCGGCCAAACTCAACGAAGATCATGGCGCCGGTTCGCTGACCGCACTGCCGGTTATCGAAACCCAGGCAAACGACATTTCGGCCTATATCCCGACCAACGTGATTTCGATCACGGACGGACAGATTTTCCTTGAGACGGATCTGTTCTTCCAGGGCATCCGCCCGGCGGTGAATGCCGGTCTTTCGGTGTCGCGCGTCGGCTCGTCGGCCCAGGTCAAGGCGATGAAACAGGTTGCCGGCTCGATCAAGGGCGAACTGGCCCAGTATCGCGAGATGGCGGCCTTCGCCCAGTTCGGTTCCGACCTCGATGCGGCCACCCAGCGCCTGCTCAACCGCGGTGCCCGGCTCGTCGAGCTCCTGAAGCAGCCGCAGTTCTCGCCGCTCAAGACCGAAGAGGAAGTGGCGGTAATCTATGCGGGCGTTAAGGGCTATCTCGACAAGATCGGGGTCGGCCAGGTGCGCGCCTTCGAGAGCGGTCTCTTGTCGCTTCTGCGTAACGAGCATGCCGAACTTCTCGGCACGATCGGCAAGGAGCGGGTTCTTTCCGAGGATACGGAGGGCAAGCTCAAGGCGGTTCTGGATTCCTATTCGAAGACCTTTGCCGCCTAGGTGAGCTGACCGGAGCCGGATGACATGCCGTCACTCAAAGACCTGAAAAACCGCATCGCCTCGGTCAGATCGACGCAGAAGATCACCAAGGCCATGCAGATGGTCGCCGCGGCGAAGCTGCGGCGGGCCGAAGAGCTCGCAGCCGCCGCGCGGCCCTATGCGGCGCGGATGAACGACGTGCTGTCGGGTCTTTCGGCGGCCTATGCCGGCCGTTCCGACGCGCCGAAGCTTCTGGCGGGCACGGGTTCCGACCAGACGCACCTTTTGATCGTCGCGACGGCGGAACGCGGGCTTTGCGGGGGGTTCAACTCGAACATTTCCCGCATGGCGCGCGAACATGCCCGCAAGCTGATAAGCGAGGGCAAGACGGTCAAGATCCTCTGCGTCGGCAAGAAGGGCCACGACGTTCTGAAGCGGCTTTTCGCCGACCAGATCGTGCATTTTGTCACGCTGCGCGAGGTCAAGCAGATCGGCTATTCGAACGCCCAGGCGATCGGGGAGAAGGTGCTTTCGATGTTCGCCAGCGGCGAATTCGACGTGGCGACGCTCTTTTATTCGAAATTCCGGTCGGTCATTTCGCAGGAGCCCACGGCGCAGCAGCTGATCCCGGCGGCCTTCGAGGCGAGTGAGGCGAGCAGCGAACCGGTCTCCTACGAATACGAGCCGGGCGAAGAAGCCATTCTGAACGACCTGTTGCCGCGCAATGTGAGCGTGCAGATCTTTTCCGCGCTTCTGGAAAACGGCGCGGGCGAAATGGGTGCCAAGATGAGCGCGATGGACAATGCCACGCGCAATGCCGGCGACATGATCAACCGGCTGACGCTGAGCTATAACCGCCAGCGCCAGGCGCAGATCACCAAGGAACTGATTGAAATCATCTCGGGCGCCGAGGCGCTCTAGAGCAAGCGAAACGAGGAACACAACATGGCAGCCAAGCAAGCAACCGGCCGTATCGCACAGGTCATCGGCGCGGTGGTCGACGTGCAGTTCGATGACCATCTGCCCGAAATCCTGAACGCGCTCGAGACCATGAACGGCGACAACCGCCTGGTTCTCGAGGTTGCCCAGCACCTCGGCGAAAACACGGTCCGGGCCATCGCCATGGACACGTCGGAAGGTTTGGTGCGCGGCCAGGAGGTCAGGGACCTCGGTGAGCCGATCTCGGTGCCGGTGGGTGAGGAAACCCTCGGGCGCATCATGAACGTGATCGGCGAGTCGGTGGACGAAGCCGGCCCGATCAAGGCCAAGTCGCGCCGCGCCATTCACCAGCCGGCTCCCGAATTCGTCGACCAGAGCCCGGAAGCCCAGATTCTGGTGACCGGCATCAAGGTCGTGGATCTTTTGGCTCCCTATGCGCGCGGCGGCAAGATCGGCCTTTTCGGCGGTGCCGGTGTGGGCAAGACGGTGCTCATTCAGGAGCTGATCAACAACGTCGCCAACAATCACGGTGGCTATTCGGTCTTTGCCGGGGTGGGCGAACGCACCCGCGAGGGCAACGACCTCTACCACGAAATGATCGAATCCGGGGTGAACAAGAACCCCAAGGAAAACAACGGCTCGACCGAAGGGTCGAAGTGCTCGCTGGTGTTCGGCCAGATGAACGAGCCCCCGGGGGCGCGTGCCCGCGTGGCGCTGACCGGCCTGACGATCGCCGAGGAGTTCCGCGATCAGGGTCAGGACGTGCTGTTCTTCGTGGACAACATCTTCCGCTTCACCCAGGCCGGTTCGGAAATGTCGGCTCTTCTCGGGCGCATTCCGTCGGCGGTCGGGTACCAGCCGACGCTTGCCACCGACATGGGCGCGATGCAGGAGCGCATCACCACGACCAACAAGGGCTCGATCACTTCGGTGCAGGCCATTTACGTGCCGGCCGACGATCTGACCGACCCGGCGCCGGCGACCTCGTTCGCGCACCTCGATGCGACGACCGTGCTCAACCGCGCCATTTCGGAAAAAGGCATCTATCCGGCGGTGGACCCGCTCGACTCGACCTCGCGCATGCTCGACCCCTCGATCGTGGGCGAAGAGCATTACGGGGTTGCGCGTCAGGTGCAGGAAATCCTGCAGCGCTACAAGAGCCTGCAGGACATCATTGCCATTCTGGGCATGGACGAGCTTTCCGAAGAGGACAAGTTGGCCGTGGCCCGCGCGCGCAAGATCGAGCGCTTCATGAGCCAGCCGTTCCACGTGGCGGAAGTGTTCACCGGTTCGCCGGGCGTCTTCGTCAAGCTCGAAGACACGATCCGCGCATTCAAGGGTCTGGTCGCGGGCGAGTATGATCATCTGCCGGAAGCCGCCTTCTACATGGTCGGCACGATCGACGACGCGGTTGCCAAGGCGCAAAAGCTCGCCGCAGCCGCCTGAGGCTGACCGGAAGAACGGAGGGCCGACATGGCTGACGGCAATGTAAAGGTGGAGATCGTCTCTCCCGAACGGCTCGTTCTTTCGGAGACCGTGCAATCGGTGACGATTCCCGGCCAGGAAGGCAATTTCACCGTGCTTGGCGAACATGCACCGGTGATGAGCGTTTTAAGGCCCGGCTTCGTCATGGTCGAAGGGGGCAGCGAAAACCTCGTTTTCGTGCGGGGCGGCTTTGCCGAGGTGTCGAACGGCACGGTCACCATCCTTGCCGAAGATGCCCGGCCGGCCAAGCAGTTCAACCGCCAGGAAATCGAAGAGGCGCTTGCCAGGGCGCAGGAAGAAATGGCGGCGGCCAACGGGTCCGACGAAACCGAAGCGGCGCAGCTGGTGGTCGACAGCCTCAGGAACCTGATGACCGAGGTCGAGCATATGGGTTCGGCCATCGTGACCGGGCTCTAAACCATGTCACGTTTTGACGGAATCAAAACGTGACATGGTCTAAGTCTTTGTATTCTCGCATGTTCGAACCGGAAAGCCGCGGAGCACTTTTCCTGAACATGCTCTAGGCCGGCAACCGGCATCCTCAATGAAAAAGGCGCCTTCGGGCGCCTTTTGTTTTGGACGAGACCCGGATCAGCTCCGGGGTGACGCGTCAGCTCAAGATGCGCTATCAGGCGAACTCTCCGGCTCGAATACGTGCGGGCAGGTCGGCGAACTGGCGGACGACTTCGTCGTAGACCTCGCGCTTGAAGGGCACGACCCGGACAAGCGTTTCTTCGAGGGGCACCCACTCCCAAGCCGAGAATTCGGCGGGATGGGCTCCCATCATCGGGTTTTCGACATCGATCTCATCGTCGCCGCCGGTCAAAAGGGCGGCGAGCCATTTCTGCTTCTGCCCGCGATATTTGCCCTTGAGGGCGACGCCGAGCGCAGCGTCGGGCAGTTCGTAGGTCAGCCAGTCATCCGTGATGCGGAGAAGGTTGACATTGGTCACATTGGTTTCTTCCGCAAGTTCGCGGAGGCCGCCCGTGGCGGGGTCTTCGCCCTTGTCGAGCCCGCCCTGAGGCATCTGCCAGGGGTTGGCGAGTTCGCCCTCGACGAACTTGAGGCGCTTGCCCATGAAAACCAGGCCGTCGCGATTGAACAGGGCGATTCCCGCGCAGGGCCGGTAGGGCATGGTTTCGCGGACCGGCATCGGATCAGTTCTCCTGCATCAGGGCGCTGACCGGGACGAGCTCGATGTCCCTGTCCGCGAGTCCCGCCGCCCATGAGGTGATGGTCGCGATCGAGACGGGCAGGGCATTGACCACGCCGACGGCGCTGCCAGACTGGCCGGCGATAGTCTCAAGCTCCGTCAGCTTGTCGAGAATGGCGGCGCGCGAGGGGTTGGCATCAAGTGTCAGGCTGGCGCGGGCAAAGGGCACCTGGTTGGCGTCGGCAAGCTGCCGGGAAAGAGACCGGTTGGAGGAATTGTCGTCGAGATAGGCCAGGCCGCGCGTGCCCAGCTCTTCCATGATCGGGGTGAAATCGACGGCCGATGAGGAAAAGCGGGCGCCAAGATTGTTCATGATGCCGATATAGCCGCCGAAGCGGGCCATGAGCCAATAGAGATTGTCGAGATTGGTGCGGGCAGGCTGGTTGGTCAGAAGCGTCTGGGGCCCGGGATCGGACTGGGGGTAGTCGAACGGCTCCATCGGCACTTCGAGAAGAATTTCGTGGCCCTGGCGCCGGGCGGCGTTGGTCATCCGGTCGAGGGATTGCCCGTAGGGCGCGAAGGCAAGTGTGATGTTTTCCGGCAGGCGATCGACGGCATCGACGGTGGTTGCCTCGTTGAGCCCAAGGCCGGTGACGACAATGGCGATCAGCGGCTTGCCATTAGCCGAAGCCGGGGTCAGCGAGGGGCGCGAATAGGCCTTGAAGGGGGTCACGCCCTGCGGGCTGATGCGGGGAACATCGCCATATTTGGTCTGTTCAACCAGGTCGATATAGACGTCGTAATCGTTGACCGGCCGGGTCGCGAGTTCGGTGATCGAGGAATTGAGCGCGGGATTGTCCTGAACTGGCAAAGGCGGGGTCTCGACCGGCGCCATGATCTGGTTGGACATTTCCGGCAAAACGGGTTCGGGCTGGGCGACCGTCTGGGCAACCGGGTTTGAGTCTTCGATCGAACTGATGGGAACGGTGACGTTCGGGCGGCCGCCGTCAGGATCGTTGAACAGGAGGATGCGACCAACCAGAGCCCCGATGACCAGCAAGCCCGCGCCGGCCATGATGCGGCCAAACGGCAGGTTCCTGAAGTCGAATTTCATTCCGGTGAATGCGAGCTTTTTTCGGGACCGGCCAAGCGGGCGGCTGAGATCGTCGGTCATCGCCGATCTTTCCTTTGTCGCAAAACTCCCCGCCTCCGCCCAGTGGCCAGCGACGAATCAGTTCCGCCTCTGATAGCACGAATGACGCGCACCGGCACGCGAGCGGCCGGCCCGATCTGCCCGAACCGATGCCGATGCCGTTCAAATCCTGAACACGCTCTAGCTGTTCGGATCGGGCGGGTAGGCCGGGTTGGTTTCCTTGCCGAGGATCAGATCGATCGCGTAATTGAGCTGGGTGTCCTTTTCGGGGTCGGCCGGCACGAAGGTCGAAGAACCCGATGTGGCCTCGGCGTCGGAACCGCCGCCGATCTGGCCGGCCAGCGCTGCTTCGCCCACCACTTCGTCGCGGCCCTGGAATTCCTCGGGCACGTTCTGCTGGATGACGATGTCCGGCTGGATGCCGGAGGCCTGGATGGAGCGGTTGGAGGGGGTGTAGTAGCGGGCGATGGTCAGCCGCATGGCGCCGTTCGTGCCGAGGCCGATAATGAGCTGCACCGAACCCTTGCCGAACGAGCGGGTGCCGATGATGGTTGCACGCTTCTGGTCCTGCAGGGCGCCGGACAGGATTTCGGCCGCCGAGGCGGTGCCGCCATTGATGAGGATGATGACCGGCACGTCCTTGATCAGGGCGTCGAGATCGTCGGGATGCGCGTCATAGCGCTCGTTCTCGTCCGGGTTGCGGCCACGGGTCATGACGATCGCGCCCTGGCTGAGGAAGGCGTCGGCGACATAGACGGCCTGATCGACCAGTCCGCCCGGATTGTTTCTGAGATCGAGGATGATGCCCTTGGGCAGTTCGCCATTCCCCTCGTCGATGACTTCGTGGATGGCGTCGCGGATGCCGTTGAAGGCCTGTTCGGAGAAACTGTCGAGGCGCATCAGGGCCACGCCGTCCTGCATCCGCCAGCGGACGGCCTTGACCGGAATGAAGCCTCGGTCGAGCTCGACGTCAAAGGGTTCGGCCACGCCTTCGCGCACGACCGTCACCTTGATCGGGGTGCCGACCTTGCCCTTCATCTGATTGATCGTCTCGTCGAGCGAACGGCCCAGGATCGGGATATCGTCGAGAGCAATGATATAGTCGTTGGCGAGAATGCCGGCGCGGAAAGCGGGCGTGTCCTTGATCGGGTTCATCACCCGGACAATGCCCTCTTCCATGGTGATCTCGACGCCAAGGCCGCCGAACTCACCGGACGTGTCCTGACGCACGGATTCATAGGCGTCGGGCGGCAAATAGCCGGAATGGGGATCAAGCGAGGAAAGCATGCCCTCGATGGCAGCGCGGATGAGCTGGCGCTCGTCGGGCACGTCGACATATTCGGACCGGATGCGGTCGAAGACCTCGCCGAAGAGTTGCAGGTCCGAATAGATTTCGTCGGACGAGCGGCCGTCGAAACTGGCCGGCCCGGCATCGGTCTGAGCGGCGTCCGTTTGTCCGGAATCCTGCGCACCCGCCGGCAGGACGGGAAGCGTCAGGGAAAAAGCGGTGAAGACGGACGCAAGAAGCGCGCGCTTGAAAATCGTTGGTGCCATGACCTCATCCGGTTGTCTGGGCAATGCGGACCGGCGACCACCATTGGGCGGGATCGAAGGGCACATTGTTGTTGCGGAATTCAATATAAAGAGTTGGGCGCGCGTTGCCAGCATTGGTTGCAACGGTTGCGCCCCGCGTGTGTTCGCCCATCGTGCCGACCGGCTCGCCCACGCGCACGAATTGTCCCAAATCCACGTCCAGTTTCTCGAGCCCGGCCAGAAGGATGACGAAATTGTCTCCGGGATTGAGAATGACGATCTGGCCGTAATTAAGGTAGGGGCCCTTGTAGATCACCCAACCGTCGGCGGGGGCGACCACCTGGGCGTCGGCGCGGGTCAGAATGGAGACGCCCTTGGAGATGCCGCCGAAGCCGTCGTCGGCGCCGAATTCGGTGATGGTCACACCTGCTGCGGGCGCGGTGAGGTAGCCTCTGGCGCTGGCGATGGAGATGGCGGGCGCGGTGCGGCCGGCGTCGGCAAAGGCGGCGGCGACCTGATCTGGGTCGAGGCTTGCGACTTCGGTCGACGAAGCGTTCTGGGCGGCCTCGACCGCTTGGTCGACGGCGGCGATACGCTGGCGGAGGGCGGTGATCAGTTGATCAAGCGAGGTCGCCTCCGAGGCGAGACCGGCGGCGGTCTGTTCCTCGTCGGCGAGTTCGGTCGACGCACGGGATACGCCGACGCGCCGGGCTTCGATCAGGGTGGCGATGCGCAGCTGTTCTTCCTGCAGGGTGATGAGCCGGTCGGAAAGCGTTTTCTTCTCGGTCTCGACGCTTTCGCGCACGTCGACCAGGGCTCTAAGATCGGCGGTGACCTTTTCGGCGCGATCGTGCAATTGCGGCAATACGGCGGAAAGGAGCGAAGCAGAACGGGCGGCGTTGATGGCGTCTGCGGGATCGATGATGAGGGCGGGCGGCGGATTTCTGCCGATGCGCTGCAGGGCGGAAAGAAGCGACGCGAGATCCATGTCCGCCCCGTCGAGCCGGGCGCGGATATCGCTTTCATTCTGCAGTAACCCGGTCAGGCGCGCTTCGGCATCGCCGACCTCGATTTCGGCGAGCTTGACGCGCTGCGCTGCGGCGATGAGGGCGGCATTCTGCTGGTCGCGGTCGCCCTGCATGTTCTCGATTTCCTGACGCAGGAAATCGGCGCGGTCCTGGCTGATGGTGATGGCCTGGTTGATCTTTTCGAGTTCGGCCTCGGCATCCTGGGTGGCTTCGTTGGCGGCGGTGGGTGCGGCGTCCTCGGTGTGGACCGCGTCGCCGGGCGCTTCACCGGCCGGTGAGGACTGTTCCTGAGCCATGATTGGCAAAGCCCAGCACCCGGCAAGGGCCGAGGCCAGAACGGCGGCGGCAAGCAGGGATTTGGGCTTTGGCATGGGCGAGCAAATCATTCAGGCGAATCAACGCCCCAACATAGACGCTTTTATGGTCGTTGGCAGGCGGGCGGCGTCAGGCGCGGTGATAAGGATGGCCGGCGAGGATGGTCGTCGCGCGATAGAGCTGTTCGCAGAGCAGGATGCGGGCCAATTGGTGCGGCCAGGTCAAGGGCGAGAAGGACAGGACGAGGTCGGCACGGTCGCGCACGCTGTCGTCGAGCCCATCGGCGCCACCGATGACAATGGTCATCGCCTTGCGGCCGGCATCGCGTTCGCGTGCGATCAGTCCGGCAAATGCGTCACTGGCAATCGCTGCGCCGCGCTCATCAAGCGCGATGGTGAAGCTGTCAGCCGAACAGTTTTCGAGGATGGCCCTGGCCTCTTCGGCCTTGCGGGCGGTGGGGGAGGAGGCGCGGGATTCGCTGACTTCCCTGATGGAAAAACCGGTCAGGGCGAGGGGTTTTCCGCTGGCGATGGCGCGGTCAAGGTAGCGCGCAACCAGATCCCGTTCGGGGCCGGATTTGAGACGTCCGACCGCGACAAGCGAAAGGAGCACTCTCCGCCTCTATGAGACGGTCAGTTGGCGAGCGGCAGGTCGGCCTGCCACATCTTTTCGAGGTTATAGAATTCGCGGACTTCGGGGCGGAAGACGTGCACCACCACGTCGCCGGCATCGAGCAAGACCCAGTCGCAGGCACTCTGGCCTTCGATGCGGGCAGTACCGAATCCGTTGTCCTTGAGGGCCCGCGCCAGTTGATCGGCGACGGCGCCCACATGCCGGTGCGAGCGGCCGGAGGCGACCACCATATAGTCGGACATGGGCGACTTGCCGGTCATGTCGATGCAAATCACGTCCTCGGCCTTGGCGTCGTCAAGGCTTTCTAGGACTACATCGATCATGGAGCGGGAAGCGTTTTTCGGGGCAGACGATTTGGCAACAGCAGTTGCGTTTGGCGTGAATGCAGCCACTAGAGACGTTTCCTTGATGGTTGAGCGAAAGACAAGAAAGGGTGCGAGGCAGTTTCAAGTAGCCCTGAGAGGGCACCGAAGGCCGGCATTGGCACCGAAAGCAGCATCACGTCTGAGGACAGATCCTATCTTGCCTGACGCGATTATCATGCCGAAGAAGTTAACAAAGGGCAAGCAAATAGGCTCAGGCTGATCCGTTTTGGCGCAATCGCGCGCGAATTTCGGTCGATGAGAGGGCGGACATCAATCCGGTCAGAAAGACCCAGGCCGGGGTCTCCGCATAGGGCAGGAGCGGCGCGTCGAGTTCGTCGTAGCGAAAACGGGCGAGCGCGGTGGCAGCCCGTGAAAAGAGCGCCTTTTTCGAGGCGCCCGGGCGGGCATAGATGGCAAGGGGCATCAGCCCGGCTATGTCGCGCCAGCGGTCCCAGCGGTGAAAGCTCATCAGGCTATCCGCACCCATGATCCAGACGAAATGGCGGCTTGGCATCGTCTGGCGAAGAAAGCTCAGCGTGTCGAACGTGTAGCGGAATCCATGGGCAGCCTCGAAGCCGGTGACGTGGACGTCGGGAAGGCGCATCATTTTCCGTGCCGCCTCGACCCGTTCGGGCAATGGGGCGAGTTCGCCGTGATCCTTGAGCGGGTTGCCGGGGGTCACCAGCCACCAGACGGCATCGAGACCGAGACGCTTCAGCACCTGCTCGGAGACGAGCCGGTGTCCCTCGTGTGGCGGGTTGAAGCTGCCGCCGAAGAGGCCAATCGTCATGCCCGGCGCCGAGGCGGGCAGATCGGTGATGCCGGGAATGGTGACGCGCGGCGGCCGCGGGGACAGGCTCACGGACGCGTCGTTCCCTTGCCTTCGACGAGGTATTTGAAGCTGGTCAGCTGTTCGAGACCGACGGGACCACGGGCGTGCATCTTGCCGGTGGCGATGCCGATCTCTGCGCCCATGCCGAATTCGCCGCCGTCGGCGAACTGGGTCGAGGCATTGTGCATGAGAATGGCGGAATCGATCCTGGCGAAGAAGCGGTCGCGTGCGGCGCGGTCGTCGGTGATGATCGCCTCGGTATGATGCGAGGAATGGGTCTCGACATGATCGATCGCGGCATCGATATCGTCGACGACGGCCACCGAGATGATGGGTTCGCCATATTCGGTGTCCCAATCCTTGGCCGTCGCCGGAATGGCCTTGGGGAAGAGGGCGCAGACGTCGCGATCGCCGCGGATTTCGCAACCAGCCGCGTCGAGCGCCTCGAGAATGGGCAGGAGGTGGGTTTTCGCGACGTCGCGATGAACCAACAGGGTCTCCGCCGCGCCGCAGATCGAGGTGCGGCGCATCTTGGCGTTGAGCGTTACGGCAACGGCCATGTCGCGGTCGGCCGCCTTGTCGACATAGACGTGGCAGATGCCTTCGAGATGGGCGAAGACCGGCACGCGTGCTTCGGCCTGAACGCGGGCGACGAGGCCCTTGCCGCCGCGGGGCACGATGACGTCGACATTGCCGCCAAGGCCACCAAGCAGTTCGCCGACGGCGGCACGGTCGGTGGTCGGCACCATCTGAATAGCGTCGGCGGGAAGACCGGCCCTCTCAAGACCCTCGACAAGGCAGGCATGAATGGCGCGCGAGGTCTGATAGCTGTCCGAGCCCGGACGCAGGATCACCGCATTGCCGGCCTTGAGGCAAAGCGCCCCGGCATCGGCGGTGACGTTCGGCCGGCTTTCGAAAATGACGCCGATCACGCCGAGCGGCGTGCGGACGCGCGAAATATGAAGGCCGGAGGGCACATCCCATTCGGCGATGGTGGTGCCAACCGGGTCGTTGAGCGCGACAATGTCATGCAGGGCCGAGGCAATGGCGCCGATGCGGTCCTTGTCGAGCTTCAGCCGGTCGAGAAACGAGGCCGTCAGTCCGTTGGCTGCGCCTGTCGCGACTTCCGCGGCGTTGATTTTGAGGATTTCGTCGCGATGCGCGAGAAGGGCGGCGGCCGCTTCCGTCAGCGCCCGGTTCTTGGCTTCGGTCGGGGCGCTCGCCAGAATCCGCGCGGCGGCGCGAGCGCGGCGGCCGATCTCGGCCATCTCGGCGGCAAGGCCTGTTTCAGACATGCGGGGTTGAGACTGAATGTTCACGTCACTCACTCACGGCCGGTCGGGCGTCGGCCGCCATTAGCACAAGATTGTCGGCATGCACCAGTTCGGTGCGGCTTGCCGGGCCGAAGAGCGCGGCGATCTCTGCCGATTTGCGGCCCTTTGCCGTCTGAGCCTCTTCATCGGACATGGAAGCAAGGCCACGGGCAATTTCGACCCCGTCCGGCCCGAATATGGCGAGCGTGTCGCCCCGGCCGAAATGGCCGCCGACCCTGGTGACGCCGACGGGCAGGAGCGATTTGCCGGCCATGAGGGCTCGGGCAGCCCCCGCATCGACGTGAATTTCGCCGGTCACGCCGAGCGTTCCGAGGATCCAGCGCTTGCGCGCGGCGGCATGCGACTGGCGGGCGGGGAAGTAGGTGTGGCGGGCGCCTTCGACCACCGCGTTGATGGGGTGGTTGTCGGCGCCCTTGGCGATGATCATCGCCGTGCCGGAGCCGGTCGCGATCTTGGCGGCATCGATTTTGGTGGTCATGCCGCCGCGCGACAGGTGGCTTGCGGCACCACCGGCCATGGCCTCGATTTCGGGCGTGATGCTTTCGACGCGGGCAAGATGGTGCGCGTCGGCGCTGCTGCCGGGCGGGGCGGTATAGAGCCCGTCCACGTCGGAGAACAGCAGCAACAGATCGGAATTGGCCATGGCGGCCATGCGCGCCGAAAGCCGGTCGTTGTCGCCGTAGCGGATTTCGGCGGTGGCGACGCTGTCATTCTCGTTGATGATCGGCACCGCACCGAGCCCGAGCAGGGTCGAAAGGGTGGCACGCGCGTTGAGGAACTGGCGGCGTTCCTCGGTAATGTTGGGCGTAACGAGAATCTGGCCGGTGATGACCTGATGCTTGGCGAGGGCGTCGCGCCAGGCCTGGCTGAGGGCGATCTGGCCGACGCTCGCGGCTGCCTGGGCCTGGTCGAGGGTCAGGGCCTTTTTCGCCGAGGTCAGACCGAGAATGGCACGGCCGAGGGCGATGGCCCCGGAGGAGACGACGATGACGTCGGTGCCCTCGCTCCTGAGTGCGGCAATATCCGCGCAAAGGCTTTCCAGCCAGTTGCGGCGCAGCTGGCCGGTTTTCGTGTCGACCAGAAGGGACGAGCCGATCTTGATGGTCAGGCGCTTGACGCCCGCAAGAGGATTGGCGGCGGCGGTCATGTCAGGGTGACCAGCTGGCGGCGGTCGCGGGAAGCTTTTCCTCGGCCTCGGCCTTGCGAGATTCGTCGAGGCGCCGCGTGACCGCGAAGAGGACCTTGTCGATATTCTTCTGGCTCGCGGTCGAGGCGGCGAGAAGTTCGCCGACGACGACAGGTTTGAGTTCCTTCAGCTTTTCGGCCACGGCGTCTTCGGCCAGGGCGTCGATCTTGTTGAGGACGGCGATTTCCGCCTTGTCCTCAAGGCCGTGACCGTAGGCCGCCAGTTCGTCGCGGATGGTATTGTAGGCGCCCACTACGTCTTCGGCGGTGCCGTCGACGAGATGGACGAGCACGTTGCAGCGTTCGATATGGCCGAGGAAGCGGTCACCAAGACCATGGCCCTCGCTCGCGCCTTCGATCAGGCCGGGAATGTCGGCCAGAACGAATTCGCGGTCACCGGCGCGCACCACCCCGAGATTGGGGTGAAGGGTGGTGAAGGGGTAGTCGGCGATCTTGGGTTTGGCGGCGGAAACGGCGGCGAGGAATGTCGATTTTCCGGCGTTCGGCAGGCCGACGAGCCCGGCATCGGCAATGAGCTTGAGACGCAGCCAGACCCACTTTTCCTCGCCTTCGAGGCCGGGATTCGCGCGGCGTGGCGTCTGGTTGCGGGACGTCTTGAAATGGGCGTTGCCGAAGCCGCCATTGCCGCCCTCGAGCAGCCGCACCTTCTGGCCAACTTCGGTGAAATCAGCGATCAGGGTTTCGTTGTCTTCCTCAAAGACCTGAGTGCCGACGGGCACGCGCAGGGTCGCATCGGCGCCCTTGGCGCCGGAACGATCGCGGCCCATGCCGTGGGTGCCGGTCTTGGCCTTGAAATGCTGCTGGTAGCGATAGTCGACGAGGGTATTGAGCCCGTCGACACACTCGGCCCAGACGTCGCCGCCGCGCCCGCCGTCACCACCGTCCGGTCCGCCGAATTCAACGAACTTCTCGCGGCGGAACGAGACGGAGCCCGCCCCGCCATTGCCGGAGCGGATGAAGACCTTGGCCTGATCCAGAAACTTCATCGCCTGCTCGCTTCGAAATCCTCTCTCGAGAGCTCGGTGTCGATATGCTCGACCTCGCGCTCGCGGGCCTGGCAATAGATCTGCGACCGGCCGGTCTCGACAAAGCCGAGTTTGAACTGAATGGCAAGAGAGGCCATGTTGAAATGGAAAACGCCGGAATAGAGCGTGTCTTCGCCGGTATTGTCGAAGAACCAGGCGACCGTGGCGCGAATGGCTTCGGTCATCAGGCCCTGCCCCCAATAGGGTTCACCGAGCCAATAGCCGATATCGGGACCGAACCGGCCTTCGTGAAAGCCGATATTGCCGATCAGCCCGTCCTGGGGCGTGGTGATGGCAAAGCCGAATTCCCGCGGATTGAGCGTGCGTGTCTTTTCCGGCAGCCACTCCCTGGTGTGATCGACGGTAAAGGGCAACGGCACACGCGCGAGGTTTCCCGCCACGGCGAAATTGTTGAGGAGTTCGGCATAGCGCGGGGCATCATCGAGCCGCGGCCGGCGCAGAACCAGCCGTTGCGTCGTGATGCTCAGCGGCAACCCGCCGGGGCTGACCTCCCGTTCAAGTGCGCTCATTGTGGCCTCCTCCCTGCCATTCGAAATACCGGATCAGTTGTCCGGCATGTTGTCCGCAGTCACCGGTCGTCTCTGATGTCAGCGTGAATCCGCTTTTTTCAAGGACCCGGCGCGATGCGGGATTGTCGGCCAATGCCCGGGCCACCAGCCGAACGCCCGGATCGATTACGTGCAAAGCCGAGATCAGCGCCACCGCCGCTTCGCTGGCATAGCCCTTTCCCCAATAGGGCTCGCCCAGCCAGTAGCCGATTTCCAGTCTATCACGATCCGCTGCGGTGCCGAAGTGAAAGCCGATCACGCCGACGAAAGCGTCGTCACGGGTGATGGCATAGCCATGATCGGCTGCCGACCGGCAGATATTGTCGATGAAGTCGTGGGCGTGCTCCATCGTATAGGGATGGGGCAGGCGGGCCAGCATCTTGTGGACCGCGAAATTGTTGGCGAGCCTTTGCAGAGCCGTCGCATCGTCACGGCGGGGGCGGCGCAGCACCAGCCGGTCCGCTACGATGGGGTCGGGCAGCCGGGTGCGGATCTCTTCGGGCGAAGTCATGATGATCATCTGTCAAAGTCCATGCAAATCAAAAGGGGAGCCGGATCGGGCTCCCCTTGCTGAACTTTTGTGACGTTGTGATCACTTCAGTGCCGGGGAGTGGATCCGGCAGAAGTGAGATCTCCTGCCGCTATTCGGCCGCCTTCATCGGGTTGACGGATACGTAGGTTCGGCCACCGCGTTTGGTGCTGAAGCTGACCTCGCCCGCCTCGGTCGCAAAAATCGTGTGATCCTTGCCGATGCCGACATTGTCGCCCGGATGCCACTTGGTGCCGCGCTGACGAATGATGATGTTGCCCGGAATGACGGATTCGCCACCGAACTTCTTGACGCCGAGACGGCGGCCTGCCGTATCGCGACCGTTGCGGGACGAGCCGCCTGCTTTCTTGTGTGCCATGAAAGTGCTCCTTGTGGTCCGTTATACTACTTCTTGTCGGCCTTTGCACGCGGTGGTTTGCCGGCCAAAAGGTCCTTGGCCTGCTGAATCCACTCTTCGCGCTCAATGCGGCCCTTGAAGCTCAGTTCGGCATCGACGCGCTCGACGTCGGCCGGGGTGAATTCGGCAATCTGCTTGAGGCTGGTCACGCCCGCGGCGGCCAGTTTCTTTTCAAGCGCCGGGCCAACGCCCGAGATCAGCTTGACGTCATCGACAATGCCCGCCGTTGCGGTTGCGGCAGCGGCTTTTGCCGGCGCGGCGGCAGCTTTCGGCGCTTCTTCAGCCGCTTCCTTCTTCGGCGCGGCAGCCTTCTTTGCTGCGGGCTTCTTGCCGCCGGTCAGGATGTCGGTGATCTTGACGACGGAGAAATGATGGCGGTGGCCGATGGTGCGGCGCGAGTTCTGGCGGCGGCGCTTCTTGAAGACCTTGATCGTGTCGCCGCGGGTCTGTTCGACCAGTTCGGCGACAACGGTTGCCCCGTCGACGAGCGGCGTGCCGATGGTGACCTCGGCGCCGGCGCCGACCATGAGCACATGATCAAAGGTGACGGTATCGCCCGCTTCGCCCGGGAGGCGCTCGATCTGCAATTGGTCTTCAGAGGCAACTTTATACTGTTTGCCACCAGTCTTGATGACTGCGAACATCTTCTTATCACCGGCTTTGGGCCGGTGCCCTATTGTCGCGTCCTGTGGCGCCGCCCCTTGCGCCGTCGTTGACGGGGAGGCAGACTTGAGACGAACCAATCAGATCGATGGTTCAATAGCCGCGGACAGCTGCTGCGAAATCAAAAGGCACGCCAACCCTGGTCAGCGTGCGCAATCGGCGGGCTTATGAGGGCAATTGGCCGTGGAGTCAAGCCGGAGCGTTACGCCTTGGCCTGCTCAGGAATACCAGTCGTGAAGCCGGACCTCGATTCCCTTGCCGCCGGCGTCGACCAGTGCCTTGAACGCAGCGGTATCCGAGCCGCGATAATGGTAAGGGTAGACGACCTTGGGCGCGAAAGCGAGAACGCCGGCCGCGGCCTGATCGACATCCATAGTATAGGGCAGGTTCATCGGCACGAAGGCGAGATCGACCCCGGTCAGGGATCGCATTTCGGGCGTGTCCTCGGTGTCGCCAGCAATGTAGACGGTCGCGCCGTCGAGGCTCAGGACATAGCCGTTGTCGCGGCCCTGAGGGTGATAGTTCAGCCGGTCCGGGGTCGTGTTGTAAGCGGGAATGGCATTGATGCGCATGTCGCCGAAGAGCAGCATGTTGTTGTTGGCGATGGCAGTGGCGCGCGCCTGCAGGTCTTCCGGAAGTTTGGAGAAAACGGCAGGATTGGTGACCAGGGGCGTGTCGCGGCCGGTAATGCCGCGCAACGTGTCGACGTTGAAATGGTCGCCATGTTCGTGGGTGACGAGAACCAGGTCGGGGGTTGGCAAATCGGCATAGAGGGAGGGGTCGCCCACCGGGTCGGAGTAGAGCGTCAGTCCGGGCGCAACGAGCACCAGGCTCGCGTGATTGACCGGCAGGACGGTGATCTCGCCCGAAGCCGAGGGAATGGTGTTGCTCATTTCGACGTGCGAGGCGGCCATGGTAGGGGATGATAGGCCGGGAATGGCTGCGGCGGCAACCAGAGCCGAGCCGGATTTGATCGCGTTGCGACGCGTCATTTTGCTGGACGAATGTGACATGGTTCCCCCTCTCGCCGCCGGCGGCCGGCTTTCGTGTCATTGACGCAGGAACATGAAGTGCAGCATGGCTGCGGGCAAGGTCGCGCGCGCAATCGTGAAGGCCGGAGCGGACGCGAAAAGGAGGGCAAATTGAATGTTGCGACCCCCTTGGGCCTATGGCATAAGCCGCACCGCCTGCCGGGATCAGACCACCCGGCAACCGGTCTGCGGAGAGGTGCCGGAGTGGTCGAACGGGGCGGTCTCGAAAACCGTTGAGCGCGTAAGCGTTCCGAGGGTTCGAATCCCTCCCTCTCCGCCATTCTACATTCAGCCATGTTCGGGCCTCCTAACATCTTGAATGGTAAGGTGGTTTTTGGGGTTCGAAATCCTGTTTCAGGCGCGTAGGCCAGACGGTCGGCAAATGTCAGTCTCAGGACCAATTTCTGGTATTCGATCTGGCCGGAAGCCCACAGTTTCCAAGGGTTTGCCAGAAACGCACAGGCGAGTTCGAACAACTCCTCGAATGTGCCCCGACGCTCGGCATTCCCGGTACTCTTTTCCTTCAGCACGATCTTGCTGCGCTCCAGCGTTTCAATCCTGTTCTCGTAGGCAGGCACGACAGATGGTGGTGCATCGACAATACGATCGAGCAGCGCGGCGATCTGTTGATCGGTTTTCGCGATCTCGCGTTCGTACGATTGCGCCATTGCGTGTGCCTGCGCACTGCGTTGGTTCCACGCGTCCTTGAACATCGCCCGCGCCAGATCGAACAGCTTGCGCGAGGGCGTCAGGCTCTCCAGCAATGCGGCGAACTCGCCTTCGATCTTGTCGCGCCGGATGGACTTGCGCGAGCGCTCACAGGTTTTCGAATAGCAAACGTAATAGGGATGCTTCGCACCCGTTTTGCTCGTGGACCAGCACGCGGTGAGCGGCTTGCCGCAACACGCGCAGGCCACGGCACCACGCAGCGGGAAGTCCGCGCTGAGGTCCGCACGCACTGGTGCCCGTGCGCCTTCCTTGAGGCGCTGCTGGATGCGCTCAAACGTCTCGTAGCTGATCAGCCCGTCGTGGCGACCCTTTCGCAGTGAGATGTCCCAATCCGGACGCTGCACATAGCCCGCGTAGATCGGATTCGTCAGCAACTCACGCACCAGTGTGTTCCGCACGTGGCCTGTTCGACTGGATGGGAATTCGGGATGGGATTCCAGAAAGCGCTTCACTTCGACCTGCGTCTGAAACCGGCCAGACGCAAATCCTTCCAGCGCTTCTTGAACAACGGACGCCACCGGCTCGGTACGCACCAGGAGCTTGCCTTCACCGCGCGATTGTTCCTGACGAAAGGCGACGGGTGCCGAGAACGGCCAATAGCCGGAACTCAGGCGCGCGCGCATCCGGTTGCGTGTTTGCTCGGCGTTCTTCTGCCGCTGGTGCTGCGACACACTTGCCAGCAGATGTTCAACCAGCTGCGCATCGGAATCCTCACCGAATTCGATGGAGGGACTTTCAAGCCGCGCGCCGGTCGCGGCAATCGCGCTGCGCAGTTCGATATGAGCTTTGATGTCGCGCGCCAGCCGAGAAATGTCGTCGATCAGGACGACGTAGGTGTCCGTCTTCTTTCCGGCGTGCAGGAATTTTAGCATCGCCTGGATACCGGGGCGATTGATGAGACCACCGGAAACCGCTTCATCGGTGAACACCCGTTCGACCGGATAGCCCTTCAGGCGCGCGAACTCGCGGCAACGGGTTTCCTGAGAACCAATGCCGTGTCCCTTTTGTATCTGCGCCACACTGGAGACACGGCAGTAAATGACTGCCGTCGCCACGTCCAAAACCTCACTTGATACCGCCTTCATGACTCCTCCAATTCTGCGGCGTGCCCGTTCGGGCGCGTCGCAGCCGCTTGCTTGATGCTGTTTGAAAATTCGTCCCTTGAGGATACCACTTCCGGCGAATCCGAGGCGACATTTTCGCCCGACTTATCCAGAACCTGCTGGACCGGGTGGATATTGAAGCCCAGATCAACAAAGGCGACAACGATCAGCCAGATGGTGCCGAGCAGTTCCTCGGCCTGGGCCTCGGTTACGTCCTCGTCTTCAACGAACTGCATGTATTCCTGTGGATCGAACCGAAGCGCCGGAAACGCCGCCGCCTCGTTCTCTGACTCCGCACCGTTTGGGCCGGTCATGCTCTCGTTACTCATGACCGGTCTCCTTTCGTGTGTGCCTGCATGAAAACAAGCGTCCCATCATACTGAACAAAAACAGAACATGCAACAAATATCAGGACTAAAGTCCTATAGATATTGAGGAATTTCCAGAAGATTGACACCGTTCGCTACTCCCGCTGGGGACGGATTCCGGTCTTGAAAACCGTGAATTCCTGCGGTGCGGGGCGAAGCGTGGCTTACGAGGGGTAGCCCGGCGGCAAGTGGTTTTCCAGCGTGCGCCATGCAGTCTATACAAGCAGAATGACGACAGGGGCGATGCCGGGGCGCGCAAGGGATTGAATGGTCATACCAAATCGGAGCAGGTCGCTGACCGCAAAAGCAAACGCCGCCGTGTGAGCGTGCTCTACCATTCGGCCAAGATCAGCGACTACCGCTTCCGAAAGCTCCTCTGGCACTTCGTCCGCGATCACAGCACGACCGAGGCGGCGCGCGACGTACGCTTAAGCGTCAACAGCGCGCATGCGATCTATCGCAAGCTACGCGTGTTCTTCTACGAGGTCGGGTTGTTTCTCGACTTCTACGCCGGGCAGGACCCTGAGACGTTCGAGAGTGACAATCCCGTGTTCGAGAAGGCGCTGCTTGAATACCACTTCGAGCGCATCGGCAGGCATCGCGGCCTGCGCTCACCGGCAACCGAGCCGCCCTACCACTTCGCCGAAAGCTGCTGGCGCTACGACTTCTACGTGATGATGCAAGAGCGTCCCGCCGATACCGTCTACGCCATGATGCAGCGTCACCTGCTCGAACTCATTCGCCTCTGCGGCCCGGTCGGAGCCAGACCCCGCAACCTCCCTGCGGGCGCACGCGCGGTGATGCGGCAGGCCGGCGAGCGCATCGCCTGGCTCAAGCGCAATGCCCCAGGGTTCCGTGACGAAGACATCCGCGCCGGACTGTCCGAGGCGCTGTCCATCACCGAGGATTAGACCGTGCCAAGATCGGGGCGGCCAATACCGTGCGCGCACGTGTCATACCGTCTCCAGAGTTGGTAGTACCGGACCACAGCTCGGCTTCATTGATTGGGACTTACCGCAGGCTCAGCGTCCGTCAACGCGCTGGCGCTTCCGCGCCCCCATCGCTTTGCTCGTGGTCTTGTGCAGCTTGCCCGCTAAAGGGCGCGCTTCGCGCGGCGTGTGACGTGCCGCTTATCCGCCGTGCGGTTGAAAGTCCCCATGAAGCCGGACGCGGTGTCCGGCGACGAACGAAATGGAGACTGAAAATGACTGAAGCAAACACGAATGACAAAGCCCGCCCGACCCACACGATCTACAAGGTCCTCGGTGACGGTCAGGACGCCCGCTGGGTCAAGGTCGGCATTGCCTTCCCGCACAAAGACCGCAAGGGGCTCGCGCTGATATTCGACGGGATCCCCGTCGAGGGCCGCATCGCCCTGCGCGTCAACCGCAAGCCGGATGAGGCCGCGAAGGCCCCGGCCAGACCAGCGGAGACGCGCGAGTTGGAGCTGGCGTAGACGATCGCGTCAAGGGCCCCGCCGACGACGGCGGGGCTGCTCACACTAATTAGGAAAGTCGTTGCCATCTTCACTCTTCGCCTTGAACACTGTATCACCTAGGCATGACAACCGAACGAGGTGCCAGATGCCCTCGCAACTGACTTTTCGCGATTTCATCACCTATTTTAGTGCTGGCGCACTTTTTACCTCTGGATGCGCGCTTATCTACTTCCGCATAATTTTCGGCCTATTTGTATCTAACAATGTAAACGATCAGTTTGGGTTTATTGGCTCGGCTGTTACCATTGTGCTCATTCCAGTCATTTATTTCGTCGGACACATGCTGAACTTCGTAAATTTCGTCAGCCTAAAATATTACGTGTGGCTCCATGCACGTCTTAAACCTCGTGTCGCGAATAAGTTAATCTCCGCGTTCCTTTACGTTAACACGTTGATTCTTTACAAAAGTCGACTAGTGTCTGCCATACTGAGCCACGCTAGACGAGGCGATTCGGCGCGCAATCACTCGGTCGAAGATTTTTGGCGTGAGTATTCAACACTGCAATACACAAAGACCTCCGGTCCGGCCGATTACTACTACGCATTGAATGAGTTCTTCAAAGCGACACATGCCTCAACTTTTGTTCTAACAGTACTCGCATTTCTCGATGGCTCGTTCTCTGTGGGTCTAGTGTTTCTTGTTTTGTCGGTCGTCTGCTATGTCCGTGCGGGTGAATTTGCCATTTTGTTCGTGAAGACTGTCGAGCGTCTTGGTGCGGCAGTCCCAATCAATGGGACCGCCAAGTCACAATGCTGACCGGCAACGATTTCGCTCTGGCATCTCCGGCCGTCACGCCAAGTGATCCGAAACTGCTAGAACGCCAAGTGCATGCTGTAGCGAGTGATTTGCGAGAGGTTCACATGGGGTCAATGTTCGTCGCGTGTCGCATTGACCGCGACGACCCTGATTCTAAGTTCTGGCCGCCGTCGGCGAATCCGACCGAGCCGGTGTTCGACAATCGCGATCACATAGCGGACGCATTGCGGCGAGGAGCGAGCACCATCCTGACTGACGCGGCGGTGCCGGCGCAGCTTCCAGAGGGTATCCTGTGGCTAAAGACCCACAGCCCGATTGAAGTGATGGCGTCGCTTGCGCCAGGGCGCCTTGAGATGCTGCGTACCAAGGTAGTCGGGGTCACTGGCTCAAGCGGCAAAAGCACCACCTGGTACTGTGTGGCCTCAATGCTCTCGGCTATGGGAGCGGGAGTCAAACCAATCGGATTGCAGCGGACGACACCGCTCTCACTGGGAACCGGCATTCTCGACGCATCGGCGCGAAGCAGCGTAGCATCCGCACCGATATTCGTCGTCGAGTATCAGTCTGATCACGTCGGATGCCTAGACAGACTGGCGTCGATCGCGAAACCTACCATTGCCGCCGTGTTGAATGTTCGGCCCGCCCATATTCACCGCTTTGGATCTATAGGTGCGATCGCGGCGGAGAAACTCGACCTCGTGCGCAATCTCGCACACGATGGCTTTGCAGTTCTCAATGCAGACGAGATTCTCACGGACTGGTTGACCGACCTTCGCTCGCTTCCCAATCCTCCCATCTGGTTTGGTTTGCGCCAACCAGCGAACATCATGTCTACAATACGTAAGATCGCCGATGATCACTCTGACATTTCTATTCAAATGGGTGCAGATGAAGTGTCGCTGCGCCTCTACCTAACTGGCGCTTCTGGTGTGTATGTTGGACTTTGCGCGGCGACAATTTGTCTTGCGCTAGGATACCCGCTCGCCCAAGTCGCGCGCGCTCTGGCTGCGTTTCGGCCGCTCCCCGGTCGCATGAGCTGGAGAACAACAGCAGATGGCAAGATTAAGATTTTCGACAACACCGCAAAGACAAACACCGTGAATCTTGCGCATCTTGCAGAGAGTGCATCTACAATTCCATGGAATGGTCCCCGCGCAATCGTGTTGGGTGGGTGTGGATTCGCCGAACATCCAGCTTTTGATGTGAGCGTGGCTAGTGCCATTGCGCAAGCGTTCCAATACATAATTCTTGTTGGGGAGGATGCGGAGAAATACAAAGAATACTTTAGAAAAATTCCAGACCAGTATTCAATATGTTATTGCAGTACATTCGACGAAACGTCGGAATACGTGCGGTCGATTACCGAGCGTCATCAGAAAATGCTTTTTCTGACTGTAGTGGGCTCCTATCGGAGAGGCGGGGTTTCATCTGGCCTGTCTGGCTTGGTTGACCAGTTGGCCGCAACGCATGGGCTAAGTCGAGACGCGGGCACCAACAGTTCTCAGACTTTGGGTGCCGAGCAAACGGCGGTGCATGAACCAGCTGATGCAGATCGTCCGCGATAAGGGAAAGGCAAACATCACTTCGGGGCGCAAGAGGTAGGAAGTTGCCGGGTGCTGCGCACCGCAAGATGTGTGCTGGTAGCACCATCTTGGCAAAGGAGACGCTGCGCTCTCCTGTTGCATACCTCTAGCTTTCGGCGCGGATCGGGCATCGAGCCCGCCCGCGCCATCCAAGCGTATCGCCGCTTGAGCACTCGCGGGGAGACTTCGCTCTCCCTGCACCCATCGATCAGAGGGCTACCGCGCCGCCCTGAACCCACTTGCAGGGTCTGAAGAATTGCCTCTCCACCTGCACCGGACCATGCACAATCGGATGGCCGATTGATCGCCAGCCAGGGAGCCTCCAAGCTCCCCGACACCCCATGGCCAACCGTGCGCTGGTTGGATGCCGCGAGCTTTGCGTCGCCGGGCCGCGATCAAGAGGTCCCCTTGAATGGCGGTGCGAACTGTGGAGCGATTTCGCAATTGGCGTGGCAGGCAGTGTATCTAGCAGCTACACTTACTTCCGGAAGGAAGGCGCAATGACAGATTTTACTTTCGATGGGAGCAAGAGATTTCCCGAGAATTGTTCAGAATTCTTGGAGAGCGTGAAAGACAGCGATCCCGAGATGGCGGAAATTCTAAAGGCCAACTGGGAGAAGCTTCTCGCTGTCGTTCACGATGGAGAGAGGGACACAAAGGCCCGCACATCCTTCAATGAGGCTATCGCCGCCGCCCTAGATGAACTGCTCACGCAGGATACAGAGGAGGAGGGCAAATAATGCCTCGCTACTTTCTAAAAAGATTACAGATCGAGGGATTTCGCGGTGTTAACAACCAAGGAAACCCACTTGATATCAGCTTCAAACCCACCGCTGTGAACTCAGTATTCGCTGTTAATGGGATAGGAAAAAGTTCAATATTTGAATCGTTATATTATGCGGTTCACGGAACGATCCCCAAGCTTGATGACCTAAAAGCACACGAGCGACCGCAGGACTATTACTGCAACCGCTTTCACTCCGGCAACAAAGCACTGATTGAGATCGAGCTAGAACCTGATGACGGCGGAGCGGCCGTTTCCATCAAGGTGGAGCGCGATGCCACGGGGAACCGAACGGTTACCAGTCCCAGCGGGCATGGTGATCCCGAGAGCTTTCTCGATACCCTAAACGAGGCTTTTGCGCTTCTGGATTACCGCACGTTCTCCCGTTTCATAGAGGAGTCACCGCTGGAGCGCGGTCGCACGTTCTCTGCCCTTCTCGGTCTCTCCGAATACTCCGATTGTCGTCAAGCGCTTCAGGTTGTCTCCGACACGCGCACCACAAATACCGATCTTGAGATGAAAGTTCTGGCGACGCAGATCGCCGGAACGCAACGCGCCGTCCAACAGTCTTTGACCGCCCTCCGCACAAACTTCGAGAAGGTTACGGGAAAGCCGTTCGAAGATGTGAACAAGCTCGATCAGTATGCCGCCGAAGTCTCACGCGCACTCGGAAATGTTGAACTACTCAAAGAGCACTTCGACGGCAAGAAGCTGGAAGACATTGATTTCGATGCCATCAAAGAAGCAATCAAGAGCGCCGAAGGTGGACAAAAACGCAAGGAGCTTGAGACAGCTATTGCCAACATATCCGCAATGGAGGCTCTGGGAACCCACGACGCAAAAGCAATCGACGAAGAGCAGGAGAAGATCAGATCGCTTATCGCCCAGCGAGACGCATTGCTCGAAGCTACCCGGGGTGATCTCTTTGAAAAGCTCTATTCGGCGGCACAGGATGTTGTGGAGAGTGATGCTTGGTCGAACGATGCCCAGTGTCCGCTCTGTGAGAGTGAGCTTCAGAGCTCCATAAGCACCTACATTAAGGCCCAACTCACCCAGTATGCTGATACAGCGGCCAAGGCCAAAGAGCTCGGCGAATTTTGGGAGGGCTCCGTCTGGCGACAGTGCCTTTCCGACCACGAAAGCGCAAAAGTGTTGGGAGTCGAGCCTAAGGACCGTATTCTAGCGGGACTAGATACCAAGATGAAGTCGGGCGAAGTTAGCGAACCCGACGTTATCGGCGCGATCGCACGAACCGCCGCACTTATCAAACTAGTGCCTGACTTGCTAGAGAAAGCACAGGAAAGCAAGACGAAACTCGAAGCAGAGCTTCCGTCATCGCTTGTACAGCTCACCGAGCAGGTGGAATACGGGCGGCAATTCAAGGAAGCCTTGACTGGCTATAATGAAGGTCAATCGGAGGAAGCGAAACAGCAGGCCAGATTGGACATTCGTGAGCGCTGGAAGACATTTATTTCCACAGCTTCTTCGCGACTGGCGACCGCCGAAGGAGCCCTATCTAAGGCGAAGATCGGTGACATCGATGCTGAGTACAAATCGATGTATAAGGACATCATGCAGGTTGGTGATGTAGTTCCCGATCTACAGCGTGCCGACGATAAAGAAGATCTTAACGTCGAACTCAGCGATTTCCACGGGCAGCGCAAACTTTCCGCTCGCGCCTTGCTCTCCGAAAGCTACCGCAATGCTCTCGCGATCTCCGTGTTCCTTGCGGCAGCGGTGAAGCACTCCGGTGCGCCGCGCTTTGTTGTTCTTGATGATGTGACATCGAGTTTTGATGCCGGACATCAGTTTTATCTTATGGAGTTAATCAGGACAAAATTGCAGTACCCACAAAACGCAGATGGGTTGCAGTTCATCATCTTGAGTCACGATGGTTTGCTTGAAAAATACTTTGATACCCAAGGTGGAACTGCGATTTGGCACCACAATAAATTGCAAGGCTCACCTCCAATGGGTGACATTCTCCATCAAGCGCAGGGTGCGGACCGACTTAAGACTCGTGTAACAACACTTCTGTCTGCAGGGCAGATCAGTGAAGCTGAGCCGATAGTTCGACAGTATCTAGAATACAAACTTCAGCAAATAATTCGCAAAGTGAGTATCCCTGTTCCACTTGATTTTGTAATCAAGGACACAAACAAGATGGTCAAGAATTGCCTTAACGCGATTGAGCAGGCGATCGACTTGCACCAGAAAGCCAACACGCTGGCTCTTGATGCGCAGCAAGTTCAGGATGTTCTGACCTCGCATGTTCCGGCCATTGTCGCCAACTGGGTCAGCCACTATGCGACGGGCGGGAGCAGCAGTTTTTCAGCGCCAGTTCTCAATGGCGTCATTAATTCAATTGATGCCATGTCTGATTGCTTTCAGTACGACGACACGTCTGTCTCACCGACAGTACGTCGCTGGTACAGGTCGCTTTCACTGCGTTAGAGTCAGCCCAACAAAGGCCTCCACCCTTCTGCTTCCATCCCTTTCGGGGCTTAGGTCTCCGCCCCCGGCGCGGATACCCAAGCCAACGGCTAGCCATTGGCGGTCGGCAGCAACCTCACATCACCAATGAACTCTTCGAGCGTCATCAAATGCGGACGAATCGGCTCCGGATATGACTTGTGCAGTCCCGCCGGAACGACCAGCGAAACACCGGCCTCTGTCATTTCGTTGAACTGATTGACAGATACGCCCTCCTGCAAGGTCAGCAAGTGCTTGTTCGGCACCCGGCTGGCCTCGTTGAGTATCTGACGCCAGCGATCCTTGCAGGTGGTTTTTGCAGCCAACATCCGCAGATGTTCAGCCGGATAATCCGGGTTCTCGTATGCTGACACTGCCGGAAAAAGGAAGTCCGGTCTCTTTCCGCTCTCGATCATCGGGCCATGAGAAAACTGGCTACCCTCAAGCAAGCCATCCTCCCTGAAAATCTCAACCGCGTGATACTCCAGCGAACGACCCGAGCGTGCTTTCCTGCTTTGCAGGATGGAACTTGCCATCCCGAGAAATCCATCGATCGTATTGAAGCCTTGTTGGATCAAGGGCAACCAGGTTGCCTGTTCCACACTTCGGAAGATCTCGAACTCACAATCACGGCGCTTGAGCAGGCGAACATCGGCGCTTGATCCTGAAAGTTGACGGCGCTCGATTGTCTTCAGGATGATCTCAAGCCCTGTAGGAAACTTCTCAAGCCAAGCTGCCGGAATTTCGTCAGCGTCCAGCCAGCAGCTCGCGGGCCCGGAGGGGGCACTGAACAGGTCCGTTGCTGGCGCGGGGTCTCCTGGCTTCCAGACAACTGGTTGCTTGGGTTCGACCGGACCCAACCGTTCCTCGAACAGATCGGCCTCTGTTCCGTCACCGCCGCAGACCCAAACGTGACACTCGCGTCCAGCCTCGTCGCCTGAGGACATGAATGCAAAAACCGCAAGTGCGCCAGTGCTGTCAGGGTCCAGAAGTGCAGAGGAGGCGCCGCCAAAATTCGTCAAACGCGTTTCGTTGCGCGTTCCGCCTCTAAGCTTGTTATTGTACCAGACGGCGCGGACAAACTGGTGATCGGGATGGGAGTCGACATAGACGTTGAACCATACATCCGGGTTCTCGACATCCGGGCGCTCAAGTATCGGAAATATCTCGAACAGAAACTCCTTAGGGATGTATGGCCCGGCTTGGTGTGCGTTGGTGGCAAGTGTGTCATTGGCTGCAAGACGCTTGGCGTACCATACAGCTCCGGGACGACCGAATTCATCCATCCAGTCTGTGACATCTGCCAGCGGCATCAGCGGCCTCCCCTGATTTCCAGCGAAGGTTGATCGGATTGAAGCCACGAAATGAGCTCCGCCATCACCGTTTCAATCCCAACGCGTGTCTTGCCCTTGAGAGCGCACTCCCAGATCGTGAGCACTCTCCACGATGCTGATATCAGCGCGGCATGCTGCGCGTGGTCCCGGTCGACATTGCCTTCGATCTTCTTCTTCCAGAATTCGCGTCTCGTGGACGGCATGCGGAACAAATGACAATCATGCCCGTGCCAGAAGCAACCATTCACGAAAACGGCAGCGCGAAATCGAGGCAGCACGATATCCGGCCGACCTGGCAAGTCCTTGCGATGCAGCCTGAACCGGTAGCCAAGCGCATGTAGCGCACCCCTGATCTGAAGTTCGGGTCTGGTGTCCTTCCCGGATATTCCGGCCATCATGCGACTGCGTGTTTGTGCGTCCACGATGTCCACAATCACGCACTCCGTTTCATATCCGCTTCCGCAGTCTCGAGAATGAAACGCTTCATATGTCCGGCAACAGCCCGAACAGCCGGAACAGCAACGGAATTCCCGAACTGCTTGTAGGCCTGCGTATCGGAGACAGGGATAACGAAATTGCTTTCCCGGCCCTCGTCAAAACCCATCAGCCGAGCACATTCCCGTGGTGTCAGGCGGCGCGGTGCCTTTCCCTTCTGGCGGATCAGTATCTCGGAGCCATCCTTGTAGTAGCGGGCAGACAGGGTGCGGGCCACACCGTCCGGCCCGAAAAGCCCAAAGCCGAAACCGTTGCCTTTGGCACGATGACGCTCCGCATAGTCCTGGAGATAGTTCCACAAATGGTTGGAAAGCGTGTACTTCGCAGAAACGCGACCGATGTTCCCGTCGGTGAACGGTTTTTCGGGTGCCTCGGAGCCGTCCTCGGGATGAAGAATGGACTCAAGAGTCGGACCCTTGAGCGGGTTCGGTATTTTCAGATCATCAAAGCTGAAACCGACATCCTCGCGGAAACCGACAATGAAGATGCGCTCCCGATGCTGGGGCAGCCACGACTTGGCGTCGATCACCCGGTACTCGATATGATAGCCGAGCTCTTGTGCCAGCACCTCCCTGATAACGCGGAAAGTCTGTCCGCGATCATGATTGACCAGGTTTTTGACGTTCTCGAGCAAAAATGCCCTGGGTCGATGGTGTTTGATTATGCGGGCAACGTCGAAGAACAGCGTCCCCTGGGCTTCGCATGCGAAGCCGTGCGGGCGATTGAGCGCATTCTTCTTTGACACACCGGCGATGGAAAATGGCTGGCAAGGAAAGCCCGCAAGCAGAACATCGTGAGCGGGGATGTCCTTCTCGTCGATCTTCGTGATGTCGCCCGAAATCTCGTGATCGTCGTCCGGGAAATTGGCGCGGTAGGTTTCCTGGCTGTATTTGTCCCACTCGCTTGTGAAAACACACTTGCCACCGATTTCCTCGAAGCCTCGACGGAGGCCCCCAATTCCGGCGAACAGGTCGATAAAGGTGAAATCCGGTTCGTGGTTCGATCCACCCCTTATGGATCGCAAACTCTTCAGCGTCTCAAGCACGGCCTTGCGTGGCTTTGCTTCACCCTTGTCCCAGCGGTACACCTGTCTACTGGCATAACCGAGCTTCTCAGCAGCTTCCTTGATGCTCAATCCGGCTTGCTGCCTCAGTTCGGAAAACTCGCTCATTCTGCACCCCCTGGGAATAATTTTGACATCTTGGCAGATTCGTTGGGGAAGAACAAGAGAGGAACAAACAGGGAAACTCTATGGAAAGCAGTGGGTTAACAAATTATTGCGTTTGTTGCTCGCGAGGCAGCCAACTAGGTGCCTCTCGACTGGCGGGTATGTCCGAATATCCTGCCCTTTCGGCCGCCTCCAGTTTGGGCGCAAGCTTTGGGCGGAGCGCCTAACCGGGTACAGTCGGTCCCACTTCTCTGCCTTGAGGCAGCGCGATGCTGTCGCTCCTGCGGCTGTTTTCACTTCCGGCCCCGGCGCTGCAGTCGATCCCGCATCTGCCCTTGGGCACCGCCATGCTGATGCTCCTGCGGCTGCCAATATTCCGTCTTTCAGACTTGGGACTCTGCCCTCGGTGCAGATAAAGGGCGTCCTCGACCTTCCGCAACTTTGGTTTTTGCAGGCCGGGTGATCCCCTCCCTTGATCCTTGCACCCCCGCTGCTCGCCGCTAGGCAGCGGTTCAGGGTCCTGCCCCCTTGTCTAACACAATTCTGGCCTTTGCAGACAAAATGAAGCATGTTGTCTTGGAAGGATAGGGCGCACATGCAGTTTACTTTGTTCGCATCCATAGTTGTTTTTGTTGGCTCTTATTTCCCACTGAGCCTGATCTTGCTTGCTCAGGACTATAGGTACGATCTCTTTCTTGCTCCCATTTGTTGGCCATTCACCGACGCAGACTGCGCGATTCCGCTACAAAACGGCCTGTTTCCACTGGTGATATTCGGTGTGTGCCTGGTTTGCTTTCTGCTGTCTCTCGGCGTTTTGGCGACCGTGCGGCCCAAAATGCCTGCGGATATCAAGGAAGCGAAATACATCCCGGCAGAACTCATGAGCTACACGTTGCCCTACGTCGTGTCATTCATGAGCCTGAACTATCAGGATACCGGGAAATTCATTGGCCTGCTTATCTTCCTCGGGTGGATGTTCCTGATCCTGTATCGCTCCGGCCAGCTAGTTATGAATCCGCTGCTGATCGTGTTTGGCTGGCGGCTTTATGAAGTCAGGTACTCGTTCCCGGGAGCTGAGGGCGAGCACTTCGGTCGCGTCCTTTCCAAGGTGCCGCTCGAGCCGGGCAAGCGGTACAACCAGGCTGTAGTTCAGGATGTGATGGTAATTAAGTCCGGCTCCAACGATGGAGGCGACTGATGCCAATACTTGAAGAATTAAGAGCCCTTTATCTGGCCAATGCGCAGGTAACACTCTGGACCGTGAAGGGCCCCACCGGTCCAGCCGCAGGTGCGCCTGACTACTCATGTCGTTGGGTTGAGACTGATGATGACGTGGACAACGCTCTAAGAGAGACGATTGCATCGGATCTGGCCCGCATTGAGGAGGTGCTCGACTACACGCTTTTGGCGCAAAACAACGAAGCCAGCGGCCTGACTGTCCCCGCCGACGAGACGTACGCAAACCGGCTGCTGGCCGAGGTTGCAGAGGAAACTCAGCCCCGGAAAGTTTTAAACGTAAAGCACCTCCTGAATTCCAAATCCTACGTGGCAAAGTTTACGGTCGGCGATCAAATCACTTATGCGGTCAGCAAGACAGAGCCAGGCTGGAAAACTAAAAAAGCGCACTCGGTGCGTGACGTGTTTTTCCAGGACCATCAGCTTGCCATCGACGAGAGACCGCACTTCGAACTCAGCAGGACCTTCGACTTCATCATCCTCGGCGACGAAGTTCTGATCCTCGACAAAAACGCCTTTGAGTCAGTCCTGCGCCACAAGGCGGCGCAGCGAGAAGATTTTGCGACGCTCCAGGCCGAACAGGACTTCCTTGACGCTTTCGTCGATATCGCGCCGATCGTGGCGTATGTGGGCGACAACAAAATCCAGCTTCGACGCGCTTGCGCCATTCGCATGAAGGGGCACTACCGTGATCCGGACTTCATGCAACACCTCCGCGATAATCAGGGGGAGTATGGGTTTGCGATCGCCTTCGATGGTGATGGAAAGATCATCGCCACCCCCGAGACGTGCCAGCAGATTATGAAGGCGCTGCTGGACCATCGACTGAAATCTGGGTTCTCCGGCATGGTCTATGATGTCCAGGACACGACGCCCGTCAACGTGTGACGCATCTCCGAGACCTGTTTTCAGGTTTCACTATCGCGTCGATATTCACGTAGAGGACGCCGTTTTCCCCCAGGCATGTGTAAATCGGGCCGAACGAACCAGCTGGCGCCATGATAGCTCAGTAGATTTAGTGGGATCGGTCGCAAACCAAGAAATTCGCCTAACTCCTGCGGCGACATCACTTTGGTCTTAAGTGACTTGATCGGCTCTCGATCCTGGCTCTCCCGAACCTTTCGGCAGAGCTTGAAATCCATCGTCAGAAAACAGAACAGCCCATGCTTCTCGGCGGTTCGTATGTGCCATGCATCGAGACTGCTTTTCGTGCCGAGGACCTTCACCAGGTCCAGGTACAGGCCGTCAGCCTTGTTCCGAATGCGCTCAAGCTGCTGCTCCTTGGCCGAGGGTAGATTCAAAGAGGATGGTCCGAGCGTGGGAAACACAACCCCGTCCACACTCTCGAACTTCGTGCTCCTTAATATGGAGTAGTCGAACGAACCGTACCCCCCGAAACGTCCCGCCGGTTGGCGGAAAATTTCGTCCTGCAGCTCGGCGGATGTGAGCAGCTCCAGATATCCGTCGTGCGCAAGGCGTGCGACGCCTGGTAGATATGAAGCATTCACGTATTCTCGCGACTGGCTGTCTTCGGGGTGCACCGGAATGCGCGCTGAATACCCGGTCTCAATCTCAATATCACCCCATTTTCCGGGGCCCGTTGAGACCCACGCCGTTTCGTGAGTCACGGCGTTTCCCAACACATTGCTATCAACCAGAATGCGGAGCGGCGTCTCGTCGATGCTCTTTCGTGCTGTGTAAGTTGTGAGGCCGATCAAGGCGTCCACCATGGGCGGCAGATACCGGAACCGCCAGTGCTCCCGCTTGTTCTTCCACCATCGCTGCAATCCCATCGTTACCTCGCCCCATCTAGTATCGATCCTAGTTTGCGCGAGTCGTCAAAAGACGAAAACGTTTGCCCGTTCAAGAAAGAACGCCGCCAGCCTTGAGGCGGCGCTCTTTGATTTTGCGAGTCCTGAACTGCTAGATCGCAGGAGTCTCTGACCCTGCGCTACCCACGCCGCATCCCGCTTTCTGCGGGACCGGGCTGTTGTGAACGGAACCTGCGCTTTCGCTTGTCTCCGCCATTCGGCTTCCATCCCTCGCGGTAACTTAGGGCTCCGCCCCCGGCGCGGATAAAGGGTTTCCCCGACCTTCCTTCCATCGCTTCGCTCAGGTCGTGCAGGCCGGGTGATCCCCCTCCCTTGATCCTTGCACCCCCGGTCTCGCCGACGGGCAGGGTTTCAGGCGGCGCTTTGCGCTGCGCTCAAACCCAAACCCATGAGGCAAATAATGACCACTTACCCATCATCCCGAAGGGATATGCATGCGGATATAACCAACCAACTTGTTGCGGCCATTGAAGCCGGACCTGGCCAGATGACTATGCCATGGCGGCGCGGTGGCGGAGGCCTGCATCTGCCGGTCAATGCTGACACGGGCAGTAATTATCAGGGCATCAATGTCATCAGCCTTTGGGTCGCCGCTGAATCCCGCGGTTACAGGCAACCGCTCTGGGCCACCTATCGGCAGTGGGCCGCTCTCGGTGCTCAGGTCCGGAAGGGCGAGAAAGCAGCCCACGTCATTTTCTACCGCGAGTATGAGGGCAAACCGGATGCAGAGGATGCCGACGATAACGGCAAGCGTCGGGTTGCCCGCGCCTCTGCCGTGTTCAATGCCGATCAGGTCGAAGGCTTCACTCTGCCGGAACCACCCGAGCCGCTTGGTCCCATTGCGCGCCTTGAGAATGTTGATCGCTTTGTCCGTTCAACCGGGGCCCGCATCGTACACGGCGGCGATCGCGCCTGTTATCAACCTTCAAGCGATCAAATCCGAATGCCGGATGAAGGGCTGTTCACCGGCACACAAACCATGACCCGCGATGAAGCCTACTATGCCGTGCTGGTGCATGAATTGATCCACTGGACCGGTCCCCAACATCGCCTGGGTCGCGAGATGGGCAAACGCTTTGGCGATCAGGCCTATGTCGCCGAGGAGCTGGTCGCAGAGATTAGCGCAGCATTCCTGTGCGCGGAGCTGCAGATCACGCAGGACGTTCGGCCCGACCATGCCAGCTATCTGTCCAACTGGATGCAGCTGTTGAAGGAGGATAACCGCGCTATCTTCACTGCTGCCGCCCGAGCCGCCGAGGCCGTCAACTGGCTGAAAAAGCAAAAGGCCGCCCAATAGGGCGGCCCCGCATTTTGCTTTGAGCTATAGAAAACGATTCTATTACTCATGATGGTACCTTCTTAGAGCTTGGGTGCCTCCCCCGGCGTACTGCTCTCGGTCACATTGTTGAGCTGATCAATGAGCCACTGATCCGCGAGAACCGCGTCGTCATACCAGCGGCGGTAATCCATGAGGCTCATTTCGAAGCGCTGGATCAGATCATCTCGCTTGCCCAATGTGATCTTGACCTGGAGATACGCGGTGCAGGCCGGATAGTCGTCCGTACGCCCGTTTATGAATGTGTAGGGCCCCTGATTGGTCAGTTTGAAACACTGGACCGGATCGTCCTTCGGGAGGTCGAAACGACGGCGGTCGGTTTCCACTCGGTCAGGGTCAAGGGCAACCAGTTCTCCGTTCGCCCACACGAAATGAAGGTTGACCACCGGCATTCCAAAGTTCACAGCCTCCCGAAAGCTCGGTGTGCCGTATTTTGCGATTATCGCATCCTCAAAAGCTTGCAGGGACGGCTCGGCATCTTCCGAGAATTTTGCCGATCTTTGCAGGCTGACCACACGCCCCCCGGTCAGTCCCGTCGAATAGGTAACCGACAGATAGTCGCTGTTGCCATCGGGCTTGATGTAGCTGATTTCGTCGAAGAGATAGTGATCCAGACCAGCTTCATTGCCCCGATTGTCACTTAGATTGAAGGTGCGTTCCTGCGGTCGGATATCGATGCCTGGAAACGCGGTCGTCATAGCCGCATGCGCGTCCTCGATTGTGTCGCCGAGCCGGACACCGAGAATATCCAGAACGATTCCTCCCGCCATGTCATAGCCCGGCGATAGGTCCTGTAGGGTTGGGGGTTCGGACTGGGCAAAGGCAGATTGCGTCCAGCCTAATGTGACGGCCAGAGCCGCCGCCTTGATTAGTCTCATTGATGAAGTCTCCCGGCTTGACGAAGGGCGCGGGGACAAATGCCCTCGCGCCCATTGCTCCTGTTAATTGCCCTGCTGTTCGCGGTGCCGCTGTTCGTCCTGCTGGCGCAGCCGGTCGATCTCGGCGTTGATGGTGTTCGCCCGGTCCTGACTGCCCACCTGGTTCGGATTGACGTGTGTCAGATTGGGGTTGACCTGGTACTGCTGCTGGACGTCGCGGCGGTCACCTTCTGGATCGCTCATTGGATTGCCTTCCCTGTTTGAGCCTCAAGAATCAAGACGGCCCCAAAGTTGTCCTTGAGACCATCGCTTTTACGCACCGCAACAGGCCCGTTCGGGGGCTGAACAGAATTGACCATTCTGTTTAAGCGTATGATTTCGTTTTGAATCTTATTGTTGACTCAATGTTGCGCTGCTATGTTTGACGCAACTGGTTCCGCGCAAGGCCTTGGGTTCTCTGGCTTTGCGGAGTGGCTGAACAGTTTGGTCAATTCTGTGTTTTTTGCTGCGCTTGGAAGCGCCGGAAAACACGGAGATGACGCAAAGGTTTCACCCCCAGATATCACTTCGCTGCGCTGATGGTCGGCGCAAATATCTCACGCCTGATGAGCGCGAACGGTTCATCGCGGCCGCTTTGGATTGGCGTGAGCGCAGTGTCGGTTTGCTTTGCCTGATGCTGGCTTATTCGGGGTGCCGGATTTCTGAGGCCCTGGCGATGACGGCACTGTCGATTGACGCGGGCGAAGGTTGCGTGGCGATCCGTTCTCTCAAGAAACGGGGCCATGTTGTCATCCGGACGGTTCCCTTGCCGAGGAAGTTGATCGAGGAGCTGCTGGCTTTGAACAGGCAACCCGAAGCCAGTCTTTGGCCGATCTCTCGCAGCACCGCATGGATGCGCGTGAAAACGGTAATGGCGTCGGTCGGAGTCGTAGGCGGCCCACATGCAACACCCAAAGGTCTGCGACACGGCTTCGGAATTCACGCCACGCGCTGCGGTATTCCTCTGAACCTCGTGCAGCGCTGGCTTGGCCACGCGCGGATATCAACCACAGCGATCTATGCCGATGCTGTCGGTGCAGAAGAACGGGAACTTGCCGAGCGGATGTGGGAGGCAGAGGCCTCTAGCGGGTGCATCGATAAGGGAGATCAGCACTCGTCTTCGGAGCAAACCTAATCTAATGCTTTTGAAAGTCTGTTTTTAGATTCTGGTTTCGGGGCGAAAGTAAATGGAACTGTTCATATTCGGCATGGTTGCGCTGATTGTATTCTGTGTCCTCGTTTATGTGAACTACAAGCCTCGGGAACTGAAGCGTACCGAAACCCCAATATCGGACGTGAATGAAATCAGGCGGGCCGCTGCAGCGAAGCAGGGCGAATTCGCATATGCCGCAGATAGCTATGCGGATTTCACCGTTCAAGTAGGCCAGACGAAGATGCCTCGTCGGCTAAAATTCTCATTCAGGATTGTGCGAAATCTTGCGGCGATGAGTCACCGAGAACGGGAATTTGTAAAAATCTACCAACTTATGCGCACCCAGGATTGGCTTACGGAGGGTGCTGACAACCGAATTCAGTTCGGCCTAGTCTGGGGTGATGGAAGCGCCGTCATTGACTCCTTCACAATCAAAATTCCTGATGACGTGGAAAAGCAGCATGGAATTAAGACCATAAGTGACGCAATTCGCTGGTACGCGAACGAGCTGGGCGTGAACGTCGAAAGTGCAATCTCTGAGCTGCTCAACGCATTCGGCAAAGTGCAGTCCGAGCACGCCGAAAATCCGCTGGTGAAAGAGCTGACGGCAAGCATTTCGAGCGGAAGCCGTTGGTTTACCGAACAAGACATTGCAGGAAGCGTCTTTGAGGAAACAGAGGAGCGGCCACCCCTTCTGCTTGGGACTCTGCACGGTCAGGATTCCAAGCCAGTAAGCTATTTCGGAGAAGGGTCGCTCGTCACAATTGCGCCACCCGGAGCAGGAAAGACCCAATGCCACATCATCCCCAATTTGTTGAGATGGCAGGGCCCGGCCGTGGTTCTCGATCTGAAGGGGGAGCTTTGGCAAAAGACTTCAAAATTTCGAAATGCATTGGGGCCGGTTTATCGGTTTGCACCATTCGAGCCTGAACGAAGCCACCACTTCAATCCCTTAAGCGCAATTCGATCGCGTCCGGATTTGCTGTGGGAAGATAGCGTTGCGCTTGCCGAGCTAATGATCATTCCTCAGGCCGCAAACGATCCATTTTGGGAGCAGTCTGCGCAGCGCGTTCTGGCAGGGTTCATAGCGTATGTATGTCGGAAGAGCGCATCATCTGACGGTCGTTCAATGGGCGAAATCCTTGATCTGGCCAATGGGCTGGATCTTCCGGATTTCTTCGCGCGTGCATCTATAGCTGACGACGTCAAAGAACTGCGGCGGGTTGCGAAGGGTTTCGAAGACTCTCCTGACTCGGTCCGAGGTGGAATTTTGTCGCAATTGCAGACCGGCCTGAAAGCTTGGGCTGGGGGGCGCGTCGAGCGCGTTACGGGTGAGTCAAACTGGACCCCAGACGTCATACGTGAGCGGAATGCCACACTGTATATCTGCATTAAGCCTGGGGAGATCGAGCCCGCACTGTCGATACTTCGCGTGATGATCGGACAACACATCAACGCCTTGACCAACACACTTCATGATCGGACGGACGTCAAAGACGTATTGTTCTTCGTTGATGAATTTCCTCAGTTGAAAGAGATGCGTCCGATTGAAACCGGAATCGCGGTTGGGCGGAGTTATGGGGTACGCCTGTGGCTGATTGCGCAAAGCCTTGCTCAAGTCCGCTCCAACTACCCCAAAAGAGGCGACGGGATGCTGGGCTCTTGTGGCCTCCAAGCCTATATGAATCCACCGCTGCAGGACGGAACCGCACAAAAGGTCTCCGATGAAATTGGTTTCTTCGAAAGCGTTATAGATCGGCATAGACAGCCGATCGCCGAACCGCAGGCGTTAGCCGGTCCCGACTTCAATAACGACATCATCGTCATCGCACAGGGCTGCAAACCCATGCGTTTGAATAAGCTAAGAGCGTTTGAAGATGATGTCTCGATTGGAAGGGAGGGGGAGACGACCTGGCCTCCTGCGCAGCCGCCGGAATCGGCTTAGTCGTTCTCGCCGCTCGCCTTGGGAGCAATCGGAACCGGAGCTGCCACCTGACCGCTGTCGATCATGCCTTGCCCGTAGTCTGACAGCCAATCCTGCAGAATTTGTCCGAAACTGTAACCCAGACCCTGGGCCTCATATCCTCGGACTTCTTCGATAATTTCAGACATCGGGCGACAGCGATCGGTCACAATCTCTTCAAGCATCCACCAGTGCGCAAACGGCATTTCCACGCGCTCATGTGTTCCGTCACCCATATCGATGAAGTCAACGACAAGTTCCTTGAAGTCTTCTTCTGTTTTGTTGCTTATATCGATGGATTTATATGATTTCATACTATCTATTCTTAGTCATATCGCGCTTAAATTCAACTTTGAAATCTCTGTTGGGCTCTAGTCTTGTCTTCTCGTTCCACTCTGCCTTCTTTCGCTGAATAGCGTCCATTCTGGCCCGATCCACCACAGGTGCCTGCCGTTTGCGTTCTTGGTGGTCTCGAACGGGAAAAAAGCCAGTACCCCTTGGGGTATGAGCTAAAACTCCAATGATAACAGTACGTTGATCTGCTTTCTTCTGATCGCTCGCGGCTTTCAGCATATCTTTGGCCCGCTCTGTCCTAGAGGCCGCTCTAGCAAAGTCCCTGCGGTTATCACCCATGCGCAATATCTCCATGCTTTGCTCAGGTTGAGGTAGCATTGATAACGGGCCACCGATCTCACCGATCAACTTAGTGATTTGGACATTCTGCGCGCGGTGCGCAAGACGCAAGGCCTCTATTTCAGTCTGCAGCTTCGACCTGGACCGCAGTTGCGAAAGGTACATCGCCTCCAGCTCTTCTTGGTCGCGCTCGATGCAAACTTTGAGTTCCTGCTCGTTTGCCTTGCGCTGCTTTGAAGCCCTTCCCGTCAAAATGTCGAAAATGCCCTGTAAACCTCGACGGAAGCGGCTTTGTCGCTCCGCGTTTTCAGCTACGCGGCGTAACTCCTGAGTGGTTTTTAGCGTTTCCCGCTTTTCCCTCTGCTCCAATACAAGCCGTCGGTGTTCCTTCAGTATCGGGACAAGCTCCCGAGCTTGCTGGGTTTTGCTTTCAGCCAAGAAGCGAAGAGCTTTGGAAGACAGTCGTTCTTTGTTTCTGGCTGCAACTTGGCTCACACTGTCCAGTTTGTCCGGTGAACCGAGCCGGGCATTGACCTCTTTGGTTTTCACACCTGCGTAGCGTGCCACAGTGAAGACCTCACCTTTTAGGTCTACGGCGACATGTCCGCGCCGGTCACCTTTGGCGAGGTAGTAGCCATGCTCTTCCAAGGCGGCGCCAAAGCTCTTAAGATCATCTGAGCGCTCCCATGCTTGGCGGAAGACCTGTTTTATCTCACGCGGGTCCAGGCCGATCCGCTTTGCTTGCTGCCATTCGGCCAAGGTGAAATTCAGCGGGTTCTTCCAATACCTGTCCTTGAATCCATCAGGCAGCTCCCATCCGTGATCCAGAAACAATTCCCGAGACAGCTCGTTCAGCCGCGTTTTGTAGAACGGCAGATTGATGGCCTTCATTGTCTCTGCATCAATGCGGCTCCACACAGCGTGCAAGTGACGCCGTCCGTTTTTTTCATGGATGACCAAGGCGCGAGGCTGACCGTCCAGCCCCAGCACCTTTTCCGCCCGCTCCACTGCTTCCAGAAGGTCCTCAAGGCTGGCCACTGCATCTTTCGGCGGGTTGAAGCTCAGCGAAAAAAGGAATTGCTTGCATCTGGTCGCGCGCGAAATCGCGTGAGCCTCTTCGAACGCATCGCGTAAACTGTCCCCTGCAAAACCGCGCAGGTCTTGGACTGTCACATGGTCGTTTTCGATCATGTTTGTGAGGTGCCGGGCGAGGTTCCCAGCGCCACCCCTTTGCGAACCAACCAGTATCATCGGGCTGCCTCGGGCCTCTTGCCGAGCGACTGCATCAGGATCCGACGGATGTGACGAATATCAGCGCATGCCCGCTCCAAAACCTCAACGCTCGATTCATTATCGAAGACGCTACCGCTACGAGCAGCGTCAGCGAGAAAGGCAATGTTGCTGGTTAGCTGCGACTGTCCCAGAAGCGCGAGGCTTCTCGCAAGCAAGAGTTGGCTCGCCGCCGGATTATGTCGCCTTGTGTCGAAGACAATGCCTTTGACATAGGCAGACAGAGGCTCGTCTCCAGCCAACTCGCGTAGTGTCTTCCATTCGGCTGCATTCAGGCGGATCGACAGTGGGCTGGGGCGATTGTCGGGCTTCTGAGGCTGCGTCATGGCTGCAACCTCTTGAAATCGATACCTGACTTTTTGAGTTGTTCGTTCCAGTCGGCTAGTTCTTGAAACAGGGCGTCAGAGTTCGAAGTTTCTCCCGGACTCTCCGCCACCCACATCCTTTCGCTTCCCAAAAGCGCACATCGTCATTTGAAAGCGCCGGTTTGTCTTGCGGAACTGCTTGAACCGAGGGTGCGTTCACGCTGGTTGGAGAGGCCTGGCGCCGCACCTGCTCATTCACTTCTGCCAGGACTGGAAACGGAACCGCGGAAAGATCGGCGAGGTCGTGTTGCATCAGCGGCTCAGGACCTTGATCGCCAACGGCAATATCGCCGAAATTGAGCCCGAACTTCAAAACCATTTTGCTTCGGCGGCATGAGCGGAGTTCTGACCGACGCTCATCAGTATGGGCGTCGGTTCTGAACGGCAGCTGACTGCGCATTTCCCAACGTGAATGCTGCCGTCAACCGTGAGTCTGGTGTCCGCGCAGGCACCACTTTCCGAAAATGGACAAGGAATGACTGGCAAGCTCAAAAAGGCTGAATTGATCGTGTTCGATTGTGACGGCGTTCTCATCGATAGCGAATTCGCCGGCCAGAAAGTGGAAAAGGCCATTCTTGGCGATCTGGGATACCCGATTTCGGACGAGGAATTCGAAGAACAATTCATGGGACACCCGACCGAGTGGATCATCCGGACCGCCGCCGCTCGTTCGGGGCATCCAGTTTCCGAAGCGATGCTTGCAGACTGGACCGGCCGCGTCCGCGAAGCGGCCCATGCCGCCCTGGCTATTGACGGCATGGATCAGATGCTATCCCGGCTATCACAACGCAGAGCGGTGGTGTCGAATTCAACCAAAGCGGATCTGCGTGACAAACTCACGCGCACGGGCCTTCACGCCTATTTCGGCGGCCCTGTTCTGTCCCGCGATGATGTTTCGAAGCCCAAGCCCGCCCCCGATCTCTATATCGAGGCGGTCAGGCGGTCAGGCGTCGCGCCCGGTGAGGCCGTCGCAATCGAAGACTCAACGGTTGGCGTGGCTGCCGCTCGCGCTGCGGGTGTTGAGGTCTACGGATTTGTTGGCGGACGCCACTGTTCGAGGTCGTCGGCAGGCCGGTTGACCGATCAGGGCTGCGTCCGGGTTTTTTCGAATGCGACCGAAATCCTCGCGGCCTTTTCCTGACGCGGATTCGTCGTCCATTCCGAAATGCCCGCGGCTCCCGCCATTCCGCAGCATGTCGCCGCGTCAATCAACTTCGGTCGGACGCAAGACCCGCGATCAAGATGCGCAACTGCCGCTCCGCCACGTCCTTGAAATGGGAAAACTGCTTGTCGCCCGATGAAATGATCCGGCGATAAAGACCTTCGCTGATCTGGACGAAAAGTTCGGTCCCCGCCTCGATGTCGGCCCAGGCCGGCAATTGGCTTTTGTCGATCATTCGCTTGTAGGCCGTTCGGGCCATATCCGCGTAACGCGTCTGCACCGCAACGAGTGCGGCACGCTCGCTGCCTTCGGTCAAAAGGTTCTCCGCGGCCGCGATCTGACGCCAAAGCGCATGGTTCACCGCGATGACCTCATCGTGAAAATCCGCATCGAGTATCGCCATGAGACAATCGATAGGCCGGTCCCAATCCGCCGCGACAATGTCCGCGATCCTTCCGAGCGCGATATTGCGATCCTCGACATAAATGGCGATGAGCAGGTCGAGCTTGGTTCCGAAATAGTTGTAGACCGTCGGCGTTGATAGCCGCGCGGTGGCGGCGATATCGTCCACCGTAGTATTGGAATAGCCCTTCTCCTGGATCAGACGCCGCGCGACCTCGAGCACGGTTCCGCGACGCTCGCGCTTCTGAATCTCCCAAAGCGACTGTTCCTTGCGCCTTTCTGGCGACGCCTGCCGTGCCATGCCTTCTCCTCCGTGGCTTGCGCAATTGATGTGCCCCAGGAGCACGACGACATTCAAGTGTTTTATGGAAGTAAAGATTTATAGTTGACTTAATTATTTAACCTGCGTCATAAAATCCAATGATGGTCCATCAAGGAGACCCCGGTGCCACCCGGACAGATCACGCAACGGGAAAGGCCTGTTTCCGCTTCGATCGGGTGGAGGGATCAGCAGTTTCTCATCGAACAATGCGAAGTCACTGACCTGGCAGGGAGATTTGGAACGCCGCTCAACGTCATTTCCGAGCGGGCGTTGCGCGAGAACTTCCGCCGGATTTCGCGTGCCTTTGCAGCGTCGTGGCCACACGGCCCTGTGATGGTCCTTCCGTCCATCAAGGCCAATTATGTCCTTGCGGTGCGGCGCGTCCTCAGCGCGGAAGGCGCCGGCTGCGACACATTCGGCGCCTCGGAACTTCAGGCTGCGCTTCGTGGCGGCGTTGCGCCGGACATGATCTCCGTCAACGGATCGGCCAAGGACGAAGCACTGATCGCCACGGCGGTCGACCTTGGCGCCAGGATTACCATCGACAGCGCCGATGAACTCCATATGACTGCCGCGATCGCCAAACGGGCGGAGCGCCGCGCGCGCATTCGCCTGCGTCTCCGCCCGGACTATGAGGCGCTGGACGAGCGATCGGAGCTTCTGGTCGACAGGTCCATCAGCGAAGCCGCGAACACCTACAAACCAGGCATCGAGGTCGGCGAGGCGAAACGGCTTGCCGCCGAGGCGCTGGCTGATCCGAATCTTGATCTGTTGGGTTTGATGGTTCACCTCGGTCGCCACAGCGCCAGTGTTGCGGTTTGGCGCAAGGCTGCCGCGAGCATGGCTCAGGCCTTTGCCGAGGTTGCCGGCGCCGTCAAGGGCTGGCGGCCAACGGAGCTCGACATTGGCGGCGGCTTTCCCGCGCCATCAGACCCGACCAGCCCGACTGGAAGCCCGGCGCCAGCGATTGAGGAAATTGCCGCATCCGTTGGAAAGTCGCTCTCCGACGGCCTTCGCGCGGGCGGAGTGGAACCCGCCGGCATCACCCTTCAGATCGAACCCGGACGCTCCTTGTTCGCAGATGCCGGCGTGCATCTCACGCGAATCCGGCATGTGAAGGAACAGACCAATCCAGCTCACCGACGCTGGATCGAAACCGACACGACGGAAATGTTTCTGCCCGATCTCCTGATCGAACATGCTCATTTCAAGCCCGAATTCGTTACTGGCGACGGCGACGTCACGCCGGCCGATCTCGTCGGCACATCCTGCGGATTCGACATTCTCGCGGAACAGATTCCGGCTCCGGCCGTGTCGGCAGGTGATCTGGTCGTTTTTTTGGGCACCGGTGCCTATCAGGACGCAGCGTCGGCCAATTTCAACGCCTTGCCCCGGCCCGGCACGGTACTCGTTGATGGCGAAAAGGCCGAATGGATCAAGCGCCCCGAAACCATCGCCGATGTCTTTGCGCGTGACCTGATTCCGGACCGCCTGGCATGAAAACTCCGGGGCTTCACCATGTCGGGTTGACAGTCTCGGATCTGGACAGGTCCGAAGATTTCTACTGCAGGTATTTCTCCTGCGTGCCGGTTGGACGAAACAGACTTAGTGGCGAGAGCATTGATCGCATCCTCGGTGCAACCGGAGTCCAAATGCTGACCTCGGACCTTGCTGTTGCGGGCGGAGGCATCGTCGAGCTCATCCAATATGTTCTGTCCGACGGCCAGATGCCGCTTCAGCAGGCCGCCGATCCGGGGCTGACCCATTTTGCCCTGATCGTGACGGATATCGACCGGCTGCATGAACGTCTGGTAGCGGATGACGTGCCCGTTCGCTCGCCACCGGTTCTTTTGGGCGACGACGGCACGATCTGGGCCAGTGCTCGCGTGTTTTACCTTTCCGACCCCGATGGGCGGACGCTGGAAGCAATCCAGCTTCCTGATGACCATTCGGGTCGGATGTCCCCGCCATTTCCCCGTTAAAGTGAAGGATAACTGAAATGAGACATCAATACGCGCTCGCCGCAAGCCTGATCGCGGTTTCGATGGCATCCGGTCCATCGTTCGCACAAGACAATATCGTGAACATCTACAACTGGTCTGACTATATCGGCGCCGACATCAACGACGAGTTCACGCGGATTTCAGGTGTTTCGGTCAACTACGACGTTTACGATTCGGCCGAAATGGCGGTTACGAAGCTGCTCGCCGGCACGAGCGGATACGACGTAACGGTGGTCAGCGGGGGCGCCCTGGTCGACCTGATCGATGCGGGAATCCCCGAAAAACTCGATCCGGCGAAACTTCCAAATCTCAAAAATCTGGATCCGGCCATCGTGGCGGCGTCCGAGGCGTTCGACCCCGGCAATCAATATTCGGTTCCATATTCCTGGGGCACGACCGGGATTGCCTACAACGCGGAAATGGTGGCCGAACGGGCGCCGGATGCCCCCACGGACAGTCTCTCGATCATTTTCGACCCCGAGTGGGTCAGCAAGTTTGCCGACTGCGGTGTCGTGTTGCTGGATGCGCCGCAGGAGATCCTGCCTATTGCGCTCAACTATCTCGGCCTTGATCCCTATTCGGAATCTCCGGACGACTATGCGAAAGCCGGGGCGCTGCTTGATGGCATTCGCCCCTACATTCGCTATTTCAACAGCTCGCTCTATGTCGATGATCTCGCAAACGGCGACATTTGTCTGGCGATTGGCTGGAGTGGCGATGCCTTCATTGCCCGAGACAGGGCAGCGGAGGCCGACAATGGGGTCACGGTGGGCTACTCCATCCCCAAGGAGGGAACACTCGCCTGGATCGACAACTTCATCATCCCGGCGGACGCCGAGCACAAGGACAATGCCTACGCCTATATCAACTTCATGCTCGATCCTGATGTGTCGGCGGAGAATATCGCTGAAGTGCACACGGCTACGCCGAACGCCGCCGCCTTGCTGACCGGCAAAGTGCCAGCCGAGGACCGCGAAAACGTTGGCATCTATCCGCCGGCCGAAGTCATGTCCAAGCTCTTCGGCGAGAAGAAGGCCTCGATAGAGCTGAAGCGTCTGCGCAACCGGTTGTGGACCAGCCTGAAATCGGGACAGTAGGGGTTTGGTCGCTTGGCGTTGGGTTCTGCGCCGGGTCAAAGCGCGGGAGCAACCAGGCTCTTTTCCGCGCTGGCTGCAACGCTCGATGATCCGGGTTCCATCGGTCCCAAGCTTGGCGGCGCCCGCGCCAGTTCGGGCGGCCTCCGGACGAAGCGAGGGCGGTCTATGGGCCGCCTCGCTTTTCACTCTTCTGGCTCAGCGTTTGAAACGAGTCCCGAACGCCTCACCGCGACTTTCCGGTCAATTCGTATCGGGCCATGCGATTCTGGCCTGAAGCAAGCGGATGATTTTGCCGAGTTCGCCTCTGGCCAGCAGGCCCGGGCCGAGCGGGCCGGAGCGGTTTTCGCCGACGGGAGGCAGGGTTCGGAGGACGTCCCGGAGTGGCGCAGGCATATGCGCGAGCTGCCATTTCATTTCGGTTGTCGCGGCTTCCGGCCGGTCCGGCTCTGCAAGTTGAACGGCCCTTGTGGCGTAGCCGGCGGCACCAAGGGCATGCGCGCCCATATGGCAGACGGCGGAAGCCTGACCCGCGGCCCGGGCAGCGGCTGCCGCAGCGGGAGTTGCTGCCTCGCGCGCTGCACCTTTGTCGGCAAAGCGCCGGCGGATTTCCTCGGCGGTCTGCAACTCGCAACGCGCATAGGCCCGTGCGCGGGCGATCGCGTTGCGGGGGCGGTCATCGCCCGGGCGGTCGCTTTCAAATATGCCGAGGACCCGCTCCGCGCAATCGGCGGCCCAGGCGGCGGCCAGACGCCGTTCGGCTTCGCTGAGTGTTTGCGGAGATTGCACGGTCCGTCCCATCCTCCAATTTGAACCCGCGAAAGCCCGGCCATGGTCCGAGGGGACACCTCTAGTCCGGCGCTTGCGGCAAATCCACAAGCGAACCGGATGATACCTCCGCCGACCGGCCCTGAAGTGTGGAGGTTGAAATTTCCGTTCAAATGTAAAGCGCCGGCCCGGGCCGGCGCTTCAACATTGGGTTCGAATGGTGGCTAACCGTTCTTGCCACCCGGGCCGTGCGAGCTACCCTGGTTATGATTGTTGTTGCCGCTCTCGTCAGAGTGGTTGCTATCCGAACCTTCGCCATCATCGTCATTGTGGCTGTTGTGCGAGTTGCCGTTTGACGAATGATTGGAGTGGCCGCCATTGCCCGGTTCCTCGTCTTCGGACTGCGGAACGATCACCGGAACAGGCGGTGTTTCATCGTTGGTGAAAGCGTTCTCGTCCGGTCCCTCGTCGTCGGAAGACTCGTTGTCGTCATGATGATTGTTGTGGCTGTTGTTGCCATCGTCCTGATGGTTGTCATGAGAGTTTTCGTCCCCATGGTGGCTCGATCCGGAATTGTCCTCATCGTCCGAATGGTTGTTATGGAAGCCCCCTTCATTGTTCTGGTTGTCGCCGCAGCCACCTGTGCGGAAGGCCGGACGTGCATCGGCGAAGTTGCAGCCGCCATTGTGATTGTCATCACTGTTTTGGTCACCATGGTCGCCACAACCGCCGCCGCGATAGGACGGGCCTTCGTCACCTGGACCGCAATCGCCGTGGTGATTGTCATTATCGTTTTCTTCGCCATGGTCGCCGCAGCCACCGCCCCGGTAGGACGGGCTCTCGTCGCCGGGTCCGCAATCGCCGTGGTGATCTCCGTCATCATGGTGGTCGCCATCTTCATGGTGGTCGCCGTCATGGTGATCGCCGTCGTGGTGGTCGCCGTCGTGATGGTCCCCTTCGTCGTGGCCACAATCGCCATGATGGTCGCCGTCATGGTGATCGCCGTCGTGGCTGCAATCGTCGTCGCCACCGCCACCGCCGTTGCCGCCACCGCCATTTCCGCCACCGCCGTTGCCACCGCCGCCATTGCCGCCGCCACCACCGCCGTTGCCACCACCGCCGTTGCCACCGTCATCATCCGAAGTGGAGTTACGCGTGTAAACGGTATGTGGTTGGGGCGGGTTCGCGCCGCCGGACCGGTGGGACAGCCCGCAGATGAGCGAGCCACGCACGCGCCAGTGAGACTTCAGGCTTGCCTGCGAACGCTCATAGGGGAAATTGAGGGTATAGACGTCGACCGTGTCGCGATCGAACACATAGGCCTCGGAGCGAACCGGAATGGTGCCCAGCCCGCACTTCTCGATGAGCTCGACGCATTGGCCAACGCTGGCGCACATCTTTACCGCGCCCTCAAGCAGCCAGACAAAGCCTTCGCCGGTTGACCAGTCGACATAGAGGTCGAAGGCCGTGCCGCGCACGCCGATCGTGCCGGTCGGCGTGTTGATCTGGTAGGCCTGCTTGTCGCTGTCGCCGGTGATGAAGCGGAAGGTGCCGCCCAGGGCTTCGACGGCGAATGAGCCCACGCTGCCATCGTTCCTGAGCAGGTAGGTTTCCAGAACCAGGCTCGAATTGGGCCCGACCACCATGCGCGTGTTATCGGAGAAAAGGATCTGCACCTGACCGGAAGGACCGGTGGTGATGACCTGACCTTCATAAAGGTCGGCACCCGTGAGCACCGTGGTTGTGGCGCCGTTGAGGTTGGCGGTCGCGGCGGGATCGACGTCGACGGCCTGGCCCAGCGGATCGAGGGCAAAAGCCGGACCCGACAATAACATCGACAGTGTCAACACCGCGATGATTTGGACAATATGTTCGAACCGGGTATGAAGCGCCCGACCGATAGCGGATATACTGAATTTACTCGATATACTCATCGCTACGCACACAAATACTCTGGACCGCGAAACGCTCGCGGCCTACAAAAACCCGATGGTCGAACGGAAAAACCGGATCTCGTCGCGCCCTTTTCCGGCCTTGCACCGACCGAAATTAATAGAATGTTAACAATATGCTAAACTACAAGTCAAATGAAATATTGTATTCAATTTTAGTCGACTTGCCCGCGTCTGCGGATCATTGCCGCAATGGCCACGAGCGCGAAATGGTGGGGAGCAGTCCCAACCTGGGCCGAGAGACCCAAGTCACGGAAAGAAAGGTATTTTATTCAAGTTTGGCCGCGTGATTGACGGATTTGAAACGGCCCCGGGCAGACCCTTGCGAACCAGCCAAAAAACGCGATCGGATGGGACTTGAGCAAAGGGTTCACCGACTTCAGGGCGGCATTGGCCGAGCGGGAATCTTCGGGCAACTATAATGCCGTCAATTCCTACGGCTATCTCGGCGCGTTCCAGTTCGGCGAGGCGGCGCTTGTCGATCTGGGGCTCGTGAACCGCGACTCCAACCCCTATGACAACGTCTTTGCCGCCGGGTTTACCGGCAAGTTCGGCGTCGATTCCAAAGCAGAATTCCTCAATTCGGTTGGAGCGCAGAACCAGGCGTTCGGCGAATGGGTGACGCTTCTCTGGTCCTACATCGTTCATTTCGACCTCGACCAGTATGACGGCCAGGTGCTCAACGGGGTCAGGATGACGCAGAGCGGAATGGTCGCTGCGGCGCACCTGCTCGGTGTCGGCGGTCTGCGGAATTTCATCGAAGCGGGCGGGGTGGGCGGAGGAAGCGACGCCTACGGAACTCAGATCACTGAATATATCAAAACCTTCGCCGGGTACGACCTGGGGCTGGGCCGGACCACCAGTTGGGCGCACGACAATCGCTTCGCCGGCGCGTCGGGCCGCGACGTCTTCAAGGGTCATGGCGGGAACGACGTGCTGATCGGGGCGGGTGGCGGCGACCGGCTTTTTGGACAATCGGGCGCCGATGACCTTCGTGGTGGTGGCGGCCGGGACTGGCTTTTCGGCGGGCGCGGCGACGATCTCTTGAAGGGCGGGAGCGGACGGGACGTCTTCGTGTTCTCACCCAATGCCGGGCATGACAACGTGGCTGATTTCGCTGACGGAGTGGACCGCATCGATCTCAGGCGCTTTCACTTCGCCGATGCGGCTGAAGCCCTTTCGCACTTTTTCGAATCCGGATCGGCGAGCGACGGGATCGCAGGCTTTTCACTGGGCGATGTATCGGTCACGATCCACGGCGTCGACCGCGCAGGTCTCGATGCGTCTGACCTGATCGTCTAACGGATCTCCAAACGAGCGGTGCGTCTGACGCGCCAATTGTCGAGCGCTGGGAAAGTTCGTTCGGGATGATGAAGCCTTGCCCGGAATCCGATAGGATTTCGGGGCGGCCGCCAAGCGCGGCGTTGGAGGCAAATCATGCAGGCGCTGAGCGGAGACCGCATCAAGATCTGGCTGGTGAGCATTGCGCTTGCGGGTCTCGCCGCCGGACTGGTTCTCAACGTCATGGGACATGCGGACCTTGCGGCGATGGTCTGGGCGGCGGGGGTTGTGCCAGTGCTCTTGGCGCTCATTGTCGAAATCGTTCGCGGGCTCTGGAGCGGGGAGGTTGGGCTCGACATCGTCGCAGCCCTCTCCATGGGCGCGGCTATCGTCTTCGGACAGGAGCTTGCCGCGGCGGTGGTCGCGCTCATGTATACGGGCGGCACGTTTCTGGAGAGCTTTGCCGAGGGCCGCGCGCGCCGTGAAATGCACGATCTCCTGTCGCGCGTGCCGCGAAGCGCAACCCGGCACCGCGACGGAACGCTTGAGGACGTGCCGCTCGACCAGATCGCGCCGGGTGATCTTCTGCTGGTGCGGCAGGGTGAGGTGGCGCCGGTCGATGGCACTCTTGCCTCGGTGCAGGCCATGCTCGACACATCGACCCTGACAGGCGAATCCCTACCGGTGCGCGTCGGTTCCGGCGCAGACGTCATGAGCGGATCGACCAATGCGGGCGCGGCCTTTGATCTGCGGGCCACCCGCCGGGCAGCCGAAAGCACCTATGCCGGCATTGTGCGCCTTGTCGAAGCGGCGCAGAAGTCGAAGGCGCCGATGGCGCGGCTGGCCGACCGCTGGTCGATCGGATTTCTTGCCGTGACGCTCCTCCTTTCGGGCGGGGCGTGGTTCCTCAGCGGTGATCCAATCCGGGCGGTCGCAGTTCTGGTGGTCGCGACGCCCTGTCCGCTCATTCTCGCCGTTCCTGTTGCGCTGGTCGCCGGCTTGTCGCGAGCGGCTCATTTCGGGGTTCTGATCAAGGGCGCGCGTCCGCTCGAGGCACTGGCGCGCATCCACACCCTCATTCTCGACAAGACCGGCACGCTGACCGACGGCCGGCCACAGATTGCCGGCATATCGAGCCCGGCCGGACTTGGAGAAGACGAGGTGCTGCGCCTGGCGGCGGCGCTCGACCAGGCATCAAAGCATCCGGTCGCGATGGCGATGGTTGCTGCCGCACAGGCGCGGGGGCTGAAACTTCCGGTGCCGCACGAGGTGGTGGAGACGCCGGGCGAGGGTGTCGAAGGTCTGGTCGAGGGCAAACGGGTCGTGGTCGGGGGTGAAGCATTCGTGGCCGAGCGGCTCGGGCTTGATGGCCGCGAGCACGTGCATCAACAGCCGGGGGCCGTTCTGGTGGCGCTCGGGGTCGATGGCGTGATGGCGGGGCACATCGTGATGGCCGATGCGCTTCGGACCGGCATGGGTGACCTCATCGCGCGCCTCCGTGGCCAGGCGATCGACCGGGTGCTTCTGGCGACCGGCGACCGGCAGGATGTCGCCGACAAGGTGACCGAGGGTCTTGGCCTTGACGGGGTCAGAGCGGGGCTGACGCCGGACCAGAAGGTGCTGCTGGTGTTGACCGAGCGCAAGAACGGACCGGTCATGATGGTCGGTGACGGGGTCAATGACGCCCCGGCGCTTGCTGCGGCAGATGTCGGGGTCGCCATGGGCGCCCGCGGTGCCGCTGCGTCGGCGGAAGCGGCCGATGTGGTGTTGCTGGTCGACGAACTCGGCCGGCTCTTTCAGGGCATCGTCGTGGCGCGGCGGTCGCGGCGCATCGCATATCAGAGTGTCGTCGCCGGTATCGGCCTCTCGATTCTCGGCATGGTCGCCGCGGCGTTCGGCTATCTGACGCCGGTTCAAGGCGCGGTGCTGCAGGAGGTGATCGACGTGGCGGTCATTCTCAACGCCCTTAGGGCGCTGCGCATCACGGCAGCTGACGGGTGAGTCGGTCGACCAGCGACAATCAGCCGGCTGATTTGCGGGGTAGTTCGAGCACGTTGGCGTCGCCCGGCCTGAGATCGGCCAGTCCCGATTTGAGCAGGTAGGCGGCGAGTTCAGTTTCGCGCAGCGGTTTGGCGAAATGGTAGCCCTGCAGCTTCTGACAGGCGATCGAATTGAGGAAAGCGGCCTGTTCCGGCGTCTCCACGCCTTCGGCGGTGATCGAGAGGCTGAGCGAGTGACCGAGCGCGACGATGGCCTGCAGGATGCGCTGGGCGGCATTGTCGTTGGGCAGCTTCTCCACGAAGGACTTGTCGATTTTGATCGTGTCGAATGGGAATTTCAGCAGATAGGAGAGCGACGAGTAGCCGGTGCCGAAATCGTCCATGGCGATAGTGACGCCAAGCTTCTTGAGCGCGGTCAGGCGTTCGATGACGCTGACATCGCTCGACACCAGAACACCTTCGGTGATCTCGAGTTCGAGCCGGCCCGGATCGAGGTGGTGGCGTTCGAGCGCGGCGCGGGTGATGCCGATGATATCGGCATCGGCGAAATGGCGCGGCGACAGGTTGACCGCGACCCGCAGCGGTTCCGGCCAAGTCTTGGCAGCGCGGATCGCCTCGTCGATGGTCCAGTTGCCGATTTCGACAATGGCGCCCGATTCCTCGGCAACCGGAATGAACTCGGCCGGGGAAACGAGGCCGCGCAGCGGATGGTTCCAGCGCAGGAGCGCTTCGAAGCTGGTGGCGCGGCGGGTGGTCGAATCGATCAGCGGCTGGAAGTAGAGCTCGAGCTCGCCATGTTCGATGGCCATGCGCAATTCGTTTTCGAGCAGCCGCTTCTCGCGCTCCTCGGCATCCATGGCGGCAACAAAGAAGCGCCAGGTGCCGCGCCCGTCGGCCTTGGCGCGATAAAGAGCGAGGTCGGCGTTGCGCATCAGCTGGTTGGGGCGGGTGCCCGCGAGCGGCGCGATGGCGATGCCGATGCTGGCACCCAGAAACAGCTCTTCGCCGTCGACAACGAATGGCAGGCTCATGAGTTCGGAGAGCCGCCGGGCGATGGGCTCCACATCTTCGCGCCGGCTGATCGATGACAGGATCACGGCAAACTCGTCGCCGCCGAGCCGCGCGGCGAAATCGCTGTCGCGCACGCAGGATTTGATGCGTTCGGAGACCTGGGCCAGAACCTGATCCCCCACCAGGTGGCCGCGATTGTCGTTGACGCTCTTGAAATGGTCGAGGTCGATGAGCATCAGCACGAAGGGCGAACCGTAGCGTTCGAGACGCGACACAAGATGGTCGAGCTGGAAGTTGAACTGGTTGCGGTTGATGAGACCGGTCAGCTGGTCGAAATGGGCGAGCTCATAGATTTCCCTTTCGATCTCCTTGGCCGAGGTCAGGTCGAAATTGGCGCCGACCCAACCCACCAGATTGCCGAACGTGTTGCGGATTGGGCTGCCTGACATACGCCAGTGCAGCCTGCGGCCGCCATCGTCCAGTTCGAGATCAATGTTCTGAAAGGGCTCCTGGGCATCGAAATTGCGCATGATCTGTTCAAGGTGAGCAGTCGATGCGGAGGGCAACTGCGTCAGAAAGGTCTTGAAATCGATGCCCATCCAGAGGTCGCGCGAAATGCCGGTGGCACGAGTGAAACCGGGGCTGACCTCGATCATGCGGCCCCTGAAATCGGTACGCCAGGCCCAGTTCTGCGGACCTTCGGCGCTTTCCTGAAGAAGGATCGAGGACAGGGCGCTCATGATTTCCGCCTGTTCGCGTTCGAAGCGCAGGCGTCGCATCTGGCGGGCGACAAAGGTGATGATCGCGGCGGCAATGGTGATCGCTATCGCCACGGAAGCGGCAAAGGCATGGTTCTGCGAGGTCAACAGACCGATGCCGACGCCGGCGATGGCGGGTGCGAGCACTGCCACGATGTGCACGCGGTTTTCCGCGCGCAGCAGCACGACGATCGCGAGCAGGACGAACCAGGCAAACAGCGATGCATTTGGGCCGGGCGTCGCTTCGACAAGTTGCACGAAATTGAAGCCGAGCGCGCCGAGCGCAAGGCCGAAGGGCGCGCCAATCACTCCGGATAGCACCGGATCGGCGCTGACGTTCCGGCCGGACCGGTGCAGCAGATAGGTCGCCGTCAGAAGGGCTTCGATGCCGAGGGCAAGCACGCCGAGGGTGATCGCAATCCAGCCGGAAGCCGATTGCGTCACGAACACCAGGCCTGAGGCCAGAATGGCGGTTACGCCCAACAAAAGGAAGGCCCCGAGTTCTCGCGATATCGAGGAACCCTTGTAGGCAGTTGTCAGGCGGTCACCGTGTGGAATGGCGGGCATACGAGGTACTGATTTGCGTCCGATGTGCCCCCACTATGGACGATACGACATTAATTTATGGTCAAAGGATATAGGTTTGCGCGCGACTTGCCCCGCGCCACCTGAAGTTTTCACTCCGTTAAGCAACAAATTTCAAAACCGGCATGTAAGGATTGGGCAACCAAGTGGCTTAAGCCGACCTTATCTCGCCTTCCCGCAAGTTCGATCCACGCTCGTGAAGTAGCGAACTTTTCTAGGGGAAGGCAAATGACTGACATTTCAAAGACTGAACTCGATTCCATTCCGCAGGAGGCGCTCGGCGGCTCGCTGCGCGATTTCCGTGCACCGCAGGGGGCCGATCTGATCGGCCGGGCCCATGCCTTTTACGAATGGCAGGACAAGCGCCGCCAGTCGCGGCTCTGGCCCTACGCGCGTTCGACCGAAACGGCACCGAAGGCGCGCTGCGAAGCCAAGTCCGATACGGGGCGCGGCTTTTCCGGCATCAATTTCGCGTCGCAGGACTATCTCAGCCTGTCGTCGCATCCCGACGTGAAGGCCGCTGCGATCGCGGCCGCCGAGAAATATGGCGTTCACAGCGCCGGCTCGGCCGCGCTTTTGGGCAATACGGCCAATTCGCTGGCGCTCGAACACGAGCTGTCGGACTTCATCTTTGGCCGCGAAATCGTGCTTTATCCGACCGGTTGGGCAGCCGGTTATGGCGCGATCCAGGGCTTCGTTCGTCCTGATGATCATATCGTGATGGACATCCTGGCTCATTCCTGCCTGCAGGAAGGCGCCAAGGCCTCGACGTCCAACATCCACTATCACGGTCACCTCAACCTCGCGGCGATCGAGAAACGCCTCGAGCGCATCCGCGCAAAGGACAAGGAAAACGCCATTCTGGTGGTGACGGAGAGCCTGTTCTCCATGCATTCGGACTCGCCGGATATCGGCGCGGTGCGGGCGCTCTGCGATGAGTACGGCGCGTCGCTTCTGATCGACGTGGCGCATGACCTTGGAAGCATGGGCCCGGATGGTTATGGTGTCGTTGGCCTGCAGAAGATGACGGATGCCGCCGACATCATGATCGGCAGCTTTTCCAAGACGTTTGCCTCGAATGGCGGCTTTGTCGCCGTGCGGGACAAGGCGACCGCTGAATATCTCAAATATTACAGCGCCACGCACACATTCTCGAACGCCTTGTCGCCGGTTCAGGCCGCGACGGTCCGCGAATCGCTGCGCATCGTACGGTCCGCCGAGGGCCGTGAGCGCCGCGAACGGCTGATGTCGAACATTCTCGAGCTCAGGGCCGCGATGGAAAAGGCAGGCCTCGACGTGCTCGGCGACCCGTCGCCGATCGTTCCGGTCAATGTCGGGCTCGAGCCCGTCGGCCGGTTTGCCGCGCGCGAACTCGAAGAGCTCGGGGGTATCGCCAACCTCGTCGAGTATCCGGCCGTGCCGCAGGGCAATGCACGGTTCCGCTTCCAGGTGATGGCTGACCACACCAAGGAAGACATTCACGGCGTGACCTGGATCCTGCAGCAGGCCATGTGGATGGCCCAGGAAGAATGGCGCACCATCACGGAATCGTCGGGCAGTGCGATGAATTTCATGAAAGCAAACATTTCGGAAACCAAAGTCGCCTAATCTGAAGGCGGAACTTCTGGAGCCGGAAGATGTCTTACGCTTACGATGCACCACGATTGCTGGCAGTGGACGATGATGTTTCCTCGGCGGAACTCATCGTCCGGGTGGCCGAGCGTTGCGGCTTCGAGGCCTTCGCCACCTCGGATTCGAGGGGCGTGGTCTCATTGGTCGAGGCGCTCGCACCCGCGGTTCTTTGTGTCGACATCTGCATGCCGAACATCGACGCGATCGAGCTCTTCGACCTGCTGGTCAAGAACAGCTATCGCGGCCGTATCCTGATCGTGAGTGGACAGGACGTGTCCATTCTCGAATCGACGGCGAGGCTTGGCGCCGGCCGCGGCCTCGACGTCATCGCCTGCCTGCAGAAGCCGTTCGATCTCACGCAGCTGAGGCAATTGCTCATGCAGCAACAACAACGGTTCGCTGAAGCCAGCTGATCTCGCGGTCAGTTCGCAATCAAAAACCCGCCCTCTGGGCGGGTTTTGTTTTGAGCGGCAGGCACATCCGACCTTCAATAGACAAACAAACGGGCCCCAACAGGGGCCCGCTGATCGGGTGACGCTCAGTCGCTGGGAACTATGACGCCTGGGCGAGGGTCAGCTGCAGATTGATCTTTTCGAGCAGGCGCGGGAAGTCGACCGGCTTGGTATCGAAATCCGAGCAGCCGGCGGAAAGCGCGTTCTGACGGTCGGTCTCGAAGGCAGAGGCCGTGAGAGCCAGGACCGGGATATTCGCGGTCTTCGGGTTGGCCTTGATCCGCCGGGTCGCCTCGCAGCCATCGATGGCGCCGAGACCGATATCCATGATGATGAGATCGGGATCAAGGTCCGCGGCGGCCTGAACGCCGGTCACCGCATCGACGGCGAAGCGGCAGCGAAATCCACGGCGCTCAAGCCGGCGTCCGAGGATCTCGCGGTTGTCCGGATTGTCTTCGACATAAAGTATGAGTGCGTTGTTGCTCATGATTGCGTCCTCTTGGCCGGTTGGCCGAAACCTTCCTCAGGCGGCCTTTCCAGACCGGGCGGGGATTATGGTCCCCAGCATGCGATCGCACTTGGCCGGATCGAGGGGCTTCAGCAGAAAGCCCTTTGCGCCTTTTTCCTGGGCCATGGACTTTTCATCGACGACGCTGAGCATGACCACGGGAATGGCTGCGGTCGTGCTGTCGGCGGCAAGCTTACCGAGGAGATCCCAACCCGACATTTGCGGCATCAGGATATCGATGAAAACCGCCGAAGGCTTGACGGTGCGGCACAGATGGGCCGCGCCGGTCGGATCGGCCATGCAGAGTGGCGCGTAGCCGAGCTTGATCAGTGTGCGTTCGGCCAGTTCGAGAAAGTCCCGGTCGTCATCGACCACGAGAACCTTGGGCCGCGACTTATGATCCTGCAGGTGGCCGGTCAGGCCCGAAAAGCCGTCCTTGCGCTTCTTGAGGTCGGCCTCGGCCTCTTCGAGGGCCAGATCAGTTTGCGCTTCCGTTTTGTCCTGGTCGTCTGCAGACGCGGCTTCATTCGAAGCCTTCTTTGCGACCGGACCGTCAACGGGAACGGCAAGGCGGAAGGTCGATCCAACATTGACCTTGCTCTGAACCAGAATGTCGCCGCCCATCAGCCGCGCGAGATTCTGGCTCAGGGACAGGCCGAGCCCGGTGCCGCCATAGACGGCCGAAATGTGCGCGTCAGCCTGAGTGAAATTCGAAAAGAGCTGAGCGAGCTGTTCCTCGGATATGCCGATGCCGGTGTCGATGACCGAAATGTCGATGAACTTGCGCCCGTCACGCTCAACGGCTTCGCCTTTCAGCGTGATCATGCCGTTTTGGGTGAATTTCGAGGCGTTGCTCAGAAGATTGAGAATGACCTGCCGCAGTTTTGTCGGGTCGGAGCGGAGCGTACCCAGCGGGCCGGAGCGTTCGATCTGGAACTGATTGGCGTTCTTGGCGGCAAGCGGGCGGGCGGTGTGTTCGATCTCGTCGAACATGCGGTCGATATCGATAAGGTCGAGATTGAGGTCCATGCGGCCTGCCTCGATCTTGGAAATATCGAGAATGTCGTTGACCATGGCGAGCAGGTGTTTGCCGGCGGCGCTGATCTTGTTGAGGTCGGCAATCATTGAACCGTTGCCATCGATCTCGGCGTCTTCGAGCAGAATCTCGGTATAGCCGAGCACGGCGTTGAGCGGCGTCCGGAGCTCGTGGCTCATCTTTGCGAGGAATTCGGATTTGGCCTTGCTGGCGCGTTCGGCAACGTCCTTGGAGACGCGAAGCTTTTCGAGGGTCTGCTTGTGTTCGTCGATTTCACGCAGGAGGGCGGATTGGGAATCGACCACGCTCGAATAGTAGGAGGCCATGAAGAAGACGTAGGTCGCGGAGCTGAACACCGAGACGAGACCGCCGGTGACCAGCTGATCGGACGGGATATGGGTCGGGAACGAACCGCCGAAAAGATAGGCGAACCAGAGCGCCAGAACGCCGACCGAAATCTGACCGAAGACGAACAGCCGGGTTGTCCAGTCGACGCCAAAATAGAAGAAGGCGACAAGCGGCATGACCAGGAACCAGGTCAGGAAAGGCGACGATGCCCCACCGTAATTGTAAGCGCCCCAGAGAATGGCAAAGGAGAAGTTGATGATTGAGACCATCGCCAGCGGCTGATAGTGGCGCCCGATGACTTTCATCAGGGGCAAAAAGACCCAAAAGCCGAATATCGAGGCGGCGAGGATGTGAACGTGCGGCCAGGGATGCGGGTCGGACAGGAAGAGAAAGATCGGGATGGGCGAGGCGACGATCGGCCCGAGAATGTGGCTGATGAGGAACATGTGCACACGCTTGCGGACGTGCGGGTCCACGGCGAGTTCCGCCGGGGTCAGCCAGTTAAGGATCAGGTCGAATTTCTGAAAGACGCTCATGGTCTTCTCCGCCATGGAAATTGCGAAGAGAGACTAGCGAAACCCGCTTGCGATCCCGTTAACGGTCGCGCGCAGGTGAGGCCAGGTTTGGCACCGTCATGGCGTCAGAAGAGATAGCCGAGGCGGAAGACGACGCTATCGACATCGATGTCGAGCGGCGCGCCGGCAAAATCGCGATAGAATTGGTGATCATAGGAAACGCCGGCATATAGCCCGTTGGTGATCATATAGTCGAGCGAAACGCCGAGCCCGACGCCATAATCTTCCATGGGAATGTTGGAGGTCGCGTAGAGCAGGCTGGCGTTGACGGTCGCCAGCACCGGACCGGCGGCATAGCCGAGGCGAAGCCCTGAATGAAGCAGTTCGTCGGCCCGGATGGAGTAACCCAGAATTTTGTCAATGCCTTCAAATTCAATTGGTTGATAGCGGTAGCCGGCCGAGACCCCGGCCACCAGGCCATTGAAATTCATCAGGTATCCGAGCGAGACGCCATAGACGTAGTTGTTGCCGCTGGTGCGCTGATAGGGCGGCGGAAACCGCATGTCATAGTCGGCAATGTGCCCGCCGCCGCCCTCGAATTCGACGAAGGCGCCGCGCCAATGGGAGGGGTCAGCCGGCGGCATTCCATCGGCCAGAGCGTGGGTCGCACCGGCAATCACCAATGCACCTGTCAGGTATCCAAGAATTTTCATCATCCCGCCCCGCTTCCGTTCGGCTTCTGCACTATTGCCGAACATGGTTAATTTAGGCTTGCGGGCCGGCGGGTTGCGGCGGACGGGGGCCGACGACCGGAACAGGCGGGCAGGAGGATGCGGGCGCGGAGCCGGGTCGTCAGCCGGCGTAGCGTGGCAGAACGGCGTCGATCGGATAGTTGGCGACGACGATGGCCCAACCGATCAGGCCGAGCACATACCAGTTGGTGGCGATGCGCACGAACCAGTTTTTGGCGGTTTCAAACCAGGGCATCAGCGAACTCCGAGCCAGACAGTTGCGGTGTGGGACAAAAGCGCGACCCAGCTCATTGTCAGCGCCCAATTGATGAACGTTGCCACCGGGCGTGGCAGGCTGGCCGTGAATTTTGTCCAGAATGCGGGGGGATCCATGGCGAGGCTCAGCGCGAAACCGTGGCCGATGCCCCAGAGCAGATAGCCGACCGAGAACTCGTGCCAGATGCCGACGCAGACGAAGGCAAGGAAGATGCCGCGCCGGGGGGAGCCGGTGACGCGCACGAACGGCTTGAACAGGTAAGTGCCGACGAACCAGTTCAGGGTCATGTGCCAGCGCCGCCAGAATTCCCGGATCGAGGTTGCCAGATAGGGCCGGTTGAAGTTTTGCGGCAGCGTGACGCCGAAAAGGCCGGCGAGGGCGATGGCCATGAGCGAATAACCGGAAAAATCGAAATAGAGCGCGGCGAACCGGACGTAGATCGAAATAATGTCGCCTAAGCCGCCGGCGTGAAGTCCGCTGGCAAATCCCCGCAGTTGAGGCGAAATGACATACAAACTCGCAATACCCCAACCCAGTTGGGCAATGGCCAAAAATACATTTGCAGACCCAATGTGTGATGCGAGGTTGGATGGCTTCCAGGGGCCAATTCCGTGAATGGGCCCAGCTGGGTAAGACGGAATGAACGTAAGGGCCGCGAGCGCCGGAATGGCGTCAATTCTACCTTCCTTGATCGATTCCTTGAGAACGACAAAGGACTTCACGATGATGAAGGAAGCACCCACCATCGGGAGGGCCGCTACGGCGCTTGCGCTCTTTGCAAACGCCAACATATCGGAACCAGAAATAAAGTAAGGCACTAAGTTTGCGGGCACGAGGGAAATGAAAGCAAGCCACGGATAGGCTCCTGCGAATTTCTCAGGCACAAATTTTCGCAGGTAGAACAACAAAACAACCAGACAGATCTGCCCGACCAAAACTGCTGCGATCACGTAGTCAGCCACAATCAGAGTTGCCACATTGGCGACTATCAAAAAAACCAACGCAAATTTGACGCTGACGAGTCGGATCAGCCAGAATACTGCCGACAAAAGAACGATGTAGAAAAGTGTGACTTCGAGGCCCAGCAGCATCAGCGCCCCTCCACCGATATGAACTGATCCATCAACCAGTCCGTGAACAGGTTCCGGGCCTGCTCATCATAGTGGTGCGCATCGGCGAAGTAGGTCCAGGTTTGGCGAACAAGTTCTTCAGGAGGGTAAACGAATTCGGGCAGCACCTTTTTAATGGAGGCGACGGATTCCTCAGAAAGTGGGGGCTCATAGGCCGCCCCGGTGCGTGACATCAGCAGAACGATCCCGCGATCTTTGGCGATCTGCCTGATTTCGTTGATCATTCGAAGCTGCTGACGCGCGGCAAAGCTGTTTGTGACAGTGCGCGTATTGGTTGCTGTTTCCAGGTCACCGTATCGGTTCTCGAAACCTTTGCGGATGGCTTCGATCTTTTTGGTCGCCACGCGATCAAAGGAGGCGGACCAACATACACGCGGAGCGACATGGTCAGAATCCGTGTAGGTTTCCCAAACCAGCCCGGTCAGCAGCGCAACCAAGGAATCTCGGATCTTTCGATACTCGACACCTGCGGTAAAAAGGACGCCCAGTGCGGGATTCCGGTTTGCACGAACAAGCACTTCGGGGAGATCCGCATGCGGCAAAACCGTAAGCGTGGCGAAGGTCCCTAGACCTCCATCGGACTTGTTGCTCAACAGAAAGTCGACGTCGATTTCGAGGTATAGATACTTGATGCTGTTTGGACGACTGAGCACGTCGCGGACCAATCGGAGATTGCGAAGTGTCGACTTTCCTGGCCGCCCAAGATTGTAGGCATTGGCAAACAGGCCCTCGGACTCATTCATCAGCCTTTCAACATCCAACCCGCGACGGACGCGCGAGCTTCCGACGGCGATGAAGTCCACCGATTGGGGGAGGTTTTCGAGCTGCCGAACCGAACAAACTCGCGAGTTTCCCGCGAGCGCATAACGAAAGGTTGGCTGATCGATCCAAATAAGGAATGCGACGCATGCCAATACGACTGCGACCGGCGTAACCAGCCGCATCGACAGCCAATTGTTCATTGTTAATGGCTCGAAATCAATTCGATCAGGCGCTTTACGCGGAAGTCGTCAAAGGTCTCGTCAATCGCTTCAATCTTGTGCCCGAGCAATTGCTCGAGCTCAAAAAGAAAGTTCATCGAGTCGAGGGAATCGACGATTTCGTCCTTGGTCAGGTGAGAGTCCATCGTCACCTTGGCGGACAGACCGGCGGCGGTTTCGTCGAGCGCCTTCTTGATCAGTTCAAATGCTTCGTTCTCAGTCACTATCGTACCTTCATGTTACTTAGGCCGGAAATTCAAAATCATGCTCGCCCACGACAGGCCCACACCGAAACCGGACATCAAAACCTTAGTGTCGTCAAGCTTACCCTGCTCATCGAGATCCGCAAGCAGCAGCGGGATGGTCGATGAAACAGTGTTGCCGTAAAGCTGCATGTTCTTGAGCACTTTTTCGCCGGGCAGACGGGCGCGCTTGGCAAGGGCGTCGAGCATGTAGAGCGATCCCTGGTGCAGAGCAAACCAGTCGATGTCACCGATTTCAAGCCCGGCCGCGCCGAGGCAGGCATCTATGCTCGGCGGCACGCGTTCCATCACGAAATTGAACACGGCGCGCCCGCGCATGTGCAGGCGTTCTTCGTCACGTGTCCACGTAGCCACTTCCTCTGATTGCATCGTCAGGTTGACATGTGGGCGCAGAACGCCGCCGGCCGGTACTTCGATCGCGTCGCCGCCGGCGCCATCGGTGCCGAAGTCGCGGGCCAGAACCGTGCTGCGGCCGTTGCCGGACGCTATCCAGGTTGCCGTTGCGGCGTCGCCGAAAACGGCATTGGTATCGCGATCTTCGGCTGCCATGATGCGGGAATAGGGATCGACAGTCACGAGCACGGCGTTGGTCATGCCGGTCGCGGCCAGAAATCCTTCGACAATGTTGAGCGTGTAAACGTAGCCCGAACAGCCAAGACTGATGTCGAAGGATGCAATCGTGCTCGGCAGGCCGAGCCCGGCGGCAATTCCTGCGGAGTTCTGCGGCAGCTTGCGGTCCGGGTTCTGGGTGACGCAAACGAGAAGATCGACCTTCTCCCTCAGTTCCGGCGCTTTCTTGAAGAGCTCTTCACAAGCGCGGATGGAAAGGCCTATGCCGGTTTCATCCGGGCCCAGTATGTAGCGGGTTCTGAGCCCCACTTTTTCTGCAACGAAGGACTCCTCCGCGCCCGTCGCCGCCGCGATATCGGCGGCAGTCTGCCGGATCGAAGGCAAGGCAAATCCGATTTTCTCAATGGACATTCAATCTGTCTCCCGCTTGGCGGCGAAGGTGACATAGGCGGACAGTGTTTCGCCCGCCTGACTTGTGAGGTCCGCTCGGCACATTGTTTGGATGCGGCCGTCGCGTTCCTGAGCGCGGAAGTCGGCGAAACCGATGGTGCCTCCGGGCCAGGCTTCGGGCCAGGTGGCCGGAAAATTGGCTTTGCGCAGCCCGGTAAACCAGATGTCTTTTGCGCCCGGGAACAGTGCCGAATGGTGGGTCTTGAGACCCTGCACCAGGACATTGAGCATCTCTTCGAGTGCCGCGATGCGCCCGAAACTGGCCTCGGCGTCCCCGGATTCGAGACGGCCGGAAACGGAAAAGTCGATGCCCATGTCCGCGTCCAGTTGCGGGGCCGGATCTGGCGCCGAAGCCCAGACGAAGTCCATTGGCCCTTTGTTGCCGGCAAACCGGCAGCGGCCAAGAATTTCGACGCCCTCGGGCTCGGTGCCCACCAGGAACGCGAGGGCGTCGTGATCGGTGATGTGGGAGAAGGCGGCCTGTTCAAGCCGCGCTGTCTGGTCGAGGACAAGTGCAGCCGTGCGCGCCAGCAATTGCGTGCCCTGAACGTAGTCCCGCGTTCCGCGCAGGAATGTTCCGAGTTTCTGACCCTCTGCCAGCACAGCTGTTCCCCGTCAATTTGGGGCAGCACTAGAACCTGACCGTTCGGAATGCAAGTCTGCGCTCAACCAAATCTCAGTCCAGCATTTGGCAACTGCCTCTTTGGAAAAGAATTTCCCTTTTGGTCTTGAAGCTTTCACCAAGCCGGTGTGAAGTGGCAATGGGCGCGAAGTCGCCAAAGTTCTGAAAGGTGCGCAATCTATGCCAGCGGCGGTGGGCGAACGCTATCTGATCGAAAGCCCCGAGCCCCTGGTCGGAGCCCTTTTGTTGGCCGGATACCGGGTTATCGGCCCCCAGGCTGGCGACGGGGCGATCGTCTACGACGAAATCGAGGCGGCCGGCGCATTGCCGCGCGGCCTGACCGACGAGCAGTCGGGCGGCCACTACCGCCTGAAAGATGGCGATCCCGATCGCTGGTTCGACTATGTGGTCGGCCCGCAAAGCATCAAGAAGTACCTTTTTCCGGCCCACCAGAAACTCTGGTCCGCGACGCGGACGCCGGACGGGTTCGATATTTCGCCCGCCGGGGATGACTATCCGAAGACTGCCTTTTTCGGCATGCGCGCCTGCGAGATCGCGGCGATGGAGATTCAGGACAAGGTCTTCGACAATGGCCAGTTCGCCGACAGCGGCTACGGCCGGCGGCGGGCCAATTCCCTGATTGTTGCGGTGCAGTGCGCCCGCTCGGCGGAAACCTGCTTCTGCGCCTCGATGAATACCGGCCCGCGGGCGCAATCCGGGTTCGATATTGCCCTGACGGAGCTCGACGAAGGCGGGTTTCTCGTCGAATGCGGCAGTGAAGCGGGAGCCTCAATTCTGGGCGGTCTTGATCTTGCCGGGGCCTTGGATGGAGACTGGGAAGCGGCTCTGGACGTGACCCGGAACGCCGCCGCGATGCAGACCCGCAGGATGGTGGGCAATGTCGCGGAAGTCCTGCGCGAACATCTCGATCATCCGCGTTGGGACGAGGTGGCGGACCGGTGTCTTTCCTGCGCCAACTGCACGCTCGCCTGCCCGACCTGTTTCTGCTCGGACGTCGAGGACGTCACCGACCTTTCCGGCGATCATGCGGAGCGCTGGCGGACGTGGGACAGCTGTTTCAGCCTCGATTTCAGCTACATTCACGGTGGGGCCGTCCGGCCATCAACCAAGTCGCGCTACCGGCAATGGATGACCCACAAGCTTTCGAGCTGGCACGACCAGTTCGGCAGTTCCGGCTGCGTCGGGTGCGGGCGCTGCATCGCCTGGTGCCCGGTCGGCATCGACATTACCGAGGAGGCGGCGGCCATCGCTGCGCCCCTCGATGTGACGGGAGAATGAACGATGAAAACCCATGGCATGGAAGACCTTCTGGTCGATCACCCGGTCTTTCGCGATTTCGACAAGGACACGCTTGACCTCCTCAGCGGCTGCGCCCGCAACGAGCATTACCGGCCCGGCCAGATGATCTATTCGGAAGGCGAGGTTGCCGACAAATTCTATATTCTCCGCGAGGGTGACGTGGCGATCGAGGTCTCGGCGCCGGGCCGGGCGCCGCTCATTACCGAGACGCTTCACGCGGGGGATCTCTTCGGCTGGGCCTGGCTTGTCGCGCCCTATCAGCACATGTCGGATGCGCGGGCGATCTCGGAAGTCCGGGCCGTCAGTCTCGATGCGACATGCCTGCGCGGCAAGTGCGAAACCAACCCGGTGCTTGGCTACCAGATGTTCCAGCACTGGATGCCGCACATGGCGGCACGCATGCGCACGATGCGCATGCAGTTGCTCGACGTTTATGGGCTCGCGAGGGCGTAGGAACATGGAGGCGCTGGCCAACGATCCGATGCTGCCGCGTCGCTACCGGGTGCTTCGCACCTGGTCGGAACTTTCCGACGTGCGCACAATGGAACTGCAGCCGGTCGATGGCAGCACGGTTTCATTCCAGCCCGGTCAGTTCAACATGCTTTACGCGTTCGGGGTCGGCGAGGTGGCGATCTCGATTTCGGGCGACGCGGCCGACGAGAGCAAGATCGTTCACACGACCCGTTCGGTGGGGGCGGTTTCGAAGGCGCTCAATTCCGTGGCCGACGGTGACGTGATCGGCGTGCGGGGTCCGTTCGGCACGGCCTGGCCGGTGGTCGAGGAAAAGGGCAGGCATGTGGTCTTCGTTGCCGGTGGACTCGGGCTCGCGCCCCTGAGGCCGGCCATCTATCACGTGCTCAACAACCGGCAGGACTATGCCGGCATGACGCTGGTCTACGGTGCCCGTTCGCCGCAGGATCTGCTCTACCCCTATGAGCTGCAAGCCTGGAAGGCGCGGTTCGATACCAATGTGCAGGTCACGGTCGATCATGCGGCGCCGGGCTGGAGTGGCCAGGTCGGGGTGGTGACAACCAGTCTCGACCGGGCCCTGGCTGGTGTCGATGGCGCGGAAGTGTCGGCGTTCGTCTGCGGCCCTGAAATCATGATGCGGTTCACCGTTTCGAGTCTTAAGGCACTCGGCGTGACCGAAGACCGGATCTGGGTTTCGATGGAGCGCAACATGAAGTGCGCCATCGGTTTTTGCGGGCACTGCCAGTTCGGCCCCGACTTCATCTGCCGCGACGGGCCGGTGTTCCGGCACGACAAGGTTTCGCGCCTCATCGTCAAGCGGGAGATCTGAGGATGGCCAAGCCCAAGCTCGCCGTATGGAAATTCGCTTCATGCGATGGCTGCCAGTTGACCCTGCTCGACTGCGAAGACGAGCTGCTCGACATTGCCGGAGCGATTGATATCGCCCATTTCCTCGAGGCGACCAGCAAGATCGAGGGCGGGCCCTATGACGTGTCGCTGGTCGAAGGATCGGTGACGACTGCCCACGACGCCGAGCGAATCAAGGCAATCCGGGCCAATTCCAAGGTCCTGATCACCATCGGGGCCTGCGCCACGGCGGGCGGCATCCAGTCGCTCAGGAACTTTGCCGACGTGACGGCGTTCACGAGCCAGGTCTACGCGCATCCGGAATATATCTCGACGCTTCGCACGTCGGCGCCGATCTCCGAACATGTGAAGGTCGATTTTGAACTGCGTGGCTGCCCGGTCTCCAAGCACCAGCTGATCGAACTGATCGCGGCGACGCTGGCCGGACGCAAGCCGCACGTGCCGCGCGTTTCGCAATGCGTCGAATGCAAATTGTCAGGCACCGTTTGCGTCATGGTATCGAAGGGCGAGCCCTGTCTCGGGCCGGTGACGCAGGCGGGCTGCGGCAATCTCTGCCCGTCGCATGGGCGCGGCTGCTACGGGTGTTTCGGGCCGAAGGAAAACCCCAATCCGGCGGCGCTTTCGATGAAACTCAAGGAACACGGCATGATCGGCCGTCAGGTGCGCGATTTCTATCGCAGCTTCAATGCCGGCGCACCGGATTTTGCTGAGGAGAGCAGTTCACATGAATGAGCGGGTTCTTCAGGTCGACGCACTGGCCCGGGTCGAGGGCGAGGGCGCGCTTTACGTCAAGCTTAAAGGCGACACGATCGAGAAGGTCGAGTTCCGGATTTTCGAGCCGCCGCGCTTTTTCGAGGCCTTCATGGTTGGCCGCGACGCCAAGGAAGCACCCGACATCACCTCGCGCATCTGCGGTATCTGCCCCATCGCCTATGTGATGAGCGCCAGCCATGCGGTCGAGGATGCGCTCGGCATTTCGGTAACGCCGGAAATCTCGGCGCTGCGGCGGCTCATCTATTGCGGCGAATGGATCCAGAGCCATGTGCTGCACGCGGCCATGTTGCATGCACCCGATTTTCTCGGGCTTCACGATGCGATCAAGATCGCTGAAGTGCATCCGGAACTGGTGCGCAATGCTCTGAGGCTCAAGAAGGCCGGCAATTCGCTGATGGAAGCAGTCGGCGGCCGCTCCGTGCATCCGGTCAATACGCGCATCGGCGGCTTTTATTCGGCGCCGAAGAAGAAGGAGCTCGAAGCGCTGCTGCCGGAGCTCGATTGGGCGGTCGGGGCGGCGCGCGAAGTTGCCGTCGCGTTTTCGAAATTCCCGTTCCCCGACGATTCCCACGACTATCAGTTTGTCTCGCTCAGGCATCCGGACCATTATGCGATCGATGGCGGTCGGATCGTCTCCAATCGCGGGCTCGACATCGCGGCGAGCGAGTTCAACGACCATTTCTATGAGGAACATGTGGCGCGCTCGAATGCGCTGCATGGACGGATGCGCGACGGCTCAGCCTATCTGGTCGGGCCGCTGGCACGCTACAGCAACAATTACGAGCAGCTTTCCGACGGCGCCAAGGAGACGGCCGACATGTGCGGGCTCGGCCGGACGGTGAGAAATCCGTTCCAGTCGATCCTCGTGCGCATGGTCGAGGTGCAGTATGCGTTTGAGGAAGCGGCGCGGATCATCCGGGCGTACCAACCGCCTTCGCCGTCCTTCATTGCTGCGCCACCGCGGGCAGGGGTCGGGCATGGCTGCACCGAAGCGCCGCGCGGCATCTGCTATCATTCCTACCAGCTCGACGGGGAGGGGTTGATCCGGCACGCGCAGATTGTACCGCCGACGTCGCAGAACCAGCCGCAGATCGAGGTCGATCTGACGCGCGTCGTCGCGGCCAACATGAACATGCAGGACGAAGACCTGCGGTGGCGCTGCGAGCAGACGATCCGCAACTACGATCCGTGCATTTCCTGCGCCACGCATTTTCTCAAGCTGACGGTCGAGCGTGACTGATGACCGCCCGCTGATCGTCGGGATCGGCAATCCGTTCCGGTCCGATGATGGCGCCGGGCCCTATGTCGCAACAAAGCTCGGTGGGCTCGGCTTTTTGAGCGTGACCCATGAAGGCGACGGGACGGGCCTCATGGACCTGTTCGAACGGCATCGGAGCCTTGTCCTGGTCGATGCGACCCTCAGCGGCAGGGTGGCGGGCACGGTCACGAGCTTCGATGCCATTGGCGAAAAACTGCCAGCCGAACTCTTTCACTACTCGACGCACCGGTTCGGACTTGCCGAGGCGGTGGAGACGGCGCGGGCGCTTGGAAGCTTGCCCGAACGGCTTCTGGTCTTCGGCATCGAGGGGGCTGATTTTTCGGCGGGCACAGCGCTTTCGCCTGCTGTGCAGGGGGCGGCGGATGTGCTGGTCCTTCAGCTATCGCGGGAACTGGCGGATGGCCGGAACGGGTAACCCTTCGTCGTGAATGCGCTTGCGCTTCGCCTCCGGACGCGGCATCAAGCCGCCGAAACGAGGCCCCCGTCCATGAGCACCCATTTCGTCCTCAATCTTTCCTGCACCGACCGGCCGGGCATCGTTGCGGCGGTGACGACGGAACTGGCGGCGCTTGGGGCGAACATCGCCGATTCGAGCCAGTTCTGGGACCGCGAGACCAACCGGTTTTTCCTCAGGATCGAACTGGACGCGCCGGACGGCGAAACCGCCGAGGGGCTGGAGCGGGCGCTGAAGCCGAGCGCGGACCGGTTCGATATGCGCCTGACCGTGACCGATCTCGGGCGGCGGCCACGCATAATCATTCTGGTCTCGAAGTTCGACCACGCGATGCTGCACCTTCTCTATCAGATCCGGGTCGGCTGGCTGAATGCCGATGTCGCCGCCATCGTCTCGAACCACGAGGATTCGCGGCGGACGGCGGACTATGAGGGCATTCCGTTCCACTATCTGCCGGTCGGTCGCGACAACAAGGCCGAGCAGGAACAGGCCCTTCTCGATCTCGTATCCGAGACTGAGACCGATCTCGTGGTTCTGGCTCGCTACATGCAGATCCTCTCCGACAATCTTGCCACCCGGCTCTATGGCAAGGTGATCAACATCCACCACTCGTTCCTGCCAAGCTTCAAGGGCGCACGGCCCTATCACCAGGCGCACAGGCGCGGGGTGAAGGTGATCGGGGCGACGGCGCACTATGTGACGCCCGATCTCGACGAAGGGCCGATCATCGAACAGGAGACCGAAAAGGTCACGCACGCGATGAGCCCGGACGATCTGGTGGCCGTCGGGCGCGACATCGAAAGCCGGGTTCTGGCGCGGGCGGTGAAACTTCACCTCGAAAACCGCGTTATGCTCAATGGCACGCGCACGGTAGTCTTTGGCTGATTGGCGGCAGGCCGCTCGGCACTCCGGGTCAGACTTCGCCTTCCGTCCGGATGTGCAGGACGGTTCCGCAATGCTTGCAGTGCACCGCGTCGGGATCGTGCAGGATCAGCCCGCATTGCGGGCATTCAAAGTGCACCTTTGGCGGCCGGAAGAGAACCTGCGCCAGGCGCAGGAACAGCGTGACGCCGACGATCATCACCCCGACCGACAACATGCGCCCGACCGAGCCGGTTAGCGTGATGTCGCCAAAGCCGGTCGTCGTCAGCGTGGCGACGGTGAAATAGAGTGCGTCGGCATAATTGCCGATCTCGGGGTTGGTGTCGTGCTGCAGGGCGTAGATCAGCCCGGTGGTCACGAACAGAAAAACCATGAGGTTGATGGCGGCGAGGATCAGGTCTTCGCGCTGGCGGAACCAGGGATAGTTGGCGCGCAGGCGCGCGAGCATCTGGTAGGTGTGGAGCAGGCGAAGGGTCCTGAGGATGCGGAGGAACCCGAGTCCCTCTCCGGCGATCGGCGCGAGAAACGAGAAGATCGCAGCCAGGTCGGCCCAGGTCGAAAGCTTCAGGAAGGTCTGCAGGCGGTTCTTCTCGAGCAGCAGCCGGATGATGAAATCGGCGAGGATTATGATGCCGAGGACGAGGTCGGTGAGTTCGACGGCCAGCGTGTGCGGAAAGAAGCTGGTGACAATGACGAATAGGATGGTGAAGAGATCGAACACGAGCAGGGCGTAGCGGAAACGCTGCGCCGCCTTTGTATCGTCTTCGTAAAGTGATCGAATTGCCTTGAACATCCACCCCATCCCTGTCGCTGCAACACATGACAAATTGCGTGGAGCTTGACCAGACGTTGCAACCAGGCCGGAAACGAAATGGGCGCCCGGGGGCGCCCATCGTGCAGTCGGAAGGAAATCCGCTTCAGGCCAGACCATGTCACGTTTTGACGGAATCAAAACGCATGGTCTAAGTTTTTGCATTGTCGCATGTTCGAACCGGAAAACCGCTGCGCGTCTCGCGGCGCATCGATCCACCGGACCGATGCCGATGCCGCTCAACTCCTGAACATGCTCTAGAACTGTGCCGCTTCGGTCGAATGCTCCATCGCCGTGGTCGAAGACTTGCCCTGGCTGACCGCCATCGAAACCGCGTCGAAGTAGGAGGTGCCGACTTCGCGCTGGTGGCGGGTTGCCGAGAAGCCGTCTTTTTCGGCGGCGAATTCGGCCTGTTGGACCAGCTGGCTATAGGCCTTCATGCCATCGTCCTTGTAGGCGCGGGCAAGATTGAAGGTCGTCAGGCTGAGATTGTGGAAGCCGGCCAGCGTGATGAACTGGTACTTGTAGCCCATCGCGCCGAGTTCGCGCTGGAACTTGGCCATCTCGGCTTCGCCCATATGCTTGGCCCAGTTGAACGAGGGCGAGCAGTTGTAGGCGAGCATCTGGTCGGGATATTCGCGGCGGATCGCTTCGGCAAAGCGCCTTGCGTCTTCGATGCTCGGGGTCGAGGTCTCGCACCAGATGAGATCGGCATAGGGCGCATAGGCAAGACCACGGGAAATGGCCTGCTCGAAGCCGTTGCGGACCTTGTAGAAGCCTTCCTCGGTGCGCTCGCCGGTGATGAAGGGCGCATCGTATTCATCCACATCGGAGGTGATGAGGGTTGCCGCTTCCGCGTCGGTGCGGGCCATGATCAGGGTCGGCACGCTCATCACGTCAGCCGCCAGACGGGCGGAATTGAGCGTCTTGACCTGCTGGCGGGTCGGCACAAGCACCTTGCCGCCGAGATGGCCGCATTTCTTCTCGGAAGCGAGCTGGTCCTCGAAGTGAACCGCAGCCGCTCCGGCCTCGATCATCGCCTTCATCAGTTCGAAGACGTTGAGGGCGCCGCCAAAACCGGCTTCGGCATCGGCAATGATCGGCACGAAGAAATCGTAGTCGGTCGTCGCGATGCCGTCCATCTTCTCCATGGTCTGGATCTGGTCTGCGCGCTGCAGGGCCTTGTTGATTCGGCGCACGACCGAGGGCACCGAGTCGACCGGATAGAGCGACTGGTCGGGATACATGTTGCCCGACGTGTTGGCGTCGGCGGCAACCTGCCAGCCGGAAAGATAGATCGCCTTCAGACCGGCCTTGACCTGTTGCACGGCCTGATTGCCGGTAAAGGTGCCAAGGGTCGGCACATAGTCCTCGGTATGCAGAAGCTCCCAGAGGCGGCGGGCGCCGTTTTCGGCCAGCGTGTGGCGAATTTCCAGCGAGCCGGACAGGCGCGCCACGTCGTCCATCGTGTAGTCGCGGCGGACATTGGCCCAGCGGTCGGGGGCCCATTCGGGGGCGGGAAACTGGTTCGGGTTCTGGGGGTTCTTCTTGAGCATCTAGGTGACTTTCTTTTGGTCGGCCGGCACGCGCCGGATTACTGGGTTCGGCGGATGAAGGTGGCGGCGAGCATGGGCTTGCCGTCGAACAGGTCGCCCTCTCCGGCATCGCCGGCATGGGTGAAGGTCTGGCGGGCCGCCTGGCCGGCGATCATGAAGCCGCGGGCGGCGAGGTTGTGTTCGTTGAACTTGCGCATCACCTCGGCCATGGACGCGGCGATGATGGTGATCACCTCGTCGGCGGCGCTGGTGTGGCTCTGGTCCCGATCGGGTTCGATTGCCGGATGCTGCATGGTTTCCTCCTCCTGCTGCACACTTGTAAAGATTTGACAAAATCAAAAAATATGCAAGAAAGACAGACCATTGGCATTGTAAAGTGGTCAAGTCCTGTCAAGTGCGCCTGGACAATATGTAAAGATTGTCAATCGGGAGACGAAAGTGGAAGAAAATCAAATCCAGATTGGCGGGCGCATCCGGCGGCTGAGACGGCAGAAGCGGGTGACCCAGCAAGACCTCGCCGGGCACCTCGGCATTTCGGCGAGCTATCTGAACCTGATCGAACACAACCGGCGCTCGGTGACGGTGCCCATTCTCTTCTCGCTCGCGGGCTATTTCGGGGTCGAACCGGGGGAACTGGCCGAAAGCGACGACCAGCGGCTGAGCGGCGACCTGATGGAAATGTTCGGGGACGATCTGTTTGCCGATGCGGACGTGACCAATTTCGACATCAAGGAATTCGCCCGCTCGCAGCCGGGCGTAGCGAGGGCCGTCCTGCGCCTCTTCGATGCCCATAGCCGGCGGCTTGTGGCTGAGATGCATTCGGAAAAGGACGAAGACGGCGACGGGGCGGGTCCGATTCCCTTCCACCGGGCAACGGACCTGATCTCGGACTTTCTTCAGGAACACGCCAACCATTTTCCGACGCTCGAGGAAGTTGCGGAGCGGGTCCGGGCCGATATTGACGGGGCGCCCGACAGTTTCGAGGCGGGGCTTCGCACCTATCTCAACAACGTTTTCGGCATGGACTGGCGTTTCGCCTCCCTGCCGCACGGCATGGCCCGGCGTCTCAGCCGCGATGGACGGGTGCTCGAACTCAGCGAATTGCTGTCGCAGGAAAGCGCGATCTTTTCGGTCTGCCAGCATGTGGCGAGCCTGGTGGCGACCCGCGAGATCGACCTGCTGATCGGCGACGGTCCGCTATCGGAAGGCGATGCGCCGGCTCTGGCGCACAATGTCTTTGCCTCCTATTTTGCGGCGGCGCTGATGATGCCTTATCAGCCGTTTTTGAAGGCCTGCAAGGAAACCCGTTACGATATCGACCGGCTGAGCCGGCGGTTCGGCACGAGTTTCGAACAGGTGTCGCACCGGATGACGACATTGCAGCGTCCCGGCGCGCAGGGCGTGCCGTTCCACCTGATCCGCACCGACATTGCCGGGAACATTTCCAAGCGGTTTTCGCTTTCGGGCATCCACATTCCCCGCCATGCGGGCGCCTGCCCGCGCTGGAACGTCTATCTGGCATTCCTGCAGCCGGGGCGAATCAACACGCAGATTTCGCGGATGCCGAACGGCGACACGTTCTTTTGCATCGCGCGGTCGTTCGAAAAGGGCGGGCACCGCTACAATGCGCCGCGACGGCATTTCTCGATCGGCCTTGGCTGCGACATGGCGCACGCGCGCGAGCTCATCTATGCGGACGGGGTCGATCTCAGCGAAAGCGGCAACATCATCCCGGTCGGGGTTTCCTGCCGCATCTGCCCCAGGCTCGAATGCGACCAGCGCGCCCACCCGCCAGCCGACCACCGGTTCCAACTCGAGGACGAAATGCGGGCGGAAAGTCTTTACGCCCGGATCGGCTGACCGGCCGCAAGACTTGCCAATTCCGATGGGGCACGCTTGACTGTCCGGTGCGCCGGCCGGCGTGCGCAATATTGCTCAGCCAAAGACAGATCATGCTTCGCAATCCAGACCTGCCGCAGGGCAGCCTTCACTCCATCAAGATCACGTCGGCGGGACTGGCGGACAACATGCTCGGCGACCCTGCGACCCGCGAGGTCGTGGTCTATGTCCCGCACGGTTCGGACGGATCGGGTCTGCCACTTCTGGTCGATCTCGTCGGCTATACCGGTTCGGGCCTCAGCCACGTCAACTGGAAGAGCTTCGGCGAAAACCTGCCGCAGCGGCTCGACCGGCTGATTGCGAGCGGCGAGATGAAGCCGGCGGTCGTCGCGTTCCCGGATTGCTTCACCCGGCTCGGCGGCAACCAGTACATCAATTCCCGCGCGCTCGGGAACTGGGAGGATTTTCTGGTCGCGGACATGCTGCCAGCGGTCGAAAGCCGGTTCGGCTGCGGCGGGGCGGGAAAGCGCGGCCTCTTCGGCAAGTCATCGGGCGGTTACGGCGCGATCATCCACGCCATGCGGCGGGCCGACATCTGGTCTGCAGCGGCCTGCCATTCCGGCGACATGGCATTCGAGCTCTGCTATTTGCCCGACATGCCCCTCGTGCTCCGGGCCCTTTCAAAGAAGGGCGGTTCCATCGAAAAGTTCCTGACCGACTTCGAAGCGGGGCCGAAATGGGACGGCAAGGATATTCACGTCCTGATGGTTCTCGCCATGGCCGCAACCTATGATCCGGACCCGGAGGCATTCTGGGGCGTGCGCCTGCCGGTCGATACTGAAACCTGTGAAGTGATCCCGGCGCGCTGGGACGAATGGCTCAAATGGGATCCCGTGCGGCTTGCCGACGACCCGGCGGTCATCGCCAACCTCAAGTCGCTCAAGGGTCTCTGGATCGATTGCGGGACGGTTGATCAGTACAATCTTCTTTACGGCGCGCGGCGGCTCAACAAGATGCTCTCGGCGTCCGGCATTGCGCACACATATGAAGAGTTTCCCGACGACCATTCCTCGATCGACTACCGGATGAACAAAAGCCTGCCGTTCCTTGCGGCGGCATTGAGCGGATAGGCGCCGGGTTTTCGTCTGGCGTCCTGCGTCAGATCAGAAAGTCACCGTTCGAAACGTCGTGAAGGTCGATGCCCTTGATCTTGATGACGGTGCCCTGATCGACGAACTTGACCTTGTCGTCGTTCCTTTTGCCCATTTCGCTGAAATGGGACATGGCCTGGTTTTTGCTGGCATAGTGGAAGCCGGACAGGTCCAAGCGGTCCCGGCCATCATGAAAGTCGTAGATCAGGTTGACGTCGTCGTTTCTGCCGATCCTGAATATATCGCTGCCACCCTCACCCCACATGCGGTCGTTGCCGGTGCCGGGGATGAGAATATCGTTCTGCTTGCCGCCCCAGAGCCGGTCATTGTCCGCGCCGCCATCGAGCCGGTCGACACCGTTGTCACCTCTGAGGGTGTCGTTATTCTGGTCGCCCTTGAGGATATCGTTGTCGCCGCCGCCGCGCAGCGTGTCGTCGCCGCGGCGGCCGGACAGGATGTCGTTGCCGCCATTGCCGAGTATGACATTGTCACGGTCGTTGCCGGTCACCACGTCGACATTCGATCCGCCCTTGAAGTTCTCGATGATCGTATTTGGACCGACGACAATATTGCCGGTGCCGCCATCGACGTTCCAGACCGCGCCGGGCACGAGCTTGGCGAATTGCCGGTCGGTGGCGGCCGAGGCGTCGAAGGTGTCGTTGCCGCCCGTGTCGAAGAGGGTCATGGCGTAGGGCTGGGCCGCGGTGCTGGGAACGCTGAAGTCCTTGCGCGGCGTGTTGAGACCGCTGAGGTCGTAGATGGTATTGTCCGGTTTGTAGCTGACGCCGAGCCCCGAATAGATCTGCTGAATGGCCAAAATGTCGATCAGCATCGGGGTGATGGCATAGCCGAGCGTGGCGTCAAGTTCGGTGTTCTCGTTCTGGTTGAAATAGGACATGACCGACTTCTGCCAGCTGTCGTTCAGCGCCTGGTTATTGCCTGTTCCGTCGGTGGCATAGGTCGCCGTGGAGTTATAGTTGCCGAGATGGCCGAGGCCGAGCGCGTGGCCGAATTCGTGCAGGAATGTCTGAAACGTGTAGGTTTCGACATAGTTCGAGCCGGTCAGAAGGTTCTTGTCGATATTGATGCGGGCCTGATCGATGAAGGCGTCGTTCACCGTGTTGAGGTCGAACTCGGTGTCGGCGCCCGCGGCCTCGTCATCCATGAGGATGTCGGCGGTCGATGAACCCGATTCCTGAAATTCCAGCCCGCTGACGCCGGCCCAAAGCGCCATGACGGCGCGCGCCATTTCCTGGCCTTCGCTGGTCAGCCCGGAAATGTTGACGGTGATGACATTGTCGACCGAGGTGTCGAACTTGCGGGCGGCGGCGCTGCGATAGTCTTCCCAATAGCCATTGACCAGCTGGTCGATGAATTGGGCGTCAGTCCAGTTGGTGGGCGGGGCGGGCGGCGGGACATCGCGCTCGACCACGGTGATCTTGTAGGTGAAATTCTCGACATAGGAATTGTCCATGTGGACGTAGAAGACATTGTTCTCGCCGGGCGTGTAGAGGATGGCGAGGTCGTGCCCCTTCCAGTTCGGGCGCGATCCGGTCGCCGGTACCACACTGCCAACATCGTCACGCAGAACGATGTCGGCATAGGTTCCGTTGCCGGTGACAATGTCGAAATAGATGTCGTAGTTGACGCCAGCCAGGAGACTGACGCTGACCCAGTCATCGTCATAGTTGAAATCGGTGTCGCCGATGAACTCATCGCCGACGGCAATGTCATAAACCGTGGCGGTGCTGTTGGCGGCGTCGGTGCCGTCCAGTTCATTGACCGTTGTCACGATGGCGTTTCGACCGGAGTTCAAGGTTCCAGTCGATCCCTGCATGTGTTCGACTGTGGACCTTTCCTCAGTGCATTCTCGTAGCTCAACGTCTATTGAGGTGAATTGCAAGTATTTTTGAAAAGGATCACGAGTTTGGCCGCGGGTTTCACAGGCATGCCGCGCAAAAAGAATTTCGAATTCACTTGCTATTTCGGCAGTCAGGCCCCACATGGGCGCAGTCACCCGAGGTGGTTCGATATTTGCGATCCTGCCGAATAGGGGTGTAAACGGCTTCTCTTCTTTCCGACCAATCCGGTGAGCGGCGAGGCGGGTCCGGACACATGTCCGGCCGCGAGAGTGCGCTCGTGTCCAAGTGCGCCGCTGCTCGACCATTTTGTGAACGGATCGCCACCCGCGGCACGCGGGCCGGTCCTGGGCCTGCGCGTGTTGGATTTGCGCTGGCCCGGAACTGAAAGAAGACTATGACTCAATCAACCTTTGCGGGCTTCGGCCTGCCAAACAGACTTGTGCGCTCGCTTGAAGCGGCCGGGTTCATCACGCCGACCCCCATTCAGGAAAAAGCGATCCCCGCACAATTGCAGGGGCGCGACGTTCTCGGCATCGCCCAGACCGGCTCCGGGAAAACCGCCGCGTTCAGCCTGCCGATCCTCACCGACCTGATGAGCCGGGAAGGCCAGCGCACACCGCGATCAGTGGGCGCACTCATTCTCGCCCCGACCCGGGAACTGGCGGTCCAGATCAACGACATGATCCGCGCCTATGTCGGACATGGCCATCTCACCACCGCCCTGGTGCTTGGCGGCATGTCGCGGCAGTCGCAGATCAACAAGCTGGCGCGCGGCGTCGATGTGCTGGTCGCGACGCCGGGGCGGCTCTGCGATCTTCTCGACGACCGCAAGGTGCGGCTCGATCTGACCCGCCATCTGGTTCTGGACGAGGCCGACCGCATGCTCGACATGGGCTTCATCGCGCCTATCCGCAAAATTGCGGCCGCCTGCGCGCCCGATCGCCAGACGGTGATGTTCTCGGCCACGATGCCGCCGGAAATCGCCAAACTTGCTTCGAGCCTGCTCAAGGATCCGGTGCGTGTCGAAGCGGCGCCGCACGGCGCGACGGTCGGGACCATCGAACAGACGATCATTCTGTCGGGAACCAAACACAAGCGCTCAGTGCTCAACCGCCTTCTCGAGGACGACAAACTCAGCCGGGTCATCGTATTCGCCCGGACCAAGCATGGCGCGGACAAGGTTGCCCGCGATCTCGATCTCGACGGGCATGCAGTGGCCGCCATTCATGGCAACAAAAGCCAGAACGCGCGGCAGTCGGCCTTGCGCTCGTTCCGCGACGGCGATGTGCGGCTTCTCGTCGCCACGGATATCGCGGCACGTGGCATCGATGTGCCCGACATCAGCCATGTCATCAATTTCGACCTGCCCGACGAGGCAGAGAACTACGTGCACCGGATCGGGCGCACGGGCCGCAATGGTGCGTCGGGGCTGGCTATCTCGCTGGTCGACGGGTCGGAACTGCGCAAGCTGCGCGATGTCGAACGGCTTATCCGCAAGACCCTGCCGCGGACCGGCAGCCTGCCCGATGGTTCAGTCGCCGAGGCTCCGGAATCGGGGGGCCGCCCGGGACCGAACAACCCGCGGCGCGGGCGCAAGGGTCCGGCGGCCACCGAAGGCGCAAGGGGGCGCGGTGCCAAGAAGCCGCGCTGGAACACGGCCCGCAAACCGAACGCCGGCAGGCGCGGTAACCGGCGCGCAGGCGCAGCCTGACCCCAGGCGTTGGGTTTGAACCCAACAAGCCCGTAACGGTCTTCACCAAGGCGGGATCGACCGGTTGCGGTTGGGCCCACCTACCAGGAGACGGCGCGGCCATCGAGCGCGGCGAGGAGTTTCTTGTCGTGCTCGTAAATGTCAGCGCGGAAATTGGGCACGCCGTCGTCGGACCAGGCGGTCAGGTAGGTGATGTGGACCGGAAGCTTGGTCGCCATCGTGACGATTGTCCGTTCGCCGGTTGCGAGCACCTGATTGACCTTGGCGCGATCCCAGCCGGATATGTCGCCAGCGGTCAGGACTTCGGGAATGAGGTCGAGCGGCCGGGACAGGCGGATGCAGCCATGCGAGAAAGCCCGGACGGAACGGTCGTAAAGGCTGCGGGCCGGTGAATCGTGCAGATAGATGTCGTGGGTGTTGGGCAGCATGAACTTGACGCGCCCGAGGGCGTTGTCGGCACCGGGCTTCTGGCGAATGGTGAAGGGGAAATTGTTCCGCGTATAGGCTGACCAATCGACCTGCCTCAGATCGTAGACCTGCCCGCCGCGAACCGCCTCAAAGCCGCGCGACGCGAGCGAAGCGGGGTTGGACTGGAGCTCGGGCAGCATTTCCCCGAAAATGATCGAAGCCGGGACGTTCCAGTATGGATTGATCTCGAGATATTCGATCTCGTCGGAAAAGACCGGCGTCCTGGTGAAGGGCTTGCCGACGACAACGTTCATCCGATCCGCTTCAGCGCCGTTCTCGTAAAGACGAAGTTCGAACCCGGCTATGTTGACGATGATGTGCTTGACGCCGAGATCGTCGGGCATCCAGCGCCAGCGTTCCATCGAGACGATGATTGAATCGATGCGCTCCTCGACCGGCGCGTTGAGCGCGGCATAGGTCGCCGGGCCGATGGCACCGTCGACATCAAGCCCCATGCGCGTCTGGAAGCGGCGGACCCGGTCCTCGAGGTGGCTATCATAGAAGGCGGGATTTTCGGGCGGCGATATGCCGGGGTCGGTGACGTCGAGACGCTCCCTGAGCGCCACAACGCGGTCGTCGGTCATGCCGGGTTTGAGGGTTTCGCCCATCGGCACGCTCGGCCAGCCTCCGCGCGCGGCGATGCTGCGATAGTCGGCGAGCAGGACCTTGAGGGCCTGATAATCGGGGGCAGGCGGCTCGTAGCTGTCAACGAAAACGGAGAGGTCGGACGCACTGGCGAGGCCCGCAAGCGCCGCCGACTGGTCGATCTGGCGTTCGGCGAGAAAGAAGTCGGGGTCGATCTGGGCGGGCAGGAACCGGCCGACCTTGAGATCGGAAGCATATTGCAGGAAGGCGGCGGCCAGATGAAGCTCGATCACCGCCTGGCTTCTGAGATCGGTGTCGGGGAGCGCCGCGACGAGAGCGGCAAGCTGCGTCGTTGGATAGTCTTCGGGCTTCAGACCATCGGCAGCGGCTTCGGCCAGCCGGGTGACCAGGGCTTCTGCCCGGCCCGTGCCGACAAAGAGCAGGCCGTTTTCGACATTTCCGTAATAGGCCAGAAGCGCCTCGCGCCGCTGCTGGACGGGCAGGGGCAGACGGGCCTCGTTTTCGAGAAGATCGAGCACGTGGATGCGCACGAAGGCATGGTCGCGATCGGCCTGCGACTGAGCCGGGGCGGGTGAGGACAGCAAGACGATCAGGGCCAGGACGAGAAGGACCGGCCGGGTCAGGTTCAACGCTAATTGAGGCAGTCGCACCATTTTGTCCGCCGCGTGCCGCTCGAGCCTATTGCATGGGCGGGGCGTAAAGAAGGCCGCCCTCGGTCCAGAGGGCATTGAGGCCGCGTCCAAGTCCGAGGGGGGTTTGTTCGCCGAGATTGCGGGCGAACATGTCCTTGTAGCTGCCGACGGCGGAAAGCATGTTGGCGAACCAGTCCGGATCGAGTCCGTAGGTCTCGACCATGGGGGCGCCAAGCTGGCGAAGCCGGTCGCTGTCGTTCGGGCCGAGGCCGAGTTCTTCGGCATTGATCAGGGCGAAGAGGGTCCAGCGGACAAGGTCGGTCCATTGGGGATCGTCCTGCCGGACAACGGGCGACAAGGGCTCCTTGGAAATGACATCGCGCAACAGGAAATGTGCGTCGGGATCGGCGGTCTGGGCGCGCTCGCCGGCAAGGGCCGAACGGTCACCGGTCAGGGCATCGCAATCGCCGGCCTCATAGGCCTTGCGGGCCTCGACGCGGCCGGAAAAGGGCAGGAAGGTGACATTCATGCCGGCGGCGGTGAAGAAGTTCGGGCCATTGACCTCCGAGGTCGTGCCGCTGACGACGCAGACGGTGGCACCCTCCATCTGGCGGACCGAGGTCAGGCCATAAAGGGCGGGCACGAGGAAGGACTGCCCATCGATATAGATGGGGCCGACGAAATCGAGGCCGAGGGCGAGGTCGCGGCGCATGGTCCAGGTGCTGTTGCGCGACAGAAGATCGATCTTGCCTTGCCTCAGCGCGTCGAAGCGCTGGTCGGCGGAGAGCGAAACATAGTCGACCTTGGCCGGATCGCCGAGAACAGTCGCTGCGACCGCCTTGCAGAAGTCGACGTCGAAGCCATGCCAGCCGCCGTTCTGGTCCTTGATCGAAAAACCGGCAACTCCCTCGGAGACGCCGCAGATCAGCCGGTCGCGGTTGCGTACATCATCAAGCGTGCCGGCGCTGGCCGGCAGGGCCAGTCCGAGGATGGTGACAAGGGCGAGTAGAACGCGCATGCCGGTCTCCGGGCGTGGTTATGACGCCATGGTTAGACAATCACCAGGGATTGGCAAGGGTTAGCCGCCTTCGCGGATGAGCCTCCGGCGGGTGCGGGCCATCTGGATGCTCGCGGCGATGATACCGAGGGCGACGATGCCGATCATGATCGAGGCAAGGGCGTTGACGTCCGGCGAGACGCCAAGGCGGATCTTGGAAAAGATCACCATGGGCAGGGTCGAGGAACCCGGGCCGTTGGTAAAGCTCGCAATGACAAGGTCATCGAGGCTGAGGGTGAAGCTTAGGAGCCAGGCCGAGACGAGGGCGGGGGCGATGATCGGCAGGGTGATGTCGAAAAAGACCCGGGTCGGCGTCGCGCCAAGGTCCTGCGCTGCCTCCTCGAGCGAGACGTCGAGATCGCCGAGCCGGGACTGGATGACGACGGCGACATAGGCCATGCCAAGGGTGGCGTGGGCGATGATGACTGTCAGCATGCCGCGGCCCGCCGGCCAGCCGATGAGGTTCTGCATGGCGACGAACATCAGGAGCAGCGAAATGCCGATAATGACGTCGGGCATGACCAGCGGCGCGGTGATCATGCCGACCATCAGCGTCTTGCCGCGGAACCGGCGGAAGCGGACGATGGCGACGGCGGCAAGGGTGCCGAGCACGAGGGCGAGCGAGGCGCTGAGCGCGGCGATCTGCAGGCTCAGAACGGCGGCGTTGATCAGCTGGTCGTTGGCGAACAGTTCGCCGTACCATTTGACCGAAAAGCCGGACCAGACCGTGACGAGCTTGTTCTCGTTGAAGCTGAAAACGACGAGCGAAATGATCGGCGCATAAAGGAAGAGAAAGCCGAGAAAAGTCGCGGTGCGAAGGGCGATCGAGCGTTTCACGCGCTGTCCTCCGTGATGCGGTCCTGCACGCGGCGCATGAACATGATCGGCACGACGAGGAGCGCGAGCATGGCGATGGCGACGGTCGAGGCGAAGGGCCAGTCGCGGTTGGAGAAGAATTCGTCCCAGAGCACCCGGCCGATCATCAGCGTGTTGGCGCCGCCGAGCAGGGCCGGGATGACGAATTCACCGACGGCGGGGATGAAGACCAGCATCGAGCCGGCGATGATGCCGGGCATCGAGAGGGGCAGGGTGATGTTGAAGAAGGTCGTGAGCGGCCGCCCGCCAAGATCGGCCGAGGCTTCGAGCAGGCTGTCGTCGAGTTTCACGAGGTTGGCGTAGAGCGGCAGGATCATGAAAGGCAGGTAGGTATAGACGATGCCGAGATAGACGGCGAAGTCGGTCTGCAGCATGACCAGCGGCTCATGAATGATGCCGATGCTCATGAGGAAATTGTTGATGACGCCGTTGGCCTTGAGAAACCCGATCCAGGCGTAGACCCTCAGCAGGAACGAGGTCCAGAACGGCAGGATGATGAGCATCAGCATCAGGTTGCGCCAGCGTTCGGACGATCGGGCGATGAAATAGGCCATCGGATAGCCGACCAGAAGCGTCAGAACCGTCGAGATGGCGGCAATCTTCAGCGAGGAGAGATAGGCGTTGATGTAGAGCGGATCGCCCATCAGGAACTGGAAGTTGCCGAAGTTGAGCTTGACGATCAGCTCACCGTCATTGGTCCACTCGGTCAGCGGCGAATAGGGCGGCTGGGCGATCATCGGCACGCTCAGCGCGATCTTGAGCACGACCGCGAAGGGAATGAGAAAGAAGATCACGAGCCAGAGCATCGGCGCGGCAACGACGAGGCCGCGGCCAGATAGGCCGACCCTAGCGAGGAGCCGGCGGATGAAGGCCCAGGGCCGGTTGTCGGCGGCCAGCGACTCCATCGCGCTCATGAGGTCAGCACCACGCCCGAATGGCCGTCCCAGGAAACGTAGACCTTTTCGTCCCAGGTGATGTTCTCTTCGTCGGTGCGCTCGATATTGGGTTTGGTGGCCTGGATGCGCTGACCGCTGTCGAGCACGATGTGATAGAGCGAGAGGTCACCGAGATAGACGATTTCGTCGACGGTTCCGTGGGCGAAGTTGGCGTCGCCTTCCGGCTTGTCGCGGCCGACGCGCAGTTTTTCTGGCCTCAGCGCGTACCAGAGCGTCTGGTCGGGGGCGCAGGAGACACCATGGGGTACGAAAATATCGCCGCCGACCTGCTTCGAACGGATGCGCACATGGTCGGGCTGGTCGACCGTGACCACGCCCTCGAACATGTTGACGTTGCCGATGAAGCCGGCAACGAAGCGGGAATTGGGATATTCGTAGATTTCGCGGGGCTCGCCGATCTGGACGATCGCGCCAAGGTCCATCACCCCGATGCGGGTCGCGAGCGACATGGCTTCTTCTTGGTCGTGGGTGACGACGATGAAGGTGACGCCGGTCTTTTCCTGAATCTTGACCAGTTCATACTGGGTCTGTTCGCGCAGCTTCTTGTCGAGTGCGCCGAGCGGCTCGTCGAGCAGCAGCAGCTTGGGGTTCTTGGCGAGCGAGCGGGCAAGGGCAACGCGCTGGCGCTGGCCGCCTGACAACTGATCGGGTTTCCGCTTGCCGTAGTCTTCGAGTTTGACCAGGGCGAGGAGTTCCTCAACGCGGGTACGAATCTGGTCGGCGGGGAGGCCGTCGCGCCGAAGGCCGTAGGCGATGTTGTTGTAGACGGTCATGTGCGGAAAGAGCGCATATGACTGGAACATCATGTTGACCGGCCGCTCATAAGGCGGAACCCCGGCCATGTCCTGTCCGTCGATACTGATGGTACCCGAGGTCACCGATTCAAAGCCGGCCAGCATGCGCAGCAGGGTCGACTTGCCCGATCCGGACCCGCCGAGCAGGCAGAAAAGTTCGCCGCGGAATATGTCGAGCGAAACGTTGTCGACCGCCAGAACGTTGCCGAATTTCTTGGTGACGTTGTGAATGCGGACGATGGGTTCGGCATTTGCCTCGCGCCAGGGTTTGGCGGAAGCGGCAATCGGAGCTTGAGCGGTCACGTTTATCTTCCCCAAGAGAAAGGGCGGAGCCCGTGCCGGGTTCCGCCCCTGATTGTTATTGCCCCGTCTTGATCGCGGTCCAGGCCCGGGTCATGAAACGATCGGTCTGCGGATCGTAGGTGACCTGGGGGAAGAGCTTGGCCAGAACGTCCGGCGGCGGGAAGATGGCCGGGTCGCCCGAGACTTCCGGATCAACCAGCGGCATCGAAGCCGTGTTGGCGTTGGCGTACCAGACATAGTTGGTGATGTCGGCGGTGATCTCAGGCTGCATGATGAAGTTCATCCACTTGTAGGCGCCTTCCGGATTGGGGGCGTCTGCGGGGATGGCCATCATGTCGAACCACTGGATGGCGCCTTCCTTGGGCACCGAATAGGAAATCGAGATGCCGTTGTCGGCTTCCTCGGCGCGCGCGGCGGCAATGAAGACGTCGCCAGAGAAGCCGAGCGATACGCAGACGTCGCCATTGGCCAGATCGTTGATATATTGCGAGGAATTGAAATAGCGGATGTAGGGCCGGACGTTCTGGATCACGTCCACCGCCTTCTGCAGGTCTTCCTGGCTGGTGGTGGTGCCATCAAGGCCGAGATAGGCCAGAGCCGACGGAATGACGTCGGTCGGGGAATCCAGCAGCGTGATGCCGCAATCGGCGAGCTTGGACGCATATTCGGGATCGAAGATCAGCGACCAGCTGTCCGTCGGGGCATCTTCACCCAGGCGTTCGGCGACCTTGTCGGCATTGTAGCCGATGCCGGACGTGCCCCACATGTAAATGACCGAATGAGCGTTGTCCGTGTCGTAGGCAGCGGCCTGCTTCATCAGCGCCGGGTCCATGTTGGCGAGGTTCGGCAGTTGCGACTTGTCGAGGTTCGCGTAGATGCCGGCGGCAATCTGGCGCTGCAGGAAGTTGGACGTCGGCACCACGACATCGTAGCCCGAATTACCGGCAAGCAGCTTGGCCTCGAGCGTCTCGTTACTGTCGTAGACGTCGTAATTGACCTTGAGGCCCGTCTCGGCCTCGAACTTGGCGATCGTGTCTTCGGCGATATAGTCCGACCAGTTGTAGATGTTGACCACGTCCTGGGCCATGGCGGAAGAAGCGCCGGCCAGAAGAATGGCGGAGAGAGCGAGTAGTCGTTTCATCGTGTGAGCACTCCTTGACGAAGGATGGCGGGAGCTTGCCGCAATCTAACCGCTAAGGTCAATTGCCGGACCATTTCAAGCAGAAATATCGATTGGGGTTACCCGGCGCGCGATTTGCCGCGCCGGCACGCCACATGCGTCGGCACCATCAGAAACGGGGTGGCTCGAGACCTGCTGTGCGGTAGGCGGCGGTCACGGTGTTGGCCATGAGCATGGCGATGGTCATCGGGCCGACGCCGCCGGGCACCGGCGTCATTGCGGCGGCGACGTCCGAAACGCCAGCAAAATCGACGTCGCCGACAAGGCGGGTTTTGCCTTCGCCCTTTTCCGGCGCGGGAATGCGGTTCATGCCGACATCGATGACAATGGCGCCGGGTTTGACCCAGTCCCTTTTCACCATTTCGGTGCGCCCGACCGCGGCAACCAGAATGTCCGACTGACGGCAATGGGCAGCGAGATCGGCGGTGCGCGAATGGGCCATGGTCACCGTGGCGTTGGCGTGGAGAAGCAGGTTGGCCATCGGCTTGCCGACGAGGATGGAGCGGCCGATGACGATGGCGTTCTTTCCCGAGAGATCGTCGCCCAATTGATCGCGGATGAGGATCATGCAGCCGGCCGGCGTACAGGGCACGAAGGCCCGCTTGTGATTGCCCGAAACGAGGCGCCCGACATTGATTTCCGTGAGCCCGTCCACGTCCTTGTCCGGGTCTATGTGCTGGATGATCTCGATCCCATCGAGATGGTGCGGCAGCGGCATCTGCACGAGAATGCCGTGCACGTCCGGGTCCGTGTTGAGCCGGTCGATCAGGCCCAGCAGTTCCTGTCGGGTGGTGTGTTCAGGCAGGGAATGCTCGAAGGAATTGAGCCCGCATTCACGGGCTTTCCTGCCCTTTGAAGCGACATAGACCTGGCTGGCGGGATCGGTTCCGGCGATCACCACGGCGAGGCCAGGGGTCACTCCCGCGCGGTCGATCAGATGGGCGGTTGCCGATTTGACCTTGGAGATGACGTTTTCGGCCGTGGCCTTTCCATCGATACGGATCATGGCGCACCTTCTCCGGGCTGGGTCTGGTTGCCGCCTCTTGCGGCAATTCGGACCGGGGAGCAACAGGAAATCCCGAATTGCGTCTTGCGGAAAGCGCAAATATCGGGCCACTTCAGGGCAACCGGATGGGTGGGATGTCGTTAGCGAAGGATTATCTGAAGGTCGGCGAAGAGGTTGCCACGGCGCTTTCTGAAGGGCGGCCGGTGGTTGCGCTCGAATCAACCATCATCAGCCACGGCATGCCGTTTCCGCAGAATCTCGACATGGCCCGCACGGTCGAGGCGGATGTGCGCGCGTCCGGGGCTGTTCCGGCGACGATTGCCCTGATGAACGGAAGGATGGTGGCCGGGGTCGCCGGCCGGGATCTCGAAGAGTTGGCGGAGAAGGGCTTTTCGGCGGCGAAAGCCTCGCGGCGTGACCTGGCCGGGTTACTGGCGGGAAAGCGGCTCGCCGGGACGACGGTTGCCACCACCATGCAGATCGCGCACCTGGCCGGCATCCGGCTTTTTGCGACAGGCGGCATCGGTGGCGTGCACCGGGGCGCCGAGATGTCGTTCGATATTTCGGCGGACCTTCTGGAGCTTGGGCGCACGCCGGTCGCGGTGGTCTGCGCTGGGGCCAAGAGCATTCTTGATATTCCGAAGACGCTCGAAGTGCTCGAAACGAACGGCGTGCCGGTCCTCGGGTTCGGGACCGATCGCTTTCCCGCCTTTTACCTGCGCGACAGCGGACATCGTGTCGATTTTCAGGTGGCGGATGCCGAAGCGGCGGCGGACTTTCTCAGGACGCAATGGGCGCTCGGCATGGGCGGGGTCCTGATCGGCAATCCGATCAGGGAAGAAGACGCGATGGAGGCCGGTTACATCGACGGCGTGATCGCTGAGGCGCTGAACGATGCCGAAGCCGGCGGAATCCGGGGCAAGGATACGACGCCCTTCCTGCTCAAGCGCATTTTCGAACTGACGAATGGCGAGAGTCTCACGTCCAACATCGCGCTTGTGCGGAACAATGCGCGGGTCGCGGCCACGATCGCCGTCGCGTTTGCGGGACGGCGCGCGTGACCGACGGTCAGGGGCCGGTTCTGGTCGTCGGCGATCTGATGCGCGACATCATGGTCCACCCAAAGGGCGCGCTGCGGCGCGGCTCGGACCGGGCCGCCGATATCCGCATTCTGCCGGGCGGGTCGGCGGGCAATCAGGCGGCCTGGCTCGCCCATTTCGGGGTTCCCGTGGCACTCCTTTCCCGCGTGGGCGCAGCCGATCTTGTAACGCTCGAGGCGGAACTCGACGGGTTTGGCATTGAAAGCCTGCTGCGGCGTGACGAGACGGCCTTGTCGGGCAAGCTCGTCTGCATTGTCGATCCGGATGGCGAACGGAGCTTTTTCACCGATCGGGGCGCAGGGCTCAATCTCGGTGTCGAAGATGTCGAGGGGATCGAATTCGGCCGGTTCAGCGCCATCTGCGTCTCGGGCTATCTGTTCTTTTCGCCCGCCGGGCAGGGCCTCGGGCGGTCGCTGATCGCAGAGAGCACACGGCTCAAAATTCCCCTCTTCCTCGATCCGGCCTCTGCCGGGTTTCTTGAGGACATGGGGTCCGACGCATTTCTCGGTCTTGCCGATGGTGCGACCTGGCTTCTGCCCAATGAAGACGAGGCGCGTGTTCTGACGGGATTCGATGAACGCTGGGCCCAGTTGCGGGCGCTCAGCAAGCGGTTCGGCAATGTCATTCTCAAATGCGGTGCCGACGGCGTGATTTCTGACATAGATGATGTGCGGTTCATGGCGCCTTCACCCAAGATCGAGGCCGTGGATACGACCGGCGCGGGCGACGCGTTCCTTGCAGGATTTCTTGCGGCCCTGAGGTCTGGTGACGCGCCGCCGCTGGCGCTCGATCGCGGCGCCCGGGCGGGGGCGGAGGCCTGCATGTTGACTGGCGGGCGTCCGCCCGGTTCGGTGGCATTTTAGCCATTAACCCAAAATCAACCCTGACGTTGAGGGGTGGCGCCTTGGGACCTAGGTTGCAGGCCGATCGGGCCACGTCACGTTTTGATGGAATCAAAACGCACGGTCCAAGCCTCTGTTTTGTCGCATGTTCGAACCGGAAAACCGCTGAGCACTTTTCCTGAACATGCTCTTTAGGTCGCCCTGCCATGGCCAGCTATCCGCCAACCATTACCCGTCAGGACTTCATCGACAAGCTCATCAGCACCGATGCGCATTGGGTTGGGCCGGACCTGACCTTTTCGTTCAATTCGAAGTCAGCGCCGGGTTCGGAACTCGATGCGACCTATCAGGGTTTTGTCCGCAGCGTGCTCGACGAGATGCACGATCTTCTGGGCTTCACCTTCACTGAAACGACGGGAACGAGCGCCGACTTTCTCTTCGACGGGGTCAACGGCACGGGCAACAAGGTCCTCACATCCGAGATCACCCCGACCGGTCAACTGCCGGAATTTCATCGCGCCGAGGCCCAGTTCGACGTGAGCTGGACGGCAAACCAGAGCAGCAACCTCGGCTACGGGTCATACGGCTACTGGCTGATCGTTCACAACGTCTTGCACATGTTCGGGTTCGACCATCCAGGCGCCTACGACATCACCGCGAGCTATTTCAGCGACGCCGAGCAGAAGAATGACACGCGCAAGGTGACCGCGATGTCTTTCTTCGATGTGGAAATGAACGGATCGGCGGATTCGCACTGGTTCAAGGACAACGGCACCTGGGTCAAGCAATATGCCTCGACGCCAATGCTGTTCGATGTGCTGGCGCTGCAGGAAAGCCATTTCGGCGGCAATTTCGCCGGCTACGAGCTTGGCGCCAATACCCGCAAGGGCAACACGGTCTATGGCTACCATGCGGCGGATTCGTTGCCGGACGTGTTCGACTTCTCGGTCAATCGCGCGCCGATCGTGACCATCTATGATTCAGGCGGGCGCGACACGCTCGATCTCAGCGGCGACACGGTCGATGTGCGCCGGTTCGTGCACTACAATCCCGATCATACGGTCGCTGGCTATTCCGAAGGCGAGCGGCAAATCAGCATCATCGATCTGAGGCCGGGCAAGTTCTCCTCGACCCACGGCATGGACGACAATATTTCCATTGCCTTCGGCACCATTATCGAAAATGCGATCGGCACGCAGTTCGACGACTGGATCGTCGGCAATGTGGCCAACAACCGGCTCAAGGGCGGGGCGGGCGATGACTTGCTCAACGGCGGTCGCGGCAACGACGTGCTGATTGGAAACCGGGGCGATGACCGTTTCGTCTTCGGAAAACACTTCGGCCACGACACGATCCTCGGATTTCAGGATGGCCACGACGTCCTGCTGCTCAACGACAATCTCTACAAGGGCCGGATGCGCACGACCAAGCTGCTGAAATCGTTTGCCGAGCAGCACGGTTCGGTGGTCGTGTTTGATTTCGGACATGGCGACGTGCTCAAGGTCAAGGGCGTCACCCTTGCCGAACTTCAGAACGACATCCATCTGATCTAGACCATGTCACGTTTTGATGGAATCAAAACGCATGGTCTAAGTCTTTGTATTGTCGCATGTTCGAACCGGAAAGCCGCTGCGCGTCTCGCGGCGCATCGATCCACCGGATCGACGCCGATGCCGATCAACTCCTGCACATGCCCCTAACGTGGGCCGTGCCGGGGCACTTCGGTCATCATTTCGTTGCTTTTGCCGCGCAGGAGCTTGGCGTCAGGCTCCGGCAAGGGTTTGGTTAAGCCTCTTGTGCTATCGAGAGGCAGGGAAGTTTCAGCCTGCCGGACCGATCCGGCGGCTCAATGGATTTTTTTAAGCGTGGCGGAACACAAGACCTCAATGTTTTCACCCGGTCCGCTTGTCGACGCGCTCAAGGAGAGCCGCGGCACCATCGTGACGGTCGGCATCTTCTCCTCGATCGTCAATGTGCTCTATCTGACCGGCTCGCTCTACATGCTGCAGATCTACGACCGGGTGCTGGCCAGCCGGTCGATTCCGACGCTTCTGGCCCTGTCGCTGTTCGTTCTGGCGGCCTATATGTTCCAAGGCATTCTCGACGTGCTGCGGCAGCGGATCACGGTGCGGCTCGCGAGTGTTTTCGATGAAAAGCTGCAGGACGTCACGCATCGGGCAGTCATCACGCTCGGGGTCATGTCGAAGACGCCCGGCGAGGCGATGGGTCCGATCCGTCAGATCGACACGATCCGTTCCTTTGCGACTTCGGCGGGTCCAACGGCGCTTCTCGACGCGCCCTGGGTGCCTTTCTACCTGACGCTTTGTTTTCTCGTTCATCCCTGGCTAGGCTTTTTGAGCCTTGGCGGATCGATTGTTCTGACGATCATCGCCATCATCACCGAGCGAGTCAGCCGCGACAGCGTGCGGCGGGCAGGCGCCGACCAGGGTTTGCGCGGGGCGGTGATCGAGGGCGACCGGCACAATTCGGAATCGGTCGTCGCCATGGGCATGCAGCCGCAACTGCTCGGGCGCTGGCGGCATATCAACGGCAAGTTCCTGTCGTCGGTCGAGCGCTCGGCGGACGTGGTCAATTCGTTCGGCGCGGTGACCAAGACCTTCCGCATGGCGCTTCAGAGTTCGGTGCTCGGGCTTGGGGCGCTGCTCGTCATTTTCGGACAATTATCGCCGGGTTCGATGATCATGGCCTCGATCATGATGGGCCGGGCGCTCAACCCGATCGAGGTCGCGGTCGGCAATTTCCGCTCGTTCATCGCGGCTCGGGACGCGTTCAAGCTGCTCAACGAGAAGCTCGGGGAGTTCGCCAAGCAGCAGGCGGTGACCGAGTTGCCGGCGCCGACACAGACGCTCGAAATCGAGGGGCTGGTCGTCGCGCCGCCGCAGGCGAACAAGGCGACCCTGAGCAACATTCATTTTGCCCTCAGAGCCGGCGAAGCGATGGGACTGATCGGGCCGAGCGGCACCGGCAAGACCTCGCTGGCGCGGGTTCTGGTCGGCATCTGGCAGCCGGTTCGCGGCGCCGTCAGGCTCGATGGTGCCGATCTCAGCCAGTGGCGGAGCGAGTCGCTTGGCACCTCGATCGGCTTTCTGGCGCAGGAGGTCGGGCTCTTCGACGGCACGATCGCGCAGAACATTGCGCGCATGTCGGAAAACCCGGAGAGCGGTGCGGTTCTGGCTGCAGCGCGGGCGGCGGGTGCGCATGATCTCATTCTCGGCATGCCCGAAGGCTATGACACAAGGATCGGCGAGGGCGGCAGCTTTCTTTCCGCGGGCCAGCGGCAGCGCATTGCCTTGGCGCGGGCGCTCTATGGCGATCCGTTCCTCATCGTTCTCGACGAGCCGCAATCGAACCTCGACGCGGAAGGCGAGAACGCGCTTTTAAACGCCATTCAGGGCGCCAAGGCGCGCGGCGCCATTGTCATCGTGATTTCCCACCGGCCGTCGACCTTGGCAGGATGCGACAAGGTCTTGGTTATCGCCAATGGCGGCCAGCAGGGTTTCGGGCCGCGCGACGAGGTGTTGAGGCAGGTGCTGGCGCAGCCGGCCAATATCCAGAATACCGGCCAGTCGGGCGGCGTGGTGATGCGGCGAGGAAACGAAAATGGCGAGTGAGCCGATCGCGCTTCCGGCGCCGGGGCGCGCGCAGGCCAAGATCAAGCAGCTGTCGCGGATCGGGCTTGCAGTCTGTTTCGTTCTCGTTTTCGTCATTGGCGGCTGGCTGTCGCTCGCGCCGCTCTCGAGCGCGGTCATCGCCAGCGGCACGATCGTGGTCGAGACGTCGGTCAAGAAGGTCCAGCATTCGACCGGGGGCATCGTCTCGGCGATCTACGTGCAGGACGGCGACCATGTTGCGCTGGGCGATCCGCTGGTTCTTCTCGACGACACGGTCGCCAAGGCGTCGCGCGACATCTACCAGTCGCAGGTCGATGAAATGCTGGCGCGCCAGGCGCGGCTCGAAGCCGAGGTCAATGGCAGTTCGCGCATCGATTTCGGTGAACTCGAAGCGCGCAAGGCCAGCCAGGATGTTGCCGAGCTGATGTTGCGCGAACAGAGCGTTTTCGACACGCGGCTGCAATCGAAGATCAGTCAGCAGAACCAGTTGCACGAGCAGATCGGTCAGATCGGGCAGGAGATCGAGGGGCTGCAGGCCCAGTCGGTCGCGGCCGAGGCAAGCACGACCCTCGTACAGAAGGAACTGGACGGGGTGCGCGATCTCTTCTCGAAAAATCTCGTGTCGATCACGCGGGTCAATTCGCTTGAGCGTGATCTCGCGACCCTTCAGGGTCAGAACGGACAGTTGCAGGCCGAAGTGGCGCGGGCACGCGGGCGCATCATCGAGACGGAATTGCAGATTTCGCAGCTCGACACCGAGTATCGCGACAAGGCATTGGCGACGCTTTCCGACACGCAGGCGCAACTGGCCGAACTCAACGAGCGGCTGACGGCGGCGCAGGACCAACTCGACCGGGTGCTGGTGACCGCGCCGCAGGCGGGCGTGGTGCACGAGCTTGCCGTACATACGGTCGGCGGCGTGGTTGGGGCGGGCGAACTGATGATGCAGATCATTCCGACCGCGGATGCGCTGGTGATCGATGCCAAGGTCGCGCCGCAGGATATCGACCGGGTGTCCATCGGGCAGGAAGTGCGCATTCACCTTCATGCCGGCAATACGCGCACGACACCGGAACTGACCGGCACCCTGACCCGCGTTTCGCCCGACCTCGTCGTCGATGAACGGACCGGCTATGGCTATTATACGGTGCGGGTGGCAATGGAAGCCGATGCGCAGGACATGCTCGGCGATCTGACGCTCATTCCGGGCATGGCCGCGACGATCTATATCCAGACGGGCTCGCGCACGGCGCTCGAATATCTGACCAAACCGCTTTTCGAGCAGATTTCCAGAACCTTCCAGGAGCGCTGATCCTGCCCGGTCCCGGCGAACCGCGTGCCTTTCTCGCCCATTTGTTCGATGTGGCGGTGACGGCGGCGCAACCCGAAAAGGTCATCCGCCACCACCTGCCGGACCCGCCGCCGGGGCGCACCATCGTTCTTGGCGCGGGCAAGGCATCGGCGCAGATGGCGAGGGCATTCGAAGCGGCCTGGCCGGGCGCACTTTCCGGGCTTGTCGTCACGCAATATGGGGCGGGATGCACCTGCAGGCACATCCGTGTCGTCGAGGCCGCGCATCCCGTGCCCGACGAAGCCGGCGAGACGGCGGCTGCCGAACTCCTGTCACTCGCGGAAGGTGCCGGCCTCGACGATCTTGTGGTGGCGCTCATCTCCGGCGGCGGTTCGGCGCTGCTGCCCCTGCCGGCAAAAGGCCTGACACTCGCCGATGAGCAGGCGCTCAATCGCGCGCTTCTCGCCTCGGGCGCGCCGATTTCGAAGATGAACATTGTGCGCAAGGCCTTCTCGCGGATCAAGGGAGGACGGCTGGCCGCGGCGGCGGCACCGGCGCGCGTCGTCTCGCTGATTCTCTCGGATGTTCCGGGCGATGATCCGGCCCTTGTGGCCTCGGGCCCGACCGTGGCCGGTCCGGAGGGGCTCGATGCGGCCCGATCGATTGTCGAAGATTATGCAATTGAGCTCAGTCAGGTGGCGCGAAGACTTCTGAACGATGGCGGACTCGAGGAGCCGCCCAGACCGGACGATACACAGCTCCGCCGCGCCACTCATACTGTCATCGCTTCGGCAAAATTGTCGCTCGACGCGGCGGCCGACGAGGCGCGTGCCAATGGCTGCACCGTCCGGGTTCTGGGCGATGCGATCGAGGGGGAAGCTCGCACGGTTGGCACGGCACAGGCGCAAATGGCCAGGGAGCTTCTGGCGGCGAGCGATCTTCCCCGGCCTTTGCTGATATTGTCCGGCGGCGAGACCACGGTTACGCTCGGCTCGATCACCGATGGCAGAGGTGGCCGCAATACGGAATTTCTTCTGGCCGCCGCCATTGGTCTTGCGGGAATGGAGTGCGTGCACCTGCTCGCAGCCGACACGGACGGGCGCGACGGCAGCGAAATGAACGCCGGCGCCTTCGCCGACGGCACGAGCGTTTCCCGGCTCTCGGCGCTGGGGCACAATGCAAATACGCTGCTCGACGGTCATCGGGCCTACGATGCGTTCGAGCTGCTCGGCGACCTTCTGATGACGGGTCCCACCGGCACGAATGTCAATGACTTCCGGGCGATATTGCTGACTTGAAAGTGCGCAGTCCGCCGCCCTTAATCTTGCAAAGTCAACTGTTGTTATGTTAATGATAGACATGGACCTTGTGGATTCGATTTCCAGGATCAACCTTGCAGCGCAGGCGATCGCGCATACGGCCGATGCTTTGTTGCGCCAGCAATGCGATCTCAGTTTCAATGAATTCCTGCTTCTGCGCGGCGTGGGGTCGGGCGATTTGCAGAGCCAGGGCGATCTCAAGGGCGTGACCGGTATCGGGGAAGCGGGGATCAGCCGTATCGTCTCGCGCCTTGTCGGTCGCGGGCTACTGAAAACGGCGACTGATCCGCGCAACCGGCGGAAGAGCATGCTGCAACTGACCGGAGACGGGGAGCGGCTTCTCAGCCAGGCGGCCGCGGCGCTCGAAGCGTCATTCGCCAAAATAACCGAAGAGGTTTCAAGTGAGCGCGATCTGGCGGCGTTTGAAATGGTCCTCGATGCCTATCTCGCGCGGCTGGGTTTCTGAGACCGGCGCGCGCCGTCCCGATTTGCGGAGACGGAGCTGCTGAGGCCAGAAACTCGGCAAAACCTGCTGACCTCGCAGGCGTGGCAATCAGTTCGAGGGATTGGTAGAGCCCCATTCACAGACATTGATCCCAAGGCGAGACCGATCTGAGGGATTGGTGGAGCCGAGGGGAATCGAACCCCTGACCTCATCATTGCGAACGATGCGCTCTCCCAACTGAGCTACGGCCCCAATCGGGAGGCGTTTTAGCGCAAATCGCGTCACTTGCAAGGCACTTTTAGCGGAGCCCGGACGGCCCGGCGCGCCCGCGCCGGTCAGGCCAGATGATTGGCCATGACCGAGCGTGCCGTCGCCGCAACCGCCTCGTCGGCGGGAATGGCGTGGCGGCCGAGCAGATCGCGGAGGGGCTGTTCGTCAACGGTGCGGCGGCTGCCGAGTTCGGCGATATTGCTCCTGACGTCGGGCACGAATGGCGCGGCCAGGTGAACGACCCAGTCGGGAAGGACGAACTTCGGCATGCGCCCGGCACGTTCGGGAACGGCCCTGCCGATCATCCGGCCCATGTCCATGAGGGAATACGTTCCCGCGGTCGCCGGGAAACGCTGGCCGCCGGCCTCCGGCTTTTCCATGGCGGCCACGTGCATGGCGGCAACGTCGCGCACATCGACGAAGACCATGGAAATGTTGGGAACGGCCGGGAAGCGGCCCTTGAGCGCGTCGACAACAAGGCTTGCCGACGTGCCGGGATCCTCATCGAGCAGCGGGCCGACGATCATTCCGGGATTGATGGTTGCAAGGTCTTGTTCGCGCCCGGCTTCGCGCATCAGGTCCCAGGCGGCCTGCTCGGCGCGGGTCTTCGATTCGATATAGGCGTTGACGTCGGCCTCGCCGTGCTTGGTCCAGTCGTCGGCGGTGAAGTGCGACTTGGCCCCCGACCAGCCATAGCCGATGGCGGCAAAAGAGGAGGTGACGACGATGCGTTTGACCCCCGCCTTGAGCGCGGCGCGCACGGCGCGGGTGGTGCCCTCGACCGCCGGGCGGATGAGTTCGTTCCGGTCCTTGGGCATGACCGTCACGAACGGCGAGGCGACGTGCTGCAGGTAGGTCACGCCCGCCATCGCCTCGTCCCAGCCTTCGTCCTTCATCAGGTCGAGCGCGACGAATTCGAGGCTGGTGGTGTCGGCGCCGGCCGCGGCGAGGGTCTGGCGCACCTTGTCGGCGCGGCCAAGGCTCCTGAGGCTGCCACGCACCCGATAACCCTTCTGGAGCAATTGCAGGGCGACATGGCCCCCGAGAAATCCGGAAATGCCGGTAACGAGAACGGTTTCGGTCATGATCAAATCCTTGAAGCTCGGAATGGCGGGCTTGCATCGCCCATTTTTATGAAGTAAACGAAATACGTCTGTTTCGTTCATTTTTCAAGGGCAAATGTCGGAATCCGTAAAAAGACCGGATTGGCGGCGGCAACGGCTTCTTGTTGCCGCGCGCGATGCATTCCTCGAATCGGGGTTTTCCGGCACGACGATGGAAGCCGTCGCCCGGCGGGCCCAGGTCTCCAAGGTTACGCTCTACAAGCATTTTGCCGACAAGCAGGCGCTTTTCGAGGCGACGGTCGAACAGGTGATCGGGGACGCGCGCGCAGAGATGGATGCAGCTGCCGCCCGCGCGGCCAACGCTCAAGACAAGATCGGGGCGGTCCTGACGGCCAAGGCAGAATTCTTCTTCCGTCTGCTCGACCCGTCGCCCTTTGCATCGGAATTTCATGCGGTTCATGCGCATGGTGCGGTCAAGGCCTTTGCCGCGATGGACACGGAACTTGCCGCGCGGGTTGGGGCGTGGCTTGGCGAGGTGGGCGTCGCGGACGCGGCAGGTCTTTCCTCCCTGCTCAAATCCTGCGCCGCCGGCATCAGCCAGGAGGCCCGGCAGGTGGGCGATATCGCGCCGGCGATCAAAACCGTCGTTGCGGCGCTGATCGGGGCTGCCCGGCCCGACCGCAAGATTTGATTAACCATAGACATTAACCATGATCGCAAGATTTGTGCCGATTTGGCACGAAAGCCGCGCGATCACCTCTGGAAATAGTTTAGGACTTTCAGAGCTGCTGCGAGAGGCCCGCAGAGCCAGAGAAACGCCGTGCGGGGCGTTGCTCGTTGCTTTGAAAGGGCTTTGGCATGTCTGGCACGATTGCGCTCGAAACCGGCGAATACTCGGTCAACGAAGCGGACGGCACGGTTTCCATCACCATCGTACGCACCGGCGATCTCAGCACGCCGGTCACCATCGAATACGGCACGAACTCCGACACGGCTGTGGCCGGGGTCGATTTCATCGACAATGACGGCCAGGTCACGATGCAGGCAGGCGAGTCGCGGGCCGTCGTGACCATCCAGATCGTTAACGATCAGGCTTTTGAGGCGACAGAGGTCTTTAACTTTTCGCTGATCAATGTCGATGACGGGTTCCTGACCTTTCCGCGCACGGCGCGCATCAACATTCTTGACGACGAGAACCCGGTACCCGACCAGCCGACGCCGCCGCTGACGTCGGACTATATCGTGACGACGCATACGGTCGCCTCGGGCTACAACCAGCCGATTTCGCTCGAATTCCTGCCGGGTAACAACAATCAGGCGCTGCTCGTCACCAAGCCGGGCCAGATTTTCGTGGTCAACACGGCGACCGGCCAGCAGCTCAGCACGCTTCTGGACATCAGGTCCGAGGTCAACAGTTCCGCAGACCGCGGGCTGCTCGACGTCGCAATCCATCCCGATTTCGCCAACAATCCCTATCTCTACGCATTTTATGTGGTCGATCCCCCCGACACGGCGGGCAAGACCGGCAACGCGGGACGCGACGGCGACGGCAACCGCTTCTCCTACGTGGTGCGCTACGAGCTCGATATGTCGGGCAATGTGCCGACCATCGTTCAGGACTCCAAAACCATTCTGCTCGGCGGCGCGGCGACGAGCCTTACGGATATTTCCGGCAATGGCACGGTCAATTCGACGACCATCGCCAACGTCAACCAGCCGGCCTCGGACGTCGATCCGCTGACCGGTCTTTACAAGCAGGACTATCTCAAGGTCGACTCGCTTAGCCATGCCGGCGGGGCGCTGCAGTTCGGGCCCGATGGCATGCTTTATGTCGGTGTCGGCGACGGCACCTCGTTCGACCTCGCCGATCCGCGTTCGGTTTCGGTGCAGTCGCTCGACGCGCTGGCAGGAAAAATCCTGAGGATCGATCCGATTACCGGGCAGGGGCTGACCGACAATCCCTTCTACGAAGCGGGCATGGACCTCGATTCGAACCGGTCCAAAGTCTACCAGCTTGGCCTTCGCAACCCCTATACGATGGCCATCGACGACAACGGCCATATATATATCTCCAATACGGGCTGGTTCTCGTATGAAGAGATCGAATCCGGACCTCCGGGCGCCAATTTTGGCTGGCCTTATTACGAGGGCGGCGACAATGGCCAGCTGGTCAAGACGCCGGACTATCAGTATCTCAGCGGTGCCAGCGCCTTCTACAGCGCAGTCGAATCCGGCCAGATCTCCATCCAGACGGCGTTCCGCGCCTTCAGCCATGCCAATGGCGATCCGGGTTATCAGGTGCAGGCGATCGTCGGGGCGTCCGACATCTTCAAGGGCGACGCCTATGGCGGGGCCTTCAACGACTATTACTTCTTCACCGACGTGTCGCAGGGCGAGGTCTTCGCGGTCAATGTCAACGACCGGCGCGACGTGGTCTATCTTTATACGGCCGACAGCGGCTTCGGGCCGGTGCATTTTGCCGAAGGGCCAAATGGCCTACTCTACTATGTCGACCTTCTGGGCGGCGGATACGGCTATTACGACATCCAGCTCGACCCCAATGGCGGCGGGGGCGGCACCTATCCGCCGACCACGGTCATCGACAATCCGAACCAGACGGAAATCCTTGAGGGCACGCCGGGCGTCGACACGTTCGTGATCAACGGGAACTTCGCCGACTACGGCACGGGGCAGGCCGACGACCATAACAGCGTCGTCGTGTGGAACGCGGTCAATTACGACGTTCTGACCGGGTTCGAATTCATCAAGTTCAGCGACCGGACGATCGACGCGACCAAGCTGGTGCAGACCGGCCCGGACTATCAGGACGATTCGCAGAACAACCTGCACCTGACGGGCCTGACCGACCACGACCGGTTCATCATCGACGGTCTTTCGTCGAATTTCAGCTGGGGCCCGACTGCGGCCGGCGGCGGTACGGTCGTCTACAACGCGACCGGCTATGACGTTTTGACCGGGTTCGAGCAGATCGTTTTTTCCGACCGGACGGTCACGCTGGCGACCGAACCGACCAATACGGGCGGTGGCGGTGGTGGCGGCACGGCCGAGAATCTCGTCAACGACGTTGCGAGCCAGATCCAGGAACTGGCCGGCACGGACGGGACAGATGTTTTCGTCATTGCCGGCAATTCGAGCGCCTACAATTGGGGTCCGACCGAGAGCAATGACGGCGTGGTCATCTGGACGGTTTCACAGACCGACACGACCTACGACATCCTCCGTGGCTTCGAGACCATCCGCTTCGCCGACCGCGACATCGACATCTCGACCCTTCCGGGCAATGGCGGCGGCACGGGTGGCGGCGGTGGAACGACGGAAAATCTCGTCAACGACATTGCCAGCCAGATTCAGCACCTGACCGGCACCAGCGGCACCGACGTATTCGTCGTCGCGGGCAGTTCCAGCCTCTACAATTGGGGCCCGACCGAGAGCAATGACGGCGTGGTCATCTGGACGGTTTCGCAGACCGATACGACCTACGATATTCTGAGGGGCTTCGAGACGATCCGCTTCAGCGATCAGGACGTCGACATTTCGAGCCTGCCCGGCAATGGCGGCGGCACGGGCGGTGGCACGCCGGCCAACGTGGTGCAGGACGTTCCCAATCAGGTGCAGACTATTTCGGGCACGACCAGCAACGATGTGTTCGCCATCAATGCCAATGCCGGTGATTTCGGCTGGGGCCCGACCGATGACGGGCAGAGCGTCGTGGTCTGGGGGGCGACGGGCTACGATATTCTCAGCGGTTTCGAGACGCTGCAATTCAACGACCGAAGCGTCGACATCACACATGTGCTCGACCAGGGCCCGACCTATTACGACATTGCCGACCAGGTGCAGCACCTGACCGGCAAGACCGCCAACGACGTGTTCGTGATCGACGGCTCTTTCGCCGACTATGACTGGGGCCTGACCCAGAGCGGCGACGGAATCGTGGTGTGGACGCGCGACGCGACCGACACGACCTACGACGTTCTCAAGGGCTTCGAACAGATCCGGTTCAACGACGCGACGGTCAATCTCGATCTGGTCGTGTGACGGTATATTTGTGAGATAACCATATTCCAGTTACCGAGGGCGCATGGCACGCCCGCATCTCCCCAAAGGAGGTGCGGGCGGTTCGCTTTGGAAGCCGCGCTGGCGTCAAGGCTTGACGCGCGGCGCCGGATCGGGACCATTGCAGGCCAGAGAAACCGTGGGGGACGACATGTACCAGAAGATATTGGCAATGACGGTTCTGGTCCTCGCGGCGGGTCAGGGCGCCCTGGCCGACGAATGCCGCGACCGGATGATGGCGCTGGTGGCCAAATCGGTCAGCGCGCAGCAGAGCAAGGGCCACATCATTTCCGAGCCGGCGAATGGCCCGAAAATCGAGAACGAATTCTTCATCGCCTCGATGGACCACATGCTTTTCAAGCCCATCGATCCGCCCGACCTGCCATGGACGCTGACCTATGTGGACACGGCCTACGCCTCCTACGATGAGGGGCGGACCTGGGCCGTCGCCTACAGGTTCGATCCCGAAACGCAGGCGGAGACGTCGCGCAAATATATGGAAACCATGGCCCAGAGCACCGTCAACGCCCAGTGCGGGACCGGCGAGATCGACGGGGTGACCTATGACGTGCTCGAGGCCGACATGAGCACGACCGGCGGGGAGATCGATACGCATTCGAAATACTGGGTCGATCCGGCCAACGAATTCGTCGTTCGCGCCGAAACCCTCTCGCATCTCGGCGGCATGGAAACCCGTTTCACCCAGACCTGGGAAATTGTCGAGGGCCTGGAGCTTCCCATTCCGCAGTAGGGCCAGCCCGACTTCTTGGGGTTGGTGGCGAGCGCGTCAAGCTACCGGAGCCTTCATATCCTCAGGTTTGCCGGAACGGTGAGCTTGTCCGAGCCCAAAGTCCGAACCTCGTCCTTCGACGGGCTCAGGATGAGGTTCAGGGGGCGAGCATCGCCGGGGGTGTCTTCATTCCGGCGAAGGCATGAGTCCTAGACCATGTCAGGTTTTGATGGAATCAAAACGCATGGTCCAGGCCTTTGTGTTGTCGGATGTTCGAACCGGAAAACCGCTGCGCGTCTCGCGGCGCATCGATCCACCAGACCGATGCCGATGCCGCTCAACTCCTGAACATGTTCTAGGGTCTCGACCGCATTCCGGGCACCCCATCCGTCATTGCGAAGAGCGCAGCGACGAAGCAATCCAGTTTCTTTGGGACAAGGCATTTCTGGATTGCCGCGCCGGCTTCGCCGGCTCGCAATGACGGGTCGCAGGTCGTCCCGGCCTTCCGCCTTATCCACGCCGCTCGAGTGGATCCCGGATCGGATCCGGGAAGGCGGGGCGGGACGTGCTGCCGGTGCAATTGCCGTTCCAAGAATGCGGTATCGAAGGGTCACACCAGCCCCAGCATGGCGTCCTGCTTCTGGCGGAGGTCGTAGAGGCGGGTGGTGGTGTCGGGCGTGGCGTTGGCGCGGGTGAAGAGCTCGCCCTTTTTGATCGGCAGGAGCGCCTTGCCGCCCTCGAGCAAACCGACCGGAATGGCGCTTTTCTCGCGGGCATCGGCGGCGGTCATCGTATAGGAGCGATAGCAGGTCTCGCCGATGGCATCGAGGCTTTCACCGGGCTGAAGGTCGCGTTTGGCGACGGCGCAGACCTCGGCGACAGGGCGCGGCAAGGGCACCATGTCGGCCTTGCCATAGAGCATGATGCGGGCGCAGCTCAGCGGCACCTCAAGCGAGGTCAGGTGGTAGGGGCGGAAGAAACCGTAATAGGGACCCTTGCCGACGTGCAGGTCATCCATGCGCTCGATGATGCGCGGGTGGGTGGCCTTGACGATGACGAAGACGCCGGGCGCCACGCCCTTGCCGATGGTGTAGTCGACAACGCCGACGCGGTTGAGCACGCCGCCATCCTGTTTCGGGATGAGGACCGAGGCAAGCTCCTCGCGGTTGGCCCTTGGTCCGTGCATGCCCGGAATGTCGGGCACAAGGCCGGTGGCATTGGCGATGGCCGCCATTTCGACTGCGGTTTTCGAACCGTCGACGAACTCGACCAGCATGCGCGGGTTCATGTTGCGGCGTTCGGCTTCCTCGCGATAGTCATCCGGAACCGCATTGTGGTTAAGTGCGTTGTTCTTACCCTTGCCGGCGGCAACAATCGTATAACCGAGGGCTGCGGCAAATTCGATCAGCTCCATGCAGGAGGTCGGTTCGTCGCCGGCGCCAACGGTATAAATGACGCCGAGCCGGTCGGCGGCGGCCTTGAGATAGGGGCCGATGGTCACGTCGGCCTCGACATTCATCATCACGACGTGTTTGCCGTGCTCCATGGCGAGCAGGTCGAAATCGGCCGCAACGCCTGGTTTTCCCGTGGCGTCGATGACGATGTCGATCTCGGGCGCGGTGACCATTAGGGCCGGGTCGGTGGTGATGGCGCAAAGGCCCATGCCGATGGCTTCGGACATGGCGGTGCGGGTGCCGGTTTCGCGGCCATGGCTTTCGTCGCCATAGGCAATGGTCATCGCCGCGAGGGCCGTATGGGGGCGGCGGGTCGAGATGGCAACCAGGTCGAGACCATCGATTAACATGAATTGGGTTACGAGGTCCGTTCCCATCTCGCCCGACCCGATGACGCCCACCCGGATTGCGCCATGCGTTTCCGCGCGCTGCTGGAGGTCGCGGGCAAGCCCGGTCAGGTGCACATTGGTGCGGGCAATAGCGGGTTGGGGCTCGGGAATGGGAAAAACGGACATTGAGTGGCCAGAACTGGATCGGTAAGGCGATTATCGCCAAGTTCGACAAGCGAAGCAACGTGGCGGATTTGCACGTTGCCGGAAATCGGGCTTGAGTGGCACCCAGGCGGGGAGAAAGTGATGATCGATCAACTGGCAATTGACGATGAACGGCATGTCGAGGTCGAGGATCTGGGCCGGGCGCGGGTGATCCGGCTCAACCGGCCGAAGGCGATCAATGCGCTGACGCTCGACATGATCATTTCGATCCGTGCGGCCCTAAGGGACGCGGCGGAGCGCGACGAAATCGGGCTCGTCCTTATCGAGGGCAACGGGCCGAAAGGCTTTTGTGCGGGCGGCGACGTCCGGCAGGTCAGGCAGATCGTTATCGACGGCGAGCTCGATCTCGCCATGGATTTCTTCGATGCCGAATATGGCATGAACCGGATGATCGCCGAGTTTTCCAAACCGGTCGTCTCTCTGCTGTACGGCTATGTCATGGGCGGAGGCATCGGGCTTGGCAGCCATGGCAGCCATCGGTTCGCGGCCCATGATGCGAAGTTTGCCATGCCGGAAGGGGCGATCGGCTATTTCTGTGATGTGGGGTCCCGGCTGCTGCTGGCGAGGGCCGAGCGGCACCGGGCGCTGATGTTCATGCTGCGCGGCGATCCGCATGACGCCGGTGACGCCGTCAGGCTCAATCTCGCCGATACGATTGTCGATGCCGGGCGGTTCGAAGATCTCAGAGCCGCGATCATCGCTGCGGCCGAGGCGGCCGACCCGTGGGATGCGCTCGACGCACTGGACGACACTTTCGGCGAGGCGATAGGCCTGACGCCGCTTTGCGATTTTGCCGACCGTCATGCGGAGCTGTTTGCGCCGTCGAACTATAGCGAGACGGCCTTTGTCCGCGACCCGGAAAGGGTACGCAGAGAGCTCGGTGCCGCCGGCGAGTTGATTCTCAAGCGCTGCCCGACGACGCATGCCGTCTCGTTCGCCGCACTCGATGCAGCGCGGGCCGATCCCGATCCGGACCGTTTGTTTGCCGCCGAGGTCCGGCTCGCGCGGTTCATGGCGGCCCGGCACGATTTCATCGACGGTGTGCGCGCGGTCCTCATCGACAAGGACCATGCGCCGGTGTGGGAGAAGCCTGATTTTTCGGCATCAGGCGGTCTTGATGGCCAACTCAGGCAGTTGCTCGCCTGATCGAGGCGTGAAATGCCGGTTTTCGGCGCCAAAGGGGCCGCGGGTTAGGGAAAATTAACCGATCTGGTTGAGACTTCGTACGGGCTTTTACCAAGGAAATCGGTTTGCCTCGTCCGGACCACGCAACCTTCACATTGCCGGCCTGCCTCGATCTTGACGCCATCGACACGGTGCGCGACTGGCTGTTGCCGGCCATTGAGGCGGGCGACGCCGTGCTCGACGCGGGTGAAGTCGATCGAGCCTATACCAATAGCCTCGTGATGCTGCTGGCGGCGCGGGCCGATGCGGCACGACGCGGACATTTTCTTCAAATCGTCAATCCCAGCCCTGCCTTTGCCGATGCGGCGGGTCACCTTGGACTTGGCGCGCATTTCACGGAACATTCAGGGAGTTAGGCGATGCGGGTTCTGACGGTCGACGATTCCCGGACCATGCTGGCCATGCTGAAGCATACGCTGACCTCGGCGGGCTACGAGGTCCTGCAGGCCGAAGACGGGCAGCAGGGGCTCGACGTGCTGAGGGGCAATGCCGTCGACGTCGTCATTACCGACGTTAACATGCCGGTGATGGACGGGATGGATTTTATCCGCAACGTGCGTGCCTCCGGTGACTACCAGAGCCTGCCGATCCTGATCCTGACCACCGAGACCAGCCAGGAAAAGCGGGATGAAGGCCGAGCAGCGGGCGGCACGGGCTGGATCGTCAAGCCATTCGATCCGGAAAAGCTGATTTCGGTCATCCGCAAGGTCGTGCACTAGGCGGGCGGAAATGAGCGAACTCGACGAATTCAAGGCCACCTATTTCGATGAATGCGCTGAGCTGCTCGGCGCGCTCGAAGAGGAATTTGCCGAGATCGAAGCCGGCGACCGGTCGGCTGACCGGCTCAATGCCGTGTTCCGCGCTATCCACTCGATCAAGGGCGGCGCCGGCGCCTTCGGCTTTCAGGCGCTTGTCGCTTTTGCCCATTCGTTCGAAACCCTGCTCGACCACGTGCGCAACGGCGAGGTCGAACTGACCGACGAAGTTGTCGCGCTCTGCATCCGGTCGAACGATCTCGTTGCCGATTTCGTCGCGGCGGCGCGCGAGGGCACGGCCCTTTCGCCGGAGCACGGCGCCGAGGAACTCGCTCGGTTCGAGGCTCTCGTCGGCGGGGACGGCGGCACGCCGATGGAGGAATTCGACGATATCGAATTCGAGCCGGTCATGGTCACGCTCGAAGGAGAGCCGGAGGCGCCGGAAGCCGATGACGATTTTGCCGAAACGCCCTTCGGTGGCAATACATCAGATGTCTTGTCAACAGTTGATGATGCAAATGACGGTGGGTCGGCAAGCATCGGATTCACGATCCGGTTTCGGCCGCATCCAGCACTTTACCAGCGCGCCAATGACCCGCTTCTGCTCATGCGTGAACTGGCGAGCCTTGGCGCGATTGCGGTCGAGGCAGAACTCGACGATCTGCCAGGCCTGGCGGAATTCGAGCCCTTCTCGTCCTACTGCTCGTGGGTGATTTCGCTCGCGCCGAAATCGGGAGTAACCCTTGCCGATGTTCGCGAAGTCTTCGAATTCGTCGAAGGCGATTGCGATCTCGACATTTCGGAAGGTGAGGCGCCGGCGCCGGACGTTCCGGTAGTCGATATTGTCGACGTTCTTTCGGAATTCGCCGCGGACACTGAACCCGAATTGGGTCAGCCGGAAGCCGCGACCGAAGACGACCGGTTCGACGATTTCAGTTTTGCCGATCTTGCTTCGTCCATCGCACCGGCCGCTAAGGCGAGCGCGGCCGCCGGCGCGCCGGAGGCACCGGCCAATGCCGATCAGCCCTTAGCCGGTCCCGGCGCAAGCGCACCGGCGCCAGCGAAGGAAGAGGGCAGCGCGGGCAAGGCGGGCAGCCAATCGATCCGCGTCGATCTCGACAAGGTCGATCGCGTGGTCAACATGGTCGGGGAGCTGGTCATCGCCCAATCCATGCTGACCCAGCAGATGGATGATCACCTCAGGGCGCGCTACCAGGAACTAGTGCGCGGGGTCGAAGTTCTGGCACAAACGACGCGCGGCTTGCAGGATGCGGTGATGGCCATCCGGGCGCAGCCGGTCAAGACGGTCTTCTCGCGACTGCCGCGCCTGGTGCGGGAACTGGCCACCAAGACCGGCAAGAAGATGAAGCTCGACATGGTCGGCGAGCAGACCGAAATCGACAAGACGATCATTGAACAATTGTCCGATCCGCTGACCCACATGATCCGCAACTCGGCCGATCATGGCCTCGAGTCGACGGAAAAGCGGATCGCGGCGGGAAAGCCGGAAACCGGCACGATCACGGTTTCGGCGGAACAGTCGGGCGGCAATATCATCATCGCGGTCGAGGACGATGGTGCCGGCATCAACCGGCCGCGCGTGCTCGAGCTGGCGCGCGAACGTGGCGTGGTCGGGCCTGATCAGGTCCTGACGGACGAACAGATTGACGAACTGATCTTTGCCCCGGGCTTCTCCACCGCCGACGAGGTCAGCGACATTTCCGGGCGCGGTGTCGGCATGGACGTGGTGGTCTCCAATATCAAGAAGATCGGCGGCTCGGTGCATGTCAAATCGCGGCCCGGCAAGGGCACGCGGGTGCAGCTCAGGCTGCCGCTGACACTTGCGGTGCTTGACGTGATGCTCGTCCGGGTTGGCGGGTCGCCCTATGTCATTCCGCTGAGTTCCATCGTCGAGACGATGCAGACCCGGCGCGCCGAATTCGGTCAGGGTCCAAGCGGGCGGCGCATGTTGCGGATGCGCGGCGAATATCTGCGGGTCATCGACCTCGCGACGGCCTTCGACATGCCGACCGATGCTGCCGACAGCGAACGCTTCGTCGTGCTCTGCGAGAATGACGGGCGCTCGCATGTGGGGCTCGTCGTCGACGATATTATCGGTCAGCAGCAGGTGGTTATCAAAAGCCTCGAAGAGAACTTCCAGCGCATCGACGGCATTGCCGGCGGCACGATTCTCGGCGACGGCAGCGTGGCTCTGATCGTTGATGTTCAGGGATTGAATTCGGTGCCGGACCTGAGGCCGGCAGCGGCATAGGAGACGAATATGGACGTTGCGGAATACAGATATGGCGACGCGGACGGCGCGGCACAGGCGACGGGCGACACGATGCAGCTGATCGCCTTCTCGATCGGTGAGCAGGTCTATGCGGTCGAGATCACCACGGTTCGTGAAATCCGCGCGTGGAGCGGGGCGACGCCCTTGCCCCGGACGCGTGAATTCGTGCGCGGGGTCATCAACCTCCGGGGCACCATCGTGCCGATTTTCGATCTTCGCGCACGTTTCGGCGCGGGCCTGACCGACGCGACCAAGAATCACGTCGTTATCGTCATGTCGGTCGGCGAGAAGTGGGTCGGCATGCTGGTCGATGCGGTCAGCGATATCCTGACCATTCCGCAGAATGAAATCCATGCCGTACCGGAAGGCGAGAGCATGGATTCCGACCTTCTGAAGGGCATCGTCACCCATGACGAGAAGATGGTGGGGCTGATCGATCTGCCCGCCATCGTTGCCGGGGTAAAGGCGGAGGTCGCCTGAGGCGAACCACGCGGCAGTTTCAAAAAGGGCGCCTCCGGGCGCCCTTTTGTTTTGGACCAATCGCCGCTGTGCCGGTTTACAGACAGGCCCGCAATGCCGATAAAAGATTGCGGGCCGTCCGGCCCGGGCATATCGCCGAATGGTTCGTCAGAAAGGCATGAGAAATGCTTGCTCCGTTTGCTCCCGGGCATGTTGCAGTCATCACAGGCGCGGCCAGCGGGATTGGCCTGGCGACGGCCTTGCGGCTTGCCGCAATGGGCATGAAGCTCGTTCTGGTCGATATCGATGGGGGCAAACTCGAAAAGGCCGAGGAGCAGGTTGCGGCGGCGGCGGGTGACCACGGGGCCAATGTGCTGCCGGTCGTTCTCAGTGTCGATGACAGCGCGGCCCTGACGAAGCTGGCGCATGACGTCGTCGCACGCTGGGAGGCGCCGTCTTTCCTGATGAACAACGCGGCCATGTTCGTCCATGGCGGGCCGGGCGGCATTCTCGACCCGCTCGAGACCTGGCAAAGAGTGTTCGACATCAATCTCTTTGGAGTCATTCATGGCGTGCAGGCATTCCTGCCTCACATGCTGGCAGCGGGAAAACGGGCGATGATCGTCAATACCGGCTCAAAGCAGGGGCTGACCAACCCGCCCGGCAATCCGGCGTACAACACGGTCAAGGCGGCGGTGAACGCCTATACGCAAAACCTCGCGCATGACCTCAGGAACCGCGCGCCAAACACGGTATCGGCCCACCTTCTGGTGCCCGGATGGACGACGACCGGCGACCAGGCACCCAAGCCCGGTGCGTGGTCCGCAGACCAGGTCGCCGCGCATATGCTTACGCGCCTGACGCACGAGGATTTCTACATCGTCTGTCCGGATAATGAGACTTCGAGCGAAATGGACCGCAAGCGCATTCTCTGGCAGGCACTCGACATGGTCGAGAACCGCCCAGCGCTCAGCCGCTGGCATCCCGACTATAAGGACCGGTTCGCTACGTTCATGGACCGGGATCTGACGGACCTTTTGCCCCGGAGCTAGGCTCAGCCGGCAATGAGCTTGATGCCGGCCAGCTGTGCGGCGGTGCCTTCGGTCGCGCTCAAAAGATCGGTCGCAAGGTTCAGCGGCAGTGGGGGCGAGAAGAGATAGCCCTGCACTTCCCGGCAACCGAATTCGCGAACGAAATCGAGTTGCGTTTCGTTTTCCACGCCCTCCGCATTCATGTCCATGCCGAGAGATCCGGCCAGGCCGATCATGGCGGCAACGATGCGGTTCGAGGGGCTGTCGGGCTTAACCTCGGCGATCATGCCGCCATCGATCTTGATGCGGTCGAAGGGAAACTCGCGCAGATAGGACAGGGCGGTGTAGCCGGTGCCGAAATCATCCATCGAGATGCGGACGCCGGTGGCGCGCAGCTGATGCAGGATCTTGATGTTGCGTTCGGGGTCGCGCAGCAGCAGGCTTTCGGTGATTTCGAGCTCCAGCCGATCGGGGCGAAGGCCGGAATCTGAAAGGGCGGTGCGAACCGAATTGACCAGCTCCATCTCAACGAACTGGGCGGACGACAGGTTGACGGTTACGCGCACATGTTCGGGCCAGCGGGTCGCGGCCTGGCAGGCATTCTCCAGCACCCAGCGGCCGATCGGCACGATCAGGCCGGTCTCCTCGGCGACGTTCATGAACTTGTCGGGGCCGATGGCGCCAAGGGTCGGGTGGTTCCAGCGCAAGAGGGTCTCGAAGCCGGTGACGCGGGTGCTCTCGATGTCGAGAAGCGGCTGGTAGACCAGTTCGAATTCCTCGGTGTCGATGGCGGTGCGGATGGCTGCTTCAAGGTCCCGGCGCTGGCGGATGTCCCGATCCATGCCGGGTTCGAAGAAGTGGAAGACGCCGCGGCCTTCGGACTTGGCGCGGTAAAGGGCCAGGTCGGCATTGCGCAGCAGTTCGGTTTCGGTCGCGCCGTCGTCGGGCGCAATGGCGATGCCGATACTGACGCCGACACCGAGGGAATGGCCGTCGATGACCAGCGGCGCGTTGATATGATCAATCAGGTGCTGGGCGACGATGGCGGCGTGATCCGGCCGTTCGATCGGGCCGATCAGAACGGTGAACTCGTCGCCGCCCATGCGCGCGGCGACCTCGGACTCGCGCGTTGCCGCCTTGATCCGCGTGGACATTTCCCGCAACACCTGATCGCCGACGGCGTGGCCGAACGTGTCGTTGACCATCTTGAAATGATCGAGGTCCATGCACAGAAGCGCCATGTGCTCGCCACGGTGGGCGCGGGCCATGGCAAGGGTCAGGTGGTCCGAGAAATTGGCGCGGTTCGGCAGGTCGGTCAGCGGATCGTGGCCGGCCATGTGGCGGATGCGATCTTCGCTCGCCTTCTGCTCGGTGATGTCGAGATGGGTCGAAACGAAGCCGCCGCCGGGCATGGGCTGGAGCTGCACCGCAATGTAGCGGCCCGACGCGAGCTTGAGCGTGCGGTGGATCGATGTGTCGTAGTCGCCGAGCCGCCCGACGAGATCCGACATGGGGATGTCTTCCTCAACGACCTGCAGGCCCGCCATCTGGTCGAGCGCGGCGATCTCGTTGAGGTCCATGCCGGCGTGGACCTGATGATCCGGCAGTTCGTAGAGTTCGGAGAATTTCGCGTTACAGAACTGCATCTTGTTGTCCGGGCCGACGATGCAGAGGCCGAGCGCCATTTCTTCGACCGCGATTTCGATGCGTTTTGACACAGGCGTCGGTACCGGCGCCGCCGTGTGGGGATGCGCCATGTGAACAAGCACGAAGCCACCGTCCGTGCGCCGGGTCATCGTCGCGAAATGTCGCGACCCATCGCCGGCCAGCAGCACGAATTCAGCCGCTTCCCCGAAGGCTGAAACGGCATCGCGAAGCTTGGCCAGGCCCATGCGCCACAGGCGGTCGGCCATTTCGCTCGCGGGAACTTCAGCGGGAGGAGGTTCGGTTTCAGCGAAAGCGGGACCAAGCGCGATGGGCTCACCGAACCTGTCGATATGCCACGCTCCGGCGTGATCGGCTTCGGTGAGGCGGGCGAAAATGCCGGCGAGTGCGGCGATCTGGCGCTCGCGGCGCTCAAGGGCGCGTGCCGAGTGGTTCTGGGCGGAAAGAGCCATCACCACGCCGCCGGTGCGCAAGGTGCGAACATGTATGCGGAACGATTCGCCCTTGAGCTTGAGGCGGAAGGTGAAGTCCCTGTCCCTGTGAAGCCGGCAGGCGCGTTTGAAAACGATCATGGCGCGCGGGGCACGTTCGCCAAACAGGGCGCCGATCAGTGCTTCGAGCGGACGGTCGGCGGTCAGGAGAATCGGGCCGAAATGATCCTTGGCCATATCGTTGGCAAAGCTCAGGCGGTCGAATCCGTCAAAAACGATGATCCCTTCGTGGGCATCAGCCACAAAGGTCAGGGCGGCATCGATGTCGGCGGCCGACATCCGGCCGGCCTTCACAGCTTCGCGCACAAACTCCCCCTGTAGAGTTGCGGCCGGTCCGGATGCGCGAAAACGCACACGATTCCCGTCGAGCGAAATTGGTCCTCAGCCAATTGTCACCCTTATGTCTAAAAATTCGTAAAAATCAGGGACTAAGGACCGAATTCGTGATCGATTCCGGCAGGAATCGACCCCTGGTTCAAATGCATCCGGAATGTGTGTTTTCGAAGCCTCAGTGGTTCATCCAAGACGCCGGCGGCGGGCCGCATAGGTCCTCAGGCGCAGAGCATTGAGGCGGATGAAGCCTTCGGCATCGTGATGATCGTAGGTGCCGGTGCCTTCCTCGAAGGTGACGAGGTCTTCCGAATAGAGCGAATGGTTCGAACTCCGGGCGATGACGCTTGCCGATCCCTTGTAGAGCTTGAGCGTGATCTCGCCCGTCACCTGTTCCTGGCTCTTGTCGATCAGGGCCTGCAGCATCTCGCGCTCGGGGGAGAACCAGAGGCCGTTATAGATGAGTTCGGCATAGCGCGGCATGATCTCGTCCTTGAGATGGGCCGCGCCACGATCGAGGGTGATCGATTCGATGCCGCGATGGGCGGCAAGAAGAATCGTGCCCCCCGGCGTTTCATAGATGCCGCGGCTTTTCATGCCGACGAAGCGGTTCTCGACGAGGTCGAGGCGGCCGACGCCGTGCTTGCCGCCGAGATCGTTCAGCCGGGTCAGTAGCATGGCGGGACTGAGTTTTTCGCCGTTGACCGAGACGGCATCGCCACGCTCGAAACCGACCGTAACCATTTCAGGCTCATTCGGCGCCTTTTCGGGGTCAACGGTGCGCTGGTACACATAATCGGGCGCCGGCTGCGCGGGGTCTTCGAGCACTTTGCCTTCCGAAGAGGTGTGCAGCAGGTTGGCGTCGACCGAGAACGGCGCCTCGCCGCGCTTGTCGCGCGGGACCGGGATCTGGTTGAGTTCGGCATATTCGATCAATCTGGTGCGGCTCTGCAGGTCCCATTCGCGCCAAGGGGCGATAACGCGGATATCGGGATTGAGGGCAAGCGCGCTCAGTTCGAAGCGCACCTGATCGTTGCCCTTGCCGGTCGCACCGTGGGCGACGGCATCGGCGCCGGTTTCGGCGGCGATCTCGACGAGCCGTTTGGCGATCAGCGGCCGGGCGATGGAGGTGCCGAGCAGATAGACGCCTTCGTAAACGGCATTGGCGCGGAACATCGGGAAGACGAAATCACGGACGAATTCCTCGCGCAGGTCTTCCATGTAGATCTGGCGGATGCCGAGCATTTCGGCCTTCTTGCGCGCCGGTTCCAGTTCCTCGCCCTGGCCGAGATCGGCGGTGAAGGTGATGACTTCGCAGTGATATTCGTTTTGCAGCCATTTGAGGATGATCGAGGTGTCGAGTCCTCCCGAATAGGCGAGAACGACCTTCTTGATGTCTTTGTTGGGCGCCATTTGTTCCTCATTGGGCGGCCGAGCGCCCGGTCAGAATTTGCGGCGACATAAACCAGATTGCCGCGCGGGGCGCAATCACGTCCGGTGAGGACAGATGGGCGCGGGCATGCTAGTCAGGGCCGGACATATCGGCCCTGGACCGCGGCAACCATGGTTTCGTTCATTCCCGATCTTCCAACCATCCTGGCCTTCGCGCTGGCGTCGCTGGTTCTGGCGATCACGCCGGGGCCGGACATGGCGCTCTTCATTTCGCGCACGGTCAATTACGGGCGGGCGCACGGGGTCGCGGCGGTGCTTGGGGCAACCTGCGGGCTGACGGTCCATGTCTGTCTCGCCGCGTTCGGGGTCTCGGTCCTTCTCGTCGCGGCACCGACGGCTTTTCTTGTGCTCAAGATCGCCGGCGCCCTCTATCTGTTGTGGCTTGCCATCGGGGCGGTGCGACAGACCGGCGGTTTGAAACTTGCGGACAAGAAGCGCGCCGAATCGACGCTTCTGCGCTCCTATCTCGTCGGAATCGGCATTAACCTGACCAATCCCAAGGTCCTTCTCTTCTTCATTACCTTCTTTCCGCAATTCGTCTCACGGGACGATCCGGACGCGCCGTTCAAGCTCCTCTTTCTCGGCGGCGAGTTTCTCGTGGTCTCGGTGCCGATCGTGGTCGCCATCGTCTTTGGCGCGCACTGGGTCGCCAAATGGCTGGTCGGGTCGGCGCTGGTGCGGCGTGTGCTCAATTACAGCTTTGCCGCGGTCTTTGCCGGGTTTGCGGCGGTCATCCTGACGGCGCAGGGGCGGCACTGAGACGGAATGAACTACGATCATCTGTTTCATGCCGGCAATTTCGCGGATGTCGTCAAACACATCATCCTGGTGCGGATCATCACCTATCTGCAGCGCAAACCCGCCGCGTTCCGGGTGATCGACACGCATGCCGGGGCGGGCATTTATGACCTCGCTTCGGAGCGGGCGCGCAAGAATCCTGAATGGGAAATGGGGATTGCCCGGCTGCTTGCCAATCCGCCGGGCGGCGAGGCCGGCCGGCTCGTCGCGCCCTATCTCGATCTGATCGAGGCGATGAACGACGGCGAGCTTTCCGAATATCCCGGATCGCCATTGATCGCGCGACGGCTCCTTCGTCCCCATGACCGGCTGAGCGTGATGGAGCTACACCCGGACGCAGCGGCGGCGCTCAAGGGACTTCTGGGCGGCGATGCGCATGTCAAGGTTATGGAGCTCGATGGCTACGCGGCCCTTCCCGCGCAACTGCCGCCCAAGGAAAAGCGTGGCCTTGTTCTCGTTGATCCGCCTTTCGAGGAGGCCGGCGAATTCGACCGGCTCGTCGGACTTCTGGTCAAGGCGCACCGGCACTTTCCGACCGGCGCCTACGCGCTCTGGTATCCGCTCAAGGACGAGGCCGCGACCGTTGCCTTCAAGCGCCATTTTTTCCAGACGGGGATTTCTGCGATCCTGTCATCCGAACTCTGGCTTCGGGCGCCCTCGGTGCCGCCCAGGCTTTTCGGTACGGGCATGATCGTGGTCAATCCGCCCTTCGTGCTCAAGGACGAACTCGACCACATTTTCGCGGCATTGGTCCCAATATTCAGCGATGCGCGATCGGCCGGATTTCGCAACGAATGGATACGGCCGGCACCCTAGGGTCAGCTATTCCCATTCGTAGAGCACGAAGGTCGAGGCTTTGCCGCCCAGACTGGTGTAGAGCCCATTGGCCGCGATGTTTTCGATTTCGGTGCCGAGCCAGCAATAGGCGCAGCCGAGTGCACGGGCATGGGACAGAAGCAGGTTCATCAGCTCGGTGGCGATGCCCTTGCGCAGGTACGCGTCGGCAACGCCGCATTCATTGACAAAGAACTCGTCCGGTTTGTCCGGGTGAAAATAGGAAAAGCCGGAGGCCATGCCGACGACGCGGTCGCCATCGAGGGCGACGGCCATTTCGTAGCGCGGCTCGGCGAGATAGGCTCTGGCGCGATCCGGGTCGACGGAATTGTCGAACACGCCATCGGCGATATTCAGCAACACCGCTTCGTCGCCCTGTTCCAATAATCGGTAGGTGATGCCCATCGTTTAACGTTCCCTGCGGCTCGTTTGTCCGCCACGGAGTTTGCGGGACGGGCAGGTTGCAGGCAATGCAATTCCGGTTGGGTCAGCGCCGGCCCCGACCGAGCTTCCTGAAGGTTCTGGCATGAAACGCGGGCGGCTTGGTGCTGACCCATTCGATGAAATCCTGCATGCCGGGATCGGATTTGAGGGCTTCGATATCAGTGAACCGGCGCGCGATTTCGGTTTCCGAATAGCGGGCATGAATGGCGCTGTGGCGGATCCGGTGAAGCAGAACCGTGCCGAGGCGGGCGCCGCCCCGAAGCTTTGGGGTCAGGTGATGACGGCTCGATTTCGCGCCTTCGGGGATCGGACGGCCGCAGAGCGGACAGATCGGATCGTCTGCCACCAGCACGCTCCTAGACCGAGAGCGCCTCGCGCTGCTTGCGGCTCAAACGTTCGGATTCGCTTTTGAGCTGGCCGCACGCGGCAAAGATGTCGCGGCCGCGCGGCGTGCGCACGGGCGAGGCATAGCCGGCGCGGTTGACGATATCGGCGAAGCTTTCGATCCGGTCCCAGTCCGAACATTCATAGGGGCTGCCGGGCCAGGGGTTGAACGGGATCAGGTTTATCTTGGCGGGGATTTTGGCGAGCAGGCGAACGAGTTCGCGTGCATCGGCGTCGCTGTCGTTGACGCCCTTCAGCATGACATATTCGAAGGTGATGCGGCGGGCATTGGAGACGCCGGGATAGGTGCGGCAGGCCTCGAGCAGTTCGGCGAGCGGCCACTTCTTGTTGATCGGAACAAGTTCGTTGCGGAGATCGTCGCGCACTGCGTGCAAGGAGATGGCGAGCATGACCCCGATTTCGTCGCCGGTGCGGCGAATTTCCGGAACCACCCCGGATGTCGAGAGGGTGATGCGGCGCTTGGAGAGCGAAATGCCGTCGCCGTCCGAGGCGATGAGCAGGGCCTTCTTGACGTTGTCGAAATTGTAGAGCGGCTCGCCCATGCCCATCATCACGATGTTGGTGATGGCGCGGGTGTCACCGGCAGGCACGAGGCCGCCGTCTGCGGGGCGCGTGCCGCCCGGGAAATCGCCGAGCCGCTCGCGGGCCACAAGGATCTGGCTGAGAATTTCGCCCGCCGTCAGGTTGCGAACTAGCCGCTGGGTGCCGGTGTGGCAGAAGGTGCAGGTCAGGGTGCAGCCGACCTGCGATGAGACGCAAAGCGTGCCCCGGTCGATTTCGGGAATGTAGACCGTCTCGACGTCGACCGGTGGTAGGTTGGGCTGGGCCGGATCGCGGAAGCGGAAGAGCCATTTGCGAGTGCCGTCGGCCGAGACCTGTTCGGCGACGATTTCTGGGCGGTCGAGGGTGAAATTGTCGGCGAAAAGCTGGCGCGCGCCCTTGGAGACATTGGTCATGCGCCCGAAATCGGTGACGCCGTTCACGTAGACCCAGTTCCAGAGCTGCTTGGCGCGCATGCGCGCTTCTTTGGGATCGAGGCCGAGTTTTGCCAGCTCAAGGCCGATCTCGTCGCGGTCAAGACCGATCAGGTCCCGAGGCGCCGGAGCGGGCACAGGACGGACGGCGTGCGACATGTCGAGCGAGACGGACATTGGACTTCAGGGCTCAGAGGAACGGGCCGCTCCCTATCATGATTGGGGCAGGCTGCAAAGAACTGGCGGTTGCGGGCGAAGGGGTCAGCAGGCGCCGTCGATCGCGTGCTGGGCGGCCGTCGCGCCGGAGAGCGAGAAGGTCTGCACCACGCGGATGCCCGCATCGGTGCTGCCTTCGATCACCAGCGAGGAACCTGCGCGGATGCTGCCGGCGAAGTTCTCGGCCTGTCCGATATCCATGAGCCAGGCGCCATCGGCTTGGGTATAAAGGTCGAACGAATTTGAGCCGACGGTGGCGGTCGCGGTCGAATCGGGGGCGAACTGATAGCCGGCAATCAGGTTGAATTCGTGCCGCGTACCCTGGCCTGCGCGGTTGGTGATGTAGACATAGGCCTGAGCGTAGCCATCGGGCTCGGGTTCGGTGGTCTTGGGCTTGCTGGCGGCGAAGCAGACCGGGCCGGACCCGTCATTGGCCGAATAGGCCGACCAGTCGCGATAATCGCCGAGTACCTGCACGGTCTGGGCGAAGCCCGGCGATGCGACGAAGAGGGCGCTTGCCAACAGGCCGATCTGCAGCGTGTTCCTCAACATGCTTTGGTCCCCGAAATCTGGTTGAGCCGGCCCCAGCTTATTGCGGCGGGCAGGCGGCGTCGATGGCGTTCATCGCGGCGGTGGCACCGCTGAGAGAATAGGTGTCGGTCGTGTCGGTGCCACGCTGCGAGCGCGCCTTCACGATCAGGGTGCGGCCGGCCTTCATCGCTGCGACAAAGGGGGCCTCGTCGCTTTCCGAGGCAAGCCAGGCCGCTTCGCCATCGACCAGCATGTCGAAGGCCTTGCCGTCGATGATGGCCTGCGGCTTGGAATTGGCCTCCAGCGGATAGCCGACGAGCGTCTGGGCTTCGTTGCGGGTCTTGAGGCCCTGGCGGTGGATGATGAGGAAATGGATCGGGTCGCGGTTGACGTTGGTCGGCTGCGCATCCTTTGGCTGGGCCGAAATGTAGCAGATGGTGCCGTTGCTGTCGGATCCCTTCCACGCGGTCCAGTCGGTGAAAACGCCAAGGTTTTCCACCTGCTGCGCCAGGGCGCCGGTGACCGATGAAAGGCCGAGCGCAAGGGCGATGCCCGAAGCTGCCAGAACTTTACGCGTTACACTTCCCATGACCTGTCAATCCTCTTCGATCTTTGGGTACGAGATCATCGCAAAACTTGGTTACCAAGCCGCAAACGCCTCTGGCGCCCTTCGTGTGCCGGCGGGTCCGGCGCTTTTCTCTTGGGCAAACAATTTGACGTCAATTTGACCGAATGGCTTGGCCAACGGGGCTTTTTCGGCATGCCCCGTCAATGGTTAGCATGAAGTTAATAGGTGAGGGCTTCATAACGGTCATAAAGCTCGATCACCTGTTCGGCGCGGTAGGGTCCGCCGCCCCTCGAATCGCGGCTCGAGAACAGAATCAGCTCCTCGACCTGCATGGTAACCGGCATCAGAACCGCCGATCCGAGATAGTCGGCAACGTCGAGAGCGGAGCTGTTTCTGAGGCGCGCGAGGGTGATGTGCGGGGTAAACCGGCGTTTGTCATAGTTCACACAGACCCTGCGCATGGCCCCGTCTGATAGGGCCTTGAGCTGGCGCAGCGGCTCGCCGCCATCGACATGGGCGATGATGGCGCGCGGCTTGTCACCGCCGAACGCATCAAGGCCGGCAATGGTCAGGGTGAGCGGCGCGACCGGAGGCAGGTCCTCGAGCGCATGCATCAGTTCGCGGGCAGAGGCATGGTCCATGTCGCCGGCGAAGCTCAGGGTAATGTGGTAGTTTTCGGGCTCGATCCAGCGGGCGCCCATCAGGCCGCCGCGCTTCATGGAAAGGGTCGTGGCCACCGAGGGGGAAACGCGAAATCCGGTGAAAAGGCGTGGCATGCTGCACTCCCTGTCGCTGGCGCCGCCACGCGGTGCGGGCGGCAAATCACCCTCACGTTCGAACATGGAGTGATTTGCCGCGCCGGACAATCAGAAAATGAAGTCGGAGGCGATGAGCGATCCCTTGTTGATCGAGTCGAGCACAAGGGTATCGGAACCGAAATGGATCACCGTATCGGCGCCGTTCTGGCTCATCAGCGCTTGAAGCTGGGCCCAGGAGCCGATGCCGAAACCGGACACGTCGCAGCGGTCCTGATCAAAGGTGAAGTCCATCACCCGGTCGACATTGTCGCCGCTTCTGAAGACGAAGACATCATCGCCCGCGCCGCCATAAACTTTGTCGTTGCCCGCGCCGCCGCGAATGTGGTCGTCGCCATTGTTGCCCCAGAGCCGGTCATTGCCCTGATCGCCGAAGATGAAGTCGTGGCCGCCGCCGCCCTTTTCGCGGTCGGAACCGGTGCCGCCATAAAGGTCGTCGCTTCCGGCCTGGCCAAAGAGCTTGTCGTTGCCGTCGTCACCCTTCAGCAGGTCGTTGCCTTTGCCGCCCTTGAGGACGTCGTTGTTACCGCCGCCATAGAGTTCGTCGCTGCCCGAACCGCCGTCGAGATAGTCGTAGCCCCAGCCGCCCCAGATCTGGTCGTTGCCGGCCTGACCAAAGAGGCTGTCGTCGTCATAGCCGCCGTCGATCTGGTCATTGCCCCAGTCGCCGTAGATCCAGTCATAGCCCCAGCCGCCGATGAGAATGTCGTTGCCGCCAAGGCCATAGATCGAATCGTTGCCGTCGCCGCCATCGATGTAATCATTGTAGTTGTAGCCGGTCAGGCTGTCGTTGCCGCCGTAGCCATAGATGGTGAAACTATCATAGGCATTGGCAATGATGGTTTCGCCGTAGTTTGTTCCGTAAACGTAGTGCATGGGACCGAACTCCTTAAACGCCGCACGTTGATTGTCCCCCTTCTAGCGAGGTGCGGCTGAGCCGGTCCTGAAACCGATGTTCATCTGGCGTTCAGCTTTTGGGCAAAGATGACGAAAAGTTCATGCGCGCCAAGACCCTCCAAAGCGGTCCCGGCCTTGAAAAGGACCCCATTCGGCTCCATATTGGCTGGAAATCCCCGAGGGAACGGACCCGAAGGGGAATGACTGGTGTCAGGTGAAAGGATTTGACCATGGCAGATTATGAACGTCAGACCGTTGGTGCACGGCCCGGCACGGCCGCGGTCATCGACGAAGGCCTGCGGAGTTACATGCTTCGCGTCTACAACTATATGGGCATCGGTCTCGGGATCACCGGGCTTGTGTCCTATCTCGCCTACATGCTGGCCGTTACCTCCGATCCGGCAAGTGCCGCCGGCAGCATCGGCAATGGCATGATGGTGACGCAGTTCGGGGCAATGCTCTTTACGTCACCTCTGGCCTACGTGGTCATGCTGTCGCCGCTGGCGTTTGTCCTGGCACTGAGCTTCGGCATCAGCCGCATGCGCACATCGACGGCACAGCTGGTTTTCTGGGCCTTTGCCGTGGTGATGGGCCTGTCGCTGAGCTCGATCTTTCTGGTTTATTCGCACGCTTCGATCGCCCGTGTGTTCTTCATCACGGCGGCCATGTTCGGCGGCATGAGCCTTTACGGCTACACCACCAAGCGCGACCTGACCGGCATGGGTTCGTTCCTGATGATGGGCCTCATCGGCATCATCATCGCCTCGCTGGTCAATATCTTCATCGCGTCGTCGGCGCTGCAGTTCGCCGTGTCGGTGATCGGTGTGCTGATCTTTGTCGGGCTGACCGCCTACGACACGCAGAAGATCAAGGAAATGTACATCGCGGCTGACGGGGCCGAGGTCATGGGCAAGAAGGCCATCATGGGCGCCCTCAACCTCTATCTCGACTTCATCAACCTGTTCATGATGCTGCTGCGCCTTTTCGGCAACCGCAACTAGCATCTTCCTGGCCGCATGGCGGTCGGGACGAACGAAATGCGAAAGGCCGCAGCGCTTGCTGCGGCCTTTCCTTTTGGTGGGACCACGCTGCCCCGGAGCGCATTCCCGGATGCCGGGCTTAGGTCAGGCCGCGACGTGCGCGACGTTGACCCCGAGATCGAATACGAGCTGGCCGCCGAAATAGGCCACCACGATGATGGCGGCCGCGCCGGCGAGTTCGACGGCCGGGACGGCAAACCGCCACAGGCCGGTGAACCGAACGTTTCTCCACCAGAGGAAGCCGCGCACGAGCGCCCAGGCGATCAGCGCGTAGCTTGTGTAGATCGCGAGGTGTTCGTGAATCTCGGCGATGTCGCTTTCAAATCCATTGGCTTCGGCGAACGAGAGGGCCTGGTCGCCGAAATAGATGGCCACCATGGCAAAAAGCGCCGCGAGGACCGCGAGGCCGGCCGAAAGATGTCCGGCCGGGCTGCGGCCGGTCACCGGCACGGAAAAGAGGGCTGCCGCCGTGTCGAAGACGAGCAGCGAAAGCAGAAAGACGATCGGAAAATGAACGATCATCGGGTGGATGTGTTGAAGCGGGATCATGCAAGATTCCTTTGTGAGACAAAGCGGCACCTGCCACCATGGCAGACCGCCGCCCCGCGGGGCGGCGCGCTATCTCACGGCTTGCTGACGAGAGCCTGACGAAAATTCCTATTTCACCAGAGCCAGGCGCGGCTCAAGGACGCGGAGCACCTGGGCGAGGTCGTGGCCGCGCTTCAGCACCCGCCCGGTCTGGTTGATGACGGAATATTGCCCCTGCTTGGTGCGCAGACGGGGCTGCTTTTCGATGACATAGAGCGGCTGTTCGGAATTGCGCCGGTAGACCGAGAACAGGGCGCGGTCCTTGATGAAATCCATCGCATAGTCGCGCCAAAGTCCTGCCGAGACGTGCTTGCCGTAAAGATCGAGCAGCGTGGCCAGTTCGCGCCGGTCGAAATAGACCGGTCCATCCTTGAGCGCCCGCAGGGCCCGCGGATCGACGCGGATGACCTTTTCGTCCAGTTCCGGCGCGCGCTGCGCTGCCGGAGATGGTTCGGTGATTTGTCCGGACAAGCCTATACTCCGCCCAACCTTGCCGTCCTTTTGCCGGCGGCTCGCCAAAGCCGCCGATGGGCATGATGGGTGGGATTGGCCGGGCGCGCAAGCCCCGTTTTTGGCTGACCTCGTTCCGGAGCGGTCACGCAGCGCCACATTTGCCCGCAAATCATCGCAAAATGATCATATTCGAACCAAAACTCGGCCCGATTGGACCGGCAGTCTGCAGACTGCCTCCAGAGGCCGGCCCCCGGGCCATTCAGCCCCCAAACCATGACACCCGGGGCGCCGGCCAAACCTAATCAGTCCCGAATGCAATGGCGCCCGACCGTCCCGTCGGGCGCCTTTTTTATTGCGGTATGGGAGGGGGCTGACGCAGCCTAGAGCATTTTCAGGAAAAGTGCGCAGCGGTTTTCTGGTTCGAACATGCGGGAATACAAAGACTTAGACCATGCGTTTTGATTCCATCAAAACGTAACATGGCCTAGAGGCTGATCGCGCTCGCGGCGAGGATGGGACCGGGCAATCCGTCCGCGTCCTGCTGAAGGAGGAAGGCGAAGCCTTCGGCATCCGAGCCCATCATGTCCGTGGTCGGCACGACCATGTGCAGTCCCTCGCCCGGCTCCCACATGCCGAGCGACCTGCGGTCGGTGACGATCTGGGTATAGGCGATGGTGCGTCCGGCATTTTCGCCGCGGGCGATCTCCACATCGGCAGAATTGCGATAGGTCACCATCCACAGGATGGACGGCTTCAGACCGGGATTGGCCGGAATGTCGATGGTGACGGCATGACCATCGTTGGAAAGGGTCATTTCAACGGGCAGGCTGGCCCTCGACAGGGCCTCATTCACGGCCATCTGGCGCGAGCCAACAACATCGGAAATGCCGTTGATGACCATTTGCGGCGTATAGACGCGGTCCTTGTTCCAGCTTTTGGCATAGGCGCGCTGAAGCGCAGAGAATCGCGGCGAGGCGAAGGTGTCCGCCCAGCCGATATAGTCCCAGTAGTCGACATGATAGGCGAGCGCGATGACGTCGCTGCGGGCGCTGATGTCGCTGAGAATGGCGTCGGCAGGCGGGCAGGACGAACAGCCCTGCGAGGTGAAGAGCTCGACGACGGCCTTGGGGTGCGCGACGGTGTCGCCGGCCTGGGCCGAGGTTGCGAACGCGAAGGCGGATAGGACGATGGCGAAAAGCGTGCGTGATGTCATGGGTTCGTCATAGGCCAGCTCTTTGACACGCACCAGTCACTCTTGAGTGAAGCCGCCGTGTTGATCGATGCGACAATTGTCCCGAACATATTAAGCATCGGGCAACCGTGATGCTTAAGCCGATGGCAAGGCGCCGCTCCTATGATCTGGTTTGAGGGCGACGAATGCAAATCGACAACATTTCTCTTTTGCTGGCCACCTGTGCCGCAGCGGTTGCGGCGGGGGGCACTTTTTTCGTCTCCAGTCTTTCCAATCGCCGTGGAGGGTTCCTCACGACATACGGGGCCGCGATGCTGGCGATCGCGGGCGCGGTTGCGCTCTTTGTGGCTTATGATGCGACGTTCGAGCGCCTTTACGCGATGGGCGCAGTTGCGCTCCTCCTGCTCGGCATGACCGCGGCGCGCATCGGGGCACTGCAGTTCCGTACCCGCCAGTTCGACTTCTGGCGGTTCGTTCTGACATCCGCCGTCGCGATCGGCGTTTCACTGCTGCCGCATCTTTGGGGTTACGACGGACTGAGTTTCGTCTTTGTCAACACGGCCAGCGCCGTTCTTCTCTTTCAGGCCGCCATCGATTTCTGGCAGGCGCGATCCGAAAATCCCGCCATGATTTCCGGGCTTTCGGCGCTTTATGTGATCATGGGCCTGTCCTATCTCGGTTGTGTCGGCGGGCTGCTCGACAGCAATCCTCTGATACTGACCGCGCCTCCCGACGGGATTTTCGAGTCGATCAACATCGTGGTCGGCATCGCGGTTCTGACCGGCGTGCTGGCCCTGTCCATCGCTCTCAACCACCAGCGTCTGGTGCGCCAGCATCGTGAGGCCTCGGAGACCGACCAGCTGACCGGGGCCGGTAATCGGCGGGCGCTCTACGAACGCTTTGGCGATCATGGCTTGCCGCCCGAATGCGCGGTTGCGGTCTTCGATCTCGACCATTTCAAGCGCATCAACGACACGAACGGCCATGATGCGGGCGATGAGGTCATCCGCCATTTCGCCGAGATCGTGAAAGGCCGGCTGCGCCAGAAGGATGGCGTGTTCCGGCTCGGCGGTGAGGAATTCGTCGTCATCCTGCCGGGAACGCCGAGTTCGCTCGCCCTCTCGATCGCCGAAACCATTCGCCTCGATTTCTCGCGGCGGCCGATTCTTCACGTGGGTCACATGATCCGCGCCACGGCGAGCTGCGGCGTCTGGTCGAATGAAAGCGATACGGTGCAACCGCTCGATCTGGCGCTTCGGGCCGCGGACCGGGCGCTTTATGAGGCCAAGAATGCCGGACGCGACCGCTCGTTCGTCGCGCCACCGGCGGCAAACGCGGCCTGATCCACCCATCCATTGCAGAAAAAGGCCCGCCGAAGCGGGCCTTTGTCATTTGAAAGGTCTCGATCCTAGGCGACGAGGTTGCGCAGCACGTAGTGCAGAATGCCGCCATTGAGGAAGTAGTCGAGCTCGTTTTCGGTATCGATCCGGCAAAGCGTCTGGATCTGCTTTTCGCTTCCGTCGGCGAACCTGATCGTCACCGGCACGGTCGAGCGCGGGGTGATCGCCCCGACATCACCGATCGAGACTTCTTCATCGCCGGTCAGCCCAAGGGTCTGCCAGCTTTCGCCGTCCTTGAACTGGAGCGGCAATACGCCCATGCCGATGAGGTTGGAGCGGTGGATGCGCTCGAAACTTTGAACGATCACGGCGCGGATGCCGAGCAGGGTAGTGCCTTTGGCCGCCCAGTCGCGTGACGAGCCGGTGCCATATTCCTTGCCGCCGAAGACGACGAGCGGCGTGCCCTTGGCCTGATAGGCCATGGCCGCATCGTACATGTACATCTGGGTGCCGTCGGGACCCTTGGTGAAGCCGCCTTCGACGCCGGGCACCATCTGGTTGCGGATGCGGATATTGGCGAAGGTGCCGCGCATCATGATTTCATGGTTGCCGCGCCGCGAGCCGTAGGAGTTGAAATCCTTCGGCTTGACCTGGCGCTCGCTGAGATATTGTCCCGCGGGGGTTTCGGCCTTGAACGAGCCGGCCGGCGAAATGTGGTCGGTGGTGATGGAATCGCCGAAAAGCCCCAGAATGCGGGCCTTGCTGATGTCCTCGACCGGCTTCGGGGTTTTGGTCAGGCCCTCGAAATAGGGCGGCAGCTGCACATAGGTCGAAGATGAATTCCACGAATATGTCTCACCGCCGGCCACGTCGATATTCTGCCAGTGCGTGTCGCCCTTGAAGACGTCCGAATAGCGAGTCTCGAACATTTCGGCGGTAATCGTCTTGCGGACGATTTCGGAAATCTCGGCGTTGGTCGGCCAGATGTCCTTGAGGTAAACCGGCCTGCCGTCCTTGCCGGTGCCGAGCGGGTCGGTCGCTAGGTTGATGTTCATCGAACCGGCAATGGCATAGGCGACGACGAGCGGCGGCGAGGCCAGATAGTTGGCGCGCACGTCGGGATTGACCCGGCCTTCGAAATTGCGGTTGCCGGAGAGGACCGAGCAGGCGACCAGATCGTTCTGGTTGACGGCCTTGGAAATGGCCGGCGGCAGCGGTCCGGAATTGCCGATGCAGGTAGTGCAGCCATAACCGACAAGGTTGAAGCCGAGGGCGTCGAGGTCTTCCTGAAGACCGGCGGCCCTGAGGTATTCGCTGACGACCTGGGAACCGGGGGCGAGCGAGGTCTTGACCCACGGCTTGGAGGTGAGGCCAAGCGCATGCGCCTTGCGGGCGACGAGGCCGGCGCCGATCAGAACCGAGGGGTTCGATGTGTTGGTGCAAGAGGTGATGGCGGCGATTACGACATCGCCGTTCGCCAGGCCATAATCCGCACCCTCGACCGGGACGCGGGGATCGGAAATCTTGTTCTTGCCGCCGCTGATGTCGGCGAGCCCGGCCACGAATTTCTGCGGCGCCTCGTTCAGTGCCACGCGGTCCTGCGGGCGCTTGGGGCCGGCAATCGAAGGCACGACGGTTGAGAGGTCGAGTTCAAGGGTCGAGGTGAAGACCATCTCGTCCTGCTGGCCGCGGAACATGCCCTGCGCCTTGGCATAGGCTTCGACCAAAGCGACGCGATCAGGGTTGCGGCCCGATGTCGAGAGGTAGGCGAGGGTGTCGCGGTCGACGGGAAAGAAGCCGCAGGTCGCGCCGTATTCGGGCGCCATGTTGGAGATTGTCGCCTGATCCTCGAGGGTCAGGGAATCAAGACCCGGACCGTAGAATTCGACGAACTTGCCGACCACGCCCTTCTTGCGCAGCATTTCAACAACGGTCAGCACCAGGTCGGTGGCGGTGATGCCTTCGGAAATGGCGCCGGTTAGCTTGAAACCAACGACTTCGGGAATGAGCATGGTGACCGGCTGGCCGAGCATGGCGGCCTCGGCCTCGATGCCGCCGACGCCCCAGCCGAGCACGGAAAGGCCGTTGACCATGGTCGTGTGGCTGTCCGTGCCGACGAGCGTATCCGGATAGGCGACCGTTTCGCCGTTCTCATCCTTCGTCCAGACGGTCTGGGCGAGATATTCGAGATTGACCTGATGGCAGATGCCGGTGCCCGGCGGCACGACGCGGAAATTGTCGAAGGCGCCCTGGCCCCAGCGGAGGAATTCGTAGCGTTCGCCATTGCGCTCATATTCGAGTTCGACATTGCGGGTGAAGGCGGAGGCAGTGCCGAACGTATCCACCATGACCGAGTGGTCAATGACGAGGTCGACGGGCACGAGCGGATTGATCTTTTGCGGGTCGGCGCCGAGCGCCTTGGTCGCGTCGCGCATGGCGGCAAGATCGACGACAGCGGGAACGCCGGTGAAATCCTGCATCAGCACCCGGGCCGGACGATACTGGATTTCGTGTTCGGAGGTCTTGTCGGTGAGCCAGGTGACGAAGGCCTCGATATCGGTCTTCTTGACCGTGCGGCCATCTTCGTTGCGCAACAGGTTTTCAAGAACGACCCTGAGCGAATTGGGCAGTTTCGAAATACCCGGCAGTCCGTTCTTTTCGGCCTCGGGAAGTGAATAGTAGACGTAGTTCTTGCCGTTGACCTTGAGGGTTTGGCGCGCGTTGAAACTGTTCAGGGAAGAGTTGGCCACAATGCGTCTCTGTTTTTGTCGGGGCGGGTGGGCATCAGGCCCGGCAAAGGCGGCGCAAAGGCGGCCCCGTGGCCCTTGCACTCATCGCCGGTCCCTCGGGCGATGCGCGGAAGCAGGTCCCGCGTCGCGGGCCTTATAGGCCAACAATTTCGCGCTTGAAAGTAGAAGCGTGAAGCCAATATCAATGGACCATGGTCCCGCAGCTCCCTTTCCCCAAAATCGACATTTCCGTCAAGGGTTTGCGGTGCAAACGCGGGGAGCGGACGGTGCTCGACGGGGTCGATCTTCAGGCCCCGTCCGGCACGTTTGTCGCGGTTCGCGGGCCAAATGGGGCGGGCAAGTCGACATTTCTGATGTGCGTTGCCGGCCTCTTGCCCTTTTCCGGCACGGTCTCGATTGGCTCTCAGGGCTGGGACGAGGACGAGCATCCCATCAACGAGCAGATGATCTTCATTACCCATCTCAACGCCATCAAGCCGGAGCTGACCGTATACGAGAATCTCTCGTTCTGGGCCGATCTTGGCGGCGGCGCGCGCGACCGGATCAGGCCGGCGCTCGAAGCGGCGGGCGTTTCGCGACTGAGGGACGTGCCGGCAGGCGCCATGTCCAAGGGTCAGCAGCGCCGCTGTTCGCTGGCGCGGCTTCTGCTCGCCGACAAGCCGATCTGGCTTCTCGACGAGCCGACATCGGCGCTCGACAAGAGCGGTGATATCTGGATCGCGGGTCTCATTTCGGCACAGGTCCGGCGGGGCGGGGTGGTCATTGCCGCCACCCATCGGCCGATCGAGCCGGAGGCGGATATTGCGATGGTCACGCTCGATCTGGAGGCACGGTGATGCAGGCCCTGTGGGCGCTTCTCATTCGCGATCTCAAATCGGCGTCCCGTGCCGGGGGCTCGCTGACGACGCTTATCGCTTTTTATCTCTCGCTCGGTGTCATTCTGCCGATCGCCATCGGGCCGGACAAGCCACTTCTGGCCTCGCTTGGCCCGGCGCTGATCTGGACCGGGGTGCTTCTGTCATCGCTGCTTGGCCTCGACCGGATCTTCGTTGCCGACCACGATGACGGGTCGCTGACCGCGTTCCGCCACACGAGACTGGGCCTGAGCGCGATCAGTTTCGTCAAACTCATCGTTCACTGGCTGACAACGGCACTGCCGCTCATCGTCCTGACGCCGGTCATGGGCGTTCTGTTTTCCATCGACCTCGATACGCTTTTTGCGGTCATGCTGACGCTTCTTCTCGGAACGCCCGCCATCACCGCGCTTTCGCTTGTTGCGGCGGCGCTTTCCGTGTCGCTGAAGCGGGGGGCGGTGATCGCGCCGATCCTCGTCATGCCGCTCGCCATTCCGGCGGTGATTTTCGGGGTCGGGGCGGCCAAGCCGGTGCTGGGGGCCGGGCAGGCGGAGACGGCGCTTTTGTTCCTTTCCGCCATGTCTCTTGTTTTCGTCGCATTCGCCCCCTTTGCTGCGGCTCTTGCGCTCAGGGTGTCACAGGAATAGACCCGATTGCGGCAGGTCAAGGCCCGAAACCGACATCCCGGGCAGGAGCGCATGCCGAAGAACATGGCCAGAGCTTTTCAATGACCGATCAAGGCGAGACGATTTCGACGAACTGGTTTTCCCAGTTGGCCCATCCGGGCTTTTTCATGCGCTGGTCGGCCTATCTGATCTGGCCGCTGGCACTGATCAGCGCCGTCCTCTTCGCCGTCGGGCTCTGGTTCGCGCTGTTTCATTCGCCAGCCGATTATCAGATGGGCGAAACGGTGCGGATCATGTACGTGCATGTGCCGAACGCCTGGCTCAGCCAGTTCTGCTACGGCATCATGGCCGTGTCGGCGGTCGGAACGCTCGTGTGGCGGCATCCGATGGCCGATGTGTCGATGAAGGCGGCGGCGCCCCTTGGGGCCGCGTTCACCGCAATGGCGCTGGTTTCGGGCGCCCTATGGGGCCGGCCGACCTGGGGCACGTTCTGGGAATGGGACGGGCGGATGACCTCGACCCTCATTCTCTTTCTCATCTATCTCGGGCTGATCGCGCTTTGGCGCACCTTCGAGGACCAGTTGCGCGCCGCCAAGGTCGTCGCCGTTCTCACCCTTGTCGGGGCGGTCAACATTCCGATCATCAAGTTTTCGGTCGACTGGTGGAACACGCTCCATCAGCCATCGACCTTTTTCCGCGCCGACGGGCCAAAGGCGCCAGCCTCGATCATCACGCCGTTGCTGACGATGACGCTGGCGTTCACCGTTCTGTTCCTCCTGCTGCATGTGCTGCGCATGCGCACCGAGGTGACCAAGCGCAAGGCGGACCGGCTCGAACACCTCAAGATCGCGCGGCAGCAGAAGGCTTCGTAAGATGATCGATCTTGGACCGCACGCGACCTACATCATCGCCGCCTATTCGTTCGTGTTCATCGTGACCGTGGGGCTGATCGCGGTCACGGTTTCGAACGTCACGCGACAGGCGCGGCGGCTTGAGCGGCTCGAGGCCGAACGCAAGAGCGGAGCCTGATCCGACCCATGCGCCGCGCTGTCATTTTCGGGCTGCCGATCGTTCTGCTTGCCGGCCTTTTCTTCCTGTTTGCGACCCAGATCGGGCGGGACACCAAACTGGTGCCCTCGGTTCTGATCAACAAGCCGGTTCCCGATTTCACGCTCACCGGCATCGGGGACGGGGATCCGGGCTTTTCGAGTGCGGATCTTCTGGGCCATGTGTCGGTGGTCAACGTCTTTGCCAGCTGGTGTGTGCCCTGCCGCGACGAGCATCCATTGCTCACGCGACTTGCGGCCGAGGAGCAGGACATCGTTCTTTACGGCATCGACCAGAAGGACCCGGCGGACCAGGCAAGGGCCTTTCTTGCCGACATGGGCAATCCCTATGCCGTGATCGGCGCGGACCGGAACGGACGCGTGTCGATCGACTGGGGGGTCTATGGCGTGCCGGAGACGTTCGTGGTCAATGCCGCGGGGATCATCACCTACAAGCATGTCGGTCCGATCACCGAGGAGAGCTATGAAAGTTCGCTTCTCCCGGCAATCCGCGACGCGGCGGCGGGCTGAGGCGGGGCCGTGGACCTTTTCGCCGGTTTCAACGGGCTTGAATATGCGGCTTTGATGCTGGCTTTCGGCATCAGTGCGGTCATGCCCGGCATCGATTTCGCCATGGTTTTGAAACAGTCGGTCACCCATGGGCGGGCCGCGGCGGTCGTGACCTCGATCGGCATCGGCTCGGCCATTCTGGTGCACGGTGCCTATACGATCCTTGGCATCGGCCTGATCATTTCCCAATCGATCCTGCTCTTCAATCTCTTGAAGTTTGCCGGCGCGGCCTACCTGATCTTCATCGGCATTTCGGTCTGGCGTGCACCGGCGCCAAAGGAGCCAACGGTGCCGGTCGAGGGGGTCACGCGCAGCATCACGCTGACCTCAGCCTATGTGCAGGGGTTCCTGACCAATCTTTTGAACCCCAAAGCGGTTCTGTTCTTCGTCGCCCTCTTCACGACGCTCGTCAGCTCGAAGACATCGATGGCGATCAAGGGTTTCTACGTGGTCAACATGAGCCTGATGCTGATGGCCTGGTTCGCGCTGGTTTCGGTGTTTTTTACCATCCGCGATGTGCGTTCGGCCTTTTTTCGCTTCGGCAAATGGTTTAACCGCATCACGGGCATTGCCTTCATATCGCTGGCCGTCTCGATGGTTCTGACGCGCCAGCATTAGGGTTAGGACCCTAAACCTAAAGGAAGCGGCGCATGGCAGACCATTTCGATCTCACCGTTATCGGCACGGGCCCGGGTGGCTATGTGTGCGCCATCCGCGCGGCACAACTGGGCCTCAAGGTCGCCGTGGTCGAAAAGTGGGCGCGACACGGGGGTACCTGCCTCAATATCGGCTGCATTCCCTCCAAGGCGCTTCTGCATGTGACGGAGCTTTACTCCGAGGCGCAGCACAATTTTTCAAAGCTCGGCATCGACATTGACGCGCCCAAGGTCAATCTCGAAAAGATGATGGCGCATAAGGATGCGACCGTTGAAAGCAATGTCAGCGGCATCGATTTCCTGATGAAGAAGAACGGCATCACCGTTTTCCGCGGAACGGGCTCGCTGGCTTCGGCCAGCAAGGTCATCGTCACACCCGACACCGGCGATCCGAAGACGATCGATACAAGGAACGTGGTTCTTGCGACGGGCTCGGTGCCGGCCAATCTCAAGGGCATCGATATTGACGAAGAACGGATCGTCACGTCGACGGGGGCGCTCAAGCTTTCCAAGGTGCCGGAGCATCTTCTGATCGTCGGTGCAGGGGTCATTGGGCTCGAACTCGGCTCGGTCTGGCAGCGGCTCGGGGCCATGGTCACCGTTGTCGAATTCCTCGATCGCATTTTGCCGGGCATGGATGGCGAGGTTGCCAAGCAGTTCCAGCGCATGCTGACCAAGCAGGGTTTTGCCTTCAAGCTGGCGACCAAGGTGACCGGCATCGATTCCTCGGGCGACAAGCTCAAGGCGACGCTCGAACCTGCGGCCGGGGGCACACCGCAGGTGCTCGACTGCGACGTGGCGCTGATCGCGATCGGCCGGGCGCCCTACACCGAGGGGCTTGGGCTCGAAATTGTCGGGGTCGAACGTGACGAGCGCGGGCGGATCAAGACCGATGCCCATTTCAAGACCAATATCGACGGCATCTATGCCATCGGCGATGTGATCGCGGGCCCGATGCTGGCGCACAAGGCGGAAGACGAAGGCGTGGCGGTTGCCGAAATTCTTGCCGGTCAGGCCGGGCACGTCAATTACGGGGTCATTCCGGGCGTCGTCTATACCAGCCCCGAGGTCGCTTCGATCGGCAAGACCGAAGACGAACTCAAGGCGGCCGGGATCGACTACAAGGTCGGCAAGTTTCCTTTCACCGCCAATGGCCGCGCCAAGGCGATGCTCGCCACCGACGGGTTCGTCAAGATACTCGCCGACGTTTCGACCGACCGGGTTCTCGGCGCCCATATGATCGGGCACAATGTCGGCGAAATGATCCACGAAATCGCGGTCCTGATGGAATTCGGCGGTTCGGCAGAAGATCTCGCCCGGACCTGTCATGCCCATCCGACCCTATCGGAAGCTGTGCGCGAAGCGGCACTATCGCTTGAGGACGGCGCCATTCACATGTGATGCGCCAATCCTCGTGGTGAGCTTGTCGAACCATGAGGGTTCCCATCCTCGTCCTTCGACAAGCTCAGGATGAGGATGGGGTGGTGTGACGCGGGCTCAGGCCGCCTTCTGATGCTCGTTGGCATAAAGGCCTGTATAGAAGCCGAGTTCATTGGCATCGCGGCCAAGGGCAACCAGAACCTCACGCATGAAGCTGATCGGCGCGGTGCCTGGCGCCGTGACGAAGCGGTCGGCACGGACTGCGGCGGGCGAAGCGACATAGGCCTTTTCGCCCTGGTAGGCGCCGATCCCCGACAGCGATTCCGGCGCGTTGGCCGTATGCGGCACCTCGTTCAGAAGTCCGGTCGAAGCGAGGGCGAGGTTGGCATCGCAGATTGCGCCGATGAGCACTTTTTCCGCGGCGAGGCTCTTCAGGGTTTCGCCGATGTCGGGCGCATCATCGCTGGCCCAGACCGAACCGCCCGCCATGATGAAGGCATCGGGTTTCTGGGCGGCGACACGGTCGAGCGAGAGGTCCGGGGTGACCTGGAGCCCGCCGGCGGAGGTGACCTTCCCACCGTTGAGGCTCACGGTCAGAACGTCCATGCCGTAATAGGTGCGGGCAGCGGCCATCAGCAGCGCGCATTCCCAGTCGGCGAAGCGGTCGGTCAGAAAAACGGCAATCTTGGTCATGATGTTGTCCTTTCAATCGGGTTCCGGGATGAACGGGACTTGTCTAATCGCCGCTCCGGTCTAAACATGTCAGCAGACTGACAGGAGACGGGAATGAAGAAATCGGAGCGGCTGCTCGAATTGCTGCAGGCCCTGCGCCGCCGCCGGCGTCCTGTGGCGGGCAAGGTCCTGGCCGAGGAAATGGGCGTGACCCTTCGGACGCTTTATCGCGACATCGATGCCCTAAGGGCGCTCGGGGCCGCGATCAGCGGCGAAGCGGGGATCGGCTACCAGCTCGACAAGGGCTTTTTCATGCCGCCGATGATGCTCAATGCGGAGGAAGTCGAGGCGCTGGTTCTCGGCCTTCGGCTGCTGATCTATGGTCCGGACCGCGACATGGCGGGGGTGGCGCAGAACGTTCGCGCCAAGATCGCCGATTCGATGCCCGAAGACATGCGCGACCTGATGGACGGGGTCGGGCTTTTCGCGCTCCCGAACTACGCCGAGGTCGAAGGATCGGCGCATCTTTCGACCATCCGCGCGGCCATCCGCAACGAATGCGAGCTCAAGCTCGGCTACGTCGATCGCAACGATTCGGAGACCGAGCGGACCGTGTGGCCGATTTCGCTCGGCTATATCGGCAACCGGCAGATGTTGCAGGCCTGGTGTACGCTCAGGGGCGACTTCCGGTCGTTCTGGATCGACCGGATGAAAAGAGTCGAGGGCACGGAAAAGCGCTATCCGAAGCCGCGGCGAACTTTGGCCCACGATTGGCGGCAACAGACCGGCATGGGCAACCTCACTTGAGGAATTGAACATGGAAATGGTCCCGGCCGCCCTTGCATCGGCGGCCACGGGACACTACCAAGACCCGAGGTTCCCCAATCCGAAAAGTCCGTCCAGCGTGACCCTTCGTTTGACAAAATCGCTTCTGGCGCTGGCCGTTTCATTTGTCTTCGCCCTCATGGCGGGGCGCGCTTTGGCCGAGCCGCTGCTTGTCGTCGACATGAGCAACGGCGAGGTGCTTTACGAGGAGGATGCGGGGGTTCCCTGGCATCCCGCGTCCCTGACCAAACTCATGACGGCGCTTGTCGCCTTCAATGCGGTGGCCAACGGACGGCTCGCCCTCGATTCGGTTGTGACCGTCAGCAAGCGGGCGCTGGCCGAGCCGCCTTCAAAGGTCGGGCTGCCGGTCGATACGGCCATGACGCTCGAGGTCGCGCTCAACCTGATGATCGTCAAATCCGCCAACGATATCGCGGTGGCCGTGGCCGAGCGGGTTTCGGGATCGGTCGAGAATTTTGTCGCCGAAATGAACCAGATGGCATCGGTTCTCGGGCTTTCGGCCACCCATTTCGTCAATCCGAACGGGCTTGACGATGCCCGTCAGACGGTGAGTGCGCGTGATCTGGCGGTGCTGACGCTCGCGATCCGGCGGAACTTTCCGCAATATGCCAGCATCTTCCAGACGGCGATCGTCCGGCTCGGCAATATCAATCTTGAAAGCAACAACAATCTTCTGACCGAGTTTGCCGGAACCGACGGCATGAAAACCGGGTTCATCTGCGCGTCAGGGCTCAACATGGTCGTGACCGTCGACCGCAATGGGCGGCAGCTTCTGGTTGTGGTGCTCGGCGCATCGTCGGCGCGCGAGCGCGGCGAGAAGGCGGGGCAACTTCTGACCGGCGCCCTCAATGGTCAGCTGCGCGGCACGGGAAATTCGGTGTTCGATATCGCGGATCTCACCAATGTCGCGCCGCCCAATATGCGCCCGCAACTCTGCGGTCCCGACGCCCGGACCTATGTTGCGTCACAGGAACAGGCTTTTCCCTATGGGCTCGAGGGGCAGCCAAGTTTTCTCAACGATTCGATTCCGCCGATGGTCTTTCGCGCTTCGACCCTTGGGCGGGTGCGCGAACTGCCCCTGCCGCTGCCAAGGCCGGCCTCGGCCCCGCTTCTGCGCCAGTCGATCGCGGCCAGTCCGATCGTGACGGCGGGCAATTCGCTCATTCCCCTGCCGCGGCCGCGTCCGGCGCGGCCTGGCGGGTGATTACTGGGTGACCGGCGCGACGGCGCCGTTCGGCCCTACCATGAGCAGGACCCAGTGAACCCCGTAGGTCGATGAATCGGCAAACGAGGCAGCGAGACCAAACCGGGTGAGTGACGGATCGGCGAGCGACCGAGTGACGTTGTCGTCGCTTCGCCAGCCGGAAAAGGTCTCGGCGAAATTGGCATAGCCGGCGGAAAGGTGCATGACGCTGGCGCTGGCCGGTTTCGCGGGCTGATTGCCGGTCGATGCATATTGATTGGCAAGCGTCTGGGCTTGTTGATGGAGGCCTGCATCCTCAACGAGCGGCGGCGCGCCGCGCGAGGCACGCAGCTGATTGACCAGACGGAGTGCCTCGGCCCGGTCGAGCTGGGCGCCCGGACTGTCCATGCGCGCAGACAGGCCCGTCGGCAGGGACGAGGAGCAGGCTGAGAGCGCCAATGCGAGGGCCAGACCAAGTCCGACAGCAGAAATCCCAGTTCTTGGTTTGGACGGCATGACTACCCCTTGCGGCCGGTGCGGCGCGCCACATAGCAGAAGCTGGACGGGTTGGCTATCGCATGTTCGAACCGGAACAAAGCCGCGCCGCTGGTGGCCCGTCGATCTGTCGGACCGAAGCGGCTCAACTCCTGTACATGCCCTAGCCGGCGACGAGCCTTGTCTCGGGATGAAAGAGCTTGAAGGAAAACCAGTATTCGTCCGAAACGGCAACCGGGGTCAGGTTTCGGGCAATTGGCCCGGACAGCGGCTTGCCGCGCAGGGACCATTCCGATCCGGTGACACTGTCGCGGATATGCAAATCATCGGTCAGGCTGAGGTTCAGTCGGGCGTCCGCGGCTGATGTGCGGAAAGCGTTGACGCCGCCGCCGCCGGACACGAGCGCGGTGCCGATATCGGCGAGCTCGATCACGCCTTTTGCCCGCACGTCATCGCGCTTGACCGCAAGGGGCGGGAGACCGGGCTCGATGATCCCGACCACGTGCGTGCGGGCCGGCAACTGCTTGTTGCGGTTGGCGGCGGAAAGCCCCGGCGTCAACTCGGTCGCGACGATCCGGCGCCACACGCCGGGTATGGGCAGTTCGAACGGGCGAAGATCCCGCTCGGTGAAGGTGGCAAATTTCGGCATGTCGCCGGTGCGCCTGAGTTCGCCATAGGTCAGGATCTGATAGGGGACCATTGTCAGTTCCATCGGATGCAGTTTGCCAATGATCGACTTGAAAGTTGCCTGCTGAAAGAAGGTTGCAGTTTTGCGGTCGGCGACGATCATGTTGGCATTCTTGAACGAGCCAACGAATAGCGGACCGATTGCGGACACGTCGAAAGGAATGATCGAGCGGCACATGGCGCAATAGGTCACTGCCACGATACTGTCTCCGAAGCGGTCGTTGATGATGTGGTGGTGAATGAGGTGATCAAGGGCATAGGCGCGGCTGACGCCGCCATAGTCGACGACGGCGACTTCCATGTCATCGCGGAGCGGCAGGTCTTTGGCATCTGCCTCGGGCGGAAAGTCGATGGCGGGAAAGGCGACCGACTGGTGCATCCGATAGGTCAGCGCGATGGCGAGCGCCATCAGCAGCAATGGCCCGGCAAGCGGCAGGGGGAAGTCCGGCTGGACCAGGCCCCATAGCAGCGTGCCGAGAAAGACGGTCCAGACGAATGGCTTGCGGATGAAGTAGTGCCAGTAAAGCCAGCTGACCGGGAAGACTTCGATCAGCGCCATGTAGATCGCGGCGGTGGCGACGAGCAGGGCCACGATGGCGAGAAGATAAAAGATCAGCATGACGGGTCACGACCGTTGGCGGGCGGAGGCCGGAGGCGCCAGGACTTGGGGGCGCCTCAGTGCACTTCCTCATAGCGTTCGAGTTCGGAGGCGAACCAGGCGGTGCCACGGGTGGCGCCGGCCAGGCCCTGGAACAGCTCGGCCTCTGCCGATTCGGGCAGAAGAGCCTCGAAAATGTCCCAGCCGGTGGCGTCCGGATTTCCAGTGAAGCCAAGCACCTGGCCATGAAGACCGGAGATCAGCGGCACGAGATTTCCCGAATAATGCGTCGGCACGTCGATGCGGATGCGGCGGATCGGCTGCAATACCCGGGTTCCGGCGCTGGTCAGCGCTTCCTTGACGGCCATCTTGCCAGCGGTGCGGAAGGCGAAATCCGAACTGTCGACGGAATGGTGCTTGCCGTCCTTCAGGGTCACGGCAATGTCGACCACGGGGTGACCATGCGGGCCTTCGGCCAGCGCGTCGTGGGCGCCGGCCTCGACGGAAGGAATATAGTTGCGCGGCACGGCCCCGCCCTTGACCTCTTCGGTGAAGCTGAAGCCGGCGCCGCGTTCGAGCGGGACAATTTCGATCAGGACATCGGCAAACTGGCCGGCACCGCCCGATTGCTTGCGGTGGCGGTAGTGGTTCTCGACCGGTTTGCCAAGGGTTTCGCGAAGTGCGGTCGGAACCGCTTCGATTTCGACCTCGATGCCGAACACGTCCTTGAGCTTTTCGACGATGTGGCGCTGGTGCAGGGGTCCTTGGGTGCCCAGAAGGCTTTTGCCGGTGCGCTGATCCTGGGTCACGGAGATGCCGGGGTCGATTTCAACGAGGCGGGCGAGGGCCGTCGACAGGCGCGCTTCGTCGCGCTCGCCGACCGGGCTGATGAGGCTTTTGAAGGTCGGCGTCCGTAGATGGGCCCAGCCGGGCAGGCTGGACGCACGATCGCGGCCGAAAACCGGCTCGGCGAGCGAGAGGTGATCACTTTTGACGGTGATGCCGACTTCGCCGGCCTTGAGCGCGCCAACGGGCGTGTGGCCGTCGAGGTCGACAATGCTGCCGATCGCGTGACCCGCTACCTGCTGGCCCGCGCCAATGCCGTCGACGAGGGCGCGCAGCAGAACGGTCTTGCCGAGGTGTTTGACGTTGTCGGCAAAGGCGCCGATGGCGACGGCAGGGCCGTCACCGCCCAGTCTTTGTGCAAGGGCATCAAGGCCGGGCGCTTCGTGGCGGAGCGATTTCATCAGCCGCATCAGGCCGTTGCCGTGCGCAGCGGCGCCAATGAAGGCCGGCAGCAGGTCATGGTGCTGCAGCACCTTGGTCGCGACATCGTAGACTTCGCCGGTCAGCGGCACCTTGTCTTCGATCAGCTCCTCGAGCAGCGTGTCGTCGAAATCGGCAAGGTGGTCGAGCAGGTCGGCGCGGGCCTGTTTTTCGGCTTCGTCCATCGATTTGGGCAATTCGACCAGCGAGGAACGCTTGCCCTCGTGAAACTCCCAGGCGCGCTCGGAGATCAGGTCGACGAAACCGACGACGCTCTCGTTCTCCATGATCGGGATTTCGCGGAGCACGATTGCGTGGCCGCAAAAGGCCTGCAGGGCCGCGGTGATGTCGCTCATGCGGTCGGCGGCCGCATCGACCTTGTTGATGAAGAGAAAGGTTGGCAGGGCAGCCGCTTCTAACAGGCGCAGATAAGGCGCGGCGAGCACAGCGGCATCGGCCTCGGCGGGCACGCAGAGGATGGCCGCGTCGGATGCCGCAAGCGCCGCGGGAATGAGCGGCAGGGCGTCGATGCTTCCAGGGCAGTCAAAGATCGTCCAGGGCTCGTCCATGAAGGTAAAGCGCGTGGCGGCAGTGTCGGCATAAAGGGAGAGGCGTTGCGGACGGCCGCCGTCGAGTGCCGCGAGGGCGGCGGTCAGCGTGGATTTTCCGGCCTGCGATGGCCCAAGAATGGTGACTGTTCTCATGCGACTGGCCTCCCGTCTCTGGCGCGCCCTTTGCGGGCGCATCATCTTGTCGTCGCAAACAGTTTAGCCAGATTGTACGTGCCGCGTCACCTGCGGCGTGTTGTGCTTTTTGTGCCGGGTGAGGGCGCCTGGGCCGCGTCAGTGGGCGGCAAGGCCCTGTTGGTCGAAGCGATGGATATGTTCTGGCCGCGGCGTGAAATAGATGGTGTCGCTGCTTTTGAAGGACGTCTTGCCGGGGTGGCGCAGGATAACCGGTTCGGCCCAGCCTCCGTCGGCATAGATGAACGAATCTGCACCCAGATTTTCGACATGAATGACTTGTCCGGACCAGGTGCCTTCCTGGTCGCTGATGTCGAAATGTTCGGGACGAACACCAATCGTCGGAGCTCCGAACGGGGTTGCTTCGGGTCCCTCGAAAAGGTTCATCTTTGGCGAGCCGATGAACCGGGCGACGAACAAGGACCCCGGGCGTTCATAAAGCTCGATGGGGGTTCCGACCTGCTCGACCTGGCCGTCGCGCAAAACCACGATCCGGTCGGCCATCGTCATCGCCTCGACCTGGTCGTGCGTGACATAGATCATCGTCGTATCGGGCTGGGAGCGCTTGAGTTGGCCAAGCTCCATGCGCATCTGAACGCGCAGTTCGGCATCGAGGTTGGAAAGCGGCTCGTCGAACAGGAAGATCTTGGGGTCGCGAACGATCGCGCGCCCGATGGCGACGCGTTGCCTTTGCCCGCCGGAAAGGGCTTTGGGCAAACGGTCAAGATAGGCGGTCAGCTGCAGCTTTTCGGCGGCGGCCATGACCTTTTCGCGGATTTCCGCCTTTGGCGCGCGTTTCAGTCTGAGCGAATAGGCCATGTTGTCGAACACGTTCATGTGCGGATAGAGCGCGTAGGTCTGAAAGACCATGGCGATACCGCGCCGCGAGGCGGGCACGTCGTTGATGATGGCGCCATCCATTTCAATCGTGCCGGAGGTCAGGCTCTCAAGACCGCAGATGGTTCGCAACAGCGTCGATTTGCCGGAGCCTGAGGGGCCGACGAAAACCACGAACTCGCCGGCGGGGATTTCGAGATCAATATTTCTGAGCACGGAGACCGCGCCATAGTGCTTGTTGAGCGACTTGATCTTCAGCTGCGTCATGGCGCCCTCACAACCCGTTCGCGTCTTTTGAGAGGCGGCTGCGAATCCAATCGGCGGCCCGGCCGATGATCTCGCGCGTTGCGCCGGTCTTTGCATTCATGATCCAGATGCCGTGAACCGCTCCGCCGATTTCCGCAAACGACACCTCATTGCCGTGGTTCACCAAGGCGGCGGCATAGGCGCGGCCCTCGTCGCGGAGGGGATCGTGGTCAACGGTCAGGATCAGGGCCGGGGCCAAATCCGAAAGATCCGGCGCGCGCAGGGGCGCAATGTCGGGATGGCCGAGTTCGCCCGGTTCGGCATAAAGCCGGATAAATCGGCGCATGCCCGCGGCATCCAGAAAGAAACCCGTTTCGAAATCGCGATAGCTTTGCGTCGCCATTGCCGTGTCGATGACCGGATAGACGAGGACCTGGCCCGAAAGTTCGATACCTTTGTCGCGGGCGTGGATGGCGGTCACGGCGGCCAGATTTCCACCGGCGCTCTCACCTGAGATCACCAGCCTTGACGTGTCGAGCCCTAGGCCGGGTCCCTCACGCACCAGCCAGTCGAGCGCCGAAATGCAGTCGTTGACCCCCGCCGGGAACGGATTTTCCGGGGCCTTCCGGTACTCGACAGAAACCACGTCGCAGCGAGCGAGGTTGGCGAGCATCCGGCACGAACCGTCATGGGTTTCGATGCTCCCCGCCACCCATCCGCCACCGTGAAAGAAGAGAATGGTGCCTTGTGAATTGCCGGGCCGATAGATCCGGACCGGAATCGGTGCGCCATTCAGCGGCACGCGGAGATCGTTGATTTCGCTGACGTTTTCCGGAGGACCCCAGAGTTCGACAAGCTGGACCAACGCATTCTCACGTTGTTCCTCAGGCGTGATCGACTCCACGTCCACATAGGGTGCCTGATCGAGCTCTTCGAGCATGGCCCTGATCTCGGGACGCAGGCGGCTCCGGTCGGGTCCGGCAAGGTCATTGGTGTCCGTCACGATTTCCTCCTCTTGACCCGCCCCATGATTCCTCCTACGGATAACGCATATTGTCGACAAAAGGCAATATTGATCCACGAGGGAGGGAAGCGTGCATAGGAACGTCAAACGAATTGTGCTGGCCGCAGCATTTCTTGCGGCGGGAACCGCCGCGACTTTGGCCGATGAACTGTCCGGCGAAATCACGGTCTGGGACTGGAACTACGAGACCGAAACCTGGGGCAAGGCGCTCAAGCAGGTCGATGCCGAATTCCTGGCGATGCACCCGGGTGTCACCATCAAACATGTGGCCCAGCCGCATGCGAACTACTACCAGTTGTGGCAGACGGCGAATGCGACGCAGTCCGGTCCGGATGTGATGCAGATGCATGCTGGAACATTCGGTGTGCTGACCTATCCGGAATCGCTCGAGCCGCTGAACGACTACATCACTCCTGAAATGCGTGCGTCGATCAAGGGCTGGGAGGCGGTGGCGGCGAATTTCGATGCCGACGGGACCATATATGGCGTGCCCGGCAATTTCTCGGGTTGGGTATTTTACTACAACAAGGCTCTGTTTGCCCAAGCCGGCATTTCCGAGGCACCCAAGACCTATGACGAACTCCTGGCGGACTGCGAAAAGCTGAAAGCGGCGGGAATATTGCCGTTTGCGCTCGGAAATCAGGATGCGTTGGGGACGCTCCAATATCTCAACATTCTCTTTCCCGGCAATTTCAACGAGGCTGACAGTGTCCGCCTGGTGAGCGGGGATCTGAAATACAATGGTGACGAGTTCAAGCGCGTCAACCAGCATCTGCTCGATCTCATCGATGCGGGTTATTTCGATCCCGGCTTCAGCTCGATGCTGCAATGGACCGACGCGGTCGACAGCTTTGCCAGTGGCGAGTCGGCGATGATCGCCGGCATCGCGTCCGACACAGTGAGCTACAACGAGTTCCTGCCGTCGCTGGGTGACGATCTCGGCGTCTTCTATGCACCCGCCGATACGGTTTCCGACCCCTATATCCCGGACAGTTCGGGTCCGGTCTGGGTCATGACCAACTATTCCCACAACAAGGATGCGGCGTGGGCCTATATCGAGTTCATGACCGGTCCGCGCGGCGCCCAGATCCAGTATGAAGTTGCTGGGGTGCTGCCGATCAACACGGCCTATCAATTGCCCGACGACGCGCCGGAATTCGTCAAGGGAATGGTCGGCGATTTTCTCGATCATCCGACATTTCTCTACGTGTCGAGCCTGATGCGTCAGGACGTGGTGTTCGAGTGGATGCGCCTGTTCCAGGACGTGATCGCGGGTTCGCTTACGCTCGATGAGGCTCTGAACCAGCTTCAGGATTTGCAGGACAACCCGAAATAGACCACTGATGAGTCTGATCCCTCTCGCTCCGGATCCGAAGCCTGGGCGAGGGGGACCGCATGATGCCGGCGAGGGCAGGATATGAAGGGCATGCTTCAACGACTGGCGGGCTCAACCGTCGCGGCGTCCCTTCTTTTTCTGATGCCGGCTTTGCTCGTTCTTTTCCTGTTCCGCCTCGTGCCGATCGAGCAGGCCTTTTATCTCAGCCTGACCTCATGGAACGGCGGAACCGACCCGGTCTGGGTTGGCCTTGCCAATTTTGAGCGGATCGCGGGCGATCCGGTATTCTGGCGGGCGCTGACCAACAATCTGCTCATTCTCCTGTTCCTGCCGCTCTGGGTGCTCGGGCCCCTCGTCATCGCCGTGATCATCCATTCCGGGGTTCCGGGTGCGAAATTCTTCCGCCTGATGATCTTTCTGCCCGCCGTTCTCTCGCCGGTGGTCATCGGCGCCTATTTCAACGTGCTCCTCAAATACAAGGGTCCGCTCAACGTCTTCCTGCGGAGCGTGGGGCTCGAAGGTTTCGCCCGGCAATGGCTCACTGACCCGGCGACCGTTCTACCGACGATGGTGCTCATCTTCATCTGGGCGACGCTTGGCATCGGTACGATCATCTACCTTGCGGCGCTGGCGCAGGTGAATGCCGAACTCTACGAGGCCGCAGAACTCGATGGGGCCAACTGGCTTCAACGCCTGCGCGACATCACCGTGCCGGAAACCTGGCGGACCATCGAGTTCTGGGCGATTTTCGTGATGGTCTCGACCTTCACCACCGTATTTCCCTACGTCTATACGCTGACACGCGGCGGACCGGGCTACAGCACCTATCTACTCGACTATTACGTCTACGACGCGGCATTTTTCGGAGGCAATTTCGGCTATGCGAGCGCCGTGGGCATGGTGCTTCTTGTGCTTGTCACGGGGGTCTGCGGGCTTGCCTTTTTCCTGTTGCGGCGGAGGCAGGCGTGATGGGCGGCGTGACGTTCCGGGAAGCGCTTGGTCGCTGGTGGGCTGCATGGCTGGTGCTCGGGGTGCTCACCGCGATGAGCATCTATCCCTTCGTGTTCGTGCTCATCACCGCGTTCAAGACCAAGATTGCGTACAACAAGGATCCGATCGGCCTGCCGGCGGAGCCGACGCTCGAATATCTGGAGCGGGCGCTCACATCGGGGAACATGCTCGGCTATCTCGGCAATTCGATCATTGTCGTTGGCGCGGCAGTGCTGCTGCTCCTGATATTTGCCAGCATGGCCGGCTATGCGCTTTCGGTTTTGCGGTTTCGCGGATCGAACCTGATCTTCATGGGAATCCTGGCGCTTCTTGCGGTCCCGGCCGCGGTGGTTATGATCCCGCTCTATCGCACCGTGGGTCAACTGGGCCTGGTCAACACGCATTTTGGCCTGATCCTGACCTACACGGCCCTTCAGCTTCCGTTCTCGATCTTTCTGATGACCAGCTATTTCAACGGATTGCCGAGGGAGATCATCGAGGCGGCGGACATGGACGGGGCTACCAGATGGCAGGTCTTTCGCACCATCGCCCTGCCACTGTCGTTTCCGGCGCTGTCGACCATGGCGACCCTGAACTTTTTGTGGCTCTTCAATGAACTTCTGTTTGCCCTCCTGATCATGCAGGACGACGCCAACCGAACCCTGCCGGTCGGTCTTGCGACCCTTCAGGGACAGAATACCACGCCGGTTCCGCTGCTTGCGGCCGGACTTCTGATTTCGATGGTGCCGGTGCTTGCGGTCTTCTTCGTGGCACAGCGCGAACTCTCGCGCGGCGTGACGGCCGGAGCGATCAAGTGAGCGCCCGGGTGGATCTTCCGTTCAATGAGCGGATCTACTCGGTTCTGCGCGAGCATATCGAAAGGCGACGCTTCGCCGACGGGCTGGTGCTCGGGGAGGCGGGCGTGGCGCGCGCCTTCAATACGTCTCGCAACCCGGCGAGCATTGCCCTCAAGCGGCTTTGCGAAGACGGGCTGATCCAGAAATTCGAGGGGCGCGGCTACCTCGTGGGCAAAAACGCCGCGCCGGTCCGTGCCGATCTTCTCGAGGCGGGCCTGGTTCTGCCTGCGGGGATCCGGAATGGAGAGGTGACGCGCAACGCCTATGCCCGCATCTACCCCGACGTCGAACACATTGTTGCATCGATGTTGTCCTACGGGCGCTTTCTGCTCAATGAAAGCGCGCTTTCCGAAGAATACGGCGTCAGCCGCGCCGTGGCCCATGAGGTATTAACGCGGCTGGAACGAACGGGCCTGGTGGTGCAGGATTCCAACCAGCGCTGGTATGCGGGGCCCCTGACGCCCGAACTCGTGCGCGAACATTTCGAGGTCCGCTGGATTCTGGAGCCGGTAGCGCTCAGGCAGGCGGCGCCGATGCTGGACAAGTCCGAACTCAGGCAAAAGCGCGACCGCGTCGCCCGGCTTCGGGACGGCGACCGGAGCCCGCGCCTGCTCGAAAGGATCGAGGAGGAACTGCACGTCGAACTCATCGAGAGGTGCCCCAATTCGCAGCTTCTGCATGCCGTCCGGCGGAGCCAACTGCCGTTGATCGCGACGCACTCGACCTATCAGAATACGCAGGAAGCGGGGGAGATCGAAACCATGGCGTCCGAGCACCTGCAGATTCTCTCCCATCTCATGGAGGGCGACATCGAGCGAGCGGTTCTGGCGCTCGAGCAGCACCTCAAGCGTTCGGTCGAACACAATGTGGCGCTCAGACTGAGGCTGCCGCCGCTTCCCGCCGAAAAGCTGCCGTCGTTCATGCAACCGGCCTGACGGCGCGACGCGCTGTCGGCGGCATACCATCGCCGCCAATGCCGGAGGGTGTCACCAACCCTGGCTATCGGATCGAGTCAGCCGCTGCGGCCCGAAGCGGACGACCACCACGATTACCACTGCCGTCAGGAGCAGCATGAAGGTCAGCCCACCCGCATCGGTCAGAAGGCCGGTGAAAAGATAGTTCGACCAGTTCCACGAGGTGTGGATCAGCATCGCGGCGAAAAGGCTCTTTCTGGTGTTGTTGTAGACCCAGGTGAAGAGGACCGAGAGCAGCATGGTCGAGATCAGCAGCCCAAGGAAGGGCCGGTTGTAATAGATGTCTTCGCGCTGCATGAAAAACAATGGCAGATGCCAGAGGCCCCAGGCCACGCCGGTCACGAGGCTGGCCCAAAGCGCGCCGGTGCGCGTCTGAATGAGGCGGGTCGCCGTGCCGCGCCAGCCCGCTTCTTCCTGCAACGGACCGGACAGGAAGAAGATGAAAATGAACGAAATCGGGATGCTGATGGGTTCGGCAAATGCCGGGGAAGGCGGCACGGTCTCGCCGGCGATGATGGCCACCAGTTGCGCCATGCCGACGATGGCCGGCAAAAGGGCGACGGCCACAAGATAGTACCAGGGCGAGAACCGCACGCGGATGATGCTCGACAGGAGTTCCCTGAGGCCCGGTCCTCTTTGGTAGACCAGTGCAACTATGATCGCCGCGATGAGTGGTCCCCAGGCGGCCGGCTGGCCTCCGGCGTGAATTGCGGTCAGCGCTTCCGGGATTTCGATCATCCCCATTTCCCTCAGGGCCTCGGGCACCCAGAAAGCCCAGGCCCAGCCGAACGCGACGGCGAAATAAAGTGCAAGCGGAGCAAATGTGGATCGATTGGTTTGCATGTTTACCCCCTCATTCCGAAAAGCTTTGCGGATGCCCGGCAGGTTCAGACGCAGCGGAAATCGTGTGATTGATCGCGGAAAGTGATCCGCTGGCGATCGCTGATCCGGCGAACAAAAGCATGAGCGCCGAAGCGGACAGGAACATCAAACCGACATCCGTGCGGCTTAGCGCTCCGGCGATCGCCTGCGATACGGGGATCACGCCCGAGCTTGAGAACATGAGCAGCCCCATGATGCGGCCGAGCATGTCCTTTGGCGTGTTGGCCTGAATGGCGGAAATGAGGACGATGGTCACATAGCCGGTGCCGCCACCAAGGATCAGCATGACTGAGAAATCGATCCAGAGGCTGTCTGAAAGTCCAAGCACGGCCAGAGCAGCAGAAAATGCAGTCAGCTGCACGATCAGGATCGCCTGAAGCAATTGTCCGCGGGGTTGCGGCAAAGCGGCCGCGAGGACGTAGCCGACGAGATTGCCACCCGCGAAGGCCGACATGATCAGGCCGAACGCGCTCGCGCCTTCCGGCAACCGCGTGTCGGCGAGGATCGGAATGCCAACCATCATCGGGCCGACAAAGAGCAGGTTGATCGCGGCGATGATGAAGAAGGTGATGCGCATGGCCGGGCTTTGCCAGACAAATGCGAGCCCCTCACCGATAGAGGCGAGCAGGTTCCGGTCCGCAGTTCCGGCGGTCCGCATCGACAGGTTTCCGTGCTGCATGCGCCATAGCATGAGCGCCGAAAAGGCAAAGGTCAGCGCGTCGATGAGGAAGGCGAAGCCGACGCCGGTCAGTGAGTCCGTATAGGCGCCGATGAGAAGACCGGCGATGACCGGGCCGGCAAAGCCCATGATCTGTCCGCCGCCCATCACCGCGGCGTTGCCGGCCTGCAGGTCTGCTTCCTCGACGATCATCGGGACGATGGCGTTGCCCGCCGGCACGGCAAAGCCGGCGACAAGTCCGATACCGAGCGAGAAAAGGTAGACCATTCCCATGCCGACATGTCCGGTCAGAATCGCAATCGCCAGCAGGAGCGCGAGACCGAACCGGATCAAGTCGGTCAGAAGCATGGTCATGCGGGGTGAGAACCGATCGGTCACAGCGCCGCCCACGAGCATGAAGACGGCGCGGGGCGCGCCTTCGAGCGCCAGCACCAGACCGACGGCCAGCGGGTCGCCGGTCAGTTGCAGGACGAGCCAGGGTGTTGCGATCAGGGCAAACTGATCGCCGAGTTGCGATGTGGTCGTGCCCGCGAACAGGCGGCGGAAATCGCCAAGTCCGAAGATTTTTCCGATGGCCGACATTTCAAAGCCTCCGAAGTTCAATCCTCATTGAGCAGTGGATCAGACCCGTTCCGGGATGACGCGGGTGACGGGCCCTGGGCGGGCGAACATCGTGTCGCGTTTCAGCCAGACGATCACGGCGGCGAGCCCAAGAAAGAACCATGTGTCCCATGGCTGGGCGTCGGGCCAGAAGGGCATGATGGCCTGCCAGTGAAACATCATCGGCAAAAGCAGGCTGCCTTTCGATGCGTTGAAGATCGGGGTCACCAGAACGGCGAGCGTGACGCAGCCCAGGAGGAACAGCGGGAAGTTCCAGTCGGCGTAAATCACGCCGGCCAGATAGAAGCCTGGCAGGTGCCAGACGCCCCAGACGGTTCCGATGATGATCGCGGCCCAGAACGGCGGGACGTGGCGCTGGAGAATGGGTTGGGCGACGCCGCGCCAGCCGAATTCCTCGATCGGACCCAGAAAGAACATCAAACCCGCGATCAGAAAGGCCACCCCGAGGCCTTCTTCGGGCAGGTCGGCGATCAGGCCGCCACCCTTGATCAGCGAGCCGATCACATAGAGGAGCGGCATTCCGAGGAGAATGAATAGCCACCAGAGCCCGCCACGCCAAAGCGTGAGGCGGGAAAGGAAGGCGCCAAGTCCGGAAATTCCGCCATAGGCAAAGACGAGGCCGATGCCGGCAATGGCTGGAGCCCAGGTGGCAAGGAAATAGAGCGGATGAAGTCCGCTCAACTGTCCGAACGTTGCCTCGGCCCATTCGGGCAGGAAGATGAAGGTGCCGCCAATGCCCCAGGTGATGGCGAAGGTAATGGCGACGTAAAAGATGAGCGCGTGCGACGGCAGATCGGTCCGGGTGGCGGAAATGGCGGTGCCGGTTTGGGTGAGGGTGGTGGTCATGGTTCAATCCTCCCCTTTGTCGTGTTCATGAAATCGAAGCTTCCGGGAGTGGCGCCTAAACCAAGTTCGATGATGCGCTGAGCGGTGATGCGGCGCGTCCGTTGTTCTTCGGGTGAAAATGCAAAAAGGCCGCCGTCGAGCAGAAAATGCGCGCCGGTCAGGAGAAACTGGACGGTCTCGAGCGGACGATCACAGGCAAACGATCCTTCCCGGTTCCCCTGTTCGACCATTTCGGCGAACAGCGGCGAAAGCCGCAAAACGGTCTGGATGTTGGACAGTTCGTGCAATTCGCGATTGCCGGGCAGGTGCATCATGTCCGCCAATTCCCGGTTGCTGTCGTCGCCGACCTGACTGCCCCTGAGCAGCAGCTCCATTTTGGCAAGCGCGGAAAGCGAAGGCTCGCGGGCGACCGACTTGACCTCCTCGACCAGTTGACCAAGGGCCCTGTCGACGATGGCACCGAGGATCTCCTCCTTCGATTTGAAGTAGTAATAGAAGGTGCCCTTGGCGACGCCGATCTCGCGGATGATCTGGTCGACCGAGACATTGACGAAGCCGAGCCGCCGGAACAGGCGCTCGGAGGTTTCGATGATTTCAAGCCTGCGCTCTTCGGGCGCTTTGGTGATGCGCGGCATCGTTTGCTCCAGCAAAATTGAAATTCATATACTGACTGACGGTCAGTCAGTCAAGAGGTGGATTGGAGTCTCTGTGTTGGGGCGCATTTGTCGGCAGTGGGTTCCGATGTTGACGAGGCCGCTTTGTCGACCCTGGGCGATGGTCGCCGCGTTCGCGCATTGTCCGGGTGTCGACCGCACCAACCAGAGGTTGGAACGAGCTCCAAGTGCGCGGTGTGCATGTTGCTCCCCTGATGCCGTGATCATCGGCCCCGGCGGCAGGTCAGGTCGTGATCCTTGGTTTCCGGGACTTACTTGTTGAAATACCTGGCGATGTAGCTGTCGATCTTTGCCTTGTTGAAGCGGGCCGAGTCGTCGGCGCGTTCCTCCCAGGCAAAGACGCAGGTCGTCATGATGCCGTCGAACCCGACCTCGGCCAGCGTGCCGAAGAAGTCGTCCCAGGGAACCTCGCCCTGTCCCACATCGAGATGCTGGTGCACCCGGGCAGTCGAGCCCGGCGGGTTGATGATGTAGCGAAGACCCGAACTCGCCTTGTGGTTGAACGTGTCGCCCACGTGGACATGGGCCAGAACGTCGGCGCATTCGCGGATCATCGCCTTCGTGTCGTCGCCGAAATAGAAGGTATGGGGCGCGCAATAAAGGAACTTGACGCGCGGGCTGTTGACCGTGCGAATGATGTCGACCGCCGGCTGGATCGTCTCCACCCAGTCCTCCGGATGCGGCTCGATGTGAAGGTTGATCCCCTCCTTTTCGAGAACCGGCACCAGTTCCTCCATCGAGCGCCACCAGGCATCCTCACAGGCCTCGATCATCGAACCGGTATGGCAGCAATAGCAGGTGCCCTTGTCCGGATGGGGTCCGCGGCCGAATTCGGAGTTCATCGTATCGACGTCCATCTCGACCGCGATCTCGATGGCGCGCTTCCAGTGGCGCACTGCCGCCTGGCGCTCGTCCTCGTCGTTCGAAGCCCAGCGGTACATCGGCAAAAGCGAGGCAATGCCGACCCCGGCATCCTTCAGCGCTTTCTTGAAACCGCGCATGCGCGCCGGGAAAACCCGCGGCGCCTTGAACCATTCGAGAAAGTCCCCGCGCGGGCTCAGTTCGATCCACTCGTAGCCGAGCTCCGCCACCTTCCCGGGCAGATCTTCCAGCGAATAAAACCGATGCATGAACGGGTCGAGCGCGATTTTCATTTCTTCTTCCCTTTCTCAGGTGTCGTTTGGGCACAATCGTCATCCGCGATAATGGCGCGCCAGCTTCGCCGGTGGACGAGCCAGGCGAGCGCGTTCGGATTCTTCCGCAGCATGTCGATCCGACGATAAACCGCCGTCCCTCGCTGTGCTATGCGATCCTGGCCATGTGCGCCCCTTTCGGGTGGCGGCAAAAATGCCGAGCAGGAAAGCAAAGGGCTATACCAGGTCAATCCAGCGGCCTTCGCTGGCGGAACGCGCTCCTGCCTCGACGAACTTCAGTCCCGCTACGCCGTCCTCGATCGTTGGCAGCGTGTCCGGCATGCGGCCTGCAATGGCTTCCGAAAAATCGTCGTAGAGATTGGCGAAAGCTTCGAGAAATCCGTCGGGCGGGCCGAAACCGATGCGCGACCTGATTTCCCGTCCGGGACCAAGGTAGGCGGCGGACTTCTGCAGGATCTGTGGAGGTTCGCCGGGCCTGCGGAGTTTCAAAACGTTGCAGGATTGCTGTTTCCAATCGATCGATCCCTTCGAGCCAGAAATGCTGATCGAAGGCCCTTCGTCGTCGATGCCGGTGGCAATCATGCTGACCCACAACGATCCGGGCGTGCCGTCTTCCAGGCGAAAGATGATTTCGGCATTGTCATCCACTCGTCGCCCGGGGAAGGCACTGGAAAGGTCAACGAACAGGCGCGTCACATCCTTGCCGGTGACGAATCGCACCAGGTGATGCACGTGGGTGCCGAGGTCCATGAGGGCGGCAGAGGCACCAACCCTTGCGGGGTCGGTACGCCAGGCTGCCTGTTTCTGTCCGGAAAGTTCCACGCGTTCACTCAGATAGCCTGATGGAAAACGGGCATGCACGTGCCGCAACTCGCCAAGCTCGCCCGATCCGACGAGGCTGCGAGCGGCGCGGATCATGGGATATCCCGAATAGTTGTAGCTGACCGCAAAAATGCGGGAATGCCGTCTCACAAGCGCCGCAAGTGCCTCGGCTTCGGAGAGGGTGCGGGTCACGGGCTTGTCGCAAAGCACGTGAAATCCCAGTTCAAGGGCTGCTGTGGCCATCTCGAAGTGCTGATCGTTGGGGGTCAGGATGCCGACCGCCTTGATGCCGTCCGGTAGCGCGGCTTCGGCAGCCAGCATATCGTGCCAGCTCTCGTATCGGCGGGATGCCGCTATGCCGAGTTCATCGGCAGTCAGATCGCTTCGGGCCCTGGTCTGAGCAAAAACGCCGCAGGTAATTGAGAACCGGCGGTCGAGCTGCGCGGCGAGAAAGTGATGCCTGCCGACGAACGAGCCGGGGCCGCCACCAATGAAGCCGATCGCGAGTGGTTTCTGATAGCTCAACTTGCCGCGCCTCCACCGGCCATGCTCACCCTGCCGGCGCGAGGCCGGGCATGGACGCGTGCCGACGGTCATGCCCTCGACGAAATCGATCAATCGGGTTTTTGATGGGAAACCATCATTAATGATGGTTATTCGCCAAAACCGGAGTTCTTGAACCGATTGAGAAACCGTAATCTCGGGCCGGCGATTGCGGCGGGTCGGATAAATCGTCGCCACCCGAACTTTTGAGGGAAGAATTGGCAGGCAACGGAATCGCGATCATCGGCGCCGGTATGGTGGCTGGGGCCCATGCCTACGGCTACCGCGCGTTTGCGCCGCGCTTTGCCGAAATGGATCTTGCGCTTTCGGTGGTCTGTGACGCCAATTCGGACCTCGCCCGACGCCTCGCAGACACGTATGGTTTCGAGCGTGTGGAGCGATCCTGGCAGTCTGTGCTGAAGGACCCGTCAATTTCGATCGTGTCGATCTGCTTGCCCAATTTCCTTCACAAACAGGTCGCGCTTGCGGCGCTCGCCGCGGGAAAGCACGTCCTGTGCGAAAAGCCGCTTGCCCTCAATTCCCGTGAAGCCGGCTCGATCCACCGGGCCGCAAGTGCGACCACCGCGGTTTCGGGAACGGTTTTCAACTACCGCCGGATTCCGGCGGTCGCCGATATCGCCCGTCGCATCCGTGCCGGCGAATTCGGTGAGATCCTTCAGGTTACGGTGCTCTATCAATGTGACTATGCGGCTGATCCGTTGCTGCCCCACAGCTGGCGCTATGTTTACAGCAAGGCCGGACCGGGGGCATTGCTCGACCTCGGGTCGCATGCTGTGGATCTGGCCCGCTTTCTCGCCGGCGAGGTGCGGCAGGTTGTTGGTGCAACGGCCAACATATCGATTGGCGAGCGCCGCGTTCCCATCACGGAAGCGACGGGGCACGCTCATGCCGAATTATCTGATCAGACCGCAATCGTGGACAACGACGATATCATGTCCGCACTGTTACGTTTCGAAAGTGGTGCTCAGGGGTTTGTCAGTGCGTCGCGTGTATCGGTTGGCCACGGAAACCGCATCCATATTGAGGTGAACGGGTCGCGCGCGAGCGCTCGGTTCTCAACCGAGAGTCCCGTCTACTTCGAGATGGCCGTGCTTGAGGCGGGCAGGCCTTCCAACTTCAGCCGCGTGGTCAATCGGCCGTCTTCGCCCTCCGTTGGCGCGCTGAGCCCGGTTCCGCACGACCTCGTATCGGTCGGGCACGCGGAAAGCTTCAGCTTCATGATCTTCGAATTTCTCGACGCCATAGCGAAGGAAAAGCCGTTCGAGAACGGCTCGATGCTGGACGGCTACCGGGTCGCGCTCATCCTCGATGCGATTCAGAAATCAAGCCGTACCGGCAAGTCGGCAGCGGTCAACTGGCGGCTTTAGGCTAATGCGCATCGGGCTCAACACCGACAGTCTGGGGAAGTTCACGACTGGGGAGGTGCTCGAGTTCGCCGCGGGCCTCGGGCTCGACACCGTCGAGTTCGGACTTGGTGGCTGGTCGTCGGCGCCGCATGTCGATGTTCTCGGACTTCTGGCAAGTGCCGCCGAGCGGGACCGTTTTATGGGCCTTTTGCGGGAGCGAGGCCTCGGGATATCGGCGCTCAATGCTTCGGGAAACCCGCTGCATCCTGGCGGCATCGGTGCCGCCGATGCGCAGCTCGCCCGGGATGCGATCGAGCTTGCCGCACTTCTCAACGTCGACCGGATCGTCATGATGTCCGGTCTTCCCGCCGGGGCGCCGGGAGATGCGATGCCCAATTGGATCACTTCGTCCTGGCCGCCGGAAGCGACCGAAATGCTCGACTGGCAGTGGCGTGAGCGGGTCATCCCGTTCTGGCGTGAACTGGTGCCACTTGCCAGTGCCCACGGCATCCGCCTCTGCGTCGAAAACCACGGTCGCCAATGCGTTTACAACACGGATTCCTATTTCCGTCTGCGCGATGCCGTCGGCCCGGTGGTGGGGATGAATTTCGATCCGTCGCATCTGATCTGGATGGGTGGCGACCCCGTTTCGGCGATCGAAGTGCTGGGTTCGGAACACATTTATCACTTTCATGGGAAAGACACCCGGATCGAAGCGAAGGCCCGGATCAACGGGACGCTCGACACGCAGGGCGTCATGCCGGTTGAAACACGCAACTGGAACTTCGTGCCGCTCGGACACGGACTGTCCCGCCGGGACTGGCTTGATGTCGTCGGAGCGCTGGCCGCGTGCGGGTATGATGGTGTGATCTCGATTGAAAACGAGGATTACCTCATCGAACCGAAAGCCGCGATCAGCGAAAGCGTCGAGGCCCTGCGTTTCTGCATTGGGGAAACCGCGCGGCGAAGGAACAAGTCCGAACAGGCAGGAGTTTCAGGCGGGTCAGCCTGACGAGCATCGCAGGAACATGCATTCCCGTGCCTCTTCGACAAGCGAAAACGGTGCTGGAACGCCTTGGTTTTGCGGACATTTTGGAAGTGGACTTGGGAGAAACCGGAAACGTGGCCCTGTTCAGTTCGGAGGCAGATTTTTAGGGTTTTGCAGGCAGCCGGCAGGGAGCCGTGGGCTCCGTCGTTTTGGCTTGTCGAAGATAGGATGGACGTCCAACGGGAGCTTTGCGGATCAAATCTGACGATCACTCAGCAGGAAGCGCCCACCCAATTCCAACGCGCATGCGCGCAGCCAACAGGGGACCGACTATGATCAAAAGACGCACTTTCCTCAAAACCACGCTCGGCACGGGACTTGCATTGTCGGCACCGTGGGTCGCCAGGGCACAAACTCGCGAGCTCCGGATCCAGACCTGGGAAGGCTATACCGAACCGGAATGGCTGAAGCCGTTCGAAGAGGCTAACGACGTGGTTTGCCGGGTGAACTTCACCACATCCGACGATGATCTTTTTACCAAGGCGCTGGCCAGTAAGGGCGGTGATTTCGACGTGTTTGCCCTCAATACCGCGCTCATTCCGCGGTACGTCGCCAACTCGCTCTATCTACCGATCGATCCTTCGCGGCTGACCAACTTCGAGAAGCTGGCGCCGGCTTTTCACGACAATGCCTTGACCGTGGTTGACGGCGAGGTGCGGAGTCTACCCTTCGCCTGGGGTTCCAATCCGCTGATCTACGATCAGGACTATTTCACCGAGGCTCCGGACAGCTGGGGCGTGCTTTGGGATCCCGCACTCGACAAACAGGTCATGATGGTCGACGATTCAAGCAGCGTGATTTCAGTCGCGGCGCTCTATCTCGGCTATGAGGATCCGTTCAATCTCAACGCCGATCAATATGCCGAGGTCAAGCGCATCCTCATCGAGCAGAAACAGATCCTTCTCACCTACTATGCCGGGTTTGCCGACGGCGTGAGCCTTTTTGCCCAAAACGGGGTGAAGGCGATGTATTCGATGGGTGAGCCGCAGGTCAAGGAACTGCAAGCGCAAGGTGTCAACGCCGCGCTGACAATTCCAAAGGAAAAGGCGACCGGCTGGCTCGACGGCTGGATGCTCAGTCCCTCGTGCCGCGATGTCGATCTTGCCTATGCCTGGTTCGACGCCTGCCTGTCGCAGGCGACCGGCAAGATCATGACGGAAAAGCTCGGATACGGGAATACGACGGACCTTGACGCCAATGCTGCGGCGGGTCTCGACTATGCGGACAAGCTGGTGTGGTTCCAGCTTGCGCCGGATACCGAATACCGCACCCAGCTTTGGAATGAGATCAAGGCTGCCTGACGAGTTCGGCTGCCGCCCGCTCTGGACGGCAGCCGCTTTGGAACGGACTTTGACCGACCCAAATGGATGCATTGCCGGAACACATGAACATCATGGCCGCTCCAGAACCCGCTGTTGCCGAAAGCCTTGGCGGCCAGGGCCATCTTGAGCTCGACCAGGTCTCGAAATCGTACGGCCACGAGCACGCGCTCCTGCCGACGTCATTTCAGGTGCGCAACGGCGAGTTCGTCACAATCCTTGGTCCATCGGGGTCCGGGAAGACAACCATTTTGCGGCTAATCGGCGGATTCACCCAAACTTCCTCCGGCCGCATCCTCGTTGACGGAAAAGACATCACGCGACTACCGCCCAACAGGCGGCCCTGCAACACCGTGTTCCAGGACTATGCCCTGTTTCCGCACAAATCGGCGGCCGGCAATGTGGGTTACGGGCTGATGGTGAGAAAGGTCGCCAAGGCGGAGGCCCTGCGGCGTGTCGATGAAGCTCTGCAACTGGTCGGCCTCGAGACGATGGGCCAGAAGTTTCCCTCACAGCTTTCCGGCGGACAGCAACAGCGGGTAGCGCTGGCGCGTTCGCTTGTTTGCCAACCGCGCGTCCTGCTGCTCGATGAACCGCTTTCGGCGCTTGATGCCGACATGCGCCGCCAGATGCAGCAGTTTTTGAAGCGTGTTCAGCGCGAAATCCAAACCACTTTCGTCTTCGTGACTCATGATCAGGAGGAGGCAATTTCGCTTTCGGACCGGATCGTGGTGATGAGCAAGGGCAAGGTCGAACAGATCGCTTCGCCCTATGAAATCTACTACCGGCCCGAGACCCATTTCGTCGCGACGTTCCTCGGTGACAACAATCTGATGGACGGAACGGTTAGGGACGGCGGCGGCGTGGATCTGCCCATCGGTCCGGTCGCTTGCGCCACCGACGGTCGTGGCAAAGGCGAAAAGGTTTATGCGGCGATCCGGCCCGAGCGGATCGGACTGGCGCGCACGATCGAAGCCGGCAAGACCGGCATCGAATGCAGCGTGGCTGAAATCGGATTTGCCGGCGCAATGACGACGGTGCGGGTTCGCCCGAATTCCATGCCCGATCTGTCGCTTCTGGTCAAAGTCACCAGCGGGCGATGGATCGAGGACCTGACGGCCGGAGCCAGCGTATTCGCAACCTTTGATCCTGCCGACATTTCTGTGTTTTCGCGAACGGCACCATGATGAATCCCGTCAGCCGCATCAGCCTGTTCGTGCTCGTGGCCCTCGTGCCGTCGGTCTTCGTGCTGCTGCCGACTATCGCGTTCGTGGCCAACTCGTTTTTCGCGGTCGAAAACGGGCAGATCGTCCCGACGTTCACGCTCTCCAACTATGCGGCATTTCTGCAGCAACCGGAATATTGGGGTGTATTCGTCAATACGCTCGGACTTTGCCTGCAGGTCTCGATCATCTGTTTAGTCTTCGGACTTCCGGTCGCCTGGTTCATCTGGCGCCTTCCCGAACGCAATCGCTATCCAATGCTGTTCGTGGTCATTCTGCCGCTGTTCATGAGCTATGTAGTCAAGCTCTTCGCGTTCCGGTCCATTCTCGGTCTCAATGGATTTCTCAACCAGTTGCTTGTCGCTTCGCATCTGATCGACAAGCCGCAAATGGCGTTTCTGTTCAGCCGCGATGCGATCGTCCTGACCCAGGCGTCGATGTTCTTCCCCTATATGGTACTGCCCATTTTTCTCAATCTCGAGCGCATTCCGCACTCATTGACTCAGGCGTCGTCGGATTTGGGTGCGTCTGCGGGCATGACCTTCCGGGAAGTCGTTCTGCCGCTCACCATGCCCGGAGTGGTCGCCGGCCTCGTCTTTGTCTTCATCATGTCTCTTGGCGACTACATAACGCCGCAAATGGTGGGCGGCATGATGGGTCACACGTTCGGGCGCGTGGTCTGGTCGCAGTTCGGGGTCACGTTCAACTGGCCGCTTGGGGCGTCGTTCGGCGTGGTGCTGGTTCTGGTTTGCGCGGCGCTGGTGGGCGCGGTGGGCATGACGTCGCGCCAGCAGAGGATCTGAGATGACCTCGCCGCTTGAAAAACTCGCGATCGCATTTGCCGGACTGATGTTCGGCTTCGTGGTTATCGTTACCTTTGCGCCCATGCTGGTCACACTCGGCCTGTCGATCTTTCCGCTTCAGGGTGGGCGTCCGGATTTTTCTGCGCCGTCGCTCGCTGCCTACCAGGCACTTGGCAACCAGCGCGATCTGATCGAGGCCGTCGTCAACTCGATCTTCGTTGGGCTTGCCGCGACGATCATTTCAGCAGTTCTGGCGGTCCTGACTGGTCTTTATCTGGACAAGGCCTATGCAATTGGCCGCACGTTTCTTCAGACGATCATCTATTTGCCCTTCGTCATGCCGCCCATCATCACGGGTTTGGCGCTTCTGCTGTTCCTGTCCGGGCTGAATATCGACCGGAGCCTCGTCACCGTGGTGATCGGGCACGTGGTGCTGGTCGAGGCCATCACATTCCGGCTCGTTTCGACCCGGCTTGGAAACCTACCGCTATCGCTCTACGAGGCCTCCGCAGACCTTGGTGCCAGCGGCTGGCAGACGTTTCGCCATGTCATCCTGCCACAACTCCTTGCCCCCCTGGTGGTCGGGATGATGCTCTCATTCACGATTTCCTTTGATGAGACGCTGTTGACGCTGTTTCTGTCCGGCTCCAACACGACGCTGCCGGTTCGCCTGCTTGGCAAAATGCGGGTGGGTTTTACGCCGGACATCAATGCGCTGGTCGTGCTGGTCATCGGTTCGACCATTGTGATCGCTCTGCTTGCGGCGGCCATCATGCGCAAAAATGCGATGCGGTTTTAGGGCCGTCGCATTGCTCATTCGAGATCTGGTTTCGCGGGCCAAGTGGTCCTTTTGAACACCCCCCTTGTGGCACTTTCTGGCAGGATCGCTTTTGACTAGCGTCGGTGCAGTTTCAATCGCAACACGACGAGAAGAATAGATGTACACGATCGGCGAAGAAGAAATTGATGCGGTCGCGAAGGTCATCCGCAAGAAGGCTCTCTTCCGGTATGGCGAGAATAGTGAATGTGCACGTTTCGAAGAGCGTTACGCACGGCATCTCGGCGCCAGACACTTTGATCTGGCGGCCAGTGGCAGCAATGCGCTCGTAGCCGCTTTGGTTGCATTGGGCGTTGGGCCAGGCGACGAAGTGCTCGTGCCAGCCCATACCTACATGGCGACCGCAACGTCTGTTCTGTCGAGTGGCGCCATACCGGTTATCGTCGATATCGACGAGACTTTGACCATCAGTCCGCAGGCCATCGAAGCGGCCATCGGTCCGCGCACGCGCGCCGTTATCCCGGTGCATATGTGGGGCACGGCCTGCGACATGAACAGGATCATGGACATTGCGCGCCGGCACAACCTTCTGGTCGTCGAAGATGCCTGTCAGGGCGTTGGCGGCGGATATGAGGGCCGAAAATTCGGTACGATCGGCGACGCCGGCGCTTTCAGTTTCAACTATTTCAAGAACATGACGTCAGGCGAGGGCGGGGGCGTTGCCATCAATGATGACGTGACGGCCGAACGGGCGCGCTGCGTAATCGATCCCTGTCATTTTTATTGGCAAGGCCGCGACGAGAGGTTCACGCCTTTCTCGGCGAACGGCGCCCGCGCTTCGGAGCTGATGGGTGCGATGCTGAACGTCCAACTCGACCGCATCGACGGCATGATCAGCGCCATGCGCAGCGAACGCGACCAGATTCTTGATGCCACCCGTTCTCTTGGCAATCTCGGCCTCAGCCCGGCGCCGCTCAACAGTCCGAAACATGACTGCGCCACCTATGTCTTTTATTCACTACCTTCGGCAGATCTCGCCGAACGGTTCAGCGCGGTATTTCCGAGCGTGGTGGTCGGCAAGACCGGACGGCACAACTATACGGAATGGGACCAGGTCCTGCTTGGCGCCGGCGCGGCGCATCCAGCGATGAATCCCTACAACATGCCTGCGAATGCTGAGTGCCGGAAAACCTACAGAAAGGACATGTGCGCCAAGTCCCTCGAGATTCTCGACCGGACCATCATGGTTCCGACAAATCCCGAACACTCGCAAAAAGAGATCGACGATATCATTCACAATATCGGCGTTGCTGCCCGTTCGGTACTCGAAGGCAAGCCCTTCGATGAAGCCGATTTCCGCAAGATCGCCGCCATCGACGCGCAAAAGTACGACGTTAAGTCAGCCTGATCTCCATTTGGCGTTGCCAATCCTCCAGGCGACCTCACCGGGCGCGGAACGTTGGACCCCGTTCCGTGCCCGGTCTCGTCGGGAACCGGCCTCCACCAACGAGGCCGAAAGCCGTCCGCGCCTATCGATTCAGCTTCAACGTCCCTGATTTCCTGCTTCAGTTTCTGAAACGGAAAGCGCGGTCTTGCCTGCTGGCGGATGCGATCACGGCGCAGTCCAAACGAATAGAATCGAAACAAAGCGCTTGATCTCGAGCGGCACAAGGCATGTTATTGGTTCTGCCACTTGAACAAATTTTGCGGAGAGGAGTCATACCACATGCCGTCCCGTCGCTCCCCGCTTCTCGTGTCGCTCGACATGCTGTCGCTTGATCGCGACGACGACACGCCGCTGCATCGGCAGCTCTACAACAAGCTGCGCCAGTACATTCACGAAGGAAAGCTTCCGGCGCGGGCCCGGCTGCCGGCGACGCGCATTCTGGCGGACGATCTGGGTGTCAGTCGGAACACGGTCGTTGCCGCGTATGATGCGCTTCTTGCGGAAGGCTACCTCGAATCCATACCGGGTTCCGGCACGCAACTGGCCGACATTCCACGGTCGCTGTTCCAGCAGCCGGCACCACCGCCTGCCAACGAATTGCCGCGATTGTCACAACGTGGCGGGCGCATGGCGAGGCGCGCCATGGATCAGATGATACCGGGTCAGGTCGCGTTTCATCCCGGCTATCCGGAAATCGGCACTTTCCCCTTCGCAACCTGGGCAAGGCTTCTGGCAAACAGTTCGCGACGGATGAACGAAGACATATTCGGCTATATCCATGCCGGCGGCTATCCGAAGCTTCGTTCCGCGATTGCCGACTATCTGTCGATCTCGCGCGGCGTGAAATGCGATGCCGACCAGGTGATCGTCGTGTCAGGGGTGCAGGCGGCGCTCGATCTGATCGGGCGGGTATTCATGGATCCCGGCGACGAGTACTGGATCGAGGACCCCGGTTATCACGGGGCCAGAATCGCATTTTCAAACGCCGGCGGTGTGGCTGTTCCCCTGCGCGCGGACCAGAATGGATGGGCGCTGGAAGAGTTCGCCGGTACGCGGCCAAGGCTCATTTTCGTTACGCCTTCCTGCCAGTGGCCGATGGGAATCGTCATGCCGCTTGAAACCCGGCTGAAGCTTTTGCAGTTGGCCCGCCTTCATGATGCCTGGATCGTGGAGGACGACTATGACAGTGAATATCGCTTTCGAGGTCATCCGGTGCCCTCGATGCAGGGGCTCGACGAGTCGGGACGGGTAATTTACGTCGGCACGTTGTCCAAGATGATGTTTCCGTCCCTGCGAGTCGGTTACATCGTGGTGCCGCACCCGCTGATCGAGACTTTCCGCACCGTTGTGAGCGCGACGGGACATTATCCGTCCCTACCAATTCAGACGGCCTTGGCCGATTTCATTGGCCAGGGCTTCCTTGCGGCCCATCTTCGCAAGATGCGGGCACTATATTCGCGGCGCCAACGCTATTTCGTCAAGCTCTGCCGTGAACGGCTGGACCGCTGGCTCAGCGTCGATGAAATCGACACCGGCATGCAGATTCTTGGCAGGTTCCGCCAACCCTTCGACGATGGCGAGGTGCTCAAAGTGGCCCGCAGGCACAATGTGAGCTTCGTGCGGATGTCGTCGCAGTACCATCACTTCGAGCCGCAGCATGGCGCGTTCTTCGGCTATGCCGGGGTCAATTTCGAGCAGATGCGCGCCGGTGTGGAACGGTTACGCAAGGCGTTCGAGGAACTCGATGCGCTGGGCGAGGGCTAAGCCACGGCTGCTTCGGGAATCCCAACCGGTCTTTGTTGATTAAAGGTTTGCTCTCCGCCGGCTCGGCCTAAAGCGGTCCGGCCGCAATGTTTCGGTCTGGACCTTGGAACCTTCGACAAACCGCGTAGCTCTCAAAGCGATGGTGCCTTCGGACAGACGGAGTTGCAGATGCGGGCTGCGATTGTGGGAACCGGAGCGATTGGCAGGGTTCACGCACGGCTGATCGCTGATCTCGGCGGAGAGCTGGTTGGCGTGTGCGGGCGGACGGGGCAGGCGGCCGCGGCATTTTCAAAAGCTCCGGCCTATGACGATTTCAACTTGATGCTGAACGAGCAGAAGCCGGATGTCGTTCATGTCTGCACGCCCAATCGCTTTCATGCCGAACAGACGATCGCTGCGTTCCGGGCGGGCGCGCATGTCCTTTGCGAAAAACCCATGGCCGTTTCGACGCAAGAGGCGGCCCGCATGATCGAGGCCGCCGAAGCGACGGGCCGCATTGGCGCCGTCGCCTATTGTTACCGCGGTTATCCCATCGTGAGGGAACTTCGGACGCGCGTGCGCGAGGGCGCATTCGGCGAAATCTGGCGCGTCGCCGGCGCCTATCTATCTCAGGACGTCTTCGAGACGTCCGCTTACCAATGGCATTTCACTCCAGGACTTTGCGGCCCGTCCTACGCATTGATGGACATTGGCATCCACTGGTTCGATCTGGTTCAGTACATTCTGGGAGAGCCGGTGGAGACACTATCCGCGCGGTTCAACACGCGCCGGCCGAAAAGAACGTGGCTTGGAGGGCCGGGCCAGGGGCCGAGACCAGATGGCATTCCCGGTTCGGACGGCGGCATCGATGTTGGTGTTGGCCTCGAAGAGCAGGCGGATATCCTGTTTTCCCTTCGCGGCGGCGCCTCCGGTACCTGCAGCGTTTCGGTGGTTTCGCCGGGAAACGCAAACCATATCGCAATCAGTGTCGATGGCTCCAGTGCGGGCTTTGACTGGCAGCAGGAAGAGGCCGCGACCTATGTAGAGCGCGGTAGCGGCCACAAAATTCTCCGCTACCGCGACAAGAGCCGGCTCGATCCGGCCGAACAGGCGGTAATTCTCACCGGCCCCGGCAACCCGGACGGCTACCTGGAGGCGTTTCGAACGGTCGTGGCGGAGTCTTGGGCCGCGATGCAGGGCGAAGCCGGGCAGGAATATCCCTCTTTTGGGGCCGGACTCATCGGGCTCGAACTGGTTGAGGCTGCGATTTCGAGTGCTTCAAGCCATGCGGAACGATCCATCGAGGTTTCCCCGGAACGATTCCGCCGCGCATACCAACTCTGAGGCCAGGCCGGACCCGCCACGATGTGAATCAGACGGCGGGAACTGCCTGGACTGCCGTTTCGCGAAAGTAGAGGTCGAGATTGTTGCGATTTCGCATTTCCTCTGCTGTCATCCGATGGTTGATGAAGAGCAGATATTCCAATGCGTTGAGAAACTCGTTGTCGGTGTTGTGGTCGATGATCACGTCGATAACGCCGTTCATGAGGAAGGTGCGGGTTGATTGCGTCAATTCATGATTGATGAAGGTCAGGTCCTGCTTGCCTGTCTCTGTCAGTAATTCGCTGATCGCCAGGTTGCCATTCGAAGAATTGTAGATTCCGATGAGGTCGGGATGGTGGCGCATCTGCTCGGCGACGTGCCGGCGGGCATTGTCGGGAACCTCATGGGTTTCGAACGTCTTCAGCACCGCGATGTGGGGATGGCGTTCGGCGATGACGCTGCGAAACCCGGCCTCACGCTGGCGGTGGCCGACGTAGCGGGAAAGTCCGATCAGCGGCAGGACCTTGCCCGTCTTTCCACCCAGGAAACGGCCAATGAGGTCCCCTGCCAACCGGCCGATCGAGTGATTGTCTAGGCCGAAATAGGCAGCACGACGAATGGCGAAAATGTCGGTCGCGAAGGTCAGTATCGGGCATTCCGGCGGCACCCTCTGCAACGCGTCAACTGCCTCCGGATGATCGGGTCCGACATAGATCAGACCATGGCAGTGGCGCGCCGCCCGCTCAATGGCAAGTCCCGGGCCCTCCTGCTTGTCGAGATCGAACCAGAAGGTGTTGAGCACGACGTTGAGATGGCGGAACTTGTTCTGCGCCAACCTCAGGGAGCGCTGCATCTTGCGGAAGAATCCGGCACGGCTCTGGTGCATGACGAGGTTGAACCTAAGCAGGCTGACCGGCACCAGATTGAGTGAGCGATCCAGGCCGATCCGGCGCGCAACATCCAGAACCGCCTGTTCGGTCTCGGGCCTGACGCTGCCGCGCCGGTTGATCACCCGGTCCACTGTCGTCAGGCTGACGCCGGCTTCACGCGCCACATCGGCAAGAGTTGACTTCACGATTGCCCTGATCACCCAAGCGGCGATTCCGCCAGAAATTCAGTGTTTTCGCTTTGCCCCGATCCGTCAAGCCAGCAACGGTACGTCGGGCCAGGGGCGGGTGTTGCGGTGTTCAGGGGGCAGGTCATCCGCAATGCGGTTGATGTGATACCGCAATAGACGGCCGGGTGGCACTTCCTTCACGGCCTTAGGGTTGCATGTCCGAGTATTGTTCACGCGCTGCCAGGGCGATGCGGGTTGCAAACCGGCCTGATTGCCAGGAATCATAGCGCCCCAAGCGCAATTCCAACCTTTTCCAGAGTTTCGTCGATTGCCGCCTTTGTATGCGCGGTCGAAACGAACCACGTGCCACGGCTGGTGGGCCGGATTCCCCGGTTTAGGAGCTCCCGCAAAAAGCGCTGCTGCATTTCCAGGTCGGTGCGCCGGTAGCTCTGATAGTCGGACACGACATGTTGTTCCCGCGCAAAGAAGACGTTGAAGCAGGTGCCAAATCCCTGAACCCTAAGGTTCATGCCACGCTCTTGGCCCATTACGGCGATGCCGCGCATGAGCTCGGTTCCCGCCGCGTCCGCATCCTCCAGAAGTCTCGCATTGTTGGCCCCCAGAAGATCAAGGGTCGCGATTGCCGCGGCAATGCCAGGTAGGTTGGAATTGTAAGTGCCTGAGTGGTTCACGCCTTTGGCAAACAGATCCATCAGTTCGCGCCTGCCCGCGAGCGCAGAGACGGGAAACCCTGCAGCCATCGCTTTGGCAAAGGTCGACAGATCCGGTGTCACGCCAAATCTCTGCTGTCCGCCACCGATTGCAAGCCGGAAACCCGTGATTACCTCATCGAAGATGAGGATCACACCGTGTCGGGTTGACGCCGCGCGCAACCCTTCAAGAAACCCCGCCGCAGGGGCGATTGCACCCGTGTTGCACATGGCGGGCTCAGTGATGATGGCGGCAATCTCATCGCCGACCTTGTCCAGAACCCGTTCGACCAGATCGAGCCGATTCCAGGGCAGAACCACAACGTCCTGACCAACCGAGCGAGCTTGCCCCTTGGTCTCGAAGTGAATCTCGCGCGGTATTTCACCAACATCGCCTTCGGCCAAGACGCGGGGCGCGTGGTTGAGTAGAACGTTGTCGTACCAGCCGTGATATTGGCCCTCGAATTTGATGAATTTCTGACGACCTGTATGAGCCCTCGCGAGCCTGATCGCCGCTTGTACCGCCTCGGACCCCGTCAGCCCGAAACGAACGGATTCGGCGCTCGGAACGAGCTTGTTCATGCGGCGCGCCAGTTCCAGTTCCGCGGGGTGCTGACCGGCGAAAAGCTGCCCGCTGGCCAGCGAGGCGGCAACGGCCGCGCATATCTCCTTGGGGGCGTGACCGAGAATGGTTGGGCCCATACCTAGCGCGTAGTCGACGTAACGATTGCCGTCGATGTCAAAGAGGTATGGTCCTTCGCCGCGTTCGAAACATAGCGGTAGCGGGTATCCTGCGAGACGGACGTTTGAATTCACACTGCCCGGAATGAGGGTTGCGGCACCCGCATTGTAGGCGGCGGATTTGTCAAAATTCATTCGACGGGACCTTTCAAAGGGTTGCCGGCGGCAGCCGGATCAACGATGGCGTAGCAGGGCTGGCGCGGGAATCGTCTGCTAGGGTGTGACCGCGCCTTCGGGTAGAATTTGTCCGCCGTCGACAATGATCGATTGGCCGGTAATGTAGGCAGCCTCGTCGGATGCCAGAAACACGTAGGCATGGGCGACTTCCTGCGGAGTGCCCAACCGCCCCATGGGGATTGCTGCCTGCTGGGCGATGAAGAAGGCTTCGTCATGCCCGCCGCCCGTGATGCCTTCAGTCAGAATGTTGCCCGGCTCGACGGCATTGATGGTGATTCCGGATGGCGCAAGTTCCAGCGCCGCGGTGCGCATGAAGCCGTTCATTCCAGCCTTGGTCGCGGAATAGTGGGCGTTGCGCGGCTGGCCCACGCGCGGCCCGGTAATTGAGGAAGTCAAAACGATCCGGCCGTAGCCCTGAGCGCGCATAACCGGAAGGCAGGCCTGGACCGAAAGAAACGTGCCCTTGAGATTGACGGCAAGAACCCGATCCCATTCGTCCTCGGAGATGTCTTCGATCAAGGTCTGAGGGAAAATCCCGGCATTCTGACACAAAATGTCGATGCGGCCGAAACGCCCGATGACATCGTCGACCGCGCGCAGCAAATCGCCGCGGTTGCTCACGTCCCCCTTGATAAAAATGCATTCTTGATTTGATCGATTGAAGGACTCTGCTGTCCGGCGTCCCTCGTCTTCATTCCAGTCAACCAGCGCCAGTCTTGCGCCCTCGGCGCCGAAGGCCTCGGCCACCGCCCGGCCGATGCCGCGCGCAGAACCTATCACAACGGCGACCTTGTCCTTCAGTCGCCCCGTCATTTTGAACCCTTGCTGTCCGGTAGCCGGGCAATGCAATCGATCTCCACGAGAATGCCGGTCAGCGCCGCGCCTACCGTGGTGCGCGCGGGTCGCGGTTCGGCGAAGAGCCGCGAATAGGCCCGGCTGAAGCGTTCGAAATCTCCGATGTCGGCGAGATAGGCGTTGATCTTGACCACGTCATTCAGCGAGCAGCCTGCGGCGTTCAGAACTTTTTCGAGATTGCGGACCGTGCCATTCGTCTGGCTGACGATGTCGTTACCGAAGACCTCGTGCGTCATCGGATCGATGGACGCCTGTCCAGATACGAAGACGAAGCCGCCCGCGATGATGGCGGGTGAATAGGGCGCGCCGGGCTCAGACAGTCCCGGTCCATCAACCGCAAGTCTCATCGAAACCTCTCCTCGAATATGTGCCTGTCGCAGGAAATTGCTCACGCATCTGTGTGCCCGGTTCTTGGTGGGGTGTCTCCGAACAACACCAGTTCGAGCGCTTCGGTTTCTTGTTGATGCCGGACGACGCAGTCGACGGCTTCCTTGCGGTCACCGCTGCGGAGCGCTGCCAGTAGTTCGGTGTGCTGGCGAAAGGAAAAGTCAGGCAAGATGCGCCGGAGAAACACCTTTGGCCAGAGATCAAGCGGCAACGTGAGTTCATCGAGCTGCTCAATGAGACGCGCGTGTCCCGTTGCCTTGGCGATGACCCGATGGAACTCCAGGTCGAGTGCGAGCTGCAAAGACCGGTCGACTGCCTCGGATTCGGAATTGCGCCGGGTGTCGAGAAGGATTTGTTCGAGCCTTTCGAAGTCTTCCTCGGTAAGCCGTCCGACGGCAAGTTTGACCGACAGGAAAATCAACGCATCCATGAGGTAGAGGATCTCAACCGCGTCATGGTCGGTCCAGGACCGAACGCAAATACCGCGTGGGTGCTTTCGCTCGACTACTCCGATCCCTTCCAACCTGTGGAGTGCATCGCGCACGGGGGCTCGGCTGATGTTCAAACGGTAGGCCAATTCGCGCTCGACCAGCCGTTCACCTTGTTTGATCGTACCTTCTCGAATGGCATTCAGTATACGAGTTGAAGCCCATTCTGAGAGATGTCGATAGTCGGGAGCTTCTCTATTTTCAGTCAAAATTCGTCTCACAGTCCTGTATTTCAGGGGATTTTTTCCCACAAACAGACCCAAAGTGCAACCCCATCGCACAATGAAATTTGGTCGCCGGTATACCAAATGTTGACATCATGCCAAGATGCCCATAACGTCCCGAGGTGTTGAAACCTTTTGTTAGAGGCTTTTCGGAGCCAAAAGGTCGCGGGCTCGCAAGGTCGCGACTATTCAGGGAGACATGCAAATGCGAGGACTAAAGAAATTCGCCGCAATTGCCGGGGCGCTGGCGCTGATGGCTCTGCCAGGCGGGGCGGTCGCCGACGACCCGCAGCTTGAACTCATGCAGCCAGGTGAGCTGGTGATTGGCTATTACCCGACAGCAGGCGGCTTTGATGTCAAAGACGGCAGGGTTGAGGGCATTTTCGGCTTGGTGATTGAGAAGGTTGCCGAACGCCTTGGTCTGACCCCAGTTTACAAGGCATTCGATTTTCCCGCGCTTATTCCGGCGGTTCAGGCGGGGCGCGTGGATATGGCCGGCCCGTTCAGTATCACCCAGCCTCGCGCTCAGGTACTTTACCTGACGACACCAATGTTTCTGCAACCCGAGGCGATGGCCGTCCGCCCGGATACTGACTTGACGTCATGGGAGGAAGCTGCGGCGAAGGGCATGACGCTTGCGAGCAATGTCGGGTATTTTCAGATCGGTGCATGGGAAGAGCTCGGCATTAACGTGCACACGTTCGACAACATCGACGCCTGCTTCATGGACGTGGTGAACCGCGGTGCAGATGGCTGCGCGGTTGGGGCCTTCGATCTGATCTACCGGCAGGCAACTCAGCCCAACAGCCCGGTGGCTCAACTCAAGGTGGTGCCGATGTCGGGACCCCGTATCACCGCCGACCTCAATTCCTACGGGGTGAGCAAGAATTCACCACGGCTGGCCGCCGCCATTTCCCAGGCGATCACCGACCTGTGGAGGGACGGATCGATCGAGGCCGCCTACCATGAAACCTTCAAGGACGCGCAATATGATCTGTTTCTGAATGCGCCTCAGGGTCACGCGCTTTACCTGCCGGGTCCCTGGGAGGAGGGTGTGGTCCCGCCGGCCCCCGCTGGTTCGGCTCCCCAGACTGTTGCTGCCGGGAAACTGACCATTGGCGTGCCGTCTTCGTCGACCATGCTCTCGTCCAATGGTGAAGGGCCGGAAGGCGATATCATTCGAGCGGTTGCCGCAGGGCTGGGCTTGGAACCTGCATTTGTTGCAGTTGACGATGCCGCGTCTGCCCTTGATTCCGGCAGCGTTGACGTGATCGCCGGACAACTGGCCGAAACCGAAGCGTCGGCCCACCAAATGTGGTTCACCGAGCCGGTGGCATTTGACCCGGACTACATTTACGTCCGTCCGGGAGACGGCGGCGCCTATCCGGGCTATGCCAGCTGGGAAGACGCGGTTGCCGATGGCGGCCATCTCGTTGTGGTGACGGGCGATCCGCGCATCGCCGACCTTCAGGCAGCGGGTGTGGCATTCGAAGAAGCGCCGGACGCCAAAGCCGCGCTCAGCATGGTTGCACAGGGCGAAGCGACGGGTTTCGTCGGATCAACAGTCGACTTCGCAAGTGCGGTGAGTTCCGACCCGGCGCTGGTTGATGCCGGACTGGGCTGGGTGAGGAACAAAGACACCCACACGCTTGGATATGTCTATGCCTGGGGTGTGAAGGTAGGCAATGTGGAACTCGCCAACGCACTGGACCGCGAAATCGTCAGATCCTGGCAGACCCAAGTCATGGCGCAGGCATTCCGGAGCGCCTTCCCGCAGACCAACGTGACCGCGCTGCTGGCACCGGGACCGACCGCGATCGGCACCAGCTTCGGTGCGTCCAAGGACTATCGCATGGAAAGCACTTTCCTGGCCGGACCCTGGACCCAACGTCCCGGCTGGTCGCAGTAGCGGCGAAACCGATACTGTCCGAATTGCGCTTTGCTCTCCGGGGTCTCCACCCCGGAGGGTCGAATGGGAGCCCGCGGGTTGGATTCTTTGCTAGCACTTCTGCCGGATCAGTCGTTCGCAATCGCTCTGAGCACCTATCTGCGCCGACTGCCTCCTGCACTTGGCGTGACGTTGCAGATCACGGTGGGGGCGGCGCTGCTGGCGTTGGTGATCGGTTTGATCATCGGGCTCGGACGCACTTCGTCCAATCGTCTGGTGTCGAACCTGGCGGCCTGGATTGTCTATGTCGGGCGCTGCATTCCGTTGCCACCATTGCAGCTACTGGTCTATTTCATGATCCTCTCGCTCGTGCCGATCGACGCCGTCGTGGCGGGCATGATCGCAGTGGGCTTACAGTTTTCTCCCTACATGGCCGAATTGTTCCGTTCCGGCATTTCCGTCGTGCCCGTCGGCCAGATTGAGGCCGCCCGGGCGCTCGGGTTCACCGAGATGCAGGTCCGACGCCGGGTTGTCGTCCCCGTCGCCACCCGGGTGATGTTGCCGGCCATCGGGCAGCTCATTGTGGGCATGCTGCTCAATTCGGCCTACGTATCCCAGATCGGGGCCCGCGATATTACGGGTGTTGCCCGCAACATCATCAATTCCATGTTCACGACGGAAATCTGGCTGGTCGTGGCGCTGACCTATTTCCTCATCGCGTTTCCGGTCTCGCGATTTCTGTCATGGCTCGAACGGCGATTGGCGCTGACATGGTGAGTTTCTGACATGTTTGCCTGGCCAAGCTACTTCACGGGTGAAATCGCCGCCGGATTATGGGTGGCTGTTCAGTTGCTGGTGGTTTCTAGCGTCACGACCGCCCTTTGGGCGTTGGTCGTGCTGGCGGCGCGCGTCAGTCCTCTCCGGCTCGTGCGCTTGTTGGGGGTCGGCTATATCGAATTCTTCAGAGGCACACCGTTGGTGGTCCAGGTGCTTGCCATTTTTGCTTATCTTCCCTCGATCGGCATTGTTTTCGAACCGTTCACCACTGCAGTGCTGGCAATCACGCTTAACGTGGGCAGTTACCTGGCGGAGAGCTTCCGGGCCGGGCTGCAATCCATTCCTTCCGGACCGCGGGAAGCGGCCATCGCACTGGGGATGTCTCGCCTGAACGTTTTTCGGCGAGTGATCGCACCCGTTTCGTTGCGGATCGTTGTGCCTGCGTTAGGCAACATCGTGATGCAAATTCTCCTTACGACGCCCTTCGTTTATCTGGTTGGGCTGCAGGAAATGATGGCCAAGGGAGCCCTGGTTCAGATGCGAACCGCGGACTTCTCGGTCTACCTTCTCATCATTGCCATCTACGTCGTTCTTGGACTGCTCATTTCAGGCGCGGCCGCGTGGATCGAGCGCAGGATGCGGCTACCATGAATTCACTTACCGAACGGTTCCAGTGGGTCGGACTGAACCTTTCGCCCCGCATGCGACATCAATCAGAATGGAAGATCATATGAGCGACGAGTTTTTGGTTCGCTTGCGGAACATCGAAAAGAGCTTCGGCCTCGTCAAAGTGCTCAACGATGTGTCGCTCGAAGTTGCGCGCAACGAAGTCGTGGTCATCATCGGTCCCTCGGGAAGCGGCAAGAGCACGCTTCTGCGCACCATCAACCTGTTGGGCGCACCCGATTTCGGAGAAGTCACCGTCGCCGGGCGCACCCTCTGCCGCAGGCGTCCTGGAGAACGCCCGCAAACGCTGTCAAACGGCGAGCTCCGGCTGGCGCGCGAGGAAATCGGGATGGTGTTCCAGCAGAGCAACCTGTTCATGCATCGCAGAGTCATCGAGAACGTCATGGAAGGACCGGTCTGGGTGCGGCAGACGCCAAAAGACGAGGCCCGGCAACAGGCCGCCGTTCTGCTCAAGCGCTTCGGTCTTGCTGAGCAGGCTGAAAAATATCCCAGTCAATTGTCTGGCGGTCAGCAGCAACGGGTTGCGATTTGCCGGGCTCTGGCAATGCGGCCCGACCTGATGCTGTTCGATGAGCCCACCGCCTCGCTCGACCCCGAACTCGTGGGTGAGGTGTTGGTTGTCATGAAGCAATTGGCGGAAGAAGGCATGACCATGGTCGTCGTTACCCACGAGATGGGATTTGCACAGCGGGTTGCCGATCGCGTGGTGTTCATGGATGGCGGGGCCATTGTCGAAGAAGCCAAGCCTGACCTGCTGTTCTCCGCTCCGTCCAATCCGAGAACCCGCCAGTTCCTCAAAAGTGTTCTGGATCCGCTGCAGGCGCAGATTTGATCCCGATTGAAAGAGAAAGAAACCAAAGTGACTGAAGCCAAAATGAATCTTGAAGGCGTAATTGTTCCGCTGCTGACGCCGTTCACCGAGGGCGGTTCTGAAATTGATGTCCCCGCGCTTAAACGACTTGTGAACGTGGTGATCGATGCCGGCGTTCAGGGCGTCATCGCCACATCAAGCACAGGCGAATTTTTTCATCTGGACGAGAGTGAACGGCGACTCGCCGCCGAGATTGTCGCTGAAGAAGTGGCGGGGCGGGTTCCGCTTCTGGTGGGGATTGGAGCCATGGCAACGCGTCATGTTATCGACTGGGCCCGCCACGCCCGGTCGCTTCATGCCGACGGCATGTTGATGCTGCCGCCATTTTTCGAACCAGTCTCCATGGACGCGATAGTTGCGCACTATGCTGCGGTCAGCGACGCGGTCGACGTTCCGATCATGCTCTACAACACGCCGCCCGCAACCCAGATTCTGCTTTCGGCAGCCGACATTGAGAGACTGGTCGCGGTTGCGAACATCCCCTGGGTCAAATTGACCACCGGGAAGATCGAACTGATTGGCCAGATCCTTGAACGTCTTGGTGACCGTGTGACACTGTTTGAGGGCTGGGACACGCTGGCATTCCAGTCGATGGCCAGTGGTACCCGGGGCTGGATCTCGGGTCCAGCGAATGCTCTTCCCGATTTGACGGTCAAACTCTGGCGGCTCGTTACGAAGGAACGGGACCTGCCGCGGTCGTACGATCTTCATCGCAAGCTGCTACCGTTCATGGACATGGTGGTCAACGAAGGCGTGTTCAACAGCATGATCAAAGAGGTCTGCGGGCTGCGTGGATATCCGCTTGGCGCGACGCGCGCACCGTTTGCCGAGCTCAATGAGGACCAGCGCAGGCGGGTCCACGGGCTTGTTTCGGATCTCGATCTGGCGCCGCTGGTGGCTCCGGCAAAATGACGGATGTCATCGAATTGAACGACGGCCGGCTGCGGCTCGCCGTTTTTCCGCAAGGCGGGGCGGCAATCACACGGTTCCAATGGAAATCGTCGTCGGGCCAATGGGTTGACCTCATGCGCCAGGCAACCGAAGAGGGGATCGCTCGCAGGGAACCTCTTCTCATGTCATGTTTTCCGCTCGTGCCCTATTGTGACCTGGTCACGGGCGGCGGATTCCGCTTCGCTGGAGTTCGCTACGACCTTCCCAGAAACCATCCCCAAATCGCCGATCCGATCCACGGTGAAGGCTGGATCAATGCCTGGAAGGTCGTCGGCACCACTGCCAGCGACATCACGCTTGCATTGGAGCACACAACCGAAGACGAGGGCTTTCCGTTTGCATACACGGCGAAACTGAGCCTGAGCCTGAAAAACAACATGCTCACTGTCGATATCAGCGTTACCAATGACGGCAAGGTCCCGATGCCCGCAGGTATTGGCATTCATCCCTATTACCGGCGGACGGCGGATACGCTCGTGCGCGCTGGCTGCGCGCGCGTCTGGCCAGCGGATGCTGTCAAACATCAGACCGCGGCGATGCCGGTACCACCGGAATGGGACTTCCGCGCGCTTCGCGGATTCGGAGATGTGAACCTCGATCACAGCTTTGCCTGGTGGGATAACCGCTACGACATCGAGTGGCCATCAGACCGGACGCGTCTGACGGTAACCGCAGGCCCGGTCTTCCGAAATCTGCTCATATTCGTGCCGCACCGCGGCGACCATTTCTGCCTGGAGCCGATCAGCAACGCGATGGATGCTTTCAATCTGGCTGATCTTGGGATCGAAGGGCACGGTGTTTCGGTGATACAGCCGGGTCACAGCTTGACGGGCAGCGTCGTCTTTGTGCCGGGTGACCTCGCGGCGTGAAAAAGGGCCGGCGCAATCAAGAGGCGTTTGAAAGTGTCCCATCCGCAGATTCTCGACTTTCTCAACCTTGAGCCTGAGGGCTCAACGATCGATGACCTTGATACGCCGGTGCCAATCATCGACATCGACGTCGTCGACAGAAATGTCCGGCGCTGGCAAACTCAGTGCGATCGCCGGGGACTTGCCAACCGTCCGCATTTCAAGACGCACAAGCTTGCCGGACTTGCCCGGTACCAGCTTGCGGCCGGGGCAAAGGGCATGACCGTTCAAAAGCTTGGCGAGGCGGAGGTTCTCGCCCGCGCCGGCATTAAGGACATGCTCCTGACCTTCAATATTGTGGGCGAGGCCAAGCTCGTTCGCCTCGCCGCGCTGGCCCGAAGCACCGACATCAGGGTTGTGGCTGACAACGCGCAAGTTGTTGAAGGGATTGGCCGTGCCGGAGCAATGGCCGGAAGGGAAATCACCGTCCTCGTCGAGTGTGACACGGGGGGAGGACGAAACGGCGTGCAAACACCCTCGGAGGCCGCGGCGCTGGCGCAAGTCATCGCCGCGGCACCGGGTGCGCGTTTTGGTGGCCTGATGACCTATCCAAAACCCCGTACACGTGAAGTCACTCGCGACTTCTTTTCCATGGCCCGAAACCTTATCGAAGCGGTCGGCCTTGAAACCGAAATTGTTTCAACCGGTGGGTCGGTCGATCTTTGGGACTACAGCGGGCTTGACCTTGCCACCGAATACCGTGCCGGAACCTACATATACGGAGATCGCTATCTGGTTGCGCACGATGCCTGTTCGCGACAGGATTGTGCCCTGCATGTGCTTTCCACGATCGTCAGTCGACCAATATCCGATCGCGCGATCATCGACGCAGGTTCAAAGGCGTTGACGAGCGACCTTCTCGGCCTCACCGGGTATGGAATTGTGCCGGACCTGAACGATGCCCTGGTCAGTCAGATCAGTGAAGAACACGCTATCATCGATGCGAGCGAGACAGTGAAAATCGATATCGGGGCGCGGGTACGGGTGCTGCCAAATCACGTCTGCCCGGTCAGCAATCTGTTTGACCGGGTTGTCTTCGTCCGGGGCAGAACCGTGCTTGGGTCTACCCGTGTGGATGGGCGCGGAAAAGTCACTTAGAAGCAGACCTTCGAAACAATCAGGCGACGGCGTCACACGCGCGAATAGTTGACCCGGCGACAGGCGGTCCGCATTGCGCCCCAAAGCAGACATTGCCGCCCGACGTTCCAATTCAAGAAGAATTGCCTTGGTGGGGTCTTCAGCGCTGTCAGCCCCCGAGAGGTCAATCGCCAATGAGCGCTGGGCGTGCCAACAGCTGACAGCTTCAATATGAGGCTTACTGCAAGCTTGAAACTGGCAGGCGCAACACAAATTCTGACCCAGTGGATGTTATGTCCAGCGCAATCTCCGCCCCTAATTCAGCAGCGCGCCGCTGCATGTTCGTAATCCCGCGACCGCTGCCGCCGCGCGCTTCTGAGGCAAAGCCTTTTGTCGTCAGTACCAATGTGATTTCGCCAGCGCTATCCTGACGTCCGTCAACGTTGAGTATTTTGAGATCACTATGGCGCATGGCATTGTTCACTGCTTCCTGCAGAATACGCATGAGGTTGAGCGCCTGTTCAGGATGGACCGCTTCCACCACGGGCAGCCGGGTTGTCGACCAGACAATCTTGATCCCAAGATTTTCCAGGGGTTGGATGACCCGGTCGCGCAATAGCCCCAGATAATATCTGAGGCTTTCGCTTTTGACCGCCGTCGTATCGACCACCAGCCTGAGATCCATCAGGGCATTGCGCGCGCTCTGCCTGATGTCGCCGGTCGCCTGCTCGTGTTGTTCGGCTTGCGAAACGACGCGCCGGACAATGAAGATCGCAATGGCGACGACGGAAAACAGGCGACTGAAGACACCCAGGAGCAAACCGTTTTCGATGAAGCCGAGCCGGATGGCAAAGTCATGTGCGAGCCCGATGGCCAGCAGGACCAGACCGACCACGAACAGGAGGATTTCGGGCAAGGGTTCGGAAATCGAGGTCCGGATCAGGATCACCGAAGAGATCAGGACGGACACGATCATGAACGGCACCGAAAAGCCGAAACTGATGTCGCCCGCGGGGACGCCGAAGCCCAAAGAGAAAACGAACGCACCTATGGTCACGCCAAGGAGAAGCACAAAGATCTGCCGGGACAGGTCGTAGCGGGTCAGCGACAGCGAAAATCCCAAAAGACTCAGGCCCGTCGCCGGCAACATCAGGAATGCGTAACGCATGATGATCTCGATATCGGGCGCGATGTTGGTAAGTACCCCGGCACCTAAAAGCGAGGTGAAGGTCATCAGAAGGCCAAGCCAGCCAAAGGTTCTGTCAGCCGGGCGAAAGCGGAAAACCAGAAGCCCGCTTATCGCCAGAAGAAGCTGCATTCCGAACAGGATGGGCCGCGCTGTGTCTTTCAGGAAGACACGCGCATAATAGATCGATTGCACCGCTTCGAGCGGACCCACAAGGATCTTCGACAAGCCGCCCATGGGGACCGGCCCCGAACCGACAATCAGTGCCAGCCGGTTGTCGCCCGCGACCAGAATTTCGCGCGACAGGGGCACAAGGGCTGTTGCAAGGCTGAGTGGATCCCAGCGCCCGACGCTGCGACTGTCATAAACACCGTCGCCATTCAACCGGACCCGCATTCTTTGTTCGCAAAACGGCACATAGGCATAAAGATCACCCTGCGGTGCGGCCTTCCCATGTCTTCGGCGGGTGCGATGTGACACCGGGCCGCAGGCGGCCCCTCTGCACACACGGTATAGTCATAGTGCGCCCCTCGCGCAGAAGGTCTCCGGGCCGCCGGGACCGTGATCTCGCGGCGAGTGCGGGGGCCTGTCGGGACGGTGTGTACATGGCCAGCGTTGTCGACCTTTCGCTACTGACCAGCACTCAGGGTTTCATCATACAGGGCGATGTGGCGGGCTACAGCGTCTCCTCGGCGGGCGACGTGAACGGCGACGGGATTGCCGATCTGATCGTCGGCGCGCCCTATGGCGACGACGGTGGTGCCGACGTGGGCGAGGCCTATGTGATTTTCGGCCGCGACGTGGCCCATGGCGCGGCGGCGTTCGGTACCATCGACCTTTCCACACTCGACCCCGCCGACGGCTTCGTCATCCAGGGCGACGCGGCGGGTGACATTATGCCCAGTAGTGTTTCCGCTGCGGGCGATGTGAACGGCGACGGCGTTGGCGACCTGATCGTCGGGACGTGGCACGGCGACGATGGCGGTACCGATGCCGGCGAGGCCTACGTGATCTTCACCGACGTGAACGGCACCGTGCCCACCACCGCGCTGGTGAACGAGGTGCTGCAGGCGATCGCCTACAGCAACCCGTCGCAGGACCTGCCGGTCGGCGCGACCGAGAACGTCACGCTGGCCTTCACCATCGACGACGGCACCGGACCAGGGCACCGGCACGGTGACGCTCACCCATACCGGCATCGACAGCGACGACGTAATCACCGGTACGCCGGGTAACGACCTGCTTGACGGCGGTATCGGCAACGACACCATCGCCGCACTCGCCGGCGACGACACCCTCACCAGCGGCACCGGCGCCGATGCGCTCGACGGCGGGACGGGGACCGACGCCGCCGATTACTCCGGCTCGGCGGCGGGGGTCACGGTGGACCTTGCCACCGGCACCGGAACCGGAGGCGATGCCGAAGGGGATACGCTCAGCGGCATCGAGAACCTGCTGGGCTCGGGGCTCGCCGACATGCTCACCGGCAACGACACGCTGCGCGGCGGCGCCGGCGACGACCGGCTGATCGGCGGGGCAGGGCGCGACATGCTGGCGGGCGGAACCGGGGCGGATGTGTTCGTCTGGACCACCCGCACCGACAGCCCGAACGGCACGGCCAACCGCGACCTGGTTACCGGCTTCAGTCACCGGGACACGCTGAACCTCATGGGCGTCGACGCCAACAGCCGGGTGGGCGGCAACCAGGCCTTCCGCTAGATCGGGACGCAGGGCTTCCACCATGTGGCCGGCGAGCTACGCTACGGCTACGCCGGGGCCAACACCCTGGTGCAGGGCGACACCAATGGCGACGGGCGGGTGGATATCGAGATCCTGCTCAGCCACCGCATCGCCCTGACCGCGGCGGATTTCGTGCTGTAGCGCCGGCGCAACTTCTTGAGACGGCCCCGGTTCGTGCGAACCGCCGAACGATTGGCAAAAACTGGTATTCGACAACCGTTCGGTGGACGCCTTGAGGCCCGGGGCGGTCAGTTGGTCTCAACGCCAGGCTCGCAGCTTCCACGATCATGGCGAGGGTACCAAGTCGGGAAATTTGGAAAGGCACGCTTGCAGCCGGGTCAGAATTTGCTTCGCATGCAGCGATCCAGCAAGGTTCGATAATCGTATTCTGAATAATACCGGGGGACTAACGGGCGCCGGCAAAATCGTGTCGGGGCGTCTGAGCTGCATGGGGGCCACGGCACTTGGGGAAATTCTACGCGGGCAATGACTATTCCGCGCTCGGCCGGAGCCAGGCGCCAAAAGCGCGCATGCTTGGCTGGCTTCGCCGCAGGAAGCTGAAGGTTCCCGAATTCTGGGTATACGTACCAGACGCCGGCGAGGCGCCCGATGATCATGCGCTTGCAAGGCTTTTTCCGTCAGGCGTTTTTGCGGTTCGGTCGGCATCCATGGTCGAGGATAGCGACGAACGCTCTTTCGCCGGCCAGTTCGAGACGGTTCTCGACGTGCACGCACCGGACGGTCTGGTCGACGCGATCAGGAAGGTTCTTGAGGCGTCCGCTTCGGAACGGCTATCGGCCTACGGCGGTGCTGAAAGGGCGGTCCGCCAGCATGTGATCATCCAGCGCATGGTCGCAGCAAGGGTCTCCGGTGTTGCCTTTTCGCGCAATCCAATGACCGGCCTGAACGAAGTCGTTGTTGAGGCGGTGGAGGGTCGAGGCGATCGCCTCGTCGATGAGGGCGCGACACCGAACAGATATGTGTGGCGGGGTCGCGGTCTAACGGTCGCACCCTCGGATGGCACTCTTCCCAGCCCGATTGTTACCGAAATTGTTGAGGCCACAACACGGCTTGAAAAAGCCCTCGGAAAGCCGATCGACCTCGAATGGTCCTGGGACGGTGACACACTCTGGTGGCTGCAGGCGCGGCCAATTACGGGGCTTGGCGATGTGAGGCTCTTCTCCAATCGGATCAGCCGCGAAGTCATGCCGGGCATGATCACCCCTCTCGTCTGGTCGATCAACGTGCCGCTGGTCAACGGCGCCTGGATCAGATTTCTGGAACGCGGCATTGGTCCAACGGGTCTGCAGCCTGACGAACTTGCCAGGCAGTTTGCCTTCCGGTCCTATTTCAACATGACCGCACTTGGCCGGGTATTCGAGTTGCTCGGCATGCCGCCCGACGCGCTCGAAGTGATGATGGGGCTGCCCAATACACCAAGGCCAAGCTTCAAGGCGCCGCAAAAACTGATTGTCCGACTGCCGCGACTGCTGGGATTTGCCGGCTATCTCTGGACGTTCGAACGGCGCATCAACCCCGAAATCGGCAAAATTCGGCGAGCCATTGCGGCAATCGGGACGGCCGATTGGGCAGAGTTGGATGCGCCGGCAATTTTGAAACGGATCGAACAGACCCTGCCCGAAGTCGGCCGCGCGGCCGAACTCAATATCGTCGTTCCCGTCCTTGCAAATGTCTATGCGGCCGCGCTTCGGAAGGCCTTCGCCAAGGCGGGTCAGGACTATTCCGAAATCGATCTGACGAGGGGCATGGCGAGCTATGCCGACTTCGATCCAAAACCGCTACTTCAACAGATTGGCCAAGAGCTGTCGTCCGGTGGCGATGCATCAGCCGAGATTGAAGACTTCTTGCGGCGATTTGGCCACCTCAGCGAAAACACCAACGATCTGGCACTCCCAACCTGGCGCGAGCGGCCGGCACATGTGCGGGAAATGGCTGAGGCTATACACGCAGCCGAGGCGGCCAAGGGCCACGAAAATATGAGTCTCGGTGATGCTCTGGCTGGCCAGAGCGCATGGATCCGACTGATTGGCCGGCGTGCGCAACGGTTCCAGCTTCATCGCGAGGCGGTGAGCTACCTCTATGCCCTGCTCTATGCGCAGCTCCGCCCAGCTTTGACCGTGCTCGGCGAAATTCTGGTCAACATGAAGAACCTGGCGCATGCCGAAGACGTTTTCTTCCTCGGCATTGAAGAACTGCGAAATCTCGTATCGGGAACCTTCCCTGCCGATCCGCAGGCGGTGGTGGCCGACCGCAAGTCACAGTTTGAAGCCGCGCGCGATGTCAGAATGCCGGAAACCATCTACTCCGACAATTTCCAGCCATTGCCAGAACCCGACCCCAACCACAAACTGCGGGAGCTGACCGGTGTCGGGGTTGCGCGAGGTCAGGCAAAAGGACCGTTCCGCGTTCTGCGCGGGTTTGATGACTTCAATCGCGTTCAGCATGGCGACATCATCGTTATCCCGTTTTCCGACGTCAGCTGGACGCCGGTTTTCGCTCGAGCCGCAGGCGTCGTTTCTGAGGCGGGCGGCATGCTGAGCCATAGCGCAATCGTTGCGCGGGAGTACGGCATTCCCTGTATCGTTTCGGTGGAAAGCGCGCTGGATCTGCCCGACGGAGCTAAGGGTATGATCGACGGTGTGTCGGGAACGGTTCTGGTTCTGGAGGAAAAGTCGAATGACTGAACTTAACTGGCCCGTCGTCCTGCTGTTGGCTTTGGCCGCATACATTTGGGGTTCGGTCTCGCCGGCGCGACTGATCGGCAAACGGGTCCTGCCGGGCCAGCGGCTCGATGACACCAAGGTTGTGCTGCCCAATTCTGCCGAGGCCGAGATTCGCTATCGCGGCGTGTCGGCAACCTCGCTCGGCGCCAAGCTCGGTCCGAAATGGGGCATGCTGATCGGCTTCGCCGACATGCTCAAGGCGGTCCTTCCCATGGCGCTCGTCGAACTCGCCTGGCCAGGTCGCGAAGCTTCGCTGATTGTCGCGGCGTTCGTCATGCTCGGCCATAACTGGCCGGTCTTTTACGGATTCCACGGCGGGCGCGGTCAGTCCGTCCTCATCGGCGCGCTTCTTTTCGTCAGCCCGCTCAGCCTTCTGGTCTGCTTCCCGCTTGGCATTGCAATCGGGCTTCTCATTCTCAGAGACATGTTCGTTGCCTACACGCTAGGGCAATATCTGCTGATCGTCTGGTTCGGCATTCTGGGTACGCCCGCGGCGTTTCTTTTCGCCGTTTCGGTCAACCTGATTTACTCGATTGCGGCATGGCCGGAGGCGCGGGATTATCTCACTGCGCGGGCGAAAGGTCAGGTCGGCAAAATTGAAAACCTGAGGGACTTCTTCACCGCCCATCCCGCGATGGGCGAAAAACGATTTGAACGCGACGACTGATCAGTTCGCCGCCACGCTTGATCCCTCTGCCGCTTTGATCGCCGAATATTCTTCAGGAGACCTGAACACCAGATAGGCTGAATAATCCGGCAAAATCCCGTAGTCGCCGGAATATTTGTAGTGAAAGAAGTTCTCGTAAAGGAAAAATCGGGGCGTCAGATATGAAACCGTGGCGAAATGGAAGCCCAGGACGCCGATGATCGCCAGCCCGAAATAGCGCTTCAGGTCGCCCATCGGCGGGGCAGTCAGGATTCGGTAAGACAGAATATTTCCGGTCAAAACCCCGAGCGCGCCGGTGCCGATATCGGCCCACAAGAAGCCGCGGCCGTAAATGGGCAGGGCGATGCCGAGGTAGAAATAGAACGAGGCCAGGAGAACCAGCGGGGCCACGATGATGGCGACGCCTTTGGCCCACCAGAAATTGTTCACGCGATTGCGCATGTAGGCGTGCTGGACCAGTGTCGCCAAAAGCGCCGGCCAGAAGAACAGTTTCAGATGTTCGACCGAACTCTCATTCACCGAACCGAAAACGCTCACCCATGGCTGAAACCCCGACAGCTCGAAAACGAAATGGAGCGCGGATGCAACCAGCATGACCCAGATGAAGATGCCCGCCTCCCAGACCGCAACAAGGCGTTTCGGAACGGGACGCCCGTCAGGCGCGAGCTCAGGTGCAGCTTCGCCAATCACGTCAGTCATGATCATAGAACCCCCAAAAGAAAGAGAATGCCCAATACGACGAACACCGCGCCGACCACACGCATGCCCAATCGTCCGAACGGGTATCGCTTCGAAATATCGCCGATCACAACGCCGACGATATGGATGAAGATCGTCCCCGACATGAAACCGAGCGCGTAGAGGAACGGGTCAGCAATGGAGGGAATTTCCGCTCCATGGGCAAAGCCGTGCATCACTCCGAAAAAGGCAATCGGGATGGCGACGTATAGCGCCGGCAATGCGCGATAGATGGCGATGATCGAACCCAGAAGCACGACCGAAAGTCCGATGCCCGTCTCGATCAGGCCGAGTGGAATCGGCGTGCCGAACCATCCCAGTGCGCCGCCAACCGCCATCATGGTGACGAATACCGCCGGAACCGCCCAGATGGCACGGCCGCCGATAATCGCCGAGACTATGCCGACGCTGACCATGGCCAGAAAGTGATCGAGCCCAAGAACCGGATGGGTAAATCCACCAAGAAAGGGCCCATAGAGAATGACCTGGTTCTCGTGCGCAAACGCAGGATTAGCGACCAGCGCAAAAGCAATGGCCGGCACAAATCCAAAACCGGTCCAGTAGTTTCTCGTCATACCGTTTCACTCGCCCCGAGGCGCAGAGCGCCCATTCAATCGTATCCACAATCACAATCATCACATTTACGGACAATGAGCGAAAATGGATCACGGCATGAATGGTGTTGTTATTTGGCGATTTCGCCGCCCGAAGATCCGAAACCAATTGCCTCCAAACCGCTGCTGAAACGTGTCGGCAACCAACTTGGTGGTAAAACAACAGACCCGGTATCACTCATCGTTACGGATCGCCGAGTTACCTTGCGGGCCTCCGCCGTGTGACCTGAGGAATGTGTCGATTTCCCAGTGGCGCGCTACGCCGAGCTCCTGAGCGATGGCACCCTGGTGAGGGTGGTCCTTGTTCAGCTTGAACTTGGAGATCCCGCGTGCCGGCATCGGACCAGAATGGTTGATTCAAATTGCCTTTGAAAGCCTCAGAAAGTGATGCCAATCGAAGTTGCGCGCGGTGACAAACGAAGTCGCGCGCTGCATTTCGTTATGCCCAAGTTACCCGCAAAGGCCGTTGTCAAAACAACATAATGCGTAACTATTTGAAAATGCTGGTGATGGGGGCAGGCGGGTGCGAACGGGTCTTGGGGGTGAAATCGCCCACAAGTGCGCCAATTGCTTTCTTGCCGATGGTTGTGTCGTTGCGCTTGTTTCCAAAGCTCGAACAAATGCACGGTCACTGCGATTTCGGTTTTTGGCCACTTTCCGTCAAAGACTGAACATGGGAACCGCCGTCAGGGCCGGGTTCAGAAATCCACGGGCGGTTTTGCCTGGATGCCCAGGGGAATGGCCGGCGGCTGGGGCACGGCGTCGAAACAGCCCGGTATCGACTGGTCGTAGTCGATCACCGAGCCGGTCATCATGCCGGCCTCGTCCGAACACATGAAGGCGACTATGCGGGCGACCTCGCCCATGTCGAGCATGCGGCCGATCGGAAGTCCGGCCTCGGCGGCCTCGCGCCATCCGTCTTGTGCGCCGTGCCAGTTGCGCATCGTCTGCTCTTCGCCCGGCGAATACATCCAGCCGATGCAAAGGCCGTTGATGCGGCAGCCATAGCGCATCATCGAAAAGGCGGTGTTCTTCGTCAGGGTTACGAGCGCGCCCTTGGCTGCGCAATAGGCGGCAAGGAACGACTGGCCCCCATGGGCGCTCATCGAAATGATGTTTGCGATGCTGCCCCTGATCCTTTCGCGGACCATGATGTTGAGGCAGTCCTGCATCAGAAAGAACGGCGCCTTGACGTTGGCGGCGAAAATGTCGTCGTAAAGCTTTTCACCCGTGTCCAGGATCGTGCCGCGATCGGTGTTGCCCGCCGCGTTGACCAGTACGTCGACGCGGCCGAAGGCCTCGTCGCAGGCGCGTACGATGCTGCGCACGTCGTCAAGCCGGGTCAGGTCGGCGGGAACGAACAGCGTTTTGGTGCCGGCGGCATTGAAGCGTTCGGCAACCGCCGCTCCCCGCTCACTGTTGCGGCCGGTCACCACCAGTCCCGCGAGCCCGCGCTCGGCCAGTTTGCCCGCGATCGCCTCGCCAAGGCCCTGGGTCGAGCCGGTCACGATCGCGACCTTGCCTTCGTAGCGGTCTAGGCCCTTTGCGTCTGACTTGAAGATCGGCATTGCCGGCATCGTTGCTCTCCCGTCCGGTTTGACGCGGCGCCATGGGCGCCGCGCCAGGATCAATGTCGCTTAGTAGGGCGAATCCGGGAAGTAGAACAGGTTCGCGTTGTCCTTGGTGATCAGCGACGTGTTCAGGATGTAGCGCCCGTCGAGCGGGATCTTGTTGACGAAATGCTCAGCCGTCAGTTCGATGGCCGTTGCAATCATCGAGGGCGGATAGGACACGGTGACCGGGATTTCCGGGTTGCTGCCGTCCAGAACCACCTTGACGACCTGCTTCATGCCGCCGCCGCCAACGATGAAGAACTCGCCTTCACGGCCTGCCTGCCTGGCAGCATCGATGACGCCAAGGGTCGTGTCATCGTCCTGGGTCCACACCGCATCGATATGCGGGAAGCGCTGCAGGTAGTCCTGCATGACGGCAAAGCCTTCGTCGCGATTCCAGTTCGAGTGCTTCTCGTCGAGAAGTTCGATATTGGAATTGAGCGCTTCCTTGAAGCCATCGACGCGCTGGTTGTCGATGTCGGTCGGAATGCCGCGCATCGCAACAACCTTGCCGCCGTCAGGCAGCCGCGAGTTGATATAGAGGGCAGCCTCACGGCCGAGGGCCGGGTTATCGCCAGCGATGTAGAAATTCTCGATACCGGACTCCGCCAGACCGCGGTCGACGACGGTGACATAGACGCCCTTGTCGGCGATGTCCTTGACCGGTGCGGTCAGCGGCGCCGATTCATAGGGCAGAATGACCAGTGCGGTCAGGCCTTCGCCCGAGTTCAAATCCTCGATCTGGTTCACCTGGTCGGAAGCGTTCGCCGCCGTCTTCAAGATGATTTCCAGATTCGGATATTGCGCCTCGAGCCGGGCAATTTCCTGCTGGGCGTGGTAACCGAGCCCGCCGGTCCAACCATGGTCGGCCGCAGGTATGGACACGCCGATGCGGATCTTCATGTCATCGGCGAAGGCCTGCCCTCCGGCTGCTGCCAGGACGGCGAAAGCGCCGGCAGCCAGATATTTGGTCAACTTCATGTTGAGTTCCTCCAAGAAAGCGATCATCTCGTAGTTCTGTCCGCGCCGGCTATCGCCGGCCCGGCCTTTGAAGGAGCACGGCGATGATCACGACCGCGCCCTGCATCGCCCCGTTCAAGTAAGGACTGACGATGTCTGTGATGTTCAGAAGATTGTTGATCAGGCTGAGGATCAGCACACCGACGACGGTGCCCCAGACCCGGCCCCGGCCCCCTTTGAGCAGCGTGCCGCCGATGATGACGCCGGCGATGGCCTCCAGCTCCCAGAGAATGCCGGTTGCCGGTGTCGCCGATCCGAGCCGCGGCACGTAAAGGAAGATTGCGACGGCAACGCAGAAGGCCTGCAACACATAGGTCAGGAAGCGAATGCGCGCGACCTTGACCGCCGAATAGCGTGACACTTCTTCATTCGAGCCGACGGCGGCGACATGCCGCCCGAAGACGGTGAAGCGCAGGACGAATTCGCCCAGAACCGCCATGCCAAGGAACACGATCACTGGCCAGCCGATGCCGGCGATGCCGTCGAAATAGACCGGCCGGTAGACGTCGCGGGCACCGAAATCGAGGGTCAGCGCACCGCCATTGGCGAACCAGGTCACCAGCGACCTGAGAATACCCATCATGCCGAGGGTGACGATGAACGGCTCGATGCGCCCGAGGGTGATCGCCGCGCCGTTGATCGCGCCGGTCAGGGTCGTTGCTACAAACCCGGCCAGAACACCGAGCGCAATCACAAGGGGGACCGAGGGAATGATCGGCGTCAGGAAATTGATGACGACGATCATCGTTGCCGCCGAAAAGGCGGCCATCGAACCAACGGAGAGGTCGATGCCGCCCGCGGTAATGACGAAGGTCGCACCGATTGCGATGATGCCGATGAAGGCCGAGCGGGCGAGGACGTTCTCGAGGTTTTCGAGCGACACGAAGGTCGGATTGAGGATCGCACCCAGGACCAGCAGGAAGATGAGGGCAATCAACGGGCCGGCCGCGCCAAGGTTCAGCCTTTGCCAAATTCCAGCGGTCTGGGCGGGGGCCGGCGCCGTCTGTGCGGTGGCGCTCGAAGTCTGTTCTGTCATTGCCTTTGGTCCGTTGCTGCGCCAACTCCGGTTGCGAGCTGAACGATGGCGCTTTCGCTGATGTCTTTTTCTTCAAGGGTGCCGGCGAGACGGTTGTTCTGCAGCACGAGCACCCGGTCGCTCAGCCCGATGATTTCCTGAAGGTCGGAGGAGATGATCACAACCGCCTTGCCCTCGTTGGCGAGGTCGCGAAGCATCCGGTAGATCTGCGCCCGCGTGCCCACATCGATGCCGCGGGTCGGTTCGTCGACCAGAATAAGCAATGGCACTTTGAGGAGCGACTTCGCCAGCAGCACTTTCTGCTGGTTGCCGCCGGAAAGCCGGCCGACGCGAACGCCTGGAAACGGCGCGTCAATCTGGAACTGGGCAACCGCCCAGTCGTTGGCCTTGCGCTCTTCGCCAAGGTCGACCAGGCGCCGGTTTTCAAGAATCTGCCCGATCATCGCGACGTTGAGGGGAATGGATTCTTCGAGCAGCAGACCCCGGCCTTTCCGGTCTTCGGTAATGTAGACCACCCCGGCCGCGAGCGCGTCCCGATAGGACTCAGGTGCGAACGGCCGGCCCTGAAGGCTGAGCTTGCCGCCCTTGGACGGCCGAAGACCGACGATTGATTCAAAGAGTTCCGTGCGGCCTGAACCGACAAGACCCGCAACGCCCAGAATCTCGCCGGCACGGACCTGGAAACTTGCGGGTGCGCGGGAGGTGTCGCCGGAAAAGCCGTCGACCGACAGGATTTCGACGCGGTTTTCGATTGCCGATTTCGGCGGATAGATCTGCTCGAGCTCCCGCCCGACCATCAGGTTGGCAATTTCGTGCGCGGTCAGTTCCGAGGTTGGCCAGGTCCCCTGATAGAACCCGTCCCGCAACACGGTGACCCGGTCCGAAATGCGCTTCACTTCATCCAGCTTGTGCGAAACGTAAATCACCGACACGCCCTGGCTGCGCAGCCGCTCGATCTGCGCGAACAACTGGTCGGTCTCTCTGGGCGTCAGCACCGCCGTCGGCTCGTCCATGATGATGAGGCGGGCGTTGCGCAGAAGCGCCTTGCCGATTTCGATCATCTGGCGATCCGAAACCGGTAGGTCGGCAACCGTTCGCGAAACGTCGATGCTGCAGCCGAGCCGGGCCAGCATGTCCGTGGCGGCCGCATTCATCGCCGCCCGGTCGAGCATGAAGCCCTTCTTCAGCTCGTGGCCGAGAAACATGTTGGCAGCAACAGAAAGATGTTCGGCCAGCGCGAGTTCCTGATGGATGAGAACGATGCCGAGCCGCTCGGACATTTCCACGGAAAAGTCCTGAACCTCGCTCCCGCTTACGAAAATCCGGCCGCCACTTGGCACGGCAAACCCGGCGAGACATCGGGCAAGGGTCGACTTGCCGGCGCCGTTTTCGCCGACCAGCGCATGCACTTCGCCCGGTTCGATATAGAAGCTGACGCCATTGAGGACCGTTGCCAGGCCATACTGCTTGGTCAGCCCTTCAATGCGCACGAGCGGTGCGTCTGCTTTGCCCGGATGTGCAACTGCCGCAATCACACCGACGCCCCGCAATCCTGCCTGCGAAGGCCGGAACGATTATCGTGGGGCCACCCTGAAATGGGGTCTTCAATGCACGGCACTTCTCTTCCTCCCTTTATGAAATCCTTTCCATCAAAATTTCATGGACATGTCAATATGAAAGCTGTTGCGGCACGAAAATTCCAGATGTCTGGGGAATTTTTGCTGTTTCTTCCTAGAAACGTATGATATCGATTTCAGTGAGATATCGGAGGAGACATGTTGCGCATCGGCGCCCTCGGGGCAGCGCGAGTTACGCAAATGGCGATCGTCGAGCCTGCAGCGCGGCGCACCGACACCGTGCTGCAAGCCATTGCGGCGCGGCGGAAAGGCGTCGCGGCGGACTTTGCGGCTGAGCATGGATTTTCAACGTATTACGACAGCTACGAGGCTCTGATCGCCGATCCCGACATCGACCTCGTCTACATCGCGCTGCCGCCGGCGATGCACTTTGCGTTCGCGGTCAAGACGCTCGATGCAGGCAAGCATGTCCTTTGCGAAAAGCCTTTCGCCCTCAATGCTGACGAAGCCCAGGCCATGAACGCGGCGGCAGCGCGCAATGGGCGCCGCATCATCGAGGCCTTTCATTACTTCTATCACCCCGTCTTCCAACGTGCCCGGAAACTCGTGCAGTCCGGAGCCTTGGGAAGGGTCATCCGGATCGAGTCCGTTTTCAATCATACGATGCCACGCACCGGCGGTGAGTTCCGCTACCTGCCGGCGCTCGGCGGCGGGGTGATGATGGATTATGGCTGCTACACCCTTCACTGGATCCGGCGGCTTGTTGACGAAGAGCCCCGGATCGTTTCGGCCGAGGCGGACTGGACCGACGGCGGGATCGATCTCGAGATGCAGGCAGATTGCGTCTTCCCCTCCGGAGTTGCGGCCCGGATCGAATGCCGGATGACGCCTGGATGGGACATGCATGCCCGCCTCATCGTTCTCGGTGAACTGGGCCGGCTTGAAATCATCAACCCCATTCTGCCCCACAGGGGTCACTCGATTGTCACGGACATCGGGGGCGTCCGGCACGAACAGACGATTGCCGGCGACACGACGTTCGATCATCAGCTCGACGCGGTGATTGCCGCGCTTTCGTCGGACACATCATTGCCGACCGAAGGCGATGACCCGGTCGCCAACATGCGCGCCATCGATGCGGTCTACGCGGCTGCGGGACGGCCCATCCAACACCAGCCAGGGAACGTGTGACATGAAAAGGATCGTCGTGACAGGTGCCGATCGCGGGCTCGGACTGGCCCTTGCCGAACGCTATGCGGCCGAAATGCATGAGGTGATTGCGGGATGCCTCTCGCCGCAAACCGGTGAAGTTGCCGACCTCGCCCGCAAGCACGACAACGTTTCCGCCTGGCCGCTCGACGTGACGAGCGATTCATCGGTTGCCGCGTTCAAGGACAGGCTGAAGGGCAATTCTGTCGACATGCTTATCAACAATGCCGGGGTGCATTTTCGCAAATGGAGCGTGCCCGAAGAGGTGGTCTTTGCCGACTGGGAGCGGACGCTGGCGGTCAACACGCTCGGTCCGGCCCGGATTTCCTTTGCCCTCAGGCCCAATCTGGTCAAATCGGGCGCGGCAAAACTCGTGACCATTTCGAGCGACTGGGGCTCGGTTTCCAGACATCCCGGCACCGCCTACGACTATTGTTCGTCCAAGGCGGCGGTGAACAGCCTGATGCGCGGCATGGCACTCAACTGGCACGCAGACGGCATCACCATACTTCTCATTCATCCGGGCTGGACGCGCACGCAGATGGGCGGCAGCGATGCGCCGGACACGGCGGAAGAAAATGCGGAGCGCGTGTGCCGCGTCATCGACGCGATACAGCCAGCCGACAATGGCCGCTATGTCGACAACATGGGCGCCGACATGCCCTGGTAGGGGGCTCAGGCGCTTTTGAGAAGATCGGCACCTTTTTCGCCGATCATGATCGTTGGCGCGTTGGTGTTGCCGCTCGTCAGGACCGGCATGATCGAGGAATCGATCACCCGCAATCCCTCGACCCCGCGGACCCGCAATTGCGGGTCGACCACCGCCATTTCGTCGACCCCCATCTTGCAGGTGCCGACCGGGTGATAGTCGCAACAGGCATATTGCCGGACATAGGCCATGATCTCCTCATCCGACCGAGCGGCGGGCCCGGGCAGGCGCTCGCTCGCGATAAACTCTGAAATCGCCGATTGTCCGAGTACCTCGCGGATGATCCGGACCGATTTGATTGCCATTGCGCGATCTTCGGCTTCGCCAAGATAGTTCGGATCAACCAGTGGTTCGTCTCGCGGATCGGATGATTTCAGCCGGATCGAACCTTTGCTTTTCGGCCTGAGGAATGTCGAATTGACCGTGAATCCCGGACCCTTGACCTTGGTCTGCCCGCCCCTGACCACCAATGCCGGCGCGACGTGGATTTGCAGATCGGGCCGCGTCGCTTCCTCTGTCTGGAAGAAGCCACCGCCTTCAACGATAACGCTGGCGGCTGGACCGGATCTGTAAAGGAGCCACTGAACGCCGTGCGGGATCGACCAGGGTACCCGGTCCTGGCCGTCATAGCTGATCGGTTCCCTCAGGTTGACGTGCACGTTGGTGCAAAGGTGATCCTGGAGATTGGCGCCAACCCCCGGCAGGTCGGCGACCGGGTCGATGCCCAATTGCCTGAGTTCGTTGGCCGGGCCGATGCCCGAAAGCATCAGCAGGCGTGGAGAATTGATCGCGCCGCTCGAGAGGATGACTTCGCGCGAAGCGCGCAAAACCTCACCGCCGTCCATCAGCCGCACGCCAACCGCCCGGCCCGCCTCGGTCTCGATGCGCGCGACGCGGGCTCGGGTCCTGACCTTGAGGTTTGGCCTTCGTTCGACCGGATGAAGATAGGAGACCGCGGTCGAGCGGCGGCGCCCGTCGCGACAGGTCACCTGGTAAAGACCCGCGCCATACATGGTCTCGCCATTGAAGTCGGGATTGTAGGGCAGGCCATATTGCTGCACCGCCTTGACGAAGGCGCGGGTCAGAACATGCGGTCCGACCTGATCGGAGACCCAGAGCGGGCCGCCATGGCCGTGATACCGGCCGGCTAGCCGGTTGTTGTCTTCCGCCTTGACGAAATAGGGGAGCACGTCTTCGTAGGCCCAACCGGGGTTTCCGAGCGCCGCCCAATTGTCATAGTCCTCGGCCTGGCAACGGATGTAGATCATGGCGTTGATCGAACTCGAACCACCAAGGGTTCTGCCTTGCGGGTACCAGACCCGGCGGTTGTCGAGATGCTTCTGCGGCACGGTGTAGAAGCGCCAGTTGACGCCGGCTCCGAACAGCTTGCCGATGCCGCCGGGAATATGAATCATCGGGTTGATGTCGCGCCCGCCCGCCTCAAGCAGAAGCACCGAAACGTTCGGGTCTTCGGAGAGGCGGTTGGCGAGAACGCAGCCGGCCGACCCGGCTCCGACAATGATGTAGTCCCAGCCGCTCATTTCGCCTCACTCCCCTGAATATTGCGGTGGCCGCTTTTCGAAAAAGGCGGCAAGGCCCTCAGCCCGGTCCCTGGCACCAAACGCGGCCGCAACCAGCCGGCGTTCCTCCATGAGCCCCACCGCCAGCGGCAATTCAGCGGCCAACCGGACGGCGCGCTTGGCGTGCGGCGTGATGGCAGCGGATTTTGCCGAGATCTGCACGGCAAGTTCGAGGCTTCGCGCGTCAAGCGCGGGCAGCGGCACGACCTCGCTGACCAGACCCCGCCGCAGGGCTTCGGCAGCGTCGACCAGGGTTCCTGTCAGGATCATCTGCATGGCGAAAGACCGTCCGACGATACGCGGCAATCGCTGGGTGCCGCCATCGCCTGGAAATGACGCGACGTTGATTTCGGGCGTGCCGAAGACCGCAGTGTCGGCGGCAACGAGAATGTCGCACAACAGCGCGAGTTCCAGACCGCCGCCGATCGCGAAACCATTGATCGCGGCGATCAGAGGCTTGGCAAACCGGTCGATCATCTGCCAGTCCGAAAGCCTTTTGGGGTCGAGATAGGCGTCGGCGCCGGCGTCCCGGAATTCGCCAAGATCCGCGCCGGCGGAAAACGCCTTTCCCTTTCCCGTCAGCACAACGCAGGCAACCGTACGATCCCGCTCCATGTCGGCCAACGCGCCGGCGAGTTGGCCGATCAGCGCGCGCGACAGGGCATTGCGCTTTTCCGGCCGGTTGAGCGTGAGGCGGGCCACGCCGGCGGCTGGACGGTCAACTTCAACCAGCTGCTCGGCATTGCCAGACATGTCAAACCCGTCGATCCGGCGCCGGGCCGGTGGTCTGCCGTTCGATGAACTGAACGTGCAGTTCGACCTTTTTGATGGTCTGTTTGCCGGGCTCCGTCTTGATGATGTAGTTGGCCGCCTCGCAGCCCATTTCGTAGGCTGGAACGTCGAGCGTGGAGAGCGGCGGATCGGTGTAGGCCGCGATTTCGAGATTGTCGAAACCCACGATCGAAAGACGGCGCGGAACCTCGATATTCTGCCGGCGGCATTCGTAGAGCGCGCCGATGGCCAGAATGTCGCTGCCGCAGAGAATGGCCGTCACGTCCGGTTTTTGCGCGAGGATTTTCTCCATGGCCGCGCGTCCTTCGCCGATCTGGTAGGACGCCTCGACCACCAGAACATCTTCCGCCTTCAGTCCCCGGGCCGCGATGGCTTCAACAAAGCCCTCGACGCGGGCACGGGCGCGGTCGTTGTTGGAGGTATGGCCGGCGATCATGGCAAATCGGGTGTGACCCAGATCGAGCAGCCGGTCGGCGGCCATGGCAGCGGCCCGCCTGTTGTCGAACCCGACGCTCGTCAGGCCGAAATCCGATTGCAGGGCATAGGTCACAACGCTCGTCACATTGCGGGCCTTGATCAGATCGAAGGTCTTGGCGCGGTGGCGCGTGCCTACCAGAACGAGAGCGTCCACGCCGCGTTCGATCAGCGTGCGCGCCTGGGTAAACTCTTCATCGAGGTCATAGTCCGAGGTGTTGTGAATGAGGGCAAAGCCGCTTTCCGCGAGCGTGTTCTGCAGGCCTTCGAGCATTTCCGCGTAAATCGAGTGCCTGAGGGTCGGGATAATGGCGCCGACGAGCAGGGATCGGTTGGAGCGGAGCGCCCGTGCCGACTCGTTGCGCACGTAGCCCAGCGCCTCGATCGCTTCGTCGATCGCCTTGACCACTTCGGGGCTGACCAGTTTCGGGTCGTTCAATCGCCGCGACACGGTGACCGGCGCGCAGCCGGCCATCCTGGCGACGTCCGCGATGCTGGCGCGGCCGCTGCCCGCGGAACTCTTCTTCGGGGTGGACTGAATGCTCATGCCTGATTGCCCTTCATGAATCGTGCCGCGCGCTCGGCAATGAGTATGGCAGTCGCATTGGTATTTGCCGATACCAAACGCGGCATGATCGCGTTGTCGGCGACCCTCAGACCATCGACGCCGTTCACACGCAATTGCGTGTCGACGACCGCCTGCGCATCCGGACCCATGCGGCAGGTCCCCGCCGGATGGTAGCCGGTGCGCGCCTGGGCCCGGACAAAGGCTTCGAGCTCGTCATCCGAATCGCAATTTGCCCCGGGGAAATGTTCGCGCTTCAGAAAGGGCGCCAGCGATGACTGGGCCATGATGCGGCGGCCAAGACGGACGCTCTTCATGGTTCTGTCGAGATCGGCGGGATCGGAAAGGTAATTCGGATCGATCAGCGGCGGCGCGTCCGGATCGGGACTGGTGACCGTGACGCGGCCGCGCGATTTTGGCCGCACGAGATAGGCGTTGAGTGTGCAGCCGTTCCCCGAGGGAACATCGGCAATGCCCGCTTCGACCCCGGCCCCCGCGAGAAAGTGAAACTGGACATCAGGGTAGGGGTCGGTTTCGTCGACCCACCAGAAGGCGCCACCTTCGACCACGTTCGAGGTTACCGGACCGGAACGGAACAGGGCGAACTGCAGCCCCGCCCAGGCCTGCCAGAGCGGCTTTTTGTATTTGTCATAGCTATGGGGGCCGGTCAGCTCGTAGATCATGAAGACGTCGAGGTGATCCTGAAGGTTGCGCCCCACTTCCGGCGAGTGCCGGACAACCGGTATTCCGGCGGCTTTCAGGTCGTCCGCCGGTCCAATTCCCGATTGCAGAAGAAGGCGGGGCGAGCCGATCGCCCCCGACGTGACAATGACGTCTCGCCGGGCCGCAATTCTTTTCGCAGAACCGCCGATCGAGACCTCCACGCCGGTTGCGCGGCCATTTTCAATGGTGATGCGCCTGGCCTGAACACCGGTCAAAACGTCGAGATTGCGCCGTCCCTCCACCGGATGAAGGTAACAGTTGGCGGTGCTCGAGCGGCGGCCGGCACGGTTGGTGACCTGATAAAGACCGCAACCGGCCGGATCGCCCGAGTTGAAGTCCGAATTGTAGGGTAGCCCCGCCTGCTGGCAGGCCTTGATCCAGGCATAGGTCAGGGGATGGGTATAGGCCTGATCCGAGACCTTTAGTGGCCCGTCATTGCCATGCAGGGGACCACTCAGACGGCTATTGTCTTCGGAGGCGACGAAGTCCGGCAGAACATCATCATAGCCCCAGCCCGAGCAGCCGAATTCGTCGCGCCAGTCGTCATAGTCCTTGGGCAGACCGCGCATATAGACCTGAGCGTTGACCGAACTCCCGCCGCCAAGCACCCGCGCCTGGGTAAAGGGCGTTTTGATGTTGCCCTGCTCCTTTTGCGGGGCGGTTTCATAGCCCCAGACGAATTTTGGTCCCGTGGTCTTGTAGTAGGTAACGGGCAGGTGGATGTAGGGACTGGTGTCCCGCGATCCCGCCTCGAGCAGTATGACGGTAGTCGCCGGATCCTCGCTCAGCCTTGCCGCCAGAACGCAGCCGGCCGAACCGCCGCCGACGATGACGTAGTCGGCTTCCCTGAATACCGGCAATGTCTGCGCTGATGCCATGTCAGCCCTTCTTGACCCATTTGAGCACATGCGAGGCGACCGCTACGGTTTCACCGCGCTGGTTGACCGCGGCGATATCTGCAGTCGACCGCCTGCGCAGGGTGTCGACTTCGCTGATCGTGTAAGTCAGCGTCACCGTATCGCCGAAGAAGACCGGCGCGACGAAGCGGATGCGATCGTAGCCAAGGGAAACGGGCGTTTCGCCTTCGCTGTGGCTGTTGGCGGCGGTTGCCACCATCATGGTCGACAAAGTCGACATGAACCCCACAAGCAGCGCACCGTGCGCAATACGCTGCCCGTAGGCCGAGCCTTCCATGAGCTGTTGATTGACATGGACAGGCGCCAGATCGCCCGTTATTCCTGCGAACAGATAGACATCGGTCTCGCTAACCGTCTTGGAAAAGCTGACCGACTGACCGATCGAGACATAGAATTCGGGCATTTCGTTTCCTTGCTGCCAGGCGAGGGAAAGAGGCGGACCAGGGCTGCGTTTCGGCGCACCCTGGTCTGCCGACTGTTGATCAGAAACCCTTCCCGATCCACTCCGCTGCGTTTTCCTTCGTGATCGTGTTCGAGTCGAGAATGACGGTCGCGTTTTCGACCGGCAGGCCCGCGCAAACCCGATAGGCATACTGAATGCCTTCCGGCGCAACAAAGGGGAAGGTAAAGGTTGCGAACAGCTTGCCATCAGCAACAGCCTGAATGGCATTGTTCTGGCCGTCGACACCGGTTACCATGATCTCACCCTGACGTCCGGCGGCTTCGATAGCCGTGATCGCGCCAAGCGCCATTTCATCGTTGTGCGTGTAGACGCCATCGATTTCGCCGGGGCCAAAGCGCTGCAGGACGTCTTCCATGAACTTGGCGGCGCCTTCACGCAGGAAGTCGGCGTTCTGCCGGGCAATGATCTTCATGTCCGGATATTTGGAAATCGCTTCCTCGAATCCGGTTTCGCGTTCGATCGCTGCCGAAGCACCGGCGGTGCCCTCGATCACGACGATATTGCCCTTGCCACCAAGCTGTTCGGCGAAGAACTCACCGGCCTTGCGGCCAATTGGTTCGTTCTCGGCGGAGATGTAGACGGTCGGTTCGGTATTGGTTTTGCGATCGAGCTCGACCACCGGAATGCCCGCATCCATGGCTTCCTGAACAACCGGCGTCAAAGCCTGCTGGGTCAGCGGGCTGATCATCAGCACGTCGATGTTCTGGGCCAGAAGGCTTTCGACGTCAGCCACCTGCTTTTCGGACGAATTCTGGCCATCCGTGATGATCAGCTTGGCGTTGGGCAGGTTCTGTTCGGCCCAGGTGCGGTTGCCTTCCACCATGGCGACGCGCCAAGGGTGGTTCATCGTGCCCTGCGAGAAGCCGATGGTGCAGGATTTGGTCAAATCCACGCCATCGAGCGGACCGGCGGCGAGGGCGCCCTGGGAGCCGGCAAGCCCGGCGATGGTGAGCGACGTGCAAAGCAGCAAAGCTGCTCTGATCGATTTGTGCGTCATTGAAGTTCCTCCTTATCAACACACGTAGTGGGGTCAGTCTTTGAACTGACCCTCAGCGCCTCCGTCTCAACACCTCTGAAGAAACGGCAACGATGATGATGGCCCCCTTCACGATCTGCTGGGTGAATGGGGAAATTCCGACGAGATTCATGATGTTGGCGAGAACCGCGAGAATGGCTGCGCCTATCGCGGTGCCCACGATGCCGCCCTGGCCGCCGAAAAGGCTGGTTCCGCCGATCACCGAAATGGCGATCGCTTCAAGCTCCAATCCGGTCCCGGCCGTCGGTTCGCCCACCGAAAGCCGCGACACGAAGATGACCGAGGTCAGCGCCGCCAGAAGCCCGGAAATCGTGTAAACGCCGAGAAGCACGCGGCGGACGTTGATCCCGGAAAGGTGGGCCGCTTCGGGGTTGCTGCCCACGGCGTAGACGTTTCGCCCGAAGCGGGTGAAGGACAGGACCACGAACCCGATGACGGCAACGCCGGCAAAGATCCACACGGCGATCGGCAATCCAAGGGCGCTGCCACGCCCGATCCAGGCGTAGTTTCCTACAGTGGATGCAACATCGATCGGCCGGCCGTCGGAGATTGTCAGCGCCAGGCCGCGCAGCATCACCATCGTGCCGAGCGTCATGATGAAGGGCGGAATCTTGATCAGCGTAATGCCGATTCCGTTGACCAGCCCGAGTGCCGCGCCACAGGCCAGCGCGACCAGAAGAACGAGGGGCACGGCGAGACCCATGTTCAGAAGCATGGCGGTGAGAACGGCGACGACGGCCACGATCGAGCCGACAGACAGGTCGATGCCGGCTGTCAGAATGACAAAGGTCAGGCCCATGCTGACGATGCCGTAAAGCGCGATCTGCCGCAGAACATTGACCAGATTGAACGGGTTCAGGAAGGCGTCGGATATGAGCGCCGCGATGACCGTCAGAACGAGCAGGACGAGAAAAAGCCCGCCGGCGGCCAGCCGGTGCGACAGCCCCTGCATCCAGCGCTGCCCGTTGTTTGAATTTGGGCTGACCGCCACTTGCTGCTCAGACATGCAGAACTTCCTCCACTTCATTTTCCTTGTCAGCCGGCGCGACCTGCCAGAGATCCTTTGCAAGCCTCTCGATGGCGAGGCTTACACCTGCGTCTGCGTTCGTCGCGGTGCAGAAGGCGGCCGCCGCTTTGACGGCGGGGATGGCATTGCCCATGGCCACGCCGTGCCCGGCGGCGGCAATCATCGACAGGTCGTTTTCGGAGTCCCCGATGGCGGCGACGTTCGCCAGATCGAAATCCGCCACCCGGCAGAGCGCGCGGAGCGCCGCGCCCTTTGAAACGCCGGTCGGACCGATTTCGAGATAGTTGGCGTGCGACCGGACCGCCGAAAGGTGTCCGGTCAACTGCGCAGCGAGTTGGTCGAGTGTGCCGGTTCGGCCCGGGCGCGCGATTGCCAGATATTTGAAGGCGGGTTCTTGAACCTCCAGCAGATCGGCAATCCGGTACCGGTCACCCGTATGGGCAAATTCCCGGATGAGCTGGTCGTTGAGCGCGTCGACATAGACGGTCGCCTCGCCGTACCGGGCCAGCGGGATATCGAGCGAACGGGCCAGCTCGATCAGTGCGTGGCCCGCTGCGGGATCGACTAGCCGCTCTTCAGCTTCGTCAGAGCGCTCCCAGTTCCCGCCGGCTTCGCGGCCGAGGGTCAGGGCGCCGCCAAAGCAGATCGCGTAATCGACCGGTCCGAGCGCGTCGAGTACGACCTCCAGCGCCACAGGTCCGCGCGCGGTTGCAAGTGCCAGAGCGATTGAATTGTTCCGCACGAAGTCGATCGAACGGCGGACTTCCGGCAGAAGCCGGTAGTCGTCGGTCAGAAGCGTCCGGTCGACGTCGAGAACGAGCAGCCAGCGGGTAGAAGGCGTGGTGATCATGCCGCCCCCGGAAAGACGCTGTCGAACCGGCCCGCATTGAGGATGACGGTCTTGAGTTCGGTGAAGTCCTCGAAACCGGCATTGCCCAGTTCCCGGCCAAAGCCGGAGGCCTTGATGCCGCCGAACGGCAGCTGCGGCGCACCGTCGAGTGTGGTGTTGACCCAGACGAGACCGCTATTGAGACGATGGCTCGCCGCCATTGCCGTGTGAAGATCGCTGGTCCAGGCCGTATTTGCGAGGCCGTAGGTGGTCGAGTTGGCAAGATTGATCGCCTCATCGACGGTTTCGAAGCGCGAAACGGCCAGCACCGGGCCGAACACCTCTTCGGCGAAGAGTTCCGAGCCGGGGGTGACGTCGTCGAAAATGGTCGGCAGAATGAAGTTGTCGGTCAGATTTTCGGCGGGCCTCAATTGATCGCCACCCACGATCAGCCGCGCCGAATTGCTGGTTCTGGCGCGTCCCACATAGCCCATGACCTTTTGCAGGTGCGGCACCGAAATCATCGAGCCGATATCGGTCCGGGCATCGTCCGGATCGCCGATCCTGAGCTCGGCGGTGCGTTCGAGAAGGCGTGCGAGGAAGGCGTCGGCAATGTCGTGCTGCAGAAGGAGCCGCGAACCGGCGACGCAGCATTGGCCCTGAAAGGCGAAGATGGCCTTCAAAGTCCCCTCGACGGCGTCCTCGAGATTGGCATCGCCGAAAACGATATTGGCCGACTTGCCGCCAAGTTCGAGGGTGACGCGTTTGATGGTTTCGGCGCTGTTGCGGATGATGCGCTGGCCGACGGCGGACGATCCGGTGAAGCTGATCATGTTCACGTCGGGATGCAGGGTCATCGCCTCGCCGACCGCGCTGCCCGTGCCGGTGACGATGTTGAGCACGCCCTTGGGCAGACCCGCTTCGGCCGCCAGCCGGGCAAATTCGAGGGCAGAGCCGCTGGTCAGCTCCGAGGGTTTGACGACTGCGGTGCAGCCGCTTGCGAGCGCGAAAGGAACCTTCTTGGCGAGAATTTCGATGGGGAAATTCCAGGGAACAATAATACCGGCGACACCGACCGGCTGGCGCAGGACCATGGCGGTCTTTTGCGGCACCAGATTGTTGTAGGCTTCGCCATGCACCTGCGCGGCCATGGAGGCGGCATGGCGCGTGAAGGCGGCCGCAGTCCGCACATCGGCTTCGACAAAGCGGCGGGGCTTGCCGACCTCGGCGATTTCGATGCTGGCGAGGAGTTCGAGATTGGCCTCGATCAGGTCCGCTAGGCGAAAGAGGACCGCGGCGCGCTCCTGGGCGGTCATGCGCGGCCACGGTCCGTGGTCAAAGGCCGCCCGCGCCGCGGCCACCGCCGCGTTGAGGTCGGTCGCATCGCCGAGGGCGAATTTGGCGGTCAGTTCTCCGGTTGCCGGGCTGTGCCGTTCGATGACGTCGGCGGAGCCATGAATTTGCCAGTCATTGTCGATGAAGTGCCTGTATTGCCGGGTCATCTGATGCTCCTAGGCTGTCGCCGCATGCATGATGTTTTCTTCGGTCAGGTCTGACCGGGTGAATTCGCCCGTCTGGCGCCCGCCGCGCAGCACGTAGACGCGGTCGCACATGCCGATGATCTCCGGCAGCTCGGAAGAGACCATGACGATGCCGATGCCTTCCTTGTCCGCGAGGTCAGCCAGAACCTGGTAGATTTCGCGCTTGGCACCGATATCGACGCCACGGGTCGGTTCGTCGACGAGCAACAGACTGCATTCAGCATTGAGAAGCTTGGCGAGCACGCATTTCTGCTGGTTGCCGCCGCTGAGGTTCGCCGCCTTTTCGCTGATGCCGGGAGTCTTGATCCGGAGGCGGGAGACGAAGTCCGTCACAACCTTGCGCTCCGCGCCACGTGAGAGCAGTCCGTTTCTGACGATCGAACCGAGATTGGCGATCGAAACGTTGAAGGCCACGTCCTGCGAAACGAAAAGGCCCTGTTTGCGCCGGTCCTCGGGCAGAAGGCCGACCCCGCCGGCAAGCGACTTGCCGGGAGAGGGAAAAAGCGCATTGGCGCCGTTGATCGAGGCACGGGCCGCCGTGCTCGGGTCGGCACCGCAGATCGCCCTCAGAAGTTCGCTGCGGCCGGCACCGGCCATGCCGCAAATGCCGACAATCTCGCCGGAATGCACCTTGACCGAAATGTCGCTGAGCGCCTCGTTGTGAAGCCCTTCAATTTCGAGCACCAGAGGTCCGGTTTTGGGATTGCGCGTGGGATAGATATCGGAGAGCTCGCGCCCGACCATCATCCTGACCAGGTCGTTGCGCGTCAGGCTCGCGGTCGGCGCCGTGCCGACGACCTTGCCGTCGCGCATGACGAGGGTGCGCTCACTGATCGTGAACACCTCTTCGAGCCTGTGCGATATGTAGATGAAGCCGACGCCCTCGGCCGAAAGCCGGCCGATGATTTCAAAAAGCTTGGCAAGCTCGGCGTCACCCAGAACTGCCGATGGCTCGTCGAGCACCAGAATGCGTGCGTTCTGCGACAGGGCCTTGGCGATCTCGACAACCTGACGCTGGGCGACGCTGAGGGAACTGACCTTGGCCCTGGGATCGAGATCGAAGCCCAGCCGTTCGATGAGGGACGCCGCGTCGGCGTTGATCCGCTGCCAATCGGTCAGACCCCAGCGGTTCTTCGGCAGGCGGCCGAGAAAGATGTTCTCGGCAACAGACAGGTCCTTGGCGAGCAAAAGTTCCTGGTAGATGATTGCCACACCCATCCGCATCATCAGAAGCGGCGAGGTGAACGGAACCGGTTTGCCGAAAAGCTCGAGCCGACCGGAATCCGCCCGGTAGGCGCCGGAAAGGATTTTCATCAGGGTCGACTTGCCGGCCCCGTTTTCGCCGACGAGCGCCAGAACCTCACCTTCCGCGAGTTCGAGGCTGACATCGTCAAGCGCAATGACGCCGGGGAAACGCTTGGAAATGTTGGTCATTCTCAGCGCCGGAACCGCGCTTTTGTTTGTCGCGTCCATCGGTCCTACAACCTTTGAATGTGCATGCCGCCATCGACATTGATGATCTGGCCGCTGGTATAGGGAATGGCGCCACTCGCCAGGGCAGCCACGGCGCGTCCGATTTCGTCGGGATCGCCCCAACGGCGGAAGACGGTCTGGGTCGAGACGTAGTCGGCATATTTGTCGCGCACCGACAGGGTCATGTCGGTGGTCATCAGCCCCGGCCGCACCTCGAAGACGCTGATATTGTGGCCGCCAAGTTCAAGGGCGAACAGGCTTGTCATCATGGACAGCGCGGCCTTGGACAGGCAGTAGGCCGCCTTGTCGGTGGAGGCGAGGCCGGCATTGGCCGAGGTCAGGGAGATGATGCTGCGCGGGTGAAGGCCGGCGCCTGGCTCTTCCAGCATTTTCCTAGCGACGCGCTGGGTCAGAAAGAAGGTGCCGCGAAGATTGACGTCGAGAACCTGATCGTATTCCGCGGGCGTGACATCGAGCATGCCGACGCGCCGCGGCACCTGCACACCGGCATTGTTGACCAGGCAGTCGATGGCGCCGAACGCCTCCAGTGCCTCGCCGACAAAAGCATCGTGCTGATCAATTATTGAAATATCCTGTGCGATGAAGCGAACCGAAGCTCCCGCGTCACCGGCTCGCAGCAGGGTGTCGTCGGCATCGGCGTCCCGGACCAGGTCATTCAGCACCAGATCGAATCCAAGCCGGGCAAGGTGGATCGCGATGGCCCGCCCGAGCCCCCTGCGCGCGCCAGTCACGAAGGCGACAGGGCGCCGTCCGTCTCCACTTCCGTTGCTGGAAGCCAGATCGCTCAAGACGCCATCTCCTCGGATTGAAGGGCAGCGATTTCTTCGTCGCTGAGGCCGGCGGAACGCAGGATTTCCGTTCCGTCCGCGCCCGCCGTCTCGGCAATATGACGAACTCCGGGTGCCTTTCCGTCATAGCGGTTGGGATGGGCCACAAGGACCGCAGTTTCGCCCTTCACCTCAACTTGCATGAAAACGCCGTTATGCCGGGCCTGCGGGTCAGCGACCAATTCGGAATAGGAATTGACGGGCGCAAACCAGAGACTTCGCGCGCTCAGCGCCCTTTCGGCCGCGGCATAGCTGACCTCGGCAAGTGCCGCGGCGACGCGCGCGCAGATTTCGTCCCGGTCCCGTTGACGATCGAGCGGGCTCCCGTCGCGGGCGAACGAAGCGGGCGCGCCTGGCGCGTTTTCGCTTTCGCGCGCCTCGTTCAGGGCTGATGCAAGCGTATCGAGCGGATTGAGCGACAAAGCGAGGTGATGCCCGTCCCTCGTTTCGTAGATGCCGTAGGGCGCCTCATGGAACCAGGTCGCGAGATTTTCGCCGCGCCGGAAGACTCCGGGCGTCTTGTGACCGTTGATGTAAGCAACAATCGATTCCTGCTGCAGGTCGATGCCGGCATTGAAGAGAGACGACTCGACGCGGGTCCCGGCACCGGTGCGCTCCTTGCGGAACAGGGCTGCGACAATGCCCATCGCAAACAAGGCGGCGCCGTGCTGATCGACGACCGCGCAGCCGGCAGCAGCCGGGAGGATGTTGGGCTGCTGCCCGGCTGTCGCGGCAACAAGCCCGGTCCGGGCTTGAATCAAAAGGTCTTGTCCAGGCAGCTTCGCATAGGGTCCGTCAGACCCGAAACCGCTGGCAGAGGCGTAGATGAGGTCGGGTTTGACCGACTTGAGCACGGATTCCGAAAGGCCCAGCTTGTCGAGTGTGCCGGGGCGGAAATTCTCCATGACGACATCGGCGGTCGCGACCAGTTTCAGGAAGGCCTGCCGGCCGGATTCGGACTTCAGGTTCAAACAGACCGACTGCTTGTTGCGGTTGGCTGCGAGGTAAAAGCCACTCACGCCGCCGACAAAAACATCGGCGCCCGACCAATGGCGCTCATAGGCGCCTTTTGGCGGTTCCAGCTTGATCACCTCCGCCCCGAGGTCGGCCAGATACTGAGCCGCCGCCGGACCCTGCAGATAATGGCACAGGCTGATCACCCTGACGCCGTCAAGCAGCATGAAACGCCTCCCCTCAGTCGCGCTCGTCGCGATCTATGAAATGCATTTCATACGAGTTGTGAGATGTCAACTCCCCGTTGGCACTATGTATGCAGTGCAATTCCATCTTGTCAGCGCGCAATTCCAGATATCATATAGCATCGATTTCATTGGAGGACACAGATGATCCCGTTTTCTGGTGTGGGTGTCATTCCCGCATGCCTTCTGCCCCTCGACGCGAGTGGGGAGATCGATCCTGAAGCCTACCGGCGGCATCTTCGCGATCTCGCCGGGATTCCGCGGCTTGGGGGAATTGTCATCAACGGACATGCGGCCGAGGTGCATGCCCTGACCTTCGATCAGCAGGTGCAAATGATGGAGGCCGGATGTGAAGCGGCCGGCAATGAGGCTCCAATAATTGTCGGCATCTACGCGGAGACGGCCTTGGCAGCTGCGCGTCTGGCGCGGGCGGCCGAAAAGGCCGGGGCAAGCGCGCTTCTTGTCTTTCCGCCGGTGTCGGTGATGTTCGGTGGCAAGGCGCGACCCGAACACCTGTCGGGCTACGTCAAGGACCTGGCGGCGGCAACTGACCTGCCGCTGATTGCGTTTCAGTTTCCCGCCGTGACCGACCTTTCTTATCCGCTCGATGTTCTGGTCAGCCTTTGCGAAGAGGTGGATGGCATCTGCGCGATCAAGGATCTGGTTGGCGACCCGCGCCTGCACGAGAAGACCATCGAGGCCCTGCATGGCCTTTCCCGTCCGGTCAACGTTCTGACCTCGCATTCGCAGTGGCTGGCCGGGTCCATCATCATGGGCGCGCGCGGCATCATCTCGGGTGCCGGCAGTGTCATCGCCGACCGCCAGCGGGCGCTTTTCGAGGCCCTCGCGGCGCCGCAGATCGACCGGGATGCGGCGCGAAAACTCATTGGCAACATGAGTCTTTTGGTCGAAGCGTTCTATGCCCGGCCCTATGTCGACTGGCAGGCGCGGATGAAGCGGGTGCTTTTCGATTTCGGCCGGTTTGGCTCGGCAGGCGTGTTGTCGCCCCTGCACGAAATTGGTGACGACGATTGGGAGCGTGTTCGCGCCCTGATCGGTCAGGCTGGCCTTGACCGCGAGAGCCTTTATGCCGGTTGATCCGGGCTGGCGCCTTGACCCCCCGGATAGCAAAATCGGCCAGCAACTGTTCCGGCTTGCCGGCGTCGCGCTTCGCGCCTGCGACCCGCTGAACTGCGTTCCACCCCTGCTACCTGAACCCCCCAAGGGCAGAACCCTCGTTCTTGGTGCCGGCAAGGCGGCGGCCGCGATGGCAAAGGCCGTCGAGGCGAACTGGACTGGACCACTTTCGGGACTCGTGATCACGCGGTTCGGGCACGGGGTCGCAACAGACAAGATCGAAGTCGTCGAGGCCGGCCACCCGGTCCCCGAAGCAAACGGTCAGACCGCTTCGCGCCGGATGCTCGAACTGGCACAGGGATTGACGGAAGACGACCTTGTCATTTTTCTGGTGTCGGGCGGTGCCTCATCGCTTTTCGAGGTCCCGGCCGATGGCATCAGCCTTGAGCAGATCCGCGACGTGAACCGGCAACTGCTCGCCTCGGGCGCGCCGATTGCGGAAATGAACTGCGTTCGCAAGCATCTTTCACAGTCCAAAGGCGGGCAGCTTGCCAAGCTGGTTCACCCCGCGCGCCTTGTGACGATCGGCATTTCCGACGTGCCGGGCGACGACTGGTCGACAATCGGCTCGGGACCCACGGTACCCGATGACAGCACGCGTGAAATGGCGCTCGACATCGTGGAGCACTATCGGATCGACCTGCCGCAAACTGCCCGTGCCTGGCTCGACAATCCCCGATCCGAAACGCCGAAACCCGGTGATCCAGTCTTTGACCGGAGCCAAACCCTGATGGCCGCGCGCCCGGCCGACATGATCGCCGCGGTGGCCAGGGCTGCCCAAGCCGAGGGGATGGAGGTTCTCAATCTTGGCGCCGATATCGAAGGTGAGGCGCGAGAAATCGGGGCCGCGATGGCCGCGATGGCGCTCAACCTCGCCGCGGCGCGTTCCGCAAAGTCGAACCCGCTTCTCATTTTGTCGGGTGGCGAAACCACCGTGACGTTGGCCAACACAAATGGACGCGGCGGCAGGAATACGGAATTCCTGCTTGGCCTTCATGTTGCCCTCGGCGGTCATCCCCGTATTTCCGGGCTCGCGCTTGACACGGACGGCATCGACGGCAGCGAGGACAATGCCGGCGCCTGGTTCGAACCAGCTCTGGCGGACCGGATCGGGACGCTCGGGGTTGACGGCGAGGCGCTGCTTGATCGTCATCTCAGCCACGATTTTTTCGCCCGAACCGGCACCCTGATCGTCACCGGGCCGACCCGCACCAACGTCAACGATCTACGCCTGATCCTCGTGGATTAGGGATTGCGCGGGTATTTCGGGCGTTATCACGGTCGAAACTTTGGCCGTCATCGTCGCACTTTGCCTAATGGGGAGGCAACTCGATGCCAAACTTGGGGCGATCCGGGTTGCACAAAGCCGTGCCAGAGATCCGAAAAGCGCCCGGGACCATCCGTGGATTTTGGGAGACTAGCAGGTATGGCTGGTGATGGGGGCAGGCGGGTGCGAACGGGTCTCGGTTCGGCCGAAAGAAAGGATACCGGGCAAAGCGAGAACGTTCGGCCGGGAGGTCTTGATAGAAGAAATCCCGCTGCCAATCGGGCCTGCGTCAGATCAATCTGATGTCGGAATTGAGAGCGCCGTTGGCTGCGATCTCGATGGCAATCAATTCGCGATCGGAGCGGCGCGTTCGCCCGGACTCAGTGTTGGCACGATTCTGCGCTCGGCCATATCGACGTCGCGGGCCAGAAACCAATCAAGCTTCCAGAACCCATCGGGTTGGCGACGTCATGCTGGGGCGAGATGTCGGCTGATTGCCGCACCCGGAATGGAGTTCGTGTCCCCGGCTTTGTGCGTCAATGATAAGTGGTTCGGCGTCCGCGGCGCCATCGCTGGAAAGCGCGGTATTGACATCGCCAGCCAAATTCACGGGCATGCCGGTGAATCGATTGTCGATCCGGTTGCGTATTGGTCGTCACTGGCGCGCGCAACCCTAGACGTTGCCGAATTACGGAGCCCCTGATTCCGGATCGTGGTGACCGACCGTGCGGGCAAGCATGGCTGGAGCAATCCGGTTTGGATTGAATAGGCCGGGGGTCATCCCAGCAGACTTGCCTCGTGCCCGGCGAGCCGCTCGAGGAAGCGCAGCATGACGTTGGCCGAAGGGATGGGCAGTACGGCACTCACCTCGGCCGGCAGCAGGCCCGCAATTGCCGAATTGGCGGCTCCGGTTACCGATCCAAGCGGGCCGCGGAAGCCGTGCTTGGTCCAGGCAAGCTCCTGTAACTGGTCACTCAGCATGGCCTCGAGCAGCTGATCGGATTCAGGATCGATGGTGATGAGGGGATGGGCTGAATAGGCGGTCGGGCGCGGATAAAGGATGACGGGTTTCGGCCCTTTGGCGTCGACGATCCGCTGCCAGCGCTGCGGGTCGGCGAGTATCCATTCCACCAGCTGGTTTTCGTAGCCGACCACCATCGGTTCCGCACCGAACCCCCCGGCCAGATACTGGTCGAAGAGTTTGCCGGACGAGGACGATTTCAGCCCCATGCTGATGAAGATTTCCGAGGCCCTCTCGCCGAACTTGTCGAGGGCGGTCTGATCGGGAACGTCGCCCGAGAGAAGGCTGAGGACAAGGCCGGAAAACATGAAACCCGAATTGGACCGGTTGGGGTCCGTCGAGACGATCCGCGCCCGTCCGTAAAGCGTGCCGACCCCAAGATCCGACCAGTTCTTCTGGTCGATGATGGCGTTGAGCAGGCTCAAAAGATCGAGTTCGTAATGTCCGTCCATGCCGGTGGTGACCAGTCCGGACGATTTCAGGCCGTCGACAACCGGCTCCCAGGAATAGACCACGATGGGCGAGTTGAGCACCACCTGGTCGCGGCGGATCTTGACCCCGCTCTGCCGGGCAATGTCGACCATGATCGCCGAAGAGGGCCAGAGAAATTGCGGGTTCTGCGACAGAAGTGCGGGCTCGCGCACCATTTCCACCGATCCAGCCACCCGCGCATCGAGGTCGATGCCGCGAGATTTCAACGCATTGACGACGTCGACATCCTCGACGAAGGCCTGTTTCTCGCCACCCAGAAATCCGAAGAGTTTTGTGCTTTGCCCCAGCAGCCCGCGAAATTCGGGCCGGCCGCTGAGCGCCAGATAGCCGCCCGTGGCAAGCGCGCTCGCCCCCAGAAGACCCAGTCCGAATGCACGTCTCGAAATGGCCATCAGTGCTTCAAATCCTCTGAGAGAGATGTTTCGATCTGCCGGATATCGGCATCGAGTGAGCCCAGTTCCACTTCGGCCAGGCTTTCCGAGTAATGGTCGAATCCCAGTTCAAGCTTTTCGATGACGCCGCGAATCTGATCGAGCCGTTCCGGGTCGCCTTCCGGTCGCGCTTCGACCTTCTGGTATCCTTCGGCTATGCTCGCCGCACGCGGCAGGTAGAATTCGAGAAACCGGTCGACCGATCCGACATTTTCGGGCTTTGCCTCGACTTTGGCGAAAATTGTTCGCGCCATTCCGGCGAGATTCTGAACCCGGGTGCGAACTACGCCGGATTTGATCTGTCGTGCCGTCTGTTCGATCTGATCGATCGCCGGCGCGGCTTTTTCCAGAAGAGAGCGGGCGAGGGCGACCTTGTCCTGGCTGACCTGCGAAATGTTCACGCCCTCAAAGAGCCGCCGCGGTCCCAGCAGAACTGTGATGCCGGCGAAGGCCGCTCCGGCGATGAACAGCGCGATGACGAAGGGCGTTTTGAAGACGATCAGAACCGGCAGCAAAATCGCCGCCGCCAGTCCCCCTAAAATCCAGTTCCAGTCGCGCGTCACGGGCAAAGCCTAGTTGTAGCCGCGCGCGGAGCGGAAGGCCCCGGCAAGGTCGGCCTGTCCGTTGAACACGCGCCCGGCGGTCGCCTCAGCCAGACGGTCGAGCTGGGATTTGTCCGCGTCGCCGAACGTAATGCCGAACACCGGAATCTTCTGGTTTGCGCGCCGCCACGTTTCCATGAAACGGTTGAAGGCGTCGTCGCTCCGTCCGTCGGTCATCACCACGATGGCCGGCAGAAAGTCCTTCAGATTGGCGGTCGCGTTCATCGCCTTCAGGGCGGTTTCGGCGCAGTCGTACATGTTCGTGCCGCCGCCGGCGCGTTCCTGGCCAATCTGGGCGAGCAGACCGCTCTGGCTTGCCGTGTCGCCCGGAATGTCGATTTGCCGCCGCACGTCCGAGTCGAATGGAAGCACGATGATCCGGTCCTTTGGCGACCACTGAACCAGAACCCGGCTTGCTTCGTCAGGCGTGAAAAGGAACTGCATGGCGGTCTGCAGCTGCGTCTCGCCGTCTCCTTCCATCGAACCGGAAAAATCGAGGCAGAGCGCAGTCAGGGACGGTTTGCGCAGGGCGGTTTGATAAAGGTCGAGCGCCTGACGGATAACTGCTGGCTCGGGCACCCTGATCGCCGTGACGACGCGCGTCGCATCGAAATTCCAATCGGGCTCTGCCGCTGGGGTCACCCCGCCCGCCGCGAGAGGAATGCGCCGCCCGGTTGCCGCAATTTTCCGCGTCACCTCAAGTGACTGCAGATAGGCCACGAGTTCGGTGAAGAACGTTTCAACCTTGTCGCCGCGGCCGCGATCTATGAACCCCAGGGGTGAGTCGGCAATCGCGACGCCATCGGCTGGATAGATGGCGTAAAGCAGGTCGCCGCCCATCTGACGCAACTGATCGTTGGTCTCCTTGAGCACGGCTTCGTAGTTCCACATCGCGTCATAACGGGTGCCTTCCTTGGCCGATGCGACATAAAGATCGGCAAGCCAGCCTGACGAACCTGACGAGCGCGCCACGCCGCTGAGGAGCGCCGACACGGTCTGTTGCACGTCGGAGCGATCGAGATCGCCCGGCGCGATCACCGCCGATGGTCCGCCGAGCGCCGCCGACAGCATGGCGAGATAGGCGCTGGCGCCGGAATTGGACTGGGTCGCCGAGGTCATGAGAAAGGTCAGGTTGCCGTTTTCGACGGCCTTCAGAATGTCGGCCATGTAGACGTCATGTCCGACCCAGCCGAGCGCCTCGGCCTTGCTGCGCCGGACGCCGAGGATCACCGGCATCTGGGCGATGGAGGTGGCATGCTTGACGGTTCGGCCCGTGTCGAAAAGATCGAGCCAGACGCTTGAGGCAGGCCAGACCGCGTCTGCATCCGCGCCTTCCTGACTGCCAATGGCAAGGCCGATATCGAGGCTGCCCTTGTAGGTGAAGGTGCAGTCCATGTTGCGTTCGGCGCAGAACTGTTCGACGAGCGGCTGCAGGACGGTGTTTTCGGAGCCAGCCATGATGGCGAACGGCGTTTTCGGACCCGAGGAGCAGGCCGCAAGTGCCACGACCGCGACGAGCGCCGCCGCAAGCATGAAGACCGGACGGAGGATCCCGTCGCGGCGGGCAACCGTTCCCGGTGCAAATTCTGTGTCTGCCATCCCGCTCGGCCCCTGATTTGTCCGCCGGTCTAAAATCGGCCTGTCAAAACGGAATTTCAAGTGGTGTTGAAATATCCGGATTTGCGGATACTTGATTGGTCGGCGAGCAGACTATTCAACCAGCCGTTTTCTCAGCGCGCCCGAAATGTTGTCGAACACAAAGACAACAATCAGGATGAGGACCACCATGTAGGCGACATTCTCCCAATCCTGGTTGGTGCGCATGGCCTCCCAGAGCTTGAGCCCGATGCCACCGGCGCCGACTGCGCCGATGATCGTCGCCGATCTGGTGTTTGATTCCCAGAAATAGAGCGCCTGGCTCAGGAACACCGGCAAAACCTGCGGAACGACACCATATTTCTGGACCAGCACGGGTGCCGCGCCCACGGACCTGACGCCTTCGCGCTGCTTGTCGTCGATGTTTTCGAGCGCCTCGGAATAGAGCTTGCCGAAGGTTCCGGTGTCCGTGAAGAAGATTGCCGAAATACCTGCCAGCGGTCCGGGACCGAAGGTGCGGGTGAACACCAGGGCCCAGATCAGCATGTCGACCGACCTCAGGAAATCGAACAGGCGTTTCAGGCCCTGGTTGAGAAGGAGGTTCGGAGAGATGTTGCGCGCCGCCAGGAAAGCAAGCGGGAATGCGGTCATCGAGGCCAGAAGTGTGCCCATGAATGCCATCACGATCGTCTGAAGCAATTTGGTCCAGACGTCCCCGTGCTGCCATTCGGAATTGTTGGCGATATCGGAATAGGCGACCTGCCAGTTGGCCTTGCCCGGAACGATCTCCTCGGACGATAAGATCATCTGGACCACTTCGCCGAGGGTTTTGCCCCAGAATGCCGAGCGCGTGTCGAAGAAGAAGTTTTCCCAACCGAGAAAACGCCGCCGCACTTTGACGTCATCGTTTTCGACTTCGACCCGACCGGCGAAACCGAAGAACATGCGGATCTTGCCGCCGACTTCCTTCTGTTCGGCCCAGTCGGGTAGTGCCCCCTCCGCCGTGACACCGTTTTCGAGCGAGGTTCTGATCAGCAGGCGTTCGCCATTCGCGCGGTCGATCTCGGTATGGTCGGGATAAACGCTGATCACCGCATCCCCGATTTCGACCTGGGCCGACACCACTTCGTTAGACATCCGGGTCTGGACTTCGGTTGGGGCTGCCTCGTCAACCTTTGTCCCGACCAGTCCGCCTGCGCCCATGAATCCGGACGGCTTTGTGGGCACCGCCAGCGGGTCCGCCACGGCATTGCCAGCTTCCGGCACCACTGGCGCATTGACCATGAATCCGGACTGCGTCTGTGCGCTGGTCGCGTCCTGTGGTGCGTCGACCACCTCTTTGATCGTGACATCGGCCCGTTCGAGAATGACCCATTCCGGATGCGGGTCCGAGCCGAGCGGCGAATAACGCGGATAGCTCACCGAAATGTAGCCGTCCTCGAGGTGAAGGTCCGGCCGGATTTCGTAGGCGATCCAGTCTGCAAGATAATTTCCGGCGATTTCCCAGTCGGCCCGATCCAGAACCTTGCTCACGTCGAAAAAGACCCAGACATATCCGAGATAGGCGGCAACCGCCGCTACGACGAACACGGGCAAAAATCGGCGCAACCCACCCTGCTGGAACAGGTCCGGGTGGCGGGTGGCGACCGCCTCGATTTCCGAAAGTGAGAGGTCGGTCATGCGAGCGCCCCCTGCAGGGCGAAGGCCTGTTCGCCAACAAGCCGCTTGCGGATGTAGGCGGAGAGCTGATCGACGGCGACGATGGTGGTGAAAAGCAGAAGCACGATGGCGAGTGTCTTGGCTTCGTGGCCGCGGGAAATCGCAAGCCGCAATTGTTCGCCGATACCCCCGCCGCCCACCGCCCCGATGATCGTGGACGCGCGCACGTTGATCTCGAACCGCAACAGGGCATAGGACATGAAGTTCGGCATGACCTGCGGCACGATGCCGAACCAGACGCGCGAAACCTTGTTTGCACCCACGGCGCGCAGGCCTTCGTCGGCTTTCATGTCGGCATTTTCGACGACTTCGAAATAGAGCTTGCCGATGGCGCCGACGGTGTGGATCGCGACCGCCATGATCGCGGGTATCGGCCCGAGACTGAACACGACGAGAAAGAAGCCCGCCACGACGATTTCAGGAAAGGCGCGGAGAATTTCAAGAAAACGGCGAACCACGAAACGCACCGCCCTGTTGGAATTGACGTTGGTGGCTGCAAAAAAGCTGAACACGAACCCGAGCGCGGTACCGAACATCGTAGCGACAATGGCGATGTTGAGCGTCTCGATCATCTTGTAGAAGTATTCAGGCAGGTAGACCGGACCGATGAGATAGACCCGGCCGACCGGATAGTTGTACTGCAGCGACCCATCGTCGTAGGGGCTCGGCAGGTCAAACAGGGCGCGCCAGATTTCCCAACCGTCGCGCGGCGCCAGATCCTTGAAGAAGTCGAAAAAGTAGGGAATGCGGTCGAAAAACTTGCCGGCATTGGTTTCGTTGGCGAACCAGAGCGACGCCGAGGCGGCGACCAGAAGTCCAATGATAATCAGAACGGAATAAAGACGCCGCTGCCCGAGCAACTGGCGATAGTGCCGTTCGGTTTCCTGCGTGCGCAGCATCGCACCGGCATCAAGCTCGACCATTCCTGCCCCCGTCAGAAAAAGGGTGGGCAACCTGGTTGCCCACCCAATTCGCGTCGTTTGATCAGGAACCGATCAGGGCCTTGCGGGCCGCGATGATCGGCGCATAGAAATCGACGTTCACGTCGACGAAGTCTTTGAACTCGCCGTTTTCAACGGCGTAGAAGCAGTCCGGATCGCTGGCCGGCAACGCCTTCATCAGGGCGATGAATTCGGCCTTGATGTCGGGGTCGAGGGTGGTGCGAACCACGAGCGGCCCATTCGGGATGAGCGGCGAGCGCCACAGCTCGACCAGATCGTTCATATCGAGAATGCCCTTGTCGACCATCGAACGCAGGTTGCCCGAGGTGAAGCCGTCTTCCCAGTTGCCGATGCCCGACGACCAGGTGGTGCCGGCGTCGAACGTGCCCTTCAGGACTTCGAGGACGAGGTTCTCGTGGCCGCCGCCGAAACCGGTTTCGCTGAAGAAATCGGCAACCGGCATGCCGATCGCGTCGGGCAGGGTCACGTTGGGAACGAGGTAACCTGAGGTTGAATCGGGATCAGCGAAACCAAGCTTCTTGCCCTTCATGTCGGCAAGCGTGGTCATGCCGGAATCCTTGCGGGCGACCATGATCGAATAGTAGCCCGTCGACCCGTCGGTCTGCACCGTGGTCAGGACCGGCTCGACCGCGTCCGGGTTGCTGAGGTAGGTCTTGGCAAAGCCCGAGGCGCCGAGTTCGGCAAAATCGAGGGTGCCACCGAGAAGTCCCTGGATGACGCCGTCATAGTCGGCCGCCGGGAACAGAGAGACCTTCTCGAAGCCCATTTCATTCTTGATGTGATCGACGAGGCACTGGGCATCGCGCAGCCGGTCGGTTTCGTTCTCGCCGCCCAGAAGGCCGATGCGGAATTCGGTGCGGTCGGCGGCCATGGCCTGTCCCGCCAGTGCAAGCAGGGCAACCGTGCCCAAGAGGACTTTCTTCAACATCATCAAGCTCCTGTGTTTGATGTCAAAACTTCCGCAGCCCTTCGAGCCTGCGAAATTCTCACGTCACCAGCTGCGCATCGGTCATGCGCTTGGCGACTTCTCCCGCCCGGGATTTGACGGGTTCGTTCGATGCGGACTTGTCCGGCGCCGTTGCCGGCGCGGCCGGCAAACTCGTCGACGTCATGGTTTCCGAGAAAGCTTCCTTCAGCCCCTCGGCGCCATAGATTTCCCGTGCGATGTCGGTGGTCAGATCGTCCGGGCTTCCATCAAAGACGATCCGTCCGTTCTGCATTCCGACGATGCGCTGACAGTAGGTGCGGGCCGTGTCGAGCGTGTGCAGGTTGGTGACGACAGTCAGCCCGTCGCGCTGGTTGATCGCCCGGAGCGAATCCATGACGATCTGCGCGTTTCGCGGATCGAGTGAGGCGATGGGTTCGTCGGCCAGGATGACCTTGGGCCGCTGCATGAGGGCGCGCGCGATCGCCACACGTTGCTGCTGCCCGCCCGAGAGCGTACCTGCCTTTTGCAGGGCCGTTTTGGTAATGTCGAGCTGCTCGAGCGCCAGAATGGCGGACGCACGCTCTTCCTGTGTGAAGAGGCCCAGAATCGAGAGGGCCGTGCTGCGATGGTTGAGCCGTCCAAGCAGGACGTTCGTCAGCACATCAAGCCGGGGAACCAGGTTGAACTGCTGGAAAATCATGGCGCAGTCGCGCTGCCAGAGCCGCAGCGCGGCGCCCTTGATCGTGGACACTTCGATATCGCCATAGGCGATGGTGCCCTCGCTCGGGTCGATGAGGCGGTTGATCATGCGCAAAAGGGTGGATTTGCCGGCGCCTGATTTGCCGATGATCCCCACCATCTGCCCGGCGGGTATCTCGATCGTGCAATTCTCGACGGCGACGTTGGTGCCAAATCGCCGCGTGACGTTGGTGAGTGACAGCATGCCAGCATCCAGGTCCCGTTTGCGGCAGGCCTAATCGGCGCGCATAACGTGCCCGTGTCAGAATCGTGACGATTGGGTGAATGTGGACAAAAGCCGACAAACTTGGTCGGTTAGTCGCTTTCAACCGTGAGTTGAACGGATTCGCCGGCAAAGCGCGTGACCGAGTATTGCAGCGGCGTTCCTCCGGCATCGACGTTGATGGATTCAACCACCAGTACCGGCGTGTGAAGTGCGACTTTGAGCAACTTTGCGTCTTGTACCGAAACCGCCTCCGCCCAGATCGTGCTCGTTTTTCGCCGATAGTCGGTGAAGCCCGCCCGCGCGAGCGCTTCGGACACCGAGCCGGTTTCCGCATAGTCGGAAATGACTTCGGGTACGTGATCGCGCACGAAATAGAGTGTCGCGACGAGGGCTGGCTGCCCGTCCACGACCCGTAGCGTCTCAAGCTCGTAGAGCGGCGTATCCGGCTTCACGCCAAGCCTGGCCGCCAGTTTAGCGTCGGCCGGCGTCTCCGCATAACCGATGAGGCGCCCGCCAGGCTGACGGCTTTGCGCTGAAATGATCTCGGAAAAACGTGTCCGCCCAGAAATCGGGTAGGTGATGGCGGCACGCGCGACGAAAGTCCCTCGGCCGCGCGATGCCTTCACCATCCCTTTTGCTGCAAGGTCCGAAAGCGCCCGGCGCACCGTGTGCCGGTTGACGCCAAACTGCTCGGCAAGCTCGGCCTCGGTCGGCAGCCGCGTGCCGCGGGCAAGGGCGCCAGATGCGATCCGCGCTTCGAGCGATTGGGCAATCTGGTTCCAGACGGCAACTCCGGTGCCGCGTTTGAGCAGGTCGGACATAGGCACTCCGGCGGCCGTCACACGATTGAAACAGAACCCGATATAAACAAACATATCGACAAACACCCGCATTTGTCCACATTGACGGAAAATTTGTCTAGACTAATATGCGATGTAGATAATGTCGGCTGCAACCGAAGGACCTTGGCCGGATGCCAGCAAGTGTTTGAATCTGAGACTAAAACGGGCGGAAACGGTGAAGGCGGGATCGAAAGGCTCCGCCGGCGTTGTCATCGCGCGCTCGCCCTCTCTGACGCGGTCAGAGTCGATAGTCTCTACGAAGGCGTGGCGTCCGGTTGGAGCTGGCGTTTTGTGCGCAAGCCCGAATCAGGACTTGTGATGGCGCGCGGCCGCATTGGTGGCGGCGGCGCACCGTTCAACCTCGGAGAGGTGACCGTCACCCGGGCCAGCGTGGCGCTGGAAGGTGGACCTGTGGGACACGCCCTTGTCCAGGGGCGAAACGAGCGCAAGGCCGCGATCGTTGCTGTGTTCGATGCGGCGGCCCAGCACACGGTCCTGAGTTCGATTGTCGAGCGCGACGTCGTCGCACCCCTCGAAGCCGCGCTTGCAGATGCTGCAGAAGAAGAAAGCCGAAAGGCGGCGGCGACGCAGGTAGAATTCTTCACGATGGTCAGAGGGGAGGATTGAGGCATGCGCCAGGACCCATCCCCGGATTCGGGCGCCATCTGGCCCGGTTTTTCGGCCCCGGCACTGCAGTCGCAATCGGCCTTTCGCACCGTCATGCTCGCGCTGAGCGAGCCCGGAAAGGTTCGTGAGGCGACTGAACGGGTGAACGCACCCGACCCGCTCAATCCGGTTGCGGCCATGGTCCTGCTGACCCTCTGCGACGTCGATACATCCGTCTGGCTTGACGCCGAAATGCGCGCGCATCGGGAGCTTTCGGACTTCATCCGGTTTCATACGGGTTCCACGATTGTGGAATCCCCATCGCGGGCGCAATTCGCCTTTGTGTCGTCATCGCGTCGCGTGCCCGATCTGAAGAACTTCGCCCAGGGTTCCGACAGTTATCCAGACCGTTCCACGACGCTGATTGTTCAAACCGAAGCCCTGACGAACGATGCCGGCACCTTGTTGCAGGGGCCCGGCATTGAGACGAGCATCCGGTTGGGCATCGCACCCCTGTCCGACACGTTCTGGGATTGCGTGAGATCCAACCACCGGCAGTTCCCCCGCGGGGTGGACGTTATCTTCTGCACCAACACGCATTTGGCTGGTCTGCCCCGCTCGACCCGCCTCGCCAGCGGAGCCTGATCATGTATGTGGCGGTAAAGGGCGGCGAAACCGCCATTGCCAATGCGCACCGTCTCTTCGCGGCGCGGCGGCGCGGCGATACCTCGGTTCCGGGGCTGCAGCTGGAACAGATCGTCGGCCAGCTCGCCTTCGCCGTTGCCCGCGTTATGAGCGAAGGATCGCTTTACGACCGTGAACTGGCAGCGCTCGCCATCCGGCAGGCAGGTGGCGACCTGATCGAGGCCATCTTTCTGGTGCGCGCCTACCGCACCACACTTCCGCGATTTGGCTATTCCGAGCCGATCGCAACTGACCGGATGCGTGCGGCCCGGCGAATCTCTGCGACGTATAAGGACCTGCCCGGCGGCCAGCTACTCGGACCGACCTTTGACTATTCTCACCGGCTGATCGATTTTTCCTATGATCCCGACGCCGGACCCGACGAGCCGGCCCTCGCCGCCCATGGGGTTGCAAGCGATCTGCCACGCGTCACCGATCTTCTTGGCGCGGATGGTTTGATGGAGGCAGACCCGCTAGCGGGGTCCGACATGGTCGGCGACCTCACCCGCGATCCTCTGGAGCTTCCGGCGGCCCGCGACCTGCGGCTCCAAAATCTCTCACGGGGCGACGAGGGCTTTTTGCTGGCGCTCGGCTATTCCACGCAGCGCGGCTATGCGCGGACACATCCGTTTGCCGGGGAGATCCGGATCGGTGAGGTCGAACTCGAATTCGATGCGCCGGAGTTCGGTTTTGCCGTCACCATTGGCACGATCGAAGTGACGGAATGCCAGATGATCAACCAGTTCAAGGGCAGTGCCAAGGTGCCGCCGCAGTTTACTCGCGGCTATGGTCTGGTGTTTGGCCAGTCCGAGCGCAAGGCCATGTCAATGGCGCTCGTCGATCGGGCTCTGCGCTGGCGCGAATTCGACGAAGAACCCGGCGCCCCGGCTCAGGATGAGGAATTCGTGCTGTCCCACTCGGACAACATTCAGGCCTCGGGCTTCGTCGAACATCTGAAGCTGCCCCACTATGTGGACTTCCAGGCGGAGCTTGAACTGCTTCGGAAAATGCATGCGGAAATCGCGGCGAATGCGTCGTCGGCGCAAACCAGTGCGCGGGAGGCAGCGGAATGAGCCTTTCCGAAATTTCCGAACAACCAGCCGGATACAATTTCGCCTATCTCGACGAACAGACCAAGCGCATGATCCGGCGAGCCATTCTCAAGGCGATTGCCATCCCCGGATATCAGGTGCCGTTCGCCAGCCGAGAAATGCCCATGCCCTATGGCTGGGGCACCGGCGGCATTCAGGTCACGGCCTCGATCATCGGTCCGGATGATGTGCTCAAGGTCATCGACCAGGGCGCGGACGACACGACCAACGCGGTCTCGATTCGCAATTTCTTTGCGCGTACCGCGGGGGTTGCGATGACCAGCCGGGCGGAAGAGGCAACCATCATCCAGACCCGGCACCGCATCCCCGAAACACCGCTCCATACGGGCCAGATCCTCGTTTACCAGGTCCCGATTCCCGAACCCTTGCGGTTCCTCGAACCGCGCGAAACCGAGACGCGCAAGATGCATGCCTTAAGCGAGTACGGCCTGATGCATGTCAAGCTATACGAAGACATAGCGCGGCACGGCCATATCGCGACAACCTACGCCTATCCGGTGATGGTCGAAGATCGCTACGTCATGGATCCGTCTCCGACCCCGAAATTCGACAATCCGAAAATGCACATGTCGCCGGCCCTGCAGCTGTTCGGCGCGGGGCGGGAAAAGCGCATCTATGCGGTGCCGCCGCATACCAAGGTCGTCAGCCTCGACTTCGAGGATCATCCGTTCAGCGTGCAGGAATGGCCTGATACCCAATGCGCAATGTGTGGTGCCGAAGGGGTCTATTTCGACGAAGTGCTTCTCGATGACCGGGGTGGGCGCATGTTCGTTTGTTCGGACACCGACTATTGCGAGCGGCGTCAGGCGGAAGGGCATTTCGGCCACCTCCACGCCTCAGGCGGCGCTGGCGCCGCCGCACCGGAGAATCGATGACCATGCGTGATCTGCCGCTCCTGGAAATCGAGGGACTGACCCATTTCTACGGCGCTCAACTCGGGTGCCGGAACGTCAGTTTTGATATCTATTCGGGCGAGGTCCTCGCCATTGTCGGGGAAAGCGGATCCGGCAAGTCCACCCTTCTCAATTGCTTGTCGGCGCAGTTGCGGCCGACAGGGGGAACCATTCACTATCGCATGCGCGACGGCAGCCGGCTCGACGTCTATGGCGCCGGCGAGGCGGAACAACGGCGGCTGTTGCGCACCGACTGGGGCTTTGTGCACCAGCATCCTCACAGGGGACTGCGCATGGGCGTGTCGGCCGGCGCCAATGTCGGCGAACGGCTGATGGTGGTCGGCGAACGGCACTACGGAAATATCCGTGCCAAGGCGCTTGAATGGCTTGGCAAGGTTGAAATCGATGGCGCGCGAATCGACGACGTGCCCAACACATTTTCAGGCGGCATGCAGCAGCGCCTGCAGATCGCCCGAAACCTGGTGACCGAGCCGCGGCTCATCTTCATGGACGAACCGACCGGCGGTCTCGATGTTTCCGTGCAGGCGCGCCTGCTTGATCTGATCCGAACCCTTGTCGCCGATCTCGGCCTGTCGGTGATCATCGTCACCCATGATCTGGCGGTGGCGCGCCTGCTTTCCGACCGGATCATGGTCATGAAAGGCGGCGAGGTCATCGAAACGGGTCTGACCGATCAGGTGCTCGACGATCCGCACATGCCATATACCCAACTCCTCGTGAGTTCGATTCTGCAGGTGGGAGCCTAACAATGGGTGGCTTGCCGCTTCTGCGAATTTCCGGAATGTCGAAGGGGTTCACCATGCATCTGCAAGGTGCGCTCCGCCTGCCAGTTGTTTCTCACGTGGCGTTCGAGGTCGCGGCGGGCGAATGCGTCGTTCTTGGCGGGCCGTCGGGTGCGGGCAAATCGTCGATTCTCAAGTCGGTCTATGGAAACTATCTCAGCGATTGTGGCGAAATCCTCATTCGTCACGATGGCGAGATGGTGGACATCGCCCGGCTGGCGCCCCGCGGCATGCTCGAGGTCAGGCGCAGAAGCGTGGGCTATGTGTCCCAGTTCCTCTCGGTCATTCCCCGGGTCACCGCGATCGACCTGGTGACCCAGGAAGGCGTCAAATGGTTCCAGGATCGCGAACAGGCTGAGGCGCGCGCGGCGGAACTGTTGACGCGGCTCAACGTGCCCGAACGCCTCTGGAATCTGCCGCCGGCCACTTTTTCGGGGGGCGAACAACAACGGGTCAACATCGCCCTCGGTTTCATCGGACGGCATCCTCTGCTTCTGCTCGACGAACCCACCGCCTCGCTTGATGCGAAAAATGCCGGGGTGGTCCGGGATCTGATTGCCGAGCGAAAGGCGCTCGGGCACGGACTGCTCGGAATTTTCCATGACCCTGCGATGCGCGACGCCGTTGCCGATCGCATCGTTGACGTCACTTCATTTGCGGCTGTGGCCTGATGGCGCGGTGTCCCGGCCTCGTTCAAACCAATGTCATGCACCCGCGTCATAGAACTCCGGTGACGTCTGGGTCTGGCCGGGCGCAGAGGCTTTGATGAATCCGCGTTACGCCATCTATTATGCACCTGAGGCCTTCGGTCAGTTCTGGGAACTTGCCGCGGTCTGGCTTGGCCGCGATGCCGCGACCAACGAGGCCCCGCACGCATCGACCTGGAGCACCTCGCTTCCACCCGATCTTGCGGCGCGAACCGTTTCCGCCAGCCGCTATGGATTTCACGCGACGCTCAAGCCGCCGATGCACCTGGCAGAGGGTTTCGACGAAGCCGGACTTCTTCGGCTGGCCGCGGATTTTGCTGCGGCGCGCGCACCGTTTGAAATCGGCATGCTAAAGGTCGCAAACCTGTCCGGCTTCCTCGCGCTGCTTCCGGCCGAACAACGCGAGGACTTGCTCGCGTTCGCCGGTGACGTTGTCGCGGCATTCGAACCCGCGCGCGCGCCGCTGAGTGAAGACGACCGGCGCCGCCGCCTCGCCGTACCGTTGACGTCGCGTCAGGCGCTCTATGTCGAGCGCTTTGGATACCCTTACGTGTTCGAGGAATTCCGCTTTCACATGACGCTGACCGACCGACTCGGCGACAGCGAACGGCCAAAGTTCGCGAACGCCGCCGAGCGCTTCTTCGCGCCGGTTCTGGCCGAGTCCCAATGGCTCGACCGAATTTCGGTGTTCCGCGAAGACGAACCCGGCCAGCCCTTCGTTCGCATCGCTGATCACCCCCTCAACAGTTCTGCGGAAAGGAAGTGTGCGTCGTGAGCGCATCCTATTCGGTCTTCAATGCCAAACTCGTACTGAGCAATTCCGTCGAGCATGGCGCGCTTCGGATCGAGGGTGAAATGATCTCGGCCCTGGACGAGGGTTCGGACGGCCCGGAATTCGATTTCGAGGGCGATTATCTGGTTCCGGGTCTGGTCGAACTTCATACCGATCACCTTGAGAACCACTACAATCCCCGGCCCACAGTCTACTGGAATCCGCTGGCGGCGCTGCAGGCCCATGACGCTCAGGTTGCAGCTTCAGGCATCACCACCGTGTTCGACGCCGTGCGTCTGGGATCGGACGCCGACACCCAGTTCGACATGGGAGAGCATGTCGCCGTACTGATGGATGCAATTACCGAGGGGCGGGCCGACGACCGGCTGAGAGCCGAGCACTTCGTTCATTTGCGCTGCGAATTGGCAAGCGCGGACGCGCTCGAGCATTTCGACCGCTATCATGCGTTCAAGGCGGTTCGCCTCGCTTCGTTGATGGATCACACACCCGGCCAGCGTCAGTTCGTGACGATGGACCTTTACTACGCCTATTATCAGGGCAAGACCGGGCGGACCGACGCCGAAATGCAGGCCTTCATCGCGGCCCGTCTCGAAGACCAGAAGCTCTACGCGGAGCGCAACCGCCGGGGCATTGTCGATCTCAGCCATGCGGCGGGTCTGGCGCTCGCCAGCCATGATGATGCAACCGCCGAGCACGTTGCCGAAGCCGAGCGGGACGGCGTCAGGATTTCCGAGTTTCCAACCACGATTGCCGCGGCCGCGGCGGCCCGCCAGTCAGGGCTTTCCGTTCTCATGGGAGCGCCTAACGTTGTGCGCGGTGGATCGCATTCGGGGAACGTTTCCGCCGCCGAACTGGCACGCCACGGTCTGCTCGACATTCTGAGTTCCGACTACGTGCCCTTTTCGATGATGCATGCCGCGTTCGCCATGCCCGAACTCATCGGCGGCATCGATCTGCCCCACGCTGTTGGCCTCGTGTCGCGAAACCCCGCGCGCGCGGCGGGGTTGGATGATCGCGGTGAAATAGTGGTCGGTAAACGCGCCGATTTCTCGCGGGTGGCGATGCGGGGCGGCGTGCCGATCGTTCGCGGCGTTTGGCGCCAGGGTCAGCGAGTCGCGTAATGTCCGAAGGTCATGGAGCCCTGGTTCTTGTGGTCGGCCCTTCCGGCGCCGGAAAGGATACGCTGATGCGTGCTGCCGCAGAGCGGCTTCGCGATCAATCCACGTTCCTGTTTCCAAGGCGGATGGTGACGCGCGTCAGCGACGGCCGGCATGAAGACCATGACAGCATTTCGCGCGAGGACTTCGATTTTCTCGTTTCCAGGGACCGCTACACGCTCGCCTGGGAAGCACATGGGCTCGGCTACATCATTCCCCAGAGCGTCGAGGAGGAGGTGCGCACCGGGCGGATCGCCGTGTGCAATGTTTCCCGCTCCGTTGTCGACGTTGCGACTCGTCATGCCATCAATTGCGCCGTCATTCTGGTGACGGCCGACCACGCGGTGCGTGAAGCCCGTCTTAATCAGCGCCAGCGTGATTCCGACGGTGACCTGCAGAAGCGGCTTGAACGCGAAGGTTCCGGTTTCCCCGAGGGCGTCCAACCGTTCATTGTCGACAATTCGGGAGAGCTCGAACGAGGGATTGCCGCTTTTCTCGACGCCCTTTTGTCGGTTCAAAACGAGCTTGGAAACGGTCGGAGGCGCCAGAATGCATGATGAAGCTCTTCCCCTGCGAAGTCCGGAAACGCCCCGGCTCTCGGAGGGCCCAACCGTTCATCCGTCCGCTGATAGCCGGGGCAGCACGCTCGGAAAGTGGACCGAAATCGCGGAAGACTCGACGGTCGTGGAGTCGTCAATGGGCGACTATTCCTATGTCATGCAAAGGTGCCAGATCGTCTGGACGACGATCGGCAAATTCTGCTCCATCGCGTCGGACGTTCGCATCAATCCGGGAAATCATCCGCATTGGCGGGCGAGCCAGCACCACTTTTCCTATCGCGCGTCAGCCTACGGCCTTGGCGACGACGACAAGGATTTCTTCGACTGGCGGAAATCGCATCACGTTTCCGTCGGTCACGATGTGTGGATCGGCCACGGTGCCACCATCCTGGCGGGTCGCTCCATCGGCACTGGCGCGATTGTCGCCGCCGGCGCGGTGGTGACGCGCGATGTCGAACCCTATGAAATCGTCGGTGGGGTTCCCGCGGGTCCCATCCGGTTCCGATTTCCGCCTGAAACGATCGCCGGCCTCATGGCGCTGTCCTGGTGGGACTGGAATCGCGAACAGCTCAAAGCCAGCCTCGACGATATGCGGCGCCTCACCGCGGACGAATTCATTCGCCGCTACCAATAGCGAGATCCATCGCCAAGGACCGAAGGGGGTGCGTCGATTTTGGCCGGCAGGCTGTGTGACTGACAAACTGGCCGGCGCAGTTCGTCGGGATTGAATTTGGATTCTTTTGAATCCAATACTGGTGCGTTGTGTTTGATCGTTTGGACCGGGGCTGGCCGCAAATGACTAGGAACTATAATGGTGACTCACTGAAACAGAGCATATCCACTTCGCTTCAATCCGGGGCAAAGCCCAAGGACGTGCTGAAGGCCGTCAAAAAGCAGTTTCCGAATGCGAAATCGAAAGAACTGGCTCTGGCGGCCTTCTCCCTGATGATCGAGGTCTCGGACAGCAATCAGGATGCGGCCAGCGCGTTGCAGGAAGTCGGGCTCAGCGCGCGCAAAGGCTCCTGAGTTTCGTCAGCCGGCGTGCCATCCAACGCCTGGATCCAGACTATCTGGAAAAAATGGACATGGGTGGATGCGCCCAAGCTGGCAATCGTGAGCGTCAGCCCGATCTTGGGCGTGGAACCGATGTCTGACGGTTCGTTTGGTGTTGCCAATTCTCGAGACCTTCAAGCAGCAGCTCAAGCCCGAAACTGAAATCGGTCACACCATCATAGGCGCCTGAAACGATCTGAAGCGCGGCGGCGTGCATGAACGGGTAATCGGAACTGGAAATTTCAGGCAGGTAGGTCGCGGCAGCGTCCCTGTAGGCCGAGGGCTCGACCGGGAAATTGAGCTCCTGCAGCGTATAGCCATAAACGTGACTGTCGATGGCGTTTCTCACCCAGTCTGCCTCGGCATAGGAGAAGCCGTTGGTCACCAGGCAACCCACCGTCGCGTCGATGTCCCGAAGAATGACTTGACCCAATGTGATCTGGGAAATCAGCAGTGGCGGAACCCAGCGGTGACGAAGAAACATTCTTCGCATCGAGTGCGCGCGGCGACGCATCATCTCCTGCCATTGCCCGTCGACCGACGGAATTTCGATCTCGGCGGCAACCTGGTTGAGCATGAGATCGATGAGTTCGTTCTTATTGGCAACATGGTTGTAGAGCGACATTGCGGTAACCCCGAAGGCCCCCGCCAGACGCCGCATTGACAGGTTCTCAATACCGAATTGATCCGCCATGCTGATCGCGCGGATCACAATCTCATCGGCGCTGAGCGCGCCGCGTTCCGAACCATTTCTTCTTCGCGCCATCGAGACCCGTGTAAATTCGCTTGACTAATATACGGTGTATATGTAGGCCTGCCTCCGGTCAAATATACACTGTATATAATCGCCGCCAGGCTTGCGCGGCATGCATCGAAAGGAGCAGATCATGACCCATTCTGTTAAGATTTCCACCCTGTGGATCGTCGTGCTGATGAACCTCATCTTCGCGGACGTCCTGTCGTTCATGTATCCGTCGGCTCTTGCCGAAATCAGCACGGGGACCGTCGAAGGTGTTGTCATCACGCCGCTTTTTCTGCTGATCGCGGCAGTCCTGACCGAGATTCCGATCGCAATGATCTTCCTCTCCCGCAGCCTTGGGCGACCGCTCGGTCGCATTGCCAATCTGGTCGCGGTTGTGGTCACGATACTCTTCGTCGTGGGCGGCGGCTCGCTGAAGCTCCATTACCTGTTTCTTGCTGGCGTTGAAGTCATCGCGATGGTCTATATCGCCTGGCTTGCATGGACCTGGCCAAAGGACTGAATTCACCTTGGCGTTCAGGTCATCTGCCGGCCGGTCACGCCTTTGACCGCCAGATCGCTGAGATGTGCGCCGGTCCTGTGCCCAGCACTGCGACACAAGAGTTTGTGGAATCGGGACTTGCGAACGTAGGGCTGGTGATCCCGGCGCGATTCGAACGCGCGACCCTCAGATTAGGAATCTGATGCTCTATCCTGCTGAGCTACGGGATCAGCCGCGGACTGAATCGCAGAAACAGACATCAAGGTCAAATCCCGATTGTGTCCCGGGCGCCTTGGGGGTCAGGCCGCGCGGAGATCCTTCAGGCCAGGGTGTCGTGCTGGAGCCACGCCCGGGCGCCCCGGCAAGGGCGGGTTTGGCGGCGCGGGTGAAATTACCGGATTGACAGCGGGGTGCAATTTGTTCAGGCTAACCGAAACGTTTCGGAAAGCTTGCCCAGCGGGGTTGGCGAACCGGGATTGTTTGAAGTGGGCGGGGGATTTGCGTTGATCCCGCGTCTTCAATCTTTGGGAGGAAAATCATGAAACGTATTCTGCTTGCCAGCGTAGCCGCGCTGGCATTTCCCATGGGCACGGCCTTTGCCGAGCAGCTCACGGTTTTCGGTCCGTGGCTTGGCCCCGACCAGGAAAACGTCGAAAAGGTCCTCGCGGTTTATGCTGCGCAGTCGGGCAACGACGTCCGCTATGTGGGTTCGGACAGCTTCGAACAGCAGATCGTCGTCGATCTGGAGGCCGGTTCAGCGGCCAATATCGCTGCTTTCCCGCAGCCGGGCCTTGCCTCCGACATGGCGGCACGTGGCTTCCTGGCCCCGCTTGGTGACGATGTCGCCAACTGGGTGAAGGACAATTATGCGGCGGGCCAGTCCTGGGTCGATCTCGGCACCTATGCGGGTCCGGACGGCGCCAAGGCGTTCTATGGCTTCCCGTTCAAGAACGACGTGAAGTCGCTCGTCTGGTACATCCCGGAGAACTTCGCGGACGCCGGCTATGAAGTGCCGACGACCATGGAAGAACTCAAGGCCCTGACCGAAAAGATCGTTGCCGATGGCGGTACGCCGTGGTGCATTGGTCTTGGTTCAGGCGCCGCGACCGGCTGGCCGGCCACCGACTGGGTGGAAGACCTGATGCTCCGGACGCAGCCGCCTGAAGTCTATGACGAGTGGGTGTCGAACGCGATGCCGTTCAACGATCCGCGCGTTGTGGCCGCGATCGACGAGTTCGGCTGGTTTGCCCGCAACGACGCGTTCGTTGCCGGCGGTGCTGGCGCTGTCGCCACCACCGACTTCCGCGACTCGCCGAAGGGCCTCTTCTCGTCGCCGCCGCAGTGCTACATGCACCGCCAGGCCTCGTTCATTCCAGCCTTCTTCCCCGAGGGGACGAATGTGGGTACGGACGTCGACTTCTTCTACTTCCCGGCCTATGCGGACAAGGACCTCGGCACCCCGGTTCTGGGTGCTGGCACGACCTGGACGATCACCAATGACAGCCCGGCCGCGCATGACTTCATCGCCTTCCTGCAGACCCCGGTCGCACACGAGACCTGGATGGGCCTGAAGGGCTTCCTGACCCCGTACAAGGGTGTCAATCCGGATGCCTTCTCCGACCCGACGCTGAAGAAGATGAACGAGATCCTGCTCAATGCGACCACCTTCCGGTTTGACGGTTCCGACCTGATGCCGGGCGCGGTTGGCGCGGGTTCGTTCTGGACCGGCATGGTCGACTATGTCGGCGGCAAGTCTGCCCAGGCAGTGGCCGACGATATCCAGGCCAGCTGGGACGCCATCAAGTAAGGCTGACAAGCCTGCGAATTTGAGAACCCGGGGATTCGTTCCCGGGTTCCTGGCCAGCAAGGAGCCTGGCCGATACCTGGGAGGTTGCACGCGGGCGGAACCCGCGGCAGGGTGGATCCCGGGAAGCCGAGGGGGAGAATGATATGCATCCGGCACTGCAGGGCCTGATCGTCGTCACCATCGTCGTGAGCGCCGCGATCGGGTACTACTATTTCTCGAACCTTTTCCTCGACCGTTTCATCTTTCCGCGCCGGGCCTTCGATTCCGATGATGCGCGCAAGCGGACCTGGATCGGCGTTCTGACCTTCCTGATCTCGCCGGTCATCGGCTATTTCGTCCTTTCCGTCGTGGTGCCGTGGATGGGCTCGGGTTCGGCCTTCTTCGATGCCGGGATCAAGGATCTCTCGGCCATCGGCAGCACCGCCTCGATCGGTGCGTTCTGGAGCGGCATTGCCAGTTTCATCACGGGCGTGCTGCTCATGGTTGTGTCCGTCGCGCTCGCGGTTCTTGGCTATGCGCTTTTCGTTCTCGCCTTCATTCTGCTCGTCGCCTTCGCGCGCATCGTCCTGATGGCCGCGATGAAGGCCGGCGGCCTCACGGTCTGGGCGCTGTTCGGCGGCCTTGGCGTCGCGATCCTCGCCGCGGCCATATCGAGTTTTGGCGCCGACTGGGGCGTGCTCACCTTCCTCGAAGCGGTCGGCATCGCCGCGGCTCTCTGGGCAATCGTTCACGCGCTGAGGCTGCAGGGCCAGCTGGTTCCGGCCTCGACCGTCGGCGACAATGTCAACAATGCCGAGGCGCTCCGGCCCTGGTTCTTCATTTTCCCGGCGCTCTTTGCGCTCTGTCTCTATCTCGCCTATCCGGTGTTCGAAACGCTGCGCCTCAGCTTCACCGAGCGCGTGTTCCTCGCGGACGGCAGTGTGCCGTTCATCTATCAGTGGGCGGGCTTGGACAATTACACGCAGATGTTCGGCGAACCGAAATTCTGGGAAGCGGTGCGTAACAACTTCCTCTGGCTCCTCGTGGTGCCGGCGCTCTCGACCGGGTTCGGGCTTCTGGTCGCGCAACTGACCGACCGGCTGAGCTGGGGCAACGTGGTCAAGTCGATCATCTTCATGCCGATGGCGATCAGCTTTGTCGGCGCGTCGGTGATCTGGAAGCTCGTCTACGATTTCCGCCCCGAAGGCACCGAGCAGATCGGCATTCTCAATGCGATCTACGTCGCGTTCGGTGGCGATCCGCAGACCTGGCTGACGGTTCCGTTCTGGAACAATTTCTTCCTGATGATCGTTCTGATCTGGATCCAGACCGGTTTTGCCATGGTCATCCTGTCGGCGGCCCTCAGGGGCATTCCGGAAGAAACCATCGAGGCGGCCATCGTTGACGGCGCCAATCCGTTCCAGATCTTCTTCCGCATCAAGGTTCCGCAGATCGCCGGCACAATCCTCGTGGTCTGGACAACGATCACGCTGACCGTGCTCAAGGTCTTCGACATCGTCTTTGCCATGACCAATGGCCAATGGGAGACGCAGGTTCTGGCGAACTACATGTACGACAAGCTGTTCCGTGCCTCCGACTGGGGCGTCGGCTCGGCATCGGCCATCATCATCATGCTGCTGGTGACGCCGATTCTGGTGTGGAACGTGCGCAATGCGCGCCGAGAAATGCGCTAGGGGAGCAGAGGATCATGGACAATATAGCCGGTACAAAGTCGTCTCTCTCCTGGGCAGTCAATATCTCGGTCGTCTTGCTCGTCGTGCTCTGGCTTCTGCCAACCGTCGGACTTCTCGTGAGTTCATTCCGCACCGCCGACCAGATCGCCACGAGCGGCTGGTGGCAGTCCATGTTCGCGACGCAACAGAACCTCGTGCTCAGAACCGCCGACCCGGCTGACGCAAGGGTGCAGCAGGACGGGCACTATGTGGTCGAGGGCAATCTCTTCGGTGGCGCGTCGGGTGGCCAGATCAGCGTCTGGGGCACGTCCTCGACGGCAATCAGCACCTACAATGCCGGGGACACGGCCGATCTTGGCGACGGCCAGACGCTGACGGTTCAGGCGAACGGCGACTATGTTTGGTCGGGCAATGCCGACCAGCTCACCGGGCGGGGCAAGCGCGTCTTTGCGACGGCAATCACGCCGCCCGTATTCACCACTCACAACTACGAAACCGTGCTCTATTCGGGGTCCGGCACGGACTCGATGGCCAAGGCCTTCTTCAATACCCTAACCGTGACCATTCCGGCGACCATCATCCCGATCGCGTTTGCGGCCTTTGCCGCGTATGCGCTCGCGTGGATGGATTTCCCCGGACGCGGGCTTCTCATCGCCTTCATCGTCGGGCTTCTTGTGGTGCCGCTCCAGCTGGCGCTCATTCCGCTTCTGAAACTTCACCTGCAGATCGGCATCGGCAAGGGGTATCTGGGCACTTGGCTGGCGCATACGGGCTTCGGGCTGCCATTGGCGATCTATCTCTTGCGCAACTACATGGCCGGGCTGCCGCGCGACATCATTGAAAACGCCAAGGTCGACGGCGCGACAGATTTCCAGATCTTCACGCGCATCATCCTGCCGCTCAGCTTCCCGGCGCTGGCGAGCTTCTCGATCTTCCAGTTCCTCTGGGTGTGGAACGATCTGCTCGTCGCCAAGGTGTTCCTGATCGATGCGACGGGTGAAACGACGGTGATGACCCAGCAGATCGTCGAACTTCTGGGCACGCGCGGCGGCAACTGGGAAATTCTCGCAACGGCCGCTTTCGTTTCGATCGCGGTGCCGCTGGTCGTGTTCTTTGCGATGCAGCGGTTCCTCGTTCGCGGGCTTCTGGCTGGTTCGGTGAAGTGATGGGGCCGGGTGAGATCATGCGTGTGGGACGAATGAACAACGGGGCAGGCGCAACGGGGCAGGATTGGTCCGAAAAAGCGCCTGAGGGCTTGATCAGTTTGAGGAGGGCATAACGTGGCCGGTTTGAAATTAGCGGATGTGGGCAAGACCTACGGTGGCGGCGTTGAGGTTCTCAAGAACATCAACCTCGACATCAAACAGGGCGAACTGATTGTCTTTGTCGGGCCGTCCGGCTGCGGCAAGTCGACCCTGCTGCGCATGATCGCGGGTCTCGAGAAGATTTCCTCGGGCTCGCTCGAGATCGACAATGTGCTCGTCAACGACGTGCCGCCAGCGCAGCGCGGCATCGCCATGGTGTTCCAGTCCTACGCGCTTTATCCGCACATGACGGTCAAGGACAATATGAGCTTCGCGCTCAAGCTGGCCGGCAAGAGCGCGGCGGAAATCGATACGGCGGTGGGCCGCGCCGCCAAGATCCTGCAGCTCGAACCCTATCTCGACCGCCTGCCGAAGGCGCTTTCGGGCGGTCAGCGGCAGCGCGTCGCGATCGGCCGCGCCATCGTGCGCGACCCAAAAGTCTATCTCTTCGACGAGCCGCTTTCGAACCTCGATGCGGCCCTGCGCGTTGCGACCCGTATCGAGATCGCGCAGCTCAAGGAATCGATGCCCGACTCGACGATGATCTACGTGACCCACGACCAGGTCGAGGCCATGACGCTGGCGACCCGTATCGTGGTTCTGGCCAACAAGGGCATCGCGCAGGTTGGTTCGCCGCTCGAACTTTACGAACGGCCGGAAAATGAATTCGTGGCCCAGTTCATCGGCTCGCCAGCCATGAACCTCATGCCGGGCGAAATCGTCGAAACCGGCGAACGGACCAAGATCAAGCTCGCGATGGGCGGATCGGCGATTTCGGCCGTACCGACCAGCGAGTCCGACAAGGGGCTCAAGGTCAATATCGGCGTCCGGCCCGAGGATTTCGTGCCGACCAAGGGCGAACCGATCTACGAGGGCACGGTCAAGCTCACGGAAGCCTTGGGCGAGGTCACCATTCTTTATTTCGACCGCGACGATACCGATTCTCCGATGATCGCCAAGCTGCCTGGCATCCATGCGCATTTGCGCGGACAGACCGTCAAGATGGGCGCAGACCCGGAAAAGGTGCAGGTGTTCCACAACGGGCACTCGCTCTACTACCGCTGACCGGCTTTTTTTGCCGGACGGCTGTTTTACCTCCCAAATGGAACTTCCCTCCGCCTGTGGCGGAGGGTTTTCTTTTGGCGGCCCTTGCAGACCCCCCGTGCGATTCACTTGAAAAAGGCATATGATTTCGCCGCAATTGACTGCATGCATGGGCGACGTTCCGGTTTGAGGCGGCAAAGGTGAAACGGCTTTCAACGGCACTGGCGGTCGGCGGACTGCTCAGCGGCATGCTGGGCGGCGCGAGCCTTGCCTGCGACCAGCTGCAGCCGGGTCCCCGGGGCGTCGTGGCGGCAGTGATCGACGGCGACACGTTTCTTCTGGCTGACGGCGCCAAGGTTCGGCTGATCGGCATTCAGGCCCCGAAGCTTTCCCAGGGGCGCGACGGCACGGCTGACTGGCCTTTTGCCGATGCCGCGCGCGACGCACTTTCCCGGCTGGTCAAGGGCCGGGAGATTGAACTGCGCTACGGGCAGACGGCAAAGGATCGTTACGGGCGGTTGCTCGCGCATGCCTTTGTTGCGGAGACGGGTCTCTGGGTCGAAGAGGAAATGCTGCGGCTTGGTCTTGCGCGGGTCTATTCGCTTGCCGACAACCGCCTGTGTCTTGAAGAACTCTACCGGACCGAGGCTCAGGCGCGGGCCGAGCGGGCGGGCCTCTGGTCCGAAGGGTATTACGCCATCCGAAGCGCCGGGCAGCCTGAACGGCTTGCGGGTCTTTCGGGCCATTTCGAATTGGTCGAAGGCGCGGTTCAGAGCGTCGGCCATGCGGGCGGGCGCACCTATCTCAATTTCGGGACAGATTTTTCGCGAGATTTCACTGTTGTGATCGAGGCGGACGGCTTGCGCTTGTTCGAGGCAGCGGGCATTGATCCGCAAGAGCTTGATGGTGCGCTGATCCGGGTGCGGGGCTGGATCGACCTTTATGGTGGGCCGCGCATCATGGTCACACATCCCGAACAGATCGAGGTTTTGGCGCAGTGAGTATGGCGGGGTCCTTTGGCGGGCACAGGCAGAGGCTTGCCGCGCGCGTCGGCGCTCTGCTTCTGCTTCTGCTTTTGGCCGGCTGTTCTTCGACCATGTTCGGGCCGGGCAGCGGAACAGTTCCGCAGGGTCCGGTGCAGGCCGTGCCGGCGGGCACCGACCCCGAGGACGCGATCATCGGGCGGCGCGAACATCCGCGCATTGTTGCAGCCTATGGCGGGGTCTACAAGAATCCACGGGCCGAAGTCATGGTGGCGCGGGTCGTCTCGCGTCTACTGTCGGCGGCCAACCAGCCGGACTCGAACTTCACCGTTACCATTCTCGATTCCGCCCAGGTCAATGCGTTCGCGCTGCCCGGCGGCTTCATCTATGTGACGCGCGGCATTCTGGCGCTCGCCAATGACGAGGCGGAACTGGCGGCGGTTCTGGCCCACGAAATCGCGCATGTGGTGCTGAGGCATGCCCAGGCGCGCTCAGACCGGGTCAAGACGTCGGAACTGGTCGACAAGGTCATATCGGGGGTCTTTGGCGGCAACCTCGACACGGACCAGGGTGCCGCGCAGTCGCGCGTGTCGCTGGCTGCGTTCAGCCAGGCGCAGGAACTCGAGGCCGATGTCGAAGGCATCAAGATCGCCGGACGTGCCGGTTACGATCCGCATGCAGCGGCGCGGTTCCTCTCGGCCATGGGGCGGTTCTCGGCCTATCTCGACGGCGCCGATTCCGGCGACCAGAGCGGCGACTTCCTCTCGACCCATCCCTCGACCCCCGACCGCATCCAGAAGGCGATCGAGGCGGCGCGCTCCTTTGGCGCGCCCGGCATCGGGGAGACCAACAAGGTCGGCTATCTGGCGGCGATCGACGGGTTGCGGTTCGGCGACAGCCCGAGCCAGGGCGCGATCATCGGGCAGAATTTCGTTCACCCCGAACTCAAGTTCGTCTTCACGGTGCCGGCCCGCTACTCGCTGCAAAATTCGCAGGGCGCGGTGGTCGGCATTGCCGGCGACGGCGAGGCCGTGCGCTTCGACAGCGCCGAAGTGCCGCGCAGCATGCCGCTGACGGATTATCTCAATTCAGGCTGGATTGCCGGGCTCGACGCGTCGAGCGTCAAGGCGGAAAGCCACAACAATATCGAGATGGCCTCGGGCCTCGCCAAGACGGACCAGTGGGTTTTCCGCGTCACGGCGGTCAGGTTCGATGGCGAGGTTTATCGGTTCATCTTCGCGGCGCGGTCCGACAGTTCGGCCTTCGCGCAGGCGGCAGCCCAGACCATCGCCTCGTTCCGTCAGGCCAGCGCGGATGACCTGAGGCAGGTCCGCACGATCGAGATCAAGGTCGTCACGGCCCAGCCGGGCGACACGGCCAACACGTTCGCCGCCAAGATGACGGGCGTGACGGACCGGATGGTGCTCTTCAACATCCTCAACAACCGCTTCGACGGCGACCCGATTGTCGGTGGCCAGCAATATAAGGTCGTGGTGCTGCGCTAGCCCTGGCACCCACGTTTATTGCCGCAAAACAAAAGGCCGCCCGAAGGCGGCCTTTTCATTTTCTTGCGAAAGCTCTTCAGGCAGCCGCTTCGGAATCGGCGGCGTCGTTGTCCGCTTCGTTCTCGACCTTGGCGGCACGGCGCGGGTTCTTCGCCAGGTTCTTGATGATCAGCTGCTCGGCTTCGGTCAGGGTCAGCTTCTTGACCGAGGCGATTTCGCGCGACATGCGGTCCATGGCCTGTTCGAAAAGCTGGCGCTCGGAATAGGACTGCTCGGGCTGATCCTCGGAACGGTAAAGATCGCGAACGACTTCCGAAATATAGGCGAGATCGCCCGAATTGATCTTGGCTTCATATTCCTGGGCACGGCGCGACCACATGGTGCGCTTGATGCGGGCACGGCCGGTCACCGTCTTGAGCGCGCGCGCCACGGCCTCGTCGGAGGCGAGTTTGCGCATGCCGACGCTGTCGACCTTGGCGACCGGAACGCGGAGGGTGAGCTTGTCCTGCTCGAAATTGATGACGAACAGTTCCAGCTTCAGATCGGCGATTTCCTGCTCTTCGATGGCCGTGATTTGTCCGACGCCGTGAGCGGGATAAACGATGAATTCTCCGGTCTTGAACCCTGCGCGCTGTACTGTCTTCTTGGTTGCCATGAGGCACACTCCTTCTTGACGCCATCCCCTCGGAGAAGCTGCGGCCCTTGGGCCTCCCCGGGTTGTTGTTCACCTCTTGTTAAGAGGTGTTGAAACAGTCAAATCCACCCGCTTCGAGCCGCCCAGGGTCCGCATGATCCGGACGGTGTCGAACGAAGATGGTTTTTCCAGAAAATTGTTACGCCAGCCTGGCGCGATTTGTGGAGAAATGGATCAACTGCATACTAAATGCGGTCTATACCACAAAAATACGCAAAAATCAAAGCTGATCAGAGGGGGAGACCCCGGTTCCGAGTGGCTTTGGTTAAGTAGCGCTCAGGCAAAAAGCAAAAATTGGCGTGTCCGGCAGGCGATTGCGGACAGGCTGGATCGGTCAGTCGCCTTCGCCGGGATTTTCGGAAAAGTGGGACTCGAACTTGTTGGGCTTGCCGTCCCATTCCTTGGCGTCGGCGGGCGGGTCGCGCTTGACCGTGATGTTCGGCCAGACGGCGGCGTATTTGGTGTTGACCTCGAGCCATTTTTCGAGCCCGGATTCCGTATCGGCCTTGATCGCCTCGGCGGGACATTCCGGCTCGCAGACGCCGCAATCGATGCACTCGTCGGGATGGATCACGAGCATGTTCTCGCCTTCGTAGAAACAGTCTACGGGGCAGACCTCAACGCAATCCATGTATTTGCACTTAATGCAATTGTCGACGACGAGATAAGTCATTGGCAGGTCCGCTATTGACGAGGGAATCTGGCGAACGCCGAAGGCGTGCGAGCGTTGCTAGCGTGTTTGACTTTCAAACTCAAGCCGCTTGCACTGCGCAGATTTGCCGCTGTCCGTGCCTGTTCAGGATCAGCGTTCCGGTGGCGTCCAGTCGCTCTTGATCGTGTCGGCGCGGCGGTAGAGGCGAAGCGCCAGCCCGACCGAAACTCCAACCGCAATGGCAACGGTCAGGTCGACCAGAACCGTGAGCAGCAGGGTCAGGAGCAGCAAAAGCCGGTCGCTGACCCGCTGCTTCATATATTCGGGCCATTTGTGCGGCTCGCTCATGTTCCACGCGGTCAGAAGGAGGAGCGCGGCGAGGCAGGGCATGGCGAGATAGGAGGCGAGCGGCGCAGCGAGCAGCATGACAATGAGAATGGTCGCGGCATGCACGAGACCGGCGACGGGGGTCTTGCCGCCGGCGCGCACGTTTGTTGCGGTGCGGGCGATGGCGCCGGTCGCGGGCAGGCCTCCGAACAGGGAAGAAGCGATATTCGCGGCGCCCTGGGCCGTCAGTTCGGCGTTGGGCCGATGGCTTCCGCCGATCATGCGGTCGGCGACCATGGCGGAGAGAAGGGATTCGACGCCGGCCAGAAAGGCGATGGTGAACGAGGACGGCGCGAGTTCGATGAGGCGCGAGATCGAAAATTCGGGAATGGAGGGCAGGGGCAGTGCATTGGGCAGTTGCCCATATTGCGAGCCGAGGGTCGCGACATCGAGGCCGAATAGCGCGGCGAAGCCCGAGCCCACGCCGACGGCGACGATGAGGCCGGGAAATTTCGGAAAGAGGCGGCGTAACAGCACGATCAGGATCATGGTGAAAAGAGCGATGGCAGCGGCGGCGAGGCTTGCCGTGTTGGCCGCGGCGAAAAGGGCGGGCACCTTTTCGAGGAAGTCGGCCGGGTTTTCGGCCATTCTGAGGCCGAAAAGGTCCTTGATCTGGCTGGTTGCGATGATCACGGCGATGCCGATGGTGAAGCCGTTGACCACGGCCTCCGGAATGAAGGCGATCAGCCGTCCGGCGCGGAACCAGCCAGCCACGAGAAGGATCAGTCCGGCCATGAAGGTTGCCATGACCAGCCCGTCATAGCCGTGCTTGGCGATGACCGAGAAGACGACGACGATGAAGGCGCCGGTCGGACCGCCGATCTGCACGCGGCTGCCGCCGAGAAGCGAAATGAAGAAACCGCCGACAATGGCGGTCACCAGGCCCTTGGCCGGGTCGGCGCCCGAGGCGATGGCAATGGCGATGCTGAGCGGCATGGCGACCATCGCGACGGTGATGCCCGCGAAGAGGTCGGCGACGAAAAGCGGCCAGCTATAGGTCTGGAGCGTGGTTACCAGCTTGGGCAAACGCATTTTTGGTCCTGTCGGATGAAGCGGGAAGGCTAGGACCGGAGGCGGTCGGTGTCCCTGCGCTCCTTCTTGGTGGGGCGTCCGGCGCCCGGTTCGCGAAGGGCCGGCGGCAGATCGCGGCGCGGGGCGGGCGGAACGATGGGAGAGAGGTCGAGATAGAGGGCTTCGGCTTCGGGAGCGGGACCGCGCCTTGCGCCGATGCCGAGGATTTCAAGAACCCGGATGCGGCCGGCAACCGCTATGGTCAGGGTCATGCCGGGTCCGACCTTGTGGGCGGATTGGGTGACGCGGGTGCCATTGACCCTGACGTCGCCGGCTTCGATCAGCTTTTGCGCGAGCGTCCGGGTCTTGACGATGCGCGCATGCCAGAGCCACTTGTCGAGACGGATCCTGACAATGGTCTCGGCCGCGTCATTCATGATCGGTCATTGCTTCTCCCGAAGGGCGGCAAGCGCGGCGAAGGGCGAATCCGGGTCGAAGGGCTTTTCCCTGCGCTCAGTCTTCTGGTTCTGCGGGCGTTCGGGACGCTCCTTGTGTTGCTTCCGGTCGGGGCGGCGCTTGCCCTTGTTGCGTCCGTGTCCCTCGCCCTCTTCGTGGCGCGGCTTGTCGTGACCCTTTTGCGGACGCGCGTGCCGCTCCTCATGGGCCGGTTTGCGGCGCGGCGGGAACCAGACTTCGTCGAATTTTGGCGCTTCGGGTGCGGCGGGTTCGGCAGTCTCGGAAACGGTCGCGAGATCGGGATGTTCAACTGGCGTAGCTTCAGCAGGCGCTTCGTTTGCGAGGGTCGTTTCTGCTTCGGCGGGAGCGGCACCTTCTTCGGGTTTCGGCGCGTCCGGCAGCGGACGACGATCGAGGCGATAGCCGAGGGATTTGAGGATGGAGGCGAAATCGTCGCCCGCACAACCCAGCAGCGAAGTCATGTCGACGGTCACGCGGAAGCCGGTACCCTCGGCTGCCCCTTCCGGCGCCGGGGTGTCGGTGACCGGCCGGTTGGCGTCGTAGGCGATGAGCGGGCGGATGATATCGGCCAGCCGCTCGAGAATATCGACGCGCACGGCGCGGTTGCCGGCGACCTTGAAACCGGCAATCTCGTAGAGCCTCTTGTCGATGGCCGGATCGGTTTCGAACGAGGTCCGCCCGACCAGAACGACACCCGGCAGGTCCGAGACGCCGGGCTGGCGAACACCGCCATGCTTGAGCGCGTAAAGGATAAGGGCGAGTTCGCGCGGCGCGGGCTTGAGGCTTTGCGGCACGTAGATGTGATAGGCCCCGAACTTGATGCCGAGCTTGCGCATCCGGCCGCGCACATCCTGGTCGAGGTTGCGCACATCGTCAGCGACCTCGGAGCGGGGCATGACGCCGAGATGTTCGGCAAGACGATAAGCAACGCCGCGCGCCGCGCCGTCGAGTTCGGCCGGGTCGAGCAGGGCCTTGACCTGTTCGAGCTGGGTATTGATCGCATGCCGGAGCCAGAGGGCCAGCCGGTCTTCCACCGCGGTGCGTTCGGGTCCGGCGAGGGCATCGTCGGCCAGAAGCAGAATGCGCGGCGCGAATATGTCGTCGCCTTCCGCCAGTTCGGCGACGATTTCGCCCTTGTAACGGAGAAAGCCGTCGGTCGAGAGCAGGATCTGGTCGTTGGGCGCTGCGGCGAGGCGCGCGGCACGGTTTTTCAGCTCGGGGGCGACCACGGCGGTTGCGGCGGCGCGCAAGGCCTTGGCGTCGGCCTCGCCGTCGGACGGCGCGAGCTTGAAGCGAAAGCCTTCGATCGATCCGATCAGATGGCCCTCAAGCGAAACCTGGCCGGTTTCGTTGATTTCGGGGTCTACCATGCTTCTGTCTCTGAGATGGCGCAAAAGCACCGAAGTGCGCCTGTCGACGAAACGTTGGACAAGTCGGTCGTGGAGGGCATCGGACAGCCGGTTTTCAATATCGGAAGTTTGTTCACGCCAATGGGCCGGATCGTCGAGCCAGTCTTTCTTGTTGGCAACGAAAGTCCATGTTCTGATCTGCCTGATCCGGTTGGACAAAGTGTCAATGTCGCCGCTCGCATTGTCGCAAAACCGTACCTGCTCGGCAATCCAGTCCTGCGAAATTTTTCCGTGGTCGAGAATGTCCGAAAAGATGGCGGTAATCAGGTCGGCGTGAAGGGCCGGCGAAATGTCGCGATAGTCGGGAATCTGGCAGCATTGCCAGAGCAGTTCGACCTCCGTCCGACCGCGGGCCCGGCGCGCCAGACCGCTGCGGATAAGGGCTTCGAGCGTCGTCTGGTCGATGACGGCGGGGATGCGGGTCAGCTTCTCGCTCCCGGGCGT
>JACKJF010000002.1 GCA_020638095.1 Hyphomicrobiaceae bacterium | reverse complement strand
ACGCTATGGAAGCCGTCGAAGCGCCCGGCATAGGGGATCAAGCTGGCGCGTTCTTCCTCGAAGACGTCCCAGATTGTGCGCTCGCCCTGCTCGGGGTGCCGGCGCGCCTTGGCCCAGGCGACGCACTTGTCGGCCAGCCAGCCGTTCAGATCCTCCAGCGTCTTGAAGCGGAGCCTCGGCGTGAAGAAGCGCTCGCGCACCAGACCGACCTGGTTCTCGACCTGCCCCTTCTCCCAGCCCGCCGCCGGCGTGCAGGCCTCCGGCTCAACAAGGTAATGGCCGCACATCTGCAGGAAGCGACGGTTGTAGCGGCGATCCCTGCCGATGAAGATCGCGTCCACCGCCGTCTTCATGTTGTCGTAGATCCCGCGCGTGCAGGCGCCGCGGAAGAAGGCGAACGCACGGTCATGGGCGTCGAACACCATCTCCTGGCTCTCGCGCGGATAGGCCCGAACGAAGAACATCCGGCTATGGCAAAGCCGCATGTGCGCCACCTTCACCGTCGTGGTCACACCGTCCAGAAGAACGATCTCGTGGCTCCAGTCGAACTGGTAAGCCTCGCCCGGCGCAAAGCTCAGCGGGATGTAGGCCTCGGCGGCAGCGCTGCCGCGTTCCCGTTCCCACGCCTGCGCGTGCCGCCACACCGAGCTGTAGCTGCCCTCATAGCCGAGGTCGCGAAGATCCTCGAAGATCCGGATCAGCGTCAGCCGCTCCCGCGTCGGCTTGCCAGCATTCGCCGACAGAACCCGATCCAGCTCTTCTCGCCAGGCGCCCATCCGCGGATAGGGCTGATGCTTGCGCTCGTAGCGGAACTCCGTCTCGCCCGAACGAAGAACTTTGCGCACGACCTTCCGGGAGACCTTCAACTCCCGGCAAATCGCCTTGATCGACTTCCCCTGAACCAGCGACAGCCGGCGTATCTTTGCAATCGTCTCCACAACCAACATCCAAAACACAAATGCCTCCGATCAAACCGGAGGCACTTTGATGACCCCACGTTAAGGGGTCCCGTTTGGACGAAAATCACCCCTCAAACGGGGTCCTCATTCCACGAAAAATCACACCGTATCGGCGCCGGCGAGTTCGCCGTCCTTTATCCCGACGACGACACGATATCGTCGATAGACGTGATCCTGGAAAACCTGATCGACGTGATGGCGGCGCCGTATCAGCTGTCGACACACCTGCAATCCGTCAACATCTCCGTCGGCGTCGTCGCCATGCCGAAAGACGGGACCGATCCGGTGGACCTTCTGCGCCGCTCAAACCTGGCGCTGCAACATGCCCGCGCGCATGGCGTCGGCAACTGGGCCGTCTACCAGCCGGACATGGGCCGGGTCGCGGAATACCGCCAGTGGGTCGAGTCGGAACTTCATGCCGCGTTCGAGCGCGGCGATTTCGATCTTCATTACCAGCCGCAGCTCGACCTCAAGAGTGGCAAGATCATCGGCTATGAAGCGCTTATCCGCTGGCGTCACCCCGACCGCGGCATGATTCCGCCAGCCGAGTTCATTCCGATCGCCGAGGAGACGGGCATGATCGGGCCAATCGGCGAATGGGTGCTGCGCAAGGCATGCCGCGATGCCCGCTTCCTGCCTGCCGACTGTTTCGTCGCCGTCAACATCTCGCCGGTCCAGTTTGTCAATGACCGCGGAATCGGGACCCTTGTTTTTCGCGCAAAAGGGACCCCGGCCTGGGGGTGTGAGAGGCACGCCGGTTAGCGCCCGATCAGGCGAAGCTGGTCGGGGTTGCACAGCCTGATCGGGCGCGGCTGATTGGCCTTTCGGCTTTAGCTTTGAGAGCGGCTTTTGAAGCGCCAGGATTCGTTTCCGGTCTCGACGATCTCGCAATGGTGCGTGAGCCGGTCGAGCAGCGCGGTGGTCATCTTGGCATCGCCGAAGACGGTGGGCCACTCACCGAATGCCAGGTTGGTTGTGATGATGATGCTGGTGCGCTCGTAGAGCTTCGAGATCAAGTGGAAGAGCAGTTGCCCGCCGGCCTGGGCGAAGGGCAGGTAGCCGAGTTCGTCGAACATGACGAAGTCGAGCCGGGTCAGATGATCGGCGATGCGGCCCTGTCGTCCTGCGCGGGTCTCGGTCTCCAGCCGGTTGACCAGATCGATGACGTTGAAGAAGCGTCCGCGAGCACCGTTGCGGATGAGCGAGCGGGCAATGGCGATGGCCAGATGCGACTTTCCGGTCCCGGTGCCGCCGACCAGGACGACGTTGCGCTGATCGGCGACGAAGGCTCCGCCTGCAAGGTCGCGGATCAGGGGTTCGTTGACCGGCGTGCCGGTGAAGTCGAAGTCGCCGATGTCCTTGGCCAGCGGCAGCCTGGCGACGGTGAGCTGGTATTTGATGGAGCGGGCCTGCTTCTCGGCGATCTCGGCCGACAACAGGTCGCCGACGATCTTCGGCGGCTCGTGCTGCCGCTTGATGGCGACGCCCATGATCTCGTCATAGGCCGATCGCATCCCGTAGAGCTTCAGCGCTCCCATCAGGTCCAGAACCTCGGTGCGTTCCATGGCTGCTTGTCCTCCTGAGACTGTCATAGCGGGCGCAGTCGGCGATCGGCTCGTGAGCCAGCTTCAGCGCCTGGGGGATGGAAAGGATCGCGCCCGGCGCCGGGTCACGGCTTCGGGCCAGGATGTTGAGGATCATGTCCGCCGACGAGACGCCCTGATCGAGCGCCTCCTGGCAGGCCGTCTCGACTGCGCTTATCCCGTCGGTCAGGACGCAGGTGAGGATCGACACCATCTGCCGGTCGCCGTCATCGGCCGCCTTGAGCTTGCGGCGTATCTTCTCCATGGCCGACGGCAGGATCCATTCCCGGAACGGCGCGCCGTTGCGCAACCCGCCCGGCTTGCGCGCCAGAACCGGCACGTAGTGCCAGGGATCGTAGACCACCTTGCCGCGTCCGAACGCGCGGGCATGATCGCCCACGACCACGCCGTCCTGGCGGATGACGATCCGGTCGGCATAGGCATGGACATCGACCGGGCGGCCCACGGCGCTCGACAGCACGGAGTATTTGTTGTTGTCGAAGCGCACGGTGCAGGTCTTCGACACCGAGGCGGGA
>JACKJF010000001.1 GCA_020638095.1 Hyphomicrobiaceae bacterium | reverse complement strand
GGCTCATAACCTGAAGGTCGCAGGTTCAAATCCTGCCCCCGCAACCAGAATATCCAATAGTATCAAAGACTTCAAAGCCGAGCATAACCCTCGGCTTTCGCGATTCCAAATTCTTGTCAACACCTGGTCAACGTTTTGCGAGCCCCCCTTCGAGGGGGCAGACAATCGTGGCCATCGGCGTCACAGCACCAGCTCATAATGCGTGCTGCGGCCGCCACCATCGCCTTTCCGCAGCAGCCCGAGGTCCAGCAGTGCCGCGATGTCACGGTTCGCCGTGTCCTGTGAGCACTTGGCAATCACCGCCCACTTCGATGATGTCATCTTGCCTTCGAACCCGTCGAGAAGGCGGTTCAGTACCTTGATCTGGCGTTCGTTCAGCGCCAGCGCCGCAGCGCGCTCCCAGAACTGTCCCTTGGCGACCACCGCCGCCAGAACGCCATCTGCGCCGTGGATGGCTCTGCCGAGGCAGTCGAGGAACCATAGGATCCACGACGTCACGTCCGTGGCACCCTTCTGGGTGCGCTCAAGCTGGTCGTAATAGGCGTTCCGCTCGGTCCGGATCTGCGCGGACATGCTGTAGAACCGCTGCGAGCTCCCCTCCGACCGGGCAAGTGCCAGGTCGGCGATGGCGCGAGCGATGCGGCCATTGCCGTCCTCGAAGGGGTGGATCGTGACGAACCAAAAATGTGCCAGTGCCGCCTTGACCACCGGATCGGTGGTCAAGGGCGCGTTGAACCAGGCGAGAAAGGCTTCCATCTCCGCCGCGACCCGCGGAGCCGGGGGCGCCGAGTAATGAACCTTCTCTCGGCCGTAGGGCCCAGACACTACCTGCATCGGGCCGGTACTGTCATCGCGCCAGTCCCCGACGATGATCTTCGTCATGCCGCTGCGGCCGGTCGGGAACAACGCCGCATGCCACCCGAAAAGGCGCTCGGCTGTAAGCGCGGCCTGATAGTTCCGCGTCGCGTCCAGCATCACCTCGACGATGCCTTCCACATTGCGATCTGTGGGGGGCAGGGCGCCGATGTCTATGCCAAGCCTTCGCGCGAGGGATGACCGCACCTGTGTGGCGTCCAGCTGCTCGCCCTCGATCTCGCTCGTCTTGACGACATCCTGGGTCAGCGTCTGAAGGACCGCCTCTTCGCGCAGCTTGAAGCCCAGCGCTTCCATCCGGCCGATCAGTCGCCCCTGGTCGTGACGCACGGCAGCTAGGGGCGCGGCGATGCTGCCATCCTGCCAGGTCAGCCTTGGCCAGTCTGGTTGCTCCCAGATGTACATCATATTCTCCGCGCCAGGTGCGGCGATTGTGGGCTGCATTCTCCGCATATGCAAGACTAAGCGACGCAGAACTTGCGGAGAATATGGACGCTAATCTCCGCATGAGCTTGATAAGTCGGGGACCTGACGCCAGGCGCGGCCATTGGCCCGTCGCGCTGCAACGACTTCTCTCGGCCCAAAGCGGACGTTCAGGTAAATAAAACCGCCGGTCGCGCTCAGGCTTGCCCGGCTATGCGAGCAACTCCCTTTGCATGGTCCGGCGTATCGGCACCATCCTTGTTGCGTGGGTCGGCGATGGGAGCACCCAGCGTGACAGATGCGGGCAAGACACCGGCCCAGATCGGCAGATCGTAGTCGTCGGGTTCGTCCGTGGGCGGGCCAGATCGGATCTTGGCGCTGCCTTCGGTGATGGGCAGCGAGAGGATCGTTGTAGCCTTCACCTCCTGCGGCAACATCGGACGCAAGAGCGCGCTGCGGCCCGGCCAGAGGCCCTCGATCATCGCGGTGAGGTGCGCGGCCTTTTCCTCCTCTGGCACCACCTCGGCAATGCCGAACAGCGTGACGGAGCGCGTATTGACCGAATGGTTGAAGCCGGAACGGGCGAGGACGAAGCCGTCGAGGATCGTCACGTTCATACAGACATCCTGCCCCTTCCCTGCGCGCAGGGCGTGGCTGGCGGAAGAGCCGTGCCAGTAGACCCGATCCCCCTCGCGCCATTGCAGCGTCGGGGTGAGGTAGGGCTTGCCGTCGCGGACGTAGGCCACGGTGCAGAGCGGTTGGGCATCGAGGATGGCGTGGATGGTGGCGACGTCGAACCTGCCGAGGTCATGCATACGGCGGAGGCGGCTGCGGTCGGTCAGGGGGAGAGTTTCGGTCATCTTCAGCGCTCCGGTCACAGGCAGCGGGCCAGATCGGCGCAGATGTCGTCGGGGTGTTCCAGCCCGACCGACAGGCGGAAGATGCCCCGCCCCGTAAGCGCACGGAACCGCGCCTCGGCCTCGGGAGGGTGCTGATAGGTCGATTGCAGGATGTCGTCAGTGCCGATCCAGTAGATCAGGCTGCGGAGATGGCCGAGCGAGACGGCGAAATGCACGTGTTGCAGGTCGCTCACCATCCGGCGGGCGATCTCGGACCCGTCTTGATGCGTCTGGAAGGCAATCATGCCGGAGAAGTTCGCCATCTGCCTGCGGGCAAGGTCGTGCTGGGGGTGCGAGGGCAGGCCGGGGTAGAACACGCGGGACACGGCAGGGTGCAACTCGAGCCATTTTGCGACCACCATTGCGTTGTATTGATGGGCACGCATCCGGATCGGCAATGTCTCGGCTCCGCGCATGATGAGCCAGGCGTTGAAGGGCGACAGGACGCCGCCGAAATGCACCGCAGCTTCGAGGTTCAGCGCATCGAGATCGGCCTTGCGACCCAGCACAGCGCCGCCCATCGCATCACCATGGCCCGAGATGTATTTGGTCAGCGAGTGCACCACGAAATCCGCGCCGAGCGCCAACGGCCGTGTGCCGATGGGCGAGGCGAAGGTGCCATCGACAACCACATCGCGCAGGCCACGCGCATGGGCAAGATCGGCAAGAAGCGCGATATCGGCGAGTTGGAGCGTCGGATTGCAGGGCGTCTCGAGCCAGAGCATGCGGGTCGCGGGGGTGATCGCGGCGGCGACCGCGTCCGCATCGGTCGTGTCCACGAAGCTCGTATTGATGCCGAAGCGCGGCAGGCTGTTGCGGATGAACTCTGCCGTGCCGGAATAGGCGTTTTCCGGGAAGATCGCATGATCGCCCGCGCTGAGACGCCCCATGATCACCGCATGGGTCGCAGCGATACCCGAGGCGAAGCAGCGTGCATCCTCGGCCCCTTCCAGTGCTGCGAGTTTCTCTTCGAGCTGCCGCACCGTCGGATTGCCCGAGCGGGCATAGATGTATCCTGCGCTCTCGTCCTCGTCCAAGGCCGAGAAGCCGGTCAGTTCGCGGGGCAGGAAGGTCGCGGACATGACGAGGTTCGGGGAGGAAGCGCGGGTCGTCGGGTCCACCGCTTCGCCAGCGTGGACAGCCATGGTTTCGATCTTCATGCCCCTTCTCCGATCCTGCCGTAGCGCCGGACGAGCGCTGCCATTTCCGGATGCGCCTCGGCCAGTCCTGCGGCCACCCCCTTGCGATCACCTTCGGGCCGGTTCTGGCTGACCTTCCACTTGCCTTCGAGGCGCTGGATGTCGATCTCGATCCCGACGATGCCCCGCAGCTGCGCCTCGATATAGGTGCGCGGCGCGTCGGAGACGTGCCAGGGCTCGGGCCTGTCGGCCTCGTGCCGGTCGGTCAGCGCGGAAATCTGCGTGTCGAGCCACTCGGTATCCGCCCGCACCCGCGCCGTGCCGCGCGCCTGAACCATCGCATAGTTCCAGGTCGGCACGACCTTCCCAGTCTCGCGTTTTGTCTCGTAGAAGGCGGGCGTCACGTAATTCAGCGGGCCTTGGAAGACGACCAGCACCTCCGCCCCGTCGAGCTCGCGCCACTGCGAGTTGGCGCGGGCAATATGGGCCTGCAACCGGCCGAACGGTCCGATGGAGCGTTGCAGCAGGAACGGCAAGCCATTCGCCTGAAGGCCTTCGCGGTCGTGCGAGATCAACAGGCCGAAGGGGTGGGTTTCGATCAGGTCGTGCTGGACGTCGAGACGGTCCTCGCGGTGCTGTTCGGGTTGATACATCGAGGGCTACTCCGCAGCGGGTTCGTGGACGGTCATTGTGAAGCGCAACGGCTCCTTGCCGGGGTTGGCGTAGGCGTGTGGCCTGTCGGTCAGCGCGATGGCCGATCCTCCCGCCGAGACCAGATGGGTCGCCCCATCCACGGTCAGTGCCAGCGTGCCGTCGGTCACATGGATCAGCTCCCGCGTTCCGGCCCCATGCACGGCCGCCTCGAAGCTCTCGCCGGGCATCAAGACCCAGTCCCAGATCTCGAGCATGTCGGGACCTTGCGTCCCCGCAAGCAGTGTTGCGGTGCCGCCGGATGGGCCCGTCCAGAGTTGCCGAGCATCGTCACGGCCAAGGACTGTCACGGCCTGAGCGGTCGCCTCGGTCGGTGCCACGAGGTCAGCCACCGAAACATCCAGCGCCGCGGCAAGGCGGCAAAGCGTCGAGATGCTCGGATTGCCGCGCTGCTGTTCGATCTGGACCAGCGTGCCTTTGGCGACGCCGGCCTTCTGGGAGAGAGCGTCGAAGGACAGGCTTTTCGCTTTGCGAAGTTCGAAGATACGCGCGGCGACCGTGGCGGCGAGGACCGCTTCCTGTTCGTCTGCGCGGGGGGGGCTGGGTGGGCGTGCTATTTCGGTCATTATGATGTGATACTTCCCTTCAAAGTCCACAGTCAACGACCATCTCGGTTCACTTTGTTGACACGTAGCGCGTCGCATGCGACGAAGTCCCCCGCCCAACGGACCGAGGACCACATGACACTCCACCCCATCATCGACGCCGAGATCTTCGCCCTGCGTCCGGATTTCATGGCCCTCAGCATCCATGTGAGCGGAGGACGCAACGGCCCGAGCGATGCCACCAGCGAGGCCCTGCTGGCCGAGGCGCTGCTGTCCCTCGACGCTTTTCCTTGGGCCGAGGCGCATCTGGACGCATGGCGCGATGCCTACCGCGCCTTCGGGGCGAAACCGAAGAAAACGCCGTGCTCGGCCGAAGCCCTTCGCAAGCGCGCCGTGAAGGATGGCGCGATGCGCCCGCTCAACGCGGTCGTCGATCTCTACAACGCCGTCAGCCTACGCTTCGCTATTCCCGTTGGCGGAGAGGACGCCACCACCTACGCGGGCCTACCGCGCCTATGTCTCGCCAGGGGAAACGAACCCTTCCATACGACGGCCGAAGGCCAGCCCGTGATCGAAGCACCCGAGGCGGCCGAGGTCATCTGGCGCGACGACCTCGGCGTCACCTGCCGTCGTTGGAATTGGCGACAGGGTCCGCGCACACAGATCACCGAAGCGAGCCAGGACATGTGGTTCGTTCTGGAACGGCTCGACCCGATGCCAGTGGAGGCTTTGCTGGATGCGGGCCGGATGCTGGTGGATGGCTTGCGGAGGATTGCACCGGAATTGGCGCTGTCGGTCCAAATGTTCGATGCCGCAAGCCCGCGCGGCGAGCCACTTGCAGGGATGTGACGGCCTGGCATCCGGCAAGAACGAAGTAACATCGACTGTCTGCTATCCGCCCCTACCTGCACGCCAGCGCCTGATCGCGCAACACGGCGTAGTCGCCCAGCATCCTGACGATGACGGCCCCTTCCGGCAGTGCTTCGACCTCGTCGGCCGCCTGTGCTTGATCCGCGGCCGTGTAGTCGACGACAGGCGGACATGGCGCACGGGCATCAGAACCTGCCATCGCGCAGCCGGTCAGCCAGAGCATCACGATTAGCAGGGCGGCGGGCGGCGGCGTCGAGCATCTGGCGGTGGATGGCATCGTTTCTCTCTCGGGCTTCAAGTCGTTCGGCCGCGCGCTCGGCGCGTTCACCGGCGCGGCGCAGGTTCAGGAGGAACAGCAGGATCGCTGCCGCGGTGAGGATCAGGCCCAGCGCCTTCCGCGCCGGGCCATGGGCGAGGAGCCAAAGGGTCACCGCTGGCCCCGTTTCCAGTCGTCGAGCCGGGCGTGGATCGTGACAGCGATGCCAATCAGCGCGATGGCGATCAGTACCCAGCGTAGGGTGTCGAGGTAGGGGACCAGCGGCTGGATCGTGGTCTGCGTTTCGGCAAGAACGTCCTGCAGCACTTCGACCCCGGCCGCGCCGACAGTTGCGGCGCCTGCAGCACCGCCACCGCGCAGGGTGCGGCTGTCCGACAGGACTTCGCGCGCGGGTGGCAGTTCCGGGGCAAACGGCACCGCTCGCGCCGGGAAGGGATCGCCCCAGGACCGGGCAGGGCCAAGATCGATGTGCATGAAGCCCGACCGCGGGTAGTATCCGAACCCCAGGATGTTGATTTCCACCCAGAACTGAGCCGGATCGGCGCGTAATTTCCACTGAGAAGTGAGCCATGTGAACCTTTCCCCAAAGCGGTGAGCGGCGGGGGTAACGGGAGTGATCCACATGGGACTTTTGAACATCATCCGACGCATGCACTTTCGGCAGAAGCTGTCGGTCCGCGAGATCGCGCGGCGCACCGGCCTGTCGCGCAACACGATTACCAAGCACCTGGCGGGGGGCACGATCGAGCCGAAGTTCGCCACGCCGGACCGGCCGAGCAAGCTTGATCCTTTCGCCGAGAAGCTGGCCGGCTGGCTGAAGACAGAAGCCGGCAAGTCGCGCAAGCAGCGGCGGACGCTGAAGCAGATGCATGCCGATCTCGTCAAGCTTGGCTTCACCGGCTCCTACGGCCGGGTTGCAGCGTTTGCGCGGCAATGGCGGACAGATCGCCAGCGCGAACAGCAGACCACGGGACGCGGCACCTTTGTTCCGCTGTCCTTTCGACCGGGCGAAGCGTTCCAGTTCGACTGGAGCGAAGACTACGGGCATCTGGCCGACGATCGCACCAAGCTTCAGATGGCCCACATCAAGCTGTCCCACAGCCGGGCCTTCCTGTTGCGCGCCTACCCGCTCCAGACCCACGAGATGCTGTTCGATGCCCACTGGCATGGCTTCCGTGTGTTCGGCGGCGTGCCCGAGCGCGGCATATACGATAACATGCGCACGGCGGTGGACCGGGTCGGCCGAGGCAAGGAGCGGCAGGTCAACCTCCGCTTTCTGGCCATGACGAACCACTATGTCTTCGAACCGGAGTTCTGCAATCCTGCCGCAGGCTGGGAGAAGGGACAGGTCGAGAAGAACGTTCAGGACTCCCGCCGCCAGATCCTGCAGAAGATGCCGGGCTTTCCCGATCTTGACATGATGAATGCCTGGCTGCAGCAGCGTTGCCTGGAGGTGTGGCAGGAGACCCCGCACGGCACGCTGCCCGGCACGATCCATGACGTCTGGGCTGCGGAGCGGGCCGCACTGATGCCGTTGCCGCCCGCCTTTGACGGCTTCATCGAGCTGAGCAAGCGCGTCTCGCCCACCTGCCTGATCAGCTTCGAGCGCAATCGCTACAGCGTGCCGTCGTCCTTTGCCAATCGCCCCGTCAGCCTGCGGATCTACCCGGACCGGCTGGTTGTCGCGGCCGAGGGCAACATCCTGTGCGAGCATGGTCGCGTGTTCCAGCGCAATCACCAGGTGCCGCCGCGGACGATCTACGACTGGCGGCATTATCTTGCTGTTCTTCAGCGCAAGCCCGGTGCCTTGCGCAATGGCGCGCCCTTTGCCGAGTTCCCGCCTGCCTTCCGGCAACTGCAGGAGCAGATGCTCCGCAAACCCGGCGGAGACCGCGAGATGGTCGACATTCTCGCCCTGGTTCTTCAGCACGACGAACAGGCCGTGCTGACCGCGGTGGAGTTGGCCCTGGCCGAGGGCGTGGCAACCAAGACCCATGTGCTGAACCTGTTGCACCGGCTGGTCGACGGCAAGCTCATTGGCGGGCCGCCGCTCGATACCCCGCAGGCTCTGGTTCTCCATCGCGAGCCCAAGGCCAATGTCGAGCGCTATGACGGCCTGCGCACCCCCGTTGCAGGAGGCCGTCATGCGTCATGATCCTGCCAGTGGCGCCATCGTCATCATGCTCCGCAGCCTGAAGATGCATGGCATGGCACAAGCCGTGACGGACCTGATCGAACAGGCTGCGCCGGCTTTCGAAGCGGCCGTGCCGATCCTGTCCCAACTGCTGAAAGCCGAGATGGCCGAGCGCGAGGTCCGCTCCATCGCCTACCATATGAAAGCGGCGCGCTTCCCGGCCTACAAGGACCTCTCGGGCTTCGACTTCTCGACCAGCGAGATCAACGAAGCCACGGTGCGACAACTGCATCGTTGCGAGTTCATGGACGGAGCACAGAACGTGGTCCTGATCGGCGGACCGGGCACCGGCAAGACCCATGTGGCGACCGCCCTTGGCATCCAGGCCATCGAGCATCACCGCCGCAAGGTCCGCTTCTTCTCCACCATCGAACTGGTCAATGCCCTCGAACAGGAAAAAGCCAAGGGAAAAGCCGGGCAACTTGCCGAAAGCCTGACCCGCCTTGATCTCGTGATCCTGGATGAACTGGGCTATCTACCGTTCAGCGCCTCGGGCGGGGCGCTGCTCTTCCATCTGCTGAGCAAGCTTTACGAACGCACCAGCGTCGTCATCACCACGAACCTCAGCTTCAGCGAATGGGCCACGGTCTTCGGCGATGCCAAGATGACCACCGCGCTCCTCGACCGCCTCACCCACCGCTGCCACATCCTGGAGACCGGAAACGACAGCTTCCGCTTCAAAGCCAGTTCAGCCGCCGCAACGCGCCAAAAGAAGGAGAACAATCACGCCTTGACCACTGAATGACCGGAAATCCATAGTCAGAGGTGGCTCACTTCTCGATGGAAATGCCGGCTCAGTTCTGGGTGGAAATCAACAGCGGGTCGGTCACCATCAGGAGCGGGCGGATATCGCCCAGCAGCTGCCCGACAACATCGGCCGCGGTGCTGTCGCCGCAGATCAGCCGATGCGCACCCAGCTGCCACAGATCGCCCGGAACCGACACCGGCGCGACCGGCAGGTCCGGAACATCGTCCTCGCCCTCGACAGGGCCCTCGACGCCCAGCGCCTCGGGATCTCGCAGCAGCGCGTCGAGATCATCGTCGCTGAAGCCAAGCAGCGTCGCGTCGAAATCATCTGCCAGAAGCACCGCGATCTCGTCGCGCAGTATGGCCTCGTTCCACTCGCCCAGTTCCGTCAGCTTGTTGTCGGCGATCCGGTATGCCCGGCGTTCGGCCTCGTCGAGATGGCTGAGCCGGATCACCGGCACCTCGGTCAGCCCCAGCATGGTGGCTGCCAGCACCCGGCCATGGCCCGCGATCAGTTCGCCGTCGTCGGCGACCATGCAGGGCATGGTCCACCCGAACCTGGCCATGCTGGCGGCGATCTTCGCCACCTGGTCCTGCCCGTGCATCTTGGCATTGCGGGCATAGGGGCGCAGCCGGGCAATCGGCCAAGTTTCGATCTGGCTCGGCGCGAAGACGAGGTCCATGGGGCGGGGCTCGGGATGTGGGGGCTGAAAACGAAAGCGCCCGCGAGGGGGTTCCTCCGGGCGCTATTCTTCGATGATCAAGGGGTAGGTCAACGGGGGCAGGTCTGTCAATCGGAAAAATGACGCGGATTCAACAGCGTCCCCGCAGGTGGCTTCCGGTGGAGGCTTCCGGCCACCTGGCTTCCCCGAAGTGGATTCCCTGGATTCCGCAAAAGAATCCAGCACGTCCAGATCGTGATTCCGCAAGCCTTTGATAATGAGTCGGTTTTCCGAAGATCGCCCGGCGGGTGGCTTCCAAGTGGATTCCCCGGTGAAAATGCCTCACGCTAGCGAACCGCCGCGCTGCGCCCCCCCGCATACGTTCAGCGCCGGGGAGGAACCAGAGGAGGGGATGCTCAGCACTTGAACGACGCACGTGGCCCAATTGCTGCCGGTCATCTTCCAGTGTGCACGATATGACAGCAACTCCAAACCCGGCGCTCACGCGGTCCTCGGCATGACATGGGGGAGACGGCACGTGGTGAACGCGACAATTTTGGCGGTTTTGCTGAACCTGACGGCCCTTGAGAACGGCGGTGAGAAAGTCGACCACGGTAGCGGCGGGATGAGCCCGCTGCGGGCGGCTTAAAAGTCGTCCACCTTTACCCTTTCTGGCGACAGGGAGGGCGGGAGGATTTTCACCGTGGATTTGTATCGGAAGGTTCGCCTGGCTTGTTCAGAAGGCATGAGCCAGCGCAAGGCTGCGCGTCAGTTTGGGGTTTCCCGCGACAGCGTTCGGAAGATGTTGGCGTTCTCGGTTCCGCCTGGATACCGGCGGACGGCGCCGGTGAAGCGGCCGAAGCTGGATGGGTTCACCGAGATCATCGATGGCTGGCTGGAGGGGGATCGCGAGGTCCATCGAAAGCAACGGCACACGGCGAAGCGGGTATTCGAGCGGCTTCGCGATGAGCATGGCTTCACCGGCGGTTATACGATCATCAAGGACTACATGCGGGAGCGCGAGCGGCGCGGCCGAGAGATGTTCGTGCCGCTGGCCCATCCGCCAGGACATGCCCAGGCCGACTTCGGCGAGGCTGTGGTCGTCATCGGCGGCGTCGAGCAGAAGGCGCACTTCTTCGTTATGGGCTTGCCGCACAGTGATGCCTGCTTCGTGCGCGCCTATCCCGCGGCGACAGCGGAAGCCTGGGTAGACGGCCACGTCCACGCCTTCGCCTTCTTCGGCAGGGTGCCGGTATCGGTCCTCTACGACAACGATCGCTGTCTTGTTGCGAAGATCCTGGCGGACGGCACACGTCAGCGGGCCACGCTCTTCAGCGGGTTCCTGTCCCACTACCTGTTCCGAGACCGCTATGGCCGCCCCGGCAAGGGGAACGACAAGGGCAACGCGGAAGGATTGGTTGGCTATTCCCGCCGCAACTTCATGGTCCCGGTCCCGCGGTTTGTGAGTTGGGCTTCGTTCAACGCCTATCTGGAGGAGCAGTGTCGCAAACGTCAGGCGGATGTTCTGCGCGGCCAGTCCGAGACCATCGGGGAACGCCTCGTGCGAGATCTGGTCGTGATGTCTGATCTGCCACCCGCGCCGTTTGATGCCTGCGACCAAGCCACCGGGCGAGTCAGTTCCCAAGCGCTGGTACGCTACAAGACCAACGATTACTCGGTGCCGGTCGCCTACGGCCACCGCGATGTCTGGATCAGGGGCTATGTCGACGAGGTTGTGATCGGCTGCGGTGGCGAGTTCATCGCACGCCATCCCCGCTGCTATGACCGCGAGGACATGGTGTTCGATCCGGTGCATTACCTCCCGCTCATCGAGAGGAAGATCAATGCTTTGGATCAGGCCGCGCCTCTTGCCGAATGGAACCTGCCGCCTGAGTTCGCAACCCTGCGCCGCCTGATGGAGGCGCGGATGATCAAGGCGGGACGCCGGGAATATGTGCAGGTTTTGCGCCTGCTGGAAACCTTCGACATCGATGATCTCCACGCGGCCGTGAAGAAGGCCCTGCAATTGGGCGCGGTCGGCTTCGATGCCGTGAAGCACCTCGCTCTCTGCCATGTTGAGAAACGGCCGCCGAAGCTGGACCTCGATGTCTATCCCTACCTGCCGCGGGCCAACGTGGGGACCACCTCGGCGGCCAGCTACATGTCTCTGCTGTCGGGAGACGCGGCATGACCGGTGCGCCGCAGATCCTGCTTGCTCATCACCTGAAGACGCTGAAGCTCCCGACCTTCTTGCGGGAGCACGAGAAGCTGGCGCGCCAATGTGCAGCCGAGGGCCTGGACCACGTCCAGTTCCTCGCCCGACTGGTCGAACTGGAACTGATCGACCGCGAGGGACGGATGATCGAACGCCGGATCAAGGTTGCAAAGTTCCCCGCCAAGAAGAGCCTGGACAGCTTCGACTTCAAGGCGATCCCGAAGCTCAACAAGATGCAGGTGCTGGAACTTGCCCGTTGCGAATGGATCGAGCGGCGCGAAAACGTCATTGCGCTCGGACCGAGTGGCACGGGCAAAACCCATGTTGCTCTGGGGCTGGGATTAGCCGCCTGTCAGAAAGGAATGTCGGTCAGCTTCACTACGGCCGCGGCACTGGTCAACGAGTTGATGGAAGCCCGCGACGAGCGCCGCCTCCTGCGGCTCCAGAAGCAGCTGGCCTCGGTCAAACTGCTCATCATCGATGAACTGGGCTTCGTGCCTCTGTCAAAGACCGGCGCCGAGCTACTCTTCGAGATGATCTCGCAACGCTACGAGCGCGGCGCCACGCTCATCACCAGCAACCTGCCGTTCGACGAATGGACCGAGACCTTCGGAACAGAGCGGCTGACCGGCGCTCTGCTCGACCGCCTGACTCACCACGTCAACATCCTCGAGATGAATGGCAACAGCTACAGGCTCGCGCAAAGTCGGGCCCGAAACGCCGGCCAGACCCCGTAAAAGACCGCGACGCGCACTTGAGCCCGCCGCTCGGGCTAAGCCCTCCCGGCGGGCTCAAGTGCGCGCATAAACGTGGCCTGCTTTTACGCCGCCCCGTGGCTGGTTTTTGCTCCGCCATTGACACAGGTATTGACTCATGATTTATTGCCAAGCACATTGGTCCTGTATTAGGACTACATGTCCGATTATCGGACATCACCAGAGGGGCCTATGGCAGAGCGCGAGAAGAACCAGTCCATCGAACGCGCCATTGCGGTGTTGCGCATCGTGAGCGATGCGCGGACCGAGCCGAACCTATCCGAGATCATCGCGGTCTCCGGTCTGGCCAAAACCATTGTCCTGCGGATCGTTTCCACGCTCGTCGCAGAGCGAATGCTGGAGCGGATACCAGAGAACGGCCGTTACCGTCTTGGCAGTGGACTGATCGAGATGGCGCATCTGGCGCTGGCTCGGCATCCGCTGCTGGTGCGCGCCAGCGGGCTGCTGGAAGCCATCGTTAAATCCACTGGGGACATCGGGCTTATGATGGTGCCACAGGGGCGCGACGCGCTGTGCATCCGGAGGGTCGAGGGCACGGCTCCAATTGCCACTGTCGGAACTCGGACTGGCACAAGATCACCGCTGCATCTAGGCGGCGGCCCCTTCAGCATTCTGTGCTTTTCGCCCGACGACTTTGTTGACGAATACCTATCTGGCCCGATTGAGCGTCGGACCGCACGCAGTGTCATTGATCCCGCGCAGATTCGTGACCGCATCGCCGAGGGGCGAGAACGGGGCTATGTCATCGGCAACGAGGACCTGTTCGAATACGTCGTGGCCATCGGCATTCCGGTCTTCGACTCGGACCGCCGCCTGCTGGGTAGCCTGTCCATTGGCAATATCAATCATCGTTATCCAGCGGAACGCTGTACCGAAATCGCACAAGAGTTCACCGCGCTTGCCAAAACGCTGCTCGGCTGAACGAGCACGCACCGAAAGACGACCACAGGAGAGGAATACCATGAAGTTACTCGGAAAAGTTCTGTCAGTCGCGCTGCTGTCAGTGTCTGCGACTGCTGCCCTGGCGCAGCAGGAGGCGAATAAACTGCGTTGGGCCAGCACGCAGGCGATCACCGCGCCCGACCCCTATTACAACTTCCACCGCGAGGCGATGCTGCTGAACGGCCAACTTGTTTGGGATACGCTCGTTTACCGTAATCCCAACGATGGCACCTATGAGCCGCTGCTGGCCACCGAATGGGAGTGGAAGGACGACACCACGCTGCAATTCAAGCTGCGTCAGGATGTGAAATTTCACGACGGCAAGCCGCTTACTTCGGCCGATGTGGTCTATACCTACAACTACATCGCCAATCCCGACAACAAGATCAACGTACAGAGCAATGTCAACTGGATCGACCGCGCCGAGGCGCAAGATGACTATACCGTCACCCTGCATCTGAAGGCGCCATTCCCGCCCGCGCTAGAATATATCTCGACTCTGCATGCCATTCTGCCCGAAGGCTTTTACGGCGAGGCTCAGGCCGCCAATGTCGATGGCGGTCTGATCGGCACTGGGCCCTATGTCTTTGCCGAATTCGTTCCTGGCAGCTCCATGAAGGTTACCAAGTTCGACGGCTACTTTGCGGACAGCCCCAAGGGACTACCGAAGTTGGACGAGATCGAGTTCCGCACCATTCCGGAAGCCTCGACCCAGCTTGCCGAGCTGATGAGCGGCGGTGTCGACTGGATCTGGTATGTGCCCTCGGATCAGGCGGCCCCGCTCGCTAACCGCGACGGTCTGGTGGTCGATCCGGCCGAGACGATGCGGATCACCTTCCTGTCCTACAACATGCGCGAGATGGAAGGTGGCAACCCGCTGACCGACAAGCGGGTGCGCGAAGCTATCGCCTATGCCATCGACCGCGAGACCATCGTGTCGCGCATCGTAGGCGCCGGTTCTACGGCTATCGATGCGCCCTGTTTCCGCACTCAGTTCGGCTGCCGCGACGATCTGACCAAGCGCGGCTATGATCCTGAAAAGGCTAAGGCCCTACTGGCCGAGGCCGGTTGGGACGGCTCGGTCACGCTGTCGCTGGTCGGCAATGCAATCCGCGACCGCGCTTGGATCGAGGCTGTCGCGGGCTATCTGGCGGCCGTTGGCATCAATACCGATGTGCAGCTGCTGCAATGGGCCGCGCTGCAAGAGCGGGTCGCCGGGAACACCGTGCACCTGTCGATGGCGGATTGGGGTTCCTATGGCGTCAACGATGTCTCGGCGCTCTTGAACAACTTCTTCACCCTGACGCCGGATGACATGGCTCGGGATCAGGAGCTGTCGGATGCGCTGATCGCAGCGACCAAGACCGTGGATCAGGATGCCCGCAAGAAGAGCTATGACTTCGCGGTGAGCCGCATCGTGGATGAGCTTTACTGGCAGCCAATGTGGACCAACCCTGCGACCTATGCCTACGACGCCGATCTCGCATTCACGCCCTTCCCCGACGAGAACCCGCGCTTTTTCCTCGTCGGCTGGAACGACTGACTGAACGGGCCGGAGTAGACCACGATGTTGGCATATGTTCTGAAAAGGCTGGGTCTGGGCATCCTTGTGATGCTCGCCGTGTCGACCATTGTCTTTACATTGACCAATGTCGCGGCCGATCCGGCCCGCACCATTGCCGGTGAGGGAGCGACTGCTGCGGATGTCGAAGCGGCAAGGATTGCCTATGGCTTCGACCGCCCGATCCCAGTGCGCTATGCCGAATGGCTAGCTAATGTAGCGCAGGGTGACCTTGGCACCTCCTACCGCCAGCGCCGTCCGGTCGCCGATGTGGTGGCCGAGCGACTGCCAGTGACGTTGGCGCTGGGACTTGCGGCCTTTGCACTCGCCCTGGCCTTGTCGCTGCCGCTGGGTCTGCTGGCGGGTCTGCGCGAGAATACCTGGGTGGACCGCTTAGCGCTTGTTTTCGCGCTGGTCGGTCAGGCGATGCCGACTTTCTGGTTTGCCCTGCTGGGCATGGTCATCTTTGTCGTGAAGTTGGGCTGGTTGCCAGCCTCAGGCTCGGACACCTGGCGACATTTCGTCCTGCCTTCGGTTGTGCTGGCCTACTACGCGACGCCGACGTTGATGCGGCTCACCCGTGCCGGCGTGATCGAAGTGATGAAGTCGGACTATATCCGCACCGCCCGCGCCAAGGGGCTCCGCCCCGGCAAGGTCGTGCTGAAACATGCGATGCGCAATGCGATCCTGCCGCTGGTTTCGGTGGCGGCGGTGCAGTTGGGCTTCATGCTGGGCGGCTCAATCGTGGTCGAAACCATCTTTGCCATGCGCGGCCTGGGTTATCTGGCCTGGGAGTCCATCACCTTCTCGGACCTGCCAGTCATTCAGGCCGTCGTCCTGCTGATCGCCGGGATCTACGTCCTGCTGACTCTTGGCGCGGACATTCTGAATGCCTGGCTCGATCCGCGGCTACGGATGGGCTGAGGGGAAAGAGCCATGACGCACCTTCAAGTCAATCTCTCCGAAAACCGCATGCGCCGCCAGAAAGTGCTGCGTCGCGCGCTTTCGCACCGCAGCTTTGTCATCGGGTTTGTCGGCGTGGGCATCGTCCTCCTTCTGGCGATCCTCGCGCCGCTGGTGACCTGGCACGATCCCTATGCGCAATCGATCATCGACCGCCGCCTGCCGCCGATCTGGTATGGCTGGTTCTGGGATGACCCCTTGGCGACATGGAACCATCCTTTGGGCACCGATCAATTGGGCCGGGATTACTGGTCGAGGCTTGTCTATGGCGGGCGGATCTCGCTCTTCATCGGGCTGACGGCAACGCTGGTCTCGGGCCTGATCGGCACCACCTTGGGCATTCTTGCCGGCTATTTCGGCGGGCGGACCGATATGGTGATCTCTTTCCTAATCACCACAAGACTGACCATGCCGGTGATCCTCGTCGCGCTGGCCACCGTGGCGCTATTCAACTCTTCGCTGATGGTGGTGACGCTAGTTCTGGGCCTCCTCCTCTGGGACCGGTTCGCCGTCGTCACGCGGTCGGCCACGATGCAGGTGCGGTCGATGGAATATGTGACCGCAGCCAAGTCGATCGGCAGCTCTACCCCGCGGATCCTTCTGACCGAGATCCTGCCGAATATCGCCGCCCCCTTGATCGTGATCGCCACCATCGAGATGGCCACTGCGATCCTTTACGAAGCAGCGCTGTCCTTCTTGGGTCTTGGCGTGCAGCCACCCCTGCCTTCTTGGGGGCTTGTGCTGGCCCAGGCCAAGGATGACATCTTCTTTGCGCCTTGGATGATCACCTTGCCGGGCATCGCCCTCTTCGTGCTCTTGCTGTCGATCAACCTCCTGGGGGACGGCGTCCGCGACCTGACTTCGCCGGAGGGTCGCTGACGTGACTCGACCTATAGAAAAAGTTCTGGAAGTGCGTGACCTGCAGGTCAAGCTGAGCACTTCAACTGGCCCCTTGCACGCGGTGCGCGGCATCTCCTTCGACGTCGCCATGGGCGAGACGGTCTGCATTGTCGGTGAATCCGGCTGCGGCAAGTCGATCACCGCGCTCTCGGTAATGGGGCTCCTGCCGAAGAAGGCCGAGGTGCAAGCGGAAGCCTTGCGCTTTGACAGTCAGGATCTCCTGAAACTCAACGAGCGACAGTTGTCCAATCTGCGGGGCGACAAGTTGGCGATGATTTTTCAGGAGCCAATGACGGCGCTGAACCCGGTCTATACGATCGGCGACCAACTGACTGAGCCCTTGCTGCGCCACCGCAGGATCAGCAAGCGTGAGGCCTATTCCTTGGCCGAGAGGATCCTTGAGAAGGTGGGTATCAGTGGGGCTGCGCGTCGGATGCAGCAGTTCCCGCATCAGCTGTCGGGCGGGTTAAGGCAGCGGATCGTCATCGCCATGGCGCTGATCTGCGAGCCGAAACTGGTGATAGCGGATGAGCCGACGACCGCGCTGGATGTGACCATTCAGGCACAGATTCTGCATCTGATGAAGGATCTGCAGCGCGAATTCGGCATGGGGATGCTGTTCATCACACATGACCTAGGACTGGTCTCGCGCATCGCGGACAGGGTGCTGGTGATGTATGCGGGGCAGATCGTCGAATCCGGCAGCGTTGCCGAGATCTTCGACCGCCCGTCGCACCCATATACCAAAGGGCTGATGCAATGCCTGCCCTCGGGGGTGCGGGCGCAACCGGGGGCGCGGCTGGGCTCCATCCCCGGCATCGTGCCGAACCTTGTGGGTGGGATCAAAGGCTGCGGTTTTGCCGGTCGCTGCCCGGCCGTGCGAGAGGCCTGCCGCAGCGCCGAGATCGCCTTGCGAGCGGTAGCCGGTACCCAGGCGTCCCGCTGCATCTTGCCCCCCGAAGAGGTGGCGAAGCTTTGGACGGAAGCCGTTGGGTTGGAGATCGAACAGTGACTGATCAAGCTTTGAACCCTGCACCCTTGTTCGAAGTGCGGGGGCTGACCCGCGATTTCACCATTTCCTCGGGCATTTTCGCGCCGAAACGCAAGCTTTCGGCCCTTCGCGGGATCGATCTGTCTCTGAAGCGCGGCGAGGTGCTGGGGCTGGTGGGAGAATCCGGCTGTGGAAAGTCTACCCTAGCCAGACTGTTCCTTGGCCTCGATACGCCGACCACCGGCAGCATACTGCTAGATGGTGTGCCGGTCGGGCAGCAGGGGCGGCTTGCGATGTCGCGCAAGGTGCAGCCAATCTTTCAGGACCCCTATTCTTCACTGAACCCACGCCGCTCGATTGGCGACATCATTGCGCAGCCGCTGGTCGTCCATGGCATCGGAAATGCACAGCAGCGTCGCGCCACGGTGCGGGCGATGATGTCCAATGTCGGCCTGGCCGAGCGATTGCTCGACGCCTACCCGAACCAACTCTCGGGCGGACAACGCCAAAGGGTCGCGATTGCCCGGGCGCTCATCATGCGACCTGAAGTGGTGATCTGTGACGAGCCGACCTCGGCGCTGGACGTCTCGGTCCAGGCGCAGATCCTGAACATGCTGATGGATCTGAAGGACGAATTCGGCCTGACCTATATCTTCATCAGCCATGACCTTTCGGTGGTGGAACATATCGCGACGCGGATCGCGGTGATGTATTTGGGCCGGATCGTCGAAGAAGCTCCGGCAGAGCGGTTCTTTGCGGAGGCGCGGCATCCTTATTCGAAGGCCTTGCTGTCGTCGGTCTTGACGCCCGATCCGCATAAGGGCGTGCCCGAACTCTCGCTTGGCACCTCTTTCCCGAATCCTATCGACCCGCCCTCGGGCTGCGCGTTCCACCCCCGCTGTGCCGCCTGCATGGAGGTCTGCCGCAAGGCAGCCCCTCCCGCTGCAGGCTCATCGGGAAATTTCGTCGAGTGCCATCTCTATTCACAGACCGCTTCTAAACTGGAGACTTTGAAATGACTGATCGTCAAGCGATGATCGTTGCGCCGCAGCCCGAGGCCGTCGAGGCCGGGGCGGAAATCCTTCGTGCTGGCGGCAATGCCGTCGACGCGGCCTTGGCTTGCGCCTTCGTGCAGGGAGTGGTCGACCCGATGATGTGCGGCATCGCCGGTTTCGGCAGCATGGCTGTCTACAGTCCGGCCGGCAATGCGCATGAGTATATCGATTTCCACGCCCCTGCCCCCGCTGCCGCCACGCCCGAAATGTGGCAGGACCTGATCGAAGGCGAGGCGCGCGACGGTTATGGCTTCATCCTGAAGGGCCGCGTCAACGACATCGGCTACCAGTCGATCTGCGTTCCGGCCTCGCTGGCCGCCCATGCAGAGGCGCATAAGCGCCATGGTCATATGCCCTGGGCCGAATTGCTGGCCCCGGCGATCGACTGGGCGCGCAAGGGCTGGGCTGTGCGGCCGCATGTCACCAGCTTCTGGTCCGATGAAGGCGCGATGGGCCGGGTCTCGAACCAAGAACGGCTGCGCCATACTCTCGCCGGCAAGGCGCTGTATTGCCGCGAGGATGGTACCCCGAAGAAGCTGGGCGATCGGGTCGAGAACCCGGATATGGCCGCAGTCTTGGAGGCGGTGGCACGGGGCGGCGCAGACGCTTTCTATCGCGGCGACATTGCCAGCGCGATTGATGCCGATATGCGCGCCAATGGAGGGCTATTGCGTCGCGCTGATCTAGAGAACTACCGCCCGAAGATCCTGGAGCCGATCCGCGGCAGCTATCGTGGCTATGAGGTGACCTCGAACCAGCCGCCCGGCGGCGGGGTCATGCTCGTGCAGATGCTGAACATCCTTGAGAATTTCGACCTTGCAGGCACGGGCCACAACACGCCGGAGTATTTGCGCATCGTCTGCGAGGCGATGAAATATGCCACCGTCGACAAGGACCGTTCAGTCGGCGATCCCGATTTCATAGAAGTGCCGCTGGACAGGCTCCTGGACCGTTCCTATGCCAAGGAACTGGCCGAGAAGATCCGCGCGGGTGAGATTGCCGACGTGCCGCGGTTGGACGGGGCAGGCCTGCCGCAGAAGGACACCACCCATATCAGCGTGGTCGACAAGGACGGCGCCTGTGTCAGTATGACCCATTCGCTGGGCATGCCTTCGGGTGTGGTGACCAAGGGTCTCGGCTTTATGTATAATGGTTGTATGGGAGTGTTCGACCCGCGGCCCGGTCGGGCCGGTTCCATCGCTCCGGGCAAGGCGCGGTTCAGTTCGATCTGCCCGAGCATCATCTTCCGAGATGGCGCACCGGTTCTGGTCATCGGCGCGCCCGGGGCGACCCAGATCGCTATGGGCGTGCTGCAGGCGGTGCTGAACGTGCTCGACCACGGCATGAGCATGGCCGAAGCGGTGGCGGCGCCCCGCTTCTCCTCGACCAGCAGGGCGATTGACGTGATGAACCGGATCCCGGCGAGGACCACCGATGCGCTGGCCGCCAAGGGCTATGAGATCATCCGCAGCCCCGCCAGCTTTGGCATCGCTTGGGTGCATGGTATCCGCGTGCAGGGCGAACTGCTTGACGGCGGCGCCGATCCGGGGGCCGATGGCATGGCTCTGCGAGTCTGAGGCTCAAGGCAGGGGCGCAAGGTTTGCGCCCCTGCGCTCTCGCCGTGGTCAGGCCACTGTCCTGCCCGCTTCGTCGCCGTTCACTCATAACGAGTATCCTTGGGGTTGAGATCTGATCTCCGGAAACTGGACCGCTTGAGGCTTGGGTTTCTACACCCCTTCGATCTCTACTCATCGATGGATTGCACGCCTCCCTGTACCGAGCGCAAATGTCTGGTCGTTCGTGATTGCTGCATCTCCCCCTTTGTGGTCCGATTAACGAAGCCACGGTTGCACCTTCGGCATCGCCTCCGTCACCTCGACCTCCCGCAGCATGCCGCCCGCGATCAGCCCCTCCCGCACCCAGCCCAGCGCCTGCCACCAGTCGTCATAGCCGCGCCGGGCTGCCTCGATCTTCTGTGGATGCGGCGAGAAGGTGACCGGACAGGCCAGGATGTCGACGGTTTTCCATGTCGCGCGCGCGCTCGGGCCACGGACGCGGATGCGCTCGGTGCCCACGACGATGGTGCCTGCATGCGTGCCATGCTGGTTCTGTTTCACGATGGCCGGCACACAGCGCGGGACGGCGTCAGGCATCCAATCCGGGGTCAGCCCGGCGCGGGCCAGTTCGGCGACGCGGATCGCCATGCGCTTGCCGCCGAGGCTGTCGGGGATCCCCGCGACGGTTGCGGCGATCACTTCGGCGTCCTCGTGGGTGTAGCCCCCGATTTTGTGCTGGCCGCCGTCGATCTTGCAGCCCAGCGCAGCACGCTGGAGGAGGACGTATTCCAGGCCGAAGCCAAAGCCTTCCTCGGTGACATTCTTGGGCAGCGGCAGTTCGAGCTGGGCCTTCTCGATACGGAAGGCCCATTCCAACGCAGCCTGCACGCCCAGCGCGCGTTTCACGGAACGGCTGCCCGCACGGCGGATCGGACGATGCAGGCTCATCGCACGCCCCGCTCGCGCAGGCGTTCGGCTGTGACCAGTCCGCGAGCCAACATGGCATCGCGCATCGTGTTGCTGATCGCGCTGACCGGCAGGTAGCGGTCGGAGTTGACCAGATCGGCATAGAAGGCGGGCAGGTCGGTGATCGGTGGCATGGCAGGAGCGGGGGCCGCCTTGGGCTTTCGCCGCTTGCGCCCGGCATCTTCGACCTTGCGCTGGGCGGCGCGCTGCATGGCGCGGTCAAGCGCCTTCGGCCCATCTGGCGGATCGGGATGCTCCTGACGGGAGGCCTCGGCCGTGGCGATGATCTCCGCCTCGGTCAGGCCCAGCTCGTCGCGCCAGCGCTGAACGTACAGCCGGGGCGGCCAGCCTTGCCACCATCCGGGCAGGGCGGCGGGGTCGAGGCCCAGCGCGTCGAGCAGTTCCCCGAAAACCTCATCGGAGATCGCCTCGCGCGCTTGCGCGCCCTCCTCCTCCTTTACTGGTTTACTTAGAGGTTCTCTTACAAGGTTAGTCTCCGGATTCCGGAGATGGCTTTCGGCAAAATCCGGAGATGGCTTTGCCGAAAATCCGGAGATGGCTCCGTGTACGGATTCCGGAGTTGGATCATTGTCCTGTTCACCTTCCGTGCCGTCGAAGCCGTCTCCGGTTTCCGGAGTTGGCTCTTGTGCAAAGCCTTCTTCGAACCCCAGGATGTAGCGGGTGGCCTGACGGCGATGGGTGCGCGGATCATGGTTGCGGATGCGGCGGATGAGCCCCGCCCGCTCTAGCAAGGCGAGATGCTCGTTCAGCGCCGAGATGGACATCTCCGCGTCCTCGGCCAAGCGTGCCTGTGTCGGGAAGCAGCCGAAGTCCGGGTTGTGCCGGTCGCAGAGGAACCAGAGCACGATCTTGGTGGCGGGTTTCAACCCGCGCTGCTGGATGGCCCAGATCGTCGCACGGTGGCTCATGGTGCGGTCCTCCGCGGGGCAGGGGCGATCCGCGTGGTGAAACCATGATCGGCCAGCGCGCCCAGCGCGTCGTCGAGGCTGCGCACCAGCGCCCAGCCGAACCCCTGCGCCTGAACGGCATCTCGAAACGCCTCCTGCTCCGGCCGCAGCCGCCCCTTTGGCGCCTTCAGTTCGAGGAACAGAACGCGACCGTCGCACAGGACCATCAGATCGGCGAACCCGGCATGGACGCCCATGCCGACAAGGATCGCCTGGCGCTTGGCCCCGCGAGGCCCGGCCTCGGTCACCTCGTTGGCGCAATGGTGGATAATGGCGGTGCGGGGCAGGGCGATGCGCAGCGCCTGCACGACGGCGCGCTGCAAGTTGGCCTCGGGGGTGCCACGACGCATCATCGCGCGGCCCTCCCCTGGTCTTCGCGCTGGGCGCGCGCTACCCCCCGCCGCGCATCGACGACAACCAGCAGGCGCTGGGCATCGGCGCGTTCGGCCGGGGTCTCGCCATGCTGGGCAAGAACGTTGCAGGCGATACGGATCAGGAGATCGCTGTGATGCGCGACGTCAGCGATGACAGCGCGGGCCTCGGCCAGGCGGTCGGCTGGCCAGGCGGAACTGCGGTGCTGGATGGTCATGGACGCCCCCGCGTCTTGCGCACCGGATGGGCCTGTTCCTGCGCGCGGATCCATTCCTGAATGGCGGCGCGGCGATAGAAGGTCTTTCGACCTATGCGTGTGCATGGCGGCCCCTGGCGACGGGCTTCCCAGCGGGACAGCGTATCGGCGGTCAGGCCCAGCGCGCGCGCCAACTGCTCGCGGCTGATCCAGTCTGCCAGCAGGTCGGGGATGTCCTCATCGAGATCGGTCTGGATGTCTTTCATGGGCTGCTCCGTTGGCCTTGCGCCCCTCTGGCGGGGGCCGGGTCAGCGAAGCAGAGCGCGAGGACCGGAAGACAGGCGGAAGGTGGAATTGGGCGCCGCCGGTCAATTCCGCCCCTTGTTTCATTGGAGTTTTGCGATCCTCGCCCGTCAGACTCACTGCATGCAGCCGCGCCAGCGGCCATCACCCGGGCTGGTTCCGGACAGCGATCTGTGCGCGTGCATCCCAGTGTCCTATGGGTCACGCCGATTGAGAGGCGTTCAGGCGGATTCGACGGTTCTGCCGGGGGCGGAATGGGCGGAATGGGATGTTCCGGTCGGGTTCCGAAGGGGTTCAACGATATCCACAAGTTCTTTCTTTGTTCGGACCGAACCTCGGAGGTTTGTGGTTGCCTGCTCGCCCTCCGGCTGCGTAGATTCCTGGCCGAGCAGTCCACAAGAATCGAAAAGACGAACAGCGTCGGATGTCCGCGCCGGTCACGGTGCGGCTTCGGCCAACAGGCGATTTTCCTCGACGACGCGCTCCACACTGAACCCACCCGCATGCCTCGCGACGCGGGACTTTTGATCTTTGCACCGACGGCCCTGGCCGAACGATGCCGCATGCCTGAAAGGAGTTTCCCGATGCCCCTGCCGCCCGTTGCCTTCCATTCGATCTACGAACTGGCCTTCCGGTGGAACCGTCACCCGGCCGATGTGGCAGGCTGGGCGGCTGCGGGACATCTGCATGTCGTGACCGGTATTCCCCCGGTGCTCTGCGGCGCGGAAACCGTCGCCGGAATGGTGCAGGCGCCGATGGCCGAACTCATGGGGTTGTTCCGAAGGATCGGCCCGAGCGACGAGCATGCGCGCCTGAAGCGGGTCATGCCGCTCGGGACGTCGACCTGGCTCACGATCACCGATCCGGCCGAGGGCCTGCTGGTCCGGTCCTTCGACCTCCTGGTGGACGCCGGCAATCTGCACCAGTTCGAGGACGAGCGTGAACTCCTGCCCCGTCTGGTGTCCACCATCGGCGCCACACCGCGCTACGATTGGGACGCGATGTATGCGTGGCTGTTCTGGTTTGCCCACGAGAAGGGACTGCCGGAAACCAAGACTGCGCTGATCTCGCTGGTACAGGACTGGTTCGTCCAGAACTCGAAGTCGGGCGATGTGCCCGATGAGAGCACCATCCGCAAGCGGCTGACCTCGCTCTGGCGCAAGCTGCGGGGCGAGGAGCCGGTCTGACGGTCAGGCCGATTTCGGCAGGTCGGCCCCCTCCTGCGCCGCGTCATGCACAAGGCGTGGCCGTGGGCGCAGGAGACTGGCCACCGTGTCGACGCCCGCGCGCAGGGGGGAATCCATCAGGTGCGCATAACGCTGGGTGGTCTGCATCTGGCTGTGGCCCAAGAGCTTGCCGATCATTTCCAGCGAAGCGCCGCCACTGACCAAGAGCGAGGCAAAGGTGTGGCGCAGGTCGTGGATGCGGACATCGGCCAGCCCGGCGTCCTTCTGCGCCTTGGCCCAGAAGCGGCGGATTTCGCGCACGGGCTGGCCGACCGTGTCGCCGGGGAAGAGCCATGGATTGCCGCTGGGCACCGCCTCAAGGCGCAGGCGCACGATGGCCGCGACGTCTTGCGAAATCGGCACGCGGTGGATCTTGCGCTGCTTGGTGGTCGAGGCGGGTTTCGACCAGATGGCATAGTCGAGGTTGAACTGTTCGAACCGGGCCGTCCGGACCTCGCCCACCCGGGCGCCGGTCAGCATGCACATGCGGATGATCGCCGCGGCGCGCTGATCCTCTGCGGCATCCAGCACGGCCGCCAGCCGCGTCAGTTCTTCTGGCGACAGGAACCGTTCGCGGGCATGTTCGATCCGCCGATGGAACCCCTGCGCGGGATTGTCCGTCCGCCATTCCCACTCCACCGCCAGCGTGAACATCTTGCGCAACACTTCGCCCATGCGGTTGGCGCGGATCGGGGTGGGCTTGTGACCCTGCAGTTTGCGAGCCCGGTTGTTGGGCTTTGCCTTGCAGGGGCGAGGCCGCCCCTCGGCCACGAAATCGAGGAACTTCGCCACGTCAGACTTGGTGATCTCCGTCACCAGCCGGTTGCCCCAGGCCGGTTCGACCATCTTCTTCAACATCGAAACCTGGTCGCCCGCATTGGTCTTGGCCAGTTTCGGCAGGTGTTCAGCGATGTAGCGGTCGATCATGTCCGTGATGCGCGGGGCCCCGCGCCACTCGTCACGCGCCGCCAGAGGATCCTGCCCCTCGTCGATGGCGCGCCGCAGTTCCTTGGCGCGTTCGCGGGCGGCAGTGACGCTCCACTCCGGCCAGCGCCCGATGGTCATCCGCCGCTGCCGCCCAGCGTGCCGGTAGTCGATGGTGAAGGTCCGCGCACCCGAGGCCTGCACGCGGGCGGCAAAGCCGATCACCTCCGTGTCGAATATCTGGTAGCTGACGCCGGGCTTGGGCTCGGCCTCGCGCAGAGTTTTCTCATTCAGTTTCAGTCGTTTGACCATCCATCTCGCCTCCTTGCCCGACGACACAGGCGTAGACCCGCGCCACTATCAAGTCGGACCACGGGACCGGGACCGGAATACAGGCGGAAGGTGGAACTGGGGCGGGAGTGGTAATTCCGGGCAGGAAGAGCGAGGGATTGGATGAACTGGCGCACCACAGAAGGCGGGAAACAGACGGATGCACGCCTCCATCTGCGCCCTTGGTTTGATCGGGGTCCGAACATGGGTTAACCCAGACAGAACGCCACCAATCACGAACGGCCATGCCCAGCGCCAAGCCCCCGAGAAACCTGACGCCCGTGCTTTGCCAGCGCCTTCAAGCCGAGATGCTGAGGGCCTGTGAGGTTGTCGCCGCCCGTCATGGCCTGGTGGTCGAGCCGCGCGACATCACCAACGTCGACCTGCGCTGGGGGTTCGATGTCACCTTTCGCGTCTCGATCCCCCTGCCGGATGGCACAGCCCTCGACCCCGAGCGGTTGCGGTTCGAGGCACTTGCCGAAGCCTTCGGCCTGTCCCCTGCCGATTACGGTCGCCAGTTCAGCACCGGGCGCGAGCATTACCGCATCACCGGAATCGACCCTCGCCGCCCGAAATACCCAGTGTCAGCCGAGCGAATCCCGGACGGCCAGGGGTTCAAGTTCACCGCCGAACAAGTGGCACTGTTGCTGCAGAAGGGGATAAGGGATGTGACGCCGAAGGGGTAGGGGCGGGGCATTCGGCCCAGAGCCGACATCGGGCGTGGCCCGCTGGAATGGCCCCTTCGGGTCAATAGAGGTACAAAAGCTGTATTGTCACGCACTTCGAGCGCGGCAGCCCGATCCGTTCCTGGCAGCCGAAGAGCGACGACGAACGCAACGGCCCTCGATCCCTTCGTATACGCGCACGCTGCTCTGCATGGCCTAGTCAGCAAGGGGCTCCGGCAGAACGAGGAGGTGGAGGGGGTGGCGGATCACGTGGGGATTGCCGAGACGTACCCTGGGAGCGATCCGGTCGACGTAGATTGAGTAGGCTCCCGAAGAAAGCACATGGGCCGAACGCTGCCCTCAAGCGAGGCTTTTCTCCCGCCTTGGCTATATATCCGCGTCGGTGATGTGCTAAGACTGCGAAGACACGCGAGCAGCGTGGAGTGAGTCAGATCGCTTGGAGCACCCACATGAACGAATTTGAGCAACAGCCATTTAGCGATGCGGAATTCGCGGAGAACCCGGAACAACGGTGCCCGGTAATACTTCTGCTGGACACATCCTATTCCATGTCTGGTGCGCCGATTTCGGAATTGAACGAAGGGTTGGCCACCTTGCGACAGGAACTCATGAACGACCCAATGGCTGCGAAACGCGTTGAACTGGCTATGGTCACTTTCGGGCCGGTGGAGATCAGGTCAGACTTCGCGACAGTGGATCGCTTCTACCCCGAAACTCTGGTTGCGGATAACGCGACCCCAATGGGCGAGGCGATTGTGACCGGGCTCGACATGCTCCGCCATCGCAAGGATCGCTACCGCGAGAATGGCGTCAAGTATTACCGCCCGTGGGTTTTCCTCATTACCGATGGTGCCCCGACCGACAGTTGGCAGGAGGCAAAACAGCGCGTCCACCAAGGCGAAGAGCGTAAAGAGTTCATGTTCTATGCGGTAGGCGTGGAACAAGCGGATATGAATGTCCTCGGCCAGATCGCCACCCGCCAACCGCTAAAGCTGAAAGGACTTGCATTTAAGGAGCTGTTCCAGTGGCTTTCCAGTTCCCTTAGCGCCGTTTCGCAGTCCAACCCCGGCGATGCCGTTCCGCTCGAGAACCCGACCGCCCCGGACGGCTGGGCTGTAGCAGGGTAAGATTGTGGCTTGGCGGTGGGCCTCCGCGTCCGTAATTGGCACATCTCACAGTCAGAAGGGCGTTAGGCTACAGGATGCCTACGCTGTTGTCGAATTGGCCGGTGGCGGGATTCTCGCTGTTGTTTCAGATGGAGCGGGTAGCGCTAAGTTCGGCGCATTTGGCGCTTGGCTCACGTGCCGTTTTCTATCGGTTCGATTCCGTGAATGGGTTCGCGCGAATCCTGAGCTGCCTTGTGACGAAGAATTGGCTGACTGGATTGACGAACTGCGCGACCAAATTTCGGCAATAGCCACCCAGCGGAAGTCTACGCCCAGGCAGTTCGCCGCGACGCTGGCGGTAGTCGTCGCCACGCCGAATGAATCGGTAACATTGCATATCGGCGACAGCGCAGTTGTGGGAAGAAAGGGTACGGAGTGGCATGTGCTATGCTGGCCCGAGAACGGTGAGTACGCCTCCAGCACCTACTTTGTCACTGATGACCCCGAACCGCGCTTGAACATCGCCCGCCACCCGCGCGACCACGATGCCTTCGCACTGTTCTCCGATGGTGTTGGTGATCTGGCGTTGTCTCATCAAGAACAGGCCGCGCACCCCCGGTTCTTCGATCCCATGTTCCGCCCGGTTGATGCTGCATCGGGCGAGGGACGGCTTGTCGAGCTTTCGGCGAAGCTGGCCACATACCTCGCTGGACCGTCGGTCTGCGAACGCACCGACGATGACAAGACGCTCATCCTCATATCCGGGGGCTGACCGTGCAAGAAATCGTCATCGGAAAGGATCGGGTTTCGGTTGCCGAATTGATCGGCAAAGGCGGCGAAGGCGAAGTTTACGCGATCAGAGGCCGCTCTGGCCTGGCCGTCAAAATCTACAGCTCCAGCCTGCGCGCCGAACGGGAAGATAAGGTGCGGGCGATGGTTAGCGAAGGCCTCGCCGCCAAGACGGATCTTGTCGCCTACCCCGGCGAGGTGGCGACAGACATTCGCGGCAATTTTCTTGGTTTCGTCATGCGGCTCGTTGCGGGCTATCGGCCCCTGCATGAGCTGTACAGCCCGAAATCTCGCAAGCGCCATTTCCCGAAGTCGGATTTCAGGTTCATTGTCCATGCCGCGCTGAACGTCGCGCGGGCTGTTGGGAAGGTTCACCAGACGGGATGTGTCATCGGCGATCTGAACCATTCCGGCGTGCTTGTGGCTCAGGATGCGACCGTCGCCCTGATCGATGCGGATAGCTTCCAGTTCAGCTTAAACGGCAAGTCATATCCCTGCGTAGTCGGGGTTCCCGACTTCACACCGCCCGAGCTACATGGAAAGAACCTTGCGTCCGTTCAACGCACCATAGAGCACGACAACTTTGGGTTGGCGGTTGGGATATTCCACCTCCTGTTCATGGGCCGCCATCCGTATGCCGGGCGCTACAAAGGCCCAGATATTTCCATGGGCGAGGCAATTGCCCAGAACCGCTTCGCCTTCTCGCTAACCCGGCAAGCGGCGACACAGACAAGCCCGCCACCTGGCGTGTTGACACTCGACATGTTCCCGGCTGCTGTCTCTGGCGCATTCGAAAGCGCATTTGGACTGGCACCTGCGGCAAGACCTGGCGCGCTGGATTGGATTCATGCCCTGACCACTCTGGAAGGCTCGTTGAATCACTGCAGCAGGGTGAAGACGCACTACTACCCCAGCGCTGCCGGTGGCTGTGTATGGTGCAAGCTAGCCGCCAACAGCGGCTTTGACATGTTCCCGGACCTGACCGCCGTGGAGCCGAATATACCAACCGATGCGCGTGGCACGGAACAGGCAATCCGCGAAATTCTGGCATTCAACTTTCCAACGGCCGCGGACTTGCTGCCAGCTGCGGCCACGCCGCGCGGTGCCAGCAATACGTTGCGCGAAGCTAGGAGCGGGAAGCGCGGGCGGGCGTTGATGGGCTTGTTGATGATGGGCGGTGCAGTTGCCGGTTTTATCTTCGCCGCTCCGGTGTGGTTTGTATGGATCGGACTGGCGATCTGGGGGTGGATCACCTTCTCCGACCGTGAAGTTGAAGCAGGCCCTTTTCAGCGGGCCTTCAAGGATGCCGATGAACGAGTGCAGCGCGAGTTGAACGCTTTTGTTCAGCGGAATGGCATCGCCGAAGTCGTGAAGGTGCGCGAAGATCTTGACGCGGCTATTGCTGTCTACAAAGGCCATGACGATGCGCTCGCCCGCGAATTGATGGTGATGAATTCCAACAGGGAGTCACGTCAGCGACTGGCCTACCTTGACGGCTTCCCAATCCGCCGCGCGAATATATCTGGCATAGGCCAAGCTAAGCAGGCAACACTGATTTCCTTCGGAATCGAGACCGCTGCTGATGTAACCCAATCTGCGGTCCTGCGCGTGCCAGGCTTTGGTGAGGTGCTGACCGGCAAGCTGGTGGCATGGCGACGCGCGCACGAGTCTCGGTTCAAGTATGACCGGACGCCAAACGCTCAGGATGTTGCCGACGAACGGGCTTTGCGTGGGCGGTTCGCGGCAGAGAAGGCGAAACTGGAGTCCACGATCCGAAACGGGCTGGGCACCCTAAGAAATGCGAAGGCCCGGCTGGACGCATTGCCCGCTAAGGCCAGAAGTGACAGGGATCTGATCGAAGCGCTTGCAGCTCGTGAACAATGCGCACACGACCTACACGAGTTGGGCGCATCAGTTCCGGCTTCAGCTGTGGCGCTGACGGTGACACCACCACAGCGACCCGCACCACAGCCGCCTCGAGCACCCAACGTCACCACACCCACTCCACCGCATGGGATCCCAACGTCAGGCACGCCAACCTGCCCGCGTTGTAGTGCCCCGATGCGGAAGCGCTCCGGCCGCTATGGGCAGTTCTGGGGTTGCTCCCGATACCCGCGGTGCCGGGGCACTAGAAACTAGGTGTGCTGCGGCGGCAATTTGCTGATTTGACGGTTCAGATTCCCATGCATTCCCAATGTCTTGAGGGTCGGTTTCGGGCGATTCTGCCACCCATGCGGTCCTTTCTCCATCGCCTTCTCGGCCTCGCGCGAGCTCGCGGCATCGATGCTGCGGGCGGCGGGCGGCGTTGGGAAGGGGCAAGGACGGTCGACGGTCTGAACGCGGCGATCCTCGCGGGCGCGACCACGGCGGGGCGGCGGGCCGGGTGTTATGCGCGAAACAACTCGTAGGTCGCGGCGGCGGTGGACAGCCTGGTTGGCAATGTCGTCGGTTTGGGGATCAAGCCTCGCTGCATTCGCTCGGACCGGACGACATAGGAATCACAACGCCACTCGTCAGACGGGCGGCCAATCAAAATGTGCGTAGCGAAAGACTGCTTCCCGCCCATCGCGTGATGATCGGTGCATGCGACCGTGGTGATGGTCTATCACACTTGATGAGCATCGCTTGTCAACGTCTGGTCAACCCGCGAATGCCTTCCTGTGCGCACGTCGATCCGCCGAAATCCGGCGAGAAACGTCGAGAGTTCGCAAAAGAATCCGCCATTCCAAAGGCCTGTCCACTAAGTCTCTGAAAACAAAATAGTCAGAAAAATCAATAGGTTC